>CAVSKL010000002.1:0-1016357 GCA_963728475.1 Candidatus Eiseniibacteriota bacterium
CCCCCTCTACTGCGGCCCGGGGGAGTACACCCTTCGCGTCGATTCCTACGGGAACCCGGAGAACACCGACAACACAAGCAGCCTTGGGCTCATCGGCGCGTTTCCGGTGGCCTGTATGTACGACACCCTCTCGCGCTCCTCGACGTTCACGAACGGCACTCTGTCGGCCCCGGGGGATGTCACGGTCTTGAGCGGCGACACGCTGACGCTGGGCAGCATCTCCACCGCAGTGACAATCGACGCGCCAAAGAGCGACAACCAGTCCGGTGGGAGTAGCTCTGACCAGGTGGAGTTGCTTGTCGAGGGAGTGCTGAGTGCCGACCGGGTTGCTTTCACATCCGCTCAGGCATCGCCCGCCTACGATGACTGGTATGGGATCGACGTCAGGGACGGCGGCGTGGTAGTGATCGTGAACTCGGAGGTGATGTACGGCACCTACGGGCTGCGGTTCAGGGCCGGCGCCAACGGGCGGGTCACCAACACCACCTTCGCCCACGACGGGATCTCCGACTGCGAAGCCTGGGGGGTGAGCGGGGGAGACACGGTGCTGGTGGCGGGTAACACGTTCAACAGCGGCGGAGCCTACGGGCTCTACCTCGAGTACAACAACTCCGGTGTCCACGTCGTCGGCAACACGTTTGACAAGGTGGCAACCTACGCGCAGGGGGTGCTCACGTCCAACTCGGGAAGCTCGGCGCCGACGATCGAGGAGAACACGATTACGGACTTCGACTTGCAGGCCGGGATCGAGATCCAGGACGGCGCCCCGGACATCTACCAGAACGCCATCTCGGGCTGCAAGTACGGGATCCTGGTAAGCAAGGGCACGCCGGTGATCGGGGATGCTGGTGGCAGCACGCGGGACAACTCGATCACCGGGAACGTGACCGATGGGCTCCGCTTTTCGGGGTCCCTTGCTGGTGGAACCGTCCGGCACAACTACCTCGCGAGCAACGGGATAGGGATCGAGGTGACCTACCGTAGCGGACGGCCCGACTTGGGGACGGATACGAGTCATGAGGGGAAGAACAGCTTCTACGACAACACGACCTACTGCGTCAAGAACAGCACCGGGATCGGGATCCTTGCCGAGGGGAACTGGTGGGGAGCGTGCCCGCCACCAGGTTGCATCTACGGCACCCTGATCGCCGACAGCTACCTTTGTAGCGATCCCTACGGGCCGCTGAACGTCGAGGCCCCCATCGTGCGAGTGGGAGAAACTGCCGCCCGGGCGCTCAGCGTCCGAGGTGTCTGGCCGAACCCGGGGAAGGAGCTCCACGCCATCCGGCTCCGTCTCGAGGGTGGCCGGGCCAAGGTGACCACGGAGATCTTCGACATCGCCGGACGGCTTGTCCGGGAGATCGGTCCCGTCGAGTTCCCGGAAGGAGACCATGATGTCCAGTGGGACGGACGAAACGCGCAGGGCC
This sequence comes from Candidatus Eiseniibacteriota bacterium, assembly GCA_963728475.1. GTDB lineage: Bacteria > Eisenbacteria > RBG-16-71-46 > JABDJR01 > JABDJR01 > CAVSKL01. The sequence continues at coordinate 1,428 of CAVSKL010000002.1, forward strand.
AGCGCGTGACAAGCGGCATGTACTTCGTGCGTGTCCGGACGGACAAGGGCCTTCGCCAGACCGCGAAGATCCTGGTCGTCCGCTAGAGAGAAGGAGGAACCCGTCATGTTGCGGGCGATTGCGAGCATTGTGATGGCTGCCCTCCTTCTGGGCGTGGGCGCCAAGGAGGTGTGGGCGCAGACGGCGACGTTGGAGCCGGTCCGAACTGTGGTTCTGCCAAGTGTGCAAGGCGACGACACGACCCGGGTCGCGCTGGTCTTTGACCTCTCGACGCTGGAAGCGGGTGAGGGGCGGCGGATCGACAAGGCGCTCCTTATCTGGCAAGTCCCGACACTGTCCACGGAGGCCACGGCGGGGTTCTCCGTCCGCGAGATCACGAGGAGCTGGGACGCCGCCGGAGTGGCGGCGGGAACAGCGACGGTCCAGGCGAAGGGGGAAGCTGCGGATCGCTGGGAAGTGGGCCCCAGAGATGCGGCTCGGGGCCACCGCGGCATGGTCGTCCTGAACCTCCGCCCCATGGTGGAATCCTGGGCGGCTACGGCCGCCTCCAACTACGGAGTGACTGTCGCCACACCGGATCTCACGCCGGCGCAGCTCCGGCCGTACCTGGGACAGGCGCGGCTCTTGCTCTGGTACGGATTCATGAAGTAGGAGGCCTCTGCTGTGAACCGATGGGACCCGCAGGCTGGTCCATGCCGTCCCGCCCCCCCAAAGGGCGGACAGTTTGCCCCCTGCTTCTGCCCGCGACTAAAGCCCGCCCCCCCGCAGTTCCCGAAGGAGGTAAGCAGGTGAGAACTCAACGCAGACCGCTTTGGTCCTCCCTAAGAGGCCGCCTGCCAGCCACGGCCGTTCCCCTGGCCGCGCTCATACTAGCTCCGCTCGCCATCCTGGAGGCCCTACCGACTGCTGCCACCGCGAGAACATGGTACATCGCCGCTGACGGTACAGGCGACGCCCCGACCATTCAGGCCGGGATCGACAGCGCTGCGGTCGGGGACACCGTGCTGGTGGGTCCGGGGACGTATTACGAGAACATCCTCTTCCGGGGGCGGGACATCGTCTTGAAGGGCTTGGCCGGGCCCGAGGCCACGATCATTCATGGTTCCCCATCGGTTCTTCCCACCGGGCTTCGGGCAGCCCCGATACAACTGGGCGTGAATCCCGACGGCACCCCGCACTACCTGTCACCTGAAGCTTTCAGGGGTACCGTGGTGACCATCGAGAACGGGGAGACCCGGAACACCGTGCTGGAGGGTTTTACCATCACCGGGGGATACAATGGCGTGGCGATCAAAGATACGAGCCCGATTGTTCGGGGCAACATCGTTACAGGAAATTCCGCAACCTTCCACGGAGAGGTCGGCGCCGGCATCGGGGCCGCCAGTACGATCCAGACCATCAGCAGTCCGATCATCGAGGACAACATCGTTTCCGATAACTACGTCAACGGCACAGGTTCCGGCATCGTGTGCTCCGATATCGTAGCCACGGTGAGACACAACACAGTGATCGGCAACTGGGCCGAAGCTGGCGACGGCGGCGGAATCTACTGCACCTACTGCCGGGTCGGAAGCGTGGTATCCGACAACCTCGTTCAAGGGAATGTTGCCGGGGACAAGGGCGGGGGCATCTTCGTAGCCGGGTCCGGCAACAGCGACGAGTTCGTTACGGTCGAGCGGAACCTCGTCATCGACAACGTCTCCGGCGGCAACCAATTCTTCCTCGTGGCCGGCGCCGGCATCGGACTGGAAGTTGGAAACGCTCTCATCACCCACAACACGATCGTCGGGTCCCGGGTCACCGGCACGCTCGGCTCGGTGGGTGGCGGTATCGGCATCACCTTTGCAAGCAATGTCACCATCGAGGACAACATCATCGCCTACTCGCGGTCCGGTGGCGGCATCGGATGCCTGAACGGGGCGACCCCGGTGATCCGCAATAATCTGCTCTGGCAGAACGGGGACGGCGACGCCACCGGTGACTGCACCTCCTGGCCCGGCACCGACGGCAACCTCTCCGCCGATCCCGCCTTCTGCGACACCACGTCCGGCGACTGGTCGGTGGCGGAGAACTCGCCCGCGCTGACCGACCCCAACGGACCGATGGGGGCCATTTCCGAACCCGGTTGCCAGGCTGCTTCAGTCAAGCCGACCACCTGGGGCCGCCTCAAGGCGCTCTACCGATGAGCCGATCGAACGGAGGCCGGACGGTGGGGGGCGCGGCCCGCGGGCCTGCGCCCGGCCGCCTGATTGCACCTGACCTGTTGCGCTACCACGAAGGACCCGGGTACGGGGAAGCCAAGCGGTTGCGGGTGGGCGGTCTCCCATCGCCCGGCACCGCGGCCGCGTTGGCGCTGGCGCTCCTCGGATCCGCCTTCGTCCCGCGCCTCGCCGCCGCGCGGACGTGGAACATCTCAGCTGACGGTACAGGCGACGCCCCGACCATTCAGGCCGGGATCGACAGCGCTGCGGTCGGGGACACCGTGCTGGTGGGTCCGGGGACGTATTACGAGAACATCCTCTTCCGGGGGCGGGACATCGTCTTGAAGGGCTTGGCCGGGCCCGAGGCCACGATCATTCACGGTTCCCCCTCGGTTCTTCCCACCGGGCTTCGGGCAGCCCCGATACAACTGGGCGTGAATCCTGACGGCACCCCGCACTACCTATCACCTGAAGCTTTCAGGGGTACCGTGGTGACCATCGAGAACGGGGAGACACGGAACACCGTGCTGGAGGGTTTCACCATCACGGGTGGGTATAACGGCGTGAACATCAACGACGCTAGCCCAATTGTTAGGGCCAACATTGTCACAGCGAATTCTGCGACAGCCTTTGGTGAAGTCGGCGCCGGGATCAGTGCCGCTAGCAATCCTCAAAACCCTCTAAGTCCAGTCATCGAGGACAACATCGTTTCGGACAACTACGTCAACGGCACAGGTTCCGGCATCGTGTGCTCCGATATCGTAGCCACGGTGAGACACAACACAGTGATCGGCAACTGGGCCGAAGCTGGCGACGGCGGCGGCATCTATTGCGCCTATTGCCGGGTTGGGAGCGTGGTCTCCGACAACCTCGTTCAAGGGAATGTTGCCGGGGACAAGGGGGGCGGGATCTACGTCGGCGGGTATGGCAGAAGCGACGAGTTCGTTACGGTCGAGCGGAACCTCGTCATCGACAACTCCTCGGGCGGCAACAAGTACGTTCTGGTCGCGGGCGCCGGGATCGCACTGGAGACCGGGAACGCCCTGATCGCCCACAACACAATCGTGCGCTCGCTGGTTACCGGGTCCCTCGGTTCAGTGGGAGGGGACATCGGCATCACCGACCCAAGCAACGTGACGGTTGAGAACAACATCATCGCCTACACGCAATCCGGCGGCGGCATCGGATGCCTGAACGGGGCGACCCCGGTGATCCGCAATAATCTGCTCTGGCAGAACGGGGACGGCGACGCCACCGGCGACTGCACCTCATGGCCCGGAACCGACGGCAACCTCTCCGCCGATCCCGCCTTCTGCGACACCACGTCCGGCGACTGGTCGGTGGCGGAGAACTCGCCCGCGCTGACCGACCCCAACGGACCGATGGGGGCCATTTCCGAACCCGGTTGCCAGGCTGCTTCAGTCAAGCCGACCACCTGGGGCCGCCTCAAGGCGCTCTACCGATGAGCCGATCGAACGGAGGCCGGACGGTGGGGGGCGCGGCCCGCGGGCCTGCGCCCGGCCGCCTGATTGCACGTCCCTCGCCGCCCGGCACCGCGGCCGCGTTGGCGCTGGCGCTCCTCGGATCCGCCTTCGTCCCGCGCCTCGCCGCCGCGCGGACGTGGAACGTCACCGCCGATAGGTCCGGCGACGCCCCGACCATTCAGGCCGGGATCGACAGCGCTGCGGTCGGGGACACCGTGCTGGTGGGTCCGGGGACGTATTACGAGAACATCCTCTTTCGGGGGCGGGACATCGTCTTGAAGGGCTTGGCCGGGCCCGAGGCAACCATCATTCACGGATCTCCAACCGTCATCCCCACCGGACTCCAAGCGGCGCCGGCACCACTGGACATGTGTTTCGACGGCGAGCCGCGTCACCTCTTCCCCGATGCGTTCCGGGGAACAGTGGTGACCATCGAGAACGGGGAGACACGGAGCGCCGTGTTGGAGGGCTTCACCATCACGGGTGGGTATAACGGCGTGAACATCAACGACGCTAGCCCGATTGTTCGGGGCAACATCGTTACAGGAAATTCCGCAACCTTCCACGGAGAGGTCGGCGCCGGGATCAGTGCCGCTAGCAATCCTCAAAACCCTCTAAGTCCAGTCATCGAGGACAACATCGTTTCCGATAACTACGTCAACGGCACAGGTTCCGGCATCGTGTGCTCCGATATCGTAGCCACGGTGAGACACAACACAGTGATCGGCAACTGGGCCGAAGCTGGCGACGGCGGCGGAATCTACTGCACCTACTGCCGGGTCGGAAGCGTGGTATCCGACAACCTCGTTCAAGGGAATGTTGCCGGGGACAAGGGCGGGGGCATCTTCGTAGCCGGGTCCGGCAACAGCGACGAGTTCGTTACGGTCGAGCGGAACCTCGTCATCGACAACGTCTCCGGCGGCAACCAATTCTTCCTCGTGGCCGGCGCCGGCATCGGACTGGAAGTTGGAAACGCTCTCATCACCCACAACACGATCGTCGGGTCCCGGGTCACCGGCACGCTCGGCTCGGTGGGTGGCGGTATCGGCATCACCTTTGCAAGCAATGTCACCATCGAGAACAACATCATCGCCTACTCGCGGTCCGGTGGCGGCATCGGATGCCTGAACGGGGCGACCCCGGTGATCCGCAATAATCTGCTCTGGCAGAACGGGGACGGCGACGCCACCGGCGACTGCACCTCATGGCCCGGAACCGACGGCAACCTCTCCGCCGATCCCGCCTTCTGCGACACCACCTCGGGCGACTGGTCGGTGGCGGAGAACTCGCCCGCGCTGACCGACCCCAACGGACCGATGGGGGCCATCACCGATCCGGGGTGCCAGGCTATGGCGGTCAAACCGACCACCTGGGGCCGCCTCAAGGCGCTCTACCGTTGAGCCGATCGAACGGAGGCCGGGCGGTGGGCGGCGCGGCCCGCGGGCCTGCGCCCGGCCGCCTGATTGCACCTGACCTGTTGCGCTACCACGAAGGACCCGGGTACGGGGAAGCCAAGCGGTTGCGGGTGGGCGGTCTCCCATCGCCCGGCACCGCGGCCGCGTTGGCGCTGGCGCTCCTCGGATCCGCCTTCCTCCCGCGCCTCGCCGCCGCGCGGACGTGGAACATCTCAGCTGACGGTACAGGCGACGCCCCGACCATCCAGGCCGGGATCGACGACAGGTCTCGGTGTTCGCCTTCGGTTTCCCCTGCGACATGAGGAAGGGGTTCGACGGGTTGTACTCCCTGGTTCGGGAACACCTGGGCCGTGTGGCGGGCACCGGGGGAGGCGTCGGTCAGGTTGACGATGAGCGAGCTGCAGTTGTTTCTGGAAGGAAGCGCCTTGGTGGGGCGATTTCCGCTGAGTCCACCGGCGTTTGTTCACAAATCGGTTGCTATAGGAACGCGGCCGTGATTCACTTCGTGCATGCTTCAGATCGAGCGCGTGCAGGACATCGAAGTGCTCCGTCAGATCGCGCTCCTGCAGGAGCGGGAGATCGAGAAGCTCCATGACCGGCTGACCGCGTTGTCGGTCCAGCTGGCCCAGCTCACCGGCCAGGACGCCACCCAGGCTCAGATCGAGATCGACCTCCTCAAGGACCTCCTGGCAGGCCGCCCGACAGGCCATCGCCGAGCCCGACACCAGCCTGCTCCCCATCCTGCAGACCAACTGAACCACCAGCCGCACCCTCGTTGCCCCACCGCTCCAACCCCGCCGAACCATCGGGGTAGGGCGAGGACTTACGGTTCTTTGGTCCAGATGAACGGCCTCGTTTGCGATGCGGCTCATGAAGTGGAGGAAGCCGGCGGCGGTGTGGTGGACGGTGGTGTGGGAGACGCCGACCTCGGCGTAGCTTAACACGACTTACGTTACGGAACGCTAGCCGCCCCTCGGGAAACCGGATCCGGCCGCGGCCGGATCGCCGCCGCGCGGGGTTCCCGCGTAGCCCGGTCCCGGAGAGCCCCTACCGCGTCGGATCGAAGCGCGCGGCCTCGCGCAGGAAGCTGTGGTCGAGGTACTCGCGGGTGATCACCTGGGTCATCTCCTCGGCGGTGGCGAAGCGGTCGTAGTCGACCCGGATCACCGGCACCATCCGCGAGATGTCGGTCACGAACTCCTCATAGCCCCGGTGGAGCGCGGCCAGGTACTCCAGGGTGATCCCGCTCTCCACCCCGCGCCCCCGGGCCCGGATCCGCTCCATGGACCGTTCCGGCGACACGTCCAGGTAGACGATCAGGTTCGGCCGGCACATGAAGTTGCTCATGTGGCGGAAAAGCTCCACGTAGGTGCGGTAGTCGCGCTCCTCCATGAGGCCGGTGGCGGCCAGCATCTTGGCGAAGATCGAGTCCTCGTAGATGGTCCGGTCCTGGACCGCGGAGCGGTCGCGCCAGATGATCTCCTGGTGCTGCTGGAATCGCTTGTTGAGCAGGTAGATCTGGGTGGCGAACGAGTACCGCCCGGTGTCGCGGTAGAAGTCCTCCAGGTACTCGTTGTTCTCGACCGGTTCGTAGTAGACGTCGATCTCGAGGTGCCGGCCGAGCGCGGTGGCCAGGGTGGACTTGCCCGCCCCGATCATCCCCGCGATGCCGATGAACAGATTCTGGAACTGGCCCATGCGTCTCCTCCGGTTGAGCGGGTCCGGCCATCCCGGCCGGCGGGGCCGGAACCCGGGAATCCTACCAGCCCGCGGACGATCCGGCCTCGGCGGAACGGGCCGGACCGGGCGAGGGGCCGGGAACGAGGGGTGGGCGGCGCCGGCCCGGCCGGCCGAAACCCGGCGCCCGGACGTCACGGGGCTTCCGGCCGCTTGCGCCCCGCCCGGAATTGGGGTTCACTGGGCGTGTCGGGTTTCAATCGTCCTCACGCCCCCACCAATCGACCGGGAGGTACGCCATGGACCGTCTTTCCTTCGTCCGGCGCCAGTTCGCCTGCCAGGCCTGGGCCCACGACCGGGTGATCGCCGCGCTGGCCGCGTCCGGGAGCCCCGCGCCGGACGCGGTGCGGCTCCTCGGCCACATCCTCACCTCGTCCCGGGTGTGGCTGGACCGCCTCCACGGGAAGGACATGCTGAAGCAGGACTTCTGGCCCGGGACGACCCTCGACGCCTGCCGCGACCTGGCCGGCTCGGTCCACGCCGACTACCGCACCTTCCTGGAGTCCCTCCCGGAGAAGGACCTGGACTCGCTCAAGCCCTACCGGAACAGCAAGGGTATCCCGTTCGAGACCCGGGTGGAGGACGTGCTGGCCCACGTCGCCGCCCACGACGCCTACCATCGCGGGCAGATCGCCTCGGCGATGCGGGCGGCGGGGGCGGCCCCGGTCAACACCGACTTCATCACCTTCGTTCGCGAGGCCTCGGGCAAGTGACTCCGGCCGTCCCCCCGCCTCAGCCGTGCGACGCCCACAGGTCGTAGACGCCGGAGACCGTCATCTGCACCCCGACCCCCATCACCAGGAGCCCGAAGATCCGGGTGAGGAGCCGGAGGCCGAAGTCTCCCAGGAGCCGGTAGAAGAACCGCGCGAAGTACACGGTGACGAAGATGAGGGCCGCGTCCACCCCCACCGCCGCCAGCGCCCGGCCGATCCCCACGTGGGGGTTGGCGGCCAGGCTGATGGCGGTGGTGATCGCGCCGGGGCCGGCGATGAGGGGGATGGAGAGCGGGACGTAGATGCTGAGGTCGCCGTGCTTTTCGGCCAGGGCCTGGTCGCCCTTGGAGAATTGCGCGCCGGGCTGCTCCCCCTGCACCATGTGGAAAGCCATGAAGGTGACGATGAGTCCGCCCGCGGCCCGGAGCCCGGCCACGCTCACCCCGAACGCGTTCAGGATGGCGGTGCCGGTGACCACCGAAAGGGCCAGGCACGCCCCCACCGCCAGCGCGGCGTGGCCGGCGTCGCGGTGGTTGCGGGAGGGGTCCTTGCTCTCCCCGCCCCGGAGATCCAGATAGACCGGTAGCGCCACGAACGGGTTGGCGATGGCGACCAGGCTCACCACCGCGGTGACGAGGTTCTGGGTCACCAGGACCCGCCCCCCCCTCCGCCTCCGCCCCCGCCCGAGAATCCGCCCCCGCCGGCGCCGCTGGAACCGGAGGAGCGCGGGGTGGAGGCGAAGCTCTGCCCCGCCTGGCTCATGGCCGAGGAGAGGTTCTGCTCGAAGCTCCGGGTGCTGAACATCGCACCCGGGTAGGCTCCCACGTACCAGGCGGGGGACGCGCCCTCGGCGTAGATCCCCTCGAACCGCTTGGCCCAGGCGCCGGCCACCCCCAGCGCCATCGCGTAGGGCAACAGGGACTCGAACACGTTGCGGGCCCGGTCGGCCTCGAGCCGTTCCCGCTCCACCCGGTGGACGAACTCCTCGAACCCGCGCGCCCACGACCGCATCTCCACCCCGGCCTTGGTCCGGCGGGGCATGGTGGGGGCGAACCCGAAGAAGAGGAACGCGGAGGCCCCGCCGGCGATGAGGGGAAAGACCAGGGCGTTGGGCATGATCCCGCCCCGGGCCTTGGCCCAGAGCAGGCCCACCAGGAGGGTCGCCACCCCCGCCGCGATCCCCCCGCCGATGTAGGCCCCGCGCACGCTCGCCGGCCTGGCCGCGAAGTAGCGCTCCTTCACCAGGCGGTCGTAAAGGGCGTTCCGGACCGCCGGGAGGTGCACGTAGAACCTATTCTTGAGGTCGGCGGCCTCGACCCGGTCGCCGGTCTCGAACAGGGCGTCGAGGAGCTTGCGCTCGTGGGGGAGGAGATCCTCCCAGGGCTTCCCGTCCAGCCGCTCGAACACGGTCTCGGTGTGCTTGAGGAGGCCCAACAGCCCCTTCTGCTCCTCGCTCTTGATCACCAGGTATCCCCGCACCGCCAGGTCGACCAGGGTGGCGGTGATGTCGCGGAGATCGACCTTCTCGTCGACCACGGTGCCTAGTTCCCCCGGAGTGAGTCCGGGGGGCGCCTCGTAGCGGACCATCACCGCCGCCGGGCCCTCGGGGTCGCGCCCGCGGGTCCGGTAGAGCCAGAAGAGGAGCGCCGCGAAGAGGACCGGCATCACCATGATCCAGTTGTCGGCGGCGAACTGCGCGATGCGGGCGGCGGGGCCCGGGAAGGTCACGTAGCCCACCGGCCAGACCGCGTCCACGGTGAGGCCCTCGAGGGGGGCGAGGGGGCCGGTGGTCCGGTACTGGATCTCGCCCGGCGCCGGGTAGCCGACGGTCGCGGCCTCGCCCCTGGCCCCGAACCGGCCGGTGTAGACGAAGGCCTGGAGCGAGTCCGCGGGGAGGTCCACCGGGAGGTGCACGGTGGCCGAGGCGTGCTGGATCTCCGCCTGCCATTCGTTTCCGGTCGCGTTCCAGTACAGCTCGTCATGGTCGGGGAAATGACCGAGGCCCCTGCGCACGGAGTACCGGACCAGGTACTCCCGCCGGCCGGAGACGGTATGGTCCGCGCTCCCGATCCGGATGTTCACGTAATGCCCCTGATCGGTCACCTTGGCCGCGTAGGCGTGGCCGTTCCCGTCGGTGACCCCGCCGAAGCGGAACCCCAGGTCGTAGAGGAAGCCCTTGGGGTCGGTGTAGCGGACGGGGATGGTGCGGTAGATCCCGTGGCGGGCCTCGGAGAAGTCCACGGTGATGTGCTCGGTGACGGTGAGGCCCGCGTCCCGGCCCACCACCAGGTCGGCGCGGAAATCGCTGATGGTGTACCCGCCGAGATCCGCCCGGGCGGGGCCCGGGACGGCGGCCGGGGCACACAGCGCGATCAGGAGAACGGCGAGACGGCGCATGTCGGGAGATCCCCCCTCGGTGCGGGCTCGCGGGGAGCCCGGTTTCGACGCGGCCGGCGGCGCGGGATCAGCCGGCGCCGCCCAGGTCCACCCGGGGGACGGCCGCCTCCGCCGGGCTCTCCAGCTCGAAGAACTCCCGTTCCCGGAAGCCCAGGGGCCGGGCGACCAGGACGTCGGGGAACGACTGGATCCGGGTGTTGTAATCGCGGACCACCGCGTTGTAGTAGCGGCGGGCGTTCTGGATGTCGTCCTCGACCCCGGTAAGCGCCTTCTGCAGGTCCAGGAAGCGGTCGCTGGCCTTGAGATCGGGGTAGGCCTCGGCCAGGGCGAACAGGCCCCGCATGCTTCCGGTGAGCGCGCGCTCCGCCTTGCCCGCCTCGGCGGGGCGCCCCAACCCGCGGGCCCCTTCGGCCTGGGCGCGGGCCCGGGTCACCTCGTCCAGGGTATTCCGCTCGTGGGCGGCGTAGCCCTTCACCGTCTCCACCAGGTTCCCCACCAGGTCGTGCCGGCGCTTGAGCTGGACGTCGATGTCGGACCACGACCCCTGGGCGCGGTTCCGGAGGCCCACCAGCCGGTTGTACATCACCACGTCCCAGATCACCAGCAGCGCGGCCACCGCGACGAGGAGCGCGACCACCGGCTCAGTCCTTGAGGAGCTCGCGTGCCATGATCACCCGCTGGATCTGGCTCGAGCCCTCGTAGATCTGGAACACCTTGGCGTCGCGCATGAGCTTCTCCACCGGGTACTCCTGGTTGAAGCCGTAGCCCCCGAACACCTGGACCGCGTCGGTGGTCACCCGCATGGCGGTGTCGGCGGCAAAGCACTTGGCGTAGGCCGCTTCCAGGGTGTTGCGCTCCCCCTGGTCGATCTTCCACGCCGCCTGCCAGACCAGGAGCCGGGCCGCCTCCACGTCCTTGGCCATGTCCGCGATCATGAACGCCACCGCCTGGTGCCGGGCGATCGGCACCCCGAACGCCCGGCGTTCCTTGGCGTAGGCGACGGCGTGCTCCATGGCCCGGCGCGCCACCCCTACCGCTCCCGCCGCCACCGGGGGCCGGGTGTGGTCGAAGGCGGACATGGCGATGAGCCAGCCCTGCCCTTCGGCGCCCAGGCGGTTGTCGCCCGCCACCCGCACGTCCTCGAAGTCCACCGCCCGGGTGTCCGAGGCCCGCTGCCCCATGTTCATCTCCTTCTTGCCCACGCGGACCCCGGGACTGTCGGCGGGAACCAGGAAACCGGTCATGCCCTTGTACTTCTTCTCGGGATCGGTGTAGGCGAGGACGAAGAACCAGCTCGCGTGCGAGGCCCCGGTGATCCACATCTTGTGCCCGTTCAGGACGTAGTCGTTCCCGTCCCGGACCGCGCGGGTCTGGATGCCGGCCACGTCGCTCCCGGCATCGGGTTCGGTCACCGCGTAGCTGGCGAAGGTGAGTTCCTGGGTCATCGGCCCGAGGAACCGGTGCTTCTGATCCTCGGTCCCGGCCACGATCACCGGGGCCTGGGCCAGGGTGTTGACCTCCATCGAGGTGTAGATGCCGCTGCACCCGGCGGCCATTTCCTCCGCGATCAGGCATCCCTCGAACACCCCCAGCCCCAGGCCGCCGTACTCCGCGGGGACGTGGGTATTCATGAGCCCGACCTCGAACGCCTTGCGGTAGACGTCGACGGCGAACTCGCCGGTGCGGTCGTGCTCGGCCGCCACCGGCTCGATCTCGTTCCGGGCGAACTCCCGGGCCAGTTCCCGGAGCGCGCGCTGCTCCTGGTCGAGGTTCAGATCCATGGCGAAGCTCCTTCTCCGGGCCCCGCGGCCCGGGGTCATGCTAGTGGCCCCGGTCCCGGGCGGCAAGCGGGGCGGTTGCCGCCGGACCGCGGTCGGGATACGATGATCAATGCCATGAAAGTCCACCGGGTCATCGCCGCGGTCGCCGCGCTCGCGGCGGCCGTTTTGGGGTCGGGGTGTCTGAACACCGGCCTTTCGGGACAGGGGACGGTCATCCTCGGCCAGGTCACCGATCTGGAGGGGAATCCGATCCCCGGGGTGAACCTTGCCCTGGTCTACGACTGGAACTCGGTTTCGAGGGGCCCCGCGCCGGCCGTCCCGGTCGCCGCCGACCCGGTGACCCTCGACCCGCCCTACCCCGATCCGCTCATCAACCCCTCGGGAATCCCGCTCAACATCCGGGTCCACGCCACCGCGGACACCACCGCCAGAATCGAGATCTGGGGGATGGTGAGCGGGGCCGAACAGTTCCTGGCCACGGTGGCGGCGCCGGTCACCCTCTCCGGGACCGGGTCCTGGACCTGGGACGGCGCCGGCGGCATGTTCCCCAACGGGCTCTACCAGGTCCGGGTCGTCGTTCCCGCCGGGGCCCCCCGGGGGAAGGGGGCCGTGCTGGTCGCCCCGTTCCTGATCAACCGGCCGGCGAACTCCCTGGACCTGGGTCCGTTCAACGCGTTCACCGCGGCCGACGGGACCTACGACATCGCTGACATTCCCATCGGGGAGCCCTTTACCCATACCGACGACCGGGGAGCGGTCCTCGGACCGGCGGTGGTCGCGGAGCGGGTCGCGCTGCTGTTCCGGCCCGGGACCGGCTACCAGCCCCTCGACCTGAGCTTCGTCATCGGGGTCGGCGAGCAGGTGGAGAAGAGCACCTCCCTGGCGCCGTTCGGGAAACCCCGGCGGGGCCTCGGGACGACGCGATAGGCCCGCCGGAGGGCGGCGACCCCCGGACCGACATTCAATTCAAGCATGGCCGCGCCTGCCCGGGACGCGGATTCAGAGGAGGCCGATCATGGAATGGAAATCCGACGCCGACGCCGCCGAGTTCACCCCCACCATGCACGTGGACGAGTTCCGCGAGCTGGTGCGGGAGGTGCTCGACCAGGAGCTGGGGGTGAGCGACCTCCGGCTGGAGGGGCGCTGGGAGGGGGGGACGATGGTGCTCCAGCCCGGCGATCCCACCGCCCAGCCCAAGGAGGTGCCGCTCGATGGCTTCTTCCACAAGCTGGTGATGCTGCGGGACCGGCTGCGGGTGCTGGAGGCCAAGATCAACGCGCACCCCAAGCTCACCGACGAGGACCGGGTGGAGCTCCAGCAGTACGTGACCCGCATCTACGGCACCCTCACCACCTTCAACGTGATGTTCAAGAACAAGGCGGACCAGTTCCGCGGCACCGGGGGAGGCGCCTAAGTGGCAGAGTTCCTGAAGGAGCCGGTGCTGGAGGCGCTGCACGGCGTGGGGCGGCCGCTCAAGGCCAAGGAGCTGGCGCGGGAGCTGAAGGTGGGCGGCGACGACTACCGGGAGTTCCGCGACTACCTGCGGGGGTTGGTGGCCTCGGGCGAGCTCTATCAGGTCAAGAACGGCCGGTTCGCCCCGCCGGACCGGATCAACCTGATCGTGGGACACCTGGCGGTGATCCGGAGCGGCGCCGCCTTCCTGATCCCGGAGAAGGGGGAGACGACGTCTACGTCCCCGCCGACGAGCTCGACAACGCCTTTCACCGGGACAAGGCGGTGGTGCGGGTCGAGCATCGCCAGCGGGGCCGGCCCGAGGGACGGGTGGTCCGCGTGCTGGAGCGGGCCCGCGAGGAGTTCGTGGGCACGGTGGAGCGCGGGCAGCACTTCGTGACCGTGCACCCCGACGACCCCAAGTTCCGCAAGGACATCTTCGTGCCCATGAGCGAGGCGGGCGAGGTCCGGGACGGGCAGAAGGTCACCGTCCGCATCCTGGACTGGGGATCGTCCACCTCGGGGCCGGTGGGGCGGGTGAGCGAGGTGCTGGGGATGCCCGGCGACCCCGGCCTGGACGTGCTCCTGATCATCAAGCACAACGGCCTCCCCACCGAGTTCCCGGTGGAGGTCGAGGCGGCGGCCGGCCGCCTTCCCGACGAGGTTCCCCCCGACGAGATCGGAAACCGGGTGGATTTCCGGAACACCCAGGTGGTGACCATCGATCCGGTCACCGCCAAGGACTTCGACGACGCGCTCTCGCTGACCGAGACCAAGGACGGAAACCTGGAGCTGGGGGTGCACATCGCCGACGTCAGCCACTACGTGCGGTTCGGCGACGCCCTGGACCAGGAGGCCCGCGCCCGGGGGACCAGCGTCTATCTGGTGGACCGGGTGCTGCCGATGCTCCCGGAGAAGCTCTCCAACGGCCTCTGCTCCCTGAACCCGGGGGTGGACCGGCTGGCCATGTCGGTGGTCGCCACCATGACTCCCAAGGGGAAGGTCCTGGACTACCGGATCCAGGATACGGTCATCCGCTCCACCCGCCGGCTGACCTACGAAGAGGTGCAGGCGTACTTCGACGGCGATCCCGCCGCCCATCGCGAGCTCACCGGGATCGCGGGGCTGCTGGACCGGCTACGCGCCCTCGCCCAGGTGCTGAACGCCAAGCGCACCAAGCGCGGGGCGCTCGATTTCGACCTTCCCGAGAGCCGGGTGGAGTTGGACGAGGAGGGGCTTCCCGTCGACATCACCAAGGTGGTGCGGAAGGAGAGCAACCGGCTGGTCGAGGAGTTCATGCTGCTCGCCAACGAGATCGTGGCCCGGCATCTCTTGCAGTCCAAGCGGCCCGCGATCTACCGCGTCCACGAGGAGCCGCCGGAGAAGAAGCTGGAGGAACTCCAGGAGGTGCTGGGGAAGCTCGGCTATCAGCTCTATCCGGACAAGAAGGGGAAGGTGCCTCCCGGGGAGCTCCAGCGGGTCCTGGCCAAGGCGGAGGGGAAGCCCGAGGAGCTGATCCTGAACATGGTGGTGCTGCGGAGCCTGGCCCGGGCCCGGTACGACACCGCTCCCCTCGGGCACTACGGGCTGGCCCTCCGCGACTACACCCACTTCACCTCGCCCATCCGGCGCTACCCGGACCTCTTGGTCCATCGGACGCTCCGGATCCTCTCCGGACGCCAGCGGATGCCGATCCCCGACGAGGCCCGCTACCGCGAGTGGCTGGAGGAGACCGCGGTGCTGGCGAGCGAGCGGGAGCGGCTGGCCGAGAGCGCCGAGCGCGACTCGGTGGAGCTCAAGAAGATCCAGTTCATGGAACGCCACGTCGGGGACGAGTTCACCGGGGTCATCACCGGGGTGGAGGTGTTCGGGTTCTTCGTGGAACTGGAGCGCTACCACGTGAGCGGACTCGTCCACGTGAGCAACCTGGGGGACGACTACTACGAGTTCCTGGAGGAGGACTTCGCGCTCATGGGGAGCAATACCGGGCGCCGCTTCACCCTCGGCGACCGGGTGACGGTGCAGGTGCTGTCGGTGAGCAAGGAGCTCCGCCAGATCGACTTCACCCTGGTGGGAGAGGAGTCCGCCGACGAGGAGGAGCGTCCCTCCCGCCGCCATCGCCGGGCCCGATCCGAGTTCGAGGGGACCTCCACGCCCAAGCGCCCCGCGGGCGGCCGGGAGCCGCGCGGGAAACGGGGCAAGGGAAAGGGTGGGGAAAACGCGGCCAGGAGCGCGGCGGGGAGCGCCAAGGCCGCCCCCGCCGCCGGGAAGAGTTCCGGCTCTCCGGCCTCGAAGAAGTCGCGCTCGGGGCGGAGGAGACGCAAGCGCTGATATGGATTGACCCGTCAAGGGTTACTTTCGCGTCAGGTTCAGGGGGGCACCGGGTTCTGGGCCCCCCTGTTTCTGTAGCACGACTCCTGGAGCCAGCGGGCCATCGGGACCTTCCTTCGACGGTCGATCCCTCTGATATTCGTGGGTTGGGTACCACCGGTCATCGTTCCGTCAGGGAGCTGCCTCGGTCTAGTGTCGTGCATACCGAAGGCGGCGCACATAGCGCTAACGAGGGTTCTCCCCGATCCGTGGCCGCGATGACCCGCTGACCTCAGAAGTCGCAACCGAGTGTCCCCCCGCCTACCTGCTGGTCCCGACGGTGGACGGCTGCACCAGGCACGCCGTGGCCCAGAGGAAGCCGAGCAACTCCCGGGCGATCGCGGTGATCACCTTGTTGTGGTGTTTCCCGCGGGCGGTTAGCTTTCGGTACCGCCCGCACAGCCGCACCTGCGCCTTCCACGCGATCTCCTGGACCGCGTCCGGTTGTCCTTCCAGACGCTTTCGAAGAACGGCCGTACGCCGAGCGGGATGGCGGTAGGCCCAAGCCGCCTCGACCAGGCACCGGCGCACGTGGGCATTACCCGTCTTGGTGATCGATCCGGTGCGGTGGGTCTGACCCGTGGCCATCAGCGAGGGCACCAACCCGACGAACCCCATGACCTCCCGGGCCTTGGTGAACCGCGTCAGGTCGCCCAACTCCGCAACAGTGGTCGAGGCCGTGATCAACGACACCCCGCGATGGGCGCTCAACGCGTTCACCACCGGGGCCATCGACCACTGCGGCACCAACTCCCGGATCTGACCAGCCAGCCGGGTCACGCGCCTGCCCGCCTCCTCGGTCGCCTTCAGGTACTCCTCCAGACAGAGCTGCTGCGCCGGGTGAGAGAACGTCTGCTCCTGGATCCACCGCAGGTGGGAGGCCGTCCAGTGGGATCGACCCCCATACCGCCGGCCGTGGCGCAGAAGGAACGAGCCGAGCCGTTGCCGCGCCCGGGTCTCGGCGTACTTCGCGTCCTCCCGGGATCGGGTCAGGTCCCGCATCGCCTCGCTCTCGGGATCCGGGACCCACACCGCGGTCAATTCCCCGGCCCGATGAAGCCGGGCCAGGGTCGCCGCATCCCGCCGATCGTTCTTGATCCGGTCCCCCGGACGACGAGGCATCTTCGACGGCGCCACCACGATGCACTCCGCGCCCAGCGACGTCAGGTGCCGGTGCGTCGCGTAGCCGCAGGGGCCCGCCTCCACCGCGAAGCTCAGGTCCCGGGGACGCCCCAGCTTTCGCACCAGCTTGGTCAGCGCTTCCGGAGTGTTGGCAATGACCCCTTGATCCCGAACTTCGCCCCGGCGGCCCAGCTCGGCTACCGCCACGGCAAGGCTGTCCTTCGCTTCATCCAGCCCGACAAACAAGGTAGACTTCCTCATGACCGACCCTCCGTAGGTGGCTCTGCGCCACGGTTGGTTTCCCCATCCGCAGCGTAACCCACGGCTTGCGGATGGGTCGGTCAATCCATGATGTCTAGACCACATGAAGAAGACGCCGCACTCGATCTCGGAGACCGAGAGCGCGGAGTCCACATGGGTGACGAGGAGGTAGACGTCGGCGGGAATCCCCACCCGGCCGGAGGTGGAGAACTCGTTGCACGGAAGGTTGCTCGGGCCCCGGGTGGTACACAAGGTGCCGCCCAGGGTGGTGTGGGACTTCGCGTGAAGGAGGAGCTTGGCGTCGGGGTTGGAACCCGCCGCCGCTCCCGGGAGAGCCGGCAGCGTCAGTAGGACGAGAGCGCCGAGCAGGGTCGACCGGAGAGTCATGGCGAACCTCCTGGATCAGAGCTTCTTTGCCGTCTCTTGGAGGATGCGGGAGCGGGGGGGGGGGGGGGGGGGGAAGTGGGCTGACCGCTCTGACCGGATTCGGCATAGACCTATTCGGGCGGCCCGGCAAGGCGAAATTCCGGCGAATCTCCCCGAAACGGCCCGGAGCCCCGCGACCCTCGCCGCCCCCTCGCGCGGCTGGGCCGGCTTATTCGGGGACGCCGGTGGCGGTGGGGTTCCAGCCCCGCTCCACCACCTCGAAGTCGTCGGCGGTGAGGCTCCCGAAGGCCGGGTTCAACACGTCGTTGTCCCAGCGAGCGTCCATGGTGCCGGTGATGTACATGTCGCTGCCGTTGTCGGCCAGGATCAGCCCGTAGGCCTTCATCGCGCGAAAGACCCGCTGGATCTCGGGCGGATACCCGGAAGGGTCCACTCCCGCCTTGAGCCGGAGCCGCAGCCCCAGCGGGGGAGCGCCGGCGGTGGAGCCCGCGGTATGGGAGGCGGGCCAGACGTGGCCGTCGGTGGCGCGGGCGGTGAAGCGGAAGGCATGGCGGATCTCGCCCGCGCCGTAGACCTCGTCATAACGCACCAGTCCCGGGAAAACGGCCAGCCCGGCGGCGTCGGCCGAGGTCCACCCCTCGGGGCGGCGCCCGTCGGCGTTCAAGTCCCAGGTCGCGCCCGAGCCCGCCTCCCAGCGCGCAAGCGCGGGGTTGTAGTGGGTGGCGTAGGTCTCGAACAACAGCCATCGGTCCCGGTCGATGAGCAGGAGGTGCCGGTCCCCGCCGGTTCCGCCCCCGGCTACGTCCCCCTCGATGTAGCCCGCGCTCTGGAAGGCCTCGTCGGGGATCGGATACCCGGGCGGCCGCCCCGGCGCGCCGGCGTCGCTCTCGTCCCCGTAAAGGGTGAAGACGACCGGGACCAGGGGCTGCGCGCCGGACACCGTCACGTAGGGGATCCCGTAGGGGGGCGGCCCGAAGTCGGGATGGAGGTGGCGCACCGCGGTCGGATTCGAAGGCGAGCGCCCGCTCAGGAAGTCGAGGTAGGCCGCGGAATTCGAATCCACCGGAGCGTGGTCCACCTCCAGGTTCCACCAGTTGGAGATGGGGAACACCGGTTGCCCGGAGAGG
The DNA here is from genome assembly GCA_963728475.1 of Candidatus Eiseniibacteriota bacterium. GTDB lineage: Bacteria > Eisenbacteria > RBG-16-71-46 > JABDJR01 > JABDJR01 > CAVSKL01. Next base: position 19,875 of record CAVSKL010000002.1, read on the forward strand.
TCCTCGTCGATCACCACCCCGGTGGCGGCGGTGCCGGCGGGTCCGGTGGGAGTTCCCGGCCCGGAGCGGCCGCCGGCGGCCAGGCAGCCGCCGAGGGCCAGGGTTGGGAGCAGGGCCGCCCAGCGCGTTCGGTGCAATGGGTCCTCCTTTTTGCGGTCAGCCGGCGGGATCTCCGGGCCCGGCGGCGTCCCACGCCGCGACCAGCGCCCGCGCCGCCCCCTCGTGGTCATCGGACCGCATCACCGCGCCCATGACCGCCGCTCCCGCCGCTCCCGCCACGCGAGCCCGCCCCACCGTTTCCGCGGTGATCCCGCCCAGGGCCACCAGCCGGCCCGGTCCCAGCACTCCCGCCGCCTCCTCCAGAAACCCCGGACCCCGCGGCGCCAGCCCGGGTTTGCTCCGGCTGGGGAAGACGGGGCTCAGAAACACGTAATCCGCGCCGGCGTCCACCGCCTCCGAGGCCTCGGAGACGGCGTGCGCCGAATAGCCCAGGAGCCGTCCGGGACCCAGGGCGCGGCGCGCATCGGCCACCGGGATCCCCCCCTTGCCCACGTGCCCCCCGGCCCCGGGAAGCGCCAGGGCCACGTCCAGCCGGTCGTTGACCAGGAAGGGTTTCCCCCGCTCGCGGCAGAGCGCGGCCAGGGGGAGGGCCAGCTCGTGGAGCTCCCGGGCCTCCAGGTCCTTCTCCCGCAGCATCACCGCGGCGAAGCCGGCGTCGAGGGCGGCCGCGCACACCCCGGCCAGCGGTGCCCGCGCGGCCGAGCGGTCGGTCACGAGCAGCAGACCGGGCGGGAAACCCTCCCTCACGAGCGGACCACGCCCTCCAGCGGGCTCGAGGCGGTGGCGTAGAGCTTCCGGGGGATGCGGCCGGCCAAAAAGGCGTCGCGGCCCGCCTCCACCGCCCGGCGCATGGCCCGCGCCATCCGGACCGGATCGCGGGCGCCGGCGATGCCGGTGTTCATGAGCACGCCGTGGCAGCCCAGTTCCATGGCGACCGCGGCGTCGGAAGCGGTACCCACCCCCGCGTCCACGATCACCGGGACCTTCACCGTCTCCAGGATGATCCGGAGGTTATAGGGGTTCCGCACCCCCAGGCCGCTCCCGATGGGGGCGGCCAGCGGCATCACCGCCGCGCAGCCCGCGTCCTCGAGCTTGCGGCACAGGACCGGGTCGTCGCTGGCGTAGGGGAGCACGGTGAAGCCGTCCCGGACCAGGGTCCGCGCCGCCTCCAGGAGTTCCACCGCGTCGGGGAAGAGGGTGCGGTCGTCTCCGATCACCTCCAGCTTCACCAGAGAGGTCCCCAGCGCTTCCCGGGCGAGGTGGGCGGTGAGCACCGCGTCCTTGGCGGTGTAGCAGCCGGCGGTGTTGGGAAGCAGCCGGTAGCCGTCCTCCTCCAGCGCCCCCAAGAGGCTTCCGGTCTCCCGTTCGTCCAGGTTCACCCGGCGGATGGCCACCGTCACCAGCTCGGTTCCGCTCTCGCGAAGCGACTCCCGCATGACCGGGAGGCTGGGGTACTTCCCGGTCCCGGCGATGAGCCGGGATCCCAACGCGAAGTCCCCCAGGACGAGCCTGTCGTCGTGCCCGTTCGTCTCCATCGTCGTACCTCCCGTTCCCGCGGCGGCGTGGCCGCCCGGCAGCGCCGCCGTCATCCCCCCGCGACGGCTCCGATCACGTCCACCCGGTCGGCTTCGACCAGCCGCCGCCCGCCCTGCTCGGTCCGTGGAACTACGGTTCCGTTCACCGCCACCGCGCTCCGGCTCCCGGTCAGGCGGAGTTCGCGCAGGAGATCCGCCACCGACACCACGCCGGCGCCGGTCCGATAGGGCTTTCCGTTCAGGGTCAACTGCATGAAACCCGTCCGATCGCGGGCCGGGGCGGAATCCGCCGCCCCGTGGCGATGGTAGTCCTTGTGGATCAAGCGCGCCGCCCCCGCGGCCGATCTTCCTACTATAAACCAACCGAATCCAACGGCCCATCGGCCCGGGCGCCGGTTCGAGTCCCGGCGCTCCCGGCACCCCGCCGGGCGTGTCACGGGAGCGGAATGTCCGACGCCAAACGCCTCACCCGGGAAGCCCTCTTCGTTCTCGCCCTCGGCCTGGGCGCGGCGGGGTGCGGCCGCGGCTCCGGCAACGCCCGGATGCACCTGGACTACCGGGTGACCCCGACCCCCGGAGCCGGTTTCGAGGTGGAGCTCACCGCCCGCGGCCTCGGACCCCACCCGGTGTTCCGGCTCCTGGACGGGTGGGGCCTCCTCCAGGATCAGCCGGGGCACGTGGAGGCGGTAGCTGCGGCCGACTCCCGCGGGCGCCCGATCCCGGTCACCCGCGGCGCGGAGGCGGGGGAGACCCGCTGGCGCCTGGAGCGGTCGGCGGATCCGGTCCGCCTCACCTACCGGGTCGAACCCTACCCCCGGGACGTCTCCCCCGAGGCCTCGTTCGTCGACCGCAACCGCCTGGTCCTGGTCGGCTACTCGATCTTCCTCTTGCCGGGGGCGGCGGACCTCGACCTCCCCATCGACGCGCGCGTCGCCGTCGAGGGCCCCGGGGGATGGCGCCGGTGGTCCTCGTGGCCGGAAGGGGAGGGCGCCTACCGGCCCGGCACCCCGCACGATCTCTGGAGCGGCATGGTCGCCGCCGGCGACTTCGCCTCCTCCCGGATGGCCTCGGGCCCGGTCGCGGTGACCGTGCTCACCGAGGACACCGCGACCCGCCCCCTGGGGCTCACCGTGGCCAACCGGATCTTCCCGGTCCTTCGCGCCATGAACGATCTCTTCGGATCGCCCCCCCGCGGCGACTCCCTGAACGTGGTCGCGCTCTACCGGACCATGTCCCCCCAGCCGGGCCGGAGCATCATGACCGGGACCAGCGAGGAGGGGGCCTTCCTCTGCCTGGCCACCCCCGACCGTTTCGACGATCCCACCCCGCTCACCGCTCTGGCCGCCCACGAGTGCGTGCACTTCTACCTCGGCGGCGCCGTCACCGCCGACGCCGAACCCCCCTACCGGAACGCTCCCGACATGATCTGGCTCATGGAGGGGATGACCGAGTACCTCTCCTACCGGCTCATGGAGCGGGCGGGCGTGATGAGCCCGGCCCAGGTGGCCGCGGTCGCCGCGCGCAAGGAGCGGGAGTACCGCGAGACCCCCGGCTGGAACGCTCTCACCCTCGCCGACGCCGCCCGCCGGATGGACGACATGGACGTGTACCGGCTGGTCTACTCCCGCGGCTACCTGGTGTCGCGGATGCTCGACCGGGAGCTGGAGTCCCGGTGCGGTCCCGGCGCCCTGGACCGGGTGCTCCGGACCCTGTTCGAGGAGCACGACTTTTACCGCACCCACCGCCCGCTCACCCCGTTCGAGGCCCGCGAGGCCTTCGAGCGGGTGTGTCCGGGCGCGGGGGCGCTGATCGACCGCTACGCCCTCCGGAACACGACGCTGCCGGCCCCCGGGAAGGGACCGGCAGCGGTCGAGACCAGCCAACGGCTGGAGCCGGCGTCTACCACATCGTCTTGAGCCGCCCCCAGGTGGTGGGACGGGCCGGAGTGATGGTGGTCACGGTGAAGCTCTGCCGGCGCTCGTCGAAGGTCACCCGGTAGGTGCCGCCGAGCGAGGCGTGGAGCTTGATCGCGGTGTCGCCCCCCCCCACCGGATAGGTCGGGAAGGGACCTCCCGGCACCTCCAGGGTGAGGGTCTGGTTCCCGCCGTAGTCGGGCGGATTGTCGTAGGCGCTCCCGGTCACGAACTTGCAATAGTAGTTCCCGGCGGCGTTCATGGTGATGTCCACGGTCCACACGCAGGGCGGGTCCTGGATCATGGACGGGGTCGCGCCCAGGTTCCATCCGTTGAAATCCCCCAGGAGCTGGATCGAGGTATAGGAGCTGGTTCCCGCGGCCAGGTTCAACACTCCCAGGTTCACTCCGGCCCCCGCCACCGCCACTTCGGTCTGGGACAGGGTCTGGAAGCAGGGCGAGGAGACCCGCACGGTGTAGGTCCCGTCCCCGACCAGGCTGATCGAGAACTGGCGGTTGCCGGTGTCGCTCTTGACCGTGCGCAGGACGGTCGTCCCCTGCATGAGTTCCACCTTGGCGGTGGGATAGGGGGCGGCGTCGAGCCCCGCGAACGAGACGGTGCCGCTGATCGAGCCCTGGGGCGCGCCCCCCTCGAGGAACACGGTGAAACTCTGGGTGGCCTCGTTCAGGGTGAAGACGTACTGCCCGGTGACGGGGGCGGTGACGCTGATCGCGCCCCCGGATCCGCTCAGCGGCCACGTCGCGAAGGGACCGCCGGGCAGGAGCAGCCCCGCGTTCTGGTCCCCCCCGTAGTCGGGCGGGTTGTCGAAGGCGCCGCCGGTCACGAACTTGCAGTTGTAGGTCCCGGCGGAGAGGTTCAGCGTGTCCGCCCAGGTGCAGGCCCCGGTAGGGACCATGGACGGGGTGGAGAGGTTCCACCCGTTGAAGTCGCCGAGGAGCTGGATGGTGTCGAAGCTGGAGGGTCCGGCGGCGAGGGCGAGCGTTCCCACGTCGGTGGTGTCGCCGCTCACCGTGATGTCGGCTCTCGATTCGGGGGTGTAGCACGAGGCGCTCACCGTGAGGTCGTAGGCGCCGTCGGGGAGGCCGTCCACCCGGAAGGTGCCGTCGGCGGGATCGGTGGTGGCCTCCCCGGAGACGGTGATTCCGTCCCCGAAGGGGTGGACCACCACGTGCGCCCGCGGAAGCGGAGCCAGGCTGACTCCGCTGAACGCCGCGGTTCCCTTGATCGTCCCCGACGCCCAGACCGGGGATGCGGCCAGGAGCAGTCCCGCCGCCGTCCCCAGGATTCCGCGCCTCCACCCGAGGCCCCGCCCCCGCGACGCCCCGGAACCGGTCCGGTCAACCGTCGAACACATGTCGATTCTCCTTCCCGGCCGGCTGGGACGTGGGGGGGATGACTCCCGTCGCCGGAGCCGGCATTTTCCAGAGCATGACCAATCCAGGGGAAAACGACAAGCGGACCCGGGAGGAACTCCCGGATCCGCCTGAGTGTCCCGAACGGCGCCCCGGGGGCCCCGTTCGTGGAGATCCTGTCCGGCCGGAAGCCGGTGCCCGCCTACAGGTCCTGGGGCTTGAGGGTCTTCCGCTTGTTGCCCAGGGCGCGGTTTTCCGCGTCGGCGATGATGGACCGCACCTTCTTGTCCAGGGCGCCGTAGAAATCGCTCGACACGTTGCACTTCTTCACCGCGGCCTTGGTCCGCGACTTCGAGATGATGAGCTCGCCGCCGGCGGCCTTCTTGGCCGACGCCTTCTTCTTCGCCACTTTCTTGGCCATGCCACTCTCCTAAAGGTTGAATTTGAGTAGACCCGGGAAAACGGCTCCGAGGCCGCTCCGTCCTTGATTTCCGGCGAAATAAAACACTGCGCGTCGGGGGCTGTCAAACGATTTCGCGCCAAAAACCCCGATTTGGCCCGGATTTGGGGGGGGTGTGGTGAAAGGCGGACTGCGGAAAGCCGATCACCGACCCCTGGGACCGCCCACAGGTCCCCCCAAACCTGTATCACTCGGGGAGGCTGGAAATGAAAGCTTCAGTTCGTCACGCGCTCGCCGGCGCGCTCCTGGTCCTGACCGCCGCGGCCCTGGCCGGATGTGGCTCCGGGGTGCGCTTCGTGCCCATGCAGGAGAGCGCCCAGTACACGCCCAAGGACCGGAACGCCCCCATCGAGATCCACGAGGGCTCGGTCCTGACCCCCCACGTGGTCATCGGGAAGCTCTCCGCCTGCAAGACCATGGACGCGGCCTTCAACGACAGCTCCACCTACGACCAGCTCCTGGCCTCGCTCAAGGACTACGCCCGCAAGGTCGGCGCCGACGCCCTGATCGAGGTGAAGCCCTCCGCCGACGAGGGGGGCGGACTGAAGAGCCAGGTCCGCATGGACGCGGTTGCCGTCCGCTATCTGACCCTGGAGAGCTCGGTCGGCTCCAAATCGGACTCCAAGTAGGTCCGGCTCAGGGACCCGGGGGCGCGGGATCGGCGCGACTTCTCCGGGTCTCCAGCGCGGCCAGGATTCCCAGGACCACGAGGGCGGCGATCCCGGGAAGCAGGTAGGGATAGGGCGGAGATCCGGACCGGGCGTGGCGCACGAAGCCGAGGTTCAGTCCGGCGAAGAGCGCCACCCATCCGGTCTTGAAAAGGAAGTAGAGCCAGTGGCGCGGGGTGAGCATCCGGCGGGCGATGTCCCGGCGGTTGCCCCCCGCCCAGGTGGCCACCAGGTAGACCCCCTCCAGCCCGGCCAGGAGCAGGTACACCAGCATGGTCTGGTGGCGGAGGAGTTCCAGGGCCTCGGTCCGCTGCATCCAAACGTAGGGGCCGTTGTGGAGTGCCCACGCCACCGGGATCCGTTCCGGGAGATCGCCGTGGATCCTCCGGACGATGAGGATCGGACCGAGGATGGCCGCGAAGGGGACGGTCTCCCGGAGGATCACCACCGCCCAGCCGCCGCGCGCGGGGAGGGCGCGGTCGGCGCCCGGCGCTCCCCGGCCGGCCAGGCGGGGAAGGTGGCGGCGGGCGTAGAGCCGGGCCGGGTAGCTCAGGGTGACCGCGCTCACGATCACCAGCGGCGCCACCACCGATGCCGCCCACGACTCCGGCATCCCCGCCGCCATCTCCACCCCCAGCCACGCCGCCCAGGTGGCGAGCATCTCACCGGTGCGGTGGCGGGTGCGGCGGAGGATGTCCGGATCGCGGTCGGCCCAGGGGAGGCCGAGGAGCGGCCCGCGTCCCTCGCGGAAGCGGCCGAACCGCAGCACCAGGCCCACGGCGAGCAACAGCGCGCCGAGAGCGGGTCTCAGCCATCCGATCGACTCTGCGTGCATGCGGGGGGCCTTCGTCCGTCAGGAGCGGCGCCGCGGGCCCCCGGGGGGGGGAGCCTCATGCTATCACGAGCCGAACCGGACCCGTCCAGGGTCCGCGCCGGGGCCGGGAGGGCTGCCCGGAGCCTGGAGGGGCTCTGGGCTGCGGGGGGTGGCTTCCCGGCCGTCTCCGAGTTCCTGGGGGCCGTTCCGGCCGGCTTCCCGGCGGGTCACGGGACGGAGTCCACGGGCGCGGCCGGCCTCGGGCCGGGAGGTGGGTCCCGCCCTCGTTGTCCGCCTCCGGGCGCCCTGGTATGCTCCGGCCCGACCGGGGAAGGGGGGCGGCCCGTTCCCGGTAGGGATTGCGGAGACGGGGTTGACCGGGTCGTTCACGGGAAGAAGGAAATCGAGATGAAGTCGAAGACCGTGCGAGGCGAGTCGTGCATTCACCGTTCCCGGGCCGCCGGCGCGGCGACCCTGATCGCGGCGGGCTGGCTCCTGGCGCTCTGGGGTTGCGGCGGCACCGGGGGAGCGGGCGAGCACGCCACCGGGGCCTCGGCGGCGCCCCCTCCGCGCTCGTCCGCCGGCCAAGGCACTCCCGAGCCGATTTCCACCGACCGGGGCGAGGTGTTCAACGTCACCGTGCAGACCCCCACCGGGCAGTTCTACGTGGACAAGCTCGAGATCGAGTTCAACCGCCGCAAGGGCATCCACGCCCTCTACGGTTTCTATAGGGACTCGTACAAGGAACTCGTCACCATCCCCTTCCGCGATCTCAAGCGGATCGAGTTCCAGGGTGCCATGTCCGCCGATCTCTTCGACCAGGCCATCGTGGGGCGCGAGAACATGACCCTCGACCCCAACGCCGCTTTCGACCTGACCCTGACCTACCGGGACCAGCACCAGCAGGAGTTCTTCGCCATCATCCCCAAGTTCAGGGGTGAAAAGGACTTCCAGCTCTGGGAGTTCCCCATGGACAACCACGCCAAGGCCATCGATTACATCGACTTCAACCGCTGACCGTCCCGCCCCGGACGCCGGTCAAGCGCCTCCGGCCCCCGCCGGCAGGTAGCGGCGGAAAAGGTTCACCGCCCCCCCGCTCTGATAGGTGACGGTATTTCCGTCCCGGCTGAGCGAAGGGCGATCCTCCCGGGCCTTTGGGTCGGTGGTGAGCGGGGTGGCCGCTCCCGTCTCCAGGTTCAGGATCCAGATGTCGGGATCGTCGCGGCGCACGCGGGAGAACACCACGTGGGTGCCGTCCATCGAGGCCGAGGGATGGGCGTCCCAGGAGCCGGCGGTGCTGTCCGCGGTGACCGGCACCGCCTCCCCCCCGGCGGCGGCGATCTTCCACAGGGTCTCGCGCCCGGTCCAGTCCGCCTCGAACACCACGAACGCCCCGTCCTGGACCCAGGCCGGAGAGTACTCCCCCCCCTTGTCGTTCCGGGTGAGCCGGACCGGCTCACCGCCCGCCGAGTCCACGATCCAGATGTCCGCGCTTCCTCCCCGGTTCGACACGAACGCCACCCTGCTGCCGTCGGGGGAGAACCGCGGTTCGCGGTCCTCGCCGGCGTCGGAGGCAATCACCACCTCGTCCAGGCCGCTCTGGTCGATGGAAAGGATCTCGTGGGTCCCCTCCCGCACGGTGGCGAACACCAGGCGGTGGAGGTCCGGGGAGTAGTCCGGATCGTAATCGGGGCCCAGGTTGGTGGTGAGGTTGGCCACGTTGAGGTCGGACAGGTCCACCACGTAGACGTCCTCGTTTCCGTCCCGGTCCGAGGTGAAGTAGATGTTCCGGGCATCGGTGTCGAACACCGGCCCGAAGTTCCCCGAGATCGGCGGCACCACCGTGGTGGGTTCGCCGTGGGTCACCGGCGCCGTCCGGATCGCCCAGGCCCCGGTCTCCGAGTAGATGACGCTCCGGCCCCCCGGCCACAGCGCCGGCCCCCGGGCATCTCGCCGTTCCGTGCCCAGCTCCACCGTTCCCGCGTCCCCTCCCTCCGGGAGCCATCGGGTGAGGTGGATCCGGTAGACGCCCTCGGGGTCGGCGGCGTAGGCGAGCTGACCCTCCCGCAGGTAGGGATCCCGCTCGTCCCAGGCGGTCCGGGTGAGCCGGCGGGCGGGCTCGCCCCGGCCCGGCCGGTAGGCGTAGAGGTCGCCGGCCGAATCGGGCTCTCCGGCGCGGAAGACCACGATCCCCCCGCTCCCCCAGTAGGGCTGGCCGGCCCCTTCGGGGAGGTCCCACCCCGCCGGGAAGCCCGGATCGACCGCCGTTCCCGGGTGGGGGGGAGCGTCGGTGGAGCCGGTCACCGGGACCACCACGAAGCCTCGGCCGGCGGATACCAGGAGCAGGGTGTCGGCGTGCGGGCTCCAGGTGGGGGAGGAGAAACCCGAGGTGTCCGCGGCCAACTCCCGCGCCCCGGCGCCGTCCCCCTCCATCGTCCAGAGCGAGCTGCCCCGGCTCTCGCCGCGGATGTAGGCGATCCGGCCGTCGGAGGATACCGCCGGTTCGCTTTCGTCCTCCGGGGTCCGGGTGAGGGGCGCGGTCCGGCCGGTGGCGGTGTCCAGCCGGAAGAGGTCGCGCTCGCCGTTCCGGGCCGAGGAGAACACCACGAACGCGCTGTCGGGGGAGACGTCGGCCTCGCCGTCGAAGGCGGCCTCGTCGGTGAGGGGGACGATCCTGGGAGCGGGGGGCGTCCGGGGCTTCTTGTCGCCGCAGCCGGAGGCCGCCGCGATCAGGGCGGGCGCGAGGACGGCCGAGAGGAGCGCGCGGGTCGACCCTTTCATGTTCCCTCCTGGACCGGAAAACGCACGGGCACGGGCGCGGGCGCGAGGGTAGCACCGTCCGGCGGGGCCCTCAACGCGGCCCGGGGCGGGAGGCCCGCCGGATCGGATCAGGGAAGCAGGCCGGCGGAGGCGGGCTTGCCCCCCGCCTCCCGGACCAGGCGGTGGATGTCCGCGTCGCAGAGCACGGCGTCGGCTTTCTTGGCCGCCGCGAATACCCGGTCCACCACCGCCGGAGCGGCGTCGTACCCGTGCTTGTCCAGCCAGTAGGTCACGTTGGCCAGCCCGCTCATGGGACCGATCTCGATCACCTGTTCCCGGCCCACCATGAAGGCGGGGACCGCCGAATAGACCATGTCCTCCAGCCAGGTGTCGCCGCGCCGGCGGGCCTTGAGCACCGCCGCCGCGTGCACCCCGGTGGCGGTGCGGAAGGCGTCCCGGCCCATCACCGGGTAATTGAAGGGGATCTCCATCCCCACCGCGGCCGCCGTCTTCTCGCAGTACTCCCGCAGCCGCGACAGATCGTTGGGGATGAGGCCCATGAGCTTGAGGTTGACCAGGATCTGGTCCATGGCCGCGTTCCCGCAGCGTTCGCCGATCCCCATGGCGGTGCCGTGGATCTGGTCCGCTCCCACCAGGGCCGCGGTCACCGAGTTCACCACCCCCAGACCCCGGTCGTTGTGTCCGTGCCAGTCCACCATCACCTCGCGGCCGGTCTTCTCGGCCACGTCGCGGACGTAGGTGACCACCGCCTTCACCCCGGCGGGGGTGGCGTGACCCGAGGTGTCGGCCACGGTGAGGCGGGTGGCTCCGCACCGGACCGCGGTCTGGTAGAGGGCCTTGATGGCGTCGGGGGTGGCGCGGGTGGTGTCTTCGGTCACGAACATCACCGGGAGCTCGTTCTTGACCGCGAAGGTCACCGCTTCCTCCACCAGGAGCAGCAGCCGGTCCAGCTCCCAGTTCTCGGTGTAGAAGCGGATGGGGCTCGACCCCACGAACATCGCCACCTCCACCGGCACCCCCGCCTTCCCGCTGATCTCCACGATGGGCTGGATGTCCCGGACCATGGTGCGGGCGGCGGCGTTGGGACGGAGCTTCATCTTCGCCGTCACCGTCTCCCGGGCCAGGGTGAGGGTGTCCTGGTAGGCCCGGGCGCCGGAGGCAGGGAGGCCCACGTCGGCGGACTGGATGCCCAGGGCCTCCATGAGGTGGAGGATCTCCAGCTTCTCCCCGACCGACGGGTCCTTCACCGAGGGGGACTGGAGGCCGTCGCGGAGCGATTCGTCGTCGAAGGTCACCCCGGTGGGGTTGAGCCGGGGGCGTCCGTCGGCGACGTTCCAATCGTAGATCAGGTTCGCGTGCTCGTCGTGGGCGTCTTCGGGATGCACGGGCGCCTCCGGGGTTCGAGCGTGGACTAATCGAGCAGCTCCAGCACCTGGCACTTCAGATACAGGCTCTCCGGGAATCCGACCAGGACGGGATGGTCGGGAGCCTGTCGTCGCCGCTCCAGCAGGCGGAAACCGCGGTGGACGTCGGCGGCGGCCGCCGCCAGCACGTCGTCCATGAGCGCCTCGGTCAAGTGATACGAACAGCTGCAGGAGATGAGGATACCGCCGGGGCGCAGCAGCTTCATCGCCCGCAGGTTGATCTCCTTGTAGCCGCGAAGCGCCCCCTCCAGCTCCCGCTTGTTCTTGGCGAAGGCGGGGGGATCCAAGATCACCATGTCGAAGGTCTCGCCCCCCCGGTCGAGTTCCTTCAGGTGGTCGAAGGCGTTGGCTTCGAGGAACCGGACGTTGGCGATCCCGTTCCGCTCGGCCTGCCCCCGGGCGAGCTGGAGGGCCTCGGTCGAGGAATCGACGGCCACGACCTCCTCGGCCCCCCCCGCCGCCGCCAGCGCGAACCCCCCGGTGTAGGTGAAGACGTCCAGGACCCGTCCCCGGGCCATGCGCCCGGCCAGCCGGTGGTTCTCGACCTGGTCGAGGAAGGCGCCGGTCTTCTGTCCGTGGCGGAGATCCGCCCGGAGCGCCAGGTTCCCCTCGTGGTACTGGACCACCTCGGGAGTGGTTCCGCGGAGCTGGTCCACCGACCGCCCCAGGCCCTCCAGCGTCCGGACCGAGGGATCGTTGCGGGCGAGAATGGAGGCGGGGGAGACCACCTCCTCGAGGACGGCGGCGATCTCGCCGGCGAGGGCGTCCATCCCCCAGGCCAGGAACTGCACCGCGAGATGGGGCCCGTACCGGTCCACCACCAGGCCCGGAAGCCCGTCGGACTCGCCGAAGACCAGCCGCACCGCGTCCCGGCCGGGGAGCATCCGCTCCCGGAACCCCACCGCCCGCTGGAGGCGGTCGCGGAGGAGGTCGCGGCCCACCGGGGCCTCGGACCGGGTCAGCCGGCGCAGGGTGATCTGCGATTCCCGGCTGAACAGGGCCTGGCCCAGGAATCTCCCCCGGGGGTCCAGGACCCGGGCGAGGGGCTCGGAGCCGGTGCTTTCCTCGACCACCTCCACCCCCGCCCGGTAGATCCAGGGGTGGCCGGTCCGCCAGCGGCTCATGCCGTGACGGTTCAGGCGGGCGTCCACGAAGGTGTATGGATTCACGGTTTGCTCTTCATCTCCGACAGGGGTTTGGCGTCGTTCAGGGACCAATCCGCCGGATCGAATACCCGCTTGGGCTGCATGGAGTTGACGGCGATGACGTCGTTCAGGGGCATGTACACCGCCAGTACCCCGACCAGGCCCCGGGGCTGGGCGTCGAAAAGTTCCATGTGGTCCCGGAATGGGGGGGGGAGGTGCAATGTATTGTCCTTCTGGTCGTAGTGAAGTCGCTCCGGCGTGAGGTAGACCCCCCCCGCATCCTTGAGGCGGTTGGTGAAATCCTCCGAGGTATAGGGGCGCCGGTCGAGCCTGGGCATGCCCACCGCGCCGGGGGCCAACGCGAACAGGAACTGAGGCCGATGAGGAATGACGGCGGCGAGATCCGCTTCCATTTCGTTGAGCGTGCGCTTCTTCCCCGCGATGAGAACCGCGTTCTTGTCGAAGAACCCCGGTATGTCCTGGACGCTCTTCACCGGGTAATGTTCGAGGACCTGCCGCACCGCCCACGCGTTGTAGGCGTTGATGAGAAACGACGCCTTCAGCTCCTTCCCCATCACCGAATCCAGGTCCCAGGCGCCGGCGTCGGCCAGGAACCGGTCGAGGTCCGCGGTGCCCGCCGCCTTCCACTCCTGGTAATGGACTCCGGTCCCGCTCACGTAGGTGGAGAGCAGGGAGTCCCAGAGCGCGGGGTTGAATTCCCCGGACTCCAGGGCCCGGGCCGGCCCCGGGGCGGCCAGGATGAGCACCGCTCCCAGCGCGGCCGCGACGGCCGGCCGGTACCGGCGCCGCCCTGAAAACGGTCTTTGTTGTGCGTTCACGCTCGATCAGCCTCCTGATGTGAGTAACCGTACCGTACGGCGGACGCACGGCCTGGGAGCGGTTGACAGCCCGAGGGCGGTTTCTATAATACCCCGCTGACCGTTCCGCTCGCCAGATCGCGTCCACCTGGAGGAATCTGGACTCCATGATCACCGTCGACCATCTCGTGAAACGATATGGACCCACGGTGGCCGTCGCCGACGTCAGCTTCTCCGTCGAAAGCGGGGAAGTCCTGGGTTTCCTGGGACCCAACGGCGCCGGTAAGACGACCACCATGCGCATTCTCACCGGTTTCATCCCCCCGGACGAGGGAAGCGCCCAGCTAGCCGGCTTCGACGTGGTGCGCCAGCCCCTGGACGTGCGCCGCCGGATCGGGTACCTCCCCGAGAGCGCCCCCCTCTACGAGGACATGGGCACCGTGGACTACCTGTTCTACGTGGCGGAGATGCGGGGTTTCACCCCCGCCGACTCCCGGGGCCGGGTGGCGCGGGTGGTCGAGTCCACCGGGCTCGGGCCCGCGCTCGCCAAGAATATCGGCCAGCTGTCCAAGGGATTCCGCCAGAGGGTGGGTCTGGCCCAGGCCCTCATCCACGAGCCGGACATCCTGATCCTGGACGAGCCCACCACCGGGCTCGATCCCAACCAGATCATCGAGATCCGGGGGCTGATCCGGGAGATCGGGCGGGCCAAGACGGTGATCCTTTCCACCCACATCCTGCCCGAGGTCTCCGCCACCTGCGACCGGGTGATCATCATCTCCCAGGGAAGGCTGGTGGGGACCGGGACTCCGGACGAGCTGGCCGCCCAGGCCGGCGGGGGGGCGGGGGTGACCGCGGTCCTCCGCGGCCAGGGGAGCGAGATCGAGGGCGGCCTGAGGTCGCTGGAGCCGGCGGCCGGGGTCGATTTCCTGGGCCGGGACGGCGACGCGCTCCGCTACCGGGTCCACACCCGGAGCGGGGTCGATCCCGGCCGGCTGGCGGAGGCGGTGTCGGGGCTGGCCGCGCTGCGCGGCTGGGCGCTCCGCGAGCTTCGGCCCGAGGCGGCCAGCCTGGAAGAGGTGTTCCGGGAGCTCACCACCCGGGAGGAGGTGCGGCCATGAGATCCCTCCTCGGCGTCTACAAGCGTGAGCTCCGGGGCTACTTCAACTCCCCCATCGCCTACATCTTCATCGTGGTGTTCCTGATGATCGCGTCCTGGCTCTTCTTCCGGGGATACTTCCTCTACGGCCAGGCCGACCTCCGCCCCTTCTTCTCGCTTCTGCCGTGGATGTTCCTCTTCTTCGTGCCCGCGGTGTCCATGCGGCTGTGGGCGGAGGAGCGGAAGCTGGGGACGGTGGAGCTCCTCATGACCCTCCCGGTGCGGGACGAGGAGGTGATCCTCGGCAAGTTCCTGGCCGGACTCACCCTGATCACCCTCACCGTGATCCTGGAGTTCCCCCTGGTGGCGATCACCGCCAAACTCGGAGACGTGGATCCGGGGCCGGTGATCGGCGGGGTGGTGGGGGCGATCCTTCTCGGCGGCGCCTATCTGGCGATCGGGCTCTTCATCTCCGCCCTCACCGAGAACCAGATCGTGGCCTTCATCCTGGGGGTGGTGGCCTGTTTCGCGCTGTTCATCGTGGGGGAGAGCCTGGTCCTGGTGACCGCGCCTTCCTCCCTGGCCCCGCTCCTCAGCTACCTGGGACTGGGGGCCCACTTCGAGAGCATCGGCCGCGGGGTCATCGATTCCCGGGACGTGATCTACTACCTCAGCGTGTCCGGGTTCTTCCTCTACCTGAACCGGCTGGCGCTGGCGGGAAGGAGGTGGGCGTGATGAAGCGCTCCCAGGGATTCCCCTTCGCCAAGGCCGCGCTGGTGCTGCTCATCCTCGCCTCGGTCAACCTGCTCGGCATGCGGTTTCACCACCGGTGGGACCTGACCGAGGAACGGGAATTCACCCTCAGCCCCTCCACCCGGCACGTGCTGGGGCGCCTCGACGACGTGGTGACCATCAAGGTCTACTTCTCCAAGGAGCTTCCCTCCTACTTCGCCAACATGAACCGCCAGGTGAAGGACATGCTGGACGAGTACCGCTCGGCGGGGGACTCGCGGGTGCAGGTGGAGTGGATCGATCCCGGGTCGAGCCCGGCCCTGGAGCAGTCGGTGCGCATGCTCGGCATTCCCAAGCTGCAGCTCAGCCGCTACCAGAAGGAAAAGGCCGAGGTCATGAACGCCTACCTGGGGATCGCGGTCCAATACCACGACAAGACCGAGGTGATCCCGGTGGTGCAGAACGTCGACCACCTCGAGTACGACCTCACCGCGTCGGTGATCAAGGTGAGCGGCGACCGCAAGACGGTGGGGATCGCCACCGCCGGCAAACCGGGCGGGGACGACACCTCGAAGACCCTCCAGCAGCTCCTCCAGAAGCAGTACAACGTGCAGACGGTGGACGTGGAGGCGAACCCGGTGCCGCCTACCTTGAACACGCTCATCGTGCCCGACGACGACGCCTTCAGCGACCGGGCCCTCTACCGCATCGACCGGTTCGTGATGGGAGGAGGGAAGCTCCTGGCCCTGTGCTCCGGGGTGGACGTGAACCTCTCCACCCTCTCCGCCCGGAACCGGCAGCCGAAGATCGGGATGCTGCTCCGGAGCTACGGGATCGGGGTGGACAACGCGCTGGTCGCCGACGGGCAGTGTCCCACCGTGGGCTTCGACGTCGGGTTCTTCCTCCCCCTCACCGTCCGCTATCCCTGGTTCCCGCAGGTCACCGAGAAGCGGCTGAACCGTAAGCAGCCCATCACCAGCGCCATGCAGAGCCTGGTGCTTCCCTGGACCAGCCCCCTGACCCCGGTCCCGGTGGACAGCTCCGGAGGGGCCTCGGTCCGGGTGGACACGCTGGCGGTCTCCTCCGAGCAGTCCTTCGCCCGGACCGCGCCCTACGACCTCAACCCGCAGTCCCGGGTGGAGCCGCCCCGGACCGGGATGCATCCGCTTCTCCTGGCCGCGGCGCTTTCCGGGCGGTTTCCCACCCACTGGCCGAAGGGCGCCGCGATTCCGGGAGACTCCACCGGGACCGCCCCCCCGGGTCCGGCGGTGAGTCCGGAAAACCAGATCGTGGTGGTGGGGAGCTCCAGCTTCATCGATCCGCGCTTCCTCAAGCAGTACCCGTCGAACGCGGTCTTCCTGGCCAACTCGGTGGACTGGATGACCCTGGGCACCGATCTCATCGCCATGCGCTCGCGGGGGGCGGCGAGCCGGCCCCTCCAGGAGATCGGCGACAAGCGAAAGGCCACCTACAAGATGCTGGCCATGATCCCGGTGCCGATCCTGGTGGTGCTGTTCGGGCTCGGCCGGATGCGGCTTCGCCGCGAACGGCGCCTGCGGTACGCGGTGGAATTCGGAGGTCGGGCATGAACCGCTCGTTGGTGATCATGGTCGCGGTGGCGGGGGCGCTGGTGGTGCTGGTGCTCCTGCTCGCCAATCCCTTCCGGGACAACATCCGCAGCAATCCGAGGACCCAGACCCTGTTCGACGGGGCCTCGGTCCGGAACGCGGACAAACTCGAGATTGAAAGCGGCGCGACCCCCACCGTCCTGGAGAAGCGGGACGGAGTCTGGGTGGTGGCGTCGGAGAACGGTTTCCCGGCGGACACCGCCGCGGTGGGGGCGGCGCTCCGCGCGGTGGAGAACGCCGAGTCGGGGACGGTGGTCTCGACCAATCCCGGGAACCAGGGACTGTTCCAGGTGGACTCCACCGGGGTCGGGGTCACGGTGTACTCCGGGGGGAAGGGGGCCGCCCACTTCACGGTGGGGAAGATGGGTCAGGACTTCACCACCAGCTACGTGCGCCCCGCCGGCTCCCGGAAGGTGTACGTGGTGCGCGGGATGAACAGGAACATGTTCGCCCGGAGCCGGGGTTTCCGGGACCTGACCCTGCTCCGGTTCGATCCCAACCAGGTCGCGTCGGTGATGCTGGCCGCCCCCGGCGGCGAGGGGTGGACCCTGGCCCGCAGCGATTCGGCGTGGACGGTGGCCGCCGCCGGCGGGAAGCCGGTGCCGGCGGACCGCCAGGCGGTGGACCGGCTGACCGGAAGCCTCTCCAACCTGAGCGCGGACGGATTCGCCGGGGGGGCGGACACCGTCCACACCGGGCTCACCCCTCCCGACACCGTGGTCACGGTGAGCCTCATGAACGGCGGAACTCTCACCCTGGACCTGGGGGGGCGCAATGCCCAGGGCCAGCGCTACGCGTCGCGTCCGGACCGGAGCGCGGTCTACGTGCTGGGGCAGTGGCGGATCGAGGCGTTCGCCAAGAACGCGGCGGACCTGGCCGCCGGGCCGGCCACCGCGCCTACCCCGATCCCGGCTTCGGGAAACGTGAAGCTCGCCCCCTCGCCGGTGAGGAAGCCTGGAGGGAAGTAGCCCGCTCCGGCCCGCGGGCGGCGGCCGGGGACCGCGGACGAGGCGGCGGGCGGCCCCGGAGGGAGGGCGGAAACGGCGGCCGGGGGCCCGTCCGGTGCGCGGGCGGGCCCCGGTCCTGAACCGGTGGGGGCGCGGGAAGCGCCGGCGCCGGCCGGTCAGGCCCCGAAGGCGGCCAGCGCCTCCTTGCGGTTGTCGTAGACCGAGAACAGGTCCCACACTCCGGTCACCACGAAGGAGCGGCGGGCCCGGTCGCTCACCCCGCTCACCTTCAGCTCCCCCTCCGCCTTCTTGATGCTGGAGTAGATGCCCACCACCACGCCGATCCCGGTGGAGCTGACGAACCCCACCTTCTCCATGTCGAGCACGAATTTTCGCTCGCCGGCGGCGATCTGGCCCTTGACCTCGTCCTTGATCTCGAACGTATCCGGCCCCCCCTCGAGGTTCGCCTTCAGCTCGATGAGGACCACATCGTTCTTCTTCTCGATCGTGTACTTCATTCGAATGGACTCCTTGGTTCGGAGAGCGGCCGCCCTCGCGGAATCACGCGGACCGGAAGGCCTCCAGCGCCTCCTCCTCCTTGTAGTACGAGTCGAAAACCTCCAGGAGCTTGGTGATCATCATGATCCGCGAAACCCGCTCGTTGGCGTTGGAGATCTTCATGTCTCCGCCCGCGTTCTTGATGGTGGAATACACCGAAACCACGATGCCCACCCCGGTGGAGTTCACGTAGTCCACCCCGTCCATGTTGAGCAGGAACTTGCGGTCGCCCCGGGCCAGCTTCTCCTTGACGTCGTCCTTGATCTTGTAGGTGTCGGGTCCCCCCTCGAGGCCCCCCTTGAGCGCGTAAACGGTCACATCGCCGGCTTGGCGGGAGCTGAACTTCATCGGCGCGATCCCCCCTCGAAATGGAATGGAATCCGATCGCAGCGCAGGCCGGGTGAGGATAGGGCGGAGCGGGCCTCAAGGCAAGAAAAAGGGCTCGGCTTGACCGCTGGAAGTCGCGATGATAGGCTCCTTTGGCTCGAAAGCGGGCCCCCGCCGGGGGCCTTTCACCGCTTTCGGGATGCCGGCGTCGGACGAGATCGTTGGGGGGCCGGCCGGGGCGGCCACGCCTTGGCGCTTCCCCGCTCGGGGAGGCGAAGCCGAACCCTTTCCGCGCCGGAACGAGCGTGCTGGTCCAGGGAAGCTCCGGCCGGAGCGTGGTGGGCGGATCCCTCCCGGTCGCGCAGCGGCGCGGGCCGGGCCGGGTCCAGGGTGGAGGAACGGGTCGGGCGAGGCGGAGGGATTCTCCCCCGGTGGAATATAGGAGGCGGTCGTGAAGGATTACCCCACGGAAAAACTGCGCAATATCGCACTCATCGGTCACGGCACCAGCGGGAAGACGACCCTGGCCGACGCGCTGCTCTTCAGCATGAAGTCGGTTTCGCGGCTCGGATCCGTGGACGCCGGCTCCACCGCCATGGACTACACCGAGGCCGAGCAGCGGCGCAAGTTCTCCATCCAGCTCGCCACCGGTTTCGGGGAGTGGCGCGACTGCAAGATCAACCTCATCGACACCCCCGGGTACGACGATTTCTCGGGTGAGGTGGCCGCCGCCCTGCACGTGGCCGACAGCGCGCTCCTGGTCCTGAACGGGGTGATCGGGGTGGAGGCGGGGGCGGAACGTACCTTCGGCCAGGCCCGCAAGCGCAACCTTCCCACCCTGGTCTGCGTCAACATGATGGACAAGGAGAACGCGGACTTCGACCGGGTGATCGCCCAGGCCCAGGACGTCCTCTCCGACAAGATCGTCCCCCTCCAGCTCCCCATCGGCTCCGGCCCCGACTTCCGGGGGCTCATCGACCTGTTCAGGATGAAGGCGTACGTCTACACCGACGCCGGTCACGAGGCCAAGGAGGAGGAGATCCCCACCGAGTACGCCGAACTCGCCAAGACCGCGCGGGACGCCCTCATCGAGGCGGTGGCCGAGTTCGACGACAACGTGATCGAGAAGTACCTGGACGGCCAGGAACTCACCCGGGAGGAGATCCTCTCCGCGCTCACCCTCGGGGTGGCCAAGGGCGGGGCCTACCCCGCGATGGTGGCCAGCTCCACCCTCAACTTCGGCACCCGTCGCATGCTCGACACCTTCGTGGTCTGTTTTCCCTCGCCGGCCCAGCTTCCCCCGCCCCGGGCCGTACTCGACGACCAGGAGCTGGAGCTCACCGGCGGGGCCTCGGGCGACCCCGTGGTCCAGGTGTTCAAGACGGTCATCGAACCCCATCTCGGGGAGCTCTCGCTGTTCAAGGTGTACTCGGGCACGCTCACCGCGGGCATGGAGCTTTACAACACCGCCCACAGCAACACCGAAAAGATGGGCCAGCTCTACCTCATGCAGGGCAACCAGCGAACCGACGCCCCCACCCTCGCCGCCGGCGACCTGGGGGCGGCGGTGAAGCTCAAGGCCACCCGCACCGGGGACACCCTCACCCTGAAGAACAAGCCCTACGTCATGCCCGCGATCGATTTCCCCCGGCCGGTGGCCACCGAAGCCGCCATACCCAAGCACAAGGGGGACGAGGACAAGATCTCGGTGGCGGTCCACAAGGTCATGGAGGAGGACCCCACCGTCCTCTTCGAGGTGGACGCCGAGCTCCGTCAGCAGCTGCTCCACGGCATGGGGGAGCTGCACCTGGAGGTGATCCTGGAGAAGCTTCGCGAGAAGCACGTGGAAGTGGAGCTCAGGAAGCCCCGCATCCACTACCGGGAGACCATCACCAGGACCTCCCAGGGCCAGGGCCGCTACAAGAAGCAGACCGGCGGCCGGGGCCAGTACGGTGACACCTGGGTGAAGCTGGAACCGCTTCCCCGGGGGAGCGGGTTCGAGTTCGTGGACCAGATCGTGGGCGGGGCGATCCCAAACAAGTTCATCCCCGCGGTGGAGAAGGGGATCGTGGAGTCCATGCGGGAGGGGACGGTGGCCGGGTATCCGGTGGTGGACATGCGGGCCACCCTCTACGACGGCTCCTACCACACCGTGGACTCCAGCGAAATGGCGTTCAAGGTGGCGGGTTCGATGGCGTTCCGCAAGCTGATGCCGGATGCCGGCGCGGTGCTCCTGGAACCCATCATGCAGATCGAGGTCCTGGTCCCCGAGGAATACACCGGCGACGTCATGGGCGACCTGAGCTCCCGCCGGGGCCGGATTCTGGGGATGTCCCCCGAAGGGAAGGACCAGATGGTGCGGGCGCTGGTGCCGGCGGGGGAGATGTACCGTTACGGCGCCCATCTCCGTTCCATGACCCAGGGCCGCGGCCGCTACAGCATGACCTTCAACAGCTACGAGGAAATCCCGCGCGACCAGGCGGAGCGGATCATCGAAGCCGCCCGCGCCGCGCTGGAAGAAACGCAGGAAGGCTAGCCTCCGATGTCCGGACATTCAAAATGGTCGACGATCAAGCGCAAGAAGGGTGCCGCCGACGCCGCCCGCGGGCGCATGTTCACGCGGTTCATCCGTGAGATCACCATCGCCGCCCGCCAGGGCGGGGGCGATCCCGAGGGCAACCCGCGGCTGAGGACGGCGGTGGCGGCGGCCAAGTCCGCCAACATGCCCAAGGACAACATCGAGCGGGCGATCAAGAAGGGCACCGGCGAACTCGAGGGCGAGAGCTTCGAGGAGATCATCTACGAGGGCTACGGCCCCTACGGGGTCGCGGTCCTGGCCGAGGCGGTGACCGACAACCGCAACCGCACCGCCAGCGAGATCCGGCACCTGTTCACCAAGTACGGCGGGAACCTGGGGGCGGTGGGTTCGGTGGCCTGGATGTTCGAGCAGAAGGGCATCGTGTCGGTGAGCCGCGAGCGGGTCGCCGAGGAGACCCTCCTCGAGGCGGCCATGGAGCTGGGGGCCGAGGACGTCTCGGGGGAAGCCGAGGACCGCTTCCAGGTGGTGACCGCCCCCGGCGATTTCAACACCGTGGTCAGCGGCCTCGAGGAGAAGGGCATTCCGGTCGAGGAGGCGGCGGTGGAGCGCGTCCCCAAGACGGTGAAAAGCCTGGCCGAGGGCGAGGCGGACAAGTTCCTCAAGTTCTACGAAGCCCTCGAGGAGCAGGACGACATCCAGCACCTGTACGCCAACTTCGAGATACCCGACGAGGTGATGGAGAAGCTGGGCGAGTAACGGTGAGCTCCGTCGGGCGGACTCTCCACACCTTCCTGGGGCACCTGCCCGAAATCGTGAGACGAAGCTGGACCGGCACCTGGCGGGACGACGTGCCCTTCTACGCCGCCGGGATCGCCTTCCACAGCCTGTTCAGCATCTTCGCCCTCCTCTTCCTCTTCTCGCTCCTCCTGGGGCTGTTCGGGGCGGACCCCGCCAACCTCCATCGCATCGCCCGCTTCATGGAGGGGATGATGCCCCGCCGGGCCGCCGAACTCATCGAGACCGCGGTGGGGACGGTGCGGAATCCGGTGCCGGGCCGCCTTCTGCCGGTGGCCATCCTGGCCACGTTGTGGACGGCCAGCAACGTGGTGCAGGCGGTGATCCACTCGCTTCACCGCATCTACCACCTGGCGGACTGGCGCCCCGCCTGGCAGACCCGGCTCATGGCCCTGGCCGTGGTCGGAGGGGCGTCGCTCCTCCTCGTGGCCGGATTCGTGCTCCTGGTGTTCGGGGAGGACCTCTCCTCCGGTCTCGCCGCGGTGGAGCGGGCGCGGGGCGAGGTGGTGTTCTGGCTCCTGGCCCTGAAGCAGGCGGTCTCGCTGGTGATCGTCTTCCTGGGGGTGCTCCTCATCTACTGGCTCGCCCCGAGCTTCAAGCACCAGCGGCGGGTCTCCTGGCCGGGAGCGCTCCTGTTCACCGTGAGCTGGATCGTGGCCACCCTCGGATTCAACGTGTATCTGCGCGAGGTCGCGGTGTACGACCGGATCTACGGCCCCGCCGCCACCGTGGTGGTGATGCTGGTGTGGGTTTACCTCTCGGCGTTTCTGGCGCTCCTGGGAGGGGAAGTGAACGCGGCGGTGGACCGGATCCAGGAGGACCTCGAGAGGGAGCGGCCGGCCTAGCCGGCCGTGAACGAGCGGACCCGGCCGTGCCCGGGGCGCCGCCCCGGCTTCGGTTGTGCGCGTCCGATCCCCTTTGCTATCCTGCTCGGATGAAATCGGAAGAAGCCGACCCCGGCGGGCTCATGCCGGGGGTCCTCGGACCCAAGCTCTTCACCCTGGAGGAGGCGCGGGCGCTCCTCCCCTTCGTACGCGGACGCCTGGCCCGATTCCAGGAGCTAGTGGCCCGGTACGAGTCGGTCCGCCGCGACCTCTCGATCCAGCGTCTGGTGGCGTCCTCGGGAGGCGACTCCGAGAACCCCGACGTGGTCCGCCTGACCGAGCTCGAGACCTCCGAGCGCGACCTCATGGAGTCGATGCGGGAGGTGCAGCAGGAGTTCTTGGAGGCGGGGGTGGTCCCCAAGTCGTTCCAGGACGGCCTGGTCGATTTCTTCGCGCTCCGGGGCGGCCGCCTGGTCTTCCTGTGCTGGCGCCAGGGGGAGCGGACCATCCGGGCTTGGCACCCTCTGGAGGGCGGTCTCGCCGGCCGCCGGCCCATCTCCAGCTTCCGCCGCCGTCCCCGCGAACCCAGGGACGAGGGCTGATCACGGCCCGGACCCACCCCGCGAGGAGCATCCCCGGCATGCCGGAGCTCAAGAACGAATTCTCCTGGTCGGTGTCCCGCCACCGCATCTTCTCCGAGTGCCGGCGCGCCTACTGGTACCGCCACTACGGCTCCTGGGGGGGCTGGGACCCGCGGGGCGACCCCGCCGCCCGCGAGGCCTACGTGCTCAAGAACCTCGGCAACCGTTACACCTTCGCCGGGTCGGTGGTGCACGAGGTGGTGGCGGACGTGCTCAACCGCCACCGTTACGGCCGCGAGGTGCCGCTCGAGGAGGCCGAGCAGGCGGCGCTGCAGCGTCTCCGCGCCGGATTCCTCCAGTCCCGGGCGGGGGAGTACCGGGAGCAGCCCAAGCGGTCGGTGGGCCTCTTCGAGCACGAGTACGCTCTCGACCTCCCCGACGAGGAGTGGCAGCGGATGCGGAACCGCGTCTTCACCTGCCTCGGCCACTTCTTCCACTCCCGGGTCCGCGAGGTGATCCTCCAGACCCGGATCGAGAACTGGCTTCCCATCGACGCCCTCGACTCCTTCACCTTCGAGGGCACCAAGGTCTACGTGGCCCCCGACTTCGCGCTCAGGAACCCCCAGGGCAACGCCCTCCTCATCGACTGGAAGACCGGCCGCCCCGGCGAGGCCCACGACCGGATGCAGCTGGTCTGCTACGGCCTGTTCGCCCGCGACAAGTGGGGAGTGGACCCCCGGCGGGCGATCGGGGAGCTGCACTACCTCCTCACCGAGGAGGTGGAGATCGTGACCCTGGACGAAGCGGCGTTGGAGGAGGGGACCCGGCACATGCGCGCCTCCATCGAGGCCATGAAGGCGCTCCTCACCGATCCGGAGGGGAACCTGGCCGAGCGGGAGCGGTTCGAACAGACCTCCGACACCGCGGTGTGCGAGCGCTGCAACTTCCGCCGGCTCTGCTGGCCGGACTGGCCGCGGACCGGCGCCGCCGGCTGACCGTCCCGGTGAGCGAGCTTCCGCCGATCGTCCTGCTCCTGGCCCCCGGGCCCGGCCCGGGGATCCTCGCCGCCCTTCGTCAGCCCGGGGGAGGCGTCCGGGCCGTCGCCGATCCCGCCGGGCTACCCGTCCCCGCGGGGGCGCTCCTGGCCTGGTGGCCGGGGCGTTTCCCCTGGACCCCGGCCGCCTTCGAGCTCCAGCAGCGCGTGCTCCGGACCGGAGGCGCCTGCGTGCCGCTGGCCACCGTCCTCTCCCGGCTCGGGATCGGAGCGGGCCGGGGGACGGCCGGCCTCACCGCGGCCCTCGCACCCCACCTGGAGGAGGTAGCCGAGCCCGGGGCCTGGGCGCGGGAGCTGGCGGCCGGCCTGGCGGCGAGGCTCGAGGCGCTCCCCCGGGCGGCCGGTCCGGCGGCCGGGGGGAGCGAAGCCGCCCCCGGGGGCCCCGGCCCGGTGGTCCGGGACGCCCTGGCCGCGCTTCCCGCCGGTCCCGGGGTGTACCGGTTTCTGGCCCGCGACGGGCGGGAACTCTACCTCGGCAAGGCGCGCTCGCTCCGCTCCCGGGTTCCCCGCCACTTCGGCCCCCGGCCGGCCGAGCCCCGCAAGTCCGAGCGCCTGGTCCGTGAGGCCGCCGACCTCCGGTACGAGTCCACCGGGACCGAGCTGGAGGCGCTCCTGCGCGAGCAGCTCGGGCTGGGGCGGGCGCTTCCGCCGCTCAACACCCAGGCCCGGGTGCACCGCCGCCCCCGGGGGGCGTGGCGGCGGGCGGCGCTGCTCCTCGCGCTTCCTTCCGCGGAACCGGGCGCGGTGGAGGTCTGCCTGGTGGCCGGGGACGGCCGCTTCCACTGGGAGCGCGTCCGCCGGGCGCGCCGCCTTCCCCGGGGGTTGTGGGAACGGGTGGGGACGTTCCTCTCCGGCGCGGGGGGAGGCTGGGCCCCCGGTGAACCCGGACGCCCGCTCCCTCCGTCCGAGGCCTCGGAGATGGCCGAGCTGACGCTGACCTGGTTGGCGCGGCACGGCGACCGCCCCGCGCGGATCGATCTGGTTCGCGAGACCGCCGGGCGGGCGCTCATGTCCCGGATCCGGCGCCTCCTGGCCGAGGACCCCGCCGGGGGGCGGACCGAGGTGCGCTGACCTCCCTCCGGTATCGCTGCCGGGACGGCGCGGCTAGACTGGTGGCTCGCGTCGTGGGGGCCGCCCGCCTCGAACCGCTTTCAAGGAGTCCCGCATGAGCCGTCTCTTCGCCCCCTGGCGGGTGGGCCGCGTCACCTTCCGGAACCGCATCTTCGTCTCCCCCATGTGCCAGTACTCGAGCGAGGAGGGGATGCCCACGTCGTGGCACCTGGTCCACCTGGGAAGCCGCGCGGTGGGGGGCGCGGGGCTGGTGATGGTCGAGGCCACCGCGGTCACCCCCCAGGGGAGGATCTCGCCCTGGGATTCCGGCATCTGGTCCGACGCCCACGCCGAGGCGTTCGCGCCCATCGCCGCGTTCGTGAAGGCGCAGGGGGCGGCGCCGGGGATCCAGATCGCCCACGCCGGGCGGAAGGCGTCCACCCGCCGGCCGTGGGAAGGGGCGGGGCGGGTCCCCTCGGGGGAGGGCGGCTGGGAGCCGATCGCCCCCGGCCCGGCGCCGTTCGCGGAGAACTACCCGCGCCCCCGCGCCATGACCCCGGACGATCTGGACTCGGTGGAGGCGGCGTTCGTCGCCGCCACCCGGCGTGCGGTCGCGGCGGGCTTCGAGGTCCTGGAGATCCACGCCGCGCACGGCTACCTGCTCCACGAGTTCCTCTCGCCGCTCGCCAACCGGCGCGACGACGAGTACGGCGGTCGTTTCGAGAACCGCGAGCGCTTCCCGCTCCGGGTGGTGCGGGCGGTCCGCGCCGCCTGGCCCGCCGATCTTCCTCTCTTCGTGCGGATCTCCGCCACCGACTGGGCCGAGGGGGGATGGGACCTGGAGCAATCGGTGCGGCTGGCCCGCGAGTTCCGCACGATCGGGGTGGACCTGGTGGACTGCTCGAGCGGCGGAGTGGTGCCGGGGGCGGCCCCCCCCGCCGGGCCCGGCTACCAGGTGCCGTTCGCGGAGGCGATCCGGCGCGAGGCGGGGATCGCCACCGGCGCGGTGGGGCTCATCACCGAACCGGCCCAGGCGGAGACGATCGTGGCCACCGGACAGGCCGACGCGGTGGTGATGGCGCGGGAGTTGTTGCGGGAGCCCTACTGGCCGCTCCGGGCGGCGCGGGAGCTGGGGGCCGAGGGGCCCTGGCCGGACCAGTACCTGCGGGCGCGGATCCAGCGAGGCGGTTGAAGCGCCGGTCCCGGACCCGCCCGCCCGCGCGTCCCGCCCCCCCCCGGCGCGAAGGCCCCGTCCTCCGGGACGGGGCCTTCGCGGTGGGTGCGGTCAACCGGTCCGCTACTTCAGGACGTAGGCCACCCCGGACTCCGCGGCCAGGCTCACGGTGCCGTCCTTCAGGTCTACCGTTTTCCCGGTGACCAGGTCGACGGCCGAGGCCGGGTTCCCCAGCTTCGAGAGGTCGAGCTTGGCCTGGGTGGGGGCGTTGGACGCGTTGAGCGCCACCACCACCCGGTCGCCGCCGTCGGCGCGCAGGAACGCGTAGACCGGCCCCTGGGCCTCGAGGGTCTTGAAGGTGCCGCGGCGGAGCGCCTCGTGGGCGGCCCGGGCCCGGGCCAGGGCCGCGACGTAGTCGTGTACGTCCACCCGCTCGGGGTCGTCCTTCCAGTTCCAGAGGAAGGTGCGCCGGCAATCGGGGTCGCCGCCCCCCATCATCCCGATCTCGTCGCCGTAATAGATGTGCGGGGCTCCCACGTAGGTCATGGCGAAGAGCTTGGCCAGCTTCACGCGCTTGGTGTCCCCGTTCACCTGCTGGCGGAAGCGCACGGTGTCGTGGCTGTCCACCAGGTTCATCATCGCCTCCACCGCCTGGGTCGGGTATGCGTTCCGCCCGGTGGCCAGGAGCCGGTCGAACTCGGCCGCGGTCCCGCGCCCCTCGCCCAGGAACTTCTGGACCGGATCGCGGAAATAGGCGTAGTTCATGGTGGCGTCGAACATGGTCGGGCCCACCCAGTCCGAGGCATTGGACCAGATCTCGCCCACGATGTAAGCGTCGGGCTTGATGCTCTTCACCTTCTCATGGAACATCTTCCAGAACCAGAACGGCACCTCGTTGGGCACGTCCAGCCGCACCCCGTCCGCGTCCATGTCCCCGATCCAGTACTGGGCCACGTCCATGAGGTGGCTGACCAGGGGCTGATTCACCTGGGCCTGGGAAGCGTCGCGGACTCCGTTCTCCTGGGGGTTGGGCCGGCCGAGGTCGAAGTTCAGCTCCGGCAGGTCCCCGAACCCCCACCAGCAGAAGTAGTAGTCCTCGGGTTTGGGGCCGGAGGGGCCGAAGTGGGGGGGAGCGGCCACTTCTTGAACTCGTACCAGGGGTAGTTCTGGGACTTGGGTCCGTTCTTGACCGCATCCTGGAACGCCCAGTGGTCGTTGCCGGTGTGGTTGAACACGATGTCCAGGATCACCCGGATCCCCTTGGCGTGGGCGGCCTGCACCAGCGCCTTGAACTCGTCGTTGGTTCCGAAGTGGGGATCGATCTTCATGTAGTCGGCGCAGTCGTACTTGTGGTTCGACTTGGCCTGGAAGAGGGGGTTGAAGTAGATCGCGGTGACCCCGAGGTCCTTGAGATAGTCGAGTTCCTGGCTCACCCCGGCCAGGTCGCCGCCGTAGAACGAGAAGTAGTCCGGCTTGCCGTCGGTGCGGTAGGGGCTCTTGGTGAGCCCGCTCACGTCGGACCAGTCCTTGACCAGGTGGTAGTACTCGTCGTTGGTCTTCCCCGAGGGGGGGAGCGTGGTCTTGCCCGCGTAGTACCACTCGCTGAAGTCGGGATCGTTGGCGGTGTCCCCGTTCCGGAACCGGTCGGGGAAGATCTGGTAGATGACCGCGTCCTTCACCCAATCCGGGGTGTCGAAGGGGGGGAACGAGGCGGGATCGAACGAGAACCAGGCGTCGGCGGCGGGCTTGGTCCCGGTGAACCCGGACCCGGTGAGGTACTCCACCGCCGCCGCGTCCTTATAGGCGGGGACGTAGCGGAAGGAAGCCCGGGGATCGGCCTCGGCCACCGTGGCCGACCAGTACTGGAAGGCCCCGTCCTCGGACTTGGGCGCCAGCGCCACCGTATGTTCCCCGGCCGCGTCCGCGACCAGAAGGTCCATCCCCTGGATGTCCCCCTTGTGGGCGGGGAAGGTCAGCTCCACCTTGCCGCCTCCCATGTTGTTGACCAGGGTCGCGCTCTGCTCGTACCGGAGGCCGGCGTCGGAGATCTTCCCGTCGCCGGTGGCCACCTGAATCACCGGGAACCGGTCGTCCACGTGGACCACGCCGTTCTGACCTCCGAACCCGTCGTCCACGTAGCTGTCGGCATGGGCGCGGTCGGTGGTCCAGTTCCCGTCCACCACGAACTTGTACTGGTAGTCGTCCTCGGGCAGGAGCAGGGTCGCGGTGTACTCCCCGTTCTGGTCGGGACCGGCCATGGGATTCTTGCCCACGTTCCAGTCGTTGAAGCTCCCGGCGAGCATCACCGACTTCGGGGCGGCGGCCGGCTTGTAGCGGAAGGTGACCTCGTGCAGCCCGCCCGAGGCCCCGCCGGAGCCGCTGCCGGGCTGGACGTTGCCGCCCGGACCCAGGGTGAGCGGCTTCGATCCCACCTTGACCACCGCATTCTGTCCACCGTACCCGTCGGGGGTGGAGTCCATGGCGTAGTCGTCGGCGAACCACTGGTCGCCGTTGACCACGAATTTGTACTGGTAGCTCCCCGGCGCGAGCTGCAGCGTGGCCTCCCAGATCCCGTCCTGGTCGGCGTCGGCGAGCGGGCTCTTGGCCACGTCCCAGTCGTTGAAGCTCCCGGCCACCGCCACCGAGTTCACCCCCCCGATGACCGGCTGGTAGCGGAAGGTGACGGCGACGGTTCCCCCGGCGGTGGCGGCGGCGGCGGGGGGGGCCGCGGCCCCGGCGGGGGGGGCCGCCGCGCCGGGCTCGCCCACCGTCACCGGCTTCGCCCCCACGTTCACCACCGAGTTCTTGCCGCCGTAGCCGTCGTCGGCGAAGGACTGGGCGGTCTCGTCCGCGTACCACTGGCTTCCGTCCACCACGAACTTGTACTGGTAGCTCCCGGGAGCCAGCGGCACCGTGACCGTCCACACCCCGTCCTTGACGGTCATCGGGTTGGCGCCCACGTCCCAGTTGTTGAAGCTGCCGGCCACCGAGACCGAGTTGGCGGCTCCCTTGGGCCGGTAGCGGAAAGTGACCGGGGTGCCGCCGCCGGACGGGGTCTCGGCCGGGGTCGCCGCGACCGGGGCCGCCGCCGGCGCGGCTCCGGCGGCCGGACCCACCGTCACCACCGAGTTCTTGCCGCCGTAGCCGTCGTCGACGGACTTGGGGGCGGCGTCGTCCGCCACCCAGGTGGTGCCGTCGACCACGTACTTGTATTGGTAGTCGCCGGCGGCCAGTTCCAGCGTGGTCTTCCAGACTCCGCCGGTTTCAGTCATGGGGTTGGCGGAGGTGTCCCAGTTGTTGAAGCTTCCCGCCACCGCCACCGAGTGGGGATGGCCCGGGGGCACGTACTGGAACGTCACCTTGGCGGCGAAGGCGGGCGTGGCCGCCGCGAGGGCCAGCACGCCGAGAAGCAACACCGAGGCCGCCAAGGCCCCCCTTCGGCGCGGGAATCGGAGTCCGGACGCTACGCGGGCGCGATCGAGAGTGCGAGGCACGAACGACACGGGGACCTCCATTGGGGCCGGCCCGGCGGGGGTGGCGCCGGGATGGAAGCTCTGCCTGGGGCCGGCCGGTGGGTATCCGGATACGGGCGGTTGGACCGCTCCAACAGACGGCATGCAGTATACCTCGGGCCCGAGTGGCCGTCATCCGGAGACGGTTGCCCCGGGCGGCGGCCCCATGGTACCCTGCCGCGGGCTAAGTAGTGACATGACACGGATTTTGGGCATCGACCCCGGCAGCCAGATCACCGGGTACGGATTCATCGAGTTCGACCCCGGGCGGAGCCGCGCCCTCCTCTTCGGCACCCTCCGCCAGCGCCGGGGGGTCTCGCTCCCGGACCGCCTCCACGCCATCTACCGGGATCTCTCGGCGCTGATCGCCGAGCACGAGCCCGGGGTGGTGGCGGTGGAGACCGCCTTCTACCACAAGAACGTCCGGTCCGCCCTGGTGCTGGGGCACGTGCGGGGGGTGGTGCTCCTGGCCGCCCGCGAGGCCGGGCTGCCGGTCCAGGAATACGCTCCCCGCGAGATCAAGCTCGCGGTGACCGGGAACGGCAATGCCGGCAAGGAGCAGGTGGCGTTCATGGTGCGGGGATTGCTGGGCCTGACCGAGACCCCGGTCTTCGACGCCTCGGATGCGCTCGCCGCCGCCCTCTGCCACTGGCACCGCTCCCGCGGCGTCCCCACCCGCTCATGAGCGGCGGCCGGACCCTTCCGTCGTGATCGCGCACCTCCGCGGCGTCATTCTGGAGAAGCAGCCCACCCGGCTGGTGGTGGAGGTCGGAGGGGTGGGGCTCGAGGTCCTGGTCCCGCTGACCGCATCCGAGGCCATGGGCGACCCCGGCTCCGAGGCCTCGCTCCACACCTACCTGGTGGTGCGGGAGGACGCCCTCACCCTCTACGGATTCCGGACCGCGGCGGAGCGCGCGCTTTTCATCAAGCTCATCTCGGTTTCGGGGATCGGCCCCCGGATCGCCCTCAACGCGCTCTCGGTGCCGTCGCTCCACGACCTCATCGCCGCGCTGCGCGGCCAGGATCTGGTCTTTCTCACCCGGCTCCCGGGAATCGGCAAGAAGACCGCCGAGCGGATGACGGTGGAGCTCAAGGACGCCCTGGGGGGCTTCGAAGGCGAGGCTCCCACCGGGGGAGCGCGCGCGGAGCTGGACGCGGTGGCGGCGCTGGTTTCGCTCGGCTACTCGCGGGCGGCCGCGCTCGACGCGGTGGGGAAGGCGGCCGGGGGCAGGAGCGGCGAACCCGAGGCGGAGGAACTCATCCGCGCCGCCCTGGGGAGGCTGGGGGGAGGCCGGGCCACGCGGGGATAGGAGCCGGTCGAAGATCCGGCCTCGGTCGCGCCGGCCGTTCCCAACTCGGCCGGATCCGGCTTTTCGAGAAGCCGGTCGCGCCGCTCCCGCCCGCCGCCGGGGCGGGGGAGTGCGGTGAAGCCGGCCCCGGCCAGCGGCCGCCCGAGGCGCACGCGGACGGAGCGGGGGGCCCGCCCGGTCGCGCCGGCCGGCTCCCGCCAACCGGTCCGCGGCGCCGGTGGGCGCCCGGCCTAACGGTCGCGCTTCTTGTGCCGGTTGCGGCGGCGGCGCTTCTTCAGCTTGTGCTTGCGGATCTTCTTCCGCCGCTTCTTGATCAGGCTTCCCATGAATCGTCCTTATCCCTTTCGACGGGGCCGGAGCCCCGCCGGGAAATAAAGGACCGCAGGTCCCGTGGAGCCTGCGGCCCGTACGGAGTCAAAGCGCCGGAGAGTGTAACCCGGGGGCCGGCCGGTGGCAAGCCGCCGCGGAGGCCGCCCGGGGGCGGCCTCCGCTCGGACCGGAATCAGTTCCCGGAGGAGGAGTCGGGGCCCGTCCCCAGGGTCGAGAGCGCGCCGGCCGGGGGCGGGTTCTTCTGGACGTCGGCCGACGCCACCAGCGAGTCCACGATGCCCCGGAACTGCTCCTGGGCCTTCTGCTGGCCGAGGAAGCTCTTGATCCGGTCGGAGAGGGTATCCAGGGACTGGGCCTCGGACATCCGCTTCCCTTCGACCTTGATCACGTGGTACCCGAACGGCGTTTCCACCACGCCGCTCACCTGCCCGGGCTTGAGCGCGAAGGCGACGGAGTCGAACGCGGCCACCATCTGGCCGTGCTGGAACCATCCCAGATCGCCCCCCTTGCCCTTGCCCGAGGGGTCCTCGGTGTACTCGTTCGCGAGCGCGGCGAAGCTGCTCCCCGCCTTGGCCTTCTGGAGCACGCCCTGGGCCTTCTTCATCGCCTCGGCCTTGTCCGCATCGTCCATGTCGGAGGTGGTGCGGATGAGGACGTGGCTCGCGTGAACTTCCGGCTTGGGGCCGAAGCGCTCCAGGTTGGAGTCGTAGTAGGCCTTGACCTCGACATCGGTGATGTCGGGATTCTGGTTCACGTGCTTGTCGAAGTACGCCTTGAGGACGAGGTTGCTCCTCATGTCCTTCTCGACGTCGGCCTCGGTGGCGTTGTTCTGGGCCAGAAAATTCTGGAACGCCTCCTCCCCGCCGGCCATGGTCTTGAGCTGGGCGATGCTGCCCTGGACGTCCGCGTCGGTGACGTTGATGCTGGTGTCCTTGGCGGCGTCCTCGAGCAGGACCTCCTGCTCGACCAGCCGCTGGAGCGCGGTGTTCCAGAGCTTCTCGGCCTCGGTAGCGCCGGCGGCGGTGGAGTCGGGCTGGATGCCCTGGCGCTCGAAATTGCCCACCACCTTCTTCACTTCGTCCACGGTGATGACGTGGCCGTTGACCACGGCGGCGGTGGTCGCGGGGTCGGCGTCGACGGCCGCCTTCTGGCTCGTGCCCGACTTGGAGCCGCAACCGGCCACAACCAGAGCCAGCCCGAGGGTGAGCCAGAGAATTCGTTCTCTCATACGGGATCCTTTCAGCCGCCGCGGAGGACGGCCGTCGCTTCGCATTCTGTTCTTCGTCCGCGCCGGGGCGGTCCGGGTTTTCCCGGAGTTCGAAAAGGCCCGTCCGGCAACAAGGGTACGGAGCGTACCAGCCGCCTATTCCAGGAGCAAGGCTGGAAAACCGGGGGGAAGCTCCGGGGCCCGTCGCCCGGGGGAGCACCGGCCGCCGGTCGAAAGAGGGGTCCCGGCCGGGGCCGGATCCTGGGTTTCAACTTGGTGGCGGCGGGCGCGGCGGATCCTGGGTTTTAACTAGGTGGCGGCGGGGGCGGACCCGGGAACCGCGGACTCCTGGTCCTTGTACTGAAGCAGATAAAGTTTGTAATAAAGCCCGCGTTCCCGGAGGAGTTCCTGATGGGTGCCCTCCTCCCGGATCTGTCCCTTGTGGAGAACGATGATCCGGTCCACGTTGCGCACGGTGGAGAGCCGGTGGGCCACCACCAGCGAGGTGCGCCCCTCCATGAGCCGGGTCACCGCCTCCTGGATGAGGATCTCGGTCTCGGTGTCCACGTTGCTGGTGGCCTCGTCCAGAATCAGCACCTCGGGATCGTGGGCCAGCGCCCGGGCGAAGGAGAGGAGCTGCTTCTGCCCGGTGCTGAGCGAGGCTCCTCGCTCCCCGAGCTGGGTGTCGAACCCCAGGGGAAGACGCTGCACGAACCCCTCGGCGTTGACGTACCGGGCGGCGGTCTGGATCTCGTCGGCGGGGAGGTCGTCGTCCCCCATGCGGACGTTCTCCGCCACCGACCCGCTGAACAGGAACACGTCCTGCAGCACCAGGCTCATCTTCCGCCGGAGTTCGCGCTGCGGCCATTGCCGGACGTCGACCCCGTCCATGAGGATCCGCCCCTTCTGCACGTCGTAGAACCGCATGAGGAGGCTCATGATGCTGGTCTTGCCCGCCCCGGTGTGGCCCACGAACGCCACCGCCTGGCCCCGATGGACCTTGAACGACACGTCCCGCAGCACCCATTCCCCGGGGTTGTAGGCGAACCACACGTGCTCGAACTCGATCCGGGGAGTCTCCCCGCCGGAGGCGGCGACGGGGGCGGCGGCGGCCTCCGCATTCACCACCGTGGGCTCGGTGTCGAGGAGGGTGAAGATGCGTTCGCTGGCCGCCATCGCCGCCTGGAGGATGTTGTACTTCTCGCTCAGATCCTGGATCGGCTGGTAGAACCGCCGCACGTACTGGATGAACGCCACCAGCCCGCCCAGGGTGAACGCCCCCTTCAGGATCTGGCCGCCGCCCACCCAGATCAACAGCGCCAGCGCCAGCGCCGAGATGAGTTCCACCGCCGGATAGAAGGTGGCGTAGTAGAAGACCGAGCGCAGGTGGGCCTCGGTGTGATCGCGGTTGAGCGTGTCGAACTCGCCGCGGCTCCGTTCCTCGTGGTTCATGACCTGGAGCACCGACATCCCGGTGATCGACTCCTGGAGGAACGAGTTGATGCGCGCGAGCCGCACCCGCACCGCGCGGTAGCTCTCCCGCACGTTGGAGCGGAACCAGGCGCTCAACCAGGCCAGGAGCGGCAGCACCGCGAACGAGATCAGCGCCAGCTTCCAGTCCATGACCAGGAGCACGATCATGATCCCGAACAGCGTCACCACGTCGCCGAAGATCGCCACCACCCCCGAAGTGAACATCTCGTTCAGGGCGTCCACGTCGCTGGTGAGGCGGGTGAGCAGCCGCCCCACCGGGTTCCGGTCGAAGAACGCGGTCTGGAGTTCGAGGAGGTGGGCGAAGATCTGGGTCCGGAGCCGGAGCATGATCTCCTGTCCGACCTTCTGCATGATGTAGGTCTGGGCGTAGCCCAGGGCCATGGCCGCGATCAGGGTCCCGAAGTAGAGGCCGGCCACCCGCACCAGGCCGTGGACGTCCTTGCCCGCCATGTACTTGTCGATGGCGAGCTTGGTCAGGAACGGTCCCGCTAGGTCGGCCAGCGAGGTGAGGATGAGGAGGAAGATGGAGAACAGCACCACCGGCCGGTGCGGCCGCAAGTAGGTGAGGAGCCGCTTCATCAGCCGGGCGTCGTAGGCCCGGCCGAGGATCTCGTCCTCGTGGAATTCCTGCCCGCTCACAGCGTGGCCTCCAGCTCCTGTTCGAGCTGTTGCATGCGGACGAGGTCGGCGTAGTGGCCCTCCACCAGGAGAAGCTCCTCATGGGTCCCTTCCTCCACGATCCGCCCCTCCTCCAGCACCACTATCCGGTCGGCCAGCTTGACCGTGCTCACCCGGTGGGCCACCAGGAGCGTGGTGCGGTCCTTCATGAACACCCGGAGCCCGGCCAGGATCTCCTCCTCGGTGCGGGTGTCCACGCTGGCCAGGGAATCGTCCAGGATGAGGATGCGCGGGTTGCGCAACAGCGCCCGCGCGATCGCCGTCCGCTGCTTCTGGCCGCCGGACAGCGTCACCCCGCGTTCTCCCACCATGGTCGCGTAACCCTCGGGGAAGTCGTGGACGTCGCCGTCTAGTCGGGCCAGCCGGGCCATGGCTTCCATCTCCGAGGCCTCGGCGTCGGGCCGCCCGAGCGCGATGTTCTCGGCCACGGTGCGGCTGAACAGGAAGGTCTCCTGGGGGACGTAGCCCACCGCGGAGCGGAGCCGATCCAGGTCCATCTCGCGCACGTCCACCCCGTCCACCAGCACCTGGCCTCCGGAGGGGTCGTAGATGCGGGGGACCAGGTTGATGAGGGTCGTCTTGCCGGAACCGGTCCGCCCCACCACCGCCACCGTCTCCCCGGCGCGGACGTGGAGGTCGATCCCGCTCAGGACCTCGGTGTCGGGGCGGGAGGAGTAGGCGAAGTGGACGTTGCGGAACAGGATGTCCCCGTCGATCCGCGCGCCGTCCCCGGACGCGGATCCGGAGCCGTTCCCGCCCCCGGCGGGATGGACGGGGGAGGCCACCTCCACCTCGGCGTCGAACACCTGGTTCATGCGCTTCATGGAAGCCGCGCCGCGCTGGAACATGGAGACCACCCATCCCAGCGCGATCATCGGCCAGATCAGCATGCCCAGGTACGAGTTGAAGGCGACGAAGTCGCCGAGGGTGATCCGGCCCTGGATGACCAGCAAGCCGCCCATCGCCAGCACCAGCACGCTCCCCGTCCCGGCCAGGAACCCGATGGCGGGGGAGAAGATGCCGTTGATCTTCACCAGCCGCATGTTCCCCTCGAGGTACTTCTCGTTCCGCCGCCGGAAGTCGCGCTGCGCCGAGTCCTCCTGCACGTAGGCCCGCACCACCCGGATCCCCGACAGGTACTCCTGGGCGCGGGCGGTGATGTCCGAGAACTGGGCCTGCACCTCCTCGAACCGCTTGTGAATGATCTTCCCGTATCGGTACATGAAGAGCGAGATGAGCGGCAGCGGCACCAACGACACCAGGGTCAGCCGCCAACTCAGGACCAGCATGAAGGTGAGGGCGGCGACCAGGGTGATCACGGTGTTGACCGAGTACATGATCCCGGGCCCCAGCACCGCCCGCACCGCGTTGAGGTCGTTGGTGGCGCGGGCCATGAGGTCGCCGGTGGGGATGCGGTTGTAGTACGAGAACGAGAGCCGGGTGAGCTTGGCGAAGAAGTCCCGCCGGAGCTCGTACTCGATCTCGCGCGAGGCCCCGATGACCAGCCGCCGCATGAAGAAGCGCGCCACCCCGCCGAAGAGTGCGATGGCCACCAGGAAGAGCGAAAAGGTGAGGAGCTTCTGCCGGGTGATCTCGTGGGAGAGCCCGTCCACCGCGTACTTGAACACCCACGGCGAGGCGAGCTGGAAGAAGTCGGAGGCGACCAGGGCGAAGAAGCCCCAGTAGAGAGCCTTCTTGTGTCCGCGGAGGTAGGGGAGGAGCATGCCGAGCGAGTTCATCGCCGTTCCTCCGAGGCCTCGTAGCGGGTCTTGACCGCCCCCCACGTCGAGCGCCGGACCGGCGTCGTGCAGTCGTAGACCGCCAGGTGCTGCTCGTCCACGATCCTGCCCACCGGCTGGCCGGAAATTCCCCGGGCGACCTGGTCGCAGTCGACCGAGCCCCACCAGTCGTAGTCCGCGGCCAGGGCCTCCGGCTGGAGCACGACCAGGTTGTGGAGGCTTGCGGTGAAGTCGCAGGCGAAGTCCCGGCTCCCTCCCAGGGTGAGGGCGGTGTAGAGCGAGCAGCCGCCGTCGGAGGCCTTGATCGCGGTGTCCCAGCCCCGGAACACGGTGGCGTGGACGTAACCGGAGACCGATGCGGCCTGGATGCCGGTTCCCCGGTAGAGGCTTCCCACCAGGGTGGAAGCGGTCATCTCCAGCCGTACCCCGTCGAGCGCGAGCCCGACCCCGCACTCCTCGATGCGCGACCCCTCGAAGGCCACGAGGAGCGGGGCGTCCACCGAAACCGCGACGTCGCAGTTGCGGAAGAGGGAGGCGGAGATCTGGACCTCCGGACAGCCGGCGCTGGCGCAGCGGTCGGCGGGAGCCCGGTCCGCCTGGGGGCAGCCGGGGTCGCCGGTGGAGGAGAGGCCCAGGGGGCAACCGTCCACCGTCACGTGGTCCAGGGTGGAGGACACCGAGAGGGGAGAGACGTAGACCGCCTCCACCATGCTGGTGAAGGTGCAGCGGCGCAGGAGCACGCCCACGGCGCCGTCCCCGATCAGCGCGCCCCGGATTCCCGAGACCAGGTCGCAATCGGAAACCACCAGCCGGGAGCCGGCCTCGATCAGGGTGGCGGGTTTCGCGAGGAGCCTCCCATCGAGGGTGAGGTTGGAGACCGAGGCCTCGGAGCCGTGGAATCCGCCCACCCGGACCAGGGCGCGATCGCCCTCACCCAGGACCGTGACCGCCTTGTCGGCGAACAGGGCCCGGTTGTAGTCGCCGGCCGGAACGAGCACGGTATCCCCCGGGGCCGCCGCGTCCAAAGCCGACTGAATCGACTCGGTTTGCGCCGCGGCCCGAAAGAGGGCCGCCTTGGCTGGCGACCAGGTGAGGCAGAAGGCCAGGACCGCCGCCGCCGTGCGGAGGATCCGGCCGGAATAAGGTCCGGTCATCGTAACCGCCGAGTCTATCAATTCTTGTGCGCCCAGGTAAATCTTCCGGGCGCGGTTCCGGCCCGTCGCCGGCGGTTGGCCTCCGGCCGCCCCGTTGCTAGACTGCCTCGGTCCACCGGGATCCGCTCCGGGTTCCGGGCCCACCGGCCGGGCGCCCCCGTTTCCGGCCGTTTCCGGGAGGTGCCGCGGTGCCTGTTTCGACCCTGGTGATCAAGCCCGACGGCTCCCTGGTCCGGGATCTCGGCCTGCGGGAGGCGGCGGAGTTCCACTCC
Source organism: Candidatus Eiseniibacteriota bacterium (assembly GCA_963728475.1). Classification (GTDB taxonomy): domain Bacteria; phylum Eisenbacteria; class RBG-16-71-46; order JABDJR01; family JABDJR01; genus CAVSKL01. Next base: position 57,870 of record CAVSKL010000002.1, read on the forward strand.
GATCCCGCCGCCCGGCTCTGGGTCGACCTCCTGGAGCCGGGGATGGAGGACTACGACCTCATCCGCACCGCGTTCGGGTTCCACCCGCTGGCCCTGGAGGACTGCCACCACACCATCCAGCGGCCCAAGGTGGACGACTACGGGGAGAATCTCTTCCTGGTATTCCACGGCTTGAACCTGAACGAGGGCGCCGATCCCCTCGACATGCTGGAGCTGGACAGTTTCCTGGGCTCGAACTTCCTGGTCACCATCCGTTACGGCCGGCTCTTTTCCATCCGCGAGATCATGGACCGGATCGCGAAGAACCCCGAGCTCCTCCGCAAGGGACCCGACTTCGTCTATTACGCGGTGGTGGATCGCATGGTGGACTACTACTTCGACCTCATGGACCGGCTCGACGAGGAGGTGGATGCGCTCGAGGAGCGCCTGCTCACGCGGGCCGACCGGGAGAGCCTGCACCGGATCCTCGATCTGAAGCGGCGGATCATGGCGCTCCGGCGGGTTGCCGGACCCCAGCGCGAGATCATGAACCAGCTGGCCCGCGGCGACTACCCGCTCATCCAGGAGCAGCACCGCTACTACTTCCGCGACGTCTACGACCACCTGCTCCGCATCGCCGACTCCCTCGACGCCTTCCGGGACATGGTGGGAAGTGCCATGGACACCTACCTAAGCCAGATCTCCAATCGCACCAACGACATCATGAAGGTGCTGTCGATCATTGCCACCATCATGCTGCCGCTGAGCCTCATCACCGGCTACTTCGGCATGAACTTCCAGGTCATGCCGTGGCTGCACGATCCGCACGCGATCTACGTCCTCACCGGGCTCATGGTGTTGCTGGCGGGCCTGATGCTCGCGTACTTCCGCAAGAAGGGGTGGATGTGACCCGGCCCGGCGCCGGAGGTTCGGGGGACTCCGGGGGCTCAGCGGCTTCCGGGAGTCCGGGGGACTCGGGGCGTTCGGAGGGTTCCGGGAGCCCCGGAGGCCCGGGCGGTTCAGGTGGGCCGGATGCTCCCGGCCGGGAGCGCGGCGCGGTCCCGCCCGGCGGCGCGGTCCCGGCCGGCGGCGCGCGGGAGGCCGAGCTGGTGCGGGAGCTAAGCCTGGTCCCGCACCCCGAGGGCGGCTTCTACGCCGAGTGCTTCCGGTCCGGGCTCGTCGTCCGGCCCGGCGACGGCCGCGGGGAGCGGGCGGCGCTCACCGCCATCCATTTCCTCCTGCCGGCGGGAAGCCGAAGCCGGTGGCACCGTCTCCGCTCCGACGAGACCTGGGCGCATCTAGAGGGGGGGGCCCTGGCCCAGTGGACCTGGCGCGAGGGCGAGGCGGCGCCGGCCCGGCGGGTGCTGGGTCCGGGCGGGCTCCGGCAGGCTACCGTGCCCGCGGGGACCTGGCAGGCGGCGGAGCCGGTGGATGGCTTCGCGCTTCTCGCATGCGTGGTGGGGCCGGGCTTCGCCTTGGTGGACCTGGAGTTCGCCGTGCCGGGGTCCGAGGCGCATCGGGCCATCGCGGAGGCCGCCCCCGAGCTTTCCCGGTTCCTTCGCGCGGCCTCTCCAGACTGAACCCCCGGGCAGCCGCGAGTGCCGACCCCGTCGATCGTGCCACTGGCGGCAAGGAGACCCTCATGACCGTAGTCCGAGGCCTCGGTCCCGCGCTGGTGACCCTCTCGATGCTCGCCGGCGCGGCTTCGCCCGGGGACGGCACCGCGGCGGCGGCCGTTTCGGGCACAATCGCGCCGGCGGATCCGGCCCATGCCTTCGACTTCTGGATCGGCGACTGGCGCATCCACCAGAAGATCCTGCAGGCCGACGGATCGTGGCTGGAGCTGCCCGCGCGCACCTCGGTCCGGCCGGCGGTGGAGGGGAGGGCGCTGATCGAGCACTGGGAGGGGCAGGTGCGCTTCTTCTGGGAGGGGATGGCCGACACCGAGACGGTGGAGGGGCTGAGCGTTCGCGCCTACGATCCGGAGGTGGGGGAGTGGAAGATCCACTGGATGGACTCGCGCCATCCCGCGTTCGGGGACCCGTTTCACGGTACGTTCGAAGGAAGGGTGGGAACTTTCTTCCGCAGACGGGTGACCGAGCGCGGCATCGCCGACACCCGGGTCACCTTCCGCCCGGCCGGTCCGGATTCGGTGCGCTGGGATCTGGCGGTCAGCTCCGACGGGGGGGACTCCTGGCGGACCCTCTGGGTCATGGAGATGGGCCGGGCCCGCTGAACGGACGCCTTGCGTGATCGGCCGGTTTCGGGGAGGATAGGGGTGGAGCCTGCCTCCAAATTTAGTTGTGACCCCACGCAATCGGAAGGAGATCCTCATGAAACCACGACGCTGGATGACGTGGGTAGCGGTTCCGGCCATGGTGGCGGGGGGAGCGCTGGCCGGATGCTCCCAGAAGAATCAGGGATCGGACATGAACCGGACCGACACCACCGCGGCCGGTATGGCCGCCCCGACCGGCAGCACCTCCGCATCGGCCGCCGACCGGATGGGACTCCGTCCCGGCGGCGCCCTGAACGGCTCGTTCACCGGCACCGACTCGCTCTGGAATTACGACCAACCCCTCGGGGAATCCGCGGCCACGTTCGGGGGCGAGGGAGAGCCGCACTGGTCGGCCACCACCGTCGCCGCCGCCAACCGAGGTACCACCGGGCACGCGGTGACGGTGAAGGGGGAGGTGGTCGACGCGTCCTGCTACTTGGAGCTCGGCAAGCGCGGGAGCGGCCATATACCCTGTGCCACCGATTGCGTGAAGAACGGGCAACCGGTGGGGTTGGTGGATGCCGACAACAATCTCTACTTGCTTTTCCCCGAGGAGCACGACCCCCGGCGGTACGGCAATACCGACCTGGCCCAGGCCATGATCCCGTATCTGGGCAAGACGGTGACCGTGAACGGCATGCTTGTGGACCGGGCAGGCGCGAAGGCGATTTTCGTGCTTGGGTACACGGTGGGCGCGCAGCCGAATCAGCAGAAGGGCGGACGCTAGGGAATCAGGCGCCCGTGGCCGGCGCCGCCCGCCCGGCACCCGGGAAGTAGAGACCCGCGCGGCGCCCGGGAATCAGGGAAGCGCGCAGTGCCCGGGAATTAGGCGCCCGTGGCCGGTTGGGCGCGCGCGGCGCCCGGGAATCAGGGCAGCGCGCAGTGCCCGGGAAGTAGAGACCCGCGCGGCGCCCGGGAATCAGGGAAGCGCGCAGTGCCCGGGAAATAGGCGCCCGTGGCCGGCGCCGCCCGGCCGGCACCCGAACCTGTCCGAAAGCGATTTGGTCCGGCCTCTCTCCGGCCCATCCTGGATCTGGCCCGGTCCGGCCGGGTGCCACGAGCGTGCGGCACAACTTCCACTGCCGCGGGGAAGGCATCTGGTCCGGCCGGGCACTTTTCTATTCCCGCCAACGTGAGCCGCCCGGAGGTAGGGACCGAGCGAGCGCAGCCCGTCCGCGGGGCACATTCCAGGCCGCACATCCGCGAGGGGCGCCGTCCCGGTGCCGGCTGAGTTCGGTCGCGGCTCGGCGTCGGGGCCCGGCCGGCTGGGTTCAGGCGCGGTTGGCCCTGCCGTTGCCAACGCAGCAGCCCGTTTGCGGCGTCACGGTCCCGCCGCCGCCGCGGCAGCCCGTCCGCGGGGCACATTCCAGGCCGCACATCCGCGAGGGGCGCCGTCCCGGTCGCGGCTCGGCGCCGCGGCCTGTCCGGCAAGGTTCAGGCGGGGTCGGCGTCCCGGTTCGCGCGGCGGTGACGGCTCGGTTCGCGCGCCCGGCCGGTGCTGGCTGGGTTCGGTCGCGGTTGGCCCTGCCGTTGCCAACGCAGCAGCCCATTTGCGGCGTCACGGTCCCGCCGCCGCCGCGGCAGCCCGTCCGCGGGGGACATTCCAGGCCGCACATCCGCGAGGGGCGCCGTCCCGGTCGCGGCTCGGCGCCGCGGCCCGTCCGGCTGGGTTCAGTCGGGGTCGGCGTCCCGGTTCGCGCGCCCGGCCGGTGCCGGCTGAGTTCGGTCGCGGCTCGGCGTAGGGGCCCGGCCCGCTGGGTTCAGGCGCGGTTGGCCCTGCCGTTGCCAACGCAGCAGCCCATTTGCGGCGTCGCGGTCCCGCCGCCGCCGCGGCAGCCCGTCCGCGGGGCACATTCCAGGCCGCACATCCGCGAGGGGCGCCGTCCCGGTCGCGGCTCGGCGCCGCGGCCCGTCCGGCTGGGTTCAGTCGGGGTCGGCGTCCCGGTTCGCGCGCCCGGCCGGTGCCGGCAGGCGGTGAAGACCGGGCGCCGGCGCATCCCGGCCCGGGGATAGGCGGCCCCGGTCCCTCTACGACGCCGGGGTGAGCTCGCGAGGCTCGCGCGGCGCTCCCAGCAGCGCCCGCGTCCGTCGGGCGCCCTTCTCGTGGAGGGTGGCGTGGCAACCGGAGCAGAGCGTGACCAGGTTCTCCGCAACGTTCTTCCCGCCCGACTCGCGCGGGATGAGGTGGTGCACTTCCAGGAAGCGCGCGCTCCCGCAACCGGGCACCCGGCAACGATGGCCGTCCCGTTCCAGCACCCGGCGGCGCAGCGCGGGCGGGATCACCGCGCGGTTCCGCTGGCCGGAGCGGTGCACCCGCGCATCGCAAAGCACCGCCTCCATCCGGGCCGGGCTCAAGGGCCGGTCCTCGCGCCCGGCCACCACGCGGCCGCGCCCGCAATCGGGACACTGCCGCACCACGACCTGGTAGACGGGGTGCCGCCCGGCCGATCGCGAACCCGGGTCTCGCGCTGCCGCGGTGGACGCTACCCGGGTATCCGGCTCTGGCCCGGAGGTCCGGTCCGTGGAGGTCCGTTCCCCCGGCCCCGAACCCGGGTCTCGCGCTGCCGCGGTGGACGCTCCCCGGGTGTCCGGCTCCGGCCCCACGCCGGCGCCGGCAGCCTGACCGGTCGTCCCGCGTGGCCCTTCGGATGCCGCGGCGGAAGCGGCATCCAACTCCGCACTCGGACCGGCGCCGGGCCGGCCGGCGGCCGCCTTCGGGCCTTCAGCGCGAGAAGCGCGCGCCGGCCGGGGGCTCTCCTCGGCGGCCAGAACTTCCAGGGCAGCCACGATCATCTCCTCGCGGCTCGCGCGGCGGCCGCGCTTGCGAAGCTTCTCCACGAGCGCCTCGTATCGGGCGTAGAGCTCCGGTGGGAACCGAAGCGAGATCGAAACCGGGACGTCGAGCGTCTCGTGCGGCGAGACCGCCGAGTCGAACGCCGGGTTCCCGGACGCACCGTTCCCGATCGCGCCCCTGGCCGCCTCGCCGGTCCGGCCTCCCGCGCCGCCGCCGGCCCGGGGGGATCCGCCGGCCGCCGCCAACAACGACCCCTGCGCGGGATTGCGCCGCCGCCGCGCCCGGGCCCGGCCGCGCGTCTCCCGGACCTCCCGCTCCAGCTCGCGCCGCGAGACCGTGCGCGCCTTCTCCACCCACCGGCGCTCGGTCTCCGGCGTGGCCACCGTCGCCACCGCCCGCGCCTTGGTCCAGGGCACCGCCCCGCAAGCCACCGACCGCTGCAGCTCCGGCAACCCTTCCAGGGCCCGGCAGAGCCGCAGGAACTGCGCGGTGGTCGCCTCGGAGAACCCGAGCCGGCCGGCGGCATAGAGCTGGATGGACGAAAATCCCAGCTTACGGAACAAGCGGCGCCGGTGCAGATCGGAGAACCAGAGCACCACGCGCCGCTCCGATCCGCGGTAGTCGCGGACGGCGGCGCGGAGTTCGAGATCGACCTGCTGAGCGGGGAGACCGGGGCGAAACTCGGACATGACGATACACCTCCCACGGGCGGGGCGAACGGCTAGACTCATCACATGGATAGTAGCACAAGGGCCGGCGGCGTCAACCCCAAATCATTGCGAAATAAGCTGGTTGCGTGATATTCGACGCACCTTGGACCGGGCGGTGGGAGCCTGTTCGGTCGATCGGAGACCGGCGGCTCGGTTCTCGACCCGCGCGACCGAACCCAAGCGCCGGGAGGCTCGGTGGGCGCCCCCGCGGCACGATCAACCAGTAGCGTGGCGCAGTCAAAGCGCGGAGCGATCAACCAGCAACGCGGCGCAACCAGCCGGCGACGCAGCGAAACCAACCGCCAGCGCGGCGCAACCAGCCGCGTGCGGACCTTCTAACACGCGGTGTAGCAACACGATACCCGGGTACGCCGAATACAAGCAAATTACCTTGTGCGGGTGCCTGTTGCGGGCGCGCCGGACTTGGCCCGGCCTGTTCCGCCTCCCACGGCGGGTGCCTGTTGCGGGCGCGCCGGACTTGGCCCGGCCTGTTCCGCCTCCCACGGCGGGTGCCTGTTACGGGCGTGCCGGGACTTGGCCCGGCCTGTTCCGCCGCCCGCGGCGGGCGCGTGTTGCGGGCGCGGCGGGACTTGGCCCGGCGTACTCCTGAACCTGCGGTGCAGCCAACCGGGCACCGGTCGGCCGGTTCCCGCAGTGCGCCCAGCCGACCGCTGCCGGGCGGAGCCCGCTGGGGGGACCCGATCGAGCCCCGGCCGGAATCCGCGGTGGCTCCGATTCGCTCGCGGTTGGTGAGAATCCTCGATGGACCCAACCCGCGCCCCGGAGACCGCGGGGCACCCGGTTTACCGGGAGTCGGCAAGAGTCCGCGATGGGCCCATTCAACCCCCCCCGCCACAAACCCCCGCCACAACCCCCGCACAACCCCCGCCACGACCCCCGCCACGACCCCCGGCATGACCCCCGCCACAACCCCCGCCACAACCCCCGCCACGACCCCCGCCACAACCCCACCCGCACAACCCCACCCGCACCACCCACCCCTACTCCACCTCCGGCTCCGGCAGCGGCCGCACCTCCACCTTGCCCGCACCTCCGAGCGCGTCCTTGAACTGCTCCACGTTCCCGATCATGACCGTGATCATCGAATCGAGCGGGAGGAGGCGCGCGGCCAGCCCCTGCACCTGGTCGGGCGTCACCGCCCGGATCCGTTCCATGTACCCCTGGTAGAAGTCCGCGGACCGCCCGGAAAATTCCAGGTCCATGAGCGCCTCCACCACGTCCTCGGGACTGGAGAAGTCGCGCACGAAGCCGTTCACCAGCGCGTCCTGAGCCGCCTTGAACTCGCCGGCGGGCACCGGCTCCGCCGCCATCCCGGCCACGATTTTCCGCATGAGCTCCAGCGCCTGAACCGTCGACGCGGTCTTGGTCTGGCACTGGACCACGAACGGACCGGGGTCGGTCCGGTCGGTGGGAAGCGAGCTGAACACCGAGTAGGCAAGCCCGGCGCGGTCCCGGACCTGCTGGAGCAGCCGGCTTGCGAACCCGCCCCCTCCCAGCACGTAGTTCAGCACCTGGGCGGCGTAGAGGTCGGGGCTGGTCATGGTGAGCCCGGGCTTCCCGAACGCGATCGCGGTCTGGGTCAGGTCGTTCTGATAGAGCACCACCGCCGGCGGCGCCACCTGCTCGGATTCCTCGGGATGGGGGGGGAAGGCCACCGGCGCGCGCTTCCACCCCGCGAACGCCGCCTCCAGCGCCGCCCGAGCCTCCGCCGGCGTGACGTCGCCGCTCACCGCGATCCAGCAGTTGCCGGGGACGTAGAACCGGTCGTGGTAGTCGTGGAGATCGGCCGCGGTGATCGCCTGGATCCGGTCCCACTCCGGGTAGCGCCCATAGGGATGGTCGCCGAACAGGAGCGCCCCGAACTGGCGGGTGACCGCGGAGCGGGGGTTGTCGTTCTGCCGGCGGATCGAGGCCTTGATCTCATCCTTGCGGAAGGCGATCCGGTCCTCGGGATAGGTGGGCTCCCGCACCATCTCGGACAGGAGCCCCAGCCCCTGCTCCAGATCCTTGCGCAGCACGTTGAGATCCAGATCGCAGGCCTCGTCGCCGGCGGAGACCTGCACCCGCGCGGCCAGGAAGTCCAGCGCCTCGTCCATGGCCCGGTAGTCGTGGCCCCGGGTCCCACCGGTGCGCATCAGGTTGAGCGCCATGTTGGCGAGACCCGCCTTCCCGGCCGGCTCGTAGAAGTCGCCGGCCCGGAACCGGACCAGCACGTTCACGAGCGGAAAGCGGTGGTCGGGATAGACGTAGAGGACGACGCCGGCGGAGAGCGTGTCCCGGGCCACCTCGCGCCCCACCCGAGGCACCGTCCAGTCCAGGGGCGGGATGGCCAGCTTCTCCACCCGCTTCTCGCCCAGGGAAACCTTCTCCGGAGGGGCCTGGGCCCGGGCCGGAGAAGCCAGGAAGGAGAGCGCCGCCAGGGCCGGCAACAGGAGCCACGTGCGCGTCGCCTTCATCGGGCGTTCTCCTCTCCGGCGGACGGGGGGGTGAGCACCGCCACCGTGCGGTTCTCCGGGGCGAACAGCGTCCCGGCCACCCGCTGGACGTCGGCGGCGGTGACCGCCATCCGGTCCCGGTCGTGCTTCAGCATGTTCTCCCAGGAACCGGTGATCACCTCGAACACGGCCAGGTTGTAGGCCAGCCGCGACGGTTGTTCCAGGCTCCGGAGGAAATCGGCCTCGATCTGGTTCCTGGCCTTGGCCAGCTCCTTCTCGCTCACCGGCGCCGCGGCCAGGGTGTCGAGCTGGGCTTGGAGCGCGCTCTCCAGGGCCGGCATCTTGTCCGGCGACGGCGGGGCGGCGTCGATGGTGAAGAGGCCCGGGTACTTGTCGCCGCGAATCCCCGAGGACACGTAGGAGGCCACCTGCTGGTCCAGGACCAGCGACCGGTAGAGCCGCGACGTCCGCCCCGAGGTCAGGAGGGCGTCGATCACCTCCACCGCCGCGCGGTCGGCGCCGGTGAGGGCGCCGGTATGGTAGCCCACGGCCAGGCGGGGGGTAGCGTCGAAGGCGACCTCGATCCGGCGCTCCCCTCGCTGGGGGGGCTCCACGGTGGTGACCACGTGGGCGGGGCCGGAAGCGGGAATGGGGCCGAAGTACTTCCGGGCCAGTTCCTTCACCCGGTCGGGGTCGATGTTGCCCACCAGCACGCTGGTCAGATGGTTGGGAGCGTAGTGCTCCTGGAAGTACTCGCGGACCGCGTGCCGCTCCAGCCCCTCCAGGTCGCTCTGCCAGCCGATCGCCGACCACTGGTAGGGGTGGGCCAGGTAGCCGGTCCCGATGAGCCCGATGTAGAGGGCCCCGTCGGGGTCGGTGTCGTAGGACCGGCGGCGTTCCTCCATCACCACGTCGCGCTCGGAGTAGAACTCGCGGAACACCGGGTTGGCGATCCGCTCCGACTCGAACAGCGCCCAGACCTCCAGCAGGTTGGGGGGGAAGGTCTCGGTGTAGACGGTCTGGTCCTCGCTGGTGAAGGCGTTGAGCCCGCTGAACCCGAGCTTGCTCGTCACCACGTCGAGGTCGTTCTGCACGGTGTAGGCGCGCCCCGCCTGCTCCAGGGAGTCGGCGGCGGCCCGGAGCGCGGCCAGGGTGTCCGGGGTCACCTCGCGGAGGCCTCGGATTTCCTGTTTGCGAAGCTCGAAATAACGCGCCATCACCCCGTCGACCTTCTTCATGATCCGGCTCTCGGCGGCGAGGTCGGTGGTGCCGAAGGTGGTGGTCCCCTTGAACATCATGTGCTCGAGGACGTGGGCGGTGCCGGTGATGCCGGGCACCTCGTCCACCGAGCCCACGTCCACGTAGAGGAACGAGGCCACCACCGGGGTGGTCGGGTCGGGGACGAGCAGGAAGGTCATCCCGTTGGGCAGCCGGAAGCGCTCGACGTGGATGTTGATGCCGGCCCCGGTCTGGGCGCGGACGGCGGGCGCGGCCGCGGAGATCGCGAGCAGCGCGGCCAGGGCCGGACCGAGGCCCCGCAGGCGTTTCCGCCCGCGTGGGAAAGTGGAGTGGTTCATGTCTTTTACCCCCAGGGCGATAAGCCGCGGCGACTATCGCAAAGCACGCGGGAGCCGTCAACGGCGGCGCTCCGCGTTGACAACGCTTCCGCGGCGACCGTACATTGTTCGCTTCGCGGGGGCGCCGGCCCTACCGACCCACCCAAGCCGGGCGTTCCGGAGGGGACGCGCGGCAACCGACCCCGACACGAATCCGACCCGTCCGCCGCCGCGATCGCGACTCCCCCCGTGGATCGCGCTTTTCCGCGTGGGCGGGGGGACGTGGATCGAGGATGATGGCCAGGAAGAAAGAGGCGCCCAAGCAGCGCGCAAGGAAAACCAAGAAGCCGGGCCCGGCCGGCGGCGCCTCCGGGAAGAAGGCGTCCCCGGGGAAGGCGGTCTCGGGCGCGAAGACCCCCGCGAAGCAGGCGGCCGCCGCCGGGAGGACGGGCTCCGGCAAGAAGTCCGTCCCCGCCGGGAAGGCGGCCTCCGGGAAGACACGGATGAGCACCACCACCGCACCCGCAAAGGCGCGGCGCCGGCGGAAGCGGGGCGCCGGCCAGGAAGAGTTCCTGTTCTCCGAGCCGGAAGCCGGGGGAGCGGCCTCCGCGGAGCCGAGCGCGGCCCCGCCGGTCGAGAGCCCCTCCGAATCCCCCCCGGGGGCCTCGGAGGGGGACGCGGGAGGCGGGAACGGCGCCGGTCACCCCGGGCGCGGGCGAAGGCGGAGGAGCGCGCCCGCCACCGCCGCCTCCATGGCCAAGAAGCAGCGCGAGATCTCGGTGAGCGAGTTCTTCTCCAAGAACCGGCACTTGCTGGGGTTCGACAATCCGGCCAAGGCGCTGCTCACCACCATCAAGGAGGCGGTGGACAACTCGCTCGACGCCTGCGAGGAGGCGGGGATCCTTCCCGACATCCGGGTCGAGGTGGAGCAGCTGGCCGAGGACCGGTTCCGGGTGGCGGTCCAGGACAACGGGCCGGGGATCGTGAAGACCCAGGTGCCGCGGATCTTCGGGCAGCTCCTCTACGGGTCCAAGTTCCACCGGCTCCGCCAGTCGCGCGGCCAGCAGGGAATCGGGATCTCCGCCGCCGGCATGTACGGGCAGATCACCACCGGGCGGCCGGTGGTGATCCGGAGCCGGGTGGCCAAGGGAAAGCCCGCCCACCATTTCGAGATCCAGATCGACACCCGCAAAAACTCCCCGGTGGTGAACGTGGACCGGGAGATCGACTGGGAGGGGGTGGACCACGGGACCCGGGTGGAGATCGAGCTCGAGGCCACCTACCGGAAGGGCTCCCGCTCGGTGGACGCCTACCTGGAGCAGACCGGCCTCGCCAACCCGCACCTGCGCCTGGAATACCGGCCCCCCCGGGACGAGCCGGTGGTGTGGGAACGGGCCGCCGAGGAGCTCCCCACCGAACCGCTGGAGATCCAGCCCCATCCCCACGGAATCGAGCTGGGGATGCTGATGAAGATGCTGGCCGAGACCAAGGCGCGGAGCGTGAAGGCCTTCCTGACCACGGAGTTCTCGCGGGTGAGCCCGCGGGTGGCGGCGGAGATCCTGGCCAAGGCGAAGATCCGGGAGAACGCGTCGCCGCGCACCGTGCACCGGAACGCGGTGGAGGGGCTGTTCAAGGCGGTCAACCAGACCAAGCTCATGGCCCCGCCCACCAACTGTCTCTCGCCGATCGGGGAAGATCTGCTTCTCAAGCAGCTCCGGCAGGAGGTGGAGGCGGCCTTCTATACCGCCAGCACCCGGAGCCCTGCGGTCTATCGGGGGAACCCGTTCCAGGTGGAGGTGGCGCTGGCCTACGGCGGGAAGCTTCCCGGGGACGAGCCGATCACCCTCTATCGCTACGCCAACCGGGTGCCGCTCCTCTATCAGCAGGGGGCGTGCGCGGTGACCAAGGCGGTGCTGGGGACCTCGTGGCGGAGCTACCAGGTGCAGCAGTCGAAGGGGTCGCTTCCCATCGGGCCCATCGTGCTCATGGTGCACATCGCCTCGGTATGGGTGCCGTTCACCAGCGAGTCGAAGGAAGCCATCGCGCACTACCCCGAGATCCTGAAGGAGATCAAGCTCGCCATCCAGGAGTGCGGGCGGCGGCTCGCCGTCTACATCCGGCGCGGGCAGCGGGAGCGCGAGGCGGAACGGAAGCGCTCCTACATCGAGAAGTACATTCCCCACATCGGGATCGCGCTCCGCGAGATCCTCGATCTCTCCGAAGAGCAGGAGGAGAAGATCGTGGTCACGCTCAAGGACACCCTGGAGCGCTCCCGCAAGCAGGACTGATCGCGGCCGGAGGATTGGATCATGGCCGATACGGCGGTTCCGGAGCTGACCGAGGCGGAGGTCGCGCGCCGGCGGGAGGAATTCCCGATCCTGGCCCGCACCACCTACCTGGTGACCCACTCCCTGGGCGCCATGCCGCGGGGAGTGCGGGAGGCGCTGGCGAATTACGCCGATGCGTGGGCGTCCCGCGGGGTCCGGGCCTGGGAGGACTCCTGGTGGGACATGGCCGCGGAGGTGGCGGACGAGCTGGCGCCGGTGGTGGGGGCGCCGGCGGGGTCGCTATCGCTCCACCAGAACGTGGCGGTGGCGCTGGCGGTGGCGCTCTCGTGCTTCGAGTTCACCGGGGACCGCCGGCGGGTGGTCTTCGCCGAGGTCGAATTCCCCTCGGTGGTCTACCAGCTTCGCGAGCTGGAGCGGATCGGGGCGGAGCCGGTCCAGGTGGGGTCCCCCGACCGGTCCTATCCCTACCAGGCGCTCCTTCGCGAGATCGACGAGCGCACCAAGCTGGTGGTGGTCTCCCGCGTGGTCTACCACTCCGCTGAGCTGGTGGACCTGGCGCCGGTGGCCGCGCGCTGCCGGGAAGCGGGCGCGATGCTGCTGGTGGACGCCTACCAGGCGGGGGGGACGGTGCCCATGGACCTGGTGAGCGAGGGGGTGGACCTCGCGGTGGGGGGATCGGTGAAGTTTCTGCTGGGGGGGCCGGGGGTGGGCTACCTCTACGTGCGCCCCGGGCTCGAATCTCGGTTGCGCCCGAGGCTCACCGGCTGGATGGCCCACCGGGCTCCGTTCGCGTTCGAGGTGGGGCCGCAGGAGCTTCGCGAGGAGGCGCGGTGGCGGTTCTTGGGGGGCACCCCCCACGTGCCGGCCTTGTATGCGGCGCGGGTGGGCTACGGGGTGATCCGTGAGGTGGGGCTGCCGGCGATCCGGGCGCGGTCCCTGGACCTCACCGCGCGTTTGATCGCGGCGGCCCGGGAGCGCGGCTGGCGGGTGGTGACGCCGGTGGAGGACGCGCGCCGGGGAGGCTCGGTCACTCTGGACCTGCCCGAGGCTCCGGACCTGGTGAAGCGGCTGGCGGCGCGGGAGATCCTGGTGGACTCCCGGCCCCGGGCCGGGGTGCGGGTCGGCCCGCACTTCTACAACACCGCGGTCGAGGTGGATCGTTTGGTGGAGGCGGTGGAGGAACTCCTGGAGGACCGCCGGTCATGACCCGCATCATCGACATCAGCCCGCCGGTCTCGATCCGCACCGCGGTGTGGCCGGGCGACACCCCGTACACGCTTTCCTGGGTGTCGCGAATGGAGGAGGGGGCGTCCTGCAACGTGGCCTCGGTGGCGACCACGCCCCACGTGGGGGCGCACGCCGACGGCCCGCTCCATTTTTGGTTGCAAGGCGCGGCGATCGGAGCGGTGGATCTGGAGCCCTATCTCGGCCGGTGCCGGGTGATCGATTGCACCGGGGTGAGGGTGGTGGACGAGGAGGCGCTCTACGGACACGAGGTGTACGGGGTGGAACGGCTGCTGTTCAAGACCGGCACCTTCCCCGACTTCGAGCGCTGGAACGACGACTTCGCCTGGCTCGACCCGGGGCTGGCCCGGCGGCTGGGCCGGATGGGGGTCAAGTTGCTCGGAATCGACACCCCGTCGGTGGACGCGTTCGACTCCACCGAGCTTCCCACCCACCACGTGCTTCTGGAGCTGGGGGTGCGGAACCTGGAAGGACTGGACCTCTCCGGCGCCGAACCCGGGGACTATGAACTGATCGCCCTCCCGCTTCGGCTGGCCGAGGCGGACAGCTCGCCGGTGCGGGCGGTGCTCCGCCCGCTTGCCGGCGCCGGCTCGAAAGGGTAAACACCGTGGCCAAGAAGAAGACGACGACAGGGGCGGGGAAAGCGACCGGCGGCGGCGCCGGACCGGCGAGGAAGAAGACGGCGTCCCGGACCGGGACCCCCGGCGGGGCGGTCAAGGACACCGTCGCGCTCATCCGGACCGAGGCCCGCGACATCGAGGGGAAGATACTCAGCCGCGGCAAGCCCACGCTCAAACTTCCGCTCCGCGCGCTCGCCAACGTGAAGTACTCGGTCAAGAAGGGCCACTTCGAGATGAAGGGAAAGTCGAAGGAACGGACCCTGACCGTGAACACGGTCAAGACCTTCGCGCAGACGCTGCGCATGATGTCGCTCTCCAAGGAGCTGGTGGAGGAGGACGACATCGCCTCGAAGCGAGAGGCGTACTACGTGAGCAAGAACTGGGGCGACGCCCGGTTCCTGGAGCAGCCGGAGTCGGATACGGTGATGGAGGACCTGGAGGCCCTGTTCGCGGTGAACCGGGAGCAGCTCGGGTTCATCCCCGAGGAGAAGGGCGGGGACGTGGCCGGGCAGCTGGTGGTGATCGACCGGGACCGGGACACCGGGGAGACGCTCCGGATCGACTGCACCAAGTTCGGGAGCGGCGCCTACTCGATCCCGATCTCGGTGGAGCACCTGGGGTTCGAGACCAAGGCGTCGTTCATCCTGGTCATCGAGACCTCGGCCATGTTCCAGCGGCTGGTCAAGCACAACTACTGGCGCGACGCCAACTGCATCCTGGCCTCCATGGGTGGCGTGCCCACCCGGGCCTGCCGCCGGTTCATCCGCCGGCTGGCCGACGAGAAGAAGATTCCGGTCTACGTGTTCGTGGACGGCGATCCCTACGGGTTCATGAACATCTACCGGACCTTGAAGGTCGGATCGGGGAACGCGGCGCACTTGAACGAGTACTTCTGCGTCCCGCAGGCGAGGTTCCTGGGGGTCACCCCGCAGGACATCATCGATTACGAGCTGCCCACGCATCCCTTGACCGAGACCGACGTGAAGCGCGCCCGGGACGCGATCAAGAACGACCCCTTCGTCCAGCACCACCGGGACTGGCAGCGGGCGCTGGAGAAGCTGATCTCCATGGGGGTGCGCGCGGAGCAGCAGGCCCTGGCCAAGCACGGCCTCAACTACGTGATCGACACGTATCTCCCCGAGAAGCTGGCCAAGGCGGCGAGCTTCCTGCCTTGACCTCGGCCATTGCGCTTCCCATCCTTCTCGCGCTCTCCGCGGCCGGCGCGGCGGCGGCCCCGTCTTCCGCGGACCCCTCCACCACCCTGGACCTTCGCGTGGAACCGGCGGTCGATCTCTACTTCACGGTGCGGACGCTGGCGGCGGGGGACGCAGCGCCGCCTCCGGAGATGGCCGAGGCGGTGGCGGGGGCGCGTTCGGTGGGAGCGGCGCTTCCGGCCCCCAGGCTGTGGGCGCTGGTGGACGGGATGGCCCTGGAGGGGAGGACCGCCGCCGAACTGGCCGCGCCTCTCGACCGGTTTCCCGGCACCTTCGTCGCCTCGACCGGCGACACCCTCCGGATCGGGAGGGAGGTCCGGGCCCTGGGCGAAGCGCTGGCCGGAGTCGAACCGTGGTTTCTGGCGCAGCTCTGGCCCGGCCACCGGAAGCGCCTGACCGAGGCCCGCGACGACCTCGGACGAACCCTGGCCGCGCACCAGGCCGCCTGCTACCCGGCGGTGACGCGGGATCTCGACATGCCCGATCCGGGCCGCCCGGTGCCGGTCTACCTGGTGGCGGAGGCGCCGCCGCCGGGAGGGGTCACGGTGCGGCGCCGGGACGGCGCGGCGGCCGTGGTGGCGGTGGAGGACTTCACCGGGTCCACCCTGGCCGAGGTCGTCCTCCACGAGTCGATCCACGTGCTCGACGTGGAGACGGCGGGGGAACCCACCGTGCTCAACCGGGTGCGCGCGGGACTCCTCGAGGCCGGGGCCGCGCGATCCAGGCCCCGGTACCGCGACCTGCCCCACGCCCTGATCTTCGTCGAGGCCGCCGAGGTCGTGCGGCGGATCCTCGATCCCGCGCACCGCGACTACGGGGAGACCCACGGCGCCTACGACCGCATGAAGGACGCGATCCGGATCGTGCGGCCGGCGTGGCGCGGCCGGCTCGACGGGACGATCGACGCGGACGAGGCGGTCCGGAGGATCGCGGCCGCGGCAGGGCCGTCCGGGAGCCCCCCGCGGAAGCCGGAGAAGTGAGGCGCCCGGCTCAGAGCGTGGCGACGAGGGCGCCGGCGAGCGTCCAGCGTCGCAGGCCTCTCTCCGTCCTGCCTTCCACCGTGGCGTTCTCGGAGGCGTACCGGGCCGCCGCGACCTCGAATCCCAGGTTGTTGTAGACCGGGAGGTCCGCGCCGAACGAGACGTGGTATCCGAGGAGGATCCGGTTCCGGTGGCTGATCGAACCCGGATCCCGGAGCTGGCAAGGGTCGCTCACCACCCAGCGGGTGTGGACGAGGAGGGGGCCGGCCCGCAGAAACAGGGACGGAGTCTCCGGCCCGGCCGTCCGGAGGCCGGCGGTGAGCAGCACCGGCAGGACGGTGGCGCGAAGCGGCGCACCCGCGCACTCCGCCTGGCTCGGTTCCACCCAGATCCCGGAGCCCCACCGCTCGGTGAGGAAGTATCCGAGGCCCCCGCCGAGCTCGAACCCGGTGCCTACCCGGCGGAGCACCTGCACCGTGGGCGTCATGCCCTCTCCGGAGTTCAGCATCCCATCGCCCTCGCTCCAGCTCCAGGCCCCGCCGGTGATCACTTTCCAGTCGCCGGCGCGGGTGGGGGTGGACACGGCGGCGAGCAGGGCCGCAATCATGAGCGGAACGAAGGAGCGGAAGCATTTCATGGTGGAGCGCCTCGCGGTGAGTGCCGGGGGGCGTCCACGAGGGTAGGCGTCCCGGCCGGGGCGGTCAAGCTCGGCCGTGCCTCCCGGGGATCGGCGATCCGGCCTCCGGCCGGCTTCACCCCTTCGGCCGCACCTCGTCCCGGGTGCCGCGGATGTCCTCGGGGTTCCGCCGGGCGGCGAAGAAGTCCGCGCGGAGCTGGGACAGCAGGGCCTCGCGGCGGTCGTAGAGGCGCTTCAACGGCCTGGGCGCGTGCTTCGACAGCGCATAGGCGGCGAGCAAGGGCGCGGCGATGGTGGAGTCGGTGTAGATCACCACCGAGTCGGGGAGCTTCTCCGGGTCCACCTTGCCCCAGGAAACCGCCTCGGCGGGGGTGGCGCCGGAGAGGCCGCCGGTGTCGGGGCGGGCGTCGGTGACCTGGATGAAGTAGTCGTGGCCGTTGTTCGGGAGCCCCAGGACCTCCTGGATCTGCGGCTCGGTCTGGAGCACGAAGTTCTTGGGGGAGCCGCCGCCCAGGAGCAGCACCGCGCTCCGCCCGTCGCGCTTGGCCTCGTAGACGATGGCCGCGGTCTCGTTCACGTCGCGGCTCACGTCGATCACCGGGCCGGCGTCGCGGAGCGCCATTTCGGCCACGTTCATCCCGATCGACGAATCCCCCGGCGAGGAGACGTAGCAGGGGACCCCCGCCCGGTAGGCCACGGTCAGGAGGCAAGTGTCGGCCAGCCCCAGCGATTCCTCGCGGGCGGCCAGGTGCTTTCCCAGGAGATGATGGAATTCCGCGGTTCCCATGGAGCGGTGGAACTCCTCGTGCTTCATCACCTCGCGCAGGTAGCTGTCGGTCTCGAGCAGGACCCGGTAGTCGAAGAGCACGTCGTAGATCCGGATCACCCCCGCCTCGAAGAGTTCGCGGTCGTCGAGCGCCGAGCTCCCCCGGTGGAGCGCCAGCCCCAGCCCGAAGTGGGCGTCGTGGTATAGGTTGGCTCCGGTGGAGACGATCCAGTCCACGAACCCCGCCTTCACCAGCGGGATCAGGGTGGAAAGCGAGACCCCGGCCGGGCTCAGCGCCCCCGCCACGCTCATCCCCACCGTGACGTCGGGGTCCAGGCACTTCTCCACCAGGAGGCGCGCCGCCTGCTGCAGCCGGCCCGCGTTATAGGCCAGAAACGCCCCATCCACCAGCTCGTCCACCTTCATGCCCGCCGTCACCGGCCGGGGCCGGATGCGGGGCCCGGACAGGAAGCGGTTCTTCGCGTGGTCGTCGGTCATGGTTCCTCCGGGAAGAGCGATTCCTGGCGCGCCCGCTCGGGTAGATTCAACCCCGCCAGCACCCGGGCCGGCCAGCGGTCGGGGTGCTCCTCGGGCAGCCGCAGCACCTGGACCTGGAAGTCGCGGATCAGGCCGTCGATGGTCTCGTCGATCTCCCGCTGGAACGCCAGCCCCACGTCGCGGACGCCGTCGAAGCTGGGGGTCTTCCAGATCGGGACCTTGACCAGGAGCGTGTAGCCGGGGAGCCAGTCCTCGATCAGGGGTTCCAGCTCGCGCCTGCGGCCCATGCGGTGGACCAGGTAGGCGTAGTTGTCGAGCAGCGAGCGGTCGCACACCACCGCCTGGTGGCGGTCCTCGGCGGCCAGCTCCCGGGCGAGCTGGGTGAACAGGATCCAGGACTGGGCGGCCAGGGTGGTGTCCCGGTTGATGGGAAGGGGGCAGTCGCGGGCCACCTCCTTCACCAGGTCCACGGTGTAGTCCAGGCGCTTCAGGTTGGCGGCCAAGTCGAAGCAGAGGGTGGTCTTTCCGACCCCGTGGGTCCCGATGAACGCGATCTTCAACGTATCCTCGCTGCCGCTGGAGCCTGGGCCGCCGGTAAGCGCGGCGATTCTAACACAGGGTGGCGGGGGCCGCCGGAGGCCGGACTTGCCGCGGCGGCGGCGGCGCCATTTGCGGCGGGGGCCGCCGGAGGCCCGGCTTGCCGCGGCGGCGGCGCCATTTGCGGCGGAGGCCGCTTTCCGGTAGGGTAGGTTCAGGAGTTCGAGAGACGCCCCCGCGACCCGCGCCGCGGGAGCACTGTTTTGGGAATCCAATCTTTTCGTCCCTTGTCGTGCGGTTCTGAGGGGAATGGTATGGAATCGGAGCCTGCTTCGTCACGGCGCCTGGTGGTAGTCTCCCACCGCGGTCCGGTCACGGTGGAGAACCGGCGGGGGGAGACCCGCTATCATCAGGGAGCGGGCGGCCTGGTGGCCGCCCTCGACCCGGTCCTGAGCGACCGCGGGGGGCTGTGGATCGCCGCCGGAGAGAACCCGGCCGGCCACGAGGCCGGCACTCCGTTCGCGCCTCCCGGGCGCGACGGGTACGCGGTGATCCACCTCGACATCCCCCCCGCGCTCCACGAGCGGCACTATCTGGGCTTTTCCAACCGGGTGCTGTGGCCGCTGGCCCACGGCTTTCCCAACATGGTCCATTTCCAGCGGCGGGACCTGAAGGGTTACCTGGAAGTGAACGAGATCTTCGCCGACGCGGTGGTGCGCCACGCCCGTCCCGACGATCTCATCTGGGTGCACGACTACCAGCTCGCCGCGGTGCCCGCCCTGGTCCGGGCCCAGCGTCCCGACCTGCGCATCTCCTTCTTCTGGCACATCCCGTTCCCCGCCTTCGAGGTGTTCCGGGCGCTCCCGTACTACCAGGACATCCTGGCCGGCATGCTGGGCGCGGACTTCGTGAACTTCCACCTGGAGAGCTACTCGGACGCGTTCGCGGGCGCGGTCCAGAACCTGGTGGGAGGGCGCCGCTGGCAGCGCCGCCTGGTCACCTGGAACGGGCGCGAGGTCTCGGTGGGGAACCATCCCATCGGCATCGATCCCGACCACTGGGGCCGGATCCGGAGCGAACCCCGGGTGCTGCGCGAACGGGACCGGATCCGCGACCTCTGCGGCACCCCCCACATCATCGTGGGGGCGGACCGCCTGGACTACACCAAGGGGATCCTCCAACGCGTGCAGGCGGTGGAGCGGCTCCTGGACCGGGAGTCCTGGCTCCGCGGCGAGTTCTGCCTGGTGCAGATCGCGGTCCCCAGCCGCACCCGGGTCCCCGAATACCGCGATATGCGTCGCGAGATCGACGAGACGGTGGGCCGGGTGAACGGACGATTCGCCCGCGGCAACTACGTCCCCATCCGCTACTACTACCGGTCGATGCCCGCCCACCAGCTCGCCGCCTTCTACCAGGCCGCCGACGTGGGCCTGATCACCCCGCTCCGGGACGGCATGAACCTGGTGGCCATGGAGTACGTGATCGTCAACGAGGGGCGGCCGGTGGTGCTGATCCTGAGCGAGCTGGCCGGAGCGAGCGAGATCCTGGACGGGGCGCTCCTGGTGAACCCCTACGACCTGGACGGGATGGCCGAGGGGATCAAGCTCGCCCTGGAGATGCCCGAAGACGAGCGCCGCCGCCGCACCGAGGCCCTCACCGACCTGGTGCGCCGCCACGACGTGCACCGGTGGGCCCGCGCCAACCTGGAGGAACTCCTGGGGGAAGCGCCGGCCTCGTCTCCGGACGAGGCCCGAATGGAACCGACGAACCCGCTGAAGGCGTGATCCCGCCCGCCGGCACCGGAGAGCCCGAACCGGTCGAACCCGCCGCCCTGGCCGGCCTCGCCGCCGGAGGCACCGCGAACGGCGGTCCCGTCGCGCTCTGCCTGGACTACGACGGCACTCTGGTCCCAATCGCCCCCACCGCGGACGAGGCGCGCGCGGACAAGGAACTCCGCTCCCTGCTCGCCGGGCTCGCCACCCTCCCCCGCATCCGGCTCGCGGTGGTGACCGGCCGGACGCTCGAGAGCCTGGACGAGGCCCTGGGCGAGGTGCCCGGAATCTGGCGCTTTGGCGTGCACGGCGGGGTGGGGCGGACGCCGGCGGGGGAGGACATTCCCGGCCTCTTCGCGCCCGGCTCCGAGGCCTCGGTGCGGCGGCTGGCCGCGGCCCTGGAGGGCGTGGCGTGGCCGCCGGGGGTGCGTCTCGAGAACAAGCGGCTGGCGCTCGGGCTCCACTACCGGAACGCTTCCGCCCACGATGCGGAGCGGGCGCTGGCGGTATTCCGGGAGCGCGCCGCCGCCGCCGCGCCCGGCGAACGGCTGGACCTGTTGTCCGGGAAGCAGATCCTGGAGGCCCGGCCGCGGGGCCTCGACAAGGGGCGCGCGGTGCGATGGGTGCTCCGCCGGCTGGCTCCCGCCCGCGTGATCTACGTGGGGGACGACGTGACCGACGAGGACGGTTTCCGGGCCGCCTCCGGGCATGGATTCGGGGTGCTGGCCGCCCCGGAAGGCCGCCGGAGCGCCGCGCGGTGGCGTCTGGCCGGCCCCGGGGAGGTCCGGACCTTCCTCTCCGCCCTCGGGTTCAAGATTCGCGGGGACCGCCGATAACCCCACCATGAGCGGTGAACCCTTCGAGTTCGCGTCCGAGTCCTGGCTGGTGCGCTGGACCGGCCACCGGGCGGACGATCTCAAGAGCTTCCTCAGCGGCCTGGAGAAGGTGAGCGGGTCCTCCATCTACTATCACTTCTACCAGAGCCTCTTCCGGCGGCACTTCACCACCGCCGACTACACCCACGATTTCGCCCGCTGGGCGCTGACCTCGCTCAACGCTCCGCCCCTGGCCGAGCGCCTGGCGGTGGTCGATCCGATCGGGATCCGGTCCATCCGCGACGCCCGCGACCAGCTCCTCGCCCAGGTGAGGGCGTTTCTCGGCGAGGCGCGCTGGTTCAACCTCCGGGCGTCGGCCCCCTTCCACTTCCTGGAGCAGGAGTCGTTCGTGATGCCCACCGGCCATCGCGCCTCCGGCCTCCGGGAGTTCCGGGACGGCCTGGCGCGGGTGGGCACCGCGTCGGTCTACTACCACCTGATCGAGGCCCGGCTCCGGCTGGAGCGCAACGACAACGACTTCTCCGCGTGGCTGGAGGGGGCCCTGGGCGAGCGCGAGCTGGCCGGGGCGGTGCGGCGGATCAACGTTCACCGCCGCTCCATCGACGTCACCCGGAAGCTGGTGATCGCGGAGGTGGAACGCCGCCTGGAGGGCGGGGAGGCGGCGGCATGAGCCCCGGCGCGCGCCCGTTTCCCCTTCCCCAACAACCCTCGGGGCCGACCCTCGACGCCTACATCCCGGTCCTGGGCGAGGCCGAGATCGAGGAGATCCGGCGGATCGCCCGCGCGGTGGCCGGGGCCCGCATTCAGCACGTGAACAGCACCCGCGCCGGGGGCGGGGTGGCCGAGATCCTGGAGCGCCGGGTGCCGCTCGAGGTGGAGCTCGGGCTGGACGCCCGGTGGGACGTGCTCCGGGGAAACGGTCCCTTCTTCGAGGTGACCAAGACCTTCCACAATGCGCTCCACGGCGCCTCGGTGCGGGTGCTGCCGGAGCATCTGGAGATCTACAACCGCACCCTCGCCGGCAACCTCGACGTCATCCGGACCGACGCCGACGTGGTGGTGGCCCACGACACCCAGCCCGCGGGGCTGATCCGGGGGCGGGACCGGAACCGCGCCCGCTGGATCTGGCGCTGCCACGTGGACCTTTCCGAGGCCGACGTCACCGCCTGGGGGTTCGTGCGGGCCATGGTCGAGTCCTACGACGCCGCGGTGTTCCATCTCCCCGACTACACCAAGGACCTCATGGTGCCGCAGTACCTGGTGCCGCCGGCCATCGATCCCCTGAGCCCGAAGAACGAGGAGCTGGCCGGGGACGAGGTGCGGGCGGAGGTGGAGGGGCTGGGGATCGATCCCGATCTCCCCATCGTTCTCCAGGTGTCGCGCTTCGACCACCTCAAGGATCCGCTGGGGGTGATCGACGCGTTCGAGATGGCCTCGGGCTGGGAGCCGTCCCAGCTGGTCCTGGCCGGAGGCGGCGCCGACGACGATCCGGAGGGGGCCGAGGTGCTGGCCCGGGTGCGGGAGCGGGCGGCCGGGGTGCCGCACGTCCACGTGCTCTGCCTCCCCCCCGACAGCCACCGCGCCGTCAACGCGCTCCAGCGGGCGGCGCGGATCGTGGTGCAGAAGTCGGTGCGCGAGGGGTTCGGGCTGGTGGTGACCGAGGCGATGTGGAAGCGGAAGCCGGTGATCGGGACCGCAGTGGGGGGGATCCGCCGGCAGATCCTCCACGGCATCACCGGGTTCCTCGTCCACGGGACCGAGGGCATGGCGTACCGCATCCGGCAGCTCCTGGGCGATCCGGAGCTGGGGCGGGCGATGGGGGAGCGGGCGCGGGAGAACGTGCGGCTCAACTATCTCCTCCCCACCAGCCTCAAGCAGTGGCTCCTGCTCTATGCCGCCGACCTGGGGGCGGGAGCGGGCATCACCCGGCTGAACGGCACCCTCCGCTGATCCCTGGGCTCTGATATAATCCGCCGCCCGAAACGCGGTTAGCGGATCAGGATCCTCCGCATCCGGTGGCCGCCGGCACGGAGGCACGGCATTGATCCTCTCGCCCCGAAACTTCCGCCGGGCGTTCCGGCTCCTGCGCGACCAGGGCCCGCGGGCGGTGGCGAGCCGGGCCGGCCATCAGCTGCGGAGCTGGCGCTACATGAAGCGGGCCCGGCATCCCTTTCTGGCCTCCCCCCCATCGCCGAGGAGCTGCTGGGCATGACCTCGCCCGAGGAGCAGGCCTACCTCCGGTGGTACGCCCGCGACGCCTACCGCGGCGAGGGCGAGATCGTGGACCTGGGGTGCTGGATGGGCTCCTCCACCGTCCCCCTGGCCCTGGGCCTGACCGACAATCCCCGGGTAGCCGGCAAGGGGAAGCGCATCCACGCCTACGACATCTTCACCTGGGAGGACTGGATGGAGTGGACGGTGGTGGGGAGCCCGGTGGCCGGGCGCTACCGACCCGGGGACTCCTTCCTGGACGAGTACCTCCGGCGTACCGCCCGCTGGGAGCCCCTGATCGAGACCGTGCCCGGCGACCTCACCCGGCAGGGTTGGGAAAGCGGGCGGCCGGTCGAGTTCCTGTTCAACGACGCCGGCAAGAGCGAGGCCCTGGCCGCGGCCATCCTGCGGAACTTCTATCCCTTTCTCATACCCGGAAAATCGTTGGTCGTGGAGCAGGATTTCGCCCACTACTATACCTCGTGGGTGCATCTCGTCCGCTACCGGCTCCGGGAGTGGTTCGAGCCGGTGTTCCACGTGCCCTTCTCGGGCTCCGCGGTCTTCCGCACCACCGGGGCGGTGCCGCCGGGGATCCTGGAGGCGGACGCCCCGCTCGCCTCCTTCTCCGAGGACGACATCGAGGCCGCCTTCGCCGACTCGCTGGCCCTGGTGGGCGAGGAGATGAAGCCCAACGTGCTGGCCGCCCGGGTGATGGTTTGGCTCCATCTCGGCGACCCCGGGCGGGCCCGCCGGGAACTCTCCCGGGTGCATCAGGAGGGTTACGGGGGCCTGGACCTGATCAAGGTCGAGCAGGAGATCGAGGCCGCCCTCCGCCGCTGACCTTCCCCGGCCGGGCGGACCGGGGGCCGTATGTGCGCGGCCCGCCCCCGGTCCGGTATCATGCGCCCGGGACGGGCGCCGCCGCCGCGGGGCCCGTCACCTCCGGCTCCGGACCGCGGGGAGGTCCGGGGGCCGGAGACCGGTGCCGCTGGAACGGACGGAGGCCGCAGGGAGGACCGGGCATGAGACCGTGGACGACGGCGATCCTGGGAGTCGCGGTGGTTCTGGCCGGGTGCGGGGACCGGCACATGCCCTCGAAGCCGGCGCCGCCCCCCACGGTGACGGTGGAGCCGGCCTCGGTCCGGGTGACGGCGGGGGGGACGCTGCGTTTTGCCGCGACGGTCAGCGGGGCCGCGGACACCACGGTGACGTGGTCGGTGGACGAAGGGGCGGCCCGGGGGACGGTGGACTCCACCGGCCTCTACACCGCGCCCCTGGACGTGGCGGACTCCACCCTCGCCACCGTCCGCGCCACCAGCCGCGCCGACACCTCGGCCGGGGGGACGGCGGCGGTGACGTTGCTTCCGGTGGTCCTTCCCGTGGCCGACCTGGTCCCGCTTCCCGCGGGCGCGTTCATCATGGGGAGCACAGAGGACTTCGGCGCCCTCCCCCGCAAGCGCGTCACCCTCACCCATGGGTTCCTTCTGGGGAGCACCGAGGTCACCAACGACCAGTACCTGGCCGCGCTCAACTGGGCCTACCGGCGGGGCTACGTGGCGGTGTCGCGGGACCGCATCTACGACCGGATGGACGGGAACACCGGGACGGAGGCGGCGCTGGTGGTCATGCTCGTGAGCGAGATGGAGTTCACCGGCGACGGGTTCTCGTTGCGGGACTACGGCCGCGGGATGAACCCGGACCATCCCGTACTCGGCGTTACCTGGTATGGCGCCGCCGCCTACTGCGACTGGTTGAGCCTCTGGCAGGGCCTTCCCCGCGCCTACGACCACGCCACCTGGGTCTGTAACCGGGGGAGTCCCTACACCGCCGCCGGCTATCGCCTTCCCACCGACGCGGAGTGGGAGTACGCGGCCCAGTACGACGACGGCCGCCGCTACCCCTGGGGGAGCGATCCCCCGAGCCACGACCTGGCCAACTACGGGGGCGAAGTGGGGTGGACGTCGGCGGTGGGGAGCTATCCGCCGGAGAAGGTGATCGCCGGACACGCCCTCTACGACATGGCGGGAAACGTGCGGGAGCCGTGCAACGACTGGAGCTCGCGGGACGCCCCCGCCTCCCGGGACCCGGTGGGGCCGGACACCGGCACGCAGAAGGTGCTGCGGGGCGGGTCCTGGGACATCACCAGCCTGAACCCCGAGCTTTACCTGCCGTGCGCGACGCGGCACGGAGCCGGCACCGATGGCGGCGCACTCCAGAGAGGGCTTCGCATCGCCCGTACCGTAAACCCCTGACCGCCCCAGCGGCCCCGGCCGGACCCGTTTCGCGGGGTGCGGCGACGGGACGGGGTATGTCCTCCCGCGGGGCCGTGCTAGACTGCCGCCGCCTCGTTCCTCCCCCGGCGACCGGACCCTTTCCTGGAGGCCGCACGTGTTCCAACCCAAGCACTTCTACCGGGAGCTCGAACTCCTGCTCCAGGAGCGTCGCGGCCGGCCTCTCTCCGGCCCCTGGTTCTCGCGGTTGGTGGACGAGACCGTGGCCCACTTCGGCGAGGAGCTCCGGATCGACAGCGGCCGGCTCTACGAGGAGGACGACGATGGGTTCCGCCTGGTGCACGGCATCGGATCGCGCGATCCCAAGGCGGTGGGGCTGGCCATTCCCGACGACTACGAGCCGCTTCGCCTGGTGCTGGAGCACCGGGTCTTCATCTTCGATCAGACCGTCGCGGGGCAGTCGCCGGAGCTGGAAGGGCGGCTGGGCGGGCCCGAGTCCGCGGCGCTCACCGTGAACAGCGTCCCCCGGCGGATCCTGGCCTTCGGGCTCCTCCCCGGCTGGCAGCGCGACGATCTCGATTTCGCCCTCCACACCGTCCGGAACGCCATCGACCTCCAGCTCACCGTGCAGGGGCTGCAGATGGACATCGCCCAGGCCGCGGAGATCCAGCAGGCGCTTCTCCCCGAGGCCGCCCCCGGCTTTTCCGGCTTCGACATCGCCGCCCGGTCCATCCCCGCCGAACAGGTGGGAGGCGACTTCTACGACTTCATCCCCTATGAGGACCGGTCCATGGTGCTGGCGGTGGGCGACGCCAGCGGCCACGGGCTGGGGGCGGCGCTCCTGGCCCGGGACACCGTGACCGGCATGCGCATGGGGGCGGAGCGGTCGTTGCGGATCGCCGAGGTGGTTCGCCGGCTGAACCGGGTGATCTCCCGGAGCGCGCTCTCCTCGAGGTTCGTCTCGCTCTTCTACGCCGACCTGGATGTGAGCGGCGACCTGGTCTATGTCAACGCCGGCCACCCGGCGCCGTGGCTGATCGGGGAGCGCGGGGTGCGGCGGCTGGAGACCGGGGGAACCATCCTCGGCCCCATCCGGGACCAGCACTATCGCCGGAGCTGGGCCCGCATGCGGACCGGGGACCTCCTGGTGGTGGTGACCGACGGGTTCCTGGAGCGCGCCGATGGCGCCGGGGCCATGTTCGACGACCGGGGGGTGGAGGCGGTGCTCCGGGAAGCGCGTGGCCGGAACGCGGCCGAGATCCTCGATGCCCTGTTCGCGGCCGCCCTCGAGTTCGGCGGCGGGAGCCCGTGGGAGGACGACATCACCGCCATGGTGGTGCGGAGAACTTCCGCGGACGGACGGAGCTGAGAGGGTTCCGTCCCGTCAGGAGAACTTCCACGGCACCGCCACCAGGGTGACCGCGTGCGCCCGGTCGGTGAGCCCCCACGCCGCATTTAGGCGCAGGGTGGCGAGTCCCCCGGGGCCACCGAGCCGGAGCCCCACTCCGGCGTCGACCCGCCCCCGGGGATCCCCGCCGGTGAGGGGCGAGTTCCAGGCCCGGGCCGCATCCACGAACCCGGCCACGCCGGCCCGGAGGGGGAGCCGGGGGAGCGCCCACCACGTGGCCTCGAGGCCGCCCCCGAGAAGCCGCCGGCCGAAGACGGAGCCCTCCAGAATCCCGCCCCGGAGGAGCGGATGCGCGCGAAGGAGCGGGCGCCGCGCCTGGCCTACCCCGGCGCCGGGGACCAGGGCGAGGGGAGCGCGGCCACCGGCGGATTCGAGGGCGCCCCGGGCCCGCAGGTCGAACCGCGCCGAGGCGGGGAGAGGCGACCAACCAAACCCTGTGCGCGCCGCCGTGAACCCCGGCCCGGGAAACCAGGTCTCGACCGCGGCAAACGCTCGGAGCCGGTCGCCGGGGGAGGCCGCCTCCACCCGGAGCCCCGCGGCGGCCCGGTCCTCGGAGGGGTCCCAGTGGTCGTAGGCGAGCGATCCGCCGAGACGGACCGCCCCCGACAGCCATTCGGACCACGCCGCCGACGCGCGCCGGCGGGTTTCCACCACGCGCCCGGCGGCGGGGCCTCGATAGGTCTCGCTCTCGCGGAACCCCTCCACGGTGATCAGACCGTGGAGTCCCCGCGGCGCGGGGGCGGTGGCGCGCAGCCCGAGGAGCGGACGCTCCCGGCTCCACCTCCAGGCGCCGTCCAGGCGCGCCCCGTTCCCGGTGGGGCCGGTAAGGGCCAGCCGGAGCTCCCGCGCCCCGGCCGCGTGCGCGGCGATTCCCAGCGCTTCCCAGGGGCCGCCCAGGAGCACCGGCCGCTCCACCACCGCGGCCTCGACCTGCGCCCCGCCCCGGCCGGGGCGGTAGCGGACCGCCCCCGCCGCCACCGTGGGAAACGCGTCCAGGCGCCGCTCGGTGCGCCGGAGCCGCGACGGGGTGAGGAGGGACTCCGGAGCGAGTCCCAGGTAATGGATGAGCACGGGGTAGCGGGTGCGGTGGAGCCCCCGCACGCTCACCAGGTCCACCCGAGGCTCCCCGACCGCGTTCCAGGCGGCGAGCGCGGCTTCGGGCTCGTCCGCCATGAATCGCGCGGCGGCGAGAAGCTTCCACGCCAGGGTGTCGCCGGGGGCGCGGGCCACCGCCTCCCCGGCCAACCGGGCGGCGGCCGGCCAGCGCGCCTGTTGAAACCGGAGCCCGGCCAGTTCCGTCCAGGGGCGGGAAGCCCGGGGGCAGAGGTCCCGGGCCCGGACGAGGAGGCTCTCCGCCCGGGCGGGGTTCCCGGCCTGGGCCTGAAGCACCCCGGCGTCGACGAGCGAGTCGCAGGGCGCGGGCGCCGCCGCGGGAGCCCCGACCGGAGGCGGTTCGGACGGTTCCGCGCCGGGCGCGGGGGTGACGACCAGGGCCCAGTACTCCGCCGCTTTCCAGTCGGCCAAGAACGCCGCGGCGTCCCGTTTCCGGCCGGGGCCCACTGCGGGGTCGTGATAGCGGATCCCGTCCGGCCCCAGGCCGGTCACCACCACGTAGTGGTAGCGGCCGGGTCGGACGCGCACGAGCGCGATCACCGGGCGCCCGCGGGAGATCTGCTCGCGAAGCCCGGCCAGGGTTCCGGAGAACGCGGCCGCGCGCCAGCCGGGACCGCGGGCGGCCTCGGCCAGATCCCCGGCGCGGATGCCTCCGGCCCCCGGGACGACCAGATCGCGGTAGTCCGCGGCCTGGACGCCGGTCGCGCCCCAGTACCGGAGCACCATGGCCAGCGCCGCCCCCCCGCAAAGTTCCGGGCCCTGCGACACGAAGGGGACGTCGCGCGGGAGGGAAACCTCGACCGCCGCCCCGGGGTCGCGGAGGGCCCCGCCCGCCGGAAATGCCGCGCCTGCCGAAGGCGCCCCGTCCGCCGAAGGCACCGCGCCCGCCCCGCCGGCGAGGGCGGCGATCACCGCCGCCGCAAGGGCGGAGCGGGCGGGGCAGCGCCTCAACGTCGCTCCCGGATCAGGCGACCAGCAGAATGATGATGAGGATCAGCACCAGGGTCAGCACGGTGGTAGTGATGACCACCGCGGCGCCGCCGGCGAGCTGGGAGTCCAGGTTCCGGGCCTGGGTGGAGAGAGCGCTGAGCTCCTGGTCGGAAAGGGTGTTCACCCCATCCAGGGCACGGTCCACGTCGAGGCCGGCCCGTCCGGCCGCCTCGCGCACCGCGGGCCGGCCGAGGAGCGTGCGAATGGCCGCACGGTCCGCGTCCCGGGCCGCGGCTCTGGCGTCCACCGCCTTCTGGAGATCCTGAGAGTGGACCAGGGTCGGGGAGTGGGGTGCGGCGGCGGCGAGGGCGGGGGACGCGCCCGCGCCGATCAGCAACACCAGGAAAGCGATGAACGCGCTACGCCATGACTGCTTCTGGGACGGCATGAACGACCTCCTTGGTAGAGGAATGCGGAGACAATGGTTTACAAGTCGGCCGGGCCCGAAACGCGTTCGGCGGGACCCGACCCCAATACATTCACCGTAGCAGACCGCCCGGATTCGCGCAAAGCCGGCCCGCGCGATTCGCGCGCGGGACCCCGGGGTGCTGCACCCCCGGATTTCCCGTTGGTCGTCCCCCAACCCCGGTCTTGACCGTCGCTTGGAGCGGACAGGGTCCACGCGGGGGGGGAGGGGCGCCCGCCCCTTGAGGACCCACCGCGATGTGCGATAGGGGCGGAGGATGGACCACGGTGGTCCTATTGCCGCTGGAGAAGCCTGCGGGGAGGCTCCCGCAGGACCATGACCGCCGGGGATGGAACACCAGCGACTTCGATCTCCAGTGCGCACACCGGGCGGGGGATCCCTTCACCGCCGCCGGCCCCATCGACGGCCTCCGGATCGCGCGGACCGCCGGTCCCCGGGATCCGGGGGAGGACGCCCGGTCGCGCCGGGAATTCCCGCGGAAGCGCGAGGAGCGTGCCCCCGCGGGAAGAGGGGAGGCCGCTCAGTCGGTGAAGCGGAACTTCACGATGGCGGCGATGGCGAGCAACGCGTCCGCCGCCCGGATCTTCTTCCCCTCGGCGTAGGTGCGGCCGTTGTAGGTGATGGGGATCTCGAACACCTTGAGACTGCGTTTGAACAGCTTGGCCGTAATCTCCGGCTCGATGTCGAAGGTGTCCGAGCGCAGGTTCATCTCGCGCAGGACGTCGGTGCGGACCGCCTTGTAGCCGGTCTCCATGTCGGTGAGGATGGTGTTGTAGAGGACGTTGGTGAGCCAGGTCAGGAGGCGGTTCGCCGCGTAATGCCAGTAGAGGAACACGCGGTGGGGCCCCAGGAACCGGCTTCCGTAGACCGCGTCCGCCCCCAGCTCCACGATCGGCCGCACCAGCTCGGGGAAGTCGCGCGGCTGGTATTCCAGGTCCGCGTCCTGGATCACGCAGATCTCTCCGGTGGCCTCGGCCAGGGCGCGCCGGACCGCGGCCCCCTTCCCGCGGTTCCGCTCCTGCCGGAAACCGCGCACCAGGCCCTCCGCCACCAGCCGCTCGATCACCGCCGCGGTGCCGTCGGTAGAGGCGTCGTCCACCACCACGATTTCCATTTCCAGCGGCACCGCCGCCACCGCCCGCACCACGCGCTCCAGGGTCTCTTCCTCGTTGTAGACCGGAACGATGACGGTGAGCTTCATGCGGTCCTCATCGGGCGCGCGGCGTCCGCCGGCCGGGGGCGCCCCGGGCCGGTCAGCGGTGGGGAACCGGGACCACCGCCGGGCTCGGGTGCCCGTCGCGGTCCAGGGCCTGGACCCCGAAGATGAAGTCGTCCTTGGAAAGGGGAAGGGTGACGGTGGTGACCCGCCCCAGGTCGCGCCGGTGGGTCCACGCCGGGTCGGTGGTCGCCCGCCACACCACCCGGTAGCCGGCCGGGCCGGGCCCCGGGCCCGCCCGCCAGCGGAGGGTGGTGTCGTAGGCCAGTCCCGACACGTCCACCGACACGCTCTCGGGCTCGGCGGGGGAGGAGGCGGCCTCGGCCAGGGCCGCCGCGTTCACCCGCGCCACCTGCGCCGCGTAGGCGTAATCCACGAACCGGGGAAGGTCGCCGTACTGGACGCCGTTCTCCACCCGCACGTCCTGGTGCTGGTGCCGGTAGTCCTCGTGAGGCTCGGAGAAGCGCACCGCGGGGTAGCCGGCCTGGTTGAACGGGATGTGGTCGCCGCCCCGCAGGTACCGGTCGCGCCGGAATACCGGCCGGGCCTCGAACCCGGTCAGGTAGGTCGCGGCGGCCTCGGCCACGTAACGCGCCCACTGCCGGGACGGGGAATCGTTCTCGCCGCCCACCGCCGCCCGCAGCCGGGCCTCGGCCGGGGTCTGTTCCGCCGGCACCCCCTCGCTGAACACCCGGACGTAGCCGTTCTCCATCGAGCCGTCGCCGCCGCGGGTGTTGCCCACGATGTCGTTGGTGATCATGGCCGCGATCCGGTCGCCGCGGGCCCGGGCCGCCTCCGCGTAGTGGGTGCTCCCGTAGAGGCCCTGTTCCTCGCCGGTGAACACCGCGAACACCAGGGTGCCGTCGAAGGAGCGCGGCGAGAGCACCCGGGCCAGCTCCAGCACCACCGCGGTCCCGCTCCCGTCGTCGTCGGCGCCGGGGGCGTCGCTCTTCGCCTCCATGACGTCGGTGGAGCGCGAGTCGAGGTGCCCGCCCACCACGTACATCCGGGCCGACCCGGCGGGGGCGGTTCCGGGGAGCACCGCCACCACGTTGGCCAGGTGGGCCGGCGACGGCATCCGAGGCCCCGCCGGTTGCACGAACCGGTCCACCCGGACCTGGAGCCGCCCGTCGTTGGCGGCGGAGATGGAGTCGAATTGCGCCTTCACCCAGCGGGTGGCGGCCCCGATCCCACGGGTGTCGCTCAGGGTGTCGCTCAGGGTGTGGCGGGTGCCGAAGGCGGCCAGCCGCCGCACGTCGGCCTCGATCCGCGCCGCGGAGATCCCGTCCACCGCCCCCGCCACCGGGTCGTCGCTCATCCGTTCCACCCCCACCGTGGGAGGGCGCAGGAACAGGTTCCCGCCCCGGGGGGGATCGCCGGCGGGTCGGGAGCCCGCGCAGGCGACCGTCGCCGCCAGCGATCCCAGGAGCAGGAGGCCGGCGGGGGATAGCCCCGCCGGCCCGGGCCCCGGAGTCACGACACCTTCTGCGAGGTGGACTTCGCCTGGAGGAAGAGGAGCAGGTAGTCCCTCCCTCCCGCCTTGGAATCGGTCCCGCTCATGTTGAACCCGCCGAAGGGCTGCCCCCCCACCAGCGCGCCCGTGCACTTGCGGTTGATGTAGAGGTTCCCCACGTGGAAGTCGCGAAGCGCCTCTTCCTGCTTCCGGGGGTTGTCGGTGTAGACCGCGCCGGTCAGCCCGTACTCGGTGTTGTTGCCGATGCGGATCGCGTCCCGCCAGTCCTTGGCCTTGATCACGGCGAGGATCGGGCCGAAGATCTCCTCCTGGGCCAGTTTCCCGTCCGGGGGAACGTCCTTGAACACGGTGGGCTGGATGAACCACCCCTTGGAGGAATCGCCCTCGCCGCCGGCGACGAGCTTCCCTTCCTTCTTCCCCGGCTCCATGTAGGACATGATCTTCTCGAACGCGTTCCGGTCGATCACCGGCCCCATGTAGTTGGCGAAGTCGGTGGGGTCCCCCTGCTTGATCCCGCGCACCTTGGCCAGGAGCTTGTCCACGAACGCGTCGTAGACCTTCTCTTCCACGACGGCGCGGGAGCAGGCGGAGCACTTCTGCCCCTGGTACCCGAACGCGCTCGCCATCACCCCCTGGGCGGCGGCGTCGAGATCGGTTTCCTCGTCCACGATGATGGCGTCCTTGCCGCCCATCTCGACCACCACCCGCTTGATCCAGAGCTGGCCCGGGTGATGCTCGGCGGCCTTGCGGTTGATCCCGAGGCCCACTTCCTTGGACCCGGTGAACCCGATGAACCGGGTCCGGGGGTGCTGCACCAGCACGTCGCCGGCGATGGCGCCGGGGCCGGAGAGGTAGTTCACCACTCCCGCCGGGACCCCCGCCTCGCGGATGATGTCCATGTAGAGCCAGCCCATCATGGGAGTGGCGGAGGCGGGCTTGAGCACCACGCAGTTGCCGGCGATCCAGGGGGCGGAGGTGAGGCCGGTGAGGATGGCCATGGGGAAGTTCCACGGCGGAATCGCCAGCCCCACCCCGAGCGGGATGTAGTCCAGGCGGTTCTTCTCGCCGGGGACCGGGGTGACCGGCTGTTCGGCGCCGTAGCGCAGCGCCTCCCGGCCGTAGAACTCCAGGAAATCGATGGCCTCGGCGGTGTCGGCGTCGGCCTCGACCCAGGTCTTGCCCGCTTCCAGCATCATCCAGGCGTTCACCTCGAGCTTGCGCCGGCGCATGATCTCCGCCGCCTTGAACGCGAGCTGGGCGCGCTCCTCGGGGCCGGTGCGCTTCCAGGTCTCGAAGGCCTTCCAGCCGTTCTCCAGCGCCTCCACCGCCAGCTTGGCGTCGGCTTTCTGGAACACTCCCACCACCTCGTCCCGGTTCGCCGGATTGGTGGAGTTGAAGGTGGCTCCCGCTTTGACTTCCTTCCCGCCGATCACCAGCGGGTACTCCCGGCCCATGGCCGCCCGCGCCCGGGCCAGCGCCTCTTCCTGAGCCTTGCGAGTCTCGGGCTTGGAGAAGTCGGTCAGGGGTTCGTTGCGGAACTCGTCGATCTTGAGCATCGTCCTCCTCCTCTCGCGCCCCGCGGAGGCCGCCGAAGCGCCGAATCCTCTTCGAAACCCAACGAGTGTACCGGAGACCCCCGGCCGCGCCAAGCCGCGGGCGGGAGCCTCCGCGCGCCTTCCCGCGGCCGGCACCGGTTCATCGGCGGGCGGTCAACTCTGCACCTTATCCAGGATCGCCTCGGTCATGGCCTCGGTGCCGACCCCTCCCACCGGGTCGAGATCGCGCGTGACCGCGACCCCCTCGCGGAGGACGTCGCGGACCGCCCGCTCCACCCGGGCCGCCTCCGCGGCATGCCCGAGGTGCCGGAGCAGCATCACTCCGGCCAGGATCACCGAGCAGGGATTGGCCAGGTCCTTCCCCGCGATGTCGGGGGCGGTGCCGTGCACCGCCTCGAAGATCGCCACCTCGGCGCCGATGTTGGCCCCCGGGGCCAGCCCCAGGCCGCCGATCAGCCCCGCGGCCAGGTCGCTCAGGATGTCCCCGAACAGGTTGGTGCTCACCACCACGTCGAACTGGTAGGGATCGCGCACCATCTGCATGGCCATGTTGTCCACGATCCGCTCCTCGAACACGATGTCCGGGTATCCCGGGGCGGTCTCCCGCGCCACCTCCAGGAAGAGGCCGGAGAGGATCTTGAGGATGTTCGCCTTGTGGACCGCGGTCACCTTCTTCCGCCGGTGGGCGCGCGCGTACTCGAAGGCGAACCGGCAGATGCGGAGCATCCCGGCCCGGGTGTTGACCCCGATCCCCATCGCCGCGGAGTGGCCCTCGCCCACCCAGTGCTCCATCCCCGAGTAGAGCCCCTCGGTGTTCTCGCGCACGATCACCAGGTCCAGGTCCGGGAACAGGCACCTCACCCCCGCGAACGCGCGGGCGGGGCGGACGTTGGCGTAGAGGTCGAACTCCTGCCGCATGGCCACGTTGATGCTCCGGAAGCCGATCCCCACCTGGGTGGTGCAGGGGCCCTTGAGCGCGACGCGGGTCTCGCGGATGGCGGCGAGGGTGGCGGGGGGGAGGGGATCGCCGGTGGCCCGGTAGGCGGCCTCGCCGGCGGGAACCTCCACCCACTCGATCGGCACGCCGGCGGCATCCAGGACCCGGCGGGCGGAGGCGACGATGCTGGGACCGATGCCGTCCCCGGGGATCACCGCGACTCTGGTCATGAGCTGATTCCTTGCTGAAGCGGGCACGACGCGCAACCGGTCCGAGGCCTCGGACCGCGCCGGAGGGGCGCGGGGGCGGGCGCCGGCGCCCGGCGGGCGGAAAAGTCTAGCCCAAGGAGCGCGGGGGCGCCAGGGCGCGGCCGGAGGCGGGCGGGTCAGAAGCGGCGGCGGATCGAGGCGTGGGCGTAGCTCCGGTCGTAACCGCGGCCGGTCTCCACGTTCCCCTCCGAGTGCCCCACCGAGAGGTCCACCCCCACCGGGCCCACCGCGTGGAAGAGCCCCACCCGCCATACCGCGTAGAGGACGGTGGCGCCGCCCCGCTCGCGGGCGGGGCCCAGGTCCAGCTCCCCGCTCAGGGTCCGGCGGTCGCGGGGTCCCCAGTTCCATTCCAGGGTGGCCGCGCCGGAGCGGAAGTCGCGCGGGGTCCAGACCCCGTTGTCCTGGTCGTGCCGGAAGTCCAGGTACCCGGCGGAGAGTCCGGCCCGGAGGCGGGCCGGGGCCCACACCTGGCGGGAGAGCGCGAGCCGCGCGCCCACCCGGCGGTTGGCGGCGAATCCGCCGGTGGCGTCGTAGTGCGCGACCTCGGTCGAGACCCGCACCCGGGTGAGCCACTCCGGGCGGAGCTCGATCCAGCCGCCCCCGCCGGTGCCGGTGATCCGCTCGGGATCGGTGCGGGCGGAGACCACCGCGAACCGCTCGCCGCCGGCCCCGACCCGGACGCGATCGGAAAGCGTCCAGTCCGCGCCGGCGAATCCGGTGGCCGGAAGCCCCGGGGTGCCGCTCACCGGGGCCTCGAACCGGGCCCGGAGGCCCAGGCGGGTGGCGGGGCGCGCCGCCGCCGTGACCCCCGCCCACCGGTCGTCGTGGGCGGCCAGGGCCGGGCTCCGGATGGACTGGAGGCGGGCGAAGGGGACGATCTCGAGCTGGGGATGAACGTGCACCGAGACTTCGGCCCAGACCGCGTTCGCCCGGTAGCGGTCGGAGTCCTCCGACCCGTCGTAGTAGACCGCGCCGGCCGGGGCGAGACCGTCCCGGACCGCGCGGCGGACGGCCGCCGCGTCCCGGTCGTCCGGCGAGAGAACCAGCGCGCGGGCGGCGCTGGCCCGGGCCAGGTCCGCCCGTCCCGCCCAGTTCTGGGCCGCGGCCAGCCCCACCCAAGGGGCGGCCCGCTCCGGCTCGCTCCGGGTCAGCGCCTCGTACCCGCGCCAGGCGGCCAGGTGGTCGCCCATCCAGTTCCGGACCAAGGCCTCGCCGAGCGCCAGGTCCACGTCGCCGGGGTCGGCAGCCCGGGCCCGGCCGAAGGCCGCGCGCGCCTCGCCGAGCCGCCCCGCCCACGCGTACTGGAAGGCCAGGCCGGATTCGATCTCGGTCCGCCGGGCCGCCGGCGCCACCGACCGGGCGAGTTCGTAGGCGTCGATCGCGGCGGCGTGCGCGTCCCGGCCCGAGGCCGCGCGCGCGACCGCGATCAGGGAGTCCACCGAAGTGGGGCGGGCGGCGATGCGGGTCTCCCGATCCGCTCCGCGCGCGGGGGCGCCGGCGGCCAGCAACCCGGCCCAGACCGCGATAAGTGCCGCGGCGGCCGCCCTCACCGGCCGGCCTCCGCCGGTGCGGGAAGCACCCGGTAGAAGGTCCAGTCGCCGGCCGTCCCCGCCGGCTCCAGCCGTCCGGTCTCCCCGGCCGCCCGGTCCAGGTCCTCCGCTCCCGCCCGATAGGTCCGGAGCGCGCCGTCCACCGCGATCACCGCCCCGGGAAAGTCCAGGAGCCGCGCCGGGTACCCGTCCCACCACGGTTCCGGAAGCGGCTTGGTCGCCGCCCCGGTCCGGATGCCCACCACGTCCCACACGTTGGAGATCACCAGCCCCCGGGGACCCGCCAGCGCCCGGAGCCGGACCGCGGCCGGGTCGCCGTCCCAGGCCCGGTCATCCCATGCGGTGCTCGTCCAGTAGGGGGCGGTGAGGGCGCGTTCCTCGCGCCCCGCGTGCGCGACCAGGACCGAGGTCGCCGCGAGCTGGGGCAGGGCCAGGAGCACGAGCGCGGTGGCGATGAGGTTCTCGCGCGCGCGGCCCGCGGACCGGCGGCGGTCGGCGGCCAGCAGCGCCCGCGCCGCGAGGACGGCCAGGAGGAGGAGCACCGGGTAGACCGGGGCCAGGTAACGGGTGTTGAGCGCATCGAAGCCCACCCGGCGGGAAAGGACGATCATGGCCGCGAGAAAGGCGGCGGCGTAGACCCAGAGGAGAAGGGCGAGCCCCCCGTCTCCGCGGGGGGAGCGGGAGCGCAGGTGCCGGAGGCGGCCGGCCAGGACCCCCGCTACGAGGAGCGCGCCCACCGCGCCCCCGGCGGCCAGCGCGGTCGCCCACGGCGCCCCCAGCCGTCCCACCGGACCGGTGGCGTCCACGGCCAGGGTATGGAGGGTGTCGCCGAGGATCCGGTCCCAGCCGAACCAGGCCGCCGGCCGGTCGGGCCCGAAGAAGGACCCGGTGAGGGCGCGATTCCGCCAGAGCCAGGCCGCGTTGGGGAGCGCCGCCGGCAGGAGGTACGCGGCCAGGTTCCGCCCCAGGACCCGGGGCGGGCGATGAAGCTCCAGGAGCCAGAGCCCGGCCGCGGTGGCCGCGATCAGGGTGAATCCCACGTAGCGGGCGAGCATGGCCGCGCCGGCCAGGGCCCCCGCCCCGGCATAGGCCCAGGCCGCCCCGCGGCGGCCCTCGAGCCCCACCCCGGCCAGGGCCAGGCTGGTCAGCGAAAGGGCGATGTAGAGCGGCTCCGACCACACGAACGCCGACAGCATCACCGGATAGAAGAGCACGGCATGGATCCCCACCGTCCACGCCGCGGCCCCGGAGCCCCCGGCCCGGCGCGCGGCCGCCGCCAGCGGGAACACCGCCGCGGCCAGCAGCGCCAGGTTCAGCCACCGGGAGGCGGCGAAGGGAGAGGCCCCCAGGCGCATGATCCCCCCCAGGAGCACGGGGAAGAGGGGGGGCCAGGCGGTGAAGGGGACGTCGCGCGCGGGCTCGGCGAGGTCGGTGATCGAGCTCCGCACCCCCGAGCCCGTGGCCACGTGCCAGGCCGCGCTCAGGTACTGCACCGAGTCGGGGGTGACGGCGGGGCCGGAGCGGGTGGCCGCCCACCCCGCGGCCCCCAGCATCACGACCGAGGCCCCGACCGCGATCCCCAGCGCGTGGCGGGCGCGTCCGGGGACCGGGCCCGGGCGCGGGCGGGGGAAGTCGGCTGGCCGTGGGTTGGGTTCCGCTTGCATTCCAAGCAGTTATCGGAACCCGGCCCCCAGGACTTTTGCCCCGGCGGGGGATCTCCCCCGGGGGCCTCGGGCGGGCCGCTCAAACCTCGGCGGCGATCTCCTCCTCGGTGATCTCGCCCCCGGAACAGGTGAGCCGGACCGGGGTGTCCTCGAACTGCGTCTCCAGGTGGACCGGCCGGCCCCAGATGAGGGACACGTTCCGGAGGGTGGCCTCGGCGAAGTTCCGCTGGAGCTCCACTCCCTCGAAGCGGTGCCACAGACCCAGCTCCCCGCGGTTGGCGAAGTTGCCGTCCTGAACGTAGATGAAGGGCTTTCCGTGGTTGGTGAGCGCGAACAGGAGCTGCTCCTTGACCTTCCGGAACTCGCGGCTCTGGACCTCCCTGGCGCCGGAACGCTCGTTGCGGGCGAAGGTGAAGAGCTTCTGGTCGCGGCAGAATTCCTCGGTGAAGAAGGTGTCGATGAAGGTGACGTCGTTGTAGATGCGCCGGACCTGGAAGATCTTCTCCCGGCCGAGGCCGAGCTTCCGGTCCCAGTTGCGCTTCTCCACGTAGTCGTCGCACTCGTCGTATTCCTTGCCGAAGCGCCCCTTGTTCCAGCGGTCCTCGATGTCGCGGAAGAGTTCCAGCCCGATCTTGTAGGGGTTGAGCCGTCCCGGCTGCATGCTCACCGTGCCCGAGTGGTGGTCGGCGTAGTCGATGACCTCGGCGTCGGTCAACAGCCGCTGGGTCATGAGGGTGGAGTGCCAGTAGGAAGCCCACCCCTCGTTCATGATCTTGGTCTGGGCCTGAGGCGCGAAGTAGTACGCCTCCTCGCGGATGATCGAGAGCACGTCCCGCTGCCAGCGGTCGAGCGGCGCGTGCTCGATCAGGAACAGGAGCACGTCCTTCTCCGGTTCCTCGGGGAACCGGCGCTTGCGCTCCCGCTCCTCCAGGAGCCGGCGTTCCTGGTCTTCCAGGTAGTCGCGGGGGTTGATGAAGTTGTCCATGTAGTCCTTGGACCGGAGCCGGCGGACGGTGGGCCGCGATTCCAGGAGCTCCTCCTCCTCGTTCCGGGTATCCCGGCGGCGGCGGATGAAGGGGGAGTGGGGGTCGATGAGGTCGTCGATGGAGAGGCACGCGTCCACGAACTCCTCCACCTTCTCGATCCCGTAATGCTGGATGTAGCGGCGGATGCGGGCGGCGTGATTGGCGGTCTCGTCCATCATCTTGCGGTTGGTGTGCGCGAACGAGATGTTGTTCTTGAAGAAGTCGGCGTGGCCGTAGACGTGGGCCATCACCAACTTCTGGTCCATGTCGGTGTTGGAGGCGAGGAGGTAGGCGTAGACCGGGTTGGTGTTCACCACCATCTCGTAGATGCGGCTGAGGCCGTAGCGGTAGGACTTCGAAAGCCGCTCGTACTCCATTCCGAACCGCCAGTGGGGGTAGCGGGTGGGGAACCCCTCGTAGGCCGCGATCTGGTTCATCTGCTCGTAGTCGATCATCTCGAAGATGACGGGATCGAAGTCGAGGCCCTCGGAGCGGGCCAGCTCCTCCACCCTCGCCTTGATCCGGACGAGATGGGGTCCGATGTGGGTGGTCACCGGGTCACCGCCCCTTCCCCAGGAAGGTCTTGATCGAGTCCACGACCCCTTCCTTGCCGTCGATGCGGCTGGTCACCAGGAGCGGCGACTCGCCGAAGCGCTCATCCAGGTCCTTGATGAACTGGCCGCTTCCGTAGGGGCTCTCCACCTGGCCGTAGGAGAACTGGTTCACCCGGGGAAGGAGTTCCTCGGTCAGGAGCTTCACGCACACCTCGGTGTCCCCGCCCCCCCAGTTGTCGCCGTCGGAGAAGTGGAAGGGATAGATGTTCCACTCGTCGGCGGGAAAGTCGTCCTCCAGGATCTTGCGGCAGAGTTCGTAGGCGCTGGAGATCTTGGTCCCCCCCGACTCGCGCAGGTGGTAGAAGGTGTGGGCATCCACTTCGCGGGCGGCGGCGTCGTGGACGATGTAGCGGGTCTCCACCCGCTTGTACTGGCTCTTGAGCCAGGTGTCGATCCAGAACGCCTCGATCCGGACGATCTCCTTCTGCTCGTCGCCCATGGATCCCGACACGTCCATCATGTAGATCACCACCGCGTTGGCCTGGGGCTCTTCGGTCTCCGTCCAGGAGCGGTAGATGCGGTCCTCCCGGATCGGCACCACCCGGGGGACTTTGGGGTCGTAGGTCCCGGAGGCGATCTGGCGGCGGAGGGCCTTCCGGTAGGTCCGCTTGAAGTGGCGCAGCGACTCCGGCCCGGTGCGGCGCACCGACCGGTACTTGTCCTTCCGGCTCACCACGCTCCGCTTCCCGCGGGGTTCGATCCGGGGCAGTTCCAGCTCCTCGCCCAGCATCTGGGCCAGCTCGGCCAGGCTTACCTCGACCTCGAGGATGTGGGCCCCGGGGGCGTCTCCGGCCTGGCCCTCGCCCTGGCCGTCTCCGTCCACCGGGGAGCCGGGAGCGCCGTCGCCCTGGCCCACCCCGCCCTTGTTGTCCCCGAAGCGGAAGGTGGGGAGGTCCACCGAGGGCACGGGAATGGAGACGAGCTTGTCGCCCTGCTTGCCGATCAGCTCACCGCGCGTGATGTAGCGGCGCAGTTCCTTCTTGATCCGCCCGCGCACGATCTGGCGGAAGCGGCCGTAGTCCTGTTCGATTCTGAGAATCAAGTTGCATCACCCCGAGTCGGGTCGTGGCCGGGGGCCGCCCTCGCCGGAAAGCGGGGCGGCCGGAGGCCGGATCAGCTGGTGGCGTCGCCGCGGGCGAAGATCGAGGCCACGTAGTTGAGCACGTCGGTGGCCGATTCCTCGTCGTAGCCGTAGTTCTTGATCAGGCGGCTCTTGACCACGTCGATCTTCTCCTGCGTCGCCTTGTCCACCACGTTCGAGACCAGCGTGGTCAGCTTGATCGTGTCTTTCTGGTCCTCGAACAGCTTCAGTTCCAGGGCGCGATGCAGCCGCGGGTTCATCTTGTAGTCGAATGACTTCCCCTCGATGGCCAGCGCGCCGATGTAGTTCATGATCTCCCGCCGGAAGTCGTCCTTGCGACTCTCGGGGATGTCGATCTTCTCCTCGATGGAGCGCATGAGGCGCTCGTCGGGCTCCTCGTCGCGGCCGGTGTACTTGTTCCGCACCCGCTCCTTCTGGGTGTAGGCCTTGACGTTGTCGATGTAGTTGGAGCAGAGCTTGGAGATCGCCTCCTCGTCGGCGGAGATCGCCCGCTGCACCTCGTTCTTCACGATGTTCTCGTACTCCTCCTTCACCACGCCCAGGAGTTCGCGGTACTGGGTGCGCTCCTCCTCGTTGTCGATCAGGCTGTGGTGCTTGAGGCCCGATTCCAGCTCGTTGAGCACCATGAAGGGATTGATGGAACGGGAACCCTCCACCACCAGGGCGTTGGAGATCTTGTCCTGGATGTAGCGGGGGGAGATCCCCTCCATGCCCTCGC
The DNA here is from genome assembly GCA_963728475.1 of Candidatus Eiseniibacteriota bacterium. Classification (GTDB taxonomy): domain Bacteria; phylum Eisenbacteria; class RBG-16-71-46; order JABDJR01; family JABDJR01; genus CAVSKL01. Next base: position 99,541 of record CAVSKL010000002.1, read on the forward strand.
GGGCGGTCTCCTTGCGGAGTTCCCGCACGCTGTCCTCGGTGTAGCCGGGGAGCATCTTGCCGTCGTAGAGCTTGAGCTTCTGGATGAGGTTCAGGTCGGCCTTCTTGGGCGCTTCCAGGCGGGTCAGCACCGCCCACATCGCGGCCATCTCCACCGTGTGGGGGGCGATGTGCTTGCCCCGGATCTTGGTGGGGTTGTAGTCCTTGAGATAGATCTTGATCTCCTCGGAGAGCTTGGTGATGTAGGGGATGTCGATCTTCACCGTGCGGTCCCGGAGCGCCTCCATGTACTCGTTCTTCTGGAGCTTGCGGTACTCGGGCTCGTTGGTGTGGCCGAGGATCACCTCGTCGATGTCGGTCTGCGCGAACTTCTTGGGCTTGATCTTGTGCTCCTGGGACGCGCCCAGGAGGTCGTAGAGGAAGGCCACGTCGAGCTTGAGCACCTCCACGAACTCGATCAGCCCGCGGTTGGCCACGTTGAACTCGCCGTCGAAGTTGAAGGCCCGTGGGTCCGACTCGCTTCCGTACTCGGCGATCTTCCGGTAGTTGATGTCGCCGGTGAGCTCGGTGGAGTCCTGGTTCTTCTCGTCCTTGGGCTGGAAGGTGCCGATCCCGATCCGGTCCTTCTCCGAGAGGAGGAGCCGGCGGACCTTGATCTGGGACAGGACCTGGTTCCAGTCCCCCGCGTACTTGCGTTCGAGTTCCTCGAAGTTCCGGCGGCAGTAGGGGCAGAGATCCCCCTCCAGGTACACCGCCTGGTCCCCCTCGATCCGCTCGTTGAGCTGGGCCAGGAAGGTGGGCCGGGACTCGAGCGGGATCAGGTGGAGCGGATCCTCATGGATGGGGCAGGGGGCGAAGTACTCCAGCCCGGTCTCGGTGTGTTCCGTCCACGAGTAGGTGTAGAGCCGGCCTTCGTGGGTCCTCGAGTAACGCTCGAAGCCCTTCTTGAGGAGCCGCACGATGGTGCTCTTGGACGAGCCCACCGGCCCGTGCAGGAGGATCACCCGCCGCTCGGTGCCGTAGCGCCGGGCCGCGGACTTGAACACGTTGACCATCTTCATGAGGGGGATGTCCAGGCCGTACACCGCGTCCTGGCCGCCCGCGTCGGGGTCGTCGAAGAAGCGGTAGTGGGTGATCCGCTTCTTGGAATCGACGTACTCCTCGGTGCCGTAGGACATGATCATGTCGTACAGCCGCTGGTACGCGCTCCGCGTGACCCGGGGCTCCTGGGTCACGATGTCGATGTAGTCCTGGAAGGTGCCCTCCCAGTTGAGCTCCCGATACGTGTCCAGGTTCTGGAGCTCTCCCACCAGGGCCCTGACATCGAGCTTCTGTGCCATGTCGTCTCACTCCTTTGGGCGCGGTCCCGGCCGGATCGCGCGGCCCGTGCCTCGCTTCGGTTATCGGTCGCTGGGACCGGATACACCCATCCCCGACCCTTCGAATTGCAATCTGCAACTTTCATGCCATGGGCGGCTAAAGAGGGGTGGCGCAGGAGGGAGGGCGCGTGGGGAAGAGGAGCAGAAAGCTGGTGTCCGGACGGGGCTTGGGTTCCCGCCGAACCGTTTAGAGGACCGTGGCGATCCTGGAGATCCCGCCGGGTGTTGCGGGGAAGAACCGGACCCGGAACCGGACCAGCCGGTGCCGGGTGCGCTTCCCTCCGGTCCACCTCTTGGCATCCCCGCGCCCGCTGCCTACGGGTGACATCTGCGTGCCCATCCCTGCCCAACCCCCCTGTCCACCTGATTTTACACCTTCGGAGGGGAAAGATTCCCTTTTCCGAGGCTGCCCTTGCCTTTTTCCACGATCGAAACCACTACGGAGCGTTGCCGGGAAGCGTGACGCGAGCTCAGCCCGGAGGCCAGTTCATCCGCCGTCCGCCCAGAAGGTGGAGATGAAGATGGAACACCGACTGCCCCGCGCCCTCCCCGCAGTTCATCACCAACCGGTAGCCGTCCTCGGCCACGTCCTGGTCGCGGGCGATCTTCGCCGCGGCCAGCAGGAGCCCTCCCACCAGATCCCGGTGCTCGGTCCGGAGATCGTTCACGGTGGGGACGTGGTCCTTGGGAACGAGGAGCACGTGGACCGGGGCCTGGGGGTTGGCGTCACGAAACGCCAGCAGCCGGTCGTCCTCGTAGACGACGTCGGACTCGATCTCCCGCCGGGCGATCCTGCAGAAAAGGCAGTCGGCGCTCATCGTAGGCATCTTCCTTCCGGGGAAGAGCGGCGCGATCTCGGGGTATCTCCGTTGACGGCAAATTAGCACCGTGCCCGGAGGGGCGTCAATCGCGGCCCCCTTTACGGTGACGCGATGCGGCGGGACCCTTGGCCTGCTATCATGCCTCCCCCGAAGGCCCACTGCGCGCCGGCGGGAGCGCGGGTCTTCCCGACCCCAACAAGGAGCAATCAATCGTGAAACGGCAGACCTTCGGAATCTTGCTGGCCGGCCTGACCGCCGCCTGCGCGTGGGGGTGCGGCGGCGCCAAGCAGCCCGCCACCGACGGGGCCTCGGGCCGGGACGCCACCCCCGTGGTCCAGGCCGCGGACACCGCGGCCGCCGCCGACAGCTCGGTCTACATGTCGCACGAGGATCCCGACGCGATCTACACCGCCGCCGATCTCCCCGGCCTCGGCAGCTACCTCAAGGTCGACTTCACCGGCCTGAGCGCGGCCCAGGTCAACCGGGTCCTCCACCGGCTCCGCACCGAGAATTGCACCTGCGGCTGCCCCGACACCATCGACGAGTGCCTGGTGAAGGACCCGCAGTGCGACACCGCGGTCACCCTGGCCGGGCAGATCGTTCGCGAGGAAAAGCTGAAGCCGTAAGCAGGCGGGGGGAGAGGCGCGCCGGGAATCAGAAGCCCAGGGGACGGGTCAACCTGAGCTTGACCTCGAACCCGCGGCGCTCAGGCTGCATCTGGAGCCGGAGGCAGGTGCCGTCGTCGGCGGTGAGTTCCATGGAGTCCATCACCGAGTCCACCCGCCGCACCACCCGGTCCGCGGTCAGGAGCAGCACTCCCACGTAGCCCACCCTGTAGGCGATGCGCCCCAGGTCCTGGGTGGCGCCGGCGTTCTTGTCGCTGCGGTGGAAGATATCCGGTTGGTCGGCGAAGATCGGGACCGAGGCCGGGTCCAGGGTGAGGCGGGAGAAGGCCGAGGGAGGCGTGCGACGGTTCTCCAGTCGCGGAGAAGCTGCGTACGCGGCACCGGCCGAGGTGCCGAGCACCACGCCCAAGATAACCGCCCTGACCCAGGTCGTACGCCGCATTGTTGATCCCTCTTCGAAGCCCGAACTTTCTCCAGTATACCAGATCGGTCGTAGGGTACACCCCTTAACTCCGAAAAAGTTCCAGACTTACGGGTGCGGGTGCTGGGAACGGCTCAGACGGCGGCGGAGGGCTCCGGCGCCTCCACGAAGGGATCGAGGGCGGAGCGGATCGCCTCGCTGAAGGGGCGGGGCCGCCCGTCGCGGCCCACCGGGACGTGGGTGGTCCAGCCGGTGGCCAGCTCGACCCCCTCCCGCTCCACCCGGTACCGGAAGGTGACCAGGCGGGACCGGAGCGCGCTCACCCAGGCCGTGACCTCCACCGCGTCGTCGTACCGGGCGGGGGCCAGATAGCGCACGTGAGCCTCCACGATGGGGAGGAAAAAACCGTCCCGTTCCATCTCCGAGTAGGGGAGGCCCACCGCCCGCATGAAGTCGCCCCGCATGACCTCGAACCAGACCAGGTAGTTGGCGTAGTAGGCCATCCCCATCTGGTCGGTCTCGGCGTAGCGGACCCGGAACGCGGTGCGGACGCGGGTCCCCTCGCGGACCGTCCGTTCCGGCCAGGGCTCGGCGCCGTCCTCGGGACGGCGGGTATCGCGTATACTCAATGATCCACTCCAACCCCATGGGACGATGATGGTAACGACCCTTCGACTCTACCACGACGATCCCGAGCTTCGAAACTTCGAGGCCCGGGTGCTGCTGGCCCGGCCCGGTCCCGGCGGGAGCGCCGAGGTGCTGCTCGACCGGACCGCGTTCTACCCGACCGGAGGGGGACAGCCCCACGATCTGGGAACCCTGGGCGGGCGCGCGGTGCTGGAGGTGTTCGAGGAGGGGGAGGCGGTGGTGCACCGGCTGGACGGTCCGGTGGCGGGGGAAACCGTGCGGGGCGAGGTGGACTGGGACCGCCGCCTGGACCACCGCCAGCAGCACACCGGCCAGCACCTCCTGAGCCGGGCGTTTCTCGACGCCGCCGGCGCCGGCACCGTCGGTTTCCATCTGGGAGCCGCGCGATGCACCATCGACCTGGACCGGGAGGACCTCTCCGAGGCCTCGGTGGAGCGCGCCGAGCGCGAGGCCAACGCGGCGGTGCTCGCCGACCTGCCGGTGACGGTCGCCTGGTACGACGATCCCGCCCGGGTTCCGCGCGAGGTGCGCAAGGACGTTCCCACCACCGGCCGGATCCGGGTGGTGTCGGTGGGGAACTACGATCACAATCTCTGCTGCGGCACCCACTGCCCGCGCTCGGGCCAGGTGGGGCCGGTCAAGGTGCTCCGGTGGGAGCGGCGGAAGGGGGGGATCCGGCTGGAGTTCGTCTGCGGCGGGCGCGCGCTGGCCGACCACCGCGCCAAGCACGCCGCGCTTCGCGGGATCGCGCTCGCGCTCACCACCGAGGAGCTGGAGGTGCCGGGCCGGGTGGCGTCGCTGGTGGAGGAGCACAAGGCGCTTCGCGCCCGGGTCGAGAGAACCGAGGCCGAGCTTCGCGGGCGCCTGATCGCGGCGTGGGCGGCCGAGCCCGGAGCCGGCGCGTTTCACCGCGACCTGGGGCCGGAGCGGGCGGGGTGGCTCGCAGCGGCGTCCGCGTCCCTGGCCGAGGCCCGCGGGGAGCCGGTGCTCCTGACCTCGGAGGAGGCCGACGGGGTCCGGGTGGCGCTGGCCGCCCCCGCCGGCGGCCGGCACGCCGGCAACGCCCTCAAGGCGCTTCTCGCCGGCCACGGAGGCCGGGGGGGCGGCTCGGACCGGGTGGGCCAGGGCCGGGTTCCCGCCGACCGCCTGGCCGGGCTGCTCGGGGCCTGGGCGGCGGGTCCCGGGATGGAAGAAAACACATGAGTGAACCGGGATATTTGTATCTCACCAAACGGGTTGCGTTTTCGGCTGCCCACCGGCTCCACAACCCGGCTTGGTCGGAGGAGCAGAACCTCCAGGTCTTCGGAAAGTGCGCCCGCCCGGGCGGCCACGGGCACGACTACGTGCTCGAGGTGACCGTCCGCGGCCGCCCCGATCCCGGGACCGGGATGGTGATCGATCTCGGGGAGCTGAAGGGGATCATCCGCCGGGAGGTCTGGTCCCGGTGCGATCACCGCGACATGAACGCCGACGTGGACTTCATGAAGGGCCGGATCCCCACCGCGGAGAACATCGCGGTGGCGATGTGGGAGGCGCTGGAGCCGGCGCTTCCCCCGGGCCTCCTCTACCGGCTGCGCCTGTACGAGACCGAACGGAACGTGGTGGAGTACTTCGGTCCCGGGGAGGCCGTCCGCTGACCGTCCTTCCCCGCGTTCCCGCCGGCCCGCGCGGGATGAGAAAGGATTCACGATGACCGACGGCAAGCACCCCGGCATCCCCATCCGGCGACCCGCCCCCGCCGGGGATCCCGGCCTCCCGCTGGAGGAGCGGATGATTCCCGCGGACGCCCGCCTGGAGGCGATCATCCACGACCTCCTGGTGGAGCTCGGGGAGGACCCCGGGCGCGAGGGGCTGGTCCGGACCCCGGAGCGGGTGGCGCAGGCCTGGCGGTTCACCCTCCAGGGCTACCGGCAGGATCCCGAGGAGGTGTTGAACAACGCCCTCTTCTCCGAGGACACCGACGAGATGATCTGCGTCAAGGACATCGAGCTCTACTCGATGTGCGAGCACCATCTCCTCCCCTTCGTGGGCAAGGCCCACGTGGCCTACATCCCCAACGGGAAGATCGTGGGCTTCTCCAAGATCCCCCGGCTGGTCGACGTCTTCTCGCGCCGGCTCCAGGTCCAGGAGCGTCTCACCACCCAGATCGCCGCCACCATCATGAATCTCCTGGAACCGCAGGGGGTGGGGGTGGTGATCGAGGCGGTGCACATGTGCATGACCATGCGCGGGGTGCAGAAGCAGAACTCGGTCGCGGTCACCAGCGCCATGCTCGGCGTCTTCCGCGAGGACCGCGCCACCCGGAACGAGTTCCTGGACCTGTTGAAGCGCCGTTCGGAGTTCCGCGGCTGACCCCGGCCGGACCGGCTTTCCCCGGCCGGCGGCCGGCCGCCGGGGGAAAGACCGGTCCCGGCCGCGCCCGGGTCCGGCTCGTTCGACCGGCTAGTGCACCACCAGGTAGTTCCGGATTTCCGCCTCTCCGCCGTCCCCGGCCGGGACCGCCACGTAGAGGTGCTTTCCGTCGGGGGAGAGAATCCCGGTGCGGGCCCCCGGCGCGGTGGGGACGCCGTCCACCCGGGGGCACCGCTCGATCAGCCCGGTCGAGAAGATGTCCACCGAGCCGCCTCCCCCGATCAGGTAGATCCGCTTCCGGGCCGGGTCGTAGATGAGATCGTCGGCGTCCTTCACCCCCCCGGACCAGGTCATGACGTTTCCGGTTTCGCTCCCCAGGACCAGGAGCTCCGCCGGTTCCCGGCAGGCCACGAAGATCCGCCCCTCGGTCTCGTCCACCGCGAGGGGGAAGTTGCCCGTTCCCGACTCCAGCACCCAGGTCGCCTCCACCTTGCCCGAGGCGCGGTCGGCCCGCACCACCGCCCGCGCCGACGGCACGTTGACCAGGAGCTTTCCGTCGGAGGTGAGCGCGAACGCCTCGGGATGGCCGGGAAGCTCGATCCGGGTGGTAGGCTTCAGCGTCTCCGGGTCCAGCCGGACCACCGCCCCGTCCCCGTAACCCACCCAGGGGGCCCCGTCGGCGGGGTCGATGCGGATATTGTCGGCGTCGGGAAGCGAGCCGGCCTCGGCCAGGACGGTGAGGGAGTCCGAGAAGAGGCGGACCCGCCCCGCCGTCCCCTCGCTCACCACCACCCGGCCGCCGGGGAGCACCCCCACCCCCTGCGCCCCCGCAAGCCCGGTGATCTCGCGCACGCGCGTTCCGGCCGCCAGATCCACCACCTCCAGCGCCCCCGCGTCGTGGGCGGCCACGAAGAGGCGGGTGCCGGTGGGGTCGAGGGCAAGGTGATCGAGCCGTCCGGCCACCCCGGGGAGCGGGACGGCTCCGGTCAGCTTCAGGATGTGATGGGCCTCGGTCCGGCTCTCGGTGGCGTAGGGATCGGTGGGTTGGTCCTGAGCCAGAAGACCGGTCACCGGGGCCGAGACCGCCAGGGCGATGAGAAGCACGATCATGGGGAATCCTCCGTCGGAAGATCCTAACCCCGCGCGGGCGGCGGGACACCCACCGTTTGACGGTCGTCCCCGGGGCGGTGGACACTCACTGGGGCCCGCCGGGCCGGGGGCGGTCACGGCGGAGGTCCGGCGGAGTACTCATTCAAGCAATCGAACCCCTCCGGGAGGGAGCATGCCTCGCGACATTCCCTTAGGCAACGGCTCGCTGCTCGTCAACTTCGACCGGAGCTACCAGATCCGCGACATCTACTGGCCCCACGTGGGCCAGGAGAACCACACCGCCGGCCATCCCTTCCGGTTCGGGGTGTGGGTGGACGGCGCCTTCCGGTGGACCGGCGACCCGGGATGGACGATCGCCCTCGACTACAGCGACGACACCCTCGTCGGCCGGAGCGAGCTGCGCCACCCGGATCTGGGGCTCCGGCTGGTGAGCGAGGACGGGGTGGACTTCCACGAGAACCTCTACTTCCGCCGGATCACCGTTCACGACGAGACCGGCCGGAACCGCGAGGTCCGTCTCTTCTTCTGCCACGACTTCCACATCTACGGGAACGAGGTCGGCGACTCCGCATACTACGAACCGGAGCGCGGAGCGGTGTTCCACTACAAGGCCGAGCGCTGGTTCATGGTCAACACCGCCAAGGGCAAACCCGGTCGGTGGACGCTGGGGGTGGACCAGTGGGCGGTGGGGGTCAAGGAGACGGAGGGGAAGCAGGGGACCTGGGTGGACGCCGAGGACGGAACCCTCTCCGGGAACGCGGTGGCCCAGGGGAGCGTGGACTCCGCCGTGGCCCTGCACCTCGCGGTGGGCGGCGGGGCCTCGGCCGCCTGCTGGTACTGGATCGCGGTGGCGAAGAACTTCCCGGCCGTGGCCCGCGTGAACCGCATGGTCCGCGAACGCGGCCCGGAGTCGTTCCTGAACCGGACCTCGCACTACTGGCACCTCTGGGTCACCCGGCAGGAGACCGAGAGCATGGCCGACCTTCCCGGCGAGGTCGCCCGGCTCTACCGGAGGAGCCTCCTGGTGCTGCGCACCCAGATCGACGACGGCGGGGCGATCATCGCCGCCAACGACTACGACATCGCCCGCTACGCCCGCGACACCTACTCCTACATGTGGCCGCGGGACGGCGCGCTGGTAGCCGCGGCGCTCATCGCCTCCGGGCACGCTTTCACCACCCGCCGCTTCTTCGACTTCTGCCGGGAGGTGGTGACCGAGGAGGGCTACCTCCTCCACAAGTACAACCCGGACGGCTCGCTCGCCTCCTCCTGGCACGCCTGGTACCAGGACGGGGTAAAGACCCTGCCGGTGCAGGAGGACGAGACCGCGCTGGTGCTGTGGGCGCTCTGGCGCCATTTCGAGCGCTTCCGCGACGTGGAGTTCATCAAGCCCCTCTACCGCGATCTCATCGCCCGGGCCGCGGGGTGGATGCTCGCCTACCGGGATCCCAAGGACGGGCTGCCGGAGCCTTCCTGGGACCTGTGGGAGGAGCGGCGGGGAGTGCTGGCATGGACGGTGGGAGCGGTGTGGGGTGGGCTCGACGCCGCCGCGCGGTTCGCCGAGGCATTCGGCGAGGCCGATCTCGCCGCCCGCTGCCGCCGGGGCTGCGAGGAGCTGGCGGCGGGGGCCGAGGCGCGGCTGTGGTCGGAATCCGACCGGCGCTACCTGAGGATGGTGAACCGGACCGCCGGTGGGGGGCTTGATCGGGACACCGTGGTGGACGCCTCGCTCATGGGGCTCTGGTACTTCGGGATGCTTCCCGCGGACCATCCCCACGTCCGGGCCACCATGGAGGCGGTGCGGGACCGGCTCACCGTGAAGACTCCGGTGGGGGGCGTCGCCCGCTACGAGGACGACCGCTACCAGCGGGCCTCGGACGACGTTCCCAACCCGTGGTTCATCTGCACCCTGTGGCTCGCCGAATGGACGATCGCGGTCGCCCGCTCGCGGGAGGACCTCGCCCCCGCCCGCGAAACCCTGGACTGGGCGGTCCAACACGCGCTTCCCAGCGGGATCATGGCCGAGCAGGTGCATCCCTACACCAACGCGCCCCTCTCGGTGAGCCCGCTCACCTGGAGCCATTCCACCCTGGTGGCCACGGTGCGGGAGTACGCGGCGCGATGGGAGGCCCTGCCATGATCCGGCTGTTCATCTTCGACCTCGACGGAACCCTGGTCCGGACCGAAAAGCTCAAGGCCCTGTCCTACGCGCGCGCGGTGGAGGACCTCCGCCCCGGCAAGTTCACCGAGGACGAGGTCATGGACGCGTTCCGCGACTTCGTGGGGCGCTCGCGGAAGGACGTCTGCCTGGGACTGCTGGATCGGTTCAACCTCGAGGAGGCCGCCCGCGGCCGCATGAAGGACTACGACGCCAAGGAGCCCTGGGAAGGGTTGGCGGGGGTGCGGCTCGGTTACTACGCCGGGATCGCCCACGACCCGGAGGTGATTCGCCGGAACGGCCGGCCTCACACGATCGGCCTCGCCCGCCGGGCGCGGCTGGCCGGCTGCCGGACGGCGCTGGCCACCACCTCCCACCGGGAGCAGGTGGACCGGGTGATCGACGCGCTCGGTCTCGCCGCCGTGTTCGACCGGATCGCCGCCTACGAGGACGTGGCCCGCACCAAGCCCGATCCCGAGATCTACAACCTGCTCCTCACCGAGTTCGGGTTTCAGGCCGACCAGGCCCTGGCCATCGAGGACTCCCCGTCCGGGGTGCGGTCCGCGCTCGCCGCCGGGGTGCCGGTGGTGGCCCTGGCCACCTCCTTCACCCGGGAGCGGCTGGCCGAGGCGCATCTTCTTCCCCCCGAGCGGGTGGCGGCGGGGGACGAGCACCTGCCCGGGACGGTGGAGCGGGCCGCCCCCGATTCCTGTCTGGGACGCGGCACCGAAGGCACGGAAGGAAGCAACTCATGAACGACAAGGCGGCGGCCGGGACCGCGGAGAGCGCCAACCCGCTCCGGCGGGGCCAGGAACTGACCCGCGAGACCATCCCCTGCACCATGGTGATCTTCGGGGCCACCGGCGACCTGACCGCGCGCAAGCTGGTTCCCGCGATCTACAACCTGTCCTGGGAGGGGTTGCTCCACCCCGACACCAGCATCGTGGGGTTCGCGCGCCGCGACTGGGATGACGGGCGGTTCCGGTCCCTCATGCGGGAGGCGGTGGAGGAGCACTCGCGGCGGAAGCCGGTCGACGACGAGGTCTGGAGCCAGCTTTGCGACGACATGGTCTTCGTGCGCGGGGAGTTCCAGGAGGAGAGCGCCTACCGGGACCTGGCGGTGACCCTGGAGGGGATCGACCGGGCCCGGAACCACCCCGGCTGCCACCTCTTCTACCTGGCCACCCCCCCCAGCGCGTACCCGGAGATCGTGCGGAACCTCGGCCGGGCCGGCCTGGTCCGCGGGGTGGACGATCCCGGGTGGACCCGCATCGTGGTGGAGAAGCCGTTCGGCCGCGACCTCGACACCGCCCGGGAGCTGAACGGCGTCCTCAACTCCGTCTTCGACGAGGACCAGGTCTTCCGCATCGACCACTACCTGGGGAAGGAGACGGTACAGAACATCCTGGTGTTCCGGCTGGAGAACGGGATCTTCGAGCCGCTCTGGAACCGCCACCACGTGGACCAGGTCCAGATCACGGTGGCGGAATCGGAGGGGGTGGGAACCCGGGCCGGGTTCTACGAGGAGGCGGGGGTGGTCCGGGACATGCTCCAGAACCACATGATGCAGCTCCTGACCCTGGTCGCCATGGAGCCCCCGTTTCGCTTCGCCGCCCGTGCGGTACGCGACGAGAAGGCCAAGGTGCTGCGCTCCATCCGCCCCTTCACCCCCGCCGACGTGAGCCGCTACGTGGTGCGCGGCCAGTACGGACCCGGGGTGACGGGCGGGAAGGAAGTGCCGGGGTACCGCGACGAGAAGGGGGTGGCCCCGGATTCGAGGACCGACACCTACCTCGCCGCCCGGTTCCTGGTCGACAACTGGCGCTGGGCCGGCGTTCCCTTCTACCTGCGCTCGGGCAAGCGCCTCCCCAAGCGCGCCACCGAGGTGGCCATCGTCTTCCGCACCCCGCCCTACGACCTCTTCCAGGGCGGGGGGCAGGCCAAGCCCCGGGCCAACGTGCTGCGGCTGCGCATCCAGCCCGACGAGGGGATCTCCCTCGCCTTCGAGTCCAAGGCCCCCGGGCAGGTCCTTCACATCGAAGAGGTGCGGATGGACTTCTTCTACGCGACCTCCTTCGGGAAGGAACCGCCCGAGGCGTACGAGCGGCTCCTCCTCGACGCCATCCTCGGCGATTCCACCCTGTTCTCCCGGCGGGACGAGGTGGAGCTGGCCTGGTCGATCGTGGACAGCATCGTCGGCGCCTGGGATGCCGACCCCGGCGACCGCCCGCACGCCTACGAAGCGGGGAGCTGGGGCCCCCAGGCGGCGGACGCGCTGCTCGAGCGGGAGGGGACGCGATGGTTGCGGATATGAGAGCCGGCGATCACGGCGGGGTGGTGCATCTCGGCGAGCGCGCCCCCCGCGGCCTGGAGGTGGAGGGGTTGAAGCACGACCTGGCCGCGCTCTGGAAGGAGGAAGGAGCCGCCCGGGCGGGAGAGGGCGCGGTCACCCGGGTCTGCCATTCCACCCTGGTCGTGCCCCTGGGAAACGGCGACGAGGAACACGACCTCATCGACGACATCATCCGGCTCTTCCCGTCGCGGATCATCGCGGTCCATGCCGACGCCGGGCGGCCCCGCGGCGACGCCGAGGCCTGGGTGAGCGCCTCCTGCAGCCGGGGCTCCGACGGCGGTTCCCTAGTCTGCTGCGAGACCATCCACGTGGCCGCCGGGCCGGGGACCGGGCGGCTGGTGGTGAGCGCGATCCGTTCGCTGAGCGTGGGGGGGGTGCCGGTGGTGGTCCTGTCCGAACCGGTGTCCCCGCTCGAGGTGGACTGGATCGAGGCCCTGGACGGCCACCTCGACCTGGTGCTGGGTGACGGCGTCTACCTCGAACCGGATGCCGGGGTCGGGCTCTGGCGGCGGTGCCTGGAGGACGGGGGAGCCCCTCCCGATTATCGCGACCTCCTCTGGACCCGGCTGGCCGACTGGCGGCGGGCGCTGGCCCTCCCCTTCGACCCCCCCGGCGAGGCGGCGGCGCTCGCCTCGGTGACTGCGGTGGAGATGGAGGTGGCGCGCGGTCCGGGGTGGCTGCTCAAGGGATGGCTTCTGGCCGGCTGGCTCGCCTCGCGGCTGGACTGGAAGTGGTTCGGCGGCGAGGACGCGCCGGATCGCCTGCGCTTCCGCGGCCCTGCCGGCCCGGTCGAGTTCCGGACGGTGGCGCGTAACGCCGGGGACGACCCCGCCGCCGCGCTCTCGGTGACCATGGAATTTGCCGGACGTCCCGCCATCCGCTGGCGCAGGCTGGCCGAGGAGCGGGCGATCGTGGTGGAAAGCGGGGGGGAGCGCCTCTCCCGCCTCAATCAGTCCAAGATGAGCCGGGCTTCGGCGGTGGTGCGGGAGATTCACCGGCACGCCCCCGACCCGGTGGCGGCGGAGGCGATGGCCTCGGCGGTCCGCTTCCGCGATACCCTGGGGAACTGACCCGGCGGCCTGCTACACTGGGCGGTTTTGAGGAGAACCCCGTGACCGATCCGTTGCCCGGAGGCCGGGAAATCAAGATCTTCCCCGACAAACTCTCCCTCATGGAGGGAGGCGCGGAGTTCATGGCCGCCCAGCTCGGAGCCAACGAGGGGGGGGTCCGGGTCGCCCTCTCCGGCGGCCATACCCCGATCCCGTTCTACGCCCGGCTCTCGGCGCCCACCCTGCGGGCGATGGTGAACTGGAGGAAGGTCCGGTTCACCATGATCGACGAGCGCTGCGTCCCCCCGGACCACGAGGAGTCCAATTTCCGCATGGCCCGCGAGACGCTCCTCGGCCCGCTGGACATCCCCGCCGACCGGTTCATCCGGTTCCGGGGGGAGGACCCGCCGGAAAAGGCGGCGGAGAAGGCGCACAAGATGCTCCTGGCCTGGGCGCAACGGGTGCCGCTTTTCGACCTGGTGTTCCTGGGCCTGGGCGAGGACGGGCACGTGGCCTCGCTCTTTCCCGCCGACCGGTGGCCCGATTTCGGCACCCGGCTCGCCGCCGCCACCCGCCACCCCAGCGGCCAGAACCGGATCACCCTGACTCCGCGCGCGCTCCGCTCCACCCGCGCCACCATGCTGCTGGTCACCGGCGAGAACAAGGCCGGGGCGGTGCGCGACACCCTGGCCGCGACCGAACCGTCGCCGCGGCATCCCGCCACCATGGTGCTCCCCCCCGGAGGGAAGGTGGTGTGGATGATCGACGAGGCGGCGGCGGCGGAGCTTCCGCCCGTCCTGCGGGAGGCGGCCTCGTCGGAACGCTGATGCGCGCCCGCGCCGCCGCGGCGTTGCTGGCCCTGGCGCTCACCGCCGCCGCGGCGGGAGCGGCGGCGGCCGGGGCCTGGCTCCAGGAGCCCGGCACCGCCTACCTTCGCCTGAGCGCGGGCCTCCTCTCCACCCGCGAACGCTTCGATCCCGGGGGACACCGCGTCCCCTTCGATCAGGCCGGCGGGGGATATCGCGACACCCGCTATCGCGATCTGGCGTCGACTCTCTACGCCGAGGTCGGGGTGGCTCCCGGATGGAACCTGGTCGCCGCCTCCACCTGGAAGCGGCTCCGCGCGGTCCAGCCCTCGGCGGTGTTCACCACCTACGGGTTCTCGGATCTCTCGGTGGGGGTCAAGCGCGGCCTCTACCGCGGCGGCCGCGCGGCGGCCTCGGTGCTGGTGTCGGCGACCGTGCCCACCGGATACGACCCGTCCGAGTATCCCGCGCTCGGCTCCAACGTGGCCGACTACGGGCTGGCGGTCTCGGCGGGCGGCTCCGCGGGCGGATTCTGGGGAACCGGCGACCTCGGCTACCTTCTCCGGGGCGGTCCCTTCCGCGACCAGGTGACGGGGTCGGTGGGAGGCGGGTTCGCGGTGGGTTCGCGGATCGGGATCCGGGCCGAGGCCCGGGGCGGCCTCGCGGTGGGTCCGAGGCCCCGCGCCGGGGCCACCGCGCGATTCGATCCCGCCGCCGTCGACCCCAGCCACCTGGAGCTAGCCGAAACCGCGGCGTTCGAGCTGGGACGGGGAGTCGCGGTCGAGGCCGAAGCGCGGACCACGGTGTGGGGCGAGAACACCCTCACCGGCACCCGGTGGAGCCTGGCCCTGGCCACCTCCCCCGCGCTCCGGTGGCGTCGATGAGCCGGGGGAGGGGTTCGGTGGCGGTCCTGGCGCTGCTGATCGGCGCCGCCGGCTGCGGCCACTCCGTGACCCCCACCGGCGACTTCCGCGACCCGGGATCGGTGCCGCGGCCTCTCGACCCCGACGCCCGCGCGATCAACACCGGGGTGCTGGTGAGCTGGTTCGCGGATGCCGGCGTCTTCGCGATCATCGACGGCTGGTACGTGTATCGCGCTCCCGCTCCCGACGGAGCCTTCGTCCGGCTCACCCCGGCGCCCCTGGTCGAGCAGAGCTTCTTCGACGCGGAGGTGAGCGGGGGGGCCACCTACCGCTACCGGGTGACCGCGGTCACCCCCGCGGGTCTCGAGAGCTTTCCCACCGATCCGGTCACGGTGACGGTGGACTTCGTCCCGCCGGCGCCTCCCACCGGAATCGCCGCGGCGGCCGAGCCCAACCCGGTGACCGGCGCCCCCCAGGTCCGCGTCTGGTGGAACGCCTCGCCCGAGCCGGACTTCGACCACTACAACCTCTTCCGCGACCCCCCCGTCCCCGGGCTCCCGGTGGTGACCGATCTTCACGACCCCGGGTACGTGGACATCGAGGTGGAGCCGGGAGCCGCCTATCGCTACTGGGTCACCGCCTGGGACCGGAGCGCCAACGCCTCCGCCGCCGCCGACACCGCCTTGGTCACGGTGCCGCGACCCTAGCCGCGGGGCGATCTCCAGGGATTGAACACCAGGATGAGCCGCCCGTCGGGCCGGAGGCAGCGCCTCATCTCCCGAAGCGCGGCCCGGGGATCGGGGAAATGCTCGACCTCCAGTTTGCCATGGGGCGGCCGGTTCCCGGCTGGTATGCTCCCCCGCGATGCGCATCTGCCTCCTCACCAACCAGGAACTGGACGCCGACCCGTTCCCCGCCGACGACTGGCCCTGCGATCCCCGCCCTTTCTTCCCCGAGGCGGAATGGCACCTGGCCACCCTGACCGACAACCGGAGCTCGGTGGAGCGGGTGACCCGGCTCATCGCGGAGGGGTACGATCTCTTCTTCAACCTCTGCGACGGGGCGGCCGACCAGAGCATCCCCGGGATCGAGGTGGTCCGGACCCTGGAGGAACACGGGGTGGCGTTCACCGGCGCGACCTCGGACTTCTACGAGCCCACCCGGGAGATGATGAAGGAGGCCTGCCGCCGGGAAGGGATCGCCACCCCCGCCTACGTGCTGGCCCGGGACGCCGCCGACGTGGAGCGCGCCGCGTCCGTCCTCCGGTTCCCGCTCTTCGTCAAGCACCACAGCAGCTACTCCAGCGTGGCGCTGAGCCGCCGGTCGCGGGTGATGAGCCCCGCCGGACTCCGCCGGCAGGCGAGGAAGATCATGTCGCGGTTCGGCGCGGCGCTGATCGAGGAGTACGTGGAGGGCACCGAGTGCACGGTGCTGGTGGCCGAGAACCCCGAGGATCCCCGGCGCCCCACCGCCTACACCCCGCTCCAGTACCGCTTCCCCCGGGGGAGAGCTTCAAGCACGCGCGAATGAAGTGGGTGGACTACGACGCGATGGCCTCGTTCCCGGTGGACGACCCCGGCCTGGACGAGCGGCTCCGCGACGTCTCGCGACGGTTCTTCCGCGCCCTGGGCGGCGCCAGCTTCGGCCGCTGCGACCTTCGCGTAGACGGCGGCGGGACCCCCTTCATGCTGGAGATCAATCCCAACTGCGGGGTCTACTACCCGGCCACCGATCCCGGGAGCGCCGACCTCTGCCTGGCCCACGACCCCGCCGGACACGTGGGGTTCACCCGCCAGATCATCCGGGCCGCGCTGGCGCGCCATCTCCAGCGGTCCGCGTCCCCGCCCGAGGCTCCCGCCGCCGCCGCCCGCCCGCGGCGCCCGCAACCCTACCTTCGCGACGGTTGATTCTCCCGGTCGGGGCCGCCCGGCGGAACGGCGCTCCCGCCGCCGGCGTTTTTCGTTGCCTCCGGATGGCCTATGTACTAAAGTTTGAGGAACTTAGCTAACTTTGTGCGGAATCCGCCCAAAGGCCCTCCGTGGACGTTCAACCGGGAGTACCAGGTGCGTCGCTCGCTGACCCCGCTCCTCCTCGCCCTGGCCCTGGCCGCACTCGCCGGCACCGGTCCGGCGCGGGCCCAGTGCATCCTCGCCAACCCCAGCTTCGAGCTTCCCGGTTCCAGCGGCGCCGTCTTCGGCGGGTGGAACCAGTTCGGCTCGGTGGGGTCGGCGGCCACCACCAGGGTGCACGGCCACGTCGCCGCCCGCGCCACCGGCCCCAACACCGGGAACTGGGACGTGTCCGGTTTCTGGCAGAGCCTGGACGCGAGCCCGGGAGAACGGTTCCAGGCCTCGGTGAGCGGCTGGCACACCGCGGTGAACCCGCTCACCGGCGGCTCCCAGGCGCTCCTTAACATCGAGTGGCGCGACGCTTCCGGGAACCTCATCTCCTACGAGTCCCACATCGTGGCCACCGCCTCCACCCCTCTGGACGAGGTGCAGGCGATCTCGGTCCAGACCCAGGCCGCCCCCACCGGAACCGCCGCCGCCCGAATCCTGGTCGGCGCGCTCCAGCAGCCCGGCCAGCCGGCGCCGGACGTGTACTTCGACCAGGTCGCCTTCAACTCCCTGGGCCCGCCCACCCTGGACGACATCCAGTGGAACGACTTTCCCGGCGGGCGGACCCTCGATTTCAGCGACCGGACCTGGCGGGTCAAGGGCCCGGGCTACTACGGCCCGGGCCCCAGTCTCTTCTGCGATACCTCGAGCTGCGCCTGGGTGGACGCGAACGGGCGGCTCCACCTGACCATCAAGAAGATCGGCGGCTCCTGGTACAGCACCGAGGTGACCCTGACCGGCGCCCTCGGTTACGGCGACTACGTGTTCACCACCCTCGGACGGCTGGACACCCTGGATCCGCACGCGGTGTTCGGGCTCTTCCTCTGGGAGTACGGCCCCTGCTACGACCCGGGGTACCTGTGGTGGAATCCCTACAACGAGATCGACGTGGAGTTCAGCCGGTGGGGGAATCCGGCCAACGCGATCGCCCAGTTCGTGGCCCAGCCCGCCGACTACCCGGGCAACATCGACCGGTTCGACGCTGCCTTCTCCGACAGCGAGCTGACCAGCCACGCCTTCCGCTGGCTTCCCGACCGGGTGGAGTACCGGAGCTGGCGGGGCGGCCCCGGCGACGAATCGCCGGCGGCCCTTATCCATACCTGGACCTATACCGGGCCCCATCTCCCGCGCCCCGGGCAACCCCGGATCCACCTCAACCTGTGGCAGGTGAACGGGCCCCCGGCCACCGACCAGGAAGTGGTGCTCGACGCCTTCACCTTCGTGCCGGAGGCGCAGCCGACCGCGGTCCCCTCCGGCCCGGGCCCTCCCGGGCCCGGCTCCTACCTGCGGGCGGCGACCCCCAATCCGTTCCGGTCGGGCACCGTCGTCGCCTATACCGTGGATCGCGAGGGGCCGGCCGAGGTCGCGGTGTACGACGTGGCCGGCCGGCTGGTGCGCACCCTGGTCGACGGGCCGGTCGCCGCCGGCGGCCATACCGTGAGCTGGGACGGGCGGGACGAGGCGGGGAATCCGGTGGCCTCCGGGCTCTATCTGTACCGGCTGCGGACGGGGAACGTGGTGGAGTCGCGCCGGGTGGTGCGGCTCCGGTAGCTCAGCCGGCCCGGACCGAGGCCTCGGGGACGTCCACGTCGATCCGCAGGATCTCTCCGGTGCGGGCGAAGACCGAACTGCTGGCCGCGGGATCGAGCCGCGGGCCCGGGAACTCCACCGGGCCTCCGCCGGCCCGGGTGAGCCGCACCCGCGCCGTTCCCCCGGTGAGCCGGTAGACCACCGGCACCTGGCAATAGGTGAAGGCCAGCCCCCGCGCCGGAACCTCGGTCGTTTGCGGATTGCCCTCCAGGTCCACGTAGGCGAACGTCCCGCCCTGGTCGAGGAACTCGGCCGCTTCCAGGAGCACCGGCCGGAAACCCAGGACGCCGTCCTCGATCTCCACCCCCAGCTCGCCGAAGCGGGCGAGGATCTCCTCCTTCACCTGTCCCGTCATCCCCGGCTGGCGCGCGCCGGCGTGGGCGGGGGAGTGCGAGTAGGGGTCGGTGGGGAAGGCGCCGTACTCGGCCGCGCTCTTCTCGTAGCCCAGGCCCGACCGGATGCGCCGGTAGAACCGGGCGAGGGCGTCCTGAACCCCGGCTGCCGCCCCCTCGCGCTCCGCCCGGAGCGCGACCTCCTCCACCGCGAGCAACAGCTTGGCCACCATGTGCCAGTAAATGCATCCCAGCCCCTCGTAGCCGTACATCGTGCCGGAGCGGCCGGTGAAGGACGCGTGGTCGAACACCGTCTCGAAGAGGTCCAGCACCGCCCGCCGGCCCGCTTCCACGCGCTCCGCCCCGCCGTCCCGGGCGGCGAGCGCGTCCAGGGCGCGGGCCACGTCCCCGGCCCGGGCGAGGTCGCCCTGGAACCGGAGCGCGCCCAGGGCGTCGCGCTCGAGGATGGTGCCGTCGCCCCGCTCCAGGAGTTCCGCAAGCAGAGGGATCGCGGCCGCCGCACTCTCCGGAACCGTGTTCCGG
Organism: Candidatus Eiseniibacteriota bacterium; assembly: GCA_963728475.1. Classification (GTDB taxonomy): domain Bacteria; phylum Eisenbacteria; class RBG-16-71-46; order JABDJR01; family JABDJR01; genus CAVSKL01. Next base: position 118,708 of record CAVSKL010000002.1, read on the forward strand.
GAGAGGAAGGAGGGGAGCGTGCGGTCGGGATAGAGGAGAAAGCTCCGGCGGGCGGGATCGTAGAGCCGGCTCTCGAAGAGGGCGCCGAGCAGCGCCACCGCTTCTTCCGGTCCCACCAGCCCCGAACCCAGCGCCGCTACCTGCCCCTCCAGCATCTCGTAGAGGGGGCGGACGCCGGCCTCGTCCCCCTCCGGGTCGATCTCGAGCAGATTGTAGGCGTGGTAGAGGCCGTCCTCCCGGCGGTTGGCCCGCAGGGTGTGGTCCAGGTGGGCGAGCGCGGCGCGGCAGAACGCGGCCACCTCGCCGGGGGCCAGCTGCTCCTTCCCCGAGAAACCCCGGGCGTAGACCGTCTCCCGGTAGCCGGAGAAGACGGTGCCCAGCCGGTCCAGGAGCCGGCGGCGCGCGGTCCGCGCGGGACCGGCGCCGGGGGTCTCCGACTCCAGCGCCTCCCGCACCCCCCGGAGCCACCGGACGACCTCGATCGAGACCGGGGCCCCGTCCTCCCCCCCGCCGCCGACCAGGCGGGCCAGGAAGTCCAGGTACCGGCGCAGATGGAAGAGCGTCACCACCGAGAGCCCGGCCCCGACCAGCGCGTTGTTGGCGTCGTTCCACTCCGGCCGCTGGGTGTTCATCCAGATCCCGCCCTCGGGGACGTAGTTCGAGAGCTTGGCCAGGGCCGGGACCACGAGCTTCTCCAGGAGGGTCACGTGCTCCACGCCGCCGCCCGGCCCGGGCAGCAACCGGCCGTCGGTGCCCAGCGCCCGCTCCCGTCCGGCGATCCGTTCCGCGCGTTCGCGGTCGAAGACGATGGTGTTCCGCGGGCCGGCCACTATCTCGGGGTAGGGCTTCAGCCGGTAGGGCACGTCGGCATAGGAAAAGATCTCCCGGTCGAGGAGCGCCTCCAGGGCGCCCGGGGCGAAGCGGGGGAGGTCTTCCAGGAACCGCAGCAGGTAAACGATCTGGTGGTCCCCCCAGTAGCCGATGTTGCTCCAGGGGTCGTCCGGATCCGGGGTCTCCCAGTCGATGCCGTCCCGGGTCACCCGGTAGGGATTGAACCCGTCCACGGTGGACGCGTTCACGAACTTGGCGGTGAAGTTGGGGAGAAAGGCGGGAAAGCTCCGCGCCAGCGCCTCCCAGTTCTGGAAGATGTCGCGCCAGTTGCCCTCGTATCGAAGCGCGCGCCCCCCCCCGGCGTCCCGCACCCGGATCTCGAACCGGTTCCAGGGACGGCTGGGGTCCCCGTGGCGGCGCCCGAACCAGAGGGGGAGGTACTCCAGGACCAGGCGCTCCAGGCCGGGATCGCCGGTTGCCTCCGCCCTCCGGCGGAGCTCTCCGGCGGGAATCCAGCCCCGGGGCCCGCCCGGCGGTTCGGGGAGGCGTTGCGCCGCGGCCCGGTTCCGGACGCGAATGAAGGCGGCGAAGTCGCGGGCGGGGAGGTCGTAGTTGCGGGCGAAGACCCCGCCCCGCATTCCGTTGAATAGCACGTCGGCGAAGTGGTGGACGGCGGCCGCGCGCCGCCCGGTGAGCTGGATGCCGTCGGCCGAGGCCACGATCCGCACCAGGTCCCCGGTCGCGCTTCGGAGCGCGCTCTCCAGCGCCGGCACCGGATCGGCTCCGGGGCCCAGCCGGACCCGGAGCGCGGCCAGCTGCACGTGGCTCCGCCCGGCGTCCAGCGCGGTGTGCCACCGCCGCGTCTCCCCGGGATTGAGCGGCAACGCGGCGCGGACCAGGTAGCTTCCCCGGCGGCCGGCGACCGTCGTCTCGGGCGGGGAGGGCCGGCCCCGGCGAAACGCCGGCGCCGCGTCTCCCGACAGGGTGATCCCGGCTCCGGGAAGTCCCCGGGTCCAGGCCACGTTCGCGCGGAGCGCCTCCGCCGCCTCGGCGCGGTCGGTGATGCGGGCGGTGAGGGCGAACACTCCGATCCCGGTCCCCGGATCCAGGTCCGCGCGCCGGTAGGCTTCGACCAGCGAGCTCGAGTGCTGGTGAAGCGGGAGCGGGGCCCCCCAGGGGAGTACGTTTCGCACCCCGTCCAGGAGGTCGATTTCCGCGGGGCCGTCCGCCCCGTTCTCCAGGGTCGCGGTGCGCACCCAGCCGAACTCGTCGCAGGCCGCCCAGCGGTAGCGGAAGGCCAGCTCCAGATCGAGGTTCCGTTCCTCGAAGACCACCCGCCCCCCGTCCGGGCTCTTGTAGAGATTGCGTTCGATCCGGAACTCCTCCTCCGCGCGCTCGGAAAAGGGCTCCCAGAGCCGGGCCGGGCCCGCCCCGCGGCTCACCCGGATCAGGGTGAGGGGGCCGGAGTGATGGTGGGCGTCGTGGAGCTTGTCCACCGTCTCGTAGGGGAAGAGGGCGCCGTCCGGGTCCACCCGGCCCGCGGTCAACCCCCCGGTGGAGCTCACGAACATCCAGAGATCGCTGGCGCTGGGCACGGTCATGAGGAAGGGGGGAAGGCGATGGTAGTCGCGGATCCGGCACCAGTCCGCGCCGTCCAGCTCGGCGAATTCCGGGGCCGGCCCGGACGACGAGTCGAGGAACGAAGTGCTCATGGACGCGGCGCTCCGGAACGCGGGCCGGCGGTCATGGTTCAGCGCCCCCCGGCCATCGCGGCCTTGGGGGTGCGGTCCGCGCGGTAGAGCCCCCAGTGCTTCTCCACCTCCTCGGGGGCGGGACCCCCTTTCCAGTTCTCGTCGAAGGCCTCGAAGTAGAACGTGGTGAGCCGCTCGCGCTCCGTCCACTCGCGAAGCGCCCGATAGAACACCGCCTGCTCAGGCTCGCCCACCGCTCCCTTCATGAGCTTCCCCTGGTCCCCTTCGGTTCCCCGCCGGGTGGCCCAGCCGGTTTCCCCCAGCACCACCTCGCGGCCGGGATGGGCGGCGCGGATCGACTCCACCGTCTTCCGGGTCCAGTCCACCGCGTCCTCGAGTGGGATGCCGTTCCAGAGGGGATGGGCGTGCACGGTGATGAAGTCGACCTCCGCCGCGACGGCGTCGCTCTCCAGCTTGTTCCAGAAGTTGTAGTCGTCGGCGGTGGTCACCGGGACCTCGCTCCGGGCCCGGAGCTCCCGGAGGACCGCGACCAGGCGCGCCGGATCCACCCGGTGATCCGACCAGGCGACCTGGGTCTCGTTCCCGGCGGAGAGGGCGGCCACGATTCCCGGATAGTCGTGGGCGAGACGGATGCCGCTCTCGATCTCGGCCCGGCCGGCGGCGGCCGCGGCGGAGTCCGGAGCGCCGTCGGCCCGCGTCCCGGGCGCGATCCACACCCCCAGCATCACCTTCAGGTCGAGGCTGTCGGCGGCGATGATCGAGAGCACGTCGGCGGCGGGTCCGGTGGACGCGTAGAGCCGGAGCAGGTGCCAGTGACAGGCCAAGAGGTGGAGATCCTGGCGGAGTTCGTCCCGGGTGGGCGATGCGCCGCCGGGGCGCTCTCCGTCCCGGTGGGGGCCATAGGCGATGCCGTTCCCGATCCAGCGGTCCCCCCGGTAGGGGGTGAAGGCCCGCACCGCGAACGGCTCCTCGCGGGAACCGGCGGGAGCCGCGGCGGCGGCAGCGGGACCGCCGCCGGCCCCGGCCGGGGCCCCGGTGAGAGCGGCGGCGAGGAGGAGTACCTGGATCTTCATCGACGGCTTGACCTCCGGCGGCGGCGCCCGGGGCGAAAGGCCGCGCCCCGGGAATCCCCGAGGCGCGGCGCCGAACTCACACGTTCCGGAGGTGGAGTCCGGCGGACCGCCCGGCGATCGGATCTGCGGGGCCCCGGTCATTTCGCACGGGTCCCGCCCGGTTTTCCCCCCTGCTATGGGCCCCGCCCTCGGCCGGGGCGGCCCCGCGGGCTCGGGAAAGTCCTCGAAGGACGCGGTGAATTCTTGACAAGGCCGGAGTGAGAGTACACTATGTTCGGGAGGAAAACAAAGTCTTCATTTGCCCCGGGGAGGATCCGTTGCCCGCACCCGCCGAAGCCACTCACCCGCCGCTCTTGGAGGTCCGAGGCGTCTCGAAGACGTTCGAGTCCGGGAGCCCGTTCGGCCGCCGGCGCCGGGTGACCGCGGCCGAGGACGTGGACTTCCGGGTCGAGAGGGGGCGGGCGGTGGCGCTGGTCGGGGAGTCGGGGAGCGGGAAGAGCACCGTGGCCCGCCTTATCCTCCGGCTCGAGACCGCGGACGCCGGGGAGATCCTTCTCGACGGACGCGACGTGCTCGCCCGCGAACCCCGCGGCGCCTCCCTGCAGTACCGGGGGCGGGTGCAGATGGTGTTTCAGGACCCGTTCGGTTCGCTGAACCCGGTCCACGACGTCGCCCATCACCTGGTGCGGCCGCTCCTCCGCCACCGGCGGGCCACCGCCGCCGAAGCGCGGTCCCGGGCCCTGGATCTCCTCCGCACGGTCGGGCTCCGGCCGGCGGAGGAGTTCATCGACCGCCACCCCTACGAGCTTTCCGGGGGCCAGCGCCAGCGGGTGGCCATCGCCCGGGCGCTGGCGGTGGAGCCGGATCTGCTGGTGGCCGACGAGCCCACCTCCATGCTCGACGTCTCCATCCGCATGGACGTCCTCCACCTCCTGGCGGAGCTGAAGCGCGAACGGGGCCTCGGACTGCTCCTCATCACCCACGATCTCGCCTCCGCCCGCTACCTCGCCGACCGGATCCTGGTGCTGTTCCGGGGCCGGGTGGTGGAGGACGGGCCGGCCGGGGCGGTGGTCGACGCCCCCGCCCATCCCTACACCCGGGCGCTGGTGGCCGCGATCGCCGACGCCGGGGAGACCGGCGAGGCGGAGGCCGCGGCGCCCCCCGGGAGCCGGGCCGGCGACGCCGCCGGCCGGGGCTGCCCCTTCGTTCGCCGCTGCCCGGACGCGCTCGACCTCTGCCGCACCCGGGACCCCGCCCCCCGCGCCTACGAGGGGCGGCGGGTGCGCTGCCACCTCTATCCTCCGGATCCTCCGGAATCGGGGAGCTGATCCTTCATGGCCGTTCACACCTTTCCCGACGGGTTTCTCTGGGGCGTGGCCACCTCGTCCCAGCAGATCGAGGGGGGCGCCCGCGAGGGGGGGCGCGGCGAATCCATCTGGGACCGCTTCGCCTCGGAGCCGGGGCGCATCGCCGACGGGTCCAACCCCGCCGTCGCCTGCGACCATTTCCACCGCTGGCGCGGCGACGTCGATCTCATGCGCTGGCTGGGGGTGAGCGCGTACCGGTTCTCGGTGGCCTGGCCGAGGATCGTGCCCGCCGGCACCGGCGCGGTGAACGAGGCCGGGCTCGACTTCTACGACGCTCTCACCGACGCGCTCCTGGAGGCGGGCATCCGGCCCTTCGTGACCCTCTACCACTGGGACCTTCCCCAGGCCCTCCAGGATCGGGGCGGCTGGGCCTCCCGGGACACCGTCGCCGCCTTCGCAGAGTACGCGGCGGTGGTGGCCGGCCGGCTCGGCGACCGGGTGCGCCATTGGGCCACCCACAACGAGCCCTGGTGCGCGGCCACCCTGGGCCACGAGGCGGGGGAGCACGCCCCCGGCCGGCGCGACCCCGCCGAGGCGCTCCGGGTCGCGCATCATCTCCTGTTGTCGCACGGCCGCGCCGTCCCCGCCCTCCGTGCCCACTGTCCCGAGGCCGAGGTGGGGATCGTGCTGAACCTGGTCCCGGTGGAGGCGGTCTCGGCCGAACCCGCCGACGTGGACGCCGCCCGCCGGCTGGACGGCTCGTTCAATCGCTGGTATCTGGACCCCCTCTTCCGGGGGCGCTACCCCGGGGATGCGGTGGCCGACCGGGTGCGGCGCGGGCACCTGGCCGGGGACCGGCTTCCCTTCGTGGAGGCCGGGGACCTGGAGGCGATCGCCGCCCCCCTGGACTTCCTGGGGCTCAATTACTACACCCGGGTGGTGGTGCGGGCGGGGGAGGGGGGCGAGCCGGCGGCGGTGGCCATGGCCCCGTCCCGGGACCTCACCGAGATGGGCTGGGAGGTCTACCCGGCCGGCCTCGCCGATCTCCTGGGCCGGCTCCACCGCGAGTACGCTCCGCCCGCGATCTACGTCACCGAGAACGGCGCCGCCTTTCCCGACGGCCTCGCCGCCGGAGGGCGGGTCTCCGACGAGCGCCGGGTGGAATACTTCCGGAGCCATCTCGCCGCCGCCCATCGCGCGCTTGCCGCGGGAGTGCCGCTCCGGGGATATTTCGCATGGTCCCTTCTCGACAACTTCGAGTGGGCCCACGGGTACACCAAGCGGTTCGGCCTGTACCAGGTCGACTTCGCCACCCAACGACGATTTCCGAAAGACAGCGCTTTCTGGTATCGCGACGTCGCGGCCGCGAACGGGGTCGAGGACGATGCGCGGGAGGATGCAGCAAGGAGGGTTCCGTGAGTTCGATACCGATCGCCCGCTTCCGGCGCGCGCTGGGAACGGCGGCCGCGGTCCTGGGGATCGCGGCGGCAGCGGCGGCCGCGCCGGCGGCGGCGCAACCGGCCGCGTCCGACGCTCCCGCGGTGGTGCGGGTGCTCCCCGACACCGGCGGCGTCCACCTGAGCGTGGACGGGCGCGACTTCATGATCCTCGGGATGAACTGGGACTACGTTCCGATCGGCGAGAACTACCTCTACAGCCTGTGGACCCAACCCGACGACGTCATCGTCGAGGCGCTTTCGCGCGAGATGCCTCTCCTCAGGAATATGGGGGTGAACGCCATCCGCCAGTACGTGGGGATCCCCCCCCGGTGGGTGCGCTACATCTACGAGCGCTACGGGATCTACACCGTGCTGAACCATCCCTGCGGCCGGTACGGGTACACCCTGGACGGGGTGTGGATCCCCAACGTGAACTACGCCGATCCCGCTCTCCGGGCCGCGATCACCGCCGACGTGACCGCCATGGTCCGCGAGTACCGGGGGGTGCCCGGGGTGCTGATGTGGCTCCTGGGGAACGAGAACAACTACGGCCTGGCCTGGACCTCGTTCGAGACGGAAGCGCTGCCGGAAGGGGAGCGCGACCAAGCCCGCGCCCACGAACTCTACTCGCTCTTCGGCGCCATCATCGACTCGGTGAAGGCCGCCGACCCGTCGCACCCGGTGGCCATCGCCAACGGCGACGTCCAGTACATCGACGTGGTCGCCCGCGACTGTCCCCATCTCGACGTGTTCGGCTGCAACGTCTACCGCGGGATCTCCGCCCGCGACCTGTTCCAGGTGGTCCACGACAAGCTCGGGACCCCGGTGATGTTCACCGAGTTCGGCTCCGACGCGTTCAACGAGAAGGAGATGCACGAGGACCAGCGGATGCAGGCCCGTTACCTCCTGGGGCAGTGGGAGGAGATCTATGAACAGTCCGACGGCAAGGGCCGGGTCGGAAACGCCGTGGGCGGTTTCGTCTTCCAGTGGAGCGACGGCTGGTGGAAGTTCGGCCAGGACAGCCGGCTCGACATCCACGACACCAACGCCTCCTGGCCGGACGGCGGGTACGTGGAGGACTACGTCCCCGGCGAGAACAACATGAATGAGGAATGGTGGGGAATCTGCGCCAAGGGGCCCCCTGACTCGCGCGGTCTCTTCGATCTCTACCCGCGCGCCGCCTACTACGCGCTCCAGGACGCCTTCCGCCTGGACCCGTACGCGCGGGGGACGGACCTCCGCGCCATCCGGGCCCACTTCGGCGACGTCACCCCCGAGGCCGCGGTGCTCCGGGCCCGGGGCGACCGCGCCGCGCTCATCGCCCAGGCCACCGACCGGGTGCGGCTGAGCGGGCTCCGGCTGGAGTTTGAGACCTACAGCACCGGCGGCGACCGGGTGAGCACCCCCGGGGATCCGGTGCCCGGGGGGGGCTACCCCGCCTTCCGGGGCTTCGACCATAAGGAGTCGTTCTACGCCGACTTCGAGGCGAACCCCACCCCCGCGGTGACCGGGAACCTGTCGCTGAACGTTCTCGGCAACGTTCCCACCAATCCCATCGACGAGGTCTTTTACGAGAACCGGGGGCGGACCCGCACCGTGACTTCGCCCAACGGCGACTTCGACCTCCAGGGGATCGAGCGGGTGAAGGTCTACCGCTCCTCGGTCTCGTGGGACGACCGTTGGTTCCGCCTGGACGGCTTCTACCGCACCGGCCATACCCACTGGGGCTACGAGGGCGACTTCTTCGGGATCTACCGCGACGCCTTCTACGGCGAGAATCTCGACATCTACAACGGCATCGCTCCGGTCGGGTTCGAGATGGCGGGGAAGAAGGAGCTTACCGGTGCGAAGTTCGCGTACGGGCCGCAGCTGTGGTGGGGAGCCAATCCCGCGGCGGTGGTGAAGTACACCCGAGGCCTCGGCCCGGTGCTGGCCACCGGCCTCTTCGAGGACGAGTTCGCGAGCCAGTCCGCCGTTACCAGCTCCTTCGCGGTGCCCACCCCGCGCACCCGGCGGACCACCCTCGCCCTGGAGACCCATCACGGGCCCTGGGGCGTTCAGGTGGGGGGGATCCGGGCCGGCGCCACCAAGGTGGGGCAGGGCTTCCAGGTCGCCGAGAAGTCCGGGAGCGGCTACCGGCTGCTCCAGGACCACGTGCGCGACTCGGACACCTTCGGGGCCAAGGCCAAGCTCACCTACGAGCGCGGCCGCTGGCACTGGTACGGCCAGACCGCCTACATGGGGATCGTGGCCGACGGCGGACCCACCGCCACCATCACCTATACCGGATGGATGCTCAAGGACACCGGTTCCGGGAACCAGGCCAACGTCCTGTCCGGGCTGGCGGTCAACAGCGGGAACTTCCAGATCGGCCCGAACTTCCTCTACCAGAAACCCCTGGTGGGGCCGGTGCCGGCGGACGTGCCCTCGCCGGGACGGCCGCGCAACATCCTCCAGGATCCGTTCGCGGTGCGCGCCAACCGGGAGACGGTGGGGGCGGAATTCCTCGTCGGCTACGACCCCACCCCCGCCACCTGGATGTGGGCGTGGGATAACGACCTCCGCGAGGACGCGCCGCTGGCGGTGAGCCTCGACCTGGTCTACCGCGACTACAAGACCACCCAGGACGCCGCCATCGGCATCCTGGGGGACGGCCACACCACCTTCGCGTTCCCGGGGGCGCCCCCCGCCCGCAAGGTCTGGGACGCGAACCTGCGGCTGGTCTCGCGGCTGGCCGCCGGCCGCCGGTTGGCGGCCCACGTCTACGCCGGCACCGGCGAGCCCAACGGCGACAGCCCCCGCCTCGTCCATCGCTACGGCGCCGACGCCCGGCTGACCGTGGGCTCGATGGCGTTCGCGGGCTTCGTCAAGCTCAACGACTGGGGCCCCTACGACTACCATCGCGACTTCAACCTGACCTTCCCGGTCCAGCTCATGGGCGATCTCTCGCATACCCTCGGCGCTCCCCGGTGGTTCGGCTATCCGCAGACCTCGATCGGAGTGCGGGGGCTCTGGCGCTCCCTCGACCAGTACTCGCCGCGCTACTGCCCCGCCCTGGTGCCCGACGCCGCCGGGGTCTCGGTGTGCGAGCCGAGCGCGCCCGGTCCCGACGGGAACGAGTGGGAGATCCGGACCTACCTGCACCTCTCGATGTAGCGGGCCTCGGCGGAAGCGGGCTATTCGGCCAGGTGGCAGGCCGCGGCGTGGCCCGGCCCGAGGCTCCGGAGCGCCGGGGCCTCGGTCCGGCAGCGCTCCACCGCCAGGGGGCAGCGCGGGTGGAAGCGGCAGCCGGAAGGCGGGTCCACCAGGCTCGGCGGGGCGCCGGGAATGCTGGCCGGTTCCGCGCCCCCCCCCCGCACCGAGGGGAAGGCCCGGAGAAGCCCCCGGGTGTAGGGGTGCTTGGGATGCTCGCGGAGCGCCGCCGCCGGGCCGACCTCGGCCAGGCGGGCGGCGTAGAAGATGGCCACCCGGTCCGAGAACTGCAGCATGCGGGCCAGGTCGTGGGTGATGAACACCACCGAGAACCCCAACTCGCGCCGGAGCGCGCCGATCCGGTTCAGGATGTCGCGCTCCACCACCACGTCGAGCGCGGTGGTGGGCTCGTCCAGGATCACCAGCGCCGGGTCGAGCGCCAGGGCCAGCGCGATCCCCACCCGCTGGCGCATGCCTCCCGAGAGCTGGTGGGCGTAGGAGGCGGTGTGTTCGCCGGGGATTCCCACCATCTCCAGGAGCGCGGCCGCCCGCTCCCGGGCCTCGCGCCCCTTCGCCGCGCCGTGGGCGGCCAGGGTATCGGTGATCTGTTCGCCCACCGGGATCACCGGGTTCAGCGAGTCCATGGCGCTCTGGAATACCATGGAGAGCCGCTTCCACCGGATCTCGCGGAGCTGGTTCTCGTCCAGAGCGAGGAGATCGCGCCCCTCGAAGCGCACCTCGCCTCCGGAAATGACCGCGGGGGGCGGGAGAATGCGCAGGATCGCCTGGGCCAGGGTGGACTTGCCGCTTCCGGACTCACCGGCGATCCCCACGATCTCGCCCCCGCCGACCGACAGCGACACCCGGTCCACCGCCCGCACCGGGCCGGAGTCGGTCACGTAGTCCACGCAGAAGTCGCGGATCTCGAGCACCGGTTCAGCCATGGCGCACCACCGGGGTGGAACGGGTGGGCTCCACCCCCCGGCGAGCGAGGTGAGCCCGCCAGGCCCGCTCCAGGAGGAGCCTCGGGTTGGTGATCTCGTCGAATCCGGAGTTGAGCAGAGTGAGCCCGAACCCCACCAGCGCCACGCAGAGGCCGGTGGGAGCGAAGGTCCACCACGCCCCGGTGAGGAGGGCGGAGTCGTTCTGGGCCCAGTAGAGATTGGTGCCCCAGGTCACCGCGGAGACGTTCCCCAAACCCAGGAACTCAAGGCCGACCTGGGCGCCGATGGCGTAGATGGTGCTCCCGATCACCTGGGCCACCAGGAGCGAGGTCATGGTGGGAAGGATCTCGCGGGTCACGATCCGGAAGTTGGATTCGCCCGACACCACCGCCGCGGCCACGAAGTCGCGCTTCCGCTGCGAGAGGGTCTGGGACCGGAGGACCCGCGCGTTCCAGGCCCACCCCGTCACCACCAGCACCAGGCCCAGGGTGAGGGGGCCCGACGGCAGGTAGGCCGCGATCACGATGGCCAGCGGGAGCCCCGGCACCACCAGGAACACGTTGAACAGGAGCGAGAGGAGCCCGTCCACCCGGCCCCCCAGGTAACCGGCGGTCACCCCCACCAGCGCCCCCACCAGGACCACGATGAGCCCCACTCCGAACCCCACCGCGAGCGAGGTCCGGGTGCCCACCACGAGCTGCGCGAGCACGTCCTGGCCTTGGCCGGTGGTGCCCAGCCAGTGCTGCGGCGAGGGGGGCTGGAGCGGAATGCCGACCAGGGCGTCGGGCGCGCCCACCAGGAGCGGTCCGAACAGGGCCACCAGCAGGAACACGGCCAGGATGGCCGCCCCCGCCGTGGCCTTGCGGTCGCGGCGGATCGCTTCCCACCAGAGGGCGACCCCGGCGGCGCGCGCGGTGGCCGGGGCGCTCATGCGTCCGCGTCCCGGGTGCGCGGGTCGAGCCGGAGGTAGACCAGGTCCACCAGCCAGTTCGCGCCCAGGACCGCGAGGGTGATGACCAGGAAGATGCCCTGCATGAGCGGATAATCCTGGCTCCGCACCGCCTGCACCAGGAGATACCCCTCGCCGGGATACGAGAACACGATCTCGGTGAGGAGCGAGCCGCCCAGCACGAACCCCAGCGCCATTCCGAACCCGGTGACGTTGGGCAGGAGGGCGTTCCGGGCGGCGTAGCGAAGCACCACCCTTCCGGGGCGAAGCCCCTTGGCCCGGGCCAGGTTCACGTAGTCCGAGCCCAGGACCGAGATCATGGTGTTTCGCATCGAGAGCAGCCACCCCCCCACCGTGGCCAGCACCACCGTCCCCACCGGGAGAACCGCGTGCCGGAGCACGTCCCCCAGGAAGGCGGCGCTCAGGGAGGGGGTCATCTCGTCCCCGTAGGCGTGGCCCAGCGGGAACCAGCCCAGGGTGAATCCCAGGACGTAGAGCGCCACCATGGCCAGCCAGAAGTAGGGAAACGCGGCGAGGAAGGCGAAGGTGGAGGGAAGCCAGGAGTCGATCCAGCCGTGGCGCCACCAGGCCGAGGCGATCCCGAGCAGGGTGCCGATGGCGAAGCTCACCACCACCGCGCTTCCGGCCAGGAAGATCGTCCACACCAGCCCGGTGCCGATCACGCTCGAGACCGGCGCCGGGAAGTACGCCACCGAGATTCCCAGGTCTCCCCGGAGCACGTGGGCCAGGTAGGTGAGGTACTGCTTCAGGAGCGGCGCGTGGGTGAGCCCGAACGTCTCCCGGAGCGCGTCCATCGCCTCCGGACTCAACCGCCCCCGGAACCGGGCGAAGAGGGCGGTGGCGGGATCGCCCGGCATGAGCCGGGGGAGGAAGAAGTTCAGGGTGAGCGCGGCCCATCCGGCCAGGAGATAGAAGCCGAGGCGTCGCAGGATGTAGCGCATTCCGGCCTCCTATCTCGGTTTCAGGGCGGTGAGCACCAGCAGGCACTCCCCCCGGTCGAACTTGTTCGGCGAGGGGTCGGCGTAGGGATCGTCCCGGGAGGGAAATCCGGTGAACCGTCCGGTGTTGTACTCCGCCCAGGAGGGGTTGGGATAGAGGGGAATCGCCGGGGCCTCGGAGACGAATATCAGTTCCAGCTCGCCGGCGAGGCGGTGCTGCCCCGCCGGATCCGGCTCCCGCTCGAACGCGGCCAGGACCGAGTCGGCGCGGGCGCTCCCGTAGCGCTGCCAGTTTCCCATGGAGCTCTCGCCCCGGGGCTGGACCGTGGCCGAGGACATGAGCCAGCGGTAGAAGAGGTAGGGGGTGGGGCCCTCGAACGACCAGCCCAGGCTGAGATCGAAGTTCCCCTCCTGGACCCGCTGGAACCAGGCGCTGAAGTCGTAGGTGCGGACCGAGGCCTCGATCCCGACCTCGCGGAGGCCGCGGGCGATCACCTGGGACGCCCGCACCCAGTCCGACCACCCCGACACCGTGAGCAGGTCGTAGCGGAAGGGGGAGCCGTCGGGGAGCCGGCGGATGCCGTCGGGGCCGCGCGGGCACCCCGCCGCGTCCAGGAGCGAGTCGGCGCGGGCCGGATCGTGGAGGACCCAGTTCCCCGCCCGGATCGCGGTGGAGTCGCGCCAGGCGGAATAGCCGTCGCTCAGCCCGGTGGCGTCGGCGGGGCGGGAGTAGCGGTAGAGGGCAACGTCCACCAGCAGGTCCCGGTCGATGGCCATGCTCAAGGCCTTCCGCACCCGGACGTCGTCGAAAGGGGGGCGGGTGGCATTGGCGTAGAGGAAGATGGTGCTCCCGGTGAGTGGAAACCAGTACCCGTGGTGGGCGGGGTCGCGCCCCACGAACACCCGGTCGATGGCGGGGACGAAGTTGCCCGCCCAGTCCACCTCGTCGAAGACCAGGGCCAGGTTGGCGCGGTCGTTGGAGGGATAGGCGGGGAAGCGCAGGGCCTGAACCCGGGGGAGGCCCTTCTGCCAGTAGTGCGGGTTCCGGCCCAGCTCGTAGACCTGGTTCCGGAAAACCCGCACTTCGGTGAAGGGTCCGGTGGCCACCGGATTCTCGTTGGCGAAGGTGACCGGGTCCGCCACGTCCTTCCAGGAGTGCTCGGGGACGATCTGCTGCGCCGCCACCTCGTCGAACCCGGGGATGAACACGCGCCGGAAGCGGAAGTCCACCGTGCGGTCGTCGCGGGCGGCCACCGAGTCCAGGAAACCCCACACTCCGCGCCGGTCCAGCGCCTTATGACGCTGGAGGAGCGCGAAGGTGAAGGCCACGTCGCGGGCGGTGAAGGGCAGGCCGTCCGACCACAGCACCGAGTCCCGCACCGTCACCCGGAGCACGGTGTCGCCTTCCCGCCACTCGGACTTCACCCCGAGCCAGGGCACGTACTCGGAGCGGATGCTGTCGAAGACGAAGAGCGGCTCGTAGATTCCGGCAAGGGTGGGCCAGCGGGCCGAGGTCGCGGTGGTGAGGGGGTTGAAGTTCCTGACCCAGGACGACTGCTGCTCCTGGGAAACGGTCAGCACCCCGGGGGGGGCCGGACGCACCCCGCGGCCGCACCCCGCCGCCGCCAGGAACAGGACCGGGAGCACGCGCGCAGCCGGCGACCGGCGCGCCCGGGCGATCACGAACCGCTCCGGTAGACCCGCACCCAGTCGACCAGCATGGTCTGAGGGAAGACGGTGGACGCGTTGGGCGGCCCCACGAAGTTGCCTCCCACCGCGACGTTCAGGATGATGAAGAAGGGATGGTCGAACACCCACTGCGTCTCCCGGGGGAGGTCGTCGCGGGTCACCACCTTGTAGATGGTGTCGTCCACGTACCAGGTGATCCGGTCCTTCTCCCACTCGACCGCGAACACGTGGAAGCCGGCGTCGAAGCCCTCCTCCGGGAGGGTGAACTTCGAGGTGAGCGCCCCCCCTCCGGAGTACCCCGGCCCATGCAGGCTCCCGTGGACCACCCGCGGCTCCTGCCCCCGGTACTCCATGATGTCGATCTCGCCGCAGTCGGGCCAACCGACCCGGGCGAAGTCGCCGCCCAGGAGCCAGAACGCGGGCCAGAGCCCTTGGCCGGCGGGGAGCCGGATCCGCGCCTCGAACCGGCCGCGCGCCCGGTCGAATCGCCCCAGGGTGTTGATGCGGGCCGAGGTGTACCCGCTCCCCGAGTACGACTCCCGGCGGGCGACGACGGCCAGGTGGCCCTGTCCGTCCAGGGCGGCGTTGTCGGTGCGGTCGGTGTCGTACTCGAGCTGGGAGTTCCCCCAGCCCGTCCCCAGGTCGTACCCCCACTTCGAGGAATCCGGCGGCTGTCCCGCCGGTCCCTCGAAGTCGTCTTCCCACACCGCCACCCAGTCGTTGGGCTTGGTCCCGCAGTTGGCGCCGCAGGCGGCCAGGGCCAGCGCCATGATCACCAGGTGGCGCCGGCGAAGGGCGCCGCGGAGCGCCGGTCTCATACCGCCTCCCGGGCCTGCGGCGCGGGGGGGAAGAGATGCATGTCGGAGAGCGCCGCCTCCAGCACCAGGGTGGCCGCCCCGATCGCGCTCGCCCGCGGCCCCAGGGCGCTCGCCCGGACCTCGGACCCGATCAGCGAGCTCAACAGGGTCCGGAGGCGGATCGTCTCCCGGAGCGGAGCCAGGAGAGCGTCCCCCGACCGGGCCAGCTCGCCGCCGAAGATCACCACCGAGGGGTTCATCAGGTTCAGGAGGCCCGCCACCGCGATCCCCAGGTACTCCGCCGCCTCCTGCACCAGGCGGAGCGCGAGCGGATCCCGGTCCAGCGCCGCGTCCACGATCGCGTCCACCGAGATCGCCCCGGTCGAGAGCCGGCTGACGGGGTACTCGGCGATCAGCGCGCGTGCCCGCCCCACCAGCGCCGGCCCGCCCACCAGGGTGGCCAGGCATCCCCGGAGGCCGCAGATGCAGGGTCCGCCGTGAGGGTCGATGGCCATGTGTCCGATTTCCCCCGCGACCCCGCTCGCGCCCCGGTAGATCTTCCCCCCGATCACGTGGCCCGAGCCCACGCCGGTGGCCACCTTGACGTAGGCGAAGTTGTCCACCCCGCGGCCGGCGCCCCACCAGCGTTCGGCCAGCGCCCCCAAATTGGCATCGTTGTCGATGAACACCGGCACCCCGTAGGGAGCCAGGATCTCGGTCAGCCCGCTTCGCCCCTGCCACTCCGGCAACACCACCTCGGACAGGAGGTCGGGATGGCGGGGGTCCACCGGGCTCGGCACCGCGATTCCGATCCCCACCAGGCGGTCCATCCCGTGGGGCCGGGCGGCCAGGCACGCGTCGCAGAGCTTCACGATGAGCGCGCGCGTTCCCTCGGGGTCGGTGCGGACGGGATGGCTCTCCTGCTGCCAGTCCAGCACCCCTCCCCGGAGGTCCGTGAGCACCGCGGTCACATGGGTCGCCCCCATTTCCACGCCCAGGATGGCGAAGGCGTCGTCCTTGAACTCGAGGACGATGGGGGGGCGCCCGCCCGCGGAAGGCCCCACCCCGACCTCCTCCACCAGCCCGGTGGGGAGGAGGAGGCCCACGATCTCGGATACGGTGGAGCGCGAGAGGCGGGTGCGGCGGGCGATCTCGGCCCGCGAAATGCGTCGTTCCCGCCAGATCAGGCGGAGGATGGATTCGGCCAGAGGCCGGCGGCGTCTCGGCGGGGCCGGGCGGATGCCCTTGGCCGCCGCGGGCTCCGGTCCCGCGGCCCCCGGTTCCTTCCGGGCGGAGCCCGGCCTGCGTCGTCCGTTCATTTGTGGAAGTACACGTTGTCCAGGTAGAGGGTCTTGGAGTCGCTGGAGATGATGAGCTGGGCGAGGTGCCCCCGGCTCGTCAGCCCGGTGAAGTTCGCGAGCGGGATGTCCAGCCCCACCCACCGGCCGGCCGTCACCGGCGGGGTGGAGCCCGCGTTGAAGGCCAGCTCGTTCTCCTTGTCGTCGCCGCCCCCGTACGCCCCGTCCGCCCCGAAGTCGACCAGCTTCACCTTCACCAGCTGCCCCTGGGCCAGCCACACGTCCAGGTGGAACCCGTTCATGGCCCCGGCGTCGATGGGATTGGTGGTGAACTCGATCCCGGCGTAGGTGAGGTTGGTGTAGGCCTTGACGTCGTTGCCGGAGATCTTGAAGTCGCTCACGTCGGCCAGGTCCCAGCTCGCGGACCAGGTGTCCACCGCCGCGTTGGGGTAGACGTTGCTGAAGAGCGAGATCACGTTGCCGGGGGCCGGAGTGGGGTCGGGGGCGGGCGCGGCCGGCGCCGCGGTCACGTTCACGGTGAGCGCTCCCGCCGCGGGCACCGTTCCCAGCATTCCGGTGACGTTCGCGGTGCCGGTGCCCACCGCGCGGATCGTGCCGTTCTGCACCGTGACCACGGAGTCGTTGGACGAGGCGTAGGTGAAATAGCCGGGGGAGTGGTTGACGGTGCGGTCAGTGCCGTCCACGTTGAAGGTGGTGCGGGTGCCGTCCACCGCGACTGTGGCCCCCACGAACGCCCCCACCACCTTGGGGGCGATGCCCGGCCGGGGATCGGAGATGCCGGCGGTGTCCTCGAACCGGACCTCGTCGAACCAGAGGTCGTAGCCCGCGCCCTGCTGGGGGGCCGCGGCGAAGTAGAAGAGCCCCCGCTCGTCATCGAGTCTCTCCGGGAGGGGTATGGGGAGGACAATCCGGGTCCAGGAGGTGGTGACCTGGATGGCGGAACGGCTCGCCTCGTACTTCGAGGTCCCGGTGTTGTCGTTGCCCAGCCCGGCCACGTCCAGGGTCACCGCCTTGCTCGCCTTGGCCCAGAGGGTGAGCGCGTTGTACCCGGAGAGGTCGCGGGCGTAGGCGGCGGTGAAGGCGCCCCCGGCGTATCCGGTCGCGGGCACGCTGATCCGGAGCGAGGCGGTGCCCTGGTAGCGCTCGGTTCCGTCGATGGACACCGCGTCCACCTTGGATCCCAGAAACGCCTGGTAGTCGACGCCGTTGCCGAAGGTGTCGGTGAACACCGCCGGGTCGGTGTCGGAGGGAACCGGATCCAGGCCGGAGGTGCTGCGGGTGCAGCCGAAGGCGAGCAGGGCCGCCGGCGCCAGGGTGGTGAGGATGAGGATCCGCTTTCCGAGGGTCATTCCCTGCCTCCGGGGGTGCATTATGGGGGGCCGGAGGTGGGGCCGGAACCCTCGGAACTCCAGGCTCATCCCCATCTTTGTTCGGCGTCCGTGCAAACTATGAGACCCCCGGAGGGCGGTGTCAAGCGCGAGTCGCGGGCTTGCCGGCCGCCGCGCAGTCGCGGGTGGAGACACCCGGCGCTCCCGCCGAAGGTGGTGGCCCGGGGCGGCTGCGGCTGAACGCCGAACTCCGCCCGCGGGAAACCGCCTGCATCATCTACTACCCGTCGCCGGGGACCGCGAGCCACGATCTCTGCCGGGAACACGGAATCCTGACCGGCCGGGCCGCCACCCACAACGGGGACCGGGTGATGATCCGCCAACCTTCGGTGAGCGAGGTGGAGATGCTCTTCGCCCACCGCTACTTCCACCGGCTGGTGCGGCTCTATCGCGGGATCGGCCGGCTGCCTGGACCTCTGTCGCGGGTGATGGGCCGGGGAACGGACGGGGTGCTGGGCTCGCGGTGGCTTCCGCGGCGGGCGCTCCTGGGGTTCAGGGAGGCGCTGGTGCGGTGCCGGAGCGGAGTTCGGGGTCTGGGAAGCGGGAGGCGGGGGGAATCTGCGGGGCGGCGGAGCGCCCTTCCCGGGTAGCGGGAGCCGCCGGGGCAAAAAAAATGGGAGGGGGCGGATTCCGCCCCCTCCCCACCGAGGTCTTACCAGCGGGAGGGGCGGGAACCGCCGCCGCCGCCGCCGCTCTGACGAGGCTTGGCCTCGTTCACCTTGAGGGCGCGCCCTTCGATCTCGTGATTGTCCAGGGCCTTGATGGCCTCCTGGGCGCCGGAGTTCATTTCAACGAAGCCGAAGCCGCGCGGCCGGCCGGTTTCGCGATCGGTGATGATCGCGGTCGACTCGACCTCTCCGTACTGGGAGAACATGGTGCGGAGGTCTTCTTCGGTCATGCTGAAGGGCATGTTGCCCACGTAGAGCTTCTGAGACATGGTGTTCCTTCTTGGGTGAGTAACGCACGAACCTCACCCGTCATCTGCTAGGGTCGGGCGGGGCTCACCACCACGGATGGGTGGTGCAGTTCCGTCCGCGTCTTCATTGGAACACCGGATCGGGGAGAGCGCTCGCGAAGGAACTCGGAAAATCATCCGGATCGCATCAGGAGGTTCTTCGAGAAGGTGCGCCAAGTGCGCGGGAAGAGACTAGCACAGCGCGGCTCGGGGGGAAATGCAAACATTTCGAACCCAGCGGGCGCCCGGCCCCGGGGCCGGCGGCCGGCTCCGGCCGGCCCGAGGGTCCCGCGGCCTCCTGGAAAACTTGCTAACATCTTGTTGTGGAGTGGAATAGCCGTGCGGTGCCGCAGATCGGGGCACCCCACCAGCGAGTCTGTCCCCTCTCGATGCGGCGGGAGGAGACCCCCGCCCATGGCGCCGCGGCCCGAAACTCGATACCCTCCGGTCTCCCTGCCCCTGCCGGGATGGCGAAACTGGTAGACGCAACGGACTTAAAATCCGTTGGGCCTTGACGGCCCGTGGGAGTTCAAGTCTCCCTCCCGGCACCATAGTTGGCGCGCTGGTGGTAAGTTAGGGGCAGCCGACGGTTCTTGTGGAGTGGGGGGGCCGAACCGGCCTAATCGTACGTGAGCGCGAATACGGTGTCGGTCAGCCAGCGCCTGAAGCCCTCGTTATCCATGAACTGCTTGAACAGTTCCGTATCGTCCTGGAGCACTGCCATCATCACGCGCGCCAGCGCCTTATCTAGCAAACAATTGCAAGATGCCTCTCTCTGCGATGCGTTCCGGAGTTAGAATCCGTTGGGCCTTGAAGGCCCGTGGGAGTTCGATCCTCCCTCCCGGCACCAATGTCGGAAGGGCGGCGGCCGAAGAACGGCCACAGGGATCACCGAGCCCGGCCGATCCTTCCCGGCACGCCGCCTCACCGCACCACCACCATCCTTCCCGTCGCGGAGAACCCGGCCGCGCGCAATCGGTACAAGTACACGCCGGCGGGGACGGGTTGCCCCTGGCCGTCGCGGCCGTCCCAGGTCACCTGGTGGTGCCCCGGCGCCTCGTTGCCGGCGGCGAGCACGCGCACCCGGCGGCCCGCCACGTCGAAGATCTCGATCGCCACGGCGGCCGCCCGCGGGAGCGCGAAGCGGATGGTGGCGCGCCCGGTGGACGGGTTCGGAGCCGCCGCGCTCAGCACGAACGCCGGCGGCGCGTCCGTGGGGTCGCCCACCGCCGTCTGTCCCGGCTCGATTACCGTGACCGCCTGGTCCACCGCCGGCGCCGGGAGCACGTGCTGCACGATCCCCGAGGGCCAGCGCACGATCAGCGAATCCACCGTCGTCGCCGCGCCCAGGCCGAAGCTCGCCACCGGCGCGTCCTGCGAGCAGAATCCCGACCCGCCCGAGAGTTCGCGGATCCTCGTCACCCCGCCCGCCGCGACCTCCACCCGCGCCCCGATCCCCGCCCGGTTCGACACCGTCCCCTGAAGCTTCACCTGCAGCCAGCGGCTGCCGTTCGCCGTCTCGTTGCGGAAGAGCTTGTTCGCCCCATCGCGGTTGGCGAGGTAAAGGTCGAGATCGCCGTCGTTGTCGTAGTCCCCCCACGCCACCCCCTGGCCGCCTCCCGCGTCGCCCGCCGGCCCATCGACGACGTCCACGAATTCGCCGCCCCCCTGGTTGCGGAACAGCCGGTTCGGCGCGGAGTAGTTGTCGGCGACGTAGAGGTCGAGGTCGCCGTCGTTGTCGTAGTCCCCCCACGCCACCCCCCAGCTCGAGCTGTTGTCGCCCAGCGGTCCGCTGGTGGCGTCCACGAACACCCCTCCGCCGTCGTTGCGAAAGAGCTTGTTGCCTGGACCGTCGTTGGCGAGGTAGAGGTCGAGGTCGCCGTCGTTGTCGTAGTCCCCCCATGTCACGCCCGTGCCCTGGCCCGTGTCGCCCAGGGGGCCGCTGGTGGCGTCCACGAACACGCCGCCACCGTCGTTGCGGAACAGCTTGTTGGCCTGCCCATAATTGGCGAGGTAGAGGTCGAGGTCGCCGTCGTTGTCGTAGTCCGCCCACGCCACGCCGTCACCCTGGCCGGTGTCGCCCAGCGGGCCGCTGGTGGCGTCCACGAACACGCCGCCGCCGTCGTTACGGAGCAGCTTGTTGGCCTGCCCAAAGTTGGCGAGGTAGAGGTCGAGGTCGCCGTCGTTGTCGTAGTCCCCCCACGCCGCGCCGATGCCGTCGTCCGGGTCGCCCAGGGGGCCGGCGGTGGCGTCCGTGAACCCACCGCCACCGGCGTTCCGGAACAGCTTGTTCGACCCGGAGACGACGGCATGGTAGAGGTCGAGGTTGCCGTCGTTGTCGTAGTCCCCCCACGCCGCGCCGAAGCCGGCACCCGCATCGTCCAGGGGGGCGGCGGTGGCATCCGCAAACACTCCGCCGCCGTCGTTGCGCAGCAGCTTGTTTGACGATCCATTGTTGGCGAGGTAGAGGTCGAGGTCGCCGTCGTTGTCGTAGTCCCCCCACGCCACGCCCGTGCCCTGGCCGGTGTCGCCCAGCGGGCCGCTGGTGGCGTCCGCGAAGGCCTGCCCGCTCTCCACCACCGTCACCGCCTGGTCCACCGCCGGCGCCGGGCTCACCGTCTGCACGATCCCCGACGGCCAGCGGATGACCAGAGAGCTCACCGTCGTCGCCGCGCCCAGTCCGAAGCTCGCCGTCAGCGCGTCCTGCGAAAGAAAGCCCGACCCGCCCGAGACCTCGCTGATCCGTGTCACCCCGCCCGCCACCACGCTCACCCGCGCCCCGATCCCAGCCCGGTTGGACACCGTCCCCTGGAGCTTCACCTGTAACCAGTGGTTGCCGTTCGCGGTCTCGTTGCGAAACAGCTTGTTCGCCTCGAGGCCGTTGGCAACGTAGAGGTCGAGGTCGCCGTCGTTGTCGTAGTCCCCCCACGCCACGCCCCAGCTCGAGCCGGGGTCGCCCACCGGGCCGCTGGTGGCGTCCACGAACACCCCTCCGCCGTCGTTGCGGAACAGCTTGTTCGCCGAGCCGTAGTTGGCGAGGTAGAGGTCGAGGTCGCCGTCGTTGTCGTAGTCGCCCCAGGCGACGCCCTCGCCGTGGCCGGCGTCGCCCAGGGGGCCGCTGGTGGCGTCCACGAACACCCCACCGCCGTCGTTACGGAACAGTTTGTTGGCTCCATCGAGGGTGGCGAGGTAGAGGTCGAGGTCGCCGTCGTTGTCGTAGTCCCCCCATGCCACGCCGGAGCCGTGACCCGTGTCGCCCATCGGACCGCTGGTGACGTCCACGAACATGCCGGCACCGTCGTTGCGGAACAGCTTGTTCGCTGAGCCGTAGTTGACGAGGTAGAGGTCGAGGTCGCCGTCGTTGTCGTAGTCCCCCCACGCCAAGCACCCGCTCGAGCCGGTATCGCCGAGTGGGCCGCTGGTGGCGTCGACGAACACGCCGGCACCGTCGTTGCGGAGCAGCTTGTTGGCGCCGTTGCTGTCGGCAAGGTAGAGGTCGAGGTCGCCGTCGTTGTCGTAGTCGCCCCACGCCATGCCGAAGCCGTAGCCCGAGCCGCCGAGCGGACCGCTGGTGACGTCCACGAACCCGCTGCCGCCGTCGTTGCGCAGGAGCTTGCTCGGAGATTCATAGTTGGAGACGTAGAGGTCGAGGTCGCCGTCGTTGTCGTAATCCCCCCAGGCCGCAGCAAGGCCGTAGCTCGGGTCGCCCAGCGGTCCATTGGTGACATCCACGAACACTCCACCGCCGTCGTTGCGGAACAGCTTGTTCGCCGAGCCGTAGTTGACGAGGTAGAGGTCGAGGTCGCCGTCGTTGTCGTAGTCCCCCCACGCCACGCCCCGGGCGTCTCCCGTGTCGCCGAGCGGGCCGGCGGTCGCGTCCACAAAGGCCTGGCCGGGCTCCATCACCGTCACCGCCTGGTCCGCCGCCGGAACCGGGCTCACGACCTGCACAATCCCCGACGGCCAGCGAACGATCAACGAATCCACCGTGGTTACCGCCCCCAGCCCGAAGTTCGCCACCAGCGCGTCCTGCGAGCAGAAGCCCGATCCCCCCGACACTTCCCGGATCCTCGTCACCCCGCCGGCCACGACTTCCACCCGGGCTCCGATTCCGGCCCGATTCGACAGCGTTCCCTGAAGCTTCACCTGCAGCCAGTGGTTGCCGTTCACCGCCTCGTTGCGGAACAGCCGGTTGGGCGTTGTTTCGCCCGCGAGGTAGAGATCCAGGTCGCCGTCGTCATCGTAATCCCCCCACGCCACGCCGGTCCCATTGCCCGTGTCGCCCAGGGGAACGGTCGTGGCGTCTGAGAACGTCCCGCCGCCGTCATTGCGGAAAAGCTTGTTGGCGGTGCCGTAGTTGGCGAGGTAGAGGTCGAGATCGCCATCGTTGTCGTAGTCGCCCCAGGCCACGCCCAAGCCCTGGCCGGTGTCGCCCAGCGGGCTGGTGGTGACGTCTGCGAACACCCCGCCGCCGTCGTTGCGGAAGAGCCGGTTGGCTCCGTCGTTGGAGAGGTAGAGGTCGAGGTCGCCGTCGTTGTCGTAGTCCCCCCACGCCACCCCCAAGCCCTGGCCCGTGTCGCCGAGCGGTCCGCTCGTCACGTCCACGAACGCGCCGCCGCCGTCGTTGCGGAACAGCTTGTTCGGCGAGCCGTAGTTGACGAGGTAAAGGTCGAGATCGCCGTCGTTGTCGTAGTCGCCCCACGCCACGCCCTGGCCGGGCCCGGTGTCGCCCAGCGGGCCGCTGGTGGCGTCGGCGAACACCCCGCCGCCGTCGTTGCGGAGCAGCTTGTTCGCCGAGAGGCTGTTGACGAGGTAGAGGTCGAGGTCGCCGTCGTTGTCGTAATCCCCCCACGCCGCAGCAAGGCCGTAGTTCGGGTCGCCCAACGGTCCATTGGTGACATCCACGAACACTCCACCGCCGTCGTTGCGGAACAGCGCGTTAGCCTGGCCGAGATTGGTGAGGTAGAGGTCGAGGTCGCCGTCGTTGTCGTAGTCCCCCCATGCCACCCCGACGCCGCTGCGTGCATCACCCAGCGGGCCGCTGGTGGCATCCACCCATGTCCCCCCGTCGTTGCGGAAGAGCTTGTTCGCCTGACCATTGTTGGCGAGATAGAGGTCGAGGTCGCCGTCGTTGTCGTAGTCCCCCCACGCCACGCCCTCGCCACTGCCCGAGTCGCCCAGCGGACCGCCGCCGGTCGCGTTCACGAAGGCAGGCCCGCTCTCCACCACCGTCACCGCCTGATCCACCGCCGGCGCAGAACTCACCGTCTGCACGACCCCCGACGGCCAGTAGACGATCAGCGAATCCACCGTCGTCGCCGCGCCCAGCCCGAAGCTCGCGGTGAGGGCGTTCTGCGACCCGTAGCCCAGGCCGCCCGAGACTTCGCGCACCTGGCTCAGGGAGCCCGCCACCACGCGAACCCGGGCGCCGATCCCCGAGCGGTTCGACAGCGTTCCCTGAAGCTTCACCTCCAGCCAGTGGTTCCCGTTGGCCTGGTCGTTGCGAAGCAGCGTGTTCGCCTGGTTGTCGTTGGCGACGTAGAGATCCAGGTCGCCGTCGTTGTCGTAGTCCCCCCATGACCCGCCCCGCCCTTGTCCCGGGTCGCCCACCGGGCCGCTGGTCACGTCCACGAACGTCCCGCCGCCGTCGTTTCGGAACAGCTTGTTCGCGGAGCCGTAGTTGACGAGGTAGAGGTCGAGGTCGCCGTCGTTGTCGTAGTCCGCCCACAGCACGACGCGCCCGGCGTCGGTGTCGCCGAGCGGTCCGCTGGTCACGTCGACGAACGTGCCGCCGCCGTCATTTCTAAACAGCCGGTTCGCCGCGCTGCCGCCCATGACCAGATAGAGATCCGGATCCCCGTCGTTGTCGTAGTCGCCCCAGGCCACGCCCTCGCCGTTGCCGGCGTCGCCCAGGGGCCCGCTCGTCACGTCGACGAAGGTGCCGCCGCCGTCGTTGCGGAACAGCTTGTTGGCCTGCCCCTCGTTGGAGAGATAAAGGTCCGGGTCGCCGTCCAGATCGTAGTCGGCCCAGGCGATGCCGATCCCGTTGCCGGCGTTGTCGAGCGGCGCGGTGGTGGCGTCCACCCAGACTCCGTTGTCGTTGCGGAACAGTTTGTTGGCGGTGCCGTAGTTGGCGACGTAGAGGTCGAGGTCGCCGTCGTTGTCGTAGTCCACCCAGGCGACGTCGAGGCCCGAATCGGCGTCCCCGAGCGGGCCGCTGGTGGCGTCGACGAAGGTGCCGCCGCCGTCGTTTCGGAACAGCCGGTTGGCCCCGATCGCCCCTACGTAGAGGTCTGGATCGCCGTCGTTGTCGTAGTCGCCCCAGGCGACCGCGGCCGTGCCACCGCCGTCGTCGAGCGGCGCGGTCGCGACGTTGACGAAGCTGCCTCCGTCGTTGCGGAACAGGCGGTTGGGGCCGCCGGCGTTGGAGAGGAAGAGATCGAGATCGCCGTCGTTGTCATAGTCGGCCCAGGCGGTGCCCCAGCCGTAGCTCGCATCGTCGAGCGGCGGCAGGGTCACGTCGCTGAACTGGGCATGGGCGGCGGTCGCGGCGGAGAGCAGGGCACCCAGAATGAGGGCGGTCGTCGCGTAGCGCCTCATGAGACATGTCCTCCCGGGCCGTTTCTCCGGCGGTGCTGAGAACCCGCGTTGCCCGGAGGTCGGTCGATGGCGTCCACGAGGCTCACCGAACCGGACGGGGGCCCTCCGAGGGGAGCGGCCAGGACGAGCATTGGAAAATACGACCAATTTGATCCGATATGATAGCACACACCGATCGGGAGCGAACCGGGGAAGGGGAAGTGCCCGACCGGGAGCGCTTCGGCCCGGCATCGCCGGCCGGCGGGGAGCGGGGCCCCGGCGCTGCCGGAAACGCCCGGCGCCGCCGCTTGCCAGAGGATCCGGTTCTGAGTAGACTGCGAGGATGTTCCCGGATGGGAGCGAGGCCGCGCTCGAACACGTATCCGATCCCCCGAGGACCTCGTTTCCCTGTCGTGTCGGTCCTTCATCCCAACCCCCTTGAGGAGGTACCGCATGAAGAAGCTCACCGGAAAGCTGACCCTGAACAAGGAGACGGTGAAGAAGCTGAACAGCCCGAAGCGGGGACCGGGTCACACCCAGCCCACGACCACGGTTCAGCCCTCCTATCTCTCCAAGTGCTGCTGACCGCCAGGTAGTCGGCGAGCACCGCTCTTTGCGCCACGAGCAGCGCCTGCGCTGCTCGTGGCGTTTCCGCCGGACCCGCCGTCGAGACCATGAAAGGGAAGCCGGGCACCTCCCGCGGGGAACCCCCCATCGCCGCGAGTCCGGGGGGCCGCCGGCGGGCCGCGGTCGCCGGGGGTCCCGTCGCCGGGCCCCGCCCACCGGACCCCCGCCCCGGGCCTCATTCGTCGGGCCCCGGGTACACCGTCGATTTCTTCGTCCTCCGGACGCCGCTTCTCCCCTGGGACACCCTGGAGGCGTGGGCCGGAGGACTGGAGGCGCCCGCTTTCGAGGGCCGGGAACTCCAGGCCGCGCTTGAGCGCGACCGCGAGACCCTCTCTTCCCGGCTCCAGCGGCTCGCGCAGGAGCCGGTCCTCCGCGAGGCGCTCTTCCTCGGCTCCCCCGATCTCGAGTCGAGCCTGGAGGTGTGGTTCGCCGATTCCGGGAGCGAGCGGGGGCGGCGGGTGGGCCGGGCGGTGCTCCGCTACGTCACCCGCATGTGCGCCCGGGCCACTCCGTTCGGGCTCTTCGCGGGCCACGCTCTCGGCATCACCGGTTCGCGCACCCGCCTCGAGGTGCCCCCGCGCGAAGCGTCCTCGCGCCACACCCGCCTCGACATGGACTATCTCCTCGCTCTGGCCGAAACGCTCGGCCGGGAAGAGGGCATCCGGGCGGACCTCTCCTATCGCCTGAACTCCAGCCTCTACCGCGCCGCCGGCCGCATCCGCTACGTGGAGTCGCGACTCCAGGACAAGGCGCGTACCCATCACCTGGTGGCCCTGGAGCCGGCCCCGTACCTGGAGTCCACCCTCGCCCTGGCGGCGGCGGGCGCCACTCCGTCGGAGCTGGCGCGCCCCCTGGTGGACGGTGAGGTGAGCCTCGAGGAAGCGGAGGCCTTTGTCCGGGAGCTCACCGAGACCCAGATTCTGGTCTCCGGCCTCTCGCCGGCGGTGACCGGTCCCGAGCCGATTCACGGTCTGGTGGATCTGCTCGAGCGCCTGCCCGCGGGCCGGGCGGCGGCCGGGCGGCTGCGGGAAGCCGGAGCCGCCCTCCAGGAGCTGGACCGCGAGGGGCTGGGGCACGCTCCCGACCGGTATCGCGGCATCGCGGCGCGGTTGCCGGAGCCCTCGGAGAAGCCCGACCTGGCCCGGCTCTTCCAGGTGGACCTGGTGAAGGGGCCCAGCGCGCTCACTCTCGCCGAGGAGGTGATCGCGGAGATCGCGCGCGGCGTCGAGACGTTGCGGAGCGTGTTCGGCGGCCGGGGCGAGGATCCGCTGGCCGCATTCCGGGAGGCGTTCATCCGCCGCTACGAGGGGCGCGAAGTGCCCCTGGCCGAGGCCCTGGATGAAGAGGTGGGGGTGGGGTTCGCCGCGTCCGACGCTCCCTCCGCCGAGGCCTCTCCGCTCCTCGACGGCCTCCGGTTTCCCGAAGCCTCGGGTGAGGAGCGCGACCCATGGACCGCCCCGCAGCGGGCGCTCCTCCTGCGAAAGCTGGACGAGGCGGTGCGGACCGGCGCGATCGAGATCGATCTGGAAGCCGGAGACCTGAGGATCCTGGCCTCTCCGCGGCCGGGCCCGCTGCCCAACGCCTACGCGGCCATGGTCACCCTGGCCGCGCCCTCGGCCGGGGCGGTGGACCGCGGCGAGTACCGGGTAGTGCTGGAAGGGGTGACCGGACCGTCCGGGGTGCGGTTGCTGGGCCGCTTCTGCCATGCCGATCCGGACCTGCGCCGCCGGGTCGAGGCGCATCTGCGCGCCGAGGAGGCGCTCACCCCCGGCGCGCTTTTCGCGGAGATCGTGCACCTCCCCGAGGGGCGCATCGGCAACGTGCTCTGCCGGCCGGTCCTGCGCAAGCACGAAATCCCGTACCTGGGCCGCTCCGGGGCCTCGGAGGAATTCCAGCTTCCGCTGGGGGACCTGCGCGTCCGCGTGGACGGCGGCCGCGTGGTGCTCCGCTCCGCCCGGCTGGACCGCGAGATCCTCCCCCGCATGTCCACCGCCCACAACTTCACCTGGCAGAGCGTGGGCGTGTACCGGTTCCTCTGCCTGCTCCAGAACCAGGACGGTCCCGCCGGGCTCGGGTGGCGGTGGGGAACCCTGGGGGAGGCGGCCTTCCTCCCCCGGGTCAGCTGCGGGCGGGTGGTTCTTGCGCCGGCCCACTGGCGGGTGGAGCGGGAGGAGATGCGGGCGATCCCGGCCGACGGCGGCGCGGACTCCATGCGCGCGGTCCGCCGGTGGCGCGCGCGGCGGGGGCTTCCGCGCTGGGTCTCCTTGGCCGAGGCCGACCACGTGTTGCCGGTGGACCTGGAGAACGTGCTCGGGGTCGACATGCTGCTCCACCTGGTCCGGGAGCGTGACGCCTCGATCCTGCGGGAAATGTTCCCCGGCCCCGGCGACCTCTGCGCCGCCGGCCCCGAGGGACGCTTCGTGCACGAGCTGGTCGTGCCCTTCGTCCGCCGGCGGGAACCCTCGCCCGCTCCCTCCCGGCCCCGGGACGAGGATGCCCCGGGCGGGGAGCGCCGCCGCGTCTTCTTCCCGGGGTCGGACTGCCTGTTCGTCGCCCTCCATACCGGGACCTCGACCGCCGACCGGCTCCTCCGCCGCCTGGTGCGCCCCCTGGTGGACGAGGCCCTCGGCTCCGGCGCGGCCCGGCGCTGGTTCTTCATCCGCTACGCCGATCCCGAATGGCATCTGCGGGTGCGCTTCTTCGGTCCCCCCGCGCGGCTCGCCGCCGAGGTCCTTCCGAGACTGGAGAGCCTGGCCGCGCCGCTCTTCGAAGAGGGCGGCCTCTCCCGCCTCTCGCTCCTCACCTACGAGCGCGAGGTGGAGCGGTACGGCGGTCCGGAAGGGGTCGAGTGCGCGGAGGCGATGTTCCAGGAGGACAGCGTGGCCGCGCTGGAGATCGTCGAGACCCTGGCCGGGGACGCGGGGGCCGACGCGCGCTGGCGGCTCGCCCTGGTGGGCATGGACCGGCTCCTCGAGGACCTGGGGCTCGACCTGGAAGCGAAGCTCGGGGTGGTGCGCGCTTCCCGGGCCGCGCTCGGAAGGGAGTTCGAGGTGGACAAGGAGTTCGAGGGCCGGCTGGGAATGCGGTTCCGGGGCGAGCGGGGGTCCCTGGAGGCGCTCCTCGGGGCCTCGGACGACGAGGACGGAGAGCTGGGGCCGGGCCTGGCCGCGCTCCGGCGGCGGTCGGATCGCCTGGTCCCCTGGTGCCGGCGCCTGCGGGAACTGGAGCGCGAAGGGCGGCTCGCCTGCAAGAGGGACGAGCTCGCGGCCAGCCACCTCCACATGCACGCCAACCGGCTCTTGCGCTCCTCCCACCGCGCCCAGGAGCTCGTGATCTACGACTTCCTGGTCCGGCTCTACCGCTCGCAGCTCGCCCGTCAAGTTCGCTGAGGTCGCGCGGGCCGGGGGAGGGAACCCCTTCACCGACCGGCGGCGAAGGGGCCGGTCCAGGGACTACGGCGCCGCGCGATCCAGGTAGAATCCTCCGATGCCCCACCGCCGGCGTTCGCTCGTCCTGGCCGCGACGGCCCTCGTTCTCCTCATCGTGGTCCTGGAGGTCTTCGTCCCTCCGGGGAACACCCGGTGGTGGAACACGGTGTTCAACGCCGGCCACGCCCCGCTCTTCGGCGTCTTCTCCTGGATCGCGCTCTGGGGGGTGCTCCGGGCTTGGCCCGCCGCCGGCCGGAGCCGGGTGGGCCGGTATCTGGCGGTGTTCGCCCTGGCCGCCTCCGCCGGGGCGGGAAGCGAGATCCTCCAGCACTTCACCGGCCGCGACGCCGAGCTCGGCGACTGGGCCCGCGACCTGGCCGGGATCACCGCCTGCCTGCTCATGGCCGCCGCCTTCGATCCCCGGCTTCCCGTCCTGCCCCGCCGGCGGGCGCCCGCCCGGGTGGCGTTGCTGGCCCTCGCCTTCATCCCGGTGTGGATCGTGGCCGAGCCGGTGCTGGAGGTGGGGAACGCCTACCGCGAGCGCGACCTCGCCTTCCCGGTGCTCCTGAGCTTCGACGCCGCCTGGGAGCGCTTCTTCTTCTCCGTGAGCGACGGGTCGGTGGCGTGGAAACCGCTCCCCGCGCCCTCCCGGGAGCGCGAGGGGAATCTCGCCGGCCGGGTCACCCTGAACGCGCTCCCCGACGGCTATCCCGGAATCAGCATGAGCGAGCCGGTCGGCGACTGGACGGGTTACCGGACGCTGGCCTTCACCGTGGTGTCGCCCAGCCCGGAGCCGCGCGCGCTCCAGCTCCGGGTGGACGACGCCTTCGTGAAACAGGACTGGAGCCGCGCCTCCTACGTGGAGTTCACGGTGAGACCGGGGCGGAACCGGATCCGCATCCCCCTGGAGACGATCCGCGCCCAGCCCTCCGGTCATCCCCTGGACATGAGCCGGATCGCCGTGTTCGAGGTGTTCGCGGCCAAGCCCCGGCTCCCGCTCACCTTCTTCGTGGACGATTTCCGGCTGGAGCGCTAGCGCGTGCGCCCGGGACCGTCCGGGGGGGGCAACCCTCCGCGGGCCATGGGAAGCGAGCGCGGCCGCACCCCGCACGCCTTGAAGATCGCCGCCCCGATCGCCGGGGCCACCGCCGCCATCGGCGTCTCGCCCGCGCCGAACGAGGGCTGGTCCCTGCGGTCGAGCAGCACCACCTCGATCGGAGGCACGTCGCTGAACCTCGGCACCCGGTACTCCGACAGGCGGGGGTTGCGGACGCCGCCGCCGTCGAAATCGATCGCCTCGAACAGCGCCCCCCCGATCCCCTGGATGAACGCGCCCACGATCTGGTTCCTGAGCCCGTCGGGGTTCACCACCGCGCCGCAGTCGTAGGCGGTCAGCGCGCGCACCAGCTTCACCCCGCCCCCGGCGCGGTCCACCGAGACCTCGGCGCAGGTGGCGACATAGCCTCCCTTCTCGCACCCGCCCGCGATCCCCATCCCGTGCCCCCCCGGGAGCGCGCCGCCCCACCCGAACCGCTCCGCCGCGGCCTGGAAGACCTCGGCCAGCCGGGGGTCGTCGATGTTGCGGAGGCGCAGTTCCAGGGGATCCAGGCCGGCGACTTCCGCCAGCTCGTCCACGTGCATCTCCCGGGCGAAGTGGTTGGCGGGGGCGGCCAGCCCGCGATAGGAGCCCTGGCGGAGCGGGGCGTCGCTGGGGTGGAACTCGACCCGCTGGTGGGGGATCGCGTACCAGGGACGGATCGCCGCCGAGCCCGCGTTGTAGTTGTCGCAGGTCCAGGCGGTGATCCGCCCTCCCGCGTCCACTCCCGCCTCGAGGTCGATCACCCCCGCCGGCCGGAAGTAGCCCCAGCGGAATTCCTCCTCCCGCGACCACGCCAGCTTCACCGGCCGCCCCGCCCCGCGGGCCAGCCTCGCCGCCTCCACCGCGCATTCGCCGGTGTGCTTCCCTCCGTAGCCGGAGCCGGTGTCGGGAACGATCACGCGCACCCGCCCGGGGTCCAGGCCGAACGTCTGGGCGAGCTGGTCCCGCACCGCGAACGGCCGCTGGGTGCCGGTCCATACCGTGAGGGCGGGGGAGCGCTCACCGTCGTCCGACCACTCCGCCACCGCCGCCCGGGGCTCGAGCGGGACGTGCGCGATGTAGGCCGTGGTATAGGTCCGCGCCAGCCGGTGGGCCGCTCCGGCCAGGGCCGCCGCCGGGTCGCCGGTCAGGTGGGGCGGCACCTCCATCCACCGCTCGCGGCCGCCCTCGGGGGGGCGGTGGCGCCGCAGGTGGTCGTACACCGTCCCCGAGTCGGGCTGCCCGCCCGGGGCGGGGGTCCACATCGCCTGCACCGAGGCCAGCGCCCGGGCCGCGGCGGCGAGGCTCGGCCCCACCACCCCCAGGAAATCGCCGTCCCGCACCACCGTCACCCCGGAATCGGACTCCGCCGCGGAGGCGTCCACCGCCTTCAGCGCCGCCCCCGGAGATGCCGGACGAAGCACCTTGCCGTAGACCATGCCCGGCCGTCGCAGGTCCGAGACGTAGCGATGCCGCCCGGTGACCAGGTCCCGCGCTCCCGCCCGGGGCGCCGGGGTTCCCGCCACCGTCCACTCCGCCGCCGGGGTCGGCGCCGCGTCCTCGCGCACGATCTCGGTGTGCGCCCGCCCGGCGGCGAGGTCCCCGTACCCCACCGAACGTCCACTCGCGCGGTCGGTCACCCGGCCTCCGGCCGCAGAGAGCGAGGCGCGGTCCGCGCCCCAGCGATCCGCCGCCGTCGCGATCAGAATGCCGCGGGCGGCCGCGCCCAGCCGCCGCAGCCGGGTCCCCGCATCGGGGGTGGAGCGGCTCCCGAAGGTGCCCAGATCGAACGGCGTCCACCGGGTGTCTCCCATGATCAGGGCCACCGACTCCAGCGGCGCCCCCAGCTCCTCGGCCAGCTCCTGGGCGAGCGAGGTCCGGATGCCTTGGCCGAACTCCACCTTGCCGGTGGCCGCGGTCACCGCGCCGTCGGGACCGATCCGGAGCCACGCCCCGGCCTCCTCGGGTCCCGGCTCCCCGTCCGAGGCGGCGGCGAAGGGGTTCGCACTCACCAGCACCACCACCAGCCCCCCCGGCGCGAGCCCCAGGATCTCTCCGCGGGCGGCCGCCTTTCCGCCCGCCCGCAACGTGATCTCGCGCGGCTCCACGCGGTCCGGCTCGAGGCCTCCGGCCCTCTTCCCCCCGCTCATCAACCGCCTCCCGCCGGTCCGGCGGGGACCGCGGCCGCCCGGAGCACCGCGGCCACGATGCGGGGATGGGTGCCGCAGCGGCAGATGTTCCCCTCCAGGGCGCGGGCGGCCTCCTCCGCGGTGGGGGAGGGGTTGGCGGACAGAAACGCCGCTCCGGCCAGGATCATGCCCGGCGTGCAGTAGCCGCACTGGGCCGCTCCTTCGTCCAGGAACGCCTGCTGGAGCGGGTGGAGCCGGCCGTGCTCCTCCAGGCCCTCGATGGTGGTGACCGAGGCTCCCGCCACCGCCGACACCGGGGTCCGGCACGCGTGCACCGCGCGCCCGTCCACCAGCACCGTGCAGGCGCCGCACTCCCCCTCGCCGCATCCGTACTTGGCCCCGGTGAGATCGAGCTCCTCCCGGAGCACCCCGAGCAGGGTCCGCGCCGGGTCCACGTCCAACGAGTGCCGCCCGCCGTTCACGTTGAGTTCCATGCGCACGATCGGATCCTGTTCCGGTTGGGGTGGCCGGCCGGGAGCGGTCGGGCCGGCGTCTGCCGGGCGGTGGGGCCGGGCCCTCCGGGGAAAACGACGCCGGCCTCGAGGAATTCACGGTAGACCCGGCCGCCGGCCACTGTCCAGGCCGCCCCCCGGAGCGTGTCGGAAGTTGAATGGACCCCGGAATCGGACTAGACTTGTCTCGATTATTGCCTTCAAGCTCTTACCCCCGTTCGGGGCGCCGGGGCCGCCGGCCGGCTTCCGGGGAGACGTCGTGCAGAATCAGGACGGTTCGTCCAACGGCTCTCGACTGCCATGAGCCCGCAACCCGGCCGGCCCGCGGACGGCCTCGTGGTCACCAGCGAGCTTCTCCTCCGGGCCAAGGAAGGGGACCGGGCCTCGCTGGAGGCCCTCATGTCCCGGTATCTCCCCCGGCTGGAGCGCTGGGCGAGCGGTCGGCTCCCCGCCTATGCCCGGTCGCTCTTCGACACCAGCGACCTCGTCCAGGAAACCCTTCTCCGGGCTCTGGAGAAGCTCGACGGGATCGAGGTGCGGGGGCCGGGTGGATTCCAGGCCTACGTTCGCCGCGCCGTGCTCAACCGTATAACGGATCAGGTGCGCTGGGCCCGGCGGCGGCCGGGACCCCAAGGCGTATCCGAACGTCAAGAGGCGCGCGGATCGTCGCCCCTCGAGAACGCCATCGGTTCCGAGACCCTGGTGCGGTACGAGCGCGCGCTGGAACGGCTGGACGAGGAGGAACGGCGCCTGCTCCATCTCCGCATCGAGCTGGCGTTCGACTACGACGAGATCGCCGCCATGACCGGCCGGCCCAGCCGTGACGCCGCGCGGATGGCGGTGCAGCGTGCGCTGCGCAAGCTGGCGGAGGTGATGGGACATGGGCGGTGACGACCGGCTGAACGACCTGGCGGGGTCGGTCTCCGACGGGCGCTCGGTGGACTGGGACGGGGCGGAGTCACGGGCCGAGAACGCCGAGGAACGGGCCGAGATCCTCGCGCTTCGGGACGTGGCCCGGATCGCCGAGTTCAACCGGACCTGGCAGGAAGGTGAGTCCGGACCGGGGGGGGAGCCCGGCGCCGTTCCCAGGGGCGGACCGCTCGAGGCCTGGGGCGCCCTGTCGCTGCTGGAGCGGGTGGGGGCCGGCGCCACCGGAGAGGTTTGGCGCGCCTGGGACGCCGACCTCCAGCGCGAGGTCGCGCTCAAGTTCCTGCACGCCGGGGAGGACGGGCTCGCCTCCGGAGCCGGGTCCCCGCTGGTGAGGGAGGCGCGGGCACTGGCCAGGATCCGCCACCCCGGGGTGGTGACGGTGTACGGCGTTGCCGAACACGGCGGCCGGACCGGCCTCTGGATGGAATTCCTGCACGGGGCCACGCTGGAGGAGGAGATCGACCGCCGGGGCGCGCTCGATCCGGGCGAGGTCCTGCGCATCGGCCTCCGGCTGAGCGAGGCGCTGGCCGCGGTGGAGGTGGCGGGGCTCGTTCACCGCGATCTCAAGCCCGCCAACGTGGTGCTGTCCTCCGACGGGCGCGTGGTGCTCACCGACTTCGGCCTGGGCCGGCGCCGCGGTCTGGCCGATGCCGATCTCCGGCGCGCTTCGGGAACCCCGATCTTCATGTCGCCGGAAGTCCTGGCGGGGGAGCCCGCCACCCCGCGCTCCGACCTCTACGCCCTCGGCGTCACCCTGCGGTGGGCGTTGACCGGCCGGCCGCCCTTCGGCGTGCGCACCCTGGAGGAGCTCAAGGCCCGGGCCGCCGCCGGACCGGAGACGGCGCTGGCCGCCGAACGCCCCGATGCCCCCGCCTCCCTCGTGGAGGCGGTGGAGCGGGCCATGGCCCCGGATCCCGGAAGGCGCTTCGGGAGCGCGGCCGAGATGGCCTCGGTTCTGGGCGAGGCGGCCGCCGGATCCTTCTCCCGCCCCTCCCGCCGGTGGCCGTGGGTGGCCGGGCTGGCCGCGCTCCTGGTGGTGGCGGCCGGAGTCCGGTGGCGCGAGCCCCTCTTCCACCCGCGGCCGGGCGCCCCGGTCGACTACGACGCCCCCCGGGTGGATTTCGTCCCCCCCGCCGGCGCGGACTACCGGGTGGAGGCGTCCTTGGTGGAGCGGACCGGCGGTTCCTTCCACCCCCTCGCCCCCGGAGACCGGGTCGGGCCCGGCGACGAGCTCTCGCTCCGCTTCCACGCCAGCCGGCCGCTCTGGGTCTACGTGATGAACGAGGACGAGCAGGGCGAGACCTACCTGCTCTTCCCCCAGCCCCTCTTCGACCTCCGCAACCCGGTCCCCGCCGACTCCGTGGCCGTGCTCCCCGGATCCATCGGCGGGCGGGAGAACGCCTGGACGGTGACCAGCCGCGGCGGGCGCGAGCACTTCCTGGTGGTGGCGAGTCCGCAACCGGTGGCCGAGATCGAGGCCGAACTCGGCAAGCTCCCTGCGGCCGTCCCCGGCCGCCCCGTCCGGTACGCGCCGGTGGCCTCGGGGACGGTGGAGCGGCTCCGGGGGGTGGGCGGCGTCACCGCGCTCCCCGCGGACGCGTCCGCCCGGGGAACCGATCTCTTCGACCGGTTCGAGAGCCTCGCCGGTTTCGAGACGGTGGCCCGGGGAGTGTGGGTGCGTCAGATCACCCTGGAGAACCCGCTCCAATGACACGACGCCCGGCGGCGGCCCTCCTCGCGGTCCTGGCGCTCTGGCCCGTTCTCGCCTCCGCCGCGCCCCCGCGCCCCCCCTCCGAGGCCCCGGCCGCCCTTCTGGAACGCGCCCGCGCCGCCGCCGCCGCCCACCGGGGCGCGGAGGTGGAAAGCCTTGCGGTGGAGGCCAAGACCCTGCTCGAGTCCGAGGCGCACCCGGACACCGTCCTCCTGGCCCGGGCCCTGGGCGAGATCTGCCACGCCCGGAACCTAGAGCGGATCTTCTCCGACTCGGTCGGAGTCCACGCCGGCGCCCGGAGCATCGAGCTTCTCGACGCTTGCGGTTCCGCCCCCGACACCCTGCGGTTCGTGGTGCGCAGGAACCTGGGGTGGACTTACTCGCAGGTGGGGCGGTCCGAAGACGGAATCGCGCAGTACCGGGCCGCCCGCGCGCTGGCCCGCCGCCATCCGGAGTGGGGGGGGACCCCGATCACCGTGGTCCTCTACAACCTGGGCACCGCGTTCGCGAACGTCGGGGCCTGCGACTCCGCGCTGGCCGTGTTCCGGGAGTCGCTGGCGGGGCGGAAGCGGATCGGCATGCCCCGGGACGTGCTGCCCGGCGAGATCCTGGCCGGGATGGGAATGGTCTTCGAACAGCAGGGGAGGGACGACGAGGCGGAGCAGGCCTTTCTCGCCTCCATCCGTTCGGACGAGGATCAGCTCGGGCCCGGCAACGGCTACTTGATCGGCCCCCTCACCCGGGCCGGAGACTTCGAGTTCCGCCGCGGCGACTACGCGTCCTCGATCGACTTCAACCGGCGCGCGCTCCGGCTCTATGCCCCGCTCGTTCCCCCCGGCGACACCAACCTTCTCCTCATCCGGTGCGCGGTGGCGCAGGCGCTGGAGCAGCTCGGCGAGGCCGGGGGGGCGCGCCTGATCTACGAGGAGGCGCTCCCGACTCTGGAGACGCGCCTCGGCCGCCGGCACCGGGACTGCCTCGCGGGCTGGCTGAGCCTGGCGTCCGCCTGCCGGAAGCTGGGCGACCGGGGGGCCGCGGACGGGGCGTACCGCCAAGTCGAGGCGGCGTTCGCGGCGGATACGTCGCTGGAGGAGGCGGGTCCCCTGGCGGTGGCGTTGGCCGGCCGCGCGAGCCTTCAGATGGAAGAAGGCGATCCGGATTCGGCGCTGGCCCTGGCCGCCCGGGCGCTGGCGGTGAACGACGCCTCCGGGGCGCCGGAAGTCCGGGCCACCCTGGAGGCGCTCTGTACCGCGCTTTCCGTTCACTCCGGACGCGGGGACTGGGCCGCCGCCGACTCCGATGACGCGCATCTCGGGCGGGTGCTCGCCCGGATCGCTCCTCCCGGGGACGACGCCGTCGATCAGGTGTGGATCACCCGCAGCGAGTCCGCGGAGCGGCGGGGCCGCCCCGCCGAGGCGGTGGCAGCGGCGGTGGAGGGGGCGCGGCGGAGCCGGGAACGCCTGGTGCAGAATGTCCGCGCCCTTTCCGACCGGCAGGCGCTGGGCCTGGCCGGTAGCCTCTCGGGCCCCCTCGACCGGCTCCTGGAGGTGGCAGTGGGCTCCGATTCCACCTCGGTGCGCCGGGCCTGGGACGAGGTGGTCCGGGTCCGGGGCCTGGTGCGGGCGGAGGTCGCCGCGCGCCGCCCGCCCGAGAGCGCCCGCGCCGACACCAGCCTTGCCCGCGCCTACGCGAACTGGGTGCGGGCGGAACGGAACCTCGCCCGGTTCGAGGTGAGGGCCGCGGTCTCCGCGCGGGGCGAGGCCGCCGAGTCCACCCTCACCGCGCTTCGCGCCGAGGTGGACGAGACCGGCCGTCTCCTGGGCCGGGACTTGAGCGGCGCGGCACTCCCGGACCCCTCCGTGGTGGGGCTCGATTCCGTCCTCACCGGTCTCCGCCCCGGGAGCGCCCTGGTTGCCTTCGTGACGGCGCCGGTCCCCGGAGGCGGCCGCCACCTGGTGGCGTTCCTCGCCAAAGGCCGCTCCCCCGCGGTCCGTTCCCTGGACCTCGGCGGGGTGGACGAACTGGCGGCGCTGGTAAGACGCTGGCGGGCCGCGCTCGGCGAGCCGGACCCCGAACGGCGTTCCGAGGAGGCGTGCCGCCGCGCCGGAGAGGCCGTGCGTGCGCGCATCTGGGATCCGGTCGCGCGCGCGGCGCCGGACGTGCGGGTCGCCTACATCGTTCCCGAGGCCCCGGTCGACGGCCTGCCCTGGGGCGCCCTCCCCACCGCGGGCGGCCGGTACCTGGTGGAGTCGGGGCCCGAAATCCACGAGTTGGAAGCGGAGCGGGACCTGCTCCCCGCCGCCGGCCCCTCCCTCGGGCGCGGGCTCCTGGCGGTGGGGGACGTGAACTTCGCGCGCGAGGCCGCCGACTCCCTGGTCGTCTCCGCCGCCTCCCGCTCGTTCCGGGGGGGGCCGTCCGGCTGCGGAGGCGACGCGCTTCGCGACCTCCCGCCCCTTCCCGGAACCGGCGATGAGATCCGCGGAGTGGCGGCGGTGTGGTCCCGCGACCCCCGCGCCTCCGGCCCCGCCCTCCTCCTCGACGGCGATCGCGCCTCCGAGGCCGCGTTCAAACAATTCGCGCCCGGCCGCGAGGTCCTCCACCTGGCCACCCACGGGATCGCTCTCGCCGACACCTGCGAGCCCGAGGGCGCCGGATCCCGCGGCGTGGGGGGAGTGGCGCCGGTCTCCTCCGCCGGCGCCGCGCCCCCGTCGGCCGCTTCCTCCGAGCCCCGTCCCGCCTCGCCCTGGCTGGGAAGGTACGTGCTGCTGGCCCTGGCCGGCGCCGACCGGGCGTTCGACCACCCCGGGGACGAGAACGAGGGGCTCCTCACCGCGGAGGAGGTGACCACCCTCGATCTCCGCGGGGTGGACTGGGTGGTGCTTTCGGCGTGCCGGTCGGCGGAGGGCGAGGTCTGGAGCCGCGAGGGGGTGCTGGGGATGCAGCGCGCGTTCCGGCTGGCCGGGGCGCGGACGGTGATCGCCAGCCGGTGGTCGGTGGACGACGCCTCCACCTCGGAATGGATGCAGGCGCTCTATGCCGCCCGCGCGGAAGGGCGCGACGCCGCCGGGTCGGTCTCCGAGGCGGAGCGGACGGTGCTGGCGGCGAGGCGGCGCTCCGGCCGCTCCACCCATCCCTTCTACTGGGCCGCGTTCAACGCGGACGGGGAGTGACCGCCGCCCCGGACGGCGGCGCCAGGTAGACCCGCGCCTCCCCACCGCGACCGGGCGGCCGAACACCGGGCCTAGGGAAGTCCCGGTCCCCCGGTCAGGGCAGCCAGACGAATTGCCGGGTCACGGCGCGCCCGCCGGCGTCGATCCGCCCGAAGTAGATCCCGGCGGTGGCCTGGCCGCCCCCCTCCGTCCGTCCGGCCCAGCTGAAATCGTGGGGGCCGGCGCTGCCCGGGACCGGGATCGGCGCGCTCACTCGGCGGCCGCGCACGTCGTAGATTTCCAGGGTCGCCGCCTCGTCGAGGGGGAGGGTGTAGTCCAGATGCGCGACGCCGCGCGCCGGGTTCTCGCGCACCGCGAGGGCCAGAGCGCGGCCGGGTTCATCCCCCGGCGCCACCCCGGTGGTCCCAGTCACGACGAGGGGGACGGCGGAGCTGGTGTCGCTTCCGCAGCCGTTCGAGACCACGCAGTCGTAGCGGCCGCTGTCGGCGGGTGCGAGGTGCCGGACGGTCAGGGCGGCGGTCGAGGTACCGCTCAGGGTCGAGCCCTGGAAGGTCGTCCCGTCGGTGAGGGGCCTCGAGTCCCTCCGCCAGGTGAAGCTCACGCCGTCGTATCCCGGAGCCTGCGTCACGCTGAAGCCGGCGTCCTGACCCGCGTCCTTCGTCTGCGACACCGGCTGGTGCAGGAGCCAGGGCACGCCGGTCTCCAGATAACGGGCCAGGCTCCGCGAGGGATCGGCGCCGGCGGTGGTGAAGATGCCCCCGGCAAGGAGTTCTCCGTGGAACGGGGTCAGCGCTTCCACCCGGTCGTCGGTGCCCCCGGCCGCGGCCGACCACACGGTGCCGTCCCAGCGCGCCACGTGGTCGGCGGGGACATTGTCGGCGTAGATGAAATCCCCCGCCGCGTAGAGGTAGTCCCCGTCCGCCTTCAGGGAATAGATCGGGCCGTCGGTCCCTCCGGCGAAGGAGCCGGTCCCGACCGGGACCCACGCCGTGCCGTTCCAGGCGGCGATGAAGTCGACCCGGGTGCTTCCGGACAGGGTGAAATCGCCGGCGGCGTACTCCACGTCCTGGAACCGGGCAATCGCCCGCACGGTGGCGTTGAAACCGTCCCCCATGGGCTGCCAGGGGCCGGCGCCGAAGACCGATTCGGTCCACGAGGCGATGCGGTAGGCCGGGGCGCCGGAGGTTGCGGTGAAGTCCCCGCCGGCGATGAGATTGTTGAAGCGGAACTTTGAGAGCACGCTGAACGCGTCCAGGGCCCGCACGGTGCCGTTCACTCCGGTTCCCATGGCTTGCCACGCGCTGCCGTCCCATCGCGCCACCCCGCTCGTCGGCGTCGCCCCCGACGCCGAGAACTGCCCCCCGGCCACGAGCTGGCCCTGGTACCAGCCCAGCGCCCGCACCGGCCCGTCGAACCCGTCCCCCAGGGCCGACCACCAATCGAAGGGGTAGATGGTCGACTCCGTCCACCGGGCGACGTGGCTGGCCGCCACCCCTCCCGCCACGGTGAACGAGCCGCCCACCACCAGGTGGCTGTCGTGCGGGAACGAGGTGTCCGAGTATCCGGTGAGGGCCGAGACCGGCCCGTTGGGGCCGCCCCCCAGCGGGGAGAACTGCTCGCCGTTCCAGGCGACCAGGTGGTCGGCCATCCCGGCGGCGGTGGCCTGCGCGAAGGCGCCCCCCACCACCACCCTCGAACCGAAGGTGGTCAGGGCCGCGACCTCCGAGGGGACGGCGAGGCCCAGCCAGTCGATCCCGCTCCAGAACGCGATCCCGCTCACCGGTTCGCCGTTCCCGTTGGCCACGAAATCCCCGCCTGCGTAGAGGCGGCTGTTGAATTCGGCCAGCGCCCTCACGTGCGTCCTCGGGCCGGATTCGTAGATCGAAGGGCCGAGACCGCTGCCCACCCCCACCCAGCTCGAGCCGGAGAGCATGGCCACCCGGCGGGGCTGGGAGGAGTCGTTGTCGGTGACGAAGTTGCCCCCCGCGTAGAGGTGGCCTCCGGCCACGGCGAGGGAGGTGACGACCTGTCCCGGGTCCAGCTGCTTGGACCAGCTCCAGTTCGCCCCGTCCCACTTACGCAGGAAGTAGCCACCCGCGTAGATCGAGCCTTGATACACGCAGAGGCTGCGGACCCAGGCCGGGTAGGGGAAGTCTCCGCCGTTGCAGGGATGGACCGAGGTTCCGTCCCACCTCGCCACCGCGCCGCAATTGACCGTCCCCACGGAATTGAATTGCCCGCCCACGTAGAGGTCGCTTCCGGAGAGCGTGAAGCAGTCCACCTCGGACCCGGAGATGGCCCCCATGAACGGCTGCCAGGACGAGCCGTCCCATTGGGTGAGACCCACGACCCAAGGCCAGATGAAGGACCCGCCCGCGACGAGGTGGTTGTCGTATACCGCCAGCGCGTTCACCACGTCCAGGCTGGTGTCCTGGTAGGTGGTGGAGAGGATCCCGGTGGAGAAGCCCGACCAGGCCGATCCGTTCCAGATCGCCACCCGGCGGGCCGCCGAGCCTCCGGCGTGGCTGAACCAGCCTCCCGCCACCAGCTGACCGCCGAAGACGGTCAGGGCCTTCACCGTGTCGTCCACCCCGGCGCCGAAGGCATGCCAGACCTCGCCGTCCCAGGCGGCGATGTTGTTCACGGGCATTCCACCGACGCTCGAGAAGCGGCCCCCCACCACCAGCTCGGCGGGAAGCGGGCCGGCGCCGTCGGGGTCCCAGTTCACGGTCACGCAGACCGTCCCGTTCACGCCTTCCCCCGGGGGGGACATGGGGTCGGCGATCCAGCGCTGGCAGGGCTGGGCGTGCGCCGGCCGGGGGGTGAGAGCAAAGGCGGTGAGGAGGAGAGGGAGGAACGAGAGGAGCGCGAAGGCGCGCCCGCCGGCACTCGGGTGGGGTGACGACATACGGACTCCTTGCGACCCTTGGGAGAGGTCGCTTTGCGAGCGGTGCTTCCCGCACCGGAAAGACACCCCCTCCGGTGCGGCTTATCGCAGGACGACCACCTTTCCGGCCTGGCTTTCGCCCGCCCAGGTGATCCGGTAGAAGTAAACGGTGGCTCCCGCCCCGCGAAGCGCGCCGTCCAACGCCAGGTCGTAGGCGCCGGCCGCCTCGTCCTCGTTCCGCGGCTCGGCCACCAGGCGGCCGGCGACGTCGAACACCCGGACGGTAACCCGGCCGCCGGCGGGGAGGGTGTAGCGCAGGCTCGGCGCCCGCGCGCCGGAGCCCAGGACCACTGAGGAGGAGAACTCGGCGGGGAGGCCGCCGTCCCCCCCGGCGGCACCTCGGGGCCGCCGCACGACATCAGGTACTTGGCGTCGGCGACCAGGACCGAGGCTGCGTCGGAGTCGATGCCCTTCCCCGACTGGGACGACACCTGGTTCGCGAACCCCAGGTACATTCCGAACCCGGCCCGGCAACCGCGGGCGTCCACCGCGTCCTTGGCCTGGTCGAGCTTGCGGAGGAGCGGGCTCACCTGGTTGGGCGCGATCTTCCCCGCCGCGGCAAGGAGGTTCACGTCCTCCTCGATGCTTTCCGGGGTGACCACGATGTCGAATTGCACCGACGTGGTGTCCCGGTTGTCCAGGTTGTCGGAAGCGACGACGGTAAAGGTGTGCATCCCCAGGGTGAGCTCGGTGAGAAGGTCGATGGGCTGCCCGCTTCCCAGGCCGTGCCCGGCCAC
This sequence comes from Candidatus Eiseniibacteriota bacterium, assembly GCA_963728475.1. Lineage (GTDB taxonomy): Bacteria > Eisenbacteria > RBG-16-71-46 > JABDJR01 > JABDJR01 > CAVSKL01. The sequence continues at coordinate 161,110 of CAVSKL010000002.1, forward strand.
CAAGGCCGCCCCGTCCAGGGTGGGGTCCACCTCGCTGACCCCGGAGCCGGGGTCGGTCACGGTATAGTCCAGGATCAGCGTCGCGCTGTGGGGATAGGTGCCGGCGGCGGGGGCGGTGACCGCCACCGCCGGAGCCGAATCGTCGAGCACGAAGCTCGCGCTCTGGGTGTCTTCCACGTTCCCGAGCGCGTCCACCGCGTAGTGTTCGAAGGTGTAGGCGCCGTCGGCGCCGGTCAGGTGCACCGGCGACGTGTAGGCCTCGAACCGGGGCGGGAGCTGCCCGGTGGGATACGCCCGCCAGAAGATCCGAAAATCCCCGTTCTGCTCCGCGATGAGGTTCTGGGAGCCGGAGAGGGTGAAGGCGGTGGCGGTGGTCACCTCGCGAACTCCGGCTCCGTCGTGAACGGGACCGCTCAGGATGAGGGTGCTGGTGGGAGCCGCCTTCCAGGGGTGCGTGACCACGGCGGCGGGCGCGTCCGAGGCCCCCTGGTACCACGACTTGTAGACGCCCCCGTCGTAGCCCTGGAAGACGGGGCCTCGGGGACCGGAGAAGATGAGCCCCACGCTGCCCCAGCGCCCTTCGTACTTCAGGAACGTCTGGCCGTTGAGCGGCAGGAACTCACCGGCCAGAAGCGGGCTCGCCTGGTGCGCCCCCGGGTTGTACTCGCCCAGGTTCACGATGCCTCCGGTCACCCCGGGGTTGGGGGAGAGGTGGTGGGTGACCGGGAAGGGCTCCTGGTCGTCCTGGCGCACCTCGCCCCCGGTCCAGGTCTTCCACACCGTGCCGTAACCGGGCTGGTCGGGATCAGCGAACCAGGTGTAGTCCGAGCCGGGCGGGGCGTTGTCGTCGTGGTCCTGGACGTCCTTGAACGCTCCGTGGCCGCCCCGGTCGACGATCATGAGGGGGTGGGTGCCCCGGTAGGTGTGGACCTCGCTCCAAGGGAACGAAGCCCCCGGATGGTCCTCGGAGTGGCGCGAGTAGATGGCGCGGATCGGCTTCAAGTCCGGCCCCAGCACGATGTGGATGGTGGCGTCCCAGTCCCCGCCGTGGTTGCCGAAGCCCACGTAGTCGTAGCCGTTGTAGGCGAAGCAATGCCAGAACTGGACGGTGACCCCGCCCTCGTCGTTGGGATAGACGTGGACGTAAGACTTCCAGTCGCCGGGGTTCAGGCTTCCCAGCTTGACGTCGTCGGGGAGATCGGGGAGGACGAAGGTGACCTGGTCGGAGTAGCTCTCCGGGTCGGGCTCGGTGGCGGTGATCCGCCGGTGATCGGGCGCGTCGCCGCAGTGGCGCTCGGGGTGGCCCGGGCCCCAATCGTCGGGGTGGGCCCAGGGGGAGCCCACGAGCGCGTCCTGGTTCCCAAGCGGGTTGGGAGCGGCCGGATCGGTCTCGTCCACGTCCGGAAAGCAGTCCTCGAAGTACTCCAGGTGCGCGTGGGCCAGGAACCAGTCCACGTTGACCGGATAGTTGGACTCGTGGGGGTGGATGAAGATGACCGGGGCGTAGCGCTCGGCCAGCATCTGCTCCAGCCCGTCGTCGATGCCGTCCCCGTCGTGGTCGCCGGAGCCCACCGCCGGCGAGAGCGCCGGAACCGGAGGGGACGGGGCCGGCTGGGCGGCCAGGGCGACGGGAAGCAGGAGGGTGAGGAGCGGAAGCAGCCGGATCGGATGCAGGGTCTTCATGGAGGCCTCCCGTGGCCGGGCAGCGCCCGGCCGTGAACCTGGTCGAGACCCTACCAACGTTTCAGTGGGGAACGACGAACGCGGGGGTGGGGGGGGACGGCCTCTTTCCGGGCTTCTGGATCGATCAGTCGCTCAGCCTGAGTCCGGGCTTGGGCCATCGGCGGAGGGGGGGAGCCGCGGGAACCTGAAGAGCCGGCCCGTGTTGCGCGCCCTTTCCTCCCGCCCCGGAGCCGGGTCCCGGGGCGAAGCCGGGCCCGCTCCGTGTCAGCGGCACCGTCGGCGGCGCCGCCAGGTAGACCCGGGCCTCGCCCTGGACGGCGGTGTCCGTCGCCGCGACCGCGCGGACCTGGATCCAGCGTTCCTCCAGATCGGTGAGGGGCGCACGGTAGAGACCCCCGTCGTCCACGCTTCCGGGATAGGGGGGAGCGGCCGGCGGAGGGGCGGGCGCGTGAGGCGGGACCCGGTCCCGCACGCTCCAGCGCACCCGGTGGTCGTCCGTCCCCACCACCAGGGCGGTGAAGCGGACGGTGTCCCCGAAGGTCACGGTGGCCGCCAGGGGCTCGACCGCCAGCCCGATCCCCATGCCCGGATTCTCGGTGAGGAAGACGATCGTGGTGTCGGTGGTGCCGGCCGCGTTTCCGGCCCACAACCGCGCCCGGTGGGGGCCGTTCCGCAAGCCTCGGGTGTCGCAGCGGAGCGCGTAGGGCGACGCCGGCGCGCCGTCCGTCCGCCGGTCGTCCACGATCAAGAGCACGCTGTCGGCGCCGGTGGCGGCGACGCGCACGGTGAAGGTCCCGGAGAGAACGCTCCAGGGCGCGAGATCCACCGAATCGATGCGGGGCCGCGCCTCGGACGCGGGTCGCGTGGGGCCGCCCCCGCCTCCGCAGGCCAGGGCGGTCACCGCAAGCCCCAGGGCGGGAAGGGCACCGCGGTTCAAGGAGCGCTCCCCGCCGTCGCCGGCCCGGTTCCGGCCGTCCGGGCCGGAAGGGCTTCGCCCAGACCTCGGCGCTCCGCGGCGAGATCCGTCCGGGCCGCCGCGAGCCAGCTCGAGCCTGGGTCCTCGGTCTTGGAAAGCGTCTCGAACCCGCCCCGGGTCTCGACCTCCGCCTCCCGGTACCGCTTCTCCCGCAACAGCGCCCGCCCCAGCTTGAGCCGGGTGATGGCGGCGTCGCGGTGGCCCGGAGGGAGCGTGGCCGCGTACACGTTCAATGCCTTGCGATAAAGCGCCTCGGCTCCGGTGAAATCCTTCCGGTCCATGAACACCGCGGCCAGGTTGGAGAGGGTGAGCCCGACCAGGTAGTGCTTCCCCCGGTAGACCCGGTCGTAGATGTCGAGCATCCGCCGGTAGTCCGCTTCCGCCCGGTCCGGGCGGCCGCTCCGCAATTCCATCCAGGCCAGGTCCGACAGCACGCTCGCCACCCGAGGATGCACCTGGCCGTAGGCGCGCTCCTGCACCGCCAGCGCCTCCTGCAGCAACCCTGAGGCCTCGTCGTAGCGCTTCTCCGACGACAGGAGCCGGCCCAGCATGGTCATGGCGGACGCGGATTCGGGATGGCCGTCCCCATACCAGGCGCGCAGGATGGCCAGGGCCCGCCGCTCGTCCCGCTCGGCGTCGGCGTCCTTGCCCGCCGCCGCCTCCAGGGCGCCCAGGTTCAGGAGATCGTCGGCCACGTGGGGATGCTCGTCGCCGTAGAGCCGCCGGTCCACCGCCAGCACGTACCGGTTGAGCGAGTCCGAGGCCGCCAGCTCCCCCTGGTAGAACCGCACGTTGGCGAGCTCGGTCAGGGTGGCGGTACGGTCGGCGTCGGACGCGCCCGCTTCCCCTTGCCGGCGCGCGGCCTCGGTGAGGAGCGCCGCCGCCCGGGGGTAATCGCCGCGGTCCTCCAGCACTTCCCCCAGCACCGCCGCGGCGCGGGCGATCTCCGGGTGGCCCGGGGGCAATCCGCGCCGGTCCAGGGCCAGGGCCGACGCGGCCAGGCTTTCGGCTTCGGCGTACCGGGCCTCCGCGGCCCGGAGGAGCGCCATCGCGGTCAACGTTCGCGCCACCTCGGGATGGCCGGGGCCGAAGAGCGCGCGCCGCTCGGCCACCGAGCGCGAGAGCAACGTGTCGGCCCGGTCCCAGCGCCCGAGGTCCCGGGCGATCGTGCCCAGGGTCTCGTAGAGCTCGGCCTGGGCCCGGGGGTCGGAGTCGAGAGTGCGCGCCTCGGCCATTCCGCGGTCCACCAGGGTCACCACCCGCAGGCTGTCGGCGGGGCCGGCGGCGGGGTCGCCCCCCCGGAGGAGGTTCAGCATGAAGGCCTGGATGCGCTCGGTCCGGGCGGCCTCGGCCAGCGCGGCGTCCCGGGCCCGGCCGAGCCGTACGGCGTAGAAGCCGGCCAGGCCCAGCGTGACCGCCAGCGCCGCCGTCCCGGCCAGAAGCGGCGCGCGGTGGCGGCGGACGAACTTACCCGCCCGGTAGCCGAACGAATCCGGGCGCGCCCGGAGGGGCTCTCCGGCCAGGTAGCGGTCCACCTCGCGCAGCAGCGCTCCCGCGGTGCGGTAGCGGCGGCCGGGCTCCGCCTGCATGGCGGTGAGGCAAAGCACGTCGAGGTCCGCCCGCTCCCGCCGGGCCGCCCCGGCCAGGGGCGAATCGGGGCTCGCCGCCGCCGACGGCGGGGGAGGGGGACCGGCCAGGACCAGCTTCTCGGTCCCGGTGGGGGTGCGCCCGGCGGAGTCGAATGGGGGGCGCTCCGCCAGAAGCTCGTAGAGGAGCGCGCCCAGAGCGTAGACGTCGGTGGTCACTGCCGCCGGCTCTCCCCGGATCTGCTCCGGCGCCGCGTAGGCCGGGGTGAGCGCGCGCAGCAGGGTCCGGGTCGCCTCCGGGGCCGCGGTCTCCTCCAGCGACTTGGAGATCCCGAAGTCGAGGAGCTTCACCGTGCCGTCGGCCCGCACCATCACGTTGGGCGGCTTGAGATCGCGGTGGAGGACGAGGTTCCGGTGGGCGTGATCCACCGCCGCGCACACCTCCCGGAAGAGCCGCAACCGCTCGCGGAGCCCCAGCCCGCGGATCCGGCAGTGCTCGGTGATGGGCAGGCCCTCCACGTACTCCATGGCGAACCAGGGAGTGCCGTCGGCGAGGGTGCCGGCGTGGTAGAGCCGCGCGATGGAAGGGTGGTCGAGCCGGGCCAGGAGCCGCTCCTCGACCGCGAATCGCTCCCGCCGGGCGGGGGAGAGCCAGGCGTGGCGGAGGATCTTGACCGCGGCGTCCTGGTCGAGGTCCTCGCGATGCCCCAGCCACACCACCCCCATGCCTCCTTCGCCCAGAAAGCGCACCAGCCGGTAGGGGCCGAACCGTTCCCGGGGATGATGCGCCCGTTCACCCGGGGCGAGCACCGCCTCCGCCACCTCGGACAGGTCGCGGTCCAGGACCGAGGCCCCCCCCGCGTCCTCCGCCAGCATCTCCTCGACCTCGCGGATCAATCCGGGGTCGCCGGCGGCGGCCGACTCCAGGAAATCCCGGCGCTCGGGGGCCGGGCGCTCGAGCGCTTCGTGGAAGAGGAGCTGGAGCCGTTCCCAGCGCGCGGAATCCATCACGGGCTCTCCCCGCGCACCGCCCGCCCCAGCCACGCCCGGGCCGCGCGCCAGTCGCGGAGCACGGTGGCCTCGGATACTCCCAGCAGCGTCGCGGTCTCGGCCACGTCCAGGCCGCCGAAGAACCGGCTCTCCACCATCGCCGCCTGCCGCGGGTTGAGCCGGGCCAGCTCCCGGAGCGCGGCGTCGAGCCGGAGGATCGTCTCCTCGGTGGCCGGGGTCGCCGCCGATTCCTCGTCCAGGGTGACCAGGACCGCGGCGCCCCCGCCGCGCTTGGCCGCCTTCTTGCGCCGGGCGGCTTCGACCAGGACCTGGCGCATGGCGCGGGCGGCTATCCGCTTGAAGTGGAGGGGGCCCAGCTCGGCCAGCTCCGGCGATGCGCGAAGCTTGAGCCAGGCCTCGTTCACCAGGGTGGTCGGGCTCAGCGTGGCCCCCGGGTCGCTTCGCTTCACGCTCGAGGCCATCCTGCGAAGTTCCTCGTAGGTGGCGCTGAAGAGGCGGTCGAGTCGCCGGCGGTCGCCGCCGGGCGGGGATTCGTCTCCGGCCCCGGGTCCAGGCCGTTCATCCGAGGGATTCATGACGGTTTTCGTCCCCGCTTTGCGCATTGCAGGGTGGAGGGGCGGATGCGGGTCTTTCGCGACTCGTGGGTCCGACCGCCTAACCGATTGTAACACAGAAGAATAGCAACCAGGGAGTCGACCATGCAAGCATTCCGCGTCCAGGCCGCGCTGGCGGTGGTCCTCGGTCTCACCCTCACCGCCTGCGGCGGATCCAACAACCCCACCTCCCCCGGAGGCACCGGGAGCGGGTCGCACTACTTCCGGGCCGTGATCGACGGGACGTCCTGGACGAGTTCCTCCATCCTGGTGAACCTGGGAGCGGCCCACTCCCAGACCGGCACCTACGTGCTCACCGGAGGCGGCACCACCGGCTACTCGATCGTGATCGCGCTCTTCAACCTGGCCGGTCCCGGGACCTATCCCCTGGGGGTCGGCCTCTCGGTGGCCGGGGGCACGGTGACGGTGTCCGATGCCGGCGGCGCGGGCTGGTCCACGCCGCTCTCCGGGGTGGCGGGGACCATCACCATCACCGATCTCTCCGACACTCACATCGCCGGCACCTTCAGCTTCCAGGCGACCCCGATCTCGGGCGGCGCCACCGGCACCCGGTCCGTCACCGAGGGCGCCTTCGACTTGACGGTCAACACCACCGGAAACCCGGGCCAGGTCCCCGACAACGCCGCCAGCGTGGTGAACGCGCAGATCGGCGGCAGCTTCTTCAACGCGGCCAACGTGGTCACCAACTACAATGCGACCACCCAAACCCTCAGCTTCGTGGCCAACAACACCGGCCGGTCGGTGACCTTCACCCTTCTGGGGGTGGCCGGGCCCGGCACCTATGCCCTGACCACCGGCGCCGGCGGCCGCTTCATCACCATGACCGGGGACGGGTCGAGCCCCAACGTGTGCTGCTGGGCCTCCAACAACACCGGCGGGAGCGGCAGCGTCGTCGTCGCCTCCATGACCGCGACCCGGATCCGCGGAACCTTCACCGCGACCCTCACCCCCACCCCGGGGGCGTCGGCCCAGGGGAACGTGGCGGTGGCCGCGGGGAACTTCGACGTCGGCTACGTGACGTTCTGACGTTTTCCGCGGGCGCCGGGGCTCGCGACGGGAGGAGCGATCCAACCGGGCGAGTGGGGGACGGGCTCCGGCGCTACGCGGTTCCGGTCGTGCTCGGCTCGGGAAGCCCCGACTCCAGCCGCACCTCGCGGAAGAGCGCGAGCAGCTCCCGGTCGGGCATCGGCGCCTCCAGCGGCCAGGTCAGGGCGACGTCCAGTTGCCGGGGGGTGAAGGGTGGGGAACCGACCAGGGGCCGTAGCGGCGGGCGGAGCCGGACCGCCACCGGCGCCAGATCGACAACGAACCCTCGCTCCAGGAAGTGGCGGGCGGCGTCGGGGTCGCCCTCGGCCAGTTCGAACGCGGCAAACTGCAACAGGGATCCGCCTCCGAGCCCCCGGTGGTCCCGCATATCCCGGACGATCTTCAGAGCGGCCCCGGGGTCTCCCCCGGCGAACGCGATCGAAGCTTCCATCGCCCTCAGATTGACCTTGTCCGGGAAGTCGGTGGATGCGCGGCGAAGGAGGTCGCGGGCGGCCTCGAGGTCCCCCCCGGCCAGCGCGTCGAGGACCTGGAAATGATACGAGGCGGTGACGTAGTTCGGGCTGTCGGAAAGGGGACGTAACCGGCGGCCGAAGGTGCCGGCCTCCTCCCAGCGGCCGGTGAACGTCATGAGCCAGGCCAGCCACATGGTGGCGAAGGCTTCCTGGGGATCGATCTCCAGCACCCGCCGGATGCGGCGCTCGGCTCCAGCCACGTCGGCCTGGCAGAACTCCTCCACCGCCAGGTTGATGAGGGCGGGGGTGAAACGCGGATTCACCTCGATCGCCCGGGCCAGGGCGGCGTTGGACCCTTCCCGGTTCCCGGAGAACCGGAGCACCAGGGACTTGGCCTTGTAGCCCTCGGCGAGCTTGGGGTTGATCGCCAGCGCCCGTTCCGCGGCCTCGAGTCCCGCGCGGTACGTCTCGTCCGGATCCTCGCTGATCCCGAACTGCAACATCTGCCCCTGGGCGTCGGCGATCCCCGCCCAGGCCAGAGCGTACTTGGGGTCCACCCCGGTCGCCTCCGTGAACAGCTCCAGCGCCTTTCGCATCCCCTCGGGGGTATAGAGGCCGTATTGCTCGCGCCCCTTCAGGTAAAGGTCGTAGGCCCGCACGTTCTGGGGGCGGTCCTCCACCAGCTTCCGGGACTCGGAGGGGGAGAGCGCCACCCGGAGCGCCTGGGCGATGGCCGAGGCGATCTCCTCCTGGACCGCGAACACGTCCTCCAGAGTGCGGTCGAAGCGGTCGGCCCACAGGTGGAACCCGTCGGAGCCGCTCACGAGCTGGGCGGAGATCCGGACCCGCGAGCCCGCCTTCCGCACGCTGCCTTCCACCACCGCCCGCACCCCCAGCTCCTCCGCCACCTTCCCGATCTCCACCGGCTGCCCGCGGTAGCGGGCCACCGCGTTCCGCGACGCCACCCGAAGCCCCCGGATCTTGGAGAGGTCGGTGAGGATGTCCTCGGTGATCCCGGCGCAGAAGTAGTCGCTCTCGGGGTCCGCCGAGAGGTTTTCGAAGTAGAGCACCGCCACCGAGGGGCGGTCCGGAGCCGCCGGGCGCACCCGGGCGGGGGTGGAGAGCTCTCCCGCGATCACGCTCAGCTCCCGGCGGATGTCGCCGATGTCCCGCGGCCGCTCCGCCGCCGATTTTGTGAGACAGCGGCGGATGAGCGCCCGCACCGGGGCGGGGGTCGCGGGCGGGATCGCGCTCCAGTCCGGCTCCCGCTCCAGGATCCTGGCGATCACGTCGGAGACGGTCTCGCCGGCGAAGGTCTGCCGCCCCGAGAGCATCTCGAACAGCACGCACCCGAACGCCCACACGTCCGCCCGCTGGTCCACGGGTTTGCCGCGCGCCTGCTCCGGGCTCATGTAGGGGGCGGTGCCCAGGATCAACCCCTCGCCGGTGGCGTAGACCTGCGCGGTGGGGGTGGCGGAGAGGTTCTCCGCCACCTCCGGCTCCGAGGCGCTCCCTTTGGCCAGGCCGAAGTCCAGCACCTTGACCGCGCCGGCGGTGGTGATCATGACGTTCCCGGGTTTGAGGTCCCGGTGGACCACGCCCCGCTCGTGGGCCGCTTCCAGCGCCGAGGCGATCTGAATGGCCACCGCCAGGGCCTCGGGCGGGGGGAACGGGCCGCGGGCCAGCGCCCGGTCCAGCGTCTCGCCTTCCACCAGTTCCAGCACCAGGTGGCGCCCTCCCGCGCCCTCCTCCAGGCCGTAGATGGCGGCGATGTTGGGATGGTTGAGCGAGGCCAGCACCTTGGCCTCGCGTTCGAACCGCGCCAGGTGCTCGGGGCTCTCGGAGAACGCCGCCGGCAGCGACTTGATGGCCACGCTCCGGTCGAGGCGGGTGTCGTGGGCGCGGTAGACCTCGCCCATCCCGCCCGCGCCGAGGGGAGAGAGGATCTCGTAGGGGCCGAGCCGGGTTCCGGCTTCGAGGCTCATGGGGCGGGTCTCCTGGTTCGAGGGAGGGGAGTCCGGCCGGTCGGGCCCGCCGGGGGGGGCGGTTGAAATCCGACGTATTCTATCACGCCCCCGGTTCCTGATAGAATCCGGCGTCTTTGGATCCGTGCGCGGGGCAGCACATGGAATCGAAGGAGGGATCGACCATGAGTTCTCGCGGAACGCCCCTGGTGCCGGCGGCCGTCGTGCTGGCGGCCGCCCTGCTGGCGGCCGCCGGTTGCGGCGGAAGCTCCGGTCCCACCGGACCGGGCATCGGCACCGATACCGACCCCATCACCGCGGTGGTCAACGGCGCCGAGTGGAGCGCCTCCTATACCGCGCACGCCGCGGTCACCCCCGGCGCCCTCACTCTCTCCGGCTCCGACCGGGAACCGGTGACCGTGACCATCGTGCTCCCGGGGGAGGCCAGGGCCGGCACCTTCGCCCTGGGATTCCTCAACGCGAACGGGGCTTTGGCCACCGTCGCCGATTCCGCCGGAGTCTGGTCGACCGGCTACGCGGGGGGAACCGGAAGCATCACCGTGGCGGAGCTGGATTCCGTCCACGTGACCGGAACCTTCGACTTCACCGCCGCCCCCGCCGCGGGGAACGCCTCCGCCGACACCCTCCGGGTGACCGGAGGGGAGTTCGACATCCCGTTCTGATCGCGGGTCAGTCGTCCAGGGTGAAGCCGATCTTGACCGTGACCTGCCAGTGGGCCACCTTCCCGCCGTCCACCTGGCCGCGGGTCTCCATCACCTGGAGCCAGCGCATGTTCTTCACCGTCTTGGCCGCCTTGCCCACCGCGTTCTCGATGGCATCCTGGATGGACTTGGGGGACGAGCCGGTGAGTTCGATGTGCTTGTAGACGTGATCGCTCATGAAATCCTCCTGTCCGGGGTGAGCGCGCATGGGGACGCTCCCGGTCCCGGACCGTATTCCGAGGCCCCGCGTTCCGGTCGATCCTGTCCGGGCCGGGCCGCGGGTATCCTCGCCACCGCCGCCCGGCGCGGCCGGGACCGGCCCTTCAACCGGCCGCCAGGTACGCGGCCACCGAGTCCAGTTCGCGTTCCCGCAATCGCACCAGGTCCCGGACCTGGTCCTCGGTGCGATTCAACTCGCGGTCGGTGCCGTCCACCGAGTGATTCGGCTCGGAGAAGAACGCCCGCGCCGCCTCCAGGCGTTTCAGCGACGCCCCTCCCGCGAACGAGGGGAGAAAGCGCACGAACAGCGGGGGCACCCGGCCGGTGATGTCGGCGTAGTGGCCGGTGATCCAGGTGAAGAGGCGCTGGCGCGAACCTTCGTCCTGGGGGAAGCTCCGGAACACCGCGAACACCTCGTTCGAGCGCAGGGCGCCGCTCACCGCCAGATCCAGCGCCCGCTCCTGCAGCTCCGGGTTCCCGAAGGCCGCCACCGCGTCCAGGTACTGCCGCCGCTGATCGGGGGTGGGGGCCGATTCCAGGTGCTCCACGAAGGCTTGGAAGAGATCGGAGCCGCCGGCCGAGGCGGCGATGCGGAGCGCCGCCCCCGCCACCGAGGGAGGCGCGGCGGAGGGATCCTCGAGCAGCGCGCGGGCCAGCGAGTCGGCCAGGGCCAGGACCTCCGGGTCGTGGCCGTGCTCGCCCAGCCACCGCAGGAGTTCCGGCCGCTCCAGGGTGACCGCCGGATCCTCGTCGGGGCGGGGGAGCGGGCCGAAGCGGGCCAGCGCCGGGGTCAGCGTCTCCCGCACGTACCGCGCCCAGGGTTCGGCCAGGGAATCCGCGGCAAAGGCGGCCTCCACGTGGTCCAGGTCCTGGATCACCGCCTGCAGCACGAAGGGATCGGGATCGTCGCCGAACCCGCGCACCGCGGCCAGGTAGTCGCCGCCGGCGAGCTTGCCCGCGTCCAGGAGGGCGGAGAGGTTCCCCAGGACCTCGAGCCGCTCCCGGGGTTCCAGGCTCGTGCGCGCAGCGGCCAGCAGCGCGGGAAGGCGTTCCGGAGCCACCGACCACCGGTAGTAACCCCTCGCCCCGCCGTTGGGATAGACCCAGGCCGGGGTGGAGCCGGAGCCCAGATCCACCGTGGCCTCGGCGGCTTCCAGCAGGAACGTCCGGCGCTCCACCGGACCCGCCGGACCCGGCCAGGCCAAGGTCACCGGGACCTTCCAGAGCTGGGGCGCCACCTCCACCCCGTCGTTGTGGTAGCGGGTCTGGCGCAGCCGCACCCGCCCGCCTTCGAGCGGCTCCGCCGTCACCAGGGGAAGTCCCGGCTGCTCGATGAAGGTGGCCATGGCCTCGGAGACGTTTCGTCCCGAGGCCTCCCGCAGCGCGTCCCACAGGTCCGCCGCCACCGCGTTCTTCCAGGCGTGGGCGGTGAGGTAGGCGTTCACTCCGTCCCGGAAGCGGTCGGGGCCGATCCACTGCTCGAACATCCCCAGGACCGCCTTGCCCTTGTTGTAATCCAGCCCCACGTCCTCCAGGAGCTGGTTCGAGTCGTGGATGGGATGGCGGATGGCCATGGTGGAGGGGCGGGCGTCCACCGCCATGATCCGCTGGGCGCTCGCCGCCGCCTCCATGTTCTGGTGGAGTTCCGGATGCACTTCCTGGGTGATCTTGCCTCCCATCCAGTCCGCGAACGACTCGTTCAGCCACAGGTCGTCCCACCACTCCATGGTCACCAGGTCGCCGAACCACATGTGGGCCATCTCGTGGGCGGCCACCTGCACCAGGCCCCGGAGCTGGGCGGGCCCGGTCCGGTCCGGATCGGTGAGGAGGAGCCGGTCGGCGAAGGTGATGAGCCCGGCGTTCTCCATCGCTCCCGGCCAGAACTCGGGAACCGCGATCAGGTCGAGCTTGGCGTAGGGATAGGGGCGGCCGAAATAGCTCTCGAGCGCCTTGATGATGGCGGGCGCCTCCGCCGCCGCGGTCCCGGCCAGGTGCTCCTGGCCTCGCACCGAGATCACCTTCCCCTTCATGTCCGGGAAGGGGATGGGGGTCTCCGCGAAGTCGCCCACCGCGATGCACAGGAGATAGCTGGGCAGGGGCCGGGTCTGCTTGAAGGTGATCCGGGTCCAGGTCCCCTGGCTCTCCCGCGCTTCCACCGGGGTGTTGGTGACCGCAGTCAGGGCCGCGGGCACGGTGAGGACCAGGTGGTACGGGATCTTGAACCCGGGCTCGTCCCAGCAGGGGAACGCGCGGCGGGCGTCCACCGCCTCGAACTGCGTGAACACGAATCCCTTGCCCTTCACCAACGTCCGGTAGAGACCGACCGCGGTGGTGTCGAAGGCGTTGGTGAAGTCCAGATCCAGGTGGTAGTCGCCGGGAGGAAGCTCCCGCCCGCCGGTGGCCTCCACCATGCCTTCCTTGTCCACCGGCTTCACGGTGAGCGAGAGCTGAAGGCCGGGGCCGGTGACCCGGGCCGAGGAGATCGCGATCCCTTGGGCGTGAAAGCGGATGCGGTCGGTCTTCTCGACCAACCGCAGGTCCACCCGCGCCGACCCGGCGTAGTCGGGCTGGCCCGGATCGATGGTGAGCTGGACGATCTCCGAGAGCGGAACGACGTTCTGAGGCAGACGGGTGACCATGGCGTGTGCGGCTCCCACGGGTAGCGAAAGGATGGCGATGACGAGGAGGAAGGCGGCGGCTCCGCGACGGGGATGCGCGCCCGGAACGGACCCGGGGCTCCGGCGCGGGTTCACTCGGCGTTCCGGAACCGGTCGGTCGCCTCCACCAGGTGGGAGGCGGTACCGGGCTCGCTGGCGGCGTGGCCCGCGTCCGGGGTGAGCTGGAACTCGGCCTCGGGCCAGCGGCGATGGAGTTCCCAGGCCGTCACCATGGGGCAGACCACGTCGTAACGCCCCTGCACGATGACTCCGGGAATGTCGCGGATCCGGTCGACGTTGTCGAGCAGCTGATCCGGGTGCTCGAAAAACCCCTTGTGCACGAAGTAGTGGCACTCGATGCGGGCGAAGGCGAGCGCGAATTCGTCCCCCCCGAAGTCCTCGATCATCGCGGGATCGGGGATGAGCTTGCTGGTGGAACCCTCCCACACGCTCCAGGCCCGCGCCGCCCGCACCCGCTCCTCCTTCGACGGCCCGGTGAGCCGCCGGTAGTAGGCGGAGAGAAGGTCGCCGCGCTCGTTTTCGGGGATCGGCTCCAGGTACTTCTCCCAGGCGTCGGGGAAGATGAAGCTCGCGCCCTCCTGGTAGAACCAGCGGATTTCCTTGGGCCTGAGCAGGAAAATCCCGCGGAGGACGAGCGCCTTCACCCGCTCGGGATGGGTCTCGGCGTAGGCCAGGGAGAGCGTGCTTCCCCACGACCCTCCGAACACCACCCACCGGTCGATCCCCAGGTGCTCGCGGATCTTCTCGATATCCGCCACCAGGTGCCAGGTGGTGTTCTCCTCCAGGCTCGCGTGGGGGGTGCTCTTGCCCGAGCCGCGCTGGTCGAAGATCACGATCCGGTAGGCGGTGGGATCGAAGAACTGCCGGTAGAGGGGAACGCTCCCCCCGCCGGGCCCGCCGTGGATGAAGACGACCGGCTGGCCCTTCGGGGTGCCGCTCTCCTCCACGTGGAGGGTATGAACGTCCGAGACCTTCAGCTCGAAGGCCCGGTAGGGCTCGAGCGGCGGATAGAGGGTGCGCATGAAAGTCCTCCCCGATAGAAGCCGGATTCGAATCATAGGTCAGGGCGGCCGGGGGCGAAAGGGGCGGGCGGCGGGGGTTCCCGGCCCCCCGCTAGTGGCGCCCCCGGGCCCGCACCGAGGCCTCGTGGGCGCGAGCCAGAGGCTCCGGCAGCCGGTGCTTCTCCATGAGGTGCGGCAGCCACTGGAGGATGGAGGGCAGGTCCACGCGATGGCCGGGGGAGAGGAAGAGGAGGCCGGATTCCGGGTGGGGGCGGTAGGCGAGCCCGACCGGGCGGTCGCCCCACCGGACCTCGGTCCACGCCCCGGCCCGGGCGGGCGGCTCTTGCCAGAGGCCCCCCAGCGGGGTCTTGGCGCACCCGATGGTGGGGAGGTCGAGGATCACCCCCAGGTGACTGGCCAGGCCCGCCCCGCGGGGGTGGGCGATCCCGTGCCCCTCCACCAGGATGAGATCGGGAGGCGCGGTGAGGAGCTTGAGCGCCTCCAGGAGGATCGGGAGTTCGCGGAAGGCGAAGAGGCCGGGCACGTAGGGGAAGGAGCAGACCGCGCGGCCGGTCTTGGTCTCGATGGTGCGGAGGGTCTCGTAGTCCAGCGCCGCCGCCGCTCCGAACCCGAGCACGCCGTCCCGGGCGTAGGCGGCGTCGCAGCCCACCACCCGGTGCGGGGTACGGGGGAACGGAATCAGCCGGACGGCGTCGCGCACCCGGACCTGGATCGCCTCCGCCTCGTCCAGGGATGCCGCGTGGGCCAGGTCGGGATGGGTTATGTTCATGCCTTTGGGACTCCGCTGAGGGCAGGGGGAGTCTCGGGGTCGGGGCCGAATTCGTCAACGACGACCAGGGAGACGGAGCCGCGCCATGGACGATCGAAACCAATGGGAGCGCCGGTTCGGAGGACGTTTCGAGGTCTGGGAGCCCTTGGGCGAGGGGGCGGAGGCCCGGCTGTTCCGGGTCCGGGACCGGTGGACGGGCCGGACCTCGGCGCTGAAGGTGTCGTCCGGTTCCCGGGCTCTGGTCCACGAGTTCCGGCTCCTGTCGCGGTTGCGGCACCCCTGTCTGATCGAGTCGCAGGATCTGGTATGGGACGGGAAGGTGGCCGGGCACCTGCTGGAGTACGTGCCGGCGGTGGCGCCGGGCAAGTTGTGGGAAGCGGGCGGGGAGGAGGCGGTGTGGTCGGCGGTGACGCAGGCGCTGCGGGGGCTGGCCTACCTGCACCGGCACGGGTACGTGCACGGGGACGTGGCGCCGGGAAACGTGCTGGTGTGGCGGGAAGGGGAGCGATGGCGGGCGAAGGTGGCGGACCTGGGGTTGGCGGCGCTGGAAGGGGAGGCGGCCGGGATCCGGGGGACGGTGGGTTACATGGCGCCGGAGGTGGCCCGGGGGGAGGGGACCGTGCCGGCGAGCGATCTGTTCGGGCTGGCGTCGACCGCGGTGGCGTGGGTGGACGGGCGGGGGCGCTCTGAGGGGTCGAGCGCGGCGGAGGCCCTGAAGCGGGCGACGTCGGGACGGGCGGTGGCCCCGCCGGTGCGGCGGGTGTCGGTGGAGCTGGCCGGGCTGATCGAGCGGTTGGGGAGGGCGAAGCCCGGGGAGCGCTCAGGGGGCGAGTGGGATTCGCTTCGGGAACGTGAGAGCGCGTGGGGGCCGCCGGTGGTGCAGTCGGGGGTGTGGGGACTGGAGGAGCCGATCGCGGGATGGCGTTCGCGGCTGGAGGAGATCCCCTCCGGCCGGGTGGCGGCGCTGGTGCTGCGGGGCCGGTACGGGACGGGGAGGCGGACGGCGGCGCGGTCGCTGGCGCGGGAGCTGGTGTCGGAGGGATGGTCCGCGCTGTGGGAGGTGCCGCTGGAGGCGATGCGGGAGTGGTTGGGAGTCCGGGAGGGGAGCCCGGATCCGGTACGGCTGGCCCGGGAGCTGGGACGGCGGTTCGAGGGCCGGGACGTGGTGGCGGTATGGCCGGAGCGGGCGGGGGAACTGGAGTCGCGGCTACTGCGCGCGTTCACGGTGGAGCGGGAGCGCGAGGGGACGGTTGGGCGCACGGTGGTGTTGAAGCCGGCGGGCCTGGGAGGGGACGACGACGCGTCGTGGCTGGAGGGGAACCTGGGGGCGGCGGCGGTCTCCTGGAGCGGCCCCGATCGCGACGGCCTGGTACGGGTGGCGGCGGACCTGTTTCCCATAGAGGAGCCGGCCACAGAGCTGCCCGCGGACCCGATGGACCTGGCTTCCACCCCGGTCGGACTCCTGCGGCTGAAGGAAGTCCGGTCCCGGGCGGAGGAGCCGGGAGCGACGGACGAGGAACTCCTGGCCCGGGACGTGACGCAGCTCTGGGAAAGGGTCTCGGACCGCGGCCGCGAGGTGCTGGCGCTCCTGGCGTGGAGCGAGAAGGGGTGGCGGTGGTCGTCGCTTCGGGCGGCGCTGGGCGGTCGGGGGGAGGTTCCGGAGCCGGTCCGGGAAGCACTGGCGACCGCGTCCCTCATCGCCCAGGACTACGGCCGGGGCGAACTCCAGGTGAGGATCGCGGACCAGGCGGTCCGGCCCCTCCTCCTCCCGCTGGCGCCGGAGGCTCTGACCGCGGAGCGGACCGCCGAGGTGGCGGCGATCCTGGCCGGGGACCCGGACGTGCATCCCGGAGACCTGGGGCTGGCGGGGTCGGCCGCCCGCCGCGGCGTGGCCATGCCGGAGTACACGGCCCGGGCGCTGGAGAGCGCGGTGGGCGCCGGCGAGTACGAATCGGTCCTCCGGTACTGGAATCTCTTGCGGGAGCTGGACCCGGAGGCGCCGGCGCCGGTGTGGCGGGCGGCGGCGACCGCGGCGCGGATGTTGGGCCGGTTCAAGGAGGAGGTGGCCGCGCTGCGGGGGCTGATCGCGGCGGGACCGGACGAGCAGGACGTGTTCGAGCGGCGGCTGCAGCTGGTGGACGCCCTGGTGGCGGCGGGGGAGACCGAGGAGGCGGCGCGGGTTGCGATTGCGCTCTCGGAAGAGTCCGCGGCGAGCGAGCGGGTCCGGCTGATGACGCGGCTCAAGCACGCGGAGATGCTGTGGCAGAACGGGAAGTACGACGAAGGCCAGGCGATCTACGAGGACATGCGCCGCGAGGTCCCGGCGGTGCCGGACGTGGAGATCCAGTATTGGATCAGTCGAGCCCGGTACTCGGGACAGACCCGCAACCCGGCGAAGATGAGGGAGTGTCTGGAGGCCGCGGAGAAGGCGGGAGGGGAGGGGTGCGAGCGCTTCCCGTTGTACTTCCACGCGAAGGCGGGGCTCTTGCTGGAATTGGATGAACTCGAGGGGGTGAGCCGGCTGGCGGCGCGAGCGATGAAGCTCGCCGAAGAGCAGGGGCTCTGGAACGAGTACGTCATGATCGCTTTGCGCACGGCGGGCGTTCAGCATCACCTTGGGTCGGCGAGGGAAGCGGGGCGGATCAGCTCGGGCGCTCTCGCCACCGCCGTTGGATTGCGCAACAAGCGAATGATCGGGATGGCTTCTCTCTTCGCGGCCACCGGGGATCTCGTCCTCGGGAGGATAGGCCCCGCTCTGCGCCGCTTGCTCTATCAGGAACGGGAAGCGACGGCGGCCGGTGATCAATTCGTGTTGTCCCATTGCCGGCGGCTGTTGCTGCATCTTGCCGCCCAGACCGGAATGAGGGGGCAGTTGGAGCGGGCCCGCGACGCGCTCAGATCGACGGGAGAGCCGCTGCAGAACCCGGTTTCGGAAGCGGAAGGTCTCTGGTGCCTGTTCGTGGAGGATTGGGAGGGAGCGAGAGAGCACTTCGACTCCACCCTCGACGAGTATACCCGCCAGGGTATCCTCCGCGGTCAAGGAGCGGCGGCGGCCAGGCTGGCCTTGGCGCTGGCGATGCTCGGCGCGCCCGCGGAAGCCGCGGAGCGTCTGAAGGCGGCCGCGTCCACGCTGGGGCGGTGCACCTATCCGGTCTTCGAGGCGGAGATGGCCTGCATACGAGCGGTCGTCGAGGATCGGCGGGGGGATGCGGATGTCAGCCGCACGTGCGCCGGTCTCAGCCAGGAGCGCCGGTACCTGGAGCTGGCCCTGTGGGGCGGGGTCATTCTCGAACGGGCCCGAAAAGAAGACCGCCTCCGGAACCGGGCGATGGTTCTGGAGGCGGTCCAGTCTCTGGCGAATTCGGTGGACTCCAAGGAGCTTCGTCGAGAGGTTCTTTCGTTTCCCCCGTTCCGCCGCTCGCTCGGGGCGGTCCGGGTCTCCTGAAATTCGAGGGGCCTAGTGCCAGATCGGGGGTTGCGTGTCCGCCGGCACCTGCCCCGCTTGCTGCTGCTGGATGCTCCCCACGTCTACCCCCGTGGGAGCGGTCTGCCCGCAACCCCAGGCGAAGACGGGAAGGGCGATGAGGCCGGCGACGGCGAGAAGGCGGCGGATTCCGGTAGCTTGCTTCTTCATGGCGCTCTCCTTGATTCCCCCTTCGGACCGCCGGCGGCTCTCGGACCGCCCCGCGGCTGACCGTCGTATCCGCAAGCCGGATGCCAGTCCGGGCCCGCCCGCTCGAATACCCGGGTATCGTCAAGTGCACCAATAAGTTGAATTCAAGATTCGACCGCCGTTCCGGGGATCCGGCGCCCGGCGCGCGGGGAAATTCCCCCGGGCCGGGGCCTCGGGACCACCCGCCGGCCCCCTACCCATCTCCGTCGCCCGCCGCAAGCGCCATGAATTCAACGGCTTAGGTGAAGGTGGCTGGCCTCAGCCGCGTTTTGGGGGAGAAGGCCCCGCTCCGCGAAGCCGGAGCCGCCAACGAGGGGGATTCCCGGGAGCCGGCCCCGGGAGCGGGCCGGGCTCCTCCCGCCGCGGTGGGGCGGTCCGGCGGAACGCGGCCGCGCGCCCTGCCCCGCGATTCCCCGGGAGGGCGGAGGCCGGTAGACTGGGGCCACCGGCCCGCCGGGGGCGGCGCGGGAACGGGATGCAACTCTTTACCGGAAAGGAAATTCGCGGAATGGGGAGGAACGCGGCCGCCGCCATGGTGCTCGTGCTGCCCGCGCTTCTCGTCGTCGGGCCCGCGCCCCCGGCGGCTTCGGACCCGCCCGGCCTCCCCCGGCGGCCGGCTCCCGCCTCCCTCATCGCTCCGCCCACCCCCGTCCCCGCGCCCCCGGGCTCCCGCACCCAGCCGCTCCTGGTGCCGCTCATGGAGCGGGGACTCCTCCCCCCCGAAGCCTGCGACCGCCTCTCCCGCCTGCCCGCCCTCCCCCTCGCCGAGGCCCTCGCCGCCATCGACCGGGAAGCGGCCGCCCCCGCCTGCCTCCCTCTGGTGGCGCTCGACCGCCCCGCCCGACCCGACTCGATCGACGTCCTCCGCTACGACCTCCACTTCACCGACGTCGACGAGACGGACCGCACCGTCCGCGCCCGGGCCGTCCTCACCGTGTGCGCGCTGGCCCCGCTCACCGAGTTCCCGCTCGACTTCGCGGGGTGGCGCGCGACCTCGGTGTCGCTCGCGGCCTCGCCCGCCGACTCGCTCTTTCCCGTCCCCTCCGAGGCCTCGGACAGCACCCTGCGGATCGGCCCGTTTCCCGCCGCCGCTCCCGGGGACACCCTCATCCTGAGCGTCGACTACACCGGGAACTCACCGAGCTGCGCGGGGTGGGGCGGCGTGCCCGGGGGATTCGTCTTCGATCCGCGCGGGGTCCACACCTTCAGCGAGCCGGACTACGCGCGCCGCTGGTTCCCGGCCCACGACGTCCCCTGGGACAAGGCGTACGCCTCCATCACCGTCGACGCCCCTCCCGGGCGCGTGGCCTCGGCCACCGGCGTGCCCGGTCCCGGCCGCGTGCTCGCCAACGGAGCGGTGCGGCGCACCTGGACCCTGGACGCGCCCGCCGCCACCTACCTCCTCGCGCTCTACCTGGGCGACTACGTGGTGGTGGACGAGAGCGGCCCCGGCGGGCTGCCGATGGAGTTCCATACCTATGCCGAGTACGAGGCGCGCACCCGGGAGACCTTCGCCGGGGTCCCGGACATGATCGCGTTCTTCTCCACCTTCCATCCCTTCCCGTTCGCCCGCTACGGCATGAGCCTCGGGAACTTTCCCGGGGGGATGGAGCACCAGACCAACACCCTGATCGGCTACTTCTATCTGTCCGGCACCCGCCAGGTGGAGAGCCTCTTCGCCCACGAGCTGGCCCACCAGTGGTGGGGGGACATGATCACCCCCGCGAGCTGGCGCGACGTCTGGCTGAACGAGGGCTTCGCCACCTACTTCGACCTTCTCTACTCCGAGCACCGCTACGGGTGGGCCGTCTTCCGGCAGCGCTCGGCGGTCATGGACAGCGTCTACTTCGCCCATCCCGAGCTCGACGTGCCCCTCCTCGATCCGGATCCCGGAGACCTCTTCACCTTCATCGTGTACAACAAGGGGGCGCGGGTGCTGGACATGCTCCGCGGGGTGTCGCGGCTCCGCCTCCTCTCCGGCCCCGCCGCCGGCGGGACCGAGCGCCGGGCCGCCGGGCTGGAGGGCGACCGCCGCTTCTTCGCGATCTTCACCCGGTACGCGGCCGCCCACGCCTACGGGAACGCATCGAGTGCGGACTTCCAGCGCGCGGCGGAGGCGGAGCTGGGCGAGAATCTCGACTGGTTCTTCGGACGGTGGCTGCACACGGTGGGCCACCCGGAACTCCTCTACGACTGGAAGGTGGAACGGTCGGACGGAGCCGGCGTCCGCCTTCGCGTGGCGGTCCGCCAGGTCCAGACCGGGGCCCCGGTCTTCCGCATGCCGATCCAGGTGGCCTACTCGAGCCGGGACACCGAGCTGGTCGAGGCGCGCGCCCTGGACCGGGCCGCGGTGGAGTGGACGGTGGACCTCCCGCCGGGGGACTGGACGGTCGTCCCCGACCCCGACGACTGGCTCCTGGACGAGCACCGGCGGGCGGCCCTCTTTCCCGTGCTCCAGGGTCTCCGGGTCGTGAACAACCCTTCCCGGGGGGCGTTCGAGCTCGCCGGGACCCTGGAAGGGGACGTGCCCGTTCCGGGCGTCCTCCGGGTGTTCGACGCATCCGGACGGCTGGTGCGCGGGGTGAACCTGGGCGAGGTGGGGCCGGGCCCGGTCGCGGTGGCCTGGGACGGCCGAACCGGGGACGGCCGGGCCGCCCCCGCCGGGGTCTACTTCGCCCGGCTCGACCTGGGGGAGAACCGCGCGATCCGGAAACTCGTCCGGCTTCCTTGACCGCTTTCCCTTGCCATTCGCCGCTTGCGGGAAAAGAATTAAAGCCAGGTTCGGACCGGGCCGATCCCGTTTCGGGAGCGGGAGTTCTCCACCCCACATCATCGACGGTACATCTCCGCGGACGGACTCTTTCCGACTCGTTCTTTTGGGGGCGGATGCCCCCCGGGCAGATCGAGGTCCATGAACCCCAAGAGCCGTCACATCAGCCCCGCCCTCCAAGCCGCAGGCATGTACCTGGTGGTGGGTTTCCTGTGGATCCTGTTCTCCGACCGGGTGCTGGGTTCCCTGGTCCATTCCCCGGATCTCCTGGTCCGGCTCGAGATGATCAAGGGCTGGGCGTTCGTGCTCGTCACCGGGGTCATCGTCTTCGCCGTCCTCTCCCGCTACATCCGGCTGGTGCTGGCCAAGGAGGAGGAGCTGAGCGAGATGAACCGCAAGCTCGCCACCCTGTTCAGCAACCTCCCCGGGATGGCCTACCGGTGCGCCAACGACCCCCGCTGGACCATGGAGTTCGCCAGCGAGGGCGCGGCCCGGCTCACCGGCTACTCGCCCTCGGACCTGGTGGCCGACCGCCGGGTCTCCTACGGCGATCTCATCCATCCCGACGACCGGAAACGGGTCTGGGACACGGTGCAGGCGGCGGTGGGCGGGAACCTGCCCTTCGAGCTGGTCTACCGGATCCACGACGCGCGCGGGGAGGAGCGCTGGGTCTGGGAGCAGGGGCGCGGGATCCGGGGGGCCGCCGGAAATCTCGAGGCGCTGGAGGGCTTCGTTTCCGACATCACCGAGCTCAAACAGCTTGAGGCGCAGTTCCGCCGGGCCCAGAAGCTGGAGGCGATAGGCCGCCTCGCGGGCGGGGTGGCCCACGACTTCAACAACCTTCTCACCGCGATCTCGGGCTACGCCTCCCTGCTCGCCCGGCGGCTGGATCCCGCCGCCGAAAAGGCCCATCGCGACCTGGACGAGATCCGGAAGGCGGCCGATCGCGGGGCCGGGCTCACCCGCCAGCTCCTGGCCTTCGGCCGCCGCCAGGCCATGCGCCCGGAGGTGATCAACCTGAAGAGCGTGGTGGCGGACATGGAAAGCATGGCGGGGCGGCTGGTCGGGGGCGACGTCGTCCTCGTCACCCACTTCGACGACGCCGACGCCTGGGTCCATGCCGATCGCGGCCAGCTCGAGCAGGTGTTCATGAACCTGGTGGTCAACGCCCGGGACGCCATGCCCGCGGGCGGCACCCTCGCGGTATCGGTGAGCCGCCGCGAGGTACCGCCCGCGTCGGCCGCGGACTGGGAGATCGCCGCGGGCCGGTACCAGGTGCTCGAGGTGAGCGACACCGGCACCGGGATCGCCGAAGAGGTGGTCTCGCACATCTTCGAGCCCTTTTTCACCACCAAGGAGGAGGGAAAGGGGACCGGCCTCGGTCTCTCCACCGTTTACGGCATCGTTCGCCAGAACGGCGGGACCGTCCAGCTGGAGACCGAGGCCGGCCGCGGCACCACCTTCCTGGTCTATCTCCCCGAGGCCGCCGCTCCCGAGCGCGCTCCCGCCCCCGGGCCGGCGCCGGCGGCGGAGGCGCCGGGAGGCACCGAATTGGTGGCGGTGGCGGAGCCGGACGCGGGAATACGGGCCCTGTTGGAGCGCACCCTCGCCGAAGCCGGGTACGGCGTTCTGGACCTGTCCGAGGTCCGGGAGGGGTACGCCGCGGACGAAGGGCCGGCGCCGTCGCTCCTCATCGTGGACGGCGACCGCGCTCCCCGGGGGCCCGAGGCCCTTGGGGCCGCTCTCGGGTCGCGCCCCGCCGGCACCCGGGTGCTTTTCATCGGGAGCCTCCCCCCCCACGGCGGCCTCCCGGATCTGGGCGGCGCCGGCCCGGTCTTCCTCCGGAAGCCCTTTACCTCCGAGGAGTTCCGGCTCAAGGTGCGCGAGGCCCTCGACTCCGGGGCCTCGGTCCGCGGCTCCGAGCCGCCCGATCGCCGGTAGCGGCCCGTCCAGAAGGCGGCCGCGGGCCGATCCGCTCGTTCAACCGGCCCCCCGGCCCCCTCCTTTTCCCGCCCGTCCGCGCTCCGGTATCATCGTCGCTCGCTTCGTGACGCCGTCTCTTTCCCGGAGCCCGCATGCTCATCGCCCAGCTCACCGAGATCCAGAAGTCCTACGGCGCGCACACCGTGCTGGAGGGCGTCCACTGGCAGATCGCCGACGGCGCCCGGGCCGCCCTGGTGGGACGGAACGGAGCGGGCAAGACCACCCTCTTCCGGCTCCTACTCGGGGACCTCGAGCCCGACCGGGGCACGGTGTGGTTCCGCAAGGGCGCGGTGGTGGCGGCCATGGAGCAGGAGGTGCGGATCGAGGACCGCCGCACCCTGCGCGAGGAGGCGGCCCGCGGGCTTCGCCACCTGGAGGAGCTGCACGAGGAGTTCGGCGAAGTCACCGCCCGCCTCGGCGCGGTCACCGAGGGCGATCCCGGCACGCAGGACCTCCTCGACCGCTACGCCCACCTGCAGGAGCGCCTGGAGCGCGAAGGGGGCTATTCGTTCGAGGCGCGGGTGCAGGCGGTGCTGACCGGCCTCCACTTCGCCGAGGAGGATCTCGACCGCCCCCTCGCCGAGTTCAGCGGCGGCCAGAAGTCGCGCGCGATCCTCGCCCGGGTGCTGTTGCGCGACCCCGATCTGCTCCTTCTCGACGAGCCCACCAACCATCTCGACCTGGACGCCATCGAGTGGCTGGAGAACTTCCTCCAGAACTACCAGGGCGCGTTCGTGGTGGTGAGCCACGACCGCATGTTCCTGAACCGGGTGACCGACCGGACCGCCGAGCTCCGCCACCGCAAGCTCCACCACTTCCACGGCAACTACGACGGCTTTCTGGTCGAGCGGGAGCGGCGGCTGGAGGAGCAGGCCCGGCACTACGAGCTTCAGCGGGCCGAGATCTCCCGGCAGGAGGACTTCATCCGCCGCAACATCGCCGGGCAGAAGACCAAGCAGGCCCAGGCCCGCAGGAAGATGCTGGAGAAGCTGGAGCGGGTGGAGCCGCCGGAGTGGCCGGCCTCGAGCATCCGCATGGAGATCCCCGAGCCCGAGCGGAGCGCGCGGAACGTGGTCGAGGCCCGCCGCGCCGCCAAACGATACGGCGAGACCACCATCTTTTCCGAGGCCTCGTTCCTGATCCTCCGCGGCCAGAAGGTCGGCCTGGTGGGTCCGAACGGCGTGGGCAAGAGCACCCTGGTGCGACTCCTGGTGGGGGAGGAGAGCCCCACCTCCGGGCGGCTCAAGATCGGCCCCGGAGTGCGGATCGGCTACTACGAGCAGGAGCAGACCGGGATCCGCGGGCCCCAGAGCGTGCTCGACGAGGTCTGGAAGGTCACCCCCCAGGTTACCGAGAACGAGATCCGCAACTTCCTGGGTTCGTTCCTCTTTCGCGGCGACGAGGTGTTCAAGGCGCTGAATCAGCTCTCGGGCGGGGAGAAGAGCCGGGTCGCGCTGGCCATGCTGGTGCGCGAGGGCGCCAACTTCCTCGTCCTCGACGAGCCCACCAACCACCTCGACATCGAGTCCCGCGAGGTGTTCGAGGCCGCGCTTCGGGCCTTCGGCGGCACCGTGCTGGTGGTGAGCCACGACCGCTACTTCCTCGACCGGGTGGTGGATCACGTGATGGAACTCCGCGCGGACGGGTGCCACCTGTGGGAGGGGGGGTATAGCGCCTACGCCCGCGCCCGGGTCCGCGCGCCGGTCCCCGAGGCCCCTGCGCCGGCGGCGCCCCCGGCCGCTGCCGAGAGCCGGCTTCCCGAAACACGCCCGGCCGGGCGGCAGCGCGCCGGCCGGGATCCGGTGCCTCCTCCGGCGCCGCCGGCCGCGAAGGAGGAACGCCGGCGTGGCTACGAAGCGGAGCGCCGGCGCAAGCGCGACGAGGCGGCGCTCCGCCGCCGGGTGGCCGACGCCGAGGCGCGGGTGGAGGAGTTGGAAGGGCGCCGCGAGAGCCTCGTCCTGTCCATGTCCGACCCCGAGGTCGCGGTGGATCCCGGCCGGCTGGCCCGTCTCTCGGGCGACCTTCGCGAGCTGGAGGCGGGGATTCGCGCCGCCATCGCGGAATGGGAGCGCCTTTCGGTCCGGCTCGAGGGTTTTCTCGACCTCGATAACTGATTATCCTCCGGTCGCTTACCCACTATTTTCACCGGGGGACACTTTGTGCTTGCTCGGGATGCGTATGCGTAGTATACATATGGACAGCAAACGAATTGAGCCCGGCGGGGGAACGTTCTCCTCATGAAGACGGGGGAAGTCGGGTGAGGCGGGCGTAGCCGGCCCTGGCCGGGCACTTCTTCGGGGATGAAGGGAAGCGGGGTGGATTTCACGAACGACGGGACTCCGGGCCGGCGTCGCGACCGGCGTCGCGCGGCCCGGACAACCCGTTTCGCTGGAGGGCGATCATGATCGCGGAATCTCAGGCAACCGGAGCAACCCTTGCTCGCGAAGAAACTTATGAAATCCGCCGGGCGCTGGTGGCCCGGCTCCAGTCCGCCGCCCGGGGGGTGACACGTCGCCGCCGGGTGGAGCATCACCGCGCCTTCGCCCGGGACTGGGAGCGCTTCCGTGACGAGGGGAGGCTCGGCCTGCTCCGGCGGGCGCTGGAAATCGGGCCGGCGGTGGCGTCCGAAGCCGGTTCCGACTGGCGGGTCAGCTTCCTTCTCGGCCTGGCCGCAGGCCTGGTTCCGGAGGGCCCCCTGGTGGGGACTCCCTGGGAATCGGCCCCCGAGCCCATCTCCGTCCAACGGACGGATGCATCCAACCCGGGTTCTGGATTAGATTCTCAGGGCCGGGGCGAGGGCCGGCGGACCCCACAGGCGGAACTATTCTTCCCGGAACTGGTGGCCCGTCCGATCTAGGAGATCCTCATGCAGAGACTGACCTCGCGGCAGCAGCAGATCTACAACTTCCTCGCCCGTCATCTGGAGGACCGGGGATATCCGCCCACCCTGCGGGAGATCTGTTCCGAGTTCGGCATGAAGAGCACGCGCGCCGCCTCGGACCATCTTCTGGCCCTGGAGCGCAAAGGGTACATCATCCGGGCGCGCGATCGCTCCCGGGGGATCGAGCTGGTGGGGCCGCGTCCCACCGCCACCGGGCAGAGCATCCCGGTGGTGGGACGGATCGCCGCCGGGGAACCCCTGCTGGCCCAGGAGAACATCACCGAACGCCTGACCCTCGATCCGACCCTGCTCCGTGGGGACGGCAACTTCCTCCTGGAGGTCCAGGGTGAGAGCATGATCGAGGCCCACATCTGTCCGGCGGACCAGATCCTCGTCCGCCCCCAGGCCACCGCCCTCAACGGGGACATCGTGGTGGCCATGATCGGGGACGAGGCGACGGTGAAACGCTTTGAAAAGAAAGGGGATAGGGTCCGTCTCATCCCGGAGAACTCGAGCATGGAGCCGATCGAGGTCCGCGACCCCCGGGAACTGCGGATCGTGGGCAAGGTGGTCGGGCTCATTCGGCGGCTCTGAAGCCGATTTTTGGATGACGCGGGCTGGTCGGCTGGTATAATGGCGACCGGTAACTTGGGATAGTATCCACGTAGCCGGCTACTCACCCTGTAGCCCTTGCTCATCCCGCGTGGATCGCCCGGTTGCCCTTGCCAAGAGGTCGTGCGATAAGCACGAATCAGTCTTCAGGCTGGTTGCCCTCCAGCCGGGTGCCTACGCCCGGTTCCAGTCTGAAGCGGGGCCGGGGATCACCCCCCGGCCTTTTTTTTGCTCGCCGCCGGTTCATTTCCGGGCGTGACGCGGGCGGTATTTCGGCCGCCATCCCGGCCGGCTTCTCGTCGCCACAACCTTTCGCATCGCGGCGGTGGCCGGGAGGGCGAGGGCGCGCTGGGACTCGGGTTGACCGCGCTCGCGCGGCCCTGCTACCTTCTGCGCCCGGTTTTACCCTCGTGAGGTGGCCCGGAATCCCCGGCGCCGAAGCGCGTCCGATCCGGGAGGTGCGAGGAGTCGAGTTCGGGTCCCCATCGTCTAGTCTGGTCTAGGACACCAGCCTTTCACGCTGGCGACACGGGTTCAAATCCCGTTGGGGACACCACTTTCTCCGGCCCGGTGAGAGCTGCGCCCATCCCCTCGGCCGATCCCCGAATTATCCCTCTTTCGGCCCGGTCTCCCATTGTGTATGTCCACTGGCCCGAAGCCTGCATTACCAGGGGTTGTCTTTCGCCGGAGCCCGGGGTGGGGCCCGAGGGCCGGCGGACCGGCTCCGGGCCGAGCGTCTTTCGCCTCAACGGGTTAGCGCGAACCGGGGTCCGGGCCGGCAAGAGCCGGGCGGCGGCCAGGGTGCGTCAATTGGCCCGATCCCGGTGGCGGGACACCCAACCGAGGGAGGTCCGGCCGCAGGAACGGCGCTTCCACTCTCTCTTTCGGAGGTTCTGTCATGAGGCCAGGTCAACATCGTCGCCGGGACCGCGGATTCACCATGATCGAGCTCATGGTGGTGGTGGTCCTGGTGGCCGTTCTCGCCGGCATCGCGGTGCCGATCTACGGGAGCTACACCAAGAAGGCCCGCGTCTCCGAGGCGCAGACCCGGATGGGGGAGATCCTCACCGCGGCCAAGACGTTCGCGGGCGAGCACCCCGGCAACTCGGGAGCGCCGCAGTGGCCGCCGGTCGCCGGTGAGTACGGCATCGTCACCTTGAACCCCTCCGAGTCCTTCGACTATGCGATCACCTCGGGAGGGGGAGCCGACGCGCTCACCACCCCGATGGAGATCACCGCCACCGGCACCGGGAGGATGGCCGGCGTGACGGTGAAGATGACCGTGCCCAACGTCAACGCCAACGGAGAGGCGCCGGTCATCACCGGGATCTGACCGTTTCAGGTGGGAGAGTGCCGTGGGGGCTTGCCCGCCCTCCTCGGTCTCCGCGGCCTGCGGGCGCGGGCGGGTCGTCCCCGGCTTGGGACGCCCGTCCGCCCCGCACTCCCATCTCTTGTCCGGCTCCCCGCCTCCCCCCCGCCCGTCCTCCCGCTCCCCAATCATCGAGCGCTCTTGTATGGTGAATGACCGGTCGCGGCGCCCGCGGCCGCTCATTGGAGGAGCGGTGCTTCCATGGCGGAACCCTGGGTCGTTCTCAAGTACGGCGGCACGTCGGTGGCCTCGGCCCAAAACTGGGACCGGATCGCCGCCCGGGCGCGCGAGCTCATCCCCCGCCGTCGGGTCTGCCTGGTGGTCTCCGCCCTGGCCGGGATCACCGACCGCCTCGAGCGCGCGGTGGAACGGGCCCGGACCGGCGACGCCGGTTCACTTCTGGAGGAGATTCGCGGCGCCCACCGGCGGCTGGCCACCGAGGCCGGCCTCGGGGGCCGGGAGCCGGAGGTCGAGGCCCTCTGGGAGGAGCTCTCCCGGATCGTGGACGGCATCGGGCTCACCGGCGAGTCCTCCCCCCGGCTGGCCGCGCGGGTGATGGCCATGGGCGAGCTGGCCTCGAGCCGCCTCGGGGCGGCCGTGCTCGCCTCCCGGGGGGTGGACGCGTTCTGGCTCGATGCCGGCCGCGTTCTCACCACCGTCTGGGATCCCACCGAGACCGACGAGACCCGCTACCTGGCCGCGGACGTTCCCGTGCGCCGCGCCCCGGAGGAGGTCGAGTCCCTGGCCGGCGACGCCCGCGTCGTGATCACCCAGGGGTTCATCGCCCGCACCGAGCGGGGAGAGCGGTGCCTGCTGGGACGGGGGGGGAGCGACACCTCCGCCGCCCTTCTCGCCGCCCGGCTGGGGGCGGACCTGCTCGAGATCTGGACCGACGTCCACGGGATGTTCACCGCCGACCCCACCCGCATCCCCGCCGCGCGGCTCATACTCCACATGGACTATCGCGAGGCTCAGGAACTCGCGGCCATGGGGGCCAAGGTGCTCCATCCGCGATGCCTCGCCCCCGCCGCGAGCCAGGGCATCCCCATCCGGGTGGCCCGGGTGCAGGATCCCGAGGTGGAAGGGACCCGGGTCGAGCGGGTGGAGGACGACCGGCCCGCGGTGACCGCGGTCACCTGCCGGACCGGGGTCACCCTCCTCAACCTCTCGTCGCTGGCCATGTGGGGGACCCCCGGCTACCTGGCCCGGATCTTCGATCTCTTCCGCGACCGCGACGTCTCGGTGGATTTGATCGCCACCTCCGAGTCGGCGGTCAGCGTCTCCCTCGATCCCATCCCCGGCGGGGTGGAGGGCCGGGTCTTCCGGGAGCTGGTGCAGCGGCTGGAGGCTCTGGGCACGGTTCGGGTGGTTCACCCGGCGGCGGTGGTCTCGATCGTGGGCCGGCGGATCCGCGCCGTTCTCCACGAGCTGGGCCCGGCCCTGGAAGCGTTCCAGGAGCGGCCGGTCCACCTGGTCAGCGTCTCCGCCGAGGACCTCAACTTCTCGTTCGTGGTGGACGAGGCCGATGCCCAGTCCCTGGTCGCCCGGCTTCACGCGCGGCTCTTCGCCGCCCACGATCCCGACCCGCGGCTCGGCCCCACCTGGGAGATGCTCCGCGAAAGCGGCCGCCGCCGCCGCCCTCCCGCCCGGTGGTGGACCGAACGCCGGGACGATCTGCTTCGCCTCGCCGCCGACGGCCGTGCCCGCTACGTCTACCACCTTCCCACCGTCCGGGCCCGGGCGATGGAACTCCGGCGCGCGCTCCCCTCGGTGCGCGGGTTCTACTACGCCATGAAGGCGAACCCCCACCCGGACCTCCTCCGCGAGATCGCCGGCGCCGGCTTCGGGCTGGAGTGCGTCTCCGAGGCCGAGCTTCGCCGCGCCCGGGAGACGGTGGGGGAGCCGGTTCCGCTCCTGTTCACCCCCAACTTCTGTCCGGTGGACGAGTACGCCGCCGCGTTCGCGCTCGGGGCCGAGGTCACCGTGGACGGACCGGAGATCCTGGCCCAGGTTCCCGGCGTCTTCCGCGGCCGCGAGATCGCGGTGCGGGTGGATCCGGGGCGCGGGTTCGGCCACCATCACAACGTGCGCACCGCCGGGGCCCGGGCCAAGTTCGGAAGCCCGGTGGAGGGGGCGGCGGCGGTGGCGCGGGCCGCCCGTCGCGCGGGGGCCGCGGTCACCGGGCTGCATGCCCACGTGGGCAGCGGCATCCTCGACCCCGAGGTCTGGGCGGCCACCGGCCGCGCCCTGACCGGGCTCCTGGAGCATTTTCCCGAGACCCGCTGGATCGACCTCGGCGGCGGGCTCGGGGTGCCCGAGAGGAGCGACCAGCCCGCGCTCGACCTGGCCCGGGTGGAGGCGCTGCTCGCGCCCCTCGCCGCGCACCTGGGACCGGTGGATCTCCGCCTCGAGCCCGGCCGCTACCTGGTGAGCGAGGCCGGGGTCCTGCTCGCCCCGGTCACCCAGGTGCGGGCCAAGGAGGACGTCCACTTCGCCGGGGTGGCCACCGGGATGAACTCGCTCCTGCGTCCCGCGCTCTACGGCGCCTGGCATACCATCCACAACCTCACCCGGCTCCGCGAGGCGCCGACCCGCTACTGGCAGGTGGTGGGCCCCATCTGCGAGTCCGGGGACGTGCTCGGGCGCGACCGGTGGATCGCTTCGCCCCGCCCCGGCGACGTGCTCCTGATCGAGAACGCCGGGGCCTACGGCGCGGTCATGAGCTCGCGGTACAACCTGCGGGAGCCGGCGGAGGAGGTCGTCCTTTCGTGACCCCGGACCCGGAGGCCCGTCCCGAGGCGGACCTGGTGGTGGTGGGGGCGGGTGCGGCCGGGCTCATGGCCGCGATCGCCGCCGGCCGCGCCGCCCGGGAGGCGGGTGCGCCGCTCCGGATCGTGGTGGTGGACGGCGCGCGCACCCTCGGAGCGAAGATCCTGGTGGCGGGGGGAGGGCGCTGCAACGTCACCCACGACGTGGTGGACGAGACCGCCTTTGCCGGCTCCTCCCGGAAAGCGATCCGCAAGGTGCTGCTCCGGTTCGACGTCGCCCGCACCCGGGAGTTCTTCGCCGGGCTCGGAGTGGAGCTGAAGCGCGAGGAAACCGGAAAGCTCTTCCCGGTCACCGACCGCGCCCGCACCGTACTCGACGCTCTCCTCCGCGCGGCCGCCGACGCCGGGGCGGTCCTCCGCCATCCCTGGCGCGCGGTGGGGGTGGAGCGCACGGACTCAGGTTTTCTCCTCACCCGGGGCCAGGGTTCGGCCAAGTCGCCTCCGGTGGGTCCGCCCGGGCTCCGCGGCCGCCGGGTGATCCTCGCCACCGGGGGCCGGAGCCTTCCGCGCTCGGGCTCCGACGGAGGCGGTTACTCGCTCGCCCGGTCCCTGGGACACACCCTCACCCCGCGCATCTTCCCCGGGCTGGTCCCGCTGCTCCTTCCCCCGGAGCACTTCCTGTGCGCGCTCACCGGCGTCTCGGCCGAGGCCGCCCTGGAGCTCCGGGCCTCCGGGGGGAAGCGCCTCCAGCGGTTCGTCGATTCCATCCTCTGCACCCACTTCGGCCTCTCCGGACCGGGGGTGCTGGACATGAGCCGCTATTACCTGGACGCGGCCGCCGGGGACCCGGGGGCGCACCTGGTCGTGAGCTGGCTTCCGGACCTGGCCCCGGACGGCGTGGACGCGGCCCTCCGAGGCCTCGGAACGCGGTCGGTGGGCCGGTGGGTCGGAGCGCGGCTCCCCGACCGCCTTTCCCGCGCCCTGTGCGAGCGGGCCGGGGTGGAGCCCGCCGTTCCCGGCCATTCCCTGACCCGCGACGGGCGGCGCGCCCTGGTCGCCGCTCTCACCGCGCTCCCGCTCCCGGTGACCGGCGACCGCGGCTACAACCATGCCGAGGTCACCGCGGGCGGGGTGCCGCTCTCCGAGCTCCGGCTGGAAACCATGGAGTCGCGCCCCGCTCCCGGGGCGCACCTCTGCGGAGAGATCCTGGACGTGGACGGGCGGATCGGCGGATTCAACTTTCAGTGGGCCTGGGCCGGCGGCCACGTGGCCGGAACCGCCGCCGTCCGGGCGCTTCTCGACGCCGGGGGGTGAACCGGGGAGGGGAAGACGCGCCGGCGCCGGCTCCGCACCCTGGACCCCCCCCGGCCTTCGGCCCCTCGGGGCCCGGCGCCGCCGCCGGGCCCCCGGGTCCAGGATCCCCGCGCCCGAAAAGGTCCGTGACCGGCCGGTCCCCTTCCGCGTCCTTGAGGGAGAGCCCCGGCGGGATGGATCCGCCGGGCGCGACCGGCGAGGAACGGGGATGCCGTACTACGATTTCGAATGCCCCGCCTGCGGGGCGGTCTTCGACACCATGCTCACGATCTCGGAGCGGGACCGCGGGGACGTGGCCTGCCCCGAATGCGGCCACGAGGGGGGGCGGCGACTCCTCCGCGCGCCCAACATCGGCGGAAGCGGGGGCGGCCGGCCCGGCCCTTCGTTCGCGCCCACCTGAGGCACCGGGGGCTGTCGCTGAGCCCCGGAGCGCGTGGCGTTCCGATCCCCGGACCGTTCCCCGACCGCTAGGCGGTTCCCGCCAGCGCCGCCGTGACCGCCCCCCGGTACTCCCGGTGGAGAGCGTCGAGAGCGGTGTCGTCCCCTGCCGCCCCCCGCGCCCGGTCCAGCACCCGCGCCAACTCATCCCGGTCCACCTTGGGCGGGGCGCCCCCCGGGGCCTCGGCGGCGATCCGCCGGAGCGTGGCCAGGCCGAGGTGGGCCGCCCACAGACAGAAGAGCCGCATGTCCTCCCGCGCGGCGGGGAGGGAGAGAATGTAGGACTGGGCGGCATCCAGGTGTTCCAGGGCCAGCTCCACCAGCTGCACGCGGCCGGCGCGGGACAGGCGCTCTCCCGAGCCGGTCCCCTCCATCCACGCCGCCGGCACGTAGCGGATGCCGCGATCGACGTCGCCGCGGCGGTCCTTGAGCACGTTCACCAGCTGGAGCCCGAGGCCGAACCGGCGCCCCTCCTCCGCCCGGACCGGAGTCAGCCAGTGCGCGCCGCCGATCTCCGGGGCGAAGAGCCGGGAGAGGAGGATCCCCACCGTCCCCGCGGCGGCGTGGCAGTAGCGTTCCAGCGCGTCCAGGTCCGGGCAGGCGGCGACCGGAGGCCGCCCCGCGTGGGGACAGGGGAAGGCGGCCATGCCCTCGATCATCTCCTCCAGGCATTCCGCGATGTCCCGCGCCGCGCGGCCGTCCATCCCGGCGAGGGCGTCCAGGACCAGGTCGGCCCGGCGGAGGAGCCGGTCGTGTTGCGGGTCGGGGTGATCCGGCCAAGCCGCCTGGAGTTCCGTCCGGAGCGCGGCGTCCCGGGGGCGCCGGGCGAGCCCCCCCAGGATCGCGAACAGGGTCTCCCGGGTGGAGGCGGGGATGTCGCCCCGGTCCTCGGCGGTGTCCACCATCCGGCAGAGCAGGTAGGCGATCCCCACCCGTGTCCGGAGCGGCTCCCGGAGCACGGGTATGGTGAGGGCGAAGGTTCGGGAGACGTGGGGGAGCATCTCCCGGACGAAGGCGGTGGGCTCGGCCGAGGCCGCGTGTGGATGGATCATGGTGACGACAGAGCTACAGGATATCCTCCCCCCCGTCCAGGGGATTTGATCGGCGACGCGGTTCCCGCTTGCGCCGGGGGGGCCGGCCGCGCTCTCATGGGACGGCGCCGGCGGGGGCCGGGCCGCCGGCGGGGAAGGGGAGGCCATGAGTTTCACGGTTTGCCGGAGAACGCTTCGACATGGGTTGGCGGCGGGAGCGGTCCTCTTGAGCGCGGTGGCTTGCAACTCCGGCGAGGCCGTCGCGCCGGAGCCGCCGCCGGTGCCCGGGGTGCTGTTCGTGATCTCCGCTCCCCCCGGAACCCCCGCCGGGGACTCGCTCTTCGTGTCGGGGAACGTTCCCGAGCTGGGGAGCTGGGACGGCCGCGGCCTCCGGCTGGAGAAGACCTCCGCCGGCGACTACCGGGCCGGGGCGCCTCTCGACGCCGGGACCCCGATCGAGTTCAAGATCACCCGAGGCAGCTGGACGACGGTGGAGAAGGCGGCGAGCGGGGCGGAGATCCCCAATCGCACCCACACCGTGACCGGCGTCGACACCGTCCGGGTGGCGGTGGAGGCGTGGCGGGACGCGGCCGGCGAGCGGCCGCACACCCTTTCCGGGGAGATCCGCTACCACCACGACGTGGCCAGCTGGTTCCTCGCCCGTCCGCGCGACGTGATCGTGTACCTCCCTCCCGGATACGGCACCGGCGGCGACCGCTATCCGGTCCTCTACATGCAGGACGGGCAGAACCTGATGGACGCCGCCACCTCGTTCCTGGGAATCGAGTGGGGGATGGACGAGGCGCTGGAGGCCGGCATCCCTCCCGGGGAGATCCAGCCGCTGATCCTGGTCGGGGTCTATAACACCGCCGACCGGATCGCCGAGTACACCCCGGTCGCCGACCCCGCCCACGGCGGCGGGGAAGCCGACCTCTACGGCCGGTTCCTGGTGGAGGAGCTGAAGCCGATGATCGACGCCACTTACCGCACCGACCCGGCCCCCGAGGCCACCGGGCTCGCCGGGTCCTCCCTGGGGGGACTGGTCTCCCTGTACCTGGGGCTTACCCACCCCGGAACCTTCACCCGCCTGGGGGTGGTGAGCCCCTCGGTGTGGTGGGCGAACCGGGAGATCCTCCAGGAAGTCGCCGGCCGGGCCCGGACCCCGGCCCGGATCTGGCTCGACATCGGGACCGCCGAGGGGTCCACCGCGGCGGAGTCCCGGTCGCTGGTCGAGGCGGCGCGGGACCTGCGGGACGCGCTGACCGCCAAGGGGTGGCTCCCGGGGGTGGACCTGGACTACTTCGAGGCGCCGGGCGCGCACCACGACGAGACCGCCTGGGCGGCCCGGGCGGGGAACATGCTGCGGTTCCTCTATCCCGGCGGGAAGCAGCAGCGAGGGCCGGGCGCCCCCCACGCACCGGGAGGGGACCGCTAGCGGGAGGCCGCGTCCCCGAACGACCCCCGCGCCCGCACCGACTCGAGCTTGGCCCGCTCGTCGGCGGGGAGCGGTTCCAGCGCGGTCCGGTTCTCGGTGCGGGAGACGTAAAGGCGCCGCTCGGCCGGGACCGTCTCGATCCCCCCCGAGGGCACGATGACCCGCACCTTGCCTTCCAGCACGCAGACGCAGGTGTTGGTCGGTTCGCACATGATGGCGAAGGTCGTTCCGCTCACGTGAGCGTCCGCCTCGGCGGTCACGATGTCCAGGCCGCCGGGGGGGAAGCGGTCTCCGGTGGTGCCCCAGGCGGTCCCCGCGAGCACCTCCGCGGTGAGGACGGGCGGGCGGAAGACCCCGCGCTTCACCCCCAGCCGGACCTCGGCCCCGGGGCCCAGGACCAGGCTCAACCCTCCCGGGATCCCGACGGTGAGGTCTCCCTCGGAGGATCCGGTCACCCGGCTCCCCGAGGCCAGAAGGAGCCCCCCCGTGCCCCCGGCCGGCCGGCCGGCCCCGTCGATCGTGATCACCCGGGCCCCGGAGACGTCCAGCACCCGCCAGACCGGGGCCGCGCCCGGGCGCGCGGTGAGCGCAGCCAGCGCCACCGCCAGGAGCGCCGCCGCGGCCAGGGGAGGCCACCACCGGCGAAGCGCGCGCCGGGGGGGGGCGGAAGCGCCCACTACCTCGAAAGGGACCGAACCGGTGAACTGGCGGCGTACCCGTTCCCGGTAGGCGGTCCCCGGCCGGAGGGGCGGAAGCTCCTTCACCCGGTCATGCAGCTCGGAGTCGAACCCCGCTTCGTCGCGCTCGATCATCGTCCTCATTCATGGGGGGGCGGTTCCCCCCCGGCTTCGGCCAGGGCCCGCCTCAGCTCGGTCAGCGCCCGGGAATGGCGCTTCCGCGCCGCCGTCTCGGCGATCCCCAGCGCCTCGGCCACCTCGGCGTAGCTCAGGTCCTCGTAGTCGCGGAGCAGCACCACCGCCCTCAGGTTCCCGCTCAGCCCCGCCATCGCCTCCTCCACCACCCGCATCGCGTCCCGGGCCTCCTGCTCCTCGTGCACGGTGTGATCGGACGCCACCGGGTGGTTCTCGATCGAAACCTGCAGCTTGGACTGGCGGTGGCGTCGGGACCGCCAGAAATCGCGCACCGTGTTCGAGACCACCGCGAACACCCACGAGGTCGGATCGCGGTCCACGTCCAGGGTGTGGATGGCCCGGTGGATCTTCAGGAACGCGGTCTGGGTGATGTCCTCGGCCTCGGTCACGTCGCGCACCAGCCGCCGGACGTATCCGAACGCCCGGTCGAAGTAGAGCGCGAAGAAGGTGTCCAGCGCCTCCGGGTCCCGCTCCCGGACCCGGGCCACCAGCTCCGGCGGAGGCGGGGGATCGGGGGGGCGCTGCGCCCGGCCGGCGCCGCTCGATTCCATTCTTGGTAACGATCTCCAGAGGCCGTCGTGACATGCCGGGTAGCGGCGGACCGTGCGACAACCGTTTGTGGGGCAAGAAAATCGGGTCGAGGGGAGCCCCGGCGGGCGGGCCGGCGCGGCCCGCCGCCCAAAACTATACGTCCCGGCCCGAGGCCTCGGGAAGGCCGCAGTTGAGGTTCCGGGGCCGGTATTTCCTTGCTCCGGCACCGGCCTCCGCGTAACCTCAATACGACTCCCGACCCCTGACGGAGTCGGGGCTCTTCCGGCACTCGGCCGGAGACGAGACCGCCGCGTCATGACGCCGCATGAAGACCCCGGGGCCCCGAGCGACTTCCCGCCTTCGGTTCTCTTCCGGTCCTCCTGCCCGCCCGTGCTTGCGGCGCGTGGAACCGCACGCCCGGTGGGGGGCCGGCCTCCGCCGCCGTGCACAAGTGGAGTGCGAGTCGCGATATGGCCAAGAAGCTCTTTGTCGGTGGTTTGGCATGGAAGACGGACGACACCAGCCTGCAGACCGCTTTCTCCTCCTTCGGGGAGATCATGGAGGCCCGGGTCATCCTGGACCGGGACACCGGTCGTTCCCGGGGATTCGGATTCGTCACCTTCAATACCGAGGACTCCGCGGAGTCCGCGGCGAAGGAGATGGATGGCAAGATGCTGGACGGACGGGCGATCCGCGTGGACCTCGCCCGCGAGCAGCCCGGCGCCCGCCGCCCCTGATCCGGATCGCCTCACTGACAACAAGGACCGGGGGTCTCGGGCCCCCGGTTTTTTTGTGCCTCTTTTGATACAATGCTCCGGCCGCTCACGGTCCGTGTCCCTTGCCCCTTCGGGAGATCGCCCTTGAACCCAACCCCCGCCGGCCCCCGGACCGGTTCCCGCATCGACCTCCTCCGGAGGCTCCTGGCCGGGCGCGTGCTCGTGTTCGACGGCGCCATGGGCACCTCGATCCAGGCCCTGAACCTCACCGCCGCCGACTTCGGGGGGCCGGAGTACGAGGGCTGTAACGAGTACCTGGTCCTGGTCCGCCCCGAGGCGGTGCTCGACATCCACCGGAGCTTCCTGGAGGCGGGGGCCGACATCGTCGAGACCGACACCTTCGGCGCCACCCCCCTGGTCCTGGCCGAGTACGGGCTGGCCGGCCGCGCCCGGGAGATCAACCGGGTGGCCGCGGCGCTGGCCCGGCGGGCGGCGGCGGAGTACACCACCGGCGGCCGGCCCCGGTTCGTGGCCGGGAGCATGGGCCCCACCACCAAGACCATTTCCGTGACCGGGGGCATCACCTTCGACGCGATGGTGGACCACTATCGCGAGCAGGCGCTGGGGCTGATCGAGGGAGGCGCCGACTTCCTGTTGCTGGAAACGTCGCAGGACACCCTCAACGTCAAGGCCGGCACCCTGGGGGCGGCGCGGGCCGCGCGGGAGCTCGGGCGGCCGCTGTCGCTGGCCGTCTCCGGGACCATCGAGCCCATGGGCACCATGCTGGCCGGCCAGGGGGTGGAGGCGCTCTACACCAGCCTCGAGCACCTGGATCTCCTCGCGGTGGGGTTGAACTGCGCCACCGGCCCCTCCTTCATGACCGACCACGTCCGCTCGCTCTCGGCAATCGCCGAGTGCTTCGTGAGCTGCGTTCCCAACGCCGGCCTTCCCGACGAGGACGGCCGCTACAACGAGACCCCGGAGAAGGTCGCGGCCGTCCTCGGGCGGTTCGCCGAGCACGGCTGGGTGAACCTGGTGGGCGGCTGCTGCGGAACCACCCCCGAGTACATCCGCGCCATCAGCGCCGCGGTGGCGGGCAAGGCCCCCCGGGTTCCGGTCAAGGGGCGCTTCTCCCGGGTCTCCGGCATCGACTTCCTCTCCCTGGAGGAGGAGAACCGCCCCATCATCGTGGGCGAGCGGACCAACGTGATCGGGAGCCGCAAGTTCAAGTCCCTGATCCAGGCGGAGAAGTTCGAGGAGGCCTCGGAGATCGGGCGGCGCCAGATGCGGGGAGGCGCGCACGTGCTCGACGTCTGCCTCGCCGATCCCGACCGCGACGAGGGCAAGGACCTCGACCGCTTCCTGGAGCGGCTCACCCGCAAGGTCAAGCTGCCGCTCATGCTCGACAGCACCGACGCCGCCGTGCTCGAGACCGCCCTCCGCCGCACCCAGGGCAAGTGCATCATCAACTCGGTGAACCTGGAGGACGGCGAGGACCGGTTCGAGAAGGTGGTCCCCCTGGCCCGCGAGTTCGGCGCCGCCCTCATCGTGGGCACCATCGATGAGGACCCCAAGCAGGGGATGGCGGTCACCCGGGAGCGGAAGCTCGAAATCGCGCGCCGCTCGCACTCGCTCCTCACCGGGAAGTACGGCGTTCCCGAGGAGGACCTCATCTTCGATCCCCTGGTCTTCCCCTGCGCCACCGGCGACCGGAACTACGTGGGGAGCGCGGTCGAGACCATCGAGGGGGTGCGCCTGATCAAGCAGGCGTTTCCCCGGTCCAAGACGATCCTCGGGATCAGCAACGTCTCCTTCGGCCTCCCTCCCGCCGGGCGCGAGGTCCTGAACTCGGTCTTCCTTCACCACTGCGTCGAGGCCGGTCTCGACCTGGCCATCGTCAACAGCGAGAAACTCGAGCGCTACGCGTCCATCCCCGAGGCGGAACGCCGCCTCTCCGAGGACCTCCTGATGAACCGCGGCGAGGATCCGGTGGCCGCCTTCGCCGCCTTCTACCGGGAGCGCAAGGCGGAGCGCACCAAGGTGAAGGACGAGAACCGCTCCCTGGAGCAACGCCTGGCCGACTACATCATCGAGGGAACCCGGGACGGGCTCGCCGCCGACCTGGACCAGGCCCTGGCCAAGTACCCGCCGCTCGAGATCATCAACGGGCCTCTCATGAAGGGGATGGACGAGGTGGGGCGGCTCTTCAACCGGAACGAACTCATCGTGGCCGAGGTGCTGCAGAGCGCCGAGGCCATGAAGGCCGCGGTTTCACACCTGGAACCGTTCATGGAGAAGGCGGAGAGCCGGAGCCGGGGAAAGCTTCTCCTGGCCACGGTCAAGGGGGACGTCCACGACATCGGGAAGAACCTGGTCGAAATCGTGCTCGCCAACAACGGCTACGAGGTGGTGAACCTCGGCATCAAGGTTCCGCCCCAGGACCTGATCCGGGCGGTGGCGGAGCACCGCCCCGACCTGCTCGGCCTCTCCGGTCTCCTGGTGAAGTCCGCCCAGCAGATGATGGTGACCGCCCAGGATCTGGCCGAGGCGGGGATGGACGTTCCCATCCTGGTCGGCGGGGCGGCCCTGACCCGGAAGTTCACCGAGACCCGGATCGCCGCCGGGTACCCGGGTCCGGTCATCTACTGCCGCGACGCCATGGACGGGCTCGACGTGGCCAACCGCTACATGGATCCCGCCCGGCGGGAGGCGCTGCTGGCCGACCGCGCCCGCCGCCGCGAGATGGACGCTCCGGAGGGGGACACGGGGCCGGCCCCCGCCCCCGGGCCGGTTCGCGACTGGCCCGAGGTCGAGATCCCGGTTCCCCCCGACCTCAAGGTCCACGTGGTGGACGACATCGGCCTTGCCGAGATCTTCCCCTTCGTCAACCCGCAGATGCTCTACGTAAAGCACCTGGGGCTCCGCGGATCGATCGAACGTCTGCGCGCCGAGGGCGACGTCAAGACCGCCAAGCTCGAGCAGGCGGTCGAACAGCTCAAGGACGAGGTCCTGCGCCTGGGGATCATGCGGCCGCGCGCCCTCTACCGGTTCTATGCCGCGGCCTCGGACGGGGACGCGGTGGTGCTGGCCGAGCGCCCCGGGGGCGAGCCGGTCGCGCGGTTCGAATTCCCCCGCCAGACCGATCGCGACCGGCTCTGCCTGGCCGACTGGGTGGCGCCGGCCGGCCGCCCCCCCGACTACCTGGCCGCGTTCGTGGTCACCTGCGGCGAGGGGGTGCGAGCGCAGGCGGAGGCGTGGAAGGAGGCGGGGGAGTACCTCCGCTCCTACGCCCTCCAGGCCCTGGCCATCGAGTGCGCCGAGGGCTATGCCGAATTCCTGCACCGGCGCCTTCGCGCCATGTGGGGATTTCCCGATCCGCCGGAGCTTTCCCGCAAGGACGTCTTCCAGGCCCGCTACCGGGGAATCCGGGTCTCCTTCGGTTATCCCAGCTGCCCGAACCTGGAGGACCAGGCGGTCCTCTGGCGGCTCCTGGATCCGGAGCCGCGGATCGGGGTGGCCCTCACCGACGGCTTCATGATGGAGCCCGAGGCGAGCGTGTCCGCGCTGGTCTTCCACCACCCCGACGCGCGCTACTTCTCGGTCCGCGAGGCGATGGTCGAAGCCTAGCCTCCGGGTTCCCGGTTGTTCCTCGCGCCGGAGCCTCGAGGTTCACCGCATCGTCCTTCTCTCCCGGGGGGGCGACGACCGGCCCGAAGTCCTGATCACCCTCGGCCACTCCCCCCATCATCACGCCGTCCACCCCGGTTCGCTCCGCGCCGCCGGCCGGGCTCCCCACGACCTGGCCTGGGAAATGGGCACCGCCGGGGGAGCCTCGCCGCCCGGGGTCTACCACCGGGAGCGGCGCATGCTGTAGCCGCCGGCCGCTCGCGGTATACTGGTGCCGGTTGCTTCGCTCCACCGTATTCCGGCCGCCGGAGAAGGACTTCGACCCTCATGGCCACGCACGAAGACGAACTTCCCATTCACGGCATCCACCACCTCGAGTTCTGGGTGGGGAACGCCAAACAGGCCGACTATTTCTACCGGAACGCCATGGGCTTCAGCCGCTTCGCTTACGCCGGACCCGAGACCGGCCTGCGCGACCGCGCTTCCTACGCCCTCCGGCAGGGGAAGATCACGGTGGTCTTCACCACCCCGCTCCACCCCGAAGGCCCGATCGCCGAGCACGTCCGCCGCCACGGCGACGGGGTGCGCGACATCGCCTTCCAGGTCGAGGACGCCGCCGGCGCCTTCCGCACCGCGGTGGCCCGCGGCGGGGTCGCGGTCGCCCAGCCGCAGCAGGCTTCCGACGAGCACGGAACCGCCACCCGCGCCGCGATCGCCACCTACGGCGAGACCGTGCACAGCCTTCTCGAGACCCGCGGCTATCGCGGGCCGTTCCTTCCCGGCTTCGTCGCCGACGAGGTCCCCGCCGCGGACGTGGGACTGCTCAAGATCGACCACGTGGTGGGGAACGTGGAGCTGGGCCGGATGGACGTCTGGGCCTCGTTCTACGAGACGGTGTTCGGATTCAGCCGCTTCATGAGCTTCGACGACAAGGACATCTCCACCGAGTACTCCGCCCTCATGTCCAAGGTCATGGCCAACGGCGACGGCCGGGTGAAGTTCCCGCTCAACGAGCCCGCCCCCGGCAAGAAGAAGAGCCAGATCGAGGAGTACCTGGACTTCTACGCCGGCCCCGGGGTGCAGCACGTCGCGCTTCTCACCGGCGACATCGTCCATACCGTGTCCCGGCTGAAAGAGCGGGGGATGGAGTTCCTCCAGGTCCCCCACACCTACTACGACCTCATCTGGGACCGGGTGGGGGAGATCCGCGAATCCCGGGACGCGATCCAGAAGCTCGGCATCCTGGTCGACCGCGACGACGAGGGCTACCTCCTTCAGCTCTTCTCCCGGCCGGTGGAGGACCGCCCCACCCTGTTCTACGAGATCATCCAGCGCCGCGGCTGCCAGGGTTTCGGCAAGGGGAACTTCAAGGCCCTGTTCGAGGCCATCGAACGGGAGCAGGCGCGCCGGGGGAACCTCTGAGGTGCCGTTCTACCAGCGCCGAGGCTCCATCCCTCCCAAACGCCACATCGTGTTCGAGAACCCGGGAGGCGGGATCTACTACGAGGAACTCATGGGGAACCGGGGCTTCCAGGGAGCCTCGTCGCTCCTTTACCGCCTTCACCGCCCCACCCGGGTACTGGCCTACGAGGTGGTGCGCGAGCTGGACTGGACCCCCAAGGAGGAGCGGGCGCTCCGGCCCCACCACCTCCGGCTGGGCCGGATCCCCGCCGGGGGCGACCCCTTTCTGGACCGGACCCCGGTGGTGTTCAACCCCGACGTGGCCCTGCTCCTGGCCCGGCCCACCGGGGCCTCCGGGAGCTTCTACCGGAACAGCCAGGGGGACGAGCTTCTCTACGTGGTCGAGGGGAAGGGGGTGCTGGAGTCCCCGTTCGGCGAGCTTCCCTTCGGGGAGGGGGACTACGTGCAGATTCCCCGGGGGGTGGTGCATCGCTACCGCCTGGAGGGGGACGCGCACCGGTTCCTGGTGATCGAGTCCGCCACCCCCGTCCGCATCCCGCAACGCTACCGGAACGAGAACGGCCAGATGAAAGAGGGAGCGCCCTTCTCCGAGCGCGACATCCGGGTCCCCGGTGAGCCGAGCCCGGTGGACGAGATCGGGGAGTTCCCCGTCCTCACCAAGCAGCGGAACGTGATCACCCGCCACCTGCTCCAGGCCCATCCCTTCGACGTGGTGGGATGGGACGGGACCTACTACCCGTTCGCCTTCAACATCCTGGATTTCGAGCCGATCGTGGGCCGCATCCACCAGCCCCCCCCGGTGCATCAGACCTTCGAGGGGGGCGGGTTCGTGGTCTGCTCGTTCGTGCCCCGGCTCTTCGACTTCGACCCCCGGTCCATCCCCGCCCCCTATAACCACTCCAACGTGCAGAGCGAGGAGATCCTCTTCTATGCGGGAGGGGAGTTCATGAGCCGCAAGGGGATGGAGTTCGCCTCGCTCACCTACCACCCGGACGGCATGCCGCACGGGCCGCAGCCGGGAAAGGCCGAGGCCTCGATCGGCGCGAAGGAAACCAACGAGGTGGCGGTGATGATGGACACCTTCCGCCCCCTCACCGTGGCCCGCGCCGTCATGGCGGTGGACGACCCCGGCTATCCCCGCTCCTGGCTCGAGGGCTGAGCCCGGCTGGGTACCGGTCCTCCCCTCTACCTACCCGGCCCCCGTCACTTCCGCCGGAACATCCCACGCCAGGGCTGGACCGCGCCCGGGGTGGCCGGGCCCGCCGGTTCCAGGGTCTCGACCAGGAAGAGCCGGCCCAGCGCCTTCCTCAGCTCCTCCGGCGCGACCGGATACGGTGGCCGGGCGGAGGCGGCGCGACCCGCCGGGAACCAGCCGGCCAGGCGCCCACCCTTGGGGAGGATGAGCCCCATCTTGTAGCTCCAGTCCGCGCGGCGGATGGGTTCCAGGGTGGGGAAGAGCGTCCGGTCCACGATCAGGTTGACCGGGCCGTAGAGAGGCGGCCGGGAGCGGAAGAAGTCCGCGGTGATGCCGTCGATCCGCACCCCCCGCGCGCGGGCGGCCTCGCGCACCGCCCGCATGGCGTCCCGGGAGGGATCCGCCACCGCCACGTCGAATCCCAGCCCGGCCAGGGTGGCCGCCTCCTCGATCATCTCCGCCGAGGGGATCAGCGTCCGGCACGGGGTGAGCGTGCCCGCCCGGACCAGCTCCTCCAGCCACCGGGCCAGGGCACCGCCCTCCGTCGTCCTTGCCGGTTCCATGGTCAAGATCTCCTCCGGCGCGGTCCCGCCCGCGATCGACGCCTCGTTCGCCATCGTCCTCGCTCCTTTCCCCGCCCCGTGGCCGCGTCAGCTCCGCTCGGCCGGAGGCCCCTCCGGCGGCAGCCGGAAGTCCCCGCCGAGAAACCTTTCGTACGGATAGATCCCGGTCGAGTGTCCGTCGCTCCAGGTGATCTGGAGGGCGTACCGCCCGACCCGCCCCACCTCGACCGCCCGCACCGCCGGGTTCACGTCCGCGGGACGGATGATGCGGTCGCCGGTGATCTCATCCACGCAGCGGGCGCAGGGGCAGAGCGCCCGGAGCTCGAAGGCGGGAACGCGGTCCTCGTGACCGTCCGGCCAGCCCAGGACCAGCGTCCGGCCTTCGTCCTCCAGCTCCACCCGGTTCGGAATGGGAATGCGTTTCAGGGGCAAGGCGCTCTCCGGGGAAAAACCCGGGAGAGCGTACAGGGATCCGGGCGGCAATGCCACGGTTTCGGAGGAATGGGTTCCGAGGCGTCCGGGCGGTTCTTCCGGGCGGATTCACGCCCTGGACCTGGAAGGAGCGCCAGGTGGACCTGTCCCGGACGGCCGGCTAGGCGTGTCCGGGATTCCGGGTCTCGAACTGGACCACGCGGGGAGCCGGCCGCCCCTCGCCCAGTTCGCAGTCACCGAAGAACCGGGCCCCGTCGTCGATGGTCAGGAAGCGGGCCTCGATGTCGGCATGGACCACCGCCCCGTCGCGCAGGACGACCTCCTGGGTCCCCTCCACCCGGCCCCGGCAGGATCCCTCCACCGTCACCCGGCGGGCATGGACTCCACCTTCCACCGAGCCCCCCTCGGCCACCAGCACCTCGCCGTCGGCGAACACGGTGCCTTCGATCCGGCCGT
This sequence comes from Candidatus Eiseniibacteriota bacterium, assembly GCA_963728475.1. GTDB lineage: Bacteria > Eisenbacteria > RBG-16-71-46 > JABDJR01 > JABDJR01 > CAVSKL01. The sequence goes on from CAVSKL010000002.1 coordinate 205,941, forward strand.
AGATGAGGACGTCGCCGGCCAGGACCAACTCACCCTGGATCACGCTCCCGGGACCGATCACGGTCCAGGAGGCGCCGTCCGCCAGGAGCCGGGTCGCCGGTCGATGCCGTACGGGAAGGGGTTTCATCGGTACTCCGCGAGCCGCTTCGGGCCTCTCCCCGAAGACGACCCGATTATCGAACCGGGAGCCCGGGAGCTTGAGAGGGGAGTGGTCCGCCCGGCCGCGTCCGTTCCGGCGGGCGGCCGGCGGGCTCCCGGCTCGCCGCTAGAACACCGAGACCTTGAAGTACTTGCGGGGATTGTTTCGCATGTCTTCGAGGAGCGCCCGGAGCTCCCCGAGGGCGGTGGTGAGATTGTCGTAAAGGTGCTCGTCCTCGACCAGCCGCCCGGTCGTCCCCCCGGTCCGGATGGCCGCCACCAGGCTGTCGGTGCCGGTGATCACGCTCTCGAGCCGGTCCCCCAGGTCGCGGTCGCTGAGCAGCCGCCCCACCGGGCCGTGGCCGCTGTCCACCTGGGCGGTGATGCGGTCGAGCCGGGACAGGATGCCCTCCAGCTCGCGCCCGGTCGCCGGGTCGGCCAGGAGCCTTCCGGCCGCCCCGTTCCCGCTCCGCAGGCCCCGAGCCACCACCGAGAGATCGTCCACGGTGGACCGCACCCGGGCGGCCGTTTCCGGGTCCTGCAGGAGGACCGCCAGCGTGCCCTGCCCGCGGTTCAGCGAATCGAGGGTGGCGGCCGCGTTCTTGAGGAACCGGGTGAGGTCGTCGATGGCGCCGGTGGCCCGGGCGAAGGTGACCGTCCAGTCGATCTCGCCCCGAACCGGGAGCACCGAGCCGCCGGGAAGCGGCGTCTCCCCCGGATTCCCCAGGCTGATGTCGATGAACTTGTCCCCCAGTACCCCCACCGTCCGGATGATGGCCACCGAGGACCCGGTGATCCGCTCGTGCTGGTCCCGCTCGATGGTGAGGGTGAATTCCAGGGCGCGGGAGGTGTCGAGCTGGGCGAACCGGATGTCGGCCACCTTGCCCACCTCCAGCCCCGACAGCGTCACCGCCGAGCCCTTGGAGATTCCCTGGGCGTTGGAGAGATAGACCTCCAGGTTGTAGTGCCGCTGGAACAGATGCTGGTTGGTGCCCACCACGAACAGGAACCCCACCAGGAGCGCGGTCGAGATCAGAAAGAAAATCCCCAGCCGGAGGTTCCGCCACCCCGGCGGTTGGGAGTATGCGCTCACGCTAGAGTCCCCTGTCCGATATGAATTCCTGCACGTAGGGGTCGGGGCTGCGCTCGATCTCCTCCGCGCTCCCGTCGAAGATGATCCGCCCCTCGTGAATCATGGTGACGCTGTCCGCCACTGCCCGGGCGTCGCGGAGGATGTGGGTGACCACCACCGAGGTGACCTGCATGTCGTCGCGAAGCCGGTTGATCAGGTTGTTGAGGCGCCGGGTGGCGATCGGGTCCAGCCCCGAGGTCGGCTCGTCGTAGAGCATGAGCTCCGGGTGGCAGATGGTGGCCCGCGCCACCGCCACCCGTTTCGACATCCCTCCGGAAAGCTCCGAGGGCATGAGGTCGTAGGCGTCCTCGAGCCCCACGTAGGCCAGCCGCGCCCGGATCGCCGGCTCCGCCTTCTCGAGCGGAACGTGATGATTCTCCAGCATGCAGAAGCCCACGTTTTCCGCCACGCTCAGCGAGTCGAAGAGCGCCCCCCCCTGGAACACCATCCCCATCCGGTGGCGGAGCCCCCGGAGCTCGCGGTCGTGCATCTCGGTGATGTCCACCCCGAACACCCGCACCCGCCCGGAGTCCGGGCGCAGCAGCCCCAGCGCCAGCTTGAGGATCGTGCTCTTTCCCGCCCCGCTGCTTCCCAGGATGACCCGGGTCTCCCCGTGGCGGATGGTGAGGCTCAGGTCCCGCAGGACCGGCGCGTCGTCCTCCTCAAACCGCAGGGTCACGTGGTCCAGCTCCAGCACCGCCGGGGCGGCGGCGTCCGGAGCCCCGGGCCGCTCGATGTGGGTTTCGACCTGCGTGTTCATCGCTTCCTGTCCGGGAACCGGGGACGCTTATCCGAACAGCGCCAGGATCAGCTTCCCCAGAACGAAATCGGTGGCCAGCACGCTCAGCGAGCTGAACATCACCGCGCGGGTGGCGTTCTCGCCCACGCCGCTCGCGCCGCCTCGGGTGGACATGCCATAGTACGCGCTCACCGAGGCGATGATGTAGCCGAAGAAGACCGGCTTCACGAACCCCACCGCCAGGTCCTTGAACTGGAGCGTGGTGAGCGCCTCGGTCCAGTAGGTGTGGCTGGGAGTGTTGAGCCAGGTTCTGGCCACGTACCAGCCCCCCACGATCGCCACCACGTCCGCGATCAGGGTCAGAGGCAGCATGGTGATCATGCTCGCGATCTGGCGCGGCATCACCAGCCTGGGCACCGGCTCCACCCCCAGCGCCTGGAGCGCGTTGATCTGATCACTGACCCGCATCGATCCGATCTCCGCCGCCATCTTGGCTCCGGTGCGGCCCGCCACCATCAGCCCGGTCACCACCGGCCCGATCTCGCGGATCACCCCGATCGACATGATCCGGCCCATCCACGACTTCGCCCCGAACGGCTCCAGGTGCGTGCCCCATTCCAGCGCCAGCACCAGCCCGATGAAGAGGGCGGCCAGCACCACCAGCCAGCTCGCCGAGACCCCGAACGCGATGGTGGACTCCAGGATCTGCCGCCGGTAATGCCGGGCGTCGCGCACCCCGACCCATCCCGCCCCCAGGAGGCGGGCGAACTCCTGGACCTCGGCCAAAAAAATCCTGATCTGCAATTCGAGCGACTTGAGCGCGGTCAAAGGGGACTCCCCGGCTGGCCGATCCGTCCGCATCCCGAAGCCCCGGCTTGAAGTCAGACGGGAATTACGGCCGCGGAATGATACCGGGTTTGAGCCCGGTTCAAAAGGGGCCACGGAACCCCGGATGTCTCAATCCCTTGCCCCCTCGGGCCGATACCAGAGGGGAAGCACCATGACTCGATCCAACCCGTTCCCGGGGCCCTCGACATCACCGCAGGACCGGACCGCCCGCAGGCGGGGACGCGACGTCCTCGTCCTGGGGTGGTCCACCCTGGTGCTGGCGGCCGGGATCCTGACCCTGGAGATCCTGGCCGCGGGGGGGAGCCGGCCGCCGCTCCTCGACCGCCTCGCCCTGGGGGCGAGCGCCGCCGTGCTCACCCTGGTCGTCTCCCTCCTGGCCAAGCGGTACCGCTACCGCCCCCGCGCTCCGCGCCGGTCGCTCCCCGCCGATGGCCGGCTCACCAAGCGGCCCCTGGACTACCTGGTCTCGCTGCTCAACGTCACCCGGGCGGTGGCAAACGAGGCCGGCGCCTCGGACGTGGAGCAGGTCATCGTGGAGTCCTGCATGGATTGCTTCGATTGCGAGGAAGCCAGCCTCATGCGAGTGGACCGCGGCACCGGCGATCTCGTGGTCTCCGCGTTCACCGGCCACCGCCACCCCTCGCTGGTGCGCGGGGCCCGGGTGCGCTGGGGCGAGGGGGTCTCCGGCACCGTGGCCGCGCGCCGCACCCCGCTCATCCTGGGCGAGGAGGTGGACGCCCGCCGCTTTCCCGCCTTCCAGCCCAAGGCCCGCCGGATCCACTGCGCCATGGTGGCCCCGGTGGTGGTGCGGAACCAGGTGGTGGGGGTGCTCAACGTGAGCACCGGCAACGACGCCGTGGAGTACACCGAGGACGACCTGCGGGTGCTCTGCATCCTGGCCGAGCACGCGGGGATCGTGGCCGCCAAGGCCCGGGACGAGGAGCGGGTGCTGCGCCTCATCCGCCGCATCCGGCGCCGGAACGCTAGTCCCCGGCTTCCGGGGTCTCGGGAGGGGGAGCCGGCTCCCCGGGCGCCGCGTGGCGGCCCGCCCACTCCACCTGCCGGGCCATCCCCCTCAGGAGCCGCAGTTCCCTGGAGGTGAGCCGGGCCCGCTCGAACACCGATTTCAGCGCCGCCATCCGCGCCCGCGCGGTGTGAGGCAGCAGGAATCCCGCCGCGCCCAGGGCCCGCTCGAGATGCCGGTAGAAGGCTTCGCGGTCGGCCAGCGGGGCTTCGCGGGCGGCCGCCGGCGCCGCGTCGGCCAGCCACGCCGCCCGGGTCTCGTAGGCGCACACCGCCACCGCCTGGGCCAGGTTCAGGGACGGCTGGGCGGGGGAGGTGGCGATGGTCACCCGGGCCGAGCACAGGGCCACCTCCGGGTTCGCCAGCCCCCGCGACTCCGGCCCGAACACCCACGCGGTCTCCCCACCCGCGCGGGCCAGGGCCGCGGTCTCCGCCGCCGCCGCCCGCACGTCCAGGAACGCCCCCCGGAAGCGGCCCCGCCGCCGGGTGGTGGCCCAGGCCTTCACGCAGCCCTGGAGCGCGGAGGCGAGATCGCCGGCCAGCTCCGCCCCCTCCAGCACGTCCTCGGCCCCGTGCGCCCAGGACAGCGCCTCCGCGGGGCGGTCCATCCGCGCGGCCACCAGCACCAGCCGCCCCAGCCCGAAGTTCTTGATCACCCGGGCCGCCGCCCCCACGTTGGCCGCGCCCTCCGGTTCCACCAGCACCACTCTTGCCGCCTTGGGTTCCATGACCGCCAACGGTACCCGATTCCGCGCTCCCGGCAACCCCCCTCGCCGCCCCCCGCCCCTTCCGTTACCCTGGAACGAGGAGCGCCGAACCCGATCCCTCGCCGGTAAGGACAGCCGTCATGTCTCCCAACCGACTCGCCTCCGAGAAGAGCCCGTACCTCCTCCAGCACGCCGGAAACCCGGTCGACTGGTACCCGTGGGGCCGGGAGGCGTTCGACCGCGCCCGCCGGGAGGACAAGCCGGTCTTCCTCTCCATCGGCTACGCCACCTGTCACTGGTGCCACGTGATGGAGCGGGAGTCGTTCACCGACGAGCGGGTGGCCGCGCTCCTGAACGAGCACTTCGTGGCGATCAAGGTCGACCGCGAGGAGCGCCCCGACGTGGACGCCCAGTACATGACCGCGGTCCAGGGGTTGACCGGATCCGGCGGCTGGCCCCTCACCGCGATCCTCACCCCGGAAGGCAAGCCCTTCTTCGGCGGCACCTACTTTCCCGCCGAGCCCCGCCTGGGCCGGCCCGGGCTCCTGACCCTGCTGCCCCGGCTCCACCGGGCCTGGACCGAGGACCGGGAGCAGGTGGTGGCCTCCGCCGACACCGTGGCCGGTTTCGTGGCCGGGCAGGTCCCCGCGAACCCGGGTCCGCTCGACGCCGGAACGCTCGAGGACGCCGCGCGGCGCCTCGGCCGCGACCACGACGAGGTTCACGGCGGGTTCGGGTCGGCTCCCAAGTTCCCGCGCCCGCACCTCCTCAGCTTCCTCCTCCGCCAGCATCGCCGGACCGGCGAGCCCGCAATCCTGGAGATGGTGGAGCGTACGCTCGACGGCATGGCCTCGGGGGGCATTCACGACCACCTCGGGGGCGGCTTCGCCCGCTACTCGGTGGACCGCCGCTGGCTGGTGCCGCACTTCGAGAAGATGCTCTACGACCAGGCGCTCCTGGCGACGGCCTACCTGGAGGCGCACCAGGTCACCGGCCGCCCCCGCCACGCCGAGGTCGCCCGCGGGATCTTCGAGTACGCGCTTCGCGACCTGCGCGACCCCGCCGGCGCCTTCCGCTCGGCCGAGGACGCGGACAGCGAGGGGGAGGAGGGGCGCTTCTACCTCTGGACTCCCGACGAGGTCCTCGACGTCCTCGGCCGCGACGAGGCCGCGCTCTTCACCGCCGCCTACGGCGTCACCCTCCGCGGCAACTTCGAGGGGGGCCGCACCGTGCTCTCCCGGGTGGAGGACGACGGCGCGCTCGCCTCCCGGTTCGGCCCGGACCCGGAGACGGTGGCCGGCCGGCTCGCCGCCGCCCGGCGGCTCCTGTTCGCCCGCCGCGAGACCCGCCCCCGCCCCTTCCTGGACGACAAGGTGCTCACCGACTGGAACGGCCTCATGATCTCGGCCCTGGCCCTGGGGGCGCGGGTCCTCGACGACCGGCGGCTCCTCGCCGCCGCCTCCGAGGCCTCGGTGTTCCTGCTCCAGGAGCTCCGGGATTCGCAGGGCCTCCTCCACCGGTGGCGGGACGGCCAGGCCGCGGTCGCGGGCTTCCTGGACGACTACGCGTTCCTCGCCCGCGGCCTCTTCGACCTCTATCTCGCCGCCGGGGACCCGGCGCATCTTGGGGCGGCGCTGGAGCTGGCCCGCGACCTCGTCGCGCGCTTCGAGGACCGCGACCGGGGCGGCTTCTACTTCACCGCCGACGCTCATGAGAGCCTTCTCACCCGCGACAAGCAGCTCTACGACGGCGCCGTTCCCTCGGGGAACTCGGTGGCGGCGGGGCTCCTCCTCCGGCTGGGATCGCTGGCCGGGGACGCGGAGCTGGTGCGGGCGGGGGAGCGGACGCTGGAAGCCTTCGGCGGCGCCATCGCCGCCTATCCCCCCGCGTACCCCGAATCGCTCGCTGCCCTCGACTACGCCCTCGGCCCCTCGGCCGAGGTGGTGGTGGCGGGGGACCCGGGCGATCCCGCCACCCGGGGTTTCCTGGACCGGCTCCGCCGCCCCTTCCTGCCCCGGGTGGTGTTCGCCTGGCGCCGTCCCGGGCCCGACCCGGTGGCCGCGTTCCTCCCCTACGCGGCGGGGATGGAGCCGCCGGAGCGGGGCGCGCTGGTCTACGTCTGCCGGGAGCGGGCCTGCGATCGCCCGGTGGCCACCGAAAGCGCTCTCGCCGAGGCCCTGGACCGGGCGATGGATCCGGCGGGGGAAAACCGGCCGGGGCCCGGCCCCGGATCCGGGCCCGGCTCAGGGAATCCTCCCGAAGGCCGATAACCGGGGAAAGACTGCGAGGAGACCCCCCTCCGGCCGCCCGCCGGGAGGGGTGATGTGGGCATGCCCGGAACCTCCAAACGACTCCGGGAATTCAAATTGTGGAGAGAGGCTCATGTACTGCTCGAGCGATCTCGCCTCCCGATCCGGCCTTCCCCGAGGGGTGGCTCTGCTCGTCCTCCTGCTGGCGGTGGGGGCGGCGAGCCCTTGCCGGGCCCAGGTGATGGGCGGGGACCGCTCCGGCGATCGCTTTGGCTCGGCGGTGGCCTGGGCCGGGGACATCGACCATGACGGCTACGACGACTTCCTGATCGGGGCGCCGGGAGCGGTGGGCCTGCACGGCGCCGCCGGCCAGGTCTTCGTGTTCTTCGGGCGCTACGGCGTCTTCCCGGCGACCCCCGATCTGATCCTCTCCGGAGAGGTGAGCGGCGACCACTTCGGCTTCGCCGTCTCCACCGCGGGGGACGTGAACGGGGACGGCTACGCCGACTTCCTGGTCGGTGCGCCGGAGAACGACGCCGCCGGGTTGAACGCGGGCAAGGTGTATCTCTATCTGGGCGGACGGACGGTGTCCACCACCCCCGCCCGCACCTGGACCGGAAGCCTGGCCGGCGCGCGCCTGGGCGCGGCGGTGGCCGGCGGCTTCGACTTCAACGGGGACGGCAGGAGCGACTTCGCGATCGGCGCCCCCGAGCTCACCGACTACGAGAACGGCGCCGGGCTCCACGCGGGACAGGTCCAGATCTTCCTCGGCGGCGCCCCCCTCACCACCCTCGCCGCCACCTACTCGCTGGAGGGTTCGGCTGCCAACTGGTACCTGGGCTATTCGCTGGATCCGGCCGGAGACGTGGACGGCGACGGCAAGCAAGACCTCGTGGCCGGCGCGCCCCAGCTCGCCGACGTCAATCCCGGGAAGGCGGTGGTCTTCTTCGGCCGCGCCGATGGGCCGGGACTGGTCCCGGGCACCGTGCTCACCGGCCCGGTGGGGGGAGACCGGTTCGGATGGTCGGTCTCCGGCGCCGGGGACACCGACGGCGACGGCTACGCCGACCTCCTGGTCGGGGCTCCCGCCCACGACCAGAACGGACTCGATACCGGCGCGCTCTATCTCTATCGCGGGGGGCCCACCCTGGGCGGGGCTCCGGCCTGGTTCGCGTTCGGCTCGGTGGCCGGCGACAGCCTGGGCTACGCGGTGGACGGCGGTTTCGACATGAACGGCGACGGCGTTCCCGACTTCGCCGCCGGCGCCCCCGGGGCCGACGCGCCCGCGGCGGGCTCCGGCCAGGTGCGAATCTACTACGGCGGCGCCTTGCCCAACGCGAGCGCCGACCGGGTGCTGGGGCCCGTGCCCCCCGAGCCCGGCTTCGAGGCGGGGGACCGGTTCGGGGCCTCGGTGCGGTTCGTCGGCTCCTACAACGGCGGCTCTCTCGACGCGAACGCCGGCCTGGCCGAACTCCTGGCCGGCGCCCCCGACGGGAACGCCCTCTCCGGCATCCGCGCCGGCTACGTGGACTTCATCACCGGCCCCGGCACCTACGTGCCGGTGCGGGTGGCCGCGTTCACCGCGACCCCGGGCGCCGCCGGGACCGGGATTTCCTGGATCCTGTCCGGGGCCTCGGACCTGGCCGGCATACGCGTGGAAGCCGAGCGCGACGGCGCGCGGACCCCGCTCGCCGGCGGCTGGCTCCCTCCGGAGAGCGGCTCGGCCACCGACCCCGATCCCTCCGCCGCCCGCTACCATCTCCTGGGCCGCGACCGCGCCGGCGGCATCGCCGAGCTGGCCCAGGTCGGCTTCGGCGGAGGGGTGGGCGCGCTGGCCCTCGGCGTCCCCGACCGCAATCCCTTCCGGACCGAGGTCCGTCTGCCCGCCTCCTTCCCCGCGGGCACGGCCGAGGTCTCGGTGTGGGACGTGCGGGGGCGGATGGTGCGCGCGCTCTACCGCTCCGACGCCGGCCCCCGGTCGACGTCGCTGGTGTGGGACGGCCGCGACGATCGCGGGCTCCCGGTCCCGGCCGGGCTCTACTTCGTCCGCGCCCGCGCCGGCGCCGCGCAGACCTCGGTTAAGGTGCTCCGCCTCCCCTGAACCGGGCGGACCCCCGCGATCATGGCTTCGTACGGCAAGCGCAACGGCGCCGTCCCCCCTCCCGGTGGGCAACCGGGGGCGGGAGCGCGTATAGTGCCGCGATGACCGAGCTTCATCTTGCCCGCCGCATGGCGGACCTCGCCCAGTCGGACATCCGGCGCATGACGCTGGAATGCGAGCGGGTGGGGGGCATCAACCTGGGGCAGGGGATCTGCGACCTCCCCACCATCCCCGAGCTCAAGGCGGGCCTGGCCGAGGCGGTGGAGGCGGACCGCGCCACCTACAGCCGCTACGACGGGATCGACGCACTGCGCGAGGCGATCGCCCGCCGGTGCCGGAACAAGAACGGCGTGGACTACGACCCCGAGGGGGAGATCGTGGTCACCGTCGGCTCCACCGGCGCCTTCGCGATGGCGCTCACCGCGCTCCTCGACCCCGGGGACGAGGTCCTCCTCCCCGAACCGTTCTACGGCTACCACTGGAACACCGTGCTCGCCGCGGGGGGAGTGCCGCGGCCGGTGCCGCTCGGCGAGCCCGGCTTCGCGGTGGACGCGGACGCCCTGGAGCAGGCGATCACCCCCCGCACCCGGGCGCTGGTGGTCTGCTCGCCCGCCAACCCCACCGGAAAGGTATGGTCGGAGTCCGAGCTCGATGCCGCGGTGGCGCTCCTCCACCGGCACGGGCTGTGGGCGATCACCGACGAGATCTACGAGGACATCCTCTACGACGGGCGCCGCCATCTGAGCCTGGCCGCCCGCCCCGGAGGTCGCGAGCGCACCGTCACCGTGAGCGGCTTCTCCAAGACCTTCTCCATCACCGGCTGGCGGATCGGCTTTGCCGCCGCCCCCGCGGGGATGGGCCGGGCGATCGGGGTCCTGAACGACCTCTACTACGTCTGCGCGGCCACCCCCCTGCAGCACGCGGTGGCCCACGCCCTGGCCGTGGTGCCCGCTTCGTACTACACGAACCTGAGCCGCGACTACGCCGCCAAGCGGAACCGGCTGGTCGCGACCTGCGAACGGCTGGGCTGGAGCCCGCGGATCCCCGGAGGGGCCTACTACCTCATGGCCGAGCCGAGGGGGCTGGGGGCGCGGACCGCCCGCGAGGCCTCGGACGCGATCCTCGACCGGGCGAGGGTGGCGTCGGTGCCCGGCTCCGCCTTCTACCGCGACGGCGGGGGGGAGCACCTGGTGCGGTTCTGCTTCGCCAAGACCGGCGCCGACCTCGCCGAGGCGTGCCGGCGCCTGGAGGAGGCGTTCGCATGAGGGCCGGCCCGCCATGAACGACCAGCTCTTCATGCTGCGGTCCATGGTCGTGTCGACCCTGATCGGGGCGCTGATCGGGCTCGAGCGGGAGTACCGGAGCCGGCTCAAGGGCGACAAGGGCTTCGCCGGGCTCCGCACCTTCATGTTCTATGCGCTTCTCGGCAACATCTGCACCTGGCTCACCCGGTCGGTGAGCCCGGCCATGCTCCCCCTCGGCTTCGCGGCCATGATCCTGCTGGTGTCGGTGACCTACTTCCGCGGCTCCATGCTCGGCTGGACCGACCGGGGGATGACCACCGAGGTCGCCGCGCTCCTCACCTTCGTTCTCGGCGCGCTGGTGGCGGCGGGCCGCACCGAGACCGCGGTGGCGGTGGGGGTGATCATCGCGGTGCTCCTCTCCGCCAAGCCGGCGCTGCTGCGATGGGTGGACCGCATCACCACCGAGGACATGTACACCACCCTCAAGTTCGCGGTGATCACCTTCGTGGTGCTCCCGATCCTCCCCAACGCCAGCTACGGCCCCCTCCATGCGTTCAACCCCCATGACATCTGGCTCATGGTGGTGCTCATCTCCGGGGTTTCGTTCCTGGGCTACGTGGCGCTGAAGATCCTCGGCCCCGGGAGGGGGATCGCCTTGAGCGGGCTCCTGGGCGGGCTGGCCTCGTCCACCGCGGTCGCCCTCTCCTTCAGCCGCCGCAGCAAGGACACCCCCGAGCTCTCGCGGAGCTGCGCGCTGGCCATCCTCGTCGCTTCCACCGTGATGGCCTTCCGGATCGCGGTCCTGGTCGGCGTGGTCCACCCCGCCCTCTTCCGGATCCTGTGGCTTCCCCTGGTCGCGCTCGCGGCCTCGGGGACGGTGATGGCGCTGTGGCTCTGGCGCGGGGCCAAGCGCGACGCGGCCTCGGTCGGCACCCTGGAACTCCACAACCCGTTCCGGCTCTCCTCGGTCCTCACCTTCGGCGCCGCGTACGCCCTGGTGCTGTTCCTGGTCAAGGCCGCCGACCGGTTCCTTTCCGACGCCGCCTCGGGGCTGGTGGCCGCGATCTCGGGGCTCACCCAGGTCGACGCGATCACCCTCACCGCCTCCAAGCTGGCCAAGACCACCATGCCCGAGGAGACCGCGGTGGTGGTCATCCTCATCGCCGCCCTCTCCAACACCGCGGCCAAGGGGTTGATCGGGGCCTCGGTGGGCCATCGCCGCCTCCGCCGCCCGCTCCTGGTCTCCCTGGGGGTGATGTTCCTGAGCGGCCTGGCCACCATCCCGTTCCTCAAGTACCTCTGAGCTTTCGGGGAGCCACCGGCGCCGGCCCCTCCGTGCTAGACTCCTGCGCGGATTTCGGAGGTCCGCCCTGGGTTACGAGGAGGAGGAGGCTGCCTGTGAGCTGGTTCAACAAGCTGGTGGCGCAGACCCTTCCCGCGGTTCCCAAGCCGATCGTGCGCCGGGTGAGCGCGCGCTACATCGCGGGGGAGACGCTGGAGGAGGCGGTGGCGGTGGTGCGGAGCCTGAATCGCCGGGGGATGATGGCCACCCTCGACGTGCTCGGCGAGTTCGTGAGCACCGCGGAGGAGGCCCGCCGCGCCGGCGACGCCTACCGCAACGTGCTCCGGGCCATCGACCGGGAGAAGCTCGACAGCAACGTCTCCCTCAAGCTCACGCAGATGGGGCTCAAGCTCGGGACCGGCCTCGCCTACGACGTGACCCACGGGGTGGTGGAGGAAGCGGAGCGGCTCGGCAACTGGGTGCGGATCGACATGGAGGACTCCTCCTGCACCGACGACACCCTCGCCGTGTTCGAACGCCATCGCGCCGCCCACCCCGGCCGCGTGGGGTGCGTGATCCAGGCCTACCTCAAGCGGAGCCTGGAGGACGTGCGGAAGCTGGCCGCGGAGAAGGCCAACGTGCGCCTCTGCAAGGGCATCTACATCGAGTCCCCGGAGATCGCTTACCGCCGCCACGACGAGATCAACACCAGCTACAAGCAGTGCCTCCGCGTGCTCCTGGAGGGGGGGGCGTACGTGGGGATCGCCACCCACGACCGGGAGCTGGTGGAGGACGCCTTCTCGCTGGTCGCCGAGCTGGGCCTCGCCCGGGAGCGCTACGAGTTCCAGATGCTCCTCGGCGTCACCGAGGGCCTCCGGGCCGAGATCCTCGACCGCGGCCACCGGCTCCGGGTCTACGTGCCCCACGGGAGCCACTGGTATCCCTACTCGGTACGGCGGCTCAAGGAGAACCCGGCCATCGCCGGGCACATCATGCGCGACATGCTCACCCGCTCCCGGAAGAGCAACGGGAGCGGCGGCGGAAACGGCCGTCACTGACCGGACCCGCCCGGCCCCGGCCGGTCACAGCCATTCCTTCACGTTCCGGCTCAGGAATTCCGAGGCCTCGGGGAGGCGTCCCTCCAGGAAGTGGTCGGCCCCCGGGATCACCAGGAACGCGGAGGGCGCCGGCCACGACTCCAGGTAGGCTCCCACCGCCTCGGGCGGGGTGTACCGGTCCCGCTCGCCGTGGACCGCCGCCACCGGCACCGCCGCCGGAAACGGCGCGGGCGGATCGACGATCCGCAGCGGCACCCCCACCAGCGCCAGCGCCTGCGGTAGGGTCTCGCGGTTCGCGGCCCGGCGGGCGGCGGCCAGGAGCGTCATTCCCGCCCCGAACGAGAACCCCGCCGCCACCAGCGGCAACCCCGGCACCCGGCGGCCGGCCTCGGCCCACGCCGCCAGGAGATCGTCCACCTCGCCGCGCCCGGCGTCGTAGGTCCCGGCGCTCCGTCCCACTCCGCGGAAGTTGAACCGCAGGCTGGCCAGGTCCAGGTGATGGTTCAGGGTGCGGGCCACGTGGAAGACCACCTTGTTCATCATGGTGCCGCCGAACGCGGGGTGGGGGTGGGCGGTCACCACCGCGCCGCGCGCCGGCGCGCCGGACCGGGCCGGCCGCCACAACGCTTCCACCGGTCCCGCCGGACCCTCGAAGGTGATCGGCTCCTCACGGCTCAGCGATCCTGGATCCCACGCGAACCGGCTCATGAGATGCGGCATCCTCCCGGTGGCCTCGGGCGGTATTGACTTCCCCCGAGCCCGATCCTACCATCCGATACAACGTAACTGGTTGGCTCCATGGCCGATCGCGGGCTTCGCGATAGGGGGGAGCCGACCGAGAAGCCGATCGCGTGCAGGCAAGGAGAGCAACGGCACGATGATCATTCGTCCGGCGCTGGCGCGCCTGGGAGTGACGATACCCTTTTTCGTCCTCGCGAGCCTGGTGCTCGGGTTCTTCTCGCGGCCGGTCTCCCGGGCCGTCGACGCCCCCGCGCATGCGTCCGCGTTCCTCATCGTCACCACCGAGTCCCTGCGCCCTCCCTTCCAGGCGCTGGAGAGCTGGAACCACGAGCGCGGTTGCCCCACCCTCCTCCTGACCCTGGGCAACCCCGGGTCCCGCGGGGACCTGGGCAGCGCCGTCGGCTACGTGAGCGCGCTCTGCGCCCTGCGCGGCACCTACGGCATGCTCCTCGGCGGCGACAGCCGGCTCCTCCCCCTGGTGTTGCCGGTCGGCGGCGAGCAGGACCCCGGTCCCCGCGCCTCCGCCGGGGGACCGCAGGTCCCGCGGCTGGTTCCGGTGAGCCCGCTGGTGGGGCTTCCCGCCGGGCTCCGGGTGAGCCGGGCGCCGGTCCGCGATCTGGCCGAGGCCTGGGAGTTCGTCAACGCCTGCCGGGCCAGCGGCCGGACCCTGGACCAGCTGGTCGGAGAGGGCGCCCCCCTCACCGCGGTAGCCGCGACCGGCGGGATCCGGTTCCCGGACGGCCGGCCGGCGGCCGGGTACGACGCGGCCACGCCGTGACCCCCGCCCGGCCCGCCTCCGGGCCGGAGCAGGACAACCCGCTACGCGACGGCGGGGACGCGCCGCATCCGCCGCCGGCGCCAGAGCGCCCACGCCGCCCCGAGCGCCACCGGCCCGTACTCCAGCCAGCTCACCCAGCCCGGGATGAAGCCCCAGGGAAGGGCCACGTAGGCCAGCACCACGCTCCCGCTCAGGAAGAGAAGCGGCATCCGCAAGGGATCGTGCTCGGGGAGCACGGCGAGGAAAGGGAGGAGCCACACCAGGTACCAGGGGTTCACCACCGGCCCCAGGAGCACCGGCGGGAGCGCGAGGTAGAAGGCGCGGCGGATGATCGAGCGGCCGGTGCCGTCGTCGGTGAGGTAGAGAACCGCCGCCACCCCCAGTCCCAGCGCCGCCACCGCGACCCGGGTCCACTCCGGCCGTCCCGCCGCCTGGAACAGCTTCTCGATCAGCAGGTACGGTCCGGGGTTGAACCGGGCGTGGGCGAGGTAGGCGGCGAGGCCTCGGAAGAGATGCGATCCCGCCGCCAGGAACGGCAGCGCCCCCGCGCCCAGAACCAGGAAGTAGAGGAGCACCCGGTAGGCCGGGATCCGCCGGAGGTAGAGCGGAAGGAGCGCGATCGGAATTCCCCGGGCCAGGGTGGCCAGGGCCAGGGTGTTGAGCGGGTTCAGCTCGTGTCCGGTTTCCAGGAGCGCCAGGCTCACGGTCACGAGGAGCACCCCCAGCGCGTCCAGGTGCGCGCTTCCCGCAGTTTCCAGGATGAGGAGCGGGTGCCACAGGAAGAACGCCACGCTCACCACCGGGACTCGCACCGCGCGGCAGAGTCCGGCCAGGGCCAGTCCCGCCGCCAGCGCGGCCAAGGACAGCAGGAGCCGGTAGTCGGCGCGGGCGTCGAAGCCGGTTCGCGCCATCATGTAGAAGAGCTCCTCGGCCAGCGGGGGATAGAGGCCCTTCGCCCCGGGGTCGGGGATGGAGTCGGGGAAGGCCGCGCGCAACCCCGCCAGCTCCGGGTCGTCGGGGGCGACCAGGTAGGGGTTGTAGCCGGCCGCCGCCACCCGGCCATCCCACCGGAACCGGTCCACCTCGCGGCTCAGCGGGAGGGACGACCCGGCGTAGGCCGCCATGGACGCCGCCGCGGTCGCCGCCACCCACAGGAGCACCAGCCCCGGGCGGTTCGCGTGAAGCTTTCGCGCCGCCCCGGCGCCGGCGAGGTAGACCAGGAAGGCGGCGCCGTAGGCCGGAAGCAGCGCGAACACCGCGGCCTCGCCGGAAGCGATGCGGGCCGCGTAGGCGTGCACCGCGGGGAGCGCGATCCCCGCCGCCAGCAACACCGTCCACCAGCGCTTCATGACTCCGGCTTTCCCGCCTCCCGCCTCACCGGCTTTGTGGGTATAGTGCGCGCATGTCCTCGACCGCGCGAGTTTCCGGAGATCGTCCCCGCCGCCCGCCGGCGTGGTTGTGGGGGGCGATCGCGGTGGGGCTGGCGCTCCGGGTGGCCGCCGTCCTCCACACCCCGGTCTTCCCCACCGTGGCCAACACCTGGGACAGCAATTTCTACGACCGGACCGCCCGGGCCCTGGCCGGCGGTCAAGGATACACGTTCAAGGGGAAACCCACCGCCTTCTATCCGCCCGGCTATCCCGCGCTCCTCGGCCTCGCCTACGGCGCGACTGCGCCCGGGCCCCGCACCGGCCAGGCGGTGAACGTGGCCGCCTCCCTGGTCCTCCTGGGAGCCGGTGCCTGGCTGGCCGGCCAGATCGCGGGTCCCCGCGCCGCCCGGTTCACCGCGGCCGCCCTGGCCCTCGATCCCAGCCAGATCGTGATGCCCGCCTTCCTCATGTCGGAGGTGGTGTGCGCGGCGTCGCTGGCGCTCACGGTGGCGGTGCTGGTGCGCTACGCGCGCCGCGGGGGATGGGGGTGGCTGGCGCTGGCCGCGGTCCTGGGAGCCTACGCGGGCATGGTCCGGGGCCACGCCTTCCTCCTCCCCCCCCTGGTCGCGCTCGCCCTCTGGAAACGCCCCCGCTTCGGCCCTCGGCGGGTGCTGGCCACGCTGGCGGTGCTGGCGGCCGCCGACCTCGCGGTGCTGGGTTTCTGGGCCGCCCGCAACGACCGTCTCCTGGGCAAACCCGTCCCCATCGCCACCAACGGCGGTATCAACCTGCTTCTCGGAAACAATCCCCACGCGCTCGGAGGCCGCGCCGATCCCCCCGGGGGAGTGCCCCAGACCGGCGACGAGGTTCGCGACGAGGAGATCGCCGCCGCCCGCGCCCGTGCCTACATCGCCGCGCACCCGGCGCGGTTCCTCGCGCTCCTCCCGGTGAAGGCCGCCCGCCTCTGGATTCCCGCGCCCGCCGCCACCTATCGCGCCGAGCTCGCGGCCAAGTGGGGGAGGATCCCGGCGGCGGCGGTGGTGATCCTCGCCGAGCTCGTCCATCTCGCAGCCCTCGTCCTGGCCGGGGCCGGCCTCCGGCGCTCGTGGCGGGCACGGAGCCGCCCCGAGGGGGCGCCGGTCCTGAGGGTGGACGGCACCGGACTCCTCGCATGGACCCTGGGGCACCTGCCGTTCTTGGGCGGGGCGCGCTACTTCTTCCCGGTGACCCCGTTCCTCTGGGGCGCGGCCGCGACGGGCCTCCCCGGCAAGCGCCCGCCCCGGCCTCCCCGCGAGCCTACCGGTAGCGGAGCTTGACCGCCCCCCAGGTGGTGCGCGCGACCGGGGTCAGGCACTTCCCCGCATCGCAGCTCCGGTCGCTGTGGCCGATGGATCCGCAGTCCGGGACCGCGGGGAGCACGCAGAGGGCGTGGGGGTCGGAGCAGGTCGGCTCCGACAACCGGGTGTCGAAGGTGAGGCACCCCCCGGTGGACAGGCCGCCGGCGTTGCAGGATCCGGTCGCATCGGCCCCCGCGCAGTCGGCGGCCTGGGGGTCCTCGTCGGCGACCAGGCAGTGGTCCACCTCGAGCGTTCCCCCCGGCATGTGAAAGGAGGCCCCGCGGGGAGAGACGTTGCCGAGCCAGCTCACCCGCCGGAGGGTGACCGCCCCGTGCCCCGCGTACGAGACCCCGCCCCCCCACACCGCGCCCTCGTTCTCCTCGAACACCGTCCCCTCGATCCACAGGTCGCCCCCGTTCAGGGCGGCCCCGCCTCCCTCCACCGCACTCCCGGTCCGGAACACCGAGTCCAGGACGAGGGTGGCGGTGTGGTCGGTGAACACGCCTCCCCCGGAGTCGCCGGCGGTGTTGCCCTCGAAGAAGCAGTCGCGGAACACCGCCTCCGCCCCGGTGGGCGTGGGGGGGAGCGGGGCCCGGAAGGATCCGGGGGAACCGACGCCGGGCACGTACTGGATGGTGGCGTAGACCGCCCCTCCCAGCCCGTCGGCGTGGTTGTCGAGGAAGTTGCACCGGTCGAACTCCACCGCCGCGGTGAACGCGGCGGCCGCCCCCCCCGCGTTGGCCGGGAACTCGATTCCCTTGTTCATGATCCCGCGGCGGAAGGTGAGATCGTGCACCGTCACCCGTCCCCCCGGGGTGATCACGGTGAGGATCCGCCCGTCGTACTGGCCGTCGAGCACGGTGAGGTCGGCCCCGTCCCGGCCGCCCAGGGTCAGGCCCTTGTCCTGCACGATCACGGAGCCGGTCCAGGTTCCGGGCCCGATCAGGACGGTGTCTCCGGGGGCGGAGGCGTTGACCGAGTCCTGCACCGCCGCCAGGTCGCCGGGACCGTCCGCGAGCACGGTCCGGACCCGGGCCGCCGCCGGCGGGGCCGCCGCCAGGGCGGCCGCGGCGGCCAGCAACGCCGGGAGCGCCGGCACCCTCCGGATCCTGCGGGAGATGGGGTTTCGCCGGGTATGCGCCATGATTCAGGTCCTCCATCCCGCTCCCGAGGCCTCGGCCGGACCGCGACCGGCCTTCGCTTCGACTGTAGGAACCCCGCCCCGATGCGGTCAATCGGTCGCGACTATTCTTGACACCCCACACCCGGCCGCCTAGCGTCTCCGGATGCTTCCGGTAATCCTGCGGCTCGGGCCCATCACCATCCACTCCTTCGGATTCATGCTGGCGGTGGGGTTTCTCCTCATCGCCTGGCTCGCCGCCCGGGAATTCGCCCGCCGGGGTTACCATCCCGACATCGCCGGGTCCGCCGTCCTGGCCGCCATGATCGGCGGGGTGCTGGGGGCCAAGCTCTATTACCTGATCGATCACTTTCCCGAGACCCGGGCCGATCCCCTGGGCTCGATCTTCTCCGGGGCCGGGCTCACCTACTACGGCGGCCTCATCGGCGGCGCGCTGGGGGTGATCTGGATCACCGTGCGGAACCGGATCCCGCTCCGGATCATGGCCGACATCGGGGGGCCGCTCATCGCCCTGGGATACGGGGTGGGGCGGATCGGCTGTTTCCTGAACGGCGACGACTACGGGAAGCCTTCCTCGCTTCCCTGGGCGATGACCTTCCCCAAGGGGACGCCCCCCACCACCGTTCCGGTGCAGCCAACCCAGCTCTACGAGGTCGCCGCTTCCCTCGCCTTCTTTGCCTTCCTGTGGGCCAATCGCCGGCGCTATCAGGATCGCCCCGGCTTCCTCATGGGGATCTACCTGGTTCTGGCCGGGACCGAGCGGTTCCTGGTGGAGTTCGTGCGGACCAACGTCCCGGTGGCGCTGGGTCTCACCGTGGCCCAGCTCATCTCGATCGGGGTGTTCGCGATCGGGGTGGTGCTCCTGGCCAACTCCCCGCGGCGGAGCGAGCAACCCCCCGCCGCCGCCCGTCCGTGATCGCGCGATGCGGTCGGGGATGAGCTAGCCGGTCCCGAAGATCCGTTCGGGGAACCGCTTCCGGACCCTCCCGCTTGTGCCGGGAGCCCGGCGACAGGTAGACTCCAACCGTCCCCTGACCTCCGGGAGAACCCCATGCCCCTTGTCGATCTCTTCCAGCGCGAAATCACCTATCTCCGCATTTCGGTCACCGACCGGTGCAATCTGCGGTGCAATTACTGCATGCCCGAGCAGGCGTATCACGTGGAGCGCGAGGAGGTGCTGAGCTTCGAGGAGATCGACCGCCTGGTGGGGGTGGCGGTTTCCCTCGGTTGGCGGAAGGTGCGCCTCACCGGGGGGGAGCCCCTGGTGCGCAAGGACGTGGTGGAGCTGGTCCGGCTCCTGGCCCGGCACAAGAGCGGGAACGGCGGGGGACCCGGACCGGACCCCGGCAACGGGCGGAACGGCGGCCCCCGGCTCCACCAGCTCGTCATGACCTCCAACGGGATCCTCCTCGCCCGCCACGCCCGCGCCCTGGCCGGGGCCGGGCTGGACCGGGTCAACGTGAGCCTCGACACGCTGGATGCGGCGCGCTTCCGCGAGATCACCGCCTTCGACCGCCTTCCCCAGGTCCTGGAGGGGATCGAAGCCGCGGTGGAGGCGGGGCTGACTCCGGTCAAGATCAATACCGTGCTCATTCGCGGCACCACCGAGGACGAGCTTCCCGGCTTCGTGGAGATGGCCCGGACCCGGCCCCTGGACATCCGCTTCATCGAGTACATGCCCTTCGCCGGGAACCGGTGGAGCCTGGACCAGGTCCTCCCCTCGGCGGAAATCCGCCGCCGGGTGGAGGCCGGGTACCCGCTCACCCCGGTCCAGGAGCCGGCCGACGGCGGGCCCGCCCGCACCTTCTCCGCGCCGGGCTGGCGGGGGAGCGTCTCGTTCATCTCTCCCATCACCGACCGCGCCTTCTGCACCCGTTGCAACCGCGTGCGCCTCACCTCGGAGGGGAAGCTCCGCGGCTGCCTGCTGAACGAGAACGAGATCGACTTCCGCGAGGCCATGCGGTCGGGAGCCGGAGACGCCGCCCTCGACCAGCTCTTCCGGAAGGCCATCGGGCTCAAGCCCGAGGAACACCCCTTTCACACGCAGATCCGGGAAGGGATTCCGGTGGGACCGGTGGAGGGGCGGGGCATGTACCGCATCGGCGGATGAGCGGCCGGGCCGCGGTCCTGTTCGTGCTGGCCGCCGTCGTTGCCGGAATCCCCCTCTCCCGGCCCGCCGGCGCCGCCCCGGACGGGGAAGGCGAGATCGTCACCGGGGTCGTCCACTTCGACGCCGACCTCGCGTCCTTTCCCGACTCCGTCTTCGCCCCGGCCACCCGCCTCTACCTCTCGGTCCCCCTGACCTCGCTTCATTTCACGCCCCCCGACGCCGGGGGCCCGCCCACCGACGACGTCCTGGTCACGGTGGAGATCGACGACGCCAAGTCCGGCGCCCGCCGGGGAGGCGGCGCCTGGAGCTACGGGGGGATTCCCGGGGCCGGCGACCCCGCCGGCAACGAGGGCCGGATCCTCCAGAAGAGCTACCGTTTCCGGCTTCCCCCCGGCGAGTACCGGGCCCGGATACGGGTGGAGGAGCCCGCCCGCGGCAACTACGGCCAGGACGAGACGCCGTTCACCGTGCCCGACTTCGACCACGACCCCGTCACCGCCTCGGACCTGGTGTTCGGGCTGTGCGGGGAGATGGTGGTGGTGGCTCCCCGCGAGAACTTCGAGGGCCCGGTGCTCCCGCATCCCTCGCGGACCTACGGCGACGCCGCGCCTCTTCTCTGCGTCTACGCGGAGCTCGCGGACACCCTGGCCTCGCGCCCCGACAGCGCCTACGCGGTGAAGTGGGAGATCAAGAATCAGGGGGGGCGCACGGTGGCCGGCGACAGGACCACCGTGCATCGCGTCCGAGGCCGCGGCGCGCTCCTGCTGAGACCCTCCCTCGACGGCCTCACCCTCGGCGCCTACCGTCTCAAGGTGTGGGTGGACCTGGACGGCGGGAAGGTCGAGCGAGAGGGATCCTTCCAGATCGACGAGTCCCGCATTTCCTTCGCCCAGGACAGCGAGATGATCCGCACCGTGCTCGGGTACGTGGCCACCAACGCCGAGCTCATTCGCGTCGACAACGCTCCCGACGACTCGCTCCAGGGGATCTGGGACGAGTTCTGGGCCCGGCGCGACCCCGATCCGGAGACCCGGCAGAACCCGGCCCTGGCCGAGTTCATGACCCGGGTGGAGTACGCCGACCGGCACTTCGGGGTGCTGGAACCGGGTTGGCGCTCCGACATGGGCAAGATCTACATCAAGTACGGGGCTCCCGACCGGGTGGAACGGGTGCAGAACGATACCCTGGGTCCCCCCACCGAGATCTGGTACTACTATTCGCGCAACGCGACCTTCGTTTTCCAGGACCGGGACGGGTTCGGGCGCTACCGTCTGGTGGGCACCCGGCGCGACTGAGCCGTTCGCGCCGCGCGGCCTTCGTCCATCCGCCCGGCGCGAATGAGAAATGCGGGGCACGAGCATATGCGGGACCACGTGATCGTCAACGAGGGGGTGGGGGAGATGCGGCGGGAGCCCGACCACGCCTCCGAGCAGATCTCGCAGGTGGTGCTGGGCACCCCGCTCGAGGTCCAGAGCTGGCGCGACCGGCGCCGGTGGGCCCGGGTGGCCTCCCCCGACGGTTACAAGGGCTGGATCCGGGCGTGGTCGGTGCAGCCGGCGGGGCGGGAGGAGATCGCCGCCTACCGGAACGGGCCGGTGGCGGAGGTGGACGCCATGATCGCGCGGGTGCGGGAGCGGGCCACCAGCCGGAGCATGCCGTTGCGCGAGGCGCCGCTCGGCTCCCGCATTCCCATGGCCGGCCGGACCGGAAACTGGGTCCAGGTGCGGCTTCCCGACGGGATCCAGGGCTACCTGCACGTCCACGACCTCCTCCTCGATCGCAAGACCTTCCGCCCCCGCCTCCGCCCCCGCGACGTCCAGTCTCTCCTCAAGACCGCCCAGCGCTTCCTGGGCGTCCCCTACCAGTGGGGCGGGGTGACCGCCAAGGGCCTCGATTGTTCGGGCTTCGTCCAGACCGTGTTCCGGCTGCACGGAGTGCTCCTCCCCCGCGACGCCCGGGACCAGTTCCGGCGGGTGAAGCGCGAGACCTACGTCTACCGCGAGCCCCGCGAGATCCAGCTCGGCCACCTGGTCTTCTTCGGCGAGTCCGACGGCAAGGTCTCCCACGTGGGAATGGGCCTGCGCGACGGCCGGTTCATCCACGCCCGGGGGCGGGTGCGGATCGATTCGCTCCGCCCCGAGGACCCCGACTTCAACCGCGAGCTCTTCGTCCTGTTCCGGGGGGCGGGACCGGTGCTCCTCAAGTAGGCGGCCCCCTCCGGAACCCTCCCCCCCCGCCTCAACGCTCCCCCGTCCGCTGCCGATACCGAAGCACCGCCATGGTGTACTACTTCTTCTACTTTCCCATCGGCACCGAATCCCGGCTCCGGCGCCCCCCGGTGGTGACCTGGGGCCTGGCCCTGGTCCTGGCCCTGGTCCATTACCTGTTTCACCATTTCCGCCCCACGGTGGGCCTCTACGAGCTGTGGGTGCTCCCCACCGACCATCCCACCCTCCTCCAGGCCTTCACCGCCTGCTTCGTCCACGCCGGGATCGTCCACCTGGCCGGGAACCTGCTCTACCTCCTCGCCTTCGGCCCCGCGATCGAGGACCGGGTGGGGCGCGGCCCCTTCCTGGGGCTCTACCTCCTGGCCGGCATCGCCTCGATGCTGGTCCAGGTCGAGGTCTACCGGCACCTCCATCCCGCCGGGCCGCCGGTGGACGTTCTCGGGGCCTCGGGAGCCATCGCCGGGGTGCTGGGGCTGTTCGCCGCGCGCGCGTGGTTCCTGCGGGTGCGGGTGGCCCACGCCACCTTCGCCTATCTCCAGGCCCAGGCCCGGGGCGGGGTGACCCCGGTTCCGGCCTGGATCGCGCTGGTCTTCTGGGCCGGGCTCCAGGCGATCTACGCCGCGGTGGCGGCCGGCGCGGGCGGGGCCGGAGTCGCCTACTGGGCCCACTTCTCGGGGATGGCGCTGGGCTTCACGGTGGGGGTGCTCTCGGGCCAGTTTCACGAGGGGCTCCACGAGCGGCGGCTCCGCCGAGGCATCCGTTACCTGGAGCGGGGGGAGTGGTTCGCCGCCCTCGGCCAGTTCCAGTCCTACCGCGAGGCGGCGGGGGAGCGGGCGGAGGGGCTCCTGGGCGAGGCCCGCTGCCACCGGATCCTCGGGCGCCGGGCGGAGGCGCTCGACGCCTACCGCCGCGCCTTCGACCGCCTGGTGGAGGGCGGGGACTGGGACGACGCCTTCGAGGCCGCGGAAGAGTTCGGTCGTGCCGAACCCGCGCTGCTCGCCGGACGGCCGGGAGCCCTGCGCCTGGCCCAGGTCCTGGAGGCGCGGGGCCGGGTGCTCGACGCGGCCGGTCTCTTCCAGCGGGTGGGGGAGGGGGAGCGGGAGCCGCTCAAGGCGTCGCGGGCCCTGGAGCGCGCGGCGGAGCTGGCCCGGCTCCGTCTCGACGATCTCGCGCGGGCGGCCGGGCTCTACCGGGCCGCCGCCACGCGTCTCACCGACAACGTGGACGCGGTTTCTCCCGAGGCCTCCGAGCGCGCGGCGCGCCTGCGGAGGCGCGCCGGGGAGTGCGACCGCGTGCTCGCGCATCGCTTCCGCGCGGCTTCCGGAGCGGCGTGAGCGCTTTCCCCCTTGTCGCCCGATCCGCCGCTTTGTTAGCGTCCCCACCGTCGATGAGCGGGGCGCGTGGGGCCGGTGACGGGACCCTCTTTCCCTTTCCGAACCTCCCTCCGGAACCAGATCAGCAAAAAGGACGGCAGCCGGCATGTTCGATCGATTGATGGGCCTGTTCACCACCGACGTGGCCATCGATCTGGGGACCGCGAACACCCTGGTCTACGTGAAGGGGAAGGGCATCGTCCTGAACGAGCCCTCGGTGGTGGCGGTGGACCGCGGCACCGGGCGGGTGCTGGCGGTGGGCAAGGACGCCAAGGACATGCTCGGGCGCACCCCCGAGGAGATCATCGCGGTCCGGCCGCTGCAGAACGGCGTGATCAGCGACTTCGAGAAGACCGAGGACATGATCCGCGAGTTCATCCAGCGGGTCCAGAAGCGCAAGTTCCTGGTCCGCCCGCGGGTCATCGTGGCGGTGCCGTCGGGGATCACCGAGGTCGAGAAGCGCGCGGTGCGGGACTCCGCCGAGGCCGCCGGCGCCCGCGAAGTCCTCCTGGTGGCCGAGCCGATCGCCGCCGCCATCGGGGTGGGCCTCCCGGTGGACAAGCCCTGCGGCAACATGGTCATCGACATCGGGGGCGGCACCACCGAAATCGCGGTGATGACCCTGAACGGGATCGTCCACGACACCTCGGTCCGGGTGGGCGGGGACAAGATGGACGAGGCGATCGTCCAGTACGTGAAGCGCGCCTACAACCTGTTGATCGGCGACCAGACCGCCGAGCAGATCAAGATCCGCATCGGCTCCGCCTTCCCCCTCGAGCAGGAGGAGGAGATGGAGATCAAGGGGCGGGACCTGATCGGCGGCATTCCCAAGACCATCAAGGTCACCTCCACCGAGATCCGGGAGGCGCTCCAGGAACCGATCAGCCAGATCGTGGAGGCGCTCCGGACCTCGCTGGAGCAGACCCCGCCCGAGCTCGCCGCCGACATCGTGGATCGCGGGATCCTCATGACCGGGGGGGGGAGCCTGTTGCGGGGGCTGGACGTGCTGCTCCGGGAAGCCACCAACCTCCCCATCACCGTGGCCGACGAGGCGCTCCTGTGCGTGGTGCTGGGCACCGGCAAGGTGCTGGAGAATCTCGATCTCTACGAAAAGGTCCTGATGAAGGGATTCCGAGACTGATTTCCCCCGAGGCGATACCCCCGCCATGCCCTTCCTGAGCGTGATCTTCGAGGCGGTCCAGCGGGTGGTGGCCTTCTTCGACCGCCGCCGCGCCCTGGTGGTGGTGCTGGTCGCGGTCGCGCTCCTGGTCGCCGGCACCACCGCCGCCGTGCTCACCCGCCCCCCCGTGATCACCCCGGTCGTCGACGCGGTGAGCGGCGCCCTCATGTCGGTGCTCTCCCAGCCGCTGCGGATCGGGCGGATCTTCACCCGCTCCCGGGGCCCCTCGGCCCGGGTGATGGAGCTGGAGCTGGAGGTCGCGCGCCTGCGCGAAGCCGAGCGCGAGAACGCCCGCCTCCGGGGCATCCTCGGCTACGAGCCGCCTCCCGGCCACCGCACCGTGTCCGCCCGGGTGGAGGGCCTGGACCTGGATCCGCTCCGGGGCATCGCCTGGATCGGGGGAGGCACCGGCAAGGGGCTCACCGCGGGCGAGGCGGTCATGACCGTGGACGGCCTGGTGGGGGTGATCGACCGGACGGGATCCCGCCGGTCCCGGGTGCGGCTCTTGCGGAACGAGGACACCCCGGTGAGCGTGCGCGACACCCGGAGCCGGCTCCTCGGGATCGTGGAGTGGGATCCCGGCGAGGGGCGGCTGCAGGTCACCAACGTGCCGCTCCATGCCGACATGGCCGCCGGGGATACCCTCATCTCCAGCGGCCTCGGCGGAGTGTTCCCGCCCGGACTCCCGGTGGGGACGGTGGTGCGGGTGGCCGAATCGCCGGAACGGCTGCTCAAGGACGTGACCCTCGAGCCCTTCGCCGATTTCTTCACCCTGGAAGAGGTGTTCGTGATCCTGCCCTACCCGGAGCCCTCCGACGGGCGCCCCGGCGCCGCCCCCCCCGACAGCCTGGACGATTCCGGTGCGGAGGGCGCCGGGCCGTGATCCTCCTTCTTTCCGTGCTCCTCGGCCTCGGGCTGGAGGCGCTCCGCCTCTCGCTCTTCGCCCGGTTCCCCGCCCAGCCGGATTTCCTGCTCGGAATCACCGTGGTGGTGGCCCTGGCCCGGAGGCCTCCCGCCGGCGCCGCCGCCGGGTTCCTGCTGGGCGCGATGCGGGACGTGATCTACGGCAACCCGATCGGGGCGGCGGCCCTGCCCATGACCCTGGTGGGGTGGGCGGTGGGATCGCTGGGCCGGAGCGTCTATCGCGAGTCGGGGGTGACCCAGGGGCTGGTGCTGATGGTCGCCGGACTCGGGAAGGGTTTTTTGGTGTACCTTTTCCTCAGAGGGGGAGAGCTCGCCGGGGTGCCGTCCTATCTGCTGCGGGTCACGCTTCCGACCGCCGTCCTCACCGCGTTCGCGGTGCCGCTCGTCCTGCTGGGCGTGGACCGATACTTCCACAAGCGATTGAAGTTCCATGAGAGGAAGGTACTCGTCAAACGGGGGTGAGCGACGCGAACGCGCCATGCTCCTGGGCCTGGTGGGTCTCGCGGTGCTCGCTCTCCTCATCGGACGCCTGTTCTCCCTCCAGGTTCTCTCCGCCCAGCGGAGCCGGGACCTCGCGGTCAAGAACTGGCTCCGGCCGGAGTACGTCCCCGGCCCCCGCGGCCGCATCCTCGACCGGAACGGAGTGGTGCTGGCCGACATGATCCCCTCCTTCGCCATCACCCTCGATCCCCACTTCAAAGGATTCCTCCACCATCCCGAGCGCCGGGAGGCGGTGCTCCGCCGGCTGGCCGGCCTGGTGGGGGGCGACAGCGAGCGCTTCGACCAGGTGCTGAAGCGCGAGGCCGGCCTGTCCTACAACCCGGTGCGGCTGGTGCGGAGCGCGGACTCGGTGCAGGTGGCCCGGGTAGAGGAGCACCGGGTGGATCTGCCCGGGGTCTCGGTGGAGGTGGAGCCGATCCGTTACTACCCGCAGGACTCGCTCGCCGCCCACGTCCTCGGCTACGTGAACGAGGTGGGGGACCGCGACCTGGAGTCGCTCCCGGACAAGGGCTACCGGCCGGGATCCCTCATCGGCCGGGCGGGCATCGAGCGCGAGTACGAGGACGAGCTGCGGGGCGAGGAGGGGGTCCGCTACGTGGAAGTGAACGCCATGGGGCGGCGGAGCGACGCCTTCATCCGCGCCCAGCCGGTCTCCCCCAAGCCGGGGCGCGACGTCACCCTCACCCTCGACGCCAAGATCCAGGCCGCGATGGAGGAGGCGATGGACGCGGCGGGCTACGACGGCCGGGGACCGGTTCCCGAGGTGCGCGGGGCGGCGGTGCTCATGGACGTGCGCACCGGCGGAATCCTGGCCATGGCCAGCCGGCCCACCTTCAATCCCAACGTGTTCTCGCCCTTGAGCCCCGAGGACTGGGAAGCGCTGAACCGGGAAGGGGCGCCGCTTCTCGACCGCGCCATCCAGTCGCTCTATCCGCCGGGATCGGTGTTCAAGCCCCTGGCCGAGTACGCCGCCCTCGCCGACGGGGTGATCAAGCCGGGGCAGACCCTTGCCCCCTGCACCGGCGGCTACCGGTTCGGAAACCGCGTCTTCCGCTGCTGGAAGCATTCCGGCCACGGGGTGCTGGACGACGTGGCCGCCCTCGCCCACTCCTGCGACGTCTACTTCTACCAGCTCGCGGTGAGCCTGGGGGTGAACGGCATCCACCGCTACGCCGATCTCTTCCGGGTGAGCGAACCCACCGGGATCGACCTCCCCGGCGAGAAGTCGGGACTGGTGCCCGACACCCGCTATTTCGACGAACGCTACGGGAAGAGCGGCTGGAGCCACGGGGTGGCCCTGAACCTGATCATCGGGCAGGGGGAGATCCTTCTCAGCCCGGTGGAGCTGGCCGACTACGTGGCCACCCTCGCCACCGGGGGGCGGAGGGCGACCCCGCGGCTCCTGAAGTCGCTGGGGCCGGAGCGCCGGACCGGCCGCTACCCCGAGCCCGATCCGCGCCCCACCTATACCCGGATCGACCTCGATCCGGTCGCGGTGGCCGAGGTGAAGAAGGGGATGGAGGCGGCGGTGGAGTGGGGCACCGCCCAGAGCGCGCGGATTCCCGGGGTGCAGGTGGCGGCCAAGACCGGCACCGCCCAGAACCCCGGATTCGACCACGGCCTGTTCATCGCCTTCGCCCCCGCCGGGGACCCGCAGGTGGCGGTGGTGGTGGTGATGGAACACCGGGGGCACGGCGGCTCGGTGGCGGGCCCGGTGGCCCAGAAGGTGCTTGCCTCATATTTCGGCGTCGCCGACACCCTGGTGGTCCACGTGCAGGACACCGACTGATGCCTCGCTTGCGCCGTCCCCTCCCGAACCGCGGAAAGGCCGGCCGCCGGTGAGCCGGCGCTCCCTGCGCTACCTCGACTGGTGGATGGTGACCGCGGTGGCCGCGCTCCTGGCCGTCGGCCTGGTCGTGGTCTACTCGGCCAGCCGGGTTCCGTTCGACCCCTCCAAGGGCGCGCTCTTCACCCGGCAGCTCTCCTGGCTGGTGGTGGGGATGGGGGCGCTCTTCATCACCACCGCCATCCCGTTCCGGTTCTGGGAGGAGTACAGCCACTTCTTCTACGCGGTCTCGCTGGCCATGCTCCTGGCGGTCCCGGTGATCGGCACCGCCGCCCTGGGAGCCAAGCGCTGGCTCTCGGTGGGAGGGTTCCAGTTCCAGCCTTCGGAGCTGGCCAAGCTCTCCACCATCCTCCTGGTCGCCCGCATGGTCGCCCGCCCCCGGTTCGACCCCCGGCGCCTCGGGCACCTGCTGCCGGTCCTGGCCGCGGCGGTGGTCCCATTCTTCCTCATTCTCGCCGAGCCGGACCTGGGCACCTCGCTCAGCATCCCCGCCGCGGTGGTGCCGATGCTGTTCTGGGCCGGGCTCCCGGTGGGGGTGGTGCTCATCCTGGGTTCCCCGCTCCTAAGCGCGATCTTCTCCCTCAACCTCTGGCTCTGGCTGGGCTTCATGGCGGTGGTGGCGGTGATCCTGGCTCTGGCCCGGGCCCGCC
The DNA here is from genome assembly GCA_963728475.1 of Candidatus Eiseniibacteriota bacterium. GTDB lineage: Bacteria > Eisenbacteria > RBG-16-71-46 > JABDJR01 > JABDJR01 > CAVSKL01. Next base: position 234,642 of record CAVSKL010000002.1, read on the forward strand.
GGAACCTGGTGGTGGCGGTGCTGGCCCTCAACATGGCGGTGGCCGCGACCACGCCCATCCTCTGGAACGGGCTCAAGCCCTACCAGCGCCAGCGGGTGGTCACCTTCCTCAACCCCGAGGCCGACCGCGCCGAGTCCGGCTACCAGGTCATCCAGTCCAAGATCGCCATCGGTTCGGGCGGGGTGGCGGGAAAGGGATACCTCCGGGGAACCCAGAAGGGTCTGGGCTTCCTTCCCCAGAACCATACCGACTTCATTTTTTCCGTCCTTGGCGAGGAATTTGGATTCGTGGGCTGTGTGGGGGTGCTCCTCCTGTTCGCCTTCCTCGTCCAGCGGGGACTGGGGGTGGCGCTCAAGGCGCGGAGCCGGTTCGGCTCCACCCTGGTGGTGGGGATTTGCGGAATGCTGGTGTTCCACGTGGGGGTGAACGTCAGCATGACCTTGGGCCTGGCCCCGGTGACCGGGCTCCCGCTGCCGTTCCTGTCCTACGGAGGCACCTTCCTGGTGACCATCCTCTCCCTGATCGGCTTCGTGTTCAACGTGTCGCTGCGGCGGAACGAGGTCTAGCGGCATGGCCCGCTCCCGCGCCGGCAAGTCCGGCAAGTCCGGCAAGCCCGGCAAGCCCGGCAAGTCCGGCAAGTCCGGCAAGTCCGGCAAGCCCGGCAAGCCCGGCAAGTCCGGCAAGTCCGGCAGGTCCAGCAGACCCGGCGACCCCGCCCGGCCCGGCCCGACCGCGGGAAGCGGCCGCCGCGGGCCCGGCGCCCGGCGGCTTCTGGTGTTGGCGGCGGCGGCGGCGGGGCTGGCGGCGGCCCTGATCTACGCCGCCCACGCCGCCGGCACCTACCAGGACGACGACCTCGACCGCTACTACATGGCCCTCCAGCTCTGGCATCGGCCCTCGCTCCTGCTCGACCGTTGGGGCATGCCCCTGGCCCTGGCCGTGCTGGCGATTCCGGCGAAGCTCTCCGGCTACGCGGGAGTGAAGGCGGTCACCGCGGCCGCCACCGCGGGGGCGGCGCTCTGCACCGGGCTCGCCGCCGAATCGGCCGGGCTCGCCTTTCCCTGGCTCGCCGCGGTGTTCGTGGCCTTCCAGCCCATGGTGCTGAACCTCTCCTACAGCGGGCTCGCCGAGCCCTGGGGCGCGCTGGTGCTGGCCGCGCTCCTCTGGGCCTGGTACGCGGACCGGCCCGACCGGGCCCTCGTCCTGGCCGGCCTCCTCCCCCTGGCCCGGATCGAGTCCGGGCTCCTCACCCTGGTGGTGCTGGCGGTGGGATGGCGCCGGAGCACCTGGCGGGGAAAGCTGGGGGCGGTGCTTCCGGCGGCGCTCTGGAACCTGATCGGCTTCGCCATGACCGGCCAGCCGCTCTACGTCTTCGCCCTGGGGGGATCGCGACCCCTCAACAGCCTCGGGGTGCTGCAGTACGCGCGCAACGACATCGTGACCGCCGGCCCCATCGTGCTCTTCTTCTTCCTCTGGGCGCTGGTGGCGCGGCTTCGCCCCGCCCGGGATCCCGCGCCCGCGCCGGCGCCCCGGAGCCGCTTTCCCGCGCTGGCCGCCGCCCTCCTCCTCATCCATCTCGCGCTGCTCACCCTCCTCGCCTGGGATGCGCTCCCCTTCGGACGGAGCGTGGGGTTCCTCCGCCACGTGGTCGGCTCCGCCCCCGCCATGGCGTTGGTGGCGGCGTGGGGAGCGGGGGACTGGGCCTCGGTGCGGTTCCGCCCGAGGCTCCCGCGGATCGCCTTCGCGGGGGCCTGGACCGCGGTGACCGCGCTCTGGCTCTCCCACGTGCTCCTGAACGACAGCTGGCTGGGGGCGGGGCGGGTGGAGCGGCGCTGGGTCGTGACCGCGGCCCTGGCCGCGATCGGGGTCGCGCTCCTCCGCATCCGCCGCTCCCGGGTGGGGCGGGCGGCCGTCCTCCTGGCCGGGGCGGGCGCGGTGGCCTTCGCCCTGGCGGTGGTTCGCCCCATCGGGCTCGATCCCGAGCGCCAGGCCGTCCAGGAAGCGGTGCGGGAGATCGACCTCCTGGGGCTGGGCGGCGCGGTGGTCTACACCAACCATCCCTGGTTCGCGTACTTCTCCGGGCGCGACCGCTACGACCAGGTGCGCACCCCCCACCTCACCCGGGCCAATCTCGCCGGGGCCCGCCCCGGAAGCGTGGTGATCTGGGAGAACCATTACGGCCCGCGGCTCTGGGGCGACGTCCCCGACACCCTGCTCCGGAACGACCCCGGCTACCGGCGGCTCCTGGAGCTGCGGGCCGGGCGGGAGCGGAACTTCCATCTGGCGGTGTTCGAGAAGATTCGCTAGCCTGGGGGCCTCCCCGGCCTCCACCCGCCGTCCTCGAGGATCCGCCGTGCTTCACTCCCCGCGCCCCCGGCGGGCGCTCCGTTTGCTTCTCGACACCGTCCTTCCCCCGCTCTGCCCCGGCTGCGGCGACGATCTTGCCGGGCGGCGCTGGCTCTGCGGGGACTGCCGCCGCGCGCTCCGCCCCGCCCCGTCCGGCCGGTTCTGTCTCCTCTGCCGCGCGGAACGGCGCCCGGAGGGGGACCGCGAGGCCGGCTACCGGTGCCGCGACCCCGGCCATGCCTCCCTCCGGGGGACCGCCGCCTTCTGGATGGAGCCCCCCCTCGACGCCCTGGTGCACGCGCTCAAGTACCGGGGACGCGACGACCTCGGCCGCCCCCTGGGGCGGCTCCTCGCCGCGGGAACCGCCCCCGTCCCCGGCGCCCTGGTGATCGCGGTGCCGCTCCACCGGGCCCGGCTCCGGGAGCGCGGGTACAACCAGGCCGCCCTCCTCGCCCGGCGCGCGGCCTCGGAGTGGGGGGCGCCGTGGCTGGAGGGAATGCTGGCCCGCGACCGGCCCACCCGGCCCCAGGCCCGTCTCCGGGAGCCGGACCGGGCCGGCAACGTGGCCCGGGCGTTCGCCGTGCGGGAACCGGCCGCGGTCCGCAACCGGACCTGGACCTTGGTCGACGACGTGGTGACCACCGGCTCCACCGCCCTCGCCGCGGCCCGGGCGCTGGTGGACGCGGGGGCGAAGGGGGTGGTGGCGGCCTCCCTGGCCCTGGCCTGAGAGGGGTCCCGAGCTTTCCCGTTGTGGGAAGTGAAACCCCCGTGCTATTTTCCCCGCTTGCAGTCGATCGGCCTTCCGTGGGGGCTCCTGCCGGCCGCCTCACATCTCAGGGCGGCTCCTGCGTCCCGGGCTCTGCCCGGCCTCATGTCGTTGGATCACAGCACGATATGGAAATGACTACGACCCGGTTGGAGGAGTCCGTCTTCCCGCTGGTGTCCAAGCCCAACCGTTACCAATCCCCGTTCCGAACCCAGGATCTCCCGACCTTCGAGGAGGCCCGGGCGCGGATGTGCGTGATCTACCCGGGGCCGGTGGAGACCGGGCTCTCCCGCCCCGGTTTCCACTCGTTCCACTACGCCCTGAGCCGGGCCGCCCGTCCTTCGGCCCCGGCCCTGGTGGACGTGGCCTTCGCCCCGGCGGCGGATCTGGAGCGGGAGCTGGAGCGGCGCGATCTCAGGCTCTTCGGCCTGGGGAGCCGCCGCCCCCTCTCCGCCTATGACCTCCTGGTCTTTCTCCCCGACGGAATGCTCGACCTCCCCGACCTGGTAGCGATCCTCGCCCGGGGCGGGATTCCGGTGCGGGCGGCCCGGCGGGGGAGCGGGGATCCGCTGGTGGCGGTGGTGGGCCGGGTGGCGCTGGCCCCCGGGGCCGCGAGTCCCTTCGCCGACGCCTTCGCGGTGGGCGACCCCGAGGCCTTCGCCCCGGACCTGGTCGACGCCGCCCGGAGCATGCGGAGCGGCCGCGACGACCGGCGCGAGACCGCGCTCGACCGGCTGGCCCGCACGCGGGGGGTTCTGGTTCCCGGCCGGCAGCCCGACGGCGAGCCGGTGGTGGCGCGCTGGCTCTCCCAGCCGCCCGCGCCCAGCCCCGCGCCCTTCGTTCCCCTGGTCGAATCGTCGGCGGGGGGACTGGCGCTGGAGCTGGCCCGCCCCCGCGGACCCGAGGACCACGTCGACCGGCCGCGGGAGGCGCGTCTCCGCCCTCTGGAGCGCGTGTTGCGGGAGACCGAGGCCGCCCTGGCCGCGTCGGGCCACGGCGAGGTGGTGGTGGAAGGCGCCGCCGCCCGCCGGCCGGATCTGGTGGCGCTCCTCGAGGCCATGAACCAGCAGTTCGGGCCTCACGGCATCCAGCTCCGGCTGGAGGACGTGGACCCGGTCCAGGTGGAACCGGCCCTGGCCCGCGAGCTCCGCAAGGGGCGGCGGGCGCGACTGGGGTTCGGCCTCCTGGCTCCTTCCGCTCGTTTGAGAGAGGCCGTCGGAAGGCCCCTGTCCCGCGAGCGGCTCATCGAGGCCGCGGAGACCGCCTGGCGGGGCGGTTGGACCGCGGTTCGATTCCAGGTCCTCCTCGGGCTTCCGGGGGAGACCGCCGAAGACCGCGAGGAATGGGCGGAGACGCTCGAAACCATCCGGGGGTTGCACGCCAAGGGCGTGACCTCCCCCAAGATGAGCCTCGAGGTGGTCCCGTTCGTTCCCCGCCCGCACACCCGATGGGAGCGCGAGGCCCCCGTCGATCCCGATCTCTATTCGGAGTCCGTAGCCGAGTGGCGCCGGCGCTTGGGCCGGCGCAAGGTGAAGGTCTCGGCCCGTTCCCCCCAGGCCGCGTGGACGGAAACCGCGCTTTACCGGGGAGGAGAGGCCGCGGCTTCGGTGGTGGAGGAGGTGTCCCGCGCAGGCGGGCGCCGGCAGGCGGATCCGGAACTCTTCGATGCCCGGGCGTGGGAAACGGCGTGGGCCCGTCTGGGCCCCGGCGATCCCGCGGGCGGGCTCCGGGAAACGACTCCCTGGTCCCACATCGTCATCGATCCGCCCCCTTCGGGACGGAACGGGGGGTCGTCTCCAGATCGAGGGGCCGGTCTCGTGCTCGACGAGGCCGAGCCCGGTCCGGGGTTCGGCACCCCCCCCTGGTTGGGGGGACGCCGGCCCCGGCGCGCGGGCCGAGGGCGCGAGGGGCGGCAGGCGGAACGGTTCCGGCTGTGCTTCTCCAAGAGCGAACCCCTGCGGTTTACCGCCCATCTGGACGTTACCCGCGCATTCGAACGTGCGTTTCGGCGAGCCCAGCTTCCGATAGCCCTGTCCCGCGGCAAGGACCGGCGGCCGAAGGTCTCCTTCGGCCCCCCCCTTCCGCTGGGCATGACGAGCGGGGCCGAATACTTCGACGTTACCTTCGCCCGGGAAGTGCCGGAAGCCTTTCTCCGATCGTTGAACCAGGCGCTTCCCGAAGGTCTGAACGTGACCGCCGCCGCTCCCATTCGCACCGAGGTCGAGTCGCTGAACAGCGCCCTCACGGTCGCTGACTACGAAGTTTCGTTCTCCGACACCCTGGTCGAGGACCATTTCGAGGGCATGGGTCCCGATGAGCTCGCTTCCCGATTGGAGCGGGCGGTGGGACGGGCGCTGGCCGCCCGCTCCCTCGAGGTCACCAGGGTTCGGAGCGAGGGATCCCGCACATTCAATGCCAGACCGTCCCTTCTGCAGGCCGAGGTCGGGCGCGGAAACGGGGGAGGGCCGGAGCTCCGGCTCAGCCTCACCCTGAACCGTCCCGACAGCGTCCGTCCCGAATTGTTGACCACCGTGCTTTGCGATTGGGCGCGCTTCGACGAGCGGCTGCTCCGGGTTCACCGGAACCGCCTCCAAATCCCGGGTCGGGACCGTCTCCACGACCCGCTCGACGTCGTCGCGTCCGGCTTTGCCTGGTGGAGCGTCGGAAACGGAGGGGGCACGGTCCTATGAGGATTCGATGCAGAAGTCGATCATCATCAACTCCGACCCCAAGGAAACCCGGGTCGCCATTCTCGAAGACCGGCAGCTGGTGGAGCTGCTGGTGGAGCGCCCCGACGACCGGCGCATCGTGGGGGACATCTACAAGGGCAAGGTGAACGCGGTCCTGCCTGGGATGCAGGCCGCCTTCGTGGAACTGGGCCTGGCCAAGACCGCCTTCCTCCACGCCTCGGACCTGGCCGCGTCCATGGTCGGGGGCGACGTCGAGCTTCTCGACGACGACGACGACGAGGACGGCGGATCCGCCCCCGCCCAGGCCCTGGCCCGGGGCCGGGGCCGCGGCCGCCAGCCCCGCCGGCGGCCCCGCCGGGAGAACGCTCCCAAGATCGAGGACCATCTCCAGAAGAGCCAGGAGTGCGTGGTCCAGGTTACCAAGGAGCCCATCTCCACCAAGGGCCCGCGGGTGAGCCAGCAGATCAGCCTTCCCGGCCGCTACGTGGTGTTCATGCCCGGAGCCGACCACATCGGCGTCTCCCGTAAGATCGCCAGCCGCGACGAGCGGCACCGCCTCAAGAAGATCCTGAAGGAGGTGAAGCCCCGCAACGCGGGCCTCATCGTCCGCACCGCCGGCGAAGGGCGGACCGGGGAGGAGTTCCACGACGACGTGGAGTACCTGGTCAAGCTCTGGAAGAAGATCGACCACCGGGTGCAGACCGCTCCCACCCCCGCGCTCATCCACCGGGAGATGTCCCTGGCCACCGGGCTCATCCGGGACCTCCTCACCGAGGACGTGGACGAGGTGGTGGTGGACTCCGCCGAGGTCTACGTGGAGATCCGGGACTACCTGCAGACCGTCTCTCCGGACATGGTCCGCCGGGTGCGCCAGTACCGGGGGAAGCTCCCCATCTTCGACGCCTTCCGCATCGAGTCGGAGATCGACAAGCTGTTCGAGCGCAAGGTGTGGCTGAAGCGGGGCGGGTACATCGTGATCGACCAGGCCGAGGCCCTGGTCGCCATCGACGTCAACACCGGGCGCTTCGTGGGGAAGAAGAACCAGGAAGAGACCATTCTCAAGACCAACCTGGAGGCGGCCCGGGAGATCGGCCGCCAGCTCCGGCTTCGCGACATCGGGGGCATCATCGTCCTCGACTTCATCGACATGGAATCCGAGGCCAACAAGAAGGCGGTGCTGGAGGAGCTGCGCAAGAACCTGAAGCGCGACCGCAGCCGCACCAAGACCTTCGCGGTGTCCGACCTCGGACTGGTGGAGATGACCCGCCAGCGCGAGCGGCCGAGCCTGCTCCACTATTCCTCGGACGAGTGCCCGATGTGCAGCGGCCTCGGCAAGATCCTGAGCATGCCTGCGGTGGCGCTCAAGATCGAGCGGGTGCTCACCCGGATCGGGGTCAACACCCAGGAGAAAGAGATCGAGCTCCGGGTCGCCCCGGAGATGGCCCAGCACCTGTTCGCCGAGAACTCGGAGCGGCTGGCCCGCCTGGAAACGCAGTTCAAGTTCCAGCTCGACGTGCGGGACGACCCCCGGCTCCGGCGCCACGAGGTGCGGGTGATCTTCCCCCGGACCAACGAGGACGTGACCGAGCGGTTCCGGCCCTGACCCCGGGCGGGGGCCAACCCGGCCTCCGGCCGGGGTTTCCGGGCCCGCGCTTGGCCGTTGACCGGCCCCCGGGGGGTTGGTATCATCTCCGCCGCTTTGTTTCCACCCCCGGGCGTGCGCCCTCGAGGAGGCAGGTTCGATGTACGCAGTCGTCAAGGTCGCCGGTTTCCAGTACCGGGTCGAAGAGGACCAGGTCCTCCGGGTGCCGCTCCTCTCCGCAGAGGAGGGCTCCTCGCTCACCCTCGACCAGGTCCTGCTGGTGGGGGACGGGGCCTCGGTGAAGGTCGGGACGCCGGTGGTGGAGGGGGCCGAGGTCTCGGCCCGCATCCTCTCCCACGGGCGGGGCGAGAAGCTCGTGGCGGGCAAGTTCAAGCGCCGGCGCAAGTACCGCCGCCGCTGGGGGCACCGCCAGGACTACACCGAGATCAAGATTTCCGGGATCCGCGGCTGAGCGGACCGGTCCCGGGCGGAGACGGGGGCGGAACGGCCACCGGAAGCGGCCGGGACTGAGAGGAGCAATCCGAAATGGCACACAAGAAGGGCCTCGGGTCCACGCACAACAGCCGGGATTCGCGCGGCCAGCGGCTGGGCGTGAAGGCCTACGGCGGCGAGCGGGTGACCGCGGGTTCGATCATCATTCGCCAGCGTGGGACGCGCATCCACCCCGGCGCCAACGTGGGCAAGGGGAGGGACGACACCCTGTTCGCGCTGGTGGACGGCGTCGTGACCTTCGCCCGCAAGGGCCGGGACAAGAAACTGGTTTCGGTCGTACCGGCCGAATAGCTTCGACCGCACCCGGAGCCCCGCCGCGCCCGACGCGGGCGGAGCACCTGCTGGCCATGCCCGTCCGGCGCCCGCCGAGGGCATGGTCTTTTTTTTGAGGTGGGCGAACCAGGGCTCGGCAGGGAGGACGATGCTCCTCCCGCCCGGGCGAACCGACCGACACGGGAGGGGAGGAAGAGAACCATGAAGAAAGTCAGCATCATCGGCGGCGGCGGCAACGTCGGCGCTTCCGCGGGCCTGTACCTGGCCGAACGCGGCATCTGCGACGTGGTCCTGGTCGACATCGCCGAGGGGGTCCCCCAGGGCAAGGGCCTGGACCTCCTGGAGGCGGGCCCGGTCCGCGGCTACGACGCCCGGGTCTCGGGAACCAACGACTTCAAGGACATCCAGGGCTCGGACGTGGTCCTGGTCACCGCGGGTTTCCCCCGCAAACCCGGCATGAGCCGCACCGATCTCCTCAACAAGAACGCCGAGATCGTGGGTTCGATCGGAAACGAGATCAAGAAGAACGCCCCCCAGGCCTTCGTGGTGGTGGTCTCGAACCCGCTCGACATCATGACCTATCACATGATGAAGACCACCGGCTTTCCGCCCCACCGCGTGGTGGGAATGGCGGGGGTGCTGGACTCCGCCCGCTTCCGCGCCTTCATCGCCGCCGAGCTGGGGGTGGCCCCCACCGACGTCCAGGCCATGGTCCTGGGCGGGCACGGCGACTCCATGGTGCCCCTCCCGCGCTACTCCACGGTGAGCGGAGTGACCATCACCGACCTCATGGAGACCTCGGTGATCGAGCGGCTGGTGGAGCGCACCCGCAAGGGGGGCGGCGAGATCGTGGCCCTGCTCAAGACCGGGAGCGCCTTCTACGCCCCCGGCGCCAGCGCCATCCAGATGGTGGAGTCGATTCTCCTCGACAACAAGCGCCTCCTTCCCGCCGCCGCCTACTGCACCGGCCAGTACGGGATCGAGGGCACCTACGTGGGCGTTCCCATCATCCTGGGCGCCGGCGGGGTGGAGAAGATCCTGGAGCTCCCGCTCTCCGAGCCCGAGCTGGCCGCCCTCCGCAAGTCGGCGGAAGAGGTGATCTCGGGGATCCGCGAGCTCGGGCACTGATCGCCGCGGGTTCGAGCCGGTTGAGGGGGGGGCGGAGCGCGGCTTCCGCTCCTCCCGCCGTTCCCGGCGGGACCCCCCGAGGCCCCGCCGCTCCCGGAAGGCGCTCCCGGTGAAGACGGCGTTCCTCGTCCTGTTCGGGATCTGGAGCTATTTCTGGGCCGTCTTCTGGTCCATGGTCCTCGGCGCCTTCTACCTGGCGGGCGCCCCCTTCGACCGGAACGCGGTCTGGATGGACCTCTCCCAGCGTCTCTTCTCGCGCTCGCTGCTCCTCTCCACCGGCTGCCGGGTGAAGGTCGAGGGCGCGGCCAACATCCCCCTCGGTTCGGCCTGCGTGCTGATGGCCGACCACAAGAGCTACCTCGACATCCCCGCCCTGATGGTGGCGCTCAAGGGCATGTCGCTCCGGTTCGTGGCCAAGCGGGAGCTCACCCGGATCCCGTTCCTGGGCTGGGCCCTGGCCGTCTCCCACCACGTCAAGGTGGACCGGCGGAATCGCGACCAGGCGGTGACGGCGATCAACCAGGCGTCCGAGCGGATCGACCGGGGGATCGCGCTGGTGATCTTTCCCGAGGGGACCCGCTCCCCGGACGACCGGCTCCTTCCGTTCAAGAAGGGAGGGTTCTACGTGGCGGCGGACACCGGGTATCCCATCCTGCCCGTCACCATCCGGAATTCGGGGAAGCTCTTCGGGAAGCGGGCGATCCTTCCCCGGCCGGGATGGATCACGGTGATCGTGCATCCGCCCATCCCCTGCGCGGGGCGCACCCGGGCCGACCTGCCCGGCCTCTCCGCGGCCACTCGCGCCGCCATCCTCTCCGCCTTGCCCGAAGCGGTTCCCTATGAACGCCCGTCACCCGCACCCGGAGGCGCGTCATGAAGCTGCTCGTTCTCGGAGGCACCAAGTTCCTGGGCCGGCATCTGGTCGAGACCGCCCTCGCCGCCGGCCACCGGATCACCCTTTTCCACCGCGGCCGGACCAACCCCGGCCTCTTCCCGGAAGTGGAGCACGTTGCCGGCGACCGCGACGGGGGGCTCGGGGCGCTGGACGGAAGGCGCTGGGACGCGGCGGTGGACACCTGCGGCTATTTCCCGCGGCTGGTGGGGGCCTCGGCGCGGTTCCTGGCCGGCAAGGTGGAGCACTACACCTTCGTCTCCTCGATCTCGGTCTACGCCGGCTTCGCGCCGGGGATGGACGAGACCGCGCCGGTGGGAACGATCGACGACCCCGCGGTGGAGGAGATCACCGAGACCAGCTACGGGCCGCTCAAGGCGCTCTGCGAACGGGCGGCGGAGGAAGCGATGCCGGGGCGGGTGCTCAACGCCCGGGCCGGGCTCATCGTGGGGCCCTACGACGCCTCCGACCGCTTCACCTACTGGGTGCGCCGGATCTCCATGGGGGGGCGGGTGCTGGTGCCCGGGCCCCGCGACCGGCCGGTCCAGGTCATCCACGCCGCCGACATGGCGGCGTGGTTCCTGAAGATGGCGTCGGAGGGCAGGGGCGGGGTCTACAACGTCACCGGGCCCCCGGCCCCCGGCACCATGGAGGACCTCTTCCGGACCTGCGTGGAGGCGAGCGGGAGCAACGCGGCGGCCGAGTGGGTGGACGAGCCGTTCCTGGAGGCGCACCGGGCCGGCTGGTGGGTGGAGCTTCCGCTCTGCGTGCCCGCCTCCGAGAGCGGCGTGCTCTCGGTGGACGTGAGCCGGGCCGCCGCCGCCGGGCTCGTCCAGCGGCCGTTGCTCACCGCCGTGCGGGAGACCCTGGCCTGGGACGCCACCCGGCCTCCCGGGACCGAGCTCAAGGCCGGGCTCACCGCCGCCCGGGAGGCGGAGCTTTTGGCCGGGTGGGACGCGAAACGGGGGGGCTGACCGCCCCCCCGTCCCCGCCTCCGCGCCGGTCCGCCGTCCCGCCTACGTTCCCGCGGTGTAATCGGTGGCGTAGACGATCTGCTCCTTGGTGAGGGTGTCGAGCCCCAGCCCCATGGTCTTGAGCTTCAGCCCGGCGATGTCCTGGTCCTGTTCCTCGGGAATGGTGTAGACCTCGCGGTCCATCTTCTTCCCCTCCCGCGAGAGGCGGAGGAGCGAGAGGAACTGGTTGGCGAAGGACATGTCCATGACCTCGGAGGGGTGCCCCTCGGCCGCGGCCAGGTTCACCAGCCGGCCCTGCGCCAGCACGAAGATCTTCCGCCCGTCGGCGAGGGTGTATTCCTCGTTGTTGGCGCGGACCTCCCGCTTGGACTTGGTGAGCTTGGCCAGGTCCTCGAGGTTCAGCTCGCAGTCGTAGTGGCCGGTGTTGCAGACCACCGCTCCGTTCCGCATGCGGGCGAAGTGGCGCTCCACGATCACGTCTTTCATCCCGGTGGCGGTGATGAAGATGTCGCCCACCTTGGCCGCCTGGTCCATCTTCATGACCTGGAAGCCCTCCAGCGTCGCCTTGAGCGCGGCGGTGGCCTTGACCTCGGTCACGATCACGTTGGCGCCCATCCCCTTGGCCCGCATCGCCACCCCGCGGCCGCAGTGGCCGAAGCCCGCCACCACGAAGTTCTTCCCGGCGAGGAGGATGCTGGTGGCCCGGAGGATCCCGTCCAGCGACGACTGGCCGGTCCCGTAGATGTTGTCGAAGTCCCACTTGGTCTCGGCGTCGTTCACCGCCACGATCGGGTAGAGGAGCTTGCCGTCGGCGGCCAGCGCCCGCAGCCGGGTCACCCCGGTGGTGGTCTCCTCGGTCCCGCCCAGGATCCCCTCGGCCTTGTCCGGCCGCTTGGTGTGGACGGTCATGATGAGGTCGGCGCCGTCATCGAGGGTGAGGGTGGGGTTCATCTCCAGGGTCTGCTCGATGCACCAGTAGAAGTCCTTCACGTTCATCCCGTGCCAGGCGAAGATCGAGGTTCCCTTGGCGGCCAGCGCCGCCGCCACGTCGTCCTGGGTGGAGAGAGGATTGCACCCCGACCACGATACCTGGGCGCCGGCCGCCCGCAGGGTCTCCACCAGCACCGCGGTCTCCTTGGTCACGTGGATGCACCCCGCCACCCGCATGCCCTTCATCGGCTTGGTCTTCGCGTACTTCTCCCGCAGCGCCATCAGCACCGGCATCCGGCTCTCCGCCCACTCGATGCGCTTCCGGCCCGTCTCCGCCAGGCTCAGGTCGCGCACCTTGTAGTTGTTGCCGACCGCGTACCCGTTCTTCTTTCCGGCTCCGTTCGTCTTGGCCATGTAGCCCTATCTCCTTTCCGCCCGGGTCTGCGCCCGGGCCTCGGCTCGGCCTTCCGCGCGCCCGAAGCGCGCGGTGAACACCTCGAGCCGGCTCCACCGCCCGGTTTCCGGGGTGGGAACCCGCTCGAACTCCGGCACCGTGAGACCCGCGTCCACGCACCAGCCCGCGATCTGGGCGGGGGCGAAGCCGGGCCAGCGATGCCCTTCGTCGTCCAGAAGCCAGCGTTCGTCGTGGGCCTCGAAATCCACCGCCACCGCGCGGCCTCCGGGACGGAGGACCCGCGCCGCCTCCCGGAACACCGCGTCCGGGTGGGCGAGGTGATGCAGGATCATGTTGGCCACCACGCCGTCCACCGAGGCCGCCGCCACCGGCAGCCGCTCCACGTCTCCCAGCACCAGTCCGGGCCGGGCCCCGCGTCCGGTCCGGGTCCGTTCCCGGGCCCGGGCCAGCATCCCCCGGCTGAGATCCACCGCGGTCACCCGCGCCGCGTACCGGCCGAGAAGCGGCAACAGGGTCCCCGTCCCCGTACCCAGGTCGAGCACCGAGAGCCCCCGGGGCAGGAGTCCCGCCACCGCCAACACCCCGGCGCTCGCCCCCAGCGATTCGCTTCGCCCCGCGTCCCACCCCGCCGCCGCCCGGTCGAAGAACTCGCGGCTCCGCTCGCGGCGCCGGAAGAGCGTCTCCTCCAGCCGGGCGCGGTCGGCCGCACCTTCCGGAGGGGGAGGGAGGGTGGTCCGCACCGCCCGCCAGGTCTCCGACGCCTCCCCCCCGGCCACCGGGGAGTAGTAGGCCGAGGTGCCCTGCCGCCGGTCGCGGACCAGGCCGGCCTCCCGGAGGACCCCCAGGTGCCCGGACACCCGGCTCTGGGTCATGCCGAGGATCTCGGTGAGCTCGCCCACCGAAAGCTCCTCGTCCTCCAGGAGGGCCAGAATCCGGAGCCGCACGGGGTCGGCCAGGGCCTTGAGGCGGATGACGGCGTCGGAGTTCTTCATCTAGGTCGTTCCCACCCGGGAAAATTCGGTCAATCGATCAATCCGAATGGAGCGATGATAGACTCTGCCGGCGCTGCCGGCAACCGAAATCCGGCCGGGCCCGGCCGCGGGAGGTCCGGGGCGGGACCGGGGCCGCGCCCGCCGCAGGAAAACCGGTTACAAATCCGGAGGATTTCGCTAGAGTAACCCGGGCAACCGCTTGCGCACCCACCTCGTGCTCGGCAGCGCGGTCGCCCCAAGGAGCCGACCTTCTTTCCGGCCCCGGCGGGGACGGATCGACGGCCGGGCCCCCCCGGGGAGCTTCTCCCCCCACGTGACGATTTCGACGGCTGACGATCTCGACGGCCGGCCGGCTTTACCGCCGGCCATCTCGACGGCTACCGATTTCGACGGCTGAGGCATGTCCGGCGGACGCCCTGGGTCCGCCGAGCCGGTTTATGCCGGTTCCGCGGGGAACCGGATCGACCAAGGGGCGGGACGACCAGTGCGCGTGCTCGGTGTGATTCCGGCCAGGTTCGCTTCCACCCGGTTCCCGGGCAAGGCCCTGGCGACCCTGGCCGGCAAGCCCCTCGTCGTTCACGTGGTGGAGCGGGCGCGGGAGGCCTCGGTCCTGGACCGGGTGGTGGTCGCCACCGACGACGACCGGATCGCCCGCGCCGCCGCCGCGGTGGAGGCGGAGGCCCGGCTCACCCCCGCCGGCCTCCCATCCGGCTCCGACCGGGTGGCCTGGGTGGCCCGGGAGCTGGCCGGCGAGGGGGAGCGGTTCGATCTGGTGGTGAACCTGCAGGGGGACGAGCCGTTCCTGCCCGGGGCGGCGGTGGATACGGCGGTGGGGTTGCTGCGCGAGGATCCCGGGGCCGACATGGCCACCCTCGCCGTCCCCGCGGGGGTGGGGGAAACCGGCGACCCCGACGTGGTGAAGGTGGTGCTGGACCGCCGGGGGCGGGCGCTCTACTTCTCGCGGGCGCCGATTCCCTACCGGCGCGGCGACGACGGATTCGGGGCCCGGCCGCTCAAGCACGTGGGGCTCTACGCCTACCGCGCCGGGTACCTGGAGCGCTTCGTGCATCTCCCGGTGAGCGGATTGGAGCGCACCGAGCGCCTGGAGCAGCTCCGGGCGCTGGAGGACGGAGCGGTGATCGCGGTGGCGGTGGGGGCGTGGCCGGCGCTGGGCGTGGACACCCCCGCCCATCTGGCCGAGGCCGAACGCCGGCTGGCCTCGGGATAGGACGCCGGCCGCGGAAGGCGGATCCGCGGGCCCGAAGGGGGGAGGGATCCGGACCGCGCGGGCGGCCGGAGCCGACACGGACGAAGGAGGACCGATCGTGGCCAAGTACATTTTCGTGACCGGGGGCGTGGTCTCCTCGCTGGGCAAGGGGATCGCGGCGTCGTCGCTGGGATACCTGCTGAAGTCGCGGGGCCTGCGGGTCACCCTTCAGAAGTGCGACCCCTACCTCAACGTGGATCCGGGCACCATGAGCCCGTTCCAGCACGGCGAGGTCTACGTCACCGAGGACGGCGCCGAGACCGACCTCGACCTCGGCCACTACGAGCGGTTCATCGATCGCAACCTCTCCCGCGAGAACAACGTCACCACCGGGCAGATCTACGACACCA
Source organism: Candidatus Eiseniibacteriota bacterium (assembly GCA_963728475.1). GTDB lineage: Bacteria > Eisenbacteria > RBG-16-71-46 > JABDJR01 > JABDJR01 > CAVSKL01. The sequence goes on from CAVSKL010000002.1 coordinate 249,760, forward strand.
TCATCCGCCGGGAGCGGGCGGGCGAGTTCCTGGGCCGCACCGTGCAGGTCATTCCCCACGTCACCGACGAGATCAAGCGGCGGATCCGCGCGGTCGGGGACGCGGAGGGGGTGGACGCGGCCATCGTGGAGATCGGGGGGACGGTGGGCGACATCGAGAGCCTCCCCTTCCTGGAAGCCATCCGCCAGCTCCGGCTCGATCTCCCCCGAGACGCCACCACCGTCATCCACCTCACCTACGTGCCGTACCTCAAGGCGGCCCGGGAGATGAAGACCAAACCCACCCAGCACAGCGTGCGCGAGCTCCGCGAGATCGGCATCCAGCCCGACATCCTCCTCTGCCGCACCGAGTGGAGCCTCACCGCCTCCATCCGGGAGAAGCTGGCCCTCTTCTCCAACGTCCATCCCCAGAGCGTGATCGAGGCGCCCGACGTGGACACCATCTACGAGGTCCCGCTCCGGCTCCACGAGGGGGGGCTCGACGCCCAGGTGCTGGAGGTGCTGAACCTGACCGCCCCCGAGCCCGACCTGGCCGAGTGGTCGGCCATGGTCTCCAAGATCAAGGACGCCCCCGAGGGATGCACCATCGCGGTGGTGGGCAAGTACACCCACCTCCGCGACGCCTACAAGAGCATCATCGAGGCCGTCACCCACGGCGGCGCCGCCAACGAGGTCAAGGTCCGCGTCCGCTGGATCGACTCCGAGGAGATCGAGCAGAAGGGGGCGGGGGAGCTCCTGGCCGACGTGGACGGGGTGCTGGTGCCGGGGGGGTTCGGGGATCGCGGGATCGAGGGGAAGGTGGCGGCGGTGCGGTGGGCGCGCGAGGCCTCGGTGCCGTTCTTCGGCATCTGCCTGGGCATGCAGTGCGCCACCATCGAGTTCGCCCGCGACGTGTGCGACCTGGAGGGGGCCGACTCCAGCGAGTTCGACCCGCGGACCCCGCATCCGGTCATCGACCTCCTCCCCGAGCAGCGCGAGCAGACCCGGATGGGGGGAACCATGCGGCTCGGCGCCTTTGATTGCCTGCTCGAGCCCGGCTCGGTGGCGCGGCGGGCCTACGGCGCCCCCGAGGTTCGCGAGCGGCATCGCCACCGCTACGAATTCAACAACGCCTATCGTGAGACCTTCAAGAAGAACGGCATGCGGATCTCCGGAGTGAACCCGGCCCGGGACCTGGTGGAGGTGATCGAGCTCCCCGAGCATCCCTGGTTCGTGGCGGTCCAGTACCATCCCGAGCTCCGCTCCCGCCCCAACCGGCCCCATCCCCTCTTCCGCGACTTCATCCGCGCCGCCCTGGAGCACGCGAGGCGGCCCGCCGCCGGCGATCCGGCGGTGTCGGCGGCCCGCTCGTGACGCGCCCCCGGGTGGCGGTGGAGGCGGGCGGGGTGCGCGTGGACGGCTCCCGGCTGGCGGTCATCGCCGGCCCCTGTGTGATCGAGGACGAGGGCCTGGTCGTCGAGACCGCGGCCGAGCTCAAGCGGCTCACCGGCAACCACGGCCTCCCCTTCGTGTTCAAGTGCTCGTACGCCAAGGACAACCGGAGCTCGGTGCGCTCCTACCGGGGCCCCGGCGCGGCCGAGGGGCTGGCGGTGCTGGCGCGGGTGCGGGAGAAGCTCGGCGTGCCGGTCCTCTCCGACGTCCACACCCCCGAGGAGGTTCCCGCCGCCGCCGAGGTCCTGGACGTGCTCCAGATTCCCGCGTTCCTCTGCCGCCAGACCTCGCTCCTGACCGCCGCCGGCGCCACCGGAAAACCGGTGAACATCAAGAAGGGGCAGTTCCTCGCCCCCGGCGACCTGGCCCGGGCGGTGGAGAAGGTGCGCGAGGCGGGGAGCGAGCAGGTCCTGGTCACCGAGCGGGGGGTGAGCTTCGGCTACCACAACCTGGTGGTGGACATGCGGAGCCTCTCGATCCTGGCCGAGACCGGCTGCCCGGTGGTCTACGACGCCACCCACAGCCTCCAGCTCCCCGGCTCCGGCGAGGAAACCGGGGGCGAACGCCGGTTTGCCCTCCCCCTGGCCCGGGCGGCGGTGGCCGCCGGCGCCCACGCGGTGTTCTTCGAGGCCCACCCCCGTCCCGACGAGGCCCTGAGCGACCGCGCCACCCAGTTGCCGCTGGCGGAGATCGCCGGCTTCCTGGGCGAGCTGGTCCGGGTGTGGAACGCGGTCCACCCCGGGGAGGAGTAGCCGGTGGCCGATCGCCTGCGCGCGCTGGTCCTGGACGTGGACGGGGTCCTCACCGACGGAGGCATCGTGCTCGACGCCGGCGGGGGGGAATCCAAGCGCTTCCACGCCCGGGACGGGATCGGGGTGAAGCTCGCCCTCACCGCGGGATGGCGGGTGCTCTTGCTCACCGCGCGGCACTCTCCCGCCGCCCGCATCCGCGCCGAGGAGCTGGGGGCGGAATGGGCGATGGGGGTCGGCCGCAAGGACCGTTTCCTGGAGAGCTGGCTGGCCGAAGCGGGGATCCCCTGGGAGGAGGCCGCGTTCGTGGGCGACGACCTCCCGGATCTGGGCGTGATGCGCCGGGTGGGCTGGCCGGTGGCGGTGGCCGACGCCGCCCCCGAGGTCCGTGCGGTCGCCCGTTACGTCACCCACCTTCCCGGAGGGGCGGGCGCGGTGCGCGAGGCCTCGGAATTCCTGCTCCGGCGGGCGGGGATCCGCGAGGAGACCCTGCAGGCCTTCCTCGCCCGCGAGGACGGCTTCTCGGTGGGGGAAGCCGCCCACGGCGGAGGACCCTCCCAGGGCGGAGGGTCCGCCCCCGCCGGCGGACCCGGCCCTGGGTTGGGAGATCCGCGGCCGGAGAAGCGCCGGTGACCGTCGATCCCCGCGGCGGCCGCCCCCCCCGTCCCCCCCGCACCGAGCTCGATCCCCTCGAGATGGGCCGCGAGGTCCTAGAGCGCGAGGCGGCGGCCCTGATCGCGGTGGCGGCGCGCCTGGGGGAAAGTTTCCGCCGCGCGGTGGAGCTGCTCGAGGCCGCCGGCGGCCGGGTGATCGTGACCGGGGTGGGCAAGAGCGGCCTCGTGGGCATGAAGATCGCCGCCACCCTCACCTCTACCGGCACTCCCGCCTTCTTCCTGCATCCCACCGAAGCGCTTCACGGGGATCTGGGGATCGTGGAGGCGCGGGACGTGGTGCTCGCGGTCTCCAAGAGCGGCCGGAGCGCGGAGCTCCTGCACCTGGTCCCCTATTTTCAGCGGCTGGGAACCCCGGTGATCGCGCTGGTGGAGAACGCGGGGTCGCCCCTGGCCCACGACGCGGCCGCGGTGCTGGAGCTGGGGCCGGTCGAGGAGGCGTGCTCGCTCGATCTGGTCCCCACCGCCAGCACCACCGCGGCGATGGCGGTGGGGGACGCCCTGGCGGTGGCGCTCCTCCGCCGGCGCGGGCTCACCCGCGAGGACTTCGCCTACGTCCACCCCGGGGGGCTGATCGGCCGCCAGGTCGCCCGCCGGGTCCGCGAGATCATGCACGCCGGGGACGCGCTTCCGCGGGTCGACGCCGCCGCCACCCTGCGGGAGTCGCTGGGCGAGATCGTGGACAAGGGCCTCGGCATCACCACCGTCACCGGACCCGGGGGGCTCCTGGCCGGCGTCCTCACCGACGGCGATCTCAAGCGGATCCTTCTCTCGCCCGCCGGCGACGGCGCCCTCGGGCGGCCGGTGGAGGCGTTCATGAGCCGCACTCCGCGCACCGTCGACCCGGACGCGCTGGTCGCGGGCGCGGTGCGCATCATGGAGGCGCCCCTCCCCGGCCCGGTCACCAGCCTGGTGGTGGTGGAGGCGGGCCGCCCCGTGGGCATCCTCCACCTCCACGACTGCCTCCGGGCCGAAGCCGCCCGTCCCGCCCCCGGCGACCTCCCGCCCCCCGGTTTGGCACGCTGACTCCGGCCGTGCCAATATTTTTGGCACAGGGATTGCTTGACCGCCCGGGGGACCTTTGTTAGCCTCAACTCCAGACACGGGTTACCGATATGTTAGGTAAGGAGATGAGGCGTCGCATCCGGCTGGAGGCGGTCCGGGCGCTCCCCGGCGTCTTCCGGTTCTTGCCCGAGGCCGCGGGCCGGGAATTCTGCGCGGGACTCGGCGCGATCGGCCACCTATGGATCGCCCGGGATCGCCGGCTGGCCCGGGGGAACCTGTCCCGGGTCCATCCGGAATGGCCGCCGGAACGGGTGCGGCGGGAGGCCCGCCGGGTGTTCGAGGAGATCGGACGCAATGCGTACGATTTCATTCGATATCCGGCGCTATCGGAGGAGACGCGGCGGGCCCTGGTGTCGGTGGAGGGGGAGGAGGTCCTGGAGGCGGCCCGCGGGGCGGGCCGGGGGGCGGTGCTGGTGACCGGGCACCTGGGGAGCTGGGAAGTCCTGGCCGCGGCCCTGGCCGGCCGGGGGTATCCGCTCCGGGCCCTGGCCCGGCCGCTCCGGGAACCGGCGCTCGACCGGGCGCTCACCGAGCACCGGCGCCGGATGGGGGTGGAGACGATTTCCAGTGAGGCGCTTCCCCTGCGCCCCCTCCGGCATCTCCGCCGGGGCGGGTTCCTGGGGATCCTGGCCGATCAGAGAGTGCGGCGGGAAGGAGTCACGGTGAAGTTCCTGGGGCAGCGGACGATCATGACCGGGGCGCCGGCACGGCTGGCGGTGGCCTCGGGGGCGCCGCTCATCCCCCTGGGGATCCGCCGGCTCCCCGATCACCGCCACCGGATCACCGTGCTGGGCGCCATCGACCCCGGCTCCGATCCCGCCCGGGTCCCGGAGCTTACCCAGCAGGTGGCCGGCGCCCTGGGAAGCCTCATCGGCCGGTGTCCCGAGCAGTGGATGTGGATCCATCCCCGGTGGGAGCCCCGCCGGACCCCCGCCTCCGGCGCCGCCGGCCGGGCCGAAGGAGATCCCGCGTGCGCCGCGCCCTGATCGCCCTCCTCGCGCTGGGGTTGTGCGCCGCCGGCTGCTGGAGCGACGAGGACAACGGCTCCGCTCCCGGCAACACCGGGGCGGAACGGGAGATTCGGGGCTTCCAGCTCACCGAGACCCATGACGGGCGCCGTTCCTGGGAGCTTCACGCCGTCACCGCGTGGCGGCTGCCCGGCCGCACCGAGACCAGCCTGGACCAGGTGGCGGTGGACTTCTTCGACGATGCCGGCGGCAAGACCTCGCACCTCACCGCCGACAAGGGGACGGTGGACGAGAACACCGGCGACATGACCGCCACCGGCCGGGTGACCCTGGTCTCCACCTCCGGCGACACCCTCTACACCCCCGAGCTGCACTACGGCAAGGGCGAGGACCGGGTGGCCGGCGACGGCTTCGTGCGCATCGCCAAACCCGACCGGGTGCTCACCGGCACCGGCTTCACCGCCAAGCCGGATCTCTCCAGTTACGAGGTTCAACACGATGTCCATATCACCCTCCTCGACCGGGAAGGCCGGGTTGAGAACGGCCCCTGACGCGGCCCCCGCGCCGCGTCTCGCCGCCCGGGGATTGGTGCGGCGGTACGGGAAGGTGCGGGTGGTGAACGACGTCTCGCTGGCGGTGGAACCGGGCGAGGTGGTCGGGTTGCTCGGTCCCAATGGGGCGGGCAAGACCACCACCTTCTACATGATCGTGGGCTTCATCAAGGCCGACGAGGGGACGATCCGCCTGGGCGAGCGCGACATCACCCGGCTTCCCATGTACCGGCGGGCCCGGCTGGGAATCGGCTACCTCCCCCAGGAGGCCTCGGTCTTCCGCAAGCTCTCGGTCCGGCAGAACATCCTCGCCATCCTCGAGACCCTGGACCTCGGCCGGAAGGAACGGGAAGCGCGGCTGGAGGAACTCCTGGCCGAGCTGGACATCACCAAGCTCGCCGACCGCAAGGGCTATCAGCTCTCGGGAGGGGAGCGCCGGCGGGTGGAGATCACCCGGGCCCTGGTCACCGAGCCGCGCTTCCTGCTCCTGGACGAGCCGTTCGTGGGGATCGATCCGATCGCGGTGGGCGAGATCCAGGAGATCATCGAGCGGCTCAAGCAGCGGGGCCTGGGGATCCTGATCACCGACCACAGCGTGCGCGAGACCTTGCGCACCACCGACCGCGCCTACATTCTCTACGAGGGCAAGATCCTGATGTCGGGGACCTCGGACGAACTCGCCCGGGATCCCATGGCCCGCCGGATCTACCTCGGTGAACAGTTCGTACTCTAGAAGGGTCGTGACCGCGCCATGGAAATGAAGCACCAGCTGCGCCAGACGCAGAAACAGACCCTGATCATGACCCAGAGGCTTCGGCAGGCGTTGAAGCTGCTGACCCTGCCGACCCTGGAGCTGCGCGAGGAGCTCAAGACCGAACTCCAGACCAACCCCCTGCTCGAGGAAGTGGACGAGATCACCGAGACCCCGGACGTCTCCCTGGACGGCACCGGCGAGTCCACGGAGTCCCCGGAAGAGGACGGGGCCGGCGACGACGAGGTGGACTGGGAGAGCTATCTCCAGGACGCCAGCGACGTGGGCACCGTCCCCACCCCCGAGCGCAACGACGAACAGTACGAGCGGGTCAACGTCTCCGCGGTCACCCTGGAGGAGGCGCTCAAGCAGCAGCTGTTGCTCCGCAAGATGGGCCCCGAGGACGAGGCGGTGATGGACTTCATCCTGGGCTCGGTCGACGAGCGGGGTTTTCTGACCCTCACCGACCGGGAAATCGTGGACCACACCGGAACCGAGCCCGAGCGGGTGGAGCGGCTGGTGGGGCTCCTCCAGGATTGCGAGCCCGCGGGGGTGGGGGCGCGCGACCTCCGCGAGTCGCTCCTCATCCAGCTCCGCCATCGCGACCAGGACCACGGCCTCGCCGCCGCCATCCTGGCCGACCACTGGGAGGCGCTCAAGAACCGGCGGCTTACCGACATCGCCCGCGCGCTCAAGGTCCCGGTTCGCGAGGTGCAGGAGGCCCTGGACTCCATCGCCACCCTCAACCCCAATCCGGGAGCGGAGCTGGCCGGGGACGAGGCGCGCTACATCTATCCCGACCTGGTGGTGGAGCGGGTGGGCGAGGACTACGTGGTCTTCCTCAACGACCGCAACGTCCCCCGCCTCCGCATCAACCGCGCCTACGAGAAGGTGCTGATGAACCAGTCGGGCGGGGACAACCGCACCCGGGACTTCGTGAAGGGAAAGCTCAAGTCCGCGCGCTGGATCGTCCAGACCATCGAGCAGCGCCGCCGGACCATGGTCAAGGTGATGCAGAAGATCGTGGAGAAGCAGCGCGCCTTCTTCGACCACGGCGTGCTGCAGCTGAGGCCGCTCACCCTGCAGGACGTGGCCCGTGAGATCGACATGCACGAGTCCACGGTGAGCCGGGTGACCAGCCAGAAGTACGTGCAGACCCCGCGGGGGGTGTTCGAACTGAAGTTCTTCTTCTCGAGCGGGCTCGGCACCTCGGACGGGGAGGACATCTCCTCCAAGGCAGCCCGGGCGAAGATCACCCGCCTGATCGAGGACGAGAACAAGAGCCGCCCCCTCTCCGACCAGAAGATCGCCGACACCCTGAAGGCGGAGGGGGTGGACATCGCCCGGCGCACCGTGGCCAAGTACCGCGAGCAGCTCGGGATACCCAGCGCGCGGATGCGGAAACGACACTGAGCCGGCGCCGGCGGGACGGGAGGAGGGCCTTCCCGACCCGATGTGTGAACAAGGGAGGATCGGAATGAAGACCGAGATCACCACGCGCCACTTCGAACTGTCCGACAGCCTCAAGGAGCGGGCCGAGGAACGCCTCGGCCGGCTCCAGCGCTACTTCGACCGGATCCTGGACGCCCGCATCGTGCTCAGCTTCGACAAGAACCGGTACAGCGCCGAGGCCGCGATCACCGCCAACGGCACCCCTCTGATCAGCCACGCGGTGGGCGACAGCGACAAGACGGCGCTGGAGCAGGTCCTGGACAAGCTGGAGACCCAGGTCCGCCGGCACAAGGACCGGCTCACCCGGCAGAAGCGGCGCGCCGGGACGGGGGAGGCGATGGCCGAGGCCGAAGCCCCGGAGGAGCCGCCGACGCCCGCCGAGGAGGCGGAGGCGTCGCTGGCCGACGAGTACGACGGACTGGTGAGCGAGGACCCCGGCGAGTTCTCGGTGGAGATGAGCGTGGCCGAGGCCGCGGCCCAGCTCCGCGCTTCCCGCCGGGAGGCCCTCGGCTTCACCAACTCCCTCACCTCCCGCCCCACCCTGGTGTTCAAGCGCCGGGACGGAAACGTGGGAGTGGTGGACATCCATCTCGAATAGCCGGACCGTCGAGAGTCCGGGGAGCCCAAGACCCCATCCATGAACCAGATCACCGTCTCCCGCCTCTACGAGGATCGCAAGGACGCCTTCGAACTCGAGGTGCTGACCTCGGAGGTGGAGTCGCGCGTGCCCATCACGGTGAGCGACATCAACCGCCCGGGGCTGGCCATGGCCGGTTACACCGAGAACTTCCTCAGCGAGCGGATCCAGGTGGTGGGGGAGACGGAGATCGGGCTCTTGGCCTCGTTCACCGATCGCGAGTGCGAGGTGGCCATGGACCGCCTCTTCCAGTTCCCGGTGCCCCTGGTGGTGGTGACCAAGGACCTCGACGTCCATCCCTCCTTCCTGAAGCGGGCGGAGGAGCGGGGAATCCCGGTGCTGGGCACTCCCATGTCCACCACCCCGTTCATCCACGAACTCACCGCCTACCTCGACGACATCTTCGCCCCCACCGCCACCACCCACGGCTCCCTGGTGGACGTGTACGGGGTGGGGCTCCTGTTCACCGGCCGGAGCGGGATCGGCAAGTCCGAGTGCGCGCTGGACCTGGTGGAGCGGGGGCACCGGCTGGTCGCCGACGACGTGGTCACCATCAAGCGCCGGCACGAGAACGTGCTCATCGGCTCCGCCAACAAGGTGCTCGGCCATCACCTGGAGATCCGGGGGGTGGGGATCATCGACCTGCAGAAGGTGTTCGGCATCCGCGCCATCCGCTTCCAGAAGCGGATCGAGGTCGAGGTGCATCTGCAGGACTGGGAGGACGGGATGGACTACGAGCGCACCGGCCTCGAGGATCATCTCACCACGCTCCTGGGGGTGCAGATCCCGCTGGTCACCGTGCCCATCTATCCGGGAAAGAACATCACGGTGATCGCGGAGGTGATCGCGCTCAACTACCTGGTCAAGTCCTACGGCTTCGACGCCGCCCAGGAGTTCGACAAGAAGCTGAGCGAGATCATGCTCCAGAACTCGCGGCTCAAGATGCTGGCCCGGGACGACCTGGAGTGAGCGGGAAGCCCTATCCGGTGCTGCTGGTGGCCCATCGCGGTTTCGCCGAGGGGCTGTTGTCCGCGGCGGAGGCGGTGCTGGGCCGCGCCCCCGAGACCGACCATCTCTCCAACGACGGGCTCGGCCCCGCCGAACTCGACGCCCGGATCGGGGAGTGGCTCGCCGCCCACCCCGGCCCCGCCCTCATCCTCGCCGACCTTGGCTTCGGATCCTGCTGCCAGGCCGCCCGCCGGGTGAGCCGGGGCCGCGACGACGTGGGGGTGATCGCGGGGGTGAACCTGCCGGTGCTCCTGGCCGCGTTCCGCTCGCGGGAGCACGAGGACTTTTCCCGGTTCATGCGGCACCTGGCCGAGCGGGGGAGGGGGAGCCTGGAGGTCTACCTCGGGGGCGTCCCCGCGTGAGCGTGGTCCTAGCCCGCATCGACGAACGCCTCGTTCACGGGCAGATCACGGTGGGATGGATGGAGGCGCTCGGCTACGACCGGATCCTCGTCGCCGACGACGATCTCGCCACCGACGACTGGGAGCGCGGGATGGTGGAATCGGCGGCCCCGCCGGGGGTCGCGGTGGAGGTGCTCCCCGTCGCCGCCGCCGCCCGGCGCCTGCAGGAAGGGGTATCGGGCCGCGCGCTCGTCCTGGTACGCTCTCCCGTTTTCATGCTGGCTCTCTCCCGCGCGGGAGCGCCCCTCGCCGAGGTCAACGTGGGGGGGCTCCACTACCGGGAGGGTTCCCGGCGCTATCTCGATTACCTCTATGTGACGCCAAGGGACATCGCGGCGCTCCGGGCCCTTGCCGGGCGGGGAATCCGGCTGGTCGCCCGGGACCTCCCCGGGCACCCGGGCGTGGAGCTCAACGCCCCTCTGGCGGAGGGTCGCCTTGAATTCGATCAACTTCCTCCTGGTGGTGCATAACCACCAGCCGGTCGGGAACTTCGATTTCGTCATCGAGGACGCCTACCAGACCGCCTACCGGCCGTTCCTGGAGGTGCTCTCCCGCTATCCCTCGGTCAAGGTGGGGATCCACAACTCCGGCTGCCTCCTCGACTGGCTCGGCGCCCACCGTCCGGAGTACCTGGACCGCCTCGGCGAGCTGGTCGCCCGCGGCCAGGTGGAGCCGGTGACCGGCGGCTACTACGAGCCGATCCTTTCCTCCATCCCCGACGCCGACCGCGAGGGGCAGGTGCGCAAGCTCTCCGACTGGCTCGCCCACCGCTTCGGACGGCGCCCCACCGGGCTCTGGCTCACCGAACGGGTCTGGGAACCCACCATGGTCGGAGCCCTGGCCCGGGCCGGGGTCCGGTATACCATGGTGGACGACACCCACTTCATCGCCGCGGGCACCGAGCCCGCCCGGTTGTGGGGGCACTACGTGACCGAGGACCAGGGGGTTCCGCTCCAGGTGTTCCCGATCTCCAAGAAGCTCCGCTACCTGATTCCGTTCCGTCCCCCCGAGGAGGCGGTGGAGTTCCTGCGCGAGCTGGCGGAGGAGGCTCCCGGGCGCACCGCGCTTCTCGGCGACGACGGCGAGAAGTTCGGGGTGTGGCCCAACACCCACAAGCTGGTCTACGAGGACGGCTGGCTGGAGCGGTTCTTCCAGCTCGTGGAGGAGAACCAGGACTGGCTCCGGATCCGCTTCCCCTCGGAGGTGACCGCGGCCGAGCCCCCGGTGGGGAAGGTCTACCTCCCCACCGCCTCCTACGAGGAGATGATGGAGTGGGCGATGCCCCCCGACGCCCAGCGCCGCTTCCACGTCTTCCACGAGCAGGTCCTGGCCGCGGGCGGCGGAAACGCGCAGTTCGTGCGCGGCGGCTTCTGGAGGAACTTCTTCGCCCGCTATCCCGAGAGCGACCACATCAACAAGCGCATGCTCATGGTCCGCCGGGACGCCGAGAAGCTGGAGAAGGGCCACCGGGGGACCCGCGACCGGGCCATGGACCTCCTCTGGGCCTCGCAGTGCAACTGCGCCTACTGGCACGGGGTGTTCGGCGGGCTCTACCTGCCGCACCTCCGCGACGCCCTCTACGACCGGATCCTCGCCGCCGAGGCCCTGGTGGACGAGGCCCGCCACGGCGGCGAGCCCTGGACCGAGCTGGAGCGGGTGGACTTCGACGCCGACGGCGACCGCGAGGTGTTCCTGCGCAACCCCGACCTCACCCTGGTGTTCTCGCCGGCGGAGGGAGGGGCGCTGCAGGAGCTGAGCGTGAAGCCGCTGCGGGCGGCCCTCGGGAACGGACTCAGCCGCCGCCCCGAGGCCTACCATGCCCGGGTGACCCAGGCCGGCCGCGAGGACGCCGCCTCCGCCGGCGACGGAGGCACCAAGAGCATCCACGACCTCGTCCTCTCCAAGGAGGAAGGTCTCGAGCGTTATCTGAACTACGACGCCTACCGGCGGGTCTCGATGGTGGACCACTTCTTTCGCTCCGACGCGGTCTTCGAGGAGTTCCGGGCCGGCCGCCACGGTGAACAGGGGGACTTCGTGGGCGCCCCCTACGAGTCCGCCGCCGCCGAGCAGGACGGCTACCGGGTGGTGAGCTTCCGGCGCACCGGCTCGGTGTGGCGGGACGCGCAGCTCCACCGCTGGAGCGTGGAGAAACGGGTGCGGCTGGGCTCCCGCGGCGCCGCCTTCGAGGCGGAGTACCTGCTCGAGAACGCGGGGGAGCTGGCCGGAGACCTCTGGTTCGGGGTGGAGTGGAACTTCTCCATGCTCGCCCCCGATTCCCCCGGTCACCGCTATCGCATCGACGGGGTACCGGACGCCGAGTCGGCCTTCAACTCCTCCGGCGAAACCCCCGAGGTCTCGCGGGTCGCCCTCTTCGACCGCCATCGCGGCTTCGAGGTGCGGCTGGACCTATCCGAGCCCGCGCTCCTCTGGCGGGTTCCGGTGGAGACGGTCTCCCTCTCCGAATCCGGCTTCGAGCGGATCTACCAGTCGTCCTCGGTGGTGCCGAGCTGGCGGGTGAGTCTGGCGCCGCGCGAGCGGAAGAGCCTGACCTTCCGGCTCGAGGTGGTCCGGCTTTGAACCCCGGTGCGCTCCGCGAACTCACCGCGCTCCTGTTCTTGGGCGCCTGGACCGGCGCCGACACCACCGCGTTCCTCCAGATCATGGTGTCGCAACCGGTGGTGGCGGGATGGATGGGGGGGATGGCGATGGGGCAGCCGGGGGCGGGCCTGGCGGTAGGGGTCATGCTCCAGGCGGTGTGGGCGCGGGCCTTCGCCATGGGGGGGGCGTCTTTCCCGGTCACCGGGCCGGCGGCGGTGGTGGGGGGGGCGGTGGCGGGGGCGGCCTGCCGCCTGGGGGGAGACGGGTGGGGGGCGCTCCGGGTGCCTCATGCCGCGCCCCTGGCGGCCGCGCTGGCGGCCTCGTTCCTGGTGGCCGAGGCCGGCCGGGAGGCGGTGTTGCGGCTTCGCCGGCGGCGCCACGGCCTGGTGGCGCGGGCGGTGGAGGCGGCCCGGGCCGGCGATCCCGGCGGCGTGGTCCGGGCGAACCTCGCCGGGCTCGGCCAGAGCGCCCTTCTGGGCGCCGGCCTCACCGCGCTCGGGACCGCGGTGGGGATGGCAGCGCTGTTGGCGGTGGGCAGCCTTCCGCCTCTGGACGGCCGCTGGCTGGGGGCGGCGGTGACCGGAACCGGGCTCGGCTACTCGGCCTCGGCGGTGATGCGCGGGCCCCGGGGATGGTTCTGGGCCGCGACCGCGGTGGGCGCGGTCCTGATCGGCTGGGCGGCGGCGTGACCGCGACCCTCAGCCGGGGCGAACTCGTCCGGATCGCGCTGGGGAGCCTGGTGCTCCAGGCCGCGTTCAACCCCGAGCGCCGGCAGGCGCTGGGGGTGGCGGCGGCGCTGGCCCCGGCGGCCCGGCTCTGGCCCGAGGGCGCGCCCCGGCGGGCGTTCCTGGAGCGCCACCTGGAGAATTTCAACACCAACCCGGCCATGGCCGGGCCGGTCCTGGGGGCGGTGGCGCGCCTCGAGGAGCGGGCGGCGGTGGGGGACGGCCGGGCGCCGGCCCGGGTGCCGAGGTTCAAGCGCGCGGTGGAGGCCCCCTTCGCCGGAGCCGGGGACGCCCTCCTCTGGAGCGGGGCCCGGCCCGGGGCGGGCCACTGGGGGAGCGCGGCGGCGGTGGCCGCCGGCGCCTGGGGGCCGGCCCTCTTCCTGGTCCTCTACAACGCCGTCCACCTGGGCCTGCGGGTGGGGGGGGTGTTCTGGGGGTACGGGCGCGGCGAGGATGCCCACCTCCTGCTGCGCTCGCCGAGGCTCCGCCGGGCCCTGGCCGTCATGCCCTGGTTCGTGGCATCGGGGAGCGTGGTGCTGGCCGGACTCGCCCTGGGCGCCCGGTCGGGGAGCGCGCCGAGGGCCCTGGTGGGGGCGGGCGCCCTGCTCGCGGGGTTCGCGGCGGGCCGGGCGGGCTTCACGCGTGGAACGATGCTGGCCGTGGGCGCTATGATCCTCGGTTTGACGGCCGCGTTGGTCTTCTCGCCGGGGGGGGATGACCCCCGCCGAACGCGCGAACCGGACCGGAAACGACGAGTTCACCGAATCACCGGAGCACACACCCTGACCCGGGAAGAGCGGAGACCATGGCGACCCGAGACCTGACCATCGTGAACGAGAAGGGCATGCACGCCCGCGCCGCCGCCGAGTTCACCCGGCTGGCCGCCAGGTACAAGTGCGGCGTGTTCGTCTCGCGGGACGGGATCGAGGTGAACGGCAAGAGCATCATGGGGGTGCTCATGCTCGCCGCCTATTGCGGCAGCACGATTCGGGTGAGGGCGGAGGGGGACGACGCCGAAACCGCGCTCGACGCCCTCGAATCCCTGGTGGAGAACCGGTTTGGCGAAGAAGCCTGAGAAACTATCGAAGTCGCGCGTCCTCTACGGGGTCTCCGCCTCCCCCGGCATCGCGGTGGGACCGGCGGTGGCGCTCGAAGATCCGAGGGCCGGGGTGGAGGAGCGCGCCCTGGCCGCGGCCGAGGTCGAGGCGGAGGTGGAGCGCTTCCAGCGGGCCCTGGCCGCCTCGCGCGAGGAGCTGGCGGCGGTGCGCACGGCCACCGAGGCCGACCTGGGCGAATCCCAGGCCCGGGTCTTCGACGTCCAGATCGAGGTTCTGAACGACCCCCTGGCGGTGGGCCGCACCGTGGACGCCATCCGGGCCGAGCGCCGGAATGCCGGCTTCCTCTTCCGCCGCCACATCGACGAGATCGCCGATCGCTTGCGCGACCTGTCCGACGACTACTTCAGCGAGCGCTCGGTGGACCTGCTCGACGTGAAGCGGCGGGTGCTCCGCCACCTCGCCGGCAACGTCGACCGCCGCCGGTCGCGACCGGTGGGGGGGGTGCTGGTGGGGCGCGAGATCGCCCCCTCCGACGCGGTGGTCCTGGATCCGGCCCGGATCCACGGATTCGCCACCGAGCAGGGCGGGGCCACCAGCCACGCCTCCATCATGGCCCGCGCCCGCGGCATCCCTGCGGTGGTGGGGGTGAAGGGGCTCGGGGCCTCGGTCCGGGAGGGGGACGTGGTGGCGGTGGACGGTTTCCTGGGAAAGGTCCTGGTGAACCCGGGAACCGCGGTCCGCGAACGCCTGGAAGAGCGGCGCCGCGCCTTCGCCAAGCTCCAGCGGCAGCACGCCCGCCTCGTCGCGCTTCCCGCCGAGACCCTGGACGGGCACCGGGTGAAGCTCTCGGCCAACATGGAGATGCCCGCGGAGATCGACTTCATCCGCGAGCGGGGGGCCGAGGGGATCGGGCTCTTCCGCACCGAGTTCTTCTTCATGTACAAGCACCGCGCTCCCACCGAGGAGGAGCAGTACGAGATCTATCGCGAGGCCCTGGAGGGGACCGCCCCCCACGGCGCGGTGATCCGGGCCCTGGACGTGGGGGGCGACAAGATCGCCTCCTACATGAACGTGATCCGGGAACGGAACCCGTTCCTGGGGATGCGGGGGATCCGCTACCTGGTCGCCCACCCCGACGTCTTCCGCACCCAGCTCCGGGCGATCCTGCGGGCCGGGGTCCACGGCCATGCCCAGATCCTCTTCCCCATGGTGAGTTCGGTGGGGGAATTCCGGTACGCCAAGAAGCTGGTGCGGGGGGCGATGGCGTCGCTCCGCCGGCGGAAGGCCGCCTTCGACGAGTCCCCCGAGCTGGGGGTGATGGTGGAGGTCCCCTCGGCGGTGATGATGGCCGACGAGCTGGCCCGCGAGGCCGACTTCCTCTCGGTGGGCTCCAACGACCTCATCCAGTACCTGCTGGCCATCGACCGGGACAACGAGGCGCTCCTCGAACTCTACCAGCCCAACCATCCCGCCATGCTCCGCGCGCTCAAGCTCACCGTGGACGCCGCCCACCGCCACGGGCGCTGGGTGTCGATCTGCGGCGAGATGGCCGGGGATCCGCAGTCGGTGCCGCTATTGATCGGGCTCGGATTCGACCGGTTGAGCGTGAGCCCCTACCTGATTCCCGAGGTCAAGCAGACCGTCCGTTCCCTCCGCTACGAGGACTGCCGCCGGCTCGCCGGGGACGCCCTCGCCTGCCGGGGCCCCCGCGAGGTGACCGCGCTCATCGAGGAGCGCCTGGGGTCCGGGTTCTCGGACCTGCTGGTGCTGATCCGGGAGGCCGACGGGAAGCCCCCCGCCGGAGCGGCCTCCGGGCGCGCCCGGAGGACCAAGCCGTGAGCCTCCCCTTCCCGGAGCAGATGCGGAGCCTCCCCGAGCAGTTCACCGCGCCCCCCCGCGCCGAGGGGGGGGGCCTGGCGGGAACCGGACGGCTCTGGATCGCGGGCCTGGGCGGTTCGGCCATGGCCGGCGAGTTCCTGGCCCTGGGCCTCGGGAACCGGTGCGAGACCCGGGTGGTGCGCGAGGACGCCCTCCCCGCCGCCGCCGGTCCCGGAGACCGGCTCCTGTGCCTCTCCTACTCCGGCCGCACCGTCGAGACCCTGGCGGTGTGGGACGACGCCGCCGAGCGGGGGATCGCCCGTGCCGCGGTGGCCGGGGGGGGGCCGCTCCTGGAGCGGGCGCGCGCCGAGGGCGCTCCCGCGGCCGCGGTCCCTTCGGGGTTCGCCCCGCGCTCGGCGCTCGGCCACCTCCTTCGCGCCGCCGCCCTCCTGGTCCCCGGGGCCGACCTTCCCTGGGGGGAGGCCGCGAAGCATCTGGACCGGATCCGCGCCCGCTGGGGCGGCCCCGGGGGCGCGGCGGAGCCCCTGTCCGAGGCCCTGGCCGGCCGCCTCCCCGCGCTTCTGGTCTCCGGAGCGGGGCCCGCCGCCGCCGCCCGCCGGTGGGCCGCGGACCTGTCGGAGAACGCCAAGGCGCCGTCGGTGGTGTGGGAACTGCCCGAGGCCGCGCACAACGCGGTCATGACCCTGGCGCGGGAGGCGGGGAAGCCGGTGCCGCTCCGGTTGGTGGCCCTGGGGGAGCCCCGGGGGGGCGCGGCCCGCGTCCGCTGGGACGCCACCCTGGCCGTGCTCGCCGACCACGGCGCCGCCTCCCTCGCCGTCCGCGAATCGCATCCCGATCCCTGGGTGGAGGCGCTGGGCCTGGCCTACGCCGGGGACTGGACCAGTCTTCGCCTGGCCGAGCGGGTCCATGCCGACCCCGCCAGCCTGTCTTTGATGGACGATCTCAAGCGGCGCCTGGCAGCGGGCGCCGGAGGGGAGACGCCGACTCCATGAACAAGCCGATCGCGGTGATCCCGGTGGCCGGGGTGGGAAGCCGCCTCCGTCCGCATACCCACACCGTTCCCAAGGCGCTCATCAATGTGGCCGGCAAGGCCATGGTCGCCCACATCCTGGACGAGCTGATCGCGCTGGGAGTCGAGGAATACGTGCTGGTGGTGGGATACATGGGGGAGCGGGTCCGCGAGTACGTGGACGCCCACTACCCGGGGCTGAAGGTGACCTACGTGCCCCAGCCCGAGCGCAAGGGCCTCGGCCACGCCATCCACCTCACCCGGGAAGCGGTGGGCGACCGCAACGCCTTGATCGTGCTCGGCGACACCATCTTCCGGGTGGACTTCAAGGGGGTGCTGGACAAGCCGGTGAGCCAGATCGGGGTCAAGGAGGTGGAAGACCCGCGGCGGTTCGGCATCGTGGAGATGGACGGGGATCTGGTCCGGCGCTTCGTGGAGAAGCCGGACCGGCCCACCAGCCGGCTCGCCATCGTCGGCATCTACTACGTGACCGAGACCGCTTCCCTCTTCCGTGCCCTCGACACCATGATCCGCGAGGGGCGCACCACCCGCGGCGAGTACCAGCTCACCGACGCGCTCCAGACCATGCTCGAGGAGAAGATCCCCATGGAGGTGTTCGGGGTGGAGGGCTGGTACGACTGCGGGAAGCCGGAGACCCTGCTCGCCACCAATCGGGACCTGCTCGACATGAGCCCGGACGGGGCGCCCGATCTGGAGGGGTCGGTGGTGGTGCCGCCGGTGGCGGTGGACCCCCGGGCGGTGGTCCGGCGCAGCGTGATCGGCCCCTACGCCACCATCGCCGCCGGCGCGGTGGTGGAGGAGTCGGTGGTCAAGAACTCCATCATCAACGAGGGGGCGCGGGTCGAGCACATGCTCCTGGACTCGTCCCTGGTGGGCGAGGACGCGGTGGTGCAGGGCGCGTTCCGCCGGCTCAACGTGGGGGACTCGAGCGAGGTCCGCCTGGTCTGACCCCCGGCGCCGGCGCTTGTTCGCGGGCCCTCCAGCTGATACACTTCGCGCGCTCTAATCGACCAACCCATACGCGCAAGGAGCCCACACCATGGAGGCACGCCACCTCTTCACGTCGGAATCGGTGACCGAAGGCCACCCGGACAAGATCTCCGACCAGATCTCGGACAGCATCCTCGACGCCATCATCACCGAGGACAAGAATTGCCGGGTGGCCTGCGAGACGTTGGTCACCACCGGCCTCGCCTTCATCTCCGCCGAGATCACCACCGACGCCTACGTGGAGATCCCGGACATCGTGCGCCGTACCATCAAGAAGATCGGTTACGACGACGCCTCCTACGGGTTCGACTACGAGACCTGCGCGGTCATGACCTCCATCGACCACCAGTCCGCGGACATCGCCATGGGCGTCGATCCCGGCGGCGCCGGCGACCAGGGCCTCATGTTCGGGTTCGCCTCCAACGAAACCCCCGAGCTGATGCCGCTCCCCATCACCCTCGCCCACAAGATCTGCCGGCGGTTGGCCGACCTGCGCCGGGACCGGACGCTCGACTTCCTGCGCCCCGACGGCAAGAGCCAGGTCACGGTCGAGTACGAGGGGCTCCGCCCGGTCCGGATCGACACCGTGGTCGTCTCCACCCAGCATCGGGACATGGACGACGCCGGCATGAAGAAGATGCGCGCGATGATCCGGGAGCAGGTGATCGATCCCCTCCTCCCTTCCGAGCTGGTCGACGCCGGGACCCCGGTCAAGTACCACATCAACCCCACCGGCCGCTTCGTGTACGGCGGGCCCAAGGCCGACACCGGCCTCACCGGGCGCAAGATCATCGTGGACACCTACGGTGGGGTGGGAAGCCACGGCGGCGGCGCCTTCAGCGGCAAGGACCCCTCCAAGGTGGACCGTTCCGCATCCTACGCCGCCCGCTGGGTGGCCAAGCACCTGGTGGCGGCGGGCCTGGCCGACCGGGCCGAGGTCCAGCTCGCCTACGCCATCGGTGTGGCGGACCCGGTCTCGGTCATGGTAAATACGTTCGGGACGGGCAAGATCGCCGACGACAAGTTCACCCGGATCGTGCGCGAGGTCTTCGACCTCACTCCCAAGGGGATCATCGAGGCGCTGGACCTCCGGCGGCCCGTGTTCGCCCGGACCGCGGCCTACGGCCACTTCGGCCGCGAGGAAGAGGGCTTCACCTGGGAGAAGCTCGACCGGATCGAGGCGATCAAGAAGCTCGCCTAGCGGGTTTCCAGAACGACCGGCTCCGGCGGCGGGTGATCACCGCCGGATCGCCGGATCCAAGGCCGGAGCGCGGCCGGCTTCTGCACGGAGCGGTCCCCCGGGGGGGACCGCGGGAGGGCGTTATGGCGCAGAAGCGAAAGGACTCGGGCGTCCCCTGGACGACCCGGGTCTGGCGCTGGGCCGGGCTCATCCTCATCGCGCTGGGCGCGTTCCACCTCGCCGCCCTCCTCACCTTCGACGCCGCCGCCTATCGCGCGGCCTACCGGACGGGATCGGTCGCGTTCGGGTTCCTCGCCCGTCACGTGGCCGCGTCGGTGGGCTTCGCCGAGGCCGGCCCCCGCGGCCCCCTCGCCGGACTGGTGGCCAACGCCGCCGGGGGGCTGGGGGTCTACACCGCGGGGCTCGCCCTCCACGTCCTGGGCTGGATCGCGGCCTGGGTGGTGCCGGCTCTGCTCCTGGGCTGGGGCTGGAACCGTCTCCTCCTGCGCCCGCTCCGCCGTCCCCTCTGGCGCACCGCCGGCGGGGCGCCCCTGGCTCTCACCGCGTGCACCGTGGCCGCCGCGCTGGGCGGGGGAGCCCGGATCTGGGGAGGCGCGGCCGGGGCCGGCGCCTGGAGCGGGACCCGCGGCACCGTGGGCCCGGTGGGGGGGGTGCTGGTCCTGGTGGTGGCGGTGGCCGGGTTCGGGGTGCTGGAGGCCGAGGCCTGGAACGGCCGCTGGGGGGACGTCACCCACGCGTTGCTCCGCGCCGCCGCCCACGGTGGACGGGCCGGGGCGGCCGGGCTGGGGCGGGGGTTCCGCTACGGGGCCCTCCTGCTCGCCCGCGGACTCCGGCTGGCGGCGATCGGGGCCGGGCGCGCCCTGGCCGCCCTGTTCCACTGGATGAAGGATCGCCCCTGGGAGAGCGGAGCGGCGGTGGCCGGGGACGAGCCCGACGAGGACGAGGAGTACGGCGAGGAGGAAGACGAGGAAGACGACGACGAGGCTGGGGCCGAAGAGACCGACGACTCCCCCCCCCGGATCGTCAACCCCGAGCGCGAACCCGCCCCGGTCCGGGCCGCCGCCGAGCCCCGGCCGGTTCCCATCCGCCGCATTCCCACCCCGCTGGACGAGACCCAGCGCGACGTGGAGGACGCGGTGATGGAGGCCCGCCGCCGCGCCCGGGAGGGACGGAAGTCCGCCCCCTCGGTGCTGGACGCCGCCCGCGGAAGGATGGTCCCCCCCGGCCCCGAGATCCTGGACGACGTGCCCGAGACCGGTCCGCCGGTGGCGGAGGAGGAACTGGTCGACAATTCCCGCACCCTCACCGAAACCCTCCGCGATTTCGGCGTCACCGGGCGGGTGGGGGAGGTGCACCCCGGACCGGTGATCACCCGGTACGAGTACGTGCCGGGGCCGGGGGTCAAGGTGTCGCAGATCCTGAACCGCGAGGACGACCTCGCGCTCAAGCTCCGGGCCAGCCGGATCCGCATCATCGCCCCCATCCCCGGAAAAGCGGCGGTGGGGATCGAGGTCCCCAATCGCAACCCCGCCCCCATCTTCCTGCGGCGGCTGCTCGAGACCCGTTCCTTCGCCGAGGCCTCGGGCCCGCTCCCGCTGGCCCTGGGGAAGGACATCGGCGGCGCTCCGGTCATCACCGATCTCTCGCGGATGCCGCATCTCTTGATCGCCGGCACCACCGGCTCCGGGAAGAGCGTGTGCATGAACGCGCTCATCACCAGCCTCCTCCTCAAGCGCACGCCGGAGGAGCTGCGGCTTCTCATGGTCGATCCCAAGATGCTGGAGCTGCCCATGTACAACGGGATCCCGCATCTGTTGACCGAGGTGGTCACCGACCCCCGGCTGGCCGCGCGGAGCCTGAAGTGGCTCCTGATCGAGATGGAGCGGCGCTACCGGGTGCTGGCCGCCCGCGGGTGCCGGAACATCCAGTCCTACAACCAGAAGATGGAGAAGGAAGGGCCCCTCCGCGAGGACGAGGAGAAGCTCCCCTTCATCGTGGTGCTGATCGACGAGCTCGCCGACCTCATGGTGACCAGCGGCAAGGAGGTCGAGGAGCCGATCGGACGCCTGGCCCAGACCGCGCGCGCGGTGGGGATCCACCTGATCGTGGCCACCCAGCGCCCGTCGGTGGACGTGATCACCGGGGTGATCAAGGCCAACTTCCCGGCCCGGATCGCCTTCCAGGTGGCCTCCCGCACCGACAGCCGCACCATTCTCGACCAGAACGGGGCGGAGTCGCTCCTGGGCAAGGGGGACATGCTGTTTCTCCCCCCCGGGCAGGCGGCCCCGGTCCGGGTCCACGGGGCGTTCGTCTCGGAATCGGAGACCCAGCGGCTGGCCGAGGCCTGGCGGGACCAGGGCCGGCCCGAGGCCCACCCCGAGCTGGAGGAGGCCATGGCCGAGCCGGAGGCCGCCGCCGGGGGCCTGGGCGACGACCCGCTGTTCGAGGACGCGGCCCGGCTGGTGGTGGCGGCGGGCCAGGCCTCGGCCTCCCTGCTGCAACGCCGGCTCAAAGTAGGCTATGCTCGTGCGGCCCGTCTCGTGGACATGCTCGAGATGGCGGGGGTGGTCTCGCCCCAGGACGGGAGCAAGGCCCGCGAGGTCCTGGTGGACGAGGTCCGGCTGGAGTCGGTCCTGGCCGGCGACCGTTGACCGCGCCCCCCCGCCCCGCACCCGGAACGACAGGAACTTCATGGCCCGCATCGCATTCGTGACCCTCGGCTGCCCCAAGAACCAGGTGGACTCCGAGGTCATGCTCGGCCGGCTGGACCGGGCCGGCTACGCCACCACCGGCGACCTCGCCGAGGCCGATGCCGCCGTGGTCAACACCTGCGCCTTTCTCCAGAGCGCGGTGGAGGAGTCCATCCAGACCATTCTCGAGGTGGCCCGGATGAAGACCGAGGGGAAGCTCCGGAAGCTGGTGGTCGCCGGCTGCCTCTCCGACCGCTACCGGGACCGGCTCCTGGCGGAGCTTCCCGAGGTGGACGCGATCCTGGGGACCCGCGACGTGGGGCGGGTGGTCGAGGTGGTGGAGGGGCTCCTGGCTCCGGACAAGCGGGCGTACGCCGCCACCGCCGGCGACGTGGACGCGGTCTACGGCGACCCCGCCTCGCGCGTGCTCTCCACCGGCCCGGTCTCCCCGTACCTCAAGATCTCCGAGGGATGCGACGCCAAGTGCACCTTCTGCATCATTCCCCAGCTCCGGGGAGGCCAGCGCTCGCGCACGGTGGAGAACGTGGTGGCCGAGGCGCGGGTGCTGGCGGAGAACGGCGCCCGGGAGCTGGTGCTGATCGCCCAGGACCTGACCGCCTACGGCATGGACCGCTACGGGGCGCCGGCCCTGGCCCGGCTTCTGCGGGAGCTGGACGGGGTGGACGGCATCCGCTGGCTCCGCCTCATGTACGCGAACCCCTTCTACTGGACCGACGACCTGGTCGACGCGGTGGCCGGGACCCCCAAGGTGGTCCCCTACGCCGACATGCCGATCCAGCACATCGCCGATCCCATGCTGAAGCGCATGGGGCGCCACACCGGCCGGGCCGCGGTGGAAGGTCTGGTCCGCACCCTCCGGGATCGGGTGCCGGGAATCGCGCTCCGCACCAATGTCATCGTCGGCTTTCCCGGCGAGACCGAGGCGCATTTCTCCGAGCTATTGGAGTTCCTGGAGTGGGCGCGCTTCGACAAGCTGGTGGCATTCACCTTCTCGCCCGAGGATACCGCGGCCGCCTCGCGCCTTTCCGACCCGGTTCCGGAGAAGGTCGCGGCCGAGCGGCTGAACCGCCTGCTCGCCCTCCAGGGCGGCCTCAGCCTGGCCGTGAACCGGTCCCAGGTCGGCCGCACCCTGGACGTCCTCATCGAGGCGCGGGGGTCGGGAAAACGACCCGCCCGGGGCCGCAGCGTCCGCGAGGCCCCCGAAGTGGACGGTTGCGTGCGGGTGGCGGGAACCGGACTCCGGCCCGGGGAGTTTTACCCGGTGAGGATCACCGGCGCCGACGCCTACGACCTGGTCGGAGTGCGCGCGGATGCCGATCGCCAGAACCCCGTACCCATCCCCGCGGAGATGCATTGATGCGCCCGGTTCGAGCCGCCCTTGCCGGTGCCGCGTTCTGCGCGGCCGCCCTCGTCCCCGCCGCCCGGGCCCAGGAGCTGGGGCAGGCGGTGGAGGGTTCCTATCCCACCAACCTGAGCATGCTCACCGAGGCCGCGGAGTCGGCGGTGACCAAGCTCTTCCTGGGGTTCAACGCCCCCCGCGGGGCCACCCTGCTGGTGGAGCCGGCCTCGGACCACGAGGCGGACTGGTTCGTGGAGAATCTCATCCTGCGCCGGCTCACCGACGCCGGCTACTCCGCCTACCTCAAGCAGGAGCCCACGCTGGGCCCGCCGTTGCCCGCCGGGTACGCCGACTCCACCGGGGGGGCGGACAGCTCCGCCGTGGATACCGCCGCCGCCGCCGTCCTCGAGGCCCCCACCGGGTTCCAGCCCGCCTCCGCCCTCCCCGCCCCCGAGTACGTGCTCCGCTACCGGGTGGCGGAGTTCGGGATCCTCTATCCCCACTCCTACCGGAAGAGCCCGCTGGGGGAGCGTCACGTGCAGCGGTTGGCCGCGGTGAGCCTGTTCGCCAACCTCCTCAAGGGGCGGCGCGAGGACGTGGTGTGGACCGGAAACGGGGACGCTCAGCGCCTGGACGTGGTGCCCGCGGGCAAGCTCCCGCTCCTGGAGGGAAAGACCTTCCCCTTCTCCAAGCCCACCCTCCAGACCAAGGGCCTGGGTTCGTTCGTGGAGCCGGCCCTGGTCACCGGGATCGTGGCCGGGCTAATCTACCTGTTCTACACCAACCAGAATTGATCCTCATGACCACTTCGAACCGAGCGGAACTCCGGCGCCTCCTTCGCGCAACCGCGGCCCGGCGTGCCCTCATCGTTGTCTCGCTGGCCGGAGTCCTGGCCGGGACCGGCTGTGCGACCACGTCCAAGATCCCCAAGGGGAACGAGACCGCGCAGATCCAGGCCGGCCGCGACGCCTTCAAGAACCAGGACTGGTCGCGGGCCGTCCTCGTCCTCCAGGCCCTGTTGACCGAGCGGCCCGGGAGCCGCTACGCCGACGAGGCGATCTTCCTCATCGCCCGGGCCGACTACGAGGAAGGGAGCTACGCCGACGCCGAGGACCGCTTCCGCCACGTGCTCCAGGACTATCCCGACAGCCCCTTCGCTCCGGAATCGTCCTACTACCTGGGGCTCTCGCTCCTCTCCCAGTCGCGGCCGCCCCAGCTCGACCAGACCGAGACCCTGGCCGCCCTCACCCAGTTCCGGAGCTTCCTCACCCGCTGGCCCGACCACGAGCTGGCCCCCCGCGCCCGCACCCACGTGCAGGAGATCCGGGACAAGCTCGCCGACAAGGCGTTCCTGAACGGCAAGTTCTACGAGAAGCGGGGCGCCCACCAGGCGGCGCGGTTCTACTTCGAGGACAAGGTGCTGGGCGCGTTCCCGGACACTCCTTACGCCCCCAAGGCCATGCTGGAGCTGGCCCGGAGCTACAAGAAGACCGACGAGTGGGTCAAGACCGCCCATTGGGCGAAGAAGCTCCTCGACGAGTATCCGGCGTCGGAAGAGGCCGGGAAGGGGAAGGACCTCCTGGCCGAGGCGGCCGGCCACGGCGCCTCCCCGCCCCCCGAGGGCGCGGACGCCGACTCCGCCGGGGTCGCGTCCCGAAAGCGCTGACCGTGCCGGGGCTCGGGGTGTTCGGGGGTTCGTTCAATCCGGTGCACTGGGGCCACCTCCACGTGGCGCTTCTGGCCCGGGAGGCCTCGGGCCTGGACGCGGTGCTGTTCGTGCCCGCCGCGAGCCCGCCCCACAAACCCGGCCGGGACCTCGCCCCCGCGCTCCACCGCCTGGCCATGCTGCGGCTCGCCCTGGCCGGGGAGCCCGGCGCGGAGATCTCGGAGATCGAGCTCGAGCCGGGCGGGCCGCGCTACACCGCCGACACCCTGGACCGGCTGGCCGCCGCGCGCCCGGGAGTGGAGCTCCACTTCATCCTGGGCTTCGACAGCCTTCGCGACCTCCCCGGCTGGCGCGATCCGGAAGGGATCCTGGCCCGGCACCGGGTGATCGCGGTGGACCGCCCGGGAATCGACCGCTCCGCGCTCCCCCCGGACCTGGCCGCGCGCTGCCGCCTGGTGGAGGGGAATCCCTTCGCCGTCTCCGCCTCCGGGATCCGGGCCCGCGCCGCCGCCGGCCGGAGCATCCGCCATCTGGTGCCGCCGGAGGTGGAACGGTATATCCTCGCCGAAGGGCTCTACCGGCGGAGCCGGGGCGCGGCCTGACCGGGCCCCGCCCCGGTCCCCGGCTTCCACTTTCAATCCCGAGCGGATCATGACCCAACGACTCTTTCTCCTCGACGGCTCCGCCCTCATCTACCGGGCTTACTTCGCCCTGGCCCGGACCGGGCTCACCGATCCGAAGGGGGAGCCCACCGGCGCCGTGTTCGGGTTCGCCAACGCCCTGAACCAGATCGTGCGCGAGGAGAAGCCCGACTACCTGGCGGTGGTGCTGGACCCCCCCGGACCGACCTTCCGCCACCTGCGCTACCCCGCCTACAAGGCCAACCGCGCGGCGATGCCGGACGATCTCCGCGCCCAGTGGCCGCGGGTGCGGGAGCTGGCCGAGGCCTGGCCGGCGCCGGTGCTGGAGGTGCCGGGCTTCGAGGCCGACGACGTGATCGGCTCCTACGCCGCCCAGCTCTCCGGTCCCGACCTGGAAGTGGTGGCGGTCACCAGCGACAAGGACTTCTACCAGCTCCTGGGCGAGCACGTGCGGATCCTCAATCCCGGCCGGGGGGGCGCGTCGGCGGTGGAGGCGAAGCTGATCGGCCCCGACGACATCCCCGACAAGTTCGGCGGCATCACCGAGCCGCGGCAGGTGGTGGACGTGCTCGCGCTCATGGGCGACACCAGCGACAATGTGCCCGGGGTGCCGGGGATCGGCCCCAAGACCGCGGGGAAGCTGATCGCCAGGTACGGGAGCCTGGAGGGCCTCTACGAGCACCTGGACGAGATCAAGGGGGCGCAGCGGGACCGGCTCGCCGGAAACCGCGCCCTGGTCGACGAGTCGCGGATCCTGGTCACCATCAGCACCGACATGGAGCTTCCGGCCCCGCTCGAGGCGCTGGCCGCCCGCGGCCCCGACGGCGGCCGGCTCCGCGAGGTGCTGGAGGGCCTGGGCTTCCACCGGCTCCAGGACGAGCTGGGGCTGGCCCGGCCCCCCGGCGCTCCCGGCCACCCCGAACTCTTCGCGCGCGACCGCGACTACACCCTGGTGAGCGATCCGGCTGCGCTGAGGTCGCTGGTGGAGCGGCTGCGCGCCGCCCCCGGGGGCTTCGCGGTGGACACCGAGACCACCTCGGTCGATCCCATGCGGGCGGAGCTGGTGGGGATCGCCATCGCCGCCGGCCCCGGCGAGGGCTGGTACGTGAACGTGGGGCACGCGCGCGGGGCGAGGCCGCTCGACGTGGCCTCGGTCCGGGACGCGCTGGGTCCGGTGCTGGCCGATCCCGCCCTCCCCAAGGTGCTTCATCACGCCAAGTACGACCTTCTGGTCCTGGAGCGGGCGGGGTTCGAGGTCGGGGGGGATCTCTTCGACACCATGATCGCCTCGTACCTGCTGGACCCCGAGGGCTCGCACAAGCTGGACAACCTGGCCCGGGAGATCCTGGGCGAGACCATGATCCCGATCACCGATCTCATCGGGAAGGGGGCGAAGCAGATCTCGATGCGGGAGGTGGAGGCGGAGCGAGCGGGGGACTACGCGGCCGAGGACGCGGACATGACCCTGCGGCTCCGGAGAAAGCTCGAACCCCGGCTCGGGACCGCGCACCTCGACACCCTCTTCCGCGAGGTGGAGATGCCGCTCATGCGGGTGCTCATGGCCATGGAGCGAACCGGGGTGGCGCTCGACACCCCGTTCCTCGCCGCCATGAGCGGGCGGCTCGAGTCGGAGCTGGCGCGGCTGGAGGCGAAGTGCCGGGAGCTGGCCGAGGCCGACTTCAACGTGAACTCGCCCCAGCAGCTCGCCGACGTGCTCTTCGTGCGCCTGGCGCTGCCCAAGGGGAAGCGGACCAAGACCGGATTCTCCACCGACATCGAGGTGCTGGAAGGGCTCCGCCACCTCCACGAGCTGCCCGCCGCGGTCCTGGAGTACCGCCAGGCCGCCAAGCTCAAGTCCACCTACGTGGACCCGCTTCCGGCGATGGTGAACCCGGAGACCGGCCGGCTCCACTGCTCGTTCAACCAGACCGTGGCCGCCACCGGGCGGCTCTCCTCCTCCGACCCGAACCTGCAGAACATCCCCATCCGCACCCCGCTCGGACGGGAGGTGCGGCGCGCGTTCGTGCCCGGGGAGCCGGGGTGGGTGATGCTTTCCGCCGACTACTCCCAGATCGAGCTCCGGGTGATGGCGCACCTGAGCGGGGACCCCGCCCTCACCGAGGCCTTCCGCCACGACGTGGACGTCCACCGCGACACCGCGGCGCGGCTGTTCGGGGTGGAGCCGGGGGCGGTGACCGACGTCCAGCGGGCCCAGGCCAAGACGGTGAACTT
Organism: Candidatus Eiseniibacteriota bacterium; assembly: GCA_963728475.1. Classification (GTDB taxonomy): domain Bacteria; phylum Eisenbacteria; class RBG-16-71-46; order JABDJR01; family JABDJR01; genus CAVSKL01. The sequence continues at coordinate 277,473 of CAVSKL010000002.1, forward strand.
CGGGGTGCTCTACGGCCAGGGGCCCTACGGCCTCGCCCGCACCCTGGGGATCCCCACCGACGAGGCCGCCGCCTTCATCCGCGCCTACAAGCAGCAGTACGCGGGGGTGGTGGCCTACCTGGAGGAGACCCTCGGCCGCGCCCGCCGCGACGGCTACGTGATCACGCTCAAGGGCCGGCGGCGCTACCTCCCCGACCTCCGCTCGCGGAGCGCGGCCGCCCGCTCCGCGGCGGAGCGGCTGGCCATCAACACCCCCGTCCAGGGATCGGCGGCGGACCTGATCAAGGTGGCCATGGTGAACCTCGACCGCCGGCTCCGGGACTCCGGGCTCACCGCCCATCTCCTGTTGCAGGTCCACGACGAGCTGGTCCTGGAGTGCCCGGAGTCCGAGTCCGGGGCCCTGGGGAAGCTGGTGCGCGAGACCATGGAGGGGGCGATCGCCATGACGGTGCCGGTGGTGGTGAACGTGGGGATCGGAGCGAACTGGGCGGAGATCCACTGAAGTGCTCCGGATCGGCCTCACCGGGGGCGCCGGGGCGGGAAAGAGCACGGTCGCGCGCGCGCTGGCCGCGCGCGGCTTCCCGGTGATCGACGCCGACAAGGTCGCCCACGGGCTCTACCTTCCGGGAAGCGCGGTGGTGCGGGACCTGGCGGCGGCGTTCGGGGAAGACGTCCTGGATCCCTACGGTGGGATCGACCGGCGGGTCCTGGGGAAGCGGGCGTTCGGCGACCCGGAAGCGCTGGCCCGGCTCGACGCCATCGTCCACCCGCCGCTCCGGGCCGAGCTCCGCCGCCGGCTCCGGGAGCTGGAGGAGGGGGGGGCGGAGGCGGCGGTGGTGGAGGCCGCGCTCCTGCTAAGATGGCGCCCGCTCGATCTGGTGGACGTGGTGGTGGGGGTGTCCGCGCCGCGCGCGCTCCGCCGGAGGCGGCTCCTGGCCGCGGGTCTCGCCCCGGAAGACGCCGGCCGGCGCCTGGACGCCCAGGTCGAGGACGCGGTCCTCGCCCGCGATTCGCACATTCTCATCGTCAATGACGGCTCCCCCGAGGCCCTCGAGGCCCGGGTGGAGGTCGCGGCCGCCGAGCTCCGGCGCCTCGCCTCCCGGCGGCCGTCGTAGCCATAGGAAGGGATCACTTTGGAAACGCAGGAAATACGACGCAAGCTGGAGGGCATGCGGGAGCGGATCGACGTTCTCAGGGGGTATCTTTGACATCGCGGCCAAGAGCGAACGGATCGAGGCCCTCAACCTGGCCATGGCCGCCCCCGGCTTCTGGGACGCCCCCGACAAGGCGAGGACGGTGGTCCAGGAGCTGAAGGGGGCCAAGGCGGTGGTGGAGGACTTCGAGAAGACCGAGCGCGCCGTCCTCGACGCCGCCGATCTCTTCGAGATGGCGATGGAGGAGGAGGACGCCGCCACCCGGGGAGACATCGAGGGCCAGCTCGCCGCGCTCGAGGAGAGCCTGAACCGGCTGGAGCTCAAGTCCTTCCTCTCCGATCCCGCCGACCGCTCGGGAGCGGTGGTCTCCATCCACCCCGGGGCGGGGGGGACCGAGAGCCAGGACTGGGCGGAGATGCTGCTCCGCATGTACCTCCGGTGGGCGGAGCGGAGCGGGTTCGCCACCGACATGCTCGACTACCAGGCCGGGGACGAGGCCGGGCTCAAGGACGCCACCTTCGAGGTCAACGGCGAGTACGCCTTCGGCTACCTCAAGTCCGAGTCCGGCGTGCACCGCCTGGTCCGGATCTCCCCGTTCGACGCCAGCGGCCGGCGCCACACCTCCTTCGCCTCGGTGTTCGTCTTTCCCCAGGTCGAGGAGGACGTGGAGATCGAGATCAACGACGGCGACGTGCGGGTGGACACCTTCCGCGCCTCCGGGGCGGGGGGCCAGCACGTGAACAAGACCGACTCCGCGGTGCGCCTCACCCACATCCCCTCCGGGATCGTGGTGTCGAGCCAGAACGAGCGGAGCCAGCACCGGAACCGCGAGAGCGCCTACAAGATCCTCCGCGCGCGCCTCTACGCCCGGAAGCTGGAGGAGGAACGGAAGCAGCTCGACGCCCTCTACGACCAGCAGAAGGAGATCGCGTGGGGGAGCCAGATCCGCTCCTACGTGTTCCAGCCTTATACCCTGGTCAAGGACCACCGCACCGGCCACGAGGTGGGGGACGTGCAGCGGGTGATGGACGGGGACCTCGACGGCTTCATCGACGCCTACCTGCGGTCGGATCTCGGCCGCCCCGCCGCGGCCAAGGGGGCGGGGAAGGGAGGAGCGAAGTGAACCCCCACATCTTCCGCGAGTACGACGTGCGCGGGGTGGTGGACCGGGACCTCGATCCCGCCACCGTCCGCGCTCTCGGACGCGCCTACGGCTCGGTGATCGCCGAAGGCGGCGGCCGCCGGGTCGCGGTGGGGATGGACGTGCGCGAAAGCTCCCCCGCGCTCGCCGCCGCCCTCACCGAGGGAATCGTGGCCGCCGGGGTGGACGTCCTGCGCCTGGGGACGGTCCCCACCCCGGTCGTCTACTTCGCGGTGCACCACCAGCGGCTGGACGGCGGCGTCCAGGTCACCGGGAGCCACAATCCGATCGAGTTCAACGGGTTCAAGATGATGCGGGGGACGGCGAGCTTCTTCGGCGAGGACCTCCAGGGCCTGCGCAGCCGGATCGAGGCCGGCCGCTACGCCTCCGGCGCGGGGACGGTGGCCGACCGCGACCTCCGCGAGGAGTACCTGGGCGCGATCACCTCCCGGGTGAAGCCGGCGCGGGCGATGAAGCTGGTGCTCGACGCCGGCAACGGCTGCGCCGGCCCCTTCGCCCCCGATCTCTTCCGCCGCCTCGGGTGCACGGTCGAGTGCCTCTACTGCGACCCCGACGGCCGCTTTCCCAACCACATTCCCGACCCCACCCTCCCCGGAACCCTGGTCGCGCTCCGGGAGCGGGTGCTGGCCACCGGCGCCGACCTGGGGCTGGCCTACGACGGCGACGCCGACCGGCTGGGGGCGCTGGACGCAACCGGGAGGATCCTCTGGGGAGACCAGCTGCTCGCGCTGTTCGCCCGCCAGGTGCTGGCCCGGCGGCCGGGAGCGCCGATCCTGTTCGAGGTGAAGTGCTCGCGCGCCCTCATCGAGGACGTCGCCGCCCACGGCGGGAAGCCGGTCATGACCCGCACCGGCCACTCCATCATCAAGCAGCGGATGAAGGAGACCGGGTCGCCCCTGGCCGGCGAGATGTCGGGCCACATGTTCTTCGCCGACGACTGGTACGGCTTCGACGACGCGCTCTACGCCTCCGCCCGGCTGGTGGAACTGGTCGCGGCCGCCGGCCGTCCCCTGGCCGCGCTGGTGGACGAGCTGCCCCGGTACCACGCCACCCCGGAGATCCGGATCGATTGCGCCGACGACCGGAAGTTCGAGGTGGTGGAGGCGGTGCGCGCCCGCTACCGAGGTACCCACCCGGTGGTGGAGGTGGACGGAGCGCGGATCGACTTCACCGGCGGATGGGGGCTGGTGCGGGCCTCCAACACCCAGCCGGTGCTGGTGCTGCGGGCCGAGGGGATCACCCCGGAAGCGCGCGACGCCATCGAGGGGGAATTGAGGGCGGCCCTGGCCGGCCTCGGGGTAGAGGGCGCCGGCGCTTGATTCACCGCCCGGAATCACTCCGAGGCCCCGGCGGCGCGCGGCCGCCGGGGCGGCGGATGCCCACCGCCTTCTTCGCCCGCGACACCCTGACCGTGGCCCGGGAGGCGCTGGGCCTCATCCTCGCCCGGCGGGAGCCGGACGGCGCCTGGACCTGGGGACGGATCGTGGAGACCGAGGCCTACGTGGGGGAGGACGATCCCGCCTGCCACGCCGCCGCCGGCCTCACTCCCCGCACCCGGGTCCTTTACGGACCGCCCGGACGGAGCTACGTTTATTTCACGTACGGAATGCATTATCTCTTGAACTTCGTGACCGAGCGGGACGGCTTTCCGGCCGCGGTCCTGGTGCGGGCGCTCCGCCCCGGGGGGGGGCGGTCACGCATGCGCCGCCGCCGGGGGCGGGAAGCCGAGCGTGATCTCACCTCCGGGCCCTCGCGGCTCTGCGAGGCGCTGGGCGTCGACCTCGCCCTCAACGACGTGCCGCTCACCGGACCCGCGCTCACGGTGAGGGACGACGGCCACCGCCCCGAGCGGGTGGAGGCCGGTCCCCGGATCGGCATCCGCGTGGGGACCGAGCGTCCCTGGCGATTCTGGGTGGCGGGGGATCCGTTCGTGAGCCGGGGAAGGCCGGGGCCGCCGGGCGGGCGGCGCGTTCGCGCGCGCGGCCCCGCGCCGCCGCCGCCGGGGAAGAACGCTTGACAGCGGGAGGGGGTGAGGGTACTTTTTTTGCACTTTCCGATACACCCATGCCGATCCCCCCCCTGCATAGACGGCTGGAAATCCGTTAGAGGTCCAACCCATGAACGTGTTGCGCGTCCTCATCGTGGGCGCCCTGTTGGCCTGTGTCGTATGGCTGGGGCAGGGGTGCTCGAACGTCGACAAGATCACCACGCCCGACATCGAGGGCTATACCACGCTCAACGTGGCCTACGGTGATCCGGGGCCCACGCCGAATCCCTGCGACGACCTCCTCCCCTTCCTCGACGGTGACGGCCAGGACGCGGAGTGGTCGGAGGCGGAGCCGCTGTTCGTGCGCATGACCGGCGGAAACGGCAACGGGGGACGGGACTTCTTCCTCGAAGTGCGCGCAATCTGGGCCAACATCCCCGGCGACGCCAGCACCAGCCAGCTCTACTTCCTGGTCCGCTACAACGACGCCCACCTCGACGCCAAGCCCGACCAGCTCGCTTACGGCACCCTCGACGCGAACGGCCAGGTGGTGCCGAGCCCGGTGCCCGCCGATCCCGGCGCCAACGGCGGCGAGTGCGACAGCGTGCTGCTCAGCCCCGGCTCCTGGACCCGGCTGAATGCCGACGGCAAGGAAGACGCGGTGGTCATGATGATCCAGGAGGTGGCCGACGACCAGGTCGCCACCAACCTGGTCGAGGCGAACGGCGAGGTCCTCGGCCGGGTCGGCTTCCAGGTGAACGGCGGAACCACCATCTCCGGGGTCAGCGACACCGATCTGTGGATCTGGCGGGCGGGCCGCACCAACCTCCAGCCGGTCCCGCAGTTCGCGGAGTGGGGTGCGACCCCGGACGCCAACGGCATTCCCTTCTCCGTGTTCCCCAAGGTCACCCAGACCGCCGCCTTCTGCGAGGACGCCTGGATCGATTCCGGCCACACGCTGAGCGACGACTCCGGCACGCTGCCCTTCGTCCGGAACTTCCGGGACACCGCGGTCCCGATCCGCCGGACCGAGTGCCCACCCACCGGGCGCGGCGACTCGGGTCCGGTCGTGGTCAACGCCGGCATCCCCAACGACCTCGGCCTGTGGTGGCCGAAGGCGGCCCTGTTCCGGGACTGCGACATCCTCGCCTGCTCCCGGCTCACCATCACTCCGCCCAGGTGGAGCGAGCGGCTCCTGCCCGGGGACTTCGACTACATCCTGGGCTGGGCGCTCCAGGTTCCCTCCGGCAGCCAGGAGGACGTGCGGGCCAAGGGCTCCTACAACCTGGACCAGAACAAAGGCTTTCCCGTCCGCACCCTGGAGATCGAGCGCAATACCAACACCGGGAACCCCGACGACCTGGTGATCTCGACCGACAACAGCCGTCACTACCGGATGGTGGTCGGCGTCCTGGACGGTTCCGGCAAAGTGGGGAGCGGATCCAACGAGATCCGTCTCCACTTCGACAAGCCGGCGCCGCAGCCCGGGACGCGCAAGCGCACCTCGGGAGGGTGCTGACCATGAGGAACCCGCAGGTGATCGGACGCTCGCCTCGATGCCTCCCGTCGCTGGTCGCCGGACTCGTCCTGGCCGCCGGCTGCCTGCCCGCCGCCGGGGTCCGCGCGGAGAGCCTGGTGGGGGAGCGGCTCTTCCTGTTGCCCACCCAGGTCCAGTTCGGGGCCGGAACCGTACGCCTCGACGCCATGGGCGGCTTCCAGGCGGTGGTGCCCGACGAGAACTTCGAACTCAACCTTCACGACTTCAGCAACAACCCGGCGGGCTACGGCGACGACCGCGACTCCTGGTCCATCGACGCCCGCTACAGCCACCAGGAGATGGTGCAGCACGACCTCCGCACGCCCGGCAACAACGTGAAGCTCAACGAGGGGAGCGTGCTGATCGGGTACCACTCCCCGCTCAAGATGGGCCTGGGGGGGCGCATCGACTACGCCAAGGTGGGGGCGAACAACCTCGCCCGGTTCCACAACGACTACAACATCTCGGGGTTCGACTTCGTCGGTAACCGCTACTTCACCCCCAAGCTGTCTCTGGGGGCCCGGATCGGCGTCACCTCCGAGGACGAGGGGGTTCTCTCGCCCCTGGTCTACAACATCACCCACAAGGGCACGGTGACCCACGCCGGGCTCGGCGCGGGCTACCGGCTCGTCCCGGGAGTGATCCTGGGCGTTCGGGGCGAGATCATCGGGGACAATGTCGACGGGTTGAGCAGTGGGCCCTTTCACGACGACAGCTTCACCTGGAAGCGCCCGGGCGGGCTCTTCGCGGTGCAGGGGTTCGTGGACCGGGGCCGGCTCCACGCCGGCGCCGACTTCACCCACCAGAAGCTCCAGGGGAACGAGCGGGTGCGGGTGAGCTGGTCCGAGCGCTTCGTGTTCAACCCCACCCTCCACACCGTGGACTTCACCTCCGACACCTTCAGCGAGGATCGCAAGGACGACCAGTTCAAAGCCCGCGGCCGGCTGGACGTGGTTCCCGGGCGGATCTCGGTGGGAGCGGCGGTGCTGAGCGGATCCCAGACCTTCAAGGTGGTGACCAACCCCAATCTCCTGGGCTCGCTTCCTCCCCAGGACGTGGACGCGACCGCCCGCACCGCGGTGGGAGGCGCCACCCTGACCGGGCTGCACCAGCGATTGATGGTGGCGGGCGAGGTCCAGGTCTCCAAGTCGAAGGTGAAGCAGAGCATCGAGGACCTGGGAATCCTCACCAACAAGCTGGACGAGGTCACGCTCCGGGCCGGTGGGGAGTACCTCCTCGGCGAGACCCTGGTGGGCCGGGCCGGGGTCCAGCAGCTCTCGCAGAAGTACACCTACGCCACCAGCCCCGACCTCAACGGGACCTACAAGTCCACGATTCTCAGCGCCGGGATCGGACTGGTGCCGGCCGGGGCGATCTGGCAGCTGGACGTGGCCTACGACGTGAACGTGAAAACCGACCTGAACACCGACCGTTCCCGGTTTTCGGCTTACGTGAAGTATCTGTTCTGAACCGTACCGGAGACGACAAGGGGGTCTTGACAGGGGTGGGGGATTGGGCTAGAGTCCATGCAGCAGAAGGACTTGACGTCCGCTTCCTCGTGCCGCCGAATTGGTGCCGGCGGTCCTGCCTCACGGAAGATCTCGCTGCTTTGTCTGTCGAAGTCCGTGGTGTCGCGCCGTTTGCAGTCCCCCGAGGCCGGGGGGCGGGCGGCCGGTGCCGGTACAGCAGCATCGGGATCGATCCCAGACCCTCCCGATGAAGTCCGTGACGGGTACGGCGACACGCCGCCCGCCCCACGGGGTTCACGGAAGGCGCCGTCCCCTCGGTCCTGGAGCGCACTCGGTTGACTCAAGCTACCGTGGCGCTTATAGTTGCGGCTATCTTGCCTGAGAGCCCGGGCTGGTGAGGGAAACCCTCCAGGAAAGGAGCGACGCGGTCATGAACGTCCGTCCCAAGCGCTGGTTCGCAATCCTCGCGGCTGCCTGCATGTGCCTTGCGGCCGCGGGAGGAGCCTACGCGCAGGATGCCGGGACGTTGAAGGGCATGGTCAAGAACGCCAAGGGCGAACCGCTCGCGTTCGCGAACGTGGTGGTGCTGGGTACCAAGACCGGCGCCATGACCGAGAGCGACGGCACCTATAACGTCAAGAACCTGCCCGCCGGCACCTACAACGTCAGGGTCTCCTTCCTCGGTTACGAGCCCCAGGAGCGGAGCATCCAGATCAATCCCGGGCAGACCGTCACCTTGAACTTCGAGCTGAAGGAAACGGTGGTGGCCACCATGCAAACGGTGGTGGTCGAGGCCAAGAAAGACCTGATCCGGCGCAACGACTCCTCCACCTCGCACCGGGTCACCTCCGAGCAGCTCGAGCGGCTCCCGGTGGACACCTTCCAGGAGGCGGTCGCGCTGAAGTCCGGGGTGGTCTCCCAGGCCGGACAGCTCCACTTCCGCGGCGGCCGTTCCGGCGAGGTCCAGTACCAGATCGACGGGATCCCGGTGAACGACCCCCTGGTCGGGGGCGGCGTGAACGTGGCCACCGTCTCGGTTTCCGACTCCGAGGTGCTCCTGGGCGGGTTCGACGCCGAGTACGGCAACGCCCAGTCCGGCATCGTGAACATCATCACCCAGGAGGGCGGGGACAAGTTCCAGGGCGAGGTCTCGTACATGACCGACGACTACGGCGCCCCGGACAAGACCTACAACAACTACGACCGCCTTTCCCTGGGCATGGGCGGTCCGACCCCGGTGCGGGACCTGACCTATTACGTCTCGCTCCAGGGGACCTGGACCGACACCTACCTCAGCACGGTCGAGAACCGCGCCCGCCACCAGATCCTCGACTTCATCCGGGTGGGCCCCCGCCAGAACAACGAGATCAACCTCCAGAGCAAGCTGGCCTGGAAGCCGGGCCCCAACTACAAGATGACCTTCGAGGTGCTGGACAACCATCACACCTGGGACAACTACGAGCACCCCTTCAGCCAGGCGGGCTTCGTGGAGACCCGGGTGGACACGGTGGCCGACACCGGCGAGATCGTGACCCGCTACGGGTCCTGGAGCGAGCGGCAGGAAGGCCCGAACTGGGTCTACTACAACGCTCCCGAGCACACCCCGAACTACACCAACGACTTCCGCCAGTACAAGGTCACCTGGCAGCACCAGCTGACCCAGGGCACCCTCTATACCGTCAAGCTCAGCCGCAATCAGTACGACCTGGACTACTCGGTCAACAACGAGCTGCCCTGGGAGTACCAGGGGGTCTACCCCGACCAGTGGCGGGATCGCATCCACTTCCGCACCCAGCCCTTCTTCGCGACCAACGGCGATTATCCGAGCTACCGCCAGCAGTCCACGAAGGTCTGGACCATGAAAACCGACTGGACCAGCGAGATCGGCTCCCACCGGATGAAGACCGGGATCGAGCTGACCTACAACGACCTCCAGCTCTTGTCCCTGGACTACCCGAACCGGATCAACTCCGACGGGCTCTGGGGCCTGGTCCGCAGCCAGTACCACTACTACAACCCCGAGGGCTCCTTCTACGTGCAGGACCGTTGGGAGCACGAGGGGATGGTGGTCAACGCCGGCATCCGCTACGACGTGTTCTCGGTGGGGAACCAGCTCGACGCCTCGGAGGTGGACAACCGGACCCGGAGCCAGCTGAGCCCGCGCGTCGGCATCGCCTATCCGATCTCCGACCGCGACGTGTTCTCGTTCCACTACGGCCGCTTCAGCCAGGTGCCCGACCGCCAGTTCATCTTCGAGAATCGCGGCGCTTCGGTCCGCACCCGCGGCAACCCCAACCTGGACAACGAGACCACCGTCTCCTACCAGGCGGCGTTGCAGCACATGTTCACCGACGACGTGTTCGGCCAGTTCACCGTGTACTTCAAGGACATCTTCGGGCTTCTGACCATTCAGCAGGTGAGTTCCGGCGACAGCCCCGCCCTGGTGACCGAGTACGTGAACAAGGACTACGCGTCCTCGCGCGGGTTCGAGCTCAGCCTGACCAAGCGCTTCAACCGGCACTTCGCGGGCGAGCTTTCCTACACCTACGGGGTGGCCACCGGCGTGGCCTCGGATCCGAACCAGCAGCAGCAGGTCACCTTCCTGTACCTGCCCATCGCCGAACAGCCCCTGGACTGGGACCAGCGGCACACCCTGTCGGCTACCGCCACCATCGCCCAGCCGGGCGAGTGGTCGGCCAACTTCGTCTGGACCTTTGGGACCGGGTTCCCCTACACGCCGCACGACCGCAGCGAGCGGAAGCTGGATCCGTCGAAGACCAATTCGCGGCGGCTCCCCAGCTCCTCCAACCTGACCATCCAGGCGGAGAAGTACTACAAGATCTGGGGACAGCGGGTGAAGCTGTTCGTCCGGGGCAACAACGTGCTCGACACCAAGAACATCCAGATCCTGAGCCCCAACAACTTCCCCGGTCCTCCCCAGACCGGCGGCAACGACTACGTGGTCTACTACACCGAGACCGGCCGGGCCGGTGGAGCCTACCTGGGCCAGGACGTCAACGAGGACGGCGTCCAGGACTGGGTGCCCCTGAACGACCCGCGCGTGTTCGGCGAAGGCCGCAACATTCGCGTCGGCGTCGGCGTCAGCTTCTGAGGACAGATACATGGAGAACCAGCGGAACCGCTTGCGACACGGGCCGGATGGAAGGAGGGAAGCGCGCATGCAACGCATGACGAGGACGGCGGCCCGGGCCGCTATGCTCCTCGCCCTGGCCGGGGGCGTGGTCGCGGCGGGGGCGGGCTCCGCCGACGCGCACCAGGACAACCTGCAGCCGCCCATGGCCTACGGGCGGGACGCGTCGGACCTTTACGCGATTCGCGAACCGAACATCTTCACCCACAACGTGGGGCTCCTGACCCTCCAGATCACCAACGTGGGGATCATCGGGAACCCCTTCATCAACGACTTCTCCGCCGGGTGGCAGGGGGGGGAGTACCTCTACTTCTCGGGCCTCTGGATCGGCGCCATCGGCTCCGACTCCGAGCCGCACGTGTCCACCGCGTCCCCGTTCGAGTTGCGGCCGGACCTGAGCCCGGTGTGGACGGTGTACCAGTCGTACGAAGGGGTGAAGAGCGGGAACCGGCTCGGCGAGGGGGGCTTCTGCACCGCCGACGACGACCACGACGGGTGTGCGGGCGAGACGGTGATCGACGCCAACCTCATCGACGAGGACTTCCAGAACGGGCTGGACGACGACGGGGACGGCCGGATCGACGAGGACTTCGAGGCCATCGGGCAGCAGATGTTCTCCTGCATGTACCGGGACGACACCCCCGAGGCGATCGCCCAGGTCTCGGACCACGTGCCGCTGAACCTCCTGGTCCGGCAACGCTCGTTCCAGTGGTCGACCACCAGCATCAACGAGTTCGTCGGCTTCGACTTCCAGATCATCAACACCGGCGACCAGCGGCTGAAGAACGTCTACCTGGGGTTCTTCTCCGACTCCGACATCGGTCCCAAGACCACCCCCCGTTACTGGACCGACGACTTGGTGGGGTGGGCCCACATCGACACCACCGTCACCGATCCGCTCCAGCCGGGGGCGTGCTCGGTGTTCGACCTTTCCATGGATACCGCCTACATGTGGGATGCCAAGGACAACGGGACCAGCATCTCCGGCGGCGACGTCCCCGGCGTGTTCGGCACCCTATTCCTGGGCCACACCACCGACGACGCGGGGATCAAGGCGCCCACGAACGTGGGCCTCACCACCGTGGTGTGGTTCAGTTCCTCCGGCCAGAACTCCGACCCCCAGAACGACGACGAGCGCTACGCGCTCCTCGCCTCCGGCAACAAGCCGCAGCGTAACGCCACCAAGCCCGACGATTACCGTTACGTGGTGGCGGCCGGCCCCTTCCAGCAGCTCAACCCCGGGGAGTCCCTGAACTTCCAGACCGCCTACGTGATCGGCGACGGGCAGGACGGCTTCCGGGCCAACGCGGTCAACGCCCAGCGCGTGTTCAACGGCCGGTTCGTGGACGCCGACCAGAATCCCGACACCGGGGTCGGCGGCAAGGAACGTTGCATCCACGCCCTCGACGAAAACCTCTCGGTACAGTGGGACGACCCCTGCGACACCCTGCAGACCCAGGTCACCTTCAAGGGCACCGCGTGCCACTGGGTGGACGGGGACTGCAACCCCTGCACCGGGGTGAACGGCCAGGAGACCCCGATCAAGTGGGTGGGCACCACCGCGCCGCCGCCCCCGAACATGAACACCGATCCCACCCTGGACCCGATCGTGGACCCGAACCTGCACGCGTTCGTGCCTCCGGCCGGCGACCATCGGGTGGTGATCCAGTGGGACAACTCGTCGGAGCTCCGCAAGGACCCGATCACCCGGCAGAACCTGTTCGAGGGATACCGGGTGTGGCGGGTGGACAACTGGCAGCGGCCCGAGGGCTCGATCGGCCCCTCTCCCGAGGAGTGGATGAAGATCGCCGAGTTCCGCAAGGACCCCACCACCGGCGATTCCCAGGGCGCCAAGGACCTCCATTCGGTGGAGGACCGCTCGGTGGCTGCGATCGGTTTCAACGAAGAGAACAAACCGATCTATCCCATCGGCCGCTATTCCTACGCCGACACCTCGGGGATCATCAACGGGAAGCTCTACTTCTACTCGGTGACCGCGTTCGGCGTGACCACCCGCAAGAATTCCACCACCGGCAAGGACGAGTTGGTGGACCTCGGCGGGCTCCCGTCGGCGGTGGAAGCGGAGTCGGTGGTGCCGCGCTGGGGCGCCTCCGGCGGATGCGACGACGTGAAGGTGGTGCCGAACCCCTACCGGGGGGGCGCCGACTGGGACCTGGTTCCCAGCGACAAGGATCCCACCGGGACCAAGATCGCGTTCCGGAACCTGCCCCAGGCCAAGTCCACTATCCGGATCTACACCCTGGCCGGGGACCTGGTGATCGAGTCGGTGCACGACGGGACCGGCGGTGACGGGACCTATTTCTGGAACATGATCACCCGCAACGGTCAGAACGTGACGAGCGGTCTGTATCTGTATTCGGTCGAGTATCCCGGCGGCATCTGCCGCGGGCGCTTTGCCATCATCCGATGAGGATTTGCCGGAGGATGCGGGCTCAAGGAGGTACTGCGGTGAAACGAATGGTGGCGGCGGTCACACTTCTCTGCCTGGCCCCGGTGGGGTTGATGCCGGGCAAAGCGGAGGCGGCCAAGTTCTTCGAGAAGGTCGGCACCTACGACGGCCAGTTTCTGAAGATCCCGATCGGGGCGCGGGCCACCGGGATGGGGGCGGCGTTCGTGGCGGTGGCCGACGACGCGTCGGCGGTGTACTGGAACCCGGCGGGGGTGGCGCGCCTGCAGGGGAACATCATCTCGGTGAACCACATCAACTGGCCGGCGGACGTGAACCTGACCCAGGGGGCGTACGTGTTCAGCCTGGGGTTCCTGCCGGGGATGCTGGCGTTCCACGCCCGGTCCCTGTACGTGGGGAGCATGGCCCGGACCACGGTGTACAAGCCGGATGGAGACGGGACGTATTTCGACGCGGGGTACACCGCGTTCGGGGTGACCTACGCCCGGTCGCTGACCGACAAGTTCTCGGTGGGGGTGAGCGCGAACCTGGTGCACGCGGGCCTGGACAACCTGTCCGCCAACGCGCTCTCGTTCGACGTGGGGACCCTCTACGACACCGGGTTCCGGTCGTTGAAGATCGGGATGGAGATCCAGAACATGGGGTCGGAGCTGTCGTACATCGACAAGTCGAAGGCGTCGAAGCTGCCGATCCTGTTCCGGGTGGGGGCGTCGATGAACATGCTGCAGAGCCTGGACCACAAGATCCTGACCACGGCGGAGTTCAGCCATCCCCCGGACAACAACGAGCGGTTGAACGCGGGGCTGGAGTACGGGTTCAAGGACTTCTTCTTCCTGCGCGGAGGATACAACTTCGGTTACGACGCCGAGTCGTTCAGCGCGGGGGTGGGAGTGAACTTCCCGACGTCGCTCTCCTCCGAGACCCGGTTCGACTACTCCTACACGGACATGGCCGACCTCTCCGGCGCACACCGCTTCTCGCTGGAGATCGGATTCTAACCGCCCGTTGAAATACCGGTCCCGGTCGCGCCGGCTGGCTCCCGGGAACGGGTCCAGGAACGAGGAGGAGACGATGCTCCAGCGCATCGTCGGCGGCGCGTGACGCCGGGATGTGGCCCGAGAATCGCCGTCTCTTCGGGCCGGCCGGAGGATCCCCGTCGGGGAGGCCGGCCGGCCCGCTTCCTGCCCGCCGCGGTCCTGGTCTCCCTCCTCGCCGCCGGGTTCGGCGGCACCGCCGCCGCCCGTACCCCCCTGGAGCTTCCGCTCGCCTTCGGGAGATTCCCGGACGGCCTCTATGCGCTGCGCGCCCCGAATCTCTATGCCCACAACGTCGGTCTCCTGAGCCTGCAGGTCACCAACGTCGGTATCTTCGGGAATCCCTTCATCGACGCGTTCTCCGCGGGCTGGCAGGGGGGGGAGTACCTGCACGTGGGCGGCCTGTGGGTCGGAGCGATCGGGGCCGACGGAGAGGCCCACGTCAGCACCGGCACCACCTTCGAGTTCCGTCCGGAGCTGGACGCGCGGTGGACGGTCTACGAGTCCTACGAGGGTGCCCCCCACGGAACCCGCCTCCTTCCCGACGAACCCCGGGCCGCGGACGACGACGGCGACGGCTTGATCGACGAGGACTTCCAGAACGGTTTCGACGACGACGGTGACGGCCTGATCGACGAGGACTACTCCGCGGCCGGCCACCAGATGTTCTCCTGCCAGTACCGGGACGACACTCCGGAGGCTCTGCGCCAGATCTCGGACCACGTCCCGCTCGGGCTCCTGGTTCATCAGCGGAGCTTCGAATGGGCGGTGGACGGCCTCAACGAGTTCGTGGGACTCGAGTTCGAGATCATCAACATCGGCGACCAGGAGCTGAAGAACGCCTATCTCGGCTTCTACAACGACTCCGACGCCGGCCCCAAGGACCATCCGCGCTACTGGCTGGACGACTACACCGCCTGGTCGCACATCGACACCGTGGCCGCGCTGCCTGGGGATGCAGGCGCTTGTTCCCAGCGCCGGGTCTCGGTGGACGCGGTCTACACCTGGGACGCTCCCGACAACGGGGTGACGATCAGCGGGGGGGACGTGCCGGGGGTGTTCGGGTTGGCGCTGTTCGGGTACCCCACCGACTACCTGCAGACCCGGGCCCCCCAGAATGTGGGGTTCCGCTCGGTGGCCATCATCGGGGCCTCGGACGACGTGTTGGATCCCCAGACCGATGACGAGCGCTACGCCCTGATGGCGGGCGGCCGGAAGCCGGGCCCCGGGGCGCAGCGCCCCGACGACTACCATGCCATCGTGGCCAGCGGGCCGTTCCGGTCGTTGAATCCGGGGGAGTCGCTGACCCTGGACATGGCTTACGTGGTCGGAAACGGGCAGGCCGGCTTCCGCCACAACGTCGCCGTCGCCGACCGGGTGTTCGGCGGGCGCTGGGTGGACCTGGACGGCGACCCGTCCACCGGCTCCGGCGGCGCCGAGTACTGCCTGAGGGTCATCCCTCCCGCCAAGGTGGTGGAGTTCTATCCGCCGTGCACGGACAGCCTGGGCTCCATTCCGCCCATGACGAAGACCAGGTACAAGCTCACCACCTGCCTCTACCTGGACGTGGATTGCGACGTGTGCACCGGGACCGGAGGCGCGGAGACCCCCAATCCTTGGGTCGGGAGCAGCGCGCCGCCGCCCCCGACCGTGAACACCGCGACGGGCCTGGATCCGCTTCACGATCCGCGGTTGCGCGCGTTCGTGCCGCCCGCCGGGGACCGGCGGGTGGTGATCCAGTGGGACAACGGGTCCGAGGTGGCCGAGAACCCGACCGGAGGCAAGATCGTCTTCGACGGCTACCGGCTGTGGCGGGTGGACAACTGGCAGCGGCCGTTCGGGTCCCTGGGCCCCTCTCCCGGCGAATGGATCAAGCTGGCCGAGTTCCGGGTGGGTCGGAGCCAGACTCCTCCCGCGGGGACCTTTCCCCTGGTCGACGCGGTCCGGACCGACGTCCCGTCCCTGGGTTCCACCGCCGACGGCAAGCCGATCTATCCGGTCGGCCGCTACCAGTACTCCGACACCCTGGGGATCACCAACGGCAAGCTCTACTTCTATGCGGTGACCGCGATCGGGGTCTTGCTGCAGCCGAACCCGGTGAGCGGGGTGCTGGAGGAGGTGGAGATCACGGGGCGTCCCTCGGCCGCCGAGGCGGAGGCGGTCGTCCCCCGGTGGGCCGCGGCGGAGGGTTGCGACCGGGTGCGGGTGGTTCCCAATCCCTACCGCGGGGGCGCCGACTGGGACCTGATCCCCAGCGAGGGAGATCCCACCGGGACCAAGATCGCGTTCCGGAATCTGCCCCGGGCGTGGAGCGTGATCCGTATCTATACCCTGGCCGGCGACCTGGTGCAGCGGGCCGAGCACGACGGCGCCGGCGGCGACGGCACCTGGTTCTGGAACCTGGTGAGCCGGAACGGCCAGAACGTGTCCAGCGGGCTCTATCTCTACTCGGTGGAGAGCCCCTCGGGCATCTGTCGCGGACGCTTCGCGATCATCCGTTGAGCCCTCCCGGGTCCGAGCCAGGATTAGGAGATCCGGCGGGGCGGTACTACACTGGTCGAGTACGGGCTGAAGGCGCGGCCGCGGCAACGGGCGCGTGCGCCAGCGGAGGAGTTCCCATGAAACAGGCTTTCCGGTTCCCGGCTCCCAAGGCCATTGTCGCCCTGGCGCTCCTGGGCCTGGCGGCCGCGCCGGGACCAGGGCGGGCCGCTCCCACCGATTTTCCGGTGTCCGCCACCGGGGACATCTGGTTCCAGGCCGACCATGCCGGATTCATGCGTTCCGACGGTACCCCCTACGAGGAGTACTACTTCAAGGTCACCGACAACCAGCTCCAGTTCAACCGGGACGGCGACGTCTATCGCGGGCGGGTCTTCGTGCACCTCGAGTTCAAGGACGCGGACGGGAACGGGCTCGGCGAGGCTGGGCACGACTACGCCTTCACCGTCCCCGACCTCGAGACCGCCGGTTCCCCCGATCACGCCCAGTTGCTGCTCCTGCGCGATGCCCTCGATCCCCGCGCCGCCACCGTCGAGGTCACGATGGAGGACCTCAACGCCCGCAAGCGGGGGCTCCTCTACATGGTGACCGGCAAGCGCAAGAACGGCAGCGCGGAGGGGATCCTCGCCCCGCCTCCGTTCTTGGGGAAGCCGTTCGGGGT
This sequence comes from Candidatus Eiseniibacteriota bacterium, assembly GCA_963728475.1. Lineage (GTDB taxonomy): Bacteria > Eisenbacteria > RBG-16-71-46 > JABDJR01 > JABDJR01 > CAVSKL01. The sequence continues at coordinate 294,555 of CAVSKL010000002.1, forward strand.
GAGCGACATCCAGTTCGCGTGGGAGGTTCACGAGGGGGCCTCGGGCGGGCCCTTCATCAAGAACGGCCTCGACGTGGTGCCCAACCCCTCGCGCAATTACGGGCTCCTCCAGTCGCGGGTCTCGGCCTATTACGAGGTCTACGACCGGCGCGACACCACCTCCGCCCTCCCCCATACCTATTTCGTGACCTACGACATCGTGAACCCGGACGGGAAGACGGTGAACTCGGTACCCGACACCGTCCAGTCCGACGCCGGGGACTGGATGAAGGTGATGACCTTCGACGCCACCGGCCTCACGACCGGGGAATACCAAGTGAAGGCGACGGTACGGGATTCCGCCTCCGGGGAGACCGCGGTCTCCGAGCGCCCGTTCAACGTGCTGTGGCGGAGCGGCGCCTGGGACCGGACGGAGCAGGACGTCCTTGACGAGGCCCGGGTGCTGTTCACGGAGAAGGAGTACGCCCGTTTCCGGGACATGTCGGCGGGGGACCGGGAACTCTACCTGGAGAAGTTCTGGGCCGACGCGGACCCCAGTCCCGGCAGCGCCCGGAACGAGATCCGCGACGAGTTCATGCGACGGGTCGCTTACGCCGAGCGCCACTTCAGCGCCGGGGGCAAGGGGATGGTCAGCGACCAGGGCCGGATCTACATCCGGTTCGGGGAGCCGGACGAGGTGGAGCGCGAGGTGTTGCCGACCCGGGACCGGCAGCTCGACCGGCAGGTGGACGAGCTGTCCGCGGAGAATCCCTCGGGAAAGCTTCTCGCCACCAACGACGAGGTGGACACCCGGCCCTATGAGATCTGGATCTACACCCAGCAGGGTCATCCGCTCTTCCCGGACCGCGAGTTCACCACCAGCAAGACCGGCCTCAAGTTCGTATTCGTGGACGAGACCGGGACCGGACACTACGTTTTGCGGTTTTCCTCGGATTTCATCGGCTACTGAGGCCTCGCCTCCCGTTTCCGGGGGCGTCCTTGACAGTCCGGAAAGCCCCCGCCTACCATCGAAGAGTCGGCCCGCAAACCGGACCGGCTTTTCTGTTTATGGAATCCGGGTTATCGAGAAGAAGCGGCTTCCCGCCGCCGCCGCGGCGTAGAATTCTCATCGTTTGCCCCGCCCCGCCCGACGCGGCGGGATCGCCGGCACCCGAACGCGGGACTCGACCGAAGAAGGGAGTTCGAGGATGAAGATCGCCATCAACGGGTTCGGACGGATCGGCCGGTTGCTCTACCGCGCGGCCCTGAACGACCCCGACATCGACATCGTGGCCGTCAACGACATTACCGACGCGGCCACCCTTGCCCATCTCCTCCGCCACGACTCCGTGCACGGCAACCTGCAGGAGACGGTGACGGTGGACGGCGACGCCATCCGCTGCGGGGACGACCGGTTCAAGGTTCTCACCGAGACCGATCCCCGGAAGCTCCCCTGGAAGGACATGGGAGTGGAACTGGTGGTGGAGTCCACCGGCCGGTTCACCGACCGCGAGAAGGCGGCCCAGCATCTGGAGGCGGGGGCCAAGCGGGTGATCGTGTCCGCGCCCGCCAAAGGGGCGGACGTCACCGTGGTCATGGGGGTGAACGAGAAGGATTACGATCCCGCCCGGCACGTGATCCTCTCCAACGCGTCCTGCACCACCAACTGCCTGGGACCGGTGGCCAAGGTGCTCCACGACAACTGGGGCATCCGCCGGGGCTGGATGACCACCATTCACGCCTATACCAACGACCAGCGGCTGCTGGACCTGCCCCACAAGGATCTCCGGCGGGCGCGGGCGGCGGCCCTGAACCAGATCCCCACCACCACCGGGGCCGCCCGGGCGATCGGGCTGGTGATCCCGGACTTGAAGGGGAAGCTGGACGGGATCGCGGTGCGGGTCCCGGTGCCGGACGGATCGCTGGTGGATCTGGTGGCCGAGACCGAAAGGCCGCTCACCACCGCCGAACTGAACGCGGCCATGCGCAAGGCGGCCGAAGGCCCCATGAAGGGGATCCTGCAGTACAGCGAGGAGGATCTGGTCTCGAGCGACATCGTCCACAATCCGCACTCCAGCGTCTACGACTCCAAGATGAGCGCGGTGATGGACGGGAACCTGGTCAAGGTCCTCTCGTGGTACGACAACGAGTGGGCGTTCTCCAAGCGCGTGGTCGACCTCATCCACTACATTCAGGCCCGGGGTTAGAGCACCGCGCCATGAACAAGCTCACCCTCGACGATCTGAAGACCGCAGGCAAGCGCGTGCTCGTCCGGGTCGACTACAACGTGCCGGTCAAGGACGGGGAGATCGGGGACGACACCCGGATCGCCGCCTCGCTCCCCACCCTGAAACGGCTGATCGGAGACGGGGCCCGGGTGATCCTCATGTCGCACCTGGGGCGGCCCAAGGGCGCCCCCGACTCCCGCTACTCCCTGGAGCCGGTGGCCCGGCGCCTGGCCAAGCTGCTGGGGCAGGAGATCCACTTCGTCAACGACTGCGTGGGGGCGAAGGCGCTCGAAAGCAGCGAGAAGCTCAAGAACGGCCAGGTCCTGTTGCTGGAGAACCTCCGCTTCCATCCGGAGGAGGAGGCCGACGACCCCGGGTTCGCCAAGCAGCTGGCCGAGCTCGGGGATCTCTACGTGAACGACGCATTCGGCGCCGCCCACCGCGCCCACGCCTCCACCGAGGGGGTGACCCGGTACTTCAAGCAGGCGGCGGCGGGGCTGCTCATGGAAGCAGAGCTCCGGTACCTGACCCGGGCGCTGGTGGATCCGGCGCGGCCGTTCGTGACCATTCTCGGCGGCGCCAAGATCTCGGGCAAGGTGGACGTGCTCAACCATCTCCTGGACAAGGTCGACCGCATCCTCATCGGCGGCGGCATGACCTACACCTTCTACCGGGCCCAGGGGCGCTCGGTGGGGGACTCGCTGGTCGAGTCCGACCGGGTGGAGATGGCGGGAGAGGTGATGGCGGCGGCCAAGCAGGCCTCGGTGGATTTGGTGCTTCCGGTGGATTCGGTGATCTCGGCCGCGGCCGACGGTTCCGAGCCCGCGCGGAACACCGACGGTCCCGACATCCCCGCCGGAACCATGGGGGTGGACATCGGTCCCGCCACCGTGAAGCTCTTCCGGGAGAAATTGTCGGACGCGCGCACGGTGGTCTGGAACGGTCCGCTCGGCATCTTCGAGGTCCCGGAGTTCGCCGACGGCACCCTCGAGATCGCCCGGGCGGTGGCGGAGGTCACCCGCCGCGGGGGGACCACGGTGGTGGGGGGGGGGGACTCGGTGGCCGCGATCGGGCGGCTCGGCCTCGACAAGGACGCCTATTCCCACGTCTCCACCGGAGGGGGCGCGTTCCTGGAATTCCTGGAGGGCAAGGAACTCCCCGGAGTCGCCGCCCTCACCGAGAAGCCGTGATCATGCGAACGCCCATGATCGCCGGCAACGCCAAGATGTTCCTCGACCGGGCCTCGGTCCGGTCGGTTCTGGAGTCGTTGAAGCGCGAGCTCGCTCTCGACCCGCCCGCCTGCGAGGTGGCCTACTGCCCGCCCTTCACCCTGCTCGAGGAGGCGGGGCGGGCGGCGGCGGGCTCGATGGTGGGGCTGGGCGGGCAGAACATGCACTGGGAGCCCTCCGGCGCCTTCACCGGCGAGGTCTCCGCGGGGATGCTCCGGGAAGCGGGCTGCCGGTACGTGATCCTCGGCCATTCCGAGCGCCGCACCCGGTTCGGCGAGACCGACGAGAACGTGCGGAAGAAGGCGGGGGCGGCGCTGGCCGCCGGTCTCGTGCCCATCGTCTGCGTGGGCGAGACCGAGGCCGAGCGCAAGGCGGGGGCGACCGAGGTGGTGCTCTCGCGCCAGGTGGTGGGCTCGCTGGGAGGCCTCCCGGTGGGGGATCCCCGGGCCATCCTGGTGGCCTATGAGCCGGTGTGGGCGATCGGGACCGGCAACACCGCCACCCCCGCCCAGGCCCAGGAGGCCCATGTCCATCTCCGGCGCGAGCTGGGCAGGGTCCTGGGGCCCGATACCGCGGCCGGGATCCGGATCCTCTACGGCGGCAGCGTGAAACCGGACAATGCCGGATCCTTGCTGGGGCAGCCCGACCTCGACGGCGCCCTGGTGGGGGGGGCGTGCCTGAAGGCCGAGACCTTCCTTCCCATCATCCGGGCCGCCCGGGTCTGAACGCCGGCCCGGGGAACGGTTGACGGTGCCGGGAGGCGCTGGTACACTATCCCGTCCTTTGACTGAGCGGCTCTCGACCGGAGGAGTATCCGAGTGATTTACGGGCTCTTGCTCGCCCTTCATCTGATCATCTGCGTCACCCTGATCCTGGTGGTGCTCCTGCAGTCCGGCAAGGGCGGAGGGCTGGCGGGCGCCTTCGGCGGCATGGGGGGCGCGGGCCAGACCCTGTTCGGCGGCCGCGGCGCGGCCACTTTCCTCAGCAAGGCCACCTCGGTGCTGGGGGTGGCGTTCATGACCACGTCGCTCGTGCTCGCCCTCCTGTCCGGAACCCACAACGCTCCCAAGAGCGTGCTGCGCGAGGGGCAGATCAACACCGGCGCGGCGCCGCCCCCGGCGGGAGAACAGGCGCCCATGCAGCTTCCCGGCCAGGGCGGAGGGGGATCCTCGGCCCAGCCCGCTCCCGGCGGCCAGAGCGCCCCGCCGAGCCAGGCTCCGGGCGGCCTCTCGCTTCCGTCGGTACCCCAGGGGGGGAACGGCGGACAGAGCCCCCAGCCCGCCCCCGCGCAGGGGCAGGGCCAGCAGCAGAAGCCGGCTCCCGGCGGAGGTCAGCGCTGACCCAACCCGATCGTCGTGCGGAAGTGGCGGAATTGGCAGACGCGCAAGGTTGAGGGCCTTGTAGGAGCAATCCTGTAGGGGTTCAAGTCCCCTCTTCCGCACCAGTCCTTCCGGCCCCAACCGGGCCGGGACAGTCCGGCTCCAAGGGGAGCCTCGGGAGCCCGGAGCGCCAGCGCTTCGGGCCTTCTCGTCTCCGCCGGACCGGGCGATCCGGCGGCCGGCTCCGGGACCGCCCGCCGCGCCCGGGGCCGGGGACCTGGGACCCGCCGGCGGGGGAGCGGCGTCGATGGCGAGGCAGGACCTCTCCGGCGAATCCCGGCGGCCGCCGGGGGCGGTCTGGATGGTGGGGTTGGCCCTTCTCCAGGTGCTCCTGTTTCTCGTGCTGTTCGGAGCCCATCACCGCGCCCTGGTCGACGACGCCTTCATCTCGTTCCGCTACGCCGCCCGCTGGGCGCACGGGGCCGGTCTCACCTACAACGACGGAAGCCGGGTGGAGGGGTTCTCCAACCCCCTCTGGACCTTCGGGCTGGGCGCGCTCGACCGGTTGGGATTGTCTCCGGACCGCGCCGCCCCCGCGGTGGGGCTGGCCGCCTTCCTCGCCGTGGGGCTGGCCGGGTGGGTGCTGGCCCGGGTCCGCCGGTTCTCGTCCTCCGGGAGCCTTCTCCTTGCCGGGGGACTCGCTCTGGACGTGGGGTTGGGGCTGTGGGCGGGGTCGGGGCTGGAGACGGCCTCGGCCGCGCTGCTGGTGGCCCTGTGGTTGGTGGCGGCCGCGCGGCGGGGCCGGCCGCGGGGTTTCGCCGGGGGAGCCCTGCTGGGGCTGGGGGCGGCCGCGCTGGCGCTCAGCCGCCCCGAGGGGTGGCTCTGGGCCGGCTGGGGCCTCCTGTGGCTCGTCTGGGGGGCCTGGGTGCCCGGCCGGGCGCTGGCCGGCGCCGCCGCCGGGTTCCTTCCCGCCCTGGGCTACGAGGCCTTCCGGTGGGGGTACTACCGGCGCCCCGTGCCCAACACCTTCTTCGCCAAGCTGGAACCGGGAGGACGGCCGGCGCTGCACGGTCTCGCCGACCTGGGGGGATGGGCCTGGTCCCACGCTCCGATGGTGGCGGCGGCGCTGGCGCTCTGGTTCCTGGTCCGGCGGGGAGGGCGCCCGTCGCGGCCCCCCGCCTCCCCCGCTCCCTCCCCGAGGCTCTGGCTCCTGCTCCCGTCCGGATGGCTGGCCCTCCAGGCCGGCTTCGTGATCCTGGCCGGAGGCGACTGGATGGGCCGGACGCGGTATCCGGCTCCGCTCCTCCCCGCGTTCTTCCTTCTCGCCGCCGAGGGCTGGGAACGGGTCCGGCCCCGATGGGGACTCCGGGGAGCGGCGGTGCTGGTCGCGGCGACCACGGCGATGGGGTGGGGGGCCCGGGACCGCATTCCCGACTATACCCGGGTGGGAGCCGAGCTGGGGCGGTGGCTCCGCATGGCGGCGGCCCCGGGAGACACTCTCGCGATCACCGCCGCCGGAGCCGTTCCCTACTACTCGGGGCTTCCCACCTACGACGTCCTCGGCATCAACGATCCCGCGGTGGCCGGCCGCGCCGCGCGCGATGCCGGAGGGTGGGCGCCGGGGCACCAGCGATACGACCTCGATCGTCTGCTGGAGCTGGAACCGCGATGGATCGTGTGGGACTACGGGGTGAAGGTCAACGAGAGGCGGCTTCGCGAGTACGCCGGGTGGGAAGGGGATCCCGATCGACTCGGATTCCGCCGGTCCCTGCTGGCCCGGGCCCGGTTCCGCGATCGCTACGGGATCGACCGGGCCGCGCCCGCGTCGACCCAGGGGGCGTACACGGTGTTCCGGCGGAAGGACTAGGCGGAACCGGGGGCGGAAGGGGTCTCTCGATTCCCCCGGCCCGGCGCCGGCGCGGCCCGGGCCGGGGGATCCGGATCAGCGTTTGACCGAGTAGACGCCGCGGCCGACCCGCTGGAATCGATTGTCCCGGGCCAACGCCGCCCCCAGGTTCTGGGTAAAGTTGTCGCCGGCCTTGCCCTTCTTGCCCTTCAGCACCTGACGGGCGATTTCCTGGATCCCCATCGGCTTCTTGCGTCGCGCGAGCACTTGATAGGCGGTGTCGCGCACGTTGGGACCCTTACCGCGAATACCCGCGCTCCGGGTGGACCGCTTCTTCTTCGCCTTCTCCCGCTCCGCCTTGCGGCTCGCTTCGAGGAGAGTCCCCAGCCGGACCAGGCGCCGTTCCAGATCCTCCAGCTCGGAGAGCAGGCTCCGGGCGTCCTTCTGTAGTTTATTGGCCTTGCGTGCCGCCACCTTCAGGCTGGGGCGCCGGCCTCTTCGGCTGAGAGACTTTCGGGTCTTCGCCATTGTTTCTCCCTCCAGCGGATGTGTCGCACGATGTGGTTCCGGGAAATTGGGCCCGCGAATTGTCGCGATTCGAGAGCCTTTTCAAGACCAAGCGATGGTAACAGCAATACCGGGGGCCAACAATCCGTATGCCGTGGGAATATGGTATCAAGCGCCGAATTTCATGGATCGCCCGAGCCGCCGGTCCAAACACCGGCCTCGGCCCCGTCGCCGGAACCGGTCCCGGTCGCGCCCGCCGGCAAGACTCCCGACCGGAATGGAGTGAATGGAAAGAATTTTTACAACCAGCGCGAATATCACCTTGCTTCCGGCAATTTGCGGCACTGATTTCAGCGTGAGAATCCGAATTCAAAGCCTACGATATCTCTCCGGCGCCGACCGGCGCCGTCCCCGCCGGAACGGCCGGCCGAAAGCCGCCGGTTGCGCCGCAACCAAGGAACGGGTCGAGGAAGTCCTTTGCCTCGGCGCCGTCCTGCTCGCGGCGGAAGGTCCCCTCGCGATCCCCCCCACCCGCGCCGCGGTCCCCGGGCCGGGGCCGCCGGCGGCCCCGGGTCCTCCTTGACAAGCGATCTTGGGCCTCTTGAGAATAGCGAGTGACGGCGTCGGCGGGCGCCGCGGAGACCGGGGTTGTGTCCCCGCGAGCAAGAGATCCGTCCGCCGGCCACGAACCCGGCGGCGTGGATCGAGGAGCGCGACGACGTCGAGGTTTCCCGTGGGCCGCGGCCGCCGGTCCCGGAGGGGGGGGGCGGTTCTCCGCCGGGAGCCGGCCCGGGAGGACGAGCGGGAAGGGGAAACCGGGCCGGTTCCGGCCCGCTATCGCGTCCGGATCAAGGCCGGGGGATCTGGAGTGGGGGAGTTCGGGCTCAAAATCAAGAAACAATCGGCCCGCGAGCGGGGTATTGTCCTTTGAACCGCGGGAAGGGAAACCGTTTATCGTGCGTCCGAGCGAGGAGGGGATCGAGCAGTTGTCGGCTCGAAACCGATTCCCGGCGAATCACGCCACGAACCCACGCGAAGTTCACCCATGAAGGATATCCAGGCTCCGACCGGGCGTGAGCAGGGAAGCCAGCCGGAAGCCCGCCGGAGCGGCACCGGCCGCTTCGTGCTGGCCAGCGTGGGGTTGCATGCGGCACTCCTCGCGCTCCTCTCCGTCACCGTCGCCCGGCCCCCGCAACCCATCTACGCCGAGCAGATCTACCAGGTGGCCCTGGTGGACGCCCCCGTGCCCAATTACCAGCCTCCGGTCCCCACTCACACCCCGAAACCTCCCGAGGTCAAGCCGGAGGTCAAGGAACCGCCGAAGCCCCCGCCGGCCCCGGTCAAGGACGAGGTGAAGATCCCGGAGACCCCCAAGCAGCCCAAGCGGAAGGAGCCTCCGGAGAAGAAGCCGGAGCCGCCCAAGCCGGTCGAGAAGAAGCCCGAGGCCGCGCCCACTCCGGAGACCCCGCCCCCGGCCAAGGCGGACGTTCCCGACACCCCGGAACTCCCGGTGTCGGTGGGTCCGGTCGACCAGAAGGACTTCAAGCAGGACTGGTATCTGGAGCTGGTACGAGGCATCATCGCCCGGGAGTGGTATCAGCCCTCGGGCGGGAACGGGATGATCCGGGCCACCGTCCACTTCATCATCCACCGTGACGGCACCCTCGCGCAGCCGTACCTGATGGAGCCCTCGGGCTGGTCGCTCTACGACCGGGCCGCCCTGGGCGCGGTTCTGAGCGTGGAGAAGCAGCAGAAGCTCCCGCCCCTTCCCGAGTCGTACCAGGGCGAGACCCTGGGTCTCAGCGTGGTGTTCCAGATGCGGGGCGGGGGCGACTGACCGGGCCGGAACCCCTACCGAGGAGTCAGCGTTGTCCAACCATATTCCCCGCACCCTCCGCGGCCTTCTGCGCCTGGTTCCCGCGGTCGCGCTCCTCGCCTCGGCGGCGGCGCCGGCGTCGGCCCAGAGCGACACCACCGGATCCCAGGAGAAGCAGATCGTCATCAGCAAGAACGCGGTCCCCAAGATCCAGCTCCTGCTCGAGGACTTCCTGGCCGCTCCGGGCGCCGCCCCCGAAGACGCTCGGTCGGTCCACGACGTGGTCTCGACCGATCTCGACTATGCCGACATCTTCAGCGTGACCCCGATTCCCCGCATGGGCGAGGGGGATACCTTGAACGCGGTCCAGGCCCGGTTCCTGGTCCGGGGCGAGGTCCGGGTCACCTCCGGGAACCTGGTGCTCCGGGGAACCCTCGAGTCGTTGCCGGCGCGGAGCCTGGTGTTCTCCCGGGACTACGCGACCCCGCCCGAGAACTACCGGGAGGCCGCCCACCGCTTCTCCGACGACGTGGTCCTCTACGTGACCGGCCGCCCCGGCATCGCCCGCACCCGGATCGCCTTCATCTCGAACCGGAGCGGCGGCAAGGAGGTCTACACCGTCGACTACGACGGGTTCGGGGTGAAGCAGGCGACCCGGAACGGCTCCATCAACATGTCGCCGGACTGGTTCCCCGGCGGCGGGTCGCTGGTCTACGTTTCCTACGCCAAGGGAGACCCGGATCTGTTCCGGCTCGACCTCGGTTCTGGCAAGAATGGGCTCCTGGCCGGCGGCCAGGGGGTGCAGAGCGCTCCCGCGGTCTCCGGCGATGGCTCCCGGATCGCCTATAGCCAGACCAACGGCACCGAGAGCGAGATCTACGTCTGCGGGCCCGACGGGGGAGGAAGCCACCGGGTGACCCGGTTCCCCGGCATCAACACCTCGCCGGCATGGTCCCCCGACTCCCGGCAGATCGCGTTCACCTCGGACCGGGCGGGCACCCCCCAGCTCTACGTGATGGACTCCGACGGCGGCGGGGCCCGCCGCCTGACCTTCGACGGGCAGTGGAACGACCAGGCCGACTGGTCCCCGGACGGAGACCGGATCGTGTACTCGTCCCGCCGCGACGGGCTCTTCCGCATCACGGTGGTGGGGGTGGGGGGGATGGGTTCCGAGCGCCAGCTCACCCGGGGGCCGGGAAGCGACGAGCACGCCCGCTGGGCCCCCGACGCCCGCCACGTGGTGTTCACCTCCACCCGGGGAGGCCGGCGGGGCCTGTACGTGCTCGACGTGGACGGAGGAAGGGTGCGCCCGGTGGCGGTGGGAGGGGGGGACAATTACGCCCCCGACTGGTCGGCGAGCCCCCCCCGCTGATCCGGGATCCCCGGGAACCGGCCGCGGTGGCGCGGGTACTTTGGGAACCCATGACTTGCCGATTCCGGGAGAGGGTGGGTACAGTTGGCGCTGGACCGAAACCGCGCCGAGGAGGAGGGTAAGCAAGAGATGACCAGAAAGTCACTTTCCGTGCTGGTGGGGACGGCGCTCGTGGCCGCGGCGGTGGCCTCCGTGTCGGGGTGCGCCAAGCATCCCAAGCCGTCGGTGGAGGTGGAGACCCCGCCGTCCACCGGCCAGCAACCCGCGGAGCCGCCGCCGGCCACGACGCCGCCGGCGACCGAGAATCCGAACGCCTGGAAGGACCAGGTCCGCGACGTGTATTTCGACTACGACAAGGCCGAGTTGCGCAGCGACGCCCGGAGCGCGCTCCAGGGCGACGCCAAGTTCCTCAAGGATCATCCCGACGCCTCGGTGACCCTCGAGGGCCACTGCGACGAGCGGGGAACCGAGGAGTACAACCTGGCCCTGGGACAGCGCCGCGCCGATGCGGTGCGGGGCTACCTGAGCGACCTCGGGGTGGACGCCTCCCGGCTCAAGACCCTCTCGTACGGCGAGGAAAAGCCATTCGACCCCGGTCACACCGAGGACGCCTGGTCTCAGAATCGACGGGTGCATTTCGACATCCAGTAGGGGGCCTGGAATCGGCCCCGGCCCCGGGGCCGGAACGGAATTCGCCATGAACTCGACCATTCGTGCCTGTCTGCTGGTGACCTTGGCCGGCGCGCCTTTGGCGCTGGGGGGATGCGGGGCCTTCTTCCGCCAGCCGGTGAACGTGGAGGTTACCCGGCAGGAGGTGGAGACCATGCGCAAGGAGCAGGCGGAAATGCTCGCCCTGGTGCGCGACATCAAGTCCCAGGTGGATGCGCAGTCGGAGTCGATGGCCTCGCTCCGGGCGGACAGCAACTCCCAGCTCCAGGACCTGGAGCAGCGCCTGGAGACCCTCCGGTCGCAGCTCGAGGACCAGGGCGTGCGGATGGACAAGATGATCACGCACCGGGTGGAGGCGGGCCGGACTCCTCCTTCACCCGCGGTGAACCCCCCCGGCGCCGGTATGCCCGCGGCCGTCGATACCGGCGCGGTGGCCGGGGCGCCGGCGGACACCGGCGAGGGCGAACCCGGGGGGCCGCCGGCCTCGGAGAGCGAACTGTACGATGCCGCCAACCGCGACTATTCCCGTGGGAATTATCAGCTTGCGGTGGCCGGCTTCCAGGACTTTCTGAAGTACTACCCCCAGTCCGACCGCGCCGATAATGCCCAGTACTGGATCGGGGAGAGCTACTTCGCCCTGGGGGACTTCGATCAAGCGATCCAGGAGTTCTTGAAGGTGCGCGACCTCTACCCCGACGGGGACCGGGTATGCGCCGCCACCCTCAAGATCGGCTACGCCGACCTCCGCAAGGGGGATTCCGCCGGGGCCCGGACCTACCTGAACTACGTGGTGAAGGAGTGCCCGGGGACCGACGAGGCCCGCCTGGCCCAGGACAAGCTGGCCAGCCTCCGCTAGGCCCGGTCCCCACCCGGCCCCGGCGTCCGCTAGACCCCCACGACGTGCGCCGCCGCCCGCCGGAGCCGCGCCGCCGAGGAGCCGGGTCCGAACTCCACCGCCTTGATCTCCCGCCCCGCGCGGCCCAGCCGCGCGCGCAGCCCGGGGTCGGCCGCCAGCTCCCCCCAGCGCCCGGCCAGTTCTCCGGGGCTTCCCGGGGGGACCAGGAAGCCGTTCACCCCGTCGGCCACCGCCTCCGGGACTCCTCCGGTGCGGGTGGCGATCACCGGAAGGCCCGAAGCCGCCGCCTCCAGGAACACGATGCCGAAGCCTTCCACGTCGTCCGCCTCCAGCCGGGCGCGCGAGGGCCCGGCGAATAGATCGGCGGCCCGGTAGAGATCCGGCAGCTCCGCCTCGGGGACCGCCCCCAGGAATCCGGTCCGCCCCAGCACCCCGTGCCGCTCCGCCCGCCGCGCCCACGGCCGGGGATCCCCCGGGCCCGCCACCGCCAGCCGCACCGCCGGCGGAAGCCCCGCGAGCGCGGCGAAGAGGTCGTCGAGGCCCTTGCGCTCCACCAGCCGCCCCACGAACAGCGTCACCACCGCGTCCTCGGGCCAGCTCCGGCGGGCGCGCAGGGCTCGCCGCTCCGCCTCGTCGCGCGCGGGCCGGAACCGCGCCGTGTCGACCTCCGGGGGCACCACCGCCACCCGTTCCCGGGGCAGCCCCAGCTCCGCCGCCACCCCCCCGGTGTAGGCGCTGTTGACCAGGTGGAGCCGGACGTCGCGGACCAGCGCCTCCCAGCGGCGCCGCTTGAGCGGATGGTCCCGCCAGCGCCGGGCGGTGCGGAGGAGGTCGTTCCCGTGATAAGCCACCGCCGCCGGCACCCCGCACTCGCGGGCGATCCGCAGCACCGGCGGGGCGTAGGGGCGCGCGTTGCCCGCGAGCAGGAGATCCGGGCGCCGGGCCGAGATCTCGTCCCACACCGCGCGGGCGGCGCGCACCAGGTTCCAGGGCCGGTGGGCGCGGGCGGCGGAGAAGGGGAGGGGATGGAGCCGGGCGCCGCCGGCGGGAACGGGGGGACGCCCCTCCCAGCTTCCCGCAAGCACGGCGGCGTCGTCCCCGAGGCCCCGGGCCAGGTCCGCGTAGTAGCGCGCCATGCCGCCGGGGCGGGGCGGGAAGTCCTGGGTGAGCAGGAGCACCCTCAACGCGGGGGATCTCCCGCCGCCGCCCGGACAAGGAGCGGGCGAAGCCGGTTCCACACCTCGGAGGCGGCGGGGATCCGGCCGAACTCCTCCCACACCCGGAAGCGCGCGCCGTAGGGCGCCCACCGCCAGGGAGGCGTGGAGAGGAACACGAAGTACGAGGGCACCCCCACCCCCGCCGCCACGTGCACCGGGCCGCCGTCGTGGGTGAGAAAGTAGGTGAGCCGGGAAAGCACCCCCTTGTACTCGGCGAAGGGGAGGTCCACCAGGGTGGGCACCGGCCGCCGCCCCAGCGACCGCACCTCGTCCAGGGCCGGCCGGTCGGGGGTGCGCCCCAGGAGCACCGGCTGGTAGTCCAGATCGCTGGCCGCGCGCTGGAGCACGGTGGCGTAGTTGGCGGGCGCCCACTGCCGCTCCGGCCGGTGGGGGGTGCCGCCCACCTGCACCCCCAGGATCGGCCGGGCCAGGTCCACCCCGGCCCCGGCGAGGATCGCCTCCGCCCGGGCGCGCTGCGCGGGGGTGACCCCGAGCACGTGCTCGCGGGTGGACACCGGGATCCCCAGGCGTTCCAGGAGGGTGAGCCCGTAGTCCACGATGTGCAGGCGGAGGTCGTCGGGGGGAGGGACCACGCAGTCGTACCCCAGGCGCGCCAGCGGGCTCCCCGAGGGCGCCGAGTCGAGTCCGGCCAGGAAGGCGGGGGCGGCGCGGCGGGCCAGCACCACCGCGGAGGCGGAATGAGCGATGGTGGAGAGCACGAGCCCGGCGTCGAAGCGCTCCTCCCGGAGGCGGCGGGCCAGGCGGATGCCGTGAAAGGGGGCCGCCGGCCCCTTGAGCCGGGCAATCTCCACCGCGTCGAGGTCGGGGCTGTCCAGCACCGCGGGAGCATTGTAGGGGCCGGCCACCACGACCAGCCGCGCGCGCGGAAGCGCCAGGCGCAGATTCCGGATGAGCGGGGTGGCGACCAGAAGGTCGCCCAGCTTGTGGTGGGGCTTGACCAGGAGCACCGAGCGCGCGGCGCGGAGCCGCGCCCCGGCCTCCTCCAGGGTGAGCGGGGTGGGGTCGCCGAGAAGCCGGGTGAGGAGCGCGTCGTTCACCGGCCCTCCGTGACCGCGTCGCGGAACGCGGGATAGACCGCGGCCACCGAGTGCGTGGCCACCACCCGTTCGCGGCCCGCCTCCCCGAACCGGCGGGCGGTGTCCGGATCAGCGGCCAGTCGCGCCATCGCCTCCTCCCACGCCTCCGGCCCGGCGGGGAGGAAGCCGTCCTCGCCGGGGGCCACCAGCTCCGCGTTCACCCCCACCGGGGAGGCCGCCACCGCCAGCCCCGCCGCCCGGTAGAGGAGGATCTTGAACCCGCACTTTCCCCGATTGAACGGGGTGTCGTCCAGGGGCATGAGGCCGGCCCAGGCCCGGGCCAACAGTTCCGACTCCGCCTTCAGCGACCATCGGACGAAGCTCGCCCCGTCCGGAAGCGCCGCCGGCGGACGGTCCGCGCAGATCGCCAGCCGCGCCCGGGGCGCGCGGGCCCGGGCGCGGGGGAAGGCCCCCAGGACCGGGGCCAGGCTGGCCAGCCCCGCCCGGCTCCCGATCCACACCAGGAGCCCCGGCTCCCGCTCCCCGAACTGCGAGGGCCGGTGCCGCTCGGTGTCGACGGGCGTCGGCACCACCCGGGCGCGTTCCGGCCGGACCGAGGCCCCGGCCAGGGTCCGGTTCCCGGCCAGCACCCGGTCGGCCGCCTCCGTCACCGCCTCCCAGCGCTCCCGGTTCCGGGCGCTCCCGGGCCCGTCCAGGTAGACCGCGTCGTCCACGTCGTAGAGGAGCGTCCCCGCCCGGTCCCGGAGCCGGGCCAGCTCCGCCGGCGCGAAGAGCTTCTTCTGGACCAGGAGCCGGTCCCCGCGATGCAGGGATGATTTCAGAAGCAACCGCGGGAAAAATCCGCGCGGGATGGTTCGGACCCGGACCGCGAGGCCGTCGGCGGCCAGCCGGGGCAGGTACTGGTGGATGCGGAGCCGGGTGCTCCCGGTGGAGCGGTCGCCGATGGTCCAGATCTGGAGGGCGTTCACCGCCCCTCCCCGGCGCCGGCCGCGACCCCGGCCAGGAGCGCTTCCATCCGGTCCACCATGAGCCCGTCCCCGAACTCCCGCTCGGCCCGGGCGCGGGCGGCCGCGCCCAGACGCGCCCGGAGCGCCCCGTCGTTCAGGATCCGCTCCAGGGCCCCGGCCAGGGCCGCCGGATCGCCGGGGGGGACCAGGAGGCCCTCCACCCCGTCGGTCACCGCCTCCGGCACCCCGGCCACCCGGCTCGCCGCCACCGCCTTCCCCTTGGCCAGGAACTCCACCACGCTGTTGGGGAACCCCTCGCTCCCGTCGAGCGACGGGAGCACCGCCGCCGCCGCATCCTCCAGGAGCCGGTCCAGCCCGTTCCGGAACCCCAGGAACCGCACCCGGCCGCCCAGCCCCAGGTCCGCCGCCCGCCGGCGCAGCGCCGGTTCCTCGGAGCCGGTCCCGATCACCGCCAGCACCGGCGGCGGACCCGCGACCGCCGCCCGCGCCATGGCCTCGAGCAGCACCGCGTGCCCCTTGTGGGGAAGGAGCTGGCTCGCGGTGACGAGAATGGGGACGCCGGGGGCGGTCGCCAGCTCCGCGCGGAGCGCCCCCCGCCCGAGGCCGGGCGCGAACCGCTCCAGGTCCACCCCGTTCGGGATCACCGCGACCCGTTCCGCCGCCCGCATCCAGGGGAAGCGGGCGAGGTCGTCGCGGATCGCGCGGGCCGGGGTCACCACCCGGTCCACCCAGCGGCGCTGCTCGAAGCGCACCCGCGCCCGGTCGCGGATGTCGCCGGAGCGCCCCACCCGCTGCACCACCGGGATCCCCGACCAGCGGCACGCCGGGCCGGCGGCGCGCACGTCCTTGGAGACGTTCACCACCGCCGCCCCCGCCTCCACCCGGGCGAACTCGCGCCGGAGGAGGGCGACGGTGAGGGGGTTGTAGTCGGGGCCGAAGCGGGTCTCCACCACCTCCAGGCCGGCCTCGCGAGCGGCGGCGGCGAACGGATTTCCCCGGGCGGGGAACACCACCACCCGGTGGCCGCGGGCGGCCAGCCCCGCGCCCACCCGCAGCGTCCAGCTCTTCACTCCGCCCCAGCGGCGGGTGCTGTTCACGAACACCACCGTCATCGGGGCGCGCCCGCGTCACGGGCCGGGTCGGGAACGAAGCCGGCGGCCAGGAGCGCTTCCACCTCGGCCCACACCGACTCCACCGGGATCTCCTCGATCCGCTCCGCCCCGGTGCAGGCGCCGGCGGTGGGAAGGGGGCGGGTGTCGGAGCGGGTGGCCACGAACCGGTGCCGGGGATCGCCGGGCGGGGTCCAGGCCTCCGGATGCACCCGCCCGAACACCGCCACCGTGGGCACCCCCGAGAGAGCGGCCAGGTGCTTGGGCCCGCCGTCGTTGCCCACGAAGAGCGCGCAGCGGGCCAGCACCTCCTTCAGGGTGGGGAAGTCGGGGGGCGGATCCATCCTCGCGGACGGGCGCCGCATGGCCGAGGCCACCCGCTCCGCGGCCTCGGACTCCCCGGGACCGAACACCAGGAAGGGGAGGAACCCGCGACCGGCCAGCCGGTCCCCGATCTCGGCCAGCCGCTCCGGAGGCCAGACCTTGTACGGCCGCCGGCTCACCCCGAACAGCGCGGCCACCGGACGCTCCCCGAAGTGCTCCTCGGCCAGGCGCCGCCCGGCCCGCCGGGCCTCCTCCGAGACCGGGAACTCCAGCCTCAGGTCGCCGAGGTCGATCCCCGGATCCTGGAGGAGCTTCAGCTTGTCGAGCGCGCTGTAGTCCGGGTTCCGCCGGCGGTAGATCCGGTTGTAGCAGCGGTCGTGGGGGCGGCCGCCGGCGAAGCCGATCCGCTCGGGGGCGCGGGCGGCGGCGGCGAGAAACGCGGTCTTGGCCAGGCCCTGGGCGTCCACCACCAGGTCGTAGCGGCGACGGCGGAGCTCCCGGGCGAGCCCGAGCGCCCCCAGCCGGTTCCCCCCCCCGGACAGGGTCAGGATGCCGTGGAGGTGGGGGTTGTGCTCGAGCACCGGGCGGCTCCCCGGTTCGGTGAGAGCGTCGATGCGGGCTCCGGGATGGCGGCGGGCAAGCTGGCGGATCATGGGGGTGGCCATGAGCACGTCGCCGAGGCGCCGGAGCTGGATGACGAGCACGCGCATGGGTCAGCTCTCCCGCGGCCCGTCCCCGTCGCCGTAGTCCACGTACTGCTTCTCCTCGATCAGCTCGGAGTCGAAGCGGAGGTTCACCCGGCGCTTGATCGCCGCCCGGCGATCGTTGGTGAAGTAGACCTGGCGGGCCAGCGCGGTGAACCGGTCGGAGAAGTCCCCCTCCCGCTCCAGGCGGCGGAGCGCGTCCTCAACGTCCCACAGCCGTTCGTTGACCTCGCGAAGCTCCGCCTCCAGGCCCGGGTCGTGGATCCGGTGGCGTCCCGCCGCCGCCTCCAGCGCCGCCAGCTCCCGGACCACGTTGGCGCGCTTCGCCGGGTCGGCGATGCGTTCCCGCTTGATGCGGAGGATGGAGATCCTGTCCAGGAGTTCGCCCGCCGGGACCGGGATCTCGATCATGACCGGCTCTCCATCGGCTCCGCCTCGTCCCGGAACTGGAGATGGTAGAGCCTCCGGTAGAGGCCGGGCTGGGCCAGGAGCTCGGCGTGGGTGCCCGATTGCACGATGCGCCCCCGGTCGAGGACGAGGATGCGGTCGGCCCGCATGATCGTGCTCAGCCGGTGGGCGATCACGAAGGTGGTGCGTCCGGTGAGGAGACGCTCCAGCGCCTCCTGGACCAGGCTCTCGGACTCGGTGTCCAGGGAGGAGGTGGCCTCGTCCAGGATGAGGATGGCGGGGTTGCGGAGCACCGCGCGGGCGATGGCCAGGCGCTGGCGCTGGCCGCCGGAGAGGAGCACTCCGCGCTCCCCGATGGGGGTGTCGTAGCCGTGAGGCAGCTCGGTGATGAAGTCGTGGGCGTTGGCGGCGCGCGCCGCGTCCCGCACCCGCTCCGGGCCGGCGTCCGCCACCCCGTAGGCGATGTTGTTGTAGACGGTGTCGTTGAAGAGCAGGGTCTCCTGGGTCACGATCCCGATCAGCGCGCGCAGCTCCCGGCGGCGGTAGCTCCGGAGGTCGACGCCGTCCAGGAGCACCCGTCCCTCCTCCGGGTCCGCGAAGCGGGGGATGAGGTCGACGAGGGTGGACTTCCCGCCTCCGCTGGGGCCGACCAGGGCGGTGGTGGTGCCGGCGGGAGCCTCGAAGCTCACCCCGGTGAGCACCGCCCGTCCCGGTTCGTAGGCGAAGCCCACCTGTTCGAAGGCAAGCCCGCGCTCCACCCCCGGCGCCGGCAGCGCCCCCGGGTCGTCCTCCTCCCCGGGGAGATCCAGGATCTCGAACACGCGGTCGGCGGCGGCGGCCCCCCGCTGGAACCGGGTGACCACGTTCGAGAGCTCCTTGAGCGGATGGAGCATGGAGACCAGGGCCAGGAAGAACACGAAGAAGCGCCCGGGGGTCATGTGGGAGTGGGGGCCGAGCACCAGGTGGCCGCCGTAGTAGAGGACCGCCACCCCGATCGCCACCCCCCAGAACTCCGAGAGCGGGGCGGCGAGGGCGTCCAGTCCCATGAGCCGAACCACCGATCTCCGGTAGCGGGCCACGTTGGCGACGAAGCGCCCCGCCTCCACCTCCTCCGTGCCGAACGCCTTCACGATCCGGACCCCGCCCAGGACTTCCGACACCGAGTTGGTCACGTCGGCGATGCGGGCCTGGGCGCGGGCGCTGTGGTGCCGGAGCTTGGAGGCCAGCCGGGCGGTCATGAAGGCGATCGGGGGGAGGATGAGAAAGCTCACCGCCGCGAGCTGGAAGCTGGCCCAGATCGAGATCACCAGGTAGACCACCACCTGGAGCAGGTTGTGGACGAACAGCGCCCCGGTGTTGATGGTGAACTGCTTCACCAGCTCCACGTCGGTCACCACCCGGCTCAGGAGCTGGGCGCTGGGGATCCGGTTGAAGGTGGCCAGCGGAAAGCCCACCACCCGCCGGAAGAGATCGTTCCGGAGCGACTCCGCCGCCCGCTGCTCCACCCGGATGAACGCGATCTTGCGCCCGTAGTCCGCAAGGTTCTTGAAGAACACCGCCACCAGGGTCACCACGCACAGCCAGGCCAGGATCTCCATCGGAGGGGACTGGTTCTGGAGCGCGGTCAGGCCGGCGGTGGCCGCTTGGCGGGCGGCATGGAGGCGGTCGTTCAGCGCGCCCCCCCCGGTCAACGCGGCCCACGCCGAGGCCAGGGTGCGGGAGAGCCCCTCCGACACGTGCATGGTGGGGGGGGCCGTCCCCCGCTCCCGGAGGAAGACCTTGTCGATGATGGGAAGGATGAGCCCGATGGAGAAACCGCTGAACAGGGCGTAGAGCGCCATGAGCGCGAAGCCCAGGACCACGGTGCGCCAGAGGGGCTTGAAGTACTTCCCGAGCCGTAGAACCGTTCTCATGCGGGGCTCAACACTACCCCCGACCGCTCCCGGCGGCAACGAGGAGAAGCGCGGCCCGGCCCGGGAGGGCCGCGCCGGCGCGCGGCGGGGGGGACCCCGCGGGGGGCGCGGGGGCGGCGGCGCCGCCCCCGCGCGCGCGGATTACCTGAGGACCACCATCTTCCGGGTCTGGGTGTTTCCGGCCACCTGGAGGCGGTAGGGATAGATGCCCGAGGCCACCGGCCGGCCCGCCTGGTCCCGGCCGTCCCAGGTCATCTGGTAGCGGCCCGGAGGCTGCTCGCCGTCGATCAGGGTCCGCACCACCCGTCCGTTCATGTCGTAGATGCGAAGCTGGACCCCCCGGTACTGCGGACCCTGCGGCACCGAGTAGCTGATCACGGTGGCGGCCCGGAACGGATTGGGGAAGTTCTGGAGCAGGGCCGGCGTCAATCCCGGCTCCCGGTCCGGAACCGCGGTGGTGGCGGGGAGGATCGGGGTGGTGAGATCGCCGCTGTTCCGCGAGTCGTGCTTGAACATGGGCCAGGGCGCGTTGGCCGCCCGGAACGTCCAGGGCGTGTCCCACATGTAGATCTTCTGGTCGAAGCTCTGCACCACCACCTCGGTGAGGCCGTCGCCGTCCACGTCCCACACCGCGGGCCCGTTCTGGATGATGTTGCCGGTCTGGATGGGGAATCCGGGAAGCTCCTGCCCGTTCTTGTTGAAGCCGTGGAGCCGCCCGATCATGTCGCCCACCACGATGTCCGGGTTCCCGTCCCCGTCCACGTCGGCGATGACGGGGGCGCCTCGGATGGCGACCTTGGTCCCCAGGTTGTCCTTGATGTGGACCGGCCACCCGGAAGGGACGCTGCCGTTGGTCCCGGAATAGATGAACAGGTCCCCGTTGGAGGCCCCGATCACCACGTCGGGATGGCCGTCGCCGGTCATGTCTCCGAGGGCGGGGGAGCTGTCCGAGTCCTCGTTGAGCTGGATGCTCGTCGGGAAACCGGTGGCGGAGCTGCCGTCGGAGCGGATGGCGTAGACGTGGGCGTCGCTGGAACCGAACACGATCTCGGGGCGGCCGTCGCCGTCGATGTCGCCCACCGCCGGCGCCGAGGTGATGTCGTTGCCGGTGACGAAGGGGAACCCGGGATAGGGGGTGCCGTCGTGGTGATAGACGTAGAGCTTGCCGTCCCGCATCCCGGCGATGATCTCCTTGTAGGGGTCGGCGTCGATGTTGGCCACGGTGGGGGATCCGTAGGAGTAGTCGGAGCCGGTGATCGCCAGCACCCCGTTGGTGGAGGCGTTGGCGTCCCCATCGATGAGCTCGGTGCCGTCGTGATGCCAGGCGTAGATGACCCGGGAGGCCTGGGCCACCACGTCCAGGCGGCCGTCGGCGTCCAGATCGGCCAGGCACACCGAGCCCAACGGATAGGTGCCGGCCTGATTGAGCACGTTGACGCTCTTGGGCCATCCCGCGAGCTGGTTCCCGTGGTGGTCCACGATCCGGAGCTTGGAGTCGTTCCAGCTGACCGCGGCGATGTCGTCGAGGCCGTCCCCGTCCACGTCGCCCACCGCCGGGGTGTCCCAGAACTGCTGGGATCCGCTCTTGGTGATGGGGCCCAGGGTCCGCACGTCGTCGTCGCCGTCGAAATAATCGTCGCCGTCCGCGGTGACCGCGTAGATCTCGTCGCTGGCGCCGATCACCTCGAATTGGCCGTTATGGTCCAGGTCGGCCACGGTGGCCCCGGCGGTGGTGGCGGTCTTGACCTCCACCGGGAAGCCGAGGTGCAGCGGCAGGCTGGTGGTGGCGGAGGCCACCGCGGAGAGCTTGCCGAGGTTCCCGGAGCTGTCCACCGGCGCCACCCGGTAGTAGTAGCGGGTCAGCCCGGGCAGGCTCTCGTCGTTGTAGTAGGCGGTTCGCTCGGGAAGCCAGGTGTTTAGCCGGGTGAACGGCCCGGAGGAGGACGAGCTCCGGTAGACCGCGTACCCCTGGAGATCGGCGCTGGGACTGCGGGTCCAGTCCAACGAGATGGAGTTCGCGTTGCCGTAGGTGATGAGGTTCGAGGTGGAGTCCGGCGGGGTGATGTCGAGCTTGAACCAGGCTTCCTCCCCGTAGGCGTCCACCACCGCCAGGGTGAGGGTGTGGGCGGTGCTGACGTCGGAGAGGCGGAGCCGCACCGCGTCGGCGGGGTTGTACGCCTTGCCCTTGCCGGGGATGTCGCCGAGCACCGCCACCGAGTCGGTGATGGTCACCGCGGGATCGGTGCTCCGGAGCCGGGCCTGGGCGGAGTGGGCGGCGCCCAGCCCCACGTTGAGAACGGTGGGCAGGATGGCGAAGTCCTCGTTGGCGGCGATGACCCCGTTCCCGTTGCCGTTGCCGACGGTGTCCCGAATCGCCTGCTGGTAGTACCGCAGGTCGGGGGCGTGCACGTAGAGGATGAGGTCCTGCGAATAGGACCCCAGCACCCCGAACACGGTGAGGGTGCAATGGACGAGGGCGCGGTCGGGAGCGTCCTTGGCCACGCTGATCACGAACGGATCCCCGGCCGCCGCACTCGCCCCCGGGGCGATGTCCGGGTAGCTGCTGAAGTTGTCCACCACGGTGACGTTGGGATCGGAGGTGGAGAGGGTGGCCGAGACCCCGGACTCGGTCACGCTGCCGTTGTTCTTGAGGGTGACGTTGAGTTCGTCCGTTTCCCCGGCGTCGATGGACCCGTCGCCGTCGCCCACCGAGGACCCGCTTCCGTCGTCGGTGATGCCCTGGGAGAGGGCATAGAGGTAGGGGGAGGATCCGGGGGCCACCACGGTGGCGTTGCCCACGTAGGGGAGTGAGTTGTGGAGGTAGACGCCCACGGTGAAGGCGCCGGTTTCGTCGGGCCGGAAGGGGAGCAGGACGTTCCCGGAGACGTCGGTATAGCCCACCGCGTAGGCGTCGCCGTTCTTGTAGAGCGCGACCCGGGCCCCCTCCTGCGGGAGAGCGGAACTCTCCACGTGCACGCTGTAGGTTCCCTGGCCCAGGGTGAAGGTGGAGGCGTGGGTGACGGCGAGGGAGGCGGGCACGTCGGTCCACAGCTCCAGGTCGGGATCGCCCAGATAGATCTGGTCGAACTGAATCCAGCGGTTGGTGTTGTCGGTTAACCCCGCGAAGGAGATGAACTTGGCCTTGGCCTCCGCCATCGCGCGGCCGATCTCGTTCTCGTCGCGCCGGAAGACCATCCCGAAGAACTCGGTCTGGTAGGTGGAGGCGGTCTGGGGGAAGTCGAGCCGGGTCGATCCCACGCTGGCCACCGCCCCTCCGTTGGCATTGAGCATGAAGCGCTCGGCGATGCAGTTGAAGTCGAGGGCGGAGGAGGTGCAATTCACCGCGTAGAGGAGGAACGTCCGGTCCCCGTTGGTGAAACCGTCGGCGTCGGAGTTGACCAGGGTCGCCGAGCCGAGCCCGATCGACATGGTGTTGACGTAGCCGTGGCCGGAGTGGATGACCACGTTCCACCCGTGGTTGATGGAGTCCACCACCGCGGTCTTGGTCTCGGGGAACGACCCCGGCCACGCGGTGTAGTTCTCGTAGAGGCGCACCGACTGGTCCCAGGCCTGGAGCGAGTCGATCGAGTCCTCGCAGAGCTGGGCGCCGTCGTACTGCACGTTGGTCCCCGGGGTCCAGTTCTGCGGGAAGAGCACCTCGCCCAGGAACAGGTAGCGGTTCTGGTATCCGATGGGGGGGTTCTGGAGGTAGGCGAGGGTCTTGTCGATCAGCACCTGCGCCTCGGCGACGTTGTTGGAGGGGAGGCGTCCCACCCACAGGTCGGGGAAGAGGTCCACCCCGTCCCCGGCGTCGCCGGTGGAATAGTTGACCGCCTCGCCGTAGATCGAGTTCCCGTTGGCGTTCCAGGTGCCGTCGAGATCGCTGTAGTAGAGGTCGGTGGGGATGTCCTCGCCCCCGGGAACGTAGAAGTTGCTGTGGCCGTAACGCACCGGCAGGATGTCGGTGTCCCCCCCAGGAGAACCCAGGCCGTGCCCCACTTCGACGCCGCATCCTTGAGGAACATGCGGATCGATTCCTGGGTGTCGGTGCCGCCGGGATAGTTGGTCCGGACCCAGTCCACGGTGCGGACCACGGTGGAGATTCCGATCTCGGTCTTGAAGTCGGCAAGCCGCTGGTATTCGGCGGCCTGGTCGGCGGCGGTGACGATCACCATGTCCACCGCGCTCCCGTCCACCGAGGGGCGGATGGTGGGCTCGAAGGGGCCGCCGCTGTTGGTGAACGGGGCGAAGGAGGAGGCGGCGGGGGCGATCCCGGACGGGGAGTCGGCCGCGATCAAGGTCTCCAGCGCCTCGGTGAAGGTGCGCACCCCTTCCGGGCTTTCCCGGAGGATGCGGAGGCCGCCCGCGCCGGCCGCGATCTCGCGCGTGGTGACCTCCACCCGGAACCGGGTCACCACCCGGACCTCCCCGGTGGAGGGCCGCCAGGTGAAGGGCGCCGCCGCCACCGCGGCGAGGGGGGTGCCGCGCAGGCGCCCGGAGTGCACGCTCAGCACCGGCTCCCGGGGATAGAGGACGGTCGAGGCCAGGGTGGCCGCGTCCAGAGCCCGGTCCGGGGTGTACTCGCCCGCCTTGGGTTCGGCCACCGCGCCCAGCCGGTGGGGGGCGGGTAGGGTCACCGACTCCTCGGGGATGAGGCGGGCGGAGACCGCCTCGGTTCCCGCCGGCAGCTCCACGAACACCGAGTAGAGAGGCAGGTCGGGCGAGCCCGCGGACAGGGCGTGAGCCGCGCCGGGGTAGTCGAGCCGCTCGAATCCCCCCAGATCCCGGAACGTGAGCCGGGATGCGTCGAGCCGGACCTCCCGCGACACCGTGCCTGCGTGCGCGGCGGGGACGGCGCCGGCGACGAGACCGAAGAGGGCGAGGGCGGAGGCCAGGGAGGCGAAGGGAGCGGACGTCTTCATGGTTGGAATCCTCGTGGGCTGAACTGCGGGCTGCGAAGCACCTCGGTCCTGTTGCAGCGTTACCGAAGCCACCGGCTCGGGCCAGGGAAGAACCGGCTCTGGGGCAGACTGGGGTAGGGTAACCCGGGAGGATTAGCAAGGATCATCGAGTTGAAAGAGTATCTCACAGGATCCCTTTGCCGTCAACGAATTCCCCTTGAATAAGGGGCATTTTCCCCACCCGGCCGCCCCTTCCCCGCCCCCGTCCCGACCCCGCGCTTGCCGCCGCCGCCGTTCCCTCTTAAGATGTGCTGCTTGCCGGTCTCCGCTTCCCCGACCCCGCCCGAACCAGGAGGTGAGCCATGGGCTCCGAACGTCAGAAGGAAATGCGCCGCCGGCGCAAGCGCCGCAAGGAACGGATCAAGGCCCGCATCCGCGAGGAGAAGGAACAGAAGAAGGGCCGCAAGAAGTAACTCCCCCGCGCCCCGCCGCCCGTCCCGCCGACCCGTCCGGGCCCGTCCCAACCTCGGGAGGTCACCCGTGACCCGATTCGACTACATAGGCGCCGTTCAGGACGCCGCTCCGCCCTCCCTCTCCCCCGCCCGGCTCGCTCGCGCCCTGCGCGCCGGCGGCGCGGGAGTGCTCTCCGATGCCGACCTGCTCTCCCTGGTCCTGGGACCGGGGCGGGGAACCCCGGCCGGGTTCGCGGCCCGGGAACTCCTGCGCGACCCCGGCTGGTCCGCCCTCCTGGGCACGAGCGCGGGGGCGTCGTGGTGGCGCACCCTGGGGCCGGCCCGGGCGGCCCGGCTCGCCGCCGCCCTGGAACTGGCCCGCCGCCTGGCCGGCCGGGACGCCGCCGCCGGGCCGGTGCTGCGCACCCCCCGCGAGGTCTCGGACGCGGTGGCCGACCTCCGGGCCGAGCGCCGCGAGCACTTCGTGGGCCTCTACCTCAACACCCGGAACCGGCTCCTGGTGCGGGAGACGATCTCGGTGGGGAGCCTCAACGCCTCCATCGTTCACCCGCGCGAGGTGTTCGAACCGGCGCTCCGGCACCGCGCGGCCAGCCTCATCGTGGTCCACAACCACCCCTCCGGCGAGACCGATCCCTCGGACGACGATCTGGGCATCACCCGGCGGCTGGCCGAGGCCGGCGACCTCCTGGGAATCGGCCTCCTCGACCACGTGATCGTGGGAGGCGACCGCTACACCAGCCTCAAGGAGGAGGGGCACCTCTGACCCCGCGCCGGGGCGGGCCGGAGCGCGGCAAAGCTGGTACACTGCGGCGGTTTCGGACGCCCTCCCGGGCGGTGGAGGAGACCCGTCATGGCCGACATCTGGACCCGTCTCGACCCCGCGCGGGCCGAAGCGATCGCCGCCGGCTGGCGGGGGCGGACCGCCCTCGTCCTGGGCGACGTCATGCTCGACCGGTATCTGTGGGGCGAGGTGAGCCGCATCTCCCCCGAGGCCCCGGTGCCGGTGGTGGCGGTGGACCGGGAAACGGTGCGCCTGGGGGGGGCGGCCAACGTGGCCCGGAACGTGGCCGCGCTGGGAGCCCGGCCGCGCCTGGTGGGTCTGACCGGCGACGACCCCTGGGCGGAGATGCTGGCCGCGGAGCTGGCCGCGGCCGGCCTCCCGGTGGAGGGGCTGGTGCGCGATCCCGGCCGGCCCACCACCCTCAAGACCCGGATCGTGGCCCGGAGCCAGCACCTGGTCCGCGCCGACCGGGAGAGCCGGGAGGAGGCGGGGGGGGAAGCCCGCGCGGCGCTGGCCTCCCGGGTGGACGCGGCCCTGGCCGAGGCCTCGGTGGTCGTCCTCTCGGACTACGGCAAGGGCGTGATCTGCGCGCCCCTCCTCCAACGGGTGCTCTCGGAGGCGAGGCGCCGCGGGGTCCCGGTGTGCGTGGACCCCAAGGAGGTGCACTTCTTCGACTATCACGGGGTGGCGGTGATCACCCCCAACCAGCACGAGGCGGCCGAGGTCCTGGGGTTCAAACTCCGGGACGAGGAAGCGGTGACGCGGGCGGGGGAATCCATCCGGGAGCGGCTGGGGGCCGACGGGGTGCTGATCACCCGGGGGGAGAAGGGGATGAGCCTGTTCGAGGCGCGCGGCCGCACCGACTTCCCGGCGGTGGCCCGCGAGGTCTACGACGTCACCGGGGCGGGGGACACGGTGGTGAGCACCTACGCCGCCGCCCTGGCCGGGGGAGCGGAACCGCGGGAAGCGGCGCTCCTCGCCAACCACGCCGCGGGCCTGGTGGTGGCCGAGCTGGGGACGGCGGTGCCGCGGCTGGACGATCTCCTGGCCTCGTTCCGGACCCCGCCGCGAACGGGGGCCGCCGATGGGTAGGGTGCTGAGCCGGGACGAGGCCGCCGCTCTCCGCGAGGAGGCGCGCCGGGACGGCCGCCGGGTGGTGTTCACCAACGGCTGCTTCGACCTCCTCCACCGGGGCCACGTGGATCTCCTGAGGAAGGCGCGGGAGCTGGGTGAGGTGCTCATCGTGGGGCTCAACGACGACGCCTCGGTCCGGCGGCTGAAGGGCCCGGGGCGGCCGGTGACCGGCGTCGAGGACCGGGCCGAGATCCTGGCCGCGCTGGCCGCGGTGGACGCGGTGGTGGTCTTCTCCGAGGAAACCCCCCTCGAGCTCATCCGGGCGCTGGTTCCCGACGTCCTGGTCAAGGGCGCGGACTACCGGCCGGAGGACGTGGTGGGGGCCGGGGTGGTGCGCGCGGCCGGCGGCCGGGTGGCGCTGGTGCCCCTCACCCGGGGACGGTCCACCACCGGAATCCTCGACCGGACCCGGGGCGAGCCGGAAGCCTGAACCTCCCGGCCGCGCCCTCCCCGAAGGGATCGCGGCCCCGCAGATAAACGCTATCCACGGGCCTCCCGGTTGACAGTATTCCGTTGTCGTTGTTAGCTTTGAGCGTTCGGACTCGCCGCTCGGCGGCTTGTCTTTTTTTTTGTCGTGCGGTCGCGCGGCCGGCTTCCCGGACCCGCGGCCG
Organism: Candidatus Eiseniibacteriota bacterium; assembly: GCA_963728475.1. Classification (GTDB taxonomy): domain Bacteria; phylum Eisenbacteria; class RBG-16-71-46; order JABDJR01; family JABDJR01; genus CAVSKL01. The sequence continues at coordinate 321,977 of CAVSKL010000002.1, forward strand.
GCGGGGGTGGTCGGGACAGGGAGGATCCACAATGACGAGCGCGAAGAACCGGAAGGCGGTGGTGATCCTGGGCGCGGGAGGACGCGACTTCCACAACTTCAACACCGCGTTCCGGGACCGGGCGGACGTCCGGGTCGCGGCTTTCACCGCCACCCAGATCCCCCACATCGAGAACCGGCGCTACCCGCCGGCGCTCGCCGGGCCGCTCTATCCGGAGGGGATTCCCATCGTGCCCGAGAGCGAGCTGGAGCGGCTGGCCGCCGAACTCGGACCGTTCGAGGCGGTCTTCTCCTACAGCGACGTGAACTACGACTACCTCGGCCACATGGCGGCGCGAGTGAACGCGCTGGGCGGGGACTTCACCCTGCTCGGACCCGCGTCCACCATGATCCCGTCGCGGGTTCCGGTGATCGCGGTGACCGCGGTGCGGACGGGGGCGGGCAAGAGCCAGACCACGCGAAAGGTGGCGCGGCTTCTGGTCGAGCGCGGCCTCCGGACGGTGGCCGTCCGGCATCCCATGCCCTACGGCGACCTGGAGCGGCAGGCGGTGCAGCGGTTCGCCACGGTGGAGGACCTCGACCGCCACGAGTGCACCATCGAGGAACGGGAGGAGTACGAGCCGCACATCCGGACCGGAACCGTGGTCTACGCCGGCGTGGACTACGGAAGGATCCTGGAGGCGGCGGAGAAGGAGGCGGACGTCATCCTCTGGGACGGCGGCAACAACGATCTCTCCTTCTACCGCCCCGACCTCACCATCGTGGTGGCCGATCCGCACCGCCCCGGGCACGAAGCGCGCTACTATCCGGGGGAGACCAACGTGCGGCTGGCCGACGTGGTGGTGATCAACAAGGAGACCACCGCCGACTACGCCTCGATTCTGGCCGTGCAGGAGAACGTGCACCGGCTGAACCCGCGCGCCCGCATTGTGCATGCGGCCTCGCCGATCACGGTCGACGATCCTTCCGCGATCGAAGGGAAGCGGGTGCTGGTGGTGGAGGACGGGCCCACCCTCACCCACGGCGAGATGAAGTACGGGGCGGGGGTGATCGCCGCCCGCCAGTTCGGCGCCGCCTCGGTGGTCGATCCGCGGCCCTGGGTCCAGGGCGAGATCGCCGAGACCTTCCGCAAGTATCCCGGGATCGGGACCCTGCTCCCGGCCATGGGGTACGGGAAGGGGCAGATGAAGGACCTGGAGGAGACCATCAACGCGGTCGACGCGGACACCGTCCTGGTGGCGACCCCCATCGACCTGGGCGCGCTGCTGCGGCTGAACAAGCCCGCGGTGCGGGTCCGCTACGAGCTGGAGGAAATCGGAACCCCGAAGCTCGGGGACGTCCTGGACGCGTTCCTGGCCGGACGCGCGCTCGTCCCGCCGGCCGGCCGGGGGAAGTGATCGTGGCCGCGGGGGCCCGCGCCGCCGGCGAGGCCGAGGGAGATTCGGGAGAAGCGCTCCCGAGGGAGACAAGGGAGAAGAAGCACCGTGAACATCCATGAATATCAGGCGAAGGAAGTCTTCGCCGGCTACGGGATTCCCATCGTGGCCGGGAAGGTGGCCGCTACCCCCGACGAGGCGGCCCGGTTGGCCGCGGAGATCGGAGGGGCGGTGGTGGTGAAGGCCCAGGTGCACGCGGGAGGCCGCGGGAAGGCGGGCGGGGTCAAGCTCGCCGCCGATCCGGACGAGGCGCGGGAGAAGGCGAGAGCCATCCTTGCCCTCACCATCAAGGGCTTCCCGGTGAAGAAGGTGCTGGTGGCTCCCGCCGCCGACATCTCCAAGGAGTACTACCTGGGAGTGACGCTGGACCGGGCGGCCAACAAGCCGGTGATCATCGCCAGCGCCGCGGGGGGGGTGGACATCGAGGAGGTGGCCCGCGCCACCCCCGAGAAGATCCACCGCTTCCACCTCACCCGGCACGGCTCCTTCCGGTCCTACCAGGCCCGGGAAGTGGCGATGAAGATCGAGCCGCGCAAGGAGATCGCGCTCAAGATCGCGAGGATCCTGGAGCGGCTGGTGGAGGTGTTCTGGGCCAGCGACGCCAGCCTGGTCGAGATCAACCCCCTCATCACCACCCCCGACGACAAGGTGCTCGCGCTCGACGCCAAGATGGTGGTCGACGACAACGCGCTCTTCCGGCAGCCGCGGATCGCGGCCTATCGCGAGGACGAGAGCGAGCACGCCGCCGCCGCCCGGGAGATGGGATTGTCCTACGTGCCCCTGGAAGGGAACGTGGGATGCGTGGTGAACGGGGCCGGGCTCGCCATGGCCACCATGGACCTGATCAAGCACTACGGCGGCGAGCCCGCCAACTTCCTCGACATCGGGGGGAGCTCCAACCCGGAGAAGGTCACCACCGCCATGCGGATCATCCTCGATGATCCCAACGTGAAGGCGGTGCTGTTCAACATATTCGGCGGAATCACCCGGTGCGACGACGTCGCCCAGGGCATCCTCGCCGCGCTCAAGAACCTCGAGATCAGGGTGCCGGTGGTGGTCCGCCTGACCGGGACCAACGAGGAGGTGGCGCGGGAGATGATGGCCAAGGCGGACGGGGTGGAGCCGGCGGCCACCATGGACGAGGTGGTGAAGACGGCGTTGGCGCGCGCGGACGGCGCGCGGCGCATCTAGGGAGATACGATGAGCATCCTGATCGACGAAAGAACCACGGTCATCGTCCAGGGAATCACCGGCCGCGACGGGGCCTTCCACACCCAGGGGATGATCGAGTACGGAACCAAGGTGGTGGCGGGGGTGACCCCGGGCAAGGGGGGGGCCTCGGTCCACGGGGTCCCGGTCTTCGATTCGGTCTCCGAGGCCCGCGCCGCCACCGGCGCCAACACCTCGGTGATCTACGTCCCCGCCCCCTTCGCCGCCGACGCGGTGTACGAGGCGGTGGACGCGGGGGTGAAGCTGGTGGTGTGCATCACCGAGGGGGTCCCGGTGAGCGACATGGTGGAGCTCCACGCCTACGTCGAGCGCTCCTCCTCCCGGCTGATCGGCCCCAACTGCCCCGGTCTCATCTCCCCCGGCAAGGCCAAGGTCGGGATCCTTCCCGGGCCCATCCACCTTCCGGGCCGGGTGGGGCTGGTGTCGCGGAGCGGGACCCTCACCTACCAGGTGGTGGACCACCTCACCCGCGCCGAGATCGGCCAGAGCACCTGCATCGGAATCGGCGGGGACCCGATCATCGGAACCAACTTCCTCGACACCCTCGAGCTGTTCGAGGCCGACCCCGGGACCGACGCGGTGGTCCTGATCGGCGAGATCGGGGGGACCGACGAGCAGGAGGCGGCCAGCTACATCAAGAGTTCGATGAAGAAGCCGGTGGTCGCCTTCATCGCCGGACGCACCGCGCCTCCCGGGAAGCGCATGGGCCACGCCGGCGCCATCATCTCGGGGGGCGGGGGCACCGCCCAGGAGAAGACCGAGGCCTTCAACGAGGCCGGGGTCCCGGTGGCCAAGATCCCCTCGGAGATTCCGGGGCTCCTGGCCCGCGCCCTGGGGCGGGCCTAGCCGGCGGCCTCCCGGCCGCGGGCACGACATTTCCGTCCTCGGCCGGCGCCTCGGCGGTGCCGGCACCGGGATCGGGGCCGCTGGTGGGGGGTCGCCCCCCGTCTGCCGACGCCTGTGTCACGCCAACCACGGTCGGCGCCGGCGGCCCCGTCTCTGACGCGGGGGGGTGGACGGGGTTTTCCAGCAGGCGGGGCGCCGGAAACGCCGGCCCGCCGTTTTCCAATCTGGAGGATCGCTTGAACAAGACGCTCTTCATTCTGAAGCCCGACTCCCTGGAGCGGGGCAACGTGGGAAAAATCCTGGCCAAGGTGGAGGGGGCCGGGTTCCGGATCCGGCGGATGGAGCTGGTGCGCCTGTCCGCGGAGCGGGCCCGCCGCTTCTACGCCGTGCACGAGGGGAAACCCTTCCTGGACGACCTCGTGAGCTTCATGACCTCCGGTCCCTGTATCCCGGTGATGCTGGAAGGGGAGAACGCCATCCCCCGGCTGCGGGAACTCATGGGAGCCACCGATCCCGGCAAGGCCGCCCCCGGGACGATCCGGGCGGAGTTCGGGGTGGACATCCAGTCCAACTCGGTCCACGGCTCCGATTCCCCGGAGTCGGCCCGGACCGAGATCCCCTTCTTTTTTCCCGGGGAGGAGGCCTGATCGGGTATCCTCCCTCCCGCTTCGAACGAACCGGAAGGAGATGACGGGACTTGAAACTCGCGCTCACGCAGCTCCCCGAGGGGCACAGCGTCGTCCACCGCCGGGAGCCGGCCTCCGACTTCGACCTCGGAGCGTGGTTCCGGCCCCTGGGACCGGTGGAGGTGGACCTGGATGCCGACCGCCGGGGCGATCAGATCACCCTCCGGGGAACCGCGGCGGTGGACGGGGAGCAGGACTGCGGGCGGTGTGCCGTCCCCTTCAAGTTCCGGCTGGAGGCGGAGATACTGCTGGTCGCCGACCGCCGGGGATCCGACGATCCCCGCGACGAGGCGGCCCTGGAACAGGAGGGGGCGCTCCTATATCATGATGGGCTCGAACTGGAGCTGGGCGGCCCCCTCCGCGAGGCCCTCATTCTCGAGATTCCGGTGGCCCAGGTCTGCCGGCCCGATTGCCGGGGTCTGTGTCCGCAGTGCGGGCAGGACCTCAACGAGGGCCCCTGTTCCTGCCGGCCCGCCGGGGGGGACCCACGGTGGGAATCCCTCAAGTCCTTGAAAAACAAGCTCTCATGACCGGCGGCCGCCCCGCTCCGGCGGCGGCCTCCTCAGGAATCGACAGGAGGAATTCGACGTGGCTCTTCCCAAGCGCCGGCATTCCAAGACGCGGCAAGCCAAGCGGCGCACCCACTGGAAACTGACCAAGCCGTCCACCACCAGCTGTTCCCATTGCGGACAACCCAAGCGCCCGCACCGCGTGTGCCCGAGCTGCGGCTACTACGCGGATCGGGAGGTCACCTCCCCGGAGATCGCGTAGGCCTGCGGGCCGCGGGAGAGGGTGGATGGCTTCACCGCACCAGCCGGCCCGGGGCAAGGCCAGGATCGCCGTCGACGTCATGGGGGGCGACTTTGCCCCCGCCAACGAAGTGGCGGGGGTGGTGGAAGCCCTTCGCATGTTCGGGGACCGGGTGCAGCCGATCCTGGTGGGGGATCGCGCCGCCATCGAGGCCGAACTCGTCCGGCTCGAGGCCACCGGCCTCGACCTGGAGATCGTGCACACCGCCGAGAAGGTCGAGATGTCGGAGCACGGGGCCGACTCCTTCCGCAAGAAGCGGGACTCGTCGCTCAACGTCGCCACCCGCTTGGTGCGCGACGGCGCCGCGATGGGGGTGATCTCGATGGGGAACACCGGGGCCATGGTCGCCTCCTCGCTCATCAACATGGGACGGATTCCCGGGGTGAGCCGGCCGGCGCTGGCCGCGCCCATCCCCACCGGGGGCGAGGTCCCGATCACGCTGGTCCTCGACGTGGGGGCCACCGCCGACTGCAAACCGGTCAACCTGCTTCAGTTCGCCATCCTGGGCGAGGTCTACATGCGCCTCACCCTGAACCTGGAGCGGCCGCGGGTGGGGCTCCTGAACATCGGCGAGGAATCGTCGAAGGGCAACGAGCTTACCCAGGAGGCATTCAACCTCTTGGCCGGGAGCGGGCTCAATTTCGTGGGGAACGTGGAGGGGAAGGACATCCTGAACGGCCGCGCCGAGGTGGTGGTGACCGACGGGTTCACCGGGAACGTCCTCCTCAAGTTCTCCGAGAGCGTGGCCGACTGGGGTATGCGCACGATCCGGCGCGAGATCGGCGAGCACGTTCTGGCCAAGATGGGAGCGTTTCTGCTCAAACCCTCGCTCCGGCGGTTCAAGAACCGGCTGGATTACTCCGAGTACGGCGGGGCGCCGCTTTTGGGGGTGGACGGGATCTCCATCGTGGGGCACGGCCGTTCCAATCCCAAGGCGATCCGCAACGCCTTGCGGGTGGCCTCGGGACTCATTCACCGGGGCATCAACGACGAGATTCGCGGCGAACTGGAACGAGTGAACGGAGGAAAGGTTGCCAACTCCTAATCCCAAGAGCGCGATCATCCGGGGCACCGGCTCCTACTACCCGGACCGGGTGCTCACCAACGCCGATCTGGAGCGCATGGTGGACACCTCGGACGAGTGGATCCGGACCCGGACCGGCATCCGGGAGCGGCGGATCGCCGCCCCCGAGCAGGCTTCCAGCGATCTCGCCTTCAACGCCGCCGGACGGGCGCTGGAGGCGGCGGGGTGGAAGCCCACCGATCTCGACATCATCATGGTGGCCACCGTCACCCCCGATTATGTCTTCCCGTCGTGCGGCTGCACGCTGCAGGCCAAGCTGGGAGCCCCCCAGGCCGCCTCCTTCGACATCGGCGCCGCCTGCACCGGCTTCATCTACGGGCTGAACCTGTCCCGGGCGCTGGTGCTCTCCGGCCTGGCCCGCCGGGTGCTCCTGGTCGCGGTGGAGACCCTGAGCCGCATCACCGACTATACGGACCGATCCACCTGCGTGCTGTTCGGGGACGGCGCGGGCGCGGTCTGCATCGAGGGGGTCCCCGAGGAGGGGCGAGGGCTCCTCTCGGTCTCCCTCGGATCCGACGGCGACCAGGGCAAGCTCCTCTACATGCCCGCGGGCGGCTCCCGCCATCCCGCCAGCCGGGAGACCGTCGACGCGAAGATGCACACCATGAAGATGGCGGGCAACGAGGTGTTCAAGATCGCGGTCCGCGGTATGGCCACCATCGCCCGCAAGGCCCTGGCCGACGCCAAGATCACCGTGGATCAGGTCGATCTCCTGATCCCCCACCAGGCCAACATCCGGATCATCGACGCCACCGCCAAGCGGCTGGAGATCGATCCCGAGCGGGTCATGGTCACCATCGACCGCTTCGGCAACACCTCCGCCTCCTCCATCCCCATCGCGCTGGACGAGGCGGTGCGCACCGGGCGGGTGAAGGAGGGGGACCTGCTGGCCATGGTCGCGTTCGGCGGCGGGCTCACCTGGGGAGCCGCGGTGGTGCGTTGGGAGGGGAAGCGGTGAGACGGGCGGTTTTTCTCTTTCCGGGCCAGGGTTCGCAGTTCGTGGGGATGGGCAAGGCGCTCTACCAGGCCTCGGAGCGGGCGCGCAGGGTCTACCGGGAAGCGAACGAGGCGCTGGGACTGGATCTCGCCGCGATCTCGTTCGAGGGTCCGGAGGACGAGCTGGTCAAGACCAAGAACACCCAGCCCGCCATCCTCACCCATTCGGTGGCCGCCCTCCGGGAGCTGGAGGCGCGCGGGGTGGTCCCCGCCGCCGCCGCCGGGCACAGCCTGGGCGAATACAGCGCCTACGTGGCCGCGGGCTCCCTGGCCTTTGCCGACGCCGTGCGCCTGGTGCGGACCCGGGGCGAACTCATGTTCCGCGCCGGCGAGGAGCGCCCCGGCACCATGGCCGCGATCCTGGGGCTGGAAGGGGAGGCGGTGGAGGCGCTCTGCGCCGAGGTCACCGCGGGCACGGTCCGCGCGGCCAACCTGAACTGCCCCGGCCAGGTCGTGATCTCCGGGGACGTCCCCGGGGTGGAAGCGGCCATGGCCCTGGCGTCGGCGCGAGGGGCTCGGCGGGTGGTGGAGCTCAGCGTGAGCGGGGCCTTCCACTCGCCGCTCATGGAATCGGCGAGCCGGGGGCTCACCCGGGCCCTGGCCGAGGTGGAGATCCGTCCCGCCGCGATTCCGGTGGTGGCCAACGCCACCGCGGAGACGGTGACCGAACCCGGCGCCATTCGCGAGTCGCTGGCCCGGCAGCTCCTGAGCCCGGTGCGGTGGGAGGCGTCCATGCGGCGGCTGATCGCCGATCCCGGGGGCCCGTTCCTGGAAGTGGGGCCGGGCAAGGTCCTGAAGGGACTGCTCCGCTCGATGGACCGGGAAGCCGAGTGCGGCTCCGCCGGCGATCCCGACGGGATCGATGCGGTGGCCGCGTGAGCGCGCCGCTCGAGGGGCGGACCGCGCTGGTGACCGGCGCCTCGCGGGGGATCGGGCGCGAGATCGCCCTGGAACTGGCCCGGCGCGGGGCCGACGTGGCCCTGGCCGCGCGGAACCCCGCTCCCGCCGAGGACGCCGCGGCCGAGATCCGCGGCCTGGGGCGGAAGGCGGTCGCGCTGGCCATGGACGTGGGGGACCTCGCCTCGGTCGAGGCCGCCGCGCCCCGGATCGAGGAGGCGGTGGGCAAGGTCTCGATCCTGGTCAACAACGCGGGCATCACCCGCGACCAGCTGCTCCTGCGCATGAAGCCCGAGGACTGGAGCGCGGTGCTGCGGACCAATCTCGACGGCGTCTTCCACTGCACCAAGGTCTTCTCCCGGGACATGATCCGCGCCCGCTGGGGTCGGGTGATCAACATCTCCTCGGTGGTGGGCACCATCGGCAACCCGGGCCAGGCCAACTACGCCGCCTCCAAGGCGGGGATGGTCGGATTCACCCGGGCGGTGGCCCGCGAGCTGGCCGGGCGGGGAGTGACGGTGAACGCGGTGGCGCCGGGTTACATCGAGACCGCCATGACCGGATCGCTGGGGGAGGCGGCCACGGAGGCGCTCTTCCGGGCCATCCCCATGGGCCGCCTGGGGAAGCCGGCCGACGTGGCCGGGGTGGTGGCGTTCTTGGCCGGCGGGGAATCGGCCTATATCACCGGCCAGGTGATCCATGTTGACGGAGGCATGGTCATGGCCTAACCTTCCTGCTCCCTCTGCGGAGGGTGGGATTTACACGCTTTTTTCGCGCGAAGACGAAGGATGGAGGAGATGGGAATGCCTTACAACGAGGATCGGGTCAAGGAGATCATCGTCGAGCAGCTCGGCGTGTCCAGCGACCAGGTGAAGCCCGAGGCGCGTTTCATCGACGACCTGGGCGCCGACTCCCTGGACACGGTGGAGCTGATCATGGCCCTGGAAGAGGAGTTCAACGTGGAGATCCCCGACGAGGACGCCGAGAAGATGGCTACCGTCGGCGACGCCATGAGCTACCTCAAGCAGAACGTGAAGTAGGAAGGGAACCCGTCCCGGCGAGGGAGATCCGGCCCGGCCGGCTCTTCCCGGCCCACGAACCCCGTCATGAGCCAACGCAACGTCGTCATCACCGGTCTCGGAACCATCACTCCCATCGGCAACACGGTGGGGGAGTTCTGGGACGGCCTGGTCTCCGGGCGTAACGGGATCGCCACCGTCACCCGGTTCGATCCCTCGCGCATCGACACCCGCATGGGGGGCGAGGTGAAGGGGTTCGACCCCACCCGGTACATGGAGGTGAAGGACGCCCGGCGGGCCGATCGTTTCGTGCAATTCGCCATGGGCGCCGCCCACCAGGCCATGAGCGACGCCGGGCTCGATACCGCCCCGGTGGAGCCGGAGCGCGGCGGGGTTCTCATCGGCACCGGGATCGGCGGCATCGAGACCCTCGAGGCCCAGTACCGCATCATGACCGAGAAGGGGCCGGGCCGCGTCAGCCCCTTCTTCATACCCATGATGATCGCGAACATGGCGTCGGGCCAGGTCTCCATCCGGTGGAACCTGCGCGGGCCCAACTTCACCACCGTCTCCGCCTGCGCTTCCGGCGCCCACGCCGTCGGCGAGGCGTACCGCGCCATTCGCGACCGCGTCGCCGACGTCATGGTCTGCGGGGGGGCCGAGGCCACCATGACCGAACTCTGCTACGCGGGGTTCTGCTCCATGAAGGCCATGTCCACCCGCAACGACGACCCCGGCCGGGCCTCCCGCCCCTTCGATCTGGAGCGGGACGGGTTCGTGATGGGGGAGGGGGCGGGGGTGGTGGTGCTCGAGGAGGAAGGGCGCGCCCGCGCGCGGGGCGCCGCCATCTACGGACGGGTGGCGGGTTACGGCCTCACCGCCGACGCCCACCACATCACCGCGCCGGCTCCGGGCGGGGAGGGGGCGGCGCGAGCCATGAAGGCCGCCCTCGCCGACGCCGGCCTGAATCCGGAGGACGTGGGCTATATCAACGCCCACGGCACCTCCACCCCCCTCAACGACCGGATGGAAACCGCCGCCGTCAAGCAGGTGTTCGGGGACCACGCTCGATCTCTCGCTCTCGCTTCGACCAAATCCATGACCGGCCACCTCCTGGGGGCGGCCGGCGGGATCGAGCTTGTGGCCACGGTTCTCGCCGTCAAGAACGGCGTCCTCCCCCCGACCATCAACTACGAGCACCCGGATCCGGAGTGCGACCTGGATTGTGTCCCCAACGAAGCTCGTGAGGTCACGATCCACGCCGCCCTCTCCAATTCGCTCGGGTTCGGCGGCCACAACGTGTCACTGGCGGTGCGCAGGTTCGATTAGCACCCTTCGGGGGCGCCGGTTGGCTGCGTCGCCGCTCGGGAACCCGAGATGGGCTTTCACGACCTCATGCGCCGCATGCGGCGCCGGCGACCGTGCGCGGTCTCCGATCCCGACCTGCTGCGGTCGTTGACCGATTTCGAGCGGCACATCCGCTACCGCTTCCGCGATCCCAACCTCGTGTGCTGGGCGCTCACCCACCGCTCCTACTTCAACTGCAACGGTAACGATCTTCCCGGCTCCAACGAGCGGTTGGAGTTCCTGGGGGACTCCGTCCTGGAGCTGGTGGTAAACGAATACCTCTACCATCGGTTTCCCGACCAGGAAGAAGGGGAGCTGACCAAGAAGAAGTCGCTCCTGGTGAGCCGGGGGGTGCTGGCGGAGCAGGCCAAGCGGCTGAACCTGGGCCGGTACCTGTTCCTGAGCGAGGCGGAACGGGAGTCAGGGGGGTCGTTCCGGGCCTCCATCCTCGCCGACGGGTTCGAGGCGGTGATCGGCGCCATCTACCTGGACGGGGGGCTGGGCCGGGCCGCCCGCTTTGTGGTGCGGAACCTGCTCGGGGACGTGGACGGGATCCTGATCAACGAGAGCCACATCAACTACAAGAGCATCCTCCAGGAACACGTCCAGGAGCGCTCCAAGACCTACCCCCGCTACCGGATCGTGAGCGAGTCCGGACCCGACCACCACAAGGTGTTCACGATCGAGGTCACGGTGCGGGGGGAACAGCTCGGGTTGGGAAAGGGGACCAACAAGAAGCGGGCCGAGCAGAACGCGGCCAAGAACTCCCTGGAGCGACTGGGACTGCTCTGAGCGCGGCCCCCCTGCCGGGCCCCCGCGCTACTCGAAGTGGAGGGTGGTGCTCACCAGCACCCGGGTCTGACGCACCTTCTCGGTGGTGGTCACCGCCGGGTAAAACGTGGTCCCGTTCTCGTAGTTCGCCGGCGTCCGCCGCTCCCAGCTCCCGTACACCACCGCCGCGTCCAGGGTGAGCGCGTCCTGGAGGATCACTCCCGCTCCCGCGGTCACGAACTTCCGGTCGGAGACGATGTCTGCGAACGGATAGTCGCGGTAGACGATCGAGGCGTCGGTGGTGGTGTTGGGGTCGTTGTCGTCGGGTACGAACTGGAAGTCGGTGTCGGCGGCGATCAGCTTGTAGGGGAGCGGTTCGGTGAAGAAGCCGGCGCGGAGGCGGAGCGGCAGGGTGGGGATCTGGTATTCCCCGCCCAGGTTCACCGCCACCACCGAGCGGTAGGCCGGCTGCTCCTGGAAGGTGACCCCGCCGTCGTTGGAGGCGGGGGCGAGGATCTTCCCCTCGAAGTCGATCTGGCGGTAGTCGGTCCAGCGCACCCCGCCCGCGAGCAGGAGCCCGCTCCGCCCCCAGGAGAGCCCGCCCCGGAGCGACAACGGCAAGGTCATCTTGTCCTCGAAGCTCGATCGCCCCGTGTCGACCTTCTGCCAGTCCTCGAGCCGGGTGGAGGCGTCGCCGGTCCAGGTGAGCTTGGTGGGGAGGTCCACCACCGCGGCCAGGCGGACGCCGCTACCCAGGTAGCCCAGGATGCCGAAGGATCCGGTGTAGCCGTCCACGCTCTCGTGCCGGGTCACATCCTGGCGGAAGAGCCGCTCATCGGGGCTGGAGGGGTCGCCGAGGTCCAGTGTCACCCCGTTCCCGCCGGGGACCGCCCGGTAGTTGGCCAGGGTGAGCGACTCGTCGCTGTTTCCGGAGACGTAGGAGAGCGAGGCCCCCACCGAGATGTTGCGGGAGAGATCCCCGGACACCGCCGCCGTCCACTTGTTGAGCGTTCCGTTCCGGCTGTACTGCTCCAGCTCGAAGAGCCCGGGGGTGGAGCCGGCGGGAGCGATCGCGAAGCCCTCCCGGATCAGGTTGTCGTCCAGGTTCGCTCCCCGGTGGAAGCCGAACCCCAGCACCAGGCTTCCGCGATAGGTGGGAATCGGGTAGGCGAGGGCGATGTGGTCGAGCCGGGTGGCGGTGGCGTTGTCGCTCCGTCGCGCGAAGTGGGTGACGGTGTGGGTGGCGTCGTCGTAGGCGAGGCCGCCGGAAAGCTCCACCCGCCGGATCTGGGCCAGCCCCGCCGGATTGTAGGCGAGCGCGGTCACGTCCTCGGACACCGCCGAGTACGCGCCCCCCATGCCCAGGGCCCGCGCCCCCATGCCGAAGACGTCGGTCTCCTGGAGTTCCACCGGGGTCTTGACGCCCTGTGCGCGGGCGTCGCCCGCCCCCAGCACGCCCGCCGCCGCCAGGAGCCATCCCAGGCCTCGGAGCCGGCGCCCGAACTCCCCGGGGCGCGCCCGGGAGGCCTTGAACCCCGTCCCGTCCTCCGTCCGCGTCATCGTCCACCTCCCTGGTCGGGCTTGTCCTTGGGCTTGTCCTTCCCGCTGTCGGTGTCCTTGGCCGGGGGCGGCGGGGGAGCGGGGGATGGGGTCGGCTTGTCGTTCTTCATGGTGCGGCCGGGCTGGGGGCCGGTCTTGGGCTCGTCGGGGCCGCTCTGCGGGGAGGGGCGAAGGTTGCTGCCGGGGGTGGGGCCGGCGGCGGGGGGCGCGGTGATGGCGGGAAGGCCCGACGGGATCCCCGCTCCCCGGGTGTCGCCCCGGGAACCCACGTTCCGGTCCTCGCCGCCGGCCACGGTGCCGGCGGGGCTCGAGCCGTCGCCGCCGTGTCCGCCGCTGTAATACGGGTTGCCCGGGCCGCCGCAGTCGGCCACCCACCAGGGACAGCCGTAGTAGTCAGCGAACCAGCCGCTGGTGTAGCCGTAGGAATCCGGGGTGAGGGGGGCGGCGAAGCCCTGGGAATGGCAGGAGGCGCAGTCCGAGGCCAGGTAGTCCTGGCCGTGGGTCTGGGTGACGTCGGTCGCGGGGTGCCTGACCATGGTGTAGCACCCGCCGAGGGCGAGGAGCCCCGCGACGACCAGGGGTAGCCTGAACGTCAATCCCTTGAAATCACGCACATTACACCTCCCGAGGGGCCCGGCCTCGATTTCGCCTACTATGATACCCTTCCCGAGGACGGTTGTGTTCCCCGAAACCCCCCTTTTTACCCGACTTGGAACCGTTCCGGGCGGGCGGGGTACGAAACCCCGGAGGACCCGTGAGTCGGATGGAGGCGCGTCTGGAGACCCGAGCCTTCTATCAGGAACTCTCGGATGAAGACCTGATGGATCACGTGGTGGCGGGCAGGGAGCTGGCGTTCGCCTGCCTGGTGGATCGATACAAGAATCGGATCCAGAACGTGGTCTTCCGGTACATCCGCGATTTCCAGCGCTCCGAGGACCTGGCCCAGGAGGCCTTCGTCCGGGTCTACCTGCATCGCGAGCGATACCGGAAGACCGGGAAATTCTCGACCTGGATCTTCACCATCGCGGTGAACCTGGCCAAGAACGAGATCCGGCGGAAGGTCCGCCTGAGGAACGTCCTCAGCCTGGACCACCTGACCGAGGTCATGGGGTCGGTGGAGCCCATGATCCCGGACGACGACCAGCCGCGGACCGACCGGCGGGTTGAGAAGGATCAGACGAACCGGGTGGTGGCCCGGGCCATCACCAAGCTGCCCGAGGTGTACCGGGAGGCGCTGGTGCTCCGGGACATCGAAGGGCTCTCCTACGACGAGATCGGGGAGATCCTGGACGTTCCCGGGGGCACGGTCCGGTCCCGGATCAACCGGGCCCGGCTGATGCTTCGGGACAAACTCAAGAATTTCGCCCGGGACGAGCTGTAAAACCGCTCCGGACGGGCGTGGAAGTCAAGAACCTCGTATGAAGCGTGGCTAGAACCGGGGAGTTCTCAAGGAGTCTCATCATGAGCGCCTGCGACCGCGTCGAAACCCTCCTCAGCGCCTACCTGGAACGGGAAGCCTCCCCCGCCGAAGTCCGGTTCGTGGACGGCCACCTCACCGTGTGCCGGCGGTGCCGCGACCTGCTCGAGGAGACCGCCGCCCTTCTCGAACGTTTGCCCCGGCTCCCCCGGACCCGGGTGTCCCCCGGATTCACCGACCGCGTGCTGGCGGAGGTCCGGAACGCTCCCGCCGCCGGTCTCGAGGTCCCGGTGGTCCCGATGCCGCGTCCGGCGATCGCCTCCTGGGCGGCCCCGTTGGCGGCGGCGGCGGCGGTGGCGGTGGCGCTCCTCGGGATCGGCCGGCTCACCGCGCCCGCCTCCTCGTTGAGCGCCCGGGCGCCGGCGGTCTCCGCCCCCGCCCCCGACCTGGACCAGCGGCTGGCCCACGACGTGGCCGCCATGACCGTGCGCGATGCCGCTCCCGGGCCGTCCTCCCCCCTGGCCGGGCTGAATCCTCCCCCGGTGGCCAGCCTCACCGACCTCCGTCCCGACCTGGCCGGCAAGACCGAGGCCGCCGGGGAGCCCCTGGGCATGGCCGGCGACGCCTACGTCCTGGAGGACTGGATGCTGCGTGAGCCCGCCGGCGGCGGCCGGCCCGTGCTTACCCGGGTGGGCGCCGACCCCGCGGCCAAGGTGATGGTGACCTTCTGATGCGATTCGCGGGCCGGGTACTGATCCTGGCGGCGCTCCTCGCCCTCCCCGCGGCGGGGACCCGGGCGGCCCCGGCCGCGCACCCGTCGTTTCCCGATCTCACCCGCGGGGTGGCCCGGGCCGCCGCCGGGGCCTCGGACCATCTGGTCCGGGTCATCCGGACGGCGCAATGGCCCTCCGGCCGGACCCCCCGCGAACCGGGGCGGATCATCGGGACCGGGGTGGCACTGGGCCAAGGGCGCATTCTGACCTGTGCGGGGGTGGTGGGTCCCGCCTCCGAGGTCCTGGTGAGCGCGGCGGAAGGGGATACCCTGCCCGCCAAGGTGCTGGGGGTGGACCGGCGCACCAACGTGGCGGTGCTCGACTGCCCCGGGCTCAGCGTCTCCCCCATGCCGCTGGCCAAGGACTCGATCCTCTTTCCCGGCGACCTGGTGGTGGCGGTGGGACTCGGCCCCCCCGGAGGGCCCCAGGCCAGCTTCGGCACCGTGGTGCTGGTGGAAGGACCCAGCCTGGGCTACAGCGAGGTGGAGATGGTGCAGGTCACCGCTCCCGTCTTTCCCGGCTTCACCGGCGGCGCCCTCCTCGACCGGCAGGGGAGGATGGTGGGGATGATCTCCGGGCGGCTGGAGATCGATCCCGCCCATGCCATCGTTCCCACCGGCACCGACCTGGTCGCCGGCTACCTCCAGCACGGCCGGGTGGCCACCACCGATCCCAGCGCCGCCACCCTCGCTCTGCCGGTGAGCCACGCGGTGGAGATCGCCCAGGAGCTGGCCGACCACGGGTACGTGGAGCGGGGCTATCTGGGGGTCCAGGTGGAACTCACCGACGCCGCCCGGCCCCGCGACCGCATGCTCCGGGGGGTGCTGGTTCACCGGGTGGTGGCGGGGGGGCCCGCCTCGGGGGTGGGAATCATCCCCGGCGACGTCATCCTCGACTACGCCGGCGCGCGGGTGCAGAGCCCCCAGGACCTCTCGTTCCTGGTGGCGGCCACCGTGCCCGGTTCCGACGTCCCCGTCCGTTACGTGCGGCGCGGGCGGCGCTACGAGATCTACGTCTCCATCACCCGCGCCCCCGACCTCGATTGGACCCCGGACATGGACGCCACCCTGGCCGGCCGGGCGGTGGAGGCGGGGGTCGCGCCCACGGTTCGCTGACCCTATACTCCCCCCCATGGCACGGAGGACGACGGGGCGGATCGCCGTCTCATGCTGGGTGGGGGTCCTGGCCCTGGCCGCGCTCGCCTGCGGCCATCGCACCCCGCCGGGGGCGGTGGGGGCCAACGACGAGATCTCGGTCCTCACCAACGCCCCCCGCACGGGACCGGCGGTGAGCGCGCTCTCCCACGTCTACGCCTATCCGGTCCAGACCGGTCCCACCCGGTACAAGGGGTCCGACCCCGCGTTCCGGCTCGACTTCCCCCCCTTCCGCCGCTTTCGCACCTACCAGTGGGTGAAGAACCAGATCTTCGCGGTGGACATGTCCCGGGACGACGATCTCGCCCACGCCGTTCCCGGCTACCTGGGCGACGCCGGCAAGGACCGGCTCCAGCGGAAGGAGCCGTTCCACTTCCTGGCCCGGGACCGCTGGGCCACCGGCCAGACCTCTCTGTTCGCGGTGGCGTGGTCCGAGGCCGGCCTCCGGGCCCTGTTCACCGGCCCCGACTCCACCGACCTCCGGCGCGAGTACGCGCAGGCGGTGGTGGACGGCCTCACCAAGACCATGTACGACACCGGCGAGGAGCTCGACCTGGAGCGCGAGGTGTCGGCCCGGTACGGCTGGACCCTGCGGCTCCTGAACGGTTTTTTCGCCGCCCAGGACACCGCCCGCGGGAACTTCGTGAAGTTCAACGCCGCCGATCCGGTCCGCCTCGTCCTCGTCCACTGGGTGGACGGGGAGCTGCCGCTCGCGCCCGCGCCGTGGGACTCGGTGCTCGGCCGGGTGCTCACCGTGTACAACGACGGCGACTTCGTCATGGACGAGTTCACCCGGGTGTTCCCCGCGGTCTTCCAGGGGGAGCCCGCGCTCAAGTGGGAGGGGATCTGGCAGAACGAGAAGTACGTGATCGGCGGACCGTTCCGCGCCTTCGCCTTCCATCGTGACGGCCGGTCCTATCTCCTGGTGGGCCAGGTGTTCGCGCCCGGCCAGGACAAGGTCCCCATGCTCCGGCAGGTCGAGGCCATGCTCACCACCTTCCGGCTGGTCCGATAGGTGGCCGCGATCCGGGTGCGGGTGGGCGAGCGCGCCTATCCGGTGATCATCGAACCCGGGGTCCTGGCCCGGGTGGGAGAACTGGTGCGGGAGCGGCTGGACGCCCGCCGGGTGGTGGTGATCGCCGACGCCAAGGTAGCCCGCCTCCACGGCGCGGCCCTGTACCGCGGCCTGGGGGCGGCGGGGATCGAGATCGCGGCCCGGATCGAGATCCCCTCCGGCGAGCGGGGGAAGACGCTGGAGCGGGTGCGGCGGCTCTACCGCGGGCTGGTGGAGGCGCGGGCCGATCGCTGGACCCCGGTCCTGGCCCTGGGCGGCGGGGTGGCCGGCGACGTGGCCGGCTTCGCCGCCGCCACCTATCTTCGCGGCCTGCCCTTGGTCCAGGTGCCCACCACGGTGGTGGCACAGCTCGACAGCGCGGTAGGGGGCAAGACCGGGGTCAACTTCGCCGGGGCCAAGAACCTGGTGGGGAGCTTCCACCAGCCCCGCCTGGTCGCCGCCGATCCCTCGGTCCTGGCCACCCTCACCCCCCGCGACTTCCGGTCCGGCCTCGCCGAAGCGGTCAAGATCGCGGTCACCCTCCGCCCGGATCTCCTGGAGCGGATGGAGTCCGGAATTGCCGCGGTGCGCCGGCGGGACCCGGAGATGCTGGCCGAGGTCGCCGCCGCCTGCGTGGAGGCCAAGGGGGAGGTGGTGGGACGGGACGAGCGGGAGGAGGACGTGCGCGCGGTGCTCAACTACGGCCACACCGTGGGCCACGCCCTGGAGGGCGAGTCCTTCGGCCGGCTCCGCCACGGGGAAGCGGTGGCGGTGGGGATGAACGCCGCCGCCTGGATCGGGGAGGAGCTCGGGGTGACCGCGGGGGGGGTGCGATCGCGCCAGAACGCCCTCCTGGAACGCCTCGGGCTCAAGCTCTCCCGGCCCGGGGCCGATAAGGTGGTGGTCGCGCGCAAGCTCAAGCTGGACAAGAAAGTGCGCGCGAGGGAAATCCGCTTCGTGTTGACACTCCAAATAGGCGGTGCTAGCGTCTGGCCGCATATTCCGGAGCGTCTGGTGCGATCGGCCGTGGATCTGGTGACGCGTTGACCCGCGCCCGGAGCCGGCCCCGGGGTGGTTGCGTCTCTTCGCCCCCCGAGCCGGCGGCTCCACGAGGGGCGCCGCGCCACGAGGTCTGGTTTCCTGTCCAGCGTCGCGGGCGCCTCTTGGTTCGACCCCCGCGGGACAAGAGGACCCCATGAGAATTGAAGAGGTGCGCCGGCTCATCCGCCTGGTGGAAGAGAGCGAAATCGGAGAGCTGGACGTGTGGCGGTGGTGGGGCCGGATCCGCATCCGGAAGGGCGCGGGAATGAACGGGGACGCGGTCCGCGTGTTCACCGCGGGAGGGATGCCCGACCCGGGGCCCGCCGCGGCCCCGGCCGAGGCCCTCGCGGCGGCGCCGGCGGCGCCGGCCCCCGAGCCGGCGGAGGAGTCGGCGGGGTTCGCCCCGATCAAGTCGCCCATGGTGGGGACCTTCTACCGGTCTCCCGCCCCGGACGCCGAACCGTACGTGAGCGCGGGAGACGCGGTGGAGCCCGGACAGACCGTCTGCATCATCGAAGCGATGAAGCTGATGAACGAGATCCAGTCCGAGGTTCGGGGCAAGATCGTCAAGGTCGTGGCGGAGAACGGCAAACCGGTCGAGTTCGGCCAGACCTTGTTCTACGTCCAAGAGGCGTAGTTCCAGGGGGATCGGAGGTCCGGGCAGCATGAACATCCGCCACATCCTCGAACGCATGAGCCAGGCCGGGGCGTCCGACCTTCACATCAAGGCGGGGACCCCGCCCACCATCCGGGTGGACGGCAAGCTCATCCCCCTCGACGAACCGGAGCCTTCCAGCAAGGACATCGAAGGGGTGGTGGAGCAGATCCTCACCCCCGTCCAGCGCAAGCACTTCGAGGACAGCCACGAGATCGATTTCGCGTTCTCGGTTCCCGGCCTTTCCCGCTTCCGTTCCAACTTCTACAAGCAGCGCGGCACCGCCGCCATGGCCTTCCGGCAGGTCCCGTTCGGGGTGCCCAGCCTGGCCGAGCTGAATCTGCCCCAGGTGCTGGCCGACCTGGTGAACAAGCCGCGCGGACTCATCCTCGTCACCGGGACGGTGGGCACCGGCAAGTCCACCACCCTCGCCTCGATGGTCGACCATCTCAACAGCAACATTCCGCGCAACGTGATCACCGTCGAGGACCCGGTGGAGTTCCTCCACCGCGACAACCTCTGCATGATCAGCCAGCGCGAGGTCGGCCTCGACACCGCCAGCTTCCACGACGGTCTCAAGTACATCCTGCGCCAGGATCCGGACGTGATCCTCATCGGCGAAATCCGCGATCAGGAAACGATGAAGGTGGCGATCATGGCCGCCGACACCGGCCACCTGGTGCTCTCCACCCTTCACACCCCCGATGCGGCCCAGACCATCAACCGCATCATCTCGTTCTTCCCGCTGCAGGAGCACGAGGAGGTGCGCTACCTCCTCGCCTCCAACCTGGCCGCGGTGTGCTCCATGCGCCTCACTCCGCACAAGAGCGGTCACGGCCGCGTGCCCGCGGTGGAGGTGATGATCAACACCGCCACCATCAAGGAGTACATCCTGGATCCCAAGAAGACGCCCATGATCTACAAGGCGATCCAGGAGGGCGTGAACCAGTACGGGATGCAGACCTTCGATCAGGACCTCATGCGGCTCTACCGCGAAGACAAGATCAGCTACGAGGACGCGCTCCGGTACTGCTCCAATCCCGCCGAGTTCGATCTGCGGGCGCGGGGCATCCACTCCGCCTCCGACACCAGCTGGGATACCTTCGAACGGGAGCGCTCGGTCTAGATCCGGGCTCCGGGGGGAGCGCTGGGAAGCGGGAGTCCATGTTCAAGAAGATACTGGTCGCGAACCGCGGCGAGATCGCGGTTCGCGTCATCCGCGCCTGCCGGGAGATGGGGATCGCAAGCGTGGCCGTCTACAGCGAGGCCGACGCCGACTCCCTCCACGTCCGCCTTGCCGACGAGGCGGTCTGCATCGGTCCCGGCCCCGCTCCCGAGAGCTATCTCCACGTGCCGCGCATCATCAGCGCGGCCGAGGTGACCGGGGCCGACGCCGTCCATCCCGGCTATGGTTTCCTGTCCGAGAACGCCGACTTCGCCGAGGTCTGCGAATCCTGCCGCATCACTTTCATCGGCCCCACCAGCGACCAGATCCGGGCGATGGGGGACAAGGCCAACGCCCGCGAGGCGATGGTGCGGGCGGGAGTGCCGGTGGTGCCGGGCACCGACGGACCGGTGGAGCGGCCCGAGGACGCGGTGGAGGAAGCGGCGCGCATCGGCTTCCCCGTCATCATCAAGGCGGTGGCGGGAGGGGGCGGCAAGGGGATGCGGGTGGCGAAGAGCCGCGAGGAGTTCGTCGACCAGTTCCGCATGGCCCGGACCGAGGCCCAGGCCGCGTTCGGCAACGGCGACGTTTACGTGGAGCGCTACCTGGCCCGGCCCCGCCACGTGGAGATTCAGATCCTGGGCGACCGCCACGGGAACCTGATCCATCTCGGCGAGCGGGACTGCTCGGTGCAGCGGCGCCACCAGAAGCTGATCGAGGAATCGCCGTCCCCCGCGGTCACCCCCGAGCTCCGGCGCCGCTTCGGCGAGGCGGCGCTGGCCGGCGCCCGCGCCATCGACTACGTGGGGGCGGGAACCATCGAGTTCCTCCTCGACGAGAACGGCGAGTTCTACTTCATGGAAATGAACACCCGGCTCCAGGTGGAGCATCCGGTGACCGAGTGGGTGACCGGGCTCGACCTGGTGGCGGAGCAGATCCGAGCGGCGGCGGGTGAGCCCCTGTCGGTCACCCAGGACATGGTCCGCCTCCGCGGCCACGCCATCGAATGCCGGGTGAACGCCGAGGATCCCGACCACAACTTCCGTCCCAGCCCCGGACGGGTGGAGTTCCTCCACTTCCCCGGAGGCCCCGGGGTCCGGGTGGACAGCCATCTCTACCAGGGCTACTCGATCCCCACCTACTACGATTCCATGATCGCCAAGGTCATCGTGTGGGGGGAGGACCGGGAGAAGGCGCTGGCCCGGATGCGAGGGGCGCTGCGGGAACTGGTGGTGGACGGGATCAAGACCACGGTGCCCTTCCACCTCAAGGTGCTGGACCATCCCGCCTTCCGGGCCGGGGACGTGAACACGCGCTTCCTGGAGCGGATGGCGGAGGAGAGCCTCCTCTCCGCGAACGCTCCCGCCTCCCCGCCCCCGCCGGCGCCGGAGCCCGCGGCGGACCGTCGATGACCGGGGAGCGCGCCCGCACCTTGAGCCTGGCCTTCACCCCCGGCGAGGTCACCGACGGGCTGGTGCGCGAGGCCACGGTGGCGGTGGTGGACGTGCTCCGCGCCACCTCGGTCATTCCCCGGGCCTTCGCCTCCGGCGCGACGCGGGTGATCCCGGCCGAATCGGTGGAGCAGGCCACCGGGCTCCTCGCCTCCCTCGACCGCAAGACCACCCTCCTGTGCGGGGAACGGGAGGGGAAGAAGATCCCCGGCTTCCATCTCGGGAACTCCCCGCTGGAGTACCTCCCGAAGGCGGTGAAGGGGAAGACTCTGATCTTCTCCAGCACCAACGGCTCCCAGGCCATGGCCCGGTGCCTGGCCGCCCCCGAGCAGGTCCTCGCGTCGTTCGTGAACGTGGGGGCGGCGGTGGCGCGGCTCCTGGCCTCCGACCGGAACCTGGTCGTCGTCTGCTCCGGGAAGCTCGGCCGCTCCTGCCTCGAGGACACCGCGCTGGCCGGGCTGATGGTGGAGCGGCTCCTGGACCGGGCCTCCGGACTCGCCCCCGACGACGGCGCGCTCATGGCCCGCACCCTGTGGCGGCACTGGGAGGGGAACGTGCCCGGGCTCCTGCGCGAGTCGAGCCACGGACGCTATCTGCTCTCCCTGGGGTTCGCTGCCGATCTCGATTTCTGCGCCCGCGAGGATGCGGTGGGGACGGTGCCGGTGCTCAAGAACGGCCGCATCGAGCTCGAGGGGGACGCCTCCCCTCAGACCCGCGCCCAGGCCTCCAGGTAGGCCCGGGCGGCGGCCTCGGGATCGGCCGCTCCCATCACCCCGGAAGCGGCCGCCACCCCCGCCACCCCCGCCCGGGCGAGCGCGGGGACGTCCCCGGGCCGCACTCCCCCGATCGCCACCACCGGTATCCGTGCCGCCCGCGCCAGCGCCGCGATCCCCTCCAGGCCGATGGGGGGGGCTTCGGGCTTGGTCCCGGTGGCCCGGAGCGCCCCCACCCCCAGGTAGGCCGCTCCCGCGCGCGCGGCGGCGGCCGCCCGCTCCGGGGTCCGGCCCGACACTCCGAGCAGGCGTCCCCCCAGCACCCGCCGGGCCGCGTCGGGGGGAAGATCGCCGGGCCCCACGTGGGCTCCGTCGGCGCCGGCGGCCACCGCGACGTCGGGCCGGTCGTTGACGAAGAGCGGCGCTCCGAACCGCCGGCAGAGGGGGAGGAGCGCGCGGGCGGCCTCGAACAGCGCGCGGACGGCGACCCGTTTCCCCCGGACCTGGACCGTTCCCGCCCCGCCCCGGAGCGCCCCCTCCACCCGCGCCGGGTCCAGGCCCGACTCCGGATCCAGGTCCACGATCACCAGGAGCCGGAGCCGCTCCGCCGCGAGCGGGGGCCTCGGGCCGGCCCCGGAGGCGGCGGGGGTCATTTCCGCGCCCGCACCAGCATCAGCGCGCCGAGCCCCAGGAACACCGCGTTTCCCAGCCAGGCCGCGGCCAGGGGAGGGAGGGTGCCGTTGTTGCCGAGCACCTGCCCGGCGCGGATGAGGCTCCAGTAGGCGAAGGCGATTCCCAGCGAGATGCCGAAGCCCAGTGCCACCCCGCCCCGCCGCACCTGCACCGCCAGGGTGGAGGCGATGAGGATGACCACGAAGTTCACCAGCGGAAACGCGATCCGGAGGTTGAGTTCGGTCATGTAGCGCTCCACCGAGCTCCCGCTCTGGCGGACCCGGTTCGCGTAGCGCACCAGCTGGGGGAAGGAC
The DNA here is from genome assembly GCA_963728475.1 of Candidatus Eiseniibacteriota bacterium. Classification (GTDB taxonomy): domain Bacteria; phylum Eisenbacteria; class RBG-16-71-46; order JABDJR01; family JABDJR01; genus CAVSKL01. Next base: position 345,067 of record CAVSKL010000002.1, read on the forward strand.
ATCTCCTCCGGCCGCACGTCCTCCTTGGCGAAGTCGGCGGGGGTCTCGGGGAATTTCACCCGGAGGCTGTCGAACGGCACCGCCGACTCCACGCTGTCCGGGCTGAAGGTGCGCTCGATGCCGTCCACCATCACCCAGCCCCCGTCGAGCCAGATCCCCTGGCGGGCGTCGATCCGGCGGGCCAGACGGTCCCGCCGGAATTCCTGCACGGTGACGTCGGTCATGCTCCGGCGGGGGATGTCGTAGCGGCGGATCACGTAGAGCCGGTTGTCCTCTCCCAGGTAGGTGACGTCGATGCGGCTCCCGAGGTCGGTCATGGTCCGGCCCCGGATCTCCTTCTCCATCACCTCGCGGGAGAGATAGTTGGCCCGGGGCATGACGTACTCGCCCACGTAGAACGAGAGCCCCGAGAGGGCCAGCCCGGCCAGGTACAGGGGCAGGAAGAGCCGGTAGAGGGAGACCCCCGCCGACTTGAGCACGGTGATCTCCTGGAAACGGGTCATCATCCCCAGGGTGAGGAACGTGGCCAACAGCGGAGCCACCGGCCCCACCAGGATCGCTTTGTAGGGGATGGAGTAGGCGTAGTAGCGGAACACCTCGGAGAAGGTGGCGTTGTAGTCGAGGAAGGTGTCGATCTTCTCGAAGGCGTCGAACAGCATCACGAACGCGGTGAACCCGGCCAGGGCGAGGAGATAGTAGACGGCGAACTGGCGGAGGACGTAGCGGTCCACCACCCCCAGGAACGGCATCGCGCGCCGGCGCTGGATCATCTAGCGCATGCCCCGCGAGGTGCCCCAGCCCACCACCGACACCGTGAGATAGACCCCCAGCGCCCCGAACAGGAGGTTCGGGAACCACATGGCCATGAACGGCGACAGCAGCCGCCGCTCCGCCAGCTGTTCCCCTCCGATCAGGAAGAGGTAGTAGGTGATGAAGAACGCCACCGCGATCGCCATGTTGGCGAACCCCCCGCGCCGGGTACGGATGCCGAGCGGCGCCCCCACCAGCACGAACACCACGCAGGCGAACGGGATCGAGAACTTCTTGTCGATCTCCACCCGGAAGGCGTCGATCCGCCGCTCGACGCTGAACAGCTCGCTCCGGTCCATCTGCACCGTCTCCAGGGCCTTGCGCAGCTGGCGGCTGGTGTCGGCGGGAGCCCCGGCGCCGGGCCGGATCCCGAGGACCCCGAGCACGGCGCGCAGGGTCTTCTCGGGAGGCGAGGAAGGCTCCAGCCGCCGCTCGAGATCCCGGTAGGAGTCGAAGCCGGACTGTTGCGACTTCTCGTCCAGGGCCTGGAGGCGCTTCTGCTTCTGGGCGTCCAACCGGCCGATCTCCTGCTTCATCATCGCGATGTTCATCTCGCGGTCGCCCCGGCTCTTGCGATCGGTCTTCTGGAGCACCGCCCCCGGGTTATGGAGGTTGATGGAGTACTCCTGGAAGGTGCCCCGCCGGTACTTCCCCTCGCCGGTCTCGCCGGGGACCTCGTGGATCTCCCCGTCGTGGAGGTCCAGGTGGAGGATGGCCCCGCCCTCCAGGTAGCGCATGGTGCCGCTGGCCGCCTTGATGGTGGTGGGGATCCGGCCCTGGGTGAAGTCGTAGATGGTGACGTCGTGCATCTCGCCGGTCTTGTCGTCGATCGACTTCACCAGAAGGCTGTAGTTGTCGAAGGCGTTGATGAAGATCCCGGGCTGGATCCTGGCCGCGGGACGCTTGCGGTGGATGGCCAGGCTCAGGTTGGCGAACCGGTGGTTGGTCTCGGGGAGAATGTAGTTGTTGAACAGGGTGAGCCCCACCGCGAGGAGGAGGGCGGCGGCGAGGGGGCCCCGGAGCACCCGGGCCACGTTCACCCCCAGGGCCCTCATGGCGGTGACCTCGTTGTCCTGGGCCATGCGCCCGAAGGTCATGAGCGCGGCCACCAGGACCCCGCAGGGAAAGGACAGGGCGGTGATCCAGCCCAGGGCCAGCAGGAACAGCTCCAGCACGACCAGCGGCGGAACCCCTTTGGAAATAATGAGATCCAGGTAGTCGAACAGAAAATCGATGATGAACAGGAAGGTCACCAGCCCGAATCCCAGGAGAAACGGGAGCACCGCCTCACCCAGCACGTATCTTTCCAATCTGGGCACCGGACTCCTGAAACTCAAAGGTCCTTCCGGGGGTTAGAGGTGTTTGAGGCGGGGGGACCGCCCCCGAGCCGCCGTGTGCGGCAGTCTAGGCCATGCCCCGGCCCCCCACAAGAGAACCGGAACCGGGAGCGAGCGTTCTTCCGTTGCGACAACTTCCCATCTTGCTTAGGATTACCCGTTCACTTCGACCCTTGGAGGCTGGCGACAACCGTGGTTAAGGCCCTGGCGGCCGCATTGATGTTGGGCCTTGCGGGAGCGGGCGCCGCCGGCGCTCCGGTCCCTGCGGGGGCGGCGCCGGCGGACTCCACCGGCGTCCCCGCGTACGCCGGACCGGTGTACCGGGGCCCGACCGCTCTGTTCGATCCCGCCGACCCGTTTCAGAGCGTCCGCTGGACCCTCGGCGACTACGCGCCGCCCCGCACCCGGGTCGGTCCCGGCCGCTTCGACCTGACCCCGAAGATCGAGTACGATCTGGACCGCCGCCGCATCCTCCTCTCCTACCAGGTGGGGAACCAGGAGATTCTCCCCTCCATGGCGCTCACCCGCGATGAGTACGTGGCCATGGCCTTCCGCCGCCAGCTCCGCCAGAGCTGGATCGACAGCAACCGGCGCGTCCTCTCCGAGAACCAGAACGGGGCCTCGGGGGGACTGGTCAACCTCAGCCTCCCCTTCCAGATCCCCTTCACCGAGAAGATCTTCGGCGAGGGGGCCCCCAACCTGCGGGTCTCCGGGAGCGAGCAGATCACCTTTTCCGGAACCTCGTCCTGGGTCGTGGGCCAGAAGACCGCCGAGCGGGGGGGGGCCTCGCTCTTCCCCAAGCTCGACATGCGCCAGCGGCTGAACGTGAACCTCCAGGGGACCATCGGGAGCAAGCTCTACATCGACGTGGCCCAGAACAGCGAGGCGCTCACCCCTCTCGAGAACTCGATGAAGATCCGCTACAAGGGGGGGGAGGACGAGGTGGTGAAGAGCGTGGAGCTCGGCAACACCAACCTGAGCCTTCCCGCCACCCAGTTCATCTCGTTCAGTGCCCAGCAGGCGGGGCTGTTCGGGGTGAAGGCCGAGGCCGAGGTGGGCAACATCGGCATCACCGCCATCGCCAGCCGCCAGGAGGGGCAGTCGGACCAGTCCACCTTCACCGGGGGGGCCAAGGAGCAGAACCAGGAGATCAAGGACACCAACTTCCTCCAGGGGAAGTACTTCTTCCTGGCCGACCCCGACTCGGCGGTCATCCCCGAGATCGTGCCCGGAGCCATCCACGTCTACCTGGACGACAAGAGCAGCCAGATCGATCTCTCCCAGGGGATCCTCCCCGGGCAGGCCTGGCTCGATCCCGCCCGGAAGACCCCGGACAAGCCCTACGGGGGGAACTTCCACCTCCTACGCGACGAGGACGACTACAACATCTACAACAACGTGGTCGCCAACAGCAGCCAGCGCACCATGCCGGTCCTGGTGCTGCGCAACACCCTCTCCAGCGACCAGGTGCTGGCGGTGAGCTATCTCCGGGTCCGGAACGAGGGCGACCCTCCCGGCACCCCCGACACGGTGGAGGTGGGGAGCTTCCGCGCCCCCGTCCCCGACACCCTGCAGCTCAAGATGCTCCGGCCCGATCAGGCGACCTACAACCAGAACGATCTCACCAAGAGCGTGTGGGGGCCGGTGCGGCGGCTGGAACTGAGAAACGTCTACAGTCTGGCCGCCCGGGACCTCGATCCCGCCAGCTTCGACCTCAAGGTGGTGCGGGACGAGGGGGGGACCAACCGCTCCGACATCACCACCCCCGACGGCCGGACCATTCCCTACATCCAGGTCCTGGGTCTCGACCAGCGGGACAACAACGATCCCTCCAACTACACTCCCGACGGCAAGGTGGACCCGGAGTTCGTGGATTACACCAACGGGCTCCTCTTCTTTCCCGACCTCCGCCCCTTCGATCCCAGCCTGGTGGACCTGGCCGGCCTCGGCCGGCCCGGCTTCCGGTCCCGCTCCTGGCCCATCGCCCCCGGCGGCGACCGCCCCTACATCCTGGGCTGGAACCAGGTCGGCCCGGGCCAGTTCGACCGCGCCGACGAAGCCCGCCGCAGCGACGAAACCGCTTCCGGGATCTACGATTTCCAGTCCATGTACCTGGGAAGCCACTCCCAGGAGGTCCACAAGTACTCGATCGAGGCCAGCTACAAGACCACGGTGAACACCATCCAGCTCAACGCCCTCGGTCCCATCATCGAGGGCTCGGAGACGGTCCGCCTGAACGGGCAGGTGCTGAAGCGGGGCGAGGACTACACGATCTTCTACGACACCCAGACCGTCACCCTCAAGAACCCCGACGCCACCGCCCCCGGCGCGGACCTGGTCATCACCTACACCTACGATTCGCCCTTCACCCGCGGCTCGCGGAGCCTCATGGGGGCGAGCATGGGCACCAAGCCGAGCACCGACTCCAAGCTCGACTTCTCGACCTCCTGGCTCCACGAGAGCAAGGGGGTGCCGGACAAGCGCCCTCGGCTGGGCCAGGAGCCGACCAAGACCACGGTGGGGGACCTCTCGGGCCAGATCCGGCTCACTCCCTGGGCCCTCACCGACTGGATCGACCGCCTCCCGCTGGTGAGCACCACCGTCCCCTCCCGGCTCGACATCTCCGGGGCGCTGGGGCTCTCCTTCCCCGATCCCAACACCCGGGGCCAGGTCTATGTGGACGACATGGAGGGGGCGGAGGCGGTGACCTCGGCCAGCATGAGCCGGCTGGGGTGGTTCTACTCCAGCGCCCCCCGGGACGTGATCCGCCGCGACGGAGCCCTCGTCGAGGACATCACTCCGGAGCCCGCCGACCGGGGACAGCTCCTGTGGTTCAATCCCAACACGGTCAAGGTCGGGGATCTGAGCCCGGGGGAGGGGAACAGCACGGTCAAGAACGACGTGGTGCAGGTGCTGGAGCTGGAGTACGCGCCCTGGGACAGCGCCGGCCCCAACGGGTCCTGGGCCGGACTCACCACCTCCCTCGGCGGGCGCGGGGTGGTGGACCTCTCCACCGACCAGTACATCGATCTCTGGATCAACGACTACCACAACTACGCGGAGCCGGTGGCGGGGCGCAAGGGCCTGGTCTACGTGGACCTGGGCTCGGTGAGCGAGGACGCGGTCTGGGATCCCCTGACCCCGGCCGCCGGCCCCAACGGCGTTCTCGACAACGAGGACGTGAACCTCAACGGCCCCCCGGTGGGGGCGGACGAGGACACCGGGCTCGACGGCAAGTTCAACGGGCCCTCGACCTCCTCCAGCGGGGAAAGACGGCCGGGGGAGTCGGTGAGCGGCCGGCGGCGGGTGACGGCCAAACCCGAGGCCTCGGATCCGGCCGGCGACGATTACGACTTCACCTCCGACCGGCTGGACGACAATGAGGACACCGTCGGCAAGCGGTGGCGAAAGTACCGCGGGATCAACGGCACCGAGGACAACAACCAGATCGACACCGAGGATCTGAACGGGGACAACCGCCTCCAGACCGACAACGACTACTTCGAGTACCGGGTGGACCTCGCCGACAGCGCCTTCACCGACCTGGGACGCGACTTCGGCGGCAACTCGAGCTTCAGCCGCCCCACCAACGGCTGGCGGCTCTACCGCATCCCGCTCAAGGAGTACGTGAACGTGGTGGGTTCGCCGAACCTCTCCGCGGTGCGGCACATGCGGATCTGGTTCGCGGGGGTCGATCCCGGCGACACCCTCGACGTGCAGATCGCAAGCATCGACGTGGTGGGGAACCGGTGGGTGGTGGCCGACACCTCCGGCTTCGCCTCCGACGAGCTCTTCAACGTGGCGGTGGTCAACAACAAGGACAACGGGGGCGGGGGCTACACCCCGCCGTTCAAGCCGGAGCTGGTGAACGGGGTCCAGGACCGTGAGCAGAGCCTCTCCCTGGAGTTCCAGGACTTCCAGCCCGGGCGCGACCTCCGCGCCTTCAACACCCTCAGCGATTCCCGCGACTACACCCTGTACCGGACCGTGGACTACTACGTGAACCCCCAGATGCAGACCCTGCCCGCGCCGGGGGACTCGCTGGAGTTCTACATCCGGTTCGGGAGCGACCCCTCCACCGACACCCTCTCCTACTACGAGGTCGCCACCACCCTTTCCAAGGGCGACCCCCGCCGGGCCCCGAACGGCTGGATCGACTTCAAGGTGGACATGCAGGCGCTCTCCAATCTCAAGCTGGGAGCCCCTCCGGGGGCGCCCCAGGACTCCTTCCTGGTCGGGGGGCCCCTCCCCGGAACCGGCGGCGGCGGGGGAGGCGGTGGCGGCGGCGGTGGCTCCGGCGGCTCGTTTCCGCCTCCCGGCGGCGGGGGCCACGGGAACTTCGAACAGAACGGAGCGTCGGAGGCGGTGTCGGGGTATACGCCGCCCGCCGATCTCGGCAACGGGCTCCGGGCCACCGTCCGGGGCACGCCGTCCTTCAGCCGGGTCCGGCGCATCAGCGTGGGGCTCCGCAACACCAGCGGCCACGTTCTCACCCGGGGGCGGGTGTGGGTGGACGAGCTGCGCATGGGCGACGTGCGCCGTGACGTGGGGGTGGCGGCCCGGGCCCAGATGAACCTGGTGCTCGCCGACCTCGCCTCGATCAGCGGGAGCATCACCTCGACCTCCGCCGACTTCCTGCGCCTGGGCCAGGACCGGGGTTCGGGAACCGCCAACCTGGGGTACAACCTGGGCACCGAGATCAACCTGGACAAGTTCATGGAGCCGCTCCAGCTCCAGGCGCCGCTCAAGCTGAGCTACGCCAAGACCCGGAACACGCCCAAGTTCGTGCCCAACAGCGACATCGAGTTCGCGGGCACCCCCGCCTCCTACAACGTCAGCCAGTCCGTGCAGAAGAACCTGACCTTCTCCCTGGCCCGGAACACCCGCGGCCTGGGCAGCCCGCTCACCCGCTACACCGTGGACGCGGTGCGGGTGAACGGCTCCGTGAGCTCGAGCTACAGCCAGGGGGTGACCCAGGTCGACACCACCTGGGCGGTGGCCGGCGGAGTGGCCTATAACTTAAACGTGAGCCAGGTGCCGCCGCTCCGGCTCCTCAACCGCCTCGACTTCTGGCCCTGGCCCAAGACCTTCCAGATGTCGCTCACCGGGGGCAACACCGACCGGCGGGTGTGGGCGCGCGACGAGCGGGATCCGTCGCTCCTCAAGCTTTCCAACCGGTCCAAGACCCAGAACGAGACCATGCAGCTCACCGGAAGCCTGCAGCCGCTGCGCGTCCTCACCTACAGCTGGAGCTCCACCCGCGACCTGATCGATTCCCACTTCGGCCCCGACAGCTCCATCGTGCGGCTTCAGAGCCCCTCGCGGAGATTCTTCGGCCTGGACGTGGGGCGCGAGACCCGGCAGAGCCAGAACGTGAACTTCAACTATTCGCCCCCCTTCGGGAGCTTCCTCCGGCCGCGGTTCACCTGGAGCAGCAGCTTCAGCCAGAACTCCGACCCCAACCTCACCCGGGTGGACTACGACAGCACCGTGGTCGAGCTCAGCAACAACAACAGCGCGAACCTGGTGATGACCCTGCCCATCGGGAAGGGGATCCAGAAGCTGGTGGGCACCCCCAAGGCGTCCGCTCCTGCCCCCGGCGGGGGGGAGCGGCGCTACCCCCCGCCTCCGGCCGGGGCCAAGGCCGCCGCCGATACCTCGGGGGGCGGCAAGGGCGCGGAGAAGCCTCCGGGGCCCGGCGCCGGAGACCGGCTCCGCCGGTTCTTCACCCAGTACCTGGGCCTGGGGGACATCCAGGCCTCGGCCACCCTGGCCAAGCGGAGCTCGGTGAACGGCATCCACGGGAGCGCGCCCATGGCCTACCGGTTCGGCCTGAGCCGGGACGTGGGCCTGGGCACCGACGTTCAGCGGGTGTCGGGAGCGCCGTTCAACCAGACCTCGGGCCAGACCTGGACCTACCGGGGGAACTCCACGGTGTCGCTCGGCCGTCAGCTCACCCTCGACTTCAGCTACCAGAAACGCAACGACCGGGCCCGCACCAACGGGGGGCTGGGCCGGGTCCAGGACGACACCACCTGGCCCGAGATCCGGTTCAACTGGGGGGACCTCCACAAGAAGCTGCCGCTCATCAACAAGGTGTTCACCGATTTCCGGGCGGTGTCCACCACCTTCAGCAAGGAAACCCAGACCAGCGGCACCGAGCTGAACCCGGGCGAGACCGTCACCACCAGCACCAACTGGCGGCCCCTGGTCAACATCCAGGGCACGTTGAAGGGGGACTGGCGGACCAACTTCAGCGCGGAGAAGACCGGGTCGGAGACGGTGAGCCGGCCCGAGGGGAGCGCCGCCTCCATCAGCACCCGCTCCACCGTCACCTATCACATGAACCTCGCCAAGCGCTTCACCCGCAAGGTGGGGACCGCCTCGCGGGACATCGACTTCAGCGCCGACGTCAACTACAACAAGCAGACCACCATCAACCGGAGCACCGCGGGCCTGGTGCCCCCCCAGATCACCCGGAACGACAACCTCCAGGTGCGCACCAACGCCACCCTCCGCTTCACCCGCACCATGTCCGGAACCTTCGGGCTGAACTTCGGGCAGGAACGGAACCTCACCGCCGACTACACCCGCCGTTCCCTGGGAGTCTCCTTCACCACCGGATTCAACTTCTGATGCGATTCACGCGAACCGTGCTTCCATGGGCGGTGGCGGCGGCGCTCCTGGGGGCCTACGCGCCCGGGAGGGCGGCGCCCCCCGCGAACTCCTTCGACCCCGACTCCGCGTGGGCCGGCCTCGCCGCCCAGGTGGGGTTCGGACCCCGGGTTCCCGGCTCCGCCGCCCACCGCCGGTGCGGCGACTGGATCGAGGCGCGGCTCCGCGCCGCCGGGGCCACCGTGTCGGTGGACACCTTCACCTACCGGGATCCGGACGGAAAGGCGTGGCCGCTCCGGAACATCGTGGGGCACTTCGGCCCCGACGGGGACGGCCGCCTGCTCCTGGTTGCCCACTGGGACAGCCGTCCGTGGGCCGACCAGGATCCCGACCCCGCCGGCCACGACAAGCCCATCCCCGGCGCCGACGACGGCGCCTCCGGGGTGGCGGTGCTGCTCGAGACCGGCCGGGTCCTGGGCTCCGCCGAGCTGCCCCGCGGGGTGGACCTCTTCTTCACCGACGGGGAGGATCTGGGGCGGAACGGAGCGTCGGGGTTCTGCCAGGGGACCCGGAGATTCGCCGCCCGAGGCCTCGGACGGTATCGGCGGGGGGTGGTTCTCGACATGGTGGGCGACGCCGACCTGAGCCTGCCGGTCGAGGTCTACTCGCTCCAGTACGCGCCGGAAGTGGTGGACTGGGTCTGGAAGCGGGGGACCGAACTCGCCCCCGAGGTCTTCCGCCGGGAGGCGGGCAACGCGATCTTCGACGACCACATTCCCCTCATCCAGGCCGGGCTCCCCACCGTGGACCTCATCGACTTCGAGTATCCCTACTGGCATACCCTCCGGGACGACCTGAACGGGGTCTCCCGCGCCTCCCTGGGGGCGGTGGGGCGGGTGGTGCTCTCGCTCGCCCTCCGCCCCTGAACGGCTAAGGGAATTCCAAGCAAGTTCTTAACGTAAGTCGTTTGAGCCCGGGTCTCAAGCGGCAGGGGCCACCGGCCAGCCCCTTGCGGGGGTGGAGGGGCTGGTGTATGGTGGTCAGCTACGAGTGGGCAGTCCCTGTCCACTCCATTTCGTTTTGGGGTCCGGAAAGGGCCCCAGGGGCGAAGCATGCCCCGGCTAAACCGGGAAACCGGAAGAGGTTCGAGGTCAGGTTGGAGAAGGCCGGCGAGATCCTGAACGAGGTCGAAACGTTGCTCGCGGCCAGCGAGTTCGAGGTCGTGGACGTGGAGTGCGTGGGCTCGTCCCGCGGCACCGTGGTGCGAATCTTCGTGGACAAGCCCGAGGGGGTGTCCCTCGAGGACTGCGCCCGGGTGAGCCGCGCGGTGGGCGACCACTTCGAGGCCCGGAGCACGTTCCGGGGCCGCTACGTGCTGGAGGTGTCCAGCCCGGGGGTGGACCGGCCGCTCAAGCGGCCGCGGGACTTCCAGCGGTTCCGGGGCGAAACCGCGCAGGTCTCGACCTACGAGAAGATCGACGGCCGGCATAACCACCTGGGGGTGCTGGAGGGGTACGACGAGGCCCGGGACGAGGTCCGGCTCCGGGACTCGGATGGGAATCTGATCGGGATTCCCCTGGGCGCCGTGAAAAAGGCGCATTTGAAGCGGGATCCGTGGGATCGCGATCCACGGACCGGCTCCAGAGGAAACGAATGAACTACGACATCGTGGAAGCGTTGAGCCAGATCGCCCGCGAGAAAGGCGTCGATCTCCAGATCCTGGTGGACCGGCTGGAGGCAAGCCTTCTGAGCGCGGCCAAGAAGAAGTACGGTCTGAACGCCCAGATCACCGTCAACTTCGACCGGGGCCGCGGCGGGATCGAGATGATCATGACCAAGACCGTGGTCGGGAAGGTCTCCGACCGCGGCCTGGAGATGACCGCGCGCGAGGCGCGGGCGATCAAGGCCGACGCGTCGGTGGGGGACGACATCGTCATCCCGCTGGACATCGCCGAGTTCGGGCGCAACGCCATCCAGGCGGCCAAGCAGGTCCTCATCCAGGGAGTGCGCGAGGCCGAGCGCGAACGCGTGTTCACCGACTTCGCCGATAAGGTGGGGATGGTGGTGCGGGGGGTGGTCCAACAGGTGGACCGCGGCAACATCGTGCTCAAGCTGGACACCGCCGAGGCGATCATTCCCGCCCGCGAGGTCATGCACCGCGACCGCTTCCGCCAGCGGGAGATGGTGCGGGCGCTGGTGATCCGGGTGGACAAGGAGGCCCGCGGGCCCCAGGTGGTGCTGAGCCGCACCCATCCCGATTTCCTGGTCAAGCTGTTCGAGACCGAGGTCCCCGAGATCGCCGAGAAGGTGGTGGAGATCCGGGCGGTGGCCCGCGAGGCGGGCTTCCGGTCCAAGATCGCGGTGATGAGCCACGACGCCCGCATCGATGCGGTGGGGGCCTGCGTGGGAATCAAGGGTTCGCGCGTCCAGTCCATCGTCAAGGAGCTCGGCGGCGAGCGCATCGACATCGTGCCCTGGTCCACCGACCCGGTGGTGTTCGTCTCCCGGAGCCTGGGCCCGGCCAAGGCGCTGGACGCCCGGGTGGACGAGGAGAATCACAAGGTCACGGTCATGGTCGCGGACGACCAGCTCTCGCTGGCCATCGGCAAGCAGGGGCAGAACGTCCGGCTGGCGGCCAAGCTGACCGGGTGGAAGATCGAACTCCACTCCGAGACCGAGTTCCAGGCCAAGGCGGCCGCCGCCACCGCGGACGTGGCCATCGAGGCGCTGGACGGGGTCCAGCAGTCGGTGGTGGAGACCCTGCGCGCCGCCGGCATCGACACCGCGCTCGACATCGAGCACACCGGTCTCGAGGCGCTGCGCGAGGTGGAAGGGCTTCCCGAAGCCACCGCGGAGCGGCTCTACGGGGTGGCCCTGGCCGCGCTCGCCAACGCCCGGGCCGACGCCGCGGCCAAGGCGGCGGCGGAAGGGCGCGGCGACGACGAGGAGGCCAGCCTGGCCGAGGAGATCTTCGGGGGCCGGAGCGGCACCCCCGACTTCGGGAGCGTGGCCGCGGAGCCCGCCTCCGGGGAGCTCGCGGAACCGGACGCCGAGGCCTCGGAGGAGGCGGCCGATGAGGCCGGCGAAGCCGGCGAGGCCGATGAGGCCGGTGAGGCCGGCGAGGCCCCGGAGGAGGCGGCCGCCGGCGGGACGGCGGCGGAGCCATCCCCCGGCCAGGACGAAATTCGGGCCCGGGACACCGGGGAGGGCGTCTCCGACGAGGACGCCGACGACGACAAGCACGGCGGCGACCGGAGCGTCGCGGTCGAGGAAGGTCCGGCCGGGTCCTAGTGCAAGCGCCGGAGCGCCGTCTCCGGCCCCAGATGCCTAATTGGGGGTAGTTTTGACCCAGAAGTTGCGTGTTTATCAGGTTGCCAAGGACTTCAACGTGTCCAGCGAGGCTCTCATCGAGATCCTCAAGGGCCTTGGCGTGAGCGCCAAGAGCCACATGAGCACGTTGGACGACTCCGCGGTGGACGCCATCCGCCGCCGGTTCCAGGAGGAGAAGAAGGCGGTTCAGGAGGACGAGGCCCGCAAGCAGGAGGCCAAGGCCGCCCTGGATCGCGGCGAGGTGCGCGAGCCCCGCAAGGCCGCTCCCGCCCCGGCGCCGCCCCCTCCCGCTCCGGCCAAGCCCGAGGCCCCCGAGCCGCCGGCTCCGGCCGCCGCCCCCCCCATTGGCGAGGCCGCGCCGGAGGCGCCCGCAGCCCCCGCCGAGGCGCCCAAGCCCAAGGTGGAGCGCGTCCGCCGCCGCCTGGTGGACCAGAAGGCGGTCCAGGACAGCGTTAAGCGGACCCTGGCCAACATCGAGTCCGGGGGCAAGGCCAAGCGTTTCAAGAAGAAGACGGTGGAGCCGGCTCCCGCACCCGCCGCTCCCTCCGCGCCCACCCCCGCCCCCGCCGCCCGCGGCGGGGGCGGAGCTCCCGCGGGAACCGCCACCGAGGTGCAGGAGGGCGGGGTCCGGGTGCCGGAGCTGGCCAGCGTGGCCGAGCTGGCGGACAAGCTCGGCGCCAAGCCCGCCGAGGTCATCAGCAAGCTCATGGGCCTGGGGGTCATGGCCACCCAGAATCAGCGGCTGGACCGCGACACCATCGAGATGATCGCGCTGGAGTTCGGCTACACGGTCGAGTTCGAGAGCGAGATCGGCGCGGAGGTGCTGGAGGCGGCGGAGGAGGAGGACCGGCCCGAGGATCTCGAGACGCGGGCTCCGGTGGTCACGGTCATGGGGCACGTGGACCACGGCAAGACCTCGCTCCTCGACTACATCCGCAAGGCCAACGTGGTGGGCGGCGAGAAGGGGGGCATCACCCAGCACATCGGCGCCTACGAGGTGGTGCTGCCGGGCGAGCGCAGGGTGACCTTTCTCGATACCCCCGGCCACCAGGCCTTCACCGCCATGCGGGCCCGCGGCGCCCAGGCCACCGACATCGTGGTGCTGGTGGTGGCCGCCGACGACCGGGTGATGCCGCAGACCATTGAGGCCATCGACCACGCCAAGGCGGCCGAGGTGCCGATCGTGGTCGCCATCAACAAGGTGGACAAGCCCGACGCCAACCCGGGGCTGGTCAAGCAGGACCTGGCCGGACGCGGAGTCCTTATCGAGGAGTTCGGGGGCCAGGTGCCGGCGGCCGAGATCTCGGCCAAGACCGGAAAGGGCGTGGACAACCTCCTGGAGCTGCTGCTCCTGCAGGCGGACATCCTTGAGCTCAAGGGCAACCCCCACCGCCGCGCCCGCGGGGTGGTGATCGAGTCCAAGGTCGAGCAGGGCCGGGGCACGGTGGCCACGGTGCTGGTGCAGACCGGGCAGCTGGGGGTCGGCGACCCCTTCGTGTGCGGCAAGGAGTTCGGCAAGGTCCGGGCCATGTCCAACGAGCGGGGGAAGCGGGTGAAGACGGCCGGCCCCTCGACTCCGGTCGAGGTGATGGGCTGGTCCGGTCCGCCCATGGCCGGCGACATCTTCACCGTGACCGAGACCGAAGGCCAGGCCAAGGACCTGGGCCAGCGCCGCCAGCTGGTGGCCCGCGAGGTCGAGCAGCATAGCCGCGAGCGGGTGTCGCTGCAGGGCTTCCACGACCTCATGAGCAAGGGCGAGACCCGCGAGCTTCGCCTCATCATCAAGGCCGACGTGGCCGGATCGGTGGAGGTGCTGGCCGACCAGCTCGGCTCCCTCGGCACCGAGGAGGTCCGCTGCACCGTCCTCCACGCCGCGGTGGGGCAGATCACCGAGTCCGACGTGCTCCTCGCCGACGCCTCCAACGCGGTGGTGATCGGGTTCAACGTGCGGTTCGATCCCAAGGCCCAGCACGCGGCGCAGCGCGCCAGCGTGGACGTGCGCCTCTACAGCATCATCTACGAGGCGGTGGAGGACGTGAAGAGCGCGCTCTCCGGGCTCCTCAAGCCCGAGGAGGTGGAGACCGTCCACGGCCATGCCGAGGTGCGCGCCACCTTCCGGGTATCCAAGGCGGGCACGGTGGCCGGTTGCTACATCACCGACGGCTCCATCGCCCGGTCCCACCGGGCGCGGCTCAAGCGGGAGGGGGAGACCCTGTTCGAGGGCCGCATCGGGAGCCTCAAGCGGTTCAAGGAGGACGTGCGCGAGGTGACCACGGGTTACGAGTGCGGGATCGGCCTCGACGGCTACGACGACGTCCACGAGGGGGACGTGATCGAGAGCTTCACCGTCGAGCAGGTGGCCCGCCGGATCTAGAGGGGCGGGAAGGCCGCCGGACGCTCCCTCCGGCACCGGCGGCGCGCCGGCGGGACCGCCCGCCGCGGTCGAAGACGGAACGGGGTCGTGAACATGTTCGTCGGGGTGTACCGGATCGAGCTCTTCCTGCCCGAGTCCCGTTCGCTCAAGGCCAAGCGTTCGGTGTTGAACCGTCTCAAGGCCCATCTCATCCAGCTCAACCTGTCGGTGGCGGAGGTGGAGGGGCAGGACCTCTGGCAGCGCTCGGTGCTCCTGGCGGCGGCGGTCTCGGGGGACGCGGTCTACCTCGACGATCTCGTCAACAAGATCGAGTCGGTGGTGCTGCGCGAGCCCCGCGCCACCCTTCTCCGGGTGGGGCGTGACGTACGCCCCGCCGCCTGACCCGGCGGCCGCCGCCGGTCGAGGAGGAACCGAATCCCATGCGCCGCAGCCCCCGCGTCCATCGCGTGGCCGACCGCATCCAGGTCGAGCTCGCCGACATCCTGCAGACCCGCATGAAGGATCCGCGCCACGGGTTTTTCACCGTGACCGAGGTCGAGATGGCCGACGACCTGCGAAGCGCCCGGATCTTCATCTCCACCCTTCCCACCGAGGAGCTGGAGGCGACCCTGGCCACCCTCGACCACGCCAAGGGGTTCCTCCGCACCGAGCTCGGCCGTCGCCTCCAGCTTCGACACACCCCCGAGCTCCACTTCCGCCCCGATCGTTCCGCCGAGCACGCGATGCGCGTCTCGGAGATCCTCCGCGATCTGGAGGAGAAGGGGGAGTTCGCCGAAGGCGGGGAGTCGGAAGAGGAGTGAAGCGGGACGCGGCGCCGGCGGCGGTGCTGGTGGCGGCCAAGCCCGAAGGCCCCACTTCCCGCGAGGTGGTGGACCTGGCGGTGCGGGTGCTGGGCACCCGCCGGGTGGGCCACGCCGGCACCCTCGATCCCTTCGCGAGCGGCGTGCTCCTGGTAGCCTGGGGCCGGGCCACCGGCCTCGTTCCCTACCTCCAGCAATACCCCAAGACCTACGAGGCCTCGGTCCGGTTCGGCCGGATCACCGACACCCAGGACCGGACGGGCGCGGTGCTGGAGGAACGGAACCCGGCGTCGGTGACCGAGGCCGCGGTGCGGCGCGCCCTCGAACCCTTCCGCGGGACCATCATGCAGGTGCCGCCCATGTTCTCCGCCCTGAAGCACGACGGGCGCCGCCTTCACGAGCTGGCCCGGGCGGGGACCACGGTGGAGCGCGCGGGCCGGGAGCGCACGGTCCACGAGCTGGAGCTCCTGGAGTTCGCGCCGCCGGTGGCGCGGCTCCGGGTGGTCTGCTCCGCCGGAACCTACGTGCGGACCCTGGCCCACGACCTGGGGGAGGCCCTGGGGCCGGGGGCGTCGCTCGACGCGCTGTCCCGGACCGCGATCGGGCCCCACCGCCTGGCCGCCGCCCTCCCCGCCGGCCGGATCCTCGCGCTCACCCGCGCCGAGCTGCTGGAGCGGGCGCTGGCTCCGTCAGAGGCCCTTCCGGACTGGCCGGCGGTGTCGCTGTCCCCCGGCGAGGCCCGGGAGGTGCTGAACGGCTCCTGGCGCGACCCCGGGGGCCGCCTGGCCGGGATCGAGCGGGCCCGGCTCCTGGACCGGGAGGGCCGGCTCCTGGCCCTGGCCTCGGGAGGGGGGTCGGTGCGGCTCCTCCGGGTGTTCGGGGAGCGGGAGGAGGCACGGTGACGCCGGTGGCGGCGGTCACCCTCGGCGTCTTCGACGGGTTTCATCGCGGTCACGCCGAGGTGGTGGCGCGGGCCCGGGAACGGGCGCGGGAGGTGGGGGGCAAGCTCGTGGTCTTCACCTTCGACGAGCATCCCCGCCAGGTTCTGGCCGGGGGGGCGGCCCCGCCGCGGCTGAGCCTCCTCCCGGAGAAGACCGCGCTCCTCCGCGAGGCGGGGGCGGACGAGATCCGGGTGCTCCGCTTCACCCCCGCCCTGGCCGCCCGGAGCCCGGCGGAGTTCTTGGCCGGATACGTGTTCCCGTTCCACCGGACGGCGGCGATGGTGGTGGGCTACGATTTCGCCATGGGGCGCGGCCGCCGGGGCACCCTTCCGGTCCTGGCCGCCCTCGGGCGCGGGCTGGGGTTCACGGTGGAATCGGTGGGGCCGGCGCTGGAGGGGGGCGAGCCGATCTCCTCCACCCGCATCCGCGGGGAGCTGGCCTCGGGCCGGGTGGACGGCGCGGCGAGGCTCCTGGGGCGGCCCTACCGCCTGGAGGGGACGGTGACGGCCGGCGACGGACGCGGGCGCGTCCTCGGCTTTCCCACCGCCAACCTCGAGGTCGCCGACGCCAAGCAGCGTCCGGCCCGCGGGGTGTACGCGGTGTGGGCGAGCGGAGCCGGGCTCGACCGCGCCCCCGCGGTGATGAACCTGGGGGTGCGGCCCACCTTCGACGGCCGGAGGGAGACGGTGGAGGTCCACGTGCTGGACCGGGACCTGGATCTCCGGGGCCGGAGGCTGGCGGTGGAGTTCGCCGGGCGGGTCCGGGACGAGCTCAAGTTTAAAGACGCCAAGGAATTGCAGGAGCGGATCCGGGCCGACGTCGCCCTCTCGCGCCGCCTCCTCGGCGCCGGCCCCGGACCCCAGGAACCGGCTTGAGGGGTCCGGCCCCCGATGGTATCGTCTTCCGCTGATCTTTGCCGATCCTGGGGACGACGTCCCCAGCAGGGGAGCCCATCCCCGCCCGCCCTTCACTGGGTCCCAACCCGGGTCGCGGCGGTTACCGAACCCGTTGGGAGGTTGTTCATGCCGCTCACCAAGGACCAGAAGAAAGAAGTCATCGACCGGTATCGGCTTCACGAGCACGATTCCGGTTCTCCCGAAGTTCAGATCGCGCTCCTCACCGAGCGAATCAAGTATCTCACCGAGCATTTCCGGATCCACAAGAAGGACCACCACTCGCGTCGAGGCCTGCTCAAGCTGGTCGGACAGCGCCGCCGCCTTCTGGACTACCTGAAGGCCAACCAGATCGAGCGCTACCGGACCATCGTCAAGGAGCTGGGGCTCCGCAAGTAGGGCGAGCTTTCCGATCGACCGAAGAAACATGACGAGCCCCGGGTGGGGTTCGCCCGCTCATGCGTGGAGGAATATCAATGTCTGAATCCGTAAGCAAGGACGTCGCCGGCCGGCCGCTCTCCTTCGAGACCGGCCACGTGGCCCGGCAGGCCAACGGCGCCTGCATCGCCCGTTACGCCGACACCGTGGTCATCGCCGCGGTGGTGGCGGAGAAGGAAGGGAAGCCCGATCGCGACTTCCTTCCCCTCACCGTGGATTATCGCGAGAAGATGTACGCGGCGGGTCGCATCCCCGGCGGCTTCTTCAAGCGGGAAGGCCGGCCCACCGAGAAGGAAATCCTCTCCTCCCGGCTCACCGACCGGGCGCTGCGCCCCCTCTTTCCCGCCGGCACCAACTTCGAGATCCAGATCCATCTCAACGTTCTCTCCCACGACACCGAGAACGATTCCGACATCCCCGCGCTGAATGCGGCGTCCCTGGCGGTGAACCTCTCCGACCTCCCCTTCCCGGGCCCGGTGGGGGCGGTGCGGGTGGGAAGGCTCGACGGCCGCCTCATCCTGAACCCCACCCTCGACGAGCTGGAGGACTGCACCATCAACCTGGTGGTGGCGGGCACGCTGGAATCCATCGTGATGGTGGAGGGGGGCGGCCGGCAGGCGGCCGAAGAGGAGATGCTGGAGGCGCTCATGTTCGCCCACGAGGGGATCAAGGAGATCTGCCGGATCCAGGCCGATCTGGTCGCGCGCGCGGGCAAGCCCAAGCGCAGCCTGACCGTCCCCGAGGTCCCGGCGGAGCTCAAGGCGAAGGTCGAGTCCGACTACGGGGCCCGGGTGCGCACCGCCACCGAGATCGCGGAGAAGTCCGCCCGTGAGGACGCGCTGTCGGCGATCAAGAAGGAGGCGCTGGCGGCCCTGGCCGAGACCTGGCCCGACCACCTCTCCGACGCCAAGGGCGTCCTGGGCTCGATCGAGAAGGAGCATCTGCGCGGCCGGGTCCTGGAATCGGGCATGCGCGCAGACGGCCGCGGTCCCGACGACATCCGCCCCATCACCTGCGAGGTGGGAGTGCTCCCGCGCACCCACGGCTCCTGCATCTTCACCCGGGGCCAGACCCAGGCCCTGGTGGTCACCACCCTCGGCACCGGGTCCGACGAGCAGAAGCTGGACCAGCTCGAGGGTGAGACCTGGAAGAGCTTCCTCCTTCACTACAACTTCCCCTCGTTCTCGGTGGGGGAGGTGCGGCCGATCCGGGGGCCGGGACGGCGCGAGATCGGCCACGGCAAGCTGGCCGAGCGGGCGCTGGAGCCGGTGATCCCCTCCGAGGAGGGCTTCCCCTACACCATCCGCCTGGTCTCGGACATCCTAGAGTCCAACGGCTCCTCCTCCATGGCCACGGTCTGCGGCGGGAGCCTCGCGCTCATGGACGCCGGCGTTCCCATCCAGGCTCACGTGGCCGGGATCGCCATGGGGCTGATCGAGGGCGAGGACAAGACCGCGATCATCACCGACATCCTGGGGGTGGAGGACCATCTCGGCGACATGGACTTCAAGGTCGCCGGCACCCGCAAGGGGATCAACGCGCTCCAGATGGACATCAAGCTCAAGCGCGGCCTGAGCGTGGACATCCTCCAGGAAGCGCTGGCCAAGGCCCGCAAGGCCCGGCTCTCGATCCTCGACATCATGTACGCCGCTCTTCCGGCGCCGCGCACCGAGCTCAGCACCTACGCCCCGCGCATCACCCTGC
Organism: Candidatus Eiseniibacteriota bacterium; assembly: GCA_963728475.1. Lineage (GTDB taxonomy): Bacteria > Eisenbacteria > RBG-16-71-46 > JABDJR01 > JABDJR01 > CAVSKL01. Next base: position 364,309 of record CAVSKL010000002.1, read on the forward strand.
TCACCATCAACCCGGACAAGATCCGCGACATCATCGGCCCCGGCGGCAAGGTGATCCGCAAGATCCAGGAAGACACCGGAGCCAGCATCGACGTCGAGGACGACGGAACGGTGAAGGTGGCGGCCTACGATTCGGAAGGGGGCCGGCGCGCGGTTGAGATCATCAAGGGTCTCACCGAGGACCCCGAGGTGGGAGCGATCTACGACGGCGTCGTCCGCCGGATCGCCAACTTCGGTGCCTTCGTGGAGATCCTTCCCAACCGGGACGGCCTGGTCCACATCTCCGAACTCGACCTGCACCGGGTGAACCGGGTGGAGGACGTGGTCCAGGAGGGGGACCGGATCAAGGTCAAGGTCATCGGGGTCGACCCCGAGGGCAAGATCCGGCTCAGCCGCAAGGCGCTCCTGGTGGAGAACGTCTAGCCACTCGTCGGAAGAACCGGATCCGGCCGCGTTCGAAGCGCGGCCGGGCCGGACTCAGACGGGCCCGTCCCGCGCAGGAAACCCCGCCCGGCGGGGTTTCCTGTTATTGGCCGCCGCGCGCGGCCGGGGAGCACCATGAACGATACGACTTTCTTCCGGCGGGAACTCCCGGGCGGAGTGCGCCTGGTCGGGGAGACCGTCCCCGGGCGCCTCTCCACCGCGCTGGGGCTGTGGTTCCGGGTGGGGAGCCGCGACGAGGAGACCGGGCGCGAGGGGGTGGCCCACTTCATCGAGCACCTCGTGTTCAAGGGGACCCGCCGCCGGAGCGGCCGCGAGATCGCCTCCAGCCTGGAACGGGTGGGGGGGAGCCTTGACGCCTTCACCACCAAGGAGACCACCTGCTATTACGCGCGGGTGCTGGAGCAGGACACCGCGCTGGCCGCGGACGTGCTCGCCGACCTGGTGGCGCGCCCGCGCTTCGACCCCGAGGACGTGGAGCTGGAGCGCCGGGTGGTGCTCGAAGAGCTCATGAGCGTGGAGGACGCCCCCGAGGACCTGATCGGGGACCTGGCCTTCACCCACCTCTGGCCCGACCACGTGATGGGGGCGTCCATCCTCGGCACCCGGGATTCGCTCACCGCGCTCTCGGCGGCGGAGGTGGCGGCGTTCCATGCTCGCGAGTACCGCCTCCCCCGGGTGGTGGTGAGCGCGGCGGGCGCGGTGGATCCCGACCGGCTGGAAGTGCTGTTCCGGGACGCGCTGGAGCTGGGGGGGGCTCCCGGGATCCCGGAGCGGACGGCGCCGGTCGCGGCGCCGTCGACCTTCGCCCTCCATCCCGCCGATCTCTCCCAGCTCCACCTCGCCCTGGCCGTCCCCTCCTGCGCCGAGAACGATCCCCGGCGGCGGGCGGTGCATCTGCTGGCCGAGATCTTCGGGGGAGGGATGTCGAGCCGGCTCTTCCAGACCATCCGGGAGGAGGCGGGCCTCGCCTACTCCGTCTACGCCTACAGCGAGCACTTCGAGGACTCCGGCATGTTCGGGATCGCGCTGGCGGTCTCCCCCCGGGCGGGGAAGGAGGCGCTGGCCCGCACCGTCGAGGAGATGGAGCGGATGCGCCGCGACGGGCTCCAGCCGGGGGAACTGGACGCGGCCAAGGCCCAGGTCCGGGGGTCGGTGATCATGGGGCTGGAGTCGCTCACCAATCGCATGGGACGGCTGGCCCGGGCCGAGCTCCGGCTGGGAGCGGAGGAGCCGGTGGAGCGGGTGATCGCGGAGTACGAGGCGGTGACCGAGCAAGACGTGGCCGAGGCCGCCGGGGAACTCCTGGATCCCGCCCTCCAGACCCTGGTCGCCCTCGGTCCCGCCGACGGCAACGGCCTCCGCTACAAGAGCTTCGCCCGGGAGCTGGAACAGGAGCTCCCGTGAGGGAATCCGACCCCGCCCGGATCGGGTATAAGAAGCAGCACCCCCGGGCGCGCGTCCCGGAGCGGAGCACGGCGGGGTCCGCCGGCTTCGATCTCCGCGCCTGCCTGGAGGCACCTCTCACCATCGAGCCGGGGCGCATCGTCCTGGTCCCCACGGGGCTGGTGCTGGCCATCCCCGAGGGTTACGAAGGCCAGGTTCGAGCCCGCTCCGGGCTCGTCCTCAAACACGGTATCGCGGTCCTGAACGGACCCGGTACCATCGACAGCGACTTCCGGGGCGAGCTGGGGGTCATCCTCGGGAACCTCGGAACCGGACCTTTCACCGTGCGGGACGGCGACCGCGTCGCCCAGATCGTCTTCGCCCGCACGCCCCCGGTGGAGCTGGTGGAGATGGCGGAACCGCCTCCCACCAGACGCGGCCGGGGAGGGTTCGGCCACACCGGACTCGCGTGATCCCACGAGAAAGGCGGAGGTACAGCGTGACTCGGACCCACACCTCCTTATCGACGGTGCGGCGGGGGGCGGCGGCCCTGATCCTGGCGGCCCTGGTCCTGGGCGGGGGGATGCCGGCGGCGGGGTTCGCCCAGCCCACCGCCCCCATCCCCTTCGGTCCCGGCGAACGGCTCCAGTTCGCAGTGAAGTACGGATTCGTTCACGCCGGCAACGCGGTGTTGGCGGTGGAAACCGAGCCCGGAGCGGCCGAGCCCGCGCTCCGGCTGCTTTCCACCGCGGAGTCGAGCCGGTTCTTCGAGACCTTCTTCCCGGTGCACGACCGGGTGATCTCGGTGTGGTCTCCGGTGAGCCGGCTCCCCCTCCGGTTCGAGAAGCACATCCGGGAAGGGAAGTACGCCAAGGACGAGACGGTGCGGTTCGACCACGAGGCGGGGACCGCGGTGGACCAGAAGGGGAATCTGGACCGGATCCTTCCCGGCGCCCAGGACGTCCTGAGCGCGTTCTACTTCGTGCGCACCCTGCCGCTCCGGGTGGGGGAGACGGTGGAAGTGCCCAACTACGCCGACGGCAAGAACTATCCATTGCAGGTCAGCGTGCTCCGGCGGGAGACGGTGGAGGTTCCGGCGGGCAAGTTCCGTTGCCTGGTGGTGGAGCCGCTGCTCAGGACCGCCGGGCTGTTCAAGCAGGAGGGGAGCCTCACCATCTGGCTCACCGACGACGCCCGGCGGATGCCGGTCCTCATGAAGAGCAAGGTGACGGTGGGCTCGATCGCGGCCGAGCTGGAGTCCTTCCGGGTGGGGCGCGCCGCCTGCGCCCCGGCGGCCCCGGTGGGGGCCGCCGCCGACCCCCGCGACGGCCACCGGTGAGCCGGTTCCGCGAGGCCGATCTCGGGCGGATCCGGTCCCAGCCGGTGGAGGACCGTCCCTCCAAGGTGCGGGTCGAGGACTTCGCCCGGCCGGTGACTCCGGCCATGGCCGATCTTCTCGACGCGCTCCCGAACCTCCTCGCCGGCCGCGCCCTGCGCGAGGCCGCCGCCGCCGTGGCCCTGGCCGCCGCCCGCGGGCGGCCGGTGGTGGCGATGATCGGCGGCCACGTGATCAAGACCGGATGCGGGCCGCTCCTCGTCCAGCTGATGGAGGAAGGGGTGGTGCGGGGGGTGGCGATGAACGGCGCCGCCGCCATCCACGACTGGGAGACGGCGCGCTTCGGCCGCACCTCCGAGGACGTGGAAGCCGCGCTCGGCGCCGGCACCTTCGGCATGGCCGGGGAGACCAGCCGCGAGATGAACGGGGTCGCCACCCGGGCGGCGGAGGCCGGGCTGGGCTATGGGGAGGCCCTGGGGGCCGAGCTCCTTCGCCTCGAGGCCTCCCACCGGGACCTGAGCGTGCTCGCGGCGTGCGCGCGACACGGGCTTCCCGCCACCGTCCACGTGGCGCTCGGGACCGACATCCTGCACCAGCATCCCACCGCCGACGGCGCCGCCATCGGCGCGGTGAGCCTTCGCGACTTCCGCATCCTGGCCGGGGTGATGGAGGACTTCGCGGGGGGAGCGGCGCTCAACCTGGGCTCCGCGGTGGTGCTGCCCGAGGTCTTTCTCAAGGCGTTCTCGGTGGCCGCCAACCTGGGGGCGGACCTCACCGGGATCACCACGGTGAACTTCGACTTCATCCGGCACTACCGGCCGCGGGTGAACGTGGTGGAGCGGCCCACCGCCGGGGGGCGGGGGCGCGGCTACGAGCTGACCGGCCACCACGAGATCCTGCTCCCGCTGTTCACCGCGGCGGTGCTCCGGGCGCGCCGCGATGCGGTTTGACAGGGGTCCCGCCGTTTTCCTACACTCATGGGCGACTCAGCTTACCCTTGTTCTGCCCGGAGGAGGTGCCGTCGCGAGCCGTAGCTAACGCCTGAGGGGCCCCCCACCCTGATTCGAGGGGGCGCCATGCCTCGGGAAGGGTCGGCCTTGCGCTTTCGGTTCTCGACCTCCCGGTCCGGGTTTCCCCCCTCCCGGCGGCGTCCAGGCCGGTCCCTGCTTGCCCAAGTCGTTTTTTTTGAACCGGTTATGACGGAATCGGCCGGAACCGGCGGACCCGCTCCGGGTATCAGCCGGGAGGCGGCCTCCCTCCCCGACCCGGCCCCGGGGGTGGGGCATATCCGCCAGCTCTACAGGTGCGGGTGAACCCGACGATAACGAGGACCATGAAGCGCCTTTTCATCTTCCTGTCCGGATTGGGATTGCTGGCGGCGGTGGGCTGCGGTGGCGGCTACCGGACCAACCAGCCCAAGATCGACCTGGTGGACCCGGCCGACGCCGTGGAATTCGGGGCGGTGCGCGCGGTGACGCCGGGGTACCGGCTGGCCGTCCAGGACGTGTTCGACGTGAGCTTTCTCTTCGAGCCCCAGCTCTCCACCCGGGTCAAGGTCCGCCCGGACGGCGGGGTCGCGCTTCCCATCGTGGGGGACATCCGGGTGGCGGGGCGGACGCCGGGGGAGGTGGACAGCCTCCTGACCACCGCCTACGCAACGTATTTCAAGGATCCCGAGGTCACGGTCAACGTCGTCGACTTCGCGCCTCCTACCGTGTACGTGCTGGGGATGGTCCGGATCCCCAACGAGGTGGAGCTCAAGCCCGGCATGACCGTGCTGCAGGCGGTGGCCTCGGTGGGCGGACCCGTGGAGGGGGCGGACCTGGGGAGCGTGGTGGTTCTCAGGCGGTTGAGCGAGACCAAGGCCTACGCCCAGCGGGTGGATCTGGACGCGGTGCTGAGCGGCAAGGTCCGGTCCTGGCAGCTGGTGCTCACCCCCCAGGACATCATCTACGTGCCCCCGACCTTCGTGACCAAGCTGGATCGCTTCGTGGACCATTTCTTCACCAAGCTCACTCCGATTCCGGTCCTCTACCTGCGCGGCTGGGAGGCGTTCCATACCGCGGACGTCTACGACACCTACCTGAAGCGCGGCACGGTCACTTCGGGACCCTAGGGAGCAGCCATAGTGGAATCGATGCACCCCCCCCAGAATCCGGAACGCCGCGAGACCACCGTTCGCGACCTGGTCGCGGTCGTCTTTCGCCAGAAGTGGATGATCATCACCGTGTTCGCGGTGGCGACGCTGGCCGTGTTCGTGCTCAATCTGCGGTCGCCCACCACCTACGAATCCCGCTCCCGGGTCCGGGTGGAACGCGGCCGCAAGGACTCCTCCCTCGACGCCTACACCAAGATCCTCCCCTGGTCCGAGGAGATCTCCTCGGAGATCGAAACGGTCAAGAGCTACCCGGTGGAGGAGCGGGCCCAGCAGATCCTCGACGACTGGTCCAAGAAGGGCGAGCTGAGCCAGCCCATCCGCATGATCCGCGGCGGAGTGGCGGCGGGGGTGATCGGGGAGTCCAACGTCATCGAGATCTCCTACGAGAGCCAGGACGCCTCGGTCTGCCGTCCGGTGACCGACGCGGTGACCAAGGCCTACAGCGACTTCCGCCAGCAGTCCCTGTCGTTCCCGGAGGCCTCGAAGTTCTTTTCCGAGGCCATTCCCAGGGCCGAGAAGGAGCTCGAGAGCCTGCGCACGCGCAAGGAGACCTATCTCGGCACGGTGGGGATCGGCGGGTCCAAGGCCCGGGAGTCCGACGTCGCCTATCTCCTCCAGGACACCGAGGGAAACCTGCTCACCACCAACCGGGATCTCGGCCAGGCCCAGCGCAACCTGGCGACCGCCGAGGCGCTGGCCGATTCCTCGCATCTCGACGTGGCCTACCTGGCCGAGCTGAAACTGCAGAACGCCCCCACCCTCCTGCACCTGCGGGAGGAAGTGATCAAGGCGCAGATGGAACGGGACGGCCTCGCCGCGACCCTCACCCCCCAGCATCCCAAGCTGAGGGCGGCCGAGGAGAACCTCGCCTCGGCGGAGGGGATGCTCCGGGACGAGGTCGCCAGCACCCTCGGCGTTCTCCGGGCGCAGATCGCCCAGCTCAGCGCGCGCAAGGGGGAGCTGGAGGCCCAACGGACCCGGCTGAGCGCGGAGCTCAGCGAGCTGCCCCAGGTCGAGGAGCAGCTGGCCGATCTGGACAACTCCATCTCGCTGAAGCAGGCCGAGCTCCGGGACCTCAAGCAGAAGGAGCTCCTGAACCAGGTCAACCAGGCGACCACCCCGGAGTACACGGTGACCCTGCTCTCTCCGGCGTCGGCCCCCCAGGCCAAGAAGACCAAGGACTACGTCCGCATGGGCCTGGCGCCGCTGATGAGCCTGGTGGTGGGGCTGCTCCTGGCCTTCTTCCTGGACAGCCTCGATCATTCCCTGCGGGGTCCGTCCGACGTGGAGGAGTACCTGAACCTCCCGGTGCTGGCGGCGCTTCCCGAATCCCGGGACTAGAGAGGACCCGACACCGATGAGCAAGATCTACGACGCGCTTCGCAAGGCGTCCCAGGAGGAGGGGAGGGGGAGGGCACCCGCACCCGCGCCCGCGCCCGTCCCCTTCGAGGGCCGGCCGCGGATGGAGCCGGACCCCGTCGTCGTCTCCCCGCCGCCGGCGTCCCCGCCCCCGGCCGGTCGCGACGATTTCCTGCGCGAAGGCTCCGAGGAGGAGCTTCCTCCCCTCAGCGGCGCGTTCGCCCGGGAGCTGGCCAATCTCCGGGCGTCGCTGGAACAGATCCTCCCCGATCTCCCCCAGCGCACCATCCTCGTCGCGGGCACGGTCCCGGGGGAGGGATCGAGCACGGTGGCCGCCCGCCTCGCCCAGTTCCTGTCCGAGGACCCGCGGCTCCGGGTGGCCCTGGTGGACGCGGACCTGCGCAACGCCGACCCGCGCCCGGTGGAGCTGGTGCCGGTGGGGGAGGGGTTCGCCTCCGTCCTGGGGGGCAGTCTCCGGCCCGCCGACGCGCTCCGTCCGGCCAGCCTCGGGGGGCTTGACGTCCTCCCCTCTGAAGGGGTTTCCTCGGATCCCTACGCGCTCTGCACCGACGAGCATGTGAACGTCTTCCTCGACTACCTGCGCGGGCAGTACCACTACGCCCTCCTCGACGCCGCGCCGGTGCTCTCCGCTCCCGAGACCGCGGTCCTCGCCGGGTCGGTGGACGGGGTGGTGCTGGTGGTGCGCGCGGGCAAGACCAAGCGCGAGGTGGTGCAGCGGGGCCTCGACCGGTTGCGCAAGTACAACGCCCGGGTGCTGGGCGTGGTGATGAACCGCCAGCAGTACATCATTCCCGAGTTCATCTACCGCAGGCTGTAGCCTTCGGTTGAAAGGCTGGGCCGCACCGTGCCGGCGGATCCCCCTGCGACCATGCCCGACGTCACCGTGCTGCTCAGAACCCTGAACCCGGGGGACGATCTGAGCCCGCTCCTCGACGCCCTCCACCGGCAGAGCCTGCCGCCCCGGGAGATCCTGATGATCGATTCCGGGTCCACCGACGGGAGCCCGGACCGGGCGCGGGCGGCCGGAGCGCGGGTGGTGGCGCTGGCTCCGGAGCGGTTCACCCACGCGGTGAGCACCAACCTGGGGTTCCGCGAGGCGCGGGGGGAGCTGGTGGCCATGCTCAGCCAGGACGCCTTTCCGGTGGGTCCCCGCTGGCTGGAGCGCTTGACCGCGCCCTTCGCCGACGCCTCGGTGGCGGCCGCGTTCGGCCGCCAGCTGCCCCGGCCCGCCTGTTTCCCGGTGGAGCGCTGGGAGCTGGAACGCAACTACCCGGAAACGGGGACCCCGGCCGCAGTCTACAGCAACGTCAACTCCGCCGCCCGGCGATCGGTGTGGGCCGAGCGCCCCTTCGACGAGGGGGTGGCGATTGCCGAGGACCGGTTCTGGGCGCTGGCGGTGCGGGAACGGGGGCTCCGCGTGGTATACGTCCCCGGGGCCGCCGTGATTCACTCCCACCGGTACACCCTCCGCCAGGTCTACGCGCGCTGCCGGGCCGAAGCGCGCGCGCGGGCCCGGGCGGAAGGGGTGCGGGAGGGATGGAACGTCCTGGTGAAGGGGTGGCCACGACAGACCGCGCGGGACGCGGCCCGGCTCCGGGCGGAGGGGGAGCTGGGAGCGTGGCCGCGCGCCGCGCTCTACCGTTTCGCCCAGCTCGCGGGCATCGTGGCCGGGGGACGGGCGTGAGGCCTTTTACCGCGGAAGCGGGGGCGGACGCCGAGGCGCGGGTGGCGGCCGACCTCGAGCGCGTGGTGGAAGCGGTGCGAGTGGAGGCCGCCGGCGACGCCCTCACCGCGGTGGTGCTCCTGGGCGGCTACGCCCGCGGGGACGGCGCGGTGGTGAGCGTCCCCGACGGTTCCCTTCGCGGCTTCAACGATTACGACCTGCTCCTGGTCTTCGCCCGGCCGCCGCGCCGGCCCGAACGCTACGCCGAACTCTCGCGCCGCCTGGCCGCCGAGCTTGAGATCGACTTCGTGGACCTGGGGCTGGCGTCGAACCGCGACCTGGAACGCGCCGCGCCCACCCTCTTCTGGTACGAGCTGGGCGAGTCCCACCGGGTGCTCTGGCCGGCGGGAGGCGCCGGCCTCCGGTTTCCCCGGTTCCCCCTGGAGGCGCTCGATCCGCTGGAAGGGCCCCGCCTCCTCCTGAATCGCGGCCTGGCCGCGGTGTGGGGGGCGCTCCGCCTCTGGTCCACCGGGGCTCCCGGAAACGGCCCCCCCTCCGGCGACCCCGCGGTCCTCCGCTTCACCGCCATCGCCGCCCACAAGGCGGTCCTGGCCGCGGGGGACGCGGCGCTCCTCCGCGCCCGGGCCTACCGGTTGCGGCAGGAGGAGCGGCTGGAGGTCCTCACCGGCCGGCCGGAGCTGCGCAGCTGGGCCGCCCCCGGATTCCTGGAGTCCTACGCCGAGGCCTCGGCGTTCCGGCGCCGGCCCCGGATCGGCGGCCCCGTCGAGGTCGCCGAACTCTGGTGGCGGGCGCGGCGGCACCACGAAGCCGGCTTCCGCGCGGCGGAGGAGGTGCGCCTGGCCGCCCCCATCCCCGCCTGGAGCGCCCACCGCCGCCTGCTCCAGCGCCGGCTCCTGCGCTCGACGGTGGCTCACCCGCGGCCCGCGGCGGGGGCGGCGCGGCGGTGGCTCCGCACCGGAACCTGGCTCCGCCCCGAGGAGCGCTTCTTCCTGGCCCTTCCCGGCCTCTACTACGTCTCCCGTCCGGCGGGGAGCCCCGCGCCGGAACGCGCCGCGGCCTGGCGCCGCCGGGCCGAGGGGACGGTGGCCGCGTGGCACCGGTGAGCGCGCCCCGCCGCCAGCTCATCCTGCTCGTGGACGCCCTGGGGTGGCTCACCGTGGAGCGCACGCGCTTCCTGGCCGAGCGGCTTCCCTTCCGCCGCCGGCTCACCACGGTGTTCGGCTACAGCAGCACCGCGGTGCCGTCGCTGTTGACCGGGGCGTGGCCGGTGGAGCACGGGCACTGGTTCCTGTTCCGCCGCGCCTTCGGGCGCTCTCCGTTCCGGGAGGCGGGGCTGGTGGCGCGGCTGGGCGGGCTCGGCGACCGCTGGCGGGTGCGGGTGCGGCTCCAGGAACACTGGCGGCGCCGGGCGAACATCCGGGGCTACTTCAGCCTCTACAACGTTCCCATGTCGGTCCTGGGGGAGCTCGCCCCGGTCGAGATCGCCGACACCTGGGCCCCCGGCGCCTTTCCCGCCACCCCCACCCTGGTGGACGAGCTGGCCCGCCGCGGCGAGCCCTTCCACGTCTCCGACTGGCGCGTGCCCGACGAGGAGAAAGTGGAACGCGCGATGGCCGCGCTCGACGCCGGCCGTCCCCGTACCGTGCTGCTCTATCTCACCGAGATCGACTCCGTCCAGCACCGGGTGGGCCCGGTCCATCCCGAACTGGACGAGGCGCTGGAACGGCTGGGGGGGCGGGTGGTGAGCCTCCTCCATCGGATGGAGAGGGACGGCCCGGTGGGAGTGACCCTCTTCTCGGACCACGGGATGACCCCGGTCACCTCCGGCCGCGATCTTCTGGGGGCCCTGGCCGCCGCCGGGCTGGCCCGGGGACGCGACTACCAGGGATTCTTCGATTCCACCGTGGCCCGCTTCTGGAATCTGCGTGACCGCGACCGCCTGGAGCGGGTGCTCCGCGGCCAGAGCTGGGGCCGGATTCTCGCCGACCACGAGCTTCGCGAGTGGGGGGTGCTCTTCCCCGGCCGCGACTACGGCGATCTGCTCTTTCTGGCCGGGCCGGGGGCGCTCATTCTTCCCAGCGATATGGGCCGGGAATCCCTGGCCGCCATGCACGGCTACGATCCCGCCGACCCCACCTCCGACGCCTGCCTCCTCGCCGACCGGGAGCTGCCGCTGGCCGCCGGCCACATCACCGCGGTGCTCCCCGCGCTCAAGTCCCGCCTGGAGGAGGGCCGGTGAGCGAGCAGGATCACGTCCAGAAGCTGGGGGGAGCGCTGGGGTGGGGGGTGGCCGCGCGGATGGCGCGGATGGGGCTGGGCCTGGCCGGCTCGGTCCTGGTCGTCCGGGGTCTCGGCGCCTACGACTACGGCATCCTGGCCGTGGTTCGCACCGTGCTCGGGTTCGTGGGAATCGTGGTGGGGGCCGGCCTCACTCAGGGGCTCCTCCGCTACCTCCCCGCCTGGCGGCTGGGCAAGCGCCGCGACGCCGTGCGCCGGACTCTGGCCGCTACCCTGGGGGTGCAGGCGGCGCTGTGGGTGATGGTGGCGGCGCTGTTCGCGGTGGCGCGCCCGTGGGTGGGGGAGCTGAGCAAGCCGGCGGTGGCCGGCCTCCTGGTCCTCGGGGCGCTGCTGATCCTGCCCGAGGTGCTGGGCAACACCGCCACCCAGATCGCCAACGCCTACTACGACTCGCGCGCGGTGAGCCTGGCGGTGGTGGTCGCCACCGTGACCTACGTGGGCGTGGTGGCGTGGTTGATCGCCCGGGGATGGGGGGTGGCGGGGGTGCTGGTGGCGTCGGCGGTCTCCAACGCGGTGCTGGCGGTCTGGCTCCTGAGGCGGGTGCCGCGCTACCTGGCCGCCACCGCGACCGGGGGCGGCGGGCGGCCGGTTCCGGATCCCGGGCTGGGCCGGGTGCTGCGCTACTCGATCCCCTTCCTGGCCATCGGGCTCCTGAACCTCATCACCTGGCGCCAGAGCGAGGTGCTGTTCCTGGGCCACTTCCGGGGGGCCGCCGCGGCCGGCTTCTTCGACCTCGCCTACCGGGTGCCGCAGATGATCCTGGAGTTCGTGCCCGGAGCGATCTGGCCCCTGGTCATGGCCGGGTTCTCCGAGGTCTATACCCGCGACCGCGACGCCTTGCAGAGGGGGACCGCCGCGTACTATAAACTCCTCTTCCTTCTGGTCGCCCCGCTTTCGGTGGGAGGGGTTCTGGTGGGGGACATCGCGGTCCGGCTCCTCTACGGGGGCGACTTCGCCGCCTCCGGAGTGATCTGCCAGGTGTTCTTCTTCATCTTCAGCGTGTCGTTTCTCTCGACGCCGCTCAGCATGGTGTTGTACGTGGTGGAACGGCCCTTCGCCGGCCTCCTCATCTATCTGGTCAACGCGGTCCTCAACGTGGGGCTGGACCTCCTGCTCATTCCGCGCCTGGGGCTTTGGGGCGCGGTGATCCCGGTATCCCTGGTGATCCTGTTCTCGCCGCTCCCGTACCTGTGGGCGATCCGCCGGGCGGGGATCTCGCTTCGCCTGCCGTGGGGTTTCCTGGGGCGGATCTACGGGGCCTCGGGGATGATGCTGCTCCTGTGGCCGCTCCGGGGCCGGGTGGCGGGGCCGGCGGGGCTGGCGCTGTTCATCCTCGCCGGCACGGTGCTGTTCGCGGGGGGCCTCCGGATCTTCCGGGTGCTGGGTCCGGAGGAGCGGACCCTGATCCGGCGGGTGAACCCCGCGGCCTGGGCCTGGCTGAAGCCGGTGGCCGCCGTGCGGGGCGGAGGAAGGGGGGAGCCGTGACCGGGAACCCGGTACCGGACCGCCCCGGGCTCTCGGTGGTGGTCCCCGCCTTCAACGAGGCCGGCGTGGTGGGGCCGGTGCTCGACGCCCTCCTCGCCGAACTCCGGCGGCTCGGGATCCCGCACCGGGTGATCGTGGTCGACGACGGCTCCGGGGACGGGACCCGGGAGGTGCTCGCCGCCCGCGACGACGTGCGGGTCCTGCGCCACCCGGTGAACCGGGGGTACGGGGCCTCGCTCAAGACCGGGATCGCGGCGGCGGAACACGACCGCGTGCTCTTCTACGACGCGGACGGCCAGTTCCGTCCCCAGGACATCGAAGCGCTCTACACCGAGGCCCTGGAAGCGGACATGGCCACCGGCCGGCGGGGGGCCGACTCCGACGCCCCCTGGCTGCGCCGGCCCGGGAAGCGGATCCTCTCCCTCACCGCGAACTACCTGGCCCGCCGGCGGATTCCCGACCTCAACTGCGGGTTCCGGGTCGTGCGCCGGGAGCATCTGGTCCGCTACGCGCACCTCCTTCCCGACGGTTTTTCCGCCTCCACCACCCTCACCCTCCTCATGGTGAAGGGGGGCTACGACGTGCGGTTCGTTCCGGTGCGGATCGAGCGCCGGGTGGGCACGAGCTCGGTCAACGTGCTCTCGGACGGGTTCGACACCCTCATGCTCATCGTGCGGCTGATCACCCTCCTCGATCCGCTCCGCGTCTTCCTGCCCGCCAGCGCCGTCTTCTTCGCCGCCGGCTTCCTGTGGGGGACCCGCTATTTCCTGGTCGGCCGCGGCCTCTCGGTAGCCACCCTCTTCCTGTTCATCTCCGGGGTGCTGACCTTCCTGATCGGGCTCCTCGCCGATCAGGTGTCGGCGCTCCGCCGCGAGTACCACCAGTAGATGTGCGGCATCGCGGGCATCGTGGAACGGGACCGGAGCCGGCGCCCCGACGAGGGGGCGCTGCGGCGGATGGTGGAGGTGCTCCATCACCGGGGGCCCGACTCGGGGGGGATGGTGGCGGTGGGCCCGGCCGGGTTGGGTATGCGGCGGCTGGCGGTCATCGATCCCGCCGGGGGCGGGCAGCCCATGTCGGACGAGGCCGGCGAGGCCTGGGTCGTCTACAACGGCGAGATCTACAACTTCCGCGAGCTGGCCCGGGACCTGGAGGCGGGCGGGGTGCATCTCCGCACCCGCTCCGACACCGAGGTTCTGCTCCGCCTCTTCCAGCGCCACGGCCCGGACTGCGTGCGCTTCCTGAACGGGATGTTCGCCTTCGCCGCCTACGACCGGCGGCGGAACCTGCTGCTCCTGGCCCGCGACCGGCTGGGGATCAAGCCGCTCTACTACCGGCTGGACCCCGACCGGCTCCGCTTCGGCTCCGAGGTTAAGGCGATCCTCGCCGACCCGCGGGTGCCGCGGGAGATCGATCCCCAGGCGGTCCACGACTTCCTCGCCTTCAACTACATGCCCGCGCCCCAGACCGCGCTGAAGGGAGTGCGGCAGCTCGAGCCCGGACACCGGCTGGTCCTGGAGAACGGCCGGGAGCGGATCGAGCGGTACTGGGAGCTCCGCTACGAGCCGGAGCGGACCCGTCCGGAGGAGTACTGGGTGGGCGCGGTGCGCGATTCCCTCGAGGCCTCGGTAAAACGGCGCCTGGTTTCCGACGTTCCCTTCGGCGCCTTCCTCTCCGGAGGGATCGACTCCAGCGCGGTGGTGGCGTTCATGTCCCGCCACCTCGACCGGCCGGTGAAGACCTTCTCGATCGGGTTCCGGGAGCCGTCCTACAGCGAGCTGGACCAGGCCGGCATCGCCGCCCGCGCCTTCGGCACCGAGCACCACGAGCTGGTGGTGGAGCCGGACGTGGCGGACCTGGTGCCGCGGCTGGTCTGGCATTCCGACGAGCCCTCGGGCGACTCCTCGGCCATTCCCGTCTACCTGGTGTCCGAGCTGGCCCGCCGCCACGTGACCATGGCGCTGTCCGGCGACGGCGGGGATGAGCTCTTCGCCGGCTATGAGACCTATCAGGCCCATCACTGGCGGCGCGCCTACCGGCGGATCCCGCGGCTGGTGCGGAGCGGGCTCCTCCGCCCTCTGGTGGAGAGCCTCCCGCCGTCGTCGCGGAAGTCGAGCCTGGAGTCCAAGGCCAAGCGCTTCGTCCGGGGGGCCGAGCTTTCTTCCGAGCGCTCCCACTATTCCTGGCGGAACATCATGGACGACGCCCTGCGCGCCGATCTCTACGCCCCCGGGTTCGCCGCGGGGTTCACCCCCCTCGATTCGTTCCGGTTCTACCGGGAGCACTTCGACCGGTCCCGGGGCTGGGACCCGCTGGACCGGATGCTCCACGTCGACACCGGCTTCTATCTTCCCAACGACATGCTGGTGAAGGTGGACCGCATGTCTATGGCCTGCTCGCTGGAGGTCCGGGTGCCGTATTTGGATCACACCCTGGTGGAACTCGCCGCCCGCATTCCACCCGAGATCAAGTTCAAGGGCCGGGAGAAGAAGGCGCTCCTGAAGCGCGCGCTCCGCGGCATGGTCCCCGACGTTCTCCTCGACCAGCCCAAGAAAGGGTTCAACGTGCCGATCCCCATCTGGCTCCGGGGGCCGCTGGCCCCGCTGGCCCGCGAGACCCTGGGCCCGGAGCGCCAGCGGCGCATGGGCCTCTTCCGCCCCGAGGCGGTGACCCGGCTCCTCGAGGAGCATCTTTCCGGCCGCCGGGACCATTCCTTCCCCCTCTGGGGCCTCCTCACCCTGAGCCTGTGGCACGAGATCTTCCTGGAGGGGGGCGAGCGGCGGTTCCAGAGCCCGCCGGCGGAACCGGCGAGGACGGTGGAGGCGCCGGTATGAGGCGGCACTGGTTGACCGTGATCGGGGTGGCGATCACGGTGGTTTGCCTGTTCATCGCGTTCCGGGGGATCCACTACCGGGAGCTCATGGACGTGTTCCGGACCACCAGGTACGTGTGGGGGGTGCCGCTGGTGGCGGCGACCCTGCTCTCCATCTGGATCCGGGCCGTGCGCTGGAAGCTCATGCTCCGCCCGGTCAAGGAGGTCGCCCTCGGCAAGGCCTACTCCGCGACCATGATCGGGTTCATGGCCAACAACGTGCTCCCCATGCGGCTGGGGGAGCTGGTCCGCGCGTACTCGGTGGGACAGAACTCCGGGGTGTCCAAGAGCAGCGCCTTCGCCACCATCGTGGTGGAGCGCGCCTTCGACCTCCTGGCCATTCTCCTCTTCCTGGGGGTCATGCTCCTTCAGTACTCGTTCGCGGCGTGGGTGCAGGTGACCGGCTACGTCGCGCTCGCCGCGTGCGTGGGCATGTTCGTGATGATGGCGCTGTTGCGTTGGAAGCGGGCGGCGACCATGCGGGTCTTCCACCGCCTGACCGCGTTCCTTCCCGCCGGGCTGGAGGCCAAGGCCAACGGCCTCATGCACCGCTTCCTGGACGGGCTCGAAGTGCTCTCCAGCGGGTCCCACGTGTTCTGGATCATCCTCCTCTCGATCCTCACCTGGCTGGCCATGGCCTCGAGCTACTTCTTCACCGGGCTCGCCTTCGATCTTCACCTGCCGCTTCACGCCAGCCTGGTGCTGGTGGTGGTGACCGCGCTGGCGGTGATGGTTCCGGCGGGCCCCGGCTACGTCGGCACCTTCGAGGTGGGGTGCAAGTACGGGCTGCTGCTCTTCGGGGTGGGGGATAGGACCGCCCTCGCCTACGCGCTCTTTTACCACGTGGTCCAGTTCTTCCCCATCACGCTGCTCGGGTTCTACCACCTGTGGCGGGAGAACTTCTCGTTGCGGCGGGCGGTGGAGGCCGAAGAGGTCGACGAGCTCAAGTGACCGACCCGGTGTCCGCCCGCGAGCGCGCCCCCCTGGCGCTCCTGGGGCTCCTGACCGTCTGCCTGGTGCTGGTGGCCAGGACCCTCCACCTTCCCCCCGGGATCCGGGCCGGGGCGGGCCTGGTTGCGGTCCTGATCCTTCCCGGCGCGGCGCTCGCGCTCCTGTGGCCGGGGATCTCCCGCCACGGCTGGCCGGCGGTGCTCGCGCTCTCGTTCCCGCTTTCCCTGGTCCCGGTGCTGGGCGCCTCGGTGTTCGCGACGGTGCTGGGGTGGAAGCTTCTCCCCCTGGGCGCCGCCTACCTCTTCGGGACCTTCGCGGTGGCGCTCGTCTCCCTGGTTCTGGCGCGGCGGCGCGAGGCTCCGGACCCCTCGCCCCCCGGCGCGCGCCGGGCGCTGGCGGCGCTCCTGATCGGGGCGGCCGCGCTCCTCGCGGTCTCGGGAGCGCCCACCGGGCCGGAGACCGACGGTCCCGACCACGAGGCCACCGTGAACGCGATCCTCCAGGGGCGCGGGCTCTTCCCCTCCGACGTGCTCGCTCCCGCCGGGGAGATCGGGCGGCCCGATCCCCGCAAGGGGGTGTTCCACGTCGGGCTGGCCCTGGCCGCCTCGGTGGGAAACGTGGACGCCAGCCGGGTCTGGACCGAGGCCCCCGCGGTGCTGGCGGTGTCGTGGCTCTGTCTCGTCTTTGTGCTGGGGATCCGGCTGGGGCTGGGTGGATGGGGAGCGTTTCTCGCCGCCCTCCTCGCGCTTCTCTACACCGGGGGTGAGGGGGGGCGCTGGGCCGCCCGGCTGGGCTACGGAGCCCACGCCGGGCTCCTCACCGCCTGGGCGGGGACCTGGGTGCTCCTGGGCCTCCTCCGGGAGTTCGAGCGTCCCGGGGTGCTGCTCCTGGCCGTGCTCACCGCGGTGGCGGCGGCGGTGCATCCCATGGCCCCCGCCTTTCTCTTCCTGCCTGCGATCCTGCTCGCCCTCACCCCCCGCGGCGACGCCGGGACGGGATTCCTGCGGACGGCGGGGGCGCTGGCGACGGCGCTGGCGGTGGCGGCGCCGGTCCTGGTCTGGCGGTTTCTGGAGGTGCGGGGCCCGGTGAACCCGCTTCACCGGGAGGTGATGCCGGTTCTGGAACTCGGACGCGGAGGGAGCGTGCTGTGGCCCCCGGAGGTCTGGAACGTCCTGGGGCCGGTCGGCACCGCGGGGCTCCTCCTCGCCCTGGCCGCGCCGCGCTTTCATCCCGACCGGTGGGGGAGGCGGTACCTGGCGGCGGCGGGGGCGGCCTCGGTGGCGGTCGCGCTGGTGCCCGGGCTCTTCGACGCGGGAGCGGCGGCGGCCAGCTCCCTTCCCGTGAAGCTCCTCTACCTGACCCCGTTCTGCTGGGCGCTGGCGGCGCTCTGGGAAAAGCGGTGGAAGGGGGCCCGGCTCGCTCTCCAGGTTCCCGCCGCCCTCCTCGCCCTGGCCGCTCTCCCGGCGGCGGTGGCCGGGTTCGCCCCCGCCCGCACCGCGGGGTGGCGGCCGCCGGAAGCGGAAGCGGCGATCCGGCTGCTCCACCGCGCGCCGGGGCCGGGGACGGTGGCCGCCGATCCGTGGATGTCGTCCCTGGTGGCGGCGGAGACCTCGCACCGCCCGGTCACCGTGTACCACCAGCACGGGAACCCGCTCGACCCCGGCGGCCTCTCCCGGTTGAACGACCTCGAAGCGATCCTCTCCCCGTGGACGCCGCCGGAGGAGACCGGGCGGCTTCTCCGCGGGCATCACGTGGCTTACGTGCTCGTGCCCGACGCGGCCTCGGGGAAGTTGCGCACGGGATTCGGGGCCGCCCGGGGGGGAGCGCTCTCCGAGATGCGCTACCGCAAGTTCGCGCGCCGGCCCCGGGATTTTCCTCCGGTCGCGCGCGGGCCGGGGTGGGCGCTCTTCCGGGTGGCGGACCCGGGCGCCGGCCCCGCGCCGGAGCCGCTCCTCCCGGCCCCCGCCGGGACGCCGCGGGGGTGGAGGGTGGATCCCGCGGACGGATCCGCGGAGGGAGTGCGCCTCTCCGCCCTGGAATTTCCCGACTCGGTGCGGGCGGGCGACGCGGTGCCCGCGGTCCTCTGGTGGCGGCGGGATCCGGAGGCCACGGGGTGGCCGGTGGAGGTTCATCTGCGCCTGGTGGCGGCGGGGGCGGGGGAGGGGAGCAAGCTCGCGCGCCTCCTTCGCGAGCGAATCCCCGGACGGAGGGAAGCGCGCCGGCGCGACCGCGAGGTCCTGGCCCCGTTTCTGGGGGCGTGGCCGGCGACCTCGTGGCCGGCGCGGGTGGATCTCGCCGACAGCGTGCGGATCGCCGTGCCGGGTGACCTGGCTCCGGGCCGTTACCGCGTCTCGGTGCGGGTGCTCCCGCGGCCTATGTTCTTGCGAGTTTCCCTCCACGACCTCCTCTCCGAAAACGACCGATGGCAGGGGAAGGCTCTCGCCGTGGTCCGGGTGGCCGGGACGGAGCCGGGGCCGCGACGGTAACGCATGGAGTCGCAAAACTTAACACGGACTTGAAAAGCTCGTTGACGCAACTCGTTGCCCCTGTTAAGCTTTTGCAACGGCGGGATTGCACCCCTCCCTCCCGGGAGGGATTCCCCCGACGGTGACGGCGCTCACGGCGGTGCGTCTCGGCTCGGGCCCCGTGAGCGGACGGGAGGTGATGACCAGGACTCCATTGGCTAATCCGCTGATAGGCTAGAAACCTAGCCACGTCCAACCCGGATCCGGGTCCCGAGCAGCACAGGGCACGGCCCTGAGCGGAGCACGCCGCTCCGCCGCAGCAACACGCAAGCTTTGGGCCGGTCGTTCCGGGGCGGAAAACAGGTCTTTGCGCGCAGATCGGTCTAGGCAACTCAGTTGGACCTTTTTCTCGCGTCGGAACGGGACGGGAAGGAATAGCGACAAGCCGGAGTCCAGGTCGGCTCGAGGCCCCCGGCTCCCCAGGTGACGGCCGGACCCGCGTCCGCGGCCGGAGCCACGCAGGGGGGCGAGCGGCGGGCCCTGCACCGCCCACGATCAACGTCCAGAGTCGCCGCCCCTTTCCCATCCCCTGTCCGCCGAGCCCATCTTGAGCAGGCACCCATGTACAAGTCGGCGCAGAGGGACTCTCAGAGCGGTTTCCTGCAAGGTGTGAAGAGCGTG
This sequence comes from Candidatus Eiseniibacteriota bacterium, assembly GCA_963728475.1. Taxonomy (GTDB): domain Bacteria; phylum Eisenbacteria; class RBG-16-71-46; order JABDJR01; family JABDJR01; genus CAVSKL01. The sequence goes on from CAVSKL010000002.1 coordinate 383,445, forward strand.
GATGCCGTGTCGCCGCTCAAGACGGCGCAGGCACGGAGCGCCAACCGGGTCAAAATGGAACTTCCCCCCCCCGCCGTCCTGGCCGCCGGCACCCTGGCGTGCGAGGACACCTTCTACAAGCGCCGCGGCAAGCGGACCATGGACCTCCTGGGCGCCCTCCTCGGACTCCTGCTCTTCCTCCCCTTCTTTCCCCTGGTGGCGCTGGCCATCAAGCTCAACTCCCGAGGTCCGGTGCTTTACAAGTCCATCCGTCTGGGCAAGGATGGTAAGCCGTTCACGTTCTATAAGTTCAGGAGCATGGTGGACGGGGCGCACGAGTCGAGGAACTTCCTCCTGCACCTGAACGAGGTCGAGGGACCGGTGTTCAAGATCGCCAGGGATCCCCGGGTCACCTGGGTGGGCGGCCTCCTCCGCCGCACCTCGGTGGACGAGGTGCCCCAGCTCCTGAACGTGTTGCGGGGCGACATGTCGCTGATCGGGCCGCGGCCTCCCATCCCGGAAGAGGTGGAGAAGTACGAGCCCTGGCAGCGGCGCCGGCTGGACGTCAAACCGGGGATCACCTGTCTGTGGCAGATTTCGGGACGCAGCAAGCTCGGTTTCGACGAATGGATGCGCCTGGACATCCGGTACATCCAGTACATGTCGTTCCTCCTCGACCTGAAGATCCTGCTCCGCACCATTCCCGCCGTGCTCTCCCGCGACGGGGCCTATTGACGGACCGGTCTCCCGGTTCGAATCCCACTCTCCCCGCGCCCGCGGTCCCGGCCTGGTCGTACTTCCTCGTCCCCCTCGCTATCGGCGTCTTCCTGCGGCTCTTCTGTCTCACCCGCCAGCCGATCTGGGTGGACGAGTCGCTCACCCTGCGCGCCGCCTCCATCGGGCTTCCCTTCCGGTTCGCCGACGTGCTGGCCAACCCCGCCGGGCCCCTTCCCGGGGTGTGGCTCCGCGCGTGGACCCAGCTCTTCGGCACCGGAGACCTCGCGCTGCGTCTGTGGGCCGCCACCGCCGGCATCGCCGGCCTGATCCTGGCCGCCTTCGCGTTCCGCCGGGTACTCCCGCGGGCCGCGCTCGCCGCCACCTGGCTCCTCGCCCTCTCCCCCTTCCACATCTGGTACTCCCAGGAGGTGCGCAACTACGCCCTGCTCCTGGCCGCCGCGGCGCTCGTGCTGTGGAGCCTGGTCCGGGCCCTGGAGCGGCCGGGCCCGGGGGCGTGGCTGGTGCACGCCGCCGCCCTCGGTCTGGCGCTCCTCTGCAACCTGAGCGCGCTCGTGCTCTTCCCGGTGATCGGGCTCTACCTGCTCCTCGACCGGCGCGACCGGCTGCTGAGCTGGCTCGGCGCCGCCATGGTGGCCGGCCTCGTGATCGCGCCGTGGCTGGTGGTGGAGTTCCGCCGCCACGTGGAGTGGAGCGGGGTGGGGGGGAGCGGGACCGGCCCGGTGCGCGGCGACCTCACCTTCTCCCCGCTCGCCCTGCCCTTCGCCTACGCCTCGTTCCTGGGGGGATTCGGCCTGGGCCCGCCGCTCCGCGCCCTCCACGACCGGACCGCGTTCTCCATGTTCGTGCCCTACCTACCGGTGCTGGCGGTGGCGGCGGCGGGGGCGGCGGTCGCGCTGGTGTTGGCCGCCAGAGGCCTCGGCGAGCCGCGCCTGCGCCTCCTGTTCCTGTGGGCGTTCCTACCCGCCGTCGGCATCGCCGCGGTCGCGGCGGTGGGGCTGAAGGCGTTCAACGCCCGCTACCTCGCGGTGTCCCAGCCGGTGTTCCTGCTGCTCCTGGCCGAGGGGTGGGGGCGGGCGCGCGCCCGGGGCCGGGTCCTCGCGTGGGCGCTGGCGGCCGCGCTGGTGGTGCCGATGCTGGTGGGGTGGGGGCGGCAGACCTTCGACCCGCGCTATGCCAAGGAGGATTTCCGGGGAGCCGCCGCCTATCTCGATCGCGAGAGCCGTCCCGGGGACCTGATCGTGGAGGAAGGGGTGGAGGGACCGCTCCTCCGGTACTACCGCGGCGCCGCCGCCGTCTTCACCTACTTTCCGCTCTACTTCGAGGGTCCGCGGGGGGGCGAGACCAAGCTCGACGACGTCCTCGCCGGCCACCGGCGCGCGTGGTGGGTGGGAAGCCGGCTCTGGTACACCGACCCCAATCTGAAGGTGCTCGCCTGGCTGCGGGCGCGGGGAACGCCGGTCGGGACCTGGAACCGGGGCGGCGTCCGGATCGAGGGGTTCGACCTGGAAGGGGAGCGCCCCCGGTGAAGCGGGTCCTCATGGTGTCGGAGGCCCACGGGGTGGGCGGGGCCGAGATCTATCTCGAGCGGCTGTCCCGCGCGCTTCCGGGCTGGAAGGTCGAGCTCGCGATCCCCGAGCGCCCCGCGCTCGCGCCCTGGGGGGAGCGACTCGCCCGGCTCGGCGTTTCCGCGCGCGCCTACCGGCCCGGACCCGGCGACGGCTGGAGGCTGGCCCGCGCCGCCCGCGCCGGCGGATTCGACCTGGTCCACGTGAACCTCCCCAACACCTACGACGGCGGCTCGGGCCTCCTTCCCTGGTTGCTGGCCCGGGGGAGCGGGCTCCCGGTGGTCTGCACCGAGCACCTGGTGGAGATCCCGCGATCCCGCCGCCGCCGGTGGCGCAAGCGCGCGCTGGCCGGCCCGGTGGCGGCGACCATCGTCCTCACTGCGGCCGCCCGCCGGCGCCTGGCCGCCGAGGGTCTCGACCCCGGGCGGATCGCGGTGGTGCCGAACGGGGTCCCCGATCCCGGCCCCCCCGTTCCCATGCCCCCCCCGTCTCCCTTGATCGTGGGGGTGATGGCGAGCCTGGAGCCGCGGAAGCAGATCGAGGTGGTGGTGCAGGCGGCGGCCCGGCTTCCCGAGGTGCCGCTCGAGGTGCGGGTGGCCGGCCGGGGGCCGCTTCGGCCGGCCCTGGAACGCCTGGCCGGGAAACTGGGGCAGGCGGGGCGGGTGCGCTTCCTGGGCCAGGTGGAGGACCCCGACGCGTTCCTGGACGGCGTGCATCTCCTCGCCCTCCCCTCGCGGCTGGAGGGGATGCCGCTGGTGGTGCTCCAGGCCATGGCCCGGGGGCGCGGGGCGCTCCTGAGCGACCTGCCGGGCATGGACGAGGTGGTGGCCGACGGGGTGACCGGGCGCCGCCTCCCTCCCCTGGACGTGGCGGCCTGGACCGAGGCCCTGGCCGCCGCCGCCGCCGGTTTCGAGACCCTGCGCGCGTGGGGGGCGGCCGCCCGCGCCGGCTACGAGGCGCGCTTCACCCTGGCCCGCTCCGCCGCCGCCACCGCGGCGGTGTTCGACCGGGCGGCGGCCGGAGCGCGCTGATGCGGATCCTGTGGATGAAACCCATCGTGCCCTATCCCCCGGTCCAGGGGACGAGCCGGGTCACGCTCCAGATCCTGGCCAATCTTGCCGCCGAGCACCGGATCCGCCTCTTCGCCCGGCGCCTGGGGCGCGGCGAGGAGGCGCGGGTGGCGGGGCTCCGGGAGGCGGTGCCGGGGCTGGAGGTGACGGCGCCCCTCGCCCCCAACCGGGCCTCGGCGGTTCATCGCGCGCTCTACCGGTGGCGCACCCGCCGCGACGCCCGTCGCGGCGTCCCCCCGGTGGTGGGCTACACCGCGCCCGCCCCGCTCCTCGACGCCTTCGCCCGGGAGGCGGCGGCGTTCGCGCCGGAGCTGGTGGTGGCGGAGTACTGGTACGCCGCCGGCTATCTGAAGCGCGTTCCCGGCGTCCCCGCGGTGCTCTTCGCCCACGACCTGGAGTACCGGGTGCGGGAGCGGGCGGGGGAGCGCGACCGGGACGGCGCCCGCCCCGCGCGCTGGGCCGCGCTCGAGACCGCGTGCGAAAAGGAAGCGCTGGCCGCAAGCCCGTTCACCTGGTTTCTCACCGACGCCGACCGCGCGGGCGCGGTCGCGGACGGGCTCGCCCGGCCCGGCCGGAGCGCGGTCGTGCCCTACGGGGTCGATCTGGACCGCGAGCTCGCCCCCCGGGGTCCGGACGACCCGCCCGAGGACCCGGACCGGGCGCTTCTCTTCGGTTCCTTCCGCGCCGACTTCAACCGCGACGCCCTCGCCTACACCCTGGAAGCGGTCTGGCCCGCGCTCCGCCGGCTCCATCCCCGGGTGCGGCTCACGGTGGCGGGAGGTGGACTCCCTCCCCCGCTGGCCCGGCGGGCCCGCGAAGCCGGGGCCGAGGTCCGGGGCGAGGTGCGCGACGTGCGGAGGCTGTTGCTGGAGGCGGCGGTGGTGCTGGTGCCGCTCCGCTACGGGGGAGGGCTCCGCATCCGGCTGCTGGAGTCGCTGGCGCTGGAACGGGCGGTGGTGGGAACGCCGGTAGGGGTGCTGGGAATGGGCCCCGAGGCCGGGCGCGAGGTGCTGGTGGGGGAGAGCGCGGAGGCGCTGGCCGGGGCGGCCGCGCGCGCGCTGCGCGATCCGGCGCTCCGCGCCGGGCTGGGGCGGGCGGGCCGGGAGTGGGTGGGGGCCCACCACGGCCTCGGGGTGGCGGCACGGATCCAGCGGGAGCTGCTCCGGCGCTCCTATGAGATCCAAACCGGTTCGACCGGCGCCGCCAACCGGTCCGGCGGCGCGTGACCGCATGCGCTTTCCCGCGCTTCCGCCGCAAAAGGAGCCGCGGCCGTCGCTTCCGGTCGCGGGCCGCATTGACCCCTTTCCGGCCGCGGCGCTAGACTGAACCGGCGAAACGATATCCCGCCGCATGCGGGTCGCGACCGCGGCCCGGAGAGCCGACCGACACCAACGATCCGCGAGGTGGAGACCGTGACCATCCGGCTGAGCGAGTTCTTCGAGGAAGACCTCTTCATTCCCGCGCTCAAGACGAAGGACAAGGAAGGGGCGCTCAAGGAGATGGTGGAGGCGCTGGTCCGCGCGCAACGCATCAAGGAGGGGGAGATCCTTCTCGACATGCTGCGCCAGCGCGAGCACCTCGGCAGCACCGGCATCGGCCGGGGGGTGGCGGTTCCCCACGGGCGAACCCTCACCATCACCCGTCTCGGGGTGGTGTTCGCGCGGTCCGAGGAGGGGATCGACTTCGACGCCATGGACGGGAAGCCGGTGCACCTGATCTTCCTCACCGTGGCCCCGCCCCAGGAGCGAAGCAACCTCTATCTTCCGGTGCTGGGCAAGATCGTGGAGATGGTGAAGAGCGCGAAGTCCCGGCGGTCGCTTCTCACCGCCAAGGATTTCGACGAGGTGGCGGAAATCCTCGAGGAGGCGGACGAAGGTGCATGAGCAGGTTCTTCTCCTGGTGACCCTGCAGGATCTGGACACCCTGATCCGCGAGACCCAGGACGACCAGCGGCGCGGGGAGCTGGAAGGGATGGGGTTCTCCCTCGACAACCTGGAACCGCTGCACGCCGCCCGGGAGAAGATCGCGGGCAAGATCGACCGGCGGTACCTTCGGATTTACGAGCGGCTGATCGCCAAGTACGGGCGGGCGGTGGTGCCGGTGGAGAACCGGATCTGCCTGGGCTGCTTCCAGGGGGTTCCCCCCAGCTTCTTCTCCGAGATCACCGCCGACCAGCCGGTCAAGGTGTGCGAGAACTGCGGGCGCATCCTCTACCTCCTCACCGACTGACGGCCGGGGGCCGATCCCGATGACCGCGGCGCCCGCCTCGACCCTCACCGGGCTCCGCTGCGCCCGCTGCGCCGCTGGCGCCGACGCCGACCGCCTCCAGACCATCTGCGCCTGCGGCGGGACCTGGCTGGCCGAGTACGACCTCTCCCGCGCCCGCCGCACCCTCACCCCCGAATCGCTGCGGGAGCGCCCTCCCGGGCTCTGGCGCTGGGCGGAGGTCCTTCCGGTGCGCGACCCCGCCCGCCGGCGCGGCCTGGGGGAAGGGGGCACGCCGCTTCTCCTCGCCGAACGCCTCGGCCGCCGGCTGGGGCTTTCGCGGCTGTTCCTCAAGGACGAGGGGCGTAACCCCGGCGGCTCGTTCAAGGCGCGGGGGATGGCGACGGCGGTGGCGCGGGCGGTGGAGCTGGGGGGGCGCGACTTCGCACTCCCCTCGGCGGGGAACGCGGGGGGCGCGGCCGCCGCTTACGGCGCCTACTGGAACGTCCGGGTCCACGTGGCCCTTCCCGTTCTCACCCCCGAGCCCTTCCGGGAGGAAGCGCGGCTCCACGGGGCGACGGTCTACGACGTGGACGGGAACATCGCCGAAGCCGGGAAGTGGCTGGCGTCCCGCCCCCAGGCCTCGGACTGGTTCTTCCTCTCCACCCTGAAGGAGCCCTACCGGGTCGAAGGCAAGAAGACCATGGGGCTGGAGCTGGTGGAGCAGTTCGGGGGACGCTGGCCGCGGGTGGTGGTCTATCCCACCGGGGGGGGGACCGGCATCGTGGGTATGGCCAAGGCCGACCGCGAGCTGCGGGAGCTGGGCCTGGTGGAGGGTCCGCCGCCCCGCTTCGTGGTGGTGCAGGCCGCGGGCTGCGCCCCCATCGTGCGCGCGTTCGAGGAGGGGGCCGAGCACGCCCGGGCCTGGGAGAATCCGGTGACCGAGGCCAACGGGCTCCGGGTTCCCGGCACCATCGGCGACCACCTGATCCTGGACGCGGTCCGCTCCACCGGCGGCACCGCGATCACCGTGACCGACGCCGCGATGGCGGAGGCCCGCCGCTGGGTCGGGCGCGACGAGGGGCTTTTCACCGCCCCGGAATCCGCGGCCACCGTCGCCGCCGCCCTCGAGCTCGCGCGTTCGGGGTGGATCGGGCCCCACGAGGACGTGGTGCTCTTCCTCACCGGGAACGGGTTCAAGTACCCGCTGGCGGAGGGCGAGTGACGGGCTCTCCCGGGGACGCCGCCCTCTCCGACGCCGCCCTCCTCCGGCGCCATCACGCCTTCCGGGAGGTGCGGACGCGGATCCTCGCCCTGGACCCGCTTCACGACCTCCGGAGCTTCCTGAGTTCGGCGGCGGGGATCCTCATGGAGCATCTCGGGGCCGACGCCTGCGCGGTGGTGGCCCGGTTCCCGGAGTCCGCCCGCGACTTCCATCTCCTGGTGCCGCTCCACGGCGAGGCGATCCGGCGCGAGCGCCCCCTGGGGACCGGGGAACGGAACCGGGATCTCCCCGCTCCCGAGCCGGGAGAGCGCGACGGATTCTTCTACCCTCCCTTCGCCGGGATGGCCGCCGAGGCCGGGGTGGTTCCGGCGCGGGTGTGGGCGGCGCCGGTGCGGGCGCGGGGGCGGGTGATCGTGGGGATCGAACTGGTCCGGCCCGACCCCGGGCTGGTCCCCGGTCCGGAGCCGCTCCAGGACCTGGTGGACGGGCTCGCCGCCGCGTTCGAGGTGGCGTTCCTGCTCGCCCAGCTCCGCCGGGAACGGCTGGAGGCGCGGCTCCTGCAGGAGGTCGGCCAGGAGCTGGGGAGCACCCTCGACCTCCACGAACTTCTCACCACCATCCTCGACCTGCTGCGGCAGGTGGTCCCCTACGACGCCGCGGTGATCTATCTCCTGGGGGAGGACGGGCTGGACGTGGTGCACCAATCGCTGCGCGGCTATCCCGCCGGACAGGAGGAGATCGTGAGCCTCAAGGTGGGGCAGGGGATCGTGGGCTCGGTGGCCCGCACCGGCGCCCCCGAGATCGTGCCCCGGGTGCTGAGCGATCCCCGCTACTACAACGCCCGGGCCGAGACCCGCGCGGAGATGGTGGCCCCGCTCAAATCCGGAGGCCGGGTGATCGGGGTGTTCAACCTGGAGAGCGACCGTCCCGACGCCTACACCGCCCACGACCTGGAGCTGCTGGAAGGGTTCGCGGGCCAGGCCGCGGTGGCCCTGGAGCGGGCGCGGCTCCTGGAGCGGGAGCGGAACCAGCGGCGCCTGGAGCAGGAGCTGGGGATCGCCCGGCGTATACAGCGTTATTTTCTGCCGAAATTGCCGGAAAATGTGGCCCGGCGCGGGCTGGACGCGCGCACCCTGCCCAACGAGGAGGTGAGCGGCGACTACTACGATTTCCTGGAGCGCAAGGACGGAACCCTGGCGGTGGCGGTGGCCGACGTGTCGGGCAAGGGGATTCCCGCCGCGCTCATCAGCGCCGGGGTCCGGACCGCGTTCCGCCTCACCGCCGCCCAGCGCTCCCATCCCTCGGTCCTCTGCCGGGAGATGAACGTGTTCCTGGCCGACAGCCTCCGCGAGACCGAGTTCGTGACCGGGGTGTTCGGGGTCCTGGACGACCGCCGCCGGAGCTTCCGCTACTGCAACGCCGGCCACAACCCGCCCCTCTGGCTCCATCGCGACGGCGCGGTGGAGTGGCTCTCCACCGGCGGCACCATCCTCGGCGTGTTCCCCCACGCGGACTACGAGGAGGAGGTGATCGAGATGGAGGAGGGGGACCTGCTCGTCCTCTACACCGACGGGGTGACCGAGGCCATGGACGCGGCCGAGGAGGAGTTCGGCACCGGGCGCCTGGTGGAGGTGGTGCGCGCTCACGCCGCCGAGTCGCCCCGGGCGCTGGTGGACGCGGTGATCGACGCGGTGCGCACCTTCGCCGAGGGGGCGCTTCCCGACGACCTCACCCTGGTGGTGATCGCCGGCGGCGCCGCCGCCCGGGAAGGGGCGCCGTGAACGACCTCCTCTGTCCCGCCTGCGGCCGCGAGGCCCGGACCGGCCCCACCTATCCCTTCCGCTGCATCTGCGGCGGGCTCTGGATCGCCCGCGCCCCCGAACTCTACCCGGTCTCCGAAGCCGGGGACGAAGGGGTGCAACCGCCGATCCCGCTCTGGGCCGACCCCGGGGACGCGCGGCTCCGGTGGAAGCGCGAGGACCTGAACGCCACCGGTTCGTTCAAGGACCGGGGGGCGGCGGTGCTGGCGGCGGTGGCGCAGCGCGCCGGCGCCGAGGCCCTGGTGGTCGACTCCTCGGGGAGCGCCGCCCTGGCTGCGGCGGGGGCGGCGGCCCGGGTGGGGCTCCCGGTCACCGTGCACACCCCGGGTGGGCTCTCCCCGGTGAAGCGGGACGCGCTGCGGGAGCTGGGGGCGGCGGTGGTGGCGGAGGGAACCCGCGCCGAGGCCTCGGCGCGCGCGCGCCGCGAGGCGGATCACGTGTTCTACTTCAGCCACGTCTACCATCCCGCCTTCCGCGAGGGGACGGCGCTGGCCGCGCTGGAGATCCTGGAGCAGACCGGCGGCGATCCTCCCCCGCTGTGGGTGGTGCCGGTGGGGAACGGGTCGCTCTTCGTCGGCCTCGCGCTGGCGCTGGAGCGTGCGGGGCGAAGCGAGGTGCGGCTCTTCGCGGTCCAGGCCGGGGCCTGCCCCGGGCTCCGCCGTCCGGGGACCGGAGGCGCCACCCGCGCCCACGGCATCGGGATCGACGACCCGCCCCGCCGGGAGGAGATCCTGGCCGCGCTCCGGCGCGGGGGGGGGCGCACGGTGGAGGTGTCCGAGGAGGAGATCGAGGCCGGCCGGCTGGCCCTGGGGCGGCGCGGGATTTCGGCGGAGCCCGCCTCGGCGGCGGCGGAGGCGGCGGTGCGCCGGCTCCGCGCGGAGGGGGAGACCGGGGAGATCCTCGCCTTTCTCACCGGCTCCGGCCACCGCGGCTGATCTTCCGGCCGTGCCGCCCGGGCGGGGGTCAGACCCCGCCCGGAGCCTTCTCCCGCTCCAGCTCCGACTCCAGGTTTCCCAGGCTCTCCTGCGTTCCCACCACCAGCATCACGTCGCCTTCCAGGAGCGTCTCCTCGGCGCCGGGGCTCGGCAGGTAACGGCCGTCGCGCCGGAGCGCCAGCACCTGGATGCCGAGCCGCGCCCTCAGGTTCAGCGCCTTCAACGTCCGCCCCGCCGCGAAGCAGCCGGCCGGGAGCCGCAGCGCCTCCAGGTGCGCGTCGCCGAGGGCCGGGTTCATCATCTCCTCGAGGAAGGTGACCACCTCGGGATGGAGGAGGGAGCGGGCCATCCGCACCGCTCCCAGGTCGTCCAGGTAGACCACGCTCTGGGCGCCGGCCTGGGTGAGATAGCGCCCGCCCCGGGCGCGGGAGCCTCGGGCGACCACCGCGATCCCGGGGTTGAGCGCGCGCGAGCTCACGATGATGTAGAGGTTCTCGGCGTCGTCCGAGATCACCGTGGCCAGGCCGCGGGCCCGGTCCACCCGCGCGGCATGGAGCACCGCGTCGTCGGTGGCGTCCCCCTCCACCACCAGGCGGCCGTCGTCGCGGGCGGCCTGAGCCCGGGCGGGATCGCGCTCCACCACCACGAAGTCCGCGCCCGCCTGGGCCAGCTCCGCGGTCAGCCGCACCCCGATCTGTCCGTAGCCGCAGACCACGAAATGGCGATCGAGCTCTCCGACGTGCTTCCGCATGCGCCGCTCCTCCACCAGCCGGCCGAGGCGCCCCTCCACCAGGAGCGCGGCCAGGGAACCCACCGCGTAGAATGCCACGCTCACCCCGCCCAGCATCACCGCCACCGCGAACCAGCGGCCGCCGGCGGTGTGGGGGACCAGGTCGCCATAGCCCACCGTGGTCATGGTGGACACGGCGAGATAGACCGCTTCGGGCAGGGAGAGGTGCTCGAAAAACGCGAAGCCCGCCACCCCCGTCGCGAGGACCGCGGCCAGGATGGCCAGCAGGCGCCCCAGGGTGCCGAGGGCGTTCGTTCCTCCCCGGACGCCCCGCGGCCGTCGTGCGGAAACCGACCCCGGCATTCTGTTGGGACCCACCGTGCCTCCCCGGTCGCATTCCCGGTTCGCTCCCGATTGTTGACACGTTGCCCGGCGACCGGCCTATAGTCAAGTGCTTTAGTCAGTTCCACGTTCGGCGAGGAGTCTCCATGTCCGGCCACCATCACATTCGCGCCGGTTCGGCGGAGGAGGCGCGGGCGCTCAAGCGGGCGTTGGTGGTGACGGTGGTGCTGTTCCTGGCCGAGGTGGCGGGGGGGTGGGTGTCGCACTCCCTGGCGCTGCTCTCCGACGCCGGCCACATGCTCACCGATCTGCTTTCGCTGGGGCTGGCGGTGGCCGCGATCCGGTTCGCCTCCCGTCCCGCCAACCGCATCCGCACCTTCGGCTACTACCGGCTCGAGATCCTGAGCGCGCTGGCCAACGGGATCCTTCTCGCCCTGGTGGCGGCGGCGATCCTGGTCGAGGCCTGGCGGCGTTTCCGGAGCCCCCCGCGGGTCGAGGTGGACGTGCTCTTCCCGGTGGCGGCGGCGGGGCTGGTGGCCAACCTGCTCGTCATCTGGTGGCTGAGCCGGGCCCGCGGCGGCCTCGGCACCCGGGCCGCCCTCTGGCACGCCGGATCCGACGGGGCCAGCTCGGTGCTGGTCCTGGCCGCGGCGGCGGCGATGGCCGCCACCTCGTGGTACTGGGTGGATCCCGCGGTGAGCGTGGTGCTGGCGGTGGTGGTGGTGTACGGGGCGTACCGCCTCCTGCGCGAGGCGGTGGACGTGCTCCTGGAGTCCGCCCCCCGCGAGGTGGACCTGGCCGCGCTCGGCCGCGCGGTGACCGGTCTCGACGGGGTGGAAGGGGTGCACGACCTCCACGTCTGGAGCCTCACCTCCCGCGTGCATGCGCTCTCCGGCCATCTCCGGGTGATGCCGGAGCGGCTGGCCGAGACCGACCGCATCCTGCTCGAGGCCAAGGCGGTGCTGCTCCGGGAATTCGGAATCACCCACACCACCCTCCAGGTGGAGTCGGAGGGGTGCGAACGCGTGGTCTGCGTGCTGGGCGTCACCGAGGCCCCTCCCGCCGCCCCCCTCCCTCCGGAACGGAAAGGACACCCGTAATGACCGACCGCGATCCGATGGATTTCCTGCGCGCCGGGCTCGCCCACCTGCGCGAAGCGGGGGTGGACTACGGCGACCTCCGTCACGTGGAAAACGCCACCGAGAGCCTGCTGATCCGGAACGGGGTGCTCGAGACCGCGCTCCGCGGGACCGACCGGGGGTTCGGGGTGCGGGTGCTGCTCGACGGGGCGTGGGGCTTCGCCGGCTCGAGCCTGGAGAGCCCCGAGTCCCTCCGCGACACCGTGGCGCGGGCGGTGGCGGTGGCCCGGGCCTCCGCCGGCGCGGGCGGGGAGCGGGTGGTGCTGGCTCCGGTGGAGTCCGCCACCGGCTCCTGGACCTCGGACCGGCGCGAGGACCCGTTCGCGGTGCCGCTGGACGAGAAGATCGCGCTCCTCTCCCAGGCGGTGGACACCATGCGGTCGGTGGAGCACGTGGCCTCGGCGGAGGCGTCCATGGATTTCTTCCGTTTCCGCAAACGCTTCGTTTCCACCGAGGGTTCGGAGCTGGAGCAGGAGGTGCTGGAGTCGGGGGGAGGCATCGCCGCCACCGCCGAGCTGAACGGCGAGGTCCAGCGCCGCTCCTATCCCAACTCCTTCCGCGGCAACTTCCGCGCCGCCGGCTACGAGTTCGTGCGCGACCTGGATCTGGCCGGGCGCGCCCGGAGCCTGGCCGGGGAGGCGGTGGCGCTCTGCCTCGCCCCCGACTGTCCCCCCCGCGAGACCACCCTGGTCCTGGGCGCGGACCAGGTGGGGCTCCAGGTCCACGAGTCCTGCGGCCACCCCACCGAACTCGACCGGGTGCTCGGCACCGAGATCTCGCTGGCCGGCGGGAGCTTCATGCAGCGGGACGGCCTGGGCAAGCTCCGCTACGGGTCGGAGCTGGTGAACCTCACCGCCGACTCGACCACCCCCGGGGGCCTCGGGACCTTCGGCTGGGACGACGAGGGGGTGCCGGCCGGCCGCACCCGGCTCGTCCACCGGGGGATCCACGTGGGTTACCTCACCTCGCGCGAGACCGCGCCGCGGGTGGGGCTCGACCGCTCCGGCGGCACCATGCGGGCGGAGAGCTGGTCCCACATCCCGCTCATCCGCATGGTCAACGTGAACCTGGAGCCGCACCAGGGAACGCTCGAGGAGATTCTCTCCGAGGTGAAGGACGGGGTCTACATGACCACCAACAAGTCCTGGAGCATCGACGACATCCGCCTCAACTTCCAGTTCGGGCTGGAGGTCGCGTGGGAAATCAAGAACGGGAGGCTCGGCCGCATGCTCAAGAACCCGGTCTACACCGGAATCACCCCCCGGTTCTGGGGAGGCTGCTCCGCGGTGGGGGGCGAGTCCGGCTGGCTGCTCACCGGGCTTCCCTCCTGCGGCAAGGGGGAACCGATGCAGGTCATGCACGTGAGCCACGGCGCGCCCCCGGCGCGGTTCGAGAACGTCCGGGTGGGGGTGTCGCGATGACCGGGCGCGAGCGGATGCTGGAGACGATGACGGGGGCGCTGAAGGCCGCCGGCGGCGACGAGGCCGAGCTGGTGGTGGTGGCCGGGCGGAGCGCCCTCAGCCGCTGCGCGAACTCGGTGATCCACCAGAACGTGACCGCCGACGACGCGCTGGTGGTGGCGCGGGTGATCCGGGACGGGCGCACCGGGAGGGCCTCGGCGCACGGCTTCTCGCCCGAGGCCTGCGCGGGCGCGCTGGTCCAGGCCGCCGATCTCGCCCGGGTCGCCCCCCGGGATCCGGGGTTCCCGGGGCTCCCGGGCCCCCGCCCGCTCCCCGAGGTCGGGAGCCACGTTCCTGCGACCGCCGCCCTCGGACCCGGGGAGCGCGCCACCGCGCTGAAACGCGTGTTCGATGCCGCGGCCCGGCACGGTCTCACCGTGGCCGGGGGGTTCGGGTCCTCGGAGAAGGAGCTGGCGGTGGTGAACTCGCGGGGGGTGGCGGCCTACGCTCCGCTCACCAGCGCCGCGGTGAACCTGATCGCGCTCGGCGAGAACACTTCCGGGTTCGGCTCGGCCATGAGCCGAAACGCGCGCGAGCTGGACGTGGACGCGGTGGGGGAGACCGCGATCCTGAAGTGCCGGGAGGGGTCGAAGCCGGTGACGGTGGAGCCGGGGACCTACGAGGTGATCCTGGAGCCGGCGGCGGTGGCCGAGCTCATGGAGTGGATGACCTTCACCTCGTTCACCGCGCGGTCGATCCGCGAGAAGACCTCGGCCCTGGCCGGAAAGCTGGGAGAGCGGCTGGTGGGAACGAACGTCACCATCTACGACGACGCCACCGATCCCGCCGGGGTGCCCACGCCCTTCGACTTCGAAGGGCAGCCCAAGCGCCGGCTCGTGATTCTGGACCGGGGGGTCGCCCGGGGTTTCGGCACCGACACCGGGTGGGCGGCGCGGCTGGGCTGCGAGAACACCTCGCACGCGGTGCTCCCGGGCCACGAGGGTTCCGACCCGGTGCCCATGAACCTGTTCATCGCTCCCGGCGACGCGGCCGCGGCGGAGATGCCGTCGCGGGTGGCGCGGGGGCTCCTGGTCACCCGCTTCCACTACGTGAACGGCTTCCTGGACACCCGCAAGGCGACCATGACCGGGATGACCCGGGACGGCACCTTCCTGATCGAGGACGGGAAGGTGAAGGGCGCGGTCGGCAACCTCCGCTTCACCCAGAGCCTGGTCGAGGCCTTCGGGGACGTGCGGGCGATCTCGCGCGAGCGGAAACGGGTGCCTTCGTGGTGGTCGTCCACCGCCGACACCGGGGGGTTGACCATGCCCGCCGTCCACTTCGGGTCGTTCCGGTTCACCGGCCGGACCGAGCGGTAGCGGGTCGCGGGCGCGACCCGGTCACTGCGCCGCCGGCTGCCAGCGGGCGTCCACCACCCACAGGGTCCCCGTCTCGCGGTCCCAGATCGCCGGGTTGACCTCGGCCATGGCCACCGCGGGGGCCTCGGCGGCCAGCCGCGCCAGCGCCTCGACCAGGCTCCGCACCGCGCTCACCGCGGGGTCCCCCGCCTTGCCCAGCTCGGCCAGGAACCGGGCGTGCCGGAAGAACGCCTCCGCCTGGGGGGCGCCGGTGGGGAGCGAGAGCCAGGCCGGCGGCTCCCCGCGCTCCACCGCGCTTCCCCCGCGGGCCAGCCCCACGAACGCGCCCAGGCCGGGATGGCGGAGGAAGGCGGCGAAGACCTCAGGGCCGGGCGGCGCCAGCTTCTGGACGAGCCACCGGTCCCCCTCCCGCTCTCGGGAGGCCAGGGCGTCGATCCCGCGGCGAAGGCCGGGGGCGTCGTGGGCCAGGGCCAGGAGACCGGCCTTGGCCTTGTGGGGCTCGGTGGGCCGCTCGATCTTGAGCGCCACCGGGAGGCCGATCCCCCGCGCCGCGCGTTCGGCCTCGGCCGCGCCGGTCACCCGGCAATGGAGCACCGGCCGCACCGAGGGCCCGGTGACGAACGACTCCAGCAAGTCGGGGTCGCCCCAGGAGGGACCCAGGAGCCGCAGGGACTCCGGCCACCGTCCGCCGCTCCGGCCGGTCGCGGGCCACCCCGCCCCGGGAGTCCGGGGCTGGCGCACCCAGCGGGCCAGGGCCCGGGCCGCGCGGTTGGGCTCGGTGAGGACCGGGAGCCCGGCGTCACGCAGCGCCTCGCCGGTGGCCGCCGCCTCCGGCGCGGCCATCCAGCAGGGGACCGCGGCCGCCTTCGCTCCCGGGAGCACCGCGGCGAACACCGAGGCCACCTCGGCGGCGTCGGTGACGATGGGATGCATGAAGATGGGAAGGAGCGCGTCGATCTCGTCGCTCGCCGCGAGCGTGGTGAGCACGTCCCGGTACGCCTCGGGTCCCGCCGAGGCCAGCATGTCCACCGGGTTGGCGGTCACCGCCGCCGCCGGTAGCCCCCCGGCCAGCCGCGCGCGAAGGCGGTCGGAGAGCACCGGAAGCTCCACCCCGTTCCGGGCCAGCTCGTCGGTGGCGAGCACCGCGGGGCCGCCGGCGTTGGTCACCACCGCCACCCGCCCGCCGCGGGCGATGCCCAGGCGGTCCCCGCACTCCAGGAGATCCACCGCGTCCACCAGGGACGGCACGTCCACCGCGTCCACCGCCCCCAGCAGCGCCTCGGCCAGGGCGGGCTCCGCCGCCACCGCGCCGGTATGCCCTCCCACCGCCCGGCGGCCCGAGCCGGTGGTGCCGCCCCGGACCACGATCAGCCGGGTGCCGGGCCGGAGCGCCGCCGCCGCCTCGCGCAAGCGGTCCGCCCGGGGAATCGTTTCCAGGTAGAGGAGCACCTGCTCGACCTGGGGCAGGTGCTCGGCCACCCCCTCCATGAAGTCGGGCACGGTGAGGTCGGCCATGTTGCCCACGCTGGCGAAGAAGGCCGCCCCCAGCCTCCGCTCGGTGAACCGCAGCATGAGCCACTCGCCGATCGATCCGCTCTGGCAGATCAAGGCGATCCGCCCCGGCGCCGGCAAAACCCGGGAGAAGCTTCCGTCGAAGCGGTAGCTGGGGGTCACGGTATGGAGCCCCATGCAATTGGAGCCCATGAGCACCGCGCCCGCCTCGCGGCAGGCCGCGGCCAGCGCCTCTTCGCGCGCGCGTCCCTCCGGACCCAGCTCTCCGAAGCCGGCGGTGAGGAGCACGAAGGCGCGGGTCCCCCGCTCCAGAAGCTCCCGGATGGCCGACTCCGCGGCCTCGGGAGCGACCCCGATCACCGCCAGCTCGGGCGCTTCCGGGAGCGCGCGGAGATCGGGCCACGCCCGCGCTCCGAACACCGTCCCCGCCCTGGGATGCACCGGGTAGACGGGGCCGGCGAAGCCGCCGGCGAGCAGGCTCTTGAGCACGGCGCCCGGAAGCGAGCCGGGGCGCTCGGACGCGCCCACCACCGCCGCCGAGCGGGGGAAGAGGAGCGGTTTCAAGTCGCGTCTCATGGCCCGAACTCTACCCGCGGCCGCGCCCAGCGTCACCGGCGAAACGGGAATTCGCGGAGAGCGAAGGCGCGGGGACGCGGGCGCGGCCTCTCCCGCTCGCCCTCCCGGGTTGGTAAGATCGACCGCCTATGGACCTCGACGCCCTCCTCCAGGACACCGTTCGCGTCGCCCACGAGGCCGGCGCGTTGTTACTGAACAAACTCGGTCGGGTTCGGCACGTGGAACACAAGGGGGTGATGGACCTGGTCACCGAGGCCGACACCGAGTCCGAGAGGCTCCTGGTCCGCCGGCTCACCGAGCTCGTTCCCACCGCCTCGATCCTCGCCGAGGAGGAGGACCGCATCCATCGCGACGGGCCCCTCTGCTGGATCGTGGACCCCCTGGACGGCACCACCAACTTCGCCCACGGCTACCCGGTGTTCTCGGTCTCGATCGCCCTGGAGCGGGACGGGGAACGGGTGGCGGGGGTGGTGCACGACCCGACCCGCGGGGAGACCTTCGCCGCCCGGCGCGCCGGCGGTGCCCACCGGAACGGCGCCCGGCTCGCGGTGAGCGCCACCGGAGACCTCGGGGAGGCGCTCCTGGTCACCGGGTTCCCCTACGACGTGCGGAGCGCGCCCCGCGACAATCTCCGCCAGTTCGCTTCGTTTCTCAAGCGCTCCCAGGGGGTTCGGCGGGGGGGGAGCGCGGCCCTGGACCTCGCCTACGTGGCCGCGGGGCGGTTCGACGGCTACTGGGAGGAGAAGCTCAAGCCCTGGGACGTGGCCGCCGGCGCGCTCCTGGTGGAGGAGGCGGGCGGGCGGGTCACCGGCTACCGGGGGGAGCGGTTCCGGATGGCCGGGGCCCACATCGTGGCCACCAACGGCCGGGTCCACGACGCCGTCACCGACATCCTCACCGGGATCGAGGACTCGGGCGAGCTGCCGCCCCTTCCCGGCGCCTGACCCCCGGCGCCCGGCGACGCGTCGCCGGACTCCCGGGACGCGGAACTACCCCCCGCGGTGGCGCGCGGAGGCCTCGGTCCAAAGGCGCCGCGCCAGCGGGGCTCCCTCCGGCGCCGCCACCGCCGCCGCCGCCAGCGTTCCGTCGAGATCCTCCGCGCTCGCCCCCACCAAGAGCGCCCCCCGAAGATGCGCGCGAAGCTGGCCGGGAACGTCGAGCGCGGCCAGCGCCGCCACCGCGCACAGCTCCCGGGTCCGCGCGTCCGGCCCTGGGCGTGCGAGCACCTTGCCGTAGCCCTCCACCACCATCCACCGTCCCAGCTCGGGGGAGATCCGGGCCATGGTCGCGAGCAGCCGGTCGTAGGTGGGACCGTAGACCCGGCGGCAGAGGCTCTCTCCGCGGGCCAGCCAGTCCCGGTCCCGCCCCCGGTCCGCGGCCAGGTCCAGGGCCGGGGGGGCCGGAGGCTCGGGGACGAGGGCGGCCAGCTCGGCCAGGGCGTTGATCGCGCGGGGATAGCCGGCGAAGAGGTAGACCTGGAGGAGGATCTCACCCAGGTCCGGCGCGGGGATCCCGCGGCCCAGGGCCAGGCGGAGCGCGGCCCGGGTGACGTCCCGGCGGCCCGCCGCCGCCGCCGCCGAGGCCGCGGCCAGGAGCCGGACCGCCTCGCCCGGGGGTCCGGAGAGCGCGCGCAAGCCGGAGTCCAGTTTCCGCTCCGGCGGCCGATAACGAGGTTGGGAGGAATCCATCGCGGGCTTGCCCCCTAATTGAAAGGGGCGCCAGTATATCGGATAGGCCGCCGCCCTGTCGAAACCCGGGGCCGGAGCGGCCGCCCGCGAGGGCGCCGGCCGCACCCGGCCCGCCCGTTTCAGGAGGGGATCGCGATCCGCATGCGCGCACCGGAACACCGGGCCGGCCCGCTCGGCCTTCTCATCACGTCGTTCCTGCTCGGAACCGCCGGCGGGGCCCTGGCCGCGCCGCGCCTCCCCGCGGGTTCCCACCACGGGGTGCCCGCCACCGCCACCTTCTCGATCGTGGCCGCGGACACCGCGGACGGGGAGTGGGGGATCGCGGTGGCTTCCCGGTTCCTGGCGGTGGGAGCGGTGGTGCCCTACGCCGAGGCCGGCGCGGGGGCCCTCGCCACCCAGGCCATCGCCGATCCGGCCTACGGCCCTCAGGCGATGAAGCTCCTGGCCGAGGGGAGAAGCGCGGACGAGGTGATCCGGAAGCTCGTCGACGGCGACCCCGACCGCGACATCCGCCAGATCGGGATCGTGGACTCCCGGGGGGAGACCGCCACCTTCACCGGCCGGCGCTGCGAGGGCTGGGCGGGAGGGGTGAGCGGACCCGGTTACGTGATCCAGGGAAACGACCTCGTCTCCGACGACGTGGTCTACACCATGGCCCGCGCCTTCGAGCGCACCGAGGGGAGCCTGGCCGAGCGGCTCCTGGCCGCGCTCGCCGCCGGGGACGCCGCCGGCGGGGACCGAAGGGGCAAGCAGGCGGCCGCGCTCCTGGTGGTGCGGGCCCACGGCGGCTACCTGGGGGCCAACGACCGCTACGTGGACCTTCGCGTGGACGACGCTCCCGATCCGGTGCCCGAACTCCAGCGGCTCTACGATCTTCACGCGCGCACCTTCCTTCCCGCCGTGCACACCCGCCTCGGGGATGAGGCGCTGGCCCGGGGGGACCGCGGCCGCGCCGACCGCGAGTTCGCGCGCGTCATCCATCTCTACCGCGCCGCCATCGCCGCCGACCCCGGCGACGTCGACTCGCGAAACGGCCTCGCCTGGTTCTACGCGCGCCACCGGGTGAACCTGGACGAGGCGCTCCGGCTGGCCGACGAGGCGCACCGGCTGGCCCCGGACTCGTGGCAGGTGCTCGACACCCTGGCCGAGATCCACTACGAGCGCGGGGACCTCTCCGACGCGTGCCGGATGGCCCGCGAGGCGCTGGAGAGTGATCCGCGGAATCCGTACCTGAAGGACCAGGCCGCGCGCTTCCAGGCCGCCCTCGACCGGGAGTCCAGGAAATGAGCCCGCTCACCATCCTGGTGGTGGAGCCGGAGGAAGCGCTCCGGGAGCGGGTTCGCGCCGCCCTCCAGAAGGAGGGCCATCGGGTGCTGGCGTTCGGCCGGGCCGAGGGCGCGCTGGCGGTCCTGACCGAGGCCGCTTCCCCCGCGCTCGCGCTCCTCACCGCGGGGGCCGACCCGGACATGGAAGCGCTCCTGGCCGCGCTCGCCGCGTCCTCGACCCAGTGCCAGAAGGTGTGGATCGCCCCTCCCGGCGACGAGGGGATGGACCGGCTGGCCGCCACCCGCCAGCCCCGCGGCCTCCTTCCCCGCACCAACCTGGACGAGGAGGTCCGTCACCTCGCCGAGCGGGTGTGGCGAAGCCGCGAGCGGGGACGGGCCTTGGCCGGCGCGCCCCCCATGCTCGGCGACTCGGAAGCGGCGGGTGCGGTGCGCGACCTCATCGATCGCATGGCCGCCGGCGGCGCTTCCAACGTGCTCGTCACCGGGGAGAGCGGGACCGGCAAGGAGGTGGCCGCGCGCCGGCTCCACGCCCTCGGTCCGCGCGCGCACGGCCCCTTCGTGGAGGTGGACTGCGCCTCCATCCCGATGAATCTGCTGGAGAGCGAGCTTTTCGGTCACGAGCCGGGCGCGTTCACCGACGCCCGGCAGGGGAAGGTCGGGCTCCTGGAGCTGGCCCAGGGGGGGACCGCGTTCCTGGACGAGATCGGGGAGCTGGACCTGGGGCTCCAGGCCAAGCTCCTGCGCGTGCTCGACTCCCGGCGGTTCCGCCGGGTGGGAGGACGCGACGAGATCACGCTCGACATCCACCTGGTCGCCGCCACCAACCGGGACCTGGCGCACGAGGTGCGCGAAGGCCGGTTCCGCGCCGACCTCTACTTCCGGCTGGACGTGGTCCGGCTGGAGCTGCCGCCGGTGCGCGAGCGCGGGGAAGATGCGTGGCTCCTGGCCGAGACGTTCCTGGAGGAGGCCGGCCGGCGCCTCGGCCGCCCGCCGCTCCGGCTGGCGCCGGTGGTCAAGCGCGACGTGCTCGGCTACCCCTGGCCCGGCAACGTGCGCGAGATCCGGAATCACATGGAGCGGCTCGCGCTCCTTTCCCCTCCCGAGACGCGCCTGGTCGAGGACCTGGCCCTTCCCGACCGGGCCGCCCCGTCCGGGAGCGGATTCCACATCGACTTCTCGCGGGGGCCGGTACGGTGGGAGGACATCGAGCGCACGGTGATCGAAGCCGCCCTCGATTCGGCGGCGGGCAACGTGAGCGAGGCGGCGCGACTGCTGGGGCTGGGCCGGGGCGCCCTCCGGTATCGCATGAGCCGCCACGGCCTGGCCGAGGACGCCCCGGTCGCGCGCAGGGCGGCCTGAGGCGCCTTCCCGGGCTCTCTCTGGGTACTTTCACGCACCCGTCAACAATCGTTTACAAGCCGTCAACACTGCGCTAAGATTCAGGCGCCATTGCCCGGGATTTTATCCTGGGGCGATCCTTTTATTTTCATCATACCGGCTTGAACGGCGATCAGGGGGAGAGTATGTCCGCCGTCGATCCACGCGAGACGCCCGATCACCACGAACCCGACGACGACCCCGAGAAGCTCCTGGCCGAGGCGACCGAGGCGGTGCAGGCGGAGGAACGGCAGGACCTCCTCCGGGCCGCCGATCACTCCGGGGAGCGGATCGAAATCCTGGAGGAGCAGCGGCGGAAGCTCCTGCTCCTGCTTGACGTGGCCCGGACGCTGAACCGGGCGGGGCGGGTTCGTGAACTGCTCGAGCGCGTTCTGGAGAGCGCGCTCGAGATCACCGGCGCCGACCGGGCCTACCTGCTCCAGAGCACGGCGCCGGGAAGCCTGCGCACCGTGGCCTCGCGCACCCGCGACGGCTCCCCCGGGGATCCGTCCGTGCTCGCCGAGATCAGCCATACCATCCTCGACCGGGTGCTCGACCAGGGCCGCACCCTCTACGTCTCCGACGCGCTCAACAACCCCGACTTCATGTCCCGCCGCTCGGTGAAGGAGCTTTCGCTCCGCACCGTGGTGTGCGTGCCGCTTCCCGGTCCCAGCGGGGTCCAGGGCGCGCTCTACGTGGACAGCCGGAGCGTGTCCGGCCTCCTGGAAGGGGAGGGGGTGGAGATCCTGGAGGCGTTCGGAGTGCAGGCGGGGATCGCGCTCGAGACCGCGCAGCATCGCGAAGAACTCGAGGCGGCGGCGGAGGACCTGGTGGCCGAGAACCGCACCCTCAAGCACGCGCTGGGCGAGCGTTCCCGGTGGGACCAGATCCTGGGCCGGAGCCCGGCGGTGGAGAAGGTGTTCCTGATCATGGACCGGGTGGTGGGCAACTCGGTGACGGTGCTGCTCCAGGGGGAGACGGGGACCGGCAAGGAACTGGTGGCCCAGGCCCTGCATTTCAACGGCCCCCGCCGCGAGTCGAACTTCATTCCCGTCAACTGCGGGGCGTTCCCTGAGGCGCTCCTGGAGAGCGAACTCTTCGGATACCGCCGGGGCGCGTTCACCGGCGCCGAGCGCGACCACGCCGGCCTGGTCGAGGCGGCCGACGGGGGGACCCTGTTTCTGGACGAGATCGGCGAGCTCAGCTTGCCGCTCCAGGTCAAGCTCCTGCGGGTGCTCCAGGAGAGCGAGGTGCGCCGGATCGGCGAGAGCGCCTCGCGCAAGGTGGACGTGCGCATCGTCGCCGCCACCAACCGCGACCTGGCCCAGGAGGTCCGGAACGGCCGCTTCCGCGAGGATCTCTTCTACCGGGTGAACGTGGTCACCGTGACCCTCCCCCCGCTCCGCGAGCGGGGAGAGGACGTGCTGCTCCTGGCCGAGCACTTCCTGGCGCTGGCCCGGGAGTCGGTGGGGCGGCCCGGCCTCCAGCTCGGCCGCGAGGCCCGGCGGCTGCTCATGAGCTACTCCTGGCCCGGGAACGTGCGCCAGCTGAAGAACGCGCTGGACCGGGCGGCGGCGCTCACCCAGCAGGACCGGATCGAGCCCCAGGACCTGTTGCCGGACCTCGGGACCCAGAGCGCGCCGGTGGTGGCGCGGCAGGGCACCCTCCGCGAAAGCCTTCAGCGTGCCGAGAAGGCGGCGGTGCTGGGGGCCCTGGAGGAATCGGGCGGGAACATCTCCCAGGCCGCGAGGCACCTGGGGGTGAGCCGCCAGCACCTGCACACCCGGATCCGGCGCCTGGGCATCCGCCCCCGGGGCTGACGCCCGCCCCCGGTCTCCGGCCCGGCAGAGAAAGATCCCGGCCCCATCCGGAGCCGGGATCTTTTCGTTCGGGCGCCGCCGCTGGCGGTTCGGGAGCCGGGCCGGCCCGGTCAGCGCTGCTGTTGCGCCGAGGCCTCGTAGGTCTTGGCCATGAGTTCCGCTTCCGGGAAATGCTTCATCGCCTCGGCGAGTTCGGGATCCTGCTTCAGGATCACCTCGTAGCGGGCGGTGAGCCCCCACAGGTTGCCGGCGATCTCGCGCTTCACCGCGGTCCTGATGTAGTCGGACTCCTTGCCCAGGTCGTCCTTGGAAAGGTGGATCGAGGTGTCCGCCTCCGCCTCCTTCTCGAACCGGGCCAGGGCGTCGTCCGGCAGCTTCCAGTTCTTGAGGAAGTCCTGCTGGTCGAGGGTCTTGGGGTCGAGGTGCTTGGCCGCGAAGGAATTGGCGAAGGTGAAGGGGAGCCGGCTCTGCTCGATCGCCACCTCGGCGTCGTTCAGCTCCATGCTCGCGGTGATCCGGATGTCGGGGGTGATGCCGCCCCCGCCGTGCATCGGGCGGTGCTCGGTGAGGGTGAAGTAGATCGGCTTTCCGGTGGTGTCCTCCTCCGCCTCCTTGGCGAGCTGCGCATCGCTCTCCGACCAGTGCTCCAAGTACTCGTCCCGGTTGGCGTAGGAGCGCTGGATGAGCCGCCCGCTGGGGGTGTAATAGCGGGCCACGGTCAGGAGCAGGGCGCCGCCGTCCTGGAGCATGAACTGGCGCTGGACCAGCCCCTTGCCGAAGGTGGTGACCCCGGCCACCAGGCCCCGGTCGTGGTCCTGGACCGCGCCGGATACGATCTCCGAGGCCGACGCGGTGCCGTGGTTCACCAGCACGATCATTGGGTAGCGTGGGTGGGTGGCGACGTCGGTGGAGTAGTAGTACTGGCTCGAGCCCTCGATCCGGCCCTTGGTGTAGACGATCACCTCGTTGCCGTCGATGAACTTGTCCGCAACCTCGATGGCCTGGTTCAGGAACCCGCCGCTGTTGTTGCGCAGGTCGAAGACCAGGCGCTGCATGCCCTGCTTCTCCAGGCTCTCGAGCGCGGTCTCCAGCTCGTCGCTGGTGGTGGCGCTGAACCGGATCATCCGCACGTAGCCGGTCTTGCCGTCGTCGAGCATGAAAGCGTAGGGGACCGAGTAGATCGGGATCTTGTCGCGGACGATGGTGAAGCTCAGGTCCTTGTCGATCCCCGGGCGGCGGACGGTGATGTGGACCGCCGTCCCCTTGGGCCCCTTGAGCTTGGCGACCACGTCGTCGTTGGACAGGTCCTTGGCCGACTCGCCCTCGATCTTGGTGATGCGGTCGCCGGGCCGAATGCCGAGGTGCGCCGACGGGCCCCCCTCGATCGCCGAGATCACGGTGATCCAGCCGTCCCGGATCTCGAACGAAACCCCGATCCCCTCGTACTCGCCGGTGTTCCGCTCGTTCATCCGGGCGAACGCCTCCGGATCGACGTAGGTGGTATGGGGGTCGAGCTGCTCCAGCATGCCCCGGATGGCGCCCCGGACGAGTTTTTGGGAGTCGACCTCCTCCACGTAATTGCCCTTCACGTAGTTCAACACCTGGTTGAACACGTGGAGCTGGTTGTAGAGGGTGTCGGGTTCGGCGTGCACCTGGCCCGAGAGGATGGTGCCCAAGCCGAATCCTATGAACACCGCCCCCGCCACGATGAGCGCAGGGACCCGGACTCTTTTCATGATGACCTCCGGCTGGAAGAGCTCACGCGGGAGCGGCCGCCGGCGTCGGGGCCGCGCCGAGGGGGTGCGCCGGACGCTCCTGGGTGAGACGAGGAAGAACCTCCTATGTAACGACGGATTCTAGCACGGGGCGGTTCCGTCCGGCCGCCCCCCGCCCGCTCACCGCTGGTAGACCCAGTAGTGGAACGAGCCGTAGGCGGAATGGTGCGGATCGTCCGAGGCCAGGTCGATCTCGAGGGCCGCGGAGGTCATGGCGGCGGCGGGGAGCACGAAGGTGCTTTCCTGCCACTTCCCGGCCTCCTCTCCCGGTTCTACCCACATACCCCGGAACCCCCCTCCGGTATCCACCCGAAGTCGAAAGGGGGCGTGGCTCCGCCCGGCCAGCGTCACCTCCCGCCCCGGGGTGAGCCCGGTGACGGTGAAGGACTCGCCCCCGCTCACGATCCGGCCCCCGTCCAGGACCTCGCGGCCGTCGCCGGCGGGCAGGAGCCGCAACAGGTTCTGATAGGCCCCGTCCAGGATGTGGAGGCGGTACCCGGCGGCCCGTTCACTGGCCAGATCGGCCACGTCCACCGTCGCCGCGAGCCGCATCCCCGCCACCGCCCGCAGGACCCCGGGATCGTGGGGGAGATCCCCCGAACCGGCCAGGCTCCAGTCGGCCCGGTACACGTTCATCGGATTCCCCCCCGCGATGGAAGGGCGATAGAGCCGCTGGCTCCCCACCAGCCGGTGGGGCTGCAGGAACGCGGGGTCGAACCATCCCGGGTAGACGGCGAGCACGTCGGGGCGCCGGCCGGGAGGAAGGCGCTCCAGCTCCTCCCACACCCCGGCCGAGCCCAGCCGGCCCGGCTCCCGGAAGCTCTCGTCCACCAGCCCCTCGAAGTCGGTGACCGGGTAGTCGCCGTAGTAGGCCAGGGCCCCGGCGTCGTTGAGTCCGAGCCGGGTGGGGTGGACCGGGTCCCCGGCGGCCAGCCGCCGGGCGAGTTCGGTCTGCTGGAAGTAGATGTCGGCGCAGTTCCGGCCGTAGGCGACCACGAAGAACGCCGTTCCCGGCAGCGCCAGGGCAACCAGCGCCACCCCCACCGCGCGGGTCCCGTCGGGGGGGGCGAGCTCCGCCCAGGCCTGCTCCACCCAGCGGCCCACCCGGTCCGCGCCCGCCGCCACCCCCGGGAGCACGAAGGCGTAGACCGGCATCAGATAGCGGTGCCAGTGCCAGGTCCGGGGGACGGTGAACGCCACCGCCAGGAGCGAGAGCGCGATCCAGGCCAGCAGGAGCGCGTGGGGCCCGGGGCGGCGCCGGCGGGCCTCGGACCAGGCCCCCGGCACCAGCCCGAGCAGCACCAGCGCCAGCGCGAACGGGACCAGATAGAAGCCCATCCCGGAGCCGTCGTTGGCCGCGATCCCCGAGGCGTCCCGGACCACCCCTCCGCCCAGCGCCCCCTTGATCGCGATCTGGAGGTAGGACGCCGCTCCCGCGAACCAGTCGGGGAAGTTGAAGCCGGGACCGCCGAGCACCGACTTCACCTCCATCGACGCGGACTGGGGGCGGCCGGTGAGGATCCACTGGAGCGCGAAGGGGAGCGCCGCCCCCGCCCACGGGAGCGCCCACCATCCCCGCCGTCCCCGCCGGAACCCGAATAGGAACGCGGGCAGCACCAGGAAGAGGGCGTCGGGACGGGCCAGGCCGAGGAGGGCGCCGAAGACGAAGAAGCGGCGGGGGAAGGGGGCGTCGTCTGCGGGCCATGCCGCGGCGGTGGCCAGGGCGAGCGCCGCGAACAGCGGAAGGTCCATGCCGCTCAGGAAGCCCCAAAGGAGGGGGCCGGAGGTGAGGATGAGGGCGGGGGCGATCCAGGGGGCCCGGGGGGCGATCCGGCGCCCGATCGCGTGCGCGCTCACCGCCGCCCAGGCGAAGGCCGCCCCCCCCGACAGCACCGCGAACAGCGCCATCGCCGGTCCGCGGAAGCCGGCCAGGTAGCCCAGGGTATCCACCCATACCGTGAGGAGGCCGGTGGCCCCGGCGGAGGGACCGCCCCCGGCCTGATAGGTGAAGGGGGAGCCGGCCGCCCACCGTTTCGCGTACTGGAAGAAGATGAACGCGTCGTCGAGAGGCATGGAAAGGTGGCCGCCGGTGGCGGCGAGCATGACGGCGAGGCAGAGAGCGGCGGCGGCCGCGGCGACCCCCGCGATGACGAGCTTGGTCTTCACCGGTGCGCCTCCCCGAGTGCGGGCGGGAGCCTTCCTTGACCCCGGAATCCCGCGGTTCCTATACTGGCGCGCGAACGGGCCAGACGGGGCCGCCCGGGCTCCGTGCTGGCCCGTTGCCGTCCGGGCCGCGCCGCCCGCCGGCGGGCGCCCGCGCCCCCGGCGGCGCCGTGGACCGCGAAACCATAGCGCCGAACTTCGCGCCCGGTCACGCCGTCATTCGGCCGGCGGACCCGGCGGGGGCGGGTCCGGCGCCCGAAAGGCCACCCCGGTTTGAAGATCCGCACCGGCACCGTCGCCCTCTGGGGCCTGACCGCGTTCGCGCTCGCGGTGCGGGTCGTGCACCTTCGCTGGGGTTTCCCGGAGGTCTTCGAGGAGGCCACCCCGGTCCACCAGGCGATCGGCTTCTGGGGCCGGCCGGGGGGCGGGCTCGACCTCAATCCCCACTTCTTCAAGTACCCGAGCCTCACCTTCTACCTGAACTTCATCGGCCAGGCGATCTGGTTCCTGATCCTGAGCGTGAAGGGGTCGGTGGGGTCGCTGAACGAGTTCCGCCAGCTCCTGGCCCAGGATCCCAACCGGGCGGTGCTGCTCGGCCGGAGCATCCAGGCCGCCCTGGGGGCGCTGGCGGTGATTCCCACCGTGCTCCTGGGCCGCCGCCTGGCCGGCCCCGCTGCCGGGTGGATCGCGGGGGGGCTGTGGGCGCTGCTCCCGGTGGCGGTGATCGAGAGCCGGCTGGTGGATCCCGACATGGCCCTGACCCTGTTCGCCGCGGCCGCGCTCGCCGCCTCGGTCCGGCTCGCCGACCGCGGGGAGCGGAGCGACTACCTGTGGACCGGCCTCTGGATCGGCCTCGCCGCCGCCTCCAAGTATCCGGGAGCGCTGCTGCTGGCCGCGCTTCTCGCCGCCCACGTCCACCGGGTGAGGCTGGGCGGGAGCGGCCCCGCCGGAATCGTCCTCGCCTCCGAACTCTGGCAGTCGCTGGTCACCGCGGCGGTGGCGTTCGCCGCCACCACCCCCTACGTGCTTCTCGACGCCTCCACCGCCTGGGCCGACATCTCCTTCGAACGCCGGCACATGGCGCTCGGCCACCTCGGCCGGGAGGGGGGGCGCGCCATCACCTACTACCTGGGCCGGGCCATTCCCCACGGCTGGACGCTGCCGGTGGCGGCGGCGGCGGCGGTGGGACTGGCCCTGCTGCTCGCCCGCCGGGAGAGCCGCGCCCGGGCCTCGGTCCCGGCCGCGTTCACCCTGATCGTGCTGGCGGTGCTGGGCTCGTGGAAGATGGCCGCGCCGCGCTACCTGCTCCCCCTGGCCCCGGTGGCGTCGGCGTGGGCGGCGGCGGCGGCGGTGCTCCTCCCGCGCCTGGCGCTCCGGCGGCCGGCCCCGGTCTGGCTCGCCCTCCTCCTGGGAGCGGCGCTGGCGGTGGCGCCCGCCCTGGGCGCGCGCGCGGTCGTGCGGGAAGGGGGGCGCACCGACTCCCGGGTGGCCGCCGGCCGCTGGATCCGGGAGCACGTGCCCGCCGGGAGCACGCTCCTGGTGGAGCGCTACGGTCCCGAGCCCGACCCGGCCCGCTACAACGTGCTCTACCTGCCGTTCCACGGGATCACCCCGCACCTCTACGATCCCGCCTATTCGCCGCCCTTCTACGCCACCTTCGACTACCTCGTGTTCTCCTCCGAGGTCTCGGCGCGCTACCTGGCCCGCCCCCGGGAGTACCCGGCCCAGGCGTCGTTCTATGCCGCCATGGACCGCGCCTTCGAGGAGGTGGCGGCGTATCCGTCCGGCGACTACCTGGGCCCCACCGTCCGCATCCTCCACCGCAAGCCGGAGATGCCGATCAAGGATCTCTCGCACATTCCCGACGGGTTCTTCGAGCAGCTCAAGGGAAACGACCGGCTCGCCGAGTACTTCTCCGCCCTGGGGGTGGTCCTCGCGCGCCAGGAGCGGGACTCGCTGGGCTTCCGCATGCTCACCGAGGCGGTGGACATGGCCCCCGCCGACGCCAAGGCGTGGGGCAACCTGGGGGTGACCCGGATGCAGAAAGGCCAGCTCGACGGCGCCCTGGAAGCGCTGCGCCGGGCCCGGGACCTGGCCCCGCGCAACGCGGAAATCGCCTACGACCTGGGGGTCCTGCACCAGAAGAGCGGGGAGGCCGGGCAGGCCGCCGACGCCTTCCGCGAAGCCATCCTGATGCGGCCGGAGATGGAGGACGCCTACATCGGGCTCGCCCGCGCCCTGATCGAGGACGATCACTACGCCGGGGCCCGGGGGGTGCTCCACGAGTTCCTGAACCGCTTCCCGCGCTCCGACAAGCGCGAGACCGCCCGGACCGTGCTGGCGGAGCTGGCGAAGATGGGGCCGGGGCGCCCCTGACCCGCGCCTCGACACCGCGCGCCCTCTTGCCTACAATGCCGGCGTGGAATCGACGAGCCGTCCCCAGACTCTCACCCGGTCGTTCGACGACCGCGTTCTCGCCGGCGTGTGCGGCGGGCTGGCCGCGTACCTGGGCGTGGACCCGGTCTGGGTGCGGGTGGTGTTCGTGGCGGGGTCGCTGTTCTGGGGGCTGGGGCTCATTGTCTACGCGGTGCTGTGGATCACCCTGCCCGAGCAGGCCGAGGACGAAGAGGTCCCCCCCGGCCCGCCCCTCGCCACTACCGACCCCGCTGCGGTGGCCGGGGTGCTCCTGGTCACGGTCGGGGCGCTGATCCTCCTGTGGAAACTTCTCTCGCTGCTGAGCTTCAGGATCGTGGTCCCGGTGCTGCTGGTGGCCCTGGGGATCTTCCTCCTCTCCCAGCGCCGGCGGTGACCGCGCCGCGTTGGCCGGCGCCGGAGCCCGGAGAGCGCTGGCTCCTCCGGCTGCCCAACTGGATCGGTGACGCGGTGATGACTCTCCCCGCGTTGCGCGCGCTTCCCGGCGCGGACCAGGTCTGGTGGGGGGTGGCCGACGCCCGGACCCTGCCCATCTACCGCGCCCTGGGACGGTTCGAGCGCCTCCTTCCCGCCCGCGGCGCCCGCGCCCCCCTGGAACTGGGGAACGCCCTCCGGGCCTGGCGCCCGGACCGCGCAGTGGTGTGGCCCCCCGCCCCCTCCGGCGCGATCCTCGCCTGGCTTTCCGGGGCCCCGCTCCGGCTCGGCCGGGGAAGGGGAGCCGCCCGCGCCCTCCTCACCGACGCCCTCCCCTCCGGGGACCGCGAGCGGCCCCTCTGGCGCCAGCACCTCGAGCTGGCGGTGGCGGCGGGGGGGCGGGCGCCGGAGCGGCCCGACTTCGTCCTCGATCCCGGACCCGAGGCCGCGGAGCGGGCCGGGGATCTCCTGGCCCCGGTGGCCGACCGTCCCGCGGTGGCCCTGGCCCCCGGAGCCGCGTACGGACCGGCCAAACGCTGGCCGGAGGATCGGTTCCAGACCTTGGTTGAGCGTTTACGTGAGCATGGGGCGGCGGCGGTGGTGGTGGGGGGGAGAGCGAGCGCGAGGCCGGAGCCCGCCTGGCCGAGGCGGGGGCGCTCGACCTCACCGCCCGCACCGGCCTCCTGGAGGCGGTGGCGGTGCTGGTCCGGATGCGCGTCCTGGTCACCAACGATTCCGGCGCCCTCCACCTGGCGCGCGCGGCGGGGACGCCGGTGGTCGGGCTCTTCGGATCCACCTCCCCCCGCTGGACGGGGCCGGAGCCCGAGGAGGGGACCGCCCTGTGGCTGGGCCTGGAGTGCAGCCCCTGCTTCCGCCGGGAGTGCCCGCTGGCCGGCGACGACCATCTCCGCTGTCTGCGGGACCTGGGGGTGGAGCCGGTGTGGGCCGAGACCGCGGACCGGGCGGGGATCGGCCGGTGAGCGCGCGCTGGGGGGTCTTCCTCGACCGTGACGGCACCCTGGTTCCCGACGCCCGGCATCCCACCCGCCCCGGGCAGCTCCGGCTCTACCCGGGAGCGGGGGCGGCGCTCCGGCGCCTGGCCGGAGCGGGGGCGGTGCTGCTGGTGGTCTCGAACCAGTCCGCGGTGGCCCGAGGACTGCTCACCGTGCCCGGGCTCCGGCTCCTGGACCGGCGTCTGAAGGAGCTGGCGCGGAGAGAGGGAGTCCGCATCCGGCGCGCCTACTACTGCCCCCACCATCCCGGCCTCACCGGCCCCTGCGCCTGCCGCAAACCCGGTCCGGCCATGATCGAAGCGGGGCTGGCCGACTTCGGCCTCGACCCGGCCCGGAGCTTTCTGGTGGGGGACACCGCCGCCGACCTCGCCGCGGGGCGGGCGGCGGGGCTCCGCACGGTGCTGGTTCTCACCGGCCACGGGCGGGCGGTGGCGCGGCCGGCGGGCGCCTCCAAGGTCGCGCGCAACCTCGCCGAGGCCTCGGCCTGGATCCTGCGGACGCGGGAGGCTTCCTCCTAGCGCGCGTCGCGATGGCGGAGGCGGATCACCTCGCCGCGGAGCCCGTCGCGGGCGTCGGCCCGGCGCCCGGCCACCTCCTGCGGGAGCCATCCCGCGGGGGCGCTCCGGGCCAGGAGCGGCTGGATCCCGGAGCCGAGGAGGAGCGATCCGAGCAGGAGCGAGAGCGCCGCGGCCACCGCAGGGCCGGAGACCCGTTTCCGGTGGGCCCGCGGAGAGGCGATCCGCACCGCGTCCCGGGGGTCCACGATCATCACCTGCTGGCGGCTCAGGAGTTCGGAGACCGCGTCGTAGGTCAAGTACTCGCCGAGCGGCGAGACCCGGCAGATTTCCTCGATGGTGCTGCCGCCGTCCACGAACTTGAGCACGACCGTGCATTCGCGCGGCAGGGGCTGCGACTCCGGGTCGGGGACCTGGGCCAGGATGAGATCCGGGGCGAGCATGGACTCCTTGAGGGTGGCCAGCTCGTCGTTGCGCCGCATGCTCTCGAGGAGGAGCTCCTCGGGGTTCAGCTTGAGGCTGATGCCCTGGCTGGGAAGGCTCTTCTCGTCGCCCGAGAACTCGTAGGTCCCTTCCCGCCACTCGATGATCCGGTCCACGATCCGCTGGGTGTACCGACGCATCTCCT
The DNA here is from genome assembly GCA_963728475.1 of Candidatus Eiseniibacteriota bacterium. GTDB lineage: Bacteria > Eisenbacteria > RBG-16-71-46 > JABDJR01 > JABDJR01 > CAVSKL01. Next base: position 415,172 of record CAVSKL010000002.1, read on the forward strand.
CGAGCAGGCGGTCGCGGCCCATGACCCCGCTCGACACCAGCACCGTGAACAGATCGTGCCCGGTGGCGCGGCAGATGTCCTCCACGCTCTCGAGCTGATCCTGGGTGAGGAGCATGTTCTCGGAGAGGTACACCAGGAAGGTGTGCCGGCCGTCCTGGCGGCGGTCGGCGGCGGCCATGACCCGGCCGCGCTCGAAGAACAGCACCTCGGTCTGGTTCTTCTGGTCGGCGAGGACCAGAACCCCGGACTTCTGCTGCAACGCGAGCAGCTGAAGGATCTCAGCCGTCGAGAACTCTGAAAGGCCCCCGCGAATCGCCATGCGCTTGACTCTCCGGCCTCTCCCTTAGGCGGCCCGGTTCCGGTCCAGGTACCCCCCGTCGGAAACGGATGCCCGGACCGGGCCCGTCTCCGGGGCCTCGGCGGATCCGCCCGCCGGCTTCAGTTTCACCACGGTGAGCCAGGAACCCACCATCACCAGGGCCAGGGCGCAGAGCGGGAGCCAGGGCCACCACATGCCCGCGCCGTTCTCCAGCCACGCCAGCCGGGTCACCGGCAGGCGGTCGTTGACCGTGAACATCGCCGCCACCGCAAACGACATCGACAGCGCCGCGGCCACGTCCTGATGTCCGAGGCGGGAGGCGTGGAATCCGGGCAGGATCCACGAGGCCGCCTTGGGCAGGATCGACGCCGCGCTCCGGTTGCGGCGGAGCCGCGAGTCGAGCACCAGCCGCGAGTAGGCCGTGCTCTGGATCCGGAGGAGCGCGTCGCCGCAGCTCGTGCAGTAGGCGGAGCGGCGGATCCGGCGCAGGCACCGGCGGCACACCGCCCGGCCGCAGTTGGTGCAGGCGAAGCTGGGGAGGTAGCGGTGGAGCCGCGACCCGGCGACGAGTCCGAGCACGAAGAGAGGAATCGCCACCAGGGGAAGCGCGACCAGCGCGCCCGGGAACCACCACCGCATCCAGCCGGGAAGTCCCGGCAGGATCCGCGGCCCCGTCATCGCCGCCGACCACATGGCCGACGTGGGCAGCAGCTCGTCGATGAGCGGGCTCCCGGAGTCGTCGGTGTTGCGCAGCACCGCGCGGATGCGGCTGAAGGAAAGCCGGTTGGCCTCGAGCATCTCCTGGTCCGCCTTCTCGAACAGGAGCTTCTTGGCGAAGGCCTGGCTCAGGTTGAAGTGGGGGGCGGCCCGGCCGTTGCCCACCGCCGCCGACCGCTCGAAGTCCTGCATGGCGTTGTCGTAGTGGCCGCGGAGGAATTCGATCCCGCCCACGTTGTTGTAGACCGAGGCCTCGTCGGCGCCGTAGCGCAGCGCCTGCCGGTAGTCGCGCTCGGCGGCGTCGAGCTTGTTCCCCCGGCGTTCGATGAGCGCGCGGGCGAACACGAGGTCGGGATCCTCGGGGCTCGCCTCCACCGCGCGGTCCAGCGCCTGCACCAGGCCGCCGGAGTAGGGCGCGCTCATGGCCCGGTTGAGCAGGAACGGCCTCCCCGCGGGATCGAGGGGCGAGTAGAGGACGGGGGAAAACGCCCACAAGAGAAGCGGCGCGACCACGGTCAGGGCGACCAGGGTGACCGCCCATCGGCGCTCGCCCCGGTCCATCCAGCGCCACATGAGGCCGGAGTAGAGCAGGATCACCGGGACCAGCCCCACCCGCCAGGCCACCGGCGCGGCCAGGACCAGGACCGCCACCAGCGCCGCCACTCCCGCCGGGAACCAGTGTTTGAGCACCTCGGCCAGGGTGTGGTGCACGCGGGGGAGCACCCGCGCGGTGGTGTAGAGGGTGATGAGGACGCCCCCCAGCGCCACCACGATCAGGAAGCCGAACACGGTGTTGATGAGGATGAGGTGCTGCGCTCCGAAGGAGGAGCTCACCGCCTCGGTCGCGTGCCAGAAGTCCTCGACGGCGGCGTGCGGCGCGCTGAAGAGATGGATCCGGGCCAGGGCGAGATCGGCCTCGGGAAAGCTGGGGTCGAGGGCGACGGCGTCGGAGAACCGCTCCGCGGCGGCGGCGGCGTCGCCCCGGCGGTAGGCGTCCATGCCTTCCTGGTAGGCGGCCAGCGCCTCCGCCGACAGCTCGCTCGCTCCCTTCGACCGCACCGCGCGGACCAGGGAGTCGGGGTCGGCGAGATCGGTCGCCGTGGCCTGGAAGACCCCGGGCCCGGCGACCGCCGGCGCCGCGGCGCCCAGGAACGCACACATAATGCCCAAGCTGAGAACGGCCCGCATCGTCTCCGCCTCCTCGCCCCTCGGTTGACACCGGGGAACGCCGAACCTATAGTGCTGGCTTCGTTTTGCAGTCTCCCCGCGGCGCTCCAGTCCGTCGTGGGGCTCATGGCTGGTATCGGCCCCCGGCGGGACGGGCTTAACGTTTCGGGGGGGAATCGGAGAGGCAGGGGCCGTGGCGGCAACCGTCTATGTCAGCGACTTGGGCCGGTACGTGGGGGAGACCGTCCGCGTGGCCGGCTGGCTCTATAACAAGCGGTCCAGCGGCAAGTTGCAGTTTCTAATCCTCCGGGACGGGACCGGGCTGGTCCAGGCGGTGGTCTCGCGGAAGGAGGTCCCCCCGGGGAGCTGGGAAGCGGGGGAGCAACTGGCCCAGGAGAGCGCGTTCGCGGTGGAGGGGACGGTCCGGGCCGACGAGCGGGCCCCCGGCGGCTATGAGCTGACCGCGACCGGGGTGGAGCACCTCTCTCCGTCGGTGGACTACCCGATCACCCCCAAGGAGCACGGGCCGGAGTTCCTGCTGGACAACCGTCACCTGTGGCTTCGCTCTCGCCGGCCCCACGCGGTGCTCCGGGTCCGGGACGAGGTGATCCTGGCCATCCGGGAATGGCTGCACGGGGAAGGGTTCGTCTGCGTGGACGCCCCCGTGTTCACCCCCAACGCCTGCGAGGGGACCACCACCCTGTTCGAGACCGAGTACTTCGGGTCCAAGGCGTACCTCACCCAGAGCGGCCAGCTCTACATGGAAGCCGCGGCCATGGCCTTCGGCAAGGTCTACTGCTTCGGCCCCACCTTCCGGGCGGAGAAGTCGAAGACCCGCCGCCATCTCACCGAGTTCTGGATGGTGGAGCCCGAGGTCGCGTTTCTCGACCTGGACGGCAACATGGGACTGATCGAGCGGTTCGTGTCCGGGGTCGTGAGCCGGGTCCTCGACCGCTGCCGCGAGGAACTCAAGATACTCGAACGGGACACGAGTTCCCTGGAGCGGGTGGTCCCGCCGTTCCCCCGGCTGGCCTACGACGACGCGGTGGCCCGGCTCAAGGCCAAGGGCCACCCCTTCGAGGATGGAGGCGACTTCGGCGCCCCCGACGAGACCGCGCTCAGCGAGGAGTACGACCGGCCGCTGTTCGTCCACCGGTTCCCCGCGGCCATCAAGGCCTTCTACATGAAGGGGGACCCCAGCGACCCCAAAGCCAGCCTCTCGGTGGATCTCCTGGCCCCCGAGGGCTACGGGGAGATCGTGGGCGGGGGACAGCGCGAAGACGACCTGGAGGTGCTCGAGCGCAAGCTCGGGGAGGAGGGCCTCCCGGAGGAGGCCTTCCGGTGGTATCTGGACCTGCGCCGTTACGGCAGCGTCCCGCACTCGGGGTTCGGGATGGGGGTGGAGCGTACGGTGTCCTGGATCTGCGGTCTCAGCCACTTGCGCGAGGCGATCCCGTTCCCGCGCATGATCCACCGGCTCAGCCCCTGATCCTCAAGAGGAACTGGAATCTTGACAGCCGTTCGGGACGCGAATAAGCTCCGTGGGGTTGGGCAGGCTGTGGTGCGGACTGCCCGTTGCCTCCTCCGTATGTCTTCCGGCCTCGAACCGCTGAGCGGTTCCGTCGGATCCCGCCTCGGGTTGGGCGCGATCGACGGAAGGACGGACCCCCGGGGTCCCCGCCGGCGAGGAACAGCCGGGACCAGCTTTGATTCCCTCTTCCGCGATGGCCTCAATGATGCCGGGTCCCGAGGGCGTGTGTCCGCGTCTTTCCGGGAGGCCCCGTTCGTGCCGTCGGTCGGGTCCATCGCCGCATGAACCGGTGCCAACAACCTACTGTGTAAGGAGATCTGTACATGGTCGCGAAGACTAGGATTCTCGGGTGGGCCCTGCCCCTCGCGCTCGCCGTCGGCCTGGCCCTGGTGGCCCTGCCGGCCGGCACCGCTCATGCCCAGGCCCAGGGGGATACGAGTGGAGCCGCCATGTCGGGTCAGATGCCCGGGGCGGCGGCCGGAAGCACCGGGGCCGCAGGCACCAAGGTCCAGGAGTCGCTGCCGACCATGTCGGAGAGCGACGAGGCTCCCGCCGCGACCCTTCCCGCACAGGGCTTCCTGGTCGAGAACTTCCAGAAGGGCGGCGTGTTCATGTGGCCGCTCCTCCTGTGCTCGTTGATCGGCCTCGGGGTGATCCTGGAGCGGGCCTGGACCCTGTCGCGGGCCCGCGTCAACACCCGCAAGCTCATGGGCCAGGTGATCGGGGCGCTGAAGCAGGACGGCCTCCAGGCCGCGATCGAGGTCTGCCAGCGCACCCGCGGGCCCATCGCCGCCATCCTCCATGCCGGTCTCATGCGGGCGCCCAAGGGCCCCGACGCGGTGGAGAAGGCGATCGAGTCCGCCGGCACCATCGAGATGTCGTTCCTGCAGCGGGGGCTGATCGTGCTCGCCTCGGTGGCCAACGTGGCCCCGCTCCTCGGCTTCCTCGGAACCGTGTCCGGGATGATCCACGCCTTCGAGGCCATCGCCGCCGCCGAGCAGGTCAGCGCCAAGCTGGTGGCCACCGGGATCTCGGAGGCCCTGATCACCACCGCGGCCGGGCTGATCATCGCTATTCCGGTCCAGATCGCGAACAACTTCTTCATCTCCCGGATCGACCGCTTCATCCTGGAAATGGAAGAAGCCTCGGTGGAACTGGTAGATACTCTGGTGGACATGGAGGTGCACCGCGAAGCGGTCTGAGGACGCCGACACCGCCCCGGGGCGCCGGATGCCGCTCCGGGGGAGAGGGCTTTTGAGGAGCACAAGCACACCATGGCCAAGATTCACAGGATCCGTCCCGACGACAAGATTCCGGACTCCTCGCTCGCGGACGTCGCCTTTCTTCTGCTGATCTTCTTCATCGCCACCACCACCATGTCCGAGGAGTTCGGCCTGTCGCTGATCCTGCCCGCGAAGTCCAGCCAGGCCTCGGAGGTGAACCGCCAGAACGTGATGGTCATCTCCACCGACCCCTCCGGCCGGGTCTTCTACGTGGACGACAGCCCCACCCCGCTCCACGACATCAAGCAGCTGGTCAAGGACCGCGAGGCCGCCAACGACAAGCTGGTGGTCTCGGTGGAGCCGGCCAAGGAGGCGCCTTACCGGGCGATGGTAGACATCCTGGACGAGCTCAAACTGGCGGGGGCGAGCCGCATCTCGCTCAAGACGAAGGGGCAATAGCGTGGCCAGGATCAAACGCACCATCGGCGTGCCCGCCAGCATCCCCACCTCGTCCATGGCCGACATTGCCTTCCTGCTGCTCATCTTTTTCATGGCCACCACCATCTTCAAGCTGGAGGAGGGCCTGCCGGTGACCCTGCCCCGGGCCGAGGCCGGCCAGCGGGTGCCCCGGAACAAGGTCGCGCACATCTGGGTGCTGAACGCGCAGGAGATGACCATCGACGACAACCGCATCACCCTGGTGGACATCGTTCCCATCCTTCGCGGGAAGATGGCCGACGACCCGACCCTGGTGGTGGGGCTCAACATCGATCAGGCGGTTCCATGGAACATCGCGTCGGAGGTCATCGAGATGCTCAAGGAGGCCCAGTCCCTGAACGCCTCCTTCACCACCGATAGGGAGAAGAGGCGATGAGCACGCAAACCGTCGATGCCCTCCGCGGCACCCAGATGGGGAGCGCGAACTTCGAGTTCAAGTCGAAGTACATGCGCACCCTGGAGATCGCGCTCCTGATCGCGGGGGCGGTTCATCTTGCGGTCATCTTCGCGGTGCCTCCCATGGAGATCACCCCCTACAAGATGCGCGAGAAGCAGATGACCGCCATCGAGATCCCCGACGACATCGTGATCCCGCCGCCCCCCCAGGACGTGGAGCGGCCGGCCCTGCCCAGCGAGCTGGAGGTGTCCGAGGACGTGAGCGTGGAGAACACGATCCAGGAGACCGACTTCAACCCGTTCGCGCCGCCCCAGGTGGACGCCAACGACACCGGGAACCAGGGGAGCTTCGTCGCCTTCGACACTGCGCCCAAGCCGATCAAGACCGAGGCTCCGGAATACCCCGATCTCGCCCGTGCCGCCGGCGCGGAGGGGACCGTGAAGGTCGAGGTCACCATCGACGAGTCCGGCCGCGTGATCGCCGCCAAGGTGGTCGAGTCCACCACCATCAAGAGCCTGGAGGAGGCGGCCAAGAAGGCCGCCATGGACTGGCTGTTCACTCCGGCCAAGCAGCGGGACCAGCCGGTCAAGGCGAAGATCGTCATCCCGTTCGAGTTCAGGCTCCACTAGCCTCCCGCCGTTCTGGAAAGGCTCCCGGCCGTCCTTCGAACGCCGGAATGGACCCGGGCCCGGGGCGGAAGCCCCGGGCCCTCGCGATGGCTGCGCCGCCCCGGACGGGTCCCGCCGGGCCTCCGGGTTTTGCCGTGACGGCATCCGGCGACCTGGGGTAGAGTCTCCGTCCGGTCCACCCCCCCTGAGTCCAACCCCGGCCGGCCGGCGGGGGCGCTTCCTGCCGTCATGCCCGGACGCCGGTTCGTTCGGCCCCGGTCCGGCGGGAGGGGCGCCCGGAAGCCGATGCAACTTTGCCGATTCCCGGGACGTATGGAACGACGACACTTGGCCAGATTCGCCGAGGGCGACGGTGCGTTGAGGAGGCATAGAGAACGATGAGAATTCCGGGAGATCTCCATCCGGGAGTGGGCCGGACACTGGTCGCGGCGGCGGCGGTGGGAATCCTGCTGGGCGCGGGACGCGCCACCGCGGTGCCGCCCCCTCCGGGTGCGCTGGACGTGGACGAGGCGGTGCGGATCGCGCTCCGCCAGAACTACGACTACCGCCAGGCGGAGACGGGGGTGGCCTCGGCTTCGGGTTCCCGCCTGGACGCGGCGGCGGGGCTTCTGCCCGGTGCCAGCGCCTCCTACAGCTACTCCAAGAACAACAGCACCCGCACGCTCAAGGACATCGGCACGGTGTACGACTCCAGGGGGAACGTGCTGGAGCGAGGGAACATCTCCCTCGACTCCCGCTCGCACAGCACCGGCTGGAGCCTGGGAGTCGACGAGAGCCTGAGCCTGCCGCTCTGGCTCCGCTACCGGAGCGCGGGGAGCCAGCTGGAAGCGGCCCGGAAGGGTCGGGAGGCTGGCGCCCAGACCCTGGCCTTCGACGTGCGCCAGCAGTTCTATCTGGTGCTCCGGGCCCAGGATCTCCTCACCGTGCAGCAGGAAGCGCTCAAGCTGGCGCAGGACCAGCTTCAGCGGACCCAGAGCATGTTCGAGCTCGGTTCGGTGGCCAAGGTGGACGTGCTCAAGTCCCGGGTCCAACTCGCCGACGCGCAACTCTCACTCATCCAGCAGCAGAACCAGGTGGACATCGAAGAGTCGCGGCTGGCCACCCTGCTGGGGTTCCCGTCCGACACCCCGCTTCAGCTGGCGGGCCGGCTCGATGTCCAGCCCACCCTGGTGGACAGCGCCGCCGCGGCCGGCGACGCCCTGAACCGCCCCGACGTGGAGCAGGCCGGCTACCAGCTCTCGAGCGCGTCCAGCCTCTACAACGCCGCGGTCTACTCCCGCCTTCCCAGCCTGTTCGCCAGCTTCAGCTGGAGCAATTCAAACGGGGCCTCCGAGTCCGACCAGGCCAGCCCGTTCCTGCTCGCGGACTCGACCCAGGTGCTGGCCAAGTTCCCGGTGGACTCCCGGAGCGGCTCCGACGGCTGGTCGTTCCGGGTGGGGGCCCAGGTCTCGCTCGACGCCTTCCTCAACCTGGGGCAACAGAAGCGGGCGAGGGCGGCGAAGAACTCCGCCCGGTATCAGCTCGAGAGCCTGAAGCTGGCCGCCCAGCAGGACCTGGGGGAGGCCATCCTCAACTATCGGGCCTCGATCCAGGCGATCGAGACCGCCAAGAGCGGGGTGGTGTCGGCGGAGGAGGATCTGCGGCTTTCCCAGGAACGCTACGACCAGGGGTTGGGCACGGTGCTGGACGTCCTCCAGTCCCAGGTCAACCTGACCCAGGCCCGCAACAGCCTGGTCAACGCCCAGACCGGACTCTTGATCTCGGAGGCGGCGCTGGACAAGGCGCGCGGAGCGGCGCTGCCTCAATAGGGCCGGAGGCGGGAAACCCGCCCCGGATCCCCAGGGGAGAACGAACGTGAAACGGTGGCTCTTGATCGGCGGCGCGGTCGTGCTCCTGGCCGTCATCCTCATCGCCAACCTCAAACGCTCCAACGTGCCGACGGAGAAGGCCCGGATCTCCAAGGTGGAGCGCGGGACGATCACCGCCCGGGTGAGCGCCCCCGGCAAGGTGGACGCGGTCGCCTCGGTGGATCTGAGCGCGGAGGTGCCGGGCCGGGTGGAGAAGCTCTTCGTGGCCGAGGGCGACTCGGTGAAGAAGGACGACCTCCTGCTCCGGCTCGACGACGACCAGTACCGGAGCCGGGTGGCCCAGGCCGAGGCCTCGATCGCGAGCGCCAGGGCCAACCTGGTCCTCAGCCAGGCCCGCCTCGCCAAGCTCCAGTCCGACCTGGACCGGGAGGAGGCCATGAGCAAGAGCGGCCTCACCTCGGCCCAGGCGCTGGAACAGGCCCATACCGACGTCAAGGTGCAGACCGCCGACGTGGAGGCGCGCCGCCAGGAGGTGGCCCAGATGCAGGCCGCGGTCCAGGACGCGCGCGACAACCTGCGCAAGACCGAGTACCGGGCGCCGGTGTCCGGGATCGTCTCCCGGCTCAACGTGGAGGAGGGGGAGATCGTGGTGGTCGGGACCATGAACAACCCCGGCACGGTGGTGCTCTCCATCTCCGACCTCAGCGAGATGGAGGTCGATGCCGACGTGGACGAGACCGACGTGGTCCACGTGGCCGCCGGCCAGCCCGCCAAGATCAGCGTGGACGCGGTTCCCGACACCACCTTCCCCGGCACCGTGGCCATGGTGGGAAGCTCGGGACGGTCCAGCGGGGGAGGCACCGCCAACGAAGCCATCAACTTCGAGGTCAAGGTGCGGTTCGACCAACCGGACCCCCGCCTCAAGCCGGGCATGACCGCGGACGTGGACATCGAGACCCAGACCCACCGGGACGTGATCGCGGTGCCGATCCAATCCCTGGTCGCCCGGAGCCGCGGCGTGCTCGACCGTGACCGGAAGGCGGCGGAGAAGCGCGCAGGTAAGGCCACCGGCGGGCGGGGGACCGCCGCCGCCGACACCCTCGACCAGGAGGCCCGGGACAAGCGGGACAAGGAGATCGTGGAAGGGGTGTACAAGGTGGTGGACGGGGTCGCGACCTTCGTTCCGGTCACCAGCGGGATCGCCGACGACACCCGGATCGAGGTCTCGGGGGATCTCCAGGAGGGGGCCGAGGTGGTCAGCGGCCCCTACCGGGTGCTTCGCGACCTGAAGGAGGGGACCAGGATCAAGGAGACCAAGGGCGCCGTGGACGAGAAGGAAAAGGACTAGTGCCGCGCCGAACCGCCGCCCCGCCGCGGCCGGCTCCCGCGGGGAAAATCCGGCCCCACCGGAACGAGCTTCGCCCGTGTTGATCGACATCGACGACCTCACCAAGGTCTATCACATGGGCGAGATCGAAGTGCGCGCGCTGGATCACATGGACCTGGGGATCGCCGCCGGCGAGTACGTGGCGATCATGGGGGCTTCGGGCAGCGGCAAGTCCACCCTCATGAACATCCTGGGCTGCCTCGACACCCCCAGCGGCGGGACCTACCGGCTGGAGGGGGAGCTGGTCTCGAGCCTGGACGACGACCAGCTCGCCGCCATCCGCAACCGGCGGATCGGTTTCGTGTTCCAGACCTTCAACCTGCTGGCCCGGTCCGACGCCTTCCACAACGTGGAGCTCCCCCTCATCTACGCCGGGATTCCGGGCCCGGAACGCCGGGAACGGGTGGCCGCCGCCCTGGAGATGGTGGGGCTGGCCGACCGCGCCCGCCACCGTCCCAACGAGCTCTCGGGAGGACAGCGGCAGCGGGTGGCGATCGCGCGGGCGCTCGTCAACAAGCCCTCGCTGATCCTCGCCGACGAGCCCACCGGGAATCTCGACACCCGGACCAGCTACGAGATCATGGCCGCTTTCGACACCATCCACGCCGAGGGGAACACGGTCATCCTGGTCACCCATGAAGAGGACATCGCGCTGCACGCCCGGCGGCGGGTCCGGCTTCGCGACGGCAAGATCGAGAGCGACACCGTCGCGGAAGGCGCCTGATGCGGCTCCTGTGGGAGAGCTTCCGCCTCGGCGCCGCCGCCCTCTGGTCCCACCGGCTCCGCACCCTGCTCACCCTGCTCGGCCACATCATGGGGGTGATCACGGTGATCACCCTGGTGAGCCTGATCCAGGGGCTGAACCACTACGTCTCCGACAAGATCCTCATCCAGGGAGCGAACCTCTTCCAGGCCGACAAGATCGGCCTTGCCTTCAACGAAGAGGACTTCCTCGACCGGCTGAAGCGCCCCGACCTGGACATGCGCCAGTACGAGCAGGTGAAGGAGCGGGCGGAGACGCTCAAGGCCTCGGGGGCGGTTCTCCAGACCAGCGCCCGGGTGAAGTACCGGAACCGCAAGCTCAACGGGGTGGGAGTGGTGGGCATCACCCCCGACTCGCCCTTCTTCGATCCCTATCCCCTGGTGGAGGGACGGGGGCTGCGGGATCCGGACCTGCGCTCCCGCCGGAACGTGGCCATCCTCGGCCACGACGTGGCCCATGAGCTCTTCCCCGCGGGGAGCCCGGTGGGTCAGGACATCCGGGTGGGGAGCCGCCGGTACCAGGTGATCGGGGTGTTCGGGGCGCGGGGGCGGATCTTCGGGCAGAGCACCGACAACTTCGTGGCCGTACCCATCACCGAGCTCATGAGCTGGTTCCGGGACAAGAGCTTCTTCACCATCCTGGCCCAGCCCAAGGCGGGGGTGCCGGTGGAGGAGTCCGAGGCCGAGGTGCGCTGGATCCTGCACTCGGTGCGGGGGCTCCGGCCCCAGGACAAGGACGACTTCGAGGTCTACTCCTCCGACGCCCTCATGGATCTCTACCGCAACCTCACCGGGGGGATCTTCGCGGTGCTGGTGGGGGTGGGGAGCATCTCGCTGGTGGTGGGCGGGATCGTGATCATGAACATCATGCTGGTGTCGGTGACCGAGCGCACCCGCGAGATCGGGATCCGCAAGTCGGTGGGGGCCCGCCGGCGCGACGTGCTGAACCAGTTCCTGATGGAGTCCCTGGTCATCACCCTGGCCGGAGGTTCGGTGGGGATCACCGTCGGGTTCACCCTGGGGGTGGTGGTGTCCGCGGCCACCCACTTCCCGGTGCGCATCACCCCCGAAGCCACCGCCCTCGGCTTCGGCCTGTCGGCGGCGGTGGGCATCTTCTTCGGCATCTATCCCGCCATGCGCGCCTCCCGGCTCGACCCGGTGGTGGCGCTCAGGTTCGAGTAGGACGGGCGCCATGACCGCGACCCGGTCCGCCGCGTTCCGCTCCCGCCCCGGGGAGGCCCGATGAGGCTGCCCGCCTTCACCCGCGTCTTCCGGCGGACCGGCCAGGAGGCCGAGATCGTCCGCCTCGCCCTCGGAAGCCTGATCGCCCACAAGATGCGGGGCGGGCTCACCGTGCTCGGCATCGTGATCGGCATCACCTCGGTGGTGGGCATGGTGAGCCTGGTGGAAGGGCTCAACCGCTCCATGAAGAACCAGCTCGCCACCCTCGGCTCCGACGTCATCCGGGTGCGCCGCTTCGATCCCGGGGTGTTCGTGGGGGACATTCCCGATTCGCTCCGCAAGCGCAAGGACTTCGACGAGAGCGACGCCCAGGGGATCCGCGAAACCGCTCCCGCGGTGCTGGCGGTGAGCGGCCTCTACCAGACCACGCAACGCCTGCACTTCGGCGGGGAGCAGAGCCGCCTCACCGACGTCACCGGCATCGATGCCTACTACATGCTGGTGTTCAACCGGGCGCTGGAGGACGGCCGCCCCTTCACCGAGGCGGAGGTCCGGGGCGGCGCCCGGGTGGCCCTGATCGGTTCCGAGATCCAGGACCAGCTCTTCGCCGGGGTGGATCCGGTGGGGCAGGCGATCCAGGTGGGGAACCAGAAGTTCGTGGTCACCGGGGTGCTGGCCAAGCGGGGAAAGTTCGTGGGGCAGAGCCTCGACAACGACGTGCTCATCCCCAAGGAGGCGCTCCGCCGATACTTCGGCTCTCCCCGGATGCCGCTCCTCATTGCCGCCCGCCCCATCCGGCCGGAACTCCTTCCCGCGGCCCTCGACCAGATGACCGAGTCGCTCCGGCGCACCCGGGGACTCCGCCCCCGGGACCAGAACGACTTCGCGCTGGTCACCCAGGAGAACCTGCTCTCGCTCTACAACCAGATCACCGGCGCCTTCTTCGTGGTGGTGGTGGCGATCGCGTCGGTGGCGCTCCTGGTGGGCGGGATCGGAGTCATGAACATCATGCTGGTCTCGGTGACCGAGCGCACCCGGGAGATCGGGGTGCGGAAGGCGCTGGGAGCCACCCGCCGTCAGATCCTGGTGCAGTTCCTGGCCGAAGCGGTGATGCTCACCGCCACCGGGGGGGTGATCGGGATTGTGCTGGGGTTCTCCATCGGAAAGCTGGTCGATCTCCTCACCCCGCTCCCGTCCTTCGTGCCCATCTGGACCTACGTGGCCGCGATCACCGTCTCCATGGGGGTGGGGCTCTTCTTCGGGATCTGGCCCGCGGTGCGCGCCGCCCGCCTGGACCCGGTGGAAGCGCTGCGCTACGAGTGATTCCCCGCCGGGGTTTCGGACGGGGACGCCGGCGCCGGGGGGCGCGGCCGCCGGCGCGCCCACATGCCCGCGTAGACTCCGCCCCGGGCCAGAAGCTCGCGATGGGTTCCCCGCTCCACGATCCGCCCCTCCTCCAGGACCAGCACCAGGTCCGCCTCCCGGGCGGCGTCGAGGCGATGGGTGGCGAGGATCCGGGTGCCGGGGAGCCGGCGGAGCCGGCGGTGGATCCGGCGCTCGGTGATCCGGTCCACCGCGCTGGTGGCCTCGTCCAGGAGCAGCACCGCGGGGCGGCCGGCCACCGCCCGGGCCAGGCAGAGGCGCTGCCGCTGGCCGCCGCTCAGGTTCAGCCCTCCCGGCCCCACCGGGGTGGCGAGCCCCATCGGGAGCCGCTTCACGTCGGCGAGGGCGCAGGCGGCGGCGAGTGAGCGCAGGACCCGGACCGTGGGCAGGTCCCGGCCCAGGGTCACGCTCTCCAGCACCGTCCCTCCGGGGAGCACGTTCTCCTGGAACACCGCGCCGATCCGGGAGCGGAGCGCATCCGGGTCGTAGTCCGCGGCGGGGCGGCCGTCCACCCGGTAACTCCCCGCGGCGGGCGGGTAGAGGGTGGCCAGGAGCTTGAGGAGGGTGGACTTTCCCGAGCCGGTCCGTCCCACCACCACCACCGTCGATCCGGGGGGCACCTCGAGGTCGATGCCGTGCAGGATGTCCGGCCCTTCCGGAGCGAACCGGAACGAGACGCCGCGGAGGCTGAGCGCTCCGGCCAGGCCGGCGGCGGAGGCGGGCGCGGAGGGAGGCGCGGTGGACTCGGAGGGAGCCCGGAGGATCCCGTAGGCACGGCGAAGCTCTTCCCCGGTCCCTCCCAGGCGGTGGAGGGCCTCGGCCAGCCGCGGCACCGGGGCCAGGGCCACGCCGGCCAGGATGTAGAGGCCGGCCATCGTCCCCGCGGTGGCGTTCCCGACGGCGGCCGGCGCGATTCCCGCGGCGAGGACGGCCAGGGGGAGCGCGGCGGCGGTCCCCCCCGCCAGCGCCTCCCACAGCGCGCCCGCTTCCCGGCGCCGCCGCCCGGCCCCGGTCCGGTCGGCGAGGCGCTCCGACCAGGCGGGAAGGACCCGCTCGATCCCCGCCATCTTGACGTCGGCGATGCCGTCCAGGGTGCCGGCGGCGAAGGTGTAGAGCCGGGCGTGGGCGAGGGCGTCACGCACCCGGGCGTCGCTCGTCCGGCGCCGGGCGAACGCGGTGAGCGCTCCCTGGAGGAGGACCGCGCCCAGGACGGGAAGGGCGAAGCCGGGGCGGTAAACTGCCAGCGCGAAGAGCGCGGAGACCAGGAAGGCGCCGTCCAGGAACGCGGCGGCGGCGGTGTTGGGAAGCTCGTCCAGGACCAGGTCCGCGCCCTGGAGCCGGAGCAGCAGCTCCTCCGAGGGGCGGCCGTTGAAGTAGGCGAGGGGAAGGCGGAGGAGCCGGCGGAAGGCGCGGTCGAGCCAGGCCCGGCTCATCCGTTCACCCGCCGCGGCCAGGATCCGGCCGCGCGCCCACGCGGTCAGGGTCTGCGCCGCGGCCAGGACCGCCGCCGCCGCGCCCAACAGGACGGCGAGGGAGAGGCTTCCGGCCGGGAGCGCCCGGTCCACCCCCCATCCCACCACCAGGGGGAGGGCGAGGGCGGAGGCGAGGATCCCCAGGGTCAGCGCCGCCGCTCCCGCCGCCTCGCCGGGGCGGAGCGGGAAGGCGCCGGCCAGAACCGCGGGCCCGGCCCGCTCCCGGCGGGGGCGGAACCCCGGGCCCTTGCCGAGCAGCACCAGCACCCCCGAGAACTGCGCGAGGAAGCTCTCCAGGGCCAGGGTGGTCCGACCGCGAAGGGGGTCCACCACCCGCACCGAACGCCCCGGCCGCACCTCTTCCACCACCACGAAGTGCCCTTCGCGGTAGTGCGCGATGGCGGGGAAGGGCATCCCGGGAAGGAGCGCCGGGTCCTCGATCCGGAACCCCCGCGCGTCCAGACCGAGGCTCCGCGCCACCCGCACCAGGTCCAGCCCGGTGGTGCCGTCGCGGCCGGTGCCCAGGCGGTCGCGGAGATCGTCGACCGTGCTCCGGTGCCCGTGGAACCGGAGCACCATGGCCAGGCAGGCGGGCCCGCAGTCCCCGGCGAGCGAGGTGGCGAGCCAGGGGACGCGCACGGTCAGCGCGGCTCCGGGGGTTCGAGCACCAGCACCGAGGGGACCCGGCCGGGGGCGGCCAGCCGGAGGAGGCCGAGGCCGATCCCGGCGCGGCCGTTGAGGAGCCCGGCCGAATCCACGCCCCCTCGCGTTCCCGGAAGGGGGCCGTCGCGGTCGAGGCTCGCGACCACCCGGCGGGTCCGGTCCCGGACCGCCGCGGCCAGGTCCGGGTTGCCGGTGAACCGCGCGGCCGCGTCGAGGAAATCGAGGTTGCCGAGGTCGCCGTGGCAGAGACAGTGGTTGCGGCCGAAGCCCCGTTCGACGGTGAGGCGGACGGCCCGCTCCAGCTCCTCGCGGAGCGCCCCGTCGCCGAGGCTCCGGAGCGCTCCCAGCCGGGAGTAGCCGATCCCGGGCGCCCCGTAGCACCAGGCCATCGCCACCGCCCGCTCGATCGGCGCGTCCGCGCCGGCGGGCGCGTCCAGCCAGCGCTCGAGTTCCGGCCAGAAAAGCCGCCGCTCCAGCGCCAGCGCCCGCCGGGCCGCCTCCAGATACCGCGGCTCGTCCAGGGCCCGGCCGAGTTCGCACAGCGCCCACCCGATGCCGGCGTTCCCGTGGGAGAAGCCGATCTGGGGGGCGTCCCCGCCGATGCGGGTGACCCAGGCGAGCCCGTCCCCGGTCTCGCGGGCGGAGGCGAGGAGGCTCTCCCCGCACGCGCGCGCCGCCGGGAGGAGATCGGGGTCGCCGGTCGCGCGATGGAGGGCCAGGATCGCCGCCCCCGCGCCCGCCGCACCTCCGACCACGTCGCGGTCCTCGTCGAGGGCGAGGAGCGCGGGGATCCGCCGGGCGATCCGCGCCGCCCGGTCCAGGGCCCCGGGGTCGGCGCCCAGGGCCCCGAGATGGGCGTCGGCGTAGAGCACGCCGCCCCATCCGTTCATGGCCCCCACCGCGGTCAGGCCGCTTCCTTCGCGCTCGAGCCGGGCCTCCAGCGCCCGCCGGCCGGCCCGCGCCAGCTCGAGGTAGCGCTCCTCTCCGGTGACGGCCCCCAGGTAGGCCAGGAAAAGCGCGATCCCGGGGACGCCCGCGTAGAGATCCTCCACCATGGGAACCAGGGTCCAGCGCTTCTCCCGGAACTCCACCCCCAGCCAGGTGGCCAGGTCCCCGTCGCGGACCGCCTGGGTCGCGAACCAGTCGCCGATCCGCCGGGCCCGGGCGACCAGCTCCCCGGCGATCCCCTCCCCGGGAAGAAGATCGGCGTCGGCCGGCGGCGCATAGGGGGGCCGGTCGGGGTCGGCCCGGTTGAGGGCCAGGGTGCCCAGGGCCAGCCGCACCAGGTGCCGCTGGCGGTCGAGCTCGGCCTCGTCGCCGAGAGCGTCCAGGCGGCGCCGGACCGCGTCGAGGGCCGGCTCCTCGAAGAAGCCGGCGAGCTGCTCCCCGTCCGAGGTGACGAGCCCGGTCCCCGCGGGGACGCAGGTGAAGGAGGGGACGTCGCCGCGCCAGAGGTCGCGGTGCTCGGCGGGAATCGCGCGCCTCAGGACCGGAAGGTCCTCCACCCCCACCGCCAGCCGGTCGAAGTGGCGGTCGCGGTCGCGCGCGTCGCGGAGCAGATCGGGGTGGGTGCTCTCCGAGAGGAGGAGCGCGTAGGCGCGGGTGGCGCGGAGCACCGCCCGTACCGGGGTCCCGGCGAAGCGGGCCAGCGGGCCCCCGGGCGCCAGCAGCGCCTCCCGCCGCTCCTCCAGCCGCCGCCACATCGCGGTGAATCCCGCCGCCACCGCGTCCACGTGGTCGGCGGCGTCCGCCTCCCGGCCGTCCAGCACCGGACGGTTGGCGCCGCCGGGCATGGGAAGCCGGGCCCGCGCGGCGTGCATGGCATCGGTGCCCGCCTCCTCCCACCGGAGCACCGGGTCGGGGGTGAGCTGCCCCTCCACCGAGGCGAACCCGCTCACGTCGACCCCCTCGAAGCCGTCCCCCTCGCCCACCCGGAAAGGGAGGAGGCCGACCCGGAGCACCGAGCGGTCCACCGCCTCCCGGGTGAGCCGCAGGTCCGGGCTCGCCACCGGCGGGCGCACCGGACGGGGATGGAACAGCGTCTCCAGGTCCACCGGCACCGGCTCCTCGCCGGCGGCAATGAGGTTCTCGAAGTGCAGGTCGGTAGCCTCGAGGATGTGGAGGAGGGCGAGGAGCTGCCCCAGCCTCCGGTGGTGCCGGTCCACCCCCGCCGCGTCCCGGCAGGGGGCGGCGGCCACGAACTCGGACCAGCCGTGGGTGCCGCGGTCGAGCACCGCCAGGGTGCGGTGGGAAAGCAGCTCCGGTTCGGGAGCGCCGCCCCCCTCCGGCGAAAGGAACTGCAGGAGTTCCTGGAAGCGCGCGTCGACCGCCATCGAACGCGGCTTGTAGACCACTCGCGCCCCCGAATCGAAACCGAGGAGATGCACCGACCGCCCGCCGCGATGGAGGTCGCCGGCCCCCCCTTCGAGCGCATTCAGGAGGCCGGGGTCGCGCCCGCCCAGGACCTCCCGGACCACCGCGTCCCGGTCCGAGGCCCACCGCGCCGCGGTCTCGGTGAACGCCCGCTCCGCGCGGCGCAGGCGTTCCGCCACCAGCCGGGCCAGCACCGGGTACTCCTCGAGGAGCGCCGCCACCGCGGCGGGGTCGCGGAGCCGGCCGGCGAAGCTCCGGAAGCGCTCCTCGCCGGTGGCGCCGGAAAGCCGGCCCTCGAGCCGGGCCACGTGAAGCTCCAGGACCAGCGTGCGCTCCAGGATCCCCAGCACCCGGAAGGCGGCGGCCCGGCGAAAACCGGCGCCCAGCGCCTCCGGATCGAGGCGCCCGGGGCCGGCGAGGCCGTCGAGCGACGCGCGGACCCGGGCCGCGGCCCGCGCCACCAGCGGCTCCGCGGGAGCGAGGAGCGGGTGCTCCGGGGCCTCGGGCGATTGCGGGGACGGGGAGCGGTCGCTCCACGCCCGCCACCACCCCGGCTCGGAGGGGCCCGCGGCCGGAGGATCTCCGCCGGGGGCGGCGCGTTCGCCGGAGTTGAGCGCGGCGAGCCAGGGAGCGGTGCCGGGAACGAAGGTGGACATGGGAGGCTCCGGATCGTCGGCGGGGGTGGCCGCGCGCCCGGGGGGGCGCGGGCCGGAAGACGGGCGACGGAACCGGTGGGTCCCGCCGCCCGGTTACGCGCGAAACGCGCCTACGGACAGCAGGCGGTCCAGCCGCCGAACGAGCGCAGGGTGCAGAACCACGCCGTGGTCATGAGCCGC
Source organism: Candidatus Eiseniibacteriota bacterium (assembly GCA_963728475.1). GTDB lineage: Bacteria > Eisenbacteria > RBG-16-71-46 > JABDJR01 > JABDJR01 > CAVSKL01. The sequence continues at coordinate 433,519 of CAVSKL010000002.1, forward strand.
GAGGCGGCGAGACCCGAAGCGTTCCTGAGCTCGTCGTCGGTGAGCTCGACCGCTCCCGCGGGATGGGTGGGAAGCCCGGCGGCCTCCTCCGCGCTCAGCGAGGCGCGGTACGCGGGATCCTTCCAGGCGCGAACAATGTCCTGGCCGGACATGGGTATCCTCCTTTCAGGGGGTGAAAGCGTTCCCCCCGCCTCCGCCCCACATCGTCCCGTGGAACGCGGATCGGACGGCGTACGGGACTACGGGCAGCAGGAGCCCCAACCCCGGAAGCTGTACATGGTGCAGGCGAGGTTGGTGGTGCGGATGATGCCGGAGAGCCCGGTGGCGGCCTTGAGCTCGGTATCGGTGAGCTCGACCAGTCCCGCGGGATGCGGGGGAACGCGGGAAAGATCCTCCTCGCTCAGCGAGGCCCGGTAGGCCGGATCCTTCCACGCGCGGACGACATCCAACTCGGACATGGGGGTACTCCTCAGGTGAGGACCTGCGCTCCCGACCCGGATCCCGGCCCGGCCCCGCCCGCGGAGCGCAACCTCCATCTAGCACGCGGGCGGCGGGAGCGGTCAAGGCCCCACCCCCGGTCATCGAGATTATGAATCACCCCCGGGCGCGCCGGCGGCCGCCGCGGGCCCGCTCCGCCTCGCTTGACAGCCGGCACCGGCGCGCATAACCTCTATCGCTTCCGGGACATGCGATCTTCTCTGGCCGGGCGGCGACGCTCTCGCGGAGCGCCCGGCGGCGGTTCTCCGGCGGCCCCCCTCGCCCTGCCGGTCCACCGCGAACCGATCCCGTAACCGGCCTCGGGGACCCGACGTCGTCCGCTCGATCATGCAAAACATTTCCATTCGCGGCGCCCGCGAACACAACCTCAAGAACGTCTCCCTGGAGATCCCCCGCGACAAGCTGGTGGTGATCACCGGGGTCAGCGGCTCCGGCAAGTCCAGCCTGGCCTTCGATACCATCTACGCCGAGGGGCAGCGGCGCTACGTGGAGAGCCTCTCCGCCTACGCGCGGCAGTTCCTGGGACAGATGGAGAAGCCCGACGTCGACCACATCGACGGCCTCTCCCCGGCCATCTCGATCGAGCAGCGCACCGCAGCCCGCAACCCCCGCTCCACCGTGGCCACCGCCACCGAGATCTACGACTACCTCCGGCTCCTCTTCGCCCGGGTGGGCCGCCAGCACTGCGTCGGCTGCGGCCGGCCGATCTCGCGGCAGACCGTGCAGGAGATGGCGGACCTGGTTCTGGCCGAGGCCCCGGGCCGGCGCACCCAGCTGCTGGCGCCGGTGGTGCGCGGGCGGAAAGGGGAGTACCGGGCTGAACTCCAGGAGATGAAGCGCGAGGGGTTCCTGCGGGCCCGGGTGGACGGCGAGTGGACCGAGCTCGAGACCACCCCCAAGCTCGACAAGAAACGTAAGCACACCATCGAGGTGGTGGTGGACCGGCTCCGCCCCGACCCCGCCCAGCGCCAGCGGCTCACCGATTCGCTGGAAACCGCCCTCGGGCTTTCCGGCGGCCTGGTCACGGTGGTGGCGGAGGGGCTGGAAGAGCGGATCCTGAACGAGCACGCCACCTGCGTGGCCTGCGGGATCTCCTACCCGGACCTGGAACCGCGCATGTTCTCGTTCAACTCCCCCTACGGAGCCTGCCCCGAATGCGACGGGCTCGGCACCCGGATGGAGATCGACCCGGAGCGGGTGGTCCCCGACCCCGGCCTCTCCATCGCCCAGGGGGCCATCGCCCCCTACGGGTCGCGGGTGGACAGCGCCTGGCTGGGGGCCAAGCTCAAGGGGCTGGCCCGGGCCTACAAGATCGACCTCGACCAACCGTGGAAGAAGCACCCCGCCCGCATCCGCAAGCTCCTCCTCTACGGGTCCAACGGCCAGGAATTCGACGTCAGCTACCGGGACTCCCGGTTCGCGATCAAGTACAAGCAGGAGTGGCGCGGAGTGATCCCCAACCTCATGCGCCGCTACCGCGACTCGGCCAGCGACAAGGTGCGCGACCACATCCAGCGCTACATGGGCATGACCGCGTGCCAGGCCTGCAGGGGGACCCGGTTGAAGCCGGAATCGCTGGCGGTCCGGTTGCACGGAGCGAACATCGCCGAGGTCTCGGCGCTGGCGGTCAAGCACGCGGTCCAGTGGGTGGACGGGCTCGAGCTCACCGAACGCGAGCGCCGGATCGGCACCCAGGTCCTCAAGGAGATCCGCCAGCGCCTGCAGTTCATGGCCGACGTGGGCCTGGAGTACCTCACCCTCGATCGCAACGCCAGCACTCTCTCCGGGGGCGAGGCCCAGCGCATCCGGCTCGCCACCCAGGTGGGGTCGCGGCTCATGGGGGTGCTCTACGTCCTCGACGAGCCCTCGATCGGGCTGCACCATCGCGACAACCAGCGGCTGCTGCGCACCCTCCTCGCCATGCGCGACCTGGGGAACACGGTGCTGGTGGTGGAGCACGATCTCGACACCATGCGGGCGGCGGACTGGATCGTGGACCTGGGCCCCGGTGCGGGAACCCTGGGCGGCTCGGTGGTGGCGGCGGGGACCCCGGCCCGGATCCGGGCGAACCGGGAGTCGCTCACCGGGCGCTATCTTTCGGGGCGGGACTCCGTCCCGGTGCCGGCGAGCCGCCGCGCCGGGTCCGGCCGGTCGCTCACCGTGCGTGAGGCGTCCGAGCACAACCTGAAGGGGCTCGACGTCCGTTTCCCGCTGGGGGTCTTCATCTGCGTGACCGGGGTGAGCGGGTCGGGAAAGAGCACCCTGGTCAACGAGATCCTGTCCAAGGGGCTCTCCCGCCACTTCTACGGCTCCTCCGACCCCGCCGGGCGCCACCGCGGGATCGAGGGGCTCGAACACCTGGACAAGGTGGTCAACATCGACCAGTCGCCCATCGGGCGCACTCCCCGCTCCAATCCCGCCACCTATACCGGGGTGTTCACCGAGATCCGCAGCCTGTTCGCGGAGCTCCCCGAGTCCAAGGTGCGCGGCTACAAGCCGGGGCGGTTCTCGTTCAACGTGAAGGGGGGGCGCTGCGAGGCCTGCTCCGGGGACGGGGTGGTGAGGATCGAGATGCACTTCCTCCCCGACGTGTACGTGAAGTGCGACGTGTGCCACGGCCGGCGCTACAACCGTGAGACCCTGGAGATCAACTACAAGGGGAAGAACATCAGCGAGGTGCTGGAGATGACGGTGGACGAGGCCCGCGAGTTCCTGGGGGCCGTTCCCAACGTCCGCCGGCGCCTGGACGTCCTGCAGGGGGTGGGCCTGGGCTACATCCACCTCGGGCAGCCCGCCACCACCCTCTCGGGAGGCGAGGCGCAGCGCATGAAGCTGTCCTCGGAGCTGGCCAAGGTGGCCACCGGCAAGACCTTTTACATCCTCGACGAACCCACCACCGGACTCCACATCCACGACGTCCGCCAGCTCCTGGCGGTGCTCCAGGAACTGGTGGAACGGGGCAACACGGTGGTGGTGATCGAGCACAACCTGGACGTGATCAAGACCGCCGACCATCTCATCGACCTCGGGCCCGAAGGCGGGGACGACGGGGGCCGGCTGGTGGCGGAGGGGACCCCGGAGGAGGTGGCGGCGGCGGCCGGCTCCTACACCGGCGCCGCCCTCGCCGAGATCCTGGAGACGGAGCCGCGACGATCGAGACGCGACGTCGTGGGCGCGCGCGGCGCCAAGAACGGACGGTAAGGAGGAGCGCATGGAAGTCGATCTGAAGCTGAACGTGGAGCAGGGCGACATCGCCGGGACCGCGGGGCCGGCGGTGGTGGTGGCCCTGTACGAGGGAGGGGAGGCGCCGGGAGGGGCCGCCAAGGCGGTGGACGAGGCGACCGGCGGGCAGATCGCGCGCGCCCTGCGTTCCGGGGACTTCAAGGGGCGGTCCGAGGAGGTGCTGGTGGTCTACCCCGAGCATCCCGGCCCCCGCGTTCCGGACCGGGTGGTGGTGGTGGGGCTCGGCAAGAAGGATTCGTTCGACACCGAGACCGCCCGCCGGGTGGGCGCGGTCATCGTCAACACCCTCCGCCGGCTCAAGGTGGCCCGCGCCGCCGCCGCCCTCCCCGGCGGGGACTCGGGAAAGCCGGTCCGCGACCTGGCGCGGGCGGTGGCCGAAGGGGTGGCGCTGGGAGCCTACCGCTTCGACAACTACTTCCGCGACGGCCGCGCGGAGAAGCTGGCCCTGGCCGAGCTCACCATCCTGGAGAAGCTGAAGGGGAAGCTGAAGCCGGTTAGCGAGGGCGCCGCCCACGGCTTCCGGGTGGGAATGGCGGCCAACGAGGCCCGCGAGCTGGGAAACCTCCCCTCCAACGACATGACCCCCACCGCGATGGCCGCCGCCGCCAAGCGCCTGGGGAAGGAATACGGCTTCAAGGTCACGGTGCTGGAGAAGGCCGACTGCGAGAAGCTGGGAATGGGCGCGTTCCTGGGGGTGGCCCGGGGCGCCAAGGAGCCGCCCAAGTTCGTGGTCATGGAGTACGACGGGCCCGCTTCCGGAGGCACGGTCTGCCTGGTCGGGAAGGGGATCACCTTCGACGCCGGAGGCATCAGCCTCAAGCCCGCCGCCGAAATGGACCTCATGAAGTTCGACATGGGCGGGGCGGCGGCGGTGGTGGGGGCCATGCGCTTCGCCGCCGAGTCCAAGGTCCCGCTGAGAGTGGTGGGCATCATCGCCTGCACCTTCAACATGCCCGACGGCGACGCCTACAAGCCCGGGGACATCCTCCGCTCCATGGCCGGGGTGACCATCGAGGTGAAGAACACCGACGCCGAGGGGCGGCTCGCGCTCTCCGACGCCCTGGCCTACGCGCGCCGGTTTGAACCGGACGCGGTGGTGGACCTGGCCACCCTCACCGGCGCCTGCGTGATCGCGCTGGGGAGCCATGCCGCCGGACTCATGGGGAACGACGAGTGGCTCCTGGACCGGGTGCACGAGGCCTCGAACGCGGCCGGCGAGCGCGCCTGGCCGCTCCCGCTCTGGCCCGAGTACCGCGACATGGTCAAGAGCGACGTGGCCGACATCAAGAACACCGCCGGGCGCGAGGCGGGGGCGATCACCGCCGGGGCGTTCCTGGGGGCGTTCACCAACAGCTACCGGTGGACCCATCTCGACATCGCGGGGGTGGCGTGGAACGCGCCGGCCAAGCCGTACTACGTGGCCGGGGCCACCGGGGCCGGGGTGCGCATCCTGGCCGAGTTCCTGTCCGGGTGGAAGAAGCCCAAGGGGACCGGGCCGGTTCCGGGGCCTCGGACGTCGTTGCGAACGCTCCCCGAGGACGCGCCGAGCGCCTTCGAGCCGGCGCCGCCGCGCGCCCGGGGAACCCGCCGGACCGGAGCCAAGAAGGCGGCCGGCAAGGCGCCCCGGAAGGCCACCCGCGGTCGCAAGGGCTGAGGCCGGCCGCTACGCAGCAAAATGGGCTTGTGATAGTATTCACAAGCTCTTGGGCGATCCGGAAAGGCGAGGGGTGGGATGTCTGGAACCGACGGGAAGAAGACCGCTCTGTTCGACCGGCATGCGGCTCTGGGGGCGAAGATGGTGCCCTTCGCCGGCTACGTGATGCCGCTCCAGTACACCGGGCAGATCGCCGAGCACCAGGCGGTGCGGACCGGCCTGGGGCTCTTCGATCTCTCTCACATGGGGGAGTTCCGGCTCACCGGGCCGGGGGCGCTGGAGGCGGCGGACCGGCTGGTGACCAACCGGGTGGCCGGCACCGATCCCGGGCAGGCGGTCTACTCGCCGATGTGCCGTGAGGACGCCGGGATCGTGGACGACCTCATCGTCTACCACCTTCCGGACTCGGTGCTCCTGGTGGTGAACGCGGCGAACCTGGACAAGGACGAGGCCTGGGTGCGCGAGCACCTGCCCGCGGGAGTCGGATTCGAAAACGAGTCGGACCGGACCTCGCTCATCGCGGTCCAGGGGCCGGGGACCGAGGCGTTCCTGGCCGGGCTCACCGCGACCGACCTCGGGGTCATGGACACCTACACCGCGGTCCGGGGACGGGTCGCCGGCGTCGAGGCCCTGATCTCCCGCACCGGCTACACCGGCGAGGACGGGTTCGAACTCTACGTGGACGACGGCCGGGCGCCGGAACTCTGGGACCGCCTCCTCGAAAGCGGCGCTCCCCTTGGCCTGAAGCCGGTGGGGCTCGCCGCCCGCGACACCCTCCGCTTCGAGATGGGCTACTGCCTTTACGGGAACGACATCGACGACACCACCACCCCGCTCGAGGCGGGCCTGGGCTGGACGGTGAAGCTCGACAAGGACGCCTTCATCGGACGCGAGACCCTCCTCGCCCAGAAGGAGCGGGGGGTGTCGCGGAAGCTGGTGGGGCTGGCTCCGGCCTCGGAGAAGGCCATCCCCCGCAAGGGGTACCGGGTGGTCGCCGGCGGCCGCGAGGCCGGTCGGGTCACCAGCGGGACCTTCGCCCCGTCGGTGGGGCGGGGACTGGGTCTGGGCTACGTGGCCGCGGACCTGGCCCGGCCGGGGCAGCCGGTCGGCATCGACATCCGGGGGCGGATCGAGGACGCGGTGACGGCCCGTCTGCCCTTCTACACCGGGGGGAGCCGCCGGGCCCCCGGTAAGCACGCGTAAACCACCGCCGGCCGCGGCCGGGAGAGGACGCCATGGAGACGCCCAAGGATCTCAAGTACACCGAAGACCATGAGTGGGTGCGCCTGGAAGGCAAGACCGCCTGGGTGGGGATCACCGATTACGCCCAGGGCGAGCTCGGGGACATCGTGTTCGTGGAGCTCCCCGAGACCGGCACCGAGGTCGGGCAGGGAAGCACCTTCGGCACCATCGAGGCGGTGAAGACGGTGAGCGACCTCTTCGCCCCGGTGAGCGGCAAGGTCACCGAGGTGAACGGCGCCCTGGCCGCCAGCCCCGAGCGCATCAACACGTCCCCCTACGGGGACGGCTGGATGCTCAAGCTCGAGGTGGCCGACCCCGGCGAGATGGACAAGCTGATGGACGCGGACGCCTACCTCGCGCACGTGGGGGAGGGTCACTAGCTTGCGATTTCCGTATGTCCCTCGCGGGGACGGCGAGGAGGAGCTCATGCTCCGGGCGGCGGGGGCGGCGTCCTTCGAGGAGCTGCTGGCCCCGGTGCCGGAGCGGGTCCGGCTCCAGGGCCGGCTGAACCTCCCCGGCCCCAAGAGCGAGTTCGAAGTGGCGCGGCGGCTCGAGGCGATGGCCGCCAGGAACGGCCATTCCGGGGTGCGGCGGGTGTTCCTGGGGGCCGGCGCCTACGACCACCTGGTCCCGGCGGCGGTGGACCACCTGAGCTTCCGGTCCGAGTTCTACACCGCCTATACCCCGTACCAGCCCGAGGTCTCCCAGGGCACGCTGGCGGTGATCTTCGAGTTCCAGACCATGATGGCGGAGCTCACCGGCATGGACCTCGCGAACGCCTCGCTCTACGACGGGGCCACCGCGCTGGCCGAGGCCGCCCTCCTCGCGGTGGCGGTGACCGGACGGAAGAGGGTCCTGGTGGCGGGCCCCCTCCATCCCCACTACGTGCAGGTGCTGCGCACCCTGTGCGCGGGGCAGGGGATCGAGATCGCGCTCGACCCCGCTCCCGACGGGGTCGCCGACCGGGGGTGGCTCCGCGACGGCCTGGCTGCGGGGCCGGCGGCGGTGGTGGCCCAGTGCCCGAACTTCCTGGGCATCGTGGAAGACCTCACCGACGTCTTCGACCTCGCCCGCGCTGCCGAAGCGCGCTCGATCGCGGTGTTCGAGCCCCATGCGCTGGCCCTCTACAAGACCCCCGGGGCCATGGGCGCCGACCTCGCGGTGGGGGAAGGGCTCTCCCTGGGCACCCCGCCCCAGTTCGGCGGGCCCGCGCTCGGGATCTTCACCGCCCGCCGGGAGTTCGTGCGCTACCTGCCGGGGCGGCTGATCGGCGAGACCCTGGACCGGGACGGAAAGCGCGCCTACGTGATGACGCTCCAGACCCGCGAGCAGCACATCCGCCGGGAGAAGGCGACCTCCAACATCTGCACCAACCAGGGGCTCCTGGCGCTGCGGGCCACCATCTATCTTTCGCTCATGGGCCCGGCGGGGATGCGCGAGACCGCCGAGCAGTGCCTGGAGCGCGCGCACTACGCCGCCGGCCGGCTGGCCGCGCTCCCCGGCTTCCGGCTCCGCCACCAGGCCCCCTTCTTCCACGAGTTCGCGCTGGAGTGCCCGCGCCCGGCGCGGGAGATCGTGCGCGGTTGCCTCGAGCGCGGGATCGTCCCCGGTGCGAACCTGGGGCGGTTCGCCGGCCTCGGCCCGGAAGGATCGGACCGGCTGCTCCTGGTCTGCGCCACCGAGAAACACTCCCGCGAGGATCTGGACGCGTTGACCGACGCGGTGAAGGAGGCGGCCGGTGCCTGAAAAGCTCATCTTCGAACGGTCGCGCCCCGGGGTGCGGGGAGCGCTCCTTCCCGAACTCGACGTCCCCGCGCGCGGCACCGAGGCCCTGGTGCCGGAGGCTCTACGGCGGGCGAAGCCGCTCGACCTTCCCGAGGTGAGCGAACCCGAGGTGGTGCGCCACTTCACCAACCTCTCGGTGCTGAACCACCACGTGGACCGGGACTTCTATCCTCTGGGGTCGTGCACCATGAAGTACAACCCCAAGATCAACGATCGCATGGCCGCCCTTCCCGGGTTCGCCGGGCTCCACCCCCTCACCCCGGAAGGGGACTGCCAGGGGGCGCTGGAGCTGCTCAAGACACTGGAGCGCGCCCTGGCCGAGATCACCGGGCTTCCCGCGGTCTCTCTCCAGCCCGCGGCGGGGGCGGAGGGGGAACTCACCGCCATGCTGATGGCCCGCGCCTGGCATCGCTCCCGGGGCGAGGACCGCGACCAGGTCATCATCCCCGACTCCGCCCACGGCACCAACCCGGCCTCGGTCCGGATCGCGGGCATGCACGCGGTCGAGATCAAGTCCAACGCCAACGGGAAGGTGGACCTGGAGGCGCTTGGCCGGGCCGCGGGCCCCCGCACCGCGGCCATGATGCTCACCAACCCCAATACCCTGGGGATCTTCGAGAGCCGGATCGGCGAGGTGGCGGAGATCGTCCATGCCGCCGGCGGGCTCATGTACCTGGACGGCGCCAACATGAACGCGCTGATGGGGCTGGTCCGTCCCGGCGAGATGGGCTTCGACATGATGCACCTGAACCTCCACAAGACCTTCTCCACCCCCCACGGGGGCGGAGGGCCGGGGGCGGGGCCGGTGGCGGTCCGCGCCGACCTGGAGCCGTTCCTGCCGTTCCCGGTGGTGGTGGAGGAGGAGAGCGGGTTCCGGTTCGACTACGACCGCCCCCTCTCGGTGGGCCGGATGCACGGGTTCTTCGGGAACTTCGGGGTGCTGGTGCGGGCCATGGCCTACATCATGAGCCTGGGGGCGGAAGGGCTGGCCTCGGTCAGCCGCAATGCGATCCTGAACGCCAACTACCTCCTGGCCGGCCTGCGCGAGAATTACCTCCTGCCCTACCCCGGCCCCTGCATGCACGAGTTCGTGCTGTCGGCGGCGAAGCAGAAGCAGCGGGGGGTGCGGGCGGCGGACGTGTCCAAGCGGCTTCTGGATTTCGGCGTCCACGCTCCCACCACCTACTTCCCGCTGATCGTGGACGAGGCGCTCATGATCGAGCCCACCGAGAGCGAGTCCAAGGCCACCCTGGACCGCTTCGTGGAGATCATGCGCACCATCGCCCGCGAGGTGGAGGAGGATCCGGGGAAGGTCAAGGGGGCCCCCTACACCACCCCGGTGGCGCGTCCGGACGAAGCCCGGGCCGCGCGCCAGCTCAAACTGAAGTGGACCCCCGGAGATGGAGAGGCCTGACCCCAAGGTGGAGCTAACCTGGACGGTGAATCCGTTCACCGCGGAGCGGGCCAAGGGGGTCTCGGCCCTGGCGGTGGCGGCGGCGACCGCTTACGCCGCGCTCGCTCTCGGTGGAATGGTGATCGGGCTCCTGGCCGTCCTGGTTCTGGCGGGTGGCGTGGGCCCGTTCTTCGTCTCCACCCGCTACCGCCTCACCCCCGAGCGGGTCGAGGTGCGTTCGCCCTTCCAGCGGGTCTCGCGCCCGTGGAAGGAATTCCGCCGGAGCTACGTGGGGGCGCGCGGGGTGAGTCTGAGCCCGTTCCGGGGCCGGCACCCCCTGGAGCCGTATCGGAGCGTGATGTTGCGCTTCGGCGGCCGGCGCGAGGAGATCCTGGAATGGGTCCGCGCCTACGGGCCGCCCCCGCCGGAGCGGAAGGCGTGACCGGGGAGGGAGGGGGCGCCGGGGAGCGGGAACCGGGTCCCGAGGATCTGGCGCTCTTCGACAAGCTGGCGCAGTGGCTGGCCCGGCGCCGGCTCGCCACCGTCGCCGTGCTCTTCCTGGAGTCGGTCAAGCCCCTCACCTTCGTGGGGAGCCAGGCCATGTACTTCTTCGAGCCGGTGGTGAAGGCATTTCTGCGGGGGGACGAGTACAGCCGCTTCGCCCGGCTGATGGAGGACCGCGACAACATGGAGCGGTTCCTGCAACGGATCGAGGCGGCGGAGGAGGCGCAGCGGGAACGGGAGCGGGAGGAAAAACGACGACGCAAGCAAGACCAGGCGGGGCCGCCCAAGCCCCCAGGGAGGAACGCGGTTTGACCGAACCGAATCTGCCGGAGACGGTGCAGTCCGTCCTGGCCACCGACTGCGGCAGCACCACCACCAAGGCCATTCTCATCGAAAAGCGAGGGGACGAGTACCGGCTCATCGTCCGCGGCGAGGCCCCGACCACGGTGGAGGCGCCGTTCGAGGACGTGACCCGCGGGGTGCTGAACGCCATCCGCGAGGTCGAGGAACTGGCCGGGCGCCAGATCCTGGACGGCGAGAAGATCATCGTTCCCCAGCAGGGGGACCGCGGGGTGGACGTCTACATGTCCACGTCCTCCGCCGGCGGCGGGCTCCAGATGATGGTGACCGGGGTGGTTAAGACCATGACCGGCGAGTCGGCGGAGCGGGCGGCCCTGGGCGCGGGAGCGATCGTGATGGACGTGATCGCCTCCAACGACGGCCGGCTGCCCTACCAGAAGATCCAGCGTATCCGCCAGCTCCGCCCCGACATGATCCTCCTTTCCGGGGGGGTGGACGGAGGGACCACCCGCCACGTGGTGGAGCTGGCCGAGCTCATCTCCGCCGCCGACCCCAAGGCCCGGCTCGGGCTCTCCTACAAGCTGCCCATCATCTACGCCGGCAACACCGACGCCCGCTCCGACATCGAGGGGATCCTGGGCGAGAAGACGGCGCTGAGCGTGGTCGACAACCTCCGCCCGACCATGGAGCGCGAGAACCTCATGCCCGCCCGCCACGCCATCCACGACCTGTTCATGGAACACGTGATGGCCCAGGCCCCCGGCTACAAGAAGCTCATGTCCTGGACTCCGGTCCCCATCATGCCCACCCCCGCCGCCATGGGGCGGATCATCGAGTCGGTGGGACGCGAGGAAGAGATCGACGTCCTCGGCGTGGATATCGGGGGCGCCACCACCGACGTGTTCTCGGTGTTCGGCGACGTATTCAACCGCACCGTTTCCGCCAACCTCGGGATGTCGTACTCGGTGTCCAACGTCCTCGCCGAGGCCGGCGTCGACAACGTGATGCGCTGGGTCCCGTTCGAGATGGAGGAATCCGACCTCCGCAATCGCGTCAAGAACAAGATGATCCGGCCCACCACCATTCCCCAGACCCAGCGCGAACTCATGATCGAGCAGGCCCTGGCCCGGGAGGCGCTGCGGCTGGCCTTCGCCCAGCACAAGGCGCTGGCGGTGGGACTGAAGGGCGTGCAGCAGGAGCGCACCATCTCCGACACCTTCGAGCAGACCACCTCCGGCGAGACCCTGGTGGACCTCGGGAGCCTCGCCCTGGTGGTGGGCTCCGGGGGAGTCCTCTCCCACGCCCCGCGCCGCCAGCAGGCCATGCTGATGATGACCGACGCCTTCCTCCCCGAGGGGGTGACGGAGATGGCGGTGGACTCGATCTTCATGATGCCCCACCTCGGCGTCCTCTCCACCCGCTACCCGGCGGTGGCCACCGAGGTGTTCGAGAAGGACTGCATGATCCGCCTGGGTACGGTGGTGGCGCCCTGGGGCGAGACCAAGGAGGGCCAGCCCGCCTTCACCGTCCGGTTGCGCCGGTCCGGCGGGGGCGAGGAGACCGTGGAGATGGCCTTCGGCGATCTCAAGCTCCTCCCCCTGGGGGTGGGGGAGACCGCGGAGGCAACGCTGGAGCCGGCCAAGGGGCTCGACTTCGGCGAGGGCAAGGGAAGGGCGGTGAAACGGACGCTCAAAGGAGGCGTGGTGGGGGCGCTTCTCGACGCCCGCGGCCGCCGGCCGTTCCGGCTCCCTCCCGACCGAACGAAGCGGGTGGAGCGGCTTCGCCGCTGGAACGCCGCCATGGACATGTATCCCGAACCCCAACCGCGCCCGGCGGGCGTCTGAATCAGCGAGAGGAGAACCCACCGTGGCTCATGCCTACACGCCGGGACTGCGCGTCACCGGCCACACCGTGATCCGGAAGATCCGCCGCCTGCCGCTCAAGGGCGAGGTGACGGTCGCCAAGGGGGACGAGGTCCGCGCCGAGGACATCGTGGCCCGGACCGCTCTTCCCGGGAATGTGAAGACCGTGAACGTGGCCAACATCCTCGGCGTCCCCCCCGCCGACATCCCCGGTTGCATGCTCAAGAAGGAAGGGGAGCCGGTGGCCGAGGGCGATCCCATCGCCCGGTCCAAGTCGCTGTTCGGGCTCCTGAAGTCCACCGCCCGCGCCAACACCACCGGGGTGCTGGAGAACGTCTCCGAGATCACCGGCCAGGTCACCCTGCGCGAGGCCGCGCTCCCGGTGGAAATGCTGGCCCATGTGGACGGCACGGTGGCGGAGGTCATGCCCGAGGAGGGGGTGGTGATGGAGACCTCCGGCGCCCTCATCCAGGGCATCTTCGGGATCGGGGGCGAGGGGGTGGGGACGCTGCGGGTGGCGGTGGACGGTCCCGACCGCGTCCTCGCCGCGGAGGCGCTGGGCGAGGTGAAGGGACAGGTGGTGGTGGTGGGAGCCCTCGCCGGCTACGACCTCATCCAGGCCGCCCGCAAGGCGGGCGCGGTGGCGGTGGTGGCGGGAGGGATCGCCGATGAGGATCTTCGCCGGCTCCTGGGCTACGACCTGGGGGTGGCGATCACCGGGAGCGAGGACCTGGGGCTGACGGTGATCGTCACCGAGGGCTTCGGCGGCCTCACCATCGCCCACAAGACCTTCGATCTCCTCCAACAACTCGGCGGGCGGAAGGTCTCGGTGAACGGCGCCACCCAGATCCGGGCGGGGGTGCTCCGGCCCGAGATCATCGTCCCCCTGAGCGAGACCCGGGGCCAGGGGGAGGCGGCCAACCGCTTCGAGGGGGGGCTCGACGTGGGCATGATCATCCGGGTCATCCGCCAGCCCTACTTCGGCCGGCTGGGGAGGGTGACCGAGCTTCCCTCCGAACTCCTTCCGCTGGAAACCGAGGCCAAGGTGCGGGTGCTGAAAGTCGAGTTCGACGGGGAGGTGGTCACCGTGCCCCGCGCCAACGTCGAGATGATCGAAGGCTGATCGCGCCCCGATCAACCCGCCGCCGGGGCTGCCGATAACCGTCGGGGACGGAATCCGTTACCTTCGGACCCCTGAACCGACGGAGACACGGCGGCGTTGCGCGCACAGGATCGGAACCACCGGATCGAGGGACCTCCGCTCGCCACCGCGGGCGCCGGGCGCGGCGCCCTGCACCTGCTGTCGGCCCTGGGGGCGTGGGCGCTTTTCGCCGGCTTCTGGGCCCGCGTCTTTCTCCGCACCCCCTCCGCCGACGGCGCCGCCGGGGTGCTGGCGGTGGCCGCGCTCCTGGTGATCTCGGTCAGCCTCACCGCGGCCTGGGTGCGGCACAACGTTCTCCTCAGCCGCCGGTTCGCCCGCCGGCGCACCCGGGTTCGCGAGGCGGACCCCGACTGGTCCACCGACGTCCTGGGGAGGCCGGTGGCGGGTCCGGCCTGGGAGGAGCTCCAGTCCGCCCCCGAGGTGGAAATCGATCTCGAGCGCGGCACCGGCCGCAAGCTCTACCGGGCGTTCTGACCGTGACCTTCCCGGCGCTGGTCGCCGCCGCCCAGCAAAGCGGGCCGTACCTGGTGGTCCTGGCCTTCTTCGCCCTCTACCCGGTGGTGTCGAGCCTGGTCTGGATCTCCACCTCCCTGGTCTACTGGTGGCGGTGGGAGCGCCGCCCTCCGCCCCACTTCTACGACCTCGACGTCTACCCCCTGGTCACCGTCGTCGTCCCCGCCTACTGCGAGGAGAAGGTGATCGCGCGCACCCTCGACGGCATTCTCGGCATCGATTATCCGTTCAAGGAGATCGTGGTGGTGGACGACGCTTCCACCGACGGCACCGTGGCCCGGGTCGCCCCCTACGTGGAGCGGGGGCAGGTGCGGCTGGTCCGCAAACGGATGAACGAGGGAAAGGCGATGGCCCTGAACGACGCGCTGCCGGTGGTGAACGGCGAGATCGTGCTGATCATGGACGCCGACGCCTGGCCCGACCCCCTGATCCTGCGCTGGATGGTTCCGCACTTCCGCTCCCCGCGGGTGGCGGCGGTGACCGGCAATCCCCGGGTGGCCAACCGGCAGAGCTTCCTGGCCAAGCTCCAGCTCATCGAGTTCGCCTCCATCGTGAGCCTCCTCCGGCGGGCCCAGCGGGTGTGGGGGAGGATCCTCACCATGTCGGGGGTGGTGGGCGCGTTCCGCCGGTCGGCGCTGATCGACGCCGGGCTCTACAGCCCGGAGATGGCCACCGAGGACATCGACATGACCTGGAAGCTCCAGCGCGCGTTCTACGACGTCCGCTACGAGCCCCGGGCCCTGGTCTGGATGCAGGTTCCCTCGGGGCTGGGCGGGCTTTGGCGCCAGCGGGTGCGATGGGCCCGGGGGCTGGCCCAGGTGCTGCGGGTCAACGACGACATCCTCCGGCACTGGCGCCACCGCCGCCACTGGCCGGTCCTGGTCGAGGCCGCGCTGTCCATCGCCTGGGCTTACTGCGTGGTGATCCTCCTCGCGCTGTGGGCGGCCTCGTGGGCGGCGGGGGTGGCTCCGGCGGGGGTGTCGCCCGTCCCCAACTGGTGGGGGATGCTGATCGGCACCACCTGCCTGGTCCAGCTCGCGACCGGGGTGCTCCTGGAGCGTCGCTACGATCCCACCGTGCCCCGATACTACGCCATGGCGGTGTTCTATCCCGTGATCTACTGGTTGCTGATGGCCCTGGTCACGGTGACCGCGACCCCGGTGGGGATGGGCCGGCGCCCGCGCCGCGGAACCGTGTCGCGCTGGCGCACCCCGCGCGAGGCCCCGGGGGGGGCCGCCGCCGGTCCCCGCTGACGCCGGAGGCCGGGTTTCCTCGTTGACCCCTCTTCGGCCCCTCTGTTAGGTTCTTGCGATTATCGCCCCTCAACGAGGATAGACCGCCCCCCATGCAGCACCTCGTCCGAACGACATGGAGCCGGGGATTCCCGTTCCCGGCCACGGTCCTCGCGTTCGTGCTCGGGCTGGCCCTGGCCGGAGCGCCCCCGCGCGCCCGGGCCCAGTCGCCCGGCGCCGCCGACAGCGCGACCCTGGCCGCTCCCGCGGACACCGCCGCCGCTCCCGCTTCAACCCCCGCGGCCGCCCCGGCCGGGACCGAGCCCGGATTCCGGGCCTGGAAGCACGCCCTGGACCCCGCCTTCGACCTCACCTTCCTTCCCGTGTTCGTCGCGCTCCTCCTCTTCGGCATCATCTTCCTGTGGGCCATCGGCCAGGCCCAGCGGGGCAAGCAGTACTTCATCCGCAAGATCGCCGGGCTGGACGCGGTGGAGGAGGCGGTGGGGCGCGCCACCGAGATGGGCAAGCCGGTCCTCTACGTTCCCGGGATCGACGACGTCAACAACATCCAGACCATCTACTCGATGATCATCCTGGGGAACGTGGCCCGCACCGTGGCCAAGTACGAGACCCCGCTCATCGTGCCGCTGGCCCGCGCCTTCGTGGTGCCGCTGGCCGAGGAGACGGTCAAGCAGGCCTACATGGACGCGGGGGTGCCCGACGCCTACAACCCCAACAACATCCGATACCTCTCCGAGGAGCAGTTCGCCTTCACCGCCGGGGTGGACGGGATCATGCTCCGGGAGAAGCCGGCGGCGAACCTCTTCCTGGGGTCGTTCTTCGCCGAGAGCCTGATCCTGGCCGAGACCGGGTTCCAGACCGGGGCCATCCAGATCGCGGGCACCGCCAACATCCACCAGCTCCCGTTCTTCGTGGTGGCCTGCGATTACACCCTGATCGGGGAGGAATTCTACGCCGCCACCGCGTACCTCGCCCGCGAACCGAAGCTGGTGGGCACGCTCAAGGGCACCGACTACATGAAGGTGGTGATCGTGGGGTACCTCATCCTGGGAGCGATCCTCGAGACCTTCCACGTCCACCTGCTCACCAACTTCCTGAGGCTGGACTAGACCATGCTGCGACGCGAAGTTCCTCTTCTCATCACCATGCTGGTGGGTTGGTTCATGGTGGCCGACTTCTTCGTGCCGCTCACCACCCCGGTGGGCACCGAGCTCCAGCAGTGGGCCATCATCATGACCGCGTGCGCGGCGGTCCTGGGGGTGGCCAACGTGGCCCGGATCAACCTGCTCAAGATCAGCCGGCGGGAGCGGGACTGGGAGTATGCGATCCTGCTCCTGGTGGGGCTGGTGGTGATGGTGCTCCTCGGGACCGTCCTTCCCATCGTGAAGTGGGCGGTGGGATCGGCGGGGGAGTGGATGCTGGGGGGGCTCCGGCTCACCGGGGTCACCGACGGCACCGTCTTCGACCGCATCTACAACCGGATGTACGTACCGCTCCAGGCCACCATGTTCGCGCTCCTGGCCTTCTACATCGCCTCCGCCGCCTTCCGCGCCTTCCGGGTCCGTACCCTCGACGCCACCCTCCTCGCCCTGGCCGCGATGCTGGTCATGATCGGGCGGGTGCCGCTGGGGGAGAAGATCTGGGAGGGGCTTCCCCGCATCACCGACTGGGTGATGAACGTTCCCCAGCTCGCGGCCAAGCGGGCGATCCTGATCGGGGCCGCGCTGGGGGCCATCGCCACCGGGCTCAAGGTGATCCTCGGCATCGAGCGCAACTTCCTGGGAAGTGACTAGCTCGATGGCCCCGCGACCTCCCTTCCTGGAGCGCATTGAGAAGCTCGACCGCCGCTGGATCTTCCTGATCATGCTGGTGGCGATCTCGTTCCCGCTTTTCGTGAAGATGACCCTCCCGATCCGCATCAGCGCCGAGGTTCGCGGCTACTACGAGGCCATCGAGGCGCTCCAGCCCGGGGACGTGGTCTACTTCGCCGCCGATTACGACCCCGGCTCCAAGCCCGAGCTCGACCCCATGACGGTGGCCTCGCTGGACCAGCTCTTCCGCAAGGGGGTCCGGGTGGTGGGGGCGACCCTGTGGCCGGCGGGGGCGCCGCTCCTGGAGACCGGGCTCACCGACATCGGGGTGGACCGCTACCACAAGCGGTACGGCACCGACTTCGTGAACCTGGGGTTCAAGGAGGGCAAGGAGAACGTGATGGTCCAGCTCGGAAAGTCCTTCCGGGCGGTCTATCCCAACGACTACTACGGAACCCCCGCCGGCAAGCTGCCGCTTCTGGCCGCCACCAAGCCCGGCGGCTCCTGGGCGGTGGACAATTTCGGCGACGTGAAGCTGATCGTGAACATTTCCGCCGGCTACCCCGGCACCAAGGAATGGGTGCAGCAGGTGCGGAGCCGCTACAACATTCCCATCGTGGCCGGGGTGACCGCGGTGAGCGCTCCCGAGTACTACCCCTACGTCCAGTCGGGGCAGCTCTCGGGCCTCCTCGGCGGCCTGGCGGGGGCGGCGGAGTACGAGCAGCTCATCGACCGGCCCGCCTGGGCCACCACCGGCATGTCCGCCCAGAGCCTGGGCCACGTCACCATCGTGATCCTGATCGTGCTGGGCAACGTCGTCTATTACCTGAACCGCCGGCGCCGCCGGCCCGAGGCCTAGGAGGCAAGAACCCCCGTGCACCTGAGCAGCGATCCCTGGGTCTGGGTGGCCGCCCTTCTCACCTTGGCCATCCTTTCCTACCTCTACAAGGACAACCCGATCTACAAGGCGGCGGAATACCTGTTCGTGGGGATCGCCTCGGGCTACTACCTCAGCATCGAATACAGCAACGTCCTCGTCCCGAACCTCTTCCAGCCGGTCTCGCACGGGGTGGGGGGGGTGTTCCACGGCGCCTTCTATCCCATCGACGTGGCCCGGATCGGGGCGCTGCTCCTGGGCTTCCTCATGTTCTCCCGCTTCGTGTCCTCGGTGTCGTGGCTCTCCCGGTGGTCGATCGGGGTCATGGTGGGCGCCTACTCCGGACTGGCCATCATCGGGTTCGCCCAGGGGGACCTGATCGAGCAGGTCCGCTCCAACCTGGTGCCGATGGTGGAACCTGGAGCCTGGGCGCACCTGGTGGCCGCCCAGGGATTCACCAACATCCTTCTTGCCTTCCTCAACGTGACCTCGAACATCTGCCTGATCGTGGGTTTGCTGGCCACCCTCTATTATTTCTTCTTCTCGGCGGAGCATCGCGGGGTGGGGGGCGGCGTGGCCAAGCTGGGGATCTACTTTCTCATGGTATCCTTCGGGGCGTCCTATGGCTTCACGGTCATGGCCCGCATCTCGCTAGCCCTGGACCGGTTGCGCTTCCTGTTCTCGGACTGGTTGGGACTTCCCCTCATCCACTGACCGCCGGGACCCCGTTCGTTGACATGCCGGGGGAGAGGCTCCTATACTGGTCGCCTGTCCTTACTTCCATCGGCACAAGGGCTTAACGCTTTCCGCACCCGAACCGGAGGTTCTTCCATGCGCGCTTCCCGCACCGTGTTGATCGTTGGCGCCGCCCTGGGTCTGGCCGTCGGGGGCCTGGCCGGCTGCGGCGGCGGCGGAACCCGGGACCGCGAGGAGGGGAAGCAGGCGAACCGGGGCGAGGCGCGTCCCGACTCGCTCCCGCGGCCGGCCGACGCCGAGGTGATGAAGGAGGCCTCGGGCATTTACGGCGGCCGCTACGTGGCCACCCTCCGTTCCGACCCCAAGACCTGGAACGCGATCATCGCCAACGAGACCTCCACCACCGACATCACCAGCGGCCCCCTCTATCTGGGGCTGGTCGGCTTCAACAACCGGACCCAGGAAACCGAACCCTCGCTGGCCCGGTCCTGGGAGCGGAGCGACGACGGGCTCACCTGGACCTTCCACCTCCGGAGGGGGCTCCGATGGTCGGACGGAGAGCCCCTGACCGTGGACGACGTCATGTTCTCGGCCCGGATCCTCTACGATCCCAAGATCCATCCGTCGGCGGCGGAGCTGTGCTCGGTGGACGAGAAGCCATTCGTGTTCACCGCCATGGACGACACCACCTTCACCGTGAAGACGGCCAAGCCCTACGCCGCCTTTCTGAACGTGATCGGGGCCTTCCCGATCATGCCCAGGCACAAGCTCGAGGCCGCCTACGAGTCCGGCAACTTCGAGTCCGCCTACGGGGTGAACACCGATCCCGCCGAGGTGGTGACCTCCGGACCGTGGCGGCTGGCCGCTTACGTCCCCCAGCAGAAGGTGATGCTCGAGCCCAACCCCTACTTCTTCGAGTACGACCCCGCCGGCCACCGGCTCCCGTACCTGAACCAGCTGGTGTACCTGGTGGTCCCGGACCAGAACGCGGAGCGGCTCAAGTTCCAGAGCGGGGAGTCCGACGAGTTCTATTTCCGGGCCGAGGACTTCGCCCAGCTCAAGGACGGGGAGAAGGCCGGCAACTACACCGTGTACGACCTCGGGATGGAGATGGGGTCGAACATGGTCTGGTTCAACATGAACACCGGCAAGAACCCCAAGACCGGCAAGCCCTACGTGGACCCGGTCAAGAGCGCCTGGTTCACCGACATCGACTTCCGCAAGGCGGTGGCCCATGCGGTGGACCGCAAGTCGATGGCCGAGACCGTGTTCTACGGCACCGCCGACCCCCTCTACGGCCCCATCCCGCCGGTCAACAAGAAGTGGTACAACCCGGACATCACCAAGTACGAGTACAACCTGGACCAGGCCCGGAAGATCCTCGACGACGCCGGGTACCGGGACCGGGACGGAGACGGCTTCCGCGAGGACCCCAAGGGGAATCCGGTCTCCTTCGTGATCCTGACCAACGCCGACAGCAAGGAACGGGTGGCCATGGCCAACATCCTGGTCGACGACCTGGGCAAGGCCGGGATCAAGGCCACCCTGAGCCCGGTGGAGTTCAACTCCATCATCACCAAGCTCCGGGACAGCTACGACTACGACGCCATCCTGCTCGGGCTCACCGGCGGAGTGCCGCCCGACCCCATCATGTCCTCCAACGTGTTCAAGTCCTCGGGGCGGACCCACTTCTGGTATCCGGACCAGAAGCGCCCCCACACCGCCTGGGAGGCCACCGTGGACAGCCTCATGGACGCCCAGATATCGATCATGGACCCGGTCCGGCGGAAGGCGGTGTTCGACCGGGTGCAGAAGATCATCACCGACGAGGTCCCGATGATCTACACCGTGAGCCGGCGGGGCTTCATCGCCATCCGCAACAACTTCACCGGCCTCCAGCCTACGGTGCTCCGGCCGTGGGTGCTGTGGCGAAGCGAGACCGTGGCTTACGACCCGGCCGGCGCCCGCGCGGCCGTGGCCGGAAACGGTTCCCCGGGCGGTAGCGGCGGAGCGAAGTGACCAAGCTCGTCATCAAGAGGCTCCTGCACATGATCCCGGTCCTGCTCGGGATCTCGTTCCTGACCTTCATGGTGATGCAGCTCGCCCCCGGCGACTTCCTCTCCACCATGCAGCTCAATCCGCAGGTGAGCACCGCCACCATCGCCTCCATGCGCCAGCGGTTCGGACTCGACCAGCCCTGGTACCTGCAGTATCTGATCTGGCTCAAGAACATCTTCCTCCACCTGGATTTCGGGGAGTCGTTCTCGCGCCATCAGCCGGTGTTCCTGGTGCTCCGGACCGCGCTCGCCAACACCTTCCTCCTCGCTTTCACCGCCGCCTGCATCACCTGGGTGCTCGCCATCCCCCTGGGGGTGATCGCCGCGGTCAAGCAGCACTCCTGGCTCGACCGGATCTCCTCCCTGGCCGCGTTCCTGGGGATCTCGGTGCCGGAGGTCTTTCTCGCGCTTCTCCTCATCCTGCTCGCCGCCAAGACCGGCTGGTTCCCCATCGGCGGCATGCGGAGCGTGAACTACGAGCAGCTGAACGCGTTCCAGCGGGCGATGGATTTGGGCCACCACATCGTCCTTCCCGCGATCGTGCTCGCCACCGTGCCCCTGGCCAGCCGCATGCGGCAGATGCGGGGGAACCTCCTGGACGTGCTTCGCGCCGATTACGTGACCACCGCGCGGGCGAAGGGCTTGACCGAGGGCACGGTGATCGTGAAGCATGCGGTCCGGAACGCCATCAACCCCCTGGTCACCCTGTTCGGCTACACCCTGGGAAGCCTCCTCTCCGGCGCCTTCCTGGTGGAGGTGGTGATGAGCTGGCCGGGGCTCGGGCGGATCACCATCGACGCGCTGGTGGCCCGGGACCTCTACGTGGTCATGGGTTCGGTGATGATGGCCTCCGCCCTCCTCATTCTCGGGAACCTGGTCGCCGACATCCTGCTCGCGGTGACCGATCCGCGGATCAAGGTCTGACGTGGCCGCCGTCGAGGAAGCCGCGGTCGGGGTCCCGGCGGAGGAGTCCGTCTCCCTCCGCCCCGGCTCCGGTCCCTGGCGGGTGTTCTGGCGCCACTTCCGCCGCTCCCCCATGGCGGTGGCGGGAGGGGTGCTGCTGGTGGCGTTCTACGCCGCGGCGGTGTTCGCCCCGTTCCTCGCCCCCTACGACATGGTGAGCCAGGACCGCACCGTCTTCTACCATCCCCCGACCCCCATCCATCTCCGGGCCGCCGACGGCTCCTGGCACGCCCCCTTCGTCTACGGGACCCATCTCGCCGACCGGCTCCGCATCCGCTACGAGCCCGACACCTCGGTCCGGTATCCGGTGAAGCTCTTCAACCACGGCGCGCCCTACAATCTCCTGTGGATCATCCCCACCGACGTGCACCTGTTCGGGGTGGACCCGCCGGGCCGGGTGTTCCTGTTCGGGTCCGACCAGTTCGGCCGGGACGTTTTTTCGCGGCTCCTGTTCGGGGGGAGGATTTCCCTCTCGGTGGGGCTCTTCGGCATCCTCATCACCTACTCGCTGGGGCTCCTGTTCGGGGGGATCGCCGGTTACTACCGGGGGCTGGTGGACAACCTCCTCATGCGCCTCTCCGAGGTCATGATGTCGATTCCCGCCCTCTACCTGATCCTGGCCCTGCGCGCGGCGTTCCCCGCCGACATGCGATCCGACGTCCTCTATCTCATCATCATCCTCATCCTCTCGCTGGTCCTGTGGGCGTCGCTGGCCCGCATCATCCGCGGCATGGTGCTCAGCATCCGCGAGAACGAGTACGTGACCGCGGCGGAGGCGCTGGGGATGCCGTCGCTCCGGGTGATCGTCCGCCACATCCTCCCCAACACCATGTCCTTCGTGATCGTGGCCGCCACCCTTTCGGTCCCCGGCTACATCCTGGGCGAGGTCGCCCTCTCCTTCCTGGGGGCGGGGATCCAGGAGCCGGTGGCCTCGTGGGGAAACATGCTCCAGCAGGCCCAGAGCATTACCGTGTTGACTTCGTTCCCCTGGATCCTGACCCCGGGGGTGTTCATCTTCCTCACCGTGCTCGCGTTCAACTTCCTGGGAGACGGGCTCCGGGACGCCCTCGACCCCCGCAAGGTGGAGGGGAAGGCGTGAGCGACCGAGAAGGAGGCCCCGTGGAGAAGCCCGGTGTGTCGGGCGAGGCGCCCGGAAACGGCGCCGGGGCCCCGCCGCTCCTCGAGGTGCGCGGCCTCGAGACCGTGTTCCGCACCGACGACGGGCTGGTGCGGGCGGTGAACGGGGTGTCGTTCGAGATTCGCGAGGGGGAAACCCTGGGGGTGGTGGGGGAGTCGGGGTGCGGGAAGAGCGTGACCGCTTTCAGCATCCTGAGGCTGATACCCTCCCCCCGGGAAAGATCACCGCGGGCCAGGTGCTCCTGCGCGGCCGGGACCTCCTGCAGCTCTCCGAGGACGCGATCCGGCGGCTCCGGGGCAACGAGATCTCCATGATTTTCCAGGAGCCGATGACCGCGCTCAACCCGGTCTACACCGTGGGGAACCAGATCATGGAGGCGGTGCGGCTCCACCAGAAGGTGGGGAAGCGGGAGGCGCGCCGCCGCGCGATCGAGATGCTGGAGCAGGTCGGAATCCCCTCGCCGGAGCAGCGGGTGGACGAGTACCCGCACCAGCTCTCCGGGGGCATGCGCCAACGGGTGATGATCGCGATGGCGCTGTCCTGCAACCCGTCGCTCCTCATCGCGGACGAGCCGACCACCGCACTCGACGTGACCATCCAGGCCCAGATCCTGGACCTGCTGAAGCGACTCCAGCGGAAGCTCGGCATGGCCATCCTCCTCATCACCCACGACCTGGGGGTGATCGCCGAGACCGCGGACCGGGTGGCGGTGATGTACGCGGGAAAGGTGGTGGAGTATACCGACGCGGAGACCCTGTTCGCGAACCCGCAGCATCCCTACACCCTGGGGCTCCTCCAGTCCATACCCCGGATGGGGGCGAGAGCGGCGAGGCTGAGGGTGATCGCGGGCACGGTGCCGCCGCCCACCGCGTTTCCCCCCGGATGCGCGTTCCATCCCCGCTGTCCCTTCGCGGGCGACCGCTGCCGGGTGGAGGAGCCGGCGCTGGAGACCACCGCCGCCGGCCACCAGGTGCGGTGCCACCGCTGGCGCGAGGTCCCCGGCCTGGTCCGGGAAGGAGTCGGATTCTGATGTGGGGCAATCTCATCGCCGCCCACGTGGCCGCGATCCTGGTGGCGATCCCGGTCTGGAAGCGCACCCTGTTCGAGGCCCGCGAGGAGTCCCTTCCCCCGGCGGCGGCGGGCGCGGTGCTGGCGGTGACCGGCATCTACGGATTCTACGGCCTCGGGATCCGCCGGGACGCCCGGGTTCGCGGCGTTGCCGGCGCCGCGGCGTGGGGCGCGGCGGGGGCACTGGCCGCGCTCTCCGCCGAGATCCTGGTGGCGGCGGGGTTGGCCCCGCTCCTCGCCGTTCTTGCCGGGCCCGGGCTGTGGTTCGGCTTCCACCTGGCCTACACCGCCCGCCGGCCCGGCCTCGGGGTCGACCGGGTGCTGGCCCGGGCCGGGGAGAGGAACCGCCTCGTTGTCCGGAACGGCGACCTCCTGGTGCTGGAAGGGGTGACCAAGCACTTTCCCATCCGCAAGGGGCTCATGAACCGCCAGGTGGGGGCGGTGCGGGCGGTGGACGGGGTGGACCTCTCCGTCCGCCGCGGCGAGACCCTGGGGCTGGTGGGGGAGTCGGGTTGCGGAAAGACCACCACCGGCCGGCTGGTGCTGAGGCTCCTGGAGCCCACCGGCGGCTCCATCCGCTACCGCGGGGTGGACCTGGCCCGCATCACCACCGCCGAACTCCGCGCCATGCGCAAGGAGATCCAGATCATCTTCCAGGACCCCTACTCGAGCCTCAACCCGCGGATGACGGTCGAGGCCATGCTCAAGGAGGCCCTGGCCATTCACGATCTCGCCCGGGGCGCCGCCGCCCGCCGCCGGGTGGGGGAACTGCTGGAGATGGTGGGGCTCAGCGCCTACCACGCCCGCCGCTATCCCCATGAGTTCTCGGGCGGACAGCGACAGCGGATCGGGATTGCCCGGGCGCTGGCGGTGGAGCCCAAGCTCCTCATCTGCGACGAGCCGGTGAGCGCGCTCGACGTCTCGATCCAGGCCCAGATCGTCAACCTCCTCAAGGATCTCCAGTCCCGGCTGGACCTCACCTACATCTTCATCGCCCACGACCTCAACGTGGTCGAGCACATCAGCGACCGGGTGGCGGTCATGTACCTGGGCCGGATCGTGGAGCTGGCCTCGCGCGACGACCTCTACCGGAACCCGCTCCATCCCTACACCCGTGCGCTCCTCTCCGCGGTGCCGGTGCCGGACCCCACCGTGCGCAAGCAGCGGATCATCCTCAGCGGGGACGTCCCCAGTCCCGCCCGGCCCCCCTCGGGCTGCCGCTTCCACCCCCGGTGCCCGGAGGCGCGCCCCTCCTGCGCCACCACCGAGCAGGTGCTCACCGAGATCGAGCCGGGACACTGGGTGGCCTGCCACCGGGTTCGGGAGCTGGCGCCGTGGACCCCGCCGGCGGCGGATGCCGCCCGCCGTTGACCCGCCCCCGGACGGGGTGTATCCTGATCCCAGTTTCGCCGGGCTCCAAACCTTGAACCCCAGGGTGGGCCTATGGCCTTGATCGTGAAAATCGCCGACCGGTCGGGACCTCCCGAGAGCATGCCGTGCCCCAGTGCGCGGCCTTTTTTGTGCCCATCGGGGTCCGCGGCGGCGAGCATTGAGGAGGCGAACATGGAGCAAACCGGAGTCGTGAAGTGGTTCAACGACCAGAAGGGATACGGATTCATCCGGCAGCCGGGCGGCCCCGATCTCTTCGTGCATCACTCCGCGATTCAAATGGACGGCTACCGCACCCTCCGGGTGGGGATGGAGGTGGCGTTCGAGGTCGAGGAGGGGCCGGCGGGCCCCCAGGCCAAGCACGTCATCCTTCAGTTCTGAAGCGGCGCCGCGACCCGGAAACGGGGCCTCCGCCCCGGTTTCGCTCCGGCGCCTTGAACCGGTAAGTCGTTACGGCAGGGATTGCTGAGCCGGCGACTTATACCGATTCCTGAACCGAGGCCCCGGCGCCCCCGCCGGGGCCTCGGACGTTGACGCCGGCTTCCCCGTCTCAAGCCGGGCCCCCCCCGCGCCGAAAACCCCACCGGGACTCGTCGAGCCGCCCTGGGGCGGGTAGGGAACTCCATGTCCAAGCGCTTCCTGACCATGAACCGGACCACCATTCTCCTGGGGGGACTGGTGGCGTCGCTGTTCCTGGTCCCCGGCCGGTCGCTGGGCCCCCTCCCGGTGATCACGCTCACCTGGTTGCTGGCCTGTGTGGCCGCCGAGGGGCTCTGGCACCCCGCGCTCGACCGGCTCACCATTCTCACCATGGCCCCCGCAGCCCACCTGGCCGCGCTGGCCGCCCTCCCGCCGTGGGCGGGGCTCGCGGTGGTGCCGCTTTCCTCGCTGGCGGGGGCGCTTCTCTGGCGGCGCTGGGGCGGACGGGCCGCCGGGGCCTACGCGCTGTCCACGCTTCCTCCCGCGGCGGCCGCGCTGGAACTCCTGGAGGTCTCCGGGGTCCATGCCGCCGCCGCCGACGGCAGCGCGCTTTCCCTGGTCCACCACCCCGGGCGGATCCTCTGGCTCCTGGGGGCGGGGGCGCTCTACCTGGCGGTGAGCCAGGGCATCCGCGCGCTGGCCGCGGGGCGGGTGCGCGGGACCGGGCCGGGGCGGGCGTGGCTCGACGCCTTCGGTTACGAGACCGAACTCGTCACCTCGGGGGCGCTCCTCACCGTGGGGCTCCTCGCTCTCTTCTGCTTCGAGATCCTGGGCTACCGGGGGATCCTTCTCTGCGTCATGCCCGTGCTCTTCGTCCGCGACGGGTCCCGGCGCTACATCGAGCTCGAGGCCGCCCAGTCCAAGCTCATCCAGAACGAGCGCCTGGCCGCCAAGGGCGAGATGGCGGCGGAGATCGGGCACGAGCTCAACAACTACCTGGCCGCGGTCTCCGGCCGCGCCCAGCTCCTGGAGCGGCATCTCGCCGGCGGATCCGACGAGGCCCTGCGCGGCGAGGCCGAGCGCATCCACCAGCTCGCCGGGCAGATGGCCGGGCTGGCCAAGGGGCTCATGGACTTCTCGCACCGCGAGGTGCGCCGCGCCTCGTTCGGGGTGAACGAGCTGGTGGAGAAGACGGTGGAGTTCGTCCGTCCCCAGACCCGGTTCCGGGACGTGGCCTTCGCGTTCACTCCCGACCCCGAGGTCCCGCCGGTGGAGATGGACCCGGGGCAGATCCAGCAGGTGCTCCTCACCCTGTTCGGCCGGGCCGCCGGGAGCCCGCCCGCCCCCGGGCCTTCCCGCAACCTGGACATCCGCACTTTCGTCGACGACCGCCGCCGCACGGTGGGGATCGAGATCCACCGCGGCGCCGGTCCGGAGACCGCCCCCCCCGCCCGGAACGGGGCCGCCGACTCCTCGCGCGAGGCCGAGCTGGGCGTGGTCCAGCGCATCCTCGCCCGCCACCAGGGCCGTTTCGAGAGCGAGGAGGGAGCCGGTGCCGGCGACACCTACCGCGTGTTCCTCCCCGCGGCCTGACGGGGGCCGGGACACCGGCGCCGGGACGGCTATACTTCGCTCCATGCCCGATGATCCGCTCTTCGCTCCCGCTCCCGAGGTCCTCGCCTCGCCCGCCGCCCGGACCTCGTACCGGGACGCGGCGCCGGTGGTCGGCCGCCTGCGCGCCGCCGGTCACGAGGCGTACCTGGTGGGCGGCGGGATCCGGGACCTTCTCCTGGGACGGGAAGTCGCGGACTGGGACGTGGCCACTTCGGCCGAACCGGAGGCGGTGCTGGCGCTGTGGCCGGACGCCCTCCCCACCGGGATCCGCCACGGCACCGTCACCGTTCGCACCGGCGGCGATCCGGTGGAGGTCACCACCTACCGCGCCGAGGGCCCCTACAGCGATGGGCGCCGCCCGGACTGGGTGCGGTTCGGGGTCTCGCTGCGGGAGGACCTCTCGCGGCGCGACTTCACCGTGAATGCGCTGGCCTACGACCCCGACCGGCGGCGGCTGGCCGACCCCGCGGGCGGGGTGGCCGACCTTGGACATCGGCTCATCCGCACGGTGGGGGATCCCGACGCCCGCTTTGACGAGGACGGGCTGCGGCCGCTGCGGGGAATCCGCCTGGCCGCGGTCCTGGAGTTCGCGATCGACCCCGCCACCCTGGCCGCCATGGCCCGGGCCCGCGACCGGGCGGAGGGGGTGGCCCGGGAGCGGATCCGGGACGAGTTCCTGAAGCTCTTGCGGGCCCGCCGTCCCTCGGTGGGGATCGATCTCCTCCGCCGGACCGGGCTCCTGGAGCTGGTGGCGCCGGAGCTGCTGGAGGGGGTGGGGATGGCGCAAAATCGGTTCCACGCCTACGACGTCTACGAGCACACCCTGCGGGCGGTGGACGCCGCCCCCGCCGGTAACCCGCGGGTGCGGGTGGCGGCGCTGCTCCACGACGTGGGGAAACCCCGGACCCGGGTGGTGGTGGAGGGGGAGGGCACCTTCCACCACCACGAACAGGTGGGCGCGGCGCTGACCCGCGACATCCTCGACCGCCTTCGCTTCCCCCGGGCGGAGCGGGACGCGGTGGCGCTCCTGGTGAAGGAGCACATGTTCCACTACACCCCGGAATGGAGCGACGCCGCGGTGCGGCGGTTCCTCCGTCGGGTGGGGCCGGAGAACGTGGACGATCTCTTCATGCTCCGCGAGGCGGACACCGAGGCCCACGGCACCGGAGAGTCGGCGCGGGAGCCGCTGGCGGAGTTGGGGGGGCGGATCCGGTCGGTGCGTAGCCGGGCCGACGCTCTCACCGTGGGGGATCTCGCGGTGAACGGCGGCGACCTCATGCAGGAGCTGGGGCTGGCCCCGGGGCCCGAGGTGGGGCGGATCCTGAACGCGCTGGTGGAGCGGGTGCTGGAGCAGCCCTCCCTCAACCGGCGCGGGGTTCTGTTGCGCGAGGCGCGGAAACTCCATCGCACGTCTTGACGAGGGCGGCGGCGGATCACTAACCTGTCGCCGACCTTCGGTCCGAACACGAAGATCCGGCGGAAAAGGGATGAGCAACGTGAAAAACTGGAACGGGCCGGGAAGCCCGAGGGCATGGCTTCTCGGCGGCGCGGTGGTGCTGGGTGCGGCGGCGATGGTGGCGGCGAGTTCGGGACGGAGCGGCTCCGCGGTCCAGCGGGTGATGGAGGGCACCACCCGGGAGGCCATCCGCGCCGCTGCGACCGGACCGGTGCCGGAGTCCGCGCTCACCTGCGTGGACGAACTCCGGCTGGAGCGGGGCCAGACCGTGGAGGGGGCGCTGCTGGCCGCCGGCCTCGACCGCAACGCCGCCGTCTCCGTCCTCTCCGGCTTCGGGGACCTGGTCGATCTCCGGCGGGTGCGCCCCCGGGACCGGTTCCGGGTGTTCCGGTCCCGCGAGGGCGACGTGCAACGGGTGGAGTATCAGGCCCGGCCCGAGGAACGGGTAGTGGTGGAGCCCGCCGACGGGGGGTATGCCGGCCACCTGGAACGGGCGCGCGTCCAGTACCGGGTGCGCAAGCTCGCCGGCTCCGTCGACGGCAACCTCTACCTGAGCCTCACCGCCGCCGGCGGGGACCCCGCCCTGGTGGTGGATTTCGCCGACCTCTTCTCCTGGGATTTCGACTTCTTCACCGACACCCGGAACGGCGATCGCTTCGAGCTTCTGGTCCAGGAGCGGGTGGTGGACGGAGAGCCCGCGGGCTTCGGCCGCATCCTTGCCGGGCGGTACTCCCCGCTCGACGCCGCCCATCCGCTCGAGGCCTACTACTACGCCTGGGGCGACGGCCGGGACGAGGACGGCTACTACCAGGCCGACGGCCGCTCGGTGCGCAAGTTCTTCCTCAAGTCGCCGCTCAACTACCGGCGGATCTCTTCCTTCTTCACCTCCGCCCGCTACCACCCGATCCTCAAGAAGGTCCGCCCGCACCTTGGCGTGGACTACGCCGCCCCCCTCGGAACCCCGGTGGTGGCGCTGGGGAGCGGCAAGGTGGTCGACGTGAGCTGGCATGGCGGCTTCGGCCGGACGATCAAGCTCCGCCACAACGCCACCTACCTGACCCAGTACGCCCACCTCTCCCGTTACGCCAAGGGGATCCGTTCCGGGGCGCACGTGCACCAGGGCGACGTGATCGGCTACGTGGGCATGAGCGGCCTCGCCACCGGACCCCACCTGGATTTCCGGGTGCAGCAGAACGGGCGCTGGATCAACCCGCTCTCGCTCCCGGGAGGGGAGTCCGAGCCGCTCCCCTCGCGGTACCGGCCCGGGTTCGACTCGGAGCGGAGCCGGGCGGAGTCGCTCCTCCGCTCCCTCTCCCCCGGTCAGGCCACCCCGTTCGAGGACTCCGAGGGGACCGCCCCGGCTCTGGCGGGGCTCCGCCTTGACACCCCCCGGTCCTCCTGATACCGTTTCCGCCGATCACTGACGGGCCAGGATGCCCCACCGTCGCCGCGCGCGGGATCGTGTGGGCCGACCGGGCCGGCTGGTGCCGCCGTGCTCCGGGTCGGTCCGGAAAACGTCGACTCCAGCGGCCGGTCGCCGTCCCAGTCGCCCCTCTGACCAGAGCGCCCAGGACCCGTAAAGAATGATGGAAAGAACACAGGGAACCGACGCTCGTCCCCGGGCCGATATCCAGACCCTTCAGGCGCCGGTGGTCGAGGAGCTGAACCGGGTGCAGGAGGAACTGGCCCGGTTCTTCGTTTGCGACGTCCGGCTGATCAACGAGATCTCCCATCACATGCTCCGGGCCAACGGGAAGCGGTTCCGGCCCACCCTGCTCCTCCTGGTGAGCCGCCTCCGGGGCGAGGTCTCCGAGGACGCCATCCTCGCCGCCACCATCGTGGAGCTCATCCACACCGCCACCCTGGTCCACGACGACTCCATCGACCGCTCGTTCCTGCGGAGGGGCATCCCCACCGTGAACAGCCTCTGGAACGACCAGACCTCGGTGATCATGGGGGATTACCTCTACTCCAAGGCGTTCTTCCTCCTGGTGGAGCGGGGGATGTACGAGCCCATGAACATCCTTGCCCGCACCACCCATCGCATGAGCCTGGGGGAAATGCTGGAGCTGGAGCACAAGCTCGACTTCGATCTGAACGAGGAGGTCTACTACCGCCTCATCATGGACAAGACCGCGGTGCTCCTCTCCGCCGCCTGCGAGATCGGCGGGCTCCTGGCCTGGGGCGACGGACGGGAACGGCGGCTGCTGTCCGACTTCGGCTCCAGCCTGGGCATGGCCTTCCAGATCACCGACGATATTCTCGACATCGAGGGCGACGCCGACACCATGGGCAAGTCCGCGCGCTCCGACATCCGCGACGGCAAGGTCACCCTCCCCCTCATCCACGCCGTGCGCAACGCCCCCGCCAAGCGGGCGGAACGGTTGCGGGAGCGGATGGCCGGCGTCCTGGACGACGGGGGGGCGTCCGAGGTGGCGGCGTTCGCGGCCGAGTACGGCGGCCTCGACTACGCCCGCCAGCGCGCCCGGGGATACGCCGACCGCGCTCTCGAGCTTCTCGACGACTTCGAGAAGAGCCCCTTGCGGGACACGCTCCACGACTGCGTGGAGTACGTGCTCGACCGCCGCCAGTAGCCCGCGTGAACGACCGCAGCGGAGCCATTCCCCCTCACGACCTCGCCCGGCGCGCCGCCGAACTCGCCCTCGAGAAGAAGGCCTCGAGCGTGACCGTGCTCGACCTGCGCGAGACCGCCGCGGTGTGCGACTATTTCGTGATCGCCACCGGCGACTCCGAACCCCAGGTCCTGGCCATCGCCGAGCGGGTGGAGGAGGGGCTGAAGGCGTCGGGAGAGCGCCCGTGGCACGTGGAGGGGCGCAAAGGCAAGACCTGGCTCCTCCTCGATTACGTGGACGTGGTGGTGCACGTGTTCCATCAGCGGACGCGCGACACCTACATGCTGGAACGGCTGTGGGGCGACGCCCCCCGAGAGGTTTTCGAAGGTGGAACGGGAGATTCGTGAGGCGCTGGAAGCCGTCCTCGCCCGGCTCTATCCGGACGCGGGGGCGGCGGCCGCGCCCGAGCTCGCCACGCCGCGGGAGAAAGGGCACGGGGACTACGCCACCAACGTGGCCATGACCCTGGCGCCTACCCTGCGCAGGGCGCCCCGGGCGATCGCGGAAGGGATCGCCGCCGCGCTCAGGGAGCGGGACGACCTGTTCGAGGCGGTGGAGGTGGCCGGTCCCGGTTTCATCAACTTCCGGATCGCGCCGGCCCGGCTCCGGCGGGGCCTCGGGGAGATCCTCGCCGCGGGTCCGGAGTGGGGAAGGAGCGGCGCCGGCCTCGGCCGCAGCGTCCAGGTGGAGTTCGTGAGCGCCAATCCCACCGGGCCCCTGAACGTGGTCAACGCCCGCGCCGCCGCATTCGGGGGAGCGCTCACCCGGCTGCTTTGCGCGGCCGGCTACCGGGCCCGCTCCGAGTTCTACGTGAACGACGTGGGGCGGCAGATCGATCTTCTCGGCGCGAGCTTCCTCGCCCGCTACCGCGAGGCGCGGGGGGAGGGGGAGGCGGTCCTGCCGGAGGAGGGCTACCGGGGCGGCTACCTGCGCGATCTCGCCGCCGCCCTCGACCCGGCGGAGACCGATCGTGCCCTCTCCGGCCGGACGGAGGAGGAGCGGGCGGCGGTGATGGCCCGCACCGCGGTGGACCGGGTCCAGGCCTGGCAGCAGGCGGACCTCGCCGCCTACGGCACCCGCTTCGACCGCTGGTTCCGCCAGAGCGAGCTCTACCCGGAAGGGGTGGAGCACGCCCTCGCCGAGTTCCGGCGCATGGGGCGGGTGGAGGAGCGTGAGGGGGCGGTGTGGTTCCGCTCCACCGAGTTCGGCGACGACCAGGACCGGGTGCTGGTCCGGGCCAACGGCATGCCCACCTATTTCCTGGCCGACGTGGCCTACCACGTGAACAAGCGCGAGCGCGGATTCGAAAAGGTGATCGACATCTGGGGGCCGGACCACCACGGCTACATCGGGCGCATGCAGGCCGCGGCCGAGGCCCTGGGCTACGGCCGCGACTGGCTGGAAGTCCTCATCGTGCAGCAGGTGAACCTCCTCTCGGGAGGACAACCGGTCAAGATGTCCAAGCGCCGGGGCGAGTTCATCACCCTCGCCGACCTCCTGGACGAGGTGGGCCGCGACACCGCCATCTTTTTCTTCCTCATGCGCCGGGCGGAGAGCCACCTCGACTTCGACCTGGACCTGGCCCGGCGGCAGAGCGACGAGAACCCGGTGTTCTACGTGAAGTACGCGCACGCCCGGGTCTCGGGTATCCTGCGCAAGGCCCGCGACGAGGGGGCGCCCGATCCGGCGGGGGCGGACCTGGCCCGGCTGGTCGAGGAGCAGGAAACCGCGCTCATCAAGACCCTGCTCGCGCTCCCCGGCACGGTGGCGGGGGCGGCGGAGGCCCGGGAGCCCCACCGGCTCACCAACTACCTCCGCGAGGTGGCCCAGGCCTTCCACCTCTTCTACCATCACTGCCGGGTGGTGGGCCCCGACGCCGGGCTCACCCGGGCGAGGCTGGCTCTCACCGAGGGAGCGCGGCTGGTGCTGGCCAACGGGCTGGCCCTCATGGACATCGAGGCCCCGGAGCGGATGTAGCCCCCGGCGGCGCCGGCTGGACCGGCAGGGAGACGGACTCGTGAGCGTGCTGGTGGTGGGGTCGGTGGCCCTGGACTCGGTCAAGACCCCGTTCGGCGAGGCGAAGGACGCGTTGGGAGGCTCCGCCTCGTACTTCGCGGTGGCGGCGCGGCTGTTCGCGCCGGTGGCGATGGTGGCGGTGGTGGGCGACGACTTCCCCCCGGAGAACGTGGAGTTCTTCCGCGAAAAGGGGATCGACGTCTCGGGCCTGGTCACCGCCCCCGGCCGCACCTTCCGGTGGTCGGGGGAGTACGGGTACGACCTCAACACCCGCGAAACCCTCGATACCCAGCTCAACGTGTTCGCCGATTTCAATCCCCATCTACCCGAGGCCCATCGCGGGTCCAAGTACGTGTTTCTGGCCAACATCCATCCGGAGCTCCAGGAGCACGTGCTCGACCAGGTCACCGAACCGGGCCTGGTGGTGCTCGACACCATGAACTACTGGATCGAGCGCGCCCGCGAGCCTCTGGTGCGTACGCTCGAACGGGTCGACGTGGCGCTCCTCAACGACGAGGAGGCGCGCATGCTCACCGGCGAGCCGAACCTGATCAAGGCGGCGCGCACGGTGCTCAGGATGGGCCCTTCCATGGTGATCGTGAAGAAGGGAGAGCACGGGTCGCTGGTGCTCTCGAGGGAGTTCACCTTCGCCGCTCCCGCCTACCCGATCGAGCTCATCTACGATCCCACCGGGGCGGGGGACACCTTCGCCGGAGGATTCCTGGGCTACCTGGCCGGCTGCGCCGACTCCCGGGACGAGTCGGAGATCCGGCGCGCCGCCATCTACGGCACCGTGCTCGCCTCGTTCACGGTGGAGGCGTTCAGCCTGGAGCGGCTCGCCACCGCCACCCGGGAGGAGATCGAGGAGCGGTTCCTGGAGATCCGGCGCATGTCCCATTTCTAAGCCGCTACCCCCCTTTCGCTTGTAAAGCCGGAGGGGGTCTGTTATAAACCTCGCGTCGGTCTATCGATGAGCGAGGGTGCCTTGAGCGACGGAATACGCGGGCGCGACTGGGTGGTCCAGGCGGAAAAGCTGCTCCTCAGCCTCCGGGATATCGCGGGGGTCGGGATCACCGTGTCCGACGACGGGCGGGAGATCTCGGAGATCAACGTCCTGGCCGACGGCCAGCGCCCCCCCAAGCAGATCGTGAGAGACGTGCGCTCGGCGCTCAAGGCCGAGTACCAGATCGACGTCGACTACCGGAAGATCAGCGTGGCCCAGAAGCGCGATGCGGGAGACGACCCCACAGCCGAGACCGAGCCCCCCCGCCCCACCGTCCTCACCCTCCCCGCGGCCCGGGTTTCCGAGGAGCCGGCGGCGGTGCGCCTGCGTTTCGTGGGGGTCACGGTGGGGATCGACCAGTCCGCCTGCCGGGCCCAGGTGGAGCTCTCCCTGGGCGAACGCGAGGCGGTGGGGGAGGCGACCGGGGCCAACTCCAAGAGGCAGGTCCCCCGGCTCATCTGCGAAGCCACCCTGGAGGCGGTGAGCCGCTTCGTCGACGACGCCTATGGCTTCACCCTGACCGATCTGGACGTCCTCCAGTTCGGGGGCGAAGAGGTGGTCCTGGTGGCGGTCAAGTTCTATAAGGACCGCTCCGAGAAGACGTTAACGGGTTCGTGCGTGGTGAGCCACGACTTGCAGCAGTCGGTGGTCTATGCTACCTTGGATTCCTTGAACCGGATCTTGGGCCGGCTTCGCTATCGGGAGCCGGTCGAGTACGAGATCCGGCCGACGACCATGCCTTGAGTTCCCATTCCGACGGAGTCCCCAACCAAGCCAAGCAAGCGAAAAACCGAGCGAAGCGATCCACAGTCGCCGTCTGACGTCCGACTCTCCAAACAAGGAGGAAGGCCATGTGGGAGCTTCTCTTGAACTTCCTGTCGGTGATCTTCGAGGGCAAGTCGGGTTGGATGTGATCCAGGCGTGACGGCGTTCGGCCGGACCTTTTTTCATGGGACCGCAGGGATGACGGTTCCCACCGCCTACGGGCCCCGCCGGGCCTCCGGCGGCCTCGAATCCACCCATCCCGGCCGTTCCCGGTTTCCCGGTGAACCGGCCGGATCGCGGATCGTTCGAGTTTGGACGAGGGGGGCGCTCGCATGAACCTACGGCTGGGGGGATCGTCCCCCGGGACGGCATCCCCTTGGTTCCCGTTCTACTATGCCTTGGTGGTGGCGGGAGGGACCGGCGCGCTGGCCTGGATGCTCCCGTCCCTCGCGGGTACCTCCTGGCTCCTGGCCGCGCTCTGGTTCGCGCTCATCTTCTTCACCGACGCCGCCCCGGTGAACCTTCCCGGCGGCGGGTTCATCACCGTCAGCTCCACCGTGGACTATGCCGGGATCCTCATTCTGGGTCCGGTCCCCACCGCTCTCGCCGAGTTCGCGGCCACCCTGGTGCTGCAGCTCGGGGTGCAGCGGCGCCCCTTCCACAAGGCGATCTTCAACGCCTCCGCGTTTGCGGGCACGGTGCTGGCCGCGGGGTGGGCGTTCCGGCTCCTGGGCGGGGTGCCCGGCGCCCCCCTCGCCTTCCCCCACATCCTGGTTCCGCTTCTGGGCATGGGGCTCACCTATTACGGCCTCAACACCATGATCGTGAGCTTCGTGATCGCGCTCTCCGAGGGGCGGCGGGTGTGGCAGGTATGGCAGGTCAACTACATCTGGACCATCTTCCACATGGTGGCCTCGCTCCCCTTCGGCGCCGCCATCGCGGTGGCCTACCGCTCGCTGAACGTGTGGGGAGTGGTGCTGTTCGTGCTGCCGCTCCTCCTGGCCCGTTACAGCTTCAAGCTTTACATCGAGACCAAACGGGACCTGCTCGATTTCGCGGGGGTGCTGGCGGGGGTGATCGACGAGTTCGACCCCTACACCCGCAAGCATTCCCAGCGGGTGAGCGTGTATTCCGCCCGCATCGCGCGGGAGATGGGGCTCTCCGAGCGCGAGGTGGAGCGGGTGGAATACGGGGGGCTTCTCCACGACATCGGCAAGATCAAGATGTCGCAGCGCGACCTGATCCTCAAGCCGGGGCGGCTCACCCCCGCCGAGCGCGCGCGCATCAGCCTCCACGCCTCGCTGGGGGCGGAGATCCTGGAGCGGGTGCGGGCCTTCCAGCCCCTGGCCCCGCTCGTTCGCTACCACCACGAGCGCATGGACGGCATGGGCTACCACAAGCTTCCGGCGAGGGAGCTCCCCATGGGAGCCCGCATCGTGATGGCGGCCGACGCCTTCGACGCCATGACCAGCGACCGCGTCTACCGCAAGGCCCTGACCCTGGCCGACTCCCTGGCCGAACTCCGCCGCTGCGCCGGCACCCAGTTCGACGCCTCGGTGGTGGCGGCGATCGAGCGCCTGGTGGGGCGGGGAGAGCTGACCACGGGGGACGAGGTCCCGGCCGCCGAGCCCGAGCCCCTGACCCGGCCCGGCCTGGTCAACGCCGGCCTGGTCTAGAGGGGACCCGTGAGCAATCCTCCCATTCGCTACCAGGACGCGGGGGTGGATATCGCGGCCGGCGAGGACGCGGTCCGCCGCATCAAGACCCGGGTCCGCGAGACCTTCGGCCCCAACGTCCTCACCGAGCTCGGCACCTTCGGCGGGGTCTGCACCGTTCCCGGCGGCGACCCCGACCTGCTCCTGGTGACCAGCATCGACGGGGTGGGGACCAAGCTCCGGGTGGCCGCGGCCCTGGGTCGCTACGATACCGTGGGCGAGGATCTGGTCAACCACTGCGTGGGCGACATCGGGGTGCACGGGGCGGATCCGCTCTTCTTCCTGGATTACGTGGGGATGGGTCGGCTGGATCCCGAGGTGGTGGAGACGGTGGTCTCGGGCATGGTGCGGGGCTGCCGGAACGCCGGCTGCGCCCTCATCGGCGGAGAGACCGCGGAGATGCCCGGCACCTACCATCCCCCGGACTTCGACCTGGTCGGCTGCATCGTGGGCACCGCGCGGCGGGCCGACTTCGTGGACGGATCGGGCCTGGTCCCGGGGGACGTTCTCCTCGGATTCCCCTCCACCGGACTCCATACCAACGGTTTCTCGCTCGCCCGCCGGGTGCTGTTCGAGAACGCCGGGCTGCAGCCCGACGACGAGGTGCCCGGGAGCAAGGTGGCGCTGGGCGACGCCCTGCTGGCCGTGCACCGCTCGTACCGTCCGGTGCTCACCGGACTCCGCGGGATCATGAAGGGGGCCGCCCACATCACCGGAGGGGGCATCCCCGGCAACCTCGGCCGCATCCTTCCCGCCGGCACCGCGGCCCGGGTGGACCTCTCCACCTGGCGGGTGCCGCCCCTCTTCGCGTTGATCGCCGAGCGCGGCCCCGTTCCCGAGGCGGAGATGTTCCGCGCCTTCAACATGGGGGTGGGGCTGGTGGCGGGGGTGGCCGCCGGCGGTGAGGGGGAGGCGCTGGCCCGGGCGGGGGGAGGCGGCTTCGTGATCGGCGAGGTCATCGCCGGCGACGCCGCGGTCCACCTGGAAGGCACCGCGCGATGGTGAAGGCGGAGCGGGAGGTGCGGATCGGGATCGTGGGGGCCGGCGCCATCGCCCAGGTAAGTCACCTTCCCGCCTACGCCCGGATCCCCGGCGTCGCCGTCGGCGCCATCTGCGACGTGGACCTGGCCAAGGCCCGCCGGGTGGCCGCGCGCTACAACGTCCCGCGGGTCACCCGCTCCTACGACGAACTGGCGTCCATGGACGAGCTCGACGCGGTGGACATCTGCCTCCCCAACCACCTGCACGCCCCCGCCGCCACCGCCGCCCTGGAAGCGGGGAAGCACGTCCTGTGCGAGAAGCCCTTCTCCCGGAGCAGCAAGGAGGCGGAACTCATGGTGGCGGCCGCCGGCAAGCAGGACCGGGTGTTGATGAGCGGGTTCAACGGCCGCTATCGCGAGGACGTCACCGTGCTCCGGCGGTTCGTGTCCGAGGGCGAGCTGGGCACGGTGTTCTACGCCAAGACCGGGTGGCTCATGCAGCCCTCGGCGTGGTCGGGCTCGAGCTGGAAGACCAAGAAGCGCTACGCCGGAGGGGGGGTGCTCCTCGACCTCGGGATCCAGATGCTGGACACCACCCTGTGGCTCCTGGACATGCCGGAGGTGGAATCGGTCTCCGCCACCGCGCATCCCCGCCCCCAGCGGGAGGATCTCGAGAGCACCGCCTCCGCGCTCCTCCGCCTGGCCGGGGGGGGAACGGTGACCCTGGAGGTTTCCTGGGGTCTTCTCATGGAGAAGGACTTCGCCTACCTGAACCTGTTCGGCGACCAGGGCGCGGCGCTCCTGAACCCGCTCCGCGTGCACAAGGAGATGCACGGAAGCCTCATGAACGTGACCCCCGCGGTCTCGGCCGGCCGCAACGCGTACAAGCTTTCCTACGAGAACGAGATCCGCCACTTCGTGGAGTGCGTGCGCACCGGCGCGCGCCCCCTCTCTCCCGGGGAGGACGCCCTGACCATGCTGCGCCTGCTGGAGGCCGTCTATCAGTCGGCCCTGGAGGGACGCGAGATCCGGCTTGGTTGACCGTCCGCTCCGGCTCACCCTGGCGGTGCTGAGCGGCATCCTGCTCGCGCTCGCCTTTCCCAAGTTCGGCATGGGGCTCCTGTCCCTGGTGGCCCTGGTGCCGCTTCTCGTCGCGCTCCACCTTCCCGG
This sequence comes from Candidatus Eiseniibacteriota bacterium, assembly GCA_963728475.1. Classification (GTDB taxonomy): domain Bacteria; phylum Eisenbacteria; class RBG-16-71-46; order JABDJR01; family JABDJR01; genus CAVSKL01. The sequence continues at coordinate 472,699 of CAVSKL010000002.1, forward strand.
CTCGGGGAAGGAGCGCGCCGTCTCTCCCGGCCGGGCCTTCCGGCTGGGCTACGTGACCGGCGCGGTGTTCTTCCTGGTGCTCCTCTACTGGATCCCCGACCTCCCCCGCGAGAACCTCACCGTCCCCTTCGTCATGTATCCGGCGCTGGCGATCATGGTGCTCTACCTCGCCCTCTTTCCCGCGCTGGCCTCCCTGGGGGCGGCGTGGATGGCCCGGCGGGGGGTGCCGCTGGGGCTCACCTTCCCCTTCCTGTGGACCCTGGCCGAGGCGGTGCGGGGGACCGGGCCCCTCGGGTTTCCCTGGGGATCCCTGGGCTACGCCCTCGCTCCCTATCCCCATCTCATCCAGTTCGCCTCCATCACCGGCATCTGGGGGGTGACCCTGTGGGCGGCGCTGGTGAGCGGGCTCATCCATCTCTACCTGGAGCTCCCCTGGGTCCGCCCCAAGCTCATCGGATTCGCACTGCTGGTGGCGGTGGTGATCACGCCCTACTTCCACGGCCGCGAGGTGCTGGGCCGGCGCCAGCCCCGGGCCGGGGTCGAGGTGGGCCTGGTGCAGTCCGACGTGGGAGCCAACAAGTGGGAGCTGGCGGTGCGGGATTCGGTGGCGGAGGCGCTCCTCGACCAGACCGCCCGACTGATGGAGGGGCGCCGGCCGGAGCCTCCGGCCCTGGTGATCTGGCCCGAGACCGCGATGCCCGCCCGCCTGCCCCGGGAACCCCACTACCAGGACCGGGTGGAGAGCCTGGTCGACTCCACCGGCATCCCGCTCCTGGCCGGGTTTCCCGACGGCTACCGGCTTCCCGACGGGGGCGTGCGCTGGACCAACTCCGCCGCGCTCTACCTCCCGCACCGCGGGCTGGTGCAGCAGTACGACAAGCGGCACCTGGTGCCGTTCAGCGAGGACTTCCCGCTGCCCTTCTTGAACCGCTTCGACTTCGGACAGTCCGATTTCAGCTCCGGCACCCGCCCCGGCGTCTTCAAGGAGATCTCCCCCCCGTTCGGGGTGCTGATCTGCTTCGAGTCGATCTTCCCCGGCCTCGCCCGCGGCCTTGCCCGGGACGGGGCGCGCTACCTGGTCAACATCACCAACGACCAGTGGTTCGGAAACTCCGCCGCCCCTTTCCAGCACTTCGAGATGAACGTGCTCCGGGCGATCGAGAACCGCATGGGCCTGGCCCGCGCCGCCAACACCGGCATCTCCGCGGTGATCGATCCCTACGGGATCGTGGTCGACCGCACCACCACTTTCGTCAAGGCCTCGGTCATCGACACCGTGGAACTCGGCCGCGAGCTCACCTTCTACACCCGCCACGGCGACTGGATCCTGTGGCTGGCGCTGGCGGCCGTCCTCGCCGAAGCGGGCTGGGCGCTGGTCCGGGGCCGAAGGCCGTGACCTTCTGGGCCCGGCGCGATCCCCGAGCCCGGCTCTGGGTGGGCCTGGTCTTGAGCTTCGCCCTGGCCGCGGCGCCGGTGGACCGGGCGCTGTGGGCGCTGCCCGCCGCGTTCGCCCTCGCCGCCACCGCCGGTCCCCGCCGCCTGTGGGGAGTGCTCCGCGCGGCGGCGGCGCTGTGGGCGCTGAGCCTGGCCGTGAACGCCTTCCTGGTCCCCGGGCAACGACTCGGGCCCGCCGGCCTGGGCTGGCTCCGCCCTACCGCCGAGGGTCTCCTCCTGGGTCTCGGGCAGGGGGCGCGCCTGGGAGCGCTGGCCGCGGTGGCGTCGTGGATTGCCGGGGTGCTGGGAGCGCTGGAGCTGGCGGCAAGCCTGGAGTGGACGGTCAGGGCCCGGCCCCGCTGGCGGGCCCGGGTCCACCGGACGCTGGCGCCCCTGGTGCTGGCGGTGCGCATCCTTCCCCTCCTGGTGGACGAGGCGAGACGGCTGGCCGAGGTGGACCGGCTCCGCCGCGGCCCCGTCCGAGGCCCCGCCGCGCTCCTTCGCCCGGCGCGGTTGGCGCCGGCCTGGATGGTGCTGGTGCTGGAGCGGGCCGAGGACCTGGCCCTGGCCCTCTCGCTCCGCGGGTACCGCCCGGCGGGGGAACGCGGCTTCGCCCGCGCGTTCCGTCCCGGCGCCGCCGACTGGGGGGTGGCCCTGGCCGCGGCGGCGGGAGCGGCGGTTGTGGCCTGGCGGGGTTAAGCCGCGTCATGGGGTGGCGCTTTCGGATCGACCTTGAGTACGATGGCACCGGATTTTCCGGGTGGCAGGTCCAGCCGGGGCGGCGGACGGTTCAGGGGGAGCTGGCCCGGGCGCTCGGACGGTTGGGGGAGCGGACGCGCCCCGCCGGAGCGGGGCGCACCGACGCCGGGGTCCACGCCCTCGGAAACGTCGCCCACGTCGACCTCGAACGCGACTGGGAGGACGGGGAACTCTTGCGCGCGCTCCGCGGGCACTCGCCCCCGGACCTGCGCATCACGCGGGCGGGCCGGGTGGAGCCGGAGTTCCACGCCCGCTTCACCGCGCTCTCCCGCACCTACCGCTACGCCCTGGGGCGGGAGGCCGATCCGTTCTTTCGCGCGCGGCGGTGGGTCCCGCGGCGGTTTCCCGACCCGGGATGGGCGGAGGGGGAGTTGGCCGCGATCACCGGCGAGCGCGGGTTCGCCTCGCTGGCCCGGAGCGGGAGCGAGTCGAGGTCGATGCGCTGCCGCATCGACCGGGCGGCCTGGACCGAGGTCGCGGGGGGCGCGGTGGTGACGGTGACCGCGGATCGGTTCCTGTACGGGATGATGCGGGCGCTGGTGGGGACGCTGGTTCGGGAAGCCGGGGCCCGGCCGCCCGGAGGTCTGGTCCGGGTGCTGGAGGCGCAGAACCGGGGGGCGGCGGGAGCGGCGGCGCCGCCGGGAGGGCTCTACCTGACCGCGGTGGCCTACCCGGGAGAGACGGTGCCGGAGCGCCTCGGGCGGGTGTTGAGGCTGTCGGGGCTGGGCGCGGCTCCCGGCGGCCCGTCCCCGGCCGGTTCGCTGCCGGAACGAGGAGAGTGAGCACGATGTTCGAACGAGTTCCCCGGCCGGCGCGGCCGGCGGTGGGGGCGGCGATCCTGGCCCTGGGCATCGCCCTCGGCGCCGGCTGCCGGATCCGGGAGGCGGCGCCTCCGGGCCCCGCGCATCCGGCGGCCTCGGTCGAGGACCAGGTCAGCGAGGGACGGCGCACCGCGCTGGTCCGCGCGGTGGAGCGGTGCGCCCCCTCGGTGGTCAGCGTGAGCGCGCTGGAGCGCCGCCAGGTGAGCGGGCTCGATCCGCGCACCCAGGAGTTCTTCCGCCGCTTCTTCCCCGACTTCCCCGGCACCAAGGACCAGTGGATCCCGCGCATGGGCTCGGGCATCGTGCTCGACTCCAAGGGCTACTTCCTCACCAACGACCACCTGGTGGGCAAGGCCGAGAAGATCTGGGTCACCCTGGCCGACGGCCGCGAGTTCGAGGCGGTGAGGGTGGGTACCGACCCCAACTACGACCTGGCGGTGATCAAGATCGCCGACGGGGGAGGGACGGTGTTCGAGACCTCGCCGCTCGGGGACTCCGAGCAGCTCATGGTGGGGGAATGGGTGCTGGCCATGGGCAACCCCTTCGGCTACTTCCTGGGCGACGCCCGCCCCTCGGTGACGGTGGGGGTGGTGAGCGCGCTCCACCGCGACGTGAAGATCAGCGAGGGGCAGGCGGTCTACAAGGACATGATCCAGACCGACGCCTCGATCAATCCCGGCAATTCCGGGGGTCCGCTGGTGAACGCCGAGGGCCAGGTGATCGGGATCAACACCTTCATGTTCAGCCAGAACGGGGGATCGCTGGGGGTGGGGTTCGCCATCCCCATCAACACCGCGATGGCGGTGGCGGAGGAGCTCATCCTCTACGGGCACGTGCGGGGGGTGTGGATCGGGCTCTCGGTGCAGCAGCTCTCGCCGGTGCTCGCCAACCAGCTGGGGGTGGCCGATCGCCAGGGGCTGGTGGTGTGGAGCCTGGAGGCCGGCTCCCCGGCGGCGCGGGCGGGGGTCCGGCTCGGCGACATCATCCGCGCGGTGGACGGCAAGCAGGTCCGGAACAGCCTGGAGGCCCGGCGCTCCATCTTCGGGGCGCGGGTCGGGGATACCATCACCTTCAGCATCGAGCGGGGGGGGCAGCTTCTCGACATCCCCGTCACCCTGGAAGCGCTCCCCGACGAACGGGAGGGACGGAACGCGCCATGATCGAACGCTACTCCCGGCCGGAGATGGCCGCCCTGTGGTCGGAGGAGGAGAAGCTCCGGGTCTGGCTCGAGGTGGAGCTGGCGGTGGTGGAGGCGCTGGAACGCTACGGCGACGCCCCCGAGGGGACGGCGGCGAGGATCCGGGCCGGGGCCACCGTGAACGCAGCCCGGGCGGCGGAGCTGGAGGCGGTGCTCAAGCACGACGTGCTCGCCTTCCTCACCTCGGTGTCGGAGCGCCTGGGGGACGAGAGCCGCTGGCTCCACTACGGCATGACCAGCTCCGACCTCCTCGACACCGCCCTCGCCATCACCGCGCGGCGGGCGTCGATGCTGGTGCGCGAGGGGCTGCGGCACCTGGCCGGGGCGGTGCGGCGGCGGGCCCTGGAGCATCGCGACACCGCCATGGTGGGGCGGAGCCACGGCGTCCACGCCGAGCCCACCACCTTCGGGCTCAAGCTCCTGGGCTGGTACACCGAGCTTCAGCGCCAGGAGGAGCGCCTGATGGAGGCGGCGGCGGGAATGGCCGCGGGCAAGGTGTCGGGGGCGGTCGGCACCTTCAGCCACCTGGATCCCCGGATCGAGGAGTACGTCTGCCACCGCCTCGGGCTCACCCCCGCCCCGGTGTCCACCCAGATCCTGCAGCGCGACCGTCACGCCGCCGTGATCACCGTGCTCGCCAACCTCTCGGCGAGCCTGGAGAAGTTCGCCACCGAGATCCGGAACCTCCAGCGCACCGAGATCCTGGAGGTGGAGGAGCCGTTCACCCACGGGCAGAAGGGCTCGAGCGCCATGCCCCACAAGCGGAATCCCATCACTTGCGAGCGGGTGGCGGGGCTGGCCCGGGTGGTGCGCGGGTACGCGGTGGCGGCGCTGGAGGACGTGTCGCTCTGGCACGAGCGGGACATCACCCACTCCTCGGTGGAGCGGGTGATCTTTCCCGACAGCTTCCTGGTCGTGGACTACCAGCTGCACCTCATGACCGGGGTGGTGGAGGGGCTGGTGGTCTATCCCGAGAACATGGCGAGGAACCTGGAGCGGAGCGGGGGGCTGGTGTTCAGCCAGCGGTTGCTGCTGGAGCTCACCCGCCGCGGGCTCCGGCGCGAGGCCGCCTACGCGGTGGTGCAGGACAACGCCCGGGCGGCGTGGTCCGGGGGGCCGCCCTTCCGGGACAGGGTGCGCGCCGACCCCCGGGTGCTGGAGGTGCTTGCGGTGGAGGAGGTGGACGGCATCTTCGACCTCTCCTACAACCTCCGGAACGTCCCCCGGATCTTCGACCGGGTCCTGGACGAGGAGGATGCGTGAGGGCCCCCCTGGCCGGTTTTCCCGGCGCGGGCCGGGCATGAAGAGCCCCGCCGTCACCTTCACCGAGCCCGGCGACGCCGCCCTCCGCGACCGCCTCCGCCGGGAAGGGCTCCGTCTCTCGGTGGCGGAGGCGCGGCGGGTGGCCGCGCTCCTGGGGCGCGACCCCACCCGCACCGAGGCGGTCCTCTTCGACACCCTGTGGAGCGAGCACTGTTCCTACAAGTCGAGCCGGGCGGTGCTTCAGGCGTTCCTGCCCACCCAGGCCCCCCACGTCATCCTGGGCCCGGGGGAGGACGCCGGGGTGGTGTTCCTCACCGTGCACGAGGGGGTGCGCTGGACCCTGGTGGTGGGACATGAGAGCCACAACCATCCTTCCCAGGTGCTCCCCTTCGAGGGGGCGGCCACCGGGATCGGCGGGATCGTCCGCGACATCTACTGCATGGGGGCGGACGTGGTGGGGGTGCTGGATGCGCTCCGCTTCGGAAGCCTCACCGGCCCCCACCAGGAACGCACCCGGGAGATCGTGGGCGGGGTGGTGGACGGGATCTGGCACTACGCCAACGCCCTGGGGGTGCCCAACCTCGGCGGCGACGTGGCCTTCGATTCCGGCTTCGACGACAACTGCCTGGTGAACGTGGTGGCGGTGGGGACGGCGCCGGAGCGGGCGATCGTCCGGAGCCGGGTTCCCGAGGCCGCGCGCACCGAGCCCTACGTGTTCGTGCTGGTGGGAAAGCCCACCGACGCCTCGGGCTTCGGCGGGGCCGCCTTCGCCAGCGCGGTGCTCGACGTCCGCGAGACGGAAGCCAACCGGGGAGCGGTCCAGGCGCCCGACCCCTTCCTCAAGCGCGTGCTGACCGAGGCCACCCGGCGGGTGCTGGAGCTGGCCCGCAGCGAGGGGTTCGAGGTGGGGTTCAAGGACCTGGGGGCGGGGGGGATCGCCTGCGCCACCAGCGAGCTGGCCGCGGCGGGAGGATTCGGGGCCGAGATCGAGCTCACCGCGGTGTCGCAGGAGGGGGGGCCGTTCCCTCCGGAGATCGTGGCCTGCTCCGAGACCCAGGAGCGCTACTGCTGGGTGGTGCCCGCGGCCAGGGCGCAGCGGGTGCTCCAGATCTACAACGTCGACTTCGAGCTTCCGCACCTCTACCCGGGGGCGCGGGCCCAGGTGGTGGGGAGCGTGCGCACCCGCGACACCCTGTACCGGGTGACCCACGAGGGGGAGGAGGTGTGCGCGGCGCCGGTGGAGACGATCACCGAGGGGATCCGCTACGAGCGGGCCGCCGCTCCCGCCCCCGCTCCGGCCCCGACCCCGGAACCGGCGCCACCGGACGACCTCGGCGAGATCCTGCACGCCCTCCTCGCCGGCCCCGCGCTGGCCTCGCGCGAGGGGATCTACCGCCACTACGACACCGAGGTCCAGGGCCGGGCGGTGATCCGCCCCGGCGAGGCCGACGCCTCGGTCCTGGTGCCGGTGGAGGGGAGCCCGGTGGGGCTGGCGGTGAGCGTGGACGGGAACCCGTTCTACGGAGCGCTCGACGCGTACCAGGCCGGCGCCAACGCGGTGGCCGAGGCCATGCGGAACGTGGCCGCGGTGGGGGCGGTGCCGTGGTGCCTCACCGACTGCCTCAACTACGGCAACCCCGAGGACCCCGAGGTGTTCCGCCAGTTCACCGAGGGGGTGCGCGGGATCGGCGACGCCGCCCGGGGGATCGGCATGGTGAACTCCGAGCCGGGGACCCCCTGCCCGATCGTGAGCGGCAACGTGTCGTTCTACAACCAGTCCGCCGCCGGGGCCTCGATCCCCCCCGCCCCCATCGTCGCCTGTTTCGGCGTGCTCGACGACTACGCCAACGCGCTCACCCAGGGCCTCAAAGAGCCGGGGAACCGGCTCCTCCTGGCCGGGGCCCGGCGGCGCGAGCTGGGCGGCTCCGCGTACTGGCGCCATCGTGGGATCGCGGGAGGGGCGCCGCCCCGGGTCGACGCGGCGGCGGCCCGGGCCGAGATCACCGCGCTCCTGGCCGCGGTGGACAAGGGCTGGCTTCGCGCCTGCCACGACGTCTCCGAGGGGGGGCTGGCCGCGGCGGCGGCGGAGATGGCGATCGCGGGGGGGCGGGGGGTCCGCCTCCAGCTTCCCGCCGCCCCCGGCGGGCTCCGCCCCGACGAGTACTTGTTCAGCGAGACCCCCGGCTTTCTCATGGAGGTGGAGGAGGACGACGCGGAGGCGGTGCTCACGCTCTTCCAGCGGCACGGGGTGCGGGCGGAACCGGTGGGCCGGGTCGAGGGGGGCGGCGACGTCCTGGTGGAAGTGGGCGGCGAGACCCTGGTCTCGCTCGACCTGGAGGAGCTCACCGAACGCTGGAGCGGCGCGCTGCGGGAGGCCCTGCAATGACCGCGAGCCTGCGCGAAGCGCCGTGGCCCCGGGTGGCGGTGCTCCAGCTTCCGGGGGTGAACTGCGAGTACGAGACCCGGGAGACCCTGGCCCGGGCGAGTCTCGACGCCGAGATCTTCCGCTGGAACCGGCCTGCCGCCGACCTGGAGAGCTTCGACGCCTACGTGATTCCCGGGGGCTTCAGCTACGAGGACCGGATCCGGGCGGGGGCGGTGGCGGCCAAGGCGCCTGCCCTGGACGTGGTGGGGCGCGCCGCGGAGGCGGGCAGGCCGGTCCTGGGGATCTGTAACGGGGCCCAGGTGCTGGTGGAGGCGGGGCTCGTCCCCGGCGAGCGGCCGGGACGGGTGGAGATGGCGCTGGGGGCCAACGCCGCGGGCTGGAGCGGGTACTACTGCGGATGGGTGCACGTGCGGGTGGAGAAGGAGGGGCGCGAGACCGCGTTCACCTCGCGTTTCGAGGACGGCGAGGTGTTCCCGGTGCCGCTGGCCCACGGCCAGGGACGGTTCACCGTGCGCGACCCCGACCGCTTCCGCGCCTGGGCCGAGGCCGGCCAGGTGCCGCTCCGCTACGTGACCTCCGACGGCGACGAGGACCCCCCCTTCCCCTTCAACCCCAACGGCTCGATCCTGGGCGCGGCGGGGGTGACCAACCCCGCCGGGAACGTGCTCGCCTTCATGCCCCATCCCGAACGGGCGTCGCGGCTCCGGCAGGTCCCCGATACCGTCGAGGGAGCCTGGGGCGACCGCCGCCGCCAGGCGGCGCGCCGCCGGGAGGATCTGGAGGGTCCCGGTCCCGGGTTCAAGCTCTTCCAGTCCCTGGCGGATTACCTGCGCTGGGGAGCCCGGAAGGAGGACCGGCCATGACCGGGGCGGCGGTGCGGATCTGGCTCAAGGCGGCCGATCCGGCCGCGATCACCGCCCGCGAGGCGCTCCAGCGGGCGCTGGGCTACGGCCGGGTGGTGCGGGAGGTGGCCCGGAGCGAGGTGGTCGCGTTCCGCTGGGAGGGGAACGCGGAGGCGCGGGCGCAGCTGGAGCGGCTGGCCCGGGAAACCGGCCTTCTTCTCAACCCCAACAAACACCGGATGGAGATCGCGGTGGAGGACGAAACGCTCCATCCCCGGGGTAATGCCTGGACCGTGGTGTCCACCCCGGGGGAGGGGGCGGAGCTGGCCCGGACCCTGGAACGGCACCGGCTCCTGGCCGGGGAAGTCCCGGCCACCCGGCGCGGGGTGCTGTGGGAGCTGGACCTGGCCGCGGAGGGAGAGGAGCTTCGCCGCCTCGCCGGGGAGATCGCGGTGGCGCGCGAGCGCAAGCGGGGACTCCTCTCCAACCCCCACCTGGAGGACGCGGCGGTGTTCGTGGCGCCCCCCCGGGCCGCGGACGTGACCGCCGCCCTGGGGATCGGGACAAGCGGGCGCCCCCTCGGGTAAGATGGATGGTTCCTACGGCTCCCCCCGGCCTTTGCCGCCGGGCGGCGCGTTCCGGCCGGAGGAGGAAAGGAAAGTCGTGTATCGCGACGAGGACCATCTTCACGACGAGTGCGGCGTGGTCGGGGTCCACAACGTCCCCGAGGCCGCCGAGGTCGCCTATCTCGCCCTCTACGCCCTGCAGCACCGCGGCCAGGAGTCGAGCGGGATCGTGACCGCCGACGGGGGCCGGTTCCATCACCACAAGGCGATGGGGCTGGTGTCCGACGTCTTTTCGGGAGACGTCCTGAACCGCCTTCCCGGCCGGCTCGCCATCGGCCACAACCGCTATTCCACCAAGGGGGGGTCGAGCCTGCGCAACGCCCAGCCCATCTGGGTCACCTACCACGGGGGCGACCTTGCCCTGGCCCACAACGGGCAGCTGGTGAACGCGGTCACCCTGCGCAAGAGCATGGAGGAGGGGGGCTCGATCTTCCAGACCAGCTCCGACAGCGAGGTCCTCGTCCACCTCATCGCCGCCTCCCGCGCCTCCACCTTCGAGGGGCGGCTCATGGGGGCCCTCCACCAGGTGGAGGGGGCGTTCTCGATCACCGTTCTCACCCCGGACACGGTCTACGCCGCCCGGGACCGGCACGGGTTCCGCCCCCTGGTCCTGGGGCGCCTGAACGGTGGGATGGTGGCGGCGTCGGAGACCTGCGCGCTGGACATCGTGGAGGCGGAGTTCCTCCGGGAGGTGGAGCCGGGGGAGGTGGTGGCCCTGGAGGCGGACGGAGTCCGCACGGTCGGCCGGCTTCCCGCCGTCCCGCTCCACCAGTGCGTGTTCGAGCTCATCTACTTCTCCCGGCCCGACAGCACCGTGTTCGGGGAGTCGGTGGACCGGGTGCGGCGGCGCCTGGGGCGCCGGCTGGCCGCCGAGCATCCCGCCGAGGCCGACTGCGTGATCTCGGTCCCCGACTCGTCGAACTCGGCCGCCCTGGGCTTCAGCGAGGCCTCGGGCATCCCCTTCGAGCTGGGGCTCATCCGGAACCACTACATCGGACGCACCTTCATCCGCCCCGGGCAGCGGCTGCGCGAGGCGGGGGTGCGGGTGAAGTACAACGGGGTGCGGCCCATCCTGGAGGGGAAGCGGGTGGTGGTGGTGGACGACTCGGTGGTCCGGGGCACCACCAGCCACAAGCTGGTGCAGCTGCTCCGCCGGTTCGGGGTGCGCGAGGTGCACCTCCGGGTGGCCAGCCCTCCCATCGTGGGGCCGTGCTTCTACGGCATCGACACCCCCGAGCGCTCGGAGCTGATCGCGGCCCGATCGTCGATGGAGGAGATCCGGCGGCACCTGGGGGTGGACAGCCTGGGCTACCTCTCCGAGGAGGGGCTCCGGGCCTCGGTGCGCGCCCCCGGCGACCACTGCTACGCCTGCTTCACCGGCCGCTATCCGGTGCGCCTGGTGGACGAGGACCTGCGCCGCGAGGCGGAGGCGGCCCTCCCCGCGCCCCGGCGCCACCCCATCGTCGCCTGAGCCCGTCCGCACCCACGAATCGAGGGAGTCGACCCACCTTGAGTGAAGAGCAGATCGAGCAACGACGCGCCAATCTCCGGGCCCTGGTGGCGATGGGGGTGGAGGCCTATCCCTACTCGTTCCCGGTCACCCACCACGCCGTCGAGGTGCTGGACGGCGCCGAGGACCTCCTCGCCTCCCGCGAGGAGGTGGGGCTGGCCGGGCGGCTCATGGCCATCCGCGGCCACGGCAAGTCCACCTTCGCCCACCTCCAGGACGCCGGCGGCCGGGTTCAGATCTACCTCAAGCTGGACGTGGTCGGAGAGGAGGCCTACCGGGTGGTGAAGCTCCTGGACCTCGGCGACCTGGTGGGGGTGCGGGGGCCCCTCTTCCGCACCCGCACCGGCGAGCTGACGGTGGAGGTGCGCGAACTCCGGTTTTTGGCCAAGTGCCTGCGCCCCCTCCCCGAGAAGTGGCACGGGCTCCGCGACACCGAGACCCGCTACCGCCGCCGCTACCTGGACCTCATCGTGAACGAGGACGTGCGACGGATCTTCCGGCTGCGGGCGGGGATGATCCGGGCGATGCGGGCGTTCCTGGACGAGCGCGGGTTCCTCGAGGTGGACACGCCGGTGCTGCAGCCCCTCTACGGAGGGGCGTTCGCCCGGCCGTTCACCACCCATCACGAGGCCCTGGACATGGACCTCTACCTGCGGATCTCGGACGAGCTCTACCTCAAGCGGCTCCTGGTGGGGGGGCTGGAGCGCGTGTACGAGATCGCGCGCGACTTCCGCAACGAGGGCATCGATCGCACCCACAACCCCGAGTTCTCCATGCTCGAGTACTACCAGGCCTACGCCGACTACGAGGAGATGATGGGGGTGACCGAGGAGCTGGTGAGCCGGGCGGTGCGGGAAGCGGCGGGCGGGCACCGGGTCGCCTTCCGCGAGCACACCCTCGACTTCTCCCCCCCCTGGCGGCGGGTGCGCTACTTCGACGCCATCCGCGAGGCCACCGGGGTGGATCTCACCGGGGCCGACGAGGCCCGGGTGCGGGAGACCGCGGCCCGGCTGGGGATCGATCTCAAGGGTAAGACGGGGATCGTCCAGGCCACCGACGAGATCTTCTCCGAGACCGCCCAAGCCAACCTCGTGCAGCCGACCTTCGTCACCGATTTCCCGCTGGAACTCTCGCCCTTGGCCAAGCGCCACCGCTCCGACCCGCGGCTGGTGGAACGGTTCGAGCTCTTCGCGGGGGGGATGGAGCTGGCCAACGCGTTCAGCGAGCAGAACGACCCCGCCGAGCAGGCGGCGGCGTTCGAGCGCCAGGCCCGGCTCCGGGAGGAGGGGGACCTGGAGGCCCAGGTCACCGATTTCGACTTCCTGCGCGCCCTGGAGACCGGGATGCCCCCCACCGGCGGGGTGGGGATCGGGGTCGACCGGCTGGTGATGGTGGCGGCGGGCGCGGCCAACATCCGCGAGGTGATCCTCTTCCCCCAGCTCCGCCCCGAGGAAGGGGACGAGAACGACGACGCCGGCGGCGCGCCGGAGGGGGAGAGCGAGGGCTGAGGCCCGCCCCATGCGTTACGAGTTCTTCGTGGCCGACCGCTACCTCCGGACCAAGAAGCGCACCGGGTTCATCTCCCTCATCACCTGGATCTCGGTGGTAGGGGTGGCGCTCGGGGTGGCGGTGCTCATCATCGTGCTCTCGGTGATGAACGGGTTCGAGCAGGAGGTGCGGGCGCGGATCGTGGGGACCAACGCCGCGCTCATCATCCTGCGCTACGACCGGGACACCGTGGCCCGCCCCGACTCGGTGGCGGCGGCGGTGGCCCGCATGCCCGAGGTGGTGGGGACCGCCCCCTTCGTTTACGGCAAGGGGCTGATCAGCCTCGGGGACCGCTCCGACGGGGTCATCGTGAAAGGGGTGGACCTGTCCCGCGAACGCTCCGTCACCACCGTGGCCCAGAACGTGAGCCCGCCCCTCGACAGCCTCGCCACCGTGCCCGGCCGGCCCCCGCCCATCATCCTCGGCCGGGACCTGGCCGACCGGCTGCGGGCCTCGGTGGGGGACGAGGTGCTCCTGGCCTCCCCCTTCGACGCCACCGTCTCGCCCCTGGGCGTCCTCTCCAAGTTCCGGAAGTTCCGGGTGGCGGGTATCTTCTCCTCCGGCCTCTACGAGTACGACTCCTCCATGGCCTACATCGGATTCCTGGAGGCGCAGAAGTTCTGGGGGCTGGGGTCGGCGGCGAGCGGGATCGAGGTCAAGATCCGCGACCCTTTCGCGGCGGAGCGGGACAAGGAGCGCGTGCTCCGGGCCATCGGCGGGTACCCCTACCGGATCAACACCTGGATCGAACTCAACGAGAACTTGTTCGTGTGGATGAAGATCGAAAAGGCGGGAATGACCCTGATCCTGCTCCTCATCGTCCTCATCGCCGCCTTCAACATCGTCGGGGTGCTGATCATGGTGGTGATGGAGAAGAAGAAGGAGATCGGGGTTCTGAAGTCGATGGGGGCCACCGACGGCGAGATCATGCGGATCTTCATGGCCAACGGGATCGAGATCGGGGCCCTGGGTATCGGCCTGGGGGTACTGTTCGGACTGGGGGGGGCGTGGGCGCTGGCCCGCTATCCGCTGCACCTCCCACCCGACGTCTATTTCCTGAGCACGCTGCCGGTGCGGCTGGAGGCGCCGGACGTGGTCACGGTGACGGTGGTGGTGTTCTTCCTGAGCGCGCTGGCCACCCTCTATCCCTCCTGGAAGGCGGCGCGCCTGGATCCGGTGGAAACCATCCGGGAGGGGTGAGCGCGGTTTGACACCGCCCCCGCCCAAATCTACACTCTCTCGCGAATCAAGAGCCTGGTCATGCATGCTTCAACGCCGGTATTGGAAGTCGACGGCCTCGGAAAGGTCTACGCCTCGCCCGGGGGCGATCTCGTGGTGCTGGACGCACTCTCCTTCCGGCCGCTGCGCGGAGCCCTGACCGCGGTGGTGGGGGCCTCGGGGACGGGGAAGAGCACCCTCCTCCACATCCTCGGCGCCCTCGACCGGCCCACCCGGGGTTCGGTGCGGGTGGACGGCCGCGACATCTTCACGCTGTCCTCCCGGGATCTGGCCCGGTTCCGGAATCGCTCGATCGGATTCGTGTTCCAGTTCCACCATCTGCTCCCCGAGTTCAGCGCGCTGGAGAATGTGATGATGCCGGGACTGATGGCGGGACGGCGGCGGTATGACGTGGAAGCGCGGGCGGCTGCGCTCCTGGATACGGTGGGGTTGGCCGGGCGGGCCCAGCACCGGCCCTCGGAGCTTTCGGGGGGGGAGCAGCAGCGGGTGGCGGTGGCGCGGGCCCTGACCAACGATCCGATGCTTCTCCTGGCCGACGAGCCCTCGGGCAACCTGGACCGGACCACCAGCGCCGAGCTCCACGGGCTCATCCGGCGGCTGGTCCGCGAACGGGGCCAGACCGCGCTGGTGGCCACCCACGACGACCGTCTGGCCGCTCAGGCCGATGAGGTGTACCGTTTGGAGGGAGGGAAGCTGCATCCGGTGAGAACCCTTGCCGATAACCCCGATGAGGGGGACCGGCCGCCGGAGGCCAGAGCGAGACCATGAGCGAGAAACCGTTGAAGGATACCGGAATATGCGAGCGGTGCGGTAAGGAGCCGGCCTCGGTCCACCTCCGGCGGGTGTCGGAGGGGGAGGAGACCGAACTCCACCTCTGTGCCGCCTGCGCCGAGGAGGAGGGGCTGGAGTCCCCGCCCGCCTCCCTCGGCGGCGATCCGGTGAGCCTTCTCTTCCAGAGCATGAACGCGACCGAGGGGGGGGACGGGGTGTGCCCGGGGTGCGGGCTCACCTACAGCGGTTTCCGCGAGACCGGGCGCCTGGGATGCGCCCGGTGCTACAAGACATTTTCCGAGGAACTGGGGCCGCTTATCCGGCGGATCCAGGGAGCCTCGCGCCACGTGGGCAAGCGTCCGCAGCGGGAAGGCGAGCAGTACGAGCAGGCGGCGCGGCTGCGCCGGCTGGTGGAGGAGCTGGAGCGCGCGGTGGGGTCCGAGGACTACGAGCGGGCCGCGGAGCTGCGCGACCGGATCAAGGAGCTGGAAACGCATTCGGGCACCGAAGGGAACCGGCGATGAAGGGGAACGGCAAGGCGAGCGCGGCGCTGGTGGCCCGGCTCCTGGCCGAGCCTCCCCGGTGGTCGACCGAGCCCGGACCGGTCTCCGACGTCATCCTTTCCAGCCGGATCCGGTTCGCCCGGAACCTGTCGTCCATCCCGTTCCCAGGGCGGGCCACCTCCGAGCAGCAGGGGTCGGTGGTATCGCGGGTGAGGCGGGCGGTGGCCGAGGGAGCCGGGTTCGCGGAGGTGGGATACCTGGCCTGCGAGACCCTGACCGCCGAGGACATGCTGTTCCTGGTCGAGCGACGGTTGGTGAGCCGGGACCTCCTCCACGGGGGAAAGCACCGTGGGGTGCTGATCGCCGAGGGGGAGGACCTGAGCATCATGATCAACGAGGAGGACCACCTGCGGTTGCAGAGCGTGGCCTCCGGACTCCGGCTGGGCGAGGCCCTGGACCGGGTGGGCTCGGTGGAAGGCCGCCTCGACGCCAGCCTCAACTACGCGTTCGACGACCGCCTGGGGTTCCTCACCGCCTGCCCCACCAACGTGGGGACGGGCATGCGGGCCTCGGTGCTGGCGCACCTGCCCGCGCTGGTGCTGACCCGGCGGGCGAAGAAGGTGATTCAGGGCGTACGGGCCATGGGACTGGCCGTACGCGGCTTCTACGGCGAGGGGACCGAGGTCATGGGGAACTTCTTCCAGATCTCCAACCAGACCACCCTCGGCCGCAACGAACATCAGATCGTGAGCCGTTTGGAGGAGGTGGTCCGGCAGATCCTGGGCTACGAGGAAGAGGCGCGCGACCACATGTGGTCCAACGCGCGCACCCTCCTCGAGGACAAGATCCACCGGGCTCATGCCACGCTCCGGAGCGCCCGTCTCCTGGCGGCGGAAGAGGTGGTGAGCCTGGCCTCGGCGGTGCGCTTCGGCGTGTCGTTGGAGCTGGCGGGGCTCTGCTCCCTCTCCGCGCTGAACGAGATCCTGATCTTCGCCCAGCCCGGTCACGTGACCCGGCGGGCGGGGCGGGAGCTCACCCAGGAGCAGCGTCGGAAGCTCCGGGCCGACTACGTGCGCGAACGGCTGGACGCGGCGGAGAGGGAACCGACCCCCCGCCGGCCGGGTATTTCGACCGAGGACTCCCCGCGGGGGGAGGAGCAATAGGAGGCCGATTCCCATGCAGGACAAGTTCACCGAACGCGTCCGGAAGGTCATGTACCTCGCCCGCGAAGAGGCGGGGCGCCTACAGCACGATTACATCGGCACCGAGCACCTGCTCCTCGGGCTCATCCGCGAGGGAGAGGGGATCGCCGCCAACGTTCTCACCAACCTCGGGCTGGACCTCGAGGTGATCCGCCAGACGGTGGAGAGCATGGTGGCCGCCCCCGGGAGCACGCTCACCCTGGGGGAGATTCCCTTCACCCCCAAGGCCAAGCGGGTGCTGGAGCTGGCCATCGAGGAGGCCCGCCAGCTCGGGCACAACTACGTGGGGACCGAACACCTGCTCCTCGGGCTGATCCGCGAGGGGGAGGGGGTCGCCGCGCGCGTGCTCCAGGAACTGGGGGTGGACCGGAAGAAGGTCCGGGACGAGACCCTGCGCCTTCTGGGCGGCCCGCCCGCGGGCAAGGCCCAGGAGGAGGAGAAGTCCGAGACCCCCGCCCTCAACCAGTTCGGCCGGGACCTCACCCAGCTTGCCCGCGAGATGAAGCTGGACCCCATCATCGGCCGCGAAGACGAGATCGAGCGGGTGGTCCAGGTGCTCTGCCGCCGCAAGAAGAACAACCCGGTCTTGATCGGGGAGCCCGGAGTGGGCAAGACCGCCATCGCCGAGGGGCTGGCCCAGCGGATCGTGGAGGGGAAGATCCCCGAGATCCTCTCCGACAAGCGGATCGTGACCCTGGACCTGGCCGCGGTAGTGGCCGGGACCAAGTACCGGGGCCAGTTCGAGGAGAGGCTGAAGGCGATCATGAACGAGATCCGCGAGTCGCGGGACGCCATCATCTTCATCGACGAGCTCCACACCATCGTGGGGGCGGGAGGCGCGGAGGGGGCCATCGACGCCAGCAACATGCTGAAACCGGCCCTGGCCCGCGGCGAGATCCAGTGCATCGGCGCCACCACCCTCGACGAGTACCGCAAGTACATCGAGAAGGACGGGGCGTTGGAGCGCCGGTTTCAGCCGATCATGGTCGACTCGCCCACCGCCGAGGAGACCGTGCACATCATCCTGGGCCTCCGGGACAAGTACGAGGCCCATCACGGGGTCAAGTTCACCGACGAGGCGATCACCGCCTGCGTGATCCTCTCCGACCGCTACATCTCCGACCGGTTCCTGCCCGACAAGGCCATCGACGTGCTCGACGAGGCCGGTTCCCGGGCGCGGCTCTCGCTCTCGGTGGTGCCCCAGGAGCTGCGTGAGATGGAGGCGCGGATCGGAGAGCTCTCCAAGGAGAAGGAAGCCGCCATCCAGAACCAGGAGTTCGAGAAGGCGGCCAGCTTCCGCGACAAGGAGAAGGAGCTGCGCAAGCAGCTGGCCAAGCTCAAGCGGGAATGGAACGAGACCCGCTCGGTCCGCACCACCACCGTGGACGTCGAGGACATCGCGGTGGTGATCAGCAAGATGACCGGGATCCCGATCTCCAGCCTGGAGGAGAGCGAATCGCAGAAGCTCCTCCGGATGGAAGAGCATCTCAAGCAGAAGATCGTGGGACAGGATGAGGCGGTGCGGGCGGTGTCGCGGGCGGTGCGGCGGAACCGCGCCGGCCTGCGCGACCCCCGGCGCCCCATCGGCACCTTCATCTTCCTCGGGCCCACCGGGGTGGGGAAGACGGAGCTGGCCCGGGTGCTGGCCGAGTTCCTGTTCGACGACCCCGACGCCCTCATCCGCATCGACATGTCCGAGTACATGGAGAAGTTCTCGGTGTCGCGGCTGGTGGGCGCGCCTCCCGGCTACGTGGGTTACGAGGAAGGGGGCCAGCTCACCGAGAAGGTGCGCCGGAAGCCCTACAGCGTGGTGCTGCTGGACGAGATCGAGAAGGCCCATCCCGACGTGTTCAACATCCTCCTCCAGGTGCTGGAGGACGGGACGCTGACCGACAGCATGCGCCGGAAGGTCAACTTCAAGAACACCGTGCTCATCATGACCTCGAACCTGGGCGCCCAGCAGATCGGGGGCAAGTCCAGCGTGGGCTTCGCCCGGGCCGACCTGGAAGAGGCGCACTCCCGGATGCGGGACACGGTCATGGACGAGGTGAAGCGCGCCTTCAACCCCGAGTTTCTGAACCGTATCGACGAGGTGATCGTGTTCCGGGCCCTCGGCCGGAAGGAGATCGAGCAGATCGTCAAGATCCTCCTCGACCAGGTCCAGCAGCGGCTGCTCGAGCACAAGCTGGAGCTGAGCCTGACTCCGAGCGCGATCTCGCTCCTGGTGGACAAGGGGTTCGATCCGCGTATGGGGGCGCGGCCGCTGCGCCGGGCCATCCAGCGCCTGATCGAGGACCCGCTGGCGGAGCTGGTGCTGGCCGGGAAGTTCGCCGAGGGGGCGATCCTCCGCATCGGCCGCCGGGGCGACGAGCTCACCTTCGAGGAGAAGGACCGGGAATCGTCCGAGGAGAGTGAGAAGGTGGAACAGGGTGCATAAACGGCTTCCGGGGGGGAGCCGCGGAACCGTCTTCTTCTTCCTCCTGACTCTCTGTGCCGCCATGGCCGCCTCTGGGCCCGGGATCGCCCGGGCCCAGACCGCGATCGCTCCCACCGACACCCTGGCCGCGGTCACGGTAACCGGCAACTCGAGCGTCGACTCCGACCTCATCCTGCGCGCGTTCGCCCTCCCGGTGGGGGGGCGCTTCTCCACCGACGCGGTGCGCCGGGGGATCCAGCGGCTTTACGATCTCGGCTTCTTCAGCGACATCGTGGTGACGGGGGACGCCGACGGCTCCGGCGGGGTCGCATTGACGGTCAAGGTCACCGAGAATCCGCGGGTGGGGGCGGTCGAATTCTCCGGCAACAAATCGATCAAGAAAAAGGACCTCCTCGCCGCCACCGGAACCCTGGTGGGGCGGATGGCCGACGACCGGCTGCTGGCCACCGTCACCCGGCGGGTGACGGAGGCGTACACCGCTAAGGGCTACACCCGGGTCAAGGTGAATCCCCGCTACCTGGCCGGGGACTCCGAGTCCCGGCGCATCCTGCTCGTCGAGGTCGACCCGGGCGCCAAGGTCCGGGTGGAGAAGATCCGGTTCGAGGGGACGGCCCGGATCGATCCCGGCGACCTCCAGCACGCCATGAAGCAGGGGACCACCGGGTTCCTGAAGGGCGGCGTGTACAAGCCGGACGTGCTTTCCGAGGACATGAAGCGGATCGAGTCCGAGATGGCCAAGGAGGGGTTCCGGGACGGCAAGGTCGACAGTTTCCGGGTGGTGCCGGGCTCGGCGGAGGACCGGGTGGTGGTGGAGGTGACCGTCACCGAGGGGAAGCGCTACTACGTGGGGGCGGTGACCTGGGACGGGAACAAGGTGGTCCCCGGCCCCGTGCTCTATTCGTTGACCCGCGTCCACTCCGGGGACGTGTTCAACCAGGAGAAGATCGACAAGACGGTGGAGGACGCCTACGGGGTCTATGCCGACCGGGGCTATATCTACCTCAACGTGCAGCCGGACTTCGCAGTCCAGGACTCGACGGTGGACGTCGCGTTCAACGTGGCCGAGGGGGAGCCCTCCCACGTCCGCGACATCATCATCACCGGCAACACCCGGACCAAGGAGAAGGTGATCCGCCGGACCATGGCGGTGCGCCCGGGCGATCTCTTCCGGCGGAACCTGCTGGTGCGGAGCCAGCGCGAACTCCAGCAGCTCGGCTACTTCAGCGACCTCCAGGCCACCCCCAAGCCGGTCCCCAACTCCTCCGACATCGACCTCACCATGAACGTGGAGGAGAAGCAGGTGGGAACCGCCTCGGCCGGGTTCGGGTTCTCGAGCGCAATAGGGCTGACCGGGTTCATGGAGCTCGGCCATACCAACCTGTTCGGGAACGGGCAGAGCCTGAACCTGCGCATGGAGCGGGGGAGCAACGCCAACAACGCCGAGGTCTCGTTCACCGAGCCCTGGTTCCTGGGCACCCCGACCTCGGTGGGGGTGGACCTGTTCAGCACCAACCGCATCTACCAGAGCACCGACCTCGACCTGGAGATCCGCTCCTCCGGCGGCACCCTTCGGGTGGGGCGGCCGCTCCCCATTCCCTACACCCGGGCCTACGCCTCCTACGGGTTGCAGAGCCAGACGGTGGTGGACCAGGCCAACGGCGCCACCAGCGATTCCCTGGGCGCCCGGCTCTTCCTCACCGGCTTCCGGCTGGACCAGACCACCTCGCTGACCTCGAACCTCTCGCTCAGCCTGGAACGAAACAGCACCGACCACCCGCTCTATCCCACGGTGGGAACCATCGAGAAGGCCTCCACCGAGGTCTCGGGCGGGCCTCTGGGGGGCGACCAGGTCTACCAGAAGTACCAGCTCGACCTGTCCCGCTACCAGAAGACGATCTCGGTGGGGGGGTGGAAGCCGATCCTCCTGCTCCGGGGGCGCCTGGGGGCGGTGGCCGAGGGCTTCCGGGACAACGCTCTGGTGCCTACCAACTTCATCCAGGAAGGGGCCATCGACCAGGGGGCGGTGTGGCAGACCCTCGACCTGGGTCCCGGGGGCGCGGTGAAGGTGCCGGTGCCGCGCCACTACCAGAGCTTCCCGCCGGAGAGCAACGAGCTCTTCCGTCTCGGCGGCACCACCTACGATCCCCTCCGGGGCTACGACGACTTCGAGATTGTGCCCCAGGACAACGTGACCCGGCGGTTCTTGGTGCGGCGGACCATCGATTCCCACCTGACGCTCCCCGACAGCAGCGTGGTCAACGACACCACCTACACCGTGAGCGGAAGCACCATCTACTACCCGGGCGGAAAGTACATGGCGGCCTGGACCTTCGAATGGCAGTTCCCGATCGCCGAGCCCCTCCACGGCCTCATGTTCTCGGACTGGGGGGGGACCTGGAACCGGGTCCAGGACTTCCGCTGGGACTCGCTTCACAAGAGCGTGGGGCTGGGGGTCCGGATGGAGGTGCCGCTCCTGGGGGTGATCGGCTTCGACTACGCGTACGGTTTCGATCGCCTGGACCGCAATACCGGGCGGTACGATCGGAAAGGGTGGCAGCCGCACATACAGTTCGGACGGATATTCTGACCCCGGATCGAGGCCGGGCGAACGGGGGGCCGCCGGAGGAGCCGGCCGCCGCCGGGGAATTCTTTTCGCGGGCGCCGGGAAGGCGCCCGGTTCTGCATGGGATAGGAGGAGTTGCCGTGCCAAGACGAACGATCCAGGGAGGTATTCTTCTGGCCGTCTTTTTGCTAGTATCGTCGGCCGTTCCGGTGCGGGCCGCCGATTACAAGCTCGGTTTCATCGACTCGGAGCGGATCTTCTCCGAGTTCCACGGGACCAAGGAGGCTCAGACCGAGTTCAACAACCAGGTCGCCCAGTGGCAGAAGGAACTGGACGGCCGCAAGCAGGAGCTTCAGAAGCTCCAGGACGACTACGACAGCCAGAGCCTGATCATGAGCGACGTGGCCCGGCGCCAGCGCGAGGAAGAGATCGCCAAGAAGCGCTCCGACCTCGACGCCTTCGTCCAGGACATCTGGGGGCCCACCGGGAAGCTGGCCCAGCGAAACCAGGAGCTGACCCAGCCGATCGTGGACAAGATCCGCGAGGTCGTCTCCAAGATCGGCAAGGATGAGGGATTCTCCATCATCTTCGACGCCACCGACGGAAACGTGGTCTACGGCGACGACGCCCTGGATCTGACCGACCGGGTCCTCGAGATCCTCAACGAGAACAGCGGCCAGGCCCAGGATTCCCACAAGTAGGACGAGGCATACCCCGGGGCGGCACGCGCGCGGCGCCGCCCGAGGATCCCAGATGACGATCAAACTTGGAGAGATCGCCCGCGAGCTGGGGGCGGCGTTGGAGGGGGATCCGAACCTCGAGGTGAGCGGCGTGGCGGGCCTGGGCGACGCCGGACCCGGACAGATCACGTTTTACGCCAACCCCAAGTACGCGGCCGAGGTGCCGCGAACCCGGGCGGCGGCGGTACTGGTCCCCGCCGACTACGAGGGGGAAGCGGAAGCCGCCCTCCTGCGCTTGGCCGACCCCTATCTGGGATTCGTGCGGGTGCTCCGCATCTTCTCCGGGGAGGGGCGCGCGCGCCCCGCCGGCATCCATCCCTCCGCGGTGATCGATCCCGCCGCCCGCCTCGCCCCCGGCGTCTCGGTGGGAGCGCTGTGCGTGGTGGAGGCGGGCGCGGTGCTGGAGGCGGGGGTGGTGCTGTGCCCGGGGGTGTTCGTGGGCGCCGGAGCCCGTCTCGGCGAGGGCTCCTTCCTCTATCCCAACGTCACCGTGCGCGAGAACGTGGAGCTGGGCCGCCGGGTGATCGTCCACTCCGGGACCGTGCTCGGCTCCGACGGCTTCGGCTACGCTCCGCACGCGGGGGGCCACGAGAAGATCCCCCAGATCGGCACGGTGGTGATCGAGGACGACGTGGAGATCGGAGCCAACGTGGCGGTGGATCGCGGCACCATGGGGGCGACCCGGATCGGCCGCGGGGTCAAGATCGACAACCTGGTGCACGTGGCCCACAATGTCGCGATCGGCGAGAACACCCTGGTGGTGGCGCAGGTGGGGATCTCCGGATCCACCCGGGTGGGCCGGAACGTCACCCTGGCCGGCCAGGCCGGCCTGGCCGGCCACATCCAGATCGGGGACGGAGCCCAGGTGGGGGCGCAGGCGGGGGTGACCAAGAGCGTCCCCGAGCGGTCCCGGGTCTCCGGGTACCCGGCCATGGCCCACGACCGGGCCCGCCGGCTGACCGCCTACTACCGCCGGCTTCCCGAGCTGTTCGAGGAGCTGAAACGGCTCAAGGCCAAGGTGGCGGAGCTGGAAGGGGACCGGCCCCGCGCCGCCGGGAACGGGGAGAGCCCGGCCCGCGAGGCCGGCAGGGAGAATCTTCTGTGAAGGAGCGTCAGCAGACCCTGGCCGGGACCATCACCTACGAGGGGGTGGGGCTCCATACCGGCGACCGCTGCCGGGTGTCCTTCCGCCCCGCCGAACCCGGCCACGGCATCAGCTTCGTGCGCACCGACCTCGAAGGCGCTCCCGAGGTGCGGGTGTGCCCGGGAAACGCGGTCTACGACGAGGCCCAGGGCCGCCGAACCATCCTCCGCTCCGGCCCGGCCGAGGTCCACACCGTGGAGCACCTCCTGGCCGCGGTGCACGGGGTGGGGATCGACAACCTCCGCATCGAGCTGGACGCGCGGGAGCCCGGGGAGCCGGGGGACGGCAGCGCCGCCCATTACGTGCGCATGTTTCGCGAGGCCGGCCTCGTGCAGCAGGACGCCGACCGGGTCTACTTCGAGGTTCCGCACCCCGTCCGCTTCCAGCGCCGGGGAGCGGAGATCCTGGGGCTACCCTACGACGGCCTCCGGATCTCCTTCACCATCCAGTACGACAACCGGGTGATCGGCACCCAGTTCGCCACCTTCGACGTGGTGCCCGAGACCTTCCGCGAACAAATCGCCCCCGCCCGCACCTTCGTCCTGCAGCGCGAGGTGGAACAGCTCCTGGCCGCGGGGATGATCCAGGGGGGAAAGCTCGAGAACGCCATCGTGGTCTCCGAGGAAAGGGTCGTGAACAAGGAGGGGCTCCGGTTCCGGGACGAGTTCGTCCGGCACAAGGTGCTCGACCTCCTCGGCGATCTCACCCTGCTCGGCCGGCCGCTCCGCGGGCACGTCCTGGCCTGGCGGTCGGGCCACGAGAGCCACGTGCAGTTCGTCAAGGAACTGGCCGAGGCCGAACGCCGGGCCTCGGGATTCGATCTGCCGCCGCGGCCGGACGGCAGCGGCGCCTACTGGGACATCGAGGCGATCACCCAGATCATGCCCCACCGCTATCCGTTCCTCCTGGTGGACCGCATCGTGGAGCTCACCGACGAGCGGGTGGTGGGAATCAAGAACGTGACCATGAACGAGCCGTACTTCACCGGCCACTTCCCCGGCCACCCCATCATGCCCGCGGTGCTCATCATCGAGGCCATGGCCCAGACCGGGGGGGTTCTGCTCCTCAACAAGGTGGAGCGGCCGCGCGAGAAGCTCGTATATTTCATGGGGATCGACGGCGCCAAGTTCCGGCGTCCGGTTCGTCCCGGAGACCAGCTTCGCTTCGAGCTGGAAATGCTCAAGCTCAGGGGTCGCATCTGCAAGATGGCGGGCAAGGCGTTCGTGGACGGGAATCTGGTCGCCGAGGCCGATCTCCTGTCCAGCGTCGTGGACCGCTAGGAGAGAGTTCATGGCAGAGATCGCCGCAACCGCAGTCGTAGACCGCCTCGCCGAACTGGACCCGGACGTCGAGGTCGGCCCCTACGCCATCATCGGCCCCCACGTACGGATCGGAGCCGGCTCCACCGTGGGCGCGCACGCCTTCCTGGACGGTTACACCGAGATCGGCCGCCAGTGCCGGATCTTCCCCCACGCGGTAGTGGGGACGCCTCCCCAGGATCTCAAGTTCCGGGGGGAGAAGAGCTGGCTCCGGATCGGCGACCGCACCGTGATCCGGGAGTTCGCCACCTTGAATCCGGCCACCGCCGAGGGACAGGCCACGACGGTGGGCACCGACTGCCTGCTCATGGCCTACTCCCACGTGGCCCACAACTGCCATCTGGGCAACTTCGTGATCCTGGCCAACTCGGTGAACCTGGCCGGCCACGTCCGGGTGGACGACTACGCCATCATCGGCGGAGTGACCCCGGTCCACCAGTTCGTGCGGATCGGCATTCACGCCTTCATCGGCGGCGGCTCCCGCATCCCCATGGACGTGGCTCCCTACTCCAAGGTGGCCGGCAACCCCGCCCGCGCCTTCGGCCTGAATGCGGTGGGGCTGGCCCGGCGCGGGTTCCCCCCCGCGACCCTGGCCGCGCTCAAGTCCGCCTACCGCCTTTTCTTCCGGAGCCGGCTGAGGGTGGAGGAAGCGGCCGAGCGCGTCCGCGTGGAGGTGCCTCCCCTGCCCGAGGTCGACGTCCTGGTCGAGTTCATGTTGACCTCGGAGCGCGGCGTGACCCGGTGAGCGCCGGTTCCGGACGCCTCGAGGTGGTGGTGCTGGGGGTGGGGTACCTGGGCGCCCGCCATGCCCAGAAGCTCGCCGCTTCGGAGGGATTCCACCTGGCCGCGGTCTACGACGCGGTCCCCGAGCGGGCCCGCGCGGTGGCCTCGGAGCTGGGATGCGAGGCCGCGGAGAGCCCCGAAGCGGCCCTGCGCCGGGCCGAGGTCGCGGTGGTGGCCACCAGCACCCCGTCCCATCGCGGGGCGGTGGAGTCCGCGCTCTCCGCCGGGAAGCCGGTCCTGGTCGAGAAACCGATCACCGGACGGGTGGCCGACGCCCAGGCGCTGGTCGATCTGGCCCGCGAGCGGGACCTTCCCCTCCACGTGGGGCACGTGGAGCGCTTCAACCCCGCGCTTCGCGGGCTGGTGGGACGCATCCCCGCCCCGCTCTTCGTGGAGAGCCACCGGCTCGCCCCCCTGGTCCCCCGGAACCTCGATCTGGACGTGGTCCAGGACCTCATGGTGCACGACCTCGACCTCGCCATCGCCTTCGTGGGGGAGGAGCCGTCCGCGGTGGACGGGGTGGGGGTGGCGGTGCTCACCGAGCGGGTGGACATCGCCAACGCCCGGCTGACCTTTCCCTCGGGCGCGGTGGCCAACCTGACCGCGAGCCGGGTGTCGATCGAGCGGACCCGCAAGTTCCGCATGTTTCTCCCCGGCGCCTACGTCTCCGCCGACTGCGCCGCCCGCACCGGCCACGTCTACCGGCTCAAGGAGAGCGCCTCGCGCGAGGAGATCCTCCGCGACGCGTTCCGTTCCGCCGGCCCGGTGGAGATGGCCCGGCTCCTGGATCACCGGGTCGAGGGGCCGGGGGGCGAGGACCCGCTGAGCGCCGAGCACGAGGCCTTCCGGCGCGCGGTCTTCGGGCTTCCCCACGAGGGGGTGACCGGCGAGGCGGCGCTCCGGACCCTGCGCGCCATGGTCGCGGTGGAAGCGGCGATCGCGAGGCGGTTCGGGGGCTCCTGATGGCCTACCGCCTCTTCGTCTCGGCGGGAGAGGCCTCCGGCGACCGGCATGCGGCGGGGCTGGTGCGCGCGCTCCGCCGGCGGGTGGGGGATCTGGAGATCCGCGGCCTGGGGGGCCCGCAGCTCGAGGCCGAGGGGGCGGCGCTGTTGGCCCGGATCGAGGACCTCTCGGTGCTGGGCTTCGCCGAGGTCGCGCGCAAGCTCCCGTTCTTCCGCCGCCTGATGGCGCGGGCGATGGAGGAGATCGCCGCCTTCGATCCCCACCTGGTGCTCCCGGTGGACTATCCCGGGTTCAACCTCCGCCTGGGGCGGCGGGCGCGGGCGCGCGGGCGCCGGGTCGCCTACTACATCGCCCCCCAGGTGTGGGCGTGGCGACGCGACCGCCGCCCGGGGATCGGCCGCGCGGTGGACAAGCTCCTGGTGGTGTTCCCGTTCGAGGAGCCGCTCTTCCGCGAGGCGGGGATCGACGCCGAATTCGTGGGGCATCCGCTCCTGGACGAGATGCCCGAGCCGACCCCGCCCGAAGCGGTGCGCGGACTCCTGGGGGTGGGCGCCGAGGCCCCGCTCCTCGCGCTTCTCCCCGGAAGCCGTCCCCAGGAGGTGGGCCAGATCCTGCCGCTTCTGGCCGCGGGAGCCCGGCGGCTGGCCGGGCGGGGGGTGCGGGCGGCGGTAAGCCGTGCCCCGGGCCTGGCCGAAGCGCACTTCGCTGCGGCCCGGGCCGCCGGGATCCCGGTCTGGACCGGGGCCGCCGCCGCCCTGGCCCGGGCCGCCGACGCCGCCCTGGTGGCCAGCGGGACCGCCACCCTGGAGACCGGGCTCCTGGGCACCCCGCTGGCCGTGGTCTACCGCACCGGGCGGGTGAACTGGGAGATGGCCCGGGCCCTGGTCAAGATCCGCACGGTGGGGCTGGTCAACATCGCGGCGGGAGGGAACCGGATTCCGGAACTCCTGCAGGGGGCCCTCACCCCCGAGCGGGTGGCCGGGACCGCGGAACGGCTCTTGTTCGACCCCCGCGAGCGCGAGGAGCAACGCGCCTACCTGGCGCCCCTCCGGGAGCGCCTGGGGGGTGGGGGAGCCGCGGAGAAGGCCGCGGAGGCGGTGGCGCGGTTCCTGGAGGGGGGCGCGTGAGCAACCGCCTCGAGCGGCGCGTCCGGGGGCTGGGGCGGTGGCTGGGGGCGGGGGCGGGGGCCTCGGTGCTCCGGCTGAGCGCCCGGTGGACCCGGACCGCGCTTCTTCATCAGGAACGTGAAGGGGATGCGCTAAACAATTACCATTCGGTGATTTATGTTTTGTGGCATGGACGGTTCTGGCTCCCGGCGGCGGTGCTTGGGCGCTCGGGGGCGGCGATCCTGGTGAGCCTTTCCGAGGACGGCGAGGTGATCGCGCGGGCGGCCGAGCGCCTGGGGTTCCGCACCGTGCGCGGGAGTTCGAGCCGCGGCGGGCGCGAGGGCCTCCGGGAGATGGAAGCGCTCCTGCGCGACGGGGTGTCGGTGGCGCTCACCCCCGACGGGCCGCGGGGACCCCGCCGTCGCGCCCAGATGGGCGCGGTGGCCCTGGCCGCGCGCACCGCGCGGCCCCTGGTGCCGGTGGGGGCGGCGGCGCGGCCCGCGTGGGCGCTCCGCTCCTGGGACCGGTTCCAGGTGCCGCGGCCGGGGGCTCGCGGCGCCATCGTCTACGGGCCCTCCCTCCAGGTTCCGGCGGGGGGGGACCTGGAACCCTGGCGGCGGCGGTTGGAGGCCGCGTTGACCGCGGCCGAGGCCGAGGCCGACCGGGCGGTGGGGGCGCGGTGAAGCCGGCGCTGGCCGCCTACCGCTTCCTCACCCGGGCCGCCGAGCCCCTGACCCCCCTGCTTCTGCGGGTAGGGGCCGGGGAGGAGCCCGTGGAGTTTCATCGGGAGCGGGCCGCCCGCGCTCCCGCCGCCCGGGGCGCGGTGTGGTGGCACGCCGCCTCGCTGGGAGAGGTGGCGGCCCTGGATCCGCTCCTCGAACGCGCGCGGGCCCGGGGCCTGGCCGCGAGCTTCTCGGTGACCGTCAACACCGCCGCCGGGCGCGGCGCCGCCCGCGAGCGCTGGGGGGAGCGGGCCGCGCTGGCCCCGCTCGACCTTCCCGGCGCGGTGCGCCGCGCCTTCGATCTCCGCCGCCCCCGGGCCCTGATCCTCATCGAGACCGAGCTCTGGCCCAACTGGCTCCTGGCCGCCGCGGAGCGCGGGGTGGCGGTGGGGATCGCCAACGGACGCCTCTCCGACCGCTCGTTTCCGCGTTACCGGCGCCTGGCCGCGGTCTTCCGCCCGCTCATGGCCAGCCTCCGCGCGGTGGCGGCCCGGACCGAGGCCGACCGCGACCGGTTCCTGGAGCTGGGAGCGCCGCCGGAGGCGCTCCGGGTGACCGGGAACGCCAAGCACGACCGCCTGGCCGTGGCCGCCCCCGCCGCGCTCCCCTGGCCGGCGTCGCCGGTGCTCACGGTGGGGAGCCTCCGCCCCGGCGAGGAGGCGCCGGTCCTGGCCGCGTTCGAGCGGTTGCGCGCGCGCGTGCCGGGGCTCCGGTTGGTGCTGGCGCTCCGCCACCCCGGGGCGTGGGACGCGCTCGACCGGGACCTGGCCGGCCGCGGCTTCCGTCCCGCCCGGCGGAGCCGTCCCGCTCCCGGGGACCGCGACGCCGACGTGCTCATCGTGGACACCCACGGCGAGCTCCCCGGCCTCTACGCCGCCTCCTCGGTGGCGCTGGTCGGCGGCACCCTGGTCCCGGTGGGCGGGCACAACGTGCTGGAGGCGGCGATGGCCGGGGTCCCGGTGCTGTTCGGGCCACACCTGGGCAACGTGGCCGAGGAGGCCCGTGCCCTTCTGGAAGCCGGCGCCGCCCGCACCGTGGGCGACCCCGACGAGCTGGCCCGGGCCGCCGCTTCGTGGCTCGGCGACGACGACGCCCGCCGCCAAGCGGGAGCGCGCGCCCGCCGGGCCGCGGAATCGCTCCGGGGGGCCTCGGAGCGGACGCTGGACTGGCTGGTGGAGCGGGGCGTGCTTTTCCCCGAAGCCCAACCCCGATGAAGCGCCCGCCCTGGGAAACGGACCCCCCGCCGGTCTGGGCGCGGGCGGCGGCGGTCCTCTACGGCGCGGGGGCGGCGCTCCACCGCGGCGTCTATGCGGCCGGGCTCCGGGCCTCGATCCGGCTCCCGGTGCCGGTCGTGAGCGTGGGGAATCTCGCGGTGGGGGGGACGGGCAAGACCCCGGCGGTGCGGGCGCTGGCCGAGGCGGCGCTCCGGGCGGGCCGGCGCCCCGCCATCCTCACCCGAGGCTACGGCGGGACCCGGGCCGGGATCCTCCGGAGCGGCGCCTGGTCCGGCGGCCCCGCCCGCGCCGCGGAGGCGGGGGACGAGCCGCTGTGGCTGAGCCGCGCCCTTCCCGGGGTGCCGGTGGGGGTGGGCCCGGACCGGGCGGCCTCGGGGCGGGCGCTCCTCGCCGCGGGGGAGACGGTGGACGTCTTCCTTCTCGACGACGGGTTCCAGCACCGGCGCCTGGCCCGCGACGCCGACCTGGTGCTGGTCGACGCCGCGGCCCCGTTCGGAAACGGGCGGCTCCTTCCCGCCGGGCGGTTACGGGAGCGGCCGGCCGCGCTGTCCCGGGCCGCGGTGATCCTGGCCGCCGGGGCCTCGGGCAAGGTCCCCGCCGCCACCAGGTCGCTCCTCGCCCGCGTCGCCCCCCGGGCGGAGATCCTGGGCGCGCGCCCGCGTCCGGGCCCGCTCCGGCGGCTGGGGGAAGAGGGGGCGGCGCCCGATCCGCGCGGGCTCGCGGTGCGGGCGGTGGCGGGGATCGCGCGGCCGGAACGGCTGGCGGAATCGCTGGCCGAGGCGGGGGCGCGGGTGGTGGCGCTCTCCCGCTATCCCGACCATCACCGGTTCGGGGCGGCCGAGGCGCGCTCCGAGGAGCGGGCGGCGGCGGCGGTGGGGGCGCGGCCGGTCACCACCGCCAAGGACGCGGTGCGGCTGGAGGGGGTGGCCGATCCGGAGGGGGGCTGGCTGGTGCTCGAGATCGTGCTCGAGGTCGAGGGGGGATGGGACCGGCTGTGGTCGCGGCTCACTTCCCCCCCCGGGTGAGGGCCGGGGGGCAGGAAAGACGCGGGGGGCGGTCCCGGGACCGCCCCCCGCGCAAGCGCACGCCCGGATCGCGGACGGGGCCTAGTTGTCCGCGAACTGCCCGATACGGACGGTGAGTTCGCGGGTCACGTCCACCGCGTCCCCGCTCGTCTCTTCCTCGCCGTGGAAGGTGAGCTTGACGATCACCCCGAACTCCACCGAGCTGGTCACGCAACCGCCTCCCTGCGGCCCGAGGCAGGAGACGGGGGGGATGATCTTGTAGCCGCCCGGCATCACCAGGACGAACCCCTCGGCGCTCCCGTTGATCGGGACCCGCACGTTCATCGCGCCGCGGAAGTTCTTGAGATCCACGGTGCCGTCGCCGTCGAGGTCCAGGCCGTCGGCATGGTTGGGATCCTCGAACACCAGATCGTAGCTGGTGAAGTGGACGGAGCCGAAGGGATCGCCCGGCGACACCGTGATCGCCGGATCGTGGGGGCGGTCCACGAAGGTGACCTCGACCACGTCCACCGGGATGAAGTCGTCGATGGGGTCGTTGGGCTTGGTCCCGTAGTTGTAGACGTCGCTCATGAGCGGCGAGTTGTTGTTGAGCGACTGCACGTCGATGATGTTGCGGGTGTCGCCGCCCTGTTCCTTGCAGCCCGAAAGGCCGATGCCGGCGGCGGCCACCAGCAGGGGCACCCAGGCCAGACGAAGACGGTTGTTCATCCTCTCTCCTCCTTGTCGAACAGGCCTCCGGGTCGAGTGCGCGGAAGCGGATGGCGCGACCGCAATGCCGCGGCGCCGGCGACGAACCCGGGTTCGTCCGCCGCGCCGGAGGGCGGCGAAAACCGTCCCGGGGCGTGCCCCTCTCGGCGGCGGGCGCCTTTCACGTCGTTCCGGTATCGGAACCCCCGGGGGCGGACTGAATCCCGGGTGGGGTCCCGGTCCGGGCCTGGGGGTTTTAGCCCTCCGCTTGTGGGGGCGGGAGGCTTCCGGTATCATCGACGGTTGTCCTCGTACCTTGAGCATTCACTTTCAATTGGAACCCCGAATGGTCGCCGAGTCCCCGCGTCATACCGATACCCTGGTCATCGGCACCGGCCTCGCCGGGCTCTGGTGCGCGCTTTCCGCCAGCCGGTGGGGCGAGGTGACCGTGGTCACCAAGAAGGCCCGGGCCGAGTCCAACACCAACTACGCCCAGGGAGGGATCGCCGCGGTCCTCGATCCCGAGGACGATCCCTCCCTCCACCTCGAGGACACCCTGGTGGCGGGAGCGGGGCTCTGCCATCCCGGCGCGGTGCGGCTGGTGGTGGAGGAGGGCCCCCCCCTGGTCCGGGACCTGGTCGGAATGGGGGTGGAGTTCACCCGGACCGGGGACGGAGGCCTGGCCCTGGGGCGGGAGGGGGGACATTCCCGCCGCCGCATCGTGCACGCCGCCGACCGCACCGGGGCGGAGGTGGAGAAGGCGCTGCTGGCGGCGGTGGCCTCGCGGCCCAACATCCATCTCCTGGAGCACCACTTCGCGGTGGACCTGATCATGGCCTCGCGCTCCTCGCGGGGAGCCTCGCAGGACGGCGAGGCATGCTGGGGGGCCTACGTGCTCACCCCCGACCACCGCTCGGTCATTCCCTACCAGGCCAAGGCCACGGTGCTGGCCTCGGGGGGAGCGGGCAAGGTCTACCTCTATACCACCAATCCCGACGTCGCCACCGGGGACGGCCTGGCCATGGCCTTTCGGGCGGGGGCCCGGGTCTCGAACCTGGAGTTCGTCCAGTTCCACCCCACCAGCCTCTATCACCCCCACGCCCGCCGGTTCCTGATCACCGAGGCGCTCCGCGGCGAGGGGGCGGTGCTCCGCTCCCTGGACGGGGTGGAGTTCATGAAGAGCCACGATCCCCGGGGCGAGCTCGCCCCGCGCGACATCGTGGCCCGGGCCATCGACCGGGAGATGAAGACCCGCGGGCACGATCACGTGTGGCTGGACGCGACCGGGCTCGGAAAGCGCTTCCTGGAGAAGCGTTTTCCCCAGGTCATGGCGGGGTGCCGCGCCTACGGGATCGATCCCGCCCGCGAGCCGATCCCGGTGGTGCCCGCCGCCCACTACATGTGCGGCGGGGTCCGCACCGACCTTCACGGCGCCACCGACCTTCCCCGGCTCTACGCGATCGGCGAGGTCGCCCACACCGGGCTCCACGGGGCGAACCGGCTGGCCTCGAACTCGCTGCTCGAGGCCCTGGTCTTCGCGGACCGCGCGTCGCGCCATCTGCGGCCGCTGCTCGCGGGGGACCGGGTGCCCGACGCGGACCCCTGGGTGGCCCCCTCCACCGGCGTCCCCCGGGAGGACGTGATCATCAACCACAACTGGGACGCGGTGCGCCGGCTCATGTGGGACTACGTGGGCATCGTGCGATCCGACGAGCGGCTTTCCGGGGCGGCGCCCCGCCTCGCGCTCATCCGCGAGGAGGTGGACCGTTTCTATCGCCGGTTCGTGGTGGACCCCGATATCCTGGAACTGCGCAACATCGCCCTCGTCGCCGACGTCATCCTCCGCCTGGCCACCGCGCGCAAGGAGAGCCGGGGGCTCCACTTCAATCGCGACCACGCCGCCGTCGACGACGGCACCTACCGGCGCGACTCGGTGCTGGGACGGCTGGGCGAGGTGAGCTGGGGTGATACGATACGGGACGGGGCCCCCATGGCGGGAACGGCGTGAGCGGCGTGAGCGACCAGGAAGACTACGAAACCGCCCTCGACCGGGTGCTGGAGTCCGATCCCCGCTACGATCGCGCGGCCTACCTGTTCGTGCAGGCGGCCCTGGATTTCTTCCAGCGCCGGCACCGCGAGGGGCGGCGGGGGCTGCACGTGAGCGGCGCGGAAGTCCTGGAGGGGATCCGGGAGCTGGCCATCGCGGAGTACGGGCCGATGGCCCGCTCGGTGCTCAATTCCTGGGGAATCCTGCGGGGGGAGGACGTGGGTGAGGTGGTCTACAACCTGATCGGGGTGGGCCTGATGGCGAAGACCGACGAGGACCGCAAGGAGGACTTCGCCGGGGTGATGGCGTTCGACGAGAGCCTGGACCGAGACACCTCCTGGTAGGAGAGACGAACGTGGCAGCGGGAAAGTTCGAGGACCGATGGGGCAACTTCCGTGACCTGGTCGAGCACCTCTTCCTGGAGCCCGGGCGGAGCAGCGTGGAAGCGGACGTGGTGTGGTATCCGGCCACCGACGCCTACGAGACCGAGGAGGAGTTCGTGATCCGCATGGATCTGAGCGGGGTGGCCCGCGAGGAGATCCAGATCCTCATGCGGAGCCGCATCGTTCACGTGAGGGGGATCCGCCGCGACGGCTCTCCCGAGGGCCGCAAGACCTTTCACAAGATGGAAATCGCCATGGGTCCGTTCGCCCGGAGCATCCAGGTTCCGGAACGGTTCGCCCGCTCCGAGGCCGCGGCCTCGTACCGCGACGGCGTGCTGGAGATCCGCCTGCGCGCCCGCCCCCGGGCCAAGGACGAGCTGAAGATCGAGGTGGAGTAGAGAACCATGGCCGAATCGACCATCACCGTCCAGACCGACTCCGGGCAGTCGCTTCAGATCCCCATCGAGCTGCCTCTGGTCCCCTTGCGGGACGTGGTGGCGTTCCCCTACATGATGTTTCCGCTGGTGGTGAGCGAGCGCGCGCTCCTCGACCTGGTGGATGAGGCGCTGGCCGGGACCAAGATGATCGGGCTGTTCACCGTGCGCGGCCTCCCCGCTCCGGAAGGGGCGCGGCCCGCGGGCGAGAACGCCTCCCGGGACGGCGGCGAAGCGGGGGCGGAGGAGGGGGCCGGGTCCGGGGACGGGAACGGCGCCCGCACCGGCACCGTGACCTCGGTCCGCGAGTTGAGCCCGGTCGGCACCGCCGCCATCATCCACAAGATGCTCCGCTTCCCCGACGGCGGCATGCGCCTCCTGGTCCAGGGGGTGGCCCGCATCCGCCTGGTGGAGACGGTGCAGCAGCGGCCGTTCCTCAAGGGCCGGGTGGAAGTGGTGTCGGCGGGCAAGTCCGGCTCGCGGCGGGCCGAGGCGCTCCGGCGCAACGCCCTCGAGCTTTTCCAGAAGCTGGTGGACGCCACCGGCTATCTTTCCGACGAGTTGAAGGTGGTGGCGCTCAACATCGACGATGCCGGCCGCCTCGCCGATTTCCTGGGGGCCAACCTCAATCTGGAGCTGGACGACAAGCAGGCGGTGCTGGAGGAAGAGGATCCCGAGAAGCGCCTGGAGCGGGTGACCGCGTTCATGGTCCGCGAGCTGGACATCCTCGCCCTCGGCCGGCGGATCCAGGACCAGGTGCAGAACGAGATGGAGAAGACCCAGCGCGAGTTCTACCTCCGCCAGCAGATGAAGGCGATCCAGAAGGAGCTGGGGGGCGAGGAGGAGAACCCGGAGCTGGCCGAGATCAAGAAGGCGCTGGACGAATCAGGCATGCCGGAAGCGGCGCGCGAGGCCGCGGTGAAGGAGTTCGACCGGCTCAAGGTGATGCCCCCCCAGGCCGCCGAATACACGGTGGCCCGCACCTATATCGACTGGATGCTCCAGGTGCCGTGGAAGGAGCTTGATCGCCCGCCCATCGACGTCAACCGGGCCGAGCGCATCCTGAACGAGGACCACTACGACCTCGGCGAGGTGAAGGAGCGGATCCTGGAGTACCTGGCGGTGCGCAAGCTCACCCGGCATCCCCGGAGCCCCATCCTCTGCCTCTCCGGCCCCCCCGGGGTGGGCAAGACCTCCCTCGGCCAGTCCATCGCCCGCGCCCTCGGCCGCCCCTTCGTGCGGCTGAGCCTGGGGGGATTGCACGACGAGGCGGAGATCCGCGGCCACCGGCGCACCTACATCGGGGCCATGCCGGGCCGGATCGTGCAGGGGGTGATCACCGCCAAGGCCCCCGACCCCGTGTTCATGCTCGACGAGGTGGACAAGGTGGGCGCCGACTTCCGGGGCGACCCCACCTCCGCGCTCCTGGAAGTGCTGGATCCGGCGCAGAACAACAGCTTCCAGGACAATTATCTGAACGTGCCCGTCGACCTCTCGCGGGTGCTCTTCATCACCACCGCCAACGTCCTCTACTCGATCCCGGGGCCGCTCCGCGACCGCATGGAGGTGATCGAGATCCCCGGGTACACCACCGCCGACAAGGCGGAGATCGCCCGGCGCTACCTGGTCCCCCGGGCCCTGGAGGACAACGGCATCGGCTCCTCCCACCTCCGCTTCACCAAGTCCGCGCTCACCGCCATCGCCAACGAGTACACCCACGAGTCGGGGGTGCGCGAGCTGGAGCGGCAGATCAACCGGGTGGCGCGCAAGGTGGCCACCCGGGTGGCGCGGGGACGGAAGGTGCGGGTGTCGGTCTCGGGCAGGAACCTGGCCGAGTACCTGGGGACCAAGAAGGTCTACCGGGAGCGCCGGGAACGGAAGAACCGGGTGGGGGTGGTGACCGGGCTCGCCTGGACCCCCTACGGCGGGGAGATCCTGTTCGTGGAGGCCACCCGGATGCCGGGGCGGGGGAACCTCACCCTCACCGGCCAGCTCGGAGACGTGATGCGGGAGTCGGCGATGGCCGCCCTCTCCTACGTGCGCGCCCACGCCGAGGAACTCGCCGGCGGCGACCCCCACTTCGAGAAGTTCGACGTCCACATCCACGTGCCCGCCGGCGCCATGCCCAAGGACGGCCCCTCGGCGGGAGTGGCCATGGTCACCGCGCTCTCGTCGCTGGTCAGCGGCCGGCGGGTGCGCGCCGACACCGCGATGACCGGCGAGATCTCGCTCCGCGGCAACGTGCTCCCCATCGGGGGGGTGAAGCAAAAGGTGCTGGGGGCGAAGCGGGCGGGCCTGGCGCAGATCATCCTTCCCGCCGCCAACCACGCCGACCTCTCCGAGGTCCCCGCGGACGTCCGGAAGTCGATGCGCTTCGTCCTCGCCGAGACCATCGACGACGTGCTCTCGCACGCCCTGATGGGGCCGGGGAACCGCACCGGGAAGAAGCGGGGCAGGAAGAAGACGCCCGGCCGGCGCACCAAGGCGTCTCCGGCGCGTCCCCGGGGCACGAAGGCGGACGCCGGCCCCGCCCGGGATTGACCGCGCCGCGCCGCCTGCTCATCCGCCTGGGTTCCCTGGGCGACGTCGTCCTCGCCACCGCCGCCGCCAACGCCGCGCGCGCGCGGTGGGGGGACCGATGCCTGGACGTGCTGGTGAAGGAGGAGTGGGCGCCGCTCTGGGAGAACCATCCCGCGGTGGAGCGGATCCTGGCGTGGGAGCGGGCCGACCGCGACCTCGGCGGCCTTCGCAAGTGGGGCTCGAGGCTCCGCGAGGCGCGCTACCTGGAGGCGGTGGATCTCCAGGGCACGCCGCGCACCCGCACCCTCCTCACCCTGGCCGGCGTCGTCCGGGTGCGGCGGGCCCGCCGCCGCGAGCTTTCCCGGAGGCTCCTGGTCCGGACGAAGCGGCTGGGCCCGCCTCCGGACTTCCGCATGGCGGACGCGTTCGTGGAGGCCGCCGTCCCCGGGGCCCACGCGGTCCCTTCGCTCCATCCCGGGGCCGCCGCCCGCGCCCGGGCCGCGGAGCTGGCGGGCCCGGCGGCGGTGGGGCTGGTGCCGGGGGCGACCCGCGCCACCAAGCGCTGGCCCCTGGACCGGTTCGTGGCGGTGGGAAAGGACCTGGCCGCGCGGGGCCTCGGGCCGGTGGCGGTGTTCTTCGGACCCGGCGAGGACGCCCTCGCCGCCGGCTGGCGCGAGCGCTGGCCCGGCGGGGGCTGGATCGAGGTCCGGGCCGGGCTCCCCACCGTGGCCGCGATCCTGGGACGGCTGGGCGCGGTGGCCACCGGGGACACCGGCCTCATGCACGTGGCGGCGGCGGTGGGGACACCGGTGGTGGCGCTGTTCGGCCCGACCGTGCGATCCTTCGGGTTCGCGCCGGCGGGCGAGGGGCACCGGGTGGTGGAGCGGGATTTGCCGTGCCGGCCGTGCTCCCTCCACGGTGGACCCCGATGCCCGCTCGGACACTTCCGGTGCCTGTTGGAGATCGAGCCGGACGAGGTCCTGGCGGCGCTCCGGACCGCGCTCGATGCGCGCGGCGCCTCCGCCGGCCCGTCCTGAACCGGCTTTCGCACCCTGGAGACACACACCATGCCCCGACTCGTCCTGCTGGGACTCGGCGAACCCGACCTCGACGTCCTCTCCCGCATCTCGCGCCTGGATCCCCGCCCCGAGGTGCTGGTGGTCCATCCCGATCCGGAAGCGCTCATCCTCCGCCTGGCCGGGGTGGCGCAGTATCCCGCCCTCACCGAGCCGCCGCGCCCCCGGCCGGACGACGTGGTGCTGGTGCCGGAGGGGAACGTGGCCTCGGTGGCCGAACTGGCCGCGCCCTTCCGGGCGGTGGGGGCGCGCATCCTGGTCCCCACCAGCCTCCGGGCCGGCATGCGCTCCCTGGACGAACTGCTGCAGCCGGCGGTGGCTGTGCGCCGGGTCGGTAACGGCGGGGCCGCCCCGTTGGCGATGGCCGAGCCTTCGAACGAACCCGAGCCGAAGCCGGTAACGTCTGGGGAATCTGGGAGTTCCCCCATTGTGAACGCCTCGCCCGAACCGGCGCCGGCCCCGGCCCCCGGGCGCCCGGGGGGCGGGGGGCCGGGTGCGGGCGGCGGCCCCCCCACCGACGTGTGGGAGCGCCCCGAGGCCTCCTTCCGCTATCTGATCGAGTCCTCGGTGGGTTCCGGCCGCCGCGTCATCCTGTGGTGGAACGGCATGACCGACGTCTGGGTCCCCTGGGTGTGGACGGGCGCGGCCCCCCCCGCGCACGCCGAGGGGGGTCCGGAGGAGGGGATCGAGATCGCCTCGCAGTGGGGCCGCTTCCGGCTCAGCGGGGTGAGCGGAGAGCGCGACCGGTTGAACCTGGCCGGGCTGACCCGGGTGGCCGAGGACATGGCCCTCCGGGATCTGGTGCGCTGGCGCCGCGAGGCCCACGCCCTGGCCGCCCACGGCCTTCCCGACCCCCACGCCGAGGGTCCGGGGCTGGCCTCGTGGTCGGAGCCGGTGCTGGAGCTCCTGGGGGTGGAGTCGGCGCTGTTCTGGCGGCGCGAGGGCGCGGGCTGGAAGCTGGTGGAGGCCCGGGGTGAGGGGATCGGCTTCTCCGGGAACCTGGTCTTTCCCAAGGATCTCTTCTCCGCGACCTTCGAGGGGGCGGACTCCCCGTGGCGGCGGTGGGAGCCCACTCCCGGGGTGCGGCTCCTCCTGGCCGGAGCGGACGAGACCGATCCCCACTGGCCGCTCCGGCTCCGCCGGGTGGAGCTGGCGCTGGCCGGAGAGGAACCGGGTTGGTGATCACGGCTCCCATTCGCGTGCTCCCCGACGCCCTGGTGGGACGGATCGCGGCGGGGGAGGTGGTGGAACGTCCCGGCTCGGTGGTCAAGGAGCTGGTGGAGAACGCCCTGGACGCGGGGGCGACGCGGATCGAGGTCGCGGTGGAGGGAAAGCTCACCGGACTCATCCGGGTCTCCGACGACGGCTCCGGCATTCCCGCCGGCGAGCTGCCCATCGCGGTCCACCGCCACGCCACCAGCAAGATCGGATGCGACGCCGACCTCGTGCGCATCAAATCCCTGGGTTTCCGCGGAGAGGGGCTGGCCGCGATCGGCGCGGTGTCGCGGCTCCGCATGACGAGCCGCGCCGCCGCCGAGGACACCGGGGCGGCGGTCACGGTGGAGGACGGCCGGGTCGGGGCCTCGGAGCCGGCGGCACGGGCGGCGGGGACCACGGTGGAGGTGCGCGACCTCTTCTTCAACACCCCCGCCCGGCGGAAGTACCTGAAGTCCGAGGGGAGCGAACTCCGCTACATCTCGCAGCTCCTCCAGGCCTACGGCCTCGCCCATCCCTCGGTGCAGTTCGTGCTCACCCAGGAGGGGCGCGAGTCGCTGAGCCTTCCCGCCGCCGCCGACCTGCACGAACGCGCGGGGCAGGTGCTGGGACGGGAGCGGCTGAAGCGGATGGTGGCGCTCGACGAGGAGGCGCGCGACCTCGCTCTGGAAGGCTTTCTGGGCGCGCCCGAGGACTCCCGCGCCCGCGGCAGCCACCAGACCTTCCTCATCAACGGCCGCTGGGTGACCAGCGTGCTGCTCAAGACCGCGATCCGTGAGGCCTATACCGATCTCATTCCGCCCGGCCGGCACCCCGAGGCGGTGCTCCACCTCCGGCTCCCGCCCGAGGAGGTGGACGTCAACGTCCATCCCACCAAGCGCGAAGTGCGGCTCCTGCGGGAGCGCGAGCTCTATCCGCGCCTCATCCGGCTCCTCAAGGACCGGGTGGAGGGGCATATTCCCACCCTTGCTCTCGGCGGCTCCACCCGGGGCGGATGGAGGCCGGCGCCGGAGACGCTCCGGCCCGGCGACCCCGATCCGGACCAGTCGCGCCTGCGGTTCCCCGCGGGACCGGTGCTCACCGCGGGCGAGGGACGGGTGGGCGACCGCGAGCGCCCGGTGGTGGTGCCCTTTCCCGGCACCTTCGAGGAGCCGATGGAACCGGAGCCGGAGGCTCCGGCCCTGGCCAACCTGTGGCAGCTCCACCGGACCTACATTCTGGCCGCGATCGAGGGGGGGCTCCTGATCATCGACCAGCACGCCGCGCACGAGCGCGTGCTCTTCGAGCAGGCGGTGCTGCGGTTCGAAGGGGCGCCGGCGGCGAGCCAGGAGCTCCTGTTCAGCCTTCCGGTGGAGCTCACCCACGACGAGTTCGCGCTCCTTTTGGAAACCCACGCGGTGATGGAGAAGCTCGGCTTCCACCTCGAGGTGGCGGAGGGAACCTCGGTCCGGGTCCATGCGATTCCCGCCGGGCTCCGCGAGTGGCGGCAGGGAGCGCTTCTTCGCGACGTGCTCGACCACGTGGCCGACCTGCCCACCAGCATGGACGTGACCGAGCGGGTGGCGCGGGCGGTGGCCTGCCAGGGCGCGGTAAAGGCGGGGCAGAAGCTCACCCTGGAGGAGATGAACGGCCTGGTGGACCAGCTCTTCGCCACCCACAAGCCCCAGGGCGATCCCCACGGACGGCCGGTGTTCCTGCGGGTCCCGCTCACCGATCTCCACCGGAGATTCGGCCGGTCGGGATGACGGCGGGGGAGGCGCGGGGGCGGCCGCCGGGCGGGGCCGGACGGGGACGGCGGTGAACGAGCCGCTCCGCGTGCTCCTCGGCCCCACCGCGGTGGGGAAGACGGCGGTGAGCCTCCCCCTGGCCGAGCGCCTCGGCGCCGAGATCGTGTCGGTGGACTCCCGGCAGATCTACCGGGGCCTCGCGATCGGAAGTGCGGCGCCCACCGATGCCGAACGCGCGCGCGTCCCCCATCACCTGGTGGAGGCGATCCCCCCCGAAGAGACCATGACTGCGGGGGAGTACGGGCGGCGGGCCCGGGCCGCGGTGGAGGAGATCGAGTCGCGCGGACGCGCGGCGATCCTGGTCGGGGGCTCGGGGCTGTACCTGCGCGCGATCCTGGGCGGGCTCGACGAGGAGCTTCCCCGGGACGAGACCGTGCGGGCGGAACTCCGCGCCCGGCTCGCGCGCGAAGGGGTGGAGGCGCTCTACGTGGAGCTGGCCCGGCTCGATCCCGCCACCGCCGAGGGGATCTCCCCCCGGGACGGCCAGCGGGTGACCCGCGCCCTCGAGATCATGGCGCTCGCCGGGAAGCCGACCAGCGAACTGCGCACCAAGGGGCGGCGGACCGCGGTGCGGGCGCAGGTGGCGGTGCTCGATCGCGGCCGCTCCGACCTGGAGGCGCGCATCCGCGCGCGGGTGCGGACGATGATCGAGGGGGGGCTGGAGGGCGAGGTGCGGGACCTGGCGGCCCGCGGCCTGGGCCCCGAGGCGCCCGCGCTCAAGAGCGTGGGCTACGCCGAGACCCTCCGGTACTTCCGCGGCGAACTCGACCGCGCGGCGTGGGAAGAGGCGATCGCGGTCGACACCCGGCGCTTCGCCAAGCGCCAGCGCACCTGGTTCCGGTCCCTCCCCGACGCCCGGTGGCTGGAGGTCGCGCCCGGCGAACCACCGGAGACCACCGCGGAGCGGGTGCTTCGGGCCTGGGGGCGCTGACCGGTCCGGTTCAGCTCCCGGTGCGGGGAGCGTGGAAGACCGTTCCCCCCTCGCTCCAGTCGAGCCGCGAGATGCTCCCGTCCGGGCCGGCCGTTCCCCGCACCGTCCCGTAGTCCCGGGGGGAGTAGAACCCGCCACCGGGAAGGGGGAGGAGCACCCAGTCGTTGGAGTAGAGCGCGCCGTCGTGGAGCCGCAGCTCGAGGCGGGGGCCGTCAGGGATCTGGTAGACGCCCTCCCAGCGCGCGAGCTCGGCGGGCGGGGGCGCCGTGGCGCTCACCTCGGGGGGAGCCGGGGGCGCCGCCGACCGCCCCGCCATCAGGGCCGGGATGTCGCGCTTCAACGCGTCGGGGGCACCGGTGGAGACGTTCGAGGTGAGCACCGCCTCCACGCCGGTGGTGCTGTCCCACACCGCCCAGGCCTTGAAGCCGCCGCCGCGTCCGTTGAAGTCGAGCCGCCCGCCTCGCACGAAGGAGAGCCGCACCCCGTCCCCCAACCTTCCCCGGACCACCGCCTGCACGAAGCGGTCGAGATCGCGGGCGGTGCTCCACACCGAGCCGGCCCCGGCCAGGGCCGA
The DNA here is from genome assembly GCA_963728475.1 of Candidatus Eiseniibacteriota bacterium. Lineage (GTDB taxonomy): Bacteria > Eisenbacteria > RBG-16-71-46 > JABDJR01 > JABDJR01 > CAVSKL01. The sequence goes on from CAVSKL010000002.1 coordinate 514,492, forward strand.
GAAGTCGTGGAGCGGCGCGTTCTCCATCCCGTGGGGTCCGGGGACGTAGGCCCGGGCGCGACCGGGAAGGAGCCGGCGGCTGTCGGCCTCGGCGGTTCGGGTCATTCCCAGGGGGTCCAGGAGGCGCGTGGCGAGGAGATCCGCGTAGCTCTGGCCGCTCGCCAGTTCAAGGACCCGGGCCAGAACCTCGTAGCCGCCGGAGCTGTAGCGGCTCTCGGTGCCGGGAGGGAAGTCCAGGGGGAGCTTCGCCGCCCGCGCCGCCACCTCGGCGGCGGTGTACGGGCGGGTCATCTCGCTGTCCGGAACGACCTGGTGCGGAATGCCCGAGCGATGCCGGAGCAGCATGCCCACGGTGATGGAGTCCGCGGCGGGGAACCCGGGAAGCCAGCGGGCCAGCGAGTCCCCCACCCCGAGCCGCCGGTCCTCGGCGAGCTGGATGGCCAGCACCGCGGTCATGGGCTTGGTCACCGAGGCGATGTCGAAGCGGGTGTCCGGGGTGACCGGCACCTGCAGCTCACGGTCCGCCTCCCCGAACGAGCGCTCCACCAGGATCCGGTCCCCCCGCCGGATCAGGAGCTGCCCCGAGAGGTCCCCCCGCGCCGCGAGCGGGCGGGTGTAGGCGTCGACCGCCGCCGCCACCTGCTTTAGCGAGGGCGGGGGGGGCGGCGCCTTCGCGGGGGTGGCGCCGGTGGCGCCGAGGGCGAGGGCAAGGGGCGCGAGCGTCCGGAACCGGAGCGAGCCGAGCGTCATACGATGCCTCCTGGAATGGTGCGGAACCGCGTTCCAGGCTACGAAAGCGCTGCCGCCCCCGTCTTTTCCGGAATGAACCCGGTTGCCCGGCCTGAACCTGCCGGGGTCAGTCCCGCCCGACCTGCCGGCGCCGGAACGCACCGGGGGGGACGCCGAAGGCGCGGCGGAAGGCCCGGGTGAAGTGGGCCTGGGTCGCGAAGCCCGACTCGAGCGCGATCTCGACCAGGGGTCGTGCGGTCTCGAGGAGCGCTTGCCGGGAGGCCTCCAGCCGGCGCCGCCGGTGGTAGGCCATGGGGGTCGTGCCGAGGTGGCGGCGGAACGCGCGAACCAGGTACACCGGGTGCACCCCGGCCATCCCGGCCAGGGCTTCGAGGGAGAGAGGACCGGGTCCGCAGGTGTCGAGGTAGCGCCGCATCGGGGCGAGCCAGCCGGGAGCGGCGGGCCGGGCGCCCTCCCCGCGGAGCGCGGCGGCCAGGAGATCGAGGGCGGCCGCTTCCAGCTCGAGCGCCGACACGTCGTCCTCCCGAAGAAACGCGTCGCGGCAGCGGGCGGCGGGTCCGGCGAAGGCGTGAGGAGAGGAGGCGCGAACCGCCCGCCCCCGGGCTCCGGCGAGCCAGCCGGCCAGGGGGCCGCCGGGCACGATGCTGAGACAGGTGGTGCCCCCGGGCTCCATGTCCGCGGTGTGGGATTCCCCCGCGGGATGAAAGTGGACGCTTCCCGCCTCGAACCGGGTCCGCTCACGGCTCCGCTCCTCGAGAAGCGAGCCGGCGAGAACCAGGCAGAAGTAGGCTTCCCGGTGGTGGTGAGCGGGGATCCTGGTCTCGCCGGGGTAGCGGGAGCGGCGAAGCACGAAGTCGCCCGCGGTGCGCGTCCGCTCGACGGTGCCGAAGCGCTCCCCCGCGGGGACGGGGACGAAGAGGCTCACCGGACCGGGGGCGCGGTGACGGCCGGGCCCGGATGGCGGCGGCAGCGGGGCGGAAACGGCATGGGGATACGGTAGCGCGGACCGCGCTCCGGGACCAAGCGCCAAGCCCGGCGCGACGGGGACGGTATCAATCCTCTTGCCGGGCCGCCGCCCCTCTTGCTAGGCTCCTGCAGCCTCGACGGTTGCGGGCGTAACTCAGTTGGTAGAGTGTCAGCTTCCCAAGCTGAATGTCGCGGGTTCGAATCCCGTCGCCCGCTCCATCTTCCTCGCCGGAGCGGGTTTCCGGCCCCCCCGGCGGAGCCCAGATTCGACTTGACAGGAAGTCCGTAATCTTTTTAACTCCATTGACTTAATGGTCTTGGCCTTGATCGGCGCCGGCGCCTCGGGCGCCCCCGCCCGCGCCCGGTGGCGCGGCGCCGCCGGTCCTCCCGGGAAGGAAAGGTCTTCGTGGAAATCCAGAGCGTGGCGCCGGGGTCCCTGGCCGCCGAGGCGGGGCTGCGGCCGGGCATGCGGGTGGCCGCGGTCAACGGACGCAAGGTCCGCGACTTCCTCGACCTGGAGCTCTGGCTCGGGGAGGAGGAGCTGGAGCTGGCGGTGGAGGAGCCCGACGTCTTCGGCCGCCCCCGCCCGGTCCGGATCACCCGGGTCTACGGGCGGAGCCTCGGGCTGCGCTTCGCCGAGCCCCGGATCCGCCTCTGCGGCAACGACTGCCCCTTCTGCTTCGTGGACCAGCTCCCCGACGGGCTTCGCCGGAACCTCTACTACCGCGACGACGACTACCGCTTCAGCTACCTCTACGGCCACTTCGTCACCCTCACCAACCTCAAGGAGTGGGAGTTCGAGCGGATCGTGGAGGAGGGGCTCTCGCCGCTCTACGTCTCCGTGCACGCCCTGGACCCCGAGGTGCGCGGTCGGCTCCTGAAGAGCAAGCGCGCGGGCGAGATCACCCGCCGGATCGAACAGCTCCTCGCCGGAGGCATCCAGCTCCACACCCAGGTGGTGGCGGTGCCCGGGGTGAACGACGGCGCGGTGCTCGAGGAGACGGTGGAGGGTCTGGCCGCCTATCATCCCGGCGTGCTCTCGGTGTCGGTGGTGCCGGTGGGGCTCACCGCCCATCGCGGGAACCTCCCCGAGGTGCGGGTCTACACCCGTCCCGAGGCGCGCCGCCTGGTGGAGGAGGTGCGCCGGATGGGGCGCGGCCTCCGGCGCCGCCTGGGCGTCAACTTCTGCTACGCCGCCGACGAGCTGGTGATCCTGGCCGGGAAACCGATCCCCGCCGCGCCCTATTACGACGGATTCGGCCAGCGCGAGAACGGGGTGGGGCTGGTGCGGAGCCTGATCGGAACCTTCGCCGGCTCCGCGCCCCGGGGCGCGGAACTCCGCCGCCGCGGGGTGGACCGGGTGTGGATCCTCACCGGGGAGAGCTTCGCCCCCATTCTCCTCGACCTGCTTCCCGGGCTCCGCCGCCGCCTCCCCGAGGTGCGGCTGGAGATGGCGGCGGTGGAGAACCGGCTCTTCGGCCGGCCCACCACCGTGGCCGGGCTCCTGGGCGGCCGCGATCTCCTCGACGCCGCGCGCCCGCGGGTCCGCCCCGGGGACCTCGTGCTCGTTCCCGACGAGTCGGTGAGCGCGGAAGGCGTCTTCCTCGACGACCTCGCCCCCGCCGACCTCGCCCGCGAGCTGGGGGTGGAGGTGGCGTCGAGCTGGGATCCGGTGTTGGCGCCGCCTACCCGCTTTCGCGGCCCCCTGCATCCCGCCGAGGCCGCGGTGCTCGCGCCATGAGACGCCGCCGGTTGCCGCTGGTGGCGGTGGTGGGGCGGCCCAACGTGGGGAAGTCCACCTTCTTCAACCGCCTGGTCAGCCGTGGCGACGCGGTGGTGGACGACATGCCCGGGGTTACCCGGGACCGCCGCGAAGGGGAAGCGGAGTGGAATTCGCTCCCGTTCCGGGTGGTCGACACCGGGGGGCTGGTCCCCGGCACCCACGACGGGATGGAGGCGGCGATCCTGGTCCAGGCCCGCACCGCCCTCGACGACGCCGACCTCATCCTGTTCCTGCTCGACGCGCGGGACGGGCTCACCGCCCTCGACCAGGACATCGCCGAGGACCTCCGCCCCCGGGCGGACAAGGTGATCGTGGTCGCCAACAAGGTGGAGAGCGCCCGGCAGGAGGAGGCGGCCCTGGAGTTCGCGTCGCTCGGCCTCGGAAACGCCCGGCTCCTCTCCGGCCAGCACGGGCGGGGAACCGGCGATCTTCTCGACGAGATCGTGTCCCGGCTCCCGCGGCGCGATCCCGCCGAACCCGAGGAGGCGGCGATCGGGGTGGCCCTGGTGGGACGGCCCAACGTGGGGAAGTCGAGCCTGGCCAACCGGCTCCTCGGACACGACCGCTTCATCGTCCACGAGGTCGCCGGCACCACCCGGGATGCGGTGGACGAGGGCTTCCGCTACGACGGGACCGAGTTCGTGCTGGTGGATACCGCCGGCCTCCGCCGCCGGAGCCACGTGGCGACGGGGGTGGAGTTCTACTCCACCCTCCGCACCCGGCGGAGCCTGGAGCGCTGCGACGTGGCGCTGCTGGTGCTCGACGCCACCGAACCCGTGACCTCCCAGGACGCGAGGATCGCCTCCATGATCGCCGACTTCGGCAAGTCGGCGGTGATCCTGTTCAACAAGTGGGACCTGGTGGAGAAGGCGACCGGCACGGTGGAGCGCATCACCCGGGACCTGCGGGAGCAGTTTCCCCGGCTCTCCGGCTCGCCCATCCTCTTCGTGTCCGCGAAGTCCGGCCTCAGGGTGCGGCGGATTCCCGCGGCGGTCCGCGAGCTGTCCGTCGAGCGGCGCACCCGCATCGCCACCAGCTTCCTGAACGAGGTGCTGAAGGAGGCGGTGGACCGGGTCCAGCCCCCCATGCGCCGGAACGGCCGGTCGCTGCGGCTCTACTACGCCACCCAGGTCGCCGATTCCCCGCCCCACTTCGTGATCTTCTCCAACAGCCCCGAGGAGGTTCCCGCCGCCTACCGGAGCTACCTCCGGAACGTGTTCCAGGACCGGCTGGAGCTCAAGGCGACCCCGCTCCGCCTGGACTTCCGGCCGAGGCGCTGAACCATGGCGTTCCTTCTTTTTTCCCTGGTGGCCGCATTTTTCCTGGGATCGCTTCCGTGGGGGCTATGGGCGGGACGGCTCCGCGGGGTGGACGTGCGCCGGCACGGGAGCGGAAACCTGGGGGCCACCAACGTCTACCGGGTGCTGGGCTGGAAATGGGGGGTGGGGGTGCTCCTTCTCGACGTCGCCAAGGGGACCGCGGCGGTGGCCCTGGCCCGCGCCGCCGCTCCCGCGGGGGCGGCGGGGGCGGGCCCGGCGGCGGCCGGCCTGGCCGCGGTGGCCGGACACATGCTCACCCCCTTCGCCGGTTTCAAGGGGGGAAAGGGAGTGGCCACCGGGCTGGGGGTGATCCTGGGCCTGGCCCCGGGGGCGGGAGCGATGAGCTTCGCGGTGTGGGTCGCGGTCATGGCCATGACGGGATGGGTCTCGGTGGCCTCCGGGATCGCCTCCCTCTTCCTGCCCGCGTTCGTGGTGGTGACCCGCGCCGACCTCGGACCGCGGTACCCCTGGGTGCTGGCGCTCTCCGCTCTCATCTGCGCCCTGGTCCTGGTCCGCCACCGCAGCAACTGGAAGCGGGTGTCGGAGGGACGGGAGCAGGCGATCTGGGAGCACCGTGCCGAGACCCCCGAGGGGGGCGCCGCCCCTCACGGAGAGACGCGGTGAGGGTCGGCGTCCTCGGCCTCGGGTCGTGGGGCACGGCGCTGGCCGCGCACCTCGCCCGGAACGGGCACCGGGTGGCGGGATGGACCCACGACCCCGCCCAGCGCGAGGCGCTCCGCCGCGACCGCGAGAACCGGAAGTACCTGCCGGGGATCGCGCTCCCGGAGCCGGTCCGGATCGTGGACCGGCCGTCCGAGGCCCTGGCCGGCGCCGACGCCGCCCTCCTCGCGGTGCCGACCTTCGCCCTGCGCGAGACCGTGCGCGCGGCCCGGGCCGGCCTCGCCGGCCGGCCGGTGGTGAACGTGGCCAAGGGGCTCGAGGTGGGCTCGCTCCGCCTTCCCCTGGAGATCCTGGCCGAGGAGCTGGGGCCGGGCGCCCCCGCGGTCTCGCTGGTGGGGCCGAGCCACGCCGAGGAGGTGGCCGCGCGCCATCCCACCGCGGTGGTGGCGGCCTCGCGCCACCCGCGCGCGGGCGTCCTCGCCCAGGATCTCTTCGCGGACGAACGCTTCCGCGTCTACACCAACGACGACGCGGCGGGGGTGGAGCTGGCGGTCGCGCTCAAGAACGTGATCGCGCTGGCGGCGGGGATCTCCGCCGGCCTCGGCTACGGGGACAACACCCTGGGAGCGCTGGTCACCCGGGGGCTGGCGGAGATGGCGCGGCTGGGGGCGTGCCGGGGGGGGCGCCCCGAGACCTTTTTCGGCCTGGCCGGGGTGGGGGACCTGGTCACCACCGCGGCCAGCCGCCACAGCCGCAACCGCCGGGTGGGGGAGGCGGTGGGGCGGGGACGGCCGCTGGCCGAGGTGCTGGCGGGGATGAGCATGGTCGCCGAGGGGGTGCCCACCACCCGCGCGGCTCGGGATCTGGCGCGCGCCGCGGGGGTGGACGTCCCCATCGTGGAGCGCGTGTACGCCGTGTTGTTCGAGGGCGAGGATCCTCGCGAGGCCCTCCGGGCGCTCATGACCCGGGAGCCCAAGGCCGAGGATCCGGCGCCCGTCCCACCGGAGGGGGCATGAAACAGAAGGCGGAGTCGAAGATCTACTACTCGATCAGCGAAGCCTCGGCCATGACCAAGGTCAAGCCGCACGTGCTGCGCTACTGGGAATCGCAGTTCCGCATGCTCCGGCCCCGGAAGAACAAGGCCGGAAACCGCATGTACAAGAAGAAGGACCTGAAGCTGATCCTGCTGATCAAGGAGCTGCTCTACGACAAGGGGTTCACCATCGCCGGGGCCAAGAAGAAGCTCTCGGACGAAAAGGACGCCGTCCGGGACCAGCTCGAGTTCAGCTTCAACGACGTGGACCGGGCGGCGCTGTTGCTCGAGGTCAAGCGCGAACTCCAGCACCTGCTCCGCGACCTCGGGAGCGCCCCGCGCAAGGGCGGGGGCTTGTAGCTCGCGCCGGCCCTCGTGTATAGTCTTCCGACCCCAACCGCCCGTATGAAGTTCACCCGGACCCCGGTCCGGAGCTTCCGGCGACGGTTCGCGCGGATTTCCGGTCGGGGCGTGGCGCAGCCTGGTAGCGCACTTGCTTGGGGTGCAAGTGGTCGCTGGTTCAAATCCAGTCGCCCCGACCAATCTACTCGCGGCCCGGCGGGCTCCGCCGGGTCCGGCCCGCGCCCGGGATGGGCCCCCCGCGCGGGGGCGGTCCCGGATCGGCGGGCTCTCTTTTTTTGTCCCGAAGGGAACGCGCGGTGAACCCCGAGGCCTCGGACGGGACCTGGGCGGTGGTTCCCGCCTACGACGCCGGCGACCCCCTGATCGCGGTCGCCGGGGAGGCGGGGCGGATCCTGGGTCCGGACCGGGTGCTGGTGGTGGACGACGGCTCCACCGACGGCGCTCCCGCCCGCGCCCGCGAGACCGGAGCCCGGGTCCTGGTCCACCCGGTCAACCGGGGGAAGGGGGCGGCGCTGGCCACCGGGTTCGCGGCGGCGCTGGCGGAGGGGGCGACCGGGGTGGTGACCCTGGACGCCGACGGCCAGCACGACCCGGCCTGGATCCCGCGCCTCCTGCGGGCGGCGCCGGGGGCGGACGTGGTGGTGGGCTCGCGGATGCGGGACCCCGGCCCCATGCCCCGGCTCCGGGTGGCGGTGAACCGCTTCACCTCGTGGGTGGTGAGCGGGCTGGCGGGGACGCGGTTGACCGACAGCCAGTCGGGCTTCCGGTGGATCTCGGCCGCGGTGCTGCGGGCGGTGCCGCTGGAGTCGGAGCGGTTCGACGCGGAGTCGGAGATCCTGATCAAGGCGTCGCGGCTGGGGTTCCGGATCGTCGAGGTCCCCATGCCCGCGGTCTACGGCGAGGAGCGGAGCAAGGTGCACCCGGGCCGGGACACGGTGCGGTTCGTGCGCCTGGTGGCGCGGAGCTTCCGGTGGCGCCGCGAGATGGCGGCGCTCCGGCGGAGCGGAACGGGGACATGAAACGGATCCTGGTCACCAACGACGACGGCATCCACGCGCCGGGCCTGCGCGCCCTGGCCGAGGCGCTTTCCCCCCTGGCCGAGGTCTCGGTCATGGCTCCGCTCACCGAGCAGAGCGCCAGCTCCCACGCCCTCACCCTCCATCACCCGCTCCGGGTCAAGGACCTGGGCGGCCGCCGGTTCGCGGTGGAGGGGACCCCCACCGACTGCGTGCTGCTGGCGGTGCGCGAGTTCCTGGACGCGCGGCCCGACCTGGTGGTGAGCGGGATCAACCAGGGGCCCAACATGGGCGAGGACGTGATCTACTCGGGAACGGTGGCCGCGGCCATGGAGGGGTCCATCCTCGGCATTCCCTCCCTGGCGGTGAGCCTCGCCTCCTGGGAACATCACGACTTCGACGGCGCCGCCCGGGTGGCCGCCTCGGTGGTGGCGCGGCTCCTGGAGGCCGACCTTCCCCGCCGCTTCCTCATCAACATGAACGTCCCCCCCCGCGCCCGCGGGGAGATGCAAGGGTTGCGCATCACCCGCCTGGGGAGCCGGGTCTACAACGACGCCATCGTCCGCAAGACCGATCCCCGCGGACGCGACTACTACTGGATCGGGGGCTCCACCCCGAGCTGGGTCCGCTCCCCGGAGAGCGACTTCGCCGCGGTGGAGGAGGGTTGGGTCTCGGTGACCCCGCTGCTTCTCGACATCACCGACGCCCAGGCCTTCGACGCGCTCCGGGGCCTCGGGCTGGGGCTCCCGTGAGCGAGCGCCGCGACTACCCCCTCGCCCGCGAACGGATGGTCGAGGAGGAACTCCGCGCCAAGGGGGTGACCGACGAATCGGTTCTGCGCGCGGTGCGAACCGTGCCGCGCCACCGTTTCGTCCCCGAGGCCATGGAGCGCGACGCCTACGGCCCCAGCGCGCTGCCCATCGGGGAGGGGCAGACCATCTCCGCCCCCCAGATGGTCGGGCTCATGAGCCAGGCGCTGCAGCTCCAGCGCGGTCACAAGGTGCTGGAGGTAGGGACCGGTTCCGGTTACCAGGCCGCGGTGCTGGCCGAGATGGGCGGCCGGGTGATCACGGTGGAGCGGGCGCCGGAGCTGGCCCGCCGCGCCCAGCGGGTGTTCCAGGAACTCGGGCTCACCGGGATCGTGGTCAAGGTGGGGGACGGGAGCGTGGGGATGAAGGAGACCGCCCCCTACGACCGGATCGTGGTCACCGCCGCCGCCCCCCGGGTGTCGCGCCCGCTCCTGGAGCAGCTGGTGGACGGGGGCATCCTGGTCGCCCCGGTGGGGGACCGCCTGGAGCAGACGCTCATGCGCTACACCCGCGATCCGGGCGGGATCCGGGAGGAGGCGCTCACCCGCTGCGTGTTCGTGCCGCTGGTGGGGCGGGAAGGTTTCCCCGGAGACCCCGCTTGAGAGAAGCCCTCATTCACGCCCTCGGGTTTCTCCCCCCCGAGTGGACGACCCTGGTGATCAGCATGCTCCCGATCGTGGAGCTCCGGGGCGCGATCCCTTATGCGATCGGGGTGGCCCATCTTCCCTGGCCGGAGGCTTACCTCCTGGCGGTGGCGGGCAACCTGGTGCCGGTGGTGCCGATCCTCCTTCTCATCGGGCCGGTGACCCGGTGGCTGGACCGGCTCCCCGGCTTCGGTCGCTTCTTCGAGTGGCTCTTCGCCCGCACCCGGCGCAAGAGCGGTCCGGTGGACCGGTACGGCCCCTGGGGGCTGGCGCTGTTCGTGGCCATCCCGCTTCCCGCCACCGGCGCCTGGACGGGGGCGCTCCTGGCCTTCCTTCTGGGGATCCGCTTCCGCCGCTCCTTCCCGGCGATCACCGCCGGGGTGCTGGTGGCGGGGATGGTGGTGACCCTGGCGGTGACCGGGGTGGTCGGGTTGGGAGGACTTCTTTCCGGCCGGTGAACCCGTTGGGGGGCTTGCGGGAACCGTCCGCGATCCCTATAGTTACTCGCTCCCGTGACCGGGGCGCCCGGCGCCGCCGGTTCCGGAACGACATCGGTCGGGGCGTAGCGCAGCCCGGTAGCGCACCGCGTTCGGGACGCGGGTGTCGGAGGTTCAAATCCTCTCGCCCCGACCATTTTCAGCTCTCATCCGCCGGCAGGCCCGCGACCATCCGTCCCCCCTCCCCGGTCGTGCCGCCGGATCGCGAGGCGGCCCCATGCCCCACGCCACCCTCCGCGCCGTGGTCCACGGGCGGGTCCAGGGCGTCTTCTTCCGGGCCTCGACCCGGTCGGAGGCGGAGCGCCTGGAACTGGGCGGCACCGTCCGCAATCTCGACGGCGGGGCGGTGGAGGTGTTCGCGGTGGGGCCTCGGGCGGGATTGACCCGGCTCCTGGACTGGCTCCGTCACGGCCCTCCCGCCGCCGAGGTGGACCGGGTCGAAGCCGAGTGGGGGGAGACCGGCGATCCGCCCCCGTCCCGCTTCGATGTGACCGGCTGAGGAGGCACTCCATGCCCGAGCGCGCCAGCTTCGACGAACGGCTGAACCTCGCCCTGGAGACCGGGCGCCGGCGCGGGTATCTCCTCCAGAGCGAGCTGGACGCGCTCCTCGCCCACCGGCGGTTCGAGGAGACCGCCTTCGACCTGTTCCTGGACGTGACCCGCCAGGTGGGAATGGAGATCCGGGAGGACGTGCCCCTCGAGGAGGGCCCCCCCGACAAGGCCCTCATGGACTCCTTCCACCTCTACCTGCGGGACGTGGGCCGCTACCCGCTCCTCACCCCGGAGGAGGAGCTCCGGTTCGGGCGGGAGATGCGGGAGGGGACCACCCCCCACAACCGGGAAGAGGCGCGGAAGAAGCTCATCGTGTCCAACCTCCGGCTGGTGGTGAAGATCGCCCGGAGCTACGCCAACCGCGGGGTGCCCTTCCAGGATCTGATCGAGGAGGGGAACCTGGGGCTGATCGCGGCGGTGGACCGCTTCGACTACGCCCGCGGGTTCCGCTTCTCCACCTACGGCTCGTGGTGGATCAAGCAGGCCCTGGCCCGGGGGGTCGCCAACCAGGCCCGCACCGTCCGGATCCCGTTCCACGTGATGCAGCTCGTGAACCGGTACCTGGCGGTGGAAACCCGCCTCCGCGCCCGCGCCGATCACGCCCCCACCCTCAAGGAGGTGGCGGCGGAGCTGGGGGAGCCGGTGAAGCGGCTGAAGCGGGTGCGCCACCTCATCGACAGCATCAAGAACCTGGACTACGAATCCTCGTGGGAGGCGATGGGGTCGCTGGCCGACACCGAGCTGGCCGATCCCCCGGTGGGGTTCGAACAACAGGTGGAGCGGCTCCTGGAACACGAGCGGCTGAACCGGCTCATGGGGCGGCTCTCGAGCCGCGAGGAAACCGTGCTCCGCATCCGCTACGGGTTCTCCGACGGCGAGGCGCGGTCGCTCGCCGCCACCGGCGAGGAGCTGGGGGTGAGCCGGGAGCGGATCCGGCAGATCGAGAAGCGGGCGCTGGAGAAACTCAAGAAGTACATCGACCTGGCCGAGGCGGGGACCAGGCTCGAGGACATCCATTGAATGCCGGACCCCCCCCGCCTCCGGAGTTCCAGGAAACCGACATGAACCTCAAGGAACGCATCCGCGACGTGCCCGATTTCCCCCGGCCGGGGATCGTGTTCAAGGACATCACCCCGCTCCTCCTGGATCCGGCGGCCATGACCGAGGTGGAGGACCGCTTCGCCCGTGCCTTCGCCGGCGCCGGGGTGACCCGGGTGGCGGGCATCGAGAGCCGGGGCTTCATCTTCGGCGCCGCCCTGGCCCGGCGGCTGGGGGTGGGCTTCATCCCCATCCGGAAACGGGGAAAGCTCCCCGGCGAAGTGGTCGGGGAGAGCTACTCCCTGGAATACGGCACCGACACGATGGAAGTGCAGGCGGACGCGGCCGGGCCCGGCGACCGGGTGCTGGTCGTGGACGACCTTCTCGCCACCGGGGGGACCGCGGGAGCGGCGGTGCGGCTGATCGAGAAGCTCGGGGCCGCGGTGGCCGGCCTGGCCTTCGTGGTGGAGCTTGCTTTCCTGAACGGGCGGGCCGCGCTGGACGGGAGACGGGTCGAGGCGCTGGTGGTCTACGAGGGGCCGTAGCGGGCGGAAGGCGCTTCCGTTCCCGGCCCGGAGCCGGCGCCGCCGGTTTGCCGCCTCCCCGGAGCCGGTGATAGTCTTCAAGTGAAGTCGGGAATCCGGAACCCGGGAAGGGAACCATGGACCGCAGCAACCGCCCCCCGGGCGGTTCGGGCAGAGCATCGGAGGGGGCCGCTCGCGACCGGGACACCCTCCGTCCCGGCGCCGGGGCGAAGCCGGTTCCCGTGGTCGGCATCGGCGCCTCGGCGGGCGGGCTCCGCGCTCTCAAGCTCTTCCTGAGCGCGGTCCCCCACGATTCCGGCCTCGCCTACGTCGTCGTCGTCCACCTCTCCCCCGAACACGAGAGCCACCTGGCCGATCTGCTCCAGGCGGCCAGCGGGATGCCGGTCGAGCAGGTGAACGAGGACACCGTCCTCGAGGCGAACCGGGTCTACGTGATTCCCCCCAACGCGAACCTCAACACCATCGACACCCACCTCCGCCTCTCCGATCTGGAGGAGAACCGCGCCGAGCGCGCCACCATCGACCACTTCTTCCGGACCCTGGCCCGGGCCCACGACGGGAAGGCGATGGGGGTCATTCTCAGCGGAACCGGTTCGGACGGGACCCTGGGACTCCGGGTGATCAAGGAGGAGGGGGGACTGACCGTCGCCCAGGATCCGTCGGAGGCGGAGTACGACGGCATGCCGCGCAACGCCATCGCCAGCGGGGTGGTGGACCTGGTGCTCCCGGCGGGGGAGATGCCGGAGGCGCTCATCCGGTTCGCCCGCACCGAACCGAAGATCCCGCCGTTTTTCGCCGGGGACCGGGAACCCGCGGACGAGTCGGAAATGAAGGAGAAGGCCGAGGCCCCGGAGCGCCTCCTGCACCAGATCTTCTCCAGGATCCGCGCGGTCACCGGCCGCGACTTCAGCCATTACAAGCGGACCACCCTCATGCGCCGGATCCGCCGCCGGATGCAGATCCACAACATGGAGGAGCTCCGCGCCTATCTCGAATTCATCCAGGGCCGGGAGGACGAGGCCCGCCAGCTCGCCGACGACCTCCTCATCATCGTCACCCAGTTCTTCCGGGATACCGCCGCCTTCGATCTGCTGACGTCCAAGGTGATCCCCCGCCTGTTCGAAGGCCGGGGGCCCGAGCATTCCGTGCGGATCTGGTCGGTGGGGTGTTCGACCGGCGAGGAGGCCTACTCGCTCGGAATCCTGCTCCTGGAGGAGGCGTCCAGGCGCGAGAATCCTCCCCAGGTGCAGGTCTTCGGCAGCGACCTTCACGGCGCCGCCCTGAAGAAGGCGCGGGAGGGGCTGTTCCCGGAGACGATCCAGGGGGACCTCAGCCCGACCCGGTTGCAGCGGTTCTTCACCCGGGAGGCGAACGGCTATCAGGTCCGGAAGAACCTCCGGGAGCGGATCGTCTTCGCCCCGCACGATCTGCTCAGGGATCCCCCCTTCGCCCACATCGACCTCATCAGCTGCCGCAACCTCATGATCTATCTCGATCGCAACGCCCAGCGGGACGCCCTCACCTTGTTCCACTACGCGCTGAACCCCGGCGGTTACCTGATGCTGGGAACGAGCGAGACGGTCGAGCGGTCGCATCTCTTCGCGCCGGAGAGCAAGGAACACGCCCTCTACCGGCGCCGGAAGGCTCCGGTCCAAGAGCTGCCGCTCCCGCTCCCCCGGCCGCCCTTCCCGGCCGGCCGTCCAGACGGCGCCTCCCCGGCCGGCCGTCCGGACGGCGCCTCCCCGGCCGGCGTGCCGCGGCTCACCCGCCACCCTCACGGCGAAACCCACCGGGACCTGGTCGAGCGGTACGGCCCCCCCACCGCGCTGGTGAGCGAGGACTTCCAGGTCGTGCACTCCTCCCGGGGCGCGGGCCGGTTCCTCCGGCTCCCCGGCGGGGAAGCGACCCATGGAGTGTTGAAGCTGGTCCTGGAACCCCTGAGGATCGAACTCCGGGCGGTCCTCCACGCGGCCCGGGAGTCGGCCGAGACGGTCAAGTCCATGCCGATCGCGGTCGCGCTCGACGGGAAGCCGCGCTCGGTGGTTCTCCGGGCGCGGAAGGTGGCGGGGGAGGACCCGGCCTCGGAGTTCTTCTACCTGGTGATCTTCGACGAGATGGGACCGGCGGAGGAGAACGAGGTCCCGGTGGTCAGCCCCGGCTCGGAAGCCACCATCCGCGATCTCGAAGGGGAGCTGAGCCTGACCAAGGACCGCCTGCGCACCGCGGTCGAGGAATACGAGACCTCCCAGGAGGAGATGCAGACCTCGTTGGAGGAGCTGCAGAGCACCAACGAGGAGTTGCGCTCCACCCTCGAAGAGCTGGAGACCAGCAAGGAAGAGCTCCAGAGCGTCAACGAGGAGCTGACCACGGTCAACCAGGAGAACCGGCATCGGGTGGAGGAGCTGAGCCAGCTGACCGCGGATCTCCAGAACCTGCTCGCCGCGACCGACATCGCGACCCTCTTCCTGGACCGGGAGCTTCACATCGTCCGCTTCACCCCCCAGGTGAGCGAACTCTTCAACATCCGCCATTCGGACCAGGGGCGCCCCCTCGGCGACCTCACCCACCGCCTGGGCTACGACGAACTCCAGGAGGACGCCCGCAAGGTGCTTCAGCGGCTCGTCCCGGTGGAGCGCGAGGTCAAGAGCCGGGAGGGCCGGTCGTACCTGACCCGGATCCTGCCGTACCGCACCGCCGACGACCGGATCGAGGGGGTGGTGATCACCTTCATCGACATCACCAAGCTGCTCTGGACGGAGGACGCCCTCCGGCGAAGCGAGGAGAGCTACCGGGTTCTTTTCGATTCGCTCGACGAGGGTTTCTGCGTGATGGAGGTGCTCTTCGACGAAACCGGCCGGGCCGAGGATTGCCGTTTCCTGGAGGCGAACGCGGCCTTCGCGGTTCAGATGGGGATCCCGGGCGCGGTCGATCACCGGCTGCGGGAGCTGGCGCCGCCGCTCGAGGAGTCCTGGTACGAGGCTTACGGCCGGGTGGCGACTTCGGGGAAACCGGCGCGGTTCCAGATGACGGCCGAATCCCTGGAGCGGATCCTGGACGTGTACGCCTTCCGGGTGGGGGAGCCGGAGAAGCGGCGGGTGGCGGCGCTCGTCCGGGACATCACCTCGCAGAAGGAGGCGGAGAGCCGGTTGCGCGACGCGCGCGACGAGCTGGAGGGCCGGGTCATGGAGCGCACCGCCGAACTCGAGGAGCAGGCGGTGCGGTTGCGCGGCCTGGCCCGCGAACTGTCCTCCACCGAACAACGGGAACGGCGGCGCCTGGCCGGAATCCTCCACGACGACCTTCAGCAGTGGCTGGTGGCGGCGAAGCTCCGGCTCGCCGCCCTCTCCCCGGACCGGCTCGATCCCTCGGTGGCCGGGATCCCTGGGGAGGCCTCCACCATGATCGATCTCGCAGTCGCCTGCGCGCGGGACCTGGCCCAGGAACTCGAACCTCCGGTCCTGTACGAGGAGGGGTTGGTCCCGGCGCTCCGGTGGCTGGGGGAGGAGATGTCGCGGCGGTACCGGCTCGCGGTGACGGTCAGCGGCGACGGGGACGGGCCCCGCCCCAGCGAGGAGATCCTAGGATTCCTGTACCAGAGCACCCGGGAGCTTCTGTTCAACGTGGTCAAGCACGCCGGAGTCCACGAGGCGGAGGTGCGGGTGGAGGTGGCGGGGCCGGGCCTGCGGATCCTGGTGGGAGACCGGGGGAAAGGGTTCGATCCCGGGAGCCAGGCGCCGAGGTCGCCGGAATCCGGGATCGGCCTCCATACCCTGCGGGAGCGGGTGTACGGACTCGACGGGAGGATGGTGATCGATACCCGGCGGGGGGCGGGCACCCGGGTGACGATCGAGATGCCGGTCCCGCCGGAGCCGGCCCCGGAGGAGCGCCCGCGGCGCCGGGGGGGCGCCGGACGGCGCCCGAGTTCCGGATCGGGGACGCCGGAGCGGCGGGTGCGGGTGCTGGTCGTGGACGATCACACCGTGGTGCGCCAGGGGATCACGAGCCTTCTCGGGGAAGACCCCCGGCTCGAGGTGATCAGCGAGGCGGGGGACGGGCTGGAGGCGATCGCCTCGATCCGGAAGAGCCGGCCGGACGTGGTCCTGCTCGACGTGAACATGCCGCAGATGAACGGGGTGGAGGCGGCCCGGCAGATCCGGCGGGACTGGCCCGGGATCGCGGTGATCGGCATCTCCGCCCAGGCCGACGACGCGGTCGGCCGCACCATGCTGGAGGCGGGGGCCACCGCCTTCCTGCCCAAGAGCGCCGGGGTGGACCGGATGATCGCGGTGGTGCTGCAGGCGGCCTCGGACGGGGAGCAACCGGCGCCGGCCTGATGCGGCGCGGCGCGGGAGGGGGAGGGATCAGTCCGTTCGGGAGAGGGGAGCGGGGCTCCGGCGCCGTCCGGTCCGCCCGAAGACCCGGCGGCGGAGCGCGGCCAGATCGAGCTTCAGGAACGCCGTCCCCCCCGAGAACTTCTGGTTCGCAATCTTGGCTTCGCCGTAGAGGCGGGCCTTGTAATGGACCGGGTACTCCACCAAGGTCAGCCCGAGGTTCCACGCCCCCAGGATCAGCTCATGGTCCCCGTACTTGTCGTAGCCCGCGCAGAACGCGGCGTCCCGGAGCTCCAGGAAGCGCGTCTTCCAGAGCCCCTTGGTCCCGCAGAGGGTGTCGGTGAAGCGCTTCCCCGTGATCACGCTCACCAACGCCGCGAAGAACAGGTTGGCCAGGTAATTGGGCCGCTGCATCGCGCCCGCTTCCATCCGGTAGCGGAACCGGGTGGCGTTGAGGAAAACGTCGGGGGAGCGGGCCAGGATGTCGTAGGCCCCGGGAAGCTCCTCCGGCGGCACGGTGATGTCGCCGTCCAGGATCATTACGATGTCGCCCCACGCCCGCTCGAACCCCTGCCACACCGCCGGCTTCTTCCCCTTCCCCTCCTGGGTGAAGTAGCTGATCCGCTTCCCCGGGAAGGCGCTCTTCACCCGCTCCAGCTCCTCCACGGTACCGTCGGTGGAGTTCCCGTCCACGAACAGAAGCTCCACCTCGGTCCCGAAGTCCGGCATCCGCCGGACCGCGGGCTCGATATTTCCCTTCTCGTCCTTGGTGGGGATGACCACGGTCAGGGTGGGCCGGATCATGGGTCGCAATGCTCCCGGTACCAGCCCACGGTGCGGCGGAGGCCCTCCTCGAGGCCCACTTGCGCGACGAAACCGAACCGCTCCCGGGCCCGGCTCACCTCCAGGCTCCGGCGGGGCTGGCCGTCGGGCTTGGAGGGGTCCCACCGGACCGAGCCGGCGAACCCGGTGAGCCGGGCGACGGTCTCCACCAGCTTTCTGATCGGGGTCTCCACTCCGGAGCCCAGGTTCACCGGCTCGGGGTCGTCGTAGCGTCCGGCGGCGAGCACGATCCCCCGGGCGGCGTCGTCCACGTAGAGGAACTCGCGGGTAGCGCGGCCGGTGCCCCACACCGCGACCTCGTCGCGGCCCGCCTCCGAGGCCTCGAGGAATCGCTTGATGAGGGAGGGGATGACGTGGCCGTGCGCCTCGTCGAAATGGTCCCCGGGTCCGTAGAGGTTGGTGGGGATGAGGTGCACCGAACGGAAGCCGTACTGGCGGCGGTAGGTCTGGCCCTGGACCAGGAGCATCTTCTTGGCCAGGCCGTAGGGCCCGGTGACCTCGTCGGGATAGCCCTTCCAGAGGTCCTCCTCGCGGAAGGGGACCGCGGTGATCTTGGGGTACTCGCAGGTAGTGCCCACGGTCACGAAGCGCTCGACCCCGGCCCGGCGCGCCTCTTCCATGAGCTGAAGCCCCATGAGCGCGTTCTCGAAGAAGAGCTCGCCGGGGCGTTCCAGGTTGAGCCCGATTCCGCCGATCCGGCCGGCCACGTGGATCACCGTGCGGGCGCCGCGCACCACCCGCGCGCAGGCCCCCCGGTCGCGGAGGTCGGCCTCGGTGGAGGAGGGGAGCCGGAGGACGTCCCCGGCCAGCCCCCGGTCGCGGAGCGCCGCCGCCACCCGGCCGCCCAGAAAGCCGCCGGCTCCGGTGACCAGGACGGGGGTCGCGAGTTCGTCGGCCACGGGCAGGCTTAGGCGGTGTCCCGCGCCGCCCTCTCTTTGCGGGCGGCGAGGAGGTCGGACTCCATCATGATCCGGACCAGGTCCTGGAAGCTGGACGCGGGCCTCCATCCCAGCGCCTCCCGGGCCTTGGAAGCGTCGCCCTCCAGGTGCCAGACGTCCGAGGGGCGGAGGTAGCGCTCGTCGATCCGTACGTAGTCTTGCCAGTCGAGGTTCACGTGCCGGAAGGCCAGCTCCAGAAAGTCGCGCACGGTGTAGGACTCCCCGGTGGCGATCACGAAGTCGTCGGGGGTGTCGTGCTGCATGATCCGCCACATCGCCTCCACGTACTCGGGGGCGTAGCCCCAGTCGCGCTTGGCGTCGAGATTTCCCATGTAGAGGTAGTCCTGGAGGCCGAGGGCGATCCGCGCGGCGGAGCGGGTGATCTTGCGGGTAACGAACGCCTCGCCCCGGCGGGGAGACTCGTGGTTGAATAGGATCCCCGAGCAGGTGAAGAGCCCGTACCCCTCGCGGTAGTTCCTGGCCACGTGGTGCGAGAACACCTTGGCCGCGCCGTAGGGGCTCTGGGGCTCGAACGGGGTGCTCTCGCTCTGACGCGGCGGAGCCGCCCCGAACATCTCCGAGGAGGAGGCCTGGTAGAACTTCGAGTGCGGGCTCTCCAGCCGGATCGCCTCCAGGAGCCGGAGCGTCCCCAGGGCGGTCACGTTGGCGGTGTATTCGGGGATGTCGAAGCTCACCCGCACGTGGCTCTGGGCGGCCAGATGATAGATCTCGTCCGGCTGGAGCTTGGCCACGAGCGAGGTCAACACGTTGGAGTCGGCCACGTCGCCGTAGTAGAGCTGGAAATGGGATCCCGAGGCCTGGGGACCGGGGTAGAGCGCGTCGATCCGCTGCCGGTTGAACACGCTGACCCGGCGCACGATGCCGTGGACGTCATATCCCTTCGCCAGAAGGAGTTCGGCGAGGTAGGAGCCGTCTTGGCCGGTGATCCCGGTGATCAACGCCCGTTTCGTCCGCGTGGGGGAGGTGTCGGTCATAGGCGCATAATTCTATCAGAACCGGAGAGGGGCGGGGTGGGCCGGATGCGGGGACGGGGAGCGGATTGACCGGGACGGGCCCGTCGCCTATAAACTCCCCCGGGCCGCCCGATCGCGGCTCCGGTTCGGGGATGGGCCCCGTCCGCACCCGCCGAGGCGACGCCATCCATGCCGATCTCCCCCCCGCTCCCGAATCGCGGCGTCCGCCTGCTGGTGGCCCTGGTCCTGGCGCTCTCGGCCGGGGTGGTGCTGGTCCGCGAGCTTCCCGGTTCCAGCCACCCCGTCCCCAAGGACTTCGCCCAGTACTACGTGGCGGGCAAGGTCATCCTCGCCCACGAGCCCGGCGCCCTGTACTTCACCGACATCGTGACCGGTCTCACCACCGACCGCTTCCCCGGGAACCGCTTTCAGGAGATCGCCGCCGCCTCCGGCATCCAGGAATCGAGCTACTTCATCTATCCCCCGTGGGTGGGGGCCCTCTACGCCCCGGTCACCGTGCTCTCCCCCTACCGCGCGCTGGTCGCGGTCTACCTGGCGAGCTGGATCCTGACCGTGCTCGCCCTCGCGCTCCTGGCCCGGGAGCTCCCGCGCTGCGGATGGGCGGCCTCGGCCGCGGTGTTCGCGCTCCTCATCCAGACCGAGTCCTACCTCCAGGCGATCCGCGCCGGCCAGGCCAGCATTCCCGTGCTCCTGCTCCTGGTGCTGTTCGCGCGCGCCCTCTGGCGCCACCGGGACACGGAGGCGGGAATCTGGCTCGCCCTCCTGATCGGGATCAAGCTCTTCCCGGTTCTCTACCTCCCGTACCTGGCAGTGGCCCGCCGCGGGAAGGCGCTCATCGCCACCGCGGCGTCGGGGGCCGTGCTCCTGGCGTTCAGCGTGGCGGTGGCGGGGGTCCCCGCGCATCTCCGGTTCCTCGGGCTGATGCTTCAATACATCCGCTACAGCACCACCCTCGCTTCGAACCAGTCGGTGACCGGCTTCTTCTTCCGGCTCCTGGCCCCCGCCGATGCCCGCCACTGGACCGTCCTTCGCATCCCGCCCGAGGTGGCCTGGCCCTCCCGGATCACCGTGCTGGCCTGGATGGGGGCCACCCTGTGGCTGGTGGACCGGCTCCGCCGCCGGGGAGGGGCCTGGTGGGAGCCTCTGGCCTTCTCCCTGGCCACGGTGTGGGTGTTCTCAAGCGCGGCCAACGTGTGGGTTCACCACCTGGTGGGGCTGGCCCTGCCGTTCGCGGTGGGGGGAGCGGCGCTGCTCGACCGCGCCGGGAGGAGCCGGCGGCGGGACTGGGCCCTGTGGGGCGCGGGCTGGGCCGGGCTCCTTCTCTTTCCCGCGTTCTCCCGGCTGGGGGCGGCGGGAAACCGGTACCCCTTCCTGCTCCTGGCCTCGCTTCCGCTCGCGGGGGCGGTGGCGCTCTACCTGCTTCTCTTCCGGTTGTCGCTGGCGGAGGGCGTCCGGGGCGGCGCCGCGGCCCGGTCCGAGGCCGTGTGACCCCGTGCTAGAATCATCGCCTTTCGCCGCCGGGCCCGGTATGCGGTTCGCGTCCCGGCGGCCACCCGTGATCGAAAGGGACCCGGGTTGACGCCTTTCCTGCTGGTGGTGCTGGCGGCCTACGCCCTGACCGTGGCCGGGTGGATCCCGGCGGCGGCGGCGGTGACGGGAACCGCGGCCGCGTTCCTGTTCCCGGGCACGGCGGTCCTCGCCGCCGGGGGCACCCCCCGCTCCCGGGTCCGCGACTGGGCGGCGGGGCCCGCCCTGGCCCCGGCGGTCCTGGGGCTGGCGGCCTGCCTGGCGCTGCTGACCGGGGCCTCGGTGTCCCGCTACGTGGAGGGGACCGTCCTGGGAACGGGAGTGGCCCTGATCGTGCTGCGATGGACGGAGCGCGCCCGGCCCGAGGACGACGAGGAGGCGGGCCGGGGGGCGTGGCTGGCCGGCCTGGCCCTGGCCGCGGTGGTGGCCGCGGTGCTGGTCCCGCATGCCGGGCTCCGCACCGGCTCCGACGCCTGGTTCCACACCGCGGTGGTGGCGGAGATCCGGCGCGCGGGAATCCCCCCCGACGACCCCTATTTTGCGGGCCTTCCCCTGCAATATTTCTGGTTCTATCACACCGCCCTTCTCGCCCTGGGGACGGCGGCGGGCTGGAGTCCGCCCGACGCCATGGCGCTGCTGAACGGGCTGGGGACGCTCCTCTGCGTGGTGTTCGCCGCCCGCGCCATGCGCGCGACGGGCCTCCGGCCGGCGTCGGGGGCGTGGGCGGGGGCGATGTTGCTTCTCGGCATGGGGGGCCTCTTCTGGCTCTTCTTCCCGGTGAAGGTGCTCCGGGTCTTCACCGGAAGCGTCCGCGGGGGGAACGAGCTTCACCGCCTGGTCGAGTTCACCCCCTTCACCGTCGACCGCGTGACCGGCCTGGTGCGGATCCTCATGAGCTCCAGCTTCATGCTCCGCAAGTTCCTGGTGGGGACGGCGGTGCCCTGGAGCCTGGCGCTCTCCCTGGCCGCGGTGGACGGTGCGATCCGGTATCTGCGAGGGGGGAGCCTTCGCCATCTCTACCTGGTGTTCCTGGCCGGAGCGGGCGCGTTCGCGTTCCACACCGTGGTGGGGGGAGTGCTGGTGGGCGCGCTGGCGGCGGGGGCCGGCCTGGCCCTGGTGCTCGGACCGGGAGCGCGGGGGCGGGCGGCGGCTCTGGGCGCGGTCGCGGCGGGCGCGCTCGCGGTGTGTCTGCCGTATCTGCGAAGCGTGCTCCAGGCCGGGAACCGGGCGCCCATCTTTCCGGTGGGGCTCCACCCCATGCTTCTGCTTTCCCTTCCCTTCTCGGTGGCGGGGGTGGCCGCGCTCTCCCTGCCCGTTCTGGCGCGGTGGTGGCGGGTGCGCACCCCGGTCCATCTCTTCCTCATGGGGTGGACGGGGGCCGCGGTTCTCTACGGCCTGTTCGGGACCCTCCCCGGGGCCAACCAGTACGACAAGACCACCCTGGTGCTGTTCGTTCCCCTGGCCCTGGCCGCGGGGGGGGCGGTGCCGCTCCTCTGGGAACGGTGGCGGGGGCGGCGGGGGCGGCGGATTCTGCTCGCGGTGTTCCTGGTCCTCTTCCTCGTCCCCGAGAACGCGCTTTTCACCGCCGCCTTCTGGCACGACTCGGCCCCTCCCGCGGTGACCCCGGACGAGGCCGCCCTCTACGACTGGATCGGGAGCGGGACCCCTCCCGAGGCCGTCTTCCTGGACTCCGACGACCGCGCCGACGTCCTGGTCCTCGGTCCCCGCCGCCAGTACTGGGGAATCCCCTCCTACGCCCGCCAGTGGGGCTACGACCCGGCGGAGATGGCGGCGAGGCGCGGGGTCCGGGACGCGGTCTACGGCCCCGAGGCGCCCGCCCGCGCCGCGATCGAGCCCGCCCTCGCCCTGGGGTTCCCGCTCTACGTGGTGGCGCGGGAAGGGGACACCCCGGGCATCATCGCCCGGCTGGACTCGCGGCCGTCGCTCTTCCAGGAGGTATTCCGGCACGGATCGGTGGCGGTGTTCCGGGTCTCCCCCTCGCCGGGGACGGCGGCTCCGTGAACCGGAGCCGGCGGCGATCCTGTCCGGCGGCGGGGGGGCGGCGATGAGGATCTGCCTGGTGTCGCTCCCCGCGCTTGCCCTCCACGCGCGGGTCCCGGGCCGGGGCTGGGGTGGGGCGGAGACCAAGGCCGCCCTCCTCGGCGAGACGCTGGCCGCGCGGGGGCACGAGGTCTCGGTGGTGGTCACCGACTTCACCGGGGCGGCGCGGAGCGCCGAACGCCTGACCTCCCTCCGGGTCGTCAACGCCTACGCCCTCGACGACGGAATCCCGGGACTCCGGTTCCTTCCGCGTTGGCGGGCCTTCCACCGGGCGCTGGCCGAAGCCGGCGCCGAGGTCTACCTCCAGGGGTGCGCGGCGGCCGCCACCGGGCAGACCGCCTTCTTCTGCCGCCGCCGCGGACGCGCGTTCGTGTTCGCCACCGCCAGCGACAGCGACGTGGATCCGGCCCGGGTGCGCCTCGCCGCGCGCGACCGGCGCCTCTACGCCTACGGGCTGCGCCGCGCCGACCGGGTGGTGACCCAGCATCGCGCTCAGGCAGACGCGCTCCGGCGCGGCTACGGCATCGACTCGGTGACGATCGCGACGCCGGCGCGGATCCCCCCACGGACCGGGACCCCCGGCTCGCCTCCGGCGGTGGTGTGGATCGGCTCGATCCGGCCGGTGAAGCGGCCGGATCGGTTCCTGGCGCTGGCCCGCCGGTTCCCCGGGGTGCGGTTCCGCATGCTGGGGGGAGCGTCCCCCGGCGAGGGGGCCCTCTACGCCCGGCTCCAGGAGGAAGCGCGCGCGATCCCCAACCTGGAGTTGCTGGGGCTGGTCCGGGACGTCTCGCCGCCGCTGGAGGAGGCGTGGGCGCTCCTGAACACCTCGGCGGTCGAGGGGCTCCCGAACACGTTTCTGGAAGCCTGGGCCCGCGGGGTTCCCACCGTGTCCCACGTCGATCCGGCGGGGGTGGTGACCGCCTACGGCCTGGGGCTCGTCGCCCCCGAGGGGGAGGAACCGCTGGCCGGAGCGCTCTCGCGGTTGCTCGGCGACCGCGCGCTCCGGAACCGCCTGGGGGCGGCGGGCCGGGAGTACGTCGTGCGCGAGCACGCTCCCGAGGGGGTGGCCGACCGGTTCGAGGCGGTGTTCGAGGCGGTCCTCCGGGCGCGCCGCTAGCGACCGCCGGCCGCTACCGCTCCAGGACCTCCACCGTATCCACCGGGGCGCCCGCATACACGTCGCGGTCGCTCAGGTAGTCGGCGGGGACGGTGTTGGGCATGTTGGGAAAGACGTTCACCGACACCGACACCGCATAGCGCCCGGGGGCGAGGGTTTCCGGCACCCGGAGGTGGACGGCATCGGTGACCAGGTGCCCCGGCAGCCAGCGGTCGGGAGCGATCCGTCCCCGCCCCGGCACCCAGTCGTAGCGGAACCGGTAGCGGCGGTGCTCCAGGAACTCGAAGAGCTTCCGGGCCGGCTTGGGCGCGGGGAAGCCGGCGCCGGGCGGGGAGAGCGCGTCGAAGCGAACCGAGGCCGTCCATCCCGAGGGGCGAACCGGTCCCGCGGCCAGGCTCCAGTCCACCCGCACCTCCAGGCTGTCCCCGGCGGCCACCTGGGCGGGGAGGACGGAGGCGTCGAGCACCGCCAGCCCGTCGCGCTGGAAGAGGGTGTCGCCGGGAGCGGCCGCCGGCCCTGCGTCGAAGGGGACGCCGGTGGCGGGGACGCCGGTCGATTCGGGCCGGAAGAGCCACATCCCGGAGTCGCGCGCGGCCAGGGTGAAGGCGGGGGAGGCGGCGAAGGCCCGCGCCCGCTCCCGGAGGAGGGACGGGTCCACCCGGGCGTAAATGGTGTCCACCGGGCGGTCGAAGCCGGCGTTCACCAGCACGAAGTCGGCCCCGGCCTCGCGGGCCAGGGAGGCCGCCACCGCGGGGAGGGTGGCCGGGCTCAGCACGTCCCGCGCGGTGACGATGCGCGCGACGGCGAGCGAGTCGTTGGGGGAGGAGTGCTGGTCGAGGGTCGCGGTGACCTTGAGCGGGGTGAAGGCGGGAATCAGGTACGCGGTCACCGGGTCGCTCAGGATCACCGACCGCGGGGGGATCTGCGCGGCCAGCCGTTCCAGGGCCGGGCGCCACCGGAGCGCGTCGGCGCTCCCGTCCGCCCGCCGCGCGGGAACGGTGAGCCAGGTGAGAGGCGCGGCCTTGAGCGCGGGAGGCACGAGCCCCACCAGCACCAGCGCCCCGGCCACGATCGCCCCCGCGGGGCGGCGGCGCGCCACCGTCCGGTCCACCGCCTCGGCCAGCACCGCCGCGGCCAGGATGCCGGGCGGGACCAGCCAGAACAGCCGGAACACCAGGTAGCTCAACCGCGCGCGCTCCACCGGCACCAGGAAGGGATTGAGGGTCAGAAAGAGCACCAGGAGCGCCCCCCACCACAGGACGAACCGGGCGCGGTTCCGGAGCCAGGCCCGGATGAACAGGGCGAGGAACGCGGGGTAGGCCACCAGCCCCGCCGTCCCCACGTCGCGCCAGAGCCGGAGGGGATCGGCCAGGTAGCGGCCGCGGCCGAGGAGGAGCATCCCCTGAAGCTCGGTATGGATCGGGTTGGCCGGAGCGTAGAGCCGGTACCGCAGGAGGAGGTAGGGGAGGAGGAGCACCGCCGCGCTCCCCGCGGCCAGGAGCAGCGTTCCGAGGCCTCGGCGCCGGTCCCCGCGGACGATCAGGACCGCCGCCAGCGCCAGCCCCCCGAACGCGGCCAGGAAGACCAGGTACATGGCGTGCACTGCCACCGCCCCGAACATGAGGAGGCCGGCCGCCACCGCCTTCCGCTTCCCCCCCTGGCGGAGAGCGATGAGGATCGCGGCCGCCGCGCTCCAGAACAGCGTCTCCCCGAGCTGGTTCGGATAGGGGCTGATCCCCAGGATGCCCGCCCCGATCCCGCCGTTCCAGGTGAGCAGGAGGAGCCAGGAGCCGACCGCCGACCAACCCGGCCCGAAACCGAACCCGCGGGCGAACAGGTAGCCCGCGAGGAGCAGGAGCGGAGCGGTGACCGCGGGGAGCAGGAGCCAGAAGTCCACCGGATCGAGCCCGGCGGTCTGGGAGAGGGCGGCGTAGACCGGGTGCAAGAGGCCCTTGCGGGGATCGGCCCCGAGGAGGCCGGCGCCGGCGTGGAAGGCCTCGGTGGGGAAATAGGAGCCCGAGGCCAGGATCTCGCGGAGTGTGCCCACGTGGTCGGGGACGTCGGAGGTGAAGCGGAAGGGGGACCCGGCGTGGATCCCGGCCGCGGCCAGGAGCACCACCGAGGCCACCATGACCAGGTTGGCGATCAGGAGCGAGGTTCTCGGCTCCGCGGGGGCCGCCGCCGCCCGCGAGCGGGGCCCGAGCGGCACCACCGGGATCAGGATCCACACCAGCGACACTCCCGCCGCCCCGGCCAGGACGAGGTAGAGCCGGTCGGCGGGAAGCCCCACCACCCAGCCCACCAACGCCAGCCCCACCGAGACGGTGATCCCCAGCGCCGCCGCCACCGCCGCCCGTCCCGCCCAGTCCCGGGGGGAGATGATGTCGAAGAAGGGGGCGAGCGCGATCCCGGGCAGGATCCACACCGCGGCGGCGAACACGAAGCCGAGCGCGTGGGCGAGGGGAGTCATGCCGCCCCCCGCCCCGCGGCCAGGCGCCGGTAAAGGTCCAGGTGGGCTTCGGCCACCACCTCGAACCCGTAGCGGCTCTCGGCGTCGGCCCGGGCCCGGGCCCCGAACGCCTCCCGAAGGCCGGGGTCGGTGAGAAGCGCCATCGTCCGTTCCGCGAACCCCGCCGCGTCCTCCTGTTCCACCACGTATCCGGTGGCCCCGTCCCGCACGCTCACGTCGGTGGAGCCGGGGATGCGGGTGACCACGCAGGGGGTCCCGGTGGCGATCGACTCCAGCAATACGTTGGGAAATCCCTCGAGCCGGGTCGGAAAAACAAACACATGGGCGGCGGCGTAGAGGCGGGGAGCGTCCTCGCGGGGGCCCAGGAACTCGACCCGTCCGGCCAGGGGGGGGCGCGAGGCCCGCTCGCGGCAGGCGGAAGCGAAGCGGCCGGCCGCGGCGGGCTCCTCCGGGAACTGAAGCGGTCCCGCCACGTAGAGGCGGGCTTCCGGAATCCGCGCCAGCACCCGCTCCCAGGCGTCCAGCAAGAGGTCCACCCCCTTCCGGCGGAGCACCGCCCCCACGAAGAGCGCGCGCGGCACCTCCCGCGGCCACCCCAGGGCCTCCGCGGCCGCCTCGCGGTCGGCGGGGGGGCGGAAGCGCTCCACCGAAACCCCCACCGGGATCTGCGCCACCCGCGAGGCCCCGATCCCCGCCCGGGGAAAGGTGGCGGCCAGGGCCGGGGAGATGGCGACGAACGCGTCCGCCCCCGCGTAGGCCCGGAAGCGCCACCCCGCGAGCCGTCCCCGCCCCTTCAGGGTCGCCGGATCGTCGGCGCCGAGGAGGGTGGCGGTGACCACCGTCTTCAGGCCCAGGCGGCGGGCCGCGGGGATCGCGTAGACGAATCCGGCGGGGGCGCCGTGAACGTGGAGGACGTCGAAGCGGTCCCGGTGGGCGCGCAGGTACCCGAGGAACGCGCGATGCCCCCACCGCAGGGCGAGGGGATTCCGGGTCACGGGAAGGGGAAACCGGCGGACCGGCACCGGGCCCTCCTCCTGGTCGGGGGCCCCGGCGGCGCGGGCGGTGGCGATGGTCACCCGGGCCCCGCGCGAGTTCAGCACCCCGGCGAGGGCCTCGATCTGGCGGCCGTGGCCGGTGAAGGCCGGCCGGAACCGCTGGATCCACATCAGCACCCGGGGCCCGCTCACGGCCGCATCACTCCCTTGAGCAGCGACGAGACCTCGGTCACCGCCCCGTTGGCGCGCTGGAGCAGCCACAGGCCGGGCGCCAGCAGGAGCAGGAACACGGCCTCGCGCGCCGCCACCGAGGCCACCGGATGGCCGAGGTCGAGGAGGGGCCAGGCGTTGATCAGGAGGGCGGCGGCCAGCACGTAGAGGTAGGGGAGATAGAGCCGGAGCAGTTTCACCGGAATCGACCTGGAACGGAACCGCAGGTACCGGTAGGCGAGGATCATGGCCGCCGACGCGTAGAAGAGGTAGCTGACCGCGGTGGCCATGGACACCCCTTCGATGCCGTGGCCGGTCCGGAGCGCCAGATAGTTGAGGGCGAGGTCGATCCCCACCGCGCACGCCTGCACCCCCATCAGCGCCCAGTAGCGGTCGGCGGCGATGAGGAAGGTGGTGGCGCTGGTGACCAGGGAGAGGAAGAACGTGCCCATCACCAGGATCCGGGCGCTGTCGAGGCCGGGCAGGTAGGCGGGGAGGATCGCCCCCACCACCGGGATGCCCAGGAAGATGGCCGCGGTGAAGGGGGGGAGCACGTAGGAGAGCATCCGGGTGGGGAACTCGATGTAGCGGGGGGGAGGCAGCTCCCCTTCCGGGATCGCGGCCAGCCGCTCCCGGAAGCTGGGAAAGAGCACGTACTCCAGGCTCTGGGGGATGTAGTAGACCATGGTCGCGCAGAACACCCCGATCATGTAGAAACCCAGCGCCCGCGTGTCGAGGAAGCCCACGATCAGGAAGCGGTCCGCGGTCTGGAGAAGGAGAAAGGTGAGGGTGGAGACCACCAGCGGAAAACCGCGCCCGATGAGCCGGGCCACCAGCGGCGGGTTCCAGGCCGGAGCGAACCGGAAACGGTTGCGGCGGGCGAGAAGGATCCCGGCGACCAGGAACGCGGTCCCCTGGCCCAGGAACACCCCGGTGACCCGGAACGGGATGACCAGCGCGATCACGAAGATCATGTCCAGGAACTGGAGGATGCTGAACGAGAGGGCGGCCTCGTTGAACCGGCTCCGGGCCCGGAGGAGGACGGTTCCGTACTTGAAGAACTGCTGGCACACCATGGCGTAAGCGAGCGCCGGCACCGCCGAGGCCACCGCGGAGGTTCGCCCCCGCAGCGCCACCGTCACCCCCACCCCGAACAGCAGGATGAGGGTCACCACCGCGGTGAAGCCCGCCGACTCCGCCCGCCGCACCTCCTCCTCCTCGTTCCGGGAAAGGTGCACCGGGAGCGACTTGGTAAGCCCGCCGAAGATCCCGAGGTCGGCGTAGGCGCTGTAGCTGAGGAAGACGGCCAGGATGCCCAGGACCCCGTAGAGATTGGGTCCGAGGAGCCGCGCCACCAGGATCCCCTTCACCAGCGCCAGGGCGCGGACGAAGTAGCGGCTGAGGGTGAGGGTGAGGAGGCCCCGGAGGAATTGGGAGTTTTTTTGCGTCAAGTGCGGTGGTCCGGTTGGTCGGCCGGGGCGCACCCCGGTGGCGGTCCGGAGCGCGGCCGCCGGCGCCGTGGCCCGGCCACGACCCCGCGCGCGCCCGGTTGCGGGCCGTAAGCCGTTAATTGTCCTGGAGTTCACGCGTCGTGTCAACCGTGGCCTGGAAGGGGACGGGGGGACGGCATAAGCCGATTCGAGAATAGGAATCTCCCCGTCTTCCGCGCCGGTGGGATGATCCGCCCGGTGCCATGGGTCTCCTCCCCGGGGAGGCCGGGGCGGGGTCCGCCGGCGCTTGCAACAAGGCAGGTGAACGCCATGACCCTCCACTTGGAAACCCTGAAGATCCTCGTCGACCGGAAGGGCGTGGTCGAGATCCGCGGGATCGCCCACGGGGAGAACGAGGCCCGCCGGCTGGCCGGCGAGCTCAGCCTCCCGCACTTTCACGCCGTCAACTTCCTCAACACCGCGATCCGCACCGACCCCCTCCCTCCGGAGGTGGTGCAGGCGATCGAGGCCAGGGCCCGGAGCGCCGGCTACCATCTCGAGGAGGTGGGTGACCTGGAGGTGATCCACGCCCGGGAGGCGATCCCCGTGGTTCCGGGGGGGGAGGACGATCCCTCGCTGACCTCCACCGTGGCCGCCCTCCACCAGCACCAGCTCACGCCCACCTCCCGCCAGAAGCTCCTCCTGCCCCTGGCCGTGGTGGGGGTGGTGGCGTTCTTGGCGGCGGTGGGCGGGGTGATCCGGGACCACGCCACCCGAAGCTACTCCCGGAAGCCCTCCCTCGCCGACGTGGTGGCGCTGGCCGCCCGGCCGCCGGCCGCGCAGAACGTGATCGCCGGGCTCGTCGATCCCGACGACTCGCGCTACGCGGAGATCTCGGTGGTCTCCTGGCCGTACTGGAGCGGCAAGGCCGCCGTCATCGACGGGTACTACGTCCGCATCCCGGGGCTGGTGGAGCCCTCCATCGAGGCGCTGGTGAAGGGGGAGAAGGGGGCGGCGGAACTGGTGTTCCAGTTCGACACCTCCCGGCGGGACGGGAACCGCATCCACCTCGACGGAATCGCGCGCGGGGGGATCCTTACCCGCGACGTGAACCTGGAGGCGGAAATCATCCCGATCGCGACGGCGGGGGAGGCGCCCTCCATCCGCACCGATCCGGGCACGGCCGGCTACTTCGACGGCACCGCCATCCACTACGACCGGGACGCCACCTTCAGCGGGGTGGGGAAGGTGGCGGTGAAGGGGTTCGTGCTGAAGACCCCGGAGGGCTGGTGCGTGGCCGGCGACAACCAGCGGATGGCGCTGACCGGCCCGTTCAGCCCGGGTCTGGCCGCCATCCTCGAGGACCTGGCGGTGACCGAATCCGACCTGGCCGGGCTCGCCTCGGGCAAGGTCTCCACCGACCGCAGGATTGAGCTCAACGCCCGGCGCGCCACCTGGTACCTGAACCTCGCGGAAGTCTACCCCTGGACCGAAGGGGGGCGCCCGGGCCGCCGCCAGCTCACCCGGGAGGTGGGGGGCGCCACCGTGGACGGGGTGCTGCTTCGCCGGGTGTACGTGCGCGGCACCGCCGCCTGATCTGGGGGGGCCGGGATGGGCCGGCCCCTGTGGGGGGGGGCGGGGATCCGCCTCCCCCGGCCGGAGACGCGCCGGAGCGCGGGGGGAAACCGGACGGTTCCGGTTGCCATGCCCCCGGCGCTCTGGTACATTCGCGCACTTCGTTGTCCGGCTTGGATTTATGTATTTGGGCCCCCGTAGCTCAGGCGGATAGAGCAGCGGTTTCCTAAACCGCGTGCCGGGTGTTCGAGTCACCCCGGGGGCACCACTTCCGCGGCCTCAATTTGTGCTGGAATCGCCTCGCGGGGTGTGTAGTAACCTCATGGACCCCGAACCGCTCTAGGACTCGAACCCGATGAGGTTGAACGCCATGAAAACGACACTGGAGGGAGTGAGCATGTGGCAGTGCGACAACTGCGGGTACACCGACGAGAACGGGACCACCTTCGAGGAAGAGGTGAGCGAGGACAATCCCGCGGAGGTCGTGCGCTACTGTCCGGAGTGTGGGAGCGACGAGGTCTACGCCGTGGATGACGACGAGGAAGAGAACCTCGACGAGGACGAGGAGGACGACGACTTCGAGGACGACGACGAGGAGGATCTGGACGAAGACGAGGACGAGGACGAGGATTGGGACGACGACGAGGATGAGGAAGACGAAGACGAAGACGAGTTCGAGGAGGAGGAGGAGGGGGACGACGAGTGGTGATCGCCCCTCCGGTACACCCGTGCGACCTTGACACCGAATCTCCCTCTGGTATTCTCCTCGTCCGGTTTTCGCGGGCGATTAGCTCAGTTGGTTAGAGTGCTTGCTTGACATGCAAGAGGTCACTGGTTCGAGTCCAGTATCGCCCACCAGGGCAACCCCCCGGCCCTGAGTCGCGCGACGTCGGGGGAACGATCCCATCGCCGGATCTCGAGTGACGCAGGCCCCGGGGCCTGCGTACTTGTTTGGGGCGGTCTTCCCGGCCGAGTCCCGGCCGGGGCGGTCGCCCCCCGGCCCAAGGAGAGGTGAGGGCCATGCCCAAGGTCACCGTGCTGCTCGCTGACGGGAAGAAGGAACTCGACCTGGCCGAGGACGCCACCTATGGCGACGCCCTCCGGGCGGCGGGGGCCTCCGCCGACGCCTACGCGGTGAAGTCGGACGGCCGGCTGACCGGCCTCTACGAACGGGCGGCGGCGGGGGCCGAGGTGCTCCCGGTGGGCTTCGACGACGCCGACGCCCGGGACCTCTACCGCCACAGCTCCGCCCACATCATGGCCTCGGCGGTGGAGGAGCTCTTCCCCGGGACCAAGTACGCCATCGGTCCCGCCATCGAGGACGGTTTCTTCTACGACTTCGAGACCGAGCGCCCCTTCACCGAGGACGATCTCCGCCGCATCGAGGACAAGATGCGCGAGATCGTCGACCGGGACCTGGCCTTCACCAAGACCATGGTGGACAAGGCCGAGGCGATCCACGACTTCGAGGAGCGGGGCGACCGGTTCAAGGTGGAGATCCTGCACGGTATCGCCGATCCCCGGGTCTCCATCTACCGGCACGGCGACTTCGTGGACCTCTGCACCGGGCCCCACCTTCCCTCGACCGGAAGGCTCCATGCGTTCAAGCTCCTGTCGGTGGCCGGATCCTACTGGCGCGGCGACTCCGACCGCGACCGGCTGCAGCGCATCTATGGGACCTCCTGGTACACCCAGGACCAGCTCGACGCCTATCTCCACCGGCTGGAGGAGGCCAAGCGGCGCGACCACCGCAAGCTGGGAAAGGAACTGGACCTCTTCTCCCTCCACGAGGACGTGGGGGGCGGCCTGGTGTTCTGGCATCCCCGGGGGGGCCGGGTGCGCAAGGTCATCGAGGACTTCTGGCGGGAGCGGCACCTGGCCAGCGGGTACGAGATCGTCTACTCGCCCCACGTGGGGCGCGCCGGCCTGTGGGAAACCTCGGGCCACCTGGGCTTCTACCGGGAATCCATGTACCCGCCGATGGAAATGGACGACCTGGAGTTCTACGTGAAGCCCATGAACTGCCCCTTCCACATCAAGATGTACCAGAACTCGCTCCACTCCTACCGCGAGCTGCCCATGCGCTGGGCGGAACTCGGCACCGTCTATCGTTACGAGCTGCCGGGGGTCCTGCACGGGCTGATGCGGGTGCGCGGGTTCACCCAGGACGACGCCCACCTGTTCGTGCGCCCGGACCAGATGGAGGCGGAGATCGAGCGGGTCCTGGCGTTCTGCCTGGACATGCTGCGGGCGTTCGGGTTCAGCGAGTTCGACCTCTACCTGTCCACCCGGCCCGAGAAGGCGGTGGGGGAGCCCGAGCAATGGGAAGCGGCGGAGGCCGCGCTGCGCAAGGCCCTGGTCGCCACCGGGCTTCCCTTCGACGTGGACGAGGGGGGCGGCGCCTTCTACGGCCCCAAGATCGACATCAAGATCAACGACGCCATCGGCCGGGCCTGGCAGTGCAGCACCATCCAGTTCGACTTCAACGAGCCCGCCCGGTTCGACATGAGCTACATCGGGGACGACGGGGACAAGCATCGCCCCTACATGATCCACCGGGCGCTCCTGGGCTCGCTGGAGCGGTTCTTCGGTATCCTCATCGAGCACTACGCAGGGCTCTTCCCGCTGTGGCTGGCCCCCACCCAGGTCCGGATCCTCCCCATCAGCCCCCAGAATCTGGAGTACGCCGAGAGCGTCCGGGCGGAGCTGGCGGGGAAGGGGGTCCGGGTCGAGGTGGACGAGCGCAACGAGAAGATCGGGGCCAAGATCCGGGACGCGGAGATGCTCAAGGTGCCCTATATGCTGGTGGTGGGGCGGCGGGACCAGGAGGCGGGCAAGGTCTCGGTCCGGCGGCACGGGGGGGAGGATCTGGGGGCGATGGAGCGTCCCGCCTTCCTCGAGAAAGTTCTTGCCGAAGTCGAGGCCCGTCAATAAGATTACGGGTTCGCGCAAGTAGAAGCGCCAGCTTCTCTCCCGGCGGCGGGTCCGGCTTTGCGGACCGCCGGCCGGCCGGGTTCCTCCCACGGGAGGGCGCTCACGATCTCGCAGGAGGCGCCGCCGGGACCCCGGGTCCCCGGGCGGGCCGTTTCCGGGGGCGTTGCCCCCGGCGGGCGCGGGGGAGAGCCCCGCTCCCGGCGGCGGAATCGTAGGCGGAGCCGGCGCTTGGCGCGGCTCCGCCTTTTTCGTTTGTGGGGGCGGAGGGGGGCGGGGAACCGCCCCGGGACCATTCCGGGTGGGGCGGAGCGGGCGTACCGGCCGCCTCCCGGCCCGGGAGTCGCACAGGAGGATCGGATAATAGCAAAGAAAGAAGATCAGGTACGGGTGAACGAGCGGATTCGGATCCCCAACGTCCGCGTGGTGGACGAGGAGGGGAACCAGGTCGGGGTGATGTCCTCGTACGAGGCCCTCAAACTGGCTCGCGAGCACGGGCTCGACCTGGTGGAGGTGTCGCCGAACGCGTCGCCGCCCGTCTGCCGGATCATGGACTTCGGAAAGCACAAGTACGAGCTGGCCAAGAAGTCGGCCAAGGCCCGGAAGGCCCAGCACCGGATCCAGGTCAAGGAAGTCAAGTTCCGACCCAAGATCGACGACCACGATTTCGATTTCAAGGTCGGCCACGCGCGCGCGTTCCTGGACGAGCGGAACAAGGTGAAGTTCACGGTCATGTTCCGGGGCCGGGAAATGGCCCACTCGGAGCTGGGCCGGGAACTTCTGCTCCGGGCCGCGCACGACCTCGAAGACATCGGGACGGTGGAGAGCACTCCGCGCATGGAGGGCTACACCATGACGATGTACATGATCCCGAGACGGGACAAGGGGCGCGACGGGAAGCCGGCGGGCCCCGGAGAAGAAGAAGCCTGACCGCCGGGGCCGCGGGCCCGGACGGGGAGACAACGATGCCGAAGATGAAGACGAATCGAGGCGCGGCCAAGCGCTTCAAGATGACGGCCTCGGGTCGCATCAAGCGACACAAGGCCTTCCACAGCCACATCCTGACCAAGAAGGACACCAAGCGTAAGCGCAACCTGCGCCAGGGCGTCATGGTGGACCCCGCGGACGAGGACCGGATCAAGAGGATGCTGCCCAACGGCTAGCCGGGGGCCGGGCCCTTCGCGCCCCTCGCCCCTCGCCCTCCGTCGAAACCGTCCGAGCAGTCCGTAAGGGCAGAAGGAGAACGACATGCCACGCGCACGTGGAGTAGTGCCGGGACGCGCCCGGCGCAAGAAGGTGTTGGCCGCCGCCAAGGGAAACTTCAGCGGCCGGTCGCGTCTGTTCAAGAGCGCGAACGAGACCGTCCTGCGAGGCCTCCAGTTCGCCTACGAGCACCGGAAGCGCAAGAAGCGCGATTTCCGGCGCCTGTGGATCGCCCGCATCAACGCCGCCGCCCGGGAGAACGGGCTGTCCTACAGCGTGTTCATCAACGGCCTCAAGCGGGCCAACGTGTCCATCGACCGCAAGGTGCTGGCCGAGCTCGCGGTGCGGGACACCGAGGCGTTCAAGGAGCTGGCCGCGGTGGCCCGGGAGGCGGCGAGCGCGTAGCCGTGTCCGACGCCACCGACGTCCTCAGCGAGGTCGCGCGCATCCGTGACCAGGGGGTCCGCGACATCCGGGGCGCCGCCGACGCGGGCGCCCTGGAAGCGGCGCGGGTGAAGCACCTGGCCCGCAAGGCCCCCCTGAACGGGATCCTGCGGGGACTGAAGGACCTCCCTGCCGCCGAACGGGGCGGGGTCGGAGCCGCCGCCAACGCCGCCCGCCGCGCGCTGGAGGAGGCGGTGGCCGCCCGGGAGCGCGATCTGGCCGCCGCCGGCCGGGAGCCCGGCCTCGATCCCACCCTCCCCGGCGTCCGGCCTCCGGTGGGCCGCTCCCACCTCATCACCCAGGTGGAGGAGCGGGTGCTGGAGATCTTCCGCGGCATGGGGTTCTCGGTGGCGCGGGGCCCCGACGTGGAGGACGACTACCACAACTTCCAGGCCCTGAACTTTCCGCCCGGGCATCCCGCCCGCGAGACCCAGGACACCTTCTTCATCGACGAGGACACGGTGCTGCGCACCCACACCTCGCCGGTGCAGATCCGGGTGATGGAATCGACGCCGCCGCCCATCCGCAAGGTGTTCCCGGGGCGGGTGTACCGCCGCGAGACCCAGGACGCCACCCACGCCTCGGAGTTCCACCAGGTGGAGGTCCTCTACGTGGACCGCGCAGTGGCCATGCCCGACCTCAAGGGCACCCTCTCGCGGTTCGCCCGCTCCATGTTCGGCGAGCACCTCGACGTCCGCTTCCGCCCCTCCTACTTCCCGTTCGTGGAACCGGGGGCGGAGCTGGACATCACCTGCTTCCAGTGCCTGGGATCCGGCTGCCGGCTCTGCCGGCACAGCGGCTGGATCGAGATCCTGGGCGCGGGCATGGTGCATCCGCAGGTGCTTCGCAACGTGGGCTACGACCCCGAAGAGGTCTCCGGCTACGCGGCGGGCATGGGGGTGGAGCGCATCGCCATGCTGCGCCACGGCGTGCCCGACGTCCGCCTGCTCCTCGAGAACGACCTTCGTTTCCTGACCCAGTTCTGACCGCGAGCGGGAGGCCGGGCCCGCACTCCGGCGTCCCGCAGGGAGAACGACGTGCGCTTCAGCCTGAACTGGATTCGCGACTACGTGGACGTGGAGGAGGACCCCGCGGTCCTCGCCCATCGCCTCACCATGGCCGGCCTCCCGGTGGACCGGGTGGAACGGCCGGCCCCGCTGCCCGCGAGCGTGGTGGTGGGGAAGGTGCTGGAGGTGCGCCGCCACCCCAACGCCGACCGCCTCTCGCTCTGCCGGGTGGACGCGGGGAACGGCGAGACGGTGGAGGTGGTGTGCGGCGCCCCCAACGTGCGCGAGGGGATGTTCAGCCCCCTGGCCCGGGTGGGCACCACCCTCCCCAACGGCATGACCCTGACCCGGGCCAAGATCCGGGGCGAGGTCTCGGAGGGGATGCTGTGCTCGGCGGTCGAGCTGGGCGTGGGCGAGGACAAGGCCGGCATCATGGAGCTGGGGCCGGCCGAGCCCGGCACCCCGGTCTCCCGCGTGCTGGGGACGGGGGACGTGGTGCTGGAGATCGACGTCCCCTCCAACCGCGGCGATTGCCTGAGCCACGTGGGGCTGGCCCGGGAGATCGCCGCGCTCACCGGCGGCTCCCTGCGTCCGCCCGAGGCCTCGGTGAAGGAAGCCGGCGCCCCGGTCGAAGGCGTGTTCTCGGTGGAGGTGGAGGACGCCGCCGATTGCCCGCGCTTCACCGCCCACCTGGTGCGCGGGGTCAGAATCGCCCCCTCTCCGGCCTGGCTGGTGAAGCGGCTGGAAGCGGTGGGACAGCGCGCGATCAACAACGTGGTCGACGTCACCAACTTCGTGATGCTGGAGCTGGGGCAGCCGCTCCATGCCTACGACCTGGCCCGGCTCGCCACCGGGCGGATCCTGGT
Organism: Candidatus Eiseniibacteriota bacterium; assembly: GCA_963728475.1. GTDB lineage: Bacteria > Eisenbacteria > RBG-16-71-46 > JABDJR01 > JABDJR01 > CAVSKL01. The sequence continues at coordinate 551,371 of CAVSKL010000002.1, forward strand.
CCGCCGCGCCCGCGCCGGGGAGACCCTCACCACCCTCGACGGGGTGGACCGCCGGCTCGAGGCCGGCGTGCTGGTGATCACCGACGGGGACCGCCCCATCGGGGCCGCCGGGGTCATGGGCGGGGCCGGCACCGAGGTCCACGATGGCACCACCGAGGTGCTGCTGGAGGCGGCGTGGTTCAAGCCGCAGCGGGTGCTGCGGGGATCGCGGGCGCTCCGCCTCGACACCGAGGCCGCCATCCGGTTCCGCCGCGGGGTGGATCCGGCGGGGGTCGCCGGCGCCGCCCGGCGCGCGGCCATGCTCCTGGCCAAGGTGTCGGGAGGGACGGTGGCTCCGGGGATGGTGGAGGCGGTGGACGCCGCCTTCCTGGAACCGGCCCGGGTCTCGCTCCGTCCGGCCAAGGTGGGGGAGACGCTGGGCGAGGCCGTCGACCCCGACGAGGTCGCCGGCCGGCTGGTGTCGCTCGGGTTCCGGTGCGAGCGCGAGGACGAGCCGTGGACGGTGACCGTGCCCACCTGGCGGCGCGACGTGCTGGAGGAGTGCGACCTGGTGGAGGAGGTGGCCCGCCACCGCGGCTACGACGCGATCGGATCCCGGATGGCCAACGTGAGCGGGGTGGACGCGCCGGTGCAGCCGGAGGAGGTGCGCCGCCGGCGGGTGGGGGAGTTGCTGCGCGGGCTCGGCTTCCACGAGGCGATCACCCCCGTGCTCACCCGGCGCGAGGCGGCGGGGGAGGTGGGGATCGACCCCGAGACCGCCGGAGCCGCGTTCGTCCCCCTGGACGAGGCCTTCAGCAGCGAGGCCGAGGGACTCCGGGTGAGCCTGGTGCCGTCGCTCCTCGACGCCGCCGCCCGCAACCTGCGCCACGGCACCCCCGAGGTGGCGCTCTACGAGCTGGGCAAGACGTTCGACCGGCGCTCCGGCGGCAAGCTTCCGGTGGAGACCGAATGGGTGGGGCTGGTGGCGGTGGGGGGAGGATTCGCGCCCTCGCGGGAGCGCGCCCGCCGCTCGCTCGATTTCCTGGAGTTCAAGGGTTTCGTGGAGGCGCTTCTTGCCTCGCATCAAATTGACTCGCCCCGGTGGCGGCCTTATGATCGCCTGGATTTGGCGCCGGCCGGCTCGATCGGAGCCTGGGAGGGCGAGCGGGATCTGGGTTTCGTGTGGGAAGCGCCGGAGGCGGTGCGCGAGCGACGGGACCTCGGGCGGCCGGTATTCGCCGCCCAGATCCGGCTCGACGCCCTTCCCCCGGAAGAGGGGGCGCCCCGGACCTTCCGGGAACTCGCGCGGTTTCCCGCGGTGCGGCGCGACCTGGCCCTGGTGGTTCCCGACGGCACCGCCCAGGCCCAAGTCCGTGAGTGGATTCGCGAGGACGCGGGGGAGCACCTCGCCGGACTCGAGCTCTTCGATCATTACCGGGGCAGGCACATCCCGGCCGGGCACGTGGGGCTGGGATTCAGCCTCACCTTCCGGGCTGTGGACCGCACCCTGGAGGAAAAGGACGTGGACGCCGCGGTGGACCGGATCGTGACCGGCCTGCGGCGCCGGAACATCGTACGCCGGGAGGGATGAGCCTTCCGGCCGGAGGGATGAACGAACGATGACCGACATCGAGACCGAGGAGGTCACCGGCGACGAGCATCTCGCCGCGCTCGAGCGGCTGGAGAAGAAGGTGGAACGGGCGCTGGAGGCGGTGTCCCGGATGCGCGAGGAACGCAACGGGCTGAGGGCGCGGACCGCGGAGCAGGAGGGTGAGATCCGGCGGCTCACCGGCGAGCTCACCGGCTCCCGGGAGACCGGGGAGGAGATCGCCCGGCTGGAGAGGGAACGCGACGAGTTGTTGCGGGACCGGGCCGCCACCGCCCGGCGGATCGAGACGATTCTCGAGCGCCTGGACGGGCTCGGCCTCGAGTGATTTCCGGCGCCCGGCGCCGCCACAGGGGGACCACGCATGGCGAAGACGGTCAACGAGACCTCGGTTCAGATCCGCGGGTCCTCGTACCAGATCCGCACCGATCTCAGCCCGGAGACCCTGACCCGCATCGCTCACTACGTGGTCGGGAAGATGGACGAGCTGGACCCCAAGGGGACCGCCCCCCCCGCCCGCCTCTCCGTGCTCGCATCGCTCAGCATCGCCGGCGAACTCCTCGACGAACAGGAACGTCAGCGCGCGATGCGCGCGGCGGTGAGCGCGCGGTTGACGCGGCTGGAGGAACTGCTGGACTCCGCGCTCGGCGCGGACTAACATGGTTTGTGAGCGGCGTAATCCGCGGCTCCGTCGCGCGGAAGCGGACGGGCCGGCCGGCGGCGGCGCCGGCGGACGACAACACTGACAAGGCTTTGAGCGGCCCGGAAGCCCGCTTCCGGATCGCGGGAAACGGATTTGAAGATTCCCTGCCCTGTCCGTGATGACTCCAGGTATTTTTGAGCCAACACCTAAGCTTCGGGAGCTCGAACTCCGGACGGAGTGACGCCCGCGATGGCGGGAGACGCGAACTCCGGAATAGGGCGCCCACCTCTAAGTTTAGGTTCAAAAACCCGAATCACACGGCATCCGGCGGGGAATTTTCTTTTACATGAACTTGCTCTTCATCGGCGACGTCGTGGCCAAGCCGGGGCGCCGCGCCCTCCAGAGCTTCCTTCCCGGGCTCCGCCGCGAGCTCGCGGTGGACGTCATCGTCGCCAACGGTGAGAACCTCGCCGGCGGTTCCGGCCTCACCCGCGACACCGCCTCCGAGATGTTCGCCTGCGGGGTGGACGCCCTCACCGGCGGCAACCACCTCTTCGACAAGCGGGACTCCCACGACTACATCGACGCCGAGCCCCGGGTGGTGCGCCCGGCCAACTATCCCCCCGGCACTCCCGGTTACACCCTGGCCTTCGTGGATGCCCCCGGAGGAAAGCTGGCGGTGGGGTGCGTGCTGGGACGGGTGTTCATGCGCCCGCTCGACGATCCCTTCCGCGCGGTCGATCTCCTGGTGGAACGCGCCCGCGACGGCAACGCCCACTACCTGGTGATGGACGTCCATGCGGAGGCCAGCTCGGAGAAGATGGCGCTGGGCTGGTACCTGGACGGCAAGGCGTCGCTGGTGGCGGGCACTCACACCCACGTGCCCACCGCCGACGAGCGGATTCTGCCCAAGGGCACCGCCTTCATCACCGACGTGGGGATGACCGGGCCTTACGATTCGGTGATCGGGATGGAGAAGGACTCGGTCCTCGCCCACTTCCGCACCGGAATGCACCACCGCTTCCAGCCCGCCTTCGGGGACGTCCGTCTCTACGCCGTGCTGGTGGAGCTGGACGAGGCCACCGGAAGGGCGCGCTCCATCCGCCGGGTGGAGCGGCGGCTGGCCGACGAGGAGAGATCATGACCGCGCGCATCATCGACGGAAGGGCCCGGGCGGAGGAGGTGCATCGCGAGGCGGGGGAGCGGGCGCGCGCGCTCCGCGACCGCGGCGTCGTTCCCACCCTGGCCATGATGAGGATCGGCGACGACCCCGCTTCGGTGGTGTACCTGCGCAAGAAGACCGAGGCCTCGGAGTCGGTGGGCGTGGCCGCGCGGGAAGTGGTGCTGCCGGCCGACGCCACCCAGAAAGAGGCCACCGACGCCCTGCGCGCCCTGAACGAGGACCCGGCGGTGCACGGGGTGCTGCTCCAGCTTCCCGTCCCTCCGCGGATCGACGCGGTGGCGCTCCTGGAACTCATCGATCCCGACAAGGACGTGGACGGCTTCCACCCGGTGAACGTGGGGAAGCTGGTGCGGGGGGAGCCCGCGTTCGTCCCCTGCACCCCCCTCGGCATCCTCTACCTCCTCCGGCGCGAGGAGGTGACGCTTCCCGGCGCGGTGGTGGCGGTGCTGGGGCGCTCCAACGTGGTGGGCCGTCCGCTGGCGAACCTGTTGAGCCAGAAGGGGGAGGGGCGGGACGCCACCGTGATCCTCCTCCACAGCCGGAGCCGCGAACCCGAGCGCTTCACCCGGCTCGCCGACGTGCTGGTGGCGGCGGCGGGACGGCCGGGGGTGGTCACCCCGGAGATGGTGAAACCGGGGGCGGTGGTGGTGGACGTGGGCATCCACCGGGTGCCCCATCCCGGGAAGCCGGGCAAGATGAAGCTGGTCGGCGACGTCGCCCCCGGGGTGGACGAGGTGGCCTCGCTCCTCACCCCGGTGCCGGGGGGAGTGGGCCCCATGACCGTGGCCATGCTCATGCGGAACACCGTCGACGCCGCCTCGGGGTCGGTCACCCGCCCCTGGGAGGATCCGGAGTGACCGAGGGCGGTCCCGGGCCGGCGCCTCCGGACCTCCGGCGGTGAGCGAGCAACCCGCGGTCCTCACCGTCAGCGAGATCACCGGCGCGATCAAGCGAACGCTGGAGGCCGGCTTCGGCCGGGTGAGCGTGCGCGGCGAGATCTCGGGACTCCGCCGGCCGGCCTCGGGGCACCTGTATTTCACCCTCAAGGATTCCGACGCCCAGCTCCGGACGGTGATGTTCCGCGGCGCGGCGATCGGGCTCCGCTTCCTGCCCGCCGACGGGGTCGAGGTGGTGGCGGAGGGGGAACTCTCCCTCTACGAGCCCCGGGGCGATCTCCAGCTCATCGTGCGACGGATGGTCCCCTCCGGCCTCGGCGCGCTCATGCAGGCGTTCGAGGCGCTCAAGCGCCGGCTGGCCGGGGAGGGGCTTTTCGACCCCGCCCGCAAGCGGCCGCTCCCGCTCTTTCCCCGGGTGATCGGCATCGTCACCTCGCCCACCGGGGCCGCGGTGCGCGACCTGGTCCACGTGATCGCCCGGCGGTGGCCGCCGGCGGAGATCGTGCTCGCTCCCGCCCGGGTCCAGGGCGAAGGGGCGGCGGAGGAGATCGCCGCCGCCCTCGGCCGGCTCGACCGGTGGGGGGGCGCCGACGTCTTGATCGTGGGCCGGGGCGGCGGGAGCCTGGAGGACCTGTGGGCCTTCAACGAGGAACCGGTGGTGCGGGCCATCGCCGCCTGCCGCACCCCCACGGTGTCGGCGGTGGGGCACGAGATCGACGTCACCCTCGCCGACCTGGCCGCCGATCTTCGGGCCGCCACCCCGTCGGCGGCGGCGGAGCTGGTGGTGCCGGACCGGATCGAGGTGGCCCGCGCGCTGGCGGCGGCGGCGGCGAAGATGGCCGCGCGGCTCACCCGGGAACTGGGCGAGCGGCGGCTCCACCTGAAACGTTTGGCCGGGGCCTACGGGTTCCGCCGTCCGGAACTCTTCCTCCGGCGCGAGGAACAGCGGGTGGACGAGCTGGCGCTCCGGCTCCGCCGAAGCGCGGTGCGCCGGACCGAGGCCAAGCGCCGGGACGGATGGGAAGCGGCGCGGCGGCTGGCCGCGCTGGAGCCCGGAGCCCGGGTCCGGTCCCTGCGAAGCTCGGCGGGGGGGCTGGCCGCCCGCCTGCGGCACGCGGCGGCGGTGTCGGTGCGGACCGCTCGCCAACGGCTGGAGGCCCGGACCCGGGCCCTGGATGCCCTCGATCCCACCGCGGTGCTCGCCCGGGGCTACTGCCTGGCCCGCGATCCGGTGAGCGGCCGGCTGGTGACCGCGGCGGGGGGGCTTGCCGAGGGTGCGCCCCTGGTGGTGCAGTTCAGGACGGACCGGGCCCGCACCCGGGTGGAACGGGTGGAGACGGGCGGCCCGGCGGAACCCGAAGGCTCGGGGAAGGAACGCTCATGACCGACAAGAAGAGGAGCCGCGCCCCCCGGAAGGCGGCGGAGAAGGCTCCGCCCGGGGCGGCCTCGGGCGAGGCCGCCTTGAGCTTCGAGGAGGCGCTGGCCCGGCTCGAGACCATCGTCACCCGGCTCGAGGACGGCGAGGTGCCGCTGGAGGAGAGCATCCAGGCCTACGCCGAGGGGACGAAGCTGGTGCAGGCGTGCCTGGCCCGGTTGGACCGGGCCGAGACCCTGATCCGCGAACTCTCCGAGAACGCCGGGGGCTTCCGGCTGGAGGCCTCGCGCCTGGGCGGCGGGGAGGAGGCGGACGCGACCGAGGACGAGGGGGAGGACGAGGAGGACGAGGGGGATGACGAGCTCCCGTTCTGAGCCGGGGCTGGACGCGCGGGCGTTCGCCGCCTACCTGGACCGCGCCGCGGTTCGCACCGAGGCCTCGCTCGGCAGGCTCCTGCCGCCGGCCTCGGCCAAGCCGCGCCTCATCCACCAGGCCATGCGCTACACCGCGCTCTCGGAGGGGAAGCGGCTCCGGCCGGCCATGGTGCTCCTGGCCTACGAGGCGTGCGGGGGACGGGGCCGGAAGGCCGACCCGGTGGCGGCGTCGATCGAGATGGTGCACGCGTTCTCGCTCATCCACGACGATCTCCCCGCCATGGACGACGATGATTTCCGGCGGGGCAAGCCGTCCAATCACAAGGTATTCGGCGAGGGGGTGGCCATCCTGGCCGGGGACGCGCTCCTCACCCTCGCCTTCGAGACCCTGGCCGCGCAGGCCCGGCCGCGGGCCCTGGGTCCGGCGGCCGCGGCCCGGCTGGTGGCGGAACTCTCCGAGGCCACCGGGAGCCGTGGGGTGATCGGCGGCCAGGTGCTGGACCTCTTGTCGGAGGGGAAACGGGTGTCGCCGGCGGTCCTCGACTACATCCACCGCCGGAAGACCGGCCGGCTCTTCACCGCGTCCCTCCGGCTGGGCGGACTGGCGGCGGGAGCCGGCCCCGCCGCGCTTCGGCGGATCACCGGCTACGGCGAGTCCCTGGGGCTGGCGTTCCAGATCGTGGACGACGTGCTGGGGGCGGCGGGCACCTTTCGCGAGCTGGGCCGCGACCCCGGGCGCGACCGGGCCCGGGGGAAGGTCACCTATCCCTCGGTGCGGGGGATGGCCGGTTCCCACCGGGCGGTGGACCGGCTCCTGGCCCGCGCCCGGTCGGAGGCGGACCGGCTCCCCGGCCGGCAGCGACTCTTCCGGGGACTGGTGGAGGTGGTCGACGCCCGCCGCCGCGGCCCGGACGGCCTCCCCCTCCGGGAGAAGGAGAGCCGATGAAGCACGTGATCGCCTCCGCGCCCTACCTGGTCGCCCTGAGCGCGGGATTCCTGGTCCAGCTCTACAAGTTTCTGGCGGAGATGGTCTTCAACCGGAGGGTGAACTTCACCCGCCTGGTCTCCACCGGCGGCATGCCCAGCTCGCACTCGGCGAGCGTGGCCGCGCTCACCACCGCGGTGGCGTTCCGGGAGGGGGCGGGGTCCACGATCTTCAGCGTCACCCTCTTCTTCAGCCTCGTCATCATGTACGATGCGGCGGGGCTCCGCCGGGCGGCGGGGATGCAGGCCCGGGTGCTGAACCGCATCGTGGAGGACCACTACCGGCACCGGGAGCTTCTCGCCGAGCGGCTGACCGAACTCTTGGGGCACACCCCGTTCGAGGTCCTGGTGGGAGCGGCGGTGGGCGTGCTCTACGGCCTGGTCTGGTACATCTAGGAGGCGTCATGGCCCCTCCCAAGCGCGTGTCGGTGCAGGCCAACCTCTTGAAACCGGAGGCGCTCGGCGTGGTGCGCCGGATCACCGGCCGGCTGGAGGCGGGCGGGGTGGAGGTGCTGCTCAAGCACGACCTCGCCGCCGCTCTGGGCAAGCGGGGGAACGAGGACGGGTTCCTGGACCGGACCGAGCTCCTCCTGTGCCTGGGGGGGGACGGCACCCTGCTGAACGCGGTGCGCGCGCTGGAGGGGCGCGAGGTGCCGATCCTGGGGGTGAACCTGGGAGGCCTCGGATTCCTCACCGCGGTCCCCTCGGACGAGATCGACCCCTGCCTGGACGCGGTGCTGGCCGGCGCCTACCGGCTGGAGACCCGGCCGCTCTTGCGCGCGTTCACCGAGGATGAAGCGGGGCGGCGGCTCGAGCTCCACGCCTTGAACGACGTGGTGGTGGACGAGGGGACCTTCAACCGGCGGGCGGTGGTGCTCAAGATGACCATCGACGGCGCCTACGTCGGCACCTTCACCGCCGACGGCCTGGTGGTGTCGACCCCCACCGGCTCCACCGCGTACTCCCTCTCCGCCGGCGGGCCCATCGTCCACCCCGCGTTGGGGGCGCTGGTGGTGACCCCGATGTGCGCCCACTCGCTGGCCATCCGGCCCCTGGTCTTCGGCGACGACGAGGAGGTGGAGGTGGAGAATCTCCTCCCGGGGGTCTTTCTCAAGATCACCGCCGATGGCCAGGACGCGCACCGGGTGGCCCCGGGGGCGCGGATCCGGATCGGCCGCTCCCAACGCCGGGTGGTGCTGGCGTTCCTGGGACGGCGCCCGTACTACGAGATCCTGCGCACCAAGCTGAACTGGGGCGGGATACCGAAGAACCGGTAGCATGCCCGCGGGCCCGCTCTGGATCCTCTCCCTGGTCGGCACCGCGGCCGGAAGCTGCCCGGCGCTCTACCTTCGCTCCCTCCTCACCGTCGGCCTCCTCGCGCTGGCCGCGTTCGCCGCGGCCCGGCGGGGGACGCGCGCCGGGGCGCTGTTGTGGATCGTGGGGGGGGCGTTCGCGGCGGCGGCGTGGTGGCTGCGCGACCGGAACCTTCTCCTCGGCGACTCCCGGGTGTGGATCCAGAACGCGGATTTCCTGCGCGGGCACCTCCCCGGCTACCGATCCCCGCTGGCCGCGGTGGTCCTGGGGTGGGTGGCGCGCCCGGCGTCGGGGACGGGCGCGGTGGCGGCGGCGCTGGCGATGGTGTCGGTGGCCTCGGGCTGGCTCACCGCCGTCCTCCTCGCCGGAGCGCTCCGCCGCGAGGCGCCGGACCGGAGCGCGGGGGCGGCGGCCCTGGCCCTGGTGCTGGTGTTCGCGGCCCCGGTGAGCTTCGTCTTCTACGGCCACGTCGAGGTCTATCCGCTCTTCGCCGCGGTGTTCGCCGCATTCCTCGCCTCGCTCCTCCGGGACTTCGCCCGGGGCCGGACGGGGGTGGGAACGGCGGCGCTTTTGGCCGCCGCGTGCCTGGTCCACGTGGCGGGGCTCCTGGCCGCGGTCCCCCTGGCGGCGTGGGCCCTCTCACCGCGCCGCGGCCGCCGGATGGCGGCGGTCTGGGCCGGGCTCATGGCCGCCGGATGGGGGGCGACCGCGCTTCTCCCCCCCTTGCGCGCGCACTCCCTGGCCGCGCACTGGGAGGAGCTCCACCCGCCCGGGGACTACCTCTGGGACGTGGCCGGCGACTGGCTCCTGGTGCTGATCCCGGCGGGGCTGGTCGCCCTCGCCGCCCGCCGCCGCGCCCTCGACGACGCCCCCGGTCGGATCCTGGGGCTCACCACCGCGGGTTTCCTCCTCTTCCCGCTGATCGGACGGTTCGAGCTGGGCGGGTACCGCGACCTGGACCTCATGACCCCGGCGCTGGTCTCCGCGGCGTTCTTCGCCGGCCGGGCGGCGGTGCGCTCGGGGTTCGCGTTCCGGCCCGCGCTCCTCGCCGCGATCGCGCCGGGGCCGATCCTCCTGGGCGGGCTCCTCACCCTGACCCTGTGCCCGGCGGGGGCGAAGTTCCTGGCCGCCCAGAACGCGCGCGGGTCGGTCACCGGCCCGGCCCGGAGCTACGGCTGGGAGATCCTCGCCTACTACCATCGCGAGCGGGGAGAGGCCGCCGCCGGCGAAGCGGACGTCCGGAAGGCGCTGGAAGCGACGCCCGGAAACCACCGGTTGTGGGGGACCCTGGGCGACTTCCAGCTCGCCCGCGGGGACACCTCCGGGGCCGTCTCCAGCCTGGCCCGCTCCATGGACTCGCCCCGGGCGGGTCGGACGGCGGGGGAGCTCGGCGAGCTCCTCACCGCCTCCGGACGGGCGGGGGAGGCGGTGTCGATCCTGGAGGCGCATCGCGCCGCCACCCTGTCCACCGGGCGGGGGGCGGCGGCGCTGGCGGTGGCGTGGTTCCGCCTCGACCGTCCCGAGTCCACCCTGGCGGTGGCGCGGGCGCGGCTCCGGCTCGATCCCGGCGACGACGTCGCCCACTTCAACGCGGCGGCCGCCCTCAGCGCGCTCCGCCTCCCCGGCGCCGCTCTCGCCGAACTTCGCGAGGCCGCCCGGCTCGACCCGGGCGCGCTCCGCTACCACCGGCAGATCCTGGCCCTCCTCCTTTCCGGGCCGGACGGGCGCGCCCGGGCGGGGGACTATCTCCGCTCGCTCCCTCCCGCGCTCCGCGACTCGGTGCTGGCCCCCGCCGGGCCCTGAACCGCTCCGCTGGTGTAGAATCCCGCTTTGCCCGGGGGCCGGGGGGCCTCGGGCCGCCGGCGACCCCGTTCCCGCCCGTCCGGAGAGGAGCGACATGCTGAGAGAGCTCTGGGTTTCCAACCTGGCGGTGGTGGACCGCCTGGAAGCCCGGTTCGAACCGGGCCTGAACGCGATCACCGGGGAGACCGGGGCGGGGAAGTCCCTGGTGGTGGGCTCGCTGGATCTGGTCCTGGGGGGGCGGGCGTCGGCGGGCCTGGTCCGCCGCGGCGCCTCCGAGGCCGAGGTGGTCGCCCGCTTCGAGCTGGCCCCGGACCACTTCACCCGCCGCGGCCTCGACCAGCCCCTGGAGGACGGCACCCTCCTCCTGCGCCGGGTGGTGGGGGCCGACGGCCGCTCCCGCGCCTACGTCAACGATCGGCCGGCCACGGTGGGCCGCCTCCGCGAGCTGGGGGCGGCCCTGGCCGATCTGCACGGGCAGCACGAGCAGCAGAATCTGTTGCGGGACGAGACCCACCTCGATTATCTCGACGCCTACGCGGGGGCGGGGAGCGCGGTGGACGCGGTCGCCGCCGCCCATCGCGCCCACGCCGAGGCCTCGGAGCGGGTCGCCGCGTTTCTCGAGGAGAGCCGCCGGAGCGGCGAGGAGCGGGAGTTCCTCGAATTCCAGTTCCGCGAGCTGACCGATGCCGGGCTCCGCGCCGGCGAGGAGGAGGAGCTGGAGCGGGAACGGCACCGCGGCGCCCACGCCGAGAAGCTGGCGCAGCTGGCCGCCGGAGCCCTCGACGCCCTCACCGAGGGCGATCCGGGGGCGGAAAGCCTGCTGGGCCGCGCCTCGCGCGACCTGGGGGCGGCGGCCGCGCTCGACCCGGGGTTGGAGGAGGTGCGGCGGCAGGTCGACGAGTCGCTGGTGGCGTGCGAGGAGGCGGCGCGCGACCTCGCCCGGTACGTGGACGGGATCGCGGCCGACCCCGGGCGGCTGGAAGAAGTCGGCGCCCGGCTCGCCCTGCTCGCGCGCCTGAAGCGGAAGTACCACGCTTCGGTGGACGACCTGGTGCGCCGCCGGGAGGAGCTCGACGACCTCCTGGCCGGGCGGGAGGACGCCTCCCGGCGCCGCGCGGCCCTGGACGCGGATCTGGCCCGGACCGGCGCCGCGCTTCTCGAGGCCGCTTCCCGGCTGAGCGCGGTCCGGAGCCGCGCCGCCGCCGCCTTCGCCCGCGAGGTCACCCGCGAACTGCGCGGCCTGGGCATGGAGGGGGCGCGGTTCGCGGTGGAGTTCCGCCCCCCCCGCGCGGGGGCGTCGCTACCCGGCCGCGAGGCCCCGGTGGGTCCCCGCGGCGCCGAGGACGCGGCGTTCGTGCTCGCCGCCAACCCCGGCGAGGCGGCGGGGGCGCTCGCCCGGATCGCATCCGGGGGCGAGGTTTCCCGGGTGATGCTCGCGCTCAAGAACGTGCTCCGCCGGGTGGACCCGGTGCCGGTGGTGATCTTCGACGAGGTGGACACCGGGATCGGGGGCCTGGTCGCAGAAGCGGTGGGATCGCGCCTGGCCGCCATCGCCGGCGAGCGCCAGGTCCTGGTGGTGACCCACCTGGCGGTGATCGCGGGGCGGGCCGGGCACCACCTGCGGCTCGTGAAGTCGGTGGACCGCAAGCGGACCCTGGTCCGGATGGAGGTCCTGGACGCGGCCGGGCGGGAGGCGGAGCTGGCCCGGATGCTGGCGGGGAGCGCCGGAGGCGAGGACGCCCGGCGGACCGCGCGGGCGCTGATGGGGGAGGCGGAAGCCCGATGACCGCCTCCGAGGCCCGCCCGGAAGCTCCCGGCCGCCGGGGCGCGGGGCTCCGGCTCTTCATGCTCGACAACTACGACTCCTTCACCTACAACCTGGTCCAGTACCTGAGCGAGTTCGGGGCGGAGGTCGCGGTGGCGCGCAACGACGCCGTCACCCCGTCCGAGGTCGCCGCGGGGGGCTATCACGGGGTGGTGATCTCGCCCGGCCCCGGGGTCCCCGCCGACGCCGGGGTGAGCGAGGCGGTGATCCGGGCGGTGACCGGGCGGACGCCGCTCCTCGGGGTGTGCCTGGGCCACCAGGCCCTGGGGGAGGTGTTCGGCGCCCGGGTGGTGCGGGCGGAGCGCCTGATGCACGGCAAGACCTCGCCGGTGCTCCACGACGGCCGGGATCTCTTCGCCGGCCTCGAGAACCCCTTCACCGCCACCCGCTATCACTCGCTCCTCCTGGAACGGGGGAGCGTGAACGGGGTGCTCGAGATCTCGGCCTGGACGGAGGAGGGCGAGGTGATGGCGATTCGCCACCGCGAGGCCCCCGCCTGGGGGGTGCAGTTCCATCCCGAGTCCATCCTCACCGGAGCGGGAAAACACCTGCTCGCCAACTACCTCGACGCCTGCCGCGCCGCGGCCGGCGGGGAGGCTCCTGGTGATCCCCGGACCCCGGCCGGCATGACCGGCGACTCCCGCGGCCTCGGCGCCGCCCTGGAACGCCTCGCCGACGGCGGCAACCTCTCCCGCGGGGAGATGCGCGCGGCCATGGACGTCGTCATGCGGGGCGAGGCCACCGCGGCCCAGATCGGGGCGCTCCTGATGGCGCTCCGGGTCCGGGGCGAGACCCCCGAGGAGATCGCGGGGGCGGCGGAATCCATGCGCACCCACGCCCGCCGGATCGCGGTGGCCCGCGAGCCCCTCCTCGACACCTGCGGGACCGGAGGCGACCGGAGCGGGACCTTCAACATCTCCACCGCCTCCGCCTTCGTGGCCGCGGGGGCGGGGGTGGCGGTGGCCAAGCACGGCAACCGTTCGGTGTCCAGCCGGTGCGGGAGCGCCGACGTGCTGGAGGCCCTGGGGGCGCGGATCGACCTCCCCCCCGAGGCGGTGGCCGCCTCCATCGAGAGCGTGGGCTTCGGCTTCCTGTTCGCCCCGGTGCACCACGGCGCCATGAAGCACGCGGCCGCGCCGCGGCGCGAGCTGGCGCTCCGCACCCTGTTCAACGTGCTGGGGCCCCTCTCCAATCCCGCCGGAGCCACCCACCAGGTCCTGGGGGTGTACGCGGCCGGCCTCACCTCGACCCTGGCCGAGGTGCTGCGGATCCTAGGCCTGCGGGGGGCGATGGTGGTGCACGGCGCGGGGGGCCTAGACGAGCTCTCGCTCGCCGGCCCCAGCCGGGTGAGCGAGCTTCGCGACGGGACCGTGCGCACCTACGAGGTCGCTCCCGCCGAACTCGGCCTCGCCTCCGCCCCCGCGGACGCCCTGGCCGGGGGCGGCGCCGCCGAGAACGCGCTTCTCATCCGCGCCGTGTTCACCGGCCGCGAGGGCCCCGCCCGCGACGTGGTCTGCCTGAACGCGGGCGCCGCCCTCTACACCGTGGGAGCGTCCGCCACCCTCGCCGGGGGGGTCCGCCTCGCCCGCGACACGGTGGAGAGCGGACGGGCGCTCCAGGCGGTGGAGAACTACGTGCGGTTCACCCGGGAGTGGGACGGATGAGCGGGCTTCCCGGCATCCTGGGCCGGATCGTGGAACGGACGCTGGAGGACGTGCGCGCGCGGGAGCACCGGGTGTCGCGGAGCGAGCTCCGTGAGCGGGCGGAGGCGCGGGCGGGAGCGCGCCGGGCGCTGGACTCCGCCCTCCGGCGCCCCCGTCCCGAGGCCCCGGTGCGCTTCCTGTGCGAGGTGAAGATGGCGTCCCCGTCGCGGGGGCTCCTGCGCGAGGACCTGGACCCCGCCCGGCAGGCCCGCGCCTACCGCGAGAACGGCGCGGCGGCGGTGTCGGTGGTGACCGAGCCCCATTTCTTCCGGGGGAGCGGCGCCCTGCTGGCGGGGGCGCGGGAGGGGGCGAAGGAGCTGCCGCTCTTGCGCAAGGATTTCCACGTGCACGAGCTTCAGCTCTTCGAAGCGGCTGCGGGGGAGGCGGACGCGGTGCTCCTCCTGGCCGCGGTCCTGAGCCCGTCCCAGCTCCGCGACTACCTGGAACTCTGCGCCGCCTACCGCCTGGGGCACCTGGTGGAGGTCGACGACGCCGCCCAGGCGGAGACCGCGCTCCGGGCCGGCGCCCGGGTGGTGGGGGTGAACAACCGTGACCTCGCCGACTTCACCGTGGACGTGGGGCGGACCGAGGCGGTGCTCCCCGCCCTGCGCGGAAGCGGCGTGGTGACGGTGGCGGAGAGCGGGATCTCCGAGCGCGCAATCGTGCTCCGCCTCCAGGCGGCGGGGGTGGACGCGCTCCTGGTGGGGGAGGCGCTGGTGGTCGCCGACGACCCCGGGGCCCGCCTCCGCGCGCTCCGCGGCGATCCCGGGCCCGATGCCGGCTCCGGCTCCGCGCCTTGACACCGCGGGGGGGGCGTGTGAAACTTCATCGCCGTTTTGAAGGATCGCTTGAAGTGCGCCCGTAGCTCAGCTGGATAGAGCGTTGGCCTCCGGAGCCAAAGGTCACAGGTTCGAATCCTGTCGGGCGTACCAGCTTCGCTTGCCCCCCCGCGGCGGGTCGCGGGCGCCGGCCGTCCGGTTTCCTCCCTCCGGGGCCGTGAGCAGGAGGATGCCCAGAGTGACTCGGCGCCGGTGGTTCCTCTGCCTGCGGATGCTCGCGGTCCTGGCGGTGGCCGCCTTCTGGTTTCTCGCCGCCGGGCGGACCTCCCAGGCTCTTCCCCCCCAGGCCGAGGTCTCGGCCGACTCCATCCTCGCCACCGCACGCGACCTGAGCGGCGAGACCGGAATCGGGCCCCCCAGCCGGTTCGCCCCGCTACCCACCACCGGGATCTACGCGCGTTACCTGCTGAAGCGGCTCGACGACGCCCTGAAGCCCCTGGGCGGCTACGCGGTCCTCGACACCTTCTATCCCGGCCTCGATTATCACGGCCCTCACGAGATCCGCACCGCCTACACCGACGTGGTGGGCTGGCTCCCGGGCGCGATGGGCGGGACCTCGCCCGGGCTTTTCTTGCTGGGAGCGCACTTCGACGGCACCTCCCAGGCCGACAGCCTCACCCATCCCGAGTGGGACAAGTGGACCTCCCCCGCGCCCGGCGCCGACGACAACGGAAGCGGGGTGGGCTCCATCCTGGAAGCGCTGCGGGTGGCCGCGGCCCGGAATCTCCGGCCCCAGGCCGGCGTGATGATCACCTTCTTCGACGGCGAGGAACAGCAGCTGATCGAGCGCGACCGCTTCCTGCTGGGGAGCCGGTATCTCGCCGACAGCGTGTTCGCGGCCGGGAAGCTCGACCCCCTCAAGCTCTACGGGGTGGTGAACCTGGACATGGTTTCCTACAACCCCCGCCGGGACTCGCTGGCCGTCATCACCAACATCCCCTCCCGGTGGCTGGCGAATGACCTCCTGGACGTCCACCGCGGCGGCGCCGCCCCCGGGCTCGCCCTGTCCCGGCTGGTGAAGGGACTCACCTACAGCGACCACGCCTCGTTCTGGGCCGACGGTTACGATGCCGTCCTCCTCATCGAGGCCCCGGACATCGTCGACCACAACCCCTACTACCACACCATGCGCGACCTGGTGCCCAACACCTACTCGCGGAACGGAGCCATGGCGGCCAAGGCCTCGGAGCTGCTCCTGGGACTGCTGCAATCGTGGGCGCAGACCGGTCCCGAGAGCCTGGTGGTCTCCGCCGACGGCATCCTGGTCCAGAAGGGGGTGGCGGTCGATCTCGCCACCGTGGACGCGGGCGAGGAGGTGAGCGTGGTGGTGCGGGTGGCCAACCGGGGCGGCGTGCACACCGCGCCGATGCAGGTGGAACTGGCCACCGCCGGCATGGACGGAAAGCCGATCCGCACCGTGAGCTCGGTGGTGGACGACGAGGTGCTCCCCCCCGGCGCGGCCGCCCGCCTGACCCTGCCCTGGACTCCGGACTCCCGGGAGCGGGGGGCGGTCCGGCTCCAGGCCCGGGTGATCTCGGGGAGCGGGCGGGCGATGGCCGACAAGCTGATCGCGGTGCGGGGGGGCGCGGCCGAGGTGCCCCAGGCCTTCGTGTATCCCAATCCCACCGCCGAACCCTCCACCGCCGTGGTGGGCTACTCCCTCACCCAGCCCGGGCCGGTGCGGATCGGGGTGCTCTCCCTGAACGGGCGGCTCCTCGCCCAGACCGACATCCCCTACGACCCGGTCTATCCCGACAGCAACGTGACCGCGGGCCGGGCCGACGTGCCCCTGAGCCGGGTCCTGCACGGCACCACGCTCGCCCCTGGGCTCTATCTCCTCCGGGTCGAGCTGTTCGGGGCCCGGTCGGGGGCCGGCGCGGACGTCGCCATGGCCCGGTTCGTGGTGCTTCGATAGCGATGCCGATCTCCCGGACCCCCCGGCCCGATCCCCGATCCGTCCGGTGGCTGTCCGGGGTGATGGCGGCGCTCTACGCCGCGACCTGCGCCCTGGTGATCTACTTCCGGCTGGGGCCGGTGTCGCGGGTGCTGGCCCGGGTGGAGCGGGACGGGGCCCGGGTCCCGGCCTGGATGCCGGCCGCCTTCACCGTGGGGGCGGTGGTGGCCGCGGCCTTCCTGGCCTGGAAGGGGGCGGTCTACCTCCGCCGGGCGTTGGGGCCTCGGACGGGGCCGCCCGCGCGGTGAGGGCCCCCCGGCCCTGCTCCCGCCAAATCCCCCGATCGCCGCGAATTGCCGCGATTATTTTGCGGGATCGAAGGCTTCCCCTGCCGATATAGGGGGACGAAAGGGCAGCGCCGGACCCCCTTCCAAAGAGCGAAGCATGAGCACCGAAAAGACATACCGCGAGCTTTGCCAGCGGCTCAAGGACATCACCGACCTCGACGAGGGGCGGCGGGACCTGGCCGGCATTCTCTCCCGCACGGCCGGCGCCGCCCGGGAACTCCTGGACGCGCCCCTGGTCTACGCCGCCGCCGCCGCCGACGGGGCGAGCCTGGTCTCGGTGGCGGAAGAGGGGGCGCTGATGGTGCGCACCGAGCCCTGGCAGGGCCCGGGCCGCCTGGGGCGCACCGTGCTCCAGGGGGACGGCTGCCGGGTGTGGACCCGGAGCGAGGAGGGGCCCCCTTCCGCCCACGACTTCCTCGACTTCGTGGGGGCGGGGAGCTGGATCGGCGTTCCCATCGCCATGCCCGACCGCCCCGCCGGCATCCTGGTCGCGCTCCGGGAGGATCCGGTGGGATTCGACGAGACCGAGCGCGATCTCATGCTGATCCTCACCGGCCACGCCGCCGCCGCCCTCGGCAACCTCCGCACCTTCCAGGAAGTGGAGTCGCTCGCCATCACCGACGAGCTGACCCGGATCTACAACTACCGCTTCCTCAAGACCGCGCTCCGGCGGGAGGTGGCCCGCGCCTCGCGCTACGGCCAGACCTTCTCGGTGATCATGATCGACGTCGACCACCTCAAGAAGTACAACGAGAGCCACGGGCACCTGGGCGGGAGCGAGCTCCTGCGCCAGCTCGCCGGCATCCTCGCTCGCAACTCCCGGGCCATCGACCTGGTGGCCAAGTACGGCGGGGACGAATTCCTGGTCATCCTGCCCCAGACCCGCCTGGACGGGGCGGTGGTGATGGGGAACCGCATCTGCACCGCGGTGGCCGGCTCCTGCTTCCCGCACTGCACTCCCGGCGACATCACCGTGAGCATCGGGGTGGCGAGCTTCCCCCAGCACGGCGCGACCATGGAAGCGCTCCTGGCCGCTTCCGACGAGGCCCTCTTCCGGGCCAAGCGCGGGGGGCGGAACCGGGTGGAGTGCGCGGAGGCGCCGGGCAACCCGGACCGCATCGTCGAAGCCGCCTGACCCCGGCCGCGCCCCCTTTCGTATGGTCCGGACCGCGGCGGTGTGGTTGAATCTCTCCCCATGACCGGGACGCTCTTGGGCGACGACCGCGCGCTGGTGGGGCTGTCGTTCCTGTGGATCGGGGTGGTGATCGTGGTGGGGGAGGGGACGCGGCGCGTGTTCCGGCTCCCCCCCGAGGTGACCCGCAAGGTGGTGCACGTGGGGGTGGGGTTCTGGGCGTTGCCCACCGCCCTCTACTTCCGTTCCACCTGGCTCGCCGCCCTCTGCCCTCTGGTGTTCGTGTTCCTGAACGCCCTCTCCTACCGGTTCCGCCTGATGGAGGTGATCGAGGAGGAGGGGCGGGGGAGCCCCGGCACCATCTACTTCCCCCTCTCCTTCGCCGCCCTCATCCTTCTCCTGTGGCCGTTCGGAGCCCGCGCCGCCATGGTGGCCGGGCTCTTCGCCATGGGGTTCGGGGACGCCGCCGCCTCGGTGGTGGGCCGCCGGTTCGGACGCCGCCGCTATCGCACCGCCGCCGGCTCGAAATCGGGGGAGGGGAGCGCGGCCATGTTCGCCTTCTCGTTCGCCGCCATCCTGCTAGGGACCTATCCGCTCCTCTGGCGATGGATGTGGGGCCCCGCGCTGGGGGCCGCCGCCGCCGCCACCCTGGCCGAGGCGCCGGCCGGGCGCGGGCTGGACAACCTCACCGTCCCCGCGGCGGGGGCGCTGGTCTTCCTCGCGCTCCAGAGGATCGCCGGATGAAGGTGTTCCTCACCGGGGGCACCGGTTACCTGGGCGAGCACGTGGCCCGGGCGCTTCTTGAGGCCGGCCACGAGGTCACCGCGCTGGCCCGCTCCCCGGAGCGCGGCGCGGCGCTCCGCGGCGGCGGGGCGACGGTGGTCCTGGGCGACCTCGAGGATTCCACCACCTGGGCCGAGGCCCTGGACGGGATGGAAGGGCTGGTCCACACCGCGGCGGTGGTGGAGAGCTGGAGCGCCGATCCCGAGCGCTTCGACCGCATCAACGTCGTGGCCACCCTCGACCTCCTGGACCGGGCCCGGGCCTTCGGCATCCCCCGGGTGGTGGTGACGGGGACCCTGTTCGCCCTCGGGCCGTCCGCGCCCGGCGCGGTCCGGGACGAACACGCCCTCGATCTCGAACCCGGCGCCTGGAGCCGGGCCAACGACTACGTCCGCACCCGGACCGCGGTGTCGCGAAAGATCCGCGAGCGGCAGCGCCGGGGCGGCCCGGTGATGACCGCGATCCCCACCGTCCTCCTCGGTCCGGGACGCAGGACCCGCGGCAACCACACCGCCCGCGTTCTGGACGAGATCGGACGCCGGCGCTTTCCGGGGCTGGTGGGGAGCGGGGCCCAGGTCTGGAACCTGGTGCCGGTGGCGCGGGCGGCCCGGGGCCACGTGCTCGCCCTGGAGCGCGGCCGCCCCGGAGAGAACTACCTCCTGGGGGGCGAGAACTGGAGCGAGCGGAAGCTGGTCGAGGAAGCGGCGCGGGCGTTCGGGGTCCGCCCCCCTCTCACCCGGCTCGGCACCGGGGTCCCCCTGGCGGTGGGGGCGGCGTGCGAGCTGTGGGCGGGCCTCACCGGCCGCGCCCCTTACCTCACCCGGGGGGAGGTCCGGCTCTACCGGGAGAACTGGGCGGTCTCCAGCGAGAAGGCGCGCCGGGAGCTGGGCTATGAGGCGGGGGGAGTGGATGCCGTCCTCGCCGAGACCGTCGCCTGGCTCCGGGACGAGGTCTGGCCGCGCCGATGATCCCCCACGATCTTCACGCCCTGGCCCGGAACGCCCTCCCCGCTCTGCTGGTGAACCTGGTCTTCGCGGCGGCGGCGTTCCTGGGCGGGGGAGTCCGCTTCTCCGGGGTGGTGGGGGGGCTGGCGGTGGGGGTCCCGATCTACCTCGGCCTGGGTTGGCGTGGATTCCTGGTGCTCCTGGTCTTCTTCGTGATCGGGACCGGGCTCACCCGCCTGGGTTACTCCCGGAAGGAGGCGATGGGGGTGGCCGAGGCCGGCCGGGGACGCCGCGGGGCCAGCCACGCCTTCGCCAACGTGGGGGTGGCCGCCCTCTGCGCGGCCGGGGCCTGGAGCCTCGGGTCGACGCTCTTGGCCGTCGCCTTCACCGCGGCGCTGGCCACCGCGGCCATGGACACCGCGGGCTCGGAGGTGGGGCCGCTCTGGGGACGGCGGACGATCTCGCTCCGGAACCTCCGGCGGGTGCCTCCCGGCACCGAGGGGGCGGTCTCGCTGGAGGGAACCGCGGCGGGGCTGGCGGCGGCGGCGCTGGTGGCGGCGGGCGCGATTCTCCCCGGACTGATACCGCTCTCCGCCCTGGCCGCGGTGGTGGCCGCGGCCTGGATCGGGAACCTCTACGAGGGGATCCTGGGCTCCCGCCGGCTCCTGCCTCATGCCTGGCTCAACGCCACCAACACCCTGGTGGGGGCGGCGGTGGCGGCCGCGCTCTCCGCCGGTTTCCCGGGGAAGTGACCGGGCCGCCGCCCTAAGTCCGCCCCGTTCCCTGCCGAAACCAGGACGACTGAGCTTTGACCCCCCGGGAATCCGGGGGTAAACTCAGTCCCCTGCTTCCGCCCTTTCCAAGGAGATCCTGAGGTGCTCACCGAGAAATTCAAGAACAAGAGCGCGCGCCTGGGGGTGATCGGTCTGGGTTACGTGGGCCTGCCGCTGGCCGTCGAGTACGCTCGCGCCGGGTTCCGGGTGACCGGGTTCGACGTGTCGGCCGAGAAGGTGGACGGGATCAACGCGGGCCGGTCCCACGTCAAGGACGTGCCCACCGAGGTCCTGGCCGGTTACGTCAAGGAAGGACTGATCCGGGCCACCACCGAGTTCACGGAGCTCGCCCGGATGGATTCGGTCAACATTTGCGTGCCTACCCCGCTCCGCAAGACCCGCGACCCCGACGTGTCCTACATCGTGTCGGCGGTGGAGGAGATCGCCCGGTACCTCCACCAGGACATGCTGGTGATCCTGGAGAGCACCACCTATCCCGGGACCACCGAGGAGCTGATCCTGCCCATGCTCGAGGCCTCCGGCCTCCGGGTGGGGGAGGACTTCTTCCTCGGCTTCTCGCCGGAGCGGGTGGACCCGGGCAACCAGAACTACACCACCCGCAACATCCCCAAGGTGGTGGGCGGGGTGACCCCGGCCTGCACCGAGACCGCGGCCCAGCTCTACGCCAGCACCCTGGAGACGGTGGTCCCGGTGACCTCCACCCGGGTGGCGGAGATGGTGAAGCTGCTCGAGAACACCTTCCGCTCGGTGAACATCGGGCTGGTGAACGAGCTGGCGCTCATGTGCGACAGCATGGGGATCGACGTGTGGGAGGTGATCCGCGCCGCCTCCACCAAGCCCTTCGGGTTCATGCCGTTCTATCCCGGCCCGGGCCTGGGCGGCCACTGCATTCCCATCGACCCGTTCTACCTGTCCTGGAAGGCCCGCCAGGTCGGCTTCGAGGCCCGCTTCATCGAGCTGGCCGGGCTCATCAACTCCTACATGCCGCAGCACGTGGTCCAGAAGTCGATCCAGGCCCTGAACGACCGCGCCAAGGCCATGAAGGGAGCCCGCATCCTGATTCTGGGAGTGGCCTACAAGGCGGACATCGACGACGTGCGGGAGTCGCCCGCCATCGATGTGATCAACCGGCTCAGGGGGATGCAGGCCGAGGTGGCGTTCCACGATCCGTTCGTGGCCGACCTCACCCACGAGGGGATCGACCTGAGTTCGGTGGAGCTCAGCGACCGGCGCCTGGCCGAGAGCGACCTGGTGCTGATCATCACGCCTCACGCCACCTTCGACTACGAGCGCATCCTGGAGAAATCGCCGCTCATCCTGGATACCCGGAACGCGTACCCGGGCCGGACGTCGCCCAAGATCTGGAGACTCTAGCCGTGCCCCACTACCTGGTCACCGGCGGAGGCGGCTTCATCGGCTCCCACCTGGTGGAGCGCCTCCTCACCGACGGCCATCGGGTGCGGGTCCTGGACGATTTCTCCACCGGCCGGCGCTCCAATATCGAGGCGGTCCGGCACGCCGGTTCCGACCGGCTCCACGTCTCCACCGGGGACATCCGCGACCCCAAGGTGGTGGGGGAGGCGGTGGCGGGGACCGACGGGGTGTTCCACCTCGCCGCCCTCGGCTCGGTGCCGCGCTCGATCTGCCATCCCCAGGAAACCCACGCCGTCAACGCCACCGGCACCCTCAACGTGCTGGTGGCGGCGCGGGACGCCGAGGTCAAGCGGGTGCTGTTCGCGGGGTCCTCCAGCGTGTTCGGGGCGCTGGAGGAGCTGCCCAAGCGCGAAGATCATCCCACCCGGCCCATCTCTCCCTACGGCCTCACCAAGCTCATGGGCGAGCACTATCTCCGCCTCTTCCACGAACTCTACGGGCTGGAGACGGTGACCCTGCGCTACTACAACGTGTTCGGCCCGCGCCAGAATCCCAAGAGCCGGTACGCGGCGGTCATCCCCATCTTCATCTCCCGGATCATGCACGGCGAAGCCCCGCAGGTGGACGGGGACGGCGGGCAGACCCGCGACTTCACCTACGTGGAGAACGTGGTCGAGGCGAATCTGCTGGCCATGCACGCCCCCGCGGAGCGGGTGGCGGGACAGGTGATCAACGTCGCCGCCGGGGGCCGCCACTCGCTGAACGAACTCATCCAGCGGGTGGGGGAGATCCTGGGGGTGGCGCCGGCGCCGGAGTACGGGCCGCCCCGCGAGGGGGACATCCGGGACTCCCAGGCCGACATCGCGCTGGCCCGGCGGGTGCTGGGCTTCGAGCCCTCGATCAGCTTCGCGGAAGGATTGAAGCGCACGGTGGCGTACTTCAAGGAGAGCGGCGAAGCCGCCTGAACCAGCCGGCACGGGAGCGCCCGGCGCCGGAACGAGGAGGGGGAGATGGCCGAGCGCGGCAAGATCCTGGTCACCGGAGGCGCCGGCTTCATCGGCTCGCACGTGGCGGAGATCATGGCCGGCGACGGCCACCCGGTGACCGTGCTCGACAACCTCAGCCGGGCCCGGCTGCTGAAGAAGGACGACCGGAACGCCCGCCACAACTGGGATCACCTCGCCGGCCTCGGCAACGTGACGTTGCTGGAGGCGGACGTGCGGAACTTCGACGCGGTGCGCGCCGCCGCCGAGGACGCCGAGGTCGTGTTCCACACCGCCGCCCAGACCGCGGTCACCACCTCGGTCACCGACCCCCGCCAGGATTTCGAGAACAACGTCGTCGGCACCTTCAACGTGCTGGAGGCGGCGCGGGCCCAGCGGCGCCGCCCGGCGGTGGTGTTTTGCTCCACCAACAAGGTGTTCGGCGAGAACGTGAACGCGCTGCCGCTGGTGGAGGAGGCGAGCCGATGGGCCTTCGCGCCCGGGCACGCCTCCGGCATCGCCGAGACCTTCCCGGTGGACCGCTGCGAGCACACCCCCTACGGCTGCTCCAAGCTCACCGGCGATCTCTACGCGCAGGACTACGCCCGCCTCTACGGGATCAAGACCGGGGTGTTCCGCATGTCGTGCATCTACGGCACCCGGCAGTTCGGGATGGAGGACCAGGGTTGGGTGGCCTGGTTCGTGATCGCCGCGCTCACCGGCAAGCCCCTCACCGTGTTCGGGGACGGGAAGCAGGTGCGCGACCTCCTGTGGGTGGACGACCTGGTGGCCGCTTACCGGGCCTTCCTGGGATCGGACCGGCCGCACGGGGTCTACAACATGGGAGGCGGCCCCGAGTTCACCCTCTCGCTCCGGGAGCTCCTCGCCCAGCTCGGGGACCATCTCGGAGCCGCGGTCCCCGCCACCTTCGCCGACTGGCGCCCCAGCGACCAGAAGGTCTACGTCTCCGACATCTCCAAGGCCCGCTCCGAGCTGGGCTGGGCCCCCCGGGTCTCCCCCCGGGAGGGCGTGGACCGCCTCATCGCCTGGGTCGACGCCAACCGGGCGCTGTTCGCCTGATTCCCCGTCCCCGGCCCGGTTGACCCCCGGCCCCGCCCGCATCGTGCAACCTGCACGATGGGCGGGCCAACTCCCCCCCGGATCCGGTTTCCGCTCAATCCCCGGCCTCCCCGGTCGAAAACTGGACCGAGGAGGAATCCGTTGGAGAGCAGTCTTTTCCCACTCCATGGCCGGGAACCGTCCCCGATCGAATCCGTCCGCCGGGAACTGGCGGGGCGGATCGACGACCTGCGGGGGCTGGGCATCCTCCCCGCGGGGACCGACCTCCCCGATCTGGACGGGGAGGAAGCGCTGCTGCCGCTGGCCCTCTCCCTGGTGGACGTGCTCGAGAACACCCAGCGGCGGGTGATCGAGACCTCGATCCAACTCCTCTCCATGCGGGAGCTGGTGGCCAAGCTGCTGAGCCTGCGCACCCCCGAGGAGGTGGCGGAGACCGTCACCCTCTACCTCCACAAGGCGTTCGATCACGAGCGGGTGATGGTGGGGGTCTATGACCCCTCCCGGGAGGCTCTGGAGGGCTGGGCCGCGGTGCGCAACGGCACCAGCTTCTGCCGCCCCTTCACCCTGGAAGGGCGCTGGGACGGCATGGTGCGCCGCGCGGTGGAAGGGGGGGTGCCGCTGGCGGGGCCTCGGAGCGGGGAGGACACCCCCTTCGTGAGCGGTCCCGCGCTTCCGCCCGAACTGGCCCCCTTCGGACCCGGCGAGGTCGGGCCCTATCTCATCTTTCCCCTCACCGGGCGGGGGCAGAAGCACCACAAAGTGGTGGGGATCCTGGCGGTGGCCCGCCGCCCCGGGCTTCCCGAGCCCTCGGGAATGGACAGCGCGCTCCTGGAGTCCGTGGTGGAGGCGGTGGGGACCGCCATGGAGAACGTGATCCTGGAGGAGGACGTGCGGCGGGAGCAGGCCTTCCGCGAGGACATCATGCGGAGCATGACCTCGGGGCTGTTGGCGGTGGACCTCCTGGGCCGGGTCCTGACCCTCAACGGCGGGGCGGAACGGCTCACCGGCTACGGCCTGGTGGACCTCCGCGGCCGCGACACCTCCTGCTTCGACCCCCCCGGGGGCGGGCTCACCGAGCTTCTGCGCAAGACCCTGCGCATCCGCCGGGGCATCCTCCGGGTGGAGCGCGCGGTGCGCCGCGCCGACGGAGGCGCGTTCCCCGCCGCCTGCGTCACCAACCTGCTCCGCAACCCGGCGGGCGAGGTCTACGGCGCGGTGGCGACCTTCGAGGACCTGACCGAGATCAAGGGGATGGAGGAGCGGATCCGGTCGCTGGACCGGCTGGCCGCGCTGGGGCGCTTCACCGCGGGCATCGCCCACGAGATCCGCAACCCGCTTACCGGGATCGGGACCGGCGCCCAGTACCTGAAGCGGCATCTCGGCGACGATCCCGACCAGCGCGAGAACCTCGAATTCATTGAACGGGAGGTGCGGCGGCTGGACCGGATCGTGGAGGACCTGTTCCGGGTCACCCATCCCCAGCCGCTTCGCAAGACGCCCGAGGCCCCGCGGGGGCTGGTGGAGCGCGCGGTGCGGTCCCTGGGATCGGCGCCGGCGGAGAAGGAGGTGGAGGTCGTCCTCCACGTCCCCGAGAAGCTGCCGGCGGTGCCGGTGGATCCGGACCAGATCCAGCAGGTGCTCCTGAACCTGGTCAAGAACGCGGTGGAGGCCACCCCTTCCGGCGGGGAGGTGCGCGTCCACGCCTACGCGGGCCGCGACGCGCAACGTCCGGGACTGGTGTTCCAGGTGATGGATTCGGGCCCCGGGATCGATCCCGAGGCGCTCAACCACGTTTTCGAGCCCTTCTTCACCAAGGGCAAGGCCAACGGCACCGGCCTCGGCCTCTACGTCAGCCACGGCATCGTGGAGCGCCACGGCGGCGAACTCCATGCCGCCAACGCTCACGGCGGCGGCGCCGTGTTCACGGTGAAGCTTCCCCTCGACGCCTACGACGCAACGGAGATCACGGGATGACCAACGCTCACATTCTCATCGTGGACGACCAGGAGTCCATCCGGCACTTCATCGAGAAGGCGATGGTGGACGAGGGATACCAGGTCAGTACGGCGGGCGAGGGACGGGAAGGGCTGGCCGCGGTGGCCGCGGACATGCCCGACCTGGTGCTCCTGGACCTCCGGCTTCCGGACATGCACGGGCTCGACGTGCTGAAGAAGCTCAAGGACGACGACCCCGATCTCCAGGTCATCATCATGACCGCGTTCGGGGACGTGGAATCGGCGGTGCGGGCGATGAAGCTCGGCGCCCACGACTACGTGAACAAGCCGATCAACCTCGAGCAGCTCTTCATCACGGTGGACAAGGCGCTGGAGAGCCGGAAGCTGTGGCGGGAACTCAAGCATCTCCGCCGGCAGCAGTCGGACCGCTTTTCCCGCGACCTGGTGCGCGGGGAGAGCCCCCGCATGCGGGAGGTCTACGACATCATCGAACAGGTGGCCAAGTCGGAATCCACCAGCGCCCTCATCCAGGGGGAGAGCGGGACCGGCAAGGAGCACCTGGCCAACATGGTGCACGAGCTCTCGGTCCGGCGCGAGAAGCCCTTCCTGGAGATCAACTGCGCCGCGATCCCCAAGGAACTCCTGGAGAGCGAACTCTTCGGGCACGAGAAAGGCGCCTTCACCGACGCCCGGACCCAGAAGCAGGGGCTCCTGGAGATGGCCAACGGCGGCACCCTCTTCCTGGACGAGGTGGGGGAGATGAGCCTCCAGATCCAGGTCAAGCTGCTGCGGGTGCTCGAGCGCATGACCTTCAAGCGGGTGGGCGGGACCAAGGACATCCAGGTCTCGGTGCGCATCATCAGCGCCACCAACCAGGACCTGCAGCGGATGTGCGAGGAGGGCCGGTTCCGCGAGGACCTCTATTACCGCCTCAAGGTGGTGCCGCTCCGGGTGCCCCCGCTCCGGGAGCGCCGCGAGGACATCCTGGTCCTGGCCAAGCATTTCCTGTACGGGTTCTCCCAGCAGTTCGGGAAGGCCTTCCAGGGGTTCAGCCCCGAGGCCGAGCAGGCGCTCCTGTCCTATCCCTGGCCTGGCAACATCCGCGAGCTCAAGAACCTCATGGAGCGGACGGTGCTGCTGGAAAGCGGATCCCGGGTGGAGGTGGAGATGCTGAAGCTCGGGAGCGGGCGCACCACCCGGGAGATCGATTCCCCGGTGGCGCGGCTGGAGCAGATCCTGGAGGAGCCCGGCCTTCCCGGTGAAGGGATCCCCTTCGAGGATCTCCTGGCCGAGATCGAGCAGGCGCTGATCGTGAAGGCGTCCGAGGCCAGCGGATGGAACCAGAGCCGCACCGCGGACCTGCTGAGGCTGAAGCGCGACAAGCTCCGCTACCGGATGAAGCTCTACAACATGAACCGGCCGGGCCGCCGCCAGGTGGCCTGACCGCCGCCGATGCCGGTCCAATGCGCCGGAGGTCCCCGGGGGGCCTCCGGGGCGCCGGCTTCCCGGGCCCCGGTCCCTTGTCCCCGGGGCCCGCTTCCACTAGCCTCTCCCCATGCGTTTCGGCCTTCTGCTGGCGGCGGCCCTCCTCACCGGGTGCGCCTACACCTTCAATCCCTCGGCGCTGCCTTCCTACATCCACAGCCTCCAGGTTCCCACCGTGGACAACCAGACCCTGGAGGTGGAACTCTCCGAGGAGCTGACCAGCGCCCTAGTCGACCGGTTCGTGGCCAACAACCGGCTGAACGTGGTGAACGGGAACGCGGACGCGGTGCTGGAGGGGACGGTGACCGGCTATGAGAACCGGGTGTTCGGGTTCAATTCCGAGCAGCGGGCCCAGGAGTACATCGTGCTGATCTCGGCCAAGATGACCTTGCGCGACCGGGTCAAGAACAAGGACCTGTGGAGCGAGGACAACATGCAGGGCTCCGCCTCGTATTTCCCCGGGGGCGCCGGCCAGACCGTGGCCACCGAGGAGGCGGCCCGCGCCCTGGCCCTGAAGCAGATCGTGGACCAGGCGATCTCGAAGACGGTGGAAGGATGGTAGGGGGGCGCGAGCCCGGGTCGCTGGACGTCCGGAAGGCGATCGAGGCCGGCCGCATCCCCCCGGTGTGGCTGTGGGCCGGCCCCGAGGAATACCTGAAGGACGAGCTTTTCGCGCTTCTGGCCGCGAAGGTCGTGGGCCGGGATCTGGCCGCCCTCAACGTCCTCCGCTACCGGGCGGGGGAGGAGGCGCTCGACGTCGTCCTCGCCGCCTGTCGCACCCTTCCCATGCTTTCCCCCCGGCGGGCGGTGCTGCTGAGGGACATCGAGAAGCTGGGGAAGGCCGATCGCGAGAAGCTTGCCGGGTACGCCGCCGCCCCCACCGAGGAGACCCGTCTCGTCCTCGCCGGGGAGGCGGGGACCCAGGACTCCTTCGCCAGGCGGCTGGCCGGGGCCGGGGCCGCCGCCGCCATGTTCTGGATCCCGTTCGAGAACGAGACCTGCCGCTGGATCCAGATCCGCTTCCGCGACCTGGGCAAGCGCTGCGACACCGCCACCGCCCACGCCCTCCTGGCCCTTTGCGGCGGGGGATTCGAGCAGAAGGTGCCGCTCCGCGAGGTGGCGCCGGAGATCGAGAAGGTGGCGCTGGCGGTGGGGGACGGCGATACGGTGACTGAGGACGACCTGGGGGTGATCGGCCGGCGCGCCGACCAGGGGCTCCTCTACGAGATCTCGGGCCGGGTCGCCGCGCGCGACCTGGCCGGAGCGCTCCGCGCGCTCGACGGCGCGCTGCTCTTCAAGGACAACACCGAGATCCGGATCGTGGTCAACCTGACCCATCTGTTTCTGAACGCGGGACGGGCCCGGACCCTGTTCGACGCCGGGATGCCCCCGGACCGGGCGGTGCGGGAGCTCAAGATCTGGCGCCAGGGGTGGCCGGACGTGGAGCGGGCGGCCCGGAGCTTCCCGCCCCCGGACCTGGAGCGCTCGATCCGGGTCCTGGCCGCCGCCGACCGCACCCTCAAGTCCAGCCCCAAACCTTCTCGCTTGGTACTTGAAGAGGCGCTCGTAGCTATTTGCGGTTGAAGCGTTTCCAATGCCGGAATCAGTCCAGGCGCCCCTCCTCCGAGGCCTCGGCGAGGATGCTCAGGAGCCGGTCGAGATGCGGTTGCCAGCCGTAGGCCCGGACCGCTTCCCGCCCCCCTTCGGCCAGGGCCCGCCACCGCGCCAGCACCCGTTCCAGCCCCGCGGCCAGGGCTCCCGGGTCGCCGGGGGGGACCACCACCCCGGTCTCTCCGTCCCGGACCAGGGTCCGGACCGCCCCCACGTCGGTGGCCACCACCGCCAGCCCGCGCTCCATGGCCTCGAGGATCGCGTTGGGGAAGCCCTCCCAGCGGGAGGGGAGGACCAGGGCCCGCGCGCGCGCGATCTCCGCCGCGACCCGGTCCTCGGGCACCCGGCCCACGAAGGTGACCGGGAGGCCGCGGGCCGCCGTCTCCAGCTCCGCGCGGAGCTCCCCGTCCCCGAGGACGCGCAGCGGCGGGGGGGAGGGAAGGAGGCGGAGGGCCTCGATCAGCACGTCCAGGCCTTTCTGCCGGGTGAGCCGGCCGGCGAACACCAACCCCTCGCGCCCCTCGAAGTCCGGCTCCGATCCGAGGGCGATGGCGTTAGGAAGGACCGCCGAGCGCGCGGCCACCCTCGCGGCGAAGGAAGCGCCGAAGTGGCGCCGGGCCAGGTCCTCGATCGGTTTCCGGATGGCCTCGTCCTGGAAGAGGAGGCGCGAGGACCGGGAAAGCACCCGGCGGGCCAGAACGCGGCTCACGGGACGCCGGAACAGGAATCCCTCCGATTCGCACCGGACCCAGGTCACCAGGGGCACGCCCCCCGCCGCGGCCAGCGAGCCCAGGAAGCCGTTGATGACCATCTGGTAGGCCAGGATCACGTCGTGCCCGGGCCCGCCGGTCCGGCGCCAGTCGTGGAGGAAGCTCCCCACGTGGGACGCGAAGCGGACGCCGGGAGGGCCCCCCACCCGGGACCGCACCCAGGTCACGTTCCCCTCGCGCACCACCCCCGGAAACGAGGGGGGAAGGCGCCGGGCGTAGACGGTGACGCGGTGCCCGCGCGCCCCGAGGTTCCGGGCGGTATCGAACGCCTGGTGCTCCGCCCCCCCGATGCGGTGGGGAGGGAGGCTGGAGGTGAGGATGGCGATCTGCATGCGGGCTCCGGAGACCGGTGAGGGGGCGGAAAAGGTCGGGCCAGTATACCCGCCGCCGGAGGCCGGCGCGACTCGGTGAGGAGCGCGGGCTGTCCGGACCGCCGGGATTTGCTAGACTTTCTCATTTCCGTTCACCTCGATCATCCGGGGGCGGCGGAACCGGCGGCGGCGGCGGTTCCGGAAAGGAGCACGGCGTGCGATCAACCTGGCTCGGCGGCGCCCTGGCGCTTCTGCTCCTCATCCCCGGACGCCCCGGAGCGGCCGGCCCTCCGGACGCGGGCGCGCCCGCGACGCCGGCGCCGGCGGAAGGGGAGGTGGAATGGAGCGCCGACTACCCGATGGGGCTCCAGGAGGCGCTTCTCCTCCGGCGGCCGGTCCTCCTCACCTTCTCCACCGGATGGTGCGGCTGGTGCCGGAGGCTGGAGCGGACGACTTTTCAGGACCCCCGGTTCGTGGACCTGGCCCGGCAGATGGTGGCGCTCCAGGTGGACGCGGAGAAGCAGCCGGCCCTGGCCCAGCTCTTCCGGGTGCGAGGGTATCCGACCACGGTGATCCTGGACCGCCGGGGGAAGGAGATCGGCCGGATCGTGGGCTACCAGCCCGCGGAGCCGTTCGTGGCCGGGCTCATGCAGGCCCTGGGCCGGCGGGAGCCCCTGGACGCGGTGGAGAAGCGCGCCGAAGCCGCTCCCGACGATCCCGAGGCGCAGTACGCCCTGGGGGACGCGCTGCTGGCGGTGGGGCGGTGCGGCCAGGCGGAGGCGGCGTTCGCCCGGGTGCCCAAGCTGGTTCCCGGGGTGAGCACCGGACTGGTGGAGGACGCGGCCCTGGACCTGGCCGTCGCCCACCTCTTCGATCACGATTACGAGGGGGCGCTGCCGCTCTTCCGGGCCTACCTGAAGCGCTACCCGAAGGGGGACCGCCGCGACCAGGGGCTCTTCTTCTACGGGCTCGCCCTGGCCGGCTCCGGACGCCGCCAGGAAGGTCTGGCCCAGATCCGCAAGGCGGCCGAGACCACGTCCTACGAGTACATCAAGCACGAGGCGCGGCGACTGGAGTCGCTGGTGGGGGACGACGATCGTGGATAGTGTGGACACCCAGGGGGGCGGAGAGCGGGATTCGGGCCGGTATCCGTTCCGCGAATTCGAGGGGAGGTGGCGCGAACGCTGGGAGGCGGAGGGCCTCTTCCGCTGCGACACCGGTTCGGCAAAGACGAAGTTCTACTGCCTGAACATGTTCCCCTACCCCTCGGGGGACCTCCACGTGGGGCACGGCCGGAACTACATCCTGGGCGACGTGGTGGTGCGCCGGAAGATCCAGGAAGGCTACGAGGTGCTGGCCCCCATGGGCTTCGACGCCTTCGGGCTCCCGGCCGAGAACGCCGCCATCAAGAACGGCATCCATCCCCTCGCCTGGACCCTGGACAACATCGAGAAGTTCAAGGCGCAGTTCAACGAGTGGGGGATCGGGCTCGACTGGACCCGTGAGATCGCCGCCTGCCACCCCGGCTACTACCGGTGGACCCAGTGGATCTTCCTCCAGCTCTTCAAGCGCGGCCTGGCCGAGAAGCGGAGCGCGCCGGTCAACTGGTGCCCCTCCTGCGCCACCGTGCTCGCCAACGAGCAGGTGGTGGACGGGGCCTGCGAGCGTTGCGGCACCCCGGTGGAGCAGAAGCAGCTCTCGCAGTGGTTCTTCAAGACCACCCGCTACGCCCAGGATCTGCTCGACGACCTGGACAAGCTGGACGCGTGGCCGGAGCGCGTGCGCACCATGCAGCGGAACTGGATCGGGCGGAGCGAGGGGGTCGCCGTCCGCTTCCACCGCACCGACCCGGGGGCGGAGATCGAGTGCTTCACTACCCGGATCGACACCCTCGGCGGCGTCACCTACGTGGTGCTGGCGCCCGAGCATCCGCTGGTGGAGGAGCTCCTTCGCGACCACCCCGGCCGCGAGCGCCTTCTCGCCGAGGTCTCGGCGATGAAGAACCAGCGCACGGCGCGGCAGGCCGACCCCGACCTGGAAAAGACCGGCTTCGATACCGGCCGCCGGGTGGTGAACCCGGTCTCCGGGGAGCCGGTGCCGATCTGGGTGGCCAACTACGTGCTCATGGAGTACGGGTCCGGGGCGGTGATGGCGGTGCCCGCCCACGACGACCGCGACTTCGTCTTCGCCCGCAAGTACGGCCTCCCCATCCGCACCGTGATCCGGAACCCGGACGAGGCCCCCGAAACCGCGAGCGGGAAGGGGGAGGACCTCACCGCGGCCTGGACCGGGCCGGGGACCCTGATTCACTCCGGACCCTTCGACGGGCTCGCGAGCGAGGCCGCGCTGCGGAAGATCGGCGCGTGGCTCGAGTCGTCCGGGGACGGCGAGTTTACCGTGACCTACCGGCTTCGCGACTGGCTGATCTCGCGCCAGCGCTACTGGGGAGCACCCATCCCCATCGTGTACTGTGAGAAGCACGGCACGGTGCCGGTGCCCGAGGAGCACCTGCCGGTCCTCCTCCCCATGGACGCCGACTTCCGCCCCCGGGGGGAGAGCCCGCTCGCCCGCCACCCTTCGTTCAAGCACACGGTGTGCCCGGAGTGCGGCGGCCCCGCCGAGCGGGAGACCGACACCATGGACACCTTCGTGGATTCGTCCTGGTACTTCCTGCGCTACCTCTCCCCGCGCGACGAGACCCGGGCCTGGGACGTGGACACGGTCAACCGCTGGCTCCCGGTGGACCAGTACATCGGCGGGGTGGAACACGCCATCCTCCACCTCATGTACGCGCGCTTCTTCACCAAGGTGTTCGCGGACCTGGGGCTGGTGAACTTCCGCGAGCCCTTCGCCCGCCTCTTCACCCAGGGGATGATCACCAAGCAGAGCCCCAAGACCGGACGGCTGGAGAAGATGTCCAAGTCCAAGGGGAACGTGGTGGCGCCCCGGGATCTGATCGCCCGCTACGGGGCGGACACGGTGCGGGTCTACACCCTGTTCATCGGCCCGCCGGACAAGGACGCCGAGTGGGACGACCGCGGGGTGGAGGGCGCGTGGCGGTTCCTCTCGCGTCTCTGGCGGCTGGCGATGGACCACGCCGGCGACCTGGCCGCGCCCGGCGCCCGGGTCCCTGCGGATCTCTCCGGTCCGGGCGGGGACCTCCACCGCAAGACCCACGAGACGATCCGGAAGGTGAACGAGGACCTGGAGCGGTTCCAGATGAACACCGCCATCGCCGCCCTCATGGAGCTGGTGAACGTGCTCTCGATCACCGTCCAGGATCCCGGGTTCGGGCCCGCGCCGGGAAACGCCGGCGGCGCCGCCCTTCGCGAGGCGGTGGACAACGCCCTGGTGCTCCTGGCCCCGATGGCGCCCTTCATCTCCGAGGAGCTGTGGGCGCGGACCGGCCACCGAGAGAGCATCTTCCGCGCCCCCGTCCCCGTCCACGACCCGGCCGCCCTGGTTCGCGACTCCTTCACCCTGGTGGTGCAGGTGGCGGGGAAGGTGCGGGCCCGCATCGAGGCTCCCGCCGCCGCGGACCGCGACCAGGCCATCCGCCTGGCCCTGGCCGACCCCAATGTGCAGGAGCATCTGGGGGGGAAGACGCCGGCCAAGCTGATCTACGTGCCCGGCAAGCTCGTGAACCTGGTGCCCGGCCGTTGATCCTCCTCGCCGTCTCTCCCGGGGGCCGGTCCCGCCCCGGATCGAGGTAGCCCGCGGTGTGCGGCATCGCCGGCATCGCGGCCCGGGAACCCGGACGGATCCCCGGAGAGGACCGGCTCCGCCGCATGAGCGCGGCCCTGGCCCACCGGGGCCCCGACGACGAGGGGATCTCGGTGGTGGGCCGGGTGGGCCTGGCCCACCGGCGTCTCAGCATCATCGACCTCACCGGCGGACGGCAACCCATGGCCGATCCCGGGGGGCGGGTGCGGATCGTCTACAACGGCGAGATCTACAACTTCCGCGAGCTGGCCGGCGAGCTCCGGGGCCTCGGGTGCGCGGTGGAGGGCCGCTCGGATACCGAGGTGCTGCTTGCCGCCTATCTCCACTGGGGCCCGGCCTGCGTGGAACGGCTGAACGGCATGTTCGCGTTCGTGATCCACGACGGGCGCACCGACGAGCTGTTCGCGGCCCGGGACCGGTTCGGGGAGAAGCCGCTCTACCTCTGCGAGACCGGACGGGAGATTCTCTTCGCCTCCGAGCTCAAGGCCCTGGCGGCGGGGGGGGCGGAGATGGGAGGCCTCGACCGCACCGCGCTCTACCAGTTCTTCACCCGGGGCTACGTCTCGGGCCCGGGGACGATCTTCACCGGGGTGCGGCGGCTCCCTCCCGGGCACGCCCGGTTGTGGTCGGGGGCCGGCGCCCGGACCTGGCGGTACTGGACGCCTCCCGAGCCCTCGGAGGAGATCGTCGATCCCGGGGAGGCGCTCCGCGAGGCCACCGGCCTTCTCCGCGACTCGGTGAGGATGCGCCTGGTGAGCGACGTTCCCCTCGGGTTCTTCCTGAGCGGCGGGATCGACTCCAGCCTGGTGGTGGCCCTGGGAGCCGAGTCGGCCGAGGGGCGGATGGAGACCTTCGCCGTCGGGTTCGAGGAGAGCCGCTACGACGAGCGCCCCTACGCGCGCCGGGTGGCGGATCGGTTCGGGACCCGCCACCACGAGTTCGTGCTCCGCCCCGAAGGGGTGGGGACCGCCGAGGAGCTGGCCTGGCAGATGGACGAGCCCTTCGCCGACAGCTCCGCCCTTCCGACCTTCTTTCTCTCCCGGCTCACCCGGGAGCATGTGAAGGTGGCGCTGTCCGGGGACGGCGGAGACGAGATGTTCGCGGGCTACGACGTCTACCGCGGCCACGTCCTGAGCGAGCGGGCGCGCCGGATGCCCCCGCCGCTCCTGCGGGCGGCGGCGGGGGTGCTCGAGTGGAGCGCGCGCTACGGGGAGGGCCGCCGGGAGCGCATGGAACGCCTGGGGCGGAATCTCCGCGACGCCGGTCGGGACGCCCCGGTCCGGTTCCGCGACAAGCAGCAGACGGTGCTCCGGGCGGCGTCGCTGGCCGCGTCGTCCGCCGGGACCTGGGTGGGGGAGGAGGCAAGCCGCGAGGAGGCCGGATTCCGGTCGCTGTTCGCCGCCGCGGCCTCGCCCCTGGACGCCATCGCCGCCTGGCAGCGGGGGAACTCGCTCCCCGACGACATGCTGACCAAGGTCGACCGGATGAGCATGGCCGCCTCCCTGGAGGTCCGCCCGCCCTTCCTGGACCATCGCCTGGCCGAGCTGGTGGACCGGATCCCGTTCGCGGTCAAGATGCCGAACCTCGAGACCAAGCACCTGCTAAAGCGTATGCTGGCAAGCTATTTCCCAAATGACTTCATCCACCGTCCCAAGCAGGGTTTCGTGGTCCCGTTGAACGCGTGGTTCCGGGACAGCCTGGTGGGGTACGCCCGCGGGCTGGTGCTGGCCCCGGACGGGCGCTCGCGGGCGGTGCTCCGGCCCGGGTGCCTGGAGCGCATCCTGGCCGAGCATGCGGGGGGTGCGCGGAACCGGGGTCCGGCGGTGTGGGCCCTGGTCGTGTTCGAGAACTGGTGCCGGCGCTTCGGGGTGGAGGCGGCGCAGGTCTCGGAGGCCCTCCGGACGCCGCCGGATCCGGCTTCCTGACCGGCGGGGCCGGAGCAGAGGAGGGGGATCCGGGGTGGCCCGTGGGAGCTCCCGCTTGTTAGGTTACATAATATATATTATGCGACATCTAGTTCGGGCGGCCGGATCCGCCCGGGCCGGGTCCTCCGGGCGGCCGCCGGGATCCCTCTCAGCCGTTCCCCCCGGGAGCGGTCCCCCGGGCGTAGCGGGTCTCGGCCAGGCGGAGCTTGGCCTCCTGGGCGGCTTGCGGGTTTTCGGGGTTGTCGGAGATCTCCTGGTAGATCTTGGTGGCGGCCTCGATGTCGCCGGCCCGGAGCTGATTGCGGGCCACGTCCAGCAGGAGGTCGGCCCGGGTCACCTGGTTGGGCGCGGTGTCGGCCAGGCTCTGGTAGGTCCGGGCGGCGTCCGCGTACTTCTTGTCGTTCTCCAGGGATGCGGCGAGCCCCCGGCGGGCGGCCATGCCGAGGATCGGATCGCCCTTGAACGCGGACTGCGCCCGCCGGTAGTAGCCGGCGGCGTCGGTGAACCGGCCCTGGGCGTAGCGGATGTCCCCGTAGAGCAGGAGCGCCTGCTTGCCGGCGCGGGTTCCTCCGGAGTCCTTGAGGATGTCGTCCAGGCGCGCGGCGGCCGGCTCCAGCGACCCGTTGTTGTAATCGGCCCAGGCCTCGGTGAGCATCCCCGCGCTCCGCGACTGCGCCTTCTGGCCGCCGGTGCGGACGAAGAAGACCACCGCCGCGACCGCGACCAGGCCCACCACCAGGCCCACCAGAAGGCGGGCATGATGGCTGGCGAAGTCCACCGCCTCGCCGGTGGTCTTCATGAGCGCGTCTTCCTTCAGCTGCTGCTTGGTCATTCGATCGGACACGTCGTCTCCCTCTCTCGCCGAGGCGTCCCGGCGTCTCTATTCGGTCCCGCCGGCGGGAACCACCAGCGACCGGATCTCGTGGATGAGGTCCTTCATGTCGGGCTGCGCGTTGCCGCAGGCGGCCTCGATGTCGGCGGGGGTCAGCGCGCCCCCCTTCTGCCATAGCGGCTTCAGGGCCGAAGCGGCCTTGCCGCCGGCGTACCAGTCTTCGCCCAGGGTCGTGCGCAGGTGGTTCTGAACCCCGGCCGCGATGAGAAGCCCCTGGAACCGGGCCGCCGAGTTCAGGCGGTTCAGGTACTCGGAGGCCCGCTTGCCGTCGGAGGCGGCCATGCGGGCTCCGGTGGCGGTCTCCATCGCCTTCCGGAAGTCCTCCCCCATGTCGGCGGAGCCGCGGTAGACCCCCAGCTCGAATCCGGTGAGGCCGGCCAGCATCCGGGCCTCGTACAGGGTCAGGAAGGCGCGGTAGGTGGAGTACTGGGCGGCCTCGAAACCGTCCGCCTTGGCGTTGGCCTGGACCCAGCCCGGCTCGATCAGGACGAGTCTCGGAAGGAAGGCCAGGGCCGCCTGCGCGGTCTGGTTGGGCAGGTACGCGGCCTCGAAGTGGGTCTGGGTGGACTGGGTGAAGATCTGGGCCGCGCCCACCCCGTACACGTAGTCGTCGTCGTCGCGGATCCCGCCCAGCGGGTTGAAGCTCACCCGCACGTCGCCGGGCACCGCCGCCTGGTAGACGCCGGTCCGGAGCGCCTTCCCGGGACGGGCCTCGTCGTCGAGGGTGAGGCCGGCCTGGGCGTCTACGTCCACCCCGAGCCCCCGGTAGAGAGCCTTCATCCGGGCCTTGCGGGCGGCGGGCGGGAACGCCGACTCGAACATGATCCCCTGGGTGAGATACGGGAGATCGTAGAACCGGACCTTGCGCGCCTCGGTGTGCAGGTAGCGGTCGGCCATCACCGTGAACAGCGAGTCGTACAGGGATTGGGTGGCGCTCAGGAACGAATC
The DNA here is from genome assembly GCA_963728475.1 of Candidatus Eiseniibacteriota bacterium. Lineage (GTDB taxonomy): Bacteria > Eisenbacteria > RBG-16-71-46 > JABDJR01 > JABDJR01 > CAVSKL01. The sequence goes on from CAVSKL010000002.1 coordinate 588,846, forward strand.
CGCGGTGGCGGCCACGCCGTCGAGATCGAGGTTCTCGCGGGCGGCGTAGAACTCGGCGAAGTTCTTGAAGCCCCAGGGCTGGAGCTGTTCGTTCCGCCGGGACATGATCTGCTTGCCGAACACGGCGATGGTCTCGAACTGGCTGGTGAGGCCTGCGTAGAGCCGGCGCCGGTCGGAATCGCTGGAGGCGGCGGCGAGATCCTTCAGCACGTCGCGGTACGGAACGTCCTTGCCGTCCACGTTCACCGTGCTGGTCTGCTCGAACTTCTTGAGGTCGTCCTCGTAGCTGGCCAGGTTCGCGTCCACGATGCACCGGACCAGAAAGAGCTTGAGGCGGCCGGCGGCGGGATCGGTCCCCCCGGCCCCCGCCAGCTCGTCCACCTTCGACTTCTTGAGCAGGAAATCGTAGTCCTTGTAGACCCGCTGGCTGTTGGGGGTGGCGGCCTTGGCATCGACCTCGAACGCGTGCTTCTCGAGGTTCTGCTCCATCTCCTGGGCCTTCTCGCGGATGCGTTCCACGTCCGCCCGGCTCACCCCGGGAAACGCGGCCCCCGCCGCTCCCGCCACCAGGACCGCCAGCGCGGCCGGCCGGGCCAGGCCCGTCGCCAAAGTCATGATGCGGCTCACGCGAATCCTCCTTCTACTCCTCTGCAGAGGTCATACCTTCGGAAGACCGGTCATTATCCCGGAAAACCACAAGTCCATCAACGGGTTCCGGGGGCGGGTCCGCGCGCCTCCCAGGCCTCGGCCCGGGCCAGATCGACCCAGATCTCCGTATCCCCTCCTTCCCCCGTCCGGCAGCGCCATCGCTCCAGGGGGACCCCCACCCGGGCCACCGCGCCCAGCGCCGCCACCACCTGCGGCTGGAGCCGCTCGGTCTCCTCCTGGACCCGCCGTTCCCATTCCAGCTTGTAGAGATCGATCTTGCGGCGGCTCTCCTCCTGGCCGCGCCGGGTGGAGCGGGTCTTGAGCACCCGCCGCTCCTCCTCCATGAGCTGCCGGTAATACCGCTCCAGGGTGGCCAGTTCCTTCTCCAGCACCTCCCGGCCCACCTGCTGGAGGGCGTGGACGCACGCCTCCACCCGGTCCTGGACGGTCTCCCAGGCCTGGTGGAAGGCGGGGCGGGTGGAAACGCCGGGCGCCGGTCCGAAGCCCTCCCGGGGCCCGGGCTCGGCCTCCCCGAGGCCCCGCCGGGGAAGCCCCCGCGGGGTGATCCTCCCCCGCTCCACGTCGTAGGCCACCGTCTCCACCCTCTCCTCCGGCGGCTCCGAGTAGTAGGAGAGCCGGAAGGTGAAGAGCAGCACGATGCCGTAGCGCCGCTCCCGCAGCTCCACGGGAACCGGGCGGCCCCGCCGGCGGCGGGCGATCACCGCCTCCCGGTCCAGGTCCTCGCGGGGGGCGAGGTAGCACGCGGCCACCCTTCCCCGGTCGCCCGCGTAGCGCAGCAGCTGATCGTGGAGCCAGCTTCCCGGCGAGGCCAGCTCCACCCCCTCGGCGGTGGCCAGCCGCTTGCGGAAGGTGAACCGGAGCTCCTCGCGGCCGAGCGCCGAGACCAGCCCGTCGGCCAGCCGGCAGGCGTAGATCCCTTCCTCCTCCGGCTCCGGGGTGGACCCCGACCGGTCCAGGACCTCCAGCACCCAGCGCCGTCCTCCCCCACCCGCCCTAGCCACCGAAGATCTCCTCGTCGAGGCTCTTCACCGCCTCGTAACGGCGGCGGCTGAGCGCCATCTGGTCCCCCAGCTCCCGGAATTTCTTCTCCAGGTCCCGGCGGTTGCGGGCTCCGGCCCAGATCTGGAACACCGCGGTCTCGAACGACTGCTGGTCGCTGAACTCGCCGAGGATCATGTCCATCTCCCCGATCACCAGCTCGAACATGTTGATCTTCCGGTGGAGGATCTCCAATACGTGCGATTCCACCGTGTTCTCGGTGCTGAAATTGTAGATCTCGATGTCCCCGGTCTGGCCCAGCCGGTGGACCCGGCCGATCCGCTGCTCCACCTTCATCGGGTTCCACGGCAAGTCGTAGTTGACGACGGTGCGGCAGAAGTGGAGGTTGCGCCCCTCGCCGCCGGCCTCGGTGCTGACCAGGATCCGGGCCGGCCCCCGGAACTCGGCGATGGCCGCCTCCTTGTCCGGGCCGGGAAGGCCGCCGTGGAAGACCACGGTGGAGTATCCCGCCTCCCGGAGCCGGCGGGACAGGAAGTCCATGGTCGACTTGAACTGGGTGAACACGATCGCCTTCCCCTCCACGGTGGGAAGGATCTCCAGGAGCCCCTCAAGCTTGGTGTGGCGCTCCACCGACTCGCTGAGGGCATGGAGCCGGTTCAGCTCCTCCCGGTGGCCGCGGTAGCGCGGATCCATCCGCGCGCGCTCCAGGGTGTGGCGGGCGGCGGGGGTGCTGCTCCCGATCTCCTTCTGCAGCACCATGGAGACGAAGTGCCACTTGAGGAACTGGGTGCGGTCGCTGTCGCTGAAGCGCGTCCGCACGAACTCGGTGACCGCGTCGTAGAGCACGCGCTCCCGCGAGGTGAGCTGGAAGGGGCGGATGTGCACGGTCCGGCGCGGGAAGCGGATGTTGGTCTTGGCCCGGGTGGTGCGGATCATCACCTTGCGGAGGAGCAGGGAAAGCTCGGCGGTGTTCTTGGGCAGCCGCTTGTCCCCGCGCACCATGTAGCGCCGGCGGAAGCCCCGGTAGGTCCCCAGGGTTCCGGGCCGGAGCAGGTTCACCAGGTTGTAGAGCTCGCGCAGGTCGTTCTGGACGGGGGTGGCGGTGAGGAGAAGCAGGTACTTGCTCTTGAGCGCGGCCACGAACTTCCAGGCCAGGGTCTGGTGGTTGCGCAGCCGGTGGGCCTCGTCCACGATCACCAGGTCGAAGGGATGGGCGAGGAGCCGGCTCCGGTTCCTCGAGGTCTTGGCGGTGTCGAGCGAGCAGATGAGCAGCGGATGCTGGGCCCAATCCCCCCGGCGTCCGGCGATCACGAACTCCAGCCCGAACTTGGTCGCCAGCTCCTCGCGCCACTGGATGGTGAGGCTGGCCGGGACCAGGACCAGGGCGCGATGGGCCAGCCCCCGGAGCATGTACTCCTTGAGGATCATCCCCGCCTCGATGGTCTTGCCCAGGCCCACCTCGTCGGCCAACAGCCCCCTCCCCCGCATTTCCCGGAGCACCCGCAGGCAGGCCGCCTTCTGGTATTCGAGCTGCTCCACCCCCCGCAGGTCCTCCAGGCAGAGGAGCCGGTCGAAGCCCTGGCTGGCCGCCAGCTCCAAGCCCTCGACCAGGAGCCGCCAGTCCTCCAGGGGTTCGCTCTCCCCCCTCCAGCCGGGCCAGGATCTCGTCGGTGGCGCCGTCCAGGCTGAGGTAGGGCAGCCGCGAGCCGTTGCCGTCGGTTCCCGGCCGCGCCGCCGCGCTCCGGCGCGGGCGGGGGCGGCGCCGTCCGGACGGGGGGGGCGGGGGGGGAGGAAGCGCGGAACTTGGCCGGAGCTGGGGATGGAGGCTGGTCACCCGTTTCACCCCGCTCGGGAAGACCACCTCGAGGATGTCGTAGTACACCCGGTCGCGGATCTCCACCACCAGCCCTTCGCCGAACTCGGCGTGGTGGACCTTGTCGCCGACCTGGTAGATGTGACGTTCCGCCATACCGCGATTCCGGTTCAGTTGGCCAGGTAGTAGAGGAGCCCGATCTGCGCGGTGAGACCGATCGACACGCTGCCGCCCGCGGTGATGGTCTCGCGCTCGCCCACCCCCTTGCCGAAGTAGGCGAAGGCGCGGCCGCTCAGGTCCAGCCCCCAGTTTTCACGGATGAACACCTCGGCCCCCCCGCCCCCGCTCACCACCAGGTTCTCGCCGGGAAACAGGATTTCGTCGGACTGGAAGTGGATCTCGGGCCGGTAGAACCCGACCCCCACCACCAGGTATTGCGAGGCGTCGGCGGCCCGGTCCCGGTAGTAGTAGAGGTCCCCCATGATCTGGGTGGAGACCAGCTTCTTCACCCCCTGGTCCAGCTTGGCCTGGTCCTTGGCGGTGTAGGTCTGGCTCTGGAAGTAGAGCCCCAGCGAGGCGTGCGGGCTGGCCACGTAGCGCAGGGTGACCCCGTATCCCCCGCCGTGGGAGAAGTCGAGGCCGTAGCGGGCCTGCCCGGTGATCCAGCCGAAGTCCCCGAACGCGCTCAACCCGATCGACCCCTCGTCCTCGATGCCGCCCTGGGCGAGCGCGCGGCCGGGTCCCGAAGCCAGGGCCCCCAGCGCCAGCGCCGCCGCCAACCACGCCGTCGTGCGTCTCATCGATACTCCCTCCAAGCCCGAAACCGGACGATTGTACCCCTGATCACGTGCGTCTCCCCCGCTCCCGGGGGTGGAAGAGCCGGTGGACCTCCAGGAGCTGGCCGCGGTCCACATGGGTATAGATCTCGGTGGTGGTGACCGAGGCGTGGCCCAGAAGTTCCTGGACCACCCGCAGGTCCGCCCCCCCCTCCAGGAGATGGGTGGCGAAGGAATGACGAAGCATGTGGGGATGGAAATCCCCGGAGATTCCCGCGGCGACCGCGTGCCGGCGGAGGATCCGCCAGAGCCCCATGCGGCTCAACCGCCCCCCCCGGCGGTTCAGGAACAGGTTCCCGGGATCGCGGCGGGCCCTTCCGGCCAGCAGCGCGCGCGCGCCGTCCCGGTAGCGGCGGAGCGCCTCCACCGAGGCCTCGGTCAGCGGCACCGCGCGTTCCTTGTCCCCCTTGCCGATCACCCGCACGAACCGCTCGTCCAGACGAAGCCCTTCCGGGCGAAGATCCAGCACCTCCGACACCCGCAGGCCCGATCCGTACATGAGTTCCAGGGCGGCGCGGTCGCGGAGGGCCAGGGGTCCGCTTCCCCGGGGCGCCTCCAGGAGCTTCAACACTTCCTCCACCGCGAGCACCCGCGGGAGCCGGCGCCCCCGGCGCGGCGGCTCCAGCCCCTCGGTGGGGTCGGCCCCCGCCCGGCGCCGGCGGCTCAGGTAGCCGTGGAAGCCGCGGAGGCAGGAGAGGCGCCGGGCCAGGGTGCGCCCCGAGAGCCCCCGCTCCCCTTCCGAGCCGAGATAGCGTTCCACCTCGTCCCGGTCCATCTCCCCGGTCTCGGCGTGGCCGCGGGCCGCCGCCCACCCCAGGTAGCCGGCCAGGTCGGCGGCGTAGGCGTCCACGGTGCGGTCGGAGAGCCGCCGCTCGTAGCGGAGGTAGCTCAGGTAGTCCTCCCGCGCCCGGTCCAGCCCCGGTGGGAGGGGGGCGCGCGGCGGGGCGGGGCTACGCGGCATCGGTATCCTCCCCGGCGTGAAGCGCGTGATAGATGCGCGCGGCGACCTTGGCGCCGATCCCGGGGACGCCGGCGAGGTCCTCCTCCGATGCCTCGCGCAGCGCGTCCACGCTCCCGAATGCTCCCAGGAGCCGGAGCCGGCGTTCCTTCCCCACCCCCGCGACCGCGTTCAGGGCCGAGGTGAGGGCGGCCTTGCCCCGGCGCGCGCGGTGGAAGGTGATGGCAAACCGGTGCGATTCGTCCCGGACCCGGATGAGGAGCCTCAGCCCCTCGTCGGTCCGGGGGAGCTTGAGCGTGCCGGCGCGCCCGGGGATCACGATCTCCTCCTCGCGCTTGGCCAGGCCCACCAGCGGCACCCCCGCCAGCCCCTCCTGGTCCAGCGCGGTGAGGGCGGCCCCCACCTGCCCCAGCCCCCCGTCGATGAGGATGAGGTCGGGGGGAGGGAACTCCCCGGCCACGATCCGCGCCGCCCGCCGGCCCACCACCTCCGCCATCATCGCGAAGTCGTTGGGTCCGTCCGGATAGCGCATGGTGAACCGGCGGTAGGCGCCCTTGGCCGGCTTGCCGTTCCGGAACACCACCAGCGAGGCCACCGGGTGCGACCCCTGGATGTTGGAGATGTCGAACCCCTCGATGTGGATCGGGGGCCGGGCCAGGCCCAGCGCCTTCTGGAGGACGTAGACCGCGGCGTCCACCCCGCCCCGGGTGCTGTCGCCGCGCGCCTCTTCCAGGTCCAGCCGGGCGTTCTCCTCCGCCAGCCGGGCCAGCCCCGCGAACCGCCCCCGCCGGGGGACCCGGATGCCGATCCGCCGCCCCGCCTTGCCGGAGAGCCAGCGAGCGAGAAGCTCGCTCTCGGCCGGCTCCACCGCGGCCAGCACCTCCCCCGGCATCCCGTCGCGGTCCCGGTAGTACTGGGAGAGGAACGCGGCCATGATCGACCCGTCGGGTTCGTCCTCGGCGCCGCGGAGCCGCCGCCGCTCCTTGCCCAGCACCGTCCCCCCGCGCACCTGGAGCACGGTGCCGTACACCGTGCCGCGATCCCGGGCGAAGCCGAACACGTCCAGGTCCCGCTCCTGCGCGTCCAGCATCTTCTGCCGGCGCATGAGCCGTTCCACCCCCCGGAGCCGGTCGCGAAGCAGTGCCGCCCGCTCGAACTCGGTCCGCGCCGAGGCCTCGGCCATGTCCGCGCGGAGCCGCTGGAGCACCTCCTCCCCCTGCCCCGACAGGAACAGGATCAGGCGATCCACCAGCTCGCGGTAGTCCTCCTTCGAGATTTTGCCGATGCAGGGAGCGGCGCAGCGGTGGATGTGGAAGTCGAGGCACTCCCGGTAGTGCGGCCCGCGGCCGGGGCGGGAGCCCATGCAGGAGCGGATGGGGAAGATCGAGCGCACCATCTTCACCGTGCGCCGGAGCGCTCCCGCGTCGGTGTAGGGGCCGAAGTAGCGCGAGCCGTCGCGGGGGGTGCGCCGGGTGATCACCGCCTTGGGGTAATCCTCGCCGAGGGTGATCTTCAGGAACGGGAACCGCTTGTCGTCCTTGAGACGGATGTTGTACGGGGGGCGCTTCTCCTTGATCAGGGTCATCTCGAGGAGGAGGGCCTCCACGTCCGAGTCGGTGACGATGGTCTCGATGTCGCTTACCCGGGGGACGAACGCGGCCTGCTTGGGGTGGTCGGTGCCGCCCGCGTTGAAGTAGGAGCGGACCCGGTGGTCGAGCCGCGTGGCCTTGCCCACGTAAAGGATCCGCCCGTGGCGGTCCTTCATGATGTAGACCCCGGGCCTCCGGGGAAGATGGGCCAGTTTCTGGGCTAGTTCGGGCATGCCGATGGTTTCCGTCGGCGGCGGGTAAAGGAGGGCCGCCAAGAGTGACCAAGTAGTATACCGGAACCGGCGGGGGCGGTGGGGATTTCACCGAAGGCGGGAGCGGGGCGCGGCGGGCGCCGGAAGCGGCCCCGGGGTCAGCCGGCCCGGCGGAGGCTCTGGGAGAGCACCCGGGAGACCAGGGCGATGAGGTCCCGGTTCCGGAACGGCTTGTTGAGACGGAACACCCAGGGGTCCCCTTCCGCTTCCAGGGTCTGGACGGCGGAGCGGTCGGTGATGAAGATCACCGGGAACCGCTCCTGGCGGGCGCGGACCCGGCGGTACATCTCGGTGCTGCCGCCGCCGGCCAGGCCGTGGCTGAGGATCACCAGGTCGCAGGGGCGGCTTTCCAGGAGGTCCTCGGCGGTCCGCGCGTCCCCCGCCATCTGCACCTGGTGCCCGAGGCTGCCCAGGAGTTCCCCCACCAGGTCGCGCAACGCGGGGTCGTCGTCCACCACCAGGATGCGTCCGGTGCAGTCGAGGCTCCGCGGCGGGCGCGGCCCCGGTTCCTCCTCGACCCGCTCGTGCAGGGTGCGGATGGGGAGGACCACCGTGAACGCGGTCCCCTGCCCGGGAGAGCTGACCACCCGGATCGCTCCGCCGTGGTCGCGCACGATGTTGTAGGCGGTGGAGAGCCCCAGGCCGGTGCCGGGGGTCTTGGCCCCGGAGAGCGCGCCCTTGGTGGTGAAGAACGGCTCGAAGATCCGGCTCAGGTGGTCGGAGCGGATCCCCACCCCGGTGTCGTTGATGCGGATCTCGATCTGGCTCCCCTCCGTCCCCGTCTCCACCGTGAGTTGCCCCCCCGCCTCCATCGCCTGATGGGCGTTGATGAGGAGGTTCAGGAACACCTGCTGGATCTTGCCGGGATCGGCCACGGTGAGCGGAACCCGCCCGATCTTCCGGGTCACCCGGATGTTCGACTTCTCGAACTGGCGGTTGAGGAGGAGCAGGGTGTCGGTGAGGATCTGGTTCAAGTCCACCGGCTCCCGGCGGCCGGGACGGCGGCGGCTGAAGGTGAGGAGACTCGAGGTCAACTCGCGCGCCCGCTCCGAGGAGCGGAGGATGATCTCCACGCCCTTGCCCACCACCTCGGGGTTGGGGTGTTCCTTCATGAACTGGGCGTAGCCGTAGATGGAGGCGATGAGGTTGTTGAACTCGTGGGCCACCCCCGCCGCCAGCTGCCCCACCGCCGACATCTTGCTCGACTGGAGCAACTGGCTCTCGATCTCCTTGAGATCGGTCACGTCCTTGAACAGGAGCACCTCGCCGCTCCGCTCGTCCGCCTTACCGCTGTGGACCGAGGACACCGAGCAGAGGAAGGTGCGTCCGCGGATGGCGTACTCCTGGGTGACGTTGCGCTCCGCCCCCGCCCGCACCCGTCCCAGCGCCTCCCGCACCACCGCGAAGTCGGGGCCCTGGAGGAGGTCGAGCACCGGCGTGCCCACCCGGTCGCCCTCGCCCAGGTTGAGCATCCGGGTGGCGGCGGCGTTCAAGAGCAGCACCCGGCCGTCCTTGTCCGCGAACGCCACCCCCTCCTCCATGTGCTGGAGCATGGTCACGAGCCGGGTCCGCTCCTCGCGGATCCCCGCGATGAGCCGGGCGTTCTCGAACGCGATGGCGGCCTGGCTGGAGAAGATCTCCACCGTGTTCAGGTCCACCGGGTCGAAGGTGCGCCCCTCCAGCTTGTGCAGGGTGAGGACCCCGATCAGCCGGTCGGCGCAGATGAGCGGCGCGGCCAGGATCGCCTCCGGCTCCAGCGGGGTGTCCGGGATCTGCACCGAGCGCGGGTCCATCTCGGCGTGGTTGATGATCTCGCCGCGGCGGCAGGCGGCCACGGTGCCGGTGATCCCCTCCCCCATCCGGATCCGGGCCTTCATCACCTGTTCCGCGTAGGCGCCCAGGCACACCACCGGGAGCAGGAGGCTCCCGCCGTCGTCGACCAGGAACAGGGTGGCCTCGTCGGCCTCGCACAGGTCGCGGGCGCGGCGGGCCACCACCGCGGGCACTTCGCTCAGGTCCGCGGTGGAGGAAACCGCATGGCTCATGTCCAGAAGCTCGGCGAAGTTCCGCGTGCTTCGTTCCTGGCTCTCGGCCACCTGGCGGCTGTGAAGAATGAGGCCGATCTGCTGCCCCAGGAGGCGGAGGGAATCCCGCTCCTCGCCCAGCATGATCGGCCGGGGCTCGGTGCGCTGGCAGAGGAGCATGCCCAGGGGGCGGTCGGCCTGCCGGAGCGGCACCAGGAGCAGGGCCCCGGTCTCCTCCAGGTCCAGCCGGCCCGCCACCCGCTCGGGAAGAAGGATATGGCGGCGAGGATCGAGCATGGAAATCGGATGGCCGTCGAGCACCTGGGAGAGCACCGGGGTGCTTTCGATCCGCAGGCTGGGCAGGAGGCGGGAGCGCGACGGGTCCCCCTTGCCGCGGTCGTACACCGCCTCGCAGGTGAGCCAGCTCGCGTCCTCGTTGACCAGGTAGACCGCGCAGCGGTCGAGGTCGAGCAGGTCGGTGAGGCGCCGGGTGAGATAGTCGCAGGTCTCGCGGATGCGCGCGAACGCGCTCATGTCCTCGATCAGCTCCTGGGCGATGGCCAGGAAGTGCGATTGCTGGCGATGGCGGAGGATCAACACCAGGTGCTGGAGCACCGCCGCCAGGGTGTCGAGGGTTCCGTCGACGCGGGCCACCGCCTCCGGCGTGAACGCTCCGGGTCGGCGGCTGATCAGGTTCAGGCTCCCCACCCGGTGGCCCTCGGAGACCAGCGGGAAGCGGGCCAGCGCCCGGAATCCCTCCCGGTACACCGCTTCCTCCACCGGAGACCGGGGGGAGGCCGAGGCGAGATCGTTGATCAGCGTCCGCGCCTCCGGGGTCCGGTCGGAGGAGAGCTGGATTACGCCGGGCTCGCCGGTGGAGATGGGGGGGGCGAAGGTCATGGGGGCCCCGGTCCAGAGGACGAGCTTCTCCTCCGGCCCTTCGGGACCGTCCCGGGGAATGGTCACCGAGGCGCGATCGACCCCCAACGTCTCCCGGAGTCCATCCAGGAGCCGTTGCAGCGACTCCTTGGGGTGGGCGCCGGGCGCGTCGTGCAGGGACGGCTCGCCGGCCGGTGCGCTTGGGGTCTCGCCGTGCGGTTGGGCCATGGGCTTGTTCGGATACCTTCTCCGGGGTCCTCCTCGGCCCTGGTATCGGCCGGATCCGCTGCGGCTTGAAGGAATCCCGCGCCGTTGACACCGGGGGTCCGGGTTGCTAAACTGCAGCGCTCGTTTCAGCTATGGAGAAGGAAACGGGGCCGAGGGCCCCGCGTGAGGAGATTCCGATGCCCCATCACAAGTCGGCGGTCAAGCGGCTGAAGACCAACGAGGTGTCCCGCCAGCGGAACGCCGCGGTCAAGTCCACTTTGCGCAAGCAGTTGAAGAAGCAGGGGAACACCCAGGGCGAGGAGGCCGAGGGCCTGCTCCCCGCGACCTACAGCGAGATCGACACCGCCGCCCGCAAGGGGGTCATCCCCAAGGCCCGCGCCAACCGCCTGAAGTCCCGCGCCGCCCGCCACACCAAGACCCCCGCCTGATCCCCTCCGCCGGGGGCGGTCCCCGGCGCGGCCTCAGCGGACCGCGCCGATCCCCAGGGCGTCCATCTCGCGCGCGAGCAGCGCTTCCGTACCCTCCCCTACCGGGGTGAGGGGAAGCCGGAGTTCGTTGCCCATCAACCCCATCCGGGCCAGGGCCGCCTTCACCGGAGCGGGATTGGTCTCCGCGAAGAGCGCCTTGATGAGCGGAAAGATCCGGCGGTGGAGCGCGGCCGCTTCCCCGGTCCGGCCCTCCCGCGCGTGGCCCACCAAGGCCACCATCTCCTTGCCCGCCACGTGCGCCGCCACCGACACCACCCCCTTCGCCCCCACCGACATCATGGGTAGGGTGAGCGAATCGTCGCCGGAGAGCACGGTGAGGTCGCATCCGGCGAGAATCTCGGTGACCTGGTCCAGCGACCCCGAGGCCTCCTTCACCGCCGCGATGCGGGGGTGTTTGGCCAGCTCGACGAGGGTGGCGGGAAGGATGTTGACCGCGGTGCGGCCGGGGATGTTGTAGACGATCATGGGGAGGTCCACCGCGTCGGCCACCGCGGTGAAGTGCGCGAGGAGCCCCCGGGGGCCGGGCTTGTTGTAGTAGGGGCCGGAGAGCATGATCCCGTCCACCCCCGCCTCCTTCGCGCGCCGGGAGTTCTCGATGCTGGTGCGGGTGGAGTTGGTGCCGGTTCCCGCCACCACGAACGCCTTTCCCCGGGCCTCCTCCACCGTGATCCGCCACACCCGTTCCCGCTCCGCGTCGTCCAGGGTGGCCGCCTCGCCGGTGGAACCGGTGGGCACCAGCCCGTGCACCCCCTGGGCGAGCAGATGACGGATGAGCCCGCGGAGCGAGTCCTCGTCCAGCTCCCCGTTCCGGAACGGGGTCACGATCGCCACCGATACGCCTTCGAACATGATCACCTCCGGGCCCGGTCCCGGCCGGGCCGATTGCGTGCTGCGCCGGCCGTCCCCCGCCCGGTCAGCCGGCGCAGACGGGGGCGGGCCGGGGCGGAAGCTCTTGCTTGCCCGCCGGATGCACGATCACCGGGCCGTCGTAGAACGTCTCCGCCTCCTCCCGGTCCTTCCGGCCGTTCCGGTTGCCGTCGCAGAAAGCGGCCAGGCGGTAGGTCCCCGGCGGCACGTTCTTCACATCATAGGCCCCGTCGTCCCCGACCCGGACCTTGGCCTTCACCTCGGCGGAGTCGGCTCCGGTGCCGAAGAGCTCCACCCACCGCGCGGTGGAGTCCTCCGGCGAGCGGGTGAACGACCCGGTCACCTCCCCCGGGGCCTCGGGGTCCACCAGGCGAAGGGCCATGGTCGCTTCGGAGCCCCCCGGGGTCAAGACCAGCGATTCGGGGCTCGCGCTCACGAACTCGCCGCTCCCCGAGATCACCCGGTTCCCGTCCAGGTCGAGCATGGCGATGAGCCACCGCCGCCGCCCGTCCGTCCGGAGCCCGTCCAGGACGTACCGGCCGTCGGCGCGGGCCTGGGTCACCGCCTCCGGCTCGGTGGTGGAGGGATCGGGCACGGTGTCGGCGGCGCCGGGATAGAGCCCCACCAGCACCTGGCCCCGGGCGGTCCCGCTCCCCCCGCGGGTCACCGTCTCCACCTTGCCCGACACCCGCCCCGGCCACAGGCGGTCCCCGGTGGAGAAGATCCACCGGTAGGGCTCGGGCATGGCGTTGGCGGTGTTCTCGCGCTTGCGGTCGGTGATCACGGTGGTGAGCAGCACCCCCACCGTGGCCGACTCCGGAAACGCGCGGCCGGGGTGGATCACCACCGTCTCCCCGGAGACGTCGAACCGGGGCTTGGAGGTGCCGCCCGGAGCCACCCACAGGGCGCGCTCCAGGGTGGAGCGCTCCACCTTCTCGCTGAAGGTGACGGTGATCACGGTGTCCACCGGCACCCCCACCGCCAGGCTCTCCGGCGATACCGCGGTCACCGCCGGCGCGGTGGTGTCGAGGGGTCCGCCGGGGGGGGGGAGCACGCGGGCGCAGCCGGCCAGGAGGACGGCGGCGAGCGCCGCCCACCCCGCCCGAGGCCTCAGCGCCACCCCTCCCCCAGAAGCCGCACCAGGAGCGCGTTCTGGGCGTGCATGCGGTTCTCGGCCTGGTCGAAGACCCGGGAGCGGGGTCCGTCGATCACCTCCGCCGCCACCTCCTCGCCGCGATGGGCGGGGAGGCAGTGGAGGAAGATCGCGTCGGCGGCGGCGCGCTCCATGAGCGCGGAGGTCACCCGGTAGGGCTCGAAGATCGCGGCGCGGGCCTCCTTCTCCTGCTCCTGGCCCATGCTCGCCCACACGTCGGTGTAGATGACGTGCGCCCCGGCCGCCGCGCGGGCGGGGTCGTGCTCGATCCGGACCCGGTCCCCGGCGTCGGCGCGCACCGCCTCCAGGAAGGCGGGCTCGGGGGCGAAGCCCTCGGGGCAGGCCAGCACCACCTCGATGGGGAGCCGCCGCGCCGCGTTCATCCACGACCGGGCCACGTTGTTGCCGTCTCCCACGAACACGATCCGCCGTCCGTCCAGCTCGGGGAAGCTCTCGCGTACCGTGGCCAGGTCGGCCACGATCTGGCAGGGGTGAAAGGAATCGGTGAGGCCGTTCAGGACCGGCACCGAGGCGTGGGCGGCCAGCTCCTCCACCCACGCGTGGGAGAAGGTGCGGATCATGATCCCGTCCACGAACCGGGAGAGGACCTCGGCGATGTCGGACACCGATTCGCGCGTGCCCATGCCGATCTCCTGATTGGAAATATGGATCGCGGTCCCCCCCATCCGGTTCATGCCGCTCTCGAAGGACACCCGGGTGCGGAGGCTCGGCTTGTGGAAGACCAGGCCCAGCACCTTCCCGGCGAAGGGGCGGCGGAGCCAACCCCGGTGGTACTCCTGCTTGAGCTCCGCGGCCAGGTTCAGGATGTCCCACAGCTCGGCGGTGGAGAGATCGGTCACGGTGAGAAAGTCGCGTTTGGCCATGCCGTTCATTCCTCGGGCTTCGTCCCCGCCCGCGGATGGGCCTGGGCGTGCGCGGCGCGAAGCCGTTCCATGGTGACGTGGGTGTAGACCTGGGTGCTGGCGAGGGAGGCATGGCCCAGGAGTTCCTGGACCGCGCGCAGCTCCGCCCCGTTGTCGAGCAGATGGGTGGCGAAGGTGTGGCGGAGGAGGTGGGGGCTGAGCCGCGCCCGGCTCGCGATCCGCCTCAGATGCCGGGTCACGATGCGCTGCACGGTGCGGGGGGAGATCGGGCCGTTCCGCCCGGCGAAGAGCGGCGCGTCCGGATCCGAGGCCCCCCGATCGGCCAGGTACCGGTCCAGGGCGGCCCGGGCGGCGCTCCCCACCGGTACCCGGCGTTCCTTGTTCCCCTTCCCCCGGACCAGGAGGAGCCCGCTCGAGCGCGCCAGGTCCCGGACCCGGAGGCCCACCAGCTCCGAGAGCCGGATGCCGGTGCCGTAGAGAAGCTCCACCACCGCCCGGTCGCGGGCTCCGGGGCCGTTCTCGTCCCAGCCGGGCCCGTCCAGGAGCCGGGCCAGATCCTCCTTGCTCAGGAACGGGGGCAGGCGCTTGGGGAGCCGGGGGCCCTTGAGATCCGGCCCCATCACCACCCCGGTCACTCCGCGGCGGCCCAGGTAGCGGCGGAAGGACCGGAGGGTGGCCAGCCGGCGGGCCACGGTGCGGGCGGAGAGCCCCCGCCGGGTGAGGTCGCGGAGGTAGTCGCGCACCATCTCCTCGTCCACTTCCTCCGCCGCCGGGATCCGTCCCCGGCGCCGCTCCAGGAAGGCCTCGAAGTCGCCCAGGTCCCGGCGGTACGCCTCCACCGTGCGCGGCGAGTACCGCCGCGCGGTGCGGAGATGGTCGAGGAACACCGGGACCCGCGTCTGCATGGCGGCGAGGATATCAGGAGCGGGGGGCCCGGGATCGGGGGGCGGCGCCCGCGGGCGGCCTCAACCCGCCGCTCCGTGGCATTTCTTGTACTTCTTCCCGCTGCCGCACGGGCAGGGGTCGTTCCGCCCCACCTTCTCCCCCACCCGCACCGGTTCCGGCGGAGCGGCCGGCGCCGAGGTGGCGGTGGCGGTGGGCCGGCGGTCGAAGGCGGAGAAGCCGGCGTGGTTCTCCCGCACCGCGGCGGAGGCGGCGGCCCGGGGGGCCTCCGCCGACAGGGCGGGGGCGGCGGCGGGGCGCTCCGGCTCCCGCACGATCGAGACCCTGAAGAAGCGCCGCACGATGTCCCCGCCCAGCGCCTCCATCATGGTCTCGAAGGTGGTGAACGCCTCACGCTTGTACTCCACCAGCGGGTCCTTCTGCCCCCACGCCCGGAGCCCGATCCCCTCCTTGAGCATGTCCATTTCATAGAGGTGGTCGCGCCACCGTTCGTCCATCACCGAGAGCATCACCCGGCGTTCCACCTCGCGGGTGAGCTCCTCGCCCCAGTCGTTCTCCCGCCGCTCGTAGGCGGCCCGCGCCCGCTCCTGGAAGTGGCCGGTCAGGGCCTGGAGATTCATCTCCTCCCGGCCCAGGATGCCCTCCACCGGCATCGGCGACACGAACACCATCTCCAGCTCGGCGGCGACCAGCTTGATGGCGTCGTCGTGGACCGGCTCGGAGGGATCCATGTGCCCCTCCACCACCGACGCCACCACCCCGTCCACGTAATCCAGCATCTCCTCCTTCATGGACTCGCCGCGAAGCACCCGGCCCCGGATCCCGTACACCACCTCTCGCTGCTTGTTCATGACGTCGTCGTATTCGAGGAGCCGCTTGCGGATGGAGTAGTTCTGCTCCTCGACCCGCTTCTGGGCGTTGTCCACCGCCTGGGTCACCCAGCGGTGCTCGATGACCTCGCCCTCCTGCGCCCCCAGCTTCTGCATGATCGTGGCGATGCGCTCCGACCCGAACAGCCGCATGAGGTCGTCTTCGAGCGAGAGGAAGAACTGGGTGCTGCCGGGGTCCCCCTGGCGGCCGGAACGGCCGCGGAGCTGGCGGTCGATGCGGCGGCTCTCGTGGCGCTCGGTGCCGATGATGGCCAGCCCCATGTCCCCCTCGTCGTCCACCGCGCCCTCGCTCCCGTCCCGGGGAAGCACCCCCGGCCCCAGCTTGATGTCGGTGCCGCGGCCGGCCATGTTGGTGGCGATGGTGACCGCCCCCATCTGGCCGGCGTGGGAGACGATCTCCGCCTCCTGCTGGTGCTGCTTGGCGTTGAGCACGTTGTGGCGCACGCCCTGCCGCTTGAGCAGCCGGCTGAGCGTCTCCGAGACCTCGACGTTGGTGGTGCCGACCAGCACCGGGCGGCCCACCTCGTTCAGTTGCTTCACCTCCTCCACGATCGCGTTGTACTTCTCGCGGCGGGTGCGGTAGACCAGGTCGTTGTGGTCGGCGCGGCGGATCGGCCGGTGGGTGGGGATCTTGACCACGTCGAGCTTGTAGATCTCGAAGAATTCCGAGGCCTCGGTCTCGGCGGTGCCGGTCATCCCCGCGATCTTGTCGTAGAGGCGGAAGTAGTTCTGGAGCGTGATGGTGGCGAAGGTCTGGGTCTCGCCCTCGACGGTGACGCCTTCCTTGGCCTCCACCGCCTGGTGGAGTCCGTCCGACCAACGGCGGCCCACCATGACCCGGCCGGTGAACTCGTCGACGATCAGGACCTTGCCGTCCTGGACCACGTAATCCACGTCCTTCTCGTAGAGGGAGTACGCGCGAAGCAGCTGCATCACCGCGTGGATGCGGTCGGCCCGCTCGGCGTAGCGCCGGAACGCCAGCTCCTTCTCCTGGATCCGCTCCTTGGGGTCGAGATCGGTGCGGGCCTCGATCTCCTCCACCTCCACCGCGAGGTCGGGGAGCACGAACATGTCGGGGTCGTTGGGGGAGACCACCTGCCGGCCCTTGTCGGTGAGGTCCAGCTCGCGGTTCTTCTCCTCGATCGAGTAGTAGAGCTCGTTGTCGATCTCGCTCATCCGCTTGTCGCGGACGGCGTCGAAGTCCACCTTGCGGATGGCTTTCTGGAGGCCGGGGTTGTCGGAGATGAGCTTCATGAACCGCCGGTGCTTGGGAGCGCCGCGCTTGACCCGCAGGAGCGCGGTGGCGGTCTCATAGTCGATTTCCTCGCCGTGCTCGGCCACCGCGGTCTCGATGTCCACCATCCAGTCGTTCACGAGCTTCAGCTGCGCCCGCACCACCCGCTCCACCGCCGGCTTCATCTCGGTGAAATTCTGGTGGGTCTGGGTGACCGGGCCGGAGATGATGAGGGGGGTCCGCGCCTCGTCGATGAGGATGTTGTCCACCTCGTCGATGATGGCGTAGTAGTGGCCGCGCTGGACCTGGTCCAGGGCCCGGACGGCCATGTTGTCGCGGAGGTAGTCGAACCCGAACTCGTTGTTGGTGCCGTAGGTGACGTCGGCGGCGTAGGACTGCCGGCGCTGGGGCGGGGTCAGGTCGTGCTGGATGACCCCCAGGGTGAGGCCCAGCCACTCCAGGATCGGACCCACCCACTCCCGGTCCCGGCGGGCCAGGTAGTCGTTGACGGTAATCAGGTGGCAGCCCTTGCCGGTGAGGCCGTTCAGGTAGAGCGGCATGAGGGCGACCAGGGTCTTCCCCTCGCCGGTGGCCATCTCGGCGATCCGCCCCTCGTGGAGCACGATCCCCCCCACCAGCTGGACGTCGTAGGGGACCATGTCCCAGGTCAGCTTCTGCCCCACCGCCTCCCAGCTCTTCCCCAGGTGGCGGCGGCAGGCCTCTTTGACCACGGCGAAGGCCCGGGGGAGAAGTTCGTCGAGGGTGGCGCCCTCGGCCAGCTCTTCACGGAATTTCTGGGTCATTCCACGCAACTCTTCGTCGGACAATGACTTGAACGACTCGGCGTTGGTGTTGATCTCTTCCACGATCGGGCCGATCCGCTTCATGTCCCGCTCGTACTTGGTGCCGAACACCTTCTCGAGGGTACGGGCGGTCGAGTTCTTCAGCGCTTCCAGCATGGGGCGGTCTCTCTCCTCCGGCGTGGCGGCCGACGGGCGCCGCAAGATTTCCAAACACAAAAAGTTAGCAGACCTGGGGGCGCCGGACAAGCCGGAGGGCCGCGCCGGTCAGGAAGCGGCCGGGCCGAGGCGCACCGCCAGGAACCGGCCGTCCAGGGTGCCGAAATAGGCGGTGCCGTCGGCGATGGCCGGGGACGAGTAGGCGGAGCCGTCGATCGGAACCCGGGCCACCTCGGCCCCGGTGAGCCATTCGATCCCGTGGAGAAGGCCGTCGTAGCCGGTGACCCACACCGTGCGTCCCCAGAACGCGGGCTGGCTCTTCACCGCGCCCCCCGTCGCCACCTTCCATACCTCGCGGCCGAGCCCCACGTCCACCCCGATCACGCTCCCCTCGTCGGTGCCCACCACCACCCGCCCCTCATGGTAGGCGGGGGTGCCGTTGACCGGCCCGGGGGCGTCCACCGACCACGCCGGGGAGCCGGTGGTGAGATCGAAGGCGCTGAGCTTCCCCCCCTTCGTTCCCACGATCACCTTCCCTTCGGCCACGATGGGGTTCCCGTACACCGCCGATCCCGCCGCGGCCTGCCACCGGACGCGGCCGGTGGCCGCATCCATGGCGGTCACGGTGCCGTCGAGGCCCGCCGCCACCACCGTCTCTCCGGCCACGGTGGGGCTGGCCCAGAGGACCGAGCCCAGGTCCCGTTTCCAACGGAGCGTGCCGTCGGCCACCGAGGCTGCGTACAGGGTCCGGTCGTAGGAGCCGATGTAGACGATGCCGTCCCCCACCGCGGGCGAGGCCACGATGCGGTCCCCGGTGGCCAGGGTCCAGCGCTCCTCCCCGGTGCCCGCGGCCAGGGCGTAGAGCTTGCCGTCGTAGCCCCCGATGAACACCAGATCCCCCGCGGCGGCGGGCGAGGAGCCGAAGCCGCCGCTCGCCCCGTAGGCCCACATCCGCTTGCCGTCGGCGCGGCTCAAGGCGTAGACCCGCCCGTCCCGGCAGCCGAAGATCGCGGCGTCCCCGGCCAGGAGCGGACTCGAGGTGACCGCCTTGTCGAACTTCTGGGTCCAGAGCATCCGGTAGCCGACGGTCTCTCCGACCGCTCCGCCGACCGGGGAGTCGCCCGGATCGGCGGCGCTGTCGGCGGCTCCGGCGGTGGGCGCCGGGGCGGGATGCCGGGCCATCCGGGGGCGCACCACCAGCAGGTAGCCGGCGAGGAGCGCGGCGGCCACCACCGTCCCCACCACGCCGAACCAGAACACCAGGCCGCGGGTCTCCTCCGGCGCGTAGAGCGCGTCGCGCCGGCCGGCGGCCCCCGCGGGCGCCTCGGGCCGGGAGGGCTCCGCGGCCTCCCCGCCGTCGGCCTCCGCGTCCCCGTGCGCGCCCGCCGGGGCGCGCTCACGGTCGAAGGCAAGCTCGGTCTGCGGTTCGGGCTCCTCCCCGGCGCCGGCCCGCTCGGGGCCGGATTCCGCGGGGGGGGCCTCGGCGGGCGCGCCCGCCGGTCCCGGGAACGCCCCCTTCAGTTCCCGGAGCACCGAGTCGAATCCGGGGGCCGCCTCCGGCTCGTCCCCGGGGGGGAGACCGGCGGCCTCCTCGGCGGGCCCGGTGGGTTCCGCCGCTCGCGGGGGCGCCTCGACTGGCTCCGACTTCTCCGGCGGCAGGACCGGCGGCGAGGCCTCGGCGGGGGTGTGCTCGGGCAGGGGCACCGCCCGGGGCCCCTCCCCCTCCAAGAACGCCAGCACCAGGCCGCCGTCCCCGCCGGCTCCCTGCTCCAGCCGCCCCAGCACCTCGCCGGCCCCCCCCTCGGCTCCCTCGGGGAGGCGGCCGAAGAAGAGCCGCGTGGTCCCGGTGAGCGGGAGCGCGAGCAGGGCGTCGGCGGCGATGGGCCGCCCCGGGGTGGGGGCCAGCGGTACCAGGGCCACCCGGCCGTGGGTGAGGAACCAGAGCTGGTCCCGTTCCAGCACCGCGCATCCGAATTCCAGGGAAGCGCCCGAAGAGCGCGCTTCGTGCCGGATGAGGCGCGCGGTGGCGTCGAGCAGGACCGCGGTGGGGACCGCGGCCGGGACCTCCTTCAAGTAACGCACGGCGGCCTGCCCGGCCCGGAGCGCGGCCTCGCGCTCCCCCTCGGCTCGCGCCCCCCCCGGGCCCACCACCAGGAAATGCCCCGCGCGCTCCCCGCGGGGGGAGAGCTCGAAGAACGCGAGCCAGCCGGAGTGTCGCTCCGGCCTCAAGCTGTGGCAGCGCGCGGCGAGCGGCATGCCTCCCTCCTCTCAGCGTGCCTCGGGACCGTTCTCCACCGGCGGCGGACCGCTCGTATAGTAATGGCGGTAGATCCAGGTGAGCCAGACCACCCGCCGGACGTAGCCGTAGGTCTCAGGATACCCGATGCACTCCACGAACACCTCGTCGCTGTCGCCGTCCGCCCGCTCCAGCCACTCCCGCGCCTTCCCCTCGCCCGCGTTGTAGCCGGCCAGGGTGGGCATCAGGTGCCCGTCGAACTCGCGCAACCGGTCGCGGAGGAATCCCACCCCCAGGGGGATGTTGATCTCGGGCCGGAAGAGCGCCTCCACCGGAAGCGGGGGGCTCCCGCTCTCGCGGACGATCCGGGCCAGGGTGGCCGGGGTCACCTGCAGGAGCCCGCGGGCGCCGGCCCGGCTCACCGCGGTGGGCTGGTAGAGGCTCTCCTGACGCATCAGCGCCCACACCAGCTCGGGCTCCACCCCCGCGGCGCGCGCCGCGCTCTCCACCTCGCCGTAGTAGGCGGCGGGATAGGCCAGCCGGGCGTATCCGTTGTGGGTGGGATAGCCGGCGGGGACGGTCTGCAAGGCCTGGTTCGCCCACCGCACCCCCTCGGGGTAGATGTGGTGGGCGGCGGCGGCCAGCGCCAGCAATTCGACCAGGTTGGGACTGCCCGAGGCTCCGACCTCGGCCGCCTTGTTCCACTCCGCCCGGGCGGCGTCGAACTCCCCCAGCCGCGCCAGGTCCAGCCCGCGGAAGTAGCGCGACTCGACCGGCCCCGGCCACCCCGCGTCCACCGCCGCCGACTCGAACGAGGTGTGGGGATCCATGGAGACCGCCTCGGGACGGTCCGGCGGGACTCCGGGCAGACCGAACTCCTCCCGGAGCCGCACTCCGTAATAGTCGGCGGGCTCCAGCTTCCACGCCCCCGCCCGGGCCGCGCGCCCGGCGTCGTCGTCACGGCCGAGCCGTTTCAGGGTGCGGGCGAGCCAGAACGCGGCCTGCTCCTGGTCCGGCTGGGTGATGGAGGCGTCGAAGGCGGCGCGGAAGTCCTCGACCGCGGCCTCGGGCCGGTTCTCCCGGACCCGGTCGAAACCGCGCCGGAAGCGTGCGTCCCGCAGGCGGGTGGTACGGGGGAAGCGTTCGAGGTAGAGGGTGTAGACCTTCTCCGCTTCCTTCCACTTCCCCCCGCTCTCCAGCTCCCGCCCCAGCTCCCACGCCGCGGTGGCGGCGTCGGGGCCCCGGCGCCCGATCACCGCGCGGTAACGCTTCTCCATGGGTCCGGCCCGCCCGGTGTTCCGGTAGCCGCGGGCGAGGATGAGATCGGCCTCGTCGCGGGTGCGGGGCGACCCGGAGCGGGCGAGCCCGGTGAGGACCGGCCCGGCCTCGGCATAGCGTCGCGCGCGGTAGAGCCAGCGTCCGAGGGCCAGCCCCGCCGCCTCGCGCTCCACCGCGGGGAGGCCGGCGCTGTCGGCGAAGGCGGCGAGCGCGGCCTCGGCTCCGCTGGCGGCCTGGGGAAGGAGCAAGGCCAGGAGCTGGATCTTCCCCTCCGCGGTGAGGTAGAGATCGGGATCGCTCTCCCCTAGCCGGACCCGCAGCGCGTATGCGGGCACGGCCAGGGAATCGGCGGGGAACCGCCCCACCACCGCCTCCAGCTCGTGGGCGGCCTCGTGGGTGTAGCCCTGGGAGAGACGGATCCGGGCCAGGAGCCAGTGGATCTCCGCGGTATCCACCTCCGGCGGGGCGAGGCGGAGCTCGTTCACCGCCTCCTCCGCCCGCCCCGCGGCGAAGAACGCGCGGGCGCGGGTGAGCCGCACCCGGGGCGCGCGCAGGCTGGCCGGGTTCACCGCGATGAGCGAGTCGGCCCACCCCAGCGCGGCCGCGCTGTCCCCGGCCGCCTCGGCCAGGGACCAGAGCCGGTAGAGCGCCTCATCCCGGAGCCGAAAATCCACGCTCTCCCCCGCCGCCACCAGCGCGGCGTGGATCGCCTCCAACGAAAGGGCGGCGGCGGTGTCGGGGAGGGCGCCGCCCCCCGCCTCGCGCGCCTCCAGGGCGGCCATCGCCTCGGCCAGGGCCAGCGGAGCCCGGGTCGAGGAATCCCGCTCGGGCAGCTCCCCTCCCAGCGCCTCCACCAGCCGCCGCGACCAGTCGGGGCGGTGCCCCTCCAGGGCGGCATGGAGCCACCGCACCCGGTCGGGCCATACCAGCTCCCGGATGCGCTCCGGGTGCCGCGCCGCCGCCCGGTCGAGGAGACGGAGCGACGCCAGGCGATGTTCCGAGGAGCGCGCCATCGCCAGCGAGTCCCCCTCGAACACCCCCACCACCAGGGCGCGTTCGGCGAGACCGAGGGTGTCGAGCGCCGCCGCCACCTCCGCCGCGTCCGGGGCCGGGCCCGAGGTATCGGCCGCGGCCTCCGCGCGCAGGAGCGCGCCCCCCACGCTGTCGGCGGGAACGGCGAGCGAGGTGTCCGGGGGCGCGGTCCGGGCGCCCGCCCCCGGCCCCGCGCCGGCGAGGGCGGCGGCAGCGGCGGCGAGGGCGCCGAGTCGGCTGAAACGAATCATCGGATCCTCCCCCGGCGCCCGGACCGGGTGGAAAGGCGGAAGGAAGCGGCGCGGGCGGTCACGGGAGCACCACCACCCGGCGGCTCTCGAGGCGCCCGTCGGGACGGCGGCACACCAGGAAGTACACCCCCCCCGGGATCGGCCTTCCGGCGAAGTCCCGTCCGTTCCAGACCACCGACCGGCTCCCCGCCACTTCCAGCCGCACCGTGCGCGCGGCCACCCGTCGCCCCGCCGCGTCGATCAGGGCCAGCCGGTAGGCGCCGGCGGGTCCCGCCGGTGGCAGGTCCACCGTCCAGGTCTGGACGCCCCCCCGGCGGAGCGGGTTGGGGGCGGGAAGCGCGAGCGCCGCCGAGGGCGGAGCGGCCGCCACCAGGGCTCCGGTCTCGCCCCCGGAGCCGCCGGGGGTGAGCCAGACCAGGTCGTAACGGGCGTCGCCGAAGGCGGGGGGGACGCCGACACGGAGAGGGCGGGGCCGCCGGCGGCGAGGAGCACGGCGGGGAGAGCCACCCGGCGCCCTCCGAACAGGGAGACCTGGGTGCCGGCGGGAACCGGGCCGTCCGCCGCCACCGAGAGCCGGTGGTTCCCGTCCGGGGTCACGTCCACGTTCAGCGCGAAGGAGACGGGCGGAGCGCCCGCCACCCGGACCGCCGAAACCGTCCAGGCGCTCGAGTCCGGCACCGCGTCCCCGGCCGCGCGGAACGCGATCCGCACCGTGCGCCCGGCGTAGGCCCCGAGGTCGAACACCAGCGGCCGCTCCCCCCCGCTCGATCCGGACAGCACCTCGAGCCCTCCCAGGGCGTCGCCGGTCCCCCGCTCGGCGGTGTGGCCCCAGCCCAGGGGCGGGGCGAGCGGCACCGGCGCCCCGGTCTGGAGCAGGAGGCGCACCTGCCCCGCGTCCTCGGCCGCGTCGGGCGCGAGCGCGGTCAGGTTCCAGGCGGTGACCACCACCAACCGCCCCCCGCCGGGGACGCGGAACCAGGGGCTCTCGA
Source organism: Candidatus Eiseniibacteriota bacterium (assembly GCA_963728475.1). GTDB lineage: Bacteria > Eisenbacteria > RBG-16-71-46 > JABDJR01 > JABDJR01 > CAVSKL01. The sequence goes on from CAVSKL010000002.1 coordinate 612,277, forward strand.
TCTCGGCGTCGGCCAGCGGCGCCAGAGAGCGCGCGGTCCACGCCCCTCCGGTAAAGCCCCAGGGATTCCGCCGGGGCGGGGCCAGGTTGCGCGCGGTGAACACGGCCAGCGCGCCCGCGGCGAGGCCGCCGGGACCGGCGTCCACCACCAGGGTGTCGAGGGCCGCGACTCCCCCCTCCGGCGGGGCGAGGGTGAACGCGACGGCGCCGGGGCTCGCGGAAAGCGAATCCCCTTCCGCGCAGGGAACCGCGGCCCAGGCGAGGTCGGTCACGCTCCCCCCCGCCGGAACGGTGACGGTGTCCGGCTCCCCCCGCCGGGCCACGCAGACCGCGCTCCCGGGAAGGCGGGCCAGCTCGAGGACCGCCCGGCGGTCGCGGGCGGGGTCCAGGTTTTCGATGCGCACGGCGAGGGGGCGGCTCCCCCCCGCTCCGGGGTCCAGAACGCGAACCGAGGCGATCCGGAGCGGAAATCCGGCGGTGGTGCCGGCGCGCGTGGTGGCCTCGGTGAGATCCAGCGCGACCCCGGTGCGGTTTCCGTCCCCGTCCCTCAGATCCGGATCGGTGCCGTCGTCGAGGTGGGTGGCGCAGGGATCGCTCCCCGGGCACGCCTCCGCCCGGATCGCGACCAATGGGCGGACGCAGTTCCGGTTGTCCACCGCGGTCTCGTCCACGGCGTAGACCACGGTGGCCGGAAACGGCACCGCGAGGCCGTTGGTGCCGTCCTGCCGTTCGACCAGGAAATAGCGGGGGCCCGAGGTCTCGCCGGGGGTGAACACCCGCAGGAACGCGCCCCCGGCCAGCGGGACGGTGAGGTTGAAGCCGGTCCGGGGCACGAAGCCGAGCAGTTGCCGGCTGAAGGCGTCGAGCCCGGTGGGATCGGCGCCGCCCCCCCGGTTGGCGCCGGTGGCCATGAGCGACCGCTCCCCGAGCCCCGCCCCGGAGCAGAGCGGATTGGAGACGTAGAGATCGACCAATCCCAGGAGGTGCCCCACCTCGTGGGCCCACGGTCCCACCGCGTCCCGGGTGGCGGCCACCGCGTACGGGAAGACCCGGGCGTCGCGGCGCTCCTCCGGCGCGGGAAGGGTGAACGCGTGCGGGAGGAGCACGCTCCGCGGCACCGAGGGATCGATCACCTCGGGGGCGGGCGGCCCCGACTGGAGGAGCAGCAACCCGTCGGCGATTCCGTCCCCGGTGTTGTCGTACCGGGCGAAGTCCACCCGGTCGGCGAGGGCGGCGGTGGCTTCCTCCGCCAGGCGCTGGGCATTGTGGGGATAGGCGCGGGGATCGAGCCCGTAGCCGGCGTTCCCCTCCCCCTCGGACGCGTAGTAGGCGCGGATGTGCGCGGGGACGAAGGTGGGAGCGAGGGAGACGTCCATCCGGATCCGTCCGAAGGAGGCTCGGCGCCAGTACGTGGCCAGCGAGAGCCGGGCGGTGTCGGTGAGGGCGGCGGCCAGCGAGTCGCGCCCTCCCCCGCCCAGGACCGCGTCCTCGGGGAAGCGCACCGGGATCACCAGGAGCCGGTAGACGGTGTCGGTCGAGGCGGGGGCGAGCCGGAAGTACCGGAGGCCCGGTGCCCGCTCCCCCGGGGCGGCCGGCGCCCGGGGCGCGGCGCCGGCATGGGCGACGCCGGCGAGGGCGAGGAGCGCGCACGCGGCCCACCCCGCCGCGCGTCCCCGGAATGCTGTGGAAAGGATCATACTCGGCTCGCACCCGCCCGGATCCGCCCGCGTCCGGTCATTCCCATTCGATGGTCGCGGGGGGCTTCGATGTGACATCGTAGACGACGCGGTTCACCCCGGGCAACGTGTTCACGATCCGGTTGGCGATCCGCCCGAGCACGTCGGCGGGCAAGGGGAACCAGTCGGCGGTCATCCCGTCCACGCTGGTGACCGCCCGCAGCGCCACCACGTTCCCGTAGGTGCGCTCGTCCCCCATCACCCCCACCGAGCGCACCGGCAGGAGCACCGCGAACGCCTGCCAGATGGCGTCGTAGAGGCCGGCCCGGCGGAGTTCGTCCAGGTAGATGCGGTCCGCCTCGCGCAGGGTGTCCGCGGCCTCCCGGGTCACCGGCCCCAGGATCCGCACCGCCAGTCCCGGGCCCGGGAAGGGATGGCGGCCGATCACGTGCTCGGGAAGCCCCAGCCGGAGCCCCAGCTCGCGCACCTCGTCCTTGAACAGCTCCCGCACCGGCTCCACCAGGGTGAGGTCCATGCGCTCGGGGAGCCCGCCCACGTTGTGGTGCGACTTGATCCGGGCCGAGGGGCCGGCCACCGGCACGCTCTCGATCACGTCCGGGTAGAGCGTCCCCTGGGCCAGGAACTTCGCCCCCTCCAGCGTCTTCGCCTCCGCCTCGAACACCCGGATGAACTCCTCGCCGATGATCTTCCGTTTCCGCTCGGGATCGGCCACCCCCGCGAGCTTCGACAAGAATCGCTCCGAGGCGTCGACGTGGCGGATGCGGAGGTGGAACTCCTCGCCCAGGACCCGCATCACCTCCTCCACCTCGCCGGTACGAAGCAGCCCGTGGTCCACGAACACGCTGGTCAGCCGGTCCCCCACCGCCTCGTGCACCAGGCACGCCACCACCGCCGAATCCACGCCGCCGCTCAGCCCGCAGATCACCCCCGCCTCGGGACCCACCTGCTCGCGGATCCGGGCCACCGCCTTCCCGCGGAAGTCCCCCAGGTCCCAGTCCGCCGGCGCCCGGCACACCCGGAAGAGGAAGTTCCGGAGGATGTCGGCGCCGTGCTCGGTGTGGACCACCTCGGGGTGGAACTGGAGCCCGTAATAGCCGCGCCCCGCGTCTCCGGCCGCGGCCACGATGCCGTCGGCGGTGACCGCCTCCCGCTCGAACCCCTCGGGGAGCGCGCTCACCGAGTCGCCGTGGCTCATCCAGGCGGTGAAGGTGTCCGGGAGGCCGTGGAAGAGTTCCCCGCGCGCCCCCGGGACCCGGTGGACCGGGGTGCGCCCGTACTCCCCCTGCCCCACCCGCTCCACCCGCCCCCCCAGCAGGTGCACCATGGCCTGGAGCCCGTAGCAGATCCCGAGCACCGGCACCCCCAGCCCGAACACCGCGGGATCGGGGAGCGGCCCCTCCGCCGCGTAGACGCTGGAAGGCCCCCCCGAAAGGATGATCCCCGCCGGCCGGCGCCGGCGGATCTCCCCGGGAGCGAGCGAGTAGGGATGGATCTCGCAGTAGACCTTTTGCTCGCGCACGCGCCGCGCGATGAGCTGGGTGTACTGCGCGCCGAAGTCGAGGACGAGGATCATGGAGCGGTTCTCTCCCCCGGGATCCGGGCGGGGTGGATCAATGGCGGAACGAGCGCCGCCCGGTGAACACCATGGCCATGCCGTGCTGGTCGGCGGCGGCGATCGATTCCTGGTCGCGGACCGAGCCTCCCGGCTGGATGATCGCGGTCACTCCCGCCTGGTGGGCCGCGTCCACCGAGTCCCGGAACGGGAAGAAGGCGTCCGAGGCCAGCACCCTCACCTCCGGCGCGACCTCCGCTTTCGCCGCGCGCTCGGCGGCCTGGCGCACCGCGTCGACGCGGTTCGTCTGCCCGCACCCCAGTCCCAGCATCCCGTCCGAGGCCCCGATCACGATCGCGTTGGACTTGGCGTGGCGCACCATCACCCACGCCCGTTCCAGGGCCCGGGACTCGGCCTCGGTGGGGGCGCGCCGCGTGACGGGGCGGCGCTCCCCGTCCCCCGCCGGCCCGTCCGGGGTCTGCACCAGCCACCCCCCCTCCACCGAGCGGATCTCGATCCCCAGGGGCGGCGGCGCGGGGCGCGCGGTCACCACCCGCAGGTTCTTCTTGGAGGCGAGGGCGGCGGCGGCGGCGGGCTCCACCTCCGGAGCCACGATCACCTCCAGGAACATCTCCTTCATGGCCAGAGCGGCGGCCTCGGTGAGGGGGCGGTTGAGGGCCACGATCCCGCCGAACGCGCTCACCGGATCCGCGGCCAGCGCCCGCCGGTAGGCCTTCTCCATGTCGTGGTGGAAGCCCACCCCGCACGGGTTCAGGTGCTTGACCACCACCGCCGCGGGGTCGTCGTAGGCGTGGACCAGCTTGTGGGCGGCGTCCAGGTCCAGGTAGTTGTTGTAGCTGAGCTCCTTCCCCTGGAGCTGCCGGAGCGCGGCCAGCCCCTCCGCCGGGAGCCCCCCCGGGCGATAGAGGGCCCCCCGCTGGTGGGGGTTCTCGCCGTAACGCAGGGAGGCGGTTCGCACGAATCCCAGGGGGAGGCGCTCGGGGAGCGTCTCCGCCTCCCCCGGCCCGGGGGCGGCATCGGGCTCGCGGGCCAGCCGCGCGCTGATGGCGGCGTCGTAGGCGGCGGTGCGGGTGAAGACCTTGGCCGCCAGCCTTCGCGACAGGGTCACCGGCACCCCGCCCTCCCGGAGCGCCTCGATCACCGCGGGATAGTCGGCGGGGTCGCACACCGGCACCACGTGGTCGGCGTTCTTGGACGCGGCGCGGAGCAGGGTGGGCCCGCCGATGTCGATCTCCTCGATCAGCGCCTCGTGGCTCAGCCCCTCCCGGACCGCCGCCTCCTCGAACGGATAGAGGTTCACCACCACCAGGTCGATGAGCCCGACCTCCAGCCGTTTCACCTGCTCGAGATGCTCGGGCCGGGACCGGTCGGCGAGAATGCCGGCGTGGATCTTGGGGTGGAGGGTCTTCACCCGGCCGTCCAGGCACTCGGGAAATCCGGTGGCTTCGCTCACCTCGGCCACCCGGACCCCGGCCTCGCGGAGGCGGGCGGCGGTGCCGCCGGTGGAGAGCACCTCCACCCCGGCCGCGGCCAGGGCGCGGCCCAGGTCCGCGAGCCCCGTCTTGTCGGACACGCTCACCAGCGCTCTGCGGACGGTGATCATGACCAGCTCTCCCGGTCGAAGCGGAGCGGGCGCTCGCGGTCCACCAGCCGCTCGTAGGCTTCGGCGTAGCGGCGGGCGGTGGCCGCGGCCACCGAGCCGGGAAGCGGGGGCGCCGGCGGAGTCTTGTCCCAGGGGAGCCCCTCCAGGTAGTCCCGCAGGTACTGCTTGTCGAAGGAGTCCTGGGACCGGCCGGGAGCGTAGGCGTCGGCGGGCCAGAACCGCGACGAGTCCGGAGTCAGCACCTCGTCGATGAGGGTGATGCGATCCCCCACCAGGCCGAACTCGAACTTGGTGTCGGCGACGAGGATGCCGCGGCCGGCGCAGTAGGCGGCCACGTTGCGGTAGATGGAGATCGAGAGGTCGCGGAGGCGCGCGGCGTAGTCGGCGCCCACGATCGAGGCCATCCGCTCGAAGGGGATGTTCTCGTCGTGCCCCTCATCGGCCTTGGTGGCGGGGGTGAAGATCGGCTCGGGGAGCTTGTCGGACTCGCGGAGCCCTTCCGGGAGCCGGATGCCGCACACCGCGCCGGTCCGGCGGTATTCCCTCCACCCCGAGCCGGCCAGGTACCCGCGGACCACGCACTCCACGTCGAAGCGCCTGGCCTTGTGCACCAGCAGCGTGCGCCCCTCCAGCACTTCACGATACGCTTGAAATTCAACCGGAAAGTCGCTGACGTTCTTTGAGATGTAGTGATGCGCGATCACGGGAGCGAGGGCGTCGAACCAGGTGACCGAAAGCGCGGTGAGCACCTTCCCTTTTCCCGGGATGCCGGTGGGAAGGATGCAGTCGAAGGCGGAGATCCGGTCGGTGGCGACCATGAGCATGCGGTCGCCGAGATCGAACATCTCGCGGACCTTGCCCCGGTGGGCGGGGCGGAGCCCTCCGAGGTTCAGGGTGGTCAGGGGGACCCCGGCGTGGGAGTCGGCGGTCATGATGTCCTCCTCTGGGGGTTGGGAGTCTCAGGATGCAAAGACGACGCGGCGTCCCTCCAGGCGGAACCTGCCCTCGATGAGCCGCGACAGGGCTTCGGGATAGAGCGTGTGTTCCTCGGCAAGGATCCGCGCCTCCAGGCTCTCCTCGGTGTCGTGGTCGAGGACCGGGATCGCGCGCTGGGCCACCACCGGACCGGTGTCCACGCCCTCGTCCACCAAGTGGACGGTGCACCCGGCCACGCGGACGCCGTAGGCGAACGCCTGCCGCTGGGCGTGGAGGCCGGGGAAGGCGGGAAGGAGCGAGGGGTGGATGTTCACCACCCGCCCCGGGAAGCCGCGAAGGAGGGCCGGGCCCACGATGCGCAGGAACCCGGCCAGGGCGACCCACTCCGCCCCTGCCTCGCGCAGCGCCGCCACGTAGGCGTCCTCCGCCTCCGGGGTGAGCCGGGCCCCCGGGCGGCCCGGATCCAGGTACCGGGCGGGAACCCCGCGGCGGGTGGCCGCGTCCAGCACCGGGGCCCGGGGGTTGTCGGAGAGGACCACTCCCACCCGGGCGCGCAGGCGGCCCTCCGCGGCCGCGCCGATGAGCGCGTCGCAGTTGGAGCCCCGGCCCGAGGCGAGGATGCCGATCGTGGTCACCGAAGCGTGCTTCCCCTCCGAAAAGCCGAAACAGTACCAGAGGCCCCGCGGACCGGCAACCGGCCGGGGCCGGTCCCGGCCCGCGGCGGATGAAGCGCCACCGCCGGCGGGGGCCGGCGGGCGTCCACCACGACGGCGCCGTCCCGGTCGGTGCGATAGACCGTGATCCCCCGCGCGGCCAGCGCGGCCACCGTCTCCGGCGAGGGGTGGCCGTAGCGGTTGCCCACCCCGCACGAGATCACCGCGATCCGGGGCCGCACCCGATCCAGGAAGACCGGGGTGCTCGAGGTCCGGCTCCCGTGATGCCCCACCTTGAGGATCTCCGAGCGGAGGGGTTCTCCGCTCGCCGCGCACCAGGCCTCGGCGTGGCGCTCGCCGTCCCCGGCGAAGAGCGCGGAGGTGCTTCCGTCCACCACCCGCACCATCAGCGAGGCCTCGTTGAGGTTCCCGTAGGGGACCGGACCGGTGGGGTCGCCCCGGGGCGGATGCAGGGCGACGATGGTGGCGCCGGGGGCGGCGTACAGGGTGTCCCCCGCCGCGACCAGGCAGGCCGCCAGCGCGTGGGCGGCGAGCGCGCTGTCCACGGCGGCGCCGGTCCCCCGCCCCATGCCGTAGCCGGCGTCGTAGACCCGCTCCACCCGGATTCCCTCCAGGAAGGGTCCCAGCGCCCCCACGTGATCGCGGTGGCGGTGGGAGAGGATGAGCCCGTCCACCCGCCGCACCCGCCGGCGGCGGAGGAAAGGGAGGACCGCGTTCCGGGCGGCGTCGCCGGGACCCCGGTCGTCCCCCACGTCCACCGCCCACACCGTGCCGTCGGAGAGCCGGAAGACCGCGGCGTCCCCCTGCCCCACGTCCAGGAACGCGAACCAGGGCCCGGGCGGGGGGGGCCAGGGGGCCAGGGTGAGGAGGGCGGCGGCGCCGGCAAGGCCGGCGGCGAGGCCTCGGGCGGAGGCGCGGAGGCGGAGGGAGCGGGGGGCGGCGAACCACCCCGCGACGATCGCCGGGTAGAGCGCCGCCGTCCACGGAGGCGGCATGGGCAGCCCTTCGACGAACGGGGCATGGCGGGAGAACGCGCCCAGGATCCAGCCGATCGCCGCTCCCAGGAGCCGGGCCGCCCCCGCGAAGGCCGGCCCCAGGCCGGGGACCGGCGCCGCGGCCAGGGCCAGGAGCACCGCGGGAAGAAAGAGCCCGGCCAGCGGGATCACCGCCAGGTTCGGCAAGAGGGCGAGGGGCGAGACGGCGCCGAACACCGCGATCGACGCGGGCAGGGTCCCCCACTGCGCGCCCAGCCCCGCCCCCACCGGACCGAGGAGCGCGGCCCGCCGCCCGTGGCCGGGGCGGAGGAGTTCCAGCGCGAGGAGGATCCCCGCCACCGCCCCCACCGAGAGAAGGAAGCCCACCGAGCCGGCCAGGCCCGGGGCGGCCAGGAGGAGCCAGGGGAGCGCCAGCGCGAGCCACTGGAGGGCGGGGCGGGGCCTGCGGGAGAGGAGGCCCGCCGCGAACAGGGAGGCCATGGCCGCCGCCCGCACCGAGGACGGAGAGAAGGCGGCAAGCGCGCTGTATCCCCAACCCACCCCCGCCGCCAGGGCGTACCGCGGGCCCCGCGGGAGCGCCCCGAGGACGAGGAGCGCGAGCCCCACCGCCAGCCCCACGTGGAGCCCGCTCACCGCGGTGAGATGGAGCGCGCCGGAGCGGCGGAACGCTTCGCGCTCCCCGGGGCGGAGCGCGTGGGAGCGACCGAGGAGCATGGCGCGGGCGAGCCGGCCGGGAAAGCCGGGAAGAAGGGCGCGGGTGCGCGCGGCCAGGGCGGCCCGGCGGCTGAGGCCGGCCGGGGGCGGACCCGGTCCCCACTCCGGGGCCGCGCCCCGGTCGGGAACGATCCGGCCGGCGGCCCGCGGGTCGGCGCGGGCGCCGGGGTTGGTGACCCCGCGGTCGGGCTCCACCCGGCCCGCCACCCGGAGCCACCGCGACCGGGGGAGCGCGCCCCAGCCCACCGGCCCCCACCCGCGGAGCACGTAGGGGCGCGCCACCGGCCGGCCGTCCACTGCGCGCACCCGGAGCCGGAATCCCACCCCGCTCTCCCCCGCCTCCCAGGAGAGGATCCGGCCGGCCACCGCGGCGTGCTCGCGGCGCAGCGGGGCCTCGGGGGGGGGCGCGGCGCGCAGGGCCCCCGCGGCCCCCGCCGCCAGAACCACCGCCAGCATCGAGGCCGCATGACCGCGGAGCCGCCGGCGGTCGCGGGTGAGCGCCACCAGGACCACTGCGGCCGCCCCCAGCGCGGCCCAGGACCGGTCGGAGAGGAGCGGGGAGAGCCGGACCCCGGCGGCGAGGGCGGCGGCGACTGCCGGCCCCGTGGGAAGCCTCCATCCGGACATGGCGCGGGTCCTCCGGACGGGGAGGTGCCGGCGGGGGGAGCCCGCCCGGATCAGGGCAGAACGAGAACGGGAACCGCCCGGGACGAGCCCGCGGAGGCGCGGATCCGGGCGTAGTAGATGCCTGCGGGGACGCGGCCGGAGCCGCTTCGCCGGTCCCAGCGGAAGGAGGCGGGAAGCACCGAGGGCGCGGAGACGAAGATCCTCCGCCCGGCCACGTCGAACACCTCGAGCCGGGCCTCGCCGGCCCCCACCGCCCGGAAGAGCGGGGATCCCGGCCCCTCCACCCGCGCCAGCGCCGGACGGGCGCTCCGGATCGTGGACTCCTGCTCGGGGACGGGGATCCGGCCGCCGGCGGCCGGCCGCCGCTTCAGGAGCCGCTGCCGCGCCGACTCGCACACGTTCCAGACTTGCTCCATCTGGTCAGGGTTCTCCCAGGAGCCCCGCGTCAGGACCAGCTGCTCCAGGTCGCCGATCCAGGCGTCGAACCGGCTCACCGCCCCAGGATCCACCGGCATGGGGTCGCCCTCGTGGTTCACGTAGATGGGGCTGGTGAGCGCTTCCAGGTTGCTCCACACGTCGGTGGGTCCGGGATGCTTGCCCACCAGGCGCGCCACCACCCACCCCGATTGCGGCGGAAGGTAGATGCGGAAACCCTGCTCGAGCTCGCGGTCGAAGGCGGGCAGGGCCAGGCTCGCGGTCAGCCGGCCGTTGAAATAGATCTCCAGGGTCTCCACCGGCTCCCGGCTGAAGAGCCGGAGACGGCAATCGACCGGGTCGGTGCCGCCGCCGGCCGTGTTCAGGGTCCCCCCGATGCCGACCCCGTTCAGGGTGAACTCCACCGGGAGCGGCCCGTTGGTCCCGAAGCTCCTCCCCGCCCGGAGCCCGGCCAGCCAGTGGTCGTAATTGAAGGCGCCGCTCGGCTGCACGTAGACCCGGAAACCGCCGGGAGGGGGGTCGGTGAGGCGGTTCACCGAGGCGTCGGTGCCCACCGAGAGCGGAAGATGGAACCCCAGGTTCAACAGGTCGAACCAGAGCTGCCGCGAGACGGTCTGGTCGTAGTTTGAGTAGGAATAGACGTCGACGGCGTCGATCCTCCCCACCAAGAGATCCACCGGCAGCTCGCGCCCGAATCCACTGTAGGGCCACGCGAGATCGGCGTCGCCCATCTCGACCGGGTTCATGGTCACCGGGTGGGCGAAGATCACCGTCGCCCCCTGGTCGTGGGCCAGCGCGGCCACGTCGCAATTGAGCGGCACCGCGGGATAACCGGGCAGACAGCATCCGAACGGGAGCAGGGTATGCAGCCCGAGGATCCCCATGTGTCCGTAGAGCGCGCTCCGGTACTCCATGTCGAAGTGGACGACGTGCTCGGGATCGCCGGCGGGGTCGTCGGCGCCGCCGGCGAAGTACAGGCCGTTGGAGAGGCCGCAGACCAGGTTCAGGTCCTCGGCCCGCCCGATCCGGGCCAGGTCGGCGCCGGTCACCGTGTAGACCGCGCCGGTTCCGCCGTGGGCGATGTGAACGTGGGTGTCGCCGCTGTACCAGCCGTAGTCCTCGACCGGGAAGAGCGGCGCCAGGGTGATGCGGAGGCGGCGGTCGCCGTTCACGTTGAAGGTGCGGTCGTAAACCTCGTACTCCGGACCGTGGGACACCAGCACCCGGACCTTCCCCTTGGGCACCAGCACCGTGAACTCTCCCTCCCCGTAGTAGTTGGCGGGACCCAGCCAGGAGCGGTGGATGGGGACGGTGGAATCCTCCGGGCTGTACACGGCCTGGGTGGCGGGGTCCATCACCGTGACCCGCGCCGCCATCGGATTTCCGAAGTGATCGAGAAGGTCGAGGGTGAGCCGCAAGGAAGGCACCGGGACCTGCGGCAGCAGGGGGGGGCGGCCGCGGCCGCGGGGCGTGCCGCCGCCGGCCCCGCCAGGAGCGCGGCGAAGAGGATCAGGGATGCGCGCAATGCCGTACCTCGAAGCTGGACACGGAAGTTGGGGGGCGTTGCGGGGGAAAAGCAAGTGTAGCAGGCGCGGGGGGGGGAATCAACGGCGCCGCCCGGGGAAGGCGGCGCCGTTTTCCAGGCTCAGCGCAGGGAAACCGAGAAGATCTCCGAGGTTCCCCGGTGCCCGCCGTCGTCGCGGGCGGAGGCGTAGCCGGTGAGGAAGCCGGAGCTCCCCGCCAGCTGCGGCGGCACCAGCGCGAGGAAGAGCGCGGGGTCGGTCTTCGACGCCACCAGGGGAACCCCCACCGGACGCGACTGGCCCGCCTTGATCACGAAGAGGGTGCCCTCGGTCAGGGTCACCGGATCGCCGTCCCGGTCGACGCGCACCGGAAGGGCCAACGGCTCCCCCGCCCGGGCCTGAACCGGAGGCGCCACCGCGAGGGTGAGGCCGTCCTCGTCCCCGAACTGGGCGTTCACGTAGCGGGTGGTCCCCGCCTCCACGTAGAGCACCTCCACCGAGGGGGCGGACCCGTCCCGGTCGACCCGCACGCTGTGAAAACCCGCGTCCAGGTTGAGCTCGAGCGGGGTTCGGCCCGCGGCGGCTCCGTCCACGCTCACCCGGATCCCCCCTTCCTCGTGCAGGCCGTCGTCGGCCATGCGGCTCGACCGCACCAGGACCCGCCCCTTGCCCCAGGGAGGCCGGGCGGGAACGGTGACCAGCGAGACCTCGCCCGGGCGCACCGTGCAGGCGTCCTCGTAAACCGTGTCGTCCCCGTTCCTCACCGTGATCCGGTGCCATCCCGGAGCCACCCCGCTCACCGTGCCCGGCGCGGTGCCGGCGAGATGGTCGTCCACGTAGAGCGCGCCGGTGGGGGCCTGCCGCGAGACCTCCACCACCACGTCCCCGCCGAACTCCGGGTTGAGGGTGTCGGCCCGGCCGGGAGCCAGGTCCAGCCGCGTGGACCAGAGGGGCCCCTCGTCGCCGCGCACCTCCAGGGTGCGGGTGCCCGCGGCGACGGTGACCACCGAGCCCCGGCCCGAGGGCCGGGGTTCCACCGCGCGGCCGTCCACGAACAGATGGAGACCGGGAGGCACCGCGCCGGCCAGGTAGAGGGCGCCGGTGACCGGCCGGTCGCCGGTCGCGGTTCCCGCCGAGGCCGGACGGCCGGCCCAGCCCGGCAGCACCGGCCAGCCGAGGTCGCCGGCGGCCACCAGCGCCAAGGCGGCCAGGATGCCCGCCGCCAGCCCCCAGAAGAATCCCGCCGAGCGTCTCCGTCCGCCGGCGCCGTCCGTTCTCATGACTCGCTCCCCCTCTTCGATGCCGGCGACTCCTCGTCCTCGAGGAGCGCCTCGACCTCGGCCGCGCGTTGCGGGTCGCGGCACAGCGTGAGGTAGCGCGACCAGGCCCGTTTGGCCTCGGCCCGCCGTCCCGTCCTGCGATAGAGCTTGCCCAGCCGGTAGTGGGCCAGGGCCTCGCCGGGATTCAGCTTCAGGGCCTCGCGGTAGGCGCTCTCGGCCGCCGCCGGAAGCCCGCGCCGCTCCTCCGCCCGGCCCAGATGGAGCCAGATGTCCGAGGAGCGGACCCCCTCCCCGAGCACGTCCCGGTACATCGCCGCAGCCTCCTCCCACCGTTGGAGACGGTCGAGGGAGACCGCCATGTCGAGACGGGCCAGGCGGTAGCGTGGATTGATGTCGATCGCGGTCCGGAAGGCGCGGAGAGCGTTCTCGTGCCGTCCCAGCGCCCGCTCCAGGAGCCCCATCTGGAAGTGGAGGTCGGCGTAGCGCGGGGCCCGCTCCAGGGCCTCGGTCAGGGCGCGGTGGGCCGCGTCCAGGTCGCCGGCCGCGCTCCAGTGGTAGGCGAGCGAGATGAAGGGCCGGGGATTGCCGGGATCGGTCTCGCACGCCTCGTGGTAGAGCCGCGCGGCCGCGTCGTCCTCGCCGCGGAGGGAGGCCAAGAAGCCCTGCAGGGTGAGGAGCGCCCCGGGGTCGGACCAGTGGAGGTAGGCGCGCACCGCCGACGCTTCCGCCTCGTCGCTCCGTCCGAGGTGCTCGAGGATGACCGCGGCCTCCCGCCAGAGATCGCTCAAGCCGAAGACCAGGGAGAGGGGGTTGGTGCGGCCGTTCTCTTCCCCGCGCCAGCCGGCGAGATCCGCTCCCGCGAACCGTGGATCCCGTCCGGCCTCGGTGCGGAGCCGCCGGGCGTGCCCGGGATCGCGGGCTTCCATCCGGGCGGCGGCGAGCAACAGCCGGTCCGGGCGCCGTACGGTGTCGGAGAGGGCGTCCACGATCCGCTCATCCTCGCCGGGGGTCCCCGCCCGCCAGGCCAGGAACGCCCGCACCGCCCGCTTGGCCCCCGGCGCGGGCTCGCTGCCCTGCTCCCAGATCTTGAGCGCGCGCGCGTGCTCGCCGCGCAGCGCGAGGCACTGGGCGAGGTTCAGGGCCGCCCAGCCGTAGCGGGGGTTCAGCTCCAGGCAATGGGAGAACCGGCGCTCGGCCCGGGCGCGTTTGCCGGTCGCCAGGAGCGCGAGCCCCCAGCGGTTCTGGACGTCCGCCCACTCGGGATGCCCCTCGGCCTCCGCGCGCACGAACCGGAGCACCTCCGGGTCGAGGGGAAGCCGGTCCGGGGCCGGAAAGGAAGCGCTCATCGGGGTCTCCATCGCCATCCCACCTTGACCACGTTGTCGAGTTGAAAGATCACGTCCCGGACCCCGGGGATCTGCCGCAGCGCCCGCTCCAGACGGCCCGCGTTGACGGCGTCCTGCACGCGGTCCTGCTGCCCGTCGCTCAACGACTCGCGCACGTGGGGGCGCAGGCTCCCCTGGATGTACACCACGCCGTTGGTGACGCCGAACTGAAGCTTGCTCAGATCGATCCAGCGCCGCACGAACAGCGCGCGGACCTGGGCGTTGAGCCGGTAATCCTCGTAGGGCAAGGGCTTCTCCTCCTGGGCATCCCGGTTATCGGTCGAATTCCCGGGGGCTTGACCCGCCGGTGGTGGCCCCGGGGCCCGGGCGCTGCTAGAATCCGCGGCCGTGAAGCCTCCACCCCGGCATCTGGCGTCGCTCGCCGCGCTCCTGGCGGTGACCGGTTGCGCCCACTCCCGGCTCCCGCCTCCCGCAGTCGCCCCCGAGGCCGCCCCCGCCCGTCCGGCGGCCCCCGCCCCCGATCCCCGGCTGGACGACCTCCGCCTTCAGGTGGAGGCGGGCCGGATGCTGCTGCACACCGGGCGCCCCCGCGCCGCCGCCCTGGCCGCCCGGGAGGTGGTGCTCCGGATGGGGGTGGAGCCGGTGCCCGGGGCCCCCGGCGAGCGGGAGGTGCAGGGGGACGCGGTGGGGTTGTGGGCGCTGGCGGATCTGGTCGCCGGGATCGCGGCGGCCTTGTCCGAGGCTCCCGCCACCCCGGACCCTCCGGGGTGGTGGACCGCCGCCGATCTGGCCCGGCCCCAGGTCGGGGCCTGGCGGGACTTCTTCCGGGGGCCCGGGGCGCCCGGCCTCCGGAAGTGGCTGGCCCAGGCCGCCCCCTATCGGGACGACATCCGGCGCACCCTGGCCGAGGAGGGGGTGCCGCCGGACCTGTGGGTGCTGGCGATTCTGGAGAGCGGTCTCGACATGGAGGCCCGAAGCTCCTCCAACGCGGTCGGACCCTGGCAGCTCGTGCCCGGCACCGCGCGCTACCTGGGGCTCCTCATCAACGCCGACCGGGACCAGCGACGGGACTGGGAAGCCGCCACCCGCGCGGCCTGCCGGTACCTCTGCGAGCTCAAGAACGACCTGGGGAGCGGGCTCCTGGCCCTGGCCGCGTTCAACTGCGGGCCCAGCCGGGTGCTGCGGCAGGTGGCGGCCCGCGACGACGACGAGTTCTGGGATCTCGACCTGCCGGCCGAGACCCGGAATTACGTTCCTCGGGCGCTGGCGCTTGCCCAGATCGTGGAGGCGGACGATCCGGGTTCCGGCAACCCTCTCGACTACGACCTGGTCTCCCTGCCGCATCCGGTGGGGGTAGCGGATCTGGCCCGCGCGGCGGGAACCGACGTGGCCGCGCTCCGTGAACTCAACCCGGCCTGGCTCCGCGACGTGACCCCCGCCGACGGCCATCCGGTCCGGGCCCGGATCCCCCGGGGGACGGCGGAAGCGGTGGCGGCGGCGCTGCGCAACGGCGGGCTCCCCGCCGTTCACCCGCAGGCCCACCGGGTCGTGCGGGGGGAGACCCTGTGGGGGATCTCCCACCGCTACGGGGTGAGCCTGAACGCTCTTCTCCGGGCCAACGGCCTGACCCGCCGGTCGGTGCTCCGGCCGGGGCAGCGGTTGCGGATCCCCGGCTGAACCGCCGGATCCCGGGCGCCGGCGGCGGACGGCCGCCGGTCAGCCGCGGACGGCGGCGGGCCGGGCGAGCGCGCTCTGAAGGGTGGCGCCGTCGGGCAGCTCCGTCCCCGGTTCCACCCGGCTCCGGCCTCCGACGCAGGCGTTCCGGCCCACCGTGGCTCCGTCCCCCACGGTGACGTCCTTTCCCAGCAGCGCGATCCCGTGGCGGAGCAGCTCCGGATTCTCGCGGTTGGGTTCCCCGTCCCCCGCCTCCCCGACCCGGGCGTCGCGTCCCACGCTGGCACGCTTGTCCAGGATCGCATGCTCGACCCGGGCCCCGGAGTGGACGTGGACGTCGTTCATGAGGATGGACCGGCGCACCACCGCCCCCTCCTCCACCACCACCCCCGGGAACAGGATGCTCTCCTCCACCGTGCCCCGCACCACTGCTCCGTTGGCGACCAGGCTCCGTTCCGCCCGGCCGCTCCCGCTCACCCGGGCCGGGGGGGCGTCCGCGCTGGGGGTGCGGATGGGCCACGCCCGCTCGGAGAGCTGAAGGCTGTGGTCGGGGTCGAGGAGCTTCATGTTGGCGTCGAAGAACGCCTCCACCGTGCCGATGTCCTGCCAGTACCCGTCGTAGGTGTGGGCCCCCACGTCCGCAACCTGGATGAGCCGGGGAAAGATGTCCTTGCCGAAGTCGTGGCGGGGAGCTTCGCCGGCCGTTTCCTTGAGGAGCCGCATCAACGTGTCCCGGCGGAACACGTAGATCCCCATCGAGGCCAGGTTACCCTGGGCCTCGCGCGGCTTTTCCTGGAAGCCCACGATGTGCCCCTGGTCGCTGGTCTGAACGATACCGAACTGGTCGGTGATCTCCGGCGCCACCGGGGTCACCGCCACCGTGGCCGGAAACCGGCGCTCGCGGTGGAAGCGGATCATCGGCCGGTAGTCCATGGCGTAGACGTGGTCGCCGGAAAGGATGAGCACGTCCTCCACCGAGCGCTGGGACACCTGGAGGAGGTTCCGGTACACCGCGTCCGCGGTCCCCTGGTACCAGTCCCCGGACTCCGCCTCCAGGTACGGCTGGAGGATCTGGAGACCGCCCACGCTCCGGTCCAGGTCCCAGGTCCGGCCGGTGCCCACGTGCTCGATCAGGGACATGGGACGGTACTGGGTGAGGAGTCCGACGTCGAAGAGGCCGGAGTTGGCGCAATTGGAGAGAACGAAGTCGATGATGCGGAACTTGCCCCCGAAGGGCACCGCGGGCTTGGCCCGCTGCTCGGTGAGGATGGAGAGGCGGCTTCCCACCCCGCCGGCCAGGATCATGGTGTAGACGCTCATGCCGGCACCTCGCCCAGCCGAAGCCGGAACGCCTCCTCGGAGATCGCCTCACCGGGCGGGGTCACCGTTCCCGGCGCGATCTCCGCCCCTTCCGGCAACTGGGCCCACTTTCCCACCACCGCGATGCCGTCCAGGTCCGGGTCCCCGTCGGCGGAACCGGCGTCGCGGCGGCCGAGCCGCGCCCCCGCGCCGATTACCACGTTCTTGTCCACCACCGCCCGCTCCACGGTGGCTCCCGGCCCCACCACGGTGCCGTTGAGCAGCACCGCGTCGCGGACCACCGCGCCGCGTCCCACCACCACCCCCGGCGAAAGCACCGAGCGTTCCACCGTGCCCGCGATCACCGCGCCGTTGGCGACCAGGCTGTCCACCACCCGGGACCCGTCCCGGAAGAGCACCGGGGACATCTCCTCGCTCCGGGTGAAGATGCGCCATCCGGGATCGTGCAGGTTGGGCGCGGGATCGTCGCCCAGGAGCCGCTGATGGGCGCGGAAGTAGTGCGGCACCGTCCCCACGTCGTCCCAGTACCCGCCGAAGGGATAGGCGCGGACCAGGTTGGGGTCGCGGATGTGCGGCATGAGCAGGTCCAGGATCAGGTTGGGTCCGGGTATCTCGCGAAGCAGGCGGCGCAGGAACGAGGCATCGAAGAGGTAGACCCCCATGAAGGCGTGGCGGGCGCCGGTGCTCTCGGGCTTTTCGTTGAATTCGAGGATGCGGCCGTCGTCCCCCACCTCCACCATCCCGAAGCGCGAGGCCTCGGCGTAGGGGACCGACCCCACCGCGAGGGTGGCGCGGGCCCCCGACTCCAAGTGGTGCTGGAGCATCCAGGAGTAGTCCATCTTGTACACGAGATCGGTGGAGAGCACGAACACCCGGTCGGCGCCGCTGTTCTCGAGGACGTCCAGGTTCTGGCGGAGGGCGTCCGCGGTTCCCTCGTACCAGCGGGCGCCTTCCTGGCGGGCGTAGGGCTGGAGGATGCTCACGCCGCCGTCCCGGCGGTTGAGATCCCAGGGCTCGCCGCGGCCGAGATGGGCGGCCAGGGAGAGCGGCGCGTACTGGGCCAGCACCGCCACGTGGTAGATCTCGGAGTTGATGCAGTTGGACAGGGTGAAGTCGATGAGCCGGAACTTGCCGGCGAAAGGGACCGCCGCCACCGAGCGCGGCTGGGCGAGGACCGAGAGCCCCCGGGTTCGTCCCCCCGCCAACGCGAACGCCATGACCCGCTTCATGCACCACCATCCCCTGGGCCGGCACGGCCCCGACGCGTCCCGCGCCGCGGAACCGGCGGCGAGCTGATCGCGCGGACCCGGCGGGGAACTTCAGCAGTCTGTCAGAAGCGGACCACCGCGCTGACCCGGTGGGTACCGTCCAGCTGATCGTGGGAGAGGTAAGCGTAGTCCGCGCCCAGTTGTTTATACCGGATGCCGGCCCCGGCCGTGAAGTTCCCGGCGTCGGATCCCACCCGGAGCGCGACGGTGTGCCGGAACCAGTACTCCGCTCCGGGAAGAACGTCGCCGGCCAGCCCGCCGCTGCCGAACTGGGAGTTGGGAGTGTTGTCGAAGTTGAGCGCGGCGTCCACCCCCAGGGTCAGGCTCCCCTGGAGCGAGGAGACCTCGTGGGTGGTGTGGGCGCCCAGGGTCAGGGTGGGAGCCACCGTTTCCCGGCGGCCGGTGTCCCAGTAGAGCTGGGTGGTGGTGACGTCGGCGAGGCGGGCGCCGAAGGCGAGCGAGGGGGAGGCCTGGAAGCGCACCCCGAGGTCGGCCCCGATCCCGAAGCTGGCCCCCTCCCCCACCAGCGACTGGCGGATCAGCTTGAGGTTCAGCCCCGCCGCCCACCGGTCGCCCAGGGTGTGGGCGTAGGACAGGAGGAGCGCCAGGTCGTAGGCGCTCTCGGTGCGGATCTTGCTCGGGTCGAGGATCGGGTTCCCTTCCGCATCCTCGCCGATCTTGGCGTCCTTGGTGACCTGGATGTCGTCCACCGCGAGGCGGATGAGGGTGGCGCCGATGGCGGCGTGGCCGTTGACGGTGGTCAGCGGCACCACCACCCCCAGCACGTCGTGGCTCTCCACCCCGCCGAACTGGCTGGAATGCATCCCGAGCGCCTCGCGGCTCTCCAGCTGCACCAGCCCCGCGGGATTCCAGTAGGCGGCGGTGGCGTCGTCGGCGAGGGAGGCGAACGAGCCGCCCATCCCCATCGCCCGCGCTCCCACCCCGATCTTCAGGAACTCGGCGGCGAACTTGTCCACCGCCAGCGCCGGGGCCGGCACGGAAACGGCCGCCAGCGCGCTCAGCGCGACGACGGCCGTGAGGGAATGCAACAGGTGTCCGGTGCTTCGGGGGCGGATCCGATCCATCGACGTTCTCCTCGTCCGGTCCTCCGCCCCGGGGGTCAGGGTTGGGACAGGCGTTCGTCCACCAGGTCCTGCATCAGGCGCCAGCCGATGTACTCCTGGATGAGCTGCCGGTCTTCGTTCTTGATGTCGGTAAAGGTACAGGCGAGTTCGTACTCCTGGGCCGCGGCGTGGCTCTCGCAACGGACGATCACGCCGTTGCAGCTCACCACTTGCGTCTTCTTCCCCTTGCGTCCGAACGAAGGAAGGAGAAGCGTGAGCCCTACCTTGGTCAGGGGTTCGACGTAGGCGCGAACGTTGCAGCAGACTCCCCCGCTGGAGAGATTCATACTTTCGGTCGTCATCGGCCGCTCGGTGGCGGTCCGTGCCGCCCGTTCCACCTGCAGGGCCAGACGCGATTCGATGCGCTGGTCCTTCCGCCGCTCCTTAACTGGCCGCTTCGGCATTGTTTTCCTCCGCACCGCCCATCGGCGTGTCTACGGGGGATGGGCCGGGGACCGCCCATCGCAGACAGATACACCACGCCCTCCGGAGAGTTCCCTTCCCCAGGGAAATGCCCCGCCAGGGGGGGGGCATCCACGACTCCGGCGCGATTGGACCGCGGACCCCGGGGGGGCCGCCTCAAAACCGGCTTCGGACCGGCCGCCAAGGGCCGACCCGGACGAGCGAAGGCCCCTCTCGGGGGAGGGGCGCCTCGGTCCCGTATACGTTACCACAGGGTTTACACGGTGGAGCCGCCCACGACGCGAACCGGGGGCCGGGACCGCGAATCCTCCGTCCGGGGATCGAAGCCTGGGGCGCAACCTACCACAAAATGATGGGGTGGGTCAATGCGGAAGCTACCAGACCGGGGGTTTCCGGACGGCGGTGGTCAGCCGTTCACCGAAAGCGGTACTCGAGGAGGGGTCCCCAGCTCGCCCGGGCGCTCTGGCGGAGGAACCGGTCCACCACCTCCAGGATGGGCAGCCGGGGGCGGGCCTTGCGGACCACCGTGGGCTCCCCCCGGAGCCCGGCCATCCGGGCGGCCAGCCGCTCGGCGGCGTCCAGGTCGCCCAGGCGGTCCACCAGGCCCAGCTCCACCGCCTGGCGGCCGGTGAACACCCGGCCGTCGGCCATGGCCAGGACCCGGTCCCGGTCCAGGCGGCGCCCCTGCGCGACCGCGGTCACGAACTGGTCGTAGACGTCGGCCACCAGGGCGTCGAAGACCGCCTCCTCCTTCTCGGTGGGATCGCGGGCGAAGGAACCCATGTCCTTGAGCTCCCCGCTCTTGAACACCTGCATCTTGACCCCGGCCTTCTCCATCAGATCGTGCACGGTGGGAAAGGAGAAGATCACCCCGATGCTGCCGGTAAGGCTTCCGGGATCGGCCACGATCGAGTCGGCGGCCACCGCCACGTAATATCCGCCGGAAGCGGCCACCGAACCCAGGGACGCCACCACCGGCTTGGTCTCGGCGAGACGGGCGACGGCGTCGTGGATTTCCTGCGAGGGCGCGACTTCCCCCCCGGGGCTGTCGATGCGGAGCACGACCGCCTTGACCGAGGAATCTTCACGGTTTTCCTCGATCTCCTGGATGAGGCCGCGGGACTCACCGATCGGTCCCTCCAGCACCACCAGGCCGACCTTGTTCTCGGCGAGGAGGGACATGTCTCCCGCGTTCCAGTGGCCCACGAACAGAACCCACATCAGGGCCGTGAACGCGGCGCCCACCACCGCGAGAAAGGTGCAGCCCAGCAACAATCCTTGGGTTCGACCGGTCATGAGGTGTCCCGGAAATCGAGAATGAGATCGTGCGCCCCGGAGCCGGGCGACGGTATCAAAGGGCGGAGAAGGGTGTCAATCGAGGGGGAACAAGGAAAGGCCGACCTTTCGGCCGGCCCTTCCCGTTCCCCGCATGTGGCGTGTGCCTGGTGAAGGTGTCTACTCTGGCGGATCAACGTCTCAACACAGGCGATCACGGTCGCCGCAGGGAGAATCCTGCGCTCGTTTCGTGCGCCGGCTCGACCGGCGCATGCCCGGTGTAAATGCATCGCGCGTGCCAGAGGCGGCGGCGGGGGCCCGCGGCGGCGGTAACCGGGGATTCCGGTGAGAGATGAACGCCGCCGGCCGCGACCGGGGCGGCGGGGCGGGGCCGCGCGGGAAGGTTCCCGGCGGTCGGGCGCGGGGGAATTCCCCCGGGACCGGGGGAATTCACGCGAGGCCGCCGCGCGCCGGGATCAGGGACGTCCGAGCGCCGATCCGTCGCGCGCGATGACCTGGAAGGTCCCGGTGTCCCCGGCGTTCGACCACAGGATCACCAGGTTTCCGTCGGGAGCGGTGACCAGGGTTGGATGCTGCGAGGAGAACTGATCGTCCGTGATGCGGGTGGCGTTCTGGTCCCAGCCGATCTCCGGGGTGATCTGCCGGTAATAGATCTCGGGGTTCCCGGCCCGGTAGTCCTCCCACACCACGTTCAACGAGTTCCCCGCCCCCGCCACGATCACCGGACGGGCGTGGGTGCGGTTGTCGTAGGTGAACCGCTTGTCGTGCCCCCAGCCGATCCCCGGGAGGTACCGCTTGTAGTAGATCTCGTAGTAGTTGTTGAGCGCGGTGATCCGGTCGTCGACCCACACCAGGTGCAGGGTGCCGTCGGCGGTCGCCTCGATGAAGGGGTCCAGGGAATTGCCGATGTGGCTGACCAGGTGCACCGGCTGGGGATCGGTCTGGTTGGGATCGAGGCGCAGGTAGAAGATGTCGCTGCTGACCCCGGTGTGCTGGGTGCCCACCCGGTCGTGCCAGACCACGTGCACCGCGCCGTTCCCGTCGGCGGCGATTTCGGGCTGGTCGGGGGAGTTGCCCCCCACGCTCAGGACCTGGGCGGCGCTCCACGGCTCCCCCGCCTTGCAGGAGGCGTGCAGGATCTGGGGGGTGCCGCTCCGGGCGTCTTCCCACACCACGTGCACCCGGTCGAAGGCGTCCACCGCCCCCGCCGGGAACCCGGAGAGTCCGGGGGCGGGATCCACCAGCGCCGGCCCGGTCCAGGTGCCGTCGGTGTCCCGCATGCAGTAGGCCACGTCCCCGTCCTGGCTGGTGTTGTCGGTCCAGAACACGTGCACCCGCCCCTCCCGGTCCACCGCCAGATTCGGGTTGACCCCGCTCCGGTCCGGAAGCGAAAGCTCGACCGGCGTGTTCCAGATCCCGTCGGGGGAGCGGGCCACGTAGACGATGCCCGCGGTCTCGGCGGTGAGGGCGTTCTGGTAGACCAGATGGAGGGTGCCGTCCGGTCCGAACGCGGCCGGCCGGCCCGCCACCCCGAGGACGGAGTTCGTCCCCACCGCCGGAACCACCACGTCCGGCGACTGCCAGGTGGCGGCGGCGGCGGGCGAGGCCAGGAGCGCGGCGGCGAGCACCAGGGCGCGCCTCACGGCAACCTCACCACGCGCAGGGGCTCGAGCCGGGTTCCCGAGATCCGTGCGAAGTAGATCCCGGGAGGCGCGCTCCGCCCGTTCCGGTCCCGGCCGTCCCAGACCGCGGTACCGGGAACGGCGGGGAGCGCCCGCGTCGAAACCAGCCGCCCGCTCACGTCGAAGATCTCCAGGGCGGCGCCGGGAGGGAGCGTCACCGACCACGCGAACTCCATGGTTCCCCGCGTGGGGTTGGCGAGGACCCGCCAGGGGCGGAGCGCCACGCCGGAACCGGTCACCGTCCACGGCCCCCACCGTTCCACCGAACCGTCGCGGTTCTCCCCCTCCAGCCAATAGCCGGCGGGTAGCCGCGCCGCGCCCCCGGCGTCGAGAAGGCTCCCCGAGGCCTCGGCGGGGATCCACCCCGCCCCCACCGGGTGCACGGCGGCCGCGCCCGCCCCGGCCAGCCAGCGGACCCGGAGCGGCAGCGGCTCGGCCAGCCGCCAGGAAAGCAGCACGTCCGCGCCCCGGAGTTCGGCGGAGGCGGAGAGCACGCGCACCGGGGTATTTCCCGAGGAGATCGCCACGTTGTCGATCCACCAGCCCAGCCCGAGCCGGGACTCCGCCTCGGAGAAGAAATGGAAGCGCACCCGCACCGAGCCCACGTACTCGGAGAGGTTCACGTGGTAGGTGGCGAAGCGGGCGTCCGCCGGCTCTCCCGCGAACACCGGTTTGGCCGCGTAGTCGGGATTGGCCCCGCCGAAAAACGCGCTGTACCCCTCGCGGGGCGTGGCCACCGTCCAGTCCCCGCCGTTCACCGAGATCTCCACCACCCCGCCGGCCAGGACCTCGCCGGAGTCGGGGAAGATGATGTCGACCAGGGAGTCGAAGCTCAGCTCGGCGTCGGGGGGAAGCAGGACCGGGGGGGAGGTGAGCGCGGCGTCGGACCCCTTGTAGAACCCGGACTTGGCGAAGCCGAACTTGAACCCCGCGGAGTGGTTCCCGTAGGCGGCGCCGTAGGTCCACTGGTCCACCGCGGTCGGCCGCACCGGCTGGTGGGTCCAGGACAGGGGCGGGTTCTCGAAGTCCTCCGCGCTCCCCACCCGGGTCCCCAGCCCCAGCTCCACCGGCACCCGGCGGACGGGCGCGTTCTCCCAGCCGAGCTCCAGGCGGAGCGGAAGCCCGTAGGGGTCGCTGGGAAGGTCCCCGGAGATCCGGACCCGGATGGGGTCGGCGGGGACGAGCGTGGATCCCGCCGCCACCGGTCCCAGGTCGAGATCGGCATCGAGCACCACCGCCCGGGGGTCCTCCGAGATCACGTGGATCCGCAGGTCCTGGACCGGCTTCCGGCTCACCGCGATCCGCGGGAACACCCCCGCGGTCTCGCCGCCGGAGACCAGTCCGTCCCCGTTGCCCTCCAGCTCCGTCATGTTGACGCTGGGCACGTCCACCACCGGGCCCGGCTGCACGTGGAGATTGGCGGTCACGACGCCGTCGGCGCCGGGACCGGTGATGCCGAACACGGACACGTAGGTATCGTCCCCGGAGTAGGAGCGGTTGGAGGGACTGCTGTAGCGCCAGAACGCCTGCCCCGCCGTGTAGGGATCGCCGGCGTCCCCGAACGAGACCGCGCCGTAGCGGTTCTCGAGCTGGTAGAGCCCATCCGCCTGTTCCAGCGCCACCTTGTAGTGGTTCGGGTTGTCGTTGTTGGGCGCCCGCTCGTCCACGTGGTAGATGAGGAGGCCCCCGCCGGGGAGCGCGGCGTCGATCCCCATCGGCTGCCGGTTCTCGAGCAGGAAGTACTCGGTGTCGCCGGCCCCGTTCGCCCACAGGCGGTACACCGTGCCCGAGGTCTCCTCGGGGGGATCCCCACCGCATCGCGGTCGGTATAGATGGTGACCGCGTCGTCGAACCCCAGCTTCACCTTGCACCAGGCGTCGAAGCCGGTGGGGACCTGGCCGGGCCCCACCGCGACTCCCCCGCTCATGATCGACCAGACCCCGAGGCCGGCGCTGGCCGGCACCCCGCCGGCGCTCCCGTCGGTGTCGTAGAGATCCGGAAGCCCCATCAGGTGCCCCAGCTCGTGCACGAAGATCCCCACCCCCCCGTTCTCGGCGTTCAGGGTGAAGTAGCGGCCGAACACTCCGTCCATGGGGATCGGTTCGGTGGTATACCAGAAGACGCTCACGAAGTCGTTGCTGCTGGTCTGTCCCTCATTCCGCCCGGGTCCGGCGTGGACGATCAGGATGCCGTCGACGGTCTCGTCGTCGTCCCCGGAGTCGGGAACGCCGTCGGGCCCCTCGTCGTCGAAGCTCGCGTAGTTGATGGTGTCGTCGGAGAGGTAGAGCGTCTCCTCGGCCAGGCGCTGCGAGTTCCGGGGATAGGCCAGGGGCGAGATCCCCCCCACCCCGGCGGTGTAGGAGTTGCGGGTCTGGGAGGCGGTGAACCAGCCCCGCACCTCGCCGGTGAGCTGGAGGCGGCCGTGGGAGGCGGCGGCGAGGAAATCGGCCACCGAACCGCCGGGGAAGGTGCCGCGGCTGAACAGGAAATCGCGGTAGTAGTCGGGGGTGTGGTGCTCGCGGTCCGCGGCGAGGTCCGGGAAGTCCACGAGGAGCGCCACCACCCGGAGCTCGGTCACCCCGCCCTCCTTGCGAACGGCGGACTGAGCGGCGAGATGCGGCGCGGGGAGGTCCACCCCGCTCTCCGGCCACAGCCGGGCCTCGGCCGGGGTGAGATGCCGCCACGCCGGCGCCGCGGGGGCGGCAGCCCCGGATCCGGCCATGAACGCGTTCAGCGCAAACGGCACCAGGAGGAGCGGAAGCGTCCGGACTATGGTGGGTCGGTGGCCCCGAGGGCCCCGATCTCGGGCAGAGTTCATGCTGCGGTCACGTCCCACAGGCAGCGGGGTGACGGGGGACCGAGGGTTCCAGCCCCGGGGAAGAGTCTAGGGGCGGCAACTCCCCCGGTCAAGTTGTGATATGGCGGACGAGCCGGTCCCCCCATCGCTTCCGCACCCGCGCCGCCAGCCAGGCCGCCCCGGCGCCGAGGGCGCCCCCCACCAGCCAGCCCCCGAGGATGTCGCTCGGGTAGTGCACGCCCAGATAGACCCGGCTGTACCCCACCGCGAGCACCAGGAACGCGGCGGGAACGGCCCATTTCCGGTAGATGAGGGCGAGCAGGACGGCGACGGCGGCGGTGTTCACCGCGTGGGAGGAGGGGAACGAACCCCGGCTCGAGCAATGGGCGCCGTGGTTCTTCACCCCGGCGATGCCCGCCTCCACGCGGCAGGGGCGGGGCCGGTGCACCAGAGGCTTGAGAACGTGGCTCGAGAGCTGGTCGGCGGCCGGCACCAGGAGGAGCAGCACCAGCACCACCGCCCGCCCCCGGGCGCCGTCGCGGAAGAGCATCCACAGCACCAGGGCGAGAAAGAGCGGGATCCCGTAGACCGGGTTGCTGAACGCGCGCATCACCGGGGCGAGGGCGTCGGTCCCCCACCGGATGTTGATCAGGCGGAACAGGGCGAGGTCGAGGCTCACGGGTTCTCCAGTTGTTCGAGGAACGCCCGGTAGGCGGGCGGCCGCCGCGCCGCCTCCAGGCCGCGAAGCACCGCCAGCGCCTCCGGGCGCCGGCCGAGCGCGGCGAACGCCCGGGCCTCCCCCATCCGGGCATCGGGGCTCCAGGGCTCCAGGTCCACCAGCGCGCGGAAGGCGTCGAGCGCGGTGGGGACGTCCCCCAGGTTCCCCAGCACCACCGCCGCGTTGTAGAGGGCGTCGGGCTCGCGGCCCGCCACCTCCAGGGTGCGGCGGGCCAGCGAGTCCGCCTCGGCCCGGCGCCCTTCGCGGAAGGCCAGCGAGGCCAGGTTTCCCAGCGCCTTGGGGTGGCGGGGCGCGACCAGGAGCGCGGACTCGAAGGCGCGGCGGGCATCGTCGAGGCGCCCCGCCTGGGCATCGGCCACCCCCAGGTTGTTCCACCCGTCGGCGAAGGTGGGGTCGAACATGAGCGCGGTCTTGTAGTACGCCAGAGCCTGGGCGGTTTCCCCGCGGGAGGCGAAGTAGATCCCCAGGCGCAGGTTCGACTCGGAGTTCGAATGAAGGCGGCGGTGCCCCCACAGGTCCGCGTTCATCGCCCACGCTCCCGCGATGAGGAGCGCCCCGTAGAGCAGGAAGGTCCCCCGCCGGTGTCCCCGGAGGAGGGTGACCCCCTCGGCCAGGCCCACCCCCGCCCACACCGCCAGGAGCGGGATCATCGAGGCCCGGAAGCGGCCGCACACGAAGAAGGCCACGATCACCGCGATCAGCACGACCGGGCCCGCCACCCACGCGAAGGGGAGCCGCCGGCGCAGAAGCCCCAGCCCCAGCCCGGCCAGGGCCAGGGGGCCGAGCACGCCGAACCCCACCAGGAGCGGCACCCGGTAGATCCGGGCCAGGCGGGAAAAGTAGTAGTAGTCCTGGTTGTTGGGGATCTCGAACCCGTCCCAGAAATAGCCGAGCTTCCGCGCCTCCAGGGCCAGGAAATCCCCGGGCCGGCTCCGGATCCAGTCGAAGGCGCGCCCGTACCAGTAGCGCGAGACCTCGGACGGCTTGAGCGGCCGTCCCGCCGCCCGCTCGGCGTCGCGGCGCGCGTCCTCGATCCCCCCGGTCCAGGTCCGGCGGAAGCCCGGGGCCACCGCGGCCATGCCGTCGGCGGTGGGGTTGTTGCCGAGGTAGAAGTTCAGCCCTCCCTGCGAAGCCACCGGCACCAGGTCCCGGCCCACCGCGTAGTTGCGCGCCAGCGCCGGGGCGAGGACCAGCAGCGCCGACGCGGCGTAGAGCAGCGCGGGCCGCCGGGCCGCGCGGCCGCGCCGGAGCAGGATCCACACCACCGCCACCGGGACCAGGGCGAGGATGGTGGGCCGGACCAGGGCGGCCAGCCCCAGCGCCGCGCCCGCTCCCAGGCAGCGGCGGGGGGACCCGCGCGCGATCGCCCGGTCCAGGGCGAACACCGCGAGAAGATCGAGCGGCGCCTCGAGCACGGTCAGGAGCAGCTCCCCCTCGAAGTAGATGAGCGGCCCCGAGAGCGCGACCAGGAGCCCCGCCGCCACCGCCACCCCCCGCCCGAACCGCGGGTAGGCGAAGGCGGCGGTGAGAAGCGCGGTGCCGGCCCCGATCGTGAACTGCACCACCCGCACCAGGAGATAGTCGGGTCCGGCCAGGGCGTAAAGGACGCCGAGGAAGTACGGATAGAGGGGCGCCCGGAAGAAGACCTCGTGCCCCAGCCAGTGCCCGGCGGCCAGCCGCCTCGCCCACTGGTCGTGATAGAGCGCGTCCATCTGGGGCGCGGCGAAGAACGGAGTGTGGCGAAGATCCACCAGGTAGCCGAGCCGGGCGGCCAGGGCCAGCGCGAAGACCACCCACAGCCAGGGATCGCGCAGCGCTCGCCCCACCCCGGCGCGGTTGCTATGCTCGACGGTCATGAGATGGATCTGGCGCCTGGAGGACGGCCGCTTCGTGCTTCGCCCGGACCCGGCGCCCCCGGGGTTTACCGCCGGGGTGGCGGGACGGGGGCTCCGGCCGGACGCGCCGCTTCCCTATCCCGCCGAGGCCTCGGTGTGGATGGGCCAGGTCCACGGGACCGATCTCCGCGAGGCCGGCGGTCCCGGCGCGCTTCCCGCCTGCGACGCGGTCCATTCGCGGGAGCGGGGGCTGTGGCTCACGGTGCAGGTGGCCGACTGCCTGCCGCTTCTCCTCGCCTCCCCCGGCGAGGGCTCGGCGGCGGTCCACGCCGGCTGGCGGGGGCTGGCCGGAGGGGTGATCGAAGCCGCCCTCGCCCGATTCCGCCACCCGGACGCGCTCACGGTGTGGCTCGGCCCCGCCATCGGCCCCTGCTGCTTCGAGGTGGGGCCCGAGGTGGCGGCGCGGTTCCCGGAGACGGCGCGCCGCCCCGGCCCCCGCGACCGTCCCCACGTGGACCTCTTCACCGCCGCCCGCGAGCGGCTCACCGCCGGCGGGGTCCCCGCGGCGGCGATTTCCGCGCCCGGTCCCTGCACCCGCTGCCACCAGCACCTCCTCCACTCGCATCGCGGGAGCGGGGGCGCCCCCGGGCGCAACGTCGCGTTCATCGGGCCGGCGCCCGCGGATCAGTCGCAATCGCCGTAGACCTTCAGGTACTCGGGCAGCACGTGCTCGATCCGGAACCGCTCGTTCACCCGGCGCCTGGCGTTCTCGCGCACCGAGGCCGCCAGCTCCGGCTCCCGGAGGAGGCGGACCAGGATCTCGACCATGCCCGGCACGTCGTGGGGTTCGCGCAGGAATCCCGACTCCCCGTCCACCACCACCTCGCGGGTCCCTCCCACGTTGGTGGCCACCACCGGCACCCCCACCGCCATCGCCTCCAGCACGGTGAGCCCGAAGCTCTCGTGCAGGGAGGGGAGGAGGAACGCGTCGGCCAGGGGGAAGATGTCCTCGATGTACTCCTGGTTCCCCAAGAACGCCACCCGGCCGGCCAGGCCCAGCTCCCCCACCAGCCGCTCGGTGGAGAGCCGCTCCGGCCCGTCCCCCACCAACAGGAGCCGCGCCGGCAGGCGCTCGGCCACTCCGTGGAACGCGCGCACCACCGCCGGGAGGTTCTTGACCGCGCGGAAGTTCGAGATATGGAGAATGATTTTTTCGTTGTCGGCGGCGTATTGACACCGGCGTCCGGCCGGACGGGGACGGAAGGTGCCGGTGTCCACGAAGTTGGGGATCACGTGGATGGGGCGCCCGGTGCGGAAGATGCGGCGGGTTTCCTCCTCCAGCCAGCCGCTCACCGAGGTCACGCAGTCCGACTCCTCGATCGAGAACTTGGTCACCGCGTAGAACGACGGGGCCTGCCCCACCAGGGTGATGTCGGTGCCGTGGAGGGTGGCCACCGTCTTGATCCGCCGTCTCCGGAGCATCTTCTTGGCCAGGTAGGCGCAGGCGGCGTGGGGCATGGCGTAGTGGGCGTGGAGCACGTCCAGGTCGTAGGCCTCGGCCACCTCGGCCATCTTGGCCGAGAGGGAGAGCGAATAGGGCGGGTAGTGGAAGACCGGGTAGTTCTCGGGGCGGACCTCGTGGAAGAAGATGTTCTCCTCGAACCGCCGGAGCCGGACCGGCAGGCTGGAGGTGATGAAGTGGACCTGGTGCCCCTCGCGGGCCAGGGCCTTGCCCAGCTCGGTGGCGACCACGCCGCTCCCCCCCTCGGTGGGATAGCAGGAGATGCCGATCCTCACCGCCGCGCCTCCCCCGCGAGCGCGGCGGCGCTGCGGACCGGAACCGGCCCCAGCTCGAAGAAGGGTTCCCCGAACTCCGCCCCCACCATGCCGCCGTAGTAGCGGTCCCGCGACTCCACCCGGGCCAGAAAACCGGGCTCGGAGATCGGGGTGACCAGGGGGTCGCCCGGCTCGCGCCGGAACTGGCTCCGGTAGGCGGCGACCGCCCGCCGCTTGGCCTCGTAGTGGGCGCTCACGTCCACCACCAGGCTCGGCTTGAACGGGCGCCGGCCCATGGCGAAGAGCAGGCGGGCGGGGCGGTGGGGATCGTTTCCGGGGTCGGGAAAGTTCCGGAGCCCGGCCAGGAAGGCCGCCCGCTTCACCAGCTTTCCCGCCTCCTCATGGTCGGGGTGGTCGTCGAACCAGTGCATGGCCAGGACCAGGGCGGGGCGCTCGTCCCGGATCGCCCGCACCACCGCCTCCACCTGCCCGGGGTCGCGGGAGGAGAGCCCGCCGTCGGGCAGCCCCAGCGACGTCCGGCCCGCCGCGCCCAGCGCCCGGGCCGCGGCCTCGGATTCGGCGGCACGGATCTCGGGGGTGCCGCGAGTGGCGCGCTCCCCCCGCGTGAGGTCCACGAACCGCACCGAGAGGCCGGCGGCGGCGAGGAGGGCCACCGTGCCTCCGGCGGAAAGCTCGATGTCGTCGGGATGGGGCGCGATGGCCAGGACGTCAGACACCGGGGCCCTCCAGGACGAAGTGGTGCACGCTCCCCTCCTCCAGCCGGTCGAGGTGGGCGCGCGCGGTGCGAAGCGCGATCCCCGGCGCCTCGTCGCGATAGAAGAGCGCCAGGGTCGCCCCCGAGAGCCCGCGGTCCTGGTCTCCGCGGTGGGGACGAAGGAACTCGGGGAGGTTCCGGAGCGCGGGGCGCTCCCGGTAGAGATCCTGCCGGGCGCGGCGGTCCAGAACCTCCTCCAGCCGGTGGATCTGCCCGTCGATCTTCCGGCGGGCGGCCTCCGCGGACTGCTCCATGTCCTTGCGGAATCCCTCCGAGGCCCCGACCAGCTGCTCCAGGTGCTGGGAGACCGCGCCGCGGAGCGCGGCCACCGCCGCCGCCGCCCCCGCGGGAACGCGATCCCGGGCCAGCCCGGCCAGCCACGCCTCCGGATCCCGGACGATCTCCGCGGTGCGCTCCAGCGGAAGCAGCCCGGCGGGGATCAGGGTGGCGGCCAGCCGCGGCACCCGCTCCGGCTCCGGGATGCCGAAGGCGTGGTAGATCGGGGTGAGCTGGCGGAGGTAGGCGGCCTCGCCCGCCCCCACCACCTGGGCGGCGGTGCCGAAGAGATGATCCTGGAGCGGCGCCCGGAGGAGCACCGAAGGGGCCAGGTTCGCGTCCCCGCCCGAGGCCAGGGCGGCCGCGACGTCGGCTTCCCAGCGCCGGGGATCGATCTCCCCGCGGCGGTCCCCGTCCAGCAGGAAGAGGCCGTGGTCGGCGGCGGCGGCGTCCAGGGGTGCGGGCGCCCCCTCCGCGGCCAGTTCGCGCCCCCGCGCGATCACCGCCTCGGCCAGGGGGCGGTGGCGCGGCAGGTACCCGCTCCAGAGCGCGCTCCCGGCCGCGCGAACTTCGGGCCAGCGGGCGTCGAGGGGCACGAGGCCGCGCTCTCCCAGGTAGGCGAGGAGGCAGCGGGCGAAGGTCTCGCCCAGCTCGACCGCGGCTCCGCCCTGGGGTGCGCCCAGGAGCGAGCCCGAAGCCCCCCAGGCCGCGAACACCTCCTCCGCCCCGTCGGGGATCCGGATCCGCGCCCCCCCCACCCAGCGGCGGGAGCCCACCGGGGAGACCGTCCACCGGGTGCGGTAGAGGTCGAGATCGGGCCGGGGAAGCGCTCCCCAACCCACCTCGTCCCAGTCGGTGTCGTCGGCGTTCATCCAGAACACCGCCGCCGCCGGGCCGGTCCCGTCCCGTTCCAGGCGTTCGGCCAGCGCGACCGCGGTGGCCGCCTTGTACAGGCAGTAGAGAGGGCCGCCCCACACCCCGGGTTGCTGTCCGGTGACCACCACCCGGGTCCGGGGATCGGCCAGCCGCTCCAGCGCCGCATGGGCGGGAGCGGGGGCGTCCCACCCCTCCAGCGCCCGCCCCCACCGCGTGGTGAGCGCCCCGGGGAGATGCTTGGGGCCGGGAGGGGCGGCCGGCCGCCCGGAGCCGGGAGCGTCGGCCACCGGAAGCGAGAGGAGCGGCGCCTTCATCGCGCCTCCCCCCGCTCGGCCACCGTCACCAGCCGGGGGGCGGCCGGAGACCAGGCGGAGCCGTCGTAGTCGCCCAGGCTCGCGAGCGGGCGCCAGCCGCTCCGCTCCAGGAGACCGTTCAGGGTCTCTCGGTCGTACAAGGCCACCTCCTCGCGAAAGCGTTCGACCTCGGCGCCTTCGGCGTCGAGGATCACCAGGTCCTTCACCACCGCCCGGTCGTCGGCGCGGGAGACGATGCTCCGACGCTCCTCCACCCGGTAGCCCTCCACCCGGCGCACCGAGCGCGGGACCAGCCCCGCCCGCACCGCGGGAGCGTTCAGGTAATCCAGCACCAGGCGTCCGCCCGGCCGGGTCACCCGGGCGTACTCGGCCAGGAGCCGGACGTGGGCGTCGGGGGATTCGAAGTAACCGAAGGTGGTGAACATGCTGAGCACGGCTCCGAAGCGCCCGCCGGCGAAGGGAAGGTAGCGCATGTCGCACCGGACGAGCCGGCCCTCGAGGCCCGGCCGGCGCGCGGCCTCGGACAACAGCGCCCGCGACCGGTCGACTCCGATCACCGCGCGGCCCGCCCCGGCGAGGATGCGCAGGTGCCGGCCCGGCCCGCACCCCACGTCGAGGACGGCGCCCGCGTCGGGCAGCCATGAAGCCACCGCCCCGATCGCGCGCTCGGCCTCCGACAGGTCCCGGTGGGGATAGAGCTTCAGGTACCAGGGGCCGAAGGCGCGATCGTACCAGGCAATCATGGCAAAAACGCTAGCATGGGGCCGGGACCGCGGCAACGACGCCGGGAGACACGCGAAGGCGCCCCGGGACGCGGTCATCCCGGGGCGCCCACGCGGGCCGGTCCGCGGTTACTTGCCCAGGATCTCCTCGACTTTGCGCTGGAGCCGGTCCTTGGGAACCGCGCCGATCACCTGGTCCACCACCTGGCCGTTCTTGAAGAAGAGGAGGGTGGGGATCGAACGGATGTTGAACTGCGACGCCACCGAGGGGCTGTCGTCGGTGTTGACCTTGGCCACCTGGAGGCGGCCGGAGTAAGCCTCAGCCAGTTCCTCCACGATCGGGGCCACCAGGCGGCAGGGGCCGCACCAGGGCGCCCAGAAATCCACCATCACCGGCAACGCGGATTCCTTCACCGTGTTCGAAAAGTTGGCGTCGGTCAATTCCATGGTGTTCTTCGTCATGTCGTCTCGATCTCCTTTGGTTCGCGCGATGAGGAGGGCCGGCGGTCGATCCCGGCCGCGGGGTCAGGGGGGCCCCTTGCCTCCGCCCCCCGCCGTCGGGGGATTGGTCGATCCCTGCGTGAGCAGGAGGAACGTGGCCACCCCCGCGATGAGAGCGCCGGCCGCGAAGAAGACGCTGTTGTCGGAGGAACGGCCCTGTTCGGCTTCCACCGTCGCCACCTGGGACCAGGGGAGGTTCACCTCCTCGTACCGGTTGGTCACGTTGGTCCGGGCGGCATCCCCCGTTCCCTCGGTCTCCCGCGTGGTGTACCGCACCGTACCCTCCAGGGATTCCCCCTCCAGGTGCAGGGAGATGAAGGTGAGGGTCCGCCCGTCGACGGTGGTCACCCGGTACTCCTCGGCCGGCTTGGGATCCACGAGATCCTTGCGCTCCAGCGTCTTGGCTCCGCCCGCGCACCCCGTCTGGAGGGTGAACAGACCCAGGACCGCCCAGGCGGTGAGTTTTCGGACGTGTTGAAGCGCCATTGCCCGTGACCTGCTGAAGCCCCTGTCGCTCATCATCGTAGCAGAAGCGGGGAGAAGGAGGCATCGAAGAGGGGGCGGGAGCGAGCCGGCGGGGCGGTCTCCACCGGGCCGGCGGGATGGGGAGCCGGGGCGGCAGTCGGGACCCGACCCGCCGCCGCCGCTAAGGAGGTCGAAAATACGGCTGCGGATCGCTGCTGCCTTGCCCTCCGCACCACCCCGTCCCCCCCCAAAACCGGCCGGTGTGGATCTTCGGCTTGAATTCAATTTATGCGCTGTTTCCGGAATTGTCAACGGAAGGGCTATCGGAGCCGCTTGGGACCTCGAAAGGTGTTGCCCAGGCCGATCCGGTATTCCAGCCCTCCGCTCAACTCCACCGAGTCCACCGTGACCTGGTTGGAGTTGGACGGGTCCCCCTGGGACTCGGTGAAGAACGTGTCGCGCAGGTTCCCGCGGAGGCTGAGGTGCGAGGAGAGATCGGCCTTGAGCCCCCCGCCCAGGTGGAACGCGATGTGGGTCCGGTCGAGGCCGGCGGAGCCGGAGGTGAGGGCCCCTCCGCGCCGGACCGAGGCTCCCCCGCCCAGGTCGAGGAACGGATAGACCCGGGCATCCACCAGGGACCGGAAGTTGACCACGAACGAGGCCTCGATCTGGGTGAGACGGACCGAAACCCAGCGGTCCCCGTCCTTCACCTCGTTGGTGCCGGTGAGGAACACCAGCTCCCCGCCGAAGGCGTCGATGGGCGAGAACCCGGCGCGGCCCCCGTAGACCGGCGCGGTCCGGTGGCGGAGATCCAGCCCCTGGACCCCGCTCCGGTCCCAGTGCCAGACCCCCAGGGTGGGGGTGAGATAGACGTTGGGAATGGGGATCCACGCCTCGTCCGCGGCCGCGGAGCCCGCCGAGGCGAGGAGTCCCGTCAGGGCCAGGCCGATCAGCTTCCGTCCGTTCATGGCTTGTTCTCCCCTCCTCGGCAGCCGCCTGCCGTGCCCCCGTCGCGATCGCGGCCGGGTCGCCGGACCGCGCTCAGGGGATTCTCACCAGTTTGACCGTCTGCGACAAGCCGCCGGCCCGGAAACGCATCCAGTAGAGGCCGGCGGGGGCGCGCCGCCCGCCGGCGCCGGTCCCGTCCCAGTCCACCGAGCCGCCGCTCGCCGCCGTCTCCCAGGATCGCAGGCGGCGGCCGGAGGCGTCGAACACCTCCACCCGCAGGGGGGTGCCGGCGGCGAACCCGTCGGTCCGGAAGGGCACCTCGACCTCGCCGGAGAAGGGGTTGGGCCGGGCGGGGCCGGCGGCCAGCGCCGGGCGGGCCACCGGCCCCGCCCACGAGGCCTCGGCCCACGCCGTCTCGACGCCGGTCCGCAAAAGCGCCCGGAGGCGGTAGCGGATCCCCGCCGAGGCCTCGTCGTCGGTGAAGAGATGGGGCCCGGATCCCGGGAAACGTCTCCGCTCGCGCCAGTCGCCCCCGGGAACGCGGCTCAGGAGCCGGAACTCCACCACCGGGTCCCCCTCCATCGCCTCCCAGGAGAGGACCGGCCGGCCGCCGGAGCCGGCCGCGATCGTGAGCTCGCGCACGCGGACCGGAACCAGGTTGGAGTCCACCAGCGCGGCGGCGTCCAGTTTTCCGAACCCGGCGGCGGGGTTGTAGACCGGCCCGGTGAACTCGTCCCCCCGGGCGGAGGAGATCACCCGGCTCCTCGCGGTCTCGGGGGTGATGTCCGGGTAGCGCTCGAGCAGCAACGCCAGCGCTCCGCTCAGGTGCGGAGCGGAGACGCTGGTCCCGGCGAAGACCGAGTGCTCGCCGTCGGCAAGGAAGGTGGGAGTGATCCGGAGGGCGAGGAGCGGGTCGAGCTGGTGCGAGAGCGAGGTGGCGATGATGAACCCCGGCGCCACCACCTCGGGCTTCAGCCGCCCGTCCCGGGTGGGGCCCCGGCTCGAGAACGGGGTCACCGGTCCCGGAGCGTAGTCGGCGGGATCGGCGCCGGCGGGCACCGCCACGTGGTGGACGGTCCCCCCCGCGTCGGTCCAGGCGTCCTTGGTGTTGAAGGAGCCGGCGGTGATCACCCGGCCGGCGGTGCCGGGCGAGGTGATCTCCTCGCCGGGATCCACCGCGTGCCCGGACCAGCGCACTTCCATGTCGTTGCCGGGATCGCGCGGCGCGTACCCGGCCACCCACAGGTCCACCACGCCCCCGGCCGGGGTCCCGTTCAGGTCCCGGAACACGATCCGCCAGGTGCCGGCGGCGGGCGGGGGGGCGGGACCGGTCTTGCCCTCGGGGACGAAGTCGGTGAGATCGAAGGCCACCTGGAGGTTGGAACCCAGGGGATCGGTGTCGAGGTGGGCCAGCGCCAGGGTGCCGCTTCCGGTGAGGGTGTCGGGTTGCTCCGCCCCCAGCCGGTAGGGGCCGAAGCGCTTCCCGGTGGGGGCGACCACCGTCACCTCGAAGCGGTCGGGATCGTGGTAATAGGCGTCCACGGTGAAGTAGTCGGCGTCGGTGGTGCGGGGGGAGTAGGGCCCCACCACCACGTCGGCGCTGTCCGCGCTCTGATGCGGCACGTGGAGCTCGGCGTGGACCCGGGTGTCGCCGTCGTTGCCGGCGGAGGCGGCCAGGAGCCTCCCCGCGCCCGCCAACCCGTCCAGGGCCATGTCCAGCTCCGAGGTTCCGTCGTGCGGTCCGAACTGTGTGCCCAGAGAGAGGTTGACCACCGCGGGTTCACCTAACATCTGAGCCCGTTCGAACACATAGGAGGCGCCGTCGATGATATCGGCGTCGGTGATCGTCCCGTCCTGGCCCAGCGCCACCACCACCAGGTCGGCCTCGGGGGCGACCCCCACGAACCGGTCGCGAAGGCTGTCCACGTCCGAGGCGCTCCCGTCCCCCGCCGCCACCCCCGCCACCCAGGTGCCGTGGCCGGGGACGTCGGTCCCCCGGGCATGGCCGGCGTCGATGTCGGAGGCGGACCATTCGCTCCCGTAGAGCGCGCTGCCCCCGACCGAGGGGGCGGGCCCGCCGCCGTCTCCCTGATCCCAGTAGTACCGGACGCGGGTGGTGCCGTCGGGATGGCGGAAGTCGTCGTGGGTGAGGTCCAGCCCCGAGTCGAGGATCCCCACCACCACCCCCTTGCCGGTGAGGCCGGTGAAGGCGTCCCCGTCCCGGGCGCGGAGCTCGCCGGCGTGGATGGCGGGAACCGACACGTCGAGCTGGGGGCGGACCGGCGCGGCCAGGGCGATCCGCTCCACCCCGGGAATCCGGGCCAGCGCCTCCACCGCGGCCGCCGGTCCGGCCGCCGTCCAGATTCCCCCGGCCCGGGTGCGAAGCCGGAGCCCCGCGCGCCGGAGGGCGGCGGGATCGGGGTCGCCGGTGATGAGGAGATCCACCCGCGCCGCGGAGGCGGCCCGCCCGAGGCCGGGGGCGATCGCCTCCTCGCCCCGGCCGGAGCGGTCCAGAGCCAGGCGGAGCCGGGCGCCGAGTGGGGCCTCGGGAGAGGCTGCGCCGGCCCTCAGGCCCGCGCCCACCGTGCCCAGCGCCGCCGCCAGGAGCGTCATCGCAATCGGACCGAGAACTCGTCGTCGCATCACCGCGAACCTCCGTAGCGCGCTTTCCAACTGGCCAAGAGGGCCAGGGCCTCGATCGGGGTCATCGATTCCGGGTCCAGCTCGCCCAGCTCCTCCACCAGCTCGTGCCCCACCGGCTCGAACAGGGTGAGCTGCGGGGTGGGCTCGGGGTCCCCGGCGCCGCGGCGGGCGAAACGGCCCGCCTCGAGCTGGGCCAGGACCTCGCGGGCCCGGGCCACCACCGCGGGAGGGAGCCCGGCCAGCTCCGCCACGTGGATCCCGTAGCTCTTGTCCGCCGCCCCCTCCACGATCTTCCGGAGGAAGATCACCTTGCCGTTCCACTCCTTGACCTGCACGTTCAGGTTCACCACCCGGGGGAGCCGTGCCGCCAGGGCGGTCAGCTCGTGGTAGTGGGTGGCGAACAGAGTGCGGGGACGGCCCCCCTCCCGTCCATGGAGATGTTCGGTCACCGCCCAGGCCAGGCTTAGCCCGTCGTAAGTGGAGGTCCCCCGGCCCACCTCGTCCAGCAGCACCAGGCTCCGGCCGGTGGCGGCGTTGAGGATGGTGGCGGTCTCCTCCATCTCCACCATGAAGGTGGACTGGCCGCGGGCGATGTTGTCCGAGGCCCCCACCCGGGTGAACACCCGGTCCACGATGCCCATCCGCGCGCGGGCCGCGGGCACGAAGGAGCCGATCTGGGCCATCACCGCCAGCAGCCCGGCCTGGCGGAGGTAGGTCGATTTGCCGGCCATGTTGGGGCCGGTGATGATGGCGACCTGGCGGGTGCGCGCGTCCAGGTCCAGGTCGTTGGGGACGAACTCCCCCGCGGGGAGCAGCCGCTCCACCACCGGGTGGCGGGCCTCGGAGACGTCCAGCACCGGCTCCTCGACCATCTCCGGCCGCGCGTACCGCCCCTCCCGGGCGACCCGGGCCAGGGCCAGGAGCACGTCGCTCTCCCCCACCGAGTCCGCCACCGCCTGGATGGCCGCGGCCTCGGCCACCGCCTCGGCGCGCAGCGCGCCGAACAGTTCGATCTCGAGCGCGCGGAGCTTCTCCTCTGCGCCCAGAATCCGCTCCTCCTCCGCCTTGAGCTCGGGGGTGACGTAGCGCTCGGCGTTGACCAGGGTCTGCTTGCGGAGGTAGCGCTCGGGCACCTTCTCGCGGTGGGAGGCGGTCACCTCCAGGTAGTAACCGAACACCTTGTTGAAACCCACCTTGAGGCTGGGGATCCCGGTGGCCTTGCGTTCGGTCTCCTGGAGCCGGGCGATCCACGCCTTCCCCCCACGGGCCAGATCCCGCAGCTCGTCCAGCCCCGCGTGGTACCCGGGGCGGAACGCCGTCCCGTCCCCCGGCGCCAGCGGAGGCTCGTCGGCGAGCGCGGCGGTGAGACGCGCGCCGAGGGGGGAAAGATCGGGCGCGTCCGCCTCCATCCGGGCCAGGAGCGGGGCGCGGAAGGCGGCCAGCCGCGCCTTGAACTCGGGGACGGCCGCGGCGCTCTCCCCCAGCGCGCGCAGGTCGCGCGGCCCGGCCTTGCCGCCGGCCGCCTTCCCCAGGAGCCGCTCCAGATCGCGGAAGCGGCGGAGCGCGCCGGCGAGGGCGTCGCTCTCCTCGGAGCGGTTCACCAGTTCCTCCACCGCGTCCAGACGCGCCTCGATCCGCTCCCGCTCCAGCAGCGGACGTTCCAGGCGCGCGCGGAGCCGGCGGGCGCCGAGCCCGGTCAGGGTCCGGTCGAGCACGCCGAGGAGAGTGGGCTCGCGGGACTCGCCGGCGAGCGAACGGGTGATCTCCAGGTTCCGCCGGGTGGTCGGGTCGAGCACCATGTACTCGCGCACCCCCAGCCGGCGGATCCGCACCAGGTGGGCGAGCTCGGGGCCGCGCACCTCGCGCAGGTAATCGAGGAGGGCGCCTCCCGCCCCCAGGGCGGGCCCCAGGTCGTCGCAGTCGAACCCGGCCAGGCTCTGCACCCCGAACTGGGCGAGCAGCTCGCGGCGCCCGCGGGCCTCGTCGAACCACCAGCCGGGGCGGCGCACCGGCGCCGCCGCCTCCCGGGGAAGGTACGGGGCCTCGTCTCCGTCCGCGACCACCCACTCGGATACCGCGAGCCGGGCGGCGTCCTCCCCGAACCGCTCCAGGGGAACGTCCTCCAGGAGGAACTCCCCGGTGGTGATGTCGGCGGCGGCCAGCCCCACCGTGTCCCGGGCCGGATGCATGGCGGCCACGTAGTTGCTGGCGGACTCGGGGACGAGGGCGTCGCTGAGGGCGGTGCCGGGGGTGACGATCTCGGTGATGCTTCGCTCCACCAGCCCCTTGCCCCGGGCGGGGTCGCCGGTCTGGTCGCACACCGCCACCCGGTGCCCCTTGCGCACCAGCCGGGCGATGTACCCCTCGGCGGCGTGGAACGGCACCCCGGCCATGGGAACGCCGTCCGCCTTGTTCTTGTCGCGGCTGGTGAGGGTGAGGCCGAGCTCGCGCGCGGCCAGCTCCGCGTCGGCGAAGAACATCTCGTAGAAATCGCCCATGCGGAAGAAGAGCACCGCGTCGGGGTGCTTCTCCTTGAAGGAGAGGTACTGGCGCATGACCGGCGTCTCCGCCGGGGGGCGGGCCCGGGCCACGGTCAGCGGCCTCCCTCCGGGACCACGCTGTAGCCCAGCCCCAGGGCCACTCCCAGGGAGTCGCCCACGCTCTCGGCGCGTCCCCGCCCGGCGAAGGAGCCGACCAGGACCCGGAAGAGCCCGTCGGCGCCCTTGGCCACCCGCACCGGATCGAAGCCCCGTCCCCGGACGGTGGCGGCCAGGGCCTCGGCGTTGTCCTGCACCTTGAACGCCCCCACCTGGAGGGTGAAGGCGGCGGCGGTGGTGTCGGCGGGGGTGCCGGGCGCGGGGACGGCCTCCGGAGGCGGGCCCCCCGCCGGGACCTCGGCCGCGCTCTCGCGAAGGCGGGACCGGGCCCGGGGAGCGGCGTAGGAACCCGGCGCCCGCCGGAGGATCTCCTCCCACGCCGCCACCGCGTCGTCGTGACGGCCCAGGTTCTCCAGGCACTCGGCCCGCTGGATGGCCGCGGTAGGCCACCAGCCGGGGCCGCCGTCGAGATCGATCTCCACCTTGGCGTAGCGCGAGGCCGCCTCCTCCCACTGCCCGGCCAGGCGGTAGCTGTCCCCGATCGCCACCAGCGCACGCTGGCGGATGCCCCGGTTGCCCGACGCCGCCGCCCGTTCGAGCGCCTCGCGCGCCGCGGATCCGTCTCCCAGGGCCATGGCGGTGATCCCCTCCCACAGGCTCCCCTCCTCCTCCCGGCCGCGGTCGCGGGCCTCGCTGAACTCGTGGAGCGCCACCTCCAGGTTCCCCTGGGCGAACAGCGCTCTTCCGAGGTCGAGGTGGAGGGCGGCCTCGCGGGCCGGATCCTTTTCGCGGGAAAGGAGGTCGCGGAGCCGGCTCTGGTAGGCGGATCCGTCCACCTCGAGCTGGGCCCGCAGATACCCGGCGGCGGCGCGGTCGTCGGACCCGAGCGCGTCGGGAAGGGCCAGCAGGGAGTCCAGCGCCGCCCGGGCCCGGTCGCGGTCGCCCGAGGCGGCCAGGGCCCGCGCCCGGTCCAGGGTGGCGGCGCGTCCGGCCAGGGTCGTCCCCAGGACGAGGACCGCCGCCGCCGCCACGGCAAGGAGGAGGCGTCTCACCTCAGATCCCCAGGGGATCGAGGGCCTGGCAACCCGGACAGCGCCACGCCGGCCGATCCAGGGCGCGGCCGCAGGTCCGGCAGGAGCCGGCCGCGGCGGAGTCCTCGAGGGTGGAGAGCAGGCGGTCGAGACGCGCCAGCGCCGTCCCCGCGTCCCGCCGGTCCAGGGCCAGCTTCACCAGGTGGCGCTGGGCCCGAGGGTGTCCGGGATCCACCTCCAGCGCCTCCTGGACGAAGGCCTCGGCCTGATCCAGGTCCCCCTTGCGCCGGTGGATCTCGGCCAGGGCCAGGAGCGGCTCCACCGAGGCCTCGCGGGGGGTGCGATGAAGAAGCTCCCGATAGAACGAGACCACCTCCTCGTAATGGCCGAGTTCGAAGAAGGCGCGCTCGAGCCGGTCGAAGACCAGCCCCGCCCGCTCCGGCGCCTTGAGCGCCAGGGTGCGCCAGTACTCGGCCGCCTTCTCGGTGCGGCCCGCCTTCTCCTCCATGTCGCCGAGCGACAGGTAGGCCATGAGGCAGTCGGGATCGAGCTTGAGCACCTCCTCGAAGTGCTGGCGGGCCTCCTTCTCGTGCCCGGCGGCCAGCTCCTCGGCCCCCACGTAGCCGCGATAGCGGGCCAGGAGCTTCCGGTCGCGCCCTTCCACCTTCACCCGCTCCTCCACCACTTCCACCGCCCGCGGCCAGTCCTTGAGCGCCTCCGCCACCTGCTGCAGCGCCCGGTAGGCGAACCGGTTCTGGCGGTCCACGTGGCG
Source organism: Candidatus Eiseniibacteriota bacterium (assembly GCA_963728475.1). Lineage (GTDB taxonomy): Bacteria > Eisenbacteria > RBG-16-71-46 > JABDJR01 > JABDJR01 > CAVSKL01. The sequence goes on from CAVSKL010000002.1 coordinate 653,533, forward strand.
CAGCCGCTCCGCGCTCTGGCCCGCCTCCTCGTGGCGGCCGGCGGCCAGGTAGTCGCGGGTGAGGGCTTCCAGGATGCGCACCCGGTCGGCCTCCCCCAGGCGCGGGCGCACGGTGAGATCGCGGTGCACCGCCAGCGCCTTCTGCACCTCGCCGCTCTCGCGCAGCAGGTCGCCGAGGCGGATGTAGGCGTCCAGGTTCTCGGAGTCGAGCTGGACCGCCTCCTTGAGCTCGCGGAGCGCGGCCCGGCGGTCGCCGGAGATGAGCGCGGAGAGCGCCTTGGTGTAGGGAGCCTGGGGCGGGGGGGTGCGGCGGCGCTGCACCCGCATCCAGGCCCACAGGAGCCACGACAGGATGATGACGGCGACGACGACGACGGCCAGGCCCATGGTCTGCGTTGGGGTCATGGCTCCCAGCTCCTCCACCCGGCTCTCCGGCGGCTAGCGGTCGTGGATCTCTTCCTCATCGAGCCCCGGCGGGAGGCTCTCCGGATCCAGATCCTTGACCGGCATGTTGCGAAGATCGGTCAGCTCCCGGGTGAGCTGGCGGTTGCGCTTCTTGAGCGCGCCGATCTCGGACTTGGCCGTCACCACCTGGAAGAACGAGACCACGAACCAGAACAGGACCCCGATCACGAACGCTCCCAACAGGGCCAGCGAGAGGGGCACCTGGGAGATGTCGGCGGTGCGGCTGTTGGTGAGGAAGATGTCGACGGTGACCTTGGAATTGAGCATCAGCTCGGCCAGGATCACCGCCAGCACCAGGATGGTGAAGAGCGCCTTCACGAACCACATGGACCCCTCCTAGGCCACCGCCGGGGCCGCGTCCGCCCCCGCCGGCATGCCGACCAGGGTGACGCCCCGGGCCTCGACGACCCGCATCGTCCGCAGGGACCCGATCCAGTCGGGATCCCCCGGCATGAACGCGTTCTTGAATTCGCGGGTCTTCCCCACCACCGTTCCCGGCTCCCGATGGCTCGTCCCGTCCACCAGCACCTCGACCTCCCTCCCCACGAACCGCTGCGAGCACTCGTCGGTGATCCCGCGCTGCATCTCGATGATCGAGGCCAGGCGGCGTTGCTTCACCTCCGCCGGCACGTCGTCCGTCCGCCCCGCCGCCACCGTGCCCCGCCGGGGAGAATACTTGAACATGTACGCGGAGTCGAAACGGATCTCCTCCATGGCCCGCCGGGTGGCGTCGAAGTCCTCTTCGGTCTCCCCCGGATACCCGACGATCACGTCGGTGGACAGCGCCAGGTCCGGCATCAGCTCCCGCCCCCTCTCCACCAGCCGGCGGTAGCGGTCGAAGGTGTACTCGCGGTTCATCGCCGCCAGCACCCGGTCGCTTCCGGACTGCATGGGGAGGTGGAGCTGCGGCATGATCCGCGGATCCCCGGCCATGGCCACCAGGACGTCGTCGGTCATGTAGCCGGGATGCGAGGTGGTGAACCGCACCCGCTCCACCCCGTCCACCCGCGCGGTCAGGCGCAGGGCGTCGGCGAGTCCGAACTCCCCGTCCCGGTAGTGGTTCACGTTCTGGCCGAGGAGGGTGATCTCCTTCACCCCCTGGGACACGCACCAGGCGGTCTCGGAGAGGATCCGGCCGATCGGCTTGGAGCGCTCGCGCCCCCGGGTGAAAGGGACGATGCAGTAGTGGCAGGCGTTGTCGCAGCCGCGGATGATGGTGATGAAGGTCTTGATCGAGTCCGGTCCCAGCCGGGGCCGGTCCTCGGTCTGGAAGTCGCGGGCGAAGCCCACGTCCACCTGGGGCCGGCCGGTGTCGAGCCGCGCCTGCAGCGTCTCCAGGAACCGCGGATAGGCCCCCGAGCCCACCACCAGGTCCACGAACGGCGCCTTCCCCAGGATCTCGCCCCCCAGCCGCTGGGCCATGCAGCCGGTCACCGCCAGCACCGAGCAGCTCCCCGAATCCTTGAGCTTGCGCAGCACCCCCAGCCGGCTCATCACCTTGGCCTCGGCGTGCTCGCGGATGCTGCAGGTGTTGACCAGGATGAGCTCCGCTTCCTCCGGTTTCCCCACCAGACGGTAGCCGCTCTCGGCCAGGCGTCGGCCCAGCACGTCGGATTCGTTCAGGTTCATCTGGCAGCCGAAGGTTTCCAGATAGGCGTTCATGACGTCTCCGAAGGCGTCAGGGAAGGGCTTCGAGGGGCCGTCCGCGGAGACCATCGTCGGCCAATCCCGTCACCCTGACAAGGGCGAAACGCCCCTCCAGCATCTTGTTGCCGGTGAAGCGCACGCGCAGGTAATGCTCTCCCAGCCCCTGGCTCTCGCCGCCGGGCGCGGTCTCCTCCACCAGCACCGTCTGCACCGATCCGACCAGGCTCTCGCGGAACGCCCGGTTCTTCTCGGCGACCAGGGCCCGGGCGGCGGCGAGGCGCCGCCCCGCCACCTCCCCCGGCGGCCGTCCCTTCCACTCCGAGGCCGGGGTGCCGGGCCTCGGCGAGTAGGTGAAGGGGTGAAGATAGGTGAAGGGAAGCTCGGCCAAGAGCGCCGTGGTCCGCCGCCAATCCCCCTCGGTCTCGCCGGGGAAGCCCACGATGAGGTCGGCGCCCAGGGCCAGGGGCCGCACCGCCGCCGCCACCCGCTTCACCTGGCGGCGGTAGGCGGGGGTGCGATAGCCTCGGCGCATGGCCCGGAGCAGGCGGTCGCTCCCCGACTGGAGCGGCAAGTGCAGGTGCGGGGCGAGCACCCCGGAGCCGGCCAGCATCTCCACCATCCGGTCGTCGATCTCCTGCGGTTCGACCGAGGACAGCCGGAGCCGCCAGCGGTGCGGGGCGCGGAGGGCGAGGAGCGCGGCGGTGAGCTCCGACAGGGACCGGCGCGGGGAAAGGTCGAGGCCGTAGTGCCCGAGGTGGGTGCCGGTCAGCACCATCTCCCGGAACCCGGCGTCCAAGAGCCGCGCCGCCTCTTCCACCGTCTCCTCGAAGGGAAGGCTGGCGGAGGCCCCGCGGGTCCTGGGGATCACGCAGTAGGTGCAGGCGGCGTTGCACCCGTCCTGCACCCGCAACAGGGCCCGGGTGCGCCCCTCCACCCCCACCGAGCGGAGCTTGGCCATCCCCTTCCCGGCCAGCGAGCCCACCGCGACCCGGGCCGGAGCGCCGGGCGCGGGCAGCTCGTCCAGAAGCGTCTCCAGCACGTCCTTCTCGGCATGACCGGCCACCAGCGCCACCCCCGGGAGCGAGGCCAGCTCGCCGGGTGCGCGCTGGGCGTAACAACCGGTCACCACCACCCGGGCGGCGGGATTGCGCCGGTGGACGGCGCGGATGTACTGCCGGGCCTCCTGGTCGGCGCGCATGGTCACCGAGCAGGTGTTGACCACCACGATGTCGGCGTGGGCGTCGTCGGGGGAGAGGGCGTAGCCGGAGCGCTCCGCCGCCTGCCCCATGCCCGAGGACTCGTAGAGGTTGAGCTTGCAGCCGAATGTGCGGAAGGCGACCCGCGCCGGGCGGGCCGCCTCCGCGATCACCGGAAGCCGGGAGCTCACTCCCCGGCGTCCTCTCCGTCCTCCCCGGATTCCTCCGGGGTCTCTACCAGCTTGTTCCGGCGGACGGTCTCTTCGTCCTCCTCCGGAGCCGGGGTCTCGGCCGCGGCCTCGACCCCTTCCATCGCCGCCTTGGTCGAGGCCTTGAGCTCCTCGCCCAGGCGCTCGCCCAGGGACGCGTTCCCGGAGCCGGCGTACTTGGCCTGGTAGGAACCGCTCGAGCCCTCGTCCAGGTCGTCGTCCACGTTCTCGGCGTCGGCCACGTCGCGCACCGCGAGGACGATGCGCTGGTTCTGGCCGTCGACCTTGGTCACGCGGAGCTGGAGCACGTCGCCTTCCTTGAACACGTCGGCCGGCTTCTTGTCGTCGATGCCGAGCTGGGACAGCGGCACGAACCCCTCGACGTTGTCGCCGAGGTCCACCACCACCCCGCGGTCGATCAGCCGGACCACGTTGCCCTCGACCAGGGTGCCGGCCGCGTACTGCTGCTCCAGCTTCGGCCACGGATTGTTCTGGGTCTGCTTGAGCCCCAGCGAGATCCGGCGGCCGTCCTTGTCGATGTTGAGCACCTCGACCTGGACCTCGTCGCCCTTCTTCACCACCTCGGAGGGATGATTGACCCGGCGGGTCCACGACATGTCCGAGATGTGGACGAGGCCGTCGATCCCCTCCTCCAGCTCCACGAAGGCGCCGAAGTTGGTGAGGTTCCGGACCTTTCCGGAGAAGCGGCTGCCCACCGGATACTTGAGGTCCAGGGTCTCCCAGGGATCGGTCTCGGTCTGCTTGAGCGAGAGCGAGATCTTCTCGTTTTCCTGGTCGACCTTGAGCACGATCGCCTCGACCATGTCCCCGATCGAGACCACCTTGCTGGGGTGGCGCACGTGGCGGGTCCAGGACATCTCGCCGATGTGGATGAGGCCCTCCACCCCCTTCTCCAGCTCCACGAAGGCGCCGTAGTCGGTGATGGAGACGACCTTGCCGCGAACCCGGTTCCCCACCGGGTACTTCTCGTTGACGTTCTCCCACGGGTACGGGGTGAGCTGCTTCAGCCCCAGGCTGATCCGCTCGCGCTCGGGATCGAAGGAGAGAACCTTGACCATGATGCGGTCGCCGATCGACACCACCTCGGAGGGATGATTCACCCGGCCCCAGCTCATGTCGGTGATGTGGAGCAGGCCGTCGATCCCGCCCAGGTCCACGAAGGCCCCGAAGTCGGTGATGTTCTTGACCACGCCCTCGCGCACCTGGTCCTTGGCCAGCTCGGAGAGGATTTTGTCCTTGAGCTGGGCCCGCTCCTCCTCCAGCACCACCCGGCGCGAGACCACGATGTTGCGGCGGCGCTTGTTGAGCTTGATGATCTTGAAGCGCATGACCTGCCCGAGGAGCTCTTCCACGTTCTGCACCTGGCGGAGCGCGATCTGGCTCCCGGGCAGGAAGGCCTCGACCCCGAACAGGTCGACCACCACCCCGCCCTTGATCTTGCGCAGGAGCCGTCCCTCGACCACCTGGTTGTTGTCGTAGGCTTCCTTGACCTTGTCCCACACCTTCACGAAGTCGGCGCGGGTCTTCGACAGCTCCACCAGGCCGTCCTGGTTCTCCATCTTCTCCAGGAAGACGTCGATCTTGTCCCCCACCTTGATGGAGTCGGCGTCGGAGAACTCGTCGATGGGGATCACCCCCTCGGACTTCCCGCCGATGTCCACCACCACTTCCTTCTCGTCAACCCGGAGCACCGTCCCCAGGACGATCTCGCCTTCCTCCAGGCTCTTCATCGACTCCTCGACCAGGCCGAGAAGTTCCAGGAGCTCCTGATCGGGCTCGCCGTCCTCCTCCGGGTCGCGATTGACGATGTTCACGGTCTGCGCCCGTGCGACGGGGGCGAATTCGGTCTCGGTCTCGGACTCGGTTTCGGTCTCCTCGGCGGAGATGTTGATCTCATCGCTCATGGTCTGAACGGTTCCTCCAGATCGGTCCCACGCGGGACGGGCCCGCGCTCACGGTCGGCGGCGGAAACGGGACGGTCGCCCCGCACCCGCCGGTTGGGGTTGTATTGCGCACGGAACTCCCTCCTCCTCACCTGGATTCGGTTCTCCTGCCGCTCGTTTCGGTGCGTTCCCCGGCACCACGGCGCCGGAGGGACGGCTCGCCGGACGGCCGGCGGCGGCGCAGGAACCCTCTGCGGAGGGAAATTCGATTCATGCCCCGTCGAACGCGCCCCCGCGAATGGCGGCCAGCGCCTCCACCACCCGGCGGACCGCGGCCACCTGCTGGGGCGCGTTCAGGGCGGTACAGTCTACCACAACCGCGTCCGGAGCCGGGCGGAGCGGCGAGGTCTCGCGCCCCTGGTCGCGGGCGTCCCGCTCGGTAATGTCCCGGAGCACCGATTCGAAGGTGGGATTGCCCCCCTTCTCCACCAGCTCCCGGTGCCGCCGCCGGGCCCGCTCCTCCGCCGACGCGGTGAGGAAGACCTTGGCCTCGGCGTCGCGGAGCACCACCGTCCCGATGTCCCGCCCCTCCATCACCACCCCGCCGCCGGCCGCCAGCTTCCGCTGCCACGCCACCAGCTCCCGGCGTACCCCGGGATGGATCGAGATCCGGCTGGCCCCGTCCGAGGCGGCGTCGGTGCGGATGTCCGCGGTCAGGTCCTCGCCGTCGAGGACCACGGGCAGGGTTCCGTCCTCGCGCCGCCCCAGCTCGATCCGGGCGCCCGCGGCCAGCTTCGCCGAGGCCCCGGCGTCGTCTACCGAGACCCCCCGCCGGGCCGCCAGGACGGCCAGCGCCCGGTACATGGCCCCGGTGTCCACGTAGAGGAGCCGGAGCTGGTCGGCGAGGGCACGGGCGGTGGTGGTCTTGCCCACCCCGGCGGGGCCGTCGATGGCGACCCGGATCCTGGCGATCGGAAAGGTGGTGGAAGGCGTTGTCATAGCGCTTCTTCCAGGATTCGGTTCAAGTTCGGTAGGAAGTAGGGATCCGACGTCTCGATCCCGGGGACGCCGGCGATCCACACCCCGTCCCGGGAACCGAGGCCGGCGATGAGGAAGGCCATGGCGATCCGGTGGTCCCCCCGGCTCCGGACCTCCCCCCCGCGGAGCGGCGCCCCCCCCGAGCCGGTGATGTCCCAGCCGTCGGGGTGGAGGGTGACCGGCACCCCGATCGCGGCCAGCCCCTCGGCCACCGCAGCCAGCCGGTCGGACTCCTTCACCCGGAGCTCGCCCGCCCCCCGGACCTCGGTAGTCCCGGCGGCGAAGGCGGCGGCGACGGCCAGGGCCGGCAACTCGTCGATCAGCCCGGGGACCTCGGCCGGGGAGATCCGCACCGCCCGCGCGCCCCCGGCCCGCGCGGTGACCCTTCCCCGAGGCTCTCCCGCTTCCCCGTCCCCCACCATCCGGATTTCCACCCCCATGCGTTTCAGAACCTCCAGGTACCCGGTGCGCGTGGGGTTGAGGCTCATGTCTTCGAGTGAAATCTCGGAGCCCGGGACCGCCAGGACGGCGGCCAGATAGAAGGCGGCCGCCGAGGGATCCCCCGGCACCGCCACCCACCGCCCGGTGAGCGGGACGGGGCCGGTGAGCGCCACGCGGTCGCCGCTCCCCGTGACCGGGACCCCGAACTCCCGGAGCATGCGCTCGGTGTGGTCCCGGGAGCCGCCCCCCCCCTCCACCACCGTGGTCCCCTCCGCCTGGACCCCGGCCAGGAGCAGCGCCGACTTCACCTGGGCGCTGGGCACCGCGAGCCGGTGGGAGACGCCCCGAAGGCCTCCGCCGGCCAGGGTGACCGGGGGATGGTCGCCCGGGGCCTCGGCGCGGGCCCCCATGAGCCGAAGGGGAGCGAGGACGCGCTCCACCGGGCGGGTGCGGAGCGAGTCGTCCCCGGTGAGCACGCAGGTGAAGGGCTGTCCCGCGAGCACCCCCAGGAGGAGCCGGAGCCCGGTGCCGGAATTGCCCAGGTCGAGGGGGGCCCCCGGCTCCCGGAAGCGGCCGCTCCGCCCCTGGAGCACCACCTCGTCCCGGCCGCGGCGGACCGGCCGCGCGCCGAGAGCGTCGAGAGCGGCCAGGGTGGCGCGGCAGTCGGCCCCGTCGTTGGCCCCGGCCACCGTGGTCTCCCCCGCCGCCAGCGCGCCCAGGAGGAACGCGCGGTGGGTGATCGACTTGTCGCCGGGGAGCGCGGGGGTGATCCGGAAGGGGCGGACGGGATGGGAGGCGAGGCTCACGCGGCCGGGATCTCCGCGGCGACCTCGTCGAGGGCGTCCAGGAAGGCCTGGTTCTGGTCGCGGAAGCCGTGGCTCACCCGGAAGAAGCGGTCCGGAAGGCCGAACGCGGTGAGCGGCCGGAGGATGAACCCGCGGCGGAGGAGCCCCTCCGCCACCGGGCCGCCGGGCAGCGGCGACTCTGCGAACACGAAGTTGGTCCAGGTCGGTTCCACCTTCCAGTTCCGCCGGGCCAGGCCCGCGGCCAGGAACGCGGTCTCGGAACGGGCCAGCTCGCGGCTCCGGCGGATGTGGTCCTCGCCCGCCAGGGCGGCGATCGCCGCGGCCTGTGCCACGTTGCTCACGTTGAACGGCAACCGCGCCCGGTCCAGGTAACCCACCAGCTCCGGGGGCCCGAACCCGAACCCCACCCGGAGCCCGGCCAGGGAATGGATCTTCGAGAAGGTGCGGAAGACGAGGAGGGGCTTGCCCCGGTCCAGGTAGCGGAGGCCGTCGGGATGGCCGGGATCGTCCACGAACTCGAAGTAGGCCTCGTCGAGGATGGTGAGGACGTCGCCGGGGACGCGGGCCAGGAAGCGCTCGAGTTCGTCCGCGGTGAACCGCGAGCCGGTGGGGTTGTTGGGATTCACCAGCACGAGCACCCGGGTGCGGGGACCGACCGCGGCCAGCATGGCCTCGAGGTCGTGGGAGTAGGGGGCGCCGGGGCTCCCCGGAATCGCCTTCACCACCCCCCCCGCGTTGTGCGCGGCCACCGCGTAGCGCACGAACCCGGGATGGGCCATCACCAGATCGTCCCCGGGCTCCAGCACGCTCCGCACGGTGAGGTCGAGAAGATCGTCGACCCCCGCGCCGGCCAGGGTCTCCTCCACCCGCCGCCGGTAGTGGGCGGCCAGGGCCCGCCGGAGCCGCGGCGCGCCCGGCTCGGGGTAGAGGCGGGTCTCGCCGAGGGCCCGGAGCATGGCGTCGTGAACCTCGGGCGCGGGGCCGAGCGGGTTCTCGTTGGAGCCGAGCTTGATCCCCGCGGAGAGGCCGAAACGGCGGAGATCCTCCACGGTCTGGCCGGGACGGTAGGGTTCGAGTGATTTGACGGCCTCGCGAACGTGCATCGGTCACTCCGGAAGAGTACGGGGGGCGCCCGGCGGCCCGAGGAGTGTAGCCGCGTCCCCGTTCCCCCTCAAGGGGGTCGCTGGCCCCGGGCCGGATCGCTACAATGGCGGGGTCCGGCCGGCACGCGCGGGGCCGCTTGGGCCCGCCGGCGCCCGGACGCGGGGTTCGACGCGGAGGCGGGGCCTCCGGGGAGGTGCACGGTCATGGGTCAGGGCGACAGGACGGCCATGGTGCTGGGGGGAAGCGGTCTGGTGGGGTATCAGGTGGCCCGCAATCTCGCCGGAAAGACCGAGATCGAGGAGCTCACCCTGGTCGCCCGGTTCCAAGGCGAGACCGCGGACGCGGTCCAGAAGCTGCGCCGCGAGTTCCCCCGGCTCAAGGTGCGAGGCTACCATGGGGATCTCTTTCTCCCCGGACGGCCCACCCCGGTGGGCGAGGACGACGCCCGCCAGCCCCACCGCCGCGATCCCGCCCTCCGCAAGCGGCTCTTCCAGGACACCTACCGCGATTTCGACGCCGCCTACCGCGACAGCTTCCTGGCCCAGCTCCTCACCCGGGAGAGGCCGGACGTGATCGTGGACTGCGTCAACACCGCCACCGGCATCTCCTACCAGGACGTGTTCACCAGCTGCCAGGCGGTGCAGGCGGACCTGGACGCGGGAGAGAAGGGAAGCTCGGAGCTACGCGAGGACGTCGAGAAGCTCATGGTCTCGATCTCCATTCCCCAGCTCATCCTCCACATCCGCATCCTCAACCGGGGCCTGGTCGAGAGCGGGGCGCGGCTGTACCTGAAGGTCGGCACCACCGGCACCGGCGGGATGGGGCTCAACATCCCCTACACCCACGGCGAGGAGCGCCCCAGCCCGCAGCTCCTCAACAAGACCGCGATCGCGTTCGCCCACACCGGCATGCTCTTCCTCATGGCCCGCACCCCGGGGGGACCGATCATCAAGGAGGTGAAGCCGGCGGCGCTGATCGGCTATCGCGGCGTGGACTTCCGGGCCGCGGTGGGAAAGCAGTTCCACCGGCGCGAGGAGGAGGGCCGGATCGACTTCGAGCTGAGCGAAGCGTCGGAACCGTACGTGCTCTACCGCGCCCGCCGGGTGAAGCTGGGGAAGACCCTCGACCTCACCCCCGACGCCTCGAGCTACGAGACGCTCCCCGGCCCCGACGGGAGCGGGGTGGTGAAGGTGCCGCTGGTCGACACCGGCGAGAACGGCCTCTTCACCAAGGGCGAGTTCGAGGCCATCACCTCCCTCGACCAGATGGAGTACATCACCCCCGAGGAGATCGCCGACGTGGTGCTCCTGGAGGTGCGGGGGGTGGGCACCGGCCGGGACGTGGTGAGCGCCATCGATTCCTCGGTGCTGGGCTCGACCTACAAGGCGGGGCTCTTGCGGGGCGCCGCCCTCGAGATGCTGGAGCGTCTGGAGGAGGAGCACGGCGTCCCCTCCATCGCGCTGGGGCGGCTGGGCCCTCCCGGCCTGGCCAAGGTTCTGTTCGAGGCCTACCTCTTCCGCCGGGTGTTCGGCTCGCTGGACGCGGTGCTCGCCGCCGGCCGCGACCCGAAGGCGGCGGAGACCCTGAGCGCGCGCCTCTTCGCCGCCCTGGAGGAGGATCCGCTCCTCACCAGCCTCGCCACCTCGGTGGGGATCCCCGTGCTGTGCCCGGACGGCGAGACGCTCCTGCGCGGGCCGTTCGTGAGCGCGCCCCCCTACCGCAAGTTCCGGAGCGAGGTGGAGATCACCCCCGAGAGCCTGGACGCCTACTCGGCGACCTGGGTGGATCTGCGGCCCCGGCGGGTGGCGTGGTGGCTGGAGACCTTCCGGCACATGGAGGCCAGCCGCTCCACCCGGGACCGCCACGGCTGGGCCACCGCGCGGGTGAACCGCACCACCTACCTCTCGGAACGGATCGAGATCGGGAGCGTGGTGGCGTGGATCCTCGGCAACCAGGACGAGGGCTTCCGGATGATCTGACCGGCGTCCTCCGCCGGATACCCCTCAGCCCGCGCTTTCCACCGGGTAGGACCCCAGCACCTGGAGGTGGCTGGCCATCCGCGCCGCCGCCTCCAGCGCGCGCCCGACCGGGGCGTCCTCGGCGTGGCCGTCGGTCTCCAGGAAGAACGCGTGTTCCCACGGCCGGTGGCGGCTCACCCGGATCTCGATCCAGGCCACGTTGGCCCCGGCGTCCGCGAACGCGGCCAGGAGGCCGGCCAGCGCCCCCGGCCGGTTGGGGAGGACGCACACCAGCGCGGTGCGGTCGCGGCCGCTGCGCGGAGGGCGGCTCCGGGCCAGGATGAGAAAGCGCCGGACCGGATCGGTCTCGTCCTCGGCCCGCTCCTCCAGCACCTCCCGCGCCTTCCCGTCGGCGAGGTGCGGGGGGGCCAGGGCCGCGTGCCCCGGCCGGTTCGCCGCCTCCGCCGCCTCGCGCGAGCCCGCCGCGGCCAGGACCGAGGCGCCGGCGTGCCGCGAGATCAGCTCGCCGCAGCGCGCGAGGGCGGCGGGATGGCCGTGGAGAAAGGCCGGAGCCGCCCCCCCTGGGCTCCCGAGAAGCGCGTACCCCTGCCGGAGGACCACCTCGCCGAAAAGGGTCACCCGGGTGTCGAGGAAGAGGTCGAACGAGTCGAGGGCGGGGTCCTCGTCCCCCACGTCGCGGGCCAGCAGCGCGTACTGGAGGCGCCCGCCGTCCAGGTCGCGCAGGAGCGCGGCGGGGTCGCGGTAGGCGGAGACGCTGGACGAGGCCCCGAACCGGCGCCGGGCCGCGGCCTCGGCGAAGCCGCCGGCGGCGCCCAGGTAGCCCACGGTCATGGGCGCTTCCAGGGCCCGCGACGCCGAGAGGATCTCGCGATAGACCGCGGTGAGGGCTCCCGGCGGATAGCGGCCGGCGTTGCGGGCGAGAAGCCGCTCCAGGAGTTCCCGTTCGCGCCCGGGGTCGAGCACCGAGGCCCCGCTCCCCGCCTTGAGCGCGCCGACCTCCCGCGCCGCCTCCGCCCGCTCGATCAGAAGCTCCAGCAACCGGCGGTCCACCTCGTCGATGCGGGCGCGCAGGGCGTCGAGGTCCTCGCTCATGCCTCGGGCCGGAATCCCTCCGCCGCCTCGTCCTGCCCCCCGTCCCGCTCCCGGCCGGCGCCGCCTTCCTCGTCGTCGTCCGGTTCCGCCGGCGCGTCGTCGTCCGGCCCCGCCGGCACCTCGTCGTCCCCCACCGAGCGCGGCTCCTCCGGGGAGAGTTCCCAGGGGGCGTCCCCCTCGTCCACCCCCGGCGGGTCCTCCTCGGCGGCCAGGGCCGACACCACTTCCCGGAACTCGGCCCGGTCGGCCTCCCGCTCCGCCTCCTCGTCGAGGGCGGCCGCGCCGTCCCCGGCGGCGGCCTCCGGCCCCTCCGGGTAGGGGACGCTCTCCGCGTCCACCCCGAACTTCTCGAACCGGGCGCGCTCGGTGTCGTCCCAGGCCGGCGGGGCCTCCGCCTTGGCCAGGGCCGCGATCTCGTCCAGGCGCGGGAGATCGGTGAGCCGCGAGAGCCCGAAGTGGTTCAGGAATTCCTGGGTGGTGCCGTAGAGGAGCGGGCGCCCGGGCCCGGGGTCGCGCCCCTTGATCATGATCAGGCTCCGCTCGAGCAGCGTGTTCAGCACCGCCCCCGCGTCTACCCCGCGGATGCGCTCGATATCGAGCCGGGTGATCGGCTGCTTGTAGGCGATCACCGCCGCCGTCTCCAGGGCGGCCCGGGAGAGGCGGGCCTTGCGCTTGCCCGACACCATCGCCTCGACCCAGGGCGCGTACCGCTCGCGGGTCACCACCTGGTAGCCGCTGCCCAGCCGCACCAGGCGGAAGCCGCGCTCCTGGAAGTCGTAGGTCTCGACCAGCGCCTCCAGCGCCGCCCGCACCTCCGCCGCCTGCGCCCGCTCGTCGTCCACCGCCTTCACCATCGCGTTCACGGTGAGCGGCTGGTCGGAGGCGAAGAGCAGGGCCTCCAGGAGCGGGGTCAATTCATGCCGTTCCATCCACGTCCTCCGCCCCGTGGGGCTCGTGTTCGGGGAGCGTCGCGGGCGCGTCGCTGGTGCCGGGGGCCGCCGCGGCCCCGTCCGAGGCCTCGGCGGGGGCCGCCCCCCGCCCCGCGCCCTCCTCGGGGACCGGCTCCCCCTCCCCCGCCGCGTCCAGCACCACCCTGCCGTCCACCACCGGGTAGATCCACACCTGTCCGAAGTTGGCCTCCTGGGCCACCGCGATCCGTCCCTGCTTGGCCATCTCCAGCACCGCCATCAACGTCACCACCACGTGCATGCGCCGGGGGATGCGGCTCACCAGATCCAGGAGGAGCACGCGGCCGGCGGCCGCCAGCTCCCCGGCGATCAGCGCGATCTTCTCGTCGAGGGTGACCTCCTCCAGCTCCACCTCGTAGAAGAACTCCTCCCCCACCCGCGAGAGCACGTCCTTCATCACCTCGATCAGCGCGAAGTGCGACACCGGCTCCAGATCCGCCGGCAGCTCGCTCTCCACCACCGGGACGTAGCCGCGTCCGTACCACCGCCGCCGCTCGTCCTCCTTGTCGCGGAAGAGCCGCGCCGCCTCCTTGAATTGGCGGTACTCCAGGAGCTGGCGCACCAGCTCCGAGCGCGGGTCCTCCTCGTCCTCCTCCCCCTCCGGCCAGGTGGGGAGGAGCATGCGCGCCTTGAGCCGCATGAGGCTCGCGGCCATCACCAGGAACTCACCGGCCACCTCCAGGTCCAGGTCCTTCATGGCGGTGAGCATGCCCAGGTACTGCTCGGTGATATGCCCGATGGGAATGTCGTAGATGTCGAGCTTGTCCCGGCGGATGAGGTAGAGGAGGAGGTCGAGCGGCCCCTCGAACACCGGGATCCGCACCCCCAGGTGGGTCTTCATCTCGATCGGGGGCGACTCCTCCCCCTCGTCCCCCCCGCCGCCGGCGGAGGCCTCGCGCTCCATGGCGGCGGCGTCGAGGAAGGTGAGCTGGACCGCGTTCGCCGGGATCCGGAGCGCCGGCCCCATGGGATAGACCGGCTGCGCCCTGGCCTCGGCGGGTTCGCCGGACTCGGGGTCGTCGTGTTCAGGGTCGAGGGCCACGGGCGGTCGCTCCCTCCGGGGTCATCCCAAAAGCCCCAGGGTGAAGATCGAGGAGAAGAAGTGGACCGGGGTGCCGAGCACCAGCCACAGCGGGCTGGTGTGGAAGAAGTAGCCCCAGCCCACCAGGACCAGGAGCAGCATGGGGCCGATGGCCTCCACCCGGGACCAGGAGTGGAGCACGTCCTCGGGAAGGATGCCCCGGAGCACGGCCGCCCCGTCGAGGGGGGGAGGGGGATCAGGTTGAAGAAGGCGAGGACCAGGTTGATCTGAACCGAGAAGCTCAGCATCTTGGCCGCGCTCAAGGCCAGGGTCCCGCCCTGGTGGAGGAAGGGGAAGAAGAGGCGGAGCGCCACTCCCGAGGCCAGGGCCACCAGGAGGTTGGACCCGGGCCCGGCGGCGGCCACCCACAGCATGTCGCGCCGGGGATTGCGGAAGTTCAAGGGGTTCACCGGCACCGGCCGCGCCCAGCCGAAGCCGGCGAAGAACAGGAGCAGGGTCCCCATCGGATCCAGGTGGCGGAGCGGGTTCAGGGTGAGGCGCCCCAGGGCCGCGGCGGTCGCGTCGCCCAGCCGGTAGGCCATCCACGCGTGGCAGAACTCGTGGAAACAGAGCGCGAAAAGGATGGGGGGGACCGCGAGGAAATCCATCCTGAAGCCCACGTCGTCTCCTTCCGAAGGCGCGGGCACGCCGGACGCGTGCCCCCGGTAAAATCAAGCGAGTCTATCGTCCGGTCCCGCCTCGGTCAATGCCGCGCGGCCTCCGGGGCCGGCGGCGCGGGCCGGGGCCGGGAGCGGTCCCCGGGTGGGCGGCCGCGATGCGCGGCTAGAACATGGACCCCACGTCGGACCCGTGGGTGGGATAGGCGAAGGTCACCGCGGTGAGCTCGCCGGCGGTCATTTCCCGGGCGATGGCCAGCGCGAACACGTTCACCAGCTCGCCGGCGCCCGCGCCGAAGAGGTGCGCGCCCAGGATACGGCCGGTGGCCGCGTCCACCAATGTCTTTACCGCGGACCGGGTCTCATGAATCCGCCGGGAGGAATACCAGCCCGAGGTGTCCTGGAGCCGCGCCTCCACCGCGATCCCCGCGCTCCGGGCCTCCTCCTCGCCGAGCCCCACCCGGGCCAGGGGCGGCACCGTGAACACCACGCTCGGCACCGCCCGCCGGTCGATCTCCCGGCGGTCGCCGTGGAGGATGTTCTCGATCGCCACCGATCCCTCCAGCCCCGCGGTGGGGGTAAGGGGGGGGAGGCCGGCGGCGGCGCAATCGCCGGCGGCGTAGACCGCGGGGTTGGTGGTGCTGCGCAGGTGCCGGTCCACCACCACCCCCTCGCGCCCGTGGGCCACCCCGGCCACATCCAGGTCCAGTTCCTCCAGGTTCGGGGTCCGGCCCGCGCCGTGCACCGCGGCCGCCCCGGTGAAGGCGAGCGTTTCGCCGTCGCGCTCGGCGTGCACGGTGACCTCGGATCCGGCGCGCGTGATCCTGGTGACCTCCGCCCCCAGCTCCACCCGGATCCCGAGATCGCGGCTGTGGGCGAGGAGCGCGTCCACCAGGTCCGGATCGAAGGACTCGAGCGGCCGGGGGCCGCGATGGACGATGGTCGCCTGCGCCCCCGCGCGGGCGGCCACGTGGGCGAACTCGAACGAGATGTAGCCGCCCCCCACGAACACCAGGGACGGGGGGAGCGCGTCCAGCTCCAGGAAGTCGTCGCTGGTAAGGAGATGCTCTCTGCCGGGAACCCCGAGGGGGGCGGGACGGGCGCCGGTGGCCACCACCAGGCGCTCCGCCTGCAACCGGTCGTCTCCCACCCGGACGGTGTCGGAGCCGGTGAAGGTGGCGACGCCGTGGAAGGGGGCGATCCCCGCGTCGAGGAAGCTCTTCTCCTTGCTCGCGGGGACGGGGTCGGTGAAGGTGCGCTTGAAGCGCATGAGCTCGGGCCAGTCGACGGCCGGGGCCCCGGTCCGCACCCCGCGGCCGCGGAGACGGCGCGCCCCCGCCACCGCCTGGGCCGCCCCCACCAGGACCTTCTTCGGATCGCAGCCGCGGAGCGCGCAGGTGCCTCCGAAGGGGCGGGCGTCCACGATGGCGGTGCGGCGGCCGGCCCCGGCCCCGGCCTGGGCGGCGGCGGTTCCGGCGGCGCCGGTTCCGAGCACGATGAGATCAAAGGTACGCTTCATGATGATGGCCTCCGAAGCGGGCGAATCCCGATTGGTTCCGGTGAATCGTGACAGGACGCTCGGGTTCGAGAATACGGGACTTCGAGGCCGCGCGCGACCGGGTCGCGCCGGGGGGGCACGGCCGGAGCCGGAGGGCGGGGTGGGTTGGTGGAGCTGACGGGGATCGAACCCGTGACCTCTTGTCTGCCAGACAAGCGCTCTCCCAGCTGAGCTACAGCCCCAGGGCGGGATGCGCCGGAGCCGGGCCCCGGCGCAAGGTCGAAGAGAGTACCCGGAGGCCCGCCCCGGTGTCAACGCGTACGGTGCCCGCGGAGGCGGTGGCGCGGGCGCCCTGTGCTACCATGGGCGACTTTCCGAACCCAGGGAACGAGGACCGCCGATGAACGAAACCCTCCTGCGTCTTTCCGCCGCCGCCGCCCAGGATCTCTCCTCCGAAGCCGCGGCCCTGGCCGCGCTCGAGGCGGCCGAGTCCGCCGGCGACGTTCCCCCGCCCGACGACATCCTGGCCGAGCTCCCCGATCGAGGGAGCACGGTGGGACTGCACCGTCTGCTCGCCCGCGCCCAGGCCGAGGCCGGCCAGGAGGACGAGTCCGACCGCACCCTGTTCGCGGTGGCGGAGCGCCTGAACCAGGCCGGTTACTGGAAAGCGCTGGCCCGGGTGGCGGCGAGCCTCCTGGAGGACCATCCCCAGCAGGCGGCGCCGCTCCTGGCCCGGGCCCGGATCCGGGGGGGGGCGGAGGCGGTGTCCGACGACCTCCTGGAAGCGGCGCACGCGGGGGCTCCCCGGCACGGATTCCTGTCCCGGCTCACCGCCGAGGCGAGGTTCGCCCGCGGCGACGACGCGGGCGGGCGCAAGGCCGCCGCGGGGGCGCTCCCGGAGCTGGCCGAGGACAAGAACGTGGAATCGGTGGAGGAGGTGCTGCTCCTGCTCGGTGACGACGTCTCCCCCCCACCGTGCGCGCGCTCACCCGCACCCTCGAGATCTTCGCCCGGCAGGAGGCGTGGCCGGCGTTCGAGACCGTGCTCTCGATGGGCCGCGCCGCCCTCACCTCCCCCCGCGGCACCGCCCAGGCCTGGCCGGTGGTCCGGGAGGTCTGGCTGAAGCACCCCGAGCGCGAGGCCCTCCGCGAACCCGCGGTGCAGCTGGCCCGGGCCGCCCTCGCCGGCTATCCCGACCCCGCCGCCCTCATCCGCATCTCGGAGATGGAGCGGCCCTCGGTCACCCCGGAGGCGGCGCTGGAGCGGCTCCGCCGGGCCTTGAAGTTTCCCCCCGGCCACTATGCCCGCCACTCCAACTGGGGAGTGGGCAAGATCCGGGACAACGACACCGAGAACGTGCTCATCGACTTCCCTTCCCGCCCCATGCACCGCATGAGCTTCGCCACCGCCGAGAACGCGCTGGACAGCCTTCCCCCCGGGGACCTCCGGGTGCGCCTGGCGGTGGATCCGGCCGGGGTGAAGACCCTGGCCCGCGAGGACCCGGTGGGGCTGGTGGCGCTGGCCCTGGCCACCCTCCGGAACCGCGAGGGGGCGACCGAGGATCTCCGCCGGGCGCTGGTGCCCGCGGTCTTCCCCTCCTCCGGCTGGTCCGGCTGGTGGCGCGCCGCCCGGAACGCCGCCGCCTCCGATCCGCGGGTCGACTCCCGCCGCGCCTACCAGAACGTCTACCGGCTTCCCGGCGCCGACGAGGATGAGACCGAGGTGGATCTGCCGATCTGGGACGTGCGCAAGCCCGCGCTCAAGAGCCTCGCGGTGCTCGACACCTTCCTCGAACACCATCCCGGAGAGCTGCCCCGGGTGCTGGAGGAGTTCAGCCCCCGGATCACCGCGCTGATCGGCGACCGGCGCCGTCCCCGCGAGGGCCGGGCCGCCGCCGCGCTCTGGCTGAGCCGCCGGGGCGCCCCCGGCGCCCCTCCCGCCGAGGCGCTGGTGACCGCCGACTTCGACTTCAACGCGCTCTCCAAATCGGAACAGGAGGATCTCCTCGGGCGGATCAGCGAACCCGACGGGCTCCTCGCCGCGCTCGGCTCCCGCAACGTGAGCATCCGGCGCGCGGCCTGGGACCGGCTGGAGGAGGCGGGGGCGCTCGACGGCGCCCTCCGGCGGGCTCTGGCCGAGGCGGTGGACCGGCCCGAGGCCGCCCTCCACGTCCTGGAGGAGGGGCTCGACCGAGAGGCCACCGGACCCGGCGACCCCGCATGGACCGCCCGGCTCCTCCACGGCTGGCTGGACCTCCTGGAGCGCCCCCCGCGCGCGACCCACGGCAAGCGCGCCCTGGCGCTGATGAAGCGCGGGTCGGACTGGGCCCGGCGGCTGGCCGCGGCCCCGGTTCCCGAAGCGGCGCAGGATCCGTTCACCCTCAAGCTCAAGCGCTGGGCCGGAACCGACCGCGTGCGCTATCCGCTCCTCGAGTTCCTGCGCGACGTGAATCACGGTTCGATCGCCGAGGAGGTGGAGGGCCACCGGCTCCGTTCGGCGGCCCGCCTGGCCGACCGGATGTCCACCGGCGCCGAGGTTCCCTACGACGGCGCGCTGGTGGTGACCCGGGCCACCCTCTCCCGGCTGGAGCAGGAACGGGTCCGGATCGGGAACGAGCTCAAGACCACCATCCCCGCGGCCATCCAGAAGGCGCGGGAGCTGGGAGACCTCCGCGAGAACGCCGAGTACAAGGCGGCCAAGGACAAGCAGGCGAACTACGCCCAGCGCTTCTCGGAGCTGGAGACCCTCCTCAACAAGGTGCGCCTGATCGAGAACCTGGAGCGGAAGCCGGGCATCGCCCTGCCCGGGACCCAGGTGAAGCTGGTGGCCGAGGTACCCTCCGGTGACGAGGACACTCTCGACATCTGGCTCCTGGGAGAAGGGGATCAGGACCTGGGGGAGGGGGTCGTCTCCTACAAGGCGCCGGTGGGGCAATCGGTGTTCGGCCACGCCGAGGGGGAGACGGTGGAGGTCCCCCGGGAATCCGGTCCGCGCCGCTACGCGATCCGCTCGGTCACCGAACGCCTCCCCTGAGGCGGGGCTTCGGAGCGGGCGCTTCCACTCCGCTCGCGGCCGTTTCCGGCGAGGGGGTGGGGACGGGGGTTCCAGGTGGCGACCCCGTTCCCGGCACCGGGGGTACCGGCGGGCCCGGCCGCCGGGACGCTAGTCCACCAGCCACACCGCCAGCCCGTCCAGCTTCAGGCAGACCAGCCCCGAAGCCAGGGCCTCGGTGATGAGGGCGGAAGGTGGTGCGGCGTCGTCGATTGACGCCTCGCCGGCGGGGACGGGCTCCTCGTCCAGTTCCTGCGGAGTGATCGGCATGGGCGCTGCGGTTCCTTGCTGGTGGCGGACCGTGGTGGGATATCCTGGGCTCTCGCCCTTCCAGTAGAGCAAGGTCCGTACCAGCATCCGCACCCGGAAGCGGTTGACACCGAGGCCTCCGCCCCCGACACTCCTCTCCCGGTTTTCGTCCGCCGGAGTGGCGAAATTGGCAGACGCAGGGGACTCAAAATCCCCCGTCCGCAAGGACATGCCGGTTCAAATCCGGCCTCCGGCACCACCGGCCCCGGTGCGTTCCGTCAGCCCCCCAGGACCGCGTCCAGGAACCCCATGGTTTCGCCCTTCTGCTTGACCACCAGGATGGGGGCCGCACAGACCCCCACCAGCTTCTCGGTGGCGCTTCCCAGGAGCAGCGCCGCCGCCCCCGTCCGGCCGCGGCTTCCCATCGCCACCAGGTCCACCTTCTCCGCCAGCGCCATCTCACCCACCGCCGGGGCCACGTGGTCGGAGGGGGTGTAGAGGCACCGCACCTCCTCCCCTCCGGTGGGAAGCCCGGACGCGAACCGGGCGAATTCCTCCTCGGCGTGCTCCTGCTGCTCCCGGGCGAAATCGGCCCGGCTCACCCCCGCGTAGGCGTACCCGTAGGGCACCTCGAACACGTGATGGCAGAGCACCTCGCCTCCGCTCGTCCCCACCGCCTGGCGGAGCCGCAGCGCCAGCTCCAGCGCGCGCCGGGAGTGGGGGGAGAAGTCCACCGGAACCAGGATCCGGTCGAACGCGGGGCGCGCGTGCCCGGTGACCAGGAGGATGTCGCAGGGAGCCTTGCGGACCACGCGCGGGTACAGCGAGGTGTGGGCGAGCTGGTGGGACGGGATCCGTCGCCCCAGCACCAGCAGATCCAGGTCGCGCTTCCGGGTGAGATCGAGGATCTCGTCCAGCGAGGGCTTCTCGTGAGCGACGATCTCCGGCGCCGGCTCCGCCCCGCTCCAGCCCTCCCCCACCCGGCGCTCGAAGGTCTTGCCGCCCCCGTCGAGCGGGCCGTCCTCGGGCATCCCCACCACCACCGTCGCCGCCGCCCCGCCCGCCTCGGCCAGCCGCGCCGCGTACGCCAGCACCGCCTCGTCGGCGGGGCCGCCGGTCAGAAACGCCCCGATTCTCGAAAACAGGTTCATGCCGCCCTCCGTGCCCGGGATCCGGTCCCGGGCGGCTCACCCCCGCCGCCGCCGCCGTCGAAAGAGGGAACGGCGCGGCCTCGGCGTCTGCAGGATATCCTGCAACCGGGCGCTTGGCCGCCGCAAGATGGTGCTTGTCCTTCCCGCCGCCGTTCCGATCGCCGGCATCCGTGACCGGCGGATCCCGGAGCCCGCGACCGGTCCCGGTCGGGTGCCAACTCTCCTTCGGTGGTCTATGCTGTGCGACGAACCGGACCGGACGCCGGCTGCACGAGTATCATGCGCCGCGAACGTCCACAACCCCGGAAGGCTCCGGGCGCTGGTTCGGGGCGGGAGGACGAGGATGAATTCGGTCGATCGCCTGCGGGTGCCCGCGGAGCAGCTCCGCTGGTCGCTGGACGCCTCCGAGCTGGGCTTCGAGACCACCCGCGAGGTGGCCGCCTGCGCCACCACCCCCGGGCAGCACCGGGCGGTGCGCGCGCTGGAGCTGGGGCTCTCGCTCCGCGGGCACGGCTACAACGTCTACGTGGCCGGCGACCCCGGCACCAATCGCACCGAGACGGTGCGCCACCTGCTCGACCACTTCGAGGATCCCGGCTTCCTCCCCGAGGATCTGTGCTACGTGCAGAACTTCCGGGATCCCGACCAGCCCTGCCTCCTCCGGTTCCCGGCCGGCCGGGGCCGCCGGTTCCGCTCGGCCATGGGCGAGATCGTGGACCGGCTGCGGGACGGCATCCCGCGCATCTTCCAGAGCGAGGTGTACGCCAAGCGCCGCCGCGCCCGCATGAAGCGGTTCTCCTCCCGAATGGAGGAACTGGCGGCGCCGCTCAAGACCAAGGCGGAGCCGGTCGGCCTGGTGCTGGTCCAGGTCGAGATGGGCGACCACGCCGAGGCCGAACTTTTGCCGCTGGTGGACGGGGAGCCGGTGGCGTTCGAGGACCTCGAGACCAAGGTCGAGGAGCATGAGTTCGAGCGTTCGGACCTGGAACGGCTCCTCGCCGCCCGCGCCGATCTCGCCGGCAACCTGCGCACCTTCAGCGAAGCGGCCAACCGTTTGGTCCGTGAGGCGGAGACCGACCTCCGCGATCTCGACCGCCAGATGACCCGACCCTATCTGAACCTGGTGCTGAGCAACGTGTATCGCGAGTTCCAGGACGTGACCGGGGTGGTGGAGTACCTGCGCGAGGTGGAGGCGTGGCTGGAGGCCCGGATGGCGCTGTTCCGGGCCGGGGACGACGAGGAGGGGGACGAGGAGGCGGAGGGGATCGACCCCGAGGAGGCGCTGCGCCCGCTCATGGTCAACCTGATCCTGGACAACTCCGGGGAGCGCCGGCGCCCGGTGATCTACGAGAACAACCCCAGCGTGGCGAACCTGCGGGGTTCGGTGGACCGGGAGGTCCGCTCCAACGGGATGGTGGTCTCCGACTTCACCCACATCAAGGCGGGTTCGCTCATCCGGGCCCACGGGGGGTTCCTGGTCCTCCACGTGGACGACTTCGACTCCGAGGGGCGGGCGTGGGGGGTGATCAAGCGGGCGCTGCGCACCGGACAGATCCAGATCGAATCCGAGGACGGCAACATGGGCCCGGTGCCGCGGGCCCTCCGTCCCGCGCCGGCGGCGGTGGACGTGAAGGTGATCCTGATCGGCACCACCGACCTCTACCACGACCTCCTCGACGTGGACCCCGACTTTCCCAAGCTGTTCAAGGTCAAGGCGGAGTTCGACACCGAGATGGAGCTGGGGCTCCAGGCCATGACCGAGTACGCCTGCATGGTGCGCGCGGTGTGCGACGAGGACCTCCTCCCCCCCATGACCGCGAGCGGGGTGGCGGCGGTGGTGGAGTTCGGAGTGCGGCTGGCCGGGCACCGGAGCCGGATCACCACCCGCTTCACCCAGGTCTCGGACCTGGTGCGCGAAGCCGCCTACTGGGCGGCGCGGCGGAGGCGGACGATGGTGGACGCCGAGGACGTGTTCCAGGCGGTGGAGGAGCGCCGCACCCGGGTCAACCTGGCCGAGGAGAAGACCCAGCGCCTCATCCGCGAGGGGGTCATCCTCATCGATACCGAGGGGGCCACCGTGGGCCAGGTGAACGGGCTGGCCGTGCTCGACGTGGGCGACCACCGCTTCGGCCGCCCCACCCGCATCACCGCCAGCGTGGCTGCGGGGACGAGCGGGGTGGTCAACATCGAGCGCATGGCCGCGCTCTCCGGCCGCTATCACGACAAGGGGGTGCTCATCCTCAACGGGTACCTCCTCCAGACCTTCGCCCCCGACGCGCCCCTGGCCATGACCGCGGGCATCACCCTGGAACAGTCCTACGACGAGGTCGACGGGGACAGCGCCTCCACCGCCGAAATCTTCGCGCTCCTCTCGGCGCTGGCCCGGACGCCGCTGCGCCAGGATCTGGCCGTGACCGGGTCCATGAACCAGAAGGGACAGGTGCAGGCGGTGGGCGGGGTGAACGAGAAGATCGAGGGGTTCTTCGACCTCTGCGCGGCCCGGGGGCTGACCGGGAGCCAGGGGGTGGTCCTCCCCGCCCCGAACCTCCCCCACCTCATGCTGCGCCCCGCGGTGGTGCAGGCGGTGAGGGACCGCCGGTTCCACATCTTCGCGATCTCGCGGGTGGAGGAGGGGATCGAGCTCCTGACCGGCCTTCCCGCCGGGGAGCGCGCCGCGGACGGGGTCTTCCCCGCCGACACGCTGTTCGGCCGGGTCCAGACCCGGCTGGGCGAGCTCTCGCGGGTGGCCCGGGACTTCCTCCCCTGGCGCGACCCGGGCATGGCCTGAGCGGCCCCGGCGCCGGGCGCGGGTCCTACCAGGCCTGGGCCTCGGCCAGCACCGCCTTGGCCACCGGGTGGTCGGGGTCGTACTTGAGCGCCAGCCGGGCGAAGTAGGCCGCCTCCTCGGCGTCGCCCCGCTTCAGGTAGTAGCGCGCCATCCCCACCATCGACTCGACGCTCTTCAGGTCGATCGTCCGCGCCCGCAGGAAGAGTTCGTAGGCGTCACGGTCCCGCCCCAGGAGCAGGTAGGCCTGACCGAGGAGCCCGTCCACGTCGGGGTCCAGCGGGAGCGAGCCCGCGGCGAAGGCCAGGGCCTGGGCGGCGGCGTCCCCGTTTCCGGCGTTGAGCTCCAGCCGCGCCAGCTCCACCGCCGCCGAGCCCGCCCCGTCGTCTTGCGAGAGCAGGGTGTGGTAGGCGAAGCGGGCGGAGGCGGTGTCCCCTTCCGCGGTGAAGATGTGCGCCCGCGCGACCAGGGCCGGCGAGGCGAGAGGGTAGACGGCCAGCGCCCGTCCATAGGCATCGAGCGCCCCCGCGGTGTCCGCGGCGGCCAGCCGCATCTCCCCCAGGGCGAGCCAGGCGGGGACGTCGCGGCTTCCCGCGGTCGCCGCCCGTTCCAGGTCCCTGCGGGCGTCCTCGGTCCGCCCATCCGCGCGCTCGGCCAGCCCGATGACCGCCTGGGCCCGGCCGTCCCCGGGCCGGAGCTTCAGCACCGCGCCGGCCGCCTCGATCGCCGGCCCGGCCTGCCCCTGCTGATATCGGGCCACCGCCAGCTTCTCCCACAGGTCCGCGTCCCCCGGCGCGTCCTGGGCCGCCGCCTCCAGGCGGCCGGTCCGCTCCCGGTCGGCGCGGGGCCACACCGGGAGCGCGGCCGCGACGGTGCGCACCCGGTCCAGGCAGCGCCCGGAAAACTCCGGGTAGCTCTCCCCGAGCACGTCGTGGACCGCTTCCGGGAGCTTCTTCCCGTCGCCGAATTCGCGGAGGAGCTTGGGCACGGAGTCCCAGCCGTGGCGGTCGACGATGTCGTCGACGATGAGCGCCGCCTCGTGATAGGCCAGGAGCCGCTGATCGAACGACTTGGGCCGGGTGAAGGCGAGGGTGAGCGAGTCCACCGGGACCAGCTCCCCGTCCTCGTAGGCCGCGCGCAGGTTCTCGTCCCAGGTAAGGCCGCGCGGATACCCCTCGAGGTGCACGCTCAATCCCTCGGTGAACCAGAACGGGACCTTCATGCGGGTCATCCCGAGCGCCAGCACGTGGCCGTACTCGTGGCGCAGCACCTCCCGCCAGTTCGTCCCCCCGGTCAGCGTTCGCGGCGAATCCATGGCGATCACGTCCCCGAAACAGACCGCGGGAATCCCTTCCACCCAGGCGAATCCGGTGACCCGCGCGCTGAACCAGTCGTGGGTGGGAAAGACCTCGACCACGGTGGGCACCTTGGGCTTCCACCCATGGAGCTTGGTGAGATCGTCGTAGATCCCGGCCAGCGCCGTCTCCATCCGGGGAACGAGGAGGCTGTCGGTGTCGGCCTGGTAGCGGATGACGAAGTGGTCGGTGCGGGCGACGGCGAAGGTGTCCATCTTGTCCAGGAGCTGGAGCTGGTTGAACGCGCGGATGTTGTACTTGTCCCCGGCGAAACCTTTCTCCAGGTAGCCCCGGGCGTCCTTTTCGTTCCCCTCCCGCATGAGCAGGAGCCCGATGCCGTTGAGCGCCACCGCGTTTCCGGGGTCCCGGGCCAGCATCCGCCGGTACTGGGCGATCGCCTCGTCGTTGCGGCGCCCGTCCTCCAGGATCCCGGCCAGCCGGGAGAAGACCTCGAGATAGCCCGGATCCTGCTCGAGCACCTGCTTCACCGAACTCCGGTAGAGGGTGGAGTCCCCGGACACGTATCCGGCCGCGGCCAGCCAGGAGCGGGCGGCCCGGTCGGTGGGGTCGGCGGCCAGGACCGGCTCCAGGAACGCCCGCGCGCCGGCGGCGTCGTCCGCGACCAGGGCGACCTGGGCCCGGACCGCCAGCGCCGACGCGTCGCCGGGGCGGAAGGAGAGCACCTCGCGCGCGGCTTCGTCGGCCCGGGTGAACTGGTGGTTGTCGGCGGCGAACCTCGCGGCCAGGAGCAGCACCTCCGGATCGTGGGGGGCGATCTGTCCCGCCGCCTGCACCTCGTCCCCGGCCAGCTTCGACTGGTACCGGGATTGGAAGAGATCGGCCAACGCGATCCGGGCGGGAAGGAAGCCGGTGCTGTCCTTGATCGCGGTCTGGAGCATGCGCGAGGCGTCCTGGTAGGCGCCGCGGTAGGCGGCGGCCCGGCCGAGCGCGGTGAGGTCGCCGGGATCGTACGAACGGGACGGATCGTACGCGTCCAGGACCCCCTGCATGACCTCCGAGGCCTCGTCGCGTTTCCCGGTCACGGTGAGGAGTTGCGCCCGCTCCACCGCCGCCGGCCACGACGCCCCGGCGACCGCGGCGAGGAGCTGCGCCCCATCCCCCGGCCGCCCCCGGGCGGCCAGGCCCCGGGCGCGAAGGATCGCCGCCCGCGCCCATCCCGGGTCGGCGGAGAGCGCCTTCTGCGCCTCCGCGTCGAGCTCGTCGTAGGCCCCGGTGTCGTAGAGGACCTCGAGATAGCCTTCCACCGCCCGCCGATGCCCGGGGCCGGTCGCCGCGGGGTCGTGGGCGAGTTCCTTCCACAGGGCCGCCGCCTGCGGCCAGTGCCCGGCGTCCTGGGCCTTCACCGCCGCCTCGAGGGTGGCGGCATCCGCGCGCGGAGCGCCCACCGCCGCCGCGCCGGCCAGGATCGCGGCGAGGACGCAACCCTCGAGAAACCTGCACCGGATGCGGGATCGGTTCACGCGGCCTCCGTGTCGAACAGGGTGCCCCGGCCGAGGATCCACGCCGGGTCCCAACGTCGTTTGATCGCGCGCATCGCGCGGATGCGCGCCTGGGGATACTGGACCGCGAGGAGGTCGCGCTTGAGCTTCCCCAGCCCGTGCTCCCCCGCCACCCCGCCGCCGGCCGCCACCGCCTCGCGGCACATGGCCGCGGCCAGCTTCCGCGCCCGGGCGAGTTCGCCCGCGTCCCGGGGCAGGAAGTTCACATGAGGGTGCCCGTTTCCGATGTGGCCGAACATCACCGTGCGAAGCCCCGCCCCGGCGATCCGCTGCCGCCATCCCTCCAGGAAGTCGGGGAGGCCCGGATACGGCACCCACCAGTCGGTACCGAGCTTCCCCCCGCCCGCTTCCCGGAACCGGGCGACCTCCTCGTTCACGGTGGCGGGAACCCGGTGGCGGAAGGACCGGAGGCGGGCGCGGCCGGGAACGTCGTCCACCACCAGCGCCGCGTCCAGGAGCTCCGCCCCCCCGGTCCCGGCCAGGGCCGACTCGATCAGGGAGAGCCACGCCTCCAGGTAGCGCTCCCGCTCGTGTTCGTCCCGGTATTCCTGCTTGAATTCGATGGCGGCGCCGGCGGCGGCGGGGCGGACGATCCCCTCCGGGTTCTCCCCCACCAGGTCGAAGGCGGCGGCGTCCACCAGCTCCAGGGCCCGGGGGCGCACCGAATCCGCTCTCCGCGCCGCCACCGTGAACCGCAACGCCGCCAACAGCGACGGGAAGAAGGCCAGCCCGGCGAAGTGCGGCGGGGGGAGCGGCACCACGTCCACCGTGACCCCGGTGATCGCGGCCAGGGTTCCCTCGCTCCCGATCACCAGGTCGATCTCCTCCCGGGCGTCGAAATAGCCCGCAGTCGCCTTCTCCTCCGCGGGTGGATCCCCGGGCGCGCGCCGGAGCCGGCGCGGGGCGCCGTCCGCGCCGACCACGGCGAGGGCGCGCACCCAGCGACGGGTGGGGCCGTAAAGCAGGGTGTCCTCGCCGGTCGCGTTGGTAGCCACGGTGGCCCCCAGCCGCGCCTCGTCCCGGCTGGTGGGATCGGGCGGGTAGGCCCAGCCCTCCGCGGCCAGCGCCCGCTGGAAGTCGCCCAGGAACATGCCGGGACCGGCGGTGGCGGTCATCCCCCCGGTCTCCGGATCCCGCCCGAGGTCGAGCAGGCCGTCGAGCCGCTCGGTGGCGAGGAGGATCCCCTCCTCGGCCACGCTGCTCCCGGTGAGGCTGGTCTGGCCGCCGGCGAAGGTGACGGGGATGCGATGGGCGTGGGCGTGGGCGAGAAGGGCGGACACCTCGGCCGCGGAGTCGGGACGGGCCACCCCGTCGGGATCGCCCTCCATCACCGCGTCGCCGCGGTAGCCCTCGTAGCCCGGATCGCCGGGCGCGAGCAGCGTCCCCGCCGCGAACAGCGGCCGCAACGCATCGCGGTTCCACCCCTGCCCTTTGGACTCGCTCATGGTGCGGGCGATTGTAGCAGTAGCCGGAGGGACGGGAACCGGGGCCGGCCGGAGGTCATTGCTCCCGGATGCCGTACTTCTTCTCGAAGGCCAGCACCATGTCGTCCAGCCGCGAGTCGCCGCGCTGCTCCCGCCGGAGATCGATCAGCCGGTAGTCCACCGCGGTCAGGCTGTCGGGGCCCTGGTAGCGAAGCTCGAGCTGCGCCACCGCGCGCGAGCTGGGGCCGGCCCGGAGCACGTAGGTCCCGTCGATCATCGAGACCCCGTGGGCGGCGGGAGGCCGGTGCCCCTGCACCAGCACGGTGGCGCCAGGCACCGCATCCAGCCACTCCTCGACCTCGTCGGTGTCCCCGTGGCCCAGCACCACCACGAAATCGGCCTTGCCCCGGAGGCCGGCCATCACCGGGGTCAGCGCCTGGATGGGATCCGTCACCAGCAGGCTGTCGGGACTCCGGTCGATGGCCCCGGGAAGGGTGTAGTAGAGAAGCGGATCCACGTACCCGGTCACCGCGATCCGGCGTCCGTCCCGGTCCAGCCAGCGAACCGGGGGGATCCGCGACCGGAGGCCGGGGGGAACCCGCACGTTGGCGCACACCAGCGGCAGCCGGCCGGCGGCGCGGGCCAGGAACTCCGGGCCCAGCATCAGCTCGTCCTCGCCGAGGCCCACCGCGTCGTAGTCCATGAGGTTCATGGCCTCGATCATCAGCGCCGCCCGCTCCTCGACCAGGCTGTCGCCGGGAGCGGGGACGAAGTCGCCGCCGTCCAGGATCACCGAGGCGCGGTCGAGGGCCCGCGCCCGCTGATACACCCCGCTTCTGAGGGCCAGTCCCCCGACCGGCATGTGGTGTCAGGTGCAGGGTCGGAGCTCGCCCCGGCTGTCGGTCTGGGCGAGAAACGCGATGCTCCAGGAGGCGTCGTCGCCGGCGGCGGAGCGGCCGGCGAACGGAGCGGCGGCGGCGCAAGCGAGCAAGAGGAGGGCCAGGGGGCGGAGTCGGTTCATGGAGCGCTGTCCTCGGTTTCGGAGCGGGGCCGGCGGGCCGGCCGCGAGCCTCTCAACGATACACGATCTTCTCGATCTCTTCCCGGACGTCGTCCGGCTCCCGGCCGCGGGCCAGCGCCACCTCGCGGCTCAGGATGCGGAGCGCGGTGCTCAGGATCTTGCGCTCCTCGTAGGAAAGGGACTTCTTGAGCGAGAGCCGGGCCAGGTCGCGGACCGCTTCCGCCAGCGAGGTGGGATCCCCCAGGCTCAGGCGTTTCCGGTAGTCCACCACCCGCTTGGCCGAGCGTCGCTTGGCGTCGAAGGTCGCCCGCCCCTTGAGCACCTCGAACACGTCGTCGATCTGCTTGCGCCCGATGGGGCGGCGGAGCCCCGACCGCTCCACCTGGTCCACCGGGATGGTGAGCCGCATCTCCTGGTAGGAAAAGCTGATCTCCAGGCAGGGGACGGTCCGGGTGCTGAGGTGGCGCTCGGTGATCCGGTCGATCTTTCCCAGCCCGTACTTGGGATGCACCACGAACTGCCCCTCCGCGTAGGGGAGCATCTCGCGCGCCTCCTCGACGGTGATCCGGGGGGCGGGAGGAGGAGGCTCGACCTTGGCCCGCTTGGCCGGCTTGGCAGCCTGGGAAGCCTGGGTGGACTTGAGGGCGTTCGCCGCCGCCGGCGCCGGGACGGCGGGCCCGCCCTTGCCCACCGCCTGTTTGCGGGAGCGGGCGGTGGCCGGCGCGCGCCTGGCCGCGCTCCCGGCCTCCGCGGCCTGCTTTGAGGCCTGCTTCGAGGCCTGCTTCGAGGCCTGTCTCGAACGCTGCTTCGCGGTCGGATTCGGGGTCTGCTTCGAACTCGTCTTCGCGGCCTTCTTCGAGGTTTGCTTCGAGCTCTTCTTCTTCACCGGCTTGGACTTGGAGGCGGTCCTTCGCGCGGTCCGCGAGCCCGTCGCCTTCTTCGTCGAGGCTTTTTTCTTGGCGGACTTCGAATTGGAAGACTTGCTGGAGGTCGACCCGGAAGACCCGGTGGACTTCTTGCGTACGGCGGGGCCTCGGGCCGCGGTGGCGGACCGCGGGGTCTTGCGCTTGGGGGCGGACGCCGTCCGGGCGCCGCCGGCACTCGCGGAACGCTTCTTTCCGGCCTTGGAACTTGTTGTTTTTTTTATGGTTAACGCTCTGGCCAAGTCCCTCTCCGATCCCGGGAACCGACCGGGGAGCCGTCCCCTCGCCCGCTTCTGAAGCACAACCCCCCGAAGAGTGCTCCAAGACTACACAAACATGCAGTCGCTGTCGAGCCCCCGCGGACGGTCAGGCGCCGGCCTGGATGCTGAGCTGGCGGGCCAGCTCCCCCGCCACCCGGCGGAATGCCGCGGCCTGGGGCGAGTCCGGGTGGCCCACCACCAGGGGAACCCCGGCGTCCCCCCCTCTCGCACCGCCGGGTCGATGGGGATCTCGCCGAGGAAGGGAACCTCGAACCGGCGGGCGGCCTCGGCCCCGCCGCCGTGGCTGAAGATCTCGTGGCGGGCGCCGCAGTCGGGGCAGACGAAGTAGGCCATGTTCTCGACGATTCCCAGGACCGGAACGTTGACCTTCTCGAACATGCGGACGCCGCGCCGCACGTCCTCGAGGGCCACGTCCTGGGGAGTGGTCACGATCACCGCCCCCGCGAGCGGCGCCACCTGGGCCAGGGTGAGCTGGGCGTCGCCGGTCCCGGGCGGAAGATCCACCACCAGGTAGTCCAGTTCCCCCCAGTCCACGTCGGAAAGGAACTGCTGCACCAGCTTGGCCACCATGGGGCCGCGCCAGATGACCGGGGTCTCGTCGTCGGTGAGAAAGCCCAGGGACATCATCCCGATCCCGTAGCGCTCGAGCGGCACCAGCCGGTTGTCCCGCATGGTGGGCCGGGCGGTCTTGAGCCCCATCATGATCGGGATCGAGGGGCCGTAGACGTCCGCGTCGAGAAGCCCCACCCGCGCCCCGGTCCCGGCCAGGGCCGCGGCCAGGTTCACCGCCACCGTGGACTTGCCGACCCCGCCCTTGCCGCTGGCCACCGCCACCATGTGCCGCACTCCGGGGAGGATCCCGGCGCCGGCCGCGGCCGGTGACTGCCGGACCTGGGAGGTCATCTCCACCTCCACCGAGGCCACCCCCGGGAGCGCCCCCACCCGCTCGCGGGCTTCCCGCTCCATCTCCGCCTTGACCGGACAGGCGGGAGTGGTGAGCTCGATGATGAAGGCCACCCGGCCACCGGCCACGGTGAGGTTCTTCACGAAACCCAGGGACACGATGTCCCGGTGAAGGTCGGGATCCTCGATGCCCCGGAGGGCCTCCAGGACCGCGTCCGGCGTGAGGGCGGGGTTCTGACTCATGGCGTCTCCCTGGTGTGCGTCGCGATGCTGCGACGAACCGACGATGATTCCAGAGCCGGGGGGCGGTGGCAACCCCGGAGCGGGCCCGGTTGGGGTATTCTCGAGGGCCGGGCCGCGCCGGCCCGGCTCCGGGAGGTTCCGTGCCGCGCACCGCGTTCGTGATCATCGTGGGGGACGAGGTCCTGGCCGCCGAGGTCACCGACCGGAACGGCCCCCTCGTCCTCGCCACCCTGGCCCGTCTGGGGACCCGGACGCTCGGTCTCCGGGTCGTTCCCGACCGCCTGGAGGAGATCGCCCAGGCGGTGCGCGAGGGCCTGGCCGCCGCCGACCTGGTGCTGGTGACCGGGGGGATCGGACCCACCCACGACGACCGGACCCGGCCGGCGGTGGCGCGGGCGATTCACCGCCCCCTGGCGCGGCACCCCGAGGCCTCGGAGCGGCTGCAGGCGATCTTCCGGGGCCGGTCCACCGACGCCGAGACCGCCATGGCGGAGCTTCCCGCCGAGTCCGAGCTGATCACCTCCCCCGCCGGGAACGCCTTCGGGTTCCGCGCGGACCGGGTGCTGGTGTTTCCCGGGGTCCCGGAACTCCTGGCCCTTCTCCTGGCCGACAACGAGGCCCTGGTGGCGGGCCGCCCCTGGGTGCGCCGGGAAGTCCCCACCCCACTCCGGGAGGGGGAACTGGCCGGCGCCTTCGGCGCCCTGGCCGCAGCGTGGCCCGCCGTCCGCTGGGGCTCCTATCCCCGCCTGGCCGGCGGCCGGTGGGAGCTCACCCTGGTGCTGCGGGCCGAGGACGAGGCCACCGCGGACCGCGCCGAGGAGGCCCTCCGGGCCATGCTGGCCGGCATCGACCCCGGGAATTCCCCGAGCCGCGGCTAATCGGAAAGCCGTGGCCCTACGTCTTGAAACCGGTCCCAAGATGCCCTAAACTGGTGTCTTTACTAGCCGTTCCCAACCTTTTTGAGTGGAAGGGTTCGGGGGGCCGGCTCGCGGTGCCCGGGATTCGATCCGGGCCTCGGCGGGCCGCCGCACCGGTTTTTGTGACCATCGTGGATCCTCGGTGAACTTTGTGCACCTTCGATCATGAGCAACAAGTTTCGACGGCCGGCGCGCGTGTCGCGTTGACGCCCGGGTCGTCCTCGCGGAGTCGGGTCCTGCCCGCACCCCGCCGAGGTCCGTACCTTTTTCGCCCCGGCCTCGCGGCGCGGAGGAATCATGGAACGTCCCGCTGAAGTCGCTCTCTTCGTCGACTTCGAAAACATCCGGTACAGCGTTCTCAACACCTACCACCGCGAGCTGAGCGGGACCATGCTCATGGACATCGGCCGGCGCTACGGCCTGGTGACCCTGGCCCGGGCCTATGCCGACTTCGAGGACCACCCCGAGCGGGTCCAGCGGGATCTGCAGGTGTCGGGGATCAGCGCCGTCAACGTCTCTCCCCTCCAGGTCGGCGACCGTCCCAAGGGGGGGGCGGACATGGAGATGCTCACCGACATCTTCGAGACCCTGCTCGACCGCCCCTTCCTCAACACCTACCTCCTCATGACCGGAGACCGGCGGTTCATCCGCATGGTCACCATGATCCGCAATCGCTACGGCAAGCAGGTGGTGATCGCGGGGGTGCGGGGCTCGGTCTCCAACGACCTCATCGAGGCCTCCGGCGGCGCCTTCGAACCCCTGGAGTTCGAGCCGGTGGCGGACGAGGAGCGACGCGACGCCTTCATCCGCTTCGTGGACCGCCTGGAGCGATCCAAGCCCTTCATCACCTTCAAGTACGTGTCCGCGGCCATGACCACCTCCACCGAGTTCCCGGGGATGCAGGAGGAGGAGGCGCGCGAGTTCGTGGCCCAGGCCATCCAGGAAGGGCTGCTGATGAAGCAGCAGCGCTCCGACGGCTACCGGGTGCTCCACCTGAACCGGGAGCGCGAGGACGTCAACGATTCCCTCGGCGCGGGCCGGGCACGCAACGGCGGGGCCGGGGACTCGGAGTTCGAGGAGGACGAGGAGTTCGTCGAGGACGAGTTCGAGGACGAGGAGGACGACTTCGAGGACGACGAGGAGTTCGAGGACGACGACGAGGACGACGAGGAGTTCGAGGACGACGAGGACGAGGAGGACGAGGAGCTGGAGGACGAGGAGGAGGACACCCCGGCCCTCGCGGACGAGGACCCCGGGCGGGTCGCCGACCCCCCTTCCCCCGAGAAGAGCGCCGGAAACGAGGCGAAGGACGGCGCGGTGCGACGGAGCTCCTCCCGGATGGCCGCCCGGGGCCGCCAGAGCGGCGGGAAGAGTTGGGGGGAGTGAGCCGGCGGCGGCGCGAGCCCCGCTCTCCGGATCGCTCTCCCGCGGCCCCCTACTCATCCCCTTCCCCGGAAAGCCCCTCCCCATGAATCCGGCCGGCGAGTACGACTACTACCTGGTGGACGACCTCCTCACCGAGGAGGAGCGCATGGCCCGCGCCGCGGTCCGCGAGTTCGTGGACGCGGAGGTGCTCCCGATCATCGAGCGCTGCAACGAGGACGGGCGCTTCCCCCTCGAACTCAAGGACGGCATCGCCGGCCTCGGCGTGCTCGGGGCCAACCTTCCGCCCGAGTACGGTTGCGCGGGAATGAGCAACGTGGGCTACGGGCTGGTCATGCAGGAGCTGGAACGCGGCGACAGCGGCCTCCGGTCCTTCGCCTCGGTGCAGGGGGCGCTGGTCATGCATCCCATCCACGCCTTCGGCACCGAGGAGCAGCGCCGCCGCTGGCTTCCCGAGCTCGCCTCCGGCCGGGCGGTGGGCTGCTTCGGCCTCACCGAACCCGACTTCGGCTCCAACCCCGGCGGCATGGCGACCCGCGCCCGGCGCGACGGGCGGGACTGGGTGCTCTCCGGCAGCAAGATGTGGATCACCAACGGGTCCATCGCCCAGGTGGCGCTGGTGTGGGCGAAGGACGAGGACGGGGTGATCCGGGGTTTCCTGGTCGAGACCGACCGCCCCGGCTTCTCCGCCCCCGAGATGCGGCACAAGATGAGCCTCCGCGCCTCGGTCACCAGCGAGCTGGTGCTGGCCGACGTGCGGATCCCCGAGACCGACCGCCTACCCGGGGCCAACGGGCTCAAGGCGGCGCTCGACTGCCTCACCCAGGCCCGCTACGGGATCGCCTGGGGCGCGGTGGGCTCGGCGCTGGCCTGCTTCCATACCGCGGTGGAATACGCCAAGAGCCGCATCCAGTTCGACCGTCCCATCGGTTCCTTCCAGCTCACCCAGGCCAAGCTCGCCGATATGTTCACCGAGATCACCAAGGCGCAACTCCTCTGCCACCGGCTGGGCCGGCTCAAGGACGAGGACCGGGCCGGCTTCGGCCAGGTGTCGATGGCCAAGCGCAACAACGTGGCCATGGCGCTCGACGTTGCCCGCGCCGCCCGCGAGATCCTCGGCGCCAACGGGATCTCCACCGAGTACCCGATCATGCGCCACATGATGAACCTGGAATCGGTGAAGACCTACGAGGGAACCCACGACATCCACACCCTGATCCTGGGCCAGGAGATCACCGGGATCGCCGCTTTCGCCTGACCCCCCGGCCATGAAGCGCGCCTCCGTTCCGGAGCGTGCCGCCGCGCGGGAGATCGCCGCGGTGGTGGCGGCGGCGGCGCTGGTCCGGATCGCCTACCTGCTCGCCTTTCGCTCCAGCCCGTTCTTCGCCGCCCCCATCCTCGACTCCGCCCGGCACGACGGCCTCGCGCGCCTGCTCGCCTCGGGAGTGCTGGACGCCGGCGCCCCCTACTTCCGCCCCCCGCTCTTCCCCTGGCTCCTGGGCGCGGCCTACGCGGTGGCCGGAGCCGGTCCCTGGCCGGGGCGGATCCTGAACGCGGTGCTGGGCGCTTCCGCGGCCTGGGCGGTGCTCCTGGCCGGAGCCCGGATGGGGCTCTCCCGCGGCCGGCGGGTGGCCGCGGCCCTGGCGGTCGCGCTCTACGCGCCGGAGATCTTCCTCGAGGGGGAACTGGTGGGCGAGCCCCTGGCCATGGCTCTCACCGCCTGGGGGCTCTTGGCGGCGGTCCGGGCGGGGTCTCCGGCCGCTCCGGAGCCTCGGGGCCGGCCCCGGTGGGGGTCCTGGATCGCCGCCGCGGCCCTGTGGGCCCTGGCCGGGCTGGCCCGGGCCCCCCTGGCGCTCCTCGTTCCCGCCCTGGCCCTGCTCGCCGCCCTCACCCCCGGCCGGCGGCTCCTCCGGGCCGGCGCGGTGGCGGCGACGGCCGCCGCGCTCTGGGCCGGGCCCGCCGCGATCATGGCCGCCCACGGGGCCGGGTTCCGCTTTCCCGCCACCCAGGGGGGGATCAACTTCTACATCGGGAACCACCCCGGCGCCGACGGACGGAGCGTGGACGCGCCCGCGGTGACCGGGGTGGGGGGCTGGCGGGATTTCGCCGAGGCCTCGGTCCGGGCCGCCTCCCGCGGGGCCGGGCGCCCGCTCACCTCCGCCCAGGCTTCGTCGTGGTGGACGGAACGGGGACTCGAGTTCTGGCGAGAGCGCCCCGCCGCCGCCCTCCGGCTGACCGCGCTCCGGGCGCTCTACCTGGTTCACGGTTACGAGGCGCCCAACAACCGCTCGCTCTACGAGGCTCGGCGCGACGTCCCCTGGTTCCCCGCGCTCCTGTGGCGGGTGCCCTTCGCCTACTGGCCGAGCGGCGTCCTGTTTCCGCTCGCGCTGGCCGGACTCGTGTTCGTGCGGCGGCGGCGGGAGTGGGCTCCGGCGATGGCGGCGGCGGCGGTGATCCTCCTCCCCCTTCTGGTCTTCTTCGTGTGCGCCCGCTTCCGCGCCCCCGCCCTTCCCGCGCTCGCGCTCCTGGCCGCGGCGGGGGCCGGCGGGCTCGGGGGGCGCCGGCCCCGGCGGTGGGCCCTGGTGGCGGGGCTCTACCTCGCCGCCAACGCGCCCTGGCCGGGGGCGATCCGCTCCGACCCCCCCCGGGACGCCCTCGCCCGGGCCGAAGCCTTGCTCGACGCCGGCCGGACCGCGGCGGCGGTCCGGGACTACCGCGCGGTGCTGGCGCTGGATCCGGCCGAGGGACGGGCGCATCTGGGGCTGGCGGTGGCGGCGGAGCGGACCGGGGACTCCGCCCGCGCGCTGGCCGAGGCGGATTCGGCGGCGGCGCTCCTTCCCGGCTCGTGGGAGGCGGAGTTCACCCGCGCCAGGATCCTCCGGGCCGCCGGCCGGAGGGAGGAGGCGGCGGAGGCGTTCCGGAGGGCCGCCGCCGACTTCCCCGAGGATCCCGGGCCCTGGGCGGAGCTCGGCCTGACCCTGGAGACCCTGGGCCGGGACGCCGGGGCCCGGGAGGCGCTGGAGAAGGCCGCCGCCCGGGGAAGCCGCGACCCGGAGGTGTGGAACAGCGCCGGCCGCTACCGCCGCCTGGCCGGCGACGCGGCGGGCGCCTTGGCCGCCTGGAACCGGGCGCTGGAACTGGACCCGCATCACTTCAAGGCCCGTTTCAATCGAGGGCTCGCCCGCGCGGAGCGGGGGGAGGGGGCCGCCGCTCTTTCCGACCTCCGGCGCGCCCTCTCCGAGGCCCCGGACGCCGCCTCGGCAGAGAAGGCGCGTGAAGCCATCGCCCTGGTCGAGCGCCGGTTACCTTGACAGTGCCGGAGGCGTCCCCTACACTTTGCCGGTCGCGTTTCGCCTGGACGTTCGGCGGAAGCGAAGGGCTTGGTTGGAGTTGGGCTTGTCCGGGTGGATCGCGAGCCACCCCGGGCTCCTTTGGGCTTGCCGCGGTTACCCTCCTCAGGAAGCCGACGCGACAATCCACCGCAGGTCCGGCGAACGACCGTATCCCGTATCGGTACGGCGTCTCGCGGGTCCGACGATAGCGCCCATACAAGGGGGACTGGTTTCCATGAGACTTCGTTTGGTTGCGTTCGCCGCCGTCATGACCGTCGGGATGGCCCTCACCGGCTGCCAGGCCAATCGGCAGATGCAGGCGGACCTGATCAACCTCCAGAACAGCACCAAGAAGCAGCTCGACCTGCTCAAGCAGCAGAACGAGTTCCTGAACCGCAAGCTCAACACCGTCAACTCCAAGGTCGACGATCTCGACAAGTCCAACACCAAGCTCTCCACCGACCTCAGCACCTTCGCCAACCGGCCGGAAGAGGTGAAGCTGGAGATCATCAACGAGGTCAACACCCGGTTCCAGTCCATCGCCAAGGAACAGGACGACTTCAAGAAGGACGTGGCGGACCAGCTCAAGGCCGAGTCCGACAAGATGAACTCCAAGCTGGACACCCGGCTCGCGGAGATGGACAAGGTGCTGAACAAGCACACCGCCTTCGTGCAGTTCGTGGCGTCCGAACAGGATTCCATCAACCGGGTCTTCGCCAACCGCTTCGACAGCCGCCCCTGGTACCAGTCGATCATCGGCAAGTGGGAGGATCGCGAGCGGCAGCAGAAGAACGCCAACACCCCCTGATCCGGTGTTCGCCGTTCTCCGCCTTCATCTTCGCCTGCGCCCCGGGCCGGCCTCACCGCCGGCCCGGGCTCTAGCCGCCCTCGTCCTGGCCGTGCTCGTGGCCGGGGGCTGCGGCGGAGGCGGGCCCGAATCCACCCCCCCCTCCACCTCGGTTCCGCCCGGCTACGCGGATTCCCTGCGCGCGTTCCGGGCCCGGGTGGACGCCTACTTCACCTCTCCCGACGGCCCCCTGACCGAGGCGCAGCGCGACGCCTTCTCCGGCCTCCATTACTTCCCCCCGGACTCGAGCTGGCGCTTCCTGGCCCGGCCCGATACCGCCGGGGCGGGCGACCCGGTGACCATCCTCGATACCCAGGGGAACCAGCGCCACTACCGGACCGCCGCCCGCTTCCACCTCATCCGCCGCGGGACCCGGTTCACCATCACCGCCTACCGGTCGGAGGCCGGCGATTACCTCTTCCTCCCGTTCCAGGACGCCACCACCGGCAAGGAGACCTACTCGGTGGGCCGTTACCTGGAGTTGCCGGAGCCGGAGGGAGGCGAGACGGTGATCGACTTCAACTACGCCAAGAACCCCTACTGCGCCTACAACGACCGGTGGGCCTGCCCGCTGGTGCCCGAGGCGAACCGGCTGGAGGTGGCGATCGACGCGGGCGAGCGGAAGTTCCACGACTGAGGTCCGGGGATGGCGCCCGGCGTTTCGAGTGGAATCAGTCCCAGTCGCGAAGGGCTTCCAGCTCGACCAGGATCTCGTGGAAGTTCCGGAAGTTGTGGAGCCGGGCGTGGGCGCGGCGGATGATCTCCCCGATCTCCCGGGGAAGCCACTGGAGTTCGGCGGCGTCGTAGTCCTCGTGGCCGGTCATCATCTCGAACAGGACCTGCCCCGCGCTCCGGAGATCGAACGTCCGCCGTTCCACGGTGTTGGACCCCCGGCTTCCCCAGAAGTCGAAGAGCTTGGGCACCGGCGCATCGGGTTCCCCGGTGAGGATCACGTTGTCGGTGTGGAGGTCGTCGTGGAGGATGTGCTGGTCGTGCACGTAGGCCATCCCCCGGCAGATCTGATAGAAGACCCTGAGGCCGAAGAACAGCGGCGCCTCGTCGCGGCGGCGGAAGTGGCGGCGGATCACCTCGGACAGCCGCGGCCCCTGGAGGTACTCGACGAGCAGGAAGTAGTGGCTCTCGCCGCCGATCTCCACCCGGTCCACGTTGTAGTAGTTGATGATGTTGGGATGATGGAGCCGCACCATCACCCGCGCCTGGTTGAGGATGGCCTTGCGGCGCTTGACGTTGGTGATGAACTTGATCGCCTTGAGCCGGCCGTCGAGCCGGTCGTGGACCTGGTAGGTCACACCCTCCCAGCCCACGCCGATGCGGTTCTTGACCTCGTAGCGTCCGTTGATCTTCGTGCCGCGTTTGAGGGAGCTGATATTCACGGGTCGGTCGTTTGCGGGTGAGGATGGGACGATGACGTGCCGGTCCAGTTTAGGCGCGGGGACGGGTCGCCGTCCACCGGCAACCCCGCCCCGGGCCGATTCCTAGCGCGCGGCCACCGGCGCCGCGGTCAGCACCCGGCCCAGGACCGGGGCCAGGCGCCGGAGCTGCTCCATGAGGTCCGCGAAGGCCTCCGGGACCAGGGCCTGGAACCCGTCGGAGAGCGCGGTTTCCGGCCGGTGGTGGACCTCGATGATCAGCCCGTCCGCCCCCGCCGCCACCGCCGCCCGGGCCATGGGCACCACCTTCTCCCGCCGCCCGGTGCCGTGGCTGGGGTCGGCGATGATGGGGAGGTGGCTGAGGCGTTTGACCGCGGGAATGGCCGAGAGATCCAGGGTGTTCCGGGTGTGGTCGGCGAAGGTCCGCACCCCCCGCTCGCAGAGGACCACGTTGGGGTTCCCCTCGCTCACCACGTACTCGGCGGCGAGCAGGAGTTCGTCGATGGTGGCGCTCATCCCCCGCTTGAGCAGGACCGGGAGGTGGGAGCGGCCCGCGCGCTTCAACAGCGAGAAGTTCTGCATGTTCCGGGCCCCGATCTGGATCATGTCGGCGTGCTTCTCCAGGAGCCCCACCCCGTCCGGATCCAGGGCCTCGGTCACCACCGGAAGGCCCACCTCGTCGCGCACCCGGGCCAGGATCTCCAGCCCTTCCTCCCCCAGGCCCTGGAAGGCGTAGGGCGAGGTCCGGGGCTTGAACGCCCCGCCGCGAAGGATGTGGGCGCCGGCGGCCTTCACCGCCCGGGCCACGGTGAGGGTCTGCTCGTAGGATTCCACCGCGCAGGGGCCGGCCACCACCGCCAGGGCCTCGCCCCCGATCCGGACCCCCCGGACGTCCACCACCGTGTCCTGGTCGCGCCATTCCCGGCTCACCTGCTTGAACGGCTTGGAGACCGGAATCGCCTCCATCACCCCGGGCAGTCCCTCCAGGATCCCCGGATCCAGGGTCCCCCGGTTCCCGGTGATGCCGATGGCGGTGCGCTGCTCTCCGGGGATGGGGTGCGGCTCCAGCCCCAGGCGGCGGATGGCCTGGACCACCCCGTCGATCTCCTCCGGCGTCGCCCCTTTTTTCATCACGACCAGCATGGCTACCTCCCGGGGCCGCGCCCGCGGCTCCGCATTCGTTCCAGACGTTCGTAGCCCCGCCGCCCCTCGCGGAGGCAGCGAAGCGCTGCATTCTCGTCCCGTTCCCATCGGGAACGCAACCCGGCCAGGGCCCGCTCCAGGCGGGCCAGCTCGCGCCGGACGGGAACGGCGTTCCCGTCCAGGATCTCCTTCCAGAGTTCGGGCGGGGAGGCGGCCAGCCGCGCCCACCCCTCGAAACCGGAACCGGCCAGGGCCAGCGACTCCGGCCGCCGCCCTCCGGCCTCGGCCAGGAGGAGCGAGGCCAGGAGCTGCGGGAGGTGGCTGACCAGCGCCACCTCGCGGTCGTGTTCGGCGGGCCCGAGGCGGACCGGACGGCCGCCGGCCGCCTCCACGAGACGCTCCACCCGCCGGCGATGGCGCGGCGCCCCGCCGCACACCGCCCACGGGCGGCCGCGGAAGAGATCCGGGTCGGCGTGGGCGGCCCCGCTCCGTTCGCGTCCGGCCAGGGGGTGGCCGGGGACGAACCGGTCCCCCAGGATCCGCTTCCCCACCCGGGCCGGCTCGCGCTTCACGCTGCCCACGTCGGTCACGGTGACCCCGGGGTCCAGCCCGCGGAGCTCCCGCATGAGGTCCAGGTTCGCGCCCGGGGGCGCGGCCAGCACCACGGTCTCCGCGCCCTCGGCGGCGGGACCCGGGCCACCGGGGACCGGCGCCACCCCCGCCATCCGCCGGGCGATCCGCATCGCGCTCCGGTCGGGGTCCCAGCCCCGGCAAAGGACGCCCGCCCGTCCGAGGGCGGCGGCGAGGCTGGTCCCGATGAGGCCCAGTCCCAGAACCGTGACCCGGCGCGGCGCCGCCCTCACGGCCGGAGCTCCTTCACGAACGACTCGGCGCGCCGGCGGCGGGCGTCGGGGCCGGCTTCCCCCCCCAGCGCCCGGATGAGGGCGCTACCCACCACCACCCCCGCTGCGGGCGGCGCCACCCGCCGCACCTGGTCCGGCCGGGAGATCCCAAACCCGACCACGAACGGCTTGGTGAAGGCGGCGGCGGCCCGGGCCAGGTACCGCTCCAGCGATGCGGGAAGATCGTCCCGGGCGCCGGTGACCCCGGTGACCGAGACGCAGTAGTTGATCTCGGTGGAGAGCGCGTCCACCTTCCGGAGCCGCTCGTCGGAGCTGGTCGGGGCGGCGAGGAAAATCCACGAGAGCCCGGCGGCGCGGGCGGCGCCGTGGAAGGGCTCCGCCTCCTCGGGGGGAAGATCGGGCACGATGAGGCCGTCCGCCCCCGCGTCCACCGCGTCCTCGAAGAACCGCCCGGGGCCGTAGGCGAGGATGGGGTTCAGGTAGCCCATCAGCACCAGGGGGAGCGCGGAGCGGGCGCGAAACCCCGCCGCCAGCTCCAGGATGCGCGCGTGGGTGGTCCCGGCCCGGAGCGCCGCCTGCCCCGCCGCCTGGATCACCGGTCCGTCGGCCAGCGGATCGCTGAACGGCAGCCCCAGCTCCACCGCGTCGGCCCCCCCCCGTTCCAGGGCCAGGAGCAGCTCCACCGTCTCCGCCGGCGAGGGCCAGCCCGCGGTGAGGTAGGGAACGAGGAGGGGGCGGCCCCCGCGGCCGGCCACCAGGGCGCGCAACCGCTCAGACATCGGCGTCCTCCAGGTGCAGAAGCTCGGCCAGCCGCGGCACGTCCTTGTCTCCGCGCCCGCTGAACGAGACCAGCACCGTGGTCCCCGCTCCCCACTCCGGACCGAGCCGCCGGAGGGCGGCCAGGGCGTGGGCGGTCTCCAGGGCGGGAATGATCCCCTCCAGCCGGGAGATCTCCACGCAGGCGTCGAGCGCCTCGCGGTCGGTGGCGGAGACGTACTCCGCGCGCCCGCTCTCGCGGAGCCACGCGTGCTCCGGCCCCACCCCGGGGTAGTCCAGCCCGGCCGAGATCGAGTGCACCGGGGCCACCTGGCCGTCGGCGTCCTGGAGCAGCAGCGAGCGCGTCCCGTGGAGCACCCCCGGGGTTCCGCCGGAGAGGGTGGCGGCATGCCGCCCGGTGCCGATCCCCTCCCCCGCCGCCTCCACCCCCACCAGCCGCACCGGATCGTCGCGAAAGGCGTGGAAGAGCCCCATGGCATTGCTCCCCCCCCCACGCAGGCCAGGGCCACGTCGGGGAGCGCGCCGGCCCGTTCCAGGATCTGCTCCCGCGCCTCGCGCCCCAGCACCGACTGGAAGTCGCGCACCATCCGCGGGTAGGGATGGGGGCCCACCACCGAGCCGATCACGTAGAAGGTGTCCTCGACGTTCGCCACCCAGTCCCGGATCGCCTCGTTGGTGGCGTCCTTCAGGGTCCGGCTTCCCGACGCCACCGGCACCACCTTCGCCCCCAGGAGCCGCATGCGGAAGAAGTTCGGGGCCTGGCGGGCCACGTCCTCCTCCCCCATGTAGACCGTGCAGGGGAGCCCGTAGCGCGCGCATACGGTGGCGGTGGCCACCCCGTGCTGGCCCGCCCCGGTCTCGGCGATGATCCGCCCCTTCCCCATCCGCCGGGCCAGCAGCACCTGGCCCAGCACGTTGTTGATCTTGTGGGCGCCGGTATGGAGCAGGTCCTCGCGTTTGAGGAACACGCGCACCCCCCCGAGGCCTCGCCGTAGCGGGGGGCCTCGGTGAGCGGGGTGGGCCGCCCGGCGTAGTTGCGGAGCGCCGCCGACCATTCCTCCAGGAACGCGGGATCGCCCGAGGCCGCGTCGTAGGCTCCGGCCAGCTCCTCCAGCGCCCCCATCAGCGTCTCCGGGACGAATTTTCCACCAAACGGGCCGAAATACCCGCGGCTATCGGGGGTCTCTACCAGGGCCATGCCGTTTCCTCCGGCGGCGGAAGCGCCGCCAACCGTATCGCGGCTTCCCGGATGCGGTCCGGGTCCTTGATCCCGGGAGCCGTCTCCACGCCGCTGTTGAGATCCACCGCCACCGGCGCCGCCGCCCGCACCGCTTCCAGGACGTTCCCGGGGCCGAGCCCTCCGGCCAGGAGCACCCGGTGCCCGGCCTCGCGGGCCCGGCGGGCCGCGCTCCAGTCCGCGGTCCGGCCGGTGCCGCCCCGGAGCCCCCCGGCCGCCCCGTCCAGGAGCACCGGGAAATCCCGGAACGCCTCCAGCACCCCGGGATCGAACCCGGGGCCGGCCGGGAACGCCTTCACCACCGGGATCCGGTAGGCACGGCAGAGCTCCGCGCTCTCGTCGCCATGGGCCTGCACCGCGGTCAGCCCGATCGCCGCCGCCAGCTCCCGCACCGCCTCCGGCGAAAGCGACGCCGTCACTCCCACCCGGGCCACCCCGGGAGGGAGCACGGCGGCGATGGCGCGCGCGGCCTCCACGTTCACCCGCCGGGGGCTCCCCGGCACCAGCACGAAGCCGATCGCCCGGGCCCCCGCCTCCACCGCGGCCAGGGCGTCCGCGAGGCGGGTGATCCCGCACACCTTGAGGAAGGGCGCCCGGATCACCACTCCTCCCCCCCCGCCCGGCGCACCGCGGCCAGGAGCGCCGCCGCCTTGTGCCGGGTCTCGGCGTCCTCGCCTTCGGGATCGGAGTCGGCCACGATGCCGGCCCCGGCCTGGATCCGCACCGCGCCGTCGCGCACCACCATGGTGCGAAGCGCGATGCAGGTGTCCAGGTTGCCGGAGAAGTCCAGGTACCCCACCGCCCCCGCGTAGAGGCCGCGGCGGTCGGGCTCGGCCGCTTCGATGATCTCCATCGCCCGCACCTTGGGGGCGCCGCTCACCGTGCCCGCGGGAAAACAGGCGAAGAGCGCGTCCAGGGGGCCCAGGTCCGGGCGAAGGCGGGCGGAGAGGCCGCTGACCAGGTGCATCACGTGGGAGTAGCGCTCCACCACCATGAGCTCCTCCACCCGCACCGTCCCCGGCACCGCCACCCGGCCGAGGTCGTTCCGGCCCAGGTCCACCAGCATCACGTGTTCGGCCCGTTCCTTGGGATCGTTCCGGAGCGTCTCCGCCCGCCGGGCGTCCTCCGCCTCGTCCCCGCTCCGGGGCGCGGTGCCGGCGATGGGCCGGTACTCGAGCCGGTCCCCGGCGGCGCGCAGCAGCGGTTCCGGGCTCGAACCCACCGCGCTCCACCCGTCCAGCCGGAGGAGGAACATATAGGGCGATGGATTTATTGCGCGCAACGCCCGATAGAGCGCGAGGTCCGACGCGTCGCTCCGCACGGTGAAGCGGCGGCTCAGCACCACCTGGAAGACGTCGCCGGCGGCGATGTGCTCCTTGGCCTCGGACACCCGGCGCCGGTAGTCGGGGGAGGCGAGGTTCTCCTCCACCCCGCCGCTGCCGGAGGCGGGGACGGGAGCCGGGGGGGCGAAGGGGGCGTGGAGCGCGGACTCGAGGGCGTCCAGCCGCGAGAGGGCGGCGTCGTAGGCCCGGTCGGGGTCGCCGCCGTGGTTGCGGGCGGCGACGGTGAGATGGAGCCGCCGCCGCAGGTGGTCGAAGGCGGCGGTCTCCTCCAGGAAGAGGAGGGTGAGGTCGTCCTCGGGGACCGGCCGCGCCCCGCTCACCGGGAGGCGCTCGATCCACCGCACGGTGTCGTAG
Source organism: Candidatus Eiseniibacteriota bacterium (assembly GCA_963728475.1). Lineage (GTDB taxonomy): Bacteria > Eisenbacteria > RBG-16-71-46 > JABDJR01 > JABDJR01 > CAVSKL01. The sequence continues at coordinate 698,071 of CAVSKL010000002.1, forward strand.
CCGAAGTAGCCCACCGCCCCCGACACGAAGGGGGGAAGCCCCGGCTCGGGCTCGGCGCGGTGGCGGACGAAGAGCGCGCGCAGCACCTCGAGCGGCGTTCCCGCCAGATCGCGATGGCGGGGGGCCTCGGGCCCGTCCAGGCGGAGGTCGTTTCCGCGCGCACGCGCGACCAGAAACGGCCGCCGGCCCAGGAACGAGTAACGCCCCACCCGCTCGCCCCCCTCCACGCTCTCCAGGAGGAACACGTTGGGCTCCCCCCCGGCCAGGCGGTGGAAGGCCGCCACCGGCGTCCACCAGTCCGCGTCCAGTTCCCGGATGACCGGCACCGTGGCCGCGGCCCGGAACCGGTCCCGGAACGCCTCCCGGCCGGGGCGGGTGCGGGCGCCGCTCACGGGCGCAACCCTTCCGCGAACACCGCGGGGTCGAGCCGGCGGCGCATCCACCGCCGGAACTGGCCGCCGGCCTGGCGGACCAGGAACTCGCGCCCCCCGGTGAAGCGCGCCTCCGCCCGGGCCGCCGCCCGCTCCCAGGGGGTGGGTTCATCCCCGTAGCCCAGGTCGAGCACCGCGACCCCGGCCAGGTCCTCCGGGCGCGCGCGGTCCGCCGCCCGCGTCCCCGCCCCCGGGGGGAGCGCCACCACCACCGCGCGGAATCCGGCGGGACGGAACCCCTCCCCGTCGCCGCCGTAGCGGACGTTCAGCCGCGCGGCCAGCGCCCGTCCCCGGGCGTCCCCGCGGTTGAACACCGAGACCTCGGCGCCCAGATCCAGGGCCGCCGCGGATGCCGCCGCGCCCGCTCCCCCCGCCCCCAGCACCGCCACCGGATGCCCGGCCGAGATCCCCGCCTCGGCCAGGAGTTCCCGCGCCGCTTCCAGGTCGGTGTTGGCGCCGTGGAGAAGGCCGTCCTCCAGCCACACCGTGTTCGCCGCCCCCGTCCGGCGCACCCCGGGTTCGGGGCGGTCCACCAGCGCCGCCGCCCGCTCCTTGAAAGGGGCGGTCACGCTCACCCCGCGAAGCCGCCCCCGGCGCACCCACTCCACCACCGGCTCGGGATCGGGGGACTCGAGGGGCAGGTAGAGGGCGCGCTCGCCGGAGCGGCGGAAGGCGTGGTTGTGGATCCGGGGGGAGAGCGAGCGGTGCGCGGGATGGCCGAGCACTCCGTAGAGCCGGGGCTGGGGAGGGAGCGAGGAGAGGCCGTAGATCCCGGTGAGCTGGGCGACGGTGGGCTGTCCGGCGGCGGTGGGGTCGGCGGGATCGGCGGCCACGAAGGTCACCGCGTTCCCTTCCAGGTGCCCGAGGATCCGCGACACGTGGCCGGTCCAGCCCATGGCGAACACCGTGGCCGGCGGGCCGCCCCCCTCCCCCGCCTCCGCGGCCAGGGCCAGCACCCAGTCGTTGACCTCAAAGCGGTGCGCGTTCACCGCCAGCTTGTGGAGCGCGGCGGGATGGCGGCGCACCCCGCGCCACGCCGCCACCACCTCGTGCGCGTCGCGGGGCGGGAGCACCAGGTGGCGGCTCACCCAGCGGCGTTCCGCCGGCACCGAGAGCGCCTCGGGATCTCCCCGCTCCAGGTCGCGCGCCTCCACGTCGATCCAGCGGAACCCGGCCTCCACCGCCCGGCGGAGCGCTCCCTCCGGCCGCGGGAGGCGGCCTCCCTCCTCCGGCGAGCGCCAGGTGAACACCCACTCCCGCCCCTCCGCCTGCGCCAGCGCCGCCCATTCCCCGGAGGCCGCGCGCCCGGGATCGAGGGCGTCGGCGCGAAGCTCCACCAGGGGAACCTCGGCGGGGAGGGCAGCGGCGCGGGCACGCGCCTCGGCCCCGGTGCGGGCGGCGACGCTGGCGCACAGCCGGGTGACGGCGGTCATCGGCCTCCTCAGATCGGGGCCCGGCCGGGGTGCGGCCGGCGCTCCGGGCAAAAGAAAAGGCCCCTTTCCATGGGGAAAGAGGCCGGATCGGAACCACCGGAAGGGACGTCTAGACGGACGCTCCTCCCCGACCCGGCCGGCGCCAGGCGCCGGACCACCGGTAGCCACCGTAGGTGCGGGAGAATGGGAGCGACACGTTTCCTCCAGGCGGAATGAAAAACCGAGGAGCGAAGCGTATCAGGCGCCGGGGACCGGGTCAACCGCGTCCTCGTCCGGGGCCGGGCCGCCGTTCAGGCGGCCGCTCCGGAAGGGTTCCAGGTCCAGAGCCACGAACCGGAAGCCCGCCTCCTTGATCGCCCGGTCCACCCGGTCCCGGGTCTCGGGATCGGTGAGCCGCAACCACTCCCCCCGTCCCAGCTCGATCCGGGCAACCTCGTCGTGGAAGCGCACCCGCACTTCGCGGAACCCTTCCCGCCGGAGCGCCTCCTCCGCCCGCTCCACCCGCTCGAGCCGGCCGGCGTCGATCGTGGTGCCGTAGGGGAAGCGCGAGGAGAGGCAGGCCATGGCCGGCTTGTTCCAGGTGGAAAGGCCGAGGTGGCGGCTGAGCGACCGGATCTCCTCCTTGCCCAGCCCCGCTTCCAGGAGCGGCGCCCGCGCGCCGCGCTCCCGGGCCGCCCCCATCCCCGGCCGGTGGTCCCCCACGTCGTCGGCGGTGGCCCCGTAGACCACCACCGGCAGGTCCAGCCGCGCCGCCGCCGCAAAGCAATGATCGAAGAGCTCGCTCTTGCAGAAGTAGCACCGGTTGGTGGGATTCCCGGCGAAGCCGGGACGGTCCAGTTCGTGGGAATCGATCCAGAGATGGCGCGCCCCGATCCCCCGGGCCAGGGACTCCGCCTCGGCCCGTTCCCGGGCGGGCAGGCTCGGCGAGACCGCGGTCAGAGCCACCGCCCGGTCCCCCAGCGCGTCGTGGGCGAGGCGAAGGAGGAGGGTGGAGTCCACCCCCCCCGAGAACGCCACCACCACCCCCCCGGCCTCCCGCAGGAGACCGAGGACGCGGCGGTGCTTGGCGGCCAGTTCGTTTCCGATCATGGGGGGCCTTTCCGGAAGATGCGGGGCCGGCCCCGGCGGGCCGCGTCCGCGCCGCGGGGCGGCGCGGAGAACCGACCCCCAATGCTAAACTTATCCGCCACGGTGATCAAATCGTAAGCGGACCGCCGCCCAACCGGAGCCCGGATGAACGCCCATTCCATTCCCCCGCTCGACCGCTCCCGCCGGGTGGCCCTGGTGGTCGGAGTGCTGCTTCTGGCCGCGGCGGTGCGCGGGCTGTTCGCCCTGGACGTGCACCGCCTCGCCCTCTACCAGGAGCCCACCGGGGACGCCGCCACCTACGTCCAGGCCGCCCAGGCCCTGGCCCGGGACGGCCTCGCCGCCCCCCTCGGCAAGCCCTACGCCATGGCCCCCCTCTATCCTTTCTTCCTGCGCTTCACCGGCGACCTGGGCTGGGGGCCGGACGGAGCGCGGACGATCCAGTTCCTGCTCGGGATCGCCGGGGTCCTCCTGCTCGGATCGGTGGGAAGACGCTGGGGCGGCAATGCGGGGGCGATCACCGCCGGCCTCTTCGCGGCGCTCTACGGGCCCCTGGTCTTCTTCGAGGGGGAGCTTCTCTCCATCTCCCTCGCGGTCTTCTTTCTGGAGGCGGCGCTCTTCCTGTGGGGACGGGGGCGGGCGGCGCTGGCCGCCGGGTTCGCCCTGGGCCTGGCCGCCCTCGCCCAGCCCAACCTGCTCCTGGCCGGGGCGGCGGCGGCCGGGGCCTCGGTGCTGTTTCCGGAGCGGTTGGGGTGGCCCGGACGGCGCGCCGCCCTGCTCCTCGCGGCGGGGCTCTGCCTGCCTCCCGCCGCCACCCTCACCCGGAACCTGGCGGTGTCGGGCGAGCCGGTCCTGATCTCCCTCAACGGAGGGGTCAACTTCTACCTCGGCAACAATCCCGAGGCCGACGGCACCTTCCACATCCCCGATCGCTCGGGGCTTCTCAACCGGCCGGAGGGGCTCTTCACCAGCGCCCGGGCCCAGGCGGAGAAGGCGGCGGGCGCCCCGCTCGGCGCGGCCGCGGTGGACCGCTACTGGTGGCTGCGCGGGGCCGACTTCTGGATCGGGAGTCCGGGGAGGGCGCTCTCGCTCCTCTCGCGGAAGGTGCTTCTCTGCCTCAACAACTTCGAGATCCCCAATCACTTCGACTACGGCTACATCCGGTCGCGGGCGCCGGTGTTGCGCTTCCTGCCCACCTTCGGCTGGCTCCTTCCCCTGGGCGGCGTGGGCCTGATGCTGGCGTGGCGAAGACGGCGGCGGGCGGGAGCGGTCCTGTTCGCGGGGGCGCTCCTGTCGGTCGCGCTCTTCTTCGTGACCGCGCGCTACCGGCTCCCCCTGGCCGTGTTCCTCATTCCCGCGGCGGGGGTGACGGTGGAGCGCGCCCTGGCCTGGCGCAGGCGGGGCGGGCGCGCGGCGCGGCTGGGCACGCTGGGGGGGGCGGCCGCGCTCTACGCGGTGCTGGCGTTCGTCCCCCTCGTGCGGGGCGGGACCACCCGCGCGCACATGTTGAACCTGGAAGGGGCGGCGCTGGCCGCCAAGGGCGACCTGGACGGAGCGACCCGCGCCTTCCGCGAGGCGGTGGAAGCCGATCCGGATCAGCCGGAGGCGCTCAACAACCTGGGGAAGATGCTGGCGGCCAGGGGGGACGTGACCTCGGCGGTGAACGACTACCGGCGGGCCCTGGGCCTCGATCCCACCCAGGCCGAGACCTACTTCAACCTGGAGGAGCTCTACCGCAAGGCGGGCCGCCACCGGGACGCGATGGAGATCCTCTCCCGGCTGGTCGCCGCCCGCGGCGGGGACGTCGCCGACGTGGCCGGGGAGCTGAACTACCGGCGGGGGGTGAACGCGTTCGCCCTCGGCGATACCGCGGAGGCTCTGGACCGGCTCCAGGACGCAGTCCGGAGCGAGCCGGACCTGGCCGGGGCGTGGCTCACCTTGAGCGTGGTCGACCGCAAGACCGGCCGGCTGGAGGAGGCGGTGAAGGCGGCCCGCAAAGGGACCGAGCTTGCTCCCGACAAGCAGGAGACCGCGCTCATGCTCGCCGCCGCCCTCGAGGCCGGCGGGGCCTACATGGAGGCGGCGGGGGCCTACCAGCGCGCGCTCCGGATCGGACCGCCCGGCCCCGAACTCGAATACCGGCTGGGACACGTGCTGTTTCTGGCCGGGCGGGACGCGGAGGCCGAGACCTATCTTCTCGACGCCACCAAGGACCGTCCCTATTCCCCGGCCCTCTGGGACCTGGGGCGGCTCTACGAGCGCCAGCGCCGGGAGGACAACGCCCGCACCGCCTACCAGACCCTGGTGAAGCTGAAGGCCCCGGAGGCGGCCGAGGCGCGAGCGCGCCTTGCCGCGCTCGGGCCCGTTTCCGGACATGCTCGCGAGAACTAGCGTTCGCGCGTCGGCGGTCGTGGCCGGCGCGCTGCTCTTGCTGGCGGGCCGGCTCTGGACCGCGGGCTGGCTCTCCGGGCATCCCTTCTTCGCCTACGGCATCGACTGGTTCTTCAAGCTCGGGCCCGGGGAGCCGGGCGCCTACCTCCGGGAGCTGGCCGCGGGCATCCCGGCGGCGGCGCTGATCGCCTGGGGCCTCGCTCCGCGCTTCGCCGCCGCCGCCCCCGGCCTTCACGCCCTGGTCCGGAACGAACGCCGGATCACCGCGGGGCTGGCGGTGCTTGCCGCCGCGCTCACCCTGGGGGGCGGGCTCTGGCTCCTGCGGAACCGGGTGGTGACCGACGACGAATACGTCTACCTCTTCCAGGCGCGCCTTCTCCTCCACGGCCGGGCCGCCGCCCCCGCGCCCCCCGGCTCCAACTTCCTCATCAACGTCTTCGTGACGGTCGTCGACGGCCGCTGGTTCGGGCAGTATCCGCCCGGGCAGCCGCTCTTGCTCGCCCCGGCGGTGGCCCTCGGCGTTCCCCGCCTCACCCCGGTGATTCTGGCCGCGCTGAACGTGCTCCTCACCGCCTCCTTTCTCCGCCGGGCCGCCGGCGCGGGAGCGGCGCTGGCGGGAGCGGCGCTGTTGGCCACCTCGCCGCTCTTCCTCCTCACCGGAGGCACCCTCCTCAGCCACCCCGCCACCTACTTCGGGCTGGCGCTGGCCGCCTACGCCACGCTCCGCGCGGCCGGGGGCTCCTTCCGGTGGGGGCTGGCCGCGGGCGCGGGCCTGGGGCTCACGCTGATCACCCGCCCCTACACCGGGGTCACCCTCGGCGCCTTTCCCGCCGCCGCGCTGGCCGCCCTCGCTTTCCGCCGCTCCCGCTACCGCGCCCTGGGCGGGGCCGCCCTCGCCGGCGCCGCCTTCGGCCTCTTCTTCCTGGCCATGAACCGGGCGGTGAGCGGTGATCCCTTCACCACCGGCTACGGCGCGGTGCGCGGGGCGGGGATGCGCGAGTTCGGGTTCGGGACCATCATACCCGGCGTCCACGACCACACCCCGCTCCAGGGGCTCGTCAACGCCGCGTTGCTTGCGGTGCGCTTCCACTTCTGGTCGTGGGGCTGGCCGCTGGCCCTGGTTCCCGCCCTCTTCGCGTTCGGTTCCGGGGCCTCGGAGAGGGGGCGCCGGGACCGCACGCGCGCGGTGGCGGTGCTGGCCGCCCTGGCGGTGGCGGTGGGAATCGTCTCCTACGTCCCCTACTGGTCGATCGGGGTGGCCGACACCGGCCCGGTCAAGACCTACGAGATCCTTCTCCCCTTCGCGATCCTGTCCGCGATCGGCGCCCGCGGCTGGGCCCGGCGCTCGGGGATCGGCGCCCCCGCCGCCTGGGGGGCGGCCTCGCTCCTGGCCGCGACGGCGCTCTTCTGGCCGCCGCAGCTCGCCCATCTGCGCGCGCTGAGCGCGGGGGTGGCGGAGCCGCTCCGGATGGTGGAGAACACGGTGGAGCGGCCGGCGGTGGTGTTCGTGGACCGGGTCCAGCCCGACCACCCCCGAAGCTGGGTCTACGGCCGCCCCGATCCCCGGCCGGATCTCTCCGATCCGATTCTCTACGTGCGGAACCTCGGACGTGAGGACGCCGCGTTCTGGCGGCTTCACCCCGAGCGCCACCCCTATTACCTCGGGTACAATGACGGGCGCTTCACCGTGGTTCCGCTCGCCGCTCCGTCCACCCGACCGAGGCCCTGATGCCCGACCGTGCCGACAGGACCCGCTTTCCGTTTGGCCGGGCGCTCCCCCTCGCCTTGGCGGTGCTCGCGCTGGGCGCCGGCTGCGGAGGGGACACCCCCACCCGGCCCGGCGGCTCCACCGGGCCGGGCCCCACCGCGCCCGAGGACTTCTTCTACGAGCCGCCGGCCTTCTGTTTCACCGGCGGGGGCGCCTCCGCCACCCTCTCCGTCTACAACCTGGGGCCCGACACCCTGGTGATCCGTGTGCGCCACGCGCCCGCCGGGAGCGCCGGGCTGCCCGACTCGCTGGTCCTCGAGCCCTATTCGACCCGGGACCTGGACTGGACCTGGAATGCGGCCGGTCCCTATCCGGCCGCGGACTCGGTGGTCGCCGACACCAACGACCCGTCGCGCTCCCACGTCCGGTGGCCCGCCCGGACCGAGGATCCCTCCGGGTTCACCGACGTCTCCGCCCCGGCGGCTCCGGTCCCGGCCTACCCCCGGGACGGCGCCTCGTTCTCGGTCGGGGACACCATCCACGTGGCCTGGAGCGCGCTCGACGACTGCTCGGGGATCGACCACTACCAGATCCAGATCTCCACCAACTCCTCCTTCACCGGGGCGCTTGCCCTCGACGCCCCCGTTTCCGGTCCGGCCGGCGACGTGTTCCCAGAGGCCTCCGACGTGGGAGTCGCCTACTGGCGGGTGTACGCGGTGGACGGCGGCAGGCTCCGGGGTCCCGCGAGCCCGGTCCGGAGCTGGACCATCCACCCGTGACCCGGCGCCCCGCGGTCCCCTTCGCCCTGATCGCCGCCTCGGTCCTGGCCGCGGCGCTCACCGCCGCCGCCGGCGCGGCCCCGCCCCCCCGCGAGGACGCGGTGGGGATCCTCGACTGGCGGGGCTACCCCCAGAACTTCCGGTGGCGGCTGGAGTGGGAGCCGGTGGCGACCTGGAAGGCGGGAACGTGGTCGGCGCTCCCCCCCGGCGCCCGTCCCCGCGCGGACTCGGTGTTCGCGCCGGGGGGACCGGCGCCTTCGTGCCCCGGGAATGGACCGACACCTTCTGGGCCTGCGACACCTTCCCGGTGGCGGTGGGGACGTGGATTCCCGGAACGATCCCCCCGGAGCTGGAACTCGACGATCCGCTCCCCGGGATGTCGCACCGCGGGTGGGCGTGGTGGGGTCTCAACGATCCGGCCGAGGTCTGGCACGGGTCGGTTCGCCCGGAGGAGCTGGGAGCGGCGCTCTCGGGCCTCTCGCGCGACGCCCGGGAGGCGGCGCGGACCGAGCTTCCCCCCGGCCTCGAGATCGATCCCGAGGTGCCCTGGATCCGGGAGGCTCTCCGGCTCGGCGCCTCGTGGGAGGACTCCACCCTGGAGCTGGTGGGCCGGTTCCGGGGGGCGGTCCGCCTTCGCGGGGGGGGCGCCTCCTCCCCCGCGGTGTTCCACTTCTGGGCGCGATGGCGGGACGGGGAGCGGAGCTTGCGCTACGGCCTCCTGGACCTTCCCGAGGCCGGCGCGGGGCGGCTCTCGCGCCGGCTGGTGGGAGCGCTTCGCGCGCCGGGCGCGACCGAACCCTCGGCGATCTTCCGGGAAACTTCCGAGGCCGGCCGCCGGGTGACGGTGATGGAACTCCTCCCCTCGGGGCGGTTCCAGACCGTGCTCCGGAGTCCGTGGGTCGGCTGCGGGGCTCCCTGAGCGAGCGGCGCCTCCCCACCGCGGCCGGTCAGTAGGCCTTGGCCCAGACCACCCGGCCCCGGCTCGGCTTGCCGGTGACCATGCAGGCCCCCTCCTCCCCGTCGCCGTCGAAGGGGATGCAGCGGATGGTGGCCTTGGTCTCCTCCTTCACCCGGGCCTCGGTCTCGGGGGTGCCGTCCCAGTGGGCGAGAATGAACCCGCCCCGCTCCTCCAGGGTCGACTTGAACGCATCGTAGCCGTCCACCCGGTGGGTGTTGGCCTCGCGGAAGGACCTCGCCCGCTCGTAGAGGTTCTTCTGGATCGCGTCCAGCACCTCCGGCAACCGCGCGGCCAGCGCCTCCCGGGGGAGGGATTCCTTCTCGCGGGTGTCGCGACGGACCAGCACCACCTGCTTCTTCTCCAGGTCCCGGGGGCCGATCTCGATCCGGACCGGCACCCCGCGCTGCTCCCACTCCGCGAACTTCCAGCCGGGCTTGTGCTGCTCCCGGTCGTCCAGGCGAAACACCAGGTCGGGGTGCGCCGCGGCCAGCGCGGCATGGACCTCGCCTCCGGCGCGCTTCATGGACTCCACCTGGTCGTCCTTCATCCAGATCGGCACCGTGACCGCGTGGACCGGGGCGAGCTTCGGCGGCACCACCAGGCCCTCGTCGTCGGAGTGCGCCATGATCAGCGCGCCGATGAGCCGCGTGCTCACCCCCCACGAGGTCGCCCACACGAACTGGCGCTCCCCCTTCTCGTCCTGGAAGGTGACGTCGAAGGCCTTCGCGAAGTTCTGCCCCAGGTTGTGGCTGGTGCCGGCCTGGAGCGCGCGGGTGTCCTGCATCATCGCCTCGATGCAGTAGGTCCGGTCGGCGCCGGGGAACTTCTCCGACTCCGACTTCACCCCCTGGATCACCGGTAGCGCCATGAACTCCCGGGCGAAGGTGGCGTAGACCTCGAGCATGCGCCGGGCCTCTTCGTCCGCCTCCTCCGGGGTGGCGTGGGCGGTGTGCCCCTCCTGCCACAGGAACTCGGTGGTGCGCAGGAACAGCCGGGGCCGCATCTCCCACCGCACCACGTTCGCCCACTGGTTGATGAGGATGGGGAGGTCCCGGTAGGACATGATCCACTTGCGGTACATGTCCCAGATCACCGTCTCCGAGGTGGGCCGGATGTAGAGCGGCTCCTCGAGCTTCTTCCCTCCGCCGTGAGTCACCACCGCGCACTCCGGGGAGAACCCCTCCACGTGCTGGGCTTCCTTCTTCATGAAGCTCTCGGGGATGAAGAGCGGGAAATAGGCGTTGACGTGGCCGGTGGCCTTGAACATCCGGTCCAGCGCCCGTTGCATGTTCTCCCAGATGGCGTACCCGTTGGGGCGGATCACCATGCAGCCCCGGACGGGGGCGTTCTCGGCGAGCTGGGCCTGGGCGATGACGTCGCCGTACCAGCGGGAGTAGTCCTCGGCGCGGGGAGTGATGCCTTTGGCCATGTCCGGTCTCCTCGTGAAAGGCGCGATCAGGGGGCAACGGGCCGGCCAGTATACCCCACCCGCCGTGCGCCCACCAACCGAGGCCCCGCCGCCGGTGGTCACGGGGAGCCGGTCGCGCCGCCGCACCGGGAGAGGGCGGCCTCCCGGGGGGTCGGCCCACCCCGGGGCCGGCGCCGGCAAGCCCCCGAGTGCGCTTCGGGTCGAGGCGCCCGGCCGCCCGGCCGCCTCTGGACGGCTCCAGACGGCCCCGGCCCGCAGGTGTCGTGAATTCTTTCCAGTGGAACCGCGCAGGACCTTCCTCTCGCTTCCACTCCAATTCCTTGACTGGAAAGACCTTAGCCCCTGGATTCAGTTGACACGGAAATCCCTTCGTGCTATCATTTCCTAGGTGCAAGTAGGTTCTGCCCTGTGGTTGCAGCCGGTGCTGTGGCCTTGGCTGTCTTAAGGCGGTCACGAGGGGTCGGTGCCAGACCGAGCGGCCCCGGCAAGGCAGGTCCTGTCATCGCTAACTGTGTGTCCGCATCGTGCCTATCGCTAAGGAGGTACTTCACGATGAAGCGCGCTTTGGTAGTCCTTCTCTTCGGGTGTCTGACGCTCGGCGTGGCGTCGCTCGCCGTGGCCGACCCGGATATCACCAATTTCCAGGCTGCGATCTCGGTGCACGTCACCCCCGTGGTGACCAAGAATGTGTGTACCACGAACCAGCCGCATCCCACCTCGGCGACCATGGTCACCGACGTTCAGGATCCCAACGGGTGCACCGGGGGCCTCGGCTCCTCCGACTACAGCATCTGGATCCTGGTCTGTAACGCCAACGACTCCACCGGTATCGCCGGGATGGAGTTCGGCATCTCCTACGACGGCGCGGCCACCAGCGGCATCGACGTCCAGAACTGGTCGCTCTGCGGCGACCTCGACTTCCCGAGCGGCGGCTCCGACGGCCAGCCCACCTGGCCCGCGGACGGCTCCGGGAACATCATCACCTGGGCGTACGACACGAACTGCCAGCAGACGCTGTCCGAGCCCTACGTGCCGAACACCGTGGTCGCCATCGGCGGCGCCCTGAACGTGAGCCTCTACTCGCCCGACCTGTTCTCCATCACCCCGCGCCCGGTCAGCGGCTTCCTCAAGGTTGCCAACTGCCACCGGGCCGAGACGAACCTGACCGGCGTGGTGCCGTCGCACGCGGGTGCGGCGTCGTTCTGCACCGGCGGTTCCTACAATCCCTGCGGCGCCCCCACTCCGGCCAAGGAGACCACCTGGGGCAAGATCAAGCAGCAGTACAACTAGGCGACCCTGCCTGCACCGCGGAAAGGCCCCCGGAGCCTCGCTCCGGGGGCCTTTTCATGCCCGGCGGCGCCCGAGCAGCGCCCGGGCCTCCCCCACCACCAGGAACGATCCCGCGACCAGGACCGGGTTTCCACCGCAGCCCGCGGCGAGCCCGAGCGCCTCGGCCACCCCCTCCGAAACCTGCGACGGGCCGGGGACCCGCTCCGCCAGCCGGTCCGGAGGGGCGGCGCGGGGGCTTCGGGCCCGGGTGAACACCCAGCGCTCCACCACCGGGGCCAGGGCGCGGAGATAGGCCCGGTGGTCCTTGTCCTCGGCCATCCCCACCACCGCGGTCCACCGCCGCCCGGGAAAATGCAGGGCCAGGGCCGCCGCCACCGCCCGTCCCGCCGCCGGATTGTGCCCGCCGTCCAGGACGTAGAGGCGGGCGTCGCGCTCCAGCGTCTCCAGGCGTCCGGGGACCCTCGCCCGCCGGAGGCCCCACCGCACCGCGCCGACGAGGGCGGGGGCCGGGAGCACGGTCTCCGCGGCCGCCACCGCCGCCCCCACGTTGTCGGCCTGGTGCGCGCCCAGAAGCCCGGTGCCGATCCCACCGTAGTCCTCCCGGCCCCTCACCCGGAGCACCATCCCTCCCGGGGCGGCCTCGGTCGCCCGGACCGAGACCGCGTCGCGGGTCCGGATCACCGGAACGTGGAGGCGCCGCGCCCGGCCCAAAATGGGAGCCGCCGCCGCCCGGGTCTGGGGCATGAGGAGAGCGAGCCCGCCGCGCTTCAGGATGTGCGCCTTGTCCGCGGCGATCTCGCCCACCGTGTTTCCGAGCACCTGCCGGTGGTCGAGCGAGACCGGGGTCAGCACCGCCGGCCCGGCGGGGAGGACGTTGGTGGCATCGAGTCTTCCCCCCAATCCCACCTCCACCACCGCGCACTCCACCCCGGCCTCCTGGAAGGCCAGCAACGCGAGCGCGGTCAGGTGTTCGAAGGTGGTGCGGAATCCGGCCCCGGGTTCGCCGCCGAACCGGGCCGCGATCGCCTCCACCCCGGCGCGGAACGCCTCCGCCTCCAGGGATCGTCCGTCGATGCGGATCCGTTCCCTCATGGAGTGGAGATGGGGGGAGGTGTAGAGCCCGGTCCGGACCCCGCCGGCGCGGAGGATGCGGGCGAGGAGGGTGGCCACCGTCCCCTTGGCGTTGGTTCCCCCCACGTGAACGGTGGGGACCGCGCCGGGGATCCAGCCCGCGCTCTCGAGGAGCCGGGAGAACCGATGGAGGTCGTGGGTGCGGGTGGTGGGGCGGTACCCCGCCCGGATCTCGTAGTTGATGAAGCCGAGCAGGTAGTGTTCGGCAGCGCGGGCGGAGCGGAATCGGGGGGTGGTCGGCATGGGGTAGGGTCTCCCGCACCGGGAGCGGCTGGGTTCCGGGCGGCGCGGGATGTCCGCGCTCCGGAGGGGCGGAGGCGGCAGTTTAGGCAAGCCCCCCGGCGGTGTCAACGCGGCCTCGTTGACAGGCCGCGCGCGCCCGGAGGATGATCGATCCATGAACGAGGCGGCCCCCGGACCGAAGCCCCGCTTTCCCTGGCCGCTTCTGGCGGTGGCCGCGCTGGCGCTCCTGGCCTTCGGGCTCTCCCTGGGCCGGGTCCTCGGGCCGCCGCTTCTGGCCGGGATGCTCCTCTACCTCCTTCTCCCCTACCGGCACCTCGAGTGGGTGTTCCGCACCCTGGTCGCGGTGACGGTGGCCATCCTCTTCTGGGTGCTGGCCCGGTTCGGGGCGGTGATCCTGGTGGTGGGGGTGGCGATGTTCCTGGCCTATCTCCTGGACCCGGCGGTGGACTTCCTGGAGCGCCGGCGCATCCCGCGGGGGGTGGGCATCCTGATCCTTCTGGTCCCGGTGATGGCGGTGGTGGTGGTGGGGCTCATCCTGCTCCTTCCCCCCCTCGTCGCCGAGATGGGACAGCTCGCCAAGGGGCTTCCCGGCCTCCTCGGCAACGTCGAGTCCTCGCTCAAGCCGCTGCTCGCCCGCTTCCACCTGGAGGAGCTGGCCACGCGGTTCGCCGACCAGATCCCCAAGCTCGCGTCCAAGCTGAACGACATGGTGTTCAAGACCCTGAGCGGGGTGGTGGAGGCGACCCGGCTGGCGGTGGCGATCGGGGCGTCGCTGGTGGTGGTGCCCATCCTCACCTTCTTCTTCCTCCGGGACTACGACCGGCTCCGGGGACGGGCGGAGGAGCTGATCCCGCCCAAGCACCATCCGTGGTTTCTGTCGACCTCCGAGGAGGTGGACCGGCTCCTGGGGCGGTGGCTCCGGGGGATCGCCATCGTGGCGTTGATCGTGGGCACCCTCACCGCGATCGGCCTCTTCATCCTGGGCATCCCCTACCCCCTGGCCCTGGCCGCGCTGGCCTGCGTGCTGAACGTGATCCCGTTCCTGGGTTTCTGGATCAGCTTCCTGGTCGCCGCCGTGGTCACCCTGGCCGCGTTCGGGTTCGCGGGGCTCTTGAAGGTGGCCATCCTCTACTTCGGGATCTCCCTGGTCGAGGGGCACGTGCTCCAACCCCGGGTGGTCGGGGGGCAGACCGGGCTCCATCCGGTGGTGGTGCTCCTCGCGCTCCTGGTGTTCGGGAAGGTCTTCGGGCTGGTGGGGGCGGTGGTGGCGGTGCCGCTCACCCTGGTGCTCACCATCTTCGTGCGCCAGATCCGCGCGCTCTACCTGTCCTCGGACCTCTACCGCGAGACCGGCGAGGGCTGAGGCGCCTCTCAGAACGGGAGCCGGAACTGGGGCGGCGCCTCCGGCGGGGCCTCGGGCGGGGACGCCGGCGCGGGGGGCTCCGGGGCCCGCCGCGCGGCCAGCTTCTTCAGGTAGAGCCGGTAGTAGCGGTTCACCGTGCGCCCGTCGATCCGCTCCCCCGATCCCCGGTGGTTGCGCACCGCGCCGGAGAAGGTGCGCGGGATGTGCAGGAGCTCGTGGATGAGGATCTTGGTCGACTCCACCGCGTCCAGGGGATCGAAGTGCTCGCTCAGCACCTCGATCACGTACTGCGGGGGCACGCCGAGGGCGCCCTGCCACACCGAGGGAAGCTCCCAGATCCGCGCGTAGGCCTGGGCGCTGGAGCCGGAGGAGCGGCGGCAATGAACCCGCGCGGGGTCCACGTGGGCCATCTCCAGCACCTCGACCAGTTCGGTGATGCGGACGGCCACGTCGGGGGCGGGCTCGAAGCGGACGCGGCCCACGTCAGACCTCGAACCGCATGCCGTCCTCCCCGAGGACGACCGGCCCGGTGAACTCGCGGGCGGCCTCCGCCACCCGCGCGCGATCGTCGGGCAGCGGATAGAGGTGGGTGAGCACCAGCTGCCCGGCCCCGCCGCGCGCCGCCGCCCGGCCCGCCTCGGGAGCGGTGAGATGCCCTTCGGCGGGATGCGCGGCGTCTCCCGAGCACTCCGCCACCAGGAGGTCGGCGTCCCGGGCGAGCTCCACCAGCTCCGGACAGTCCCCGGTGTCGCCGGTGAAGGCCGCCGTGCCCCCCTCGCCGGTCCGGAACCGGTACCCGAGGTTCCGCACCGGATGGCGGAGCGCCACCGCCTCGATCTCCACCGGCCCCGCCCGGAACCGCTCCCGGTCCCGGAGTTCTCGCACCGCGAGCCCGGCGGCGCCGCCGTCGGTCCAGCCGCGATACCCGTCCCGGAGACGCTCCACGAAACCGGCGAACCCTTCCGGGCCCGCGATCTCCACGGGATCGGCGCGGGTGTAGCCGGGGGTGTACTTGGCCGCGAAGAGGAAGTGGAGGAGGTCGAGGGTGTGGTCGGGGTGAATGTGGGAGAACAGGAGGAGGGTGGTCCGCCGGAAGTCGATCCCCAGCTCGGCCTGGCGGCGGAGGGTGCCGCTCCCTCCGTCCACGGTGATCTGCGCCTCCCCGGCCCGGAGGGCCAGCGCGGGGGTGGAGCGGCGGGCGGAGGGGACCAGGGTGCCGGACCCCACCACGGTGAGGATCACGCGGTGACCAGGGTGCGGACGCGCACCCACTCCCCCTTCCCCATGCCGAGCTGGGCGGCGGCGTTGCCCTGGGCCACCGCCACTTCCAGGTAGCCCGAGCTTCCCACCAGGGCCAGCGAGTCCCCCAGCGCCCCGTCCTGGTAGGTACGGGCGAGGCGGCGGATGCGGTAGGTCCCCACCATCACCTCCAGATCGTCGCCGAGCACCGAGAGGTCCCGGCGATGGATGTTGGTGATGAGGTTCCCGAAGTGGTCGGCGTAGAGCACCTGCCCCACCACCATGGAGCCATCCCGGCGGGGGCGGGGCACATGGAGGTGCATGGCCTGCTGGGTCCGCTCCCCCAGCGTCTCCGGATCGTCCCCCCGGGCCAGCCGTGCCGCCACCGGCGCGAACACGTCCCGGCCGTGGAAGGTGTCGCTGCGGTCGGCGAGGGCGGCGTCCTCGCGAATGCGGTAGGCCTGATGGCCGCCGGTGAAGAAGGGGGTGAAGATGCCGTTGTCGGGTCCCACGAAGGTGTGGCCCCCCGACCGCACGAAGATCGCCTTGCGGATCCCGCCCACTCCCGGGTCGACCACCGCCAGGTGCACCGTGCCCTCCGGGAAGCAGGGACAGGCGTTGCGCAGGGTGATCGATCCCTCGAGGGGGGAAAAGGGCTCCACCCGGTGGGTGAGGTCGACCAGCACCGCGTCGGGGCACAGCGAGAGAAGCACGCCGCGCATCGCCCCCACGTAGTAGTCGGCATCCCCGAAGTCGGTGGTGAGGGTGATGATCGGGCGGCGGCTCATGGCTGGGCTCCGTTCTCGCTGGTTTCCGACCGGACCCAGTCCAGGTAGGACCCGAGGCCGGCGGCCGCGGGCAGGACCAGGATCTCGGGAACCTGGTAAGGATGGAGTTCACGCAGGCGCCGGGTCAAGTCCGGAGCCCTCGAGGCGTGGGTCTTGATGATGAGCAGGATTTCCTCGGCGTCCTCGATCTCCCCCTCCCACCGGTAAAGGGAGCGCATGCCCGCGACCCGGCTCACACAGGCGGCCAGGCGCTCCTCCACCAGGGCCCGGGCCAGCCGCTCCCCCTCCTCCGCGTCGGGCGCGGTGGAGAGGATCACCACCGCCACGTCGGCGGAGGGTCCGCTCACTTCTGCTTGGCCTGGGCCCGGGAGCTCGCGGCCTCGGTGGTGGCCTGGTCGAGGACGGGTTCGATGACCGCGGTCACCTTCTCCTTGGGGTTGTCGAGCCCGTCCAGGACGTGCTCCTGGATCACCGCCACGTCGGTGGTCCCCCACCAGTTGTTGCCGAGATCCAGCTTCACCGGCTCCCGGCGGTAGTCCTTGAGGGCCACGTCGGCGGTGGCGTTCTGGAAGATGTTGCACCGGGCGATCTTCGGGGAGGCGCCGGCCGAGATCTCGAACCCGGTCTCGTTGCCGGTGACCGTGCAGCGGCTGAAGGCGGGGTTGGAATTGCGGATGAGGATCCCCCGTCCGATGCACAGCGAGACCACCGAGTTGTCCACGGTGCCGCCGCTTCCGTCGGCGTAGGCGATGCCGTTCTGGCAGCCGACGATGAAGGAGTTGCTGACCGCGGCCACCGCGCCCATGTCCAGGTTGAGGCCGATGCCGGTCCCCCCGCTGTTCCCGATCTGGGTGAGGAGCACGTTGTCGAGGTCCGCGTTCCCGCCGAGCATCCAGATGCCGTCCTGGGAGCAGTACTGGACGGTGACGTCCTTGGCGGCGAGGGTCCCGTGCAGGACCTTGATCCCCTGGTTGGCGTACTCCACGGTGACCGCCTTGAGATCCACCTTGGCCCCGGCGTCCTGGACCACGATCCCCTGCCAGTCGGTCCAGCGCACGTCCTCGGCGTCGCTGCTGAAGAAGATGGTGTCCCCTTCCGCCCCGTGGGCGACGAGAGTCCCCGCGACGTCCAGCTCCAGATCGAAGGGGTTGGCCCCGTGTTTGTCCGCGATGTCCTGTTTGAACCGCACGTCCACCCCCGGCTCGATGGTGAGGGTGGCCCCCTTGGGCACGGTCACGTCCACGGTGACGATGTAGGGGCTGCCGGCCCGGGTCCAGGTGGTGTTTCCGGAGATCGGCTTGTCGATGCGGGTTTCCGCCCGCGCCGGCCCGGCGGCGAGACCGAGGCCGGCCAGGACGAGACCGAAGAGGAGCCGGTTGATGGTAAGCGTGGATCGCATCGCTGTTCTGGGTCCTTTCCTCGTGGTCGGTCCGAGCCGCCGGCGGGGGCCGGCCGGGGGCGCGGCGGAAAAAACGGTTTCAGATGCTAGCAACCGCGGGCCCGCCGATCAAGGCGAGCCCCCTGGAGCGGCCAGGCCGGCCAGGTACCCCCAGAGCGGTCCCGCCCGGCGCTCGGGTACGTACAGGATCTCCGGCCTCCTCGCGAATCGGCCGCCGGGAAGCCGGATCGCGCGATGGTCGCCGCGGGCCGGTCCCACCTCCTCCACGGCCAGGGTGTCGCCCTTGCCGTACCAGACCAGGCTCCCCACCGGCCCCACCAGCCCCGCCCGGGCCAGGGACTCCGGCCCCGCCTCGGCGAACCGGTCGGCGGCGAGCCCCACCCAGTTCCCGAGCACGTCGCGGATCTCCCGCGACGGCCGGCGGGCGGTGTCGGAGAGAGCGAGGGTGCGCGACCGGCCGCCCGCCCGGATCACCACCGAATCGACCGAGGCCAGGCCGAACGGGAACGGGGAACGCTCCCGGAAGAGATCGTCCCCGGTCTCCAGCACCGGCACGTACTTCCCGGATACCCCCAATAGCTGCGGCCGGTCCCGGGTTACCGCGTAGACCAGGCCTTCGGAGCCCGGCAGGGGATCCCCCACCTGGGCGAGCAGGGTATCCCCCCGGCTCGTGACCACCCGGACCCCGGCGCGCGGGTGGGCGAGCCCGTAAGGGGCCAGCGGCCCCGCCTTCTCCCGCACGAAACGCTCGATATGCATATGGTTCAAGCCCTGAAGGTATTCCACGGTCCGGTGGGCGTCGGCGGGACCGGGATAGGGCCTTTCCACCCACCAGGACGCGTCGGGACGGCGCACCACCGCGATCCGGGAACGGCCGGCGGCGTCCAGGAGTTCCAGCGTGTCCGCCCGGGTCTCCTCGAAGGGGAGGAGGATGGAGAATCGTATCTCCGGGGTGGAGAGGCTCAGGTAGCCCCGGGTGACGCGGGCATCGAGGAGCCCCACCGTGCGGGAGGTCCCCCGCCGCACGTAGTCGTAGTTCCCGTTCAGGGTGAAGGCCCCGACCTCCAGGGTGTCGGGAGGGGTATCCCCCCGGTAGGCCGCCCGGATGATCACCCGGGGGTGCCGCATTCCATAGGTATCCATTTTTTCTTGAGTTAGTGGGAATATACGATCTTCCACCGGAAGCGGGGCCAGGCGCTTGAGCACCGCGCTGACCACGATGTCGTCGGCGGCGTCCCGGACCGGGCGGATCACCTCCCACCCCGTCCTCCCCCCCGCCACCACCACCGTGGTGTCGGGTCCGTAGGCCACGCTCAGGGTGTCGGGGATGCGCTTGGCCAGGGTGAAGAAGGGGGTCTCGGGCGGGGCCGCGGGCCGGCGGAGAAGGAACGCGGTCGCGACCAGGAGGACGAGGAAGACCGCGGCCGCTAGCGGGAGGGGACGGCGGCTCAACTAGCGCCTCCGCCACCAGACCACGGTGCCGGCCGCGATCACCGCCACCGGGAGGAGGAGCACGAACACCACCATCAGCGCCCGCCCCTGGTGGCGGGTGAGGATCACCGGGCGGTCGGTGTGGGGACGCGGGCGGAGTTCGATCAGATCCTCGTTCTCGGCCAGCCACTGCACCGAGCTCAGGAAGAGATCCCCGTCCCCGAGAACGTTGAACATGCTCTGGGTGGCGAAGTCGGAATCCCCCACCGCCACCAGCCGGCCCAGCTTCTTCCCCCCCCCGCTCCACTGGGCGGCTTCGGCCAGGATGCGGCTCCGGGGCACCGACTCCGATTCCCCGGCCACCGTGGTCCGGGGGCCGCTGCGCAGGAGCTCGGCCTGGCGGAGGCCGGGGAGGGCGCCCGCCGAGCGGTCGAAGGATCCCACCCCGCGGAACACCACCGCGGTCAACCGCTGGCGGAGCGATCTCACCACCGGATGCGACGAGTAGTCCGAGGGGATGACGACCTGCGGATCGCGCATGTCGGGATCGGACAGGAAGCGGGGGTGGTAGCGGAAGCCCGCCGGGGCCAGGACCGAGTCCAGGGCCACCGGGTACTGGGGATCCAGGAGGAGGAGCACCCGGCCCCCCGCCCGCATGAACGCGGTCACGCTGTCGGTCTCGACCGGGGTGAACGGCACCTCGGGGCCCGCCACTACCAGCACGTCCACCGAATCGCGAAGCGCGCCCCCCTCCAGGATGCTGAGCCCGAAAACCTCGTAGCCCCGCTTGACCAGCGCCTCGGCGCCGTCCCGGAGGCCGCGGGGGGAGCCGTCGCGGTAGTGCGACTCCCCGTGCCCCCGCAGGAAGGCCACCCGGGCCTTCCGGCTCCGGTAGGCGCGGATCAGCGCCGCCACGAAGTCCTGCTCCTCGGCGCCGGTGAAGGTCTCATGCCGGTCCCCCACCTGGACCACGGTGGCGTGGTCCTGGATGCCGAACCCCGAGGCCTGCACCGGGTCGCGCTCGGGATCCACCACCTTGTAGGTGAGCGAGGGATCGGCGAGGCGGGCGGCGTCCAGGATCCGTCGGAGCGCAAAGGTGACGGGGTCGCCTTCGGGATAGAACACCCACACCTTGGGAGGCTCGGGCGCCCGGTGGAGCGCGGTGACCGTCTCCGGGGCGAGGGTGAAGAGCTTGTCCCCGGTGAGGTCCGCGCTCAGCCGGAAGCGCGCCCCCAGCACGTTCACCAGGACCGCGATCCCCAGCACGAAGAGGACGACGCCCAGCACATTGCCCCCCTCGCGGGTGCTCCGCCGCGAGAGGAAGGTCTGGACCTCGCGCCCGGCCCGGAAGAAGTAGGCGAGGAAGAGCGCCGCCCCCGCCACCGCCAGCACCAGGGCCGCGGTTCCCGAGCGTTCGACCAGGAGCCGCACCAGCACCGCCCCCGCCAGGCAGGCCAGCCCCAGATAGCCCAGGAGGTCGTTCCGGCGGCTCACGACTTCCACCTCGTGGCCTGGACCGACTGCACCGCCGCGAACAGCCCGGTGCCGATCAGGGTGAGGAAGAAGATCAGGTCCGAGGAATCGAGCACCCCCCGGCCGAAGTTGTCGAAGTGGGCGGCAAAGGAGACGTAGGACAGGATCCGCGAGAGGGCCCCCCCGGTCACCGACCCCAGCCAGTGGAAGAGCCAGAGGATGAGGAAGAGCGCGAAGGAGGCCGCCGCCGCCACGACCTGGTTCTGGGTGAGGCTGGAAAGGAATAGGCCCAGGGAGACGTAGGCGGCGCCGGTGAGCAGGAGCCCCAGGAAACCGGTCCACACCGGTCCCCACTCCGGACGCCCGAACGCGAACAGCACCGCCACCTGAAGCGCCACCCCCACCATGAGCGCCGCGAAGAGGCCGAGGGCGGCCAGGTACTTGCCCAGGACCAGCGAGATCTCCCGGGCGGGGGTGGTGAGCAGGATCTCCAGCGTTCCCTGCCGCTTTTCCTCGGCCACCAGCCGCATGGTCACCAGGGGGACCAGGAACAGCACCATCACCGAGACGCTGTAGAAATAGGGGCGGATGAGCTGCTGGTTGACGTCGACCCCTTTCCCCCCTCCGCGACCCACCAGGGCCACGAACTCCGAGAGCTGCCCGAAGAAGAAGATGCCGGACAGCACCAGGAACACCGCCGCCACCACGTAGGCCACCGGAGAGGTCCAGTAGGCCCGGAACTCGCGCCGGGCCACCAGCCACAGGCTACGCATCGGGCCTCTCCGCGGTCACCGCCCGGAAGATCGCCTCCAGGTCCACCGACTCCCGGCGAAGCTCCAGGAGGTCCGCCCCCGCGTCCACCACCCGGCGCGCCACCGCCGCCGCCGCCCCTTCCGGATCCCCCACGGTGAGGGTGAAGGCGCCCGGCTCGCGCGGATCCGGTTCCACCCGGCGTACCTCGGGAACCCCCGCCAGGACCCCGGGATCGAGCGTCCCCCGCACCCGGAGGGCCAGGGTCTGCCCCGCCCCGAACCGGCGGGCCAGCTCCGCCGGCTCCCCCGACGCCACCAGCCTCCCCGCGTCCACGATCAGCACCCGTCCGCAGATCTGCGAGACCTCGGAGAGGATGTGGCTCGAGAGGAGAACCGTCTTCTCCCCGCTCAGCCGGCGGATGAGATCGCGCACCTCGGCCACCTGGTTGGGATCGAGGCCGCTGGTGGGTTCGTCCATCAGGAGCACCGGGGGGTCGCCGAGAAGCGCCTGGGCGAGCCCGGTGCGCTGCCGGTAGCCCCGGGAGAGCTTGGAGATCAGCCGGCCGCGCATGGCGGTGAGCCCGGTGAGCCCCATCACCCGCTCGACCTCGGATCGCACCCGGGAGCGGGAGACCTCCTTGAGCCCGCTCATGTAGGCCAGAAACGCGGACACGGTGAGGTCACGGTAGAGGGGGACGTCCTCGGGGAGGTAGCCCACCGCCTGGCGCACCGCGCGGGAATCGCGGATCACGTCGTGGCCGGCCACGGTGACGGTGCCCCGGGTGGCGGGCATGAAACCGGTGAGGATGCGCAGCGTGGTGGTCTTGCCGGCGCCGTTGGGGCCGAGAAAGCCCACCACCTCCCCGCGCCCGACCTGGAAGGAGATGCCCTTGAGCGCCGGGAACGCGGCGTAGTTCTTGGTGAGGCCCTCGACCCGGATCAATGCCACCTCTCCGCGGTATGAATCCTCCTGGCGGTGCAGGGATGGGTGTAGAGGAGGTCCTCGATCCAGGCGGGAGGGAACACGTCGGACAGGTTCTCCCGCGCCAGCCGGACTTCCGCGCGGACGAACGTCGCCGGGTCGTCGGTGAGGACCAGCGATTCCCGGTCCGCCTGGCTCTCCATGCGCCGGGATATCCAGTTGGACGGCGCCACCGAGATCAGCATCAGGGAGATGTAGAGCGCGTAGGCGGGGATGGCCAGGGCCGGATCCCCGCGCCCGGAGATCCCCCGCCACCCCGCCGCGCTCCAGCCGCCGAGCACCAGGTGGCCGACCCCCAGACCTAGGAATACCGCGACCGCCCCCAGGGCGAGTCCCTTCCGCACGTGATGGAGCCGCCAGTGCCCGACCTCGTGGGCCACCACCAGCGCCACCTCGTCCGGGGTGAACTTCTGGAGCAGGGTGTCGTAGAGGACGATCCGCTGGGTGTTCCCCACCCCGGTGAAGTACGCGTTCACCGCCGGGGTGCGGCGGCTGGCATCGGCGACCAGCACCTCGGTGGCGGGCACCCCTCCCTCGCGGGCCAGATCCAGGAGCCGGGTCTCCAGCGCCCGGTCCTGGAGACGGTGGAACCGGTTGAACAGCGGGTCGACGACCAGGGGGGAGAGGGCCACGTAGAGGACGGTGAGGAGCGCAACCGCCGCCCCCGCCGCCGGCCACCAGGCCCGAGGCCACCGCGCGAACAGCCCGAGAACCAGAAGCCCCACCACCGCCGCCAGCAACCATCCCACCCCCAGGCTCTTGACCCAGTCCCCCAGCCAGCTCGCCACCGGATCGTGGCGCAGGCCGAAGGCCTTGGCGTGGAGGTAGTGGGTCAGGGAGAACGGGAAGCGGAGAAGGGCGAAGCCGAGCACCAGGGCGGAGAGCACCAGGAGCCGGGCCAGCCAGGGCCGCCCTCCCGCCGTCCGCAACGCCTGCCGTCCCCACGCGCCGAGAGGACCCAGGACCAGGGCCCACGCCGCGGCCAGAATAACCGCGGACTCCACGAAGTAGAGTAGGTAGCCCAGGCGGTGATAGGCCCGGCCCCGGGCGAGGAAGGCTTGGTCGAAGTGAGTCTGCGCGGTTTCACGGAGTTCCGCCCGGGTGGGGCCGGCCGCCGCCGCCGCGGGGGGGACGGCGGCGGCGAGCAGGAGGAGGCTCACCAGCGGGAGTCCCCGCCGGCGCAGCAAGGCGAATGGGGCCCGGAGGCGCGAGGTCGGGTTGAGGCGCGGCATGAGGTGGACGAGCGTAGCACGGGCTCCGGTCGCGGACCATTCCACCCAGATTCGTGATCCGAAGCCAAGGAACGGTTGAGTCTTCCCCGTTCGGACCGATATTCTATACATCGTATGCGTATCCGGAAAACCCTCGCCAGCTTCCTCTTCCTCGTGGCGGCCGTCCCGGCTGGAGGGGCTCTTGCGTCCTCCTCGGAGACCGCGTTTCCCCGGTCGTCCTCCCTGGTCCCCGCGGTGGACTTCTGGAAAGATATCTTCACACAGTGGGACGCCGACGAGATCGTCTACCACGACGGCCGGGACCTGAGCCGGGTCTACGAGGTCCACCGCCTTCCTCCCGCCGACGGGACCTACCGGCGGGAACGGGAGCGGGAGGCCCTCCGGGCGGGCTGGAAGGAGGCCCTGGAGCGCGATCTGGACCTCCTGGGCCGCGCCGACGCGGTCTACGACAGCCTGGACGGCCGTCTCTACCGTCTCTACGCCATCTGGGACCAGAGCCGCGATCCCGCGGTCTACCGGGCCGCGGCCGAGAACATCCGGAGCCAGCGGGGCATCCGGGAGCGCTTCCTGGGGGGGGTGGCCCGCTCCGCCCGGTACATGGACCGCTTCCGCGAGATCTTCCGCGAGGAGGGGGTGCCCGAGGACCTGGTCTACCTCCCCCACGTCGAGTCCTCCTACCAGTGGAATGCGCAGTCCGGGGTGGGGGCGGCGGGGATGTGGCAGTTCATGTCCGGCACCGCCCGCCGGTTCGACATGATGGTGAACGAGGCGGTGGACGAACGCCTCGACCCCTACACCGCGGCCCGCGCCGCCGCCCGGTATCTGAAGGCGGCCCACGACCAGCTCGGGACCTGGCCCCTGGCCATCACCTCGTACAACCACGGGGTGGACGGGGTGAAGAATGCGGTGCGCGAGACCGGGAGCACCGACATCTCGCGGATCATCGACGACTACCAGGGCCCGCTGTTCGGGTTCGCGGGCCGCAACTTCTACCCGGAATTCCTGGCCGCCCGCGAGTCGGCCGACTCGCTCCTGGCCGATCCCGGCGATCTCGCCCTGGACCAGCCCTGGGCCTACGACCTGTTCGTGCTGCCCGCCTACGTGAAGCTGCCGGTCCTGGCCCGGAGCCTCGGGGTGAACCCCTCCGACCTCGCGGGGCTGAACCCGGCCCTGCGCCCCCCCACCCGTGAGGGGCGCGCGTATCTTCCCAAGGGGTTCGCGCTCAAGGTGCCGGCGGGCCTGGGGGGCGACGCGCCGGGCCTGTTCGCCTCGCTCCCCGCGGCCGAACGCCCGCTCACCGAGCCGGTGCACACCTACCGGGTCCGCCACGGGGACAGCCTGGGAGGGATCGCCTCACGCTTCCACACCACGGTGCGGGCGCTGGCCGAGATGAACGGACTCCGGAATCCCAACCGGTTGCGGGTCGGGGCCAATCTTCTGCTCCCCCACTAGCGGCGGCGAAAGGCCGGCTCCGGTCTTTCCACCGGCCGCCGGCGCGCGGATCACCGGCCGGCCGCCGACTCCAGGAGCCGGTGCCACTGCTCCACCACCACCGGCAGGGCGAAGTTGAGCACCGCGTGCCGGCGGGCGGCCTGGCCCAGCTCCGCGCGGAGTTCCGGCGAACGGCCCAGCTCGATCAGGGCCGCGGCCAGGGCCCCGGGGTCGCCGGGGGGGGTGAGCCTCCCCAGCATGCCGTAGCCGAGCACCTCCTCGTTTCCTCCCACCCGGGTGGCCGCCGCGGGCAAGCCCGCCGCCAGGTACTCGACCAGGGCATTGGAGAAGCTCTCGCTTCCCGAGGCGAGCGCGCCGGCGTCGAAGCCGGCCAGGAGACCGGCCACGTCGTCGCGGCGCCCCAGGAAGTGCACCGCGCCTCCGACGCCCAGGGCCGAGGCTCCGTCGCGGAGCGGCCCCTCCTCCGGCCCCTCCCCCACCAGGGCCAGCCGCGCCCCCGGGATCGCCGCGCGCACCCGCGCGAACGCCTTCAGGAGATCGTGGTGCCCCTTCACCGGGCGCAGGGTGGCGACGCAGCCGATCAGGTAACCGTCGGGGGGAAGGCCGGCCCGGCGGCGGGCGGCGGCGCGGGCGGCGCCGTCGGGAGGCGGGCGGAAGCGCTCCACGTCCACCGCGTTGTAGATCACCGTCACCCGGCGGGGAGAGATCCCGGTGCGGGCGATCACGTCCTCGCGGGCGGCCTCGGAGTTGGCCACGAAGCGCTTCACCGACCGCGCGAGCACCCGCAGCTCCAGCCGCGCGGCGGCGTTCTCGGCGTAACCCAGATTGCGCCGGGAAGCCACCACCGGGACCCCCGCCCAGCGGCCGGCCAGGATTCCCAACCGCTGCGCGTCGCGGAAGAAGGTGAGCACCACCTCCAGCTCGTGGCCCCGGATCCAGCGCCGCGCCCTTCGAAGCGCGCGCGCGCCTTCCGGTCCCAGGAACCGCCGGAGCCCCAGCACCTCCACCGGGAGCGGAGGAACCGCTCCGGCCGCGGGAGGTTGCAGGCAGCACAGGAACGGCTCGATCCGGCCTCGGTCGAGGCGGCGCAGCAGGAGATCGATCTGGTTCTCCGTCCCTCCCCCGGGGCGGAGGATGTCGATCATGAAACCCGCACGAAGCGGAGTTCGCCCGGTTCCGGCGCCGCGTCCGGCTGAAATCGGTTTGTGCATGCTGGCGCGTTACTCTATCCTATCCGGGATTTTCCCGCATCCCGCTTCAGCGCGGGATCCGGGTTCGTGGGCATTGCGGGGCCCGGTCCGATCCACCCGCCCGGGGGAAAACCGCCGTATGACCACCCGACGCCGCATCGTGCACAACTCCCTTTCGGGAGGGGTGCTGTTCGCGGTGAACCTGGTCATCGCCTTCCTCCTCAGCCCCATCATCGTCCGCGAGCTGGGCAATCAGGACTACGGCATCTGGGACATCATGCTGAGCCTGGTGGGCTACTTCAGCATCCTGGAGTTCGGTCTGAGCCCGGCCATCGTCCGCTACGTGGCTCTCGCCTCCGCCCAGGGGGACCGCGAGCGCAGCCTGAACGTGTTCAACTCCGCCATCCTCTCTTTGGTCGGCGCGGGGGTGGTGAGCTTCCTGGTGCTTGCCGCCCTCTCCTTCCGGCCCGAGGCGGTCCTGAACGTGGCTCCCGGCTCCACCGCCCACCTCGGCCTCCTGTTCGTGCTCATGGGAGGGCTCCTCCTTCTCCAGTTCCCGGGAACGGTGGTGGTCAGCTATCTCATGGGCTACCAGCGCCACTACCTGCTGAACGGCACCCGGGTGGTGTTGCTGGTGGTTCAGAACCTCTTCATCTACGTCGCGCTCACCCGCTGGCCCGGCCCCAAGCTCCTGTGGCTGGGCCTCATCTTCTTCGTGGGGAACCTGATCGAGTACGGCGCCTTCGCGGTGATGGTGCTGGCCCTGGGAGAGGGGCTCCGGCTGGATCCCAAGCGATTTTCCTGGGCCACCCTCCGCGAGCTTTACGTCTTCGGGCTCAAGAGCTTCCTGCTCATGGTGGCCGGACGCGTCCGCAAGCAGACCATGCCGCTGGTGATCGCCCACGTGCTGGGGGTGGGACAGGTGGTGTTCTTCGCCATCCCGGGACGGCTCACCGACTACGCGCTCAACCTCACCGGGTTCCTGGGCTCCCCGTTCATGCCCTACTTCAGCGCCCTCGCCGGCACCGGGGATCCCGAGGCGGTCCGCCGCGCCTGGTTCGGCCTCACCCGGGCCATGCAGTTCCTGCTCCTCTGGATCCCGCTCGCGCTCCTCGCGCTGGGGGTGCCGTTCATCCATCGCTGGATGGGCCCCAGCTACGCGGTGCAAGGACGGTGGGTGGTGCGATTGCTCAGCCTGGCGCTCCTGGTGGAGTGGATCGGACCCAATTCCGGCCAACTCCTGGTGAGCGCGGGCCGCCACGGCCGGGCGGCGGCGGTGGCCCTGGTGTTCGCGGTGATCAGCGTCGCCGCCAGCATCCCCCTCGGCCGGGCGCTGGGGCTGGCCGGAATCGCCCTCTCGGTGGCGGCGACCAGCGCCGTCACCGCCCTCATCTTTCTCACCCTGGCCTGCCGCGCCCTCGAGGTTCCGGTGCTGGAGCACCTCACCCGGACGGTGTTCCGGTTCCTCCCCGCCCTCGTCCTGAGCGGACTCGCCTTCCTGTTCCTTCGCATGAGGGGCGCCCCCCTCACCTATCCCGACCTGATCACCCACGCGGCGGTAGCGGGTACGGTGTACCTGCTCGCCGCCTGGCTCTTCGCCCTCACCGCCGCCGAGCGCCGGGTGCTGGAGGCGGTGGTGGCCCGGAGATTGCCGTGGATCCGCAAATCGAACGG
Organism: Candidatus Eiseniibacteriota bacterium; assembly: GCA_963728475.1. GTDB lineage: Bacteria > Eisenbacteria > RBG-16-71-46 > JABDJR01 > JABDJR01 > CAVSKL01. The sequence goes on from CAVSKL010000002.1 coordinate 725,925, forward strand.
GTAGACGCGGTCATCCCCGTGTTCAACGGGGCCGCGCTGGTGGCCGAGGCGATCGAGTCCGTCCTCGCCCAGACCGTACCTCCCACCGCGCTGATCGTGGTGGACGACGCCTCCACCGACGCCACCCCCCGGATCCTGGCCGGCTACGGCGACCGGATCCGGGTGGTCCGCCATCCGGTCAATCGCGGCCTGGCCGCCGCCCGCAATACCGGCATCGCCGCCGGGGACGCGCCCCTGGTCGGGTTCCTGGACCACGACGACGTGTGGCGGCCGCGGATGGTGGAACGGCAGGCCGCCGAGTTCGCCGCCCATCCCGGCCTCGGCCTGTCCTATACCAGCCTGATCGACTGCGACGAGGCGCTCCGGCCCCTGGGCCCCCCCCGCCGGGTCCGCCGCCGGCGGGCGGAGCGGTTGTTCGAGGCGCTCTACCTGGAGGGCTTCCCCCTTCCCCCCAGCACCGTGTTCATGCGGCGAACGGTTTTCGGGCGGGCCGGGCTCTTCGACGAGACCATGCGGAAGAAGGAGGACTTCGAGTACTGGCTGCGAGTGGCCATGGTCGTCCCCGTTTCCGCCCTCGACGAGCCCCTGGCGCTGCGGCGGGTCCACGCCGCCTCGCTCACCCGCGCCACCGCCCCCGAGGAGAACCTCCGCTTCGACGCCCTCTGCTTCCGCCGCTGCGCCGAGGCCGCCGCCCGCCTGGGGGTCGCGCTTCCCCTGCCGGTGGAGGAACGGATCCGGCTGGGGCAGCGGCGCCGCTATCGCGAGTTCCTCCGATGGGGGGAACCGGAGGCCGCCGCCTACTACCGGAGGGTCCTCGAGGAGGCGGGGGCGCTCACCGCCGGGGACCGGGCCGCGGCCGCGGCGATCCGGCTGGAGTCGGCGCTCCGCGCGGCCGCCCGCGCCCTGCTCCGGCGGCGCCCCTGACCGTCAGGGACGGCCGGGCGCCTCGATCGCGTTGACGGCGAAGCGGTACTTCCCCGAGGCCTCGGGGGCGATGCGATCCACCGGCTCGATGTCGTAAGCCATCCCCTCCCCGAAGCGCTCCCGGACCAGGGAGGCGATGCGCGCCCGGCCGGCGCCGCCGAAGTCGGGGGCGAGGACCAGCCGGAGCCGGAGGTGGTCGCGGCGGTCCTGGATGATCTGCACCTGCTCCACCCCCGGGATCAGGGTGGCGAAGTTCTCGGTGAGCGAGATCCCCGAGACCAGCCTCCCGTCCAGGGTGCGCAGGTAGTCGGCGATCCGCCCCGCCACCGTCTCCAGCCGCGGATAGGTGCGCCCGCAGGGGCAGGGTCCGGCGGCGGGGACCGCGCGATCCCCCACCTCGTACCGGATGAACGGCATCGCCCGGTTGGTGAGATCGGTGACCAGCACCCGCCCTTCTCCCGAGCCCGGGCGATCCTCGTCCACCTCCACCACCAGGGTGTCTCCGTTCACGTGGAGCCCCCGGTGGGCTTCACACTCGCTGGCGATGAGACTTACCTCCTCGCAGCCGTAGCGATCGAAGACCGGGATGCCGAACGCCTCCTCCACCCCCTTCCGTTCGTGGGGGCGGAGGACCATGGCGGTGCTGAGAGCCGCCTTGAGGGACACCGGCGGCCGCGGGCGCGCGCTCCAGTGGCGCGCGAAAAGGTAGAGGGAGTGGGCGTGGCCGAAGAGCAGGGTGGGCCGGCGGCGCACGACCTCGTCCGCGAAGGCCTCCATCGTCTCCCCGTCCATGGCCAGCGTGTCCAGGTAGAAGAGCCGCTCCAGGAAGCGGTTCCGGAATCTTTCCCGCGCGGTGCGGGGGAGCACCGGGTTGCCCCAGATCATGGCCGAGGGCTCGCCCAGCCGCCACCCCGTCCACTCGTCCCGCCAGAGCATCACCCCGCGTTTCCACTGCACCGAGCCGTCGTCCACCTGGAAGTGCAGCGAGACCCCGGTGGAGCCGGAGGTCTTCTTGGGGTGGACGGCCCCGCGAAAGCTTCGGGCCCGGAGCGCGTCCGCGTGCGCCCGCACCTCCGCTTTGGTGAGCACGGGGAGCCGGGCGAGGTCGTCCCATCCGCGGAGATCGCCCGGCTGGAAGCCCGCCTCGCGGAAGCGCCGGGCGTAGAACGGGGATTGGCGCCCGGCGTAGTCCACCATGGCGCGGAGCCGCGCCAGCTGGCGCTCCCGCCGGAGCTCGGGATCGATGCGGGCGTCACGCTCCAGGCGGGCGGCGATCCGGATGTACGGAGAGCGCTCCTTCACCGCCCACAGCGGGGCGATCACGCGGCGGAAGAAGGCCCGGGAAAGCGACATGGTCCGCGGCTATCCGGCGGGAGGGGCGAGCCCCAGAACCTCGTCCATGCCGTACCGCCCGGCGGGGGCGGCGGCGGCGAAGCGGGCGGCGAGCACCGCTCCGCGGGCGAAGGCCCGGCGGCTGAACGCGCGATGGGTGAAGACCAGCTCCTCCTCGGCGCCGGATAAGAACACCCGGTGCTCCCCCACCACGCCGCCCTGGCGGAGCGATACCACCGCCGCCTCCGATCCCGCGGCCTCCATCTCCGCGCGGAGGAGCTTGGCGGTGCCGCTGGGAGCGTCCTGCTTCTGCCGGTGATGGCGTTCGAGGATGCCCACGTCCCAGACCGGTCCCCGCGCCCGGAGCACCTCCCCCAGGGCCCGGCGCAGGAGCGCCACCCCGGGGCTGAAGTTGGGGGCCACCACCACCGCCACCCGCTCCGAGGCCTCGGCGAGGGCCGCCTGGCCGTCGGGGTCGAGCCCGGTGGTGCCGACCACCAGGGGCCGGCCGGCCGCGGCCGCCGCCCGCACCCGGGAGCCGGCGTCCAGCGGCAAGGCCACCTCCACCACCACCGCATCGGGGCAGCCGCGGAGCGCGGACTTCACGTCCAGGAAGCAGGCGGGGTCGCCGGGAAGGGGGCGGAGCACCTTGCTCCGGGTCACCACCCGCACCACCGCGACCGTCTCGTCCCCGGCGGCGGTCTCCAGGATCGCGGTCCCCATCCTTCCGCTGCCTCCGATCACCACCAGCGCCACCGGGCCGGTCATCGGTTCCTCCCCGGGTCCCATCGCCCCGAGTCCCACAAGCGCCGGGCGATCTGGAACGCGTTCAGGGCCGCACCCTTGAGCAGGTTGTCGGCGACCACCCACAGGCAGAGCCCGCGAGGATCGGCGGGGTCGCGCCGCACCCGGCCCACGAACACCTCGTCCCGGCCCGCCGCGTCGCGGGCCAGGGGATAGACCGCTCCGGCGGGATCGTCGCGCACGGCGATCCCCGCCGCGGCCAGGAGTTCCCGCGCCCGCGCGGGCTCCGGCGCGCGTTCGAAGGCGGCCCACACCGCCTCGCTGTGGCCGCGAAAGACCGGTACCCGCACGCAGACCGCGCTCACCGCCAGCTCCGGAAGATCCAGGATGCGCCGGGTCTCGTCCCGCATCTTCCTCTCCTCCTGGCTCTCCCCGGTCTCGTCGAAGGCGCCGATGTGAGGAAGCACGTTGAAGGCGATCGGATGCGGGAAGATCCCGCCCGGCTCGGCGGCGTCGTCGAGGAGGGCCCGGGTGGCGCGGCGAAGCTCGTCCATGGCCCGGGCCCCCGCCCCCGACACCGACTGGTAGGTGGCCACCCGCACTCCGGCCAGTCCCCACTCGCGGTGGAGGGGGGCCAGCGCCGCCACCATCTGGATGGTGGAGCAGTTCGGGTTGGCGATGATCCCGGCGGGGTCGCGCAGCCGGTCCCCGTTCACCTCGGGCACCACCAGGGGGCAGGCGGGGTCGGCGCGGAAGGCGCTGGAATTGTCGATCACGACGCCGCCGGCGGCGGCGAAACGGGGAGCCCATTCGCGGCTCACCGAGGCGCCGGCCGAGGCCAGCACCAGGTCGGCGGGGGCGAAGTGGTCCCCGTCCAGGGGTTCGCAACGGACCGGTTCGCCCCGGAAGAGAAGTTCGGAGCCCGCCGAGCGCGGGGAGGTGTAGGCGCGGATGCCGGCCACCGGAAGCCCGGCCCAGCCCTCCAGCAGGCGCCACATCTCCCGTCCCACCGCACCGGTCGCGCCCAGGACGGCCAGCCGGAGCGGGGTCACGGCGACACGAAGCCCGCGCGGCCGATGCCCATGTTCCCCGCCTCGTCGAAGGCGCGCACCAGCACCACGTGGTCGCCGGCGGGGAGCGCCCCGAGGTCCAGCCGGATGGTCTCGTCGGGCATGTCGGGGATTCCGTCCGCCGGGAAGATCTGCCGCCACTCCCGTCCGTCGAGCGCCATCTCCAAGCGCCCGATGGGGCTTGCCGCGTCGTGGGCGGCCCCGGTCAGCGTCGTTCCCGACACCGCCAGCTGCCTCACCTCGGGCGGGGTGTTGTCCACCAGGAAGGGCTCGGTGGCGCGGTAGGCGCTGTCCGCCTGCCCCGGCGGGTTCGCGTCCCGGTCCGAGGCCACCAGCCGGAGCAGGTACCACCCGTCGGGGACGGTGGCGCTGTCCCACACCCAGGGGGTGGAGGTGAGCCCTCCCCGGAGAGGCTTCCACGCCGCTTCCCCCTGCCCCCGGATCTCCACCCGGTAGCGCAGGGGATCGCCGTTGGGATCGTCCGCCTTCCAGGTCACCGTGCGGTACCGTCGCGCCCACGCCGACTGGTCGGCGGCGGCGGGGGTCTGGGGGTTCCGGTTCTGCGGGACCTGAAACTCCACGTGCACGCCCCCCGCCAGATCCTGGGTGAGGGAGGCGGGCTGGCCGCGGTCCCAGGACAGATCGAGGTCCGCCCCCAGATCGCTCACCGAAACCTCGCTCACCTGGGGCGCGAGGTTGGCGGGGAGGTAGGCCACGCTCACCCCCTGGACCCGGGCGCCGGGATCGGAAAGGGTCAGCCTCCACTGGAGGAAACGCGCGGCCGGGCTCGCCACCGGCCCCCGGCCACCGGCCAGCGCCACCCCCGCCCAGTCGCTCCAGGCCTTGTCCGGGGACTTGGTGTTTCCGCTCCGGGTCTCCACCGCCACCCCGGAATTGTCCCCCCCGGGGGTGAGGGTGAGCGCGCCCCACCGGGCATCGCCTCCCGCGTCCTCGGGATCGGGGAGGACGCGCCCCCGGTAGGCGCCGGGACCCGGCACCCGGTACACCTTGCCCAGCCCCCCGGTCCCGATGAACCGGTGGGCGGGATCGTCGAGGAGGGCGCACAGGACCTGGGGCTCGGTGACCTTCACCTCCTCCATCCAGCTCGAGGGCGGGCCGGGGCGGACCATCACCACCGCCCCCGATCCGCTGTCCGATCCGGTGGTCACCCACAGGGATCCGTCGCGGTCGGCGAACAGGTCGTAGACGAAGCCGCCCAGGCTCTGCCACACCCGCTCCACCCCGCCGGCGGCGTTCCGGCGGTAGAGTTTCCCCTGCCCTCCGGAGTCGCCGGGGTTGGCCAGGAAGAAGATGCTGCCGTCGGCGAGGAGCACCGGCGCCCGGAGCTCGGGCTCGTCGGCGTCGTAGAGCACCGAGGCGCTTCCGTCCGTGCCCACCTGGTAAAGGCGGCCCGGCGACTCGGTGGTGGCGAGCCAGCCCCCGTTCCGGGGCAGTAGGCCGGTGACGTGGGTGGCGCCGAGGTCGGCCACCACCTCGACCCGGTTGTCGCCGAGGAGCCGGTAGATCTTACCGGAGCCGCCGGTGGTGAACACCGCGCCCCCGCCCCCGGCGGGGAGGATCCGCCAGATGTAAGTCTCGGGGGTGTCGGCCACCGGCACCGCTTCCTTGCCCCGTAGCCGGTAGAGCACGCCGTCGGGGGCGGTGCCGAGGAGGACCGCGCCGGAGCCGTCGCGCCCGAGCGCGGTGATCTCGGGCTGGATCACCCGGGCCGCCGGCTCCGCCTTCCCCGAGGGGCCGATGCGGTAGAGGATGCCGTCGTCGCCGGTGGCGGCGAGCACGTCCTTTCCGTCGCGCAGGAGCGCCCATACCGTGGACCCGGAAACCCCCTCCACCGGTTCCACCGCCAGGGACATCCCCACCGCGCCTTCGCTGGTGATCCCCACCGAATCGCGCTCGGTGGTCCGCCACCCGTCGACCCCGGTGGTCTGCCAGTTCCGGGGCGAGACCGCGCCCGCTCCCCCCGGATAGGCGAGGGCCGCGGCGAGGACGAGGAGGATGGCCGGCGTCTTCTTCATTCCGTTTCGATCCCTTCCCGCCCCGATCAGCGCGAGGCTTCCACGTTGAAGCTCAACGATTGGCATCCCAGGAGCATCTTGTCCAGGGTCTCGCGGCGGACCGCGACCATGCCGGCGCCGGTCTGGGTCACGCGCCCGGTGGTGAGAGGGCTGGCGACCGCGGACTTGAGCGAGGCGGGCAGTCCCGGAAGCTCCCGTCCCGCCACCACCGGATCCTTGGTTCCGGCGTCCAGGACCCGGAGGACCAGGGTGTTGTAGGGGGTGGCGGAGCTGAGCATGCGCAGCAGCTCGTCCAGCGACTCCGGATCGAACCGCCCCGGGGCCCGCGCCTCCTCCAGTTGCCCGTCCCCCTGCCCGTCGCAGACGAAGAGCCGGTACGCCCCCGGAGCCAGGTCCCGGGGAAGGGTGATCGCGGTGTGATAGGGCCGGGTCGCGCCCCGGAAGTCGCGGAACCACACGGTCACCCCCAGCGGGGACCCGGGGGTATGGGGTCCGGAATCGAGGCTGAGGCGGTCGAGAAAGGCGGCGCGGATGCTGTCGGTGACCGTGGCCTGGACGTCCACCCCGCTCAGGGTGACGGTCTCGAACGGGTTGCCGTAGACCAGTCCGACCAGGCGCGCGACCTCCCCCGCGAACGAGGTGGGAGGCGCGAAACCGGCGATGGTGTTGTGGGAGGTGACGGAGCGGCCGTCGGCCAGGCGCACGGTGGTGCGGACCCGGAGGGTGTTGCTTCCCGAGGCCCACCCCAGCGACTCCATGCCGTTGGAGGCCACCACTCCGGCCAGGGCCGGGGTGAGCCCCTCCGCGTCCAGCACCTCGAAGTGGAGCTTCACCGCGCGGTCGCCGAAGGCCAGGTCCACGTTCACCGGGATCATCTTGGGGGCGGCGCCCAGCTCCCCCATCACCCCGGACTGGTAGTCGCGGGTGATCGCGCCCACCGGGGCGCCCACCACCCCCATCTTGAACGAGATCGAGAGCCGCGGGAGCACGGTGATGATGCGGGCCGGGGTCATGGGGTATGCGCTGGGGCCTCGGTCCATCATGGGGTGGCCGAAGGCCAGCACCCGGGCCCCGTCGGTCCAGGTCACGGTGCCGATGGCGGCAATCTGGGCGTCCCCCCGGACCAGTTCCACCCCCACCGCGCTCCCCGGCTCCAGGGGGGCGTGATCCGAGGCGCTGTCCGCCCCCACCGCGCCCCCGGCCACCGGGAGGAATCCAAGCCGGTCGAGGAGGTCCTCGGCCTGGGATCCGGCCCGGCCCGAGAACCCGCTCACCGCCACCGGCACCCGCAGGGGCCGGAGGTCCCCGGCGGAGGGCCCGGAACCGGGACCGGCGAGCACGTCCAGCGCCTCGTCGTCGCGGGCGGCCAGAAGCTTCCGCCAGCTGTCGGGGGCGGTCGCCCCCTCGGCCCGGCCCCCGCCCGGGGGAGCCGCCCGGCGGTCGCCGATCTCGAGCATGTTCCGGATGGGGGTAATGCCGGTGATCGGATCCGAGGAGAAGGGCCAGCCGTAGGCCAGCGCGCCGATGAGCCGGCCGTCCACGTAGATCGGGCTTCCGCTCATGCCCGCGATCACCCCGGCTTTTTCCAGCCCCTGGCCGGAGATCCGGGCCAGGATCATCTCCCCGTGAGGGGTGGAGGTGGGCATCACCCCCAGGATCTCGACCCCGAATTCCTGGATGTCGGTGCCCTGGAACACCGAACGGCCGGTCCCCTTCATGCCCGGCTTGATCTCGTCGAGATCCATGTAGCGGGAGGCATCCCAGCCCGGGGAGCGGGCGGGCCCGGCGGCCCGGACGGAGCCGGCCGCGGCGGAGAGCAGGAGCACGAGGAACGCGAAGGCGGCGCGAATCCTCATTGAGTCCCGGTGCTCTCCGCGTAGGCCTCCAGCCGCCGGATGTTGTCTACCAGGTCCTGGCGGGACGGATCGCGCTCCACCGCCTTGCGCCAGCGGTCCCGGGCCGCCTTGTAGAACTTGTGGTCGTAGTAGATCCAGCCCAGGTGTTCGTAGGCGGTGGGGTCCCGCTCGTCGCACTCCGCCGCCTTGTCGTAGGCGAGGATCGCCTCATTCACGCTGTTCAGCTTCTCGTAGGCCAGCCCCAGGTTCAGCCAGGCGCGGGCGTCGGTGGAATCGATGGTGGTGGCGATCCGGTACTCGTCGACCGCCCGGTCCACCTTGCCCTGCTTGTAGAAGAGGTTGCCCAGGTTGATGTGGGTCTTGGAATAGAAGCCGTCCACGTCCACCGCCCGGTGATAGGCGGTCGAGGCCTCGTCGTAGCGCCCCAGACGGGTCAGGCAGATCCCGTAGTAGTTCCACACGTGGGCGTCGGAGGGCTCCAGCTCGGTGGCGCGCCGGTAGTGGACGAGCGCGCTGTCGGCGTCCCCCCGGTTCAGATACAGGTTCCCGATCGCCACCTCCACCGGGGCGGTGGGGGCTGCCGCGCGAAGCTGGTCCAGGGTCATGCCCAGGGGGACCGGGGCGGGCAGGGGGCCCTTGCCGGTATCGGGAGCGGCGGAAGTCGCAGGCGGCGGGGTCGCGACCTCGCCCGAGGCCGCGGACTCCGCCCCGCCGGCCTCGTCCCCGCTCCCCCCGCTTCGTCCGCAGCCGAACGCGGCCACCGCGGCGGCCAGCCCGGCCGCGGCCAGGAGCCGGAGCGCCGGGCCCAGGCGGCTAGAAATGGACTCGGAACGAGAGATTGGTGAAGAAGCCACTGTAATCGATCTCCATGGGCCCTCCCTTGAAATAGAGAGGGCAGCCCGCGCATCCCCCCTGATCCACGGGATCCGTTCTCTTCCTACCTTCGAACTCCCCACCGGGATTCCGCAGGAAGAAGTCGATGACGGCCCAGTCCCCCGGTTCCCGGACGATGTTCTGTCCGTTTCCGGTGTCGGTCCCGCCGAAGCGCTCGGTGTCGCCGACCGCCTCCTGGAGCTTGATGTTGCCCAGCTTGGCGCGGCGGTATCCCATGTCCAGGGCCACGGAGAAGCGGTGATTGAGCTGGAACGAGCCCCCGGTCATGAACGCGAAACCGGTCCCGGACCCGGTGGCCTTCCCCTCGCCGGAGAGTTCGGCCAGGTCGCCGTCCTGGAGAAAGTTGTTGGTGGTGAAGTCGTGGAGATGCCAGTCCACCGTACCCTTCCGGAGGAAGACCGGGCCGCCCCCCACGTAGACCTGGGCCCGCGGAACGATGGGCTCGATGAACCGGAGGTGGTAGAGGAGGTACGGATAGTACATGGTCGCCCGGGAGTAGAACCGGGCGGCGGCCCAGGACACGTCGAACTCGCTCCGGGCGTTGATCCCGCCCCAGCTGAATCCCAGCTCCAGGCGCTTCAGGAAGGAGACGGGCGCGGTGGGATCGTCCTCGTTCGGGGATTTCCCGAGCCGGTAACGGATGTCGGCCTGGGTGAGAACCCCCGCGTTCACGTGGTTCAGGCCCCGGACGTCGGAGCGGGAGAGGAACGTGTTGACCACGTCGATGTTCTGGTTCACGTCACTCATGGAGGTGAGCTGGACTCCCAGCCCCGCTCCGATGGTGAGGCGGCCCACCCCCTCCTCGTCCACCAACTGCGCCCCGGCCGGGGCCGCCCGCAGGGCCAGGGCCAGGATCGCGACCACGGGTACCGCGCGACCAACCAACGTTCGGATCATGAATCAGCTCCTTCGAGGACCGGATCTGCGGTGAATCCTCCCCCGGGGGAGGTGTCCTTCGGGACGCGCCTGAGAGGGGCCGGCCCTGAAGCCGGTCTTGAACGTGAAATCCACCGCCTCCGCACCGCTCAGCGGTAAGCCCGGAACAAACGCGCCGGAGTATACACCATGCTCCGGCCGAGGTGTCAACGCGCGCAGTCCCTTTTGGTTAGGGGCGGGGCGAGGCCTCCTCCGACGGGCCCGATTCCAGGAGCGGCAGCCCGAGGCCGGGGTCGGACCGCCGGAGCAGGTCGAGGTCCGTCTGGCGAAGGGCGAACTCCCCGGTGACCGCCACCGCCGCCCGGAACAGGTGCCCCCCGGCCACGCTGAAATCCGGGCGCATGAGAACCACGTGGGCATGGAGGACGGGGGCCCCGTCCCGGAGCGCCAGGTTCCCGGAGAGGGAGAGGAGCTCGGTGATCCCGTCCACCGTCCGGTGCTCGTACTCGCGGCGGTCCAGGTGGTAGAAGCCCACCTCGGCGTCCATGACCGCCCCGATCCCCTGGACCACGGCCCCACGCATCCCGCGCTCCCGGGCCAGGGCGGTGAGGGACGCGTGGATCTCCTCGCCCCGGAAGAGCCGGACCAGGAGCCCGTCCTTTCCCGTGAACACCTTCATCGCCCCCTCCTTCCCGCCGTGAACCGGCTTCTTGACAGAAACCGGGCCCCTTCCTATTGTGCGGCTGCCTCCCGCCCATTTTCCAAGGAGAACGCCATGGAAGCGACCGCGAACGTCATCGAACCCGCCCCCATGAGTCTACCCCAGCGCGTCCTGGGGATCTTCCTGTCCCCCCGCAAGGTTCTGGAATCGCTGCGGGATCGCCCGCGGCTACTGGGGGCGATCGTGGTGGTGGCGGTGGCGGCCGCCGCCGGCACCTACCTGGTCCGGAACGAGATCGTGAACCAGCAGGTCGACAAGATCCAGGCCAACCAGCGAATGACCCCGGAGCAGCAGGAGATCGCGATCGCCCGCACCGAGAAGATCACCCCCATCGTGGTCCCGATCACCATCGTGCTGGGGGCGGTGGTGACTCCCTTCGTCATGGGGGCGGTGCTGCTCTTCCTGGCCAACGTGGTCCTGGGGGGGGGCGCGACCTACAAGCAGCTCACCGCCGGCTACGCCCACGTCCAGCTCATCGGCATTCTCAAGCTTCTGATCTGGGTTCCCCTGGTCCGGGCCCGGCACACCGTGGAGATCCAGACCAGCCTGGCCGCGCTCCTCTCGCCGGACAAGAGCAAGACCTTTCTCTACCACCTCCTGTCCCGATTCGACGTGTTCGGCCTGTGGTCCCTGGCCCTGATGGTGATCACGGTCGCGGTGATGGGGCGGATGGCCACCCGGAAGGCGGCCACCGGGACGATCGCGTTGTGGGTGGTGTGGAGCGTGATCGTGGTGGCCCTGGGAACGGTGTTCGGGCGCTTCGGCGGCTGACCGCGATCAGCGGGAGCCGCGCCGCCCCAGCACCACCGACAGGGTCTTCATGAGGATCTTGATGTCGAGGATGGGATGGCGGTTCTCGATGTAGAACAGGTCGTAGCGGAGCTTGGTCCGGACGTCGTCCAGGTCCTCGTCATAGGCGCGCTCCACCTGGGCCAGGCCGGTGATGCCGGGAGGCACGTCCAGGCGCCGCCGGTAACCGGGGACGCCCTCCACCAGCTGGTCCACGAAGTGGGGGCGTTCCGGCCGCGGCCCCACCAGGCGCATCTCCCCGCGCAGGACGTTGAAGAGCTGGGGCAGCTCGTCCACGCGGGTGAGCCGGAGAACGCGCCCCACCCGGGTGACCCGGGGATCGTTACTGGCCGCCCATACCGGCCCCGTCTTGGCCTCGGCGTCGGTGACCATGGTCCGGAACTTCCAGATCCGGAAGGGCCGCCCCGCCGCCTTGTGGCGGCGGCGCTCCACCGAGATCTCCTCGACCGGCCGTCCCTCCCGCCTCCGGTTCCACCCCACCCGCTCCTGGAGATAGAAGACGGGCCCCGGCGAGTCGATCTTGATGGCGGCGGCCACCGCCAGGAAGACCGGGGAGAGCGCGACCAGGATGAGGCTGGCCGCGGAGGATTCGAGCGCGCGCCGCCATAGCGGGTCCGAGACCCCGCCGTCCGGCTGGGCCCGGGCGGCGCCGCGGATCCGGCGTGCGGACGTTCCCTGAAAGCGTTCGGCGTATCCCATGGTGCACTCGAGACGTGCGCCCTCCCCGAGCCCCGGGCAGGGCCTTGGTTTCTCGGTCAGAACGACGACGACGTCGTCAGGCTCACCACGTTGCTCCCGGTGGACTTGGAATCCGGTCCCTCGTCCACCACGAAGACGCGGTAGTAATAGAGCGTTCCCGGCTCCAGGGAGTCGTCCCGGAAGCCGGTGTCGGCGGAATCCAGGATCTCGCCGACCAGGGTGGAGGCGGTGCTCACCGCCCCGGTGACGTCCCGGTACACCCGGTACGCCTGGAAATCGTGGGCGTTGCTCCGGGTCCAGCGCAGGGTGGCGCCGGTGGCGGTCACCGAGGTCGGGGCGTTCAGCGTCACCGCCGGCGGAGCCAGGTTCTGGGTCCGGGTCTGGATCTCGTTGCTTCGCGAGGCGAGCCCGGCGGTGTCCACCACGTACACCCGGTAGTGGTACTCGGTGTTCTCCTCGCGGCCGCCGTCGTCCACGAAGGTCCGGGTCTGGTCGGTGATCTCGGCCACCAGGCTGTCGCCGTCATCCACCGCCCCGTCGTGGTTGCGGTACACGCGGTAGGCGGCGAAATCGAGATCCACCGAGCGCGACCACGAGAGCGAAATGCGGTTGTAACCCACCCCGTCCGGTACGTTCAGGGTGACCGGGAACGGCGGGCGCAGGTTGGGGACGTCGATCCGGACTTCGTTGGAACCGGCCTCCAGTCCCGCTCCGGTGCGCACGAACACCCGGTAGTAGTACGTGGCTCCCTCCTCCACGTCGGGATCGCCGAACTCGACCGTTCCCCGCGAGGTCACGGTTCCCGCCAGGTGGTCCGATTCGGTCACCCCGGGGGTGGTGTCGCGGTAGATGCGGTAGGCGGAGAAGTCGCCGTCCAGGCTCTGGGTCCACCGCACCGTCACCTTGGCCGGATCGGGAGGCTCGGCGGGAAGAAGCTCCACCAGCTGCACCGGGTCGGGCGCCTGACGCACGGTCAACGTGCGCGGCGCCGACAGCGGGGTCGCGACGTTGCCGGCGGCGTCGGTGAAGCTGCCCCGGACCGCCGCGCTGGTCACCGTCCCCCCGGCGGGGATCACCGCGTCGCGTTCGTAGATTCCGTCGCCGGGGGCGGAGTCCCCCGAGGTCCCGTCGTCGAAGAGGCGGAGACCGCTGAACACGCTGGTCACGTCGATGGCCGCCTGCCCCCCCCGTTCCCCCGCGTCCACCCGGAAGTGCACGGCGTCGCCGGGCTGGCGCACCGTCGCGCCGTCGAAGCTCACCGAGTTGATCACCGCCCGGGTATCGAGGGTGATCGAATCGAAGACCGGGAACGACTCGTTGCCGTCGGAGGTGCGGAAACGGGCGTAGACCGTCTTGTCGCCGTCGCCCGGGCTGAAGGTCCAGGTCCAGCCGCCGGAGTAGACCCGCCAGGGTTCACCGGGGAACCCCGGGTCCTCGGAGAGCTGAACCGCGGTGGTGTTGGAGGGCCCGCTCAGCGTCGCCTGCACGAAGCGCTGGTTGGTGACCGGAATCCCGTTGGCGAGGACGATGGTGAAGAGACCCGGCTCGACGTCGACCTCGGCGCTCCGCTTGCCGAAACGGTTGTTCCGGCCCGAGGAGATCTCGTAGGCGTAGGTGTGCCCGGTCCGCACCTGGCGGTCGGTGAAGGTGCGGTCGGGGACCCGGCCCACCAGCTCGTAGTCCGAGACCGGGTCGTCGGTCTGCTTGCGGAAGACCGCGAACTCGTCCACCTGCACTCCCGAGGGACCGGTCCAGGTCAACTCCACCCGGTCGGGGGCGACCAGGGCGCCGATCGAGTCGGGGGGGGCCAGATCGGACCCGTTCCGGGGGTCCAGGGGATTGTTGAATTGGGGATCGGTGGTCCGGGTGGAACAGCCCACCAGGATCACGGCGGCCGCGATCCAGAGTCCGCGCCGAGCACGCATCAAGACATCCTCCAGACGAGCTCCGCGCGGAACCCGCCCTCATCCGGCGATACCCCCCAGCTCAGCGCCCGGGGCTCGGAGTTCCCCGGCCCCAGCGTGCCGGCGTCGATCACGTTCCACAGGTAGACGCCCACGGTGGCGCCCACCAGGCCCCAGCGCAGGCGGTTGCGGCTCCGGGTCCGGTCCCCGTCGTCCTGGAGCCGGGACCGCCACACCGAGGTCTCCGTCTCGGTTTCGGCCGCATCGTAGCGACGTTGAGCGTCGTTCTGCCGGCGGCGCGCCGCCAAGAACGATTGCTGGGCGACGATGGAACCCGCCCCCAGGAGCATCGCCGCGGTGGTGAACCGGTTACCCCGCTGGGGGTGGCCAAGATAGCGTTGTCCCGCCCCCGGCACCAGGATGCTGCGGACCGTCGCCCCGAACCGTCCTCCCCCGGGTCCGACCAGGGTGTAGTTTCCGTGCCCGCCGTCCCGAAGTCCCGGGGAGGGGGTCAGGATCCACGATTCGAGCGCCGCTCCCGCCCAGACCGCCCCCAGGTAGGCCCCCCACATGTTCCGAAGGTTCTTCTCGTCGGCCACCCGGTCGTTGGCGGCCAGAATGTCCAGGCGCGCCTGGTCGATCGCGGTGGGAGACACCGCGGCGTTGTAGCGCTCCCGGGCCAGGTCGGCGTCCCGCTGCGCGTCGTGGAGGCGCACCGCCTTCCAGACCGTGCCGGTGGCCCCGGCCACCCCGCCGGCGGCGAAGAGCAGTCCGCGGGTCTCCGCGCCCTGGCGGAAGAAGGTGACCCCGGGAGGCAGGAGCACCGCCTCGGGGCCGACCAGCCGGCCCAGGTGGAGGGTCCCGTCCACGCCCCGGGTGAGCCGGCCCATGGCGTGCCCGGTTCCCGCCGCGCCCACCCGCAGGCGATAGCGTCCGGCGGGGACGTCGGCCAGGGAGATCGGCGTGCTCCCGGAGATCTTCACCGGTCCCGAGAGCTTCACCGAGAGGCCCGCGGGCGAGGAAGTCAGGTTCGGCCCGGGTCCGGGTGCCGCCCCCGCCGGGAGCGCGACGGCCAGGATGGCGGCCGCCGCGGCGGCCACGCTGACGAGATTCCGCACTACCGGTCCTCCTTGTCTCCGTTCGGTCCAATTCCGTTCTTGAAGTCGACGGCGGAGATCTCGAGCTTCCGGAGGAGGTCGTGGAGGGTGGGACGGGAGATCTCCAGATCCCGGGCCGCCCGTGCGATGTTGCCGCAGTTGCGGCGCAGCGCTTCGTTCACCGACCGCCGCTCCGCGCTCTCGCGCGCCGCGCGCAGGTTTGAGAACTCGATCTCCCCCTCGCCCCCCAGCTCCAGGTCCTCGCTGCGGATCACTCGCCCCCGCGAGAGCACGATCCCCCGCTGCACCCGGTGCTCCAGCTCGCGCACGTTCCCCGGCCAGGGGTAGCGCTGCATGGCGCGCATCGCCTCCCGGCTGAAGCTCAAGCGTCCCCGCCCGAACTCCGAAGCGTACCGCTCCAGGAAGCATTGGGCCAGATAGACGATATCCGCCTTTCTCTCGCGGAGGGGTGGAAGCACGATGTTCACCACCGAAAGGCGGAAGAAGAGGTCCTCGCGGAAGCGACCCTGGGCCACCTCCTCCTTGAGTTCCCGGTTGGTGGCGGCCAACACCCGCACGTCCAAGGGGATGACCTTGCGTCCGCCCACCCGCTCGACCTCCCGCTCCTGGAGGAATCTCAGGATTTTCACCTGGAGGGACATCGGCATTTCCCCGATTTCGTCGAGGAACACCGTTCCCCCATTGGCGGTCTCGAGCTTCCCCTCCCGGGAAGCGTAGGCGTCGGTGAAGGACCCCTTCTCGTGGCCGAAGAGCTCGCTCTCGAGCAGGTTCTCGGGGATCGCCCCGCAGCTGATGCTCACGAACGGCTCGTCCGCCCGGGGGCTCAACCGGTGAACCTCCCGGGCCACCAGTTCCTTGCCGGTGCCGCTCTCCCCGCCCACCAGGACGGTGACGTCGGCGGGGGCCACCTTGCGGATCATGCGGAATACCCGCTGGATCTCGGTGCTCTGGCCCAGCATCCGGCCCAGGCTCCCTTCGCGGCGCAGCCGCTCCCGGAGCCCGGCGTTCTCGACCTCCAGGCGCCGGAGGGAGACCGCGCGGTTGACCAGGATGCGAAGCTCCTCCAGGGCGATCGGCTTGGTGAAGAAATCGAAGGCTCCCCGGTCCACCGCCCGAAGCGCGTTCTCGCGGGTGTCGTGCCCGGTGACCATCACCACCTTCACGAGCGGGTCGGCCCCGATGAACCGTTCCAGAAGCTCGAACCCCGACTCCGGGTTGTCGTTCTCCAGGGCCAGGTCCAGGGTGACCACGTCGGGGCGCTCCTCGCGCAGCAGCTCCCAGGCCGAGTCGGGATTCTCGGCGGTAATCACCTCGTAGTCGGCGGAGAGCCCCCATTTGAGCTGGCGCAGGATGGCCAGGTCGTCGTCCACCACCAGGAGCTTGGCGCGCTTCGGCTCGGGTTGCGGCATCGGTTTGCTCATGATTTCCGTCCTTGGCCGGTGGGCACCGGCGGCGGGGTGGGCCGGGGCACGGCGGCGCGGCGGGCGCACTGGAGGATCACCCGGAACACGGTGCCTTCGCCGGGGATGCTCCGGACCTGGATCTCACCCCCGTGCGCCTCGACGATGCTTCGCACCTGGTAGAGGCCCAACCCCAGGCCCTTCTTCTTGGTGGTGGCGAACGGCCGGAAGAGCTTCTCGCGCTGGAAGGCCTCGTCCATTCCCGGTCCGGTGTCCTCCACCGTCAGCACCACCGTGCGGCCGCCGTTGCCCGCCACCCGCACCACCTGGGTGCGCACGGTGAGGGTGCCGCGGCCGTCCATGGCGTCCACGGCGTTCCCGACCAGGTTCTCCACCACCCGGGTGAGGAGCGAGGCGTCTCCGGCCACGAACTCCGCCGCCACCAGGTCCCGCTCCACCGTCAGCGATTGCCGCCGGGAGAGCTGGAGCGCGGCCAGCGCCCGCACCACCACCTCGTTCATGTCCACCGCCCCCTCGGTGATGCGCGGGCCCTGCCGGAGCTCCGAAAGGCGCTTGACCATCCTTTCCATGCGCTCGGTGACCGCGGCCAGGTCCTCCACCGCCTCGCGCTGGAATTCGGGATTGCCCATGTGGATCCGCATGTTCTGCACGATCAGCCGGAGCGGTGAGAGGTAGTTCTTGAGATCGTGCAGGATCATGCTGCTCCACTGGGACAGGAGCTGCATCTCCCGGGCCTCGGAGAGGTCGCGCGCAAGCTCCATGGAGCGGTAGACCGCCGCCACCTGGGCGGCCATGCAGTCCAGGAGATCGAGGTCCTCGTAGCTGAACCGGTCGTCGGGATGGCTGCGCTCGAGACCCACCAGCCCCAGGAGCTCGCGCCCCACGAAAAGCGGAGCGATCACCTGGCTGGCGGTGTGCTCCAGCCACTCCTGGTTCTCCACGTAGATCGGGATGTACTCGAGATCGTCGCGCTGGCGGTCCAGCAACAGCGGGCGCCGTTCCTCCTCCAGCTTCCGGCAGAGGGGGCTGGAGTCGAGGAGGAGGGCGTCCCGGTCATCCTTGCCCCGGCCGATCCGGGGGCGCAGCACCGAACCCCCGCGCTCCCGCATCGACAACGTGACCTGGTCGGCGAGGAAGACCTCACGGAAGAGGGCTTCCGCCTCCACCAGCACCCCGTCGGATCCGTGTCCCGGCTCCAGGGTGCGGGTAACCCGGAACCACTGCGCGCGGTAGTCGTAGCGGTTCACGTAGAAGTTGCGGTCGATGAAACGCCGCAGGGAGCGCTGGAACCGGTTCGAGAGCAGGAACGCCGCCGCGAACAGGATCACCAGGAAGATGAAAGAGACCGTCACCACCTGGCCCGGGGTCCAGCGGGTGAGGCTGGCAAGCTGGGCGGCCAGCCCCATGGCCAGGACGTAGAGGGCGGCGGCGAACGCGGTGAAGGAGGAGTAGACCACGCTCCGCGAGACCGGGACCGAGGTGTCGGCGAGGGTCCCGCGCAGGAAGCTGTAGGAGACCAGGATCGCGGCGACCGTCAGCGGCACCACCGCCGCCACCAGGTTGTCGATCTCGATCGCCGAGTACAGGAGTCCGGTGGTCAGGACGTAGGTGTAGAACCCCAGAACCCCGAACAGCCCCAGAATGCCCGCCCGCAGGCGGACGCGGGCCTCGCCCCCGGCCAGCCGGTAGGTGCTCTCCATGTTGTAGCCCACGAACACCGCGCCCACCAGGAGGTAGCTCAGGTACGCCTTTCCCATCGGGCCGAGGAGCACCGAGCCGCTCCCCGCGTTCCAGCGGTAGCCCGAGACGAACTGCTCCTGCCGGAGGAGGAAGATGGAGACGATTCCCAGCGCGGTGAGGCCGATGAAGGTGCGGACGCTGTTGCGGATGGAAGCGGAGGCGCTCTCCCGTCCCATGACCAGGCTGAAGAGGTAGGTGCTGATCATGACCGGGGCGCCCATCCCCACCAGCAGGTAGACCCAACCCCGCACGCCGGGGTCGGCTCCCATCCGGACCAGCTTCCAGGTCACGGCGAGGAAGCCGACCACGCACAGGCCGGCCAGCCCGGTCAGGCTGAAAGCCAGCCCCGAGCGGTGGCGGAGATAGGCGGCGCCCACCGGTATCATCGCCACCACCATCCCGGCCAGGAGAGCGGTTTCGCGGATACTCATGGCTTGCCCCCCCTCCGGAGCCGGGCGGCCTCGCCGGAGAGCTGATTGGAGATCGCGCTGGGCGCGTACCAGCCGCTCGCCTGGTCCAGAATCTGGATCGCCCGGGTGGTGTCGCCGAGCTGGTTCACCGCCAGGCTGGCCGCCTGGAAGGCGGCGTCCACGCCGCGGCTCTGACCCCGGGTGTCGGCGGCGATCCCCACCAGCTCCTGGACCGCCTCGGGATACCGCTTCTCGGTGAGGTAGACGTCCACCAGCTGCTCCCTCGCCGCCAGCCCCAGCTGGCGGTTGGGGTAGCGCGACTCGAAGTCCTTGTAGGCCTTTTCCGCTTCGGCCAGGGCCTGCCCCCGCGCCTCCGCGTCCCCCACCCGCGAGTAGTGCTGAACGATCCGGAGGGGGGCGGCCAGCGCGGCCGCGGTCAGGGGGTGTTCCACCGGGATCGACCGGTAGACCTCCAGCGCCTTGGGCCAGCGGTCGCTCTTTTCGTAGATGTCGGCGGTCCAGAGCCGGGCCTGAGCGTTCTCATCCTCCGCCCCCGGATAATCCGAGGTCACCTTCTCCAGATCCTGGAGCGCCGCCTCGTCGTCCCCACGATTCCGCTCGAGGACGGACAGGGCCAGGAGCGCCCGGGGCGCGTACGGACTCCGCGGCTCCTCCCGGACCAGGCGCTTCAAGGTGGCGGCGCTGGAGTCGCGGGCCCCCATCCGCCGCTGGGCCTCGGCCATGGCGAACCGGAGCGCTCCCGGGTCGCGGCCGGAGAGCGAATCCCCCGACGTCCGCATCTCCCCGAGCAGGCGGCGAAGCCCCGAGATGGCGCCGGGCCACTCCTGAAGGTCGGTATCGATGTCCACCAGCCGGGACTGGGCCTCGAGTCCGGCCTGGCTCTTCGGCTCCCGGTCGGCCACCCGCTGGTAGTAGGCCCGGCTGTCCTCGTAGACCGTCTTCCGCGCGGCGAGGCTGGTGTCGGCGAGGGAGGCGGCGCGGAGGCGGGCCACCCGGAGCGGCAGCCCCAGCACGATCCCTTCCACCCCCGGCGCCCCGGGATGCGGCGGGACGGCGCTGATGGCGCGGGCGTAGGAGCGGACCGCGACCTGGTTGCGGCCCATGCGCTCGGCTTCCGCGCCCCGCCGCCAGGCCGCCTCCCCCGCCATCCGCGGGAGATCCGCGTACTCCTGCTCGACCCGGGCGAACAGGGTGTCGGCGCGCCCGGCCCGGCCAAAGCTCAGATACACCTCGGCCGCGTCCATCAGCGCGCGCGCGGCCACCGTGCGCCTTTCCCCCGCGGCCAGGCTCGTGTCCCCCGGGGCGGCGGGTCCGCCGTAGCGGCGGGCGATCTCCTGGTAGCGCTCGGCCACCCGCTCGCGGTCCGTGTTGCTGGTCAGATCGGGGCGGATGGAGAGCTGCTTGAACTCGCGGTCGGCATGCCAAAGCGCCCTTTCGGCGCGGAACCTCCGCCCGAGGCCGGGGGAGCCTCCGCAACCGGCGAGGAACGGAACCAGGACCAGGAGGAGGCAAAGACGACGGGCGCCGCTCATGCGCGTTCCTCCCGGTCCCAGAGGAAGAGCCGGGTCACCGCCCCGGTGAGGAGGAATCCGAGGATCGCCGCCGCCGCGATCTCCAGCACCAGGACCCAGGCCAAGAGTTCCGGGTTGAACTTGCCGTAGAAGAGGTCGGACCGCTGGCTGAGGTAGTCCAGGGGGTAGTTCAGGAGGACCATGAGAAGGACCACCCCGAACGTGGGCAGGAACCGGCGGCCGGCGGTGCGGACGGACCGGCCGATGGCCGCGAAGGGGCCGCGCCCACCGAGCACGATCCAGGGCGAGGTGAAGATCAGGAAGGTCTCCACCAGGGCGAAGACGGCCACTGGCGCCAGCCTCGCCCCCCACCGGACGGCGGCCGCCGAGTGGTAGTCGCGCGGAAGCCCCCCGGCCACGAGGAAGATCCCGATGCTCAAGGCCGCTTCCAGCACCGCCACCACCACCAGGGCCCCGTACCGGCGACGGGCCTCGGCGTAGGGCGCCGCCGTCTCCTGTCCGTAGCTGCGGGCGAAGAGGAGCGTTCCCGCCCCCACCGACCAGGAGGAGGCCAGGACCGCCACTGCGATGTTCACCCGGGCGAACACCGAGGGGAGAGCCAGGTAGAAGAACGGATAATGGGTGGCGCCCTGCCCCCCCACCCAGGTGACGAGCGGAAGCGCCACCGACATCACCACCGGGCGGTGGAAGGAAAGCAGGATCTCCAGCAGCAGGAGCTGGAGCGCCCCCACCATCAGGAAGGGCACCCAGATGCTGAATCGGAACAGTCTCGAGATCGATGCCTGAAGCGACCACAGGGCGACGCTCAGGGCCCGGAAAAGGTTCATGCCGTCCTCAAGTCCTTCCCTCGCAAGCCAAATCGGAACGAATTCCGACACCCTGGCCGCCGCCCGTTGGGGAGCTTTCCGCTTTTGGGAAGAATAAAATCATAGCATGAAAGGAGATGATGTCAATACGAGACAAGATGGACCGGAGTGACGGCCTGTTTTACTCCCGGCCCCGGACACCGTAAACAAGACCATACGGTTGACAATGGATTCGACAGGAGGGGCTCAGTCCAGAAGTCCGAGGTCCCGGAGCACCCCCCCCTGGGATCCATAGTGAGCCAACTCCAGCAATTTTTCCAGTCTTCCCCGAGCGGCCCCCAGGTTGTGGTAGTGCGTCCAGCGGGTCCGCGGACCCACGGGGAGCCGGGGCTGGGCCGGGTCCAGCTCCCAGGGGTGGACGTTCAGGACCACCGGCCGCCCCGCCTTCACCAGGCTCCGGAGCGCCCGCCGCTGGAACTCGAGTGGCAGGAGCCTCAGGTAGGCCCCTCCGGTGGCCGGAACGTTCACCGGCCCCAGGCGAACGGTGGGAAGGGGAAACTCCACCAGGCGGGCCCCTCCCGGCAACTCCAGGCGGTGGGGCCACCGGGGCGCCCCGGGAATGCCGTACTTGCGGCGCTTGATGGGGAAGATGCTGGAATCGTACCGGTAGCCCTCCTCGGCCAGGATCGCCAGCGCCCACCGGGTGCGCTCGACCACCGTGTAGGAGGGGGCCCGGTACCCGGCCACCCCGGCTCCGGAGAGATCCTCGAGAAGCGCCTTGGCGCGGCGCACGTCTTCCCGGAACGCCTCCGGGCTCTGCCGGTAGATGAGTTCGTGTCCGTAGCCGTGGGAGGCGATCTCGTGGCCCGCCTCCGCGATCCGGCGCACCAGCGCCGGGTGGCGCTCGGCGGTCCACCCCAGGACGAAGAAGGTCCCGTGGATGCCGCGCCGGTCCAGGATCTCCAGGAGACGGTCGGTGTTGGCCTCGCACCGGTCCTCGAGCCCGTCCCAGCGCTCCCGGGGGAAGAAGGGACGGAGGGCCTCGGCCTGGAAGTAGTCCTCCACGTCGGTGGAGAAGGCGGCGAGGCTCAACGGAGCCCCGCTCCCGCCAGGAGCGACTCCAGGGGCTTGTCGAGCCGGGTCATCAGGTCGCGCATGGCCAGGGTGTCGCGTTCCATGCAGTGGAAGCGGATGAAGGCGGCGTCGGTGGGGCGGCGGCGCAGCGAATTCCGCACCAGGTCCCACTTGAGCGCGTACTCGTCGGTCACCGTGCCGGAGCGGGTCTGGAACCAGTAGATCATGCGCTGGTCGTTCCCCTGGCGGTCGATGGTGGCGCGTTCGGCGGGCTGGCGGCGACCTCCCAGCTCCAGCACCACCGGCGCGAGGCTCTGGATCTCGTACCCGGTACCGGGAAGGCAATGCCGCGGGGAGTGGATCTGCGAACCCACCTGCTGCTGCCGGAAATAAGCGAAGAAGACCCAGGCGGCGGCGCCGCCGGGGCCCCGGTAGAGGCGGAGCGTGGTGGCGTCGGCGCCCAGCGCCTTCGCTTCCCCCACCCCCAGCGCGTGCTCCTCCCCCACCCACGGCCCCACCGCGAGCGGCACCCGGGAGAAATCGGGCGCCCGTGGGGGTGCCGGGCGGTGTTCGCTCACCACCCGGGCATAGGCCCCCCCGGCCAGGATGAGCAGGGCCGCGATCAGCGCTCGCGCCGCCATATCCGGCGTGCTCCTTTCCCGATCAGGGCCAGGATGCCCAGCGCGGCCGCGAACACCACCAGCCCGAAGAGTTCGTGGGGCGTGCCCTCGGCGTACTGCACTCCACCCACGTAGGCGGCCACCCCACTCCCCCAAACCCGGAGGGCGTTGCCCGCCACCGAGAGGGGAATCGTGACCAGGAAGATTGCGACCTTGCCCCAGGCCGGGACCGGCAGCCAGTAGGCGAAGAGCGCGCCCAGGGCCAGGAAGGCATAGAGGGAGCGGATGCCGCTACAGGCCTCGGCCACCTCCAGGCTCACCCCGGGAAGATGGAGCACGTTCCCCTCGCGCATCACCGGGATCCCCACCGTCTTCAGGCCCACCACCGCCCCGTGGGCGGCCAGCGACTGGAGCGGCGCGGTCACGTCGTAGTAGATGACGTAAGGCAGCGGGACGGCCAGGGCCAGGAACGCGATGGGAAAGGCGAGGCGCCGGAGCCAGCTCCATCCCAGCAGGAACACCGTACCCGAGGCGAGGAGCACGAGCAGGCTCATCCGCTCGGTGAAGACCTCGGCGCCCGCCGCCCCCAGCACCAGGAGCGCCATCGCGAAGGCGATGCCGGCCAGTCCCCAGGCCGACGGCCGCACCGGGACCGCCGCCAGGTCCCCCCGGCGCTGCCACACCAGGAAGGCGGCCACGGGGGGGATGAGAAAGCCGTGGCTGTAGTTGGGGTCGTGGAGCCAGTCCCCGACCAGGCCCGCCGCCACCGGCGCATAGACCAATGCGGAGACCAGGGCCACGCCGCCGGTCCAGAGGAGAGTCTTGCGAAGGTCGCTCAGAACGCCATGCCTCCAGGTTCGTGCCCCGCGGGCCCAGAGCAGATGAGTCTACCATGGGGTGCGGGAGCCGGAGGCCGGGGGCCGCCGCTCAGCGGCGGATGGCGACCTTGCGGGCCCGGATGAGGTCGCCCTGGCGCACCTGCATGAAATAGATCCCCGACGGCGCCGCGGCGCCGCCGCCGGTGCGTCCGTTCCAGCGGGCTTCCCATCCTCCGCCCGCCCGGAACGCTTCGGGCTCGGCCACCAGTCGTCCCTGGACGTCGAAGATCCGGATGGCCGGCGGACCGGAGCGCCCCGCGCCGGGGGTGTCCTCCACCGAGAGCTTCCAGCCGGCGCCGTCAGGGGAGACCGAGACTCCCGCCGGAGCGGCGGCGGCGACCGTCACCCAGTTCGCGAGCGGCGATTCGCTCCCCGCCGCGTCCACCGCCACCACCGCGTAGCGGAGGCCGGCGTCGGGCTGCCGGAAGTCCACGTACACGGTGTCGAATCCCGCCACCGAGGCCACCGCCACCAGGCGCTGCCCGGGGTGCGACCGGTAGACGCGATACCCGGCCACCTCGGTCGAATAGACCGGGCTCCAGGCCAGCCGGACCCCGCCGGTGACCGTCCGCGCGCTCAGACCCTCGGGCGCGGGGAGCGGCGCGGCGTCGGCGTTGGCCGCGCTCACCTGGTTCAGGAAGGCCAGCGTCCACGGCGAGGCGTTGCCCGCCTCGTCCACCGCCCGCAGCACGAACCCGAGGGGGGCGCGGGCGTCGACGCCCTTGATGTTGGTGAATTCCTGCTTGCCCGGCCACTTGGGGGCACCGGAGAGGGGCTGGTCGGGGCGGCCGTCCCACCACGCGGTTCCCAGGACCGGGTCGGCGGCCCAGCGGAGCTCGTAGTGATCCGCCCGGCCGGTCATCCCGTCGTCGCCGGGAGCGAGCCAGCGGAGCTGGACGGTATTGTTGTTGAAGACCGAGGCCTGGAAACTCCCGGGAAGGGAGGGAGCGACCACGTCCACGTTCCGCCGGTCCACGGTGACCGGATTCGACGGCGGGGCCACGTTGCCGGCCCCGTCCACCGCCGCCACCGCGAAGCTGGCCATGGCTCCGGGGACCACCGTCCCCACCGTGCGGGACTCCACCGAGCCCGGGGCGAGCGGGACCCAGGATTCCGCGAGCTGTGCGGCCGCTCCGGTGGTGAGGCTCTTGGCATCGCCGTCCACCCGCCACACCCGGTACGAGGCCACCGGGCCCCGGTCGTCCACCGGCACGGTCCAGCTCAGCACCACCGTATCTCCGGCCGCCACCGAGCCCGCGAGGTCGGTGATGGCGGCGGGAGCGAGGGTGTCGGGGAACGCGGGCAGGGTCGCCGCGGCCGGCGCCGAGGCCTCGGACCGGTTGCCCGCGCTGTCGAGGGCGGCGATCGCGAAGGCCACCGCCGACTCGGGGGTGAGGCCGTCGACCACCAGCCGCTCCGCCGTTCCGGGAAGCGCGGGGGCCGCGGCCGGCACCGCGGTGCCGCCGTCCCAGGACCAGGTGCCGGGAGCGCCGCCCAGGCGGCGAAGATCGTAGGCCGCCGCCCGCTCGGCCCCGTAGGGGGACGCGTCGGCGGGGGCGGTCCAGGTGAGCGCCACCCGGGTCGGCCCGAGCACCTCGATCGCGAGGTCGGCGACCGTGGCCGGAGCCAGGGTGTCCGCGGGGGGCGGCGGGGGCGGCGCCACGTCCAGGCTCAACCATCCGCGCAGGACGTCGGTGCCGCCGGTGGTGGTGATCTCCACGTTCAACGCGCCGTTGGGGAGCGCGGAGAGGTCCGCGCCCACCAGGAGGTTCCCGGAGGCGTCGTGCCCGGTCACCGACCCCGGCGCCGCCACCCCGTTGGCGGCGCGGAAGCGCACCGCGGGGGCGCCGTCGAGCCCGACCCCGGTCAACGTGAACGCGGCGGAGGCGGGGTCCGCCGCCACCCGGTTCGGGCGGAGCCCGGTAAGGAACGGAGCCGCGGGCGGGGTCCAGGTCCGGACCGGTGATCCCGCGGACAGAACGCCGTCGGCGTCGAGGACCCGGAGGACGGCGTGGACCGGGGTACCGGGGGTGAGCCCCGAGACCCAGGCGCTCTGGCCGGTGCCGGGGGCGGCGGGCGCCGGAAGCCCGCTCACCGGAACCGCGCTTGCCCACCACGCTTCGAGGTCGGTCCCGGGTGCGGAGGAAGCGATGCGCATCTCGTACCCGGTCGCGGATCCGGCCTGGACGCCCTCCTGCGGAGCGGTCCAGCTCACGTGAACCTGGGTGCGCGGATCGGGCGCGGCCCCGGCTCCGGCGGCCGCCAGCGACAGCGCGGCCGCGGCCAGGCCGGCGACGAGGGCTCGGCGCCCGAAAGCGATGGTGAAAGCATGGTGGGCGGGAATGGCTGGTCTCCTCCTCTCCCGGCGAAATCCTCACGGTCCCGCCGGGTCAATAGGCAAGGAGCGCGCCAGCCTCTGGAGCCCGGGGCCGTAAGATCCAACTCGCGACGCGGCAACCGGTTACAGATCCGGTTGCAGTCACGTTCGAGAGGCGGTTGGGGGACGCGGCCCGGAGGTCTCGCAATCGGCAATGGCGGGGATGACGATCGCAACCCCGAGGCCCGGGCGCGCGCATGTGTGATCGAAGCCATTGAAGTCCAGTCCCCTTTGCCGATACCGTGGAAGGCCGGCTTCCCGGGAAAGTCCCCCCACCCAAGACGAGGAACCATGCCGTGTGACGTGACGGTCATCATCCCCTGCCACAACATGCAGGACTTCGTGGGGGCGGCGGTGCGGAGCGCGCTCGAGCAGGATCCGGCCCCGCGCGAGGTGGTGGTGATCGACGACGCCTCCACCGACGGGAGCGCGGAGGCCGCCGCCGGTTCGGGGGACCGGGTCCGGATTCTCACCGGGCACGGAGAGGGGCCGGCGTCCGCCCGCAACCTGGGGATCGCGGCCGCGACCACCGAGCACGTGGCGTTCTTGGATGCGGACGATCAGTGGTTTCCCGGTAAGCTCCGGGCTCAGCTCGAGGCGATCGAGCGCCCCGGGGTGGGAGTGGCCTACACCGACTACGTCCGCGGCGAGAGCCTGGAGACGGCCTCCTCCCCCCGGCTCGCCCAATACTCCCGGGCCGGAGAGGGATGGGTGTTCAGCCGGCTCCTCCGGCAGAACTTCATCCTCACCTCGTCGGTCCTCGCCCGCCGCTCCCTCCTCGTCCGGTGCGGCCTGTTCAACCCGCATCTCCTGGGCTGCGAGGACATCGAGCTCTGGCTGCGGGCGGCCCGCCGCACCGAGTTCGCCCGGGTGAACGGGGTGTACGCGTTCAAGCGCGACCATCCCGGAAACCTCACCCGGAGTCCGGGCTTCGCTTTCGACCAGGTGCACCGGTGGCACGTGCTCCTCGCCGTGCATCTGGACGCAGATCCGGCGGATCGCCGGTTCATGCTGGCCGAGCTGGCCGAGGCGGAGTACGAGGCGGGCCGGCACGCCCTGCGGCTCGTGCAGCCCGCCGCCGCCCGGGCCCACCTGGGACGGGCGCTTCGTTCGGGCGCCCGCGGCTGGCGCGCCCTGCCCTGGTGGATGGCCGCCCATCTCCCCGCCTCGACCCTGGCCGGCCTCCGCTCACGGCGAAGCGAGGGCCCCGGCGCCTGAGCGCCGGGGCCCTTGGAGATCGCGAAGAGGAAACGGAACGGAGCGCCGGGAACCGGCCGCCCCTCGAAAACCCGCGTGCGGCTAGGGCAACTGGCCGATCTGGAAGGTGAAGCGGGCGGCGTCCCCGCTGGGGTCCCCACTCCCCACCGCATCCCCGTTGCCGTCGAGGTACGCGCCCTCGGTATCCTGCAGCGCCCCCGAGAGCACCGCGGTGACCGTCTCTCCGGCCAGGAAGGGATGGGCCGGAGTGAACACCAGCCGCAGGCCTCCCTCTTCCAGGTTCACCCCCCCACCCATCCATCCGCTCGCCGACCCGTTCACCGTGAGGATCCCGGGGAGCAGGCTGGTCAGATTCGCGGGCTTGGTGAGATAGAACCGGATCTGGCTTCCCGCCGGCACCAGGGTCGCCCCCACCTCGGGCTCGGTCTTGAGGATCCCGAAAGCGGCGGCGGGATCCGGAGGCACGATGTCGTTGGACGGCGGCGCGGGGGGCGGGGGAAGAACGGTGCCGGTGCCCGGGTCGCCCAGGAGCACCGCCCCCTGGCCGTTGCGCAGGGACAGCTGGTCGGAGGCCAGGCTCACCAACCCGTCGGAGGAGATCCGGCCCATCGCGTTCGGGAGCGTGACGGTGACCGAGGTCTGGGGGGTGATGTCCTGGTTCCAATCGCCCCGGGGCCTCACCAGCACCAATCCGTTCTGGTAGGGCCGGGCCCAGATCACGTAGGGATTCCCCACGGGATCGACCCCCTCGGTCAACCGGTAGGGCGGGCCGGTCGGATCCCCCAGCTGCTGGTCGGCCTTGTCCACCGCGGGACACCAGGTGAGGGTGTCCCAACCCGCGGCGGACGGATTGACCGTCCCCTCCAGGAAAAGCAGGGTCTGGTCGGACCGGGTGGCCAAGAACCAGGCGAGGCTCCCCATCATCGCCTCGGAATAGCTATAGGACCCCGCGCGTCCCGGCGCCTCGGTCACCACCAGCGAGAGCTGGAAGCTGGTGATGCCCGCGTCCGCGGCCAGCTTGTCCCTCCGGTAAGCCTCGCCCACCATGTCCACCCCGAAATTGCGTACGGGATTGTACTGAAACTCCATGCTCAGCACGTCGCACACGTCGCGGGTCACGTAGTCGTCGGTCCACACGTTGGCCACGTTGATCATGATCAGCTTGTGCTGGCGGTCGGGGGTCCAGTCCTGGGAGCTGCGCAGGGTGTCCTTCAGGGCGGAGAGGAACGGCCCCAGATTCTGGTTCCAGTGCCAGTCCTCGAAGGCGGAGCTCGCGACCTCGGGATGGTTGGGGGCCTCGCGGACGTGCCCGCCGGAGACGATCTCGCCGGTGTTGTAGATCTGGGCGGCAGAGTTGTCGAGGAACACGCCGTCGGCGTAGAGGTTGGTCCCCTTGAACGGCTGGCCGAAGGCCATGTTCAGGATGACTTCCTTGTTGAGCTCCATCCCCCGGGGAGTGGAAAAGTTCACCACGCGGCGGGAAAGGTCCTTGTAGTAGACCGGGATCCGGGCGTCGGCGGGATTGACGGCGCTCCCGCCCCCCCAGCCGGGCACCAGGATGGTATCCCCCTGGAGCACGGTACGGGTGTCGTCCCAGTAATGGAGGAAGGCATCCTCCACGTTCCACCCCTTGGCCGAGGCCAGGGAGTTCAACGCCTGGTTCTCGGAGTCGGTGGCGGTTACGTAGTTGTCGGTTCCCGAGTTGTAGGCGAACCACTTGAAATCGGGATTGCGCGTCTTGATGGCCTGGGCATCGCTCCCGTAATCCAGCCCGGTGACCCCCACCTGGTACCGCTGGGCCACCAGGTCCTGCACCTGGGAATTCGGCGCGGGGACGTAGTAGACAACCGCATGCCGCGGCGGGCTCGCCGCAACCTCGCTCGTGCAAAATACCGCCCCCATCGCCGCCGCCGCCACCCCGGCGGCAAGGGATACCCTCCATCCGTGTCTCATGTAGCTCCTCCTGCTGCCGGGATCCATCGGTCCAGTCCCGCCATGTAAAATGCAGGAAGCATGCCATGGCGTGTAGAACGTCATTGCAGCTCCTCGTGTCCGGGCGGTAGTCCTGCCGCCACCCGGACGTAGATCTCCTCGATGCGTCGCAGCCGGTGCGTGAAGGAAAACCGGGAGACCGCGCGGGCGCGGGCGGAGCGGGCCAGCTCGTCCGCGCGCTCCGGCCGGTCGCAGAGAAGCGCGATGGCCCCGGCCAGCGCCGCCGGGTCTCCGGGGGGAACGAGGAGCGCCTCCTCGCCGTCCCGCACCATCTCCCCCACCCCGCCCACCGGCGTGGCCACGATCGGCCGCTCCATGGCCATGGCCTCGAGCAGTGTGTTGGGCATTCCCTCGGTGCGGGAGCTCAGCACGAATACCTCGAAAGCGCCATAGAGTTCCTGAAGGTCTCCGCGCTGACCCAGGAAATGGACCCGGCTTCTCACCCCGAGTTCCCCGGCCAGCGCCAGGAGGGATGCGCGCTCGGGTCCGTCCCCCACCAGGACCAGGTCCAGGTCGGGATGCGCGGGCGCGATCTGCGTGAATGCACGGATCAGGGTGGGCACGTCCTTGTCGATGGAGAGCCGCCCCACCGTGCCGACGAAGCGGCGCCCGGAGGGGAGCCCCGGTGGGAGCGCCCCCCGGGTCCGGGGGCGCCATTGTTCCACGTCGATCGCGTTGGGAAGGATCTCCAGGCGCTCGCGCCGGAACCCGACGCCGCGCAGTTCCCGCGCGGTGTGCTCGGAGACCGCGATCACGGTCGGGTAGAGCCGGAGCACCCGGCGGTCGAGCGCGTTGTAGAAACGATGCCACTTCCCGAGGGGACTGGACCAGCCGTGCGCGGTGGCCATGAGCCGGAGTCCGGGCACCGTCCGGGCGAGGACGAGGCCGAGGAAGTCGGTCTTGAAATCGTGGGTGTGGAGCACCCGGCACCGGTGGCGGATGAGCAGGCGGCGCATCCACCCGATCACGAACGGATCGAGGCGGGCGCGGTCGGCCACCCGCACGATCTCCACCCCCGCCCGCCGCGCCACCTCCTCCACTCCCTCGAGCGGATCGCCGGGGGCGGCGAGATAGATGGGAATCACCCGCACCCGCGCCGGGTCGTGGGCGGCGGCGGAGAAGAGGATCGTCTTCTCGGGTCCGCCTCCCGTGGTGTGGGACTGGCGGAATTCCGCCACCACCACCGGGCCCCCCGTCCCCGGCGCGGGGCCCGGCCCCCCGGGTCCCGAGGCTCCGCCGTCCCGCGCGGCCTCAGGCGGCATCGCGCGTCCTCCGCCCCCGGGACCAGCGCCCGGGGCGGCGCCCCACCGCGGCCAGGAGGGCGGTCCCCAGGGCCAGGGCGCCCGCCGCCGGGGCCTCGGTGAGGACGCGCCGGAACCGCAGGCCGTACCAACCGAACCCCGACACCAGGAGGCCGGCGGCCAGCGCCGCCAGGAGGGTTCCCACCCAGATCCGGAACGGCCCCCCCACGATCATGTCCAGCAGCGCCCCCGCGGCCAGAAGCGCCAGCCACTGCGACCGCGCGTCCACGAACGCGGCCAAAGGAAGCTCCGCCCCCCGGGCCCCCAGCGATCCGGCGGTGCGGAGCGCTCCCGCTATCACGCCGGCGAGGCCCGCGGAGGTCCAGCGGCGGCGCTGGGCCCACCGCTCCCCCACCGTTCCCGGGGGCGCGGTCACCACCTCCAGCGCGTCGTCGCACCGCACCCGCACCCCGGCGCGGAGGAAGGCCAGACCCTGCTCGCGGTCCTCGGTCAGGCCTTCTCCCGACCACGGGGACCGGGCCAGGGCGCCGCGCCCGAGCAGCATGCCGGTTCCCCGGAGAAAGGCGGGAAGCCCCAGCCGTTCGCGTCCCCGGTGGAAGATCCGGTTCTCCCAGCGGGAGAGGAACTCGTAGACCAGACCGCGCTCCCCCGGGGGTACCCGGAGCGAGACCAGGGTCTGCACCGCCTCCTCCGGCCGCATCGAGACCGCGGCCAGGAAGCCCGCCGCGATCCGGCAGTCCGCGTCCACCACCAGGACCGCATCCCACCCCCGGGGTTCGAGCGCCCGCAGGCCCGCGGCCAGCGCCGCCGCCTTGCCAGGCCGGCCCCCGCTCCGCACCAGAACCTCGGCGCCGCCGGCGCGGGCGCGTTCGGCGGTGGCGTCGCCGCAGCGGTCCGCCACCACCAGCACCGCCGCCGGGGGGCGGGTCTGGCCGCGAAGGTCGGAGAGGATGCCCCCGATCCACGCCTCCTCGTCGTGGGCGGGGATCAGCACCGCCACCGCGGGCGCCGGGCCTCTCCGCGGCCGGGCCGGGAAGCGCGAAGCGGCGGCCAGCACTCCCAGATAGAGCGCGGCGCAGCTCGGCCCGGCCAGGAGAAGCGCTTCCACCGCGAGCGCCAGGGACACCCCGGCCCTCAGGCTTCCGCCGGGGGCGAAGCCGGCCGGTCCAGGTGGAGCCGGTAGATGGCGAGGCCGATGGCTCCGAACATGTACCAGGTGGATCGGAACAGGCTGTGGCCGAAGATCCCCGACACGATGAGGACCAGCAGTCCCCCGAACACCGCCTGCAGGAGCGCCGACTCGTAGGCCCAGGTAGGGCCGCGGATGGCCACCAGGCGGGCGACCTTGCGGTTGAGCTTGAGGATCTGGCCGAGGAATCCGAAGAAGGCGATCCCCCCCACCAGGCCCAGCTCCGCGAACGTCTGCACGTAGAGGCTGTGGGCCTCGAGCCAGTTGCGCTGGCCGGGCGGGGAATAGGCCATGGCGTGCGCGGTCCCGAAGCACCCGGCCCCCACTCCGAACAGGGGCCGGTCCGCGATCATCTCGAGCCCCACCTTCCAGGCGTCCAGCCGTCCCTGGGACGAGCCGTCGATTTGGCCTTCGGTGGCCTTGAAGATGGTCGAGTACCGTTTCTTGTACTGGTTCGGCAGCACCGCCACCGCCACCGTGATCGCCACCACCGCCAGCATCATCCACCGCACCCGGTAGCGCGAGGTCCAGATGAGGAAGCCGACCGCGCTCACCAGCCCCAGGAGCGAGGCCCGGGAGCCGGTGAGAAAGATCGTCCATACCGAGAGCATGAGGCAGCCGCCGAGGACCAGCTTCCGCCACCCCGAGCGTTCGTACCTGGCCAGGAGCAGATAGAGCGGCACGGTGGAGGCGAGCGTGGTGCCCAGGTTGTTGGGGTCGCCGCCGGCGCTGGTCTGCCCCACCGCCCGGTCGATTCCCTGGGCGAACACGTAGCTGCCGGAGTAGTAGGCCTTGACCGCGGAAAACGCGATGTAGGCCACCAGGAGCCCGTAGGTCCAGATGAAGATCTGCATCCGCTTCCGGGTGCCGATGAGCTGGACCACCATGATGTAGAAGGCCACGATCTTCAGCATTTCCACCAGCCGGTCCGCCGACCATCCCACCCAGTACGAGGACGGGATGGAGAGAAGCACTCCGGCCAGGAAGGCGAACAGCCACTTGGTCTGGCGGGACGCGTCCAGGAAGATCATCCCCTCGCGCCGGTACATGTCGAAGGCGAGGCTGAGGAGCGTGATCGCGCCCACGATGCGCTCGAGGTGAAGCGGGGCCAGGATCGGGTTGAGCTCGCCGGGCCGGAGCAGGTAGACCACGGTGTAGAGGAGCAGTCCGAGGTACGGGCGGGCCAGGATGACCACCACCCCCGCGGCGCCGGCCAGCGCGCCGAACAGGAAGACGGCGGGGACGTACACCAGGGCCAGCCCGAGGAGCCCGGAGAAGACCGCGATCCCCACCAGGGTGAGCAAGGTGCGAAGCCCGCGCCCGGTGGCGGCGATGCCGCCCTCGGCGCGGGGCCCGGTGGCCGGGGCGGGAGCGGTGGGCCGGAAGGGGCTTTGGTCAGGCACGGGCGGCCTCCTCCTCCCCCACCGGATGCGGAGGAGGGCCAGGGGCCCCCGGCCGGAACCGCGGCGCTTCCAGGAGGCCGCGCCAGAAGCCCAGGAGGAGCCCGGCGTGGATGGCCGGGAACACCGCGGCCAGACGCGCCGATTCCGCCGGGGAGCGTCCGAGGCGCACGCTCTCGAAGATCACCGGGCCGGCCCAGGCCAGGGCCAGGACCGCGGCGGCCGCGCCCGCCGCCCTGAACCGTCCCGCCGCCGCCAGCGCCGGCGGGATGAGCGCGGCCAGGGTGAGCGCGAGCAGCACCACCGGGGCGGTGTCCGGATGCCGGGCGAACAGACGTCCCCGTCCGCGTCCGTAGCGCCGCATCTGGGCGAAGAGCGCGCGCACCGAGTCCCGCGGCCGGTACCGCACGGCAAGATCGGGGTGCACGTAGGCCGCCCCCCCGTTGCGGGCCAGGCGGTGGTTGAACTCCACGTCCTCGCAGGCGTCGAACCGCTCGTCGTACCCCCCCAGTGCCTTCCAGGCCCCGCGGCGGTAAGCCGCTCCGGCCGAGCGGGGATCGGTGAATCCGGCGCGGGCGCCGTAGATGTCGGAGCCGGGATTGTGCCCCAGCCGCGATGCCCGGGCGGCGGCGATCGCCCATCCCCAGGGCCCCGGGTTCCCCGCGGTCAGGGGCTGGGGCCGGCACAGGCAATCCGCCCCGGTCGACTCGAAAAGCTCGAGCAGCCGCTTCAGGTAGTCGGTCCGGGGAAGCGAGCAGTGGCCGTCGAGGAACACCACGTAGTCTCCGCGGGAGGCGCGCAGCCCGACGTTCCGTCCCGGTCCGCTCCGCCGGCCCGGATTGTCGAGCAGGCGCAGCGCGGGCCATCCCCGGGACCGCTCGAGCACCAGGTCCCGGGTGCCGTCCCGGGACCCGCCGTCGGCGACCAGGACCTCCATCGCTTCCCCGGGGAGTTCCTGCTCGCGCAACTGGTCGAGAAGCGCGCCCAGATCACGGGCCTCGTCGAGCACCGGAAGGATCACGGAAAGGCGCGGAGCCCCGCCGTCACCGGGCCCGGAAGGGTCAAGCGTCCTTCCGCTCCCTGGTGTGTCCATAGCCATACTCGTGGTAATAGGGGGAGTTGTAGTAGTCGGGGGCGGCTTCGCGCGCGTTTCCCACCACCAGGCCCAGGATGTTCCCGCCCATCCCCAGGCAGAGTTCGCGGGCCCGCCGCAGGTGCGGACGGGGAGTCTTGCCCGCCATCACCACCAGGAGGATCCCGTCGGAGAGGGGCACCAGGCCGGCGGCATCGGCCACCGGGACCAGCGGCGGCGTATCCAGGAAGATGATGTCGTAGCGCTCGCGGATCTCGGCCACGGTGGCGTCGAGGGCGGGCGAATCGAGCAGGATCCCCGGCCGCTCCGGTGAGGCCCCGGACGGCAGCACGTCCAGGCTCGGGAGTTCCGTGCTCCGGGTCGCTTCGGCCAGGGAGCAGGTTCCCGAGAGGACCTCGGTCAGGCCCGGCCCCGGCTCCAGCCCGAAGAGCTGCCCCAGCTGCGGACGGCGGAAATCGAAGTCCACCGCGAGCACCTTCCGGTCGGGATGGAGAGCGGTGGTGGTGGCCAGGTACGCGGTGGTGGTGGTCTTCCCTTCTCCGCCCACCGCGCTGGTGACCAGGATCACCTTCAGGTTCTCCTTGCGGGCCTGGCGCCAGAGCCGGGACTGGAGCTTGCGCACCTCGGTGGCCACCGGCCAGTCGCGGTGTACGGCGTCGAGGACTCTCATCGGACCAGGCTCTCCTCGGGCTCCACCGTCTTCACCGGGGTGACGGTGGGGCCCAGGTTGGGAAGGACCGTGGCCCGGGCCACGAAGAAGACGGCGGTGACCAGCACCACCCCGGCCAGGGTGACCGGAATCCAGTAGCGGCGGAGCCCCCGCGGCCGCGGGAGCACCGCGTCGATGAGCGGGAGGGTCCCCAGCACCGGCTCCGGCGCCACCCGCTCGATCTGCTCCAGGGAGCGCAGGGTGG
Source organism: Candidatus Eiseniibacteriota bacterium (assembly GCA_963728475.1). Classification (GTDB taxonomy): domain Bacteria; phylum Eisenbacteria; class RBG-16-71-46; order JABDJR01; family JABDJR01; genus CAVSKL01. Next base: position 760,856 of record CAVSKL010000002.1, read on the forward strand.
GATCCAGCATCTCGGTGAGGAACGAGAATCCGACGCCCAGGATGGGCCCCATCAGGATGGCCAGGCCGATGATCTTGCGCGCGTCGGGCCAGCTCGGAGCCAGCGGATACTGAGCGGGATCCACGATCTCCAGCTGGAGACCCAGCTCCTTGGCCTCGGCGGCCTGGCTGATGTCGCTGGCCACCATCTGCGCCTGGAAGGTCTGCAGGAGCTGCCGGTTCCGCTCCACCTCCCCCTTCAGCCGTTCCACCTCCGCGGTGTTGGCCGGCGCGGAGCGGGCCCGCCGGGTGAGGGCGTCGATCCCCCCCTGGAGCGCGGCCGCCTCCCTCCGCTGCACGGTGGCGTCGATGTCGGCGAAGATGTAGGTGGCCAGGGCTCGATGGGCCTCGTTGTTCTCCTGGGGATAGGCGTCGGCGACCTTGTTCTCCAGGGTCTGGTAGAGCTGGGTACGCGCTCCCGCCAGCGCCGCGGAAGCGGCCGAGGCCCCGCCGGGGGTGGTGCTGCCGCTGAGCTGGAACTCGACCTGCCGGTCCAGCGCGCTCGAGAACTTCTCGATCAGTCCGGTCACCTCGGGGTCCTGGCGGATGACCGGCTGATCCAGCGATAACCCCGCGTCGAGAACCGAACGCGAGAACGGCCCCACCCGGGCCTGGGCGGTGGCGGCGTCGTCCGAGAGCCGTTTCTCCAGATCCTCGGCGGCCGGCAGGTTGTCCGACCGGACCAGCTTGTCCGAGAGCTGCTGCGAGATGAGCGACGACTGGTACCCGGCCAGCGCGTCCTCGGAGCGCTTGAGCTGGTCCTGGTAGATGCGGAGCTGCTCCGCCCCGAAACTGCGGGCGGCGCGGAGCTGCTCCAGCTCCCGCTGGGTGGTCATGTCGATGAACAGCTCGCTGATCCACTTGGCCAGGAGTTGCGCGTTCCGGGGGCTGTAGTCGCGGACCATGAACCGGTAGAGCCCGGGCCCCGCCGTGCCCACCTGCACCCGGTCGGAGATCTGGTCCACCAGGAGCCGCACCGCGATCTCGTCGGTGGTGAGATCGGCGCGCTCGGACTTGCGGGCCCGGGCCGCCGCCATCACCGCGGGGTCGTCGTTCATCTTGAGGATCTTGACCACCCGTTCCAGGAAGGGCCGGCTGTGCACGTACCCCACGATCCGGGCCATGCGCTGCTCGTCGGCCCGGTACCCGGTATCCTTGCCCCCCATCCCCCCGATCGCCTGCTCCACCTGCGCCACCATCGGCCGGCGATCCTCGATGATCATGGTCGCCGAGGACTGGTACTGGCGGGGGACGAAGGCGAGGGTGACGATGGTGGCGCAAACGGTGGCCACGGTGGTGAGGACGACGAGCCACTTCCGGCGCCACAGCACCCGGAAAAACTGCTTGAGATCGACGGCATGATCCAAGGTCGAAGCCATGATTACCTTTGTGCGCTCAGTTGCGGGCAAGGAGGAGGACGCTGGCCACCGCGCTCAGGACCGGCGCCAGCGCGAGGACCACGTGGAGGGCGTTTCCGGCCAGCCCTCCCTTGGACGGAACGGTCACCGTGTCCCCCGGGCGCAGCTTGAGATCCGCCTGGGGATAGCCTTCATACAGATAACCCTGCACGTCGAGTTCATAGACCGAGGCCCCGCCTCCCGCCCGGCGGGCCAGCTTGACCTTCGAGAGGTCCGCGTTCCCGGCGGCCCCTCCCGCCACCCCCAGGGCCTCGACCACCGATCCCGCCGACTTCAGGGAGTAGAGGCCCGGCGTCCGCACCGCCCCCAGCACCTGGACCTGGTCCCCGGAGATCACCTTCGAAGCCAGGGACGGCACCAGCACGCTGTCCCCGGGCCGGAGCGGGGGAGAGAGTCCGCCGGAGTGGATTCGAGGCCGGCGGAGAGATCCACCGTGAGCGTCTTGGTTTCGCCCCCCTCCTTCTCCTTGCGCACGATCTGCACGCTGGCCATGTCCGCCTGGCTGGTGGCCCCGCCGGCGGCCAGGATGGCGTCCCACAGCGCGGGCATCTCGCGGAAGGTGTACCGGCCGGGGTTGTGGACCTCGCCCACCACCGTGAGGTAGCGGCTGCTGTAGCGGGACACGCTCACCAGCACCTGGCTGATCCCGGGATCGAGGATCGCGTACCGCCGCTCCAGGTCCTTGGCCAGGGCGTCCGCGGTCAATCCCTTCGCGGGGACGGCGCCCAGGAGCGGGAGAACGATGTTCCCGTCTCCGTCGACCACGTAGGTGCCGCTCAGGTCCGCCCGCTGCCAAACCTGGACCTGGACGGCATCGTCCACACCCAGCTTGTAGGCGGCCTGGTCCTGGGCGGATGCCACCCTGGCGCAGAGGAGGGCCAGGAGGGCCAACCCCAAAATCCGCTTCATGTTCGGGCCTTTCCGCGCGCCGAGCCCGGAGGGGGTGGAGCGCAACCGATCCAGTATAGCATGCATTTTATCGACTTCCGGGGCCGAAGCCGGGGGCCAGCGAACGGTAGAGTTCCTCGTACCGGCGGGCGGAACGGTCCCAGGAGAAATCCTGGCCCATCCCCCGGCGCACGATCCCTTCCCACCGGACCGGGTCGCGGCGCGCCGCCAGCGCCCGGTCCAGCGCCTCCAGCATCGCCTCCGCCGAGTACTCGTCGAACACGAACCCGGTTCCCCGTTCCGGCTCCTCGTCCGCCGGCACCACCGTGTCGGCCAGCCCCCCCACCCGGCGTACCACCGGGACCGTTCCGTACCGGAGGCTCATCATCTGGTTCAGCCCGCACGGCTCGTAACGGGACGGCATCAGGAAAATATCGGCACCCGCCTCGATGAGGTGAGCAAGGGGGTCGTCGAACCGGGCGGAGTGAAAGACCCGGTCGGGCCGCCGGGCCGCCCATTCCCGGAAGAACGCCTCGTACTCCGGCTGTCCGGAGCCCAGCACCACCAGGTCCACGTCCAGGTCCAGGAGCCGGTCGCCCGCCGCCATGACCAGGTCGATCCCCTTCTGCTCCACCAGACGGGTGATCATCCCGACCACCGGCCTGTCCCCGGCGGGAGGAAGCGCGGTGCGCTCGAGCAGGATCCGCTTGTTCGCCGCCTTCCCCTCCAGGCTCCGCGCGTCGTAGCGCCGGGCGAGGAAGGGGTCCGCGGCCGGATCCCAGGTCGCGGTGTCGATCCCGTTGAGAATACCGATCACGCCGCCTCCACGGGCGGCCAGCACCCCTTCGAGGCCCCGGCCGTACTCGTAGCCGTCCTGAATCTCCTCGGCGTAGCGCGGGCTCACCGTGGTCACCGCGTCCGCGTCCTCGATGCCCGCTTTGAGATAATTGACCTGCCCCCAGAACTCGAGCGGCCCCCCCGGGAGGCGCCCGTCGCCGTCCAGACCCAGCCGGTCCAGCACCGAGGGATCGTAGATCCCCTGGTGGCCGATGTTGTGCACGGTGAGCACGAGCGCGCTCGGGCCCAGGAGCCGCTCTCCTACCTTAGCGCGCCGGACCAGGGAGGCGGCAAGTGCGGTTTGAAAGTCGTGGAGATGGAGCACGTCCGGCCGGAGGTCCACCCGGAGGAGAATTTCCAAGGCTCCCCGGGCGAACAGGGCGTAGCGGTCCCCGTTGTCGGGGTAGTCGGCCCGGGTGACCGGGTCCGCGTAGATCCCGTCCCGGCCGCTGAACAGCGGGTCCTCCAGGAGCAGGACCCGGGCCCCCAGGCCGGGGCGGGCCAGGCGGTGGAACCGCTGGCGCCGGAGCCCCCCGGCATAGGGAAACTCCAGGGTCGACATCGGGAGTTCCCTGCGGTCGGGGTCGGCCAGAAGATCCGGGTAGGCGGGCAGGATCACGGTGACGTCGTGGCCTCGGGCGGAGAGCGCGGCGGACAGGGACGCCACCATGTCCCCGAGCCCCCCCACCTTGGCCAGCGGGGTCATCTCCAGGGCCAGCATGACCACGCGCAGGGAACGCGGGGCGGGAGCGCCCGGGCCGGAGCCGGCGTCGATCACCTCGGTCAGACCTCCGAGGGCTCCCCGCGGAGCCGCGCCGCGGCGTCTTCCGGCGGAACCACGTTGATGTGGAAGCCCGAGCCCCACTCGAAGCCGGCCACGTTGGTGATCTTGGGCATGATCTCCAGGTGCCAGTGGAAGTGGAGCAGGAACGGGTCGCCGACCGGGGCGGTATGCAGGACCAGGTTGAAGGGCGGGTCGTCCAGCACCCGGTGGAGCCGCCCGAACAGGTCGAGGATCACCGCCGCCAGCGGTTCCAGGAGCGCCGCCGGCGACTGCTCGAAGGACGACGCGTGCACGCGGGGAAAGATCATCGTCTCGTAGGGGAATCTCGGGGCGAAGGGTTCCAGCACCACGAAGTGCTCGGTGACCGCCACCATCCGCTTTCCGTCTTCCATCTCCTGACGGGCGATGTCGCAGTAGATGCAGCGTTCCTTGAGCCGGTAGTGGTCGCGGGCCCCGGTCAGCTCCTCCTTCACCCACCGCGGGATGATGGGGGTGGCGATGAGCTGGGTGTGCGGGTGCTCGAGGGTGGCGCCGGCGGCCTCGCCGTGGTTCTTGAACACCAGGATGTACTTGAAACGGGGATCGCGGCCCAGGTCCAGGATGCGCTCCCGGAACGCGGTGAGGATCTGCACCATCTGGCCGGGAACCAGGTCCCACCACCGCGCCTGATGATCCGGGGTCTCCACGACCACCTCGTGGGCGCCGATCCCGTTCATCATGTCGAACATGCCCTCCCCGCGGCGGTCCAGTTCCCCCTCGATCTGGAGGGCGGGGTACTTGTTGGGGACCACCCGGACCTGCCACCCGGCGGTGTCGGGCTCCGATCCCGCCCGCCCCAGGGCCAGCACCTCGTGCGGGGTCTCCCCCTCGCGGCCGGGACAGAACGGGCAGCCGTTGCCATGAGCGTGCGCCGGATGGGGCACGAAGTCCATGGGACGGGCGGCCCGTTCGGATGAAATGATGACCCAGCGGCCGACCACCGGATCCTTGCGAAGTTCCCGCATGCCCTTCCGTTATCGTCCGCGACCGGCTCCGGGTTCAGTCAACGCGTCGCGCCCCCCGGTTTGAGGACCAGGGTCTCCACCACCCACGCCTTGGCGTAGTCCGGCGCCACCGCCCGGGCCCGGGTGGCCATGGCGTCCGCCTCGGCCCGGGTCAGGAAGTCCCCCACCCGGACCTTGTAGTAGGGCGGCTCGTATTCCAGGTACACCGGCTCGGTGAAGCGCTTGCGGGCCTCGCGGGCCGAGGTCTCGGCGGTGGTCATGTTGGGGGAGGCGAAGATCTGCACCCGCCACCCCGGGGTGAAGTCCTTGGGGTCGGGGACCGGCACGTCGGGGACCGGCACGTCGGCAAGGGCGAGCCCGCTATCCGGGGGAGCGCCCAGGGTGTCGGCGGGCTGTGCCGCCGCCGCCACGTTGACGGCCGGGCCCGAGGCCACGGTGTCGCCGTACGCGGGTAGCGGCGGGTTGGCCGCCCGGACGCTGTCCAGGGGGGACTCGGTGGTGACCTCCCACTGCGAGCCGCCCGCCGAGATCGTCGGCGGCTTCCGGGCCCCTCCCCCGCAGCCCGCCACCAGGACCGCCGCCGCCAGCCACGGCACCACCGACCCGGTTCGCAGCCGTTTCATGAGCGCGTCTCCCCTTCCACGATCCGGCGTCCTTCCGGAGTGGCTTCCAGGGCCTCGACCACCGCCCGGACCTCCTGGGCCCGGTCCTTGGCCACCACCAGGGTGGCGTCCCGGGTATGCACCACCACCACGTCGCGAACCCCCACCACCGCCACCGTGCCCCCCTCCGCCCAGGCCACCAGGCCGGGGCTCTCCAGGGCCACCACCCGGCCGCGGCGGAACCCTCCGTCCCGCCCCAGGCGCTCCAGGGCGCGCCACGATCCGAGGTCGTCCCAGGGGAAGTCGGCGGGAATGACCGCCACGTCGTCCGCGCGCTCCAGGATGCCGTAGTCCACGGAGACCGACGGGGCGGCGGCGTAGGCGCGGGCCAGGGCCCGGGCGCCCCGGGATCCGCCGGCGAGAGGGGCGAACGCCGTCGCCAGCCCGGGCAGATGGGTCTCCACCGCCCGCACGTACACCCGGCTGCGCCAGGCGAAGATACCACAGTTCCACAGGTGCCGGCCCCCGGCCACGAAGCGCCGGGCCCGCGCCGGCGTGGGCTTCTCCTCGAACCGGCGCACCCTCCGGGCGGGGCCCCGGCCCACCGGTTCGCCCGGGTCGATGTAGCCGTAGCCGGTCTCGACCCGGGTCGGCTTCACCCCCACCAGGACCAGCCGGTCCCCGCCCTCGGCGGCGCCAAGCGCGGCGGCCAGCGCCCGCCGGTAGGGGACCGCCCGCGGTACCCAGGCGTCGGCGGGGACCACCACCAGCACCGCCCCGGGGTCGGCCGCCTGCGCGGCCAGGGCGGCGAGCAGGATGGCGGGAGCGGTGTTCCGCCCCTCGGGCTCGGCCAGAATGCGCTCCGGGGCCACTTCCGGAAGCTCCGCCCGCACCGCGCGGGCGTGGCGCCGTCCGGCGACCACCCAGATGCGCTCGGCGGGGACCAGCGGGGTCAGCCGCTCGAAGGTGGCGCGCAGGAGCGAGCGCTCCCCCCAGGGGAAGAAACTGTTTCGGCCGGTTCCGGCGGCTGAGCGGCCAGAACCGCACCCCGCTGCCGCCGGCCAGGATCACCGCGTGTCTCATGGCCCTCCTCGAAACCCCGCGGCGGAGAGTACCCCAGCCGGTTCCCCGCCTCAACCGGCCCCGCGCGCGCCCCGGACCCGTCTTTCCGCCCGCTTTCAGGCCGGGGGCTCCACCGTGGCCGCCCGCACTCCGTTCAACACCTCGCGGTAGACGGTCTCTATCTGCGAGACCACCGCCTCCCAGGTGAAGCGGTGGGCCAGGTGCGCGACCACCTCTTCCTCGAAGGCGCGGACCCGGCCGGGGTCCCGGTCGAGCTCGGACAGCGCCCGGGCCAGGTCGGCGACGTCGCGGGACCGGAAGCGGGGCGCGTGCTCATCCACCACTTCCAGGTTCTCGGGAATGTCGCTCACCAGGACGCACCTTCCGTAGCTCAGCGCCTCCAGGAGCGCGATCGAGAGCCCTTCCATGGTGGAGGGGAGCGCCACCGCGTAGGCGTGGGTGAGGAGCGCCTGGAGGTCGGCGCCGTGGACGTAGCCGGTGAACACCGTCCCGGACGGGGCGCGGCGATGCAGATCCTCCACGTACTCGTCGGTGTACGCGGACCCGCCGGCGATGACGAGCTTCCGGCCGGTGGGGATCCGGGAGAACGCGTCCACCAGGAGGTGCGTTCCCTTCTCCGGAGTGAGCCGCCCGACGAAAAGCCAGTACCCTCCCGGCTCCAACCCCCACTGCTCCAGCAGCGACGGCGGCTGGAGCACCGGGTCGTTGACCCCGTTGGGGATGTAGTCGGGGCGGATGAGGTACTTCTCCTCGAAGAACCGCTGCAGCGTGCGCGAGACCACGATGGTGCGGTTGGGGCAGTGGAGCGCCGGATACTCGCACCGTTCGAGCAGGTAGGCGGCCATCGGCCCCCATTTCTCCCGCTCCCAGTCGAGGCCGTGGAGCGTGACCACGGTGGGTACCCGGCGGATCCTCGGAACCCAGGCCAGGGCCGACGGCCCCAGGGCGTGGTAATGGACGATGTCCACCGGACGGGCCAGCACGTCCAGGGTGGACACCAAGGCGTGGGTGGCGGTGTCGAGATGCTTGGTGGGGATGGTGGGGCGCACCACCCGTTCCATGCCGCGGTAGGCGTCGTTGCCGGGGGAATAGTAGCTCCGGGTGTAGACCAGCACCTGGTGGCCGCGGTCCACCAGGCGGGCGCCGATCTCCTCCACGTGGCGCTCGATTCCCCCGTAGGTCGCCGGCACCCCCTTCTGCCCGATCATCGCGATCCTCATCCCGCCACCCTCCGGTAGAGCGCTTCCAGCTCGGCCAGCCGCCGCTCCGGCGCGAACCGGTCCTCCACCAAGGCCCGCGCCCGCGCGCCCATGCCGGCGCGGTCGGGATGGCCGCGCATGGCCTCGAGGGCCTCGGCCAGGGACTCCGCCGAACCGGCGCGGAAGAGGAGGCCCGTCTCCCCCGGCCGCACCAGCTCCGGAATCCCCCCCAGGTCCGAGCCGATCACCGGGGTCCGGCTCGCGAACGACTCCAGCACCGCGTAGGGCTGGTTCTCGTACCACTCCGACGGGGCCACGGTGAAGGCGGCGGCGCCCACCTCGGCGCGGAGCGCCTCCGGCTCGAGGTGCCCGAGAAAGGCCGTCCGGCCCGGCGCCGCGGTCTCCGCCCGCCGCCGGAGCTCCGGCTCCAGGGGACCGGTCCCCGCCACCCGGAGCCGGAGCCCCGGGACCCGGCTCAGCGCCTCCAGGAGAGTGGCCACCCCCTTCTCGTGGGAGAGGCGTCCGGCGTAGAGGGCGTGGTCGCCGCGCTCGGCGCCGGTGCGGTAGGCGTCGAGGCGAAGGAGATACCCCATGGTCTCGACCTTGGCCGCGGGGAGCCCGTGCTCCACCACCTTCGCGCTCAGGAACGCGCTGGGGGCGAGGAACCGGGCCACCCGGTCCTCCCAGCGGCGCCACTCCCCCACCCAGAGGCCCATCGCCGCCACCATCGAGCGCGGGAGCGATCCCCCCTGGCACCGGTGGCGCACCGCCGGGAGGAACCGCCCGCGGCGGCACTCCTCGCACACCCGTCCCGCCCGGAGGAAGGTGTAGACTGGGCAGACCCACTGAAAGTCGTGGAGGGTCTGCACCACCGGCACCCGCGCCTCCGCCAGCGCCTCCAGGAGCGACCCGGTGAGCTGGTGATGGATGTTGTGGAGGTGGGCCACGTCGGGACGGAAGGCGGCCACCAGCTCGCGGGCGCGGCGGCGGGTCTCGCGGTTGTAGACGGTGCGGGCGGCGGTGGCGATACCGCCGAAGCGGCCCCGGTCGGCGGTGTAGTCCACCTGGCTCACGAAGTAGCGGGCGTAGTCGCTCCGGAGGTTCTTGGGATGGACCATGCTGAACGGGGCCACCGCATGGCCGCGGGCGGGCAGGAGGTCCACGAGGTCCAGGAAGTAGCGTTCGGCGCCCCCCCGGGGATAGAAGAACTTGTTGGCCTGGAGCACCCTCACCGCGGCCCCTCCCCCAGCGCGTCGAGAAGGGCGTCGGCGGAGGCGTCGAGCGAGCGGCGCGCCGCCACCCGGCGCCCGCGTTCCCGGAGCGCCGCGCGCCGGCCCTCCGAGTCGAGAAGGGCGGCCAGGGCCTCGGTCAGGGCCGCCGGGTCGCCGGGGGGAACCAGCGCGCCCGCGCCCCCCCCTTCGAGGAGCGCCTCCAGGTCGCCCACCCGGGTGGCCACCACCGGCACCCCCGCCGCCATCGCCTCCAGCGCCGCCACCGGCTGGGTCTCCACCGCGGGATGGGAGGGGAGCACGAAGAGGTCGAAGGCGGGTAGGAGCGCGGGCACGTCGTCCCGGAGCCCGAGGAAGCGCACCGCGCCGGCCAGGTCGTCCCGGGCCGCCCGCCGCTCCAGGGCCTCGCGCTCGGGCCCCTCGCCCACCAGGACCACGATCACCGCGCGCCCCGCCGCGCGGAGCCGGGCGGCCGCGTCCAGGAGCGACTCCAGGTTCTTCTCCGGCCGGAGCATGGCCACCGAGCCGAGGACCGCGGCTCCCGGCGGAAGGTCCAGCGCGGCCCGGGCCGCCTCCGGGCACGGGGGGTCGCGGAAGCGGTCGAGGTCGATCCCGTTCGGGACCACCCGCACCTTGGCCGCCGCCACCCCTTCCCGTTCGATGAGGTAACGGGCATGGGCGGAGCTGAGTGCGAGCACCGCGTGATAGGCGCGGAGCGCCGTCCGGAACGGCCGGTCCAGGCTCGGCCGGCCCCCCCAGCGGCCGGTGGTGTGGATCGCCACCGTCCGGCGCTTCACTCCGGCCAGGGGCGCGGCCACCGCGGCCAGCACCGCGGCATTCTGGTGGTCGAGGGCGTAGAGGGCGTCGGCGCCGGCCAGCCGGGCACGCAACGCCGGCACCCCGCTCCAGGGCCGCTTCCCCGGGGCCAGGCCGGAGCGCAGGTCGAGGCGCGGGTCGAGGTTCGCGCCGAGAACCCCCGGCTCGCGCAGGAGCGTCCACCGCACGTCGTGGCCCCGGCCGGCGAGGCGGTCGCCGAGCGCGACCGCCATGGTCTCCGCCCCTCCCCGGGCGAGGGTGGAGGCCAGGAAGTGGACCCGCATCGATCAGCGCGCCCCGCTCCGGCTGAACGGCCGCCCCAGGGCGCGGACCATCACCTCCCAGATGAAGATCGAGGTGGTGATGAGATATCGCCGCCACAGGCGGCGGGGTTCCTGCAGGAGCCGGTAGAACCACTCCATCCCCAGCCGCTGCATCCAGCGGGGGGCGCGCTTCACCAGCCCCGACAGCACGTCGAACGATCCTCCCACTCCCATCGACACCGGCGCCCCCACGTCGCGGAAGTTGCGGTCGATCCAGTACTCCTTGGCCGGAGTGCCCATCCCCACGAACAGGATGTCGGGTTCGGCGGCGCGGATGGTCCGCACCAGCTCCGGCTCCTCGTCGGGGCGGAAGTATCCGTGGTGGGAGCCTGCCACCCGGAGCCGCGGCAGGCGCTCGCGCAACACCCCCAGCATGCGGTCCAGCACCTCCTGGGTGGCCCCCAGAAAATAGACGCGATGACCACGTTCGGCCGCCCGGGACAGCAGCGCATCCATCAGGTCGATCCCCGCCACCCGCTCCAGGCGGGCGCCGGTGAGGACGCGGGCCGCCCATACCACGCTCATACCGTCGGCGACCACCAGCTCGCACGAGCCCACCGCGGACGCCAGCGCGGGCTCGCGCTCCAGCTTGACCAGCTTCGCCGCGTTCACCGCCCCGACCCGACCGGGGGACCGGCCCGCGATTCGCGCGTCCACCCAGTCCACCGCCTGGCCGAGGGTGAGCGGGTCTACGGGACAGCCGAAGACAACCGGCCTGTGCGAGGGGGGAAAACTCGTCAACGGGGCTCCCTGGAATCCTGCCTTACCGACGTGACCCGTGCCGGCCTTCCGGCACGGTGCGGATCATACCGCATCCCGCCGGCGGGGTCCGCGCCGTGACCGGGCCGCCGCGGGGCCGTCGGACGCGCCGCCGTTCGGAGATCGGTCTTTGGTGATCGGCATCCGGAGAGTTTGACGTTAGAATGGTCCGGCCCTCACCGCGGCCCCGGATCGGGGACCGGCTGGGACAAACCCCATGAAAATACTCATGTTGGCGCCCCACCCGGGAGTCCGGGGACCGGTCCCCAAGCATACCCCCATCCTCGTGGAAGGACTCGCCCGGGCCGGGGCGCGGGTCACCGTGCTCCGCTGGGGACGGCACTCCGATCACGAGACCCGGCGCGAGAAGCTCCTGGGCCGGGCCGCCGACCTCCGCGCGGTGCGCCGGGCCCTGGCCGCCGAGCCCTACGACGTGCTCGTGGTCAAGACCGCCCACGACTGGAACACCCTGGCCCGCGACATCCCGCTCCTGGTGTCGGTCCGGGGCCGGGTCCCGCGAACGGTCCTTCAGTTTCACGGCTCCCAGCCAGACCTCCTGGTGGAGCGCCCCGCCCTCGATCCCTTCCTGCTCGCCTCGCGGCGGCTGATCCGCCTCGCCGACGGGGCTCTCGTCCTCTCCGTCGAGGAGCGGGACCTGTGGAGGAAGGCCTGTCCCGGCGGGCGGTTCGAGGTGGCGCGAAACCCCTACGTTCCTCTGGGCGGTGGCCCCGCCCCCGACCGGAGCGATCGCGCGAACCCGGTCTTCCTCTTCGTGGGCCGCCTCATGGCGGCCAAGGGGGTCTTGGAGACCCTGGAGGCGTTCGCGCGCCTTCGCGCCACCGTCCCCGCGCGGCTGGTGATCGCCGGGGACGGGCCCGCCCGGGACGCGGTGGACCGGCGGATCGCCTCGCTCGGCCTCGCCGCCCACGCCCGGCGGACCGGCTATCTGGACCTTGCCGGGCTGGCCGCGGCCTACCGCGAGGCGGACGTGTTCGTGCTCCCGACCTACTGGAAAGAGGGCTTTCCCACCGCGATCACCGAGGCGCTCCAGTTCGCGCTGCCGGTGGTCACCACCGCCATCCGCGGGGCGGCCGACCACCTGCGCGAGGGCGAGAACGCGCTCTTCGTCCCCCCCCGGGACGTGGACGCGCTGGCCGCGGCCATGGAACGGCTCGCCGCCGATCCCGGGCTCCGGGAGCGCATGGGGGCGGCCAACCGGGCCAAGCTCGAGGACTTCTCCGGGGAGCGGGTGGCCCGCGACTACCTCCGGGCGCTGGAGCGGTTGACCGGGGAGGCCGGTCTCAGCCCCCTCCCTTCCCCTTCAGAAGATCCTTCAACTTCTTGAGCGTATCCGGGTCCTTGACCGTCTTTTCGAGCTGCCGCTGGAGCTTCTCCGATTCCTCGCGCTTGGCCTTCTCGGTGGCCCGCCCGACCAGCGCCTGCCAGTCCAGGGCGACCCGGGGATCGGTGAAGGTCCCGCCCAGGCGGAAGTCGACCGGGATCCGGCCGTCGGCGTCGGCCACGTAGGGGGCCAGGAGCTTCACCTCGGCGGGAAGCGCGATGCGCGCGGGATCCAGGCGAAGGGTGCCGCCCAGGTCCAGGGCCCCGGTGAGCGCCGCCGTCCCCGCCAGGGTCCAGCCCAGCCCCTCCTGCGTCACCCGCACCGTATCCACCGTCACCCGCCCGTCCCGGACCGCGATCCGTCCGGTGAGGTCGCGGAACGGCCAGCGCGCGCCCGCCGCCTCCTTCACGTTGAGCGCGCGCCCGAGCGCCATCAGCCCGGGAAGGTTGGCGAAGGCCCCGTCCTGGAGGGTGAGCCGGGCGGCCAGGTCGAGCGCGGCCAGGGGGTCGGCGGCGCCCCCGGCCTTTCCCGCCACCGTGATCGAGCCGCCGGTCCTGCCTTCCAGGCGCTTCCCACCCGGCACCCACGCGGCGAGGACCGGCCCCGCTTCCACCCCCGCCAGGTTCAGCTTCCCGTGATAGCTCCAGCCGGCGCTCCCGGGGGCGGGGGCGAGGTCCAGGCTCCCCGAAAGCGTCCCTCCGGCCAGCCCCGCTTCGAGGCCGGTCACCGACACCCCCTCCCGCCCCGCCTTCACGTGCGCGGAGACCCCGGTGAGCGTGGTCCGGTGGTAACGCACCCGCCCCACCCGCACCGTCCCCTCTCCCGGCACCCCCACCAGGGGGGGCGGGCCCGCCGCTTTCCCGGAATCGGACGCGGCGCCCCCGGGCGGCCGGGCCAGCGCGCCGAGCTGGTCCAGGTCCAGGGTGTCCGAATGCGCGGTGAAGTGGAGGTCGGGATGGAGGAGGTCTTCCAGGGATCCGCTCAGGGTGAAGTCCGAGGCGCCGAGCCGCGCCCCCAGATCCTCCACCGTGACCGCGGTCCCCTTCACCCGGACGGTCCCCCTGCCGCCCCGGAGGGGAAGCCCCCGCACCGCCCCCGCCAGGTCCTCGATCCGCACCGACCCCGTCACCGCCGGCGGATGCGCGCGGTCCACCGGGAGCCGCCCCTCCGCGCTCAGGTCGACGGCCAGCGCGCCCCGGTCGAGGCTCAGCCCCGCCGAAGGGGGGAGGAGCGCGGAGAGAACCGTGCCGTCCACTCGGGTCGTGACCGAGGCCTCGAACCGCTGCGGCGGCTCCCCGGTGATCTTCCCACCCAGCCGCACCGGCTCCTGCCCCAGGGTGGCGCGGGCCTGGCTGAGCTCCACCACTCCCGGCGCGAAGTCCACCCGCGCCGTCCCCCCGGTGAGGCCGAGCGCGGCCCCGGGCAGGCGCGCGGCGATCCCGTTCGCGGTGATCCGGCCCGCCGTCCGGTTCTCCCCGTCCGCGGTGCGCACGAGCTCCAGATCGGGGAGTTCCAGCCGGCCCGAGAGTTCCACCGCGGAGAGCCGGGCGCGGTCGGCGGGGGGGAGCGCAGCGAGCAGCTCGGCGATCTCGAACGGCCGGACCGCGCCGTCCAGGGTGCCGGACCACGCGTTGCCGGTGCGCGCGTAGGCGCCGGCCAAGTCCACCCTCACCGGGCCGGATTCCACCGTGATCGCCGGGAGCACCAGGCTGTCGAGCGACGCGGGCATGCGGAAGGTCGCGGAGGCGGTCCCGGCGGGGAGCGCCAGCGGCCCCCCGGTCCCGGTCCAGGCGCCGCCGCCGAAGCTCCCGCGCGCGTCGCCGGTCCCCCCCCGGCCGGGCCGGAACTGGAGGCCGCCGGCCAGGTCCACCCCGTCCACGGTGAGGGTGCCCGCGCGCGCGGACTGGACGTAGACGCCGTCCTCCACGTGCCACGACTCCACCGCCAGGAAGGCGAGGGCGGGAGGCCCCGCCGGCGCCTCGGCGCCGGGCGCGGAAGGGGTGGAGCCGGCGACGGCCGGCGTCTCCCGCAGCCGGTACACCGGGTGGTGGAGATCCACCCGGGAGAGCTCCACGTGCTTGCGCAGGAGCGGGAGGAGCTTCACGTACACGTCCACCGCATCCACGGTGAGGCTCTGGGAGGAATCCGGAGCGGCCAGGGAGAGGGCTTCGATCCGGACGCCGGCGCCGGTGAAGGTGAAATGGATGGAGGCCGGTCCGGCCTCGATAGCGTAGCCGGTGGCCGCCCGGGCGCGAGCGAGGGCGGTCGCCTTGATGCGCTCGGGGCGGACGAGCACCACCACCGCGATCACCGCGACGGCGAGGAGGGCGGCGACGGCCCCCGCCCCGATGGCGAGCTTCTTACGAACGCTCATGATGACTTCCGCGCCCGGCCGACTCTTCGCCGGGAAGCCGGTTCGCGGTTCCGGGACGCTGGTTCGGGATCAGATGACCGGCGTGGACTCGGAAGGAGCCCACCCCTGGAGCCTATCCGAGACCCTGATCTCGCGCCAACCCGCGGTCTCGCGCAGCACCTCCACCTCGGTCCCTTCGTGAAGCCGGAACGACACGGTGTAGCGGTCGCCGGGGCCCGCCCGGACCTCGATCTCCTTGGCCACCACCACCGCCTGGTCGCGGCTCCGGGACTGGCCGATCTCGAACAGGAGGGCGGCCGCGGCCAGGAGCGCAACCCCCCCCAGCACCCACTGGGCGATCCCCGCCCCCGCCCGTCCCCGCCACCGGCGGAGCCGCAGGAGAGACACCGCCACGAAGGCGGTGAACAGGACGAACAGCACCGCCGCCGCCGGTCCCGGGCCCAGCCGGAGCCGCGACACCCAGCTCCACCAGCCGCTTCCGGCCGCCTCCTCCGGCTTGACGTCCTGGGTGAGAGAACGTGCGTAATTCAAATTGGCCAAAGCACTTTCATAGGTTGGCCGGTAACGAAGCGCTCGCCGGTAGTGCAGGATCGACCGGCCCAGGTCCCCCGCCTTCAAGTACGCGTTCCCCAGGTTGTACTCGAGCTCGGGAGCGGTCACCCCCAGGGTCAGCACCTTCTCGTAGGCCTGGGCGGCGTCGGCGAACCGGCCCGCCTGGTAGAGCTGGTTTCCCTGGAGGTAGGCCTCGGCCGCGCCGGGGGGCCCGCTCGCCGCCGCCGGAGGCGCGGCGGCCAGCAACAGCACCAGCCACCATCCCCACCGCTTCATCGGCTCTTCTCCAGGGCGTCGATCCACCCGCGGGCGTCCTCCAGCCAGTCGGGCCGGGCATCGCCGAGGGCGCCCGGGGCGAAGCGGGCGGCGTCGCAGCGGTCGAGGAAGGCGAGGATCGGCTCCGGATCCACCCCGTCCTCCTCCAGCCGGGGCGCGGTGCCGGTGGGGGTGAGCCCGGCCCGGGGGAGGTTGTACCGGTCGGCGAGGTAGTTCCGCACCGCGTCGGCCGCGCGCGCCGCGCGCTCGACCTCCGAGGCGCCCTGCGCCCGCTTCAGCACCGCCCGGGCGTCCCGCGCCGCGGAGAGCCGCCGGCGAAGCGCCACGTCCTTGCCCAGCTTCCGGCGCCGGCGCTCCACCACCCAGGCCCCGCCGTAGGCCAGGGCGGGCGCCGGGAGCAGGAAGAGCCACAGGCGGGCGCGCCCCCACGGTCCGCTCCGGGCGCTGAAGGGCGGCACCGAGGTCTCGATGAACCGGATGTCGTGGCCCACCACCTCGATGTCGCTCCGGGGGCCCGCCGCGACCCCGCCCCCCCGGCGGCGCCGGCGGCGCCGGCGGTGACGGTGATGGGGATGGGCTCGGTGGAGAGGGTCTGATAGGTCCCGGTCCGGGGCGAGAACGCCACCATGGTGATGGAAGGGATCTCCTTCTCTCCCGCGCTCATCGGCACCAGCACGAACTGGCGGCTGACCTTGCCCCCCAGGACCATCCCTTGCTGGTTGGTGCTGGAACTCTTCTCCGAGGGATAGGAGCGGAATTCCGGGAGCGGGGGGAGGGTGACGTCGCCGACCGAGTTCAGGTTTCCGGTCCCCTGTACCACCACGGTGAGGTTCACCGGCTCGTTCTGGGCCACCCGGTTCCGGTCCACCCGGGCCTCGACGTGATAATCCCCCACCATGCCGGAGAAGCCGGCGGGCGCGCCCGGCGGGAGCGGCTTCACCTCCAGGTCGACCGGGTCGCTCTTGAGCTGCACCCGGCGGCCGTCCATGAACCCGCGGCCGAAGAGCGCGAAAGGATCGTTGTTGGTGACCGGGGCCTCCACGTTGCAGTCGAACGTCGAACTTCCCACGGTGAGCTTGCCGGGGGCGGTGGGGAACACCGCCAGGTCCACCTCCAGCACCCGGTAGAGCCGCCCGTTCACCCGTTCGCTGTAGGGATCGTGATGGGGCAGATCCTCCTTCCAGAACCCCTGGGTGGTGGGCGGAGTGAAGCTCGGCCCCTCGAGCAGGTTGGCCCCCAGGTAGAGCCGCACCCGGTAGGTGACCTGCTCGTTCACGTAGGGGTGGGTCTTGTCCACGGTGGCGCGGACGAACAGCTCCGGGCTTCCCTCGCTCGAGCCGCTCTCCCCGGGCTTGTTCGCGGCGGCGGGCGGCGGGGTCGCGCCCGCCTTGGTCACGGTGAGGGTGACCGGCCGCGCCCGCACCGTCTCGCTCTTGGTCCTGATCTCGATCGGCCCGATGGTGAAGGTCCCCTCCCGCTTGGGGATGAGCACGTAGCGCGCGGTCTTGCTGCCTCGAGACCTTGTTGTTGAGGAGGGAGAAGCTCTGCGACGTTCCCCCGGAATACACGTCGAAGTCGGCGGAGAGGTCGGGCAGGCTGGGGTCGGGCACCCCGCCCACGCCGCCGGAAACGGTGACGGTGAGGACCACCTGCTGCCCCACCGGGACCGAGTCGCGGTCGAGCCCGGCCTGGACCTCCATGGCGGCGGCGGCCCAACCGGGGAGCAGGGCGAGCACCAGGAACGCCGCGGCCAGCGGCAGCCGGACCCGGCTCACCAGTCCTTCTCCGTGTTCCGCCGGTGGGACGACTTGAGCCGGGCCTGGAGGAGTTGCTTCTCCTCCGGGGCGATCTGCTTGAGCAGCTGCTCCGCCTCCTTCGGGGTGAGCATGCGTTTCTCCTCCCCCGGCTCCCGGCTCTGGTCCTGCTTCTCCTGGTCGCCCGCCTGAGCCTGGTCCGGTTTCTGCTCCGGGGGAGGCTGGGCCTGGGTGGAGTCCGCTCCCGAAGGCTGCTTCTCACCCTTTTTCCGGTTTTGCTGGTCCTGGTTCTGCTTGTTCTGCTGCTGCTGCTGCCGGTTCTTCTGCTGTTGCTCCTGGTTCCGGAGCTTCTGCAACGCGACCTCGTAGTTGTAGCGCGCATCCTGGTTGGTGGGGTCCGCGCGGAGCGCCGCCCGGTAGGCGGCGAGCGCCCCCTTCATGTCCCCGGCGGAATAGCGGGCGTTTCCGAGGTTGTAGTCGGCGCGGCCGGGGGGAAGCTCCTTGGATCCCGCCGCCGAACCGAACGCGTCGGCGGCGGCCTTGAAGTTGCGGTCCCGGAACGCGGCCGCCCCCAGGTCGTAATCGAGCCGGGGAACCGCGCCCCGGACGCTCCCGTCCCGGGCGGAGCTGAAATGGTCCAGCGCGGCCGACCAGTTCCCCCGGTCGTAGGCGGCCATGCCCCGCCGTCCCTCCAGGCTGTCCTTGTGGAGGAAGGGCGCGGCCAAGTCCCACAGCGAGAACAACGCCAGGAACAGCATCGGCTTGGCCGTCCAGATTCCCATGCTCTAGTCCTCCTCGTCCTCGTGTCCGGCCCCGGTCCGCTCGTCGACCCGGCGGGCCTCGGGGACCAGCACCGCCAGAAACAGGAACACCGCCGCCACCGCGGCCGGAATCTGGAAGCGCTCCTCCACCCGGCGCCGGAGCGCTCCTCCCAGCTCCCCCTTCTCGAGCTTGTCCAGGAACTCCAGCATGTCTCCGACCTCGTGCCCCTGCAGGGTGGCCGGATAGTACCGTCCCCCGGTGTTCTCGGCGATCTTGCGGAGCAGCGGCTCGTCGAGCTTGCTCAGCACAACGTTGCCTCCCCTGTCCTTCTTGTACCCGGCAAGGTGCCCGGTTGCATCCATGAGCGGGATCGGTTGCCCGTTGGGGGTCCCGACCCCCACCGTGAGCACCGGGATCCCGGCCTCCTTCAGCTCCTTGACCGCGGCCCCGGCGTCCCCCACGTGGCTCTCGCCGTCGGTGAAGAGCACGATCGCCCGCCCGGTGGCCTCGCCGGTATCGTCCTTGAACGCCCGTTTCGCCCCCCGCAGCGCTTCCTCCAGGTTGGTCCCCGGATCGGGGAGGACGTCGGCGCTGACGCTGTCCAGGAACAGGTTGGCCGCCCCGGTGTCGAGGGTCAGGGGGCAGAGGAGGAACGAGGACCCGCTGAAGATCACGATCCCCACCCGGTCCCCCTTGAGCCCGGCCAGCAGTTCCCGGATCTCCTGCTGGGAGCGCTCCAGGCGGTTGGGGACCACGTCGTTGGCCTCCATGCTCAGGCTCACGTCGAGGGCCACCACCACCTCGCTCCCCTTCCGGTCCACCTGGACCAGGCGCGCCCCCACCTGGGGGCGGGCGGCGGCGATCACCATGAATGCGAGCGCGGCCAGGGCCAGCGCGTACCGGAAGCCGCGCCGCACCCCGGAGCGGGCCGGGGCCAGCCGGCGCCAGAGGTGCGCGTCCGCCCACCGCTCCAGCCGCTTCCGGCGGAGCCACCCGCCCAGGAAGCCGAGCCCGGCCAGGAGCGGGAGCGCCCACAACAGGAGGAGAAGCCGGGGGTCACCGAACAGCATGGCCGCGCCTCACGGGATCCGGCTCCCCACCGTCTCGGCGAGGAGGAGGCCCCCGGCCAGGGCGATCCCGGCCAGCAGCGCCAGGAGCGGTCCCACCTCGTGGTACTGCACGTACTCCACCGTTTCCGCCTTGGTCTTCTCCATCCGGTCGATCTCGTGATAGATCTGCTCCAGGGCCTCGGCGCTGGTGGCACGGAAGTAGCGGCCGCCGGTGACCCCGGCGATCTTCTTGAGCGTGTCCTCGTCCACCTTGGCGTCGATGGTCACCATCCGCTGTCCGAACACCGGATCGTCCACCGGGATCTGGGCGGGGCCGTCGCGCCCGGCGCCGATGGTGTACACCTTCACCTCCAGGGCGCGGGCCGCCTCCGCCGCGGTCACCGGATCGATCTCCCCTGCGTTGTTCTGCCCGTCGGTGAGGAGGATCACCACCTTGCTCTTGCCGTGGGCGTCGCGGAGCCGGTTGGTGGCGGTGGCCAGGGCCATCCCGATGGCGGTGCCGTCCGGGACCTGGCCGAAGTCGACCTCGTCGATCAGATGGTCCACGATGCCGTAGTCCAGGGTGAGGGGGCACTGGGTGTAGGCCCCGCCGGAGAACACCACCAGCCCGATCCGGTCCCCGGCCCGGCCCGCGACGAACTCCTTGGCCACCTGCTTGGCCACGTAGAGCCGGTTGTGGGGCTTGAAGTCCTCCGCCCGCATGCTCCCCGAGATGTCGAGCGCGAGCACGATGTCGATCCCCTCGCTCTTCACCTCGGTGCGGGCGTTGCCGGTCTGCGGGCGGGCCAGCGCCACCCCCAGAAGGAGAGCGGCGAACCCGATCAGGACCGGGGCCGCCCCCGCGGCATGGGCCCGCCAGCCCCGGCCCGGGAAGAACCGCCGGTCGGGGAAGCTCATCCGGGCCCGCCGCGAGCGCCGGGTCAGGTCCCAGGCCAGGGCCAGGGCCAGGGGGATCAGGGCGAGGAGGAAGAGCGGGTCGGCGAACCGCATCAGCTCCGCCCCTCCCCGTCCGTCCCGTCCCCCTCCGAGGCCCCGGAGGGAGGGGCGGCCGGCTCGGGGAAAAGGAGGGAGGTGGTGCGCTCCACCCACTCCCGGGCGCGCGACACCGCCCGCGACGGGGCCTCGGGTCCGGGATCATGGCGCGCGAACTTGACCAGGTCCGCCTCCTCCAGAATGGCCGTACCCGCGGCCGCCAGCTCCGGCGAGGGCGCCGGACGCCCTTGCAGGTGGCCTCGGATCTCGTCGGTGGTGGACTCCACCGCGGGGACCGCGAAACGGCGTTCCATGTAGATGCGGAGAATCATGCTGAGCCGGAAGAAGTGTTCCTGAACCATGCCGCGCGCGGGAAGCGCCTCCCGCTCCAACTCCCGGAGCGCGGCCAGGGCCTGGCGGTCGGCGGGGACCGCGGTCTGGTAGGGGAGCGCCGGTACCGGCACCGGCCGCGGCCGCCGCCGGTACCACCAGAGCCCCGCCGCGGCGGCCAGGAGCACCGCCAGCACCCCCGCCACCCGGCCGTAGCGCCAGCGCGCCGGTACCGCCACCGGGGGGGCGATGTCGCGGATGTCCAGGGTGTCGGCGTCGGCGGGGAGCGAATTCTCCACCGAGAGCGAGTAAGGCAGGAGCCGCACCGGCCGGTCCCCCGCCGGGGTACGGAGGGTGAACGGGATGTCGGTGAGGTCCCGGTTTCCCGGGGAGAAAAGCGCCACCTCCACGCTCCAGGCGGTGCTGTCGGGGCCGGCAGGCGCGGGGGCGGAGGCCACCACGTCGGCGTCGCCGAAGCTGGCGGGGGCGGTGGGCCCGATCAGGGCGGTCGAGGGGTCGAGCGCCGGCACCGCGATCCGCACGTGGACCCGTTCCCCCACCTTCACCACCGCGGGATGGATCCGCGCTTCCACCCGCAGGGTGTCGGCGGCGTCCTGGGCCCGGGCGGCCCCCGCGGCCAGGCAGCCCGCCGCCAGCACGATCAGCGCGTACCCTGCCGGGCGCCTCACCGGAAGATCCTCCGCATGCGCTTCCGGAAGAAGCCGGCCAGCGGGAGCACCACGTCCTCCCCGGTCCACAGATCCACCACGTCCACCCGGGCGTGGCGGACCACCTCGTTGAACGCGCGCTCGCGCTCCACCACCGCTTCCGCAAACCCCCGCCGCACCGAGCGGCTGGAGGTGTCGACCAGGAAGTCGCGCCCGGTCTCCAGGTCCCGCATCGCCACCACCCCCACCGCGGGAAGCTCCTCCTCCCGCCGGTCGCGGAGGCGAAGCAGCACCACGTCGTGCCGCTTCGAGGCCACGGTGAGCGCGGTGCGGTAGCCGTCGGCCAGGAAGTCGGAGAGAACGAACACCACCGCCTTTCGCTTCTGGGCCCGGCTCACGTGCTCCAGCGCGGCCCCCAGGTCGGTGCCCCGTCCCCGGGGGCGGTAGTAGAGGATCTCGCGGACCACCCGCAACACGTGGCGCCGCCCCTTGGCCGGGGGCACGTAGAGCTCCACGTCGTCGGCGAAGAGCACCAGCCCCACCTTGTCGTTGTTCTGGGTGGCGGAAAGCGCCAGGAGCGCGCCCACCTCGGCGGCCAGCTCCGCCTTCAGCCGCTCCCGGGTGCCGAACCGCTCCGAGGCGCTCTGGTCCACGAGCAGGAGCACGGTGAGTTCGCGCTCCTCCTGGTACTGCTTCACGAACGGATGACCCATCCGGGCGGTCACGTTCCAGTCGATGGAGCGCACGTCGTCCCCGGGCACGTACTCCCGCACCTCGGCGAACTCCATCCCGCGCCCCTTGAACACGGAGTGGTACTCGCCGCCGAACACGTCGTTGACCATGCGCCGGGTGCGGATCTCGATCCGCCGGACCTTGGCCAGGACTTCGCGCGGGATCATGGGGTCTTCCGGAGGCCGGTCACGGGGATCAGGGCACCTCGACCGAGTCGAGGATCCGCTGCGCCACCTGGGCCGCGGTCACCTCTTCCGCCTCGGCCTCGAAGGTGACGATGATGCGGTGGCGGAGGACGTCGAGCCCGATCGCCTTCACGTCGTCCGGGGTCACGTAGCCGCGCCCCCGGAGGAGCGCGTGGGCCTGGGCGGCCTGGGCCAGGTAGATGGTGGCCCGGGGCGAGGCGCCGTAGGCGATGAGCGGCTTCAGGTCCAGCTTGTAGGCCTCGGGATCGCGCGAGGCGGCCACGATGTCGACCACGTAGCGCTTCACCTTGTCGTCCACATAGATCCCCTTGGCCACGTCGCGGAGACGGAGCAGGTCCTCGATCCCGAGCACCGGGCTGGGGGTGGCGAGGACGCCCAGCCCCGCCGTCTCCAGGATCTGAAGCTCCTCCTCCCGGGTGGGGTAGGTCACCTCCACCTTGAGCATGAAGCGGTCGACCTGGGCCTCGGGGAGAGGGTAGGTCCCCTCCTGCTCGATGGGGTTCTGGGTGGCCAGGACCAGGAAGGGCCGGGGAAGCGGGTAGGTCTCGTCCCCGATCGTGACTTGGCGCTCCTGCATGGACTCCAAGAGCGCCGACTGCACCTTGGCCGGAGCCCGGTTGATCTCGTCCGCCATGAGGAGGTTGGTGAAGATCGGCCCCTTCTTGACGGTGAAGGTGGCGTCCCGGGGGCTGTAGATGAGGGTGCCGGTGAGGTCGGCGGGGAGAAGATCCGGGGTGAACTGGATCCGGGCGAAGTCCATCCGGAGCGAGGCCGAGAGCGCCTTGATGGCGGTGGTCTTGGCCAGTCCCGGCACCCCCTCCAGGAGGACGTGCCCGTCGGCCAGGAGCGCGACCAGGAGCCGCTCCACCATGCGTTTCTGGCCCACGATCACCCGGCCCACCTCGGTGGTGAGCCGGCTCAGGGCCTGGGCCTCGTCCCGGACCCGTGCGTTCATTTCGGCGATGTCCAGCACGGCGCTCGATCTCCTTCCTGCGGATCGCGGTCTCGACGGGGGATGCCCCGAGGTCCGGGAGGCCGGTCCGAGCGTTTCGGGGCGCGGCGAACGAGTTTATAAGGGCCCCCCCGGCCGGGCAAGGCGGCCCGGTAGGAACCTACCCGCGGGAGGAGCGGTTTCATCCCCGGAACCGGCCGGGCCGGGCGCGCCTCGTATCCCGCGAAGGCGCTCGATGATATACTCTTGCGATGGTTTTTCGGAGCTTCTTTCGAACTCCGCGACGGGCCGGGCTCCCGGCCGCCGGGCTACCCCTGGCTGGGGGCCCCGGCTCCCGGAACACGACTCTGCCGCAGCGGGTCGGGGGGCGGATCGGCAACCGCCTGGCCTCGCGCGCCCGCGATCCCTCGCCGGTATGAGGAATCCTTCCATGACCGACAATCCGGTTCCCTTCCTGGATCTGGCCGCGCTCCATCATGAGCTGGAGAACGAGCTCCTGGATGCGGTGCGCCCGCTTCTGCGCGACGCCCGCTTTGTGGGGGGCGATCCGGTGGCCTCGTTCGAGCGGAACTACGCCGCCCGCCACGACGTTCCCCACGCGGTATCGGTGAAGAGCGGCACCGCCGCGCTCCAGCTCGCCCTGGAGGCCATGGGGCTCGGCCCCGGGGACGAGGTGCTGGTGCCCGCCTTCACCTTCATCGCCACCGCGGCCAGCGTGGTCCGGGCGGGGGCGCGCCCGGTGTTCGTGGACGTGGAACCGGAGACCGCGGGCATGGATCCCGCCGCCGCCCGCGCCGCGATCACCCCCCGCACCCGGGCGATGATTCCGGTCCATCTCTACGGACATCCCGCCGACATGAAGGCGCTCCTCCCGGTGGCGGCCGAGCACGGGCTGCGCGTCCTCGAGGACTGCGCCCAGAGCCACCTCGCCACCCTCGACGGCCGGCTCACCGGAACCATGGGCGATGCCGGCGCCTTCTCCTTCTACCCCAGCAAGAACCTGGGGGCGGCCGGCGACGCCGGTTGCGTGATCACCCGGGACGGCGAGCTCGCCGCAAAAGTCCGGGGCCTGGCCAACCACGGCCGCACCGACCGCTACCACCACGGTTACCTGGGATGGAACGAGCGGCTCGACGCCATCCAGGCCGCAGTGCTCGACGTGAAGCTCCGCCACCTTCCCGCCTGGACCGCGGAGCGCCGCGCCGCCGCCTCGCGCTACCGCGACCTGCTCCGGGACGCCGCTCCCTGGGGGGAGCCGCTCGCGCTCCCGGTGGAGCGGCCGGGGGCCGAACCGGTCTACCACCTCTACTCGGTACGCCATCCCCGCCGCGACGACCTCGCCGCGGGGCTGGCCGCCCGGGGGATCGGGACCGCCACCCACTATCCGGAGATCCTGCCGGCCCAGCCCGCGTTCGTGGAGATGGGCCTGGGGAAGGGCTCATGGCCCGCGTCGGACGAGTGGGCGCGTACCTGCCTCTCGCTTCCCATGTTCCCCGGCATCACCGCCGCCCAGCAGGAACGGGTGGCGGAGGCGGTCCGCTCGCTCCCGCGCTGACCCGGCCGGCTCCCCGCCTTTCGGCCAACGGGCGGCGCCTTCGGGCGCCGCCCCTCGTTTTGCCCCCCCCTTGTCAAATCCGTCCTCCCGTTTCATTCTGAATTGGTCGGTTGCCGGAGCCGCGGCGCTTCGATTCGACGCCGACTTTCTTTGTGTTCCGGCAGCCCGACCTTTGTTCGCCGATTGCGCCCGGCTGCCGGGATTGCCGAAACGCTGGCAGGGAGGCATCGCCCACGAGCAGGACCCTCTGGCCGTTCCTCATCTACGCCGCTCTGGTCACCGCCATCGTGGGCGGCATGATCGGCCTCTCCTACTTCCTGGGGGAGCGCCACCGCGAGCGCTCCACCGGCGAGCCCTACGAGTCGGGGATCGCCGCCACCGGCACCGCCCGGATCCGCTTCTCCGCCCACTTCTATCTGGTGGCCATGTTCTTCGTGATCTTCGACCTGGAAGCGGTCTTCGTGTTCGCGTGGGCGGTGGCCGCGCGCGAGCTGGGCTGGCCGGGTTACGCCGAGATCGCGGTGTTCATCGGCGTGCTGGTGGCCGGCCTCGCCTATCTCTGGAAGCGGGGGGCGCTGGACTGGGGCACTTCCCGCCGGGTTCCCAACCGGTACCGGGGACTGATTTGAACCCATGAAATGGTGGATCACCCGACCCGAACCGCCGGCCCCGGCCGTTGAGCAGCCGACCCGCGACGCGTCCCTGGACGCGACCGTGCAGAGGACCCTGGTCCTGGGCCGGCTCCAGGAGCTGGTCGCCTGGGGCCGCAAGAATTCCATGTGGCCTTTCGGCTTCGGGCTCTCCTGCTGCTTCGTGGAGATGGCCACCAGCCTCACCAGCAAGTACGACATCGCCCGGTACGGGGCCGAGGTGATCCGGAACACCCCCCGGGAGGCGGACGTGATGATCATCGCCGGTACCGTATTCATGAAGATGGCGCCTGTCATCCAGCGCCTGTACGAGCAGATGATGGAGCCGCGGTGGGTGATCTCCATGGGATCGTGCGCCAACTCCGGAGGGATGTACGACATCTACAGCGTGGTCCAGGGGGTGGACAAGTTCCTCCCGGTGGACGTGTACGCGCCCGGCTGCCCCCCGCGGCCCGACGCGTTCATGGAGGGCCTGTTGCTTCTTCAGAAGGCGGTGGGAACCGAGCGCCGCCCGCTCTCCTGGACGCTCGGCCCGCAGGGGGTGGAGCGGATGCCGATGGGCTCCCAGCGGGAGCTGAAGCGCGCGGAACGGGTGAAGACCGTGGACCTCCGCTCTCCGGACGAGTCCCGATGAGCGGAACCCCCGCCACCCCCGCCGCCGCCGGCCCCGGACCGCTCCCCGAGATCGGGCGGCGGTTCCCGGAGACCGCGGTCGTCCCCCAGGAGACCCGGGACGGCCTCCCCACCTACTGGGTGCCCGCGGGCCGGGTCGGCGACGTGCTCCGCTTCCTCAAATCGGAGATCGACCGCCCCTATCCCATGCTCTACGACCTGACCGCGATCGACGAGCGCATGCGCGTCCATCGCGAGGACCAGCCGGAGTCGGACATCACCGTGGTCTATCACCTTCTGTCGTTCGAGCGGAACCGGGACGTGCGAATCAAGGTGGCGGCCCGCGGCGACGTCCTCCGGGTCCCCACCGTGACCGGGGTCTTCCCCGCCGCCGACTGGTACGAACGGGAGGTGTGGGACATGTTCGGGGTGGAGTTCGAGGGGCATCCCCGGCTCCGCCGCATCCTCATGCCCCCCACCTGGAAGGGGCATCCCCTGCGCAAGGACCATCCCGCCCGCGCCACCGAGATGGGGCCGTACCGGCTGTGGCCGGAGAAGGAGGACATGGAGCAGGAGGCGATGCGCTTCGTCCCCGAGGAATGGGGGCTCGAGCGGACGTCGGAGGGGGAGGACTTCCTCTTCCTGAACCTCGGACCCCAGCACCCCGGCACGCACGGGGTGCTCCGGATCATCCTCCAGCTGGACGGGGAGGAGATCGTGAACGCGGTCCCCGACATCGGCTTCCACCACCGCGGGGCCGAGAAGATGGGGGAACGCCAGAGCTGGCACACCTACATTCCCTACACCGACCGGGTGGACTACCTGGGGGGGGTGATGAACAACCTCCCCTATTGCCTGGCGGTGGAGACGCTGGCCGGGATCGAGGCGCCTCCCCGGGCCCAGATGATCCGGGTCATGATGTGCGAACTCTTCCGCCTGGCCAGCCACCTGGTCTGGTACGGCACCTTCGCCCAGGACGTGGGCGCCCTGTCGCCGGTCTTCTACATGTTCACCGACCGGGAGCGCATCTTCGACATCGTGGAGGCGGTGTGCGGCGGCCGGATGCATCCGAGCTGGTTCCGGATCGGCGGCACCGCCCAGGACCTTCCCCGCGCCTGGCAGACCCTGGTCCGCGACTACCTGGACTACCAGTCCAAGCGCCTCCGCGAGTACGACCGCATGGTCATGAAGAACGGGATCTTCAAGGACCGGACCATCGGAGTGGGGGCCTACGACACCGCCACCGCCATCGAGTGGGGGGTGACCGGGCCCGGGCTCCGGGCCACCGGCATGGAGTGGGACTTCCGCAAGCAGCGGCCTTACTCCGGCTACGAGCAGTACGACTTCGAGATCCCCACCGCGACCCACGGCGACTGCTACGACCGGGCGGCGGTGCGGGTGGAGGAGATGCGGCAGAGCCTGCGCATCATCGAGCAGTGCCTGAAGAACATGCCCGAGGGCCCGCACAAGTCCGACCACCCCCTGGCCACCCCGCCCCGCAAGGAGCGGACCATGCACGACATCGAGACCCTCATCGACCACTTCCTGGGAGTGAGCTGGGGGCCGGTCATCCCCGCGGGCGAGGCGTTCTTCGGGATCGAGGCGACCAAGGGAAACAACGGCTACTACCTGGTCTCCGACGGCGGAGTGCACTCCTACCGGACCCGCATCCGCGCTCCGTCCTTCCCTCATCTCCAGATGCTCCCGGTGATGGCGAAAGGGCTCATGGTTCCGGACCTCCTGGCCATCCTGGGGAGCATCGACTTCGTGCTGGCGGACGTGGACCGATGAGCGCGAGCCGGCGAGGGGGCGCCCCATGTTGACCCCCGAGGAACGGGCCGAGATCCAGAAGGAGCTGGACATCCTCCCCCTCCGCGAGTCGGCCTGCATCGAGGCGTTGAAGGCGGTGCAGCGCCACCGCGGCTGGGTGACCGACGAGGCGGTGGCCGACGTGGCCGGGTTCCTGGGCATGAGCGAGGACGCGGTGGAGAACGTGGCCACCTTCTACAACCTCATCTACCGGAAACCGGTGGGGCGCCACGTGATCCTCGTCTGCGACAGCGTGAGCTGCTGGCTCACCGGATACGAACGGCTGCGGGAGGAGATCTCCCGCCATCTGGGGGTGAACCTGGGCGAGACCACCGGCG
Source organism: Candidatus Eiseniibacteriota bacterium (assembly GCA_963728475.1). Lineage (GTDB taxonomy): Bacteria > Eisenbacteria > RBG-16-71-46 > JABDJR01 > JABDJR01 > CAVSKL01. The sequence goes on from CAVSKL010000002.1 coordinate 788,790, forward strand.
ACGGCCGCTTCACCCTCCTTCCCATGGCCTGCCTGGGGACCTGCGACCGGGCCCCCGCGATGATGGTGGACCGGGACCTCCACCGGGACCTCGATCCGGACCGCGTCGGCGCGATCCTGGACGGCTACGAGTGAACGGAAGACCGGCATGAGCGACGCCACCGACACCAGACCCCTCACCGGCCGGATCGGACCCGGAGGCGGGCCCGCCGACCTCGCCGCCTACGAGAAGGCGGGAGGATACCGCGCGCTCCGCAAGGCGTTGAAATCGATGAGCCCGGGGGAGGTGACCGAGGCGGTGAAGCAGGCGAACCTCCGGGGCCGCGGCGGGGCGGGTTTTCCCACCGGGGCCAAGTGGAGCTTCGTGCCCATGGGGGACGACGCCCCCCGCCCCAAGTACCTGGCCTGTAACGCCGACGAGATGGAGCCGGGGACGTTCAAGGACCGGCTGCTGATGGAGGAGGACCCCCACTCGCTGCTGGAAGGCATGATCCTCGCCGCCTACGCCATCCAGGCCGACGTCGGCTACATCTTCCTCCGCTGGGCCTACCGCCGCTGCGAGGAACGGCTGGGCCGGGCGCTGGCCGAGGCGCGGAACGCGGGGCTGCTGGGCAGGAACATCCTGGGATCGGGCTACGACCTGGAAATCCACGTCCACGTGAGCGCCGGCCGCTACATGTGCGGGGAGGAGACCGGGCTCCTGAACGCCCTGGAGGGCAAGCGCGCCACTCCCCGGGCCAAGCCCCCCTACCCCCAGGTGTCGGGCCTGTGGGGGAAGCCGACCATCGTCAACAACGTGGAGACCCTCTGCAACGTGCCGCCGATCGTGGACCGGGGGAGCGCGTGGTTCCAGGGGCTCAGCCGCACCGCCGACGGCGGAACCAAGCTCTACGGGGTGAGCGGCCGGGTGAAGCGGCCGGGGCTGTGGGAGCTGCCCATGGGGACTCCGGCCCGCGAGATCATCGAGGAGCGCGGCGGGGGCATGCGCGAGGGGCTCACCCTCAAGGGCTGGCTTCCCGGCGGCGCCTCCACCGATTTCCTCACCCCCGAGCACCTGGACGTGCCCCTGGACTTCAGCGGGCTCCAGCCGTTCGGCAGCCGCCTCGGGACCGGCACCATCATCGTGCTGGACGACGGGAACTGCCCGGTGGCGATGGTGCAGAACCTGGAGGCTTTCTTCGCCCGGGAATCCTGCGGCTGGTGCACCCCCTGCCGGGACGGCCTCCCCTGGACCGCCAAGCTGCTCCAGGCGATCGACGACGGGAGGGGAAGGATGGAGGACCTGGACCGGCTCGCCCTCCACTCGAAGTTCCTGGGACCGGGGAATACCTTCTGCGCCCTGGCGCCGGGGGCGGTGGAACCCCTCCAGAGCGCGCTCAAGCACTTCCGCGAGGACTTCGAGCGCCACATCCGGGACCGGCGCTGCCCGTGGAGGGACCGCTGATGGCCGGGGTCCACATCGACGGCCGCCTCCACGAGGTGGACGAGAACCAGAACCTCCTCCACGTGGCGCTGTCCCTGGGCTACGACCTCCCCTACTTCTGCTGGCATCCCGCGCTGGGCTCGGTGGGCGCCTGCCGCCAGTGCGCGGTCAAGCAGTTCAGGAACGAGGAGGACGAGAAGGCCGGGAAGGGAAAGCTGGTCATGGCCTGCATGACCGCCGCCTCCGAGGGCACCCGGATCTCCATCGCCGACCAGGAGGCGCGGGCGTTCCGGGCCGCGGTGGTGGAGTGGCTCATGGTGAACCATCCCCACGACTGCCCGGTCTGCGACGAGGGGGGGGAATGCCACCTCCAGGACATGACGGTGATGACCGGGCACGACTACCGGGAGTACCGATTCCTCAAGCGCACCCACCGGAACCAGTACCTGGGCCCCTTCATCAACCACGAGATGAACCGCTGCATCGCCTGCTACCGCTGCGTGCGCTTCTACCGCGACTTCGCGGGGGGCCGCGACCTGGAGGTGCTGGGGGCCCACGACCAGGTGTACTTCGGCCGGAAGGAGGAGGGCACCCTCGAGAGCGAATTCGCGGGCAACCTGGTCGAGGTCTGCCCCACCGGCGTCTTCACCGACAAGAGCCTCAAGCGCCACTACACCCGGAAGTGGGACCTCACCACCGCGCCCTCGGTCTGCGTGCACTGCTCCCTGGGATGCAACACGCTCCCCGGCGAACGGTACCGGAGCCTGCGCCGGATCCGCGCCCGCTACCACGGCGAGGTCAACGGCTACTTCCTTTGCGACCGGGGCCGCTACGGCTACGAGTTCGTAAACGACGACGCGCGGGTTCGCGTGCCGCTCCTGCCCCGGGGACCGGAGGAGCCGGCGCGGGAGACCGGCCGGGAGGAGGCCTTGCGCCGCGTGCGGCCGTGGCTGGAGCGGGGGGAGCGGGTGATCGGGATCGGTTCCCCGCGGGCGACCCTGGAGTCGAACTTCGCCCTCCGGACCCTGGTCGGCCCCGAACGGTTCTTCCAGGGAGTGGACGCGGAAACGGCGGCGGTGGAGGCCCGGGCGCTGGAGCTTCTGCGCACCGCTCCCCTCCGTACCCCCGCGCTCCGGGAGCTGGAGAAGGCGGACGCGATCCTGGTGGTGGGTGAGGACGTGAGCGACACCGCCCCCCTGGTCGCGCTGGCCCTCCGGCAGGCGATCCGCAGGAAAGCGGTGATCCGGGCCGGCCGGCTCGGCCTCCCCGCCTGGCAGGACATGGCGATCCGGGAGCTCATGCAGCGGAACACCGGGCCCCTGTATCTCCTGGCCGCCGCCCCCACCCGGCTCGACGGTGCCGCCACCCGCGCCCACCGCGCCCTTCCCGAGGAGATCGCCCGGCTCGCCCTGGCGGTGGCCCACGAACTCGACCCCTCCGCTCCCACGGTGGCCGGCCTCGCCGGCGAGGACCGGAGCCTGGCCGCGGAGATCGCCCGCGAGCTCCGGGAGGCGGAGCGCCCGGTGATCGTGTCGGGGACCGGCCTCCGTTCGGTGGAGGTGGTGGAGGCGGCGGCGGCGGTGGCGGTGGCGCTGGGGGCGGCGCGGAAGGAGACCGGGACCCTCCTCTACGCTTTCGACGAGTGCAACTCGCTGGGGACGGCGATCCTGGGGGGAAAGCCCCTGGACCGGGCGTTCGAGGCGGTGGCGGACGGCGCCGCCGACACCGTGATCGTGCTCGAGAACGACCTCTACCGGCGGGCCGACCCCGGCCGGGTGGACCGGTTCCTGGCCGGCGCCTCCCACGTGGTGGTGCTCGACCACAGCGCCCACGCCACCGGGGCCCGCGCCGAGGTACTCCTCCCCGCCGCCGCCTTCCCCGAAGGGGACGGCACCCTGGTCAACAACGAGGGACGGGCCCAGCGGAGCTACCAGGTCTTCGTGCCCGAGGGCGACGTGCGGGAGAGCTGGAGGTGGCTGCGCGACCTCATGGCCGCCGCGCATCGCTCCGAGGCCTCGGAGTGGACGCACCTGGATCCGGTGACCGCCGCCCTCGCCGCCGCCGTCCCCGCCTTCGGCGCCGTTCCCCTGGCCGCGCCCCCCGCGTCCTTCCGGATGGCCGGCGCGCGCATCCCCCGCCAGCCCGCCCGGTACTCGGGGCGGACCTCGATGCTCGCCAACGTGAGCGTGCACGAGCCCGCCCCCCCCGACGACCCCGACAGCCCCCTGAGCTTCACCATGGAGGGCTTCGAGGGGGAACCGCCCCCCGCCCTCCTGACCCACCTGTGGGCTCCGGGATGGAACTCGGTGCAGTCGGTGAACAAGTTCCAGATCGAGGTGGACGGGCCGCTCCGGGGGGGCGATCCCGGGGTCCGGCTCCTGGAGCCGGCGGCCGGGACCGGCTCCTTCTCCTATCCGGAGCCTCCGGATCCGGTCCGGCGGGACGCCGGGGAGTTCCGGGTGGTGCGCCTTCATCACGTGTTCGGCTCGGAGGAGTTGAGCGTCCGCTCGCCGGGGGTGGCCGAACGGGCCCCTTCGCCCTACCTGGCGATCAACCCGGCCGACGCCGAGGCGCTCGGGGTCGCCGACGGCGATCCGCTCCGAGCGGTGGTGGCGGGGACGGAACGGACCCTCCCGGCGCGCCTCGTCGACGGATTTCCCCGGGGCGCGGTGGGGGTGCCGGTGGGCCTTCCCGGCCTCCCCCATCCCGGCGCCGGGACCCGGCTCGCGCTGGCGCGGGGGGGCGCGTCGTGAGCCCCGCCCTTGCCGGCATCCTGAACGCGGTGGGGGTGGCGGTGGCCGTCCTCACCCTGGCCGCCGGCCTCATCTGGGTGGAACGGCGCCTTCTGGCCCTCTGGCAGGACCGCTACGGCCCCAACCGGGTGGGACCCTTCGGGCTCGGCCAGGTGCTGGCCGACGTGATCAAGCTGATGTTCAAGGAGGACTGGATTCCCCCCTTCGCCGACCGCGCGGTGTTCGTGATCGCGGCCGCGGTGATCGGGGTCACCGTGCTCCTCTCGTTCGCGGTGGTCCCGTTCGCGCCGGGCATCGGGGTCGTCCCCGACCTCTCGATCGGGCTGCTCTTCTTCCTGGCCATGTCGTCCATGGGGGCCTACAGCGTGGTCCTGGCCGGGTGGTCCTCGGCGAGCAAGTACTCGCTCCTGGGCGGGCTCCGCTCCGCGGCCCAGATGCTGAGCTACGAGGTCTTCATGGGGCTCTCGCTCATGGGGACGGTGATCCTGGCCGGCTCCTTCGACCTCCGGCGGATCGTGGAGGCCCAGCACCACCTCTGGAACGTGATCCCGCAGTTCCTCGGGTTCGTGGTGTTCCTGGTCGCGGGGCTGGCGGAGACCCACCGGCTCCCCTTCGACCTTCCCGAGGCCGAGAGCGAGCTGGTGGCCGGATACCACTCCGAATACTCCGGGATGAAATTCGGGCTCTTCTTCGTGGGCGAGTACCTGGGGATCATCCTCATCTCCTCGCTCATCACCGCGCTCTTCCTCGGAGGCTGGGCGGGGCCCTGGCTTCCGCCGGTGGCGTGGTTCTTCATCAAGACCATGGCCTTCATCGGCCTCTTCATCCTGTTCCGGGGGGCGCTTCCCCGCCCGCGCTACGACCAGCTCATGAACCTGGGCTGGAAGGTCATGCTCCCGGTGGCGTTGTTGAACCTGCTGGTCACGGGGGCGGTGGTGATCCACCGCTACGGAGGATGACGGTGGCGCCGGAATCCGCCGCCCGGAGGCGTCCATGCTGAGCTCGCTCCGCACCCTCTGGGAGGTGTTCAAGCACATGTTCAGCCGCCGGGTGACCATCCAGTACCCGGAGCGGAAGGCGGTGCCGCCTCCCCGCTGGCGGGGCCGGATCATCCTCTCCCGGGACCCCGACGGACAGGAGCGGTGCGTGGCCTGCTACCTGTGCGCGGTGGCCTGCCCGGTGGACTGCATCGCGCTCCAGGCCACCGAGGACCAGCACGGCCGGCGCTATCCCGCCTTCTTCCGGATCAACTTCTCCCGCTGCATCTTCTGCGGGTTCTGCGAGGAGGCGTGCCCGACCTACGCCATCCAGCTCACCCCCGACTTCGAGATGGGCGAATACCATCGCCAGAACCTCGTCTACGAGAAGGAGGACCTCACCATTTCGGGGCCCGGGAAATACCCGGGCTACAACTTCTACCGCGTGGCCGGCCTCGCCGTCGGCGGCAAGGACAAGGGGGAGGCGGAGAACGAGGCCCCGCCGGTCGACGTGCGCACCCTTCTCCCCTGAACCATGGCGATCCTCTTCTACCTGGCGGCGGCGGTGGCGTTCTTCGCCACCTTCCTGGCCATCACCCGCACCCATCCCATCCACGGGCTCCTCTACTTCATCGTGTCGCTGTTCGCGGTGGCGCTGGTCTTCTTCGCGCTGGGCGCCCCCTTCGTGGCCGCCCTGGAGGTGATCATCTACGCCGGCGCGATCATGGTGCTGTTCGTGTTCGTGGTCATGCTCCTCAACCTGGGCCCGGGCGCGGAAGCCTCCGCCGCCCGCTTGCTCGACCCCCGGACCTGGGCGGGCCCGGCGGTCCTTTCGCTCATCCTGGCGGTGGAGCTGGGCGCGCTCATCCGCTTCGCCGACTCCCCCGCCGGGGGGAGCGAGCTCGGCCCGGCGCTCGTTTCCCGGAGCCTGTTCGGGCCCTACCTCCTGGGGGTGGAGCTCGCCTCCATGCTGCTCCTGGCCGGCCTGGTGGGGGCTTACCACCTGGGACGGCGGAGCGACGAGGGAACGGAGGCCCGTCGATGAGCACGGTTCCGCTCGGCCACGTCCTCCTCCTGGCCGCGCTCCTGTTCGGGCTGGGGACGGTGGGGCTCATGGTCCGCCGGAACCTCATCTTCATGCTGGTGGCGATTGAGGTCATGCTGAACGCCGCCGGACTGGCCTTCGTGGCCGCGGGCGCCCGCTGGGGGCGGGTCGACGGCCAGGTGATGTTCCTGTTCATCCTCAGCATGGCTGCCGCCGAGGTCTCGGTGGGCCTGGCCCTGGTGCTCCTCCTTCACAAGCAGCTCAAGACCCTCGACGCCGACCGCGTCGATTCGATGAGAGGCTGACCGTGTACGACCTTCTCTGGCTCCTCCCCGCCCTTCCCTTCGCCGGGTTCCTGATCCTGGCCGGGGTGGGGGCGCGCCTCCCGCGGAGGCTGGTGGGGGTGATCGGCGCGGGCTCGGTGGGGCTGGCGGCTGCGATCGCGGTGGGGATCGCGCTCCGGTACTGGACCTCCGCTCTCCCCGGGGAGGCGGCGACCCGGAGCCTCTGGACCTGGATCGCGGTGGACGGGCTCGCCCCCGGGATCAGCTTCTACCTGGATCCCCTTTCCCTGGTCATGATCCTGGTGGTGACGGTGGTCGGCTTCCTCATCCACCTCTACTCCACCGAGTTCATGGCCGGGGACGACGGGTACAGCCGCTTCTTCGCCTACATGAACCTCTTCGTCGGCGCCATGCTCATCCTGGTGCTGGCCGACAACCTGCTCCTCCTCTACCTGGGCTGGGAAGGGGTCGGGCTCTGCAGCTACCTCCTCATCGGTTTCTGGTACCGGGATCCGGTGAACGGCGCCGCCGCCCGCAAGGCCTTCATCGTGACCCGGGTCGGCGACACCGCCATGGCCCTGGGCCTCTTCCTGCTCTTCACCCGGCTCGGCACCTTTCACATTCCCGAGCTCCTGGACCGGGTCCAGGGGCAGTGGACGGCGGGGGGGACGCTCCCCACCGCGGCCGCGCTGCTGCTCCTGGGGGGCGCGGTGGGCAAGTCGGCGCAGCTCCCGCTTCAGACCTGGCTCCCCGACGCCATGGCCGGCCCCACCCCGGTCTCGGCGCTCATCCACGCCGCCACCATGGTCACCGCGGGTGTCTACCTCATCGCCCGCACCCACGTCCTCTTCGCCCTGGCCCCGGCGGCGATGGCGGCGGTGGCGATCGTGGGCGCGGCCACTCTCCTGGTGGCGGGGCTCTCCGCCCTCGGCCAGCGCGACATCAAGCGGGTCCTGGCCTACTCCACCATCAGCCAGCTCGGGTACATGTTCCTGGCCCTGGGGGTGGGGGCCTGGTCGGCGGCGATCTTCCACCTCATGATCCACGCCTTCTTCAAGGCCCTCCTCTTCCTGGGGGCGGGCGCGGTGATCCTGGCCCAGCACCACGAGCACGACATGTTCAAGATGGGCGGGCTCCGGAAGAAGCTTCCCACCACCTACTGGACGTTTCTCATCGCGAGCTGCGCCCTGGCCGGCCTTCCGCTGGTGACCGCCGGCTTCTACAGCAAGGACCTCATCCTCTGGGACGCCTACGCCTCGGTGCACGGAAGCTTCTGGTTGTGGCTGGCCGGGTACGCGGGGGCGCTCCTCACTGCGATCTACATCTTCCGGGCGGTATTCGTGACCTTCTTCGGCGAGCAGAAGCTGGAGGTTCACCGCCTCCCCGGCATCCGGATCCGGATCGTGCTGGTGGCGCTGGCGGTGCTCTCGGTGGTCGGCGGGTTCGTGGAGGTCCCGGATACCCTGGGCGGGGTCCACCTGTTCACCCGGTTCCTGGAGGGGGCGCTTCCCGAGGCGGCCCGGGCCCACCGGGGGCCGGGTACCGAAGCGCTCTTCCAGATCCTGGCCGCCCTCGCCTCTTTGGGGGGGATCTTCCTGGCCTGGATCTGGTTCCGGCGCCGCCCCCTCCTCGAGGACGGCCGCCTCCCCCTCGTCCCCCCGGGGCTCCAGGCTTTCTTCCGGGACGGATTCCGGTTCGACGCGCTCTACGAAACCCTCTTGGCCCGCCCCTACCGGTGGGCGGCCGAGGCCAACCGGGGGGACTTCGTGGACTCCTTCTACGCGGGGCTGGCCGGAGGGATCCGGAACCTCCACCTCGGTCTCCGCCTCACCCAGACCGGACGGCTCCGCTGGTACGCCTCGGGCGTGATGGTGGGAGCGGTGGTGGTCGTCGCGATCATGGTGCTTCTATGACCCTGCTCTGGCTCATCCTGGTGCTGGTCGCGGGAGGCCTGGGAGCGTGGCTCGCCGCCCGCTGGAGTCCCCTCCTCGCGCGCTGGATCACCCTGGCCGCGCTCACCGTGGACTTGGTCCTGACCCTGGGGCTCTGGGCGCGGACCCCGGGTCCGGTCCCGGTGACCGGCGGACCCTGGATCGAGTCGCTCCGCCTCCCCTGGATCCCCTCGCTCGGCATCTCCTTCCACCTCGCGGTGGACGGGCTGAGCCTCCTCATGCTGCTCCTCACCTTCGTCCTCGGCATCCTCTCCACCGCGGTCTCGTGGAGCGAGATCGGCGAGCGCACCGGCTTCTTCCACCTGAACCTGCTCTGGATCCTGGCCGGGGTGGTGGGGGTGTTCACCGCGCTCGACCTCTTCCTCTTCTACTTCTTCTGGGAACTCATGCTCGTCCCCATGTACTTCCTGATCGCGATCTGGGGGCACGAGCGCCGGGCCTACGCCGCGATCAAGTTCTTCCTGTTCACCCAGGCCAGCGGACTCCTCATGCTGCTCGGGATCCTGGGGCTCTACTTCGCCCACGGCCGCGCCACCGGCAACTTCACCTTCGACTACCCCGAACTCCTGGGCACCCGGCTTCCTCCCGGGCTCGCGATGGGCCTCATGCTCGGCTTCTTCGTGGCCTTCGCGGTGAAGCTCCCCGCGCTCGGGCTCCACACCTGGCTCCCCGACGCCCACACCGAGGCCCCCACCGCGGGGAGCGTGATCCTGGCCGGGTTGTTGTTGAAGACGGGGGCCTACGGCATCCTCCGCTTCGCGGTGCCGCTCTTCCCCGAGGCCTCGGTCCGGTTCGCCCCGGTGGCGATGGCGGCGGGCGCACTCGGCATCCTCTACGGCGCGGTCCTGGCCTACGCCCAGACCGACCTCAAACGCCTGGTCGCCTACACCAGCGTGAGCCACCTGGGATTCGTGCTGCTGGGGATCTACGCCTGGAACCGGCTCGCGCTCCAGGGCGTGGTCATGCAGATGATCTGCCACGGGCTCTCCACCGGCGGTCTCTTCATCCTGGTGGGGATCCTCCAGGAACGCATCCACACCCGGGACCTGGGGAAGATGGGAGGGCTGTGGGCCACCGCGCCCCGGATGGGGGCGATGGGCATGGTGCTGGCCATGGCCTCGCTGGGGCTTCCCGGCCTGGGGAACTTCGTGGCCGAGATCCTGATCCTGGTCGGCGCCTTCGCCCGGAGCGTCCCCTGGACCGTACTGGCCACGGTGGGGCTGGTGGCGGCCACCGTCTACTCGCTCCGGATCGTGGCGCGGGTGTTCCACGGAGAGAACGCCTCGGGGTGGTCGATCCGCGACCTCGGGCTCCGCGACGTGGCGGTGCTCGGCACCACCGTGGTGCTCCTGGTCTGGCTGGGGCTCTATCCCCGGCCGGTTCTGCGCACCGCCGGACCGGCCCTGGCCGGGATCGAGGCCGCGGCCGGTCCGGTCATGGGCGAGGGGAACCGATGAGCCCGAGGGCGGTCCCTCTCCCGGGACACTCCACGACCCCGGGAGGAAGCGCGGTGCTCCGGTGAGCGGCGTCTCCGCGGTTCCGCTCCTTCCCCTGGCGCTCCTGGCCGCGGGCATCGTGGCCACCCTGCTGGCCGCAGCCTTCCTCCGCCGTCACGCGGTGGTGGCGTTGCTGGCCCTGGCCACCCTGGCGGCGGCCGCCGCCGGCCTGGGACCGGCCCGGGCCCATGCCGGAACCGTCTCGCCGCTCCTGGTGATCGACGGCTACGCGATCTTCTTCATGGCCCTCATCTTCGCCGCCGCGTTCGCGGTGCTCCTCCTGTCCCACGGCTATCTGGCCCGCCGGGGCGAGGAGCGGGAGGAGTACTACGTGCTGGTGCTGCTCGCCACCCTGGGCGCGTCGGTGCTCACCGCCGCCGCCCACTTCGTGTCGTTCTTCCTGGGGCTCGAGCTCCTCAGCGTGAGCCTCTACGGGCTCCTGGGCTACTTCCGCGCCGACCGCCGCGGGACCGAGGCCGCGATCAAGTACCTCATCCTGGCCGGCGCGTCCTCGGCATTCCTGCTGTTCGGCATGGCCCTGGTCTACGCCGAGCTCGGCACCATGGACTTCGGCCGGATGAGCCTGCTCCTGCGCTCCGGCGCCTACGCCGGCCCCGGGCTGGTGGCTCCGGGCCTGGCCCTCATCCTGGTCGGGGTGGGCTTCAAGCTCGCGCTCGTCCCCTTCCACCTCTGGACCCCCGACGTCTACCAGGGGGCGCCGGCGCCGGTGACCGCCTTCCTGGCCACGGTGTCCAAGGGGGGGATGTTCGCGCTCCTTCTGCGCTACTTCCTGGGGATGGCCGGGTATCGCACCCATACCGTGTACCTGGCGGTGGCGCTCCTCGCGGTGGCCTCGATGATCGCGGGCAACGTCCTGGGACTGCTCCAGAAAAACGTGAAGCGGCTCCTCGCCTACTCCTCCATCGCCCACCTGGGCTATCTCCTGGTGGCGTTCCTGGCCGCGGCCCGGCTGGCCGCCGGGGGAGGCGGCGCGGGCCCCGAAACCGGCGCCGCCCGCGGGGTGGAGGCGGTGGCCTTCTACCTGGTCGCCTACTTCGCCACCACCCTGGCCACCTTCGGGGTCCTCGCCGTCCTCTCCGGTCCCGAGGGGGAACCCGAGACCCTGGAGGATCTGCGGGGGCTCTTCTGGACGCGCCCCTGGCCGGCCGCGGTGATGACCGCGGGGATCTTCTCCCTGGCCGGGATCCCGCTCACCGCGGGCTTCCTGGGCAAGTACCTGCTCCTGTCGGCGGGCGTCTCCACCTCGTTCTGGAACCTGGTGCTGGTGCTGGCGCTCAGCAGCACGGTGGGGCTCTACTACTACCTGCGGGTGGTGGTCTCGATGGCCTCCGGCCCGCGCCCCCGGGCGGCGGGGACCGGGCCCGCGCCCCTTCCCGCGGTCCCGCTCCTGGGCGGGGTGGCGCTGGCGATGGCGGCGCTCTCGGTGATCTGGTTCGGGGTCTACCCCGCCCCGCTCCTCCAGGCCATCCACGCCCTCACCGCGTCGGTGCTCTAGCCGCCTACTTCGCGGCCACCTTCAACCCCAGGGCGCCGGCGTACCGCAGCAGCGCGCTCCCCATCGCTTCCCGGTCGGCCTCCGGCACCTTCCCCGAGGCCTCGAAGTGGCGGCTGAGGACGCGGAGACGCCCGTGGGCGCGCTCCGCCTTGAGATCCACCCGCCCCACCAGCCGCTCGCCGGCGAGGACCGGAAGGCAGTAGTAGCCGTAGACCCGCCGGGATGCGGGGAGGAAGACCTCCAGCCGCTGGCGGAACCCGAACAGCCGTTCCACCCGCCCCCGGTCCCAGAGCACCGGGTCGAAGGGCGAAAGGAGAAGGCCCCGGTCGGCGCGGGGACGCGCGCGGCGGAGCGCGTCCGCCAGGTCCAGGTCGGCGGGGCGGATCCAGCCCGGCGTCCGGCGGCCGTCGTGGACGAGGTCGCAGCGGACGATCGCGCCCGATTCGTGGAGCTCGGCCAGGGCGCGGTCCATCTCCCCCGCCATCTTCTTCCGGTGGAACCGCCAGGTGGCGGCCAAGGTGCCGGTGGTGGCCCAGCCGTGCCCCTCCAGCCCCCGGAGCAGCAGCTCCCGGATCGCCGCCCGGGCCGGGAGGGAGCGTTCGCGGGCGTCGCCGGGGATCACCCGTTCGGCCAGGTCGTAGACGCGGAGGAAGTTCTTCCGCTCGCGCACCGCCAGCTCCCCCGAGGACCAGAGCGCGGCCACCACCCGGCGGGCGGGACGAAGGGCCCACCACCCCGCGCCGTCGGAACCCTCCAGGTCGGCGGAGCGGACCGGGCCCTCGCCGCGGATCCGGGCGAGCACCTCGCCGGCCAGCTTCCGGTGATCGCCGATCACGTTCCCCCACCAGGGATGGCGGCGGAAGGCGCGGCGGCGGAACTCGAAGTGCGGGTAGAGTTCGAGCGGGATCCAGCTCGCCTCGTGCCCCCAGTACTCGAAGACCGGGGCCCCGGGGTGGAGGAGCTCCTCCCCCAGCCCGGGATGGACCCCGGGAAGCCGGGAGAGAAGCACCAGGGCGTGGCTGCGGGCGCCCGCCACCGAGACGCTGTCGAGCTGGAGGTAGCCGAAACGGTCGATCACCGCGTGGGCGGCGGCGCGGGCGCGCGTCCCCCGGCCGGCGCCCCGGCGGGGAAAGCCGGTGAGTTCGGGCTTGAGCAGTCCGGCCCGGGCCAGGGCCAATCGCCGGACCGCGGCCGCGTCCAGCCGTTCCGCGGTCACCGGGCGAAGGCCGCCGCGATCTTCTCCACCGCGCGGATCACGTCGTCCTGGTCGGCGTCGGTCATGCGCGGGTAGAGGGGAAGTGAGATGAGCCGTTCGTAGGCGTTCTCCGCGACCGGGAACGCCCCCGGCCCCAGCCCCATCCGCTCCCGGTAGTAAGGATGGTAGTGGATGGGGATGAAGTTGACGGTGGTGCCGATGTTCTCCGCCTTCAGCTCCTCGATGAACCGCGCCCGGTCCACGGTGAGCCGCTCCGGCCGGAGGCGGATCGCGTAGAGGTGGTAGGCGTGCTCCACCTCGGGCCGGCGGACGGGGATCTCGATCGCGGGCCGGTCGCGGAAGGCGGCGTCGAAGCGCGCGGCCAGCTCCCGCCGCCGGGCGAGGAAAGCGGGGAGCCGGCGGAGCTGATGAAGGCCCAGGGCCGCCTCCAGGTCGGTCATGTTGTACTTGAAGCCGGGGGCGAGCACCTCGTAGTACCAGGACCCGGCCGCGGTGTAACGCTTCCAGGCGTCGCGGCTCATGCCGTGGAGCGACAGGAGCCTCGCCCGCTCCGCGGCCGCGTCGTCGTCCAGCGCCAGCGCGCCTCCCTCGGCGGTGGTGAGGTTCTTGGTGGCGTAGAAGGAGAAGCAGGTGGCGCCGCCCAGGGACCCCACCGGCTTCCCCCGGTAGGACGCCCCCACCGCGTGGGCGGCGTCCTCGACCATGGCCAGGCCGCGGCTCCGGGCCAGCGCGTTCAGCGCGTCCATGTCGCAGGGATGCCCGCCGTAGTGGACGGGGAGCAGCGCCCGGGTGCGGGGGGTGATCGCGGCCTCGGCCCGGGCCGGATCCAGGTTGAGGGTGTCCGGCTCCACGTCGGCCAGAACCGGCACCCCCCCGGCGTGGATGATGGAGTTCACCGTGCTGCAGAAGGTGAGAGGGGTGGTGATCACCTCGTCCCCGGGCTGGAGGTCGAGAAGCACCAGGGCAAGGTGGAGGGCGGCGGTGCAGGAGTCCAGGCACACCACGTGCCGGGCTCCCACCGTCCGGGCCAGTTCCGCTTCCAGCCGCTGGACCCGCGGGCCGGTGGTCACCCAGCCCGAGTCGAGCACCTCCAGGATCTCGCGCTTCTCCTCCTCGCCGAACTGGGGAAGGGCGTAGGGGAGGAAGTCTGGCCGCACCGGCCGGCCTCCCCGGCTGGCGAGCGGATCGGGCTGGGGCACGGGTGGTTTCTCCGGGGTGGCGGGCCGGGTTCAGCCGAGCTCGGGGTAGAGCGGGAATACCCCGGCCATCTCCGAGGCCTCGGCGTGGACGCGATGGACGACGGACTCGTCGCCGGGGCTCTCCAGCACGTCGGCGATGAGGCGGGCGATGTGCGTCATCTCCTTCTCCCGGAAGCCCCGGGTGGTGAGCGCCGGCGTCCCGATCCGGATGCCGCTGGTGACGGTGGGCTTCTCCGGGTCGAACGGGACCGCGTTCTTGTTCACGGTGATTCCCGCCCGCTCCAGCGCCTCCTCCGCGGTCTTGCCGGTGATGCCCTTGGATCGGAGATCCACCAGCATGAGGTGGTTGTCGGTTCCCCCGCTCACCAGGTCGAAGCCGCGCTCCATGAGACCCGCGGCCAGGGCCCGGGCGTTGGCCACGATCTGCCGGGCGTAGTCCTTGAACCCGGGGCGAAGCGCCTCCCCGAAGCAGACCGCCTTCCCCGCGATCACGTGAACCAGCGGCCCCCCCTGCATGCCGGGGAAGTTGGTCCGGTCGACGTCCTTGGCGAAGCGCTCCTTGCACAGGATGAAGCCGGCCCGGGGACCCCGCAGCGTCTTGTGGGTGGTGCTGGTCACGATGTCCGCCGCCGGCACCGGGCTCGGATGCGCGCCCCCCGCCACCAGCCCCGCGAAGTGCGCCATGTCCACCAGGAACAGCGCCTCCACCTCGTCCGCCACCCGCCGGAAGGCGTCGAAGTCGATCACCCGCGGATAGGCGCTGGCCCCGGCGATGATCAGCCGGGGCCGCACCTCCCGCGCCTTGTCCCGGAGCGCGTCGTAGTCGATCCGCCCGGTGGCCTCGGCCACCCCGTACTGGTGCACCTCGAAGAAGCGTCCGCTGAAGTTGACCTTGTGGCCGTGGGTGAGATGCCCTCCGTGGGCGAGGTTCATGCCGAGGATGCGGTCGCCGTGGTTCAGCACCGAAAAGTAGGCGGTCATGTTGGCGGTGGAGCCGGAGTGGGGCTGCACGTTGGCGTGCTCGGCCCCGAACAGCTCCCGGGCGCGGTCCCGGGCCAGGGTCTCCACCCGGTCGGCGAACTCGCAGCCGCCGTAATACCGCTTGCCCGGATAGCCCTCCGCGTACTTGTTGGTGAACACCGACCCCACCGCCTCCAGCACCGCGGGGCTGGTGAAGTTCTCGCTGGCGATCATCTCCAGGGTCCGGCGCTGCCGCGAGAGTTCGCCGCGGGCGGCGTCGCGCACCTCGGGATCGCGGTCGAGAGCGTGCTGCATGGGAATCCTCGCTCGGGTTCAGGCCCGGGTGGCCCCGGCGGCCACGTGGGTGAGCCAACCGTGCCGGTCGGGCACCCGGCCGTTCACGATGTTGAAGAAGTCCTGCTGGAGCTTGCGGGTGACCGGTCCGGGCTTGCCGTTCCCCACCGGGATGCCGTCCACGCTCCGGATGGGGGTGACCTCGGCCGCGGTCCCGGTGAAGAAGAGTTCCTCGGCCATGTGGAGCGCGGCCCGGCTCACCGGCTGCTCCGCCACCTCGAGCCCGTGGTCCTTGGCCAGCTCGATCACGCTGACCCGCGTGATCCCGCCCAGGATGGAATGGCTGAGGGGCGGGGTGATGATGCGCCCGTCGAGAACCACGAAAAGGTTCTCGCCGGTCCCCTCGGAGACCCGGCCCTCGGTGTCGAGCAGAAGCGCTTCCACGTATCCCAGCCGCACCGCTTCCATCTTGGCCAGCGACGCCAGCACGTAGGCGCCGCCGATTTTGGCCAGGGCGGGGAGCGTGTTGGGCGGCATCTTCCGCCAGGTCGAGACCATGACGTCGATCCCCTGCTCGATCCCGTCGGGCCCCAGGTACGCTCCCCACGGCCACGCCGCGATCACGGTGTGGGTGGGGCAGTCGCGGGGGAACACCCCCATGGCACCCGCCCCCCGGAACACCACCGGGCGGATGTAGCAGGAGTCGAACCCGTTCCGGCTCACCGTCTCCAGGCACGCGTTCTCGAGCACTTCCTGGCCGTACTCGAGGTCGATCCGGGTCACCCGGGCCGAGAACAGCAGGCGGCGCACGTGCTCCCGCAGGCGGAACACCGCGGGCCCTTCCGGGGTCGCGTAGGTGCGGATCCCCTCGAACACGCTGGAACCGTAATGGATGACGTGGCTCAGGACGTGAACGTTGGCGTCGGCCCAGGGAACGAAATCGCCGTCGAACCAGATGAGCTGGCTGCGGGCCGGGGGTGCTTTCGGAAGGGGCATGTCACGACTCCACCGCGCCGGCCAGAATTTCCTGCTCGATCCGGGGCAGGGCTTGCCGGACGTATTCGTTGATCTTCTCGAAGGTCTCTCGGTATTCCTCGAGGTCACCTCCGATGGGGTCCGGAACCCCCAGGGGCGGAGCTTCATCGCCGGTCGCATAGCGGCTGAGGAGGCGGATCTTCCCGGACCGGTGGGGCGCCGAACGCGCCGCCGCCAGCCGGTGATGTTCCTCCATGGCCAGGATGAGGTCGCTCTCCTCGATCAGGTAGGGGGTCAGGGGGCGCGAGCGGTGCCCGGCGATGTCGATGCCCGCTTCCTCACAGGCGATCACCGCGTTCTCGCTGGCGGGGAGTCCCGCCAGCGCTCCCACCCCCGCCGAGGAGATCTCGGTCGCGGACAGGAGCTTGGGAGAGAGCGCGTCACGGAGGATTCCCTCCGCCATGGGGCTGCGGCAGATGTTCCCCGTGCAGAGGAAGAGGATTCGAAAACGTCGGTGGGATGACATTGCTGAAATTCTAGGAGGGGGGGGGGCCGGGGTCAAGGAGCGCCCTGGCGTCGCCGCGCCCGGCGCGCACCAGCCGGGGGGCCCGACCGGTGAGGTCCACGATCGTGGAGGGTTCCGGGGAATGGGCCGGCCCCCCGTCCAGGATGAGCGCCACCTCCCCGGACAGGGTTCGTTCCACCTCCTCCGCCTCCACCGCGGCCGGCTCCCCCGCCCGGTTGGCGCTGGTGGAGAACAAGGGCTCCCCCACCGCATGCAGGAGATCGCACAAAAACCGGGATTGCGGCATGCGGAGCGCGATCCCCTCGTCCTGGGCGCCCGGCATCGAGGCGTCGGTGGGAAGGATCACCGTGACCGGTCCCGGCCACACCTTGCGCAATCTGCCCCAGACCGCCTCCGGCACCCCCCGGGTCCAGGAGCGGGCCTGCTCCCAGCTGTCCACCAGCACGATGAACGGCCCCGGCCGCTCCTTGATCGCGGCCAGCCGCGCCCGCGCGGACTCACTGCGGGGAAGGGCCAGGAGCCCGTACACGGTGTCGCTGGGCGCGGCCACCAGCTCACCCTCGCTCAGGAGCCGGGCCGCCCGGGCCAGGATCTCCGGCTCCGGCTCGGTGGGATGGAGGATGACCCGCCTGGGCTCAGCCATCGCTCCCCTCGCGCCGGGCCCGCAGCTTGGCCGCCAGCCCCTCGTCGGACAGGGCCAGGATCTCGGCGGCCAGCCATCCCGCGTTCTTGGCCCCGGCGTTACCGATGGCCACCGTGGCCACCGGGATTCCCGGGGGCATCTGCACGGTGGCCAGGAGCGCGTCGAGGCCGGAGAGGGCGGAGGCGTCGAGCGGCACCCCGATCACCGGGAGGGTGGTGCGGGCGGCGACCGCGCCGGCCAGGTGCGCGGCCATGCCCGCGCCGGCGATCAGCACCCGGATCCCGCGGCCGGCCGCCGCCGAGGCGTAGGCCGCGACCTTGTCCGGAGTGCGGTGCGCGCTCATCACGTGCACCTCGTGTTCGATTCCGAGTTCGTCCAGGATGCGGCTCGCCCCCTGCATCCGCTCCCGGTCCGACTCGCTTCCCATGAGTATGCCGACTCGCGGTTCCGCCATCGGGTGCCGTCCTCCTTCTTCGGGGTTCGGATTCAAGTATCGCAGGAGTGCGCCGGGGCGCCGTCCCCGTCCGCCGGCCCCGAGCCGGCCGCGCCGCGGCCGATGTCGCTCCGGTAGCGCATCCCCTCGAAGTGGATCTCACCTACGCCCGCGTAGGCGGTGGCCAGGGCCTCGGACAGGGTCGCGCCGGTTCCGGCCACGGCGAGGATACGCCCTCCCGCGGTGGCCGGCGCCCCGCCGGCGAGCGCGGTGCCGGCGTGGAACACCAGCGCGCCGCGTTCGCGGGCGGCCTCGATCCCGGTGATCGGCTCCCCCCGCGACCCGCCGCGCGGATAGTCGCCGGCGGCGGCCACCACGCAGGCGCCGGCGGCATGGGCGGGCTCGGGCAGCTCCACCCGGCCCAGTTCTCCTCGCGCCGCCGCCAGGAGCACCCCGCCCAGATCGTACCCGAGCCGCGGCAGCACCGCCTGGGTCTCGGGATCGCCGAACCGCACGTTGTACTCCAGCACCCGGGGCCCGTCCTCGGTGAGCATGAGGCCCACGTAAAGAAGCCCGCGGTAGGGGCGCGCCTCGGCCCGGAGCCCCTCCAGGGTGGGTTCGATCACCCGTTTCCGCACCGCCGCCATCACCGCCGCGCTCAGGACCGGGGCGGGGCTGTACGCCCCCATGCCGCCGGTGTTGGGGCCGGTGTCGCCGTCATAGGCCCGCTTGTGGTCCTGGGAGGCGGGGAGCAGACGGTAGTCCCGGCCGTCGGTGATCACGAACACCGAGGCCTCGGGGCCGGTGAGCCGGCGTTCCAGGACCACGATCGCCCCCGCATCGCCGAACGCGCGGTTCCGCAGGCACTCCCGCGCCGCCTGGATCGCTTCCTCCTCGGAGGCGGCGACGGTGACTCCCTTCCCCGCGGCCAGGCCCGAGGCCTTCACCACCAGCGGGGCCCCCCACTCGCGAATGAGCCGCTCGGCGCCGGCCAGATCGCGCACCGCGGCGAACTCGGCGGTGGGGATGCCGTGGCGTTCCATGAACGACTTGGCGAAGGCCTTGCTTGCCTCGAGCACCGCGGCTTCGGCGCCGGGCCCGAACACCGCGGTCCCCTGGGCGCGGAGCCGGTCGGCCAACCCCCGGGCCAGCGGCTCCTCCGGACCCACCACCACCAGGCCGTACCGCTCCTCCCGGACCAGCCGGGAAAGGCCGTCCAGGTCGTCCGCGGCCACCGGCCAGGTCCGCCCCAGCTCGACCAGTCCCGGGTTCCCGGGGGCGGCGTGAATCTCGATCGAGGGGTCGCCGGCGGCCAGCGCCCAACCCAGAGCATGCTCGCGCCCTCCCGATCCCACGATCAGCACCCTGAGCCGGCTCATGATCGGTCGCTCCTCCTCGTCTCCAGGGCGGCGCGGACCGCCTCCGACGCCGCGCGGGGGTCCGCGCGGCCGCCGGTGTCCCGCATCACCCGGCCCATGAGGAACTTGAGCGCGGCGTCCTTGCCGGAGAGGTAATCGGCCACCGGCCCGGGGTTCTCGTCCAGGACCCGCGCCACCACCGGGAGCAGCTCGTCCGCGTCGGCCACCGGGAGCAGCCCCTTCGAGGCCACGATCGCCTCGGGGTCGCCCCCTGCGAGCTCCATCTCCGCGAACACCGCCTTCCCGATCTTACCGCTGATCGCGCCGTCGCGGATCATCCTCACCATCTTCCCCAGCATCGCCGCCTCCACCCGGACCCCGGCCAGCCCCCGGGGCGAGGCTTTCACCAGGCGAAGGATCTCGGTCATCACCCAGTTGGCGGCGGCCTTGCCGTCGCCGGCCTCCCGGGCCACCGTCTCGAAATAGCCGGCCAAGTCGGGCTCCTCGGCCAGGAGCACGGCGTCGGCGGAACCCAGGCCGTAGCTCCCGGCCAGACGGCGTTCCTTGTCCCCGGGAAGCTCGGGGAGGCCGCTCCGCACCGCCTCCACCCAGGCCCGATCCACCGCCACCGGGGGAAGATCGGGCTCCGGGAAGTAGCGGTAGTCCTGGGCTTCCTCCTTGGAGCGCATGACCCGGGTCCGCCCTTCGCCGGCGTCCCAGAGCCGCGTGGTCTGGGCCGAGGTCTCGCCGTCCTCCAGCAACCGGGCCTGGCGCTTCACCTCCCACGCCAGCGCCCGCTCCACGTTCCGGAACGAGTTGAGGTTCTTGATCTCGGTCTTGGGGTTCAGGGCCTCCTGCCCGCGCGGGCGCACCGACACGTTGGCGTCGCAGCGAAGGCTCCCCTCCTCCATGTTGCCGTCGCAGATCCCCAGGTAGACCACGATCTGGCGAAGCCGCCGCAGACAGGCGTGGGCCTCGTCGGGGGAACGGAGGTCGGGCTCGGTCACCACCTCCAGGAGCGGCACCCCGGCCCGGTTCAAATCGACGAAGGTGGCCGCCTCGCGGCCGGCCTCGGGGTGGAAGCTCTTGCCTGCGTCCTCCTCCAGGTGGGCGCGGGTGAGCCGCACCCGCCGCTCGGCCCCCTCGAACGGAAACGCCACCTCGCCCCCCACCAGCACCGGCCGGTCGTACTGGCTGATCTGGTAGCCCTTGGGAAGGTCGGGATAGAAGTAGTTCTTGCGCGCGAACACGCTCCGCTCGGGGATCCTCGCCCCCACCGCGAGACCGAACCGGAGCGCGTACTCCACCGCCCGGCGGTTCAGGACCGGAAGCGCCCCCGGATGCCCCAGGCACACCGGACACACGTGGGTGTTGGGGGGGGCGCCGTAGGCGGCGGAGCACCGGCAGAAGATCTTGGAGCGGGTCCGGAGCTGGACGTGCATCTCCAGCCCGATCACCGCCTCGTACTTCTCGGCCAGGATCACCGTCATGGCCCCTCCTCCGCGACCACCGCGGGGCGGCGATCGTCCCCGGACCCGGCCGCGTGAAGCGCCCG
The DNA here is from genome assembly GCA_963728475.1 of Candidatus Eiseniibacteriota bacterium. Classification (GTDB taxonomy): domain Bacteria; phylum Eisenbacteria; class RBG-16-71-46; order JABDJR01; family JABDJR01; genus CAVSKL01. The sequence continues at coordinate 809,394 of CAVSKL010000002.1, forward strand.
CGCGCCGCGGAACAGCAGATCCTCGCGGCCGCGGGGGGCCAGGAGCTGCACCCCCACCGGGAGCCCGGCGGCGTCGGACCCGAAGGGGACGTTGACCGCGGGGAGGCCGGCCAGGTTGGCGAACACGGTGAAGAGGTCGGCCAGGTACATGGAGACCGGATCCGCGGTCCGCGCCCCCAGCGGGAAGGCGGTGGTGGGGCTGGTGGGGAGAAGGACGAGGTCGGCGCCGTCGAAGATCCGGGCGAACTCCCGGATGAGGAGCGCCCGCACCTTCTGGGCCTTGGCGTAGTACGCGTCCACGTAGCCCGCGGAAAGGGCGAAGGTGCCGAGGAGGATCCGCCGCTGGACCTCCGGCCCGAAGCCCGCGCTCCGGGTGCGGCGGTAGGTCTCCTCCAGGGTCTCCCCGCGCACGCGGAGCCCGTAGCGCACCCCGTCGTAGCGGGCAAGGTTGCTCGAGGCCTCGGCGTTGGCCAGAAGGTAATAGGCGCTGATCCCGAGCTCCGGGTCGGGGAAGGCGGCGGCCGCCACCCGGGCCCCCGACGCGGCGAGGGCGTCCGCCGCCCTCCGGGTCCGTTCGCTCACCGCGGGCTCCACCCCGGCGTGGTCGAGCAGCGCTTGCGCGAAGCCCACCCGGAGCCCCTCCACCCCCCCGGTCCCGTCCTCCGCCGGCGGCTCCGAGAGGGCGGTGGCGTCGCGCCCGTCGGGTCCGGCCAGGACCCGGTGGAAAAGCTCCAGGTCGACCGGGTCGCGGGCGAAGATCCCGATCTGGTCGAAGGAGGAGGCGAATGCCACCAGCCCGTACCGGGAGATCCGGCCGTAGGTCGGTTTCAGCCCGTAGAGGCCGCAGAAGGCGGCGGGCTGGCGGACGGAGCCGCCGGTATCCGACCCCAGGGCCGCCGGCACCATCTCCGAGGCCACCGCCGCCGCGGACCCGCCGCTCGACCCCCCCGGCACCCGTTCGGGATCCCAGGGATTGCGGGTGGGGTGAAAGGCGGAGTTCTCGGTGGAGGAGCCCATCCCGAACTCGTCGAGATTGGTCTTGCCCACCGTCACCGCGCCCGCGGCGCGAAGCCGCGACACCGCGGTGGCGTCGTAGGCGGGCACAAAGGTCTCCAGCATGCGCGAGCCGCAGGTGGTGCGCACCCCGCAGGTCACGATGTTGTCCTTCACCGCCACCGGCACTCCGGCGAGCGGTCCCGGATCCTCCCCGCGCTCCCGGCGGGCGTCCACCGCGGCCGCCTCGGCGCGGGCCCGCTCACCGGTCACGGTGAGGAAGGCGCCCAGCGCCCCGTCGGCGGACTCGATCCGGCGCAGGGCGCGCCCGGCGATCTCCGCCGCCCGCCAGCGTCCCGCCCGCACCCCCTCCGCGAGCGCGGCGGCGGAGCCGGGAAGCCGGTCCATCTCAGGCGCCTCCGAAGGCGGGAGGCACCTTGAACAGGCCGGCGGCGGCCTCGGGCGCGCCCGCGGTGGCGGTTCCGGGGGCGAGACCGGGCTCCTCCCCGTCCTCGCGCGCCGGCGCGCCGGCCGCGGGAGCGGCTCCGTCGGGATCGACCCCCCCGGTGTCCACCGCCGCGATCCGCGCGGCCAGGTCGAGCACCGCGCCCAGGTCGCGGGTCATCGCCTCGATCCCGGCTTCGGTCAGCTCCAGGTGGGCGAGCCGGGCGGTGTGCTCGACCTCGCGCCTAGAAATCGACATCGCTCTCCTCCCACTGCGCGTAGCGGGCCACGATCTTCTTCTTGATGTTGCCGGCGAAGACCACGGTAAGCCGGGCGTCGGGGCCCCGTCCCTCCTGGCCGATCACGTCCCCGCGCCCGAAGGTGGGATGGAGGATGGTCCCGATGGTCCGGCGCGGCCCCGGCTCCGCGTACTCGGGTTCGGGCTCCGGGCGGTAGCTCCGGGACCGGGCGGCCCCGCCCGAGGCCCGGGTGCGCGCGCTCTCCCGCACCTCGATCAGGTTCTCCGGCACCTCCTCGGCGAAGCGGGAGAGGAGCGACACCGAACCGCCCCCCCAGCGCTGGCGGGAGGTGGCCGCGAACAGGTGCACCCGGTCCTTGGCCCGGGTCACCGCCACGTAGAACAGCCGCCGCTCCTCCTCCAGGGCGTCGTCGTCGTCGAGCGACGACGCGTGGGGCAGGAGCCCTTCCTCGAGCCCGCCCACGCACACCACCCGGAACTCCAGCCCCTTGGCGTTGTGGATGGTCATGAGCCGGATCTTCTCCGCGGTCTCGTCCACCCGGTCCACGTCGGTGAGGAGCGCGACCTCGTTCAGGAACGCGGCCACCGAGCCGTCCTCGCTCCGTTCGCGGAAGACCCGCGCCCCCGCCACCAGCTCCTCCACGTTCTCGCTCCGGTCGTAGGCGGTCTCGGGGTCGTCGTGCTCCAGGAAGTCCAGATAGCCGGTCCGCTCCACGATCTCCTTCAACACCTCGTCCACCGGCTCCGCCGTCCGGGCCCGGAACTCCTCGATCAGGGCGCGGAACTCGATCAGCTTCCTGCGGGCGCCGGGAGGGATCTCCCGCGCTTCCTCCACCGTGGCCAGCGACCGGTAGAGGCTGGTCCCCTCGCGGTAGGCGTGCACGGCGAGCCGCTCCAGGGTGGTGTTGCCGATCCCCCGCTTGGGGACGTTGAGCACCCGGGCGAAGGCCACATCGTCCTGCTCGTTGACCAGAAGGCGCAGGTAACCGAGCACGTCCTTCACCTCGCGCCGGGAGTAGAACGCCGTCCCCCCCACCAGCTCGTAGGGCACGGCGGCGTTCCGGAACGCGGTCTCCAGGGCGCGGCTCTGGGCGTTGGTGCGGTAGAGGACCGCGACCTCGGAGAGGGGGACGCCGCGGCGGTTCACCTCCTCGGCCACCGTCGCCGCCACCCGGAGCGCTTCCTCCTCCTCGTCCCCGGTCACGGTGAGGCGGAGGAGATCGCCTTCCCCGCGCTCGGTCCACAGCGTCTTCTCCTTGCGGGCCCGGTTGCGGCGCACCACCGCGTTGGCGGCGGCGAGGATGTTGCCGGTGGAGCGGTAGTTCTGCTCCAGGCGGATGGTCTTCGCCTCGGGGTAGAGGCGTTCGAAGGAGAGGATGTTGGCGATGTCCGCGCCCCGCCAGCCGTAGATCGACTGGTCGTCGTCGCCCACCACGCACAGGTTCCGGTGGGCCGAGGCCAGGTGTCCGATCAGCCGCACCTGGGCCGCGTTGGTGTCCTGGTACTCGTCCACCAGCACGTAGCGAAAGCGCCCGGCGAAGAGGTCGCGCACCTCGGGATGCTCCTCGAAGAGGCGGATCGGCTCGCCGATGAGGTCGTCGAAGTCGAGCGCGTTGGCCGCGCGGAGCCGCTTCTGGTATTCGGCGAACACCCGGGCGGTCCGCTCCTCGCGATAGGTCCCGGCCTGGGCCGCGTACTCCTCCGCGGTGACCAGGGAATTCTTGGCCCCGGAGATCGCCGAGCGCACCGACTTGGGGGTGAGCTCGCGCTCGGCCAGATCCAGTTCCTTCAGGATCCTGCGGACCAGGGTCTCCTGGTCGTCCACGTCGTAGATGGAGAACCCCGGATCGACCCCGACCGCCCGCCCCTTGAGCCTCAGGATGCGGACGCCGGTGGCGTGGAAGGTGCCCACCCACAGGTCGCGGGGGGAGCCGCCCAGGAGCTGCCCCAGGCGGTCCCGCATTTCCCCCGCCGCCTTGTTGGTGAAGGTGAAGGCGAGGATGGCCCGGGGCGGCACGCCGAGGTCCCGGACGAGATGGGCGATGCGGTAGGTGAGGACGCGGGTCTTGCCGCTCCCGGCGCCGGCCAGGACCAGGAGGGGGCCGTCCACCGCCGACACCGCATCCCGCTGGGGTTGGTTCAACGCTTCCAGCAGAGCCAACTGTCGTTCCCTCCCGTGGCCGCCCCGGCGCGGCCGGCCCCACCGCGGGGTCCGCCGGGAGACGGGCTCAGTAGTCGTGGCGGATCTTCAGGTCCAGGTTGTATTCCTGGGTGGCGCCCGGATTGGTGGGCGTGCTCTGACGCCGGATCATCTCGCCGCGCAGGAACAGGGACTGCCGGAGGCGATACTCGAGGGCAATGTCCTGGTCGAAGTAGCGGCTCAGGCCCTGGCTGTAGGCCACCGAGAGCTCGGGTGTGAGCCACTTGCGGGCGGTCACCGTTCCCTGCCCTTGGGTGACCGGCCCCTGGAACTGGATCTCCAGCCCGGTATAGTTGGAGAGAAGCCCGCCCAGGTTGCCGGCCAGGACGCTGGCCCCCGCCCCCAGGACGCCCTGCTCCACCCCCCCGTTCCCGCCGGGCTCGTTCTGAGCCCCGGGGACGCCCTTGATCCCCAGGTCGGTGGCCGAGAGGCCGACCGTACCCACGGCCAGAAGCTGAAGGATGTCGCTCTGGGTGAGCCCCGCGTCCTGCCCCGTCTCCAGCGATTGAGCGGAGAACTGTAGCACAGGCTTATCGGCCCGCCCAGTGAGGTCCACGGTGATGGTGTATCCGGAAGCCACCGCCTGCGCGGTGACGTCCATCTCCGGGAGGAGGGTGGTGGGATCGTTCCAGGTGAGGGTGCCCGCGGTGATCCGGAACTGCTCGAGGAAGAGCCGGTAGGTGCCGTGCAGGATGTCGAGCTCGCCCAGGATCGACTGCGAATCGGTGTCCTGGTGAACGGTGACCTCGCCCCCCAGCTCCACGTTCACGTCCTCGGTCACCACGTAGATGCGGTTGGGCGCGCTGATCCTGACGTCGTAGAGGATCGGCTTGGGCTTGAACTGGCCCACGTCCTGGGGCTGGAGGCTCCCCGCGTACTCCACCCGCTCGGCGTCTATCTCGCCGGTGGCGTAGGGATAGATGCGGCCGTCCTTGGCCCGGATCGGCTTGAGGGTGAGGGTTCCGGAGACCCGGGCCGCATACACCCCACCGCCGCGCACCACCGCGCGGTCGAAGTTGGCCTTCAGCTCGTAGGACTCGGTCTCCTGGGCGTGGAGCCGGTAGGTCCCGGACGCGGTCACCGTCCCGCCCCCCAGGTTTCCGTGCGCCTCCACGATGGTCACCAGGTCCTTGTCGAACTTGATGGTCGCGGTGCCGTTCTCCAGCACCTCGTCCCGGTCCTTGGGCTTGACCTTCGCGTTCTGCACCCGGACCTCCCCTTCCGCCAGCGGCCGGGCCGGGGTGCCGTAGAGATGCACGTGGGCCTGGAGGTTCCCCGAGGCCTCGTCCACCCAGGGGGTGAGCTTCAGGTTCTCCAGGTTCCCGGGGGAGGCGTCCACCCGGAGATCCATCTGCCGGTCGGGGAGCCGGTAAGCGAACGGGTACAGGGTGAGGTCGAGGGGCAGGGTGCCGGCCAGGTCCACCCGCTTGGCCGCCTGCCAGATCCGGAGGGTGTCCACCTCCACCGTGCCCTCGGCGTAGGACGCCGACGCCACCAGGCTGTCCGCGGTGAACCCCCGCCACCGGAGCTGTCCCGAAGCGGCGCGCAGCCGGATCCGCGGCGTTCCCGCGGTCCCCCCCACCCGGGCGCGGGCGTTCACCGTGCCCGCGGGGCGGTCGGCCCGGGGAAGGACGCCCAGCCAGTCGGCCAGGTGCACGTCGTCCACGGATGCGGAGAGATCCAGGGCGAAGGCCTCGGGATCGAGCTCGGGTCCGGTGGCCGCCGCCTCCATCACCTTGTAGAGGGGCTGGGGCATGGTCACCGCGCCGCTCACCGACATCCGTCCCCCCTTGACCGAGGCGGCAAGCTCCTGGATCTCGATCCGCGGGCCGTTCACGTTGAACCGCGCGGTCACGCTGTCCAGGCGGCCGCGGTCCCATTCCACCGCCCGGAGCCCCAGGTCGCCGCTCCCGTCCAGGAGCGGCAGCGTCCCGTGCACCTTGAGGTCTCCGCTCATCGCGCCCACCCGGACCTTGGGCGGCTCGGCGGGGGGAAACAGCACCGAGGGGTCCAGGGCGTGGATCGAGGCCGCCGCGTCCACCCGTTGCGCCTTGACGTCGTAGCTCCCCGACAGCTCCACGAATCCGCGCGGGGTTTCGACCATGGCGCCGGGGGTGGCGACCACGGTCCCGTCGTAGGTGATCTCGGCCGGGCGGCCCAGCCAGAACCGGCGCCCGTCCAGGGTGACCCGGACGCTGTCCACCTGCGCGCGAATGGCGGGTACCCAGGTGAGCCCTCCCACCACGGTCACGGTGGTGTCGCCCCGGGAGAGGGTGAGCCCGCGCATGATGAGGCTGTCCCCCACCACCGAGACCCGGCCCTCGCCCTGGGAGAACGGAACCGATCCCAGGGTGAGGCCGTTGGGCGCGGCGAAGACGATCTCCAGGTGGCGCGATCGCCCGGCCACCGTCCCCTCGGCCCGGCGGAGCTCCACCCGGGGGGCGGCCACCTGCGCCACCGAGAGGCCGGTCACCTCGCCCGAGGCCCGGACCTGCGGCGCGTCGCGGGTCCCGGTCACCGCCAGGTCGAGCCGTCCGTTCCCGGCCAGGTTCTCCTGGTTGAGGATTCCCCGCCAGGGAGCGAGGTCCCCCTGGTAGTGGAGGGTCAGATCGAGCGCATGCTCCCCCACCGTGCCGGCGCCGCGGAGGGAGGCCCGCTCCAGGTCCACCTTCACGGTGTCCACCGCCCAGGTCCCGGCCTTTCCCCGCAGGCGGACGAGGGCGTCGCGGAACGGGATCTCCATCACCCGCCCCGCATCCAGCGCGAGATCGGCGGTGAACCCCTTGGCGGGATCGGTGCGGTCGTCGAGCGACACCGATCCCGAGCCGCCGAGGACGCCGGTCCGGCCGGCCAGGGCCGGGATCGGGAGCTTCTCCAGGTCGAGCCCATGGAACGTGCCGGAGGCCCCGAGCCCGGTCCCGTCGAGCGGCAGGGTCAGGGAGACTCCGGCCAGCTCGGTACCGTTCAGGACCCCGTTCACCCGGTACAATCGCAGGACCCGGGAAGCCAGCACGCCCTCGCCGGAGACCGAGTCCGCCTGCCAGACGTCCCAGCGCCCGCCTCCCGAGTACCGGAATATCGTCGAATCGGGAGCCAGGAGCACGGTGGCGCGAAGCCGTTCGACCCGCCCCCGGTCGAGCGCAGGCTGCCCCAGGAACCGGCCGAGCCGGGGCAGAGGCAGGTCCTGGAGCTGAACGTGGAGCTGGGTGGCCCGGCCCGAGGGCCCGGCGTCGAGCCGGAAGGCGGTCTCCTCCCAGCTTCCCCGCAGCTCGCTCACCTCGAGCCCGTCGCCGGTGGTGAGCGATCCGTGCTCCAGCCGGAGCCGGCCCAGGCTGTCGCTCAGCGATGCGTACAGCCGGTCCAGGGCGAGGTCGATGCCTCCCCCCTTGATGGTGACCGAGGCCTTGGCTTCGATGGAATCGGCGGTGAGGCGGCGCCAGGGAAGATCCACGGCCAGCGAACCGTCGTGCACGGTCAGATTCTGGATGCGGAAGGCGATGCCGTGCCCCCCCCCGTTCCCGCCCGGCTTCAGTCCGGGGAGAAGAAAGGTCCGGTCCGGGGAACTGCGCAGCGTCACCTGGAGGTCCCGGGCGGAAAGCCGGGACAGCTCGTACCGCCCGTGGAGGATTCCCCACAGGTCGTAGGCCGCCTCCACCTTGGCCGCGGACAGGAACGGGAACCAGCCGTCGGGCCCCTCCCGCTCCACCCGCACCCCGGTCAGGGTCATGTTGCTGAGCGGGAAGCCCTTGACCGACGCGAGCTGGAGGCGGGTGTCGGGGCCGAACAGCTTGTGCGAGGCCAGCTCCGAGGCCTTGCGGGCGATGAGCTCTCCCCCCACCGCCCAGAACGTCACCCCCGCCGCCACCGCCGCCACCACCACCAGCACCACCAGGGTCGCCGCCCGGCGGGTCCACTTGTAGGTGCCGTGAAGGGCGGCGCGGCCCCTAGAACGCCTGTCCGAGGGCGACATGCCAGCGCTCCTTTCCTTCCTTGGACCCCTCGGGGATGTTCCACTTGTGGGCGTAGTCGAGCCGGACCGGGCCGAGCGGGGTGTCGAACCGGAGCCCCGCCCCATAGCTGTAGCGTACGTCGAACGGGCTCACCTCCGCACGGTTCCGGTGGGGCACCAGGCTCTCCCAGCTGATGAAGGTGCGGTCCTGCCAGACGTTTCCCGCGTCCAGGAACGGCACCGCCGAGATCCGCCAGACCAGCGGGATCCGCAGCTCGAGGTTTCCCAGGAGCTCGACCAGGCCGCCGGCGGGCTGGTCGGGGGCGGTGGTCCCGTTGAGCTCGTCCTGCACGAAGCCCCGGATCGTGTTGGCCCCCCCCAGCCGGTAGCGGTCCTCGCTCGGGATCAGCTCCACCCGGGAAGTCACCGGCCGGCCGGCCACCGTGCTGCTCCCGCTCGACGGCTTGATCAGGCCCCCCTGGAGCCGCCACGCCAGCACCCAGGAGTCCGCGGGGAAACCGGCGAAATCGCTGATCGAGAGCGTCCCCTTGCGGAAGGCGTTGTTCCCCCCGAGGGCGCCGCCGGCGGACTCCAGAAGCGCGCTCTCGTAGGAGCCCGCGGTGGGGCTGAAGAAATCGTTCCGGGTGTCGCGGTCCACCCGGGCGGTGAAGAGACGGGTCTGGTAGTAGTGGCGGTAGAGCTGGGGGTCGCTGTAGCGGGCGAGCGAGTCCGCCCGGTTGTAGACCCAGCGGTTCTCCACCGAGAGGACCACCTGGTTCCGCAGGTCGCCGAACTGGCGCCGGGCGCTGAACGCCAGCCCCAGCACGTTCTGGGAATAGCGCGCGTCGGTGTCGGGGATGATCTCCCGGTGAAAGAGATAGGAGGCGCTGGGCTGGCCCTCCCAGCGCGATCCGAACAGATGCGGCTGGTTGAGGAGGAGGTCGCTGCGATGGCTGTTGAGCACCGAGGGGTTCCGTCCGGTGAAGTCGAACTCGGTCTTGTTGGTGGCCGCGAATCGCATCCCGCTTCCCAGGAAGCTCCGCGAACCCCACTCCTCGGTCAGCCGCACCTGCTCCTGGCTGTTCACCCCGATCCCGGTCTCGACCCAGTGGAGCTTGCGTTCGCGCACCCGGAACACCACCGTCACCCTGTCGGCGGCGCTGTCGAGCCCGGTGGTATCCCACTGGGCGTTGGCGAAGTAGCCGCTCTGGAAGAGCCGGGTCCGGCTCTTCTGGAGTTCCCCCAGCTTGAGCGGCTCCCCCCGCTTCACCGAGACCTCCCGGCGGACCAGCCAGTCGTCGCCCGCCGCGATCCCCTCCACCTTCAACTCGCGCACCCGCACCGTGTCCCCCACCTGCAGCCGGTAGAAGACCAGCGTGCTGTCCCCGAAGAACTGCACGTCGGAGCGCACCGACCCCTCCCACAGGCCCCGGTCGGCCAGGGAACGGAGGAGGCGGCTCTGGTCGTCCACCAGCGCGAACGGATCCAGGGGATGCCCGCTCTTGAGCGCCAGGTCCTTGCGGAGGTCGCCGGGGTCCAGCCCGTCCGATCCCCGCACGCTGACGCCGGTCACCGTGACCGGCTCCCCCTCGGAAAAGGTCAGGGTGATGTACACGTCGTCGCCGTCGGTGCGCACGCTCCGGTCGACGAGCTGGGCGCGCAGGTAGCCGTGCCGCATGTAGTAGGTGAGGATGGCCTGGATATCGGTGTCGAGGAGCCCCTTGCGGTACTTGTGCTCCTCGAAGGGGTTCCACCAGGTCCCTTCCTTGAGGGTCATGAGCCCCTTCAGGGTCCCGTCGGAGAAGCGTTGGTTCCCCTTGATCTCGATCGAGGCCACGTCGGGAAGCGAGCCCAGGAGCTGCAGCTCGTTGGGCGCGCGGCCGCATCCGGCCAGGGCCGCGGCGGCCAGGATCACGGGGAGGAGACGACGCCTCAAGGCCCTGCCCCTACGGTGAGATGTCGCCGATGTGATCCAGGGCGTTCCGGCGCTGCAGAAGGCGGAGCGGATCGTTGATGAGGACGAAGAGGAGGATCGTGCCCAGCACCGCCATCCCGATCCCCTGGTAGATGGTGAGCCCGGTCTCGCCCAGGGGCCGCCGCCGCACCGCTTCGAGCACGCTCAACAGCACCATGCCCCCGTCCAGGATCGGGATGGGGAGGAGGTTGAACACCATCAGCGCCACGCTCAGCACCATTCCGAGGTTGAGCAACCGGTCCCATCCCGCCTTGGCCGCGTCGCCCGAGGCCTGGATGATCGCCACCGGGCCGCTCAGCTGCTTCAGGTTCTTGGGGCTCGAGAAGAGCATGCCGATCTGGGCCGCGGTGCCCACCACGGTGGAGACCGCCCCCCGGGTGCCCTGCACGATCCCTTCCCCGAAGCCGAAGCGCACGGTGTAGGTCTCGGGGCTGGCGGGGGCGATCCCGATCCGCCCCACCGACTTTCCGTCCACCTTCTCCTCGGCGGGGGTGATCTCCTTCTCGAAGGTCTGTCCGCCCCGGTCCACCCGGAGGGTGATCTGCTCCCCGGGGCGGGAGCTGATCTCCTTGGCCATGTCGGTCCAGTTGGCGACCGGCGTGCCGTTCACCGCGAGAATCCGGTCCCCCTTGGAGAGGCCGGCCTGCCAGGCGGGGGTGTTGAGCCCGACCTCCCCCACCTGGGCGGGGAGCGGGAAGTCGATGTCCTTGAGGAAGTCGTTGAGCCGCCCCGGGGGCACGGTCACGGTGCGGCCGCCCGAGGCCCCGTCTACGGTGAGCGCCACCGGCGCGTCCTTGCCCTTGGCGTCCAGGGTGTTGCCCATGGCCTCGTAGACCGCCTGGAGCGAGCCGGTGGAGGTGCCGTCCACCGCGGCCACCCGCTCCCCCGCCGCCAGACCCAGGCTGTCGGCCAGGCTTCCCGCCTTCACGTGCCCGATCTCGTTGGGGGCGTCGGGAAGCCGGATCCCCACCCAGGCCAGGACGATGCTGAGCGCGATGGCCAGCACGAAGTTGGCTCCGGGCCCGGCCAGCGCGATCAGCACCCGCCGCCACCAGGGCGCGGCGAACAGGTCGCCCGGCTTCAGGTTCGAGCGGTCGCGGGGGTCGTCGCCCCCCATCTTCACGTATCCGCCCAGCGGAAACGCCGAGACCGCGTACTGCACCCCGTTCTTCACCCGGGAATAGACGACCGGTCCGAACCCCACCGAGAAGCGCTCCACCCGGACCTTGAGGAGCCTGGCCACCACGAAATGGCCCGCCTCATGGAAGATGACCAGCACGCTGAAGACGAGAAGTCCGAAGATGACGGTGGTCACGAGCGGGTCCAACTCCTTCCGGGCGGGCCCCCCGGCCGCGGGCGGCGCAGATTCATTTCCGGTTCCGAACGATTTCCCGATATACCGCCAAAGTCTCCTCCACCATCCGCTCCGCGCGGAACTCCTCCACCCGGGCCCGCCCCCCCGCGGCCAGACGCGCGGCCAGCGCGGGATCGGACAGCACCGCCGACAGGGCCTCGGAGAGGCGCCCCGGGTCCCCGGGGGGAACCAGAAGCCCGCTCACCCCGTCCTCCACCATCTCCGGAATCCCGCCGGCGGCGGCGGCCACCACCGGAACCTCGGAGGCCATCGCGTCCAGGACCGAGGTGCCGAGCCCTTCCAGCCGCGACGGAAGGCAGAACACGTCCACCGAGCGCAGGATCCGCGGCACGTCCTCCCGGTGACCCAGAAAATGAACGCGGCCGGCGAGATCCGGCCGCCCGGCCCGGGCCCGGAGCGCCGCCTCCAGCTCCCCCCGGCCCGCGAGCGCGGCGTGGACGCCGGCGGGCAGCCGGGAGAGCGCCTCCAGGAGGTCCCCGGGCGACTTGTGCCCCACCAGCGCTCCCACGAATCCTACCAGCTTGGCGCGCATCGGGATAGCGAGCTCGGTGCGGAGGCCAGCGGGGTCCCCGGGACCCGCGAACCGCTCGATCCGGATCCCGCTCCGCACCACGCTCAGCCGCTCCGGGGCCACCCCCGCCTCCCGGAGCACCGCCGCCACCCGCGCGCTCACGCACAGGAACCGGTCCACCCGCCCCCCGTACTTGAACCGGCGGCTGAGGCCGCCCCGGGGCGGGAAGTCCACCCGGCGGGAGACCGCCACCGCCGGGCGCGGGCGGAGCCGGGCCGCGGCCAGGAGCCCCAGGGCGTGGGCGTTCCCGGTATGGAGGTGGAGGAGATCGGTCCCCCCGAGGAGGGCGTCCCGGAGCCGGGCCACCGCGAGCGGATCCAGGTCCCCGCGGGAGCGGAGGGGGACGACTTCCACCCCCAGCCGGCGGGCGTGGGCGGCGAGGGGGCTCCCGGGTGGGGTGGCCAGCCGCGAGACCACGCCGCGCCCGGCCAGGCCCTCCAGGAGGTAGAGCACCTGCTGCTCGCCTCCGCGCCAGGTGCGGGCGGTGGCCACGTGGAGAACCCGCACCTCAGCGGGCGTGGGCGGCCACCGCTTCCCGCGCCGCCGCGCGGGCTTCACGGTCGGCGGCGTCCACCGCGGCCGGCGAGTCCACCGGGCGCACCGGCACCCGCGCCAGCACTTCGCGGACCACCGGCACGATCTCCAGGAACGGAAGGCGCCCCTCCAGGAACGCCGCCACCGCGACCTCGTCGGCGGCGTTGAGCGCGGCGGGGGCGGTGCCTCCGGCCGCTCCCGCCTCGACCGCGGTCCGGAGCGCGGGAAAGGTCTCGTGGTCGGGCTCCTCGAAGGTGAGGCTCCCCCGCTCGGGAAGCCGGCAGGGGGGCGCGTCGCAGTCCCACCGCTCGGGATGGCTCATGGCGAACTGGACCGGCAGCATCATGTCGGGCTCGGAGAGCTGGGCGAGGAGCGTCCCGTCGGTGAGCTCGGCCAGCGCATGCACCACGCTCTGGGGATGCACCCACACCCGGATCCGTTCCAGGGGGATCGCGAAAAGATGATGGGTCTCGATCACCTCGAGCCCCTTGTTGAACAGGGTGGCGCTGTCCACGGTGATCCGCGGCCCCATGGGCCAGACCGGGTGCCGGAGCGCCTCCGCCGGGGTGACCGCGGTCAGCTCCGCGCGCTTCCGCCCCCGGAAGGGTCCGCCGGAGGCGGTGATCAGGAGGTCGCGCACCTGGGCGGGATCGCGCCCCTCCAGGATCTGGAAGAGTCCGGAGTGTTCGCTGTCCACCGGCAGCACCCGGGCGCCGTGCGCCCGCGCCGAGGCCATGACCAGCTCTCCGGCCAGGACCAGCGATTCCTTGTTGGCCAGGGCGAGGATCTTTCCGTGGGCGGTCGCGGCCAGGCTCGCCTCCAGACCGGCGCGCCCCACCACCGCGTTCACCACCAGATCCACGTCGTCGCGGGCGGCCAGGGCCGCCACCGCCTCCGGGCCCGCGTCGGCGACGACCCCAGGGGGAAGCGCGGCGCGCAACGCCGGCAGCGCCGCCGGATCGGCCACCACCGCCCGCTCCGCCCCGGTCCGCCGGGCGATGGCGGCCAGCTCCTCCGCGGAGCGGTTCGCGGTCACCGCGGCCACCCGGATCCGGTCGGGGTAGCGCCCGGCCACCGCCGCCGCCTTGGCCCCCACCGCGCCGGTGGCGCCGAGGATGGCGGTTCGTCGCGGGAAACCGGTCGCGGCCAACGTGAACTCCTTTCCCCGGGCGGAGGGCGGTCTCAGCGCGCCAGGATCCGGAAGAGATAGTAGGCGACGGGCGCGGTGACCAACAGGCTGTCGATCCGGTCGAGGAGCCCGCCGTGGCCGGGAATCGCGTGGGAAGCGTCCTTGGCGTGGAGGTTCCGCTTCAGCAGCGATTCCAGGAGGTCGCCCACCGGCGACACCGCCCCCAGCAGCAGGCCCACGCCGAGGCCTCGGACCCATCCCACCCCCGGCACCAGGAAGTGCGCGACGGCGCCGGTGACCAGGGTCGCCCCCACCAGCCCGCCCACGAACCCCTCCACCGACTTTCCGGGGCTGATGTGAGGGGCGAGCCGGCGCCGTCCCCAGCGGACCCCCACGAAAAAGGCGAAGGTATCGGCGGCCCAGGTGGCGGCGAACACCAGCATGAGGAGGCCGAACCCGCCGGGAAGCCGGCGGAGGAGCACCAGGTGCGCCCCCAGGCCGCCCACATAGGCGGCCGCGAACACCGTCACCGCGAGCGCGGTCAGCCGCCCCTCGATGGGGCCCCGCAAGGAGACGATCATGGTCCAGAGGGCCAGCGCGGTCAGCACCGCACCCTCCCATCCCCCCGCGGGGAGGGCGGGCAGGATCGTCATCGCCGCCACCGCCGCGAGCGCGGGGGCGGCGCGGACCGGGATTCCGCTCCGCGAAGCCAGGCGCAGGAGTTCGTACGCGGCCAGGACGAGGCCGGAGGCGGCCAGGACGAGAAACGCCCACCTACCGTACCAGGCGGCGGCCAGGGTGACCGATCCCAGCAGCAGCCCGGAGACGATCCGGGCGGGCAGGGCCTGCGAGCGCATCCGCTCCCGCGCCCCTTCCCGGGGGGCGGGCCGGGGGGAGCGCTTACGCATTACCGGGCCGGCCGCGCTCCGAACGCGGCCGGACGCGGACTCTCGACCGGCGGCTAGCGGACACGGCCGAAGCGGCGTTCGCGGTGCTGATAGTCCAGCACCGCCCGGAAGAGGTGTTCCTTGCGGAAATCCGGCCACAACACCGGGGTGACCCAGATCTCGGCGTAGGCGATCTGCCAGAGGAGGAAGTTGGAGATGCGCACCTCGCCGCTCGTGCGGATGAGGAGGTCCGGATCGGGAAGGCCGGCGGTGTACAGGTGATCGGCGACGGTCTGCTCGTCCACCGTCTCCGGATCGATCTCCCCGCGGGCCGCCTTGAGCGCGATGGCCCGAGCGGCGTGGGCGATCTCGGTGCGGCCGCCGTAGGACAGGGCGAGGTTCAAGAGCATGTCCCGCCCTCCTCCCAGAAAGTCCATGGTCTCCCGCAGCGTGCGCTGGACCGGAGCCGAGAGATCCTGCATGCGCCCCACCACGTCGAGCCGGATGCCGTTGTCGCGCATCTCCTCGCGCTGCTCGGCCAGGGTCTGCTGGAGGATGCGCATGAGCGCGCTCACCTCGGTGACCGGCCGCTGCCAGTTCTCCACCGAGAAGGTGTAGAGGGTGAGGACCTCGACCCCCAGCTCGCGGGCGCCGATCACCGTCTCGCGCACGGAGTGACGCCCGGCCAGGTGGCCGAAGACGCGGGGACGGCGGCGCCCGCGGGCCCAGCGCCCGTTTCCGTCCATGATCACGGCGACGTGCCGGGGAATCGCCCCGCCGTCGCGGATCTCCTGTTTGAGCTGCTCCTCCAGCTCCAAGCGTTCGGTCTCGGGCAACATGTCGGCGCCTCCGCCGTCGACGGGCGGGGACGAACCGGAGGGGGGGCCGGCGACGGCTCGCCTAGACCTCCATGACCTCCGCTTCCTTCTTCTTGACCACGTCCTCGATCTGGGCGATATACCGGTCGTGGAGCTTCTGGATCTGATCCATGGCGCGGCGGGAATCGTCCTCGGAAACCGTCCCGTCCTTCTGCGCCTTCTTGTAGTGGTCGTTGGCGTCGCGGCGGACGTTGCGGACCGCCACCCGCCCCTCCTCGGCCAGCTTGTGGGCGAGCTTCACCAGATCCTTGCGACGCTCCTCGTTGAGGGAGGGGATCGGGATCTTCAGCACCTGCCCGTCGTCCTGGGGGTTGAGCCCGAGGTCGCTGGCCTGGATGGCCCGGGCCACCGGCTGGAGCATGCTCTTCTCCCACGGCTGCACGATGAGGAGCCGGGGCTCCGGAGCGGACACGTTGGCGATCTGCCGCACCGGCGTGAGGGTGCCGTAGTAGTCGACGCGGACGTTGTCCAGCAGCGAGGGCGTGGCCTTGCCCGCCCGGATGGTGGACAGCTCGCGCTGGAGCGCCTCCACCGCCTTCTTCATCCGATCCTCGCTCGCCGCCAGTTCCTTCTCCATGGCTACCCCTCCGACACCTTGGTTCCGATCCGTTCTCCCAGCAGCAACCGCCGGAGGTTCCCGGATTCGGTGAAGTTGAACACCACGATGGGAAGCCCGTTCTCCATACAGAGGGAAACCGCGGTGGAGTCCATGACCCGGAGCCCCTGGCTCAGCACGTCCATGTAGGTCAGGCGTTCGTACCGCCGGGCCTCGGGGTCCTTGCGCGGATCCCCGGTATAGACCCCGTCCACCTTGGTTCCCTTGATGATGACGTCGGCGCCGATCTCGACCGCCCGGAGCGCGGCCGCGGTGTCGGTGGTGAAGTACGGATTCCCCGTGCCCGCCGCCATGATCACCACCCGGCCCTTCTCGAGGTGCCGCACCGCCCGTCGCCGGATATAGGGCTCCGCGATCTCTTCCATCTTAATTGCCGACATGACCCGGGTAAAGAGCCCGTGTCGCTCCAGCCGGTCCTGAAGCGCCAGCGAGTTGATCACCGTGGCCAGCATCCCCATGTGGTCGGCGTTGACCCGGTCCATCCCCTCGGACGCGCCGGCCAGTCCCCGGAAGATGTTCCCGCCGCCGATCACCAGGCCGATCTGGGTGCCCAGGTCGGTCACCCCCTGGATCTCCCGCGCGAGCTGCTCCAGACGGTCGCCGTGGATGCCGAATCCGTGCTCCCCGGAGAGGATCTCGCCGGAGACCTTGAGCAGGACGCGGCGATAGATCGCCTTTCCGGTCGCGGGGCCGCCGGAACCCGGGGAGCCGGCCGGGGCCGCCACTAGTCGTCCTGGCCCAGCTCGAAGCGGGCGAAGCGGCGGATCACGATGTTCTCCCCGATGGTGGCGATCCGCTCCTTCACCACCTCCTCCACTTTCTTGTCGGGGTCCTTCACGAACGCCTGCTCCAGGAGCACGTTCTCCTCGTAGAACTTGTTGACCCGGCCCTCGACCATCTTCTCGATCACGTTCTGGGGCTTGCCGCTCTCGCGCGCCTGCGCCATGAACAGGGCCTTCTCGCGCTCCACCAGCTCGGCGTCCACGTCTTCACGGCCGACCGAGACCGGCTGGGCCGCGGCCACGTGCATGGCCAGGTCGTGGACCAGGGACTGGAATTGATCGTTGCGGGCCACGAAATCGGTCTCGCAGTTGACCTCGATCAGCACCCCCACCCGTCCGCCGGGGTGGATGTAGGAGTGGACCAGGCCCTCGGCGGTGGTGCGCCCGGCCTTCTTGGCCGCCTTGGCCATCCCCTGCTTGCGCAGAAGGTCGATGGCCTTCTCCATGTCGCCTTCGGTTTCGTTCAGTGCTTTCTTGCAGTCCATGATGCCGGCGCCGGTGCGCGAGCGCAGCTCGCTGACCTGGCCGGCGGTGATCGTGCTCATCGGTTCTCTCCTTGGTCTGTACGCAGCCGGGCGCGCGAAACTCGCGGGGTCCCGGCCGGGGTGGATGGGCGCGGACGATGCGGGCGGCCGCGGCCGCCGGCCGGGCTACCGGAGGGAGGGGACTTCCTCGTCGGCGTCGCCGCCGGCCGAGTAACCCTCGGAGTAGTCCACCCGCTCCACCGCCGCCTTCTCCGCTTCCATGGCGGCATCCGCCACCACCTTGGCGACCAGCTTGATCGAGCGAAGGGCGTCGTCGTTGCCGGGAACCGGATAGCGAATGAGGTCGGGGTCGCAGTTGGTGTCCACCATGCCCACGATGGGGATGCCCAGGCGGTTGGCCTCGGCCACCGCGATGCGCTCCTTGTTGGTGTCCACCACGAAGACCATGGTCGGCAGGCGGTCCATCTCCTTGATTCCGGCGAACACCTTCTCCAGCCGCCCGCGCTCCTTGTCCATGCGCGAGGCCTCCTTCTTGGTGAACGAGGCCACGGTGCCGTCGGCGAACATGCGGTCGAGGTCCTTGAGCCGGCCCACGCTCTGCTTGACCGTCTTGAAGTTGGTGAGCATGCCGCCCAGCCACCGCTCGGTCACGTAGTACTGGCCGGAGCGGCGCGCCTCTTCGGCGATGATGCCCTGGGCCTGCTTCTTGGTGCCCACGAACAGGACCGTGCCGCCGCGGGCCACCGAGCGGCTCACCGCCCGCTGGGCCAGTTCGAGGGCGCTGAGGGTCTTCTGGAGATCCATGATGTGGATTCCGTTCCGCTCGATAAAGATGAACTTCTTCATCTTCGGGTTCCAGCGCCGGGTCTGGTGCCCGAAGTGCACTCCCGCTTCCAGGAGTTCCTTCATGGTGGGTAGGCTCATACGGTCTCTCTTCTCCTTGGTCGTCGTCTTGCGTTTGCGCCTCCGCTCCGCCGGGAAGAGGTCCCCTCAGGGCGCCGGCCGGTCCCCGTGAACCGGACCCGGGCCACGCCGGGAGCCGGGCGAAGCGTGTGTATTCGGGTCGTGCGGCGATCGGGTGCGGCTCGCCGTGGGCCGCGGCGTTTTGGGTGCGGAAACGCGTCACGAACCGCGGACGCGCCGGGGAGCGGCCGCGCCCGGCCGGCGCTCCCGGCCCGGAATCGCTCCGGACCGGAAAAACGCTCGGGGCCGCATGGCGGCCCCGGCTCCGAAATCCCTTCGCGGATCAGCGCTTCGAGAACTGGAAGCGCTTGCGGGCGCCGGGTTGCCCGTATTTCTTGCGTTCCTTCATCCGGGGATCCCGGCTCAGGAAGCCGTTCCGGCGGAGTAGCGCCCGGAGTTCCGGATCCAGCTGCACCAGCGCCCGGGCGATCCCGAGGCGAACCGCCCCCGCCTGC
This sequence comes from Candidatus Eiseniibacteriota bacterium, assembly GCA_963728475.1. Lineage (GTDB taxonomy): Bacteria > Eisenbacteria > RBG-16-71-46 > JABDJR01 > JABDJR01 > CAVSKL01. Next base: position 827,889 of record CAVSKL010000002.1, read on the forward strand.
CCGGAGAGGCCGCCGCCGTTGCACAGCGCGACCACGTCGTAGCGGTCCTGGGTCTGGGTCTCCACCAGGGGGGAGTTCAGATCCCGGACCAAAGTTTCGCGGGTGAAATAATCCGCGGCGCCGCGGCCGTTGACGGTCACGTTGCCGCGACCGGGCACGAGCCGGACCCGGGCGATGGACTGCTTGCGCCGTCCGATGGATTGGGCTAGGTACTCCGCCAAACGAGAATCCTCCTGTTTCGGACCGAACCGGCCGCGGGGTCTACTCCACCGCCGCCTTGTCGTTCTGAGCGAGCGCCACCGGCCCCTGGGCCTGGTGGGGATGGTCGGGACCCGCGTAGATCTTGAGCTTCTTGATCATCGCCCGGCCGAGGCGGGTCTTGGGAAGCATCCCCTTGACCGCGCGCCGCACCACTTCCTCGGGCCGGACGGTCATCATGTCGCTCATGGTGTCGATGCGCCCGCCGCCCATGTAGCCGGTATGCCGGAAGTACGTCTTCTTGCCGAGCTTCTTGCCGGTGATCTGGACCTGGGCGGCGTTCACCACCACCACGTGGTCGCCGTGGTCGAGGTGGGGCGAATAGATCGGCTTGTGCTTGCCGTGCAGAACCGTGGCCACCCGGCTGGCGAGGCGCCCCAGGGTATAGTCCCGGGCGTCCACCACGTACCAGGTGCGGGCCTCCGGCTTGGCCGGAATCGTGGGCGTGGGCATGATCGGCAACGAACTCCTTTCGAGCTAAGACTCAAAGCCCGAGGAGTATAGAGAGCGACCTCTCCCCTGTCAACACAGGATCGGGCGGCGCGGAGGGGTCCTTCCGGATCAGCGGGGCTGGGGGGCGCAGTACTTGTCGAAGGCCTCGGCCAGTTCCCCGGCGATGTCGGGGGCGGGACGGCCCTCGATGTCCTTGCGTTCCAGCATCAGCACCAGCTCCCCGTCCCGGAAGAGGGCGATGGAGGGCGAGGACGGCGGATACCCGTGGATGTAGCCCCGGGCGCGGTCCACCGCCTCCAGGTCCTGTCCCGCGAAAACGGTGAGCAGGTTCTCGGGCAGGTTCCGGTGGCGGAGCGCCAGCCCCACCGCGGGGCGGGCGTTGCCGGCGGCGCAGCCGCAGACCGAGTTCAGGACCAGGAAGGTGGTCCCGGGCCGGGCCATGGCGGCGTCGACCTCCTCCGGGGTGCGGGCTTCCTGGATTCCCATCCGGGTCAGCTCTTCGCGCATGGGATCGACGAGTTCGGGCGGATACGGCATGGACGTCTCACTCCTCTTCACGGGTTCCGGACCGCCCGCGGGGGGGCGGCCGATGCGATGCGGGGCCGGCGCACGGAGAGGGACGCGCGGGCGCCCCCGGCGTCACGCCGGATACAGTACCTATCTTGTCATGTATTAGCGGGCCCGGGCAAGGGCCTCGTCGAAGGGCGGGCGCAGGACCCCCTCTTCGGTGATCCAGCCCGCGATGAGGGCGGCGGGGGTGACGTCGAAGGCCGGGTTGAGCGCGCCCACCCCCTCGGGAGCCCCCTCTCCCAGCACCTCCAGGGCGGCCCGCTCCTCCACCGGGATCAGCTCGCCGGTCCGGATCTCGCGGTCGAAGGTGGAGAGCGGCGCGGCCACGTAGAAGGGAACCGAAGCCGCCCGGGCGGCCAGGGCCACCGCGAAGGTGCCGATCTTGTTGGCGGTGTCCCCGTTCATGGCGATGCGGTCGGCCCCCACCAGCACCAGATCCACCGCGCCCCGGGCCAGGACCGAGGCCGCGGCGCCGTCCACCAGCACCCGCACCGCGATCCCCGCCCGGGAAAGCTCCCAGGCGGTGAGCCGCGCCCCCTGGAGGAGCGGCCGGGTCTCGTCGGCCAGGACCGCCACCGTCCTCCCCGCCGCGTGGGCGGCGTAGAGGGGCGCCAGCGCCGTCCCCCACCCTCCGGTGGCGAGCCCCCCCGCGTTGCAGTGGGTGAGCACGTTCACCGGGTCGCGGAGGGGGAGCAGGGAGAGCCCGTGCTCGGCGATCCGGCGGCCGGTCTCGAGATCCTCCTCCAGGATCCGATGGGCTTCGGCCAGGAGCCGCTCCGCGAACGCCCGCTCGCCGGGGGCCGACTCCGAGGCCGCCGCTGCCAGCATCCGGTCCAGCGCATGGAAGAGATTGACCGCGGTGGGGCGGGTGATCCGGAGCCGTTCCGCTGCGCGGCCGGCGCCGTCGCGGGGATCGGCCCCCGCGTCGAGCGCACGGAAGGCGCCGAGCGCGACCCCGTAGGCGGCGGCGATCCCGATGGCGGGGGCGCCGCGTACGGCCAGGGTCTGGATCGCCACCGCGAGGTCCTCGACCTCCCGGCAATCCAGGTACTGAAGGCGGTGGGGAAGGAGCCGCTGGTCGATGAGACGGACGGCGCCGTCCCGCCAGCGCACCGGATCGAGGGGTGGTTTCATGCGGTCATGGTAGCGCATCGACTCCGGAAAGGCGGAGGCCGCCGGGTCCGCTCCCGGAACCCGGCGGCCTCTCCACGTCGGCACGACCGTCACTTCAAGAGGAGCATCTTCTTCGACTCGGATCGTTCCGGGGTGCGGAGCCGGTAGATGCACGCGCCCGAAGGCACGCTCCGCCCGCAGAGGCGGTCGGTTCCCAGGTTCCAACGCGCCGGCGCGCGGCCTTCAGCCCGCGTTCCCGCCGTCGACGCGGCCGGCGTCGCGCAACAGCCGCCGGAGGAGCCCGAGCGGGAGGCCGACCACGTTGAAGTAGTCCCCTTCGATCTCCTCCACCATCAGCGAGGCCAGCCCCTGGATGCCGTAGGCCCCGGCCTTGTCCATGCACTCGCCGGAGGCGACCAGGGCCTCCACGTCCTCGTCCTCGAGCTCGCGGAAATGGACCACGGTGTGCTCGGTGCCGGTGAAGAGCGCGCCGTCGGCCATCCGCAGCACCGCCACCCCGGTGACCACGGTGTGGTCGGTGCCGGAGAGTATCCCCAGCATGCGGCGCGCGTGGGCCTCGTCACGGGGCTTGCCCAGCGCGCGCCCGTCCTGGACCACCAGGGTGTCGGCGGCCACCACCAGCACGTCGCCGCCGGCGTCCGGTTCCGCCCGCAGCGACTCCGCCGCCGCCCGGGCCTTGGCCTGGGCCAGCCAGACCGCGCCCTCGGCGGCGTCGGTCCCCGCGTCGAGCGACTCGTCCACGTCCACCGGGAGCACCTCGAAACGCACCCCCAGCTCGTTCAGGATCGCCGAGCGCCGGGGCGAAGAGGACGCGAGCACCAGCCGCTTCTCTCCCACCCCGAGAAGCTTCATCCCCCAGCTCACCGTCACCGCGGTACTCCTTTCCGTGGGGCCTCGGTGGGCCGCACGGCGGGCGAGTGTAGCGCAAACCGCGCCCGCTGCTATACTCCGGCCGCGCTCCTGGGGCCCGCCTCGCCCCGCCCGACCCCATCCCACCGCCCACCCTCCGAGGGGCCCGTGAAGGTACGCCCGGATTCCTGGCGCAAGCTCGACCGCGACGCGCGCTTCCCGGACCTCAGCGACTACGCCCGCCCGGCCGCCCTGGCGCTGACCGCGCGGCTGGTGGACACCCCGGTGCGGAGCCTCCACGTGACCGCGGCGTTCATCGTCTGCGGGCTGGCCGCCGGCGCCCTCCTCGCCGTCCCGGCGCCGGCCGCGCTCGCGGGCGCGGCCGTGCTTCTCCAGGTCAAGAACCTCCTGGACGCGGTGGACGGCTCCCTGGCCCGGGCCCAGAACCGTCCCTCCCGCGCCGGCCGCTACCTGGACTCGGTGGGCGACTTCGCGGTGAACGCGGCCGCGTTCGCCGGGATCGGCGCCGCCCTGGCGCCCCGGCTCGGCCTTTCCGCCTGGCTCCTGGCCGCCGCCGCCCTCCTCTCCGCCCTCCTCCAGGGGACCTACTACAGCGTGGTCACGGTGGCGCACCGCGCCCGGTTCCGCCCCGGCATCCTGAGCCGGGTGGACGAGCGCGCCGCCCCGGGCGACGCCGGCCTCACGGTGCGGATCCTGCAGCGGCTCTACCTGGCCCTTTACGGCTGGCAGGACCGGGCGGTCGCCTCGCTTCTGCCCCGTCCGGACCCCGCGTCCCCGCTCGAGGCCCCCTTCCACCCGGCGGTGTTCACCCGGCGGCACCTTTCCTTCGTGTCGGGGTTCGGGCTCGGCACCCAGCTCGCCCTGGAGAGCGCGGCGGCGGCGGCCGCGGCGGTGATCGGCCCGGGAGTGCCGTTCTTGGTCCTGTGCCTGTTGCTGGCCGGGCCGGGAAACCTGGCCGCGGCGCTCGACCTGGCCCGGCTCCGGAGGATCGCGGGCGCGGGATCCAGACCAGGGCGGGGGGCGGCGCCGGGGGGGCGGCGCGCCCGGGCACACCGGCGGGGACTCAGGGGGTTTCGAGGATCAGCGTGACCGGGCCGTCGTTCTCGATCGCCACCAGCATGTGGGCCTGGAAGGTGCCGGTCTCCACCCGGGCCACCCCCGCCTCGGCGAGGAGCGCGACCGTGCGGAGATAGAGGGAGTCGGCGACCTCGGGAGGCGCGGCGTGGACGAAGCTCGGCCGGCGGCCCTTGCCGGCGTCGCCGAGGAGCGTGAACTGGCTCACCACCAGCGCCTCGCCGCCGGTTTCCAGCACGCTCCGGTTCATCTTCCCGGCCCCGTCCGCGAAGATCCGGAGGTGGGCGCACTTCCCGGCCATCCAGCGCGCCTCGGCCTCGCCGTCCCCCTCCGCCACCCCGAGCAGGATCAGGAGCCCGGGGCCGATCGCCCGGTCCGGCTCCCCCTCCACCGTCACCGACGCCCGCCGCACCCGCTGCACCACCGCCCTCAAAGCTCCTCCCCCAGGAACTGCTTCCGCTCCACCTCGCGCACCCCGCGCACCTTCTTGATCGCGGTGATGACCTTTTGCAGATGGTTGAGGTTGTTGACCTCGACCAGGAAGGTGCCGCGGGCGTCGCCGTCCACCGATTGCATGCCCGCGTTCTTGATGTTGGTGCCGGTGGCGGTGATCGCGTTGGCGAGGTCGGCGAGCATCCCCTGGCGGTCGTCGCCGAACACCAGGAGCTTGACGATGAAGGCGCGGGCGTCTTGCACGTCCCAGGAGAGATCCACCCGCCGTTCCGGCCCCACCTGGGCCTCGAGCGAGTTGGGACAGTCCACCCGGTGGACGGTGACCCCGCGGCCGCGGGTGATCACCCCCACGATGCGCTCCCCCGGCACCGGCTGGCAGCACTTGGCCAGCCGCACCATGAGGTTGTCCACCCCCTGGATGCGGATGCCGCCCGAGGTCTTGCGCGAAAGGTCGCGGAGCCGGGTGAACGGCGAACGCTTGCGGCTCCGCTGCTGCCGCTCCTCCGCCATCTCGGGGTGGAGCCGCGACACCACCTGGTTCACCGACAGGTCCCCCTGCCCCAGCGCGGCCAGGAGGTGATCGGGGGAATCGAGCCCCAGGCCCTGGGCGGCGTCCACCAGCTCCTTGTCGTGCACGGTGGGCTTGCGGTTCCGCTTGAGCTCGCGCGAAAGCATTTCGCGGCCCAGCGCGATCGAGTCCTCGCGCCGCTGCTCCTTCAGCCAGTGGCGCACCTTCTGGCGGGCGCGGGTGGTCTGGAGGATGGAGAGCCAGTCCTCGGAGGGATGGGCCGAGGTCTGGGTGACGATCTCCAGGGTGTCGCCGTTCTTCAGCTCGTAGCGGAGCGGCACCAGCCGCCCGTTGGACCGCGCCCCCACCGCCTTCAGCCCGATCTCGGTGTGGATGAGGAAGGCGAGGTCGAGCGCGGTGGCCCCCTTGGGCAAATGCCGGAGGTCGCCGCGAGGGGTGAACACGAAGACCTCGTCCTGGTAGAGCGAGGTCTTCAGGAACTCGATGTACTCCTGGGGATCGCGCCCGTCCTCCCACTCCAGGGTGCCGCCCACGATCCCCCCCAGCTTGTCGTCCAGCTCCCGCTCCGGCCGGCTCCCCTCCTTGTAGCTGTAGTGGGCGGCAATCCCGTACTCGGCGATCCGGTGCATTTCCTGGGTGCGGATCTGCACCTCCACGAAGCGGCCGTCGGGACCGATCACCGTGGTGTGGAGCGACTGGTAGAGGTTGGCCTTGGGGGTGGCGATGTAGTCCTTGAAGCGGTCGGGCACCGGCTTGAACAGGTCGTGCACCACCCCCAGCGCCCGGTAGCAGTCCGCCTTGGAGGGGACGATGATCCGCACCCCCAGGAGGTCGTAGATGGCGTCGAAGTGGCGCTCTTCGCGCTGCATCTTCCGGTAGATGGAGTCGAAATGCTTGGGCCGCCCCACGATTTCGGCCTGGATGTTCTCCTTCTCCAGCGCCTCCAGGACCGGCACCACCACCCGCTCCACCATCCGCTCGCGCTCGTCGCGCTTCTCGGTCACCAGGCGGGTGAGTTCGCGGTAGGCGTCGTGGTCCAGATGCTTGAGGGCCAGGTCCTCCAGCTCCCACTTGATCCGCCCGATTCCCAGCCGGTGGGCGAGGGGGGCGTAGATGTCCCGGGTCTCGTAGGAGATCGCGCGCTGCCGGTCGGGGGGGAGCCACTCCAGGGTCCGCATGTTGTGGAGCCGGTCGGCAAGCTTGATCAGGATCACCCGGACGTCCTTGGCCATCGAGAGGAGCATCTTGCGGAAGTTCTCGACCTGCTCCCGTTCCACCGACTCGAAGGGGAGCCCCTCGATCTTGGTCACCCCGTCCACCAAGAGCGCCACCTCGTCCCCGAAGTTCTTGCGGATCTCCTCGGTGGTGATGCCGGTGTCCTCGACCACGTCGTGCAGGAGCGCCGAGGCCACGATCACCGCGTCGGTGCGCTTGTCCAGCAGCTCGACCAGGATCCGGGCCACCGCCGCGGGGTGGGCCATGTAAGGCTCCCCGCTCCGGCGCTTCTGGTCCCGGTGGGCCTCGGCCGAGTACTCGAACGCGCGCACCACCAGCCCCTCGTCCAGGGTCACCCGCCGGGCGTGGATCTCATCCAACAGGGGCTGAAGAAGATCGAGGGTCTGTTCCAAGTCGCTCACCGCGGTTTGAGATCCCGCACCACCAGCTGGACCTGTTTCCCCCCCCGCCAGGTATCGAACGCGGCGTGGAAGACCGCATCCACCCGGCGGCCGCGATCCAGCTCGGACGCGCGCTCCCCCTGGTTGAAGGCGATGGCCCGCATCTTCCGGCCCCCCGCGGAGAGGGAGAGCCGGAGGTGGCGCTTGCCCACCACCGAGGGGGGCTCGGCCACCACCAGCCCCTCGGCGCCGAACAGGGGCTCCGGGTTTCCCCGTCCGAACGGGGCCAGGCGCTCGATCCAGGTCACGCAGTCGGCGTCCAGCTCGGCCAGGTCCACCGCCGCGTCCACCGTGAAGGGGAGCGGGTCGGTCTCCAGATCGGCGCGCCCCGCCAGTTCCTCCATCCGCGCGCGGAACGGCTCGAGGCGGCTCCGGTGAATGCGGAAACCGGCCGCCTCGGCGTGGCCCCCGAACTCCTCCAGGAGGTCCGCGCACGCGGCCAGCGCGTCCGGGAGCGGGAACTTCCGGTGGCTGCGGGCCGATCCCCGGCCGTATTGCCCGTCCATGGAAATCAGGAGCGCGGGGCGGTGGAAGCGGTCTAGCAGGCGGTTGGCGGCGATCCCCACCACCCCCAGGGGCCAGCGGTCGGACCACAGCACCAGCGCGGGGGGAAGCGGATCGCGCCCGGCGAGAGCGGTGGTCGCTTCCACCGTCACCGCCTGCTCCGCCTCCCGCCGCTCCGCGTTCAGCCGCTCCAGCCGGTCGGCCAGCCGGTAGGCCTCGGCGGGGTCGTCGGTGAGGAGCAACTCCAGCGCCTCGCGCGCTTCCCCCATGCGGCCGGCCGCGTTCAGCCGGGGCGCGATGAAGAACGCCACGTCGGTGGCGCTCACCCGGCCCCGGTCGAGCCGGGCCACCGCCTTGAGCGCCTTGATCCCCGCCCACTCCGAATCGGTGAGCTGGGCGAGCCCGTGGCGGACCAGGATGCGGTTCTCCCCGGTGAGCGGCATCACGTCGGCGATGGTGCCGAGCGCGACCAGTTGCAGCGCGGCCTTGTAGACCTCTCCCGGGAGCCGTCCCGACCGGGCCGAGGCCATCCCGTGGATGAACTTGGCCGCCACCCCCACCCCGGAGAGCTCGTGGAACCCGGCTTCGGCGGGATGGCGGCGCGGGTTCACCACCGCGACGGCCCGGGGAAGGGTCTCCCCCAGCTCGTGGTGGTCGAGGATGATCACCTCCAGCCCCGCCTCCCGCGCCAGCTCCACCTCGGCCACCGCCCGCACCCCGTTGTCCACGGTGATGAGCAGGCGGGCCCCCAGCCCGCGGGCCACGCCGATGCCCGGGGCTCCCAGCCCGTAGCCGTCGGATCGGCTGGGCACGTAGGGAACCACCCGCGCGCCCATCGCGGACAGGGTCCGGGTGAGGAACGCGGTGCCGGTGATCCCGTCCACGTCGTAGTCGCCGTGCACGAACACGGTCTCGCCGGCGTCCACCGCCGCCCACGCCCGCGCCACCGCGAGATCGAGGTCGGCCAGGGTCGCGGGGTCGCGCAGCCGCCGGAGCCTGGGGTTGAGGAACTCGTCCAGATCGTGCTCGACGTCGAATCCGCGGCTGGCCAGGGTCCAGGCCACCGGACGCGGCATGCGATAGCGGCGGGCGAACGCTTCCGCCAGCTCCCGGCCGTCGGCGTTGGGCCAGTTCCAGGGACGCATGCGCAGACTCCTTCCCGTTCCGGGGAATCCCGGACACGACGGAATAAACCAATCCGTAGCATAACAGCCGGGGGAACCGGGGACCACGCCGCCGGGGGAGGATCAGCGCGCAGGAGAGAACGCGACCGCGATCGAGGTCGGCGCGGAGAGATCGCGGCTCCGGGTGATCACGGTGCCGTCGCGGCGGAAACGAACCACCTCGCCCAGGCCGGAGTCGGCCACCCAGATCTCGGAACCGTCCGGCGACACCGCCATCGCCGACGGCGCGTCGAGCCCGGCCAGGCTCACCACCTCGCGTCCGGCGCCGTCGAACAGCACCACCCGGCTCCGGCCGCGATCCGCCGCCCACACCCCGCCCGCCGAGGCCGGATCGGCAGCCAGGGCCACCAGCCCCGGCGCTTTCTCCACCCGGGCCAGCTCGCCCCCCCGGGGACCGAACCGGGCCAGGGCGTCGCGGTCGCGATCGGAGGCCCACACCCCGCCGTCCCCGTCCGAGGCCACCGCCGCCGGCGAGGAGAGGGAGGTGACGGAGTCGGTCACTCCCACGTTCCGGACCACCCGGAAGAGCCGCGCCGCCCGGTCGGCCACCCATACCGCCCCCTCCCCCGCCGGGGCCAGGTCCACCGGGGTGTTGAAGGCGGTGTCGGCCCAGGCGATCGAGCCCAGGTCGTCGAGGAAGAGCACCGAACCCGCGCCGGGGTCGGCCACCCACCATCCGCCCCGGTCGCGGAGGGCCGCCACCGGACGCGAGAGGCCGGTCCGGGTCCAGAGCGTCTCCCCCGACCCGTCCACGAGGCGCGCCCCCCCCGAGTAGAAATCCACCACCAGCACCCGCGCGTTCAGGGTATCCCCGGCCAGGGTCACCGCGTCGGCGTCGCCGGAACGCCACCGGCGCGCGCGCCCGTCGGGAGTGAGCCCGATCACCGCCTCGAAGCCCTGGTCCAGGGTCCAGGCGATCTGGGGTCCGGGGGTGGCGACCTGCTCCGGCAGGCCGAGCACCGTCCCCGAGGCCAGGGCGAGGTCGATCCGGAACCGGCGATCCACCCCGTCGGGGACCGGGGCCTCGGTGAGGGAATCCGCACCGGCGGGTCCGCGCCAGAGCACCGAATCCGCCCCCGCGTCCACCACCCGCACCTCGGCGAGGTCGCGGTAGCCGGGCACCTCCCAGGACAGGTGGACCGCGCCCCGGTCCGCCCGGGTGTCCAGCCACTGCGGCGCGCCGTGGGTGTCGGGGTTCCGGGGATCGAGCGGGTTCAGGGGATCCCGCGTGGAGCAACCCGCCGCGGCCAGGGCCAGGAGCGCGACCCGGAGCCACCGGCTCACGGGGACACCTCCACCCCCACCTTCACCCCGTTCCCGTCCGCGCTCACGACCGGCTTGCCGTGGACCGGGATGAGCGATTGCTTTTCCTGGTGGATGAGAAAGTAGAAGAGGGCGGCGAAGGAGACCTCGGCCAGCGACCATCCCAGGAGCACCGCGCGGTCGTAGCGCTGGGCTTCGCGGAGCGCCCGGTGGGCGGCGTCGGGATCGGCGGTGCCGCGATAGACGTGGTAGCGCGAGTCGGCCTCGTTCTTGAGCCGGATGGCCAAGCCCACCCCGGTGGCCAGCCCCAGGCCGGAGCCGACGATGCCCCAGGACCGCCGGTGGGACTCGCGCTGCGGGGCGGGAACGTAGGTGGAGCCGGCGCCTTCCGCGGTCGCCGCGGCCAGGCCGGGGCGGCGGACGAGGCCGGCGGCCTCCAGCTTCGCGGGCTCCGGGGCCGGGGCCGCCCACGCCGGGACCGCGGCCGCCACCTGCGCGGCCAGGCACGCCGCGGCCGCCCAGCGCCGCGCCCGCCATCCGGCGGGGCGGCGCTCCGGGCGCGGCCGGCTCCGGCGCTTCAACCGGGGGCTAGGGAGCATCCGGCCCTCCTTCCGGGGCGGCGAACACCCACAGCGTGCCCCGCGCTCCCCCCACCGCCAGGAGCCCGTTCCCGACCACCGCGGGGACGATGAGCCGCTGGGGAAAGCCCCAGCTTCCGGTCACCGCGCCGGTGGCGGGGTCGAGGAAGTCGATGCGGCCCCGGGCTCCCGGCTGGACCACCGAGGCCCCGAAGAGGACCGCGGGAACCACCAGCGGGGACTCCACCCGCCGGGTCCACACCGGGTCCAGACCGGCGCCGGCGAAGGCGGCCACCTCGCCGTTCCGGAGCGAGACGATCCACGCGTCTCCGGACCGCAGCGGCGGGCCGGCGGCCAGCGCGTCCAGGCGCCGGCGCGCGGTCTCCCTCCCGGTGGCGGGATCCACGATCACCAGGAGGCTGTCGTCGGTGGTGGCCGCCACCGCGGCGGGGGCGCCGGCCAGGTCCGGCCACGCCCCCAGATTCGCCCCCCACGCCCGGGAGCCGTCCTCGAGGCGGAGCGCGTAGACCGAGTCGCGCCGGACCGGCACCAGCACCAGGCCCTCCCCCAGCCGGAGGAGCGGCCGCCGCCAGCCCGCCCCCGGATAGCGCTTCCTCCACATCGCGCCTCCGGTTCCGGGCCGGAGACGCTCCACCCGGCCGCCGCGGGAGACCCCCACCAGCACGCTGTCCTCCCCCACCACCAGCGGCACCGCGAAACTCTTTCGCCACACCTTGTCCCCGTCTCCGGGACGGAGCGCGGCGATGCGGTCCCCCGGCGCGTCCACCCCCACCACCAGGAGGGTGTCCATCGCAAACGCCGGTTCGGTGACCGGTCCCGCCAGCTTCCGCCTCCAGCGGCGCTCGCCGGTCCGGCCGTCGAGGCGGAACAGCGTCCCCTCGGGCATCCCCACGATCCAGTCCCCATCCACCAACGACGGCGGCACCTCGAACCCGCGCCCCAGGTCCCGGGACCAGAGCGCGGGAGGCGGTCCGGATCCGTTTCCGGTCAGGGCATCGCCGGTGTCGAGCGGGGCCGGGCCCGCGCACCCGGCCGCGGCCGCCGCGAGCAGCACCACCGCCGCTCCGGCGCCGCGCCGCGCGAAGACGGCCCGCCCGCGCATCAGTAGTTGTATCCCACGAAGAAGTCCACCTTGGTCCCCGGATCCACCCGCGAGAAGTCGGTGAGCTTGCTCACGTCGAGCCGGAGCACGATGAATCCGGCGAGATTGGTCCGGAAGCCGAGGCCGAAGCTTCCCAGAACGTTCCGGGGGGTCTCGCCCTCTTCCCAGGCCTGTCCCGCGTCCACGAACACCGCCCCCTGGACCGGGGGTAGGCCCAGGTTGCCGATGGGAAGGCCCAGCACCGCGCCCTCGAGAAGAGGGAAGCGCCATTCCTGGTTCAACAGCACCGAGCGCGTGCCCACCAGGCTCCGCCGCGGATAGCCGCGGAAGGACCAGGAACCCCCGAGCAGGAAGCGCTGGGGCAGCGTCCCCTCCGCGATCCGCCCCTGCGCCCGCACCGCGTAGGCGGTGCGGAGGCTGGTGCGGAAGTAGCGGCGAACGTCGGCGCTGAGCGCCACGTTCTCCACCTCCGCCCGGTCCAGGTTGGTGTTGATCCCCAGGGTGAGGTTGTAGCGGCTCCCGTCCATGGGCCCGGTGGAGAACCAGAGCGAGGTATCGTGGATGAGGGAGAGATAGTTCACCGCGAGGAGCGCCTTCCGCGCGGGACGGAAGGAGTCGGCGGCCCGGTCGGAGTAGAGGAAGCCCCCGCTCGACTCCACCCGGGTGTACTTGGAGAAGGGGTAGGACGCGATCGCGGTCGCGCCCACCCGCCGTTCGAAGTAGCTGTAGTCGAGCTCATCCAGGAAGTCCCCGGCGAAGTGGAAGACCGACACGCCGTAGTTCAACCGCCGGGCCTGGTTGATGTAGGTCACTCCCAGGTTGAACCGTCCCAGGATGTCCCCGAAGTCCTGGGCGGTGTTGCCGACCTGGACGAAGATGAGCTTGTTCCCGAGCTGGTCGCTCAGGAGCGCCTGGAGCCCCTCCCCGGTTCCATAGGCCGGCTCCACCGCCACCCCTCCCTGGGCGAAATCGAGGGTGAAGTGGCTCCGGTACGGCCGCCGCCGCACGGTGAGGCTGTCGGAACCGGCGTGCCAGGTCCAGCCCGGCCACCGGGGGTGCAACCGGGCGGCCGGGGTCTCGGGCCAGGACGCCGAGGCCAGGGCCGGCCCCGGCCGCCCTCCCGCCGGGGGGGCGAGGGTATCGCTCCGGGCCTCGACCGGGATGCGGTAGATCCCCCAGCGCTGCCGGTGCATGGCGGTGAACAGGAGTTCCCGGTCGCCGGGGGCCCAGGCCGGGGTCAACGCCCCGCCGAGAAGCGCGGTGACCCGGACCGAGGCTCCGGTGGAGTCGGCCACGTAGAGCTGCGAGGTCCCCTCCCGGTCGGAGGCGTAGGCCAGGCGCTTGCCGTCGCCGGACCAGCTCGGCGCGCTGTCCTTCCAGGGGCCGAAGGTGAGGGGCCGGGTCTCGCCGGTGGCCAGATCCGCCAGGAAGATGTTCCGGGCCCCGTCCTCTCCCCACGGCACCCGGTCCGAGACGAAGGCGAGGGTGGCGCCGTCGGGCGACCAGGCGGGGTCGTCGTCGAAGTAGCGGTCCTCGGTGACCGGGCTGAGCGACTCGGTATCGAGGTCGAACAGGTAGATGTCCTGCCGGCCGGACTGGGTGAGCCCGGAGAAGGCCACCCGCTTCCCGTCGGGGCTGAAGGTGGGCGAGCGAAGGGAGATGAGGCCCTTGAACTGCCACTTGCCCAGGAGCTTCTCCCGGCGCACGTCGTAGAGAAAGAGCCCGTCTCGATCGTGGAACTTGCTCACGAAGGCCAAGATTCCGCCCCGGCTGATCGAGATCCGGCTCTCGAACCCGTGGAACGACTCGTACTCGGGCTTGCGCTGGCCCTTGATGACCTCCCGGACGTGCTTCTCCTTTCCCAGGAGCGAGCCCCGGTAGATGTTCATGTAACCGGTGCGGGGAGAGAGGAAGAAGTAGCTCTCGGCCGGGAGCGGGCTCCCCGGCGGCGGCACCGCGCCCTGGAAGTTCGCTCCCCCCTTGACCGCCAGGGGGGCGGCGGCCAGCTCGATCGGCTTCGCCTCCTGGATCTTCGGGAAGTAGCGGCGGCGCACCTCGTAGTGCCAGCGCTCGCTCAGATCCTTGATCGGGGTCTCGGTCACCCGCGAGATCGCTTCCTCGAAGCTCGACGACCGCCACAGCTCGTCGTAGATGCGCGGCACCACGTCGCTCCCGTAGTTCTCCTCGAGGAAGTGGATCAGATCCTCGCCGATCTTGTAGATCACGAAGGTTCCCTCGTACCGCCACAGGTCGTCGATCGAGGGGAGCATGTCGTTCAGGACCAGGTCCTGCAGGAAGAGGTCCCCGGTGGAGTCCCAGCCTTCCGACCACGCCTCCGCCATCCCCTCGACGAACCAGAGGGGCGGCCCCGCGAACAGGTTCCGGTAGTGAAGCCGGTAGAGCTCCGACATCCGCGAGAGCTGGAACACGTGGACCAGCTCGTGGTTGATGACGTGGTGGAAGTCGGCGTAGTCGCCGTCGAACGGAAGCGCCACCCGTCCCTTCAGGTACTCGGTGAATCCCCCCACCCCCTCGGGAAGAAAGTAGGGCGAGACGTTGGTCTGCTCGAAGTCCTGGTGGCTGGAGTAGATGATGAGCGGGATGCGGTGCTCCACCTCGTGCCCGAACCGCGAGGCGAGGCGGTCGTAGGCGTCCTCGGCGATCTCCAGGGCGGCGTGGGCGAGGGTGTCCTCCTGGGGGTAGTAGTAGAGCTGGAAGTGGCGGCTCTCCAGCACCCGCCAGTTGAAGTCGGTGTACTGGATCTTGTTCTTGCCGAAGATGCCGGGCTGGGCATGGGCGGCCCCGGGTCCGGCCGCCGCCAGGACGGCCGCGGCCAGAGCGGGAAGAAGCAGGGGCCGGGCTCGACGAATCAGAATCGGTCACCTCGCCCGGGGCGCCGGGCCCACCGGACCGCGCGCGGCTCCGCCCCGGAAGGGGCGGGCCGGGAGCGGACGCGTTAGGAGGGGGGGACGCGGGGCTCCCAACCGGACAAAAGATCGCGGGCGAGACCTCCGTAAGCCGGATTCTGTCGGCCCCGCTTTCGCGGTGCCGCGACGATCATTCCTCTGGGAGACGCGTTTCCGCGCTCCTCGAGCAACCTACCCGAGGGTCAAGCGAGGCGGGCCACCTCATCCCCTCCTATTTGGTCTTGCTCCGGGTGGGGTTTGCCGAGCCGCCGGGGTCGCCCCCGGCGCTGGTGAGCTCTTACCTCACCGTTTCACCCTTGCTCCCGGAACGGGTTCCGGAAGCGGTCTGCTTTCTGTTGCACTTTCCGTGGGATCGCTCCCCCTGGGAGTTGCCCAGCACCCTGCCCTGTGGAGTCCGGACTTTCCTCGACGTCCCCGGGGGGGCGCCGCGACCGTCCGGAAGTCTCGTTCCGCGAGGGTCTTACGACCCGCTTTGGAGTATAGGGGAGTCGCGCCGGGGACGCCACCACCGCCGCATCGCGACCCGAGGCCCCGGTCAGCGCGGCGCGCGGTCCAGGGCCTGGTTGGCCAGGGCGTCGGCGCGGGTGTTCTCGGCCCGGGGGACGTGGCGAAAGACGGCTTCGGTGAAGCGGGTGAGACCCCGGCGCACCTCGGCGTGCAGCATCCGCATCTTGGGGTCCTTCACCTTGTACTGCCCGTTCATCTGCCGGACGATGAGCTCGGAGTCGAGGAGGAAGAGCGCGCGGCGGGCGTCGAGCCCGGCCAGGAGTTCCAGGGCCTTCAAGAGCGCCCGGTACTCGGCCACGTTGTTGGTGGCGATCCCGATCGCCTCGGAGGCGTGGACCACCTCCTCCCCCGTCTCGTTCTCGATCGAAACCCCGATGGAGGCGGGGCCGGGATTGCCCCGCGACGCCCCGTCGGTGCGCGCCCGGTAGAGGGGCGCGCTCAAGACGCGGGGGCCTCTTCGGACTCCCACACCAGGAACCGGCCGCAGAACTCGCAGGTGTGGAGCGCGTCCTCCTTGCGGACCTCGTTCAGCTTCTGGGGAGGCTGCTGGGTGAAACAGCCGCCGCAGGCTCCGCGCACGATGGGCACCACCGCGGTCCCCCCCTTGTGGTCGCGAAGCTGCTCGTAGCGCGCCATCAACCGCGGGTCCACGCCTTCCAGGAGCGGCGGACGCCCGCCCCGGAGTTCCTCCAGGCGTTTGCGGTCCTCCTCGGAGCGGGTCTTGAGCTCGCTCTCGCGGGCCGCGACCGCCTCCCTGACCAGCTTGATCTCGTCCTGGATCCGCTTCTGGCGCGCTCCCGCCGCCGCCTCTTCGTCGTAGGTGGCCAGGACCTGGTCCTCCAGGTGCGACTTGCGATCCCGCTCGTGGGCGATCTGGCTGTTCAGGGCCTGGTACTCCACGTTGGTCTTCACCTTGAGCTTCTGGTTCTCGTAGGTGATCACCTTCTGGTCGGCGTCGGCGATCTCCTGTTCCAGCGCGCGGCGGCGCTTGTGGATGTCGTCGAGCACGGCCTGCCCCGCGGTCAGCCGCTCCTCCACCGTGGCAAGGTCGCGGCGGGCGGTCTCCAGGTTGCGGGGCAAGAGCTCCAGTTCATCCTCCAGGGCCTTGATTCCGGAATCCACGGCCTGGATGGCACGCAGGCGTTCAACGACGTCGGTCACGGACACGGGGGCATCTCCTTCAAACGGCTCGCGAGGGCTACCGGGCGAGGGCGTAGGGCACAAAAAAACGTGTGCCGGGGGGCACACGTGGGGGGTGGGTCTCCCGGGCCGGACCGTGGGTCCGACCGGAGCCCGGGGGTGGGCCGCTCCCGGCGGCCCCCCGCGGCCAGGCCGGCGCCCCGGCCCGGGGTGCGGGTACGGAAAAAGGCGAGGTCGGGCTCGCCTGGTCGGGAATGGTGGGCGACAGAGGACTTGAACCTCTGACCCCGTGCATGTGAGGCACGTGCTCTGCCAGCTGAGCTAGTCGCCCGCATTCTTCGAAATCCACCTGGGGTATGCCGCCGGATTTGGCATTCCGGCGGGGATGCGTCGCGCGGCGCCGTTCGAAACCGGTCCCGGCGACGGCGCTCTGCGCGGCAAGGCGAGAAACGATAGCATGGGTCCGGAGAGCTTGCAACCCCCGCCCCCGCCGCGATCTCAGGGCGGGGTGGGCTGCTGGAGCTGCACGGTGAACGCAAGCTGATAGGCCTCGAAACCCCGGGCCGGCGGCTCCCGGGACGGGACCCGGGTGAGCGCCTCCGAGATCCGCTGGCCGGGCTCGTAGCCCGGCGCCTTGGCCTGGACCGAGGTGTAGATCTTGACCGGGGCGTTGTCTCCCACCGAGAACCACCAGAAATCGCCGGCGGTGCCGCTGATCTCGGCCTTGGAGAGCGAGAAGGTCCCGTCGATCTTGGTGACGGTGGTGGCGAGGGGGATGAGGCCGTCGGTATGGAAGCCGGCGAGAAACGTCACGGTGGCTCCGGGGATCGGGTTCTGCACCGCCCCCACCGTGGTCACCCGTCCCGAGAAGCTCTGGGCGATCCACACCACCGAGCCCTTGCCCGGCCCCACCGGGTCGTTGTTGCAGGCGGCCAGCCCTCCCGCCGCGATCAAAGCGAGCGCGATGAGGCCCCGCGCGGGCCACCGCCGGCGGCTCCCGGCGCGCCGGGTCCGGATTTCGGGATGCGAGTCGGACATCAGGGGCCTCCTCCGGTTCGCGCCGCGGTGGGCGTGCCCGCGGTTGGCGTGCCCGCGGTTGGCGTGCCCGCCAGTATACCCCGCCTCCGCGGTCCGAGGCTGCGTCGAGGAGGGGCGTGGTGGGCCCAGCTGGACTTGAACCAGCGACCAGCGGTTTATGAGACCGCCGCTCTAACCACCTGAGCTATGGGCCCGAACGGGGGAAGAGCAGGGTATCAGCAACCGCGGCCGGTGTCAGCGCGAGGCGGCCCCGGATCCGCCGTCGGCCTCCTGGCCGGCCTCCGGCCCGGTCGCGCGACTCCCGGCCTTCGGCCGGTACCGGGTCCGGAACGCCACGAACAGGACCCCAAGGAGACCGGGCACCAGCGTCATCACCGCGAACCAGGAGAGCGAGAACACCGGACCCATGGCGGGGGCGGCATGGAGTTCCCCGAACATGGTCGCGGCCACGTTCTCGCGAAGCCCCAGTCCGGCGAAGGCCACCGGGAGGTTGCCGAGGAGCGGAATCACCGGAAGGCTGAGCACGAGCGCGGCGCCGGCTCCCGGCACCAGGTTCCGGAGCAGGAGATAGCCGCTCCCGAAGGAGAGGGCGTAGAAGAACACGCCGCCCAGGATGCC
This sequence comes from Candidatus Eiseniibacteriota bacterium, assembly GCA_963728475.1. Classification (GTDB taxonomy): domain Bacteria; phylum Eisenbacteria; class RBG-16-71-46; order JABDJR01; family JABDJR01; genus CAVSKL01. The sequence goes on from CAVSKL010000002.1 coordinate 845,788, forward strand.
GCCCACAAAGCTCCGGCTGGTGAGGATACCCTCGGACTGCTCGCGCCAGGCCGCGCTCGCCCGTTCCAGCCGCGGAACCAACCGGCCCACCAGCGCGGCCGGAACCCGGTGGGCGAGCACCGCGACCCCCATGGCGGTGAACGCCACCACCGCCAGGTAGATCCAGAGCAGCACGCCCCGCCACGCCTCGATGAACACGAAGGCCGGCACCGCCAGCGCCTCGAGCAGCAGCACGTCGATCACCCGGTCCCACACCACCGACGGCATGACCCGGGACTTGGGGAGATCCAGGTGGAGGATGCGCGCGAACTCCCCCACCCGGCCCGGAGTCACCAGTCCGTAGCCGACCCCGATCAGGGTGAGCCGGTAGGCGGCGGCGGGGGGAAGCTCCACCCCCGCCCGCTTGAGGAGCAGGAGCCAGCGGAAGGCCCGCCCCCAGTGCGCGGCCAGCCCCAGCACCACCGCCAACGCCACCGTCCCCGGGTTGAGCCGGCTGAACGCGGCCGGGAGCTTTCCCGGGTCCACGCGATGGAGGACCAGCGCGAGGAGCGCGATCGAAACCGCGATCTGGAGGACCTGCCCGAGGTGCCGCCTCATTCCCCGGTTCCGCGCACCCGGGCCAGGACCTGCGTCCAGGGGAGGGGTGAGCGCACGTCCACGATCTCGAGCCGGCGGCCCATGAACTCCAGGAAGCGGTTCCGGCTCCAGTGCTGGAGGTGCCCCGGCGTGTTCCCTCCCGCGCCCAGGTACTTCCCCCGCAGCACGTTCAGGACCCGCCAGATCGGCTCGCGGGGAACGCTGGCGAAAACATACCTTCCGGCCGCCCGGGCGATGTGCTCCAGGGCCTCGGCCGGGCGCTCCAGGTGCTCCAGCATCTCCGACGCCACCACCAGGTCGAACCGCTCCCCCACCGCCTCCAGGTCGTAGACCGAGCGCACCTCGAAGACGAGACCGGGATGGAGCCGGCGGGCCGCCTCCACGATCTCCGGGGAGAAGTCGGTGCCGACCACCCGGGCGCGGGGGAAAAGAGCGCGGAGCTTGCGGGTGACGTGCCCCTCGCCGCAACCCACCTCGAGCACCGAGGCCACTCCCTCGGTCCTGGCCAGAAGCTCCCGCATCTCGCGGTCGAACCCCGCCATCAGCCGGCGGGCCACCGGATTGGTGGTCTCGTACTTGTCGTAGACGTTTCCCGCCACCACCCCGCCGCTCACGACGGTTTTCCGGCTCACCGGCCGCTCCCCTCCCCGGGGCGCCGGTCCATGGCCGCGGTCCGGGCGTGCACCAGGAGTTCCTCGAGGAGGCGCCGGTTGGTGGCGATCAGGTCGGCGAGCACCCCCAGGGTCCCGATCAGGAACGCGATCACCGCCAGGGCGCCGGCCACCGCCACCGACTGCATGTGTCCGGTCTGGCCCTCGACGGTCAGCGCGAAATAAGCGAAGCGCACGAACAGGACGAGGGAGCCGGCCAGGAAGACCGCGCTGATCGCGAAGAAGAACTTGAGGGGCTGGTACATGACGTAGACCCGCGCCATGGTTCCCAGCGATCGCTGCAGGTAGACGCGGATTCCCTGGAAGAGCCGGGACTGGCGGGTCTGCGGGTTCACCCGGATCGGGACGTGGGTGACGGTGATGTTCTTCTGGGCGGCCTGGATCAGGGTCTCCAGGGTGTAGGTGAAATTGGTCACCACGGTGATCCGGAGAGCGGCGGCGCGGCTGTAGGCCCGGAACCCCGAGGTCGCGTCGGGGACGGTGGTGTTGGAAAGAGCCCGCACCACCCCGCTCCCGGCCCGCTGAAGGAGCTTCTTGAACCCGCTGAAGTGCTCGATGTCGCTGATGGGGCGCGCCCCCACCACCATCTCCGCCTCCCCCGCGAGAATGGGCCGAATGAGAAGGCCGATGTCCCCGCCTGCGTACTGGTTGTCGGCGTCGGTGTTGACGATGATGTCGGCGCCCATGTTGAGGGCCTCCTGCAGGCCCCGCTCGAAGGCCCGCGCCAGCCCCCGCCGCTGGGGGAAGCGGACCACCCGGTGAACGCCAAGTTCCCCGGCCACCGCGCTCGTCCGGTCGGTGGACCCGTCGTCGATGACCAGCACCTCGATGGAGTCCACCCCTTCCAGCCCGCGGGGAAGATCCCGGACGGTCGCGGGCAGGGTGGCCTCCTCGTTCAGGCAGGGAATCTGGATCACGAGTTTCACGCGGTTGAACTCCTGGGTGGCTCGGCCACCGCCGATCCCGCCCCGGCTCCTCCGGGAGCCGCCGGGCGGGCCGCCGGGTCCGTCTCGGAGCGCGGCAGTATATCAGGATTCACCCTGGGAACCGCCGCCGGCCCGGACCGCGGATCCCGGCCCCGGAGCGTCAACGGATCCAGGTGACCGAGGCGACGCCGGCGGGACGCCCGTCCACCACCGCCCGCACCCAGTACCGGCCGGGGGCGGGCGCGTCGTCCCCTCCGGACCAGGTCACGGGGTGGGAACCCGAGGCAAGCCCGCCCCGGAAGAGGGTGCGGACCAGGCGGCCCTCGACGTCGTAGGCCTCCACCGTGACCGAACGATAGCCGGCGGACTCGGGGACTTCCAGCGCGAGGACGAGCCCGGTGCGGGCGGGGTTGGGCCGGGCGGTGAGAGCGACCACGGCAAGGCCTTCCCCGCCGGGGACTCCCACCTGGGCCAGGCTCCCGAACTTCTGCACCCGGTTGTTCTGCGCGTCGGTGACGAAGATCGCTCCCGTGGAGTCCACCGCCACCCCGAAGGCGTCGTAGAACTCGCCGGCGAGCACGCCGGAACTCCCCCACTGGCCCAGATAGACGCCGTCGGCGGCGAAGATCTGCACCCGGTCGTTACGGAGATCGGTGACGTAGAGCCGGGACTGGGGGTCGAAAGCGAGGCTCGTGGGCTGGTTGAATTCCCCCGGCCCCGAACCCAGGCTTCCCCAGGCCCGCAGATAGTTCCCGTCCGCAGTGAACACCTGGATCCGGTTGTTCAGGTTGTCGGCCACGTAGAGGTTCCCGTCGGGCCCCACCGCCAGCCCCCGCGGAAAGCGAAACTGCCCCGGATCGGTGCCGTAGACCCCCCACTCCCCCTCGTAGAGCCCCGCGGAGTCGAACTTCTGGACCCGGCAGTTGTAGAAGTCGGCCACGTAGATCGCCCCGGCGCTGTCCACCGCCACCCCGGTGGGGTCGTTGAACTGGCCGGGGCCGCTCCCGGAGGTCCCGAACACCAGGAGCGGGGCCCCCGCCGGCGAGATCTTCTGGACCCGGTAGTTCCCGCGGTCGGCCACGTAGAGGTTCCCCGCCCGGTCCACCGCCACCGCCTCGGGAAGGGAGAACTCCCCCGGGAGCGGCCCCGGCGACCCCAGCGCCGTGACCGGATCGCCGGAAAGGCCGAAGGCCTGCACCCGGTTGTTGTACCGGTCCGCCACGTAGAGCCGCGCTCCCGGCGCCACCACAGCCCCGCAGGGATACGCGAACTGGCCCGCGGCCTTGCCCCCGGTCCCCCACTGGAGGAGGTAGGGAGGGCTGAGGGCGAGAGCGGGAGCGGCCCAGAGCAGCGCGGCCAGGCCGAGGGCACGGGGAAACCGGAGGGACCGCGACCACATCCGAGAGCTACTCCTCCCCGCCGGGAACGGCGGGGGACCGAGGGCGGAGAACCGAGAACCGGGCATTGATTATACCAAGGGGGGCAAGGTGCCCCGGTTTCCCGCTGGAGGGGGCCGCCGGCGCCGGTCGCGGCCGGGGGAGTGGGCCCTCGCGAAAGGAGCCCGCCCCCCGAGGGGGGCGGGCTCCGTCCACGTTCACGCCGATCGCCGGGGCTCAGTCGCTGGACTTGGCTCCCCGGGCGTCCTGAAGCCGGCGGCTGACGTCGTTCCAGTCGACGAGCTTCCAGAACGCGCTCACCCACTCCGCCTTCCGGTTCTCGTACTGGAGATAGAAGGCGTGCTCCCAGATGTCGCAGACCAGGATCGGAATGGTCCCCTGGGCGTGCTCCCCCTGGTGGTCGTAGACCTGCTGAACCAGGAGCTTCTGCGCCACCGGCTCCCACGCCAGCACGCCCCACCCGGAGCCCTGGACCCCGAGGGTGGCGGCGTTGAACTGCTTCTGCATCTGGGCGAAGTCATCGAAGTCCGCCTCGATCTGGGCCTTGACGCCCCCGGTGGGATCTCCCCCCCCTTCGGCGACAGGTTCGTCCACAGGATCGAGTGGAGCTTGTGGCCGGAGACGTGGAACGCCAGCCCCTTCTCGAGCTGGTTGATGGTTCCGAAGTCCTCCTTCTTGCGGGCGTCGTGGAGCTTCTCCAGGGTGGTGTTGGCCCCCTTCACGTAGGCCGCGTGATGCTTGTCGTGATGGAGTTCCACGATCTTCCCGATCAGGTGGGGCTCCAGTTCTCCGTAGTCGTAGGCCAGATCGGGCAACGTGTAGACCGACATAAGGGGCTCCTTCCGTGGGGCTAAGTGATGACGATGTGAGCCAAGCCGGAAGCGTCATTATCCGGCGCGCTCTCCGGCGTTGTCAACGCGGCCGGAACGGCGAACGGGGCGCCCGCAGGCGCCCCGTTGCCGGATTGCGGGCGGCGGAGCGGTTCAGCCCTGGAGGTCCAGGAATGCGCGAAGCCGCCGCCGCCGGGTGGGGTGGCGCAGCTTGCGAAGCGCCTTGGCCTCGATCTGGCGGATCCGTTCCCGGGTCACCTTGAAGAACGCGCCGACCTCTTCCAGGGTCCGCGGACATCCGTCCTCGGTGAGGCCGAAGCGGAGCTTGATCACCAGCGCCTCGCGCTTGGTCAAGGTGGAGAGCACCCGCTCCACGTCCTCCTTGAGCATGGCCTTGGTGGCGGCGGCGGCGGGGTTCACCACCGAGGTGTCCTCGATGAAGTCCCCGAGGTTGGAGTCGTCGTCCTCGCCGATGGGCCGGTCGAGCGAGATCGGCTCCTGGGCCGCCTTGAGCACGCTTTTGATCTTGTCCGCCGGCATGTCCAGCCGCTCGGCGATCTCTTCGGGCAGGGGCTCCCGCCCCAGCTCCTGCACCAGCCGCCGCGAGGTCCGGACCACCTTGTTGATGGCCTCGATCATGTGGACCGGCACCCGGATGGTGCGGGCCTGGTCGGCGATGGCCCGGGTGATGGCCTGGCGGATCCACCAGGTGGCGTAGGTCGAGAACTTGTAGCCCTTGCGGTAGTCGAACTTGTCCACCGCGCGCATGAGCCCCGAGTTCCCCTCCTGGATGAGGTCCAGGAACTCCAGCCCGCGGTTGGTATAGCGCTTGGCGATGGAGATCACCAGCCGCACGTTGGCCTCGATCATCTCGGTCTTGGCCTTTTCGCGGTCCCGCTCCCCGCGCTCGATCGCCTCCACCACCTCGTTCAGCTCCTGGGCGCTGATGCGGTTGTCGAGTTCGAAGCGGTTGATCTGGCGCTTGGCCGCCCGCATCTCCTTGAGGAAGTCGGCGACCTCCTTGGAGTCGAGGCCGGTTTCCGCCTCCACCGATTCGCGCTCCTTCTTCCCCCGCTTGATCCGGCGGGAAAGTCCCACCGTCTCGTCCAGGGTGTGCTTGGCCCTCGATTCGAGATCGGAGAGGTCCTCCTCGAGCTCCCACAGGCCCGCCCGGAGCTTCTTCAAGTGGAGCGAGAGCCGCTCCACCAGCTTGGGATTCAGGCCCAGGCCCCGGATCTCCTCGATGATCTTCTCCTGGCGGCGCTTGATCTTCTCCTGGTGCGCGGCCTGCGCCTTCTGGGAGAGGTTGCCGATCTTCTGCTCCTTCAGCCGCATGAGCTCGGTCTGGAAGCGCGCCACCTTGGTGAGGGTGCGGGCGACCCGGGCCCGGATCTTCTTGTTGCCGGCCTCGCCTCCCGAGCCCACGTCCACCTGCACGAAGTCGTCGAGGCGCATCTCCTCGGCCTTGAGCCGGGCGCCCAGATCCTGGAGCTCCTTCACCGCGGGAGCGGCGCGGAAGAGCGACGCCAGGATCCGGATCTCGGCGTCCTCGATCCGCTTGGCGATCGTCACCTCGCCCTCGCGGTCCAGGAGCGGCACCTTCCCCATCTCGCGGAGATACATGCGCACGGGGTCGTCGTAGCGGACCGCGGCCGGGCCCACCCCCTTCTCCTCGGGGGTCTTCTCGTTCCGCCGCCGCGACTTCTTGAGCTTGGTCTGCGCCTCCTCCTCGGTGTCGAAGACGTCGATGCTCATCTCGGAGAGGGCGAGGTACGCCTCCTCCATCTGTTCCACCAGCTGCTCGCCGTCCTGATCGGCGGCCAGGAACTGGTCGATCTGGTCGTGGGTGACGAAACCCTGGCGCAGGGCCAAGGACTTCAGCTCCTTGAGCCGGGGGTTCTCCTTGCCGGAATTGCGGCGCCCCTCGCCCTTGCGGGAGCTTGCCTTGCGCGCCTTCTTGGTTTCCTGCAATCCATTGCCTCCTCGCCGGGGCGCCGCGGCGCCCCCGGCCGAATCGATACGTGGGCTAGGCGCCCGATCCCTTCAAAATCTGAAGCTCACGCAGAAGCCGGTCCACCGCGTCGGGGTCCCCCCGCGATTCGGCGTCCCGGATGGCCTCGCGCAGCGCCTTCCCCCGGGCCTGGCGCACCCGCTCGCGGAGCCGCGCCACCACCGGAGAAAGCTCCGCCCGTTCCTCGTCCGAGGCCAGGATCTCCGCGATGTAGTTTCGCCACCCCTCCTCCCCCAGCAGCCGGTCGCGCGGGCTCGGATCCCCCGATTCGTGGAGGTCGCGCCATCGGGCGTAGAGTTCCCGCAACCGGCCCTCCCGAAGGACCTCGCCGGGGAGGAGATCCTCCTCCCCCGATGCTTCGCCGGCCAGGAGCCGGGCCAGGTAGACCCGGCCCAGCCGATCCTCGATCCCCGGCGCCGCCGCGGTCCGGCGGGCGCCCCGGGGGGCGTTTTCGCCGGCCAGCCGCCCCGCCTCGCGCGCCAGGGTCGCCTCGTCGAACCGGAACGCCTCCGCCGCCTCCTGCAGCAGCACCCGGCGGCGGATCGGATCGTCGATCCTCGATCCCAGGTACGCGAACGCCTTAATCAGGTCCTCGCGCTTTTCCAGCTTTCCCAGGAGCGTCTCCCGCGCGAACCGCACCACCCCGGGCGCGCTCAGGCGGAGCGCCTCCATCGCCTCGGCTCCGTGGGCCCGCACGTAGGAGTCGGGATCGTGGCCGTCGGGAAGCGCGATCACCCGCACCTCGAGCCCCTCTCCCAGAAACGTTCCCGCGCTCTTCCAGGCCGCCCGGATCCCCGCCCGGTCGCCGTCGAAGAGCAGCACCGCCCGGTCCACGTACCGCTTGAGCACCCGGGCCTGGTCCTCGGTGAACGCGGTGCCGCAGGACGCCACCGTGCCCTCGAACCCGGCCTGGGCCAGGGTGAGGGCGTCCATGTAGCCCTCCACCACCAGCGCCTCCCCCGCCTTCTTCAGCGCCTCCTTGGCCTCGGCGAGGCCGTAAAGGACCTTCCCCTTGACGAAGACCTCCGTCTCGGGGCTGTTCAGGTACTTCGGCTCCTCGTCCCCCAGGGTCCGCGCTCCGAACCCGATCGTCCGCCCCAGCGGCGACCGGATGGGGATGATCACCCGTCCCCGGAACCGGTCGTAGGGACCCCGGTCGCCGGCGATGACCAGCCCCGCGCGCTCCAGGAGCGCCGCCGGCCAGCGGGTCCCCGCCGCGTCCAGGAGCCCCGACCACCCCGGAGGGGCCCAACCCAGCCCGAATTGTTCCTGGACCGGCGTCTCCAGGCCGCGCCGCTCCAGGTACTGCCGGGCCGCCCCGCCGGTCCGGCCGGCCAGGGCCTTGCGATAGTGCCCCGAAGCCCACTCCAGAACCGGGTACACGCTCTCTTCCTCGGGCCCCGACCATCCCGTTTTCGGGAGGGGGATGCCCGCCCGCGAGGCCAAAAACTCGACCGCCTCCGGAAAGCTCAGCTTTTCGAACTCCATGAGGAAGCGGAACACGTCCCCTCCCTCGCCGCAACCGAAGCACTTGAAGATCTGCCGGTCCGGATTCACGGTGAAGGACGGCGTCTTCTCCTGGTGGAAGGGGCAGAGCGCCTTCCACGTCCGTCCCACCCGCTTGAGCTGCACATGTTCCGAGACCACGGCCGCGATGTCGGTCGCCTCGCGCACGCGCTCGATGGTCTCGGGCGGAAACCGCATCAGCCCTCCAGCCTCACCACGGTGGCGCCGGTCCCGCCCTCCCACTGGTCGGCGGTCTTGGCCGAGGCCACCGCGCCGTGGTTCCGGACGAACTCGCCCACCGCCTGCCGCAACGCCCCGGTCCCCTTCCCGTGAATGATCCGGAGCTCCTGGAGCCCGGCCAGGACGGCCTGGTCCAGGGCCCGGTCCAACTTGTCCAGGGCCTCGTCCACCCGGAGCCCCCTCAGGTCCACCTCGATGGGGACGGAGCCGGTCTCCGGGAGCACCGCGGCCGGTTGCCGCCCGCCCGAGGCCTCGGACGGGGCCGCCGCCGCCGCCGGTTCCTCCGGCACCCGGAGGCCGGCCACCGGAAGCTCCACCCGGAGGCCTCCTTGTACTACCAGAACGCGCCCCGAGCCATCCGGCGGACGTACCACTTCCACCTCCCGCCCCAGGCTCTCCGCCCAGTACCGGTCCCCGGCCCGGACCTCCTCCGGCACCCGCCCCCGCGGCCGGGGGCGGGGCGGCGCTTCCAGCCGGGCCAGCCGGGCCTGCTCTCCCGCCAGTTCCTGCCGGGTGGGGGCCTCCCGCCGCCGGGACCGGCCCCGGGCGGCGGCATCGGCCCGGCGGAGGGTCTCCTCCGCCCGCCGCAGGATCTCCCGGGCCTGGCGCGCGGCCTTCGCCCGCACCGACGCCCTCTCTTCCAGTAGACGAGCCAGGCGCCCCCGGGTTTCCTCTTCCAACCGGCGCGCCTCGCGAAGCAGGTCCTCGGCCCCCGCCCGCGCCTCGGCCAGGCCCTTCCGTTCGGCCTCGAGCTGGGCCAGGAGCGCCTTCACATCCCGCTCCTCCCGGGGAAGGAGCGCCTCGGCCCGGGCCACCCGCTCCTCCGGAAAGCCCAGGCTCCGCGCCATCTCCAGGGCATGGCTCTCGCCCGGGATCCCCACCGCCAGCCGGTAAGTCGGCCGGTGGGTCCCCCCGTCAAACACCATGGAGGCGTTCCGGATCCCCGGCGTCTCCGCCGCGTACCCTTTGAGCGTCCCCAGGTGGGTGGTGACAAGACCCAGGGTCCCGCGTTCCACCAGCCGTTCCAGCACGCTCCGGGCCAGGGCCGCCCCCTCCTGGGGGTCGGTGCCCGAACCCAGCTCATCCAACAGCACCAGCGTGCCCGGCCCCGCCGCCCGGAGGGCCTCCCCCCAGCGGCCGAGGTGGGCCCCGAAAGTGCTCAAGTCCATGTCCAGGCTCTGCTCGTCTCCCAGGCTCACCACCCAGCGCTCGGTCCACGGAAACACGCAACCCGGATCGGCCGGCACCAGACACCCGGCCTGGGCCATCACGCTCAGGAGCCCCACCGTCATGAGCGCCACCGTCTTTCCACCCATGTTGGGGCCGGTGACCAGCAGCATCCGGGTCCCCGCGTCCAACTCCAGATCGAGCGGGATCACCGCCGCCCGCGCCCTCTCCAGCCCCCCCTGGGCCCGGCGGGCCTCCAGGAGGAGGGGATGCCGCGCCCCGGAGAGCCGGAGCCGCGGCTCGTTGGTCAGGGCCGGCGGTTCCGCGTTCCAGCGCACCGCCAGCGCCGCCCGGGCCCGAAGGGCGTCCAGCCGGCCGACCTCCTCGTAATCGCGGGCCAGCGCGGCCGATTCCCCCTCGAAACGCCCGCTCAGCTCGGCGAGGATGCGGCGGATCTCCGCCCGCTCCTCGGCGTCCATCTCGCGGAGCGCGTTGTTGTCCTCGACCACCTCCATCGGCTCGACGTAGAGGGTGGACCCCGACGCCGAGCGGTCCTGCACCAGCCCCGGCACCCGGCCCCGATGGGTCACCGGCACCGAGACCACGTACCGCCCTTCCCGCAGGGTCACCAGCGACGCCGCGTCCTCGCTCGAGAGCGACGCGGCCACCCGCTCCATGCGCGCGCGCAACCGTTCGCGCCGCGTTTCCCGTTCGCGCCGGATCCGTCTCAGTGCCGGGCTCGCGGTGTCCCGGATCTCGCCCGAAGGTTCGAACGTCTCGGCGAGGGCCCGCTCCAGGTGGGGGAAAGGGGCCAGCGGCCCGGCCAGTTCGCCCAGGTGCGGATGCTCGGCCGCCGCCCGATCCAGGCTCGCCCGGGCCAACCGCGTCGCCCGCAGGAGCGTCCCCAGACCCATGAGTTCCTCGGCCGACAGCACGCTTCCCGGGGTCCGGAGCCGCGAGAGCACGGGACGCAGGTCTCCCACTTCGAGGGGGGGAACCCCCTCCCCGGCCTCGGCGCGAAGCTTCAACGCCGCCACCAGCGCCAGCACGCGCTCCGCCTCCTCCCGATCGGGAAGCGGGCCCAGGGCCGCGATTCGCCGCTCCCCCTCGTGGGTGGTGGCGAGCCCGGACAAGAGTTCCCGCACCCGCCCGAATTCCAGGCGCTCGGGGCCGGTTTCCGGGGTCGTGCCGGCGACGGCTGATCGGTGCGTCTCAGGTTCGGGAATCGTCCCTGTCTCCCCTGACAGCCCCTCGGACTACCGGATCCGGCCGCGTCTCGAGGGACTTGTCGAAGCCCCGGGCCGGAGGAACGAACGGAGCCCGCTCCTCGAGCCAGGCTCCGTTCGGGTGCACTGACCCGCGGACGCGCGCCGGTTGGAGGGCGGCGGCGAGCCGCGGGGACGGTACCGGAAATTCTCGCGGTGAGCCGCGATCAGGCCATCTGCTGGGCCTGCTGCTTCAGCATCTTGCGGCGGGCGGCAGCGACCTTGCGTTTGCGCCGCTCGCTCGGCTTCTCGAAGTGCTGATGCCGGCGCAGATCCGAGAGGATCCCCGCTTTCTCGCACTTCTTCTTGAACCGGCGGAGGGCGCCTTCGAAGCTCTCCCCCTCCTTGACACGGATTCCAGCCATTCCTTGAATCACCCCGCAATCATGGCAACGCTGTGTGGTCGTAAACCGAACGGCCGATGTCTTCGGCCGGTGAGAGGCAAAATCCCCCGGCGGCGCCGGGCGCATGGCGGCGCCGGACGTCTTAACTTCTTGGGAGGACTGCCATTGGGCACTAGCGACAACAAGGATACCGCACGACCCCCGGCTTGTCAAATCCGGGTCAAGCCCCGGCGGGGTCCGGCCCCAGCTCCCCCAGGGTGGCCAGGGCGGCGGCCAGGAGCGCCACCACCGCGGTCTCGGCCCGGAGGCGATGCCCCCCCAGCCGGATGAAACGCGCCCCCGCCCGATCCAAGATGCCCCGCTCCTCCGGGGTGAGCCCCCCTTCCGGCCCCACCACCGCCACCAGGGGGCCCCCGCCGGGCTCCCGCGCCGCCTCCCGGGGGTCGAGCCCCTCCGGATCCGCCACCCACAGGGTCCGCGCGGGGGGAAGCGCGGCCAGGAACCCATCCAGATCGGCAGGGGGCAGGATCTCGAGGAGCCGGGCCCGCCGGGACTGCTTGAGCGACTCCACCGCGAGGCGGTGCCAGCGCTCGGATTTGGTCCCCTCCCCGGCGGGGCGGGCCACGCACCGGGTGAGAAGGAGCGGCTGGAACCGTTCCACCCCCAGCTCCCCCGCTTTCTCCACCAGGAAGTCCATGCGGGTGGAGCGCAGCACTCCCGCGCCCAGCCAGATGCGGCGGGCGGGCCAGACCGGGATACGCTCCTCGGCGTCGACCTCCACCTCCACCGCCCGCTTGCCGAGGCCGGCCACCCGGCCGTGGAAGCGCCCCCCCCGGCCGTCCACCAGCTGCACCGCGTCCCCGGTCTTGAGCCGGAGGCTCCGGTGGGCGTGATCGGCCTCGGCCCCCTCCAGGCGCGCCCGGCCGCCGATGGCGGGGGTCGAGGCCACGAAGAGCACCTGCTCGGGCTCCTCCCCGGGGCGGGGCGGGCGCCGGGAACCGCGGCGGCCCATCAGGAGCGGCGCTCCTCGGCCTCCCGTTCGTGTTCCAGGAGCCGCTCGAGGAGCTTGCGCTCCTCCCGGGAGAGCTTCTCGGGCACCGCAATCCGCACCCGCACGAGCTGGCTTCCCCGGGCGCCCCCGTGAAGCCGCGGAAGCCCCTTCCCCTTGAGCCGCAGAAGCGTGCCGTGCTGGACCCCGGCCGGCACGTCCAGGGTCGCGGTGCCGTCGAGGGTGGGGACGTCGAGCTTTCCCCCAAGAGCGGCCCGCGCCGGGCCGATGCGAAGCTCGGTGACCAGATCCCGCTCGTGGCGCTCCCATCCCACCCGCTCCTCCACCTCGATCAGGACCTGGAGGTCGCCGGAGGATCCGCCCTGCACCCCGGAATCCCCTTCCCCGCGCAGGTTCAGGTAGTCGCCGGTGGAGACGCCGGGGGGGATCTTCACCTGGACCCTGGCCTCGCCCGCCACCCGGCCGTCGCCCTTGCAGGCGTGGCAGGGGTCCTTGATGAAGGTGCCGCGCCCGCTGCACTGCGGGCAGGGGCCGACGTTGACGAACTGGCCGAAGAACGAGCGGTGCACCCGCTGCACCCGGCCGCTCCCCTTGCAGAGGTTGCAGGTCTCGGACGCGCCGCCCCCCTCCACGCCGGTGCCGCCGCAGTCCTCGCAGGCCACCGCGCGCCGGATCTTGAGCTCCTTCTCGACCCCGGTGACCACCTCGTTCAGGCTCACCCGAAGCCTCAGCCGGCGGTCCTCGCCGCGGGTGAGGTCGGCGGGGCGCCCCCCCCCCCATGCCCATGCCGAACATGTCGCCGAAGTCGCGCATGAACGCGCGGAGCGCGTCCTGGAGGTCGAACTCCACGCCGCTGAAACCGGGGCCGGCGCCGCCGCGAAGGCCGGCGTGCCCGTAGCGGTCGTAGACCGAACGCTTCTCCTCGTGGCCCAGCACCTCGTAGGCCTCGGTCGCCTCCTTGAAGCTCTCCTCGGCGCCCGGATCGCCCGGATTCCGGTCCGGGTGGTATTTCATGGCCAGCACGCGGTAGGCCTTCTTGATCTCCTCCACCGAGGACTCCCGCGCCACCCCCAGCACCTCGTAGTAGTCGCGCTGGCTCACCGGGCCGCGTCCCCTTCCGGCGGGAGGGCGTCGACCATGGCGGCCAGGAGTTCCCGTTCCGCGCGGGCCAGCGGACCGGGATGGGTGGCCCCGGAAGCCAGCACGTGCCCTCCCCCACCGAAGACCGCCGCCACCCGGTTCACGTTCATGAGGCCGCGCGAGCGGAGGCTCACCTTGACCTGGCCGTCCGCGCGTTCGAACAGGAGCACGATCCCTTCGGTGCCGGACAGGGTGCGCGCCACGTCCACGAAGCCCTCGGTGTCGGCGGGAACCGCCCCCGAGGCCTCGATCATCTTCCGGTCGAGCACCAGCATGGCGATGCGTCCCTCCGCCTCCACCCGCATGGTGGACAGCCCCTCGCCCAGGAGCCGGAGGCGGGCCAGGCTGGAGTTGCCGTAGACCTCCTCGTAGAGCTCGTTGGGGTCGAGGCCGGCGGCCAGAAGCTCTCCCGCCGCCCGGTGGGCGCGGGCGTCGCTGTTGGTGAAGCGGAAAGAGCCGGTGTCGGTGAGGATGGAGACGTAGAAGCCGAGCGCCATCCTCCGGTCCACCGCGTGGCCGCGGTCCCGGATCATCTCGTAGACCAGCTGGCCGGTGGCGGCGGCGGTGAGGTCCACCGCGTAGAGGTCGGCCATGCCGTTGTTCTCGAACGGGTGGTGGTCGATGCAGATCTTGAGGGCGTTCGAGGCGCGGAGCGTCTCCCCCAGCGCCCCCAGCCGCTCCCAGCGGGAGATGTCGAGCACGATCACCGCCTCGCGGCCGGCGATCACCGGGTTGTGGCGGACGGGGTCGTAGGCCTCGTACTCCCCCTCCCGCCCCAGGAAGGCGTAGCGATCGGAGAGCGGGTCGGGATTGACGATGCGGGCGTCCTTCCCCCGGGACTTGAGATACCACCAGAGCCCCAGCTCGGCCCCCAGGCCGTCGCCGTCGGGGTTCTGATGGGTGGTGACCAGGAACCGGTCCCGGCCGTCGAGGGCTTCGAGGATCCGGGACCAGTCGGGAGTGGGGAGGCCGGGTTGGGTTGAGTGCATGAGGGCAAGGAGTTTAGCGAAGCGCTCGAGGCGGGTCAACGAGGCCCCGGAGCGCGGGTTCCGGGGCCTGGGGCGGGCCGCGCGGAGGTGAATTCCATTATCAGGGTCCGTTTGGCCGACTCTCGCTTGACTCGCCCCACCGGGTCCCGCACCATTCCCGGGGCCATTTTCGGCCGGCGTATTTTCAACCCACCATCGATGCGGAGACGACGACGATGCCCACGTTCACCGAAGTCACCATTCCCGAAGGCGATCTCATCACGGTCCGGGACGGCCAGCTCCAGGTCGGCACCCGGCCCATCGTCGGCAAGCTCCGCGGCGACGGGATCGGCCTCGACATCTTCCCGGTCATGGAGCAGGTGGTCGCGGCCGCGGTCGCCAAGGCCTACGGCGGGAAGCGCGAGATCGTCTGGTGCCCGGTCTACTGCGGGCTCGAGGGGCTCCACCACTACGGCGCGGTGCTGCCCGAGGAGTCGGTGGAGGTCATCCAGCATCTCAAGGTCGCCATCAAGGGCCCCTTCACCACCCCCATCGGGGAGGAGACCCACGTCTGCCTCCACTGCGCGCACCAGCAGTACCACGGCGGGGCCTGCGACGCCTGCGGGAAATCGGACGGGGTGACCGAGCGGTTCCGCTCCATCAACGTGGGGCTCCGGCAGGCCATGGACCTCTACGCCTGCGTGCGGCCGATCCGCTACTTCGAGGGAGTGCCGGCCCCGAACAAGTACGCGCAGAACGTCGACTTCGTGATCTTCCGCGAGAACACCGAGGACGTGTACGCGGGCTACGACTTCGAGCGCGGGGGCGAGGTGGCCACCGCGATCATCCAACTCATCAAGGAGAAGACCGGCCGCCAGATCCGTCCCGACAGCGGGATCGGGGTGAAGCCGATCTCGGTCACCGGCTCCAAGCGCCTGGTCCGGAAGGCCCTCCAGTGGGCGGTGGACAACGGCCTGCCCACCGTGACCCTGGTCCACAAGGGCAACATCATGAAGTTCACCGAGGGCTCCTTCGCCAAGTGGGGCTACGAGGTGGTCAAGGACGAGTTCGGGGACCGCACGGTGACCGAGAAGGATCTCTGGGACACGCTGGGCGGCAAGATGCCGGCGGGCAAGATCCTGGTCAAGGACCGGATCGCCGACTCCATCTTCCAGCAGATCCAGACCCGCCCCGGCGAATACAACGTGCTGGCCACCCCGAACCTGAACGGCGACTTCCTCTCCGACGCCGCGATCGCGCTGGTGGGCGGGCTGGGCCTGGGGCCGGGCGCCAACATCGGGGACGAGGTGGCGGTGTTCGAGGCCACCCACGGGACCGCCCCCAAGTACACCGGCCAGGACAAGGTGAACCCCGGTTCGCTGATCCTGTCCGCGGAGATGATGCTCCACCACATGGGCTGGCACGAGGCGGCGGAGATGGTGCTGGCGGGGATGCAGCAGGCCATCCGCGACGGCCAGGTGACCTACGACCTCGCCCGGCTGATGGTGGCCGAAGGCCGGAAGGACGTGAAGGAACTCAAGTCCTCCGAGTTCGGGAAGGCGATCATCGAGCGGATGTAGGCCGGGTCCGTCCGCATCGGGGCCGGCGCGTCGCGCCGCGTTCCGGCGAGACTACCCCCGGTCCACCGCGTCCGGGTTGATGGTGTAGGTGCCCAGGATTGAGGCCCGCCCCAGCACGTGCCCCTCGATCGCCTTCCGGACCGAGGGCCCGTCGAAGGCCCCCTCCACCGGGCAGCGCTCCACGTCCAGCGCGTAGAGGGTGACGTGGTAGTGGTGCACGATGGAGTCGTTCCAGGGCGGGCAGGGGCCGTCGTAGCCGAAGTACTCCCCCTCCATCTCCGGGTCGCCCTCGAACCACCGGGTGTAGCCGTTGAGCCCCTGGCGGGTGCCGCGGGGGCCGGCCGGGCCCGGCTTTCCCTTGGGGGTGACGCCCTTCCCGAACGAACCCTCTTCGATCGCCCGCACGGTGGCGGGGAGGTCCACCAGCACCCAGTGGAAGAACTCCGTCCGGGGAAGATCGGCGGGCACCGTGCGCCCTTCCCGGTTCACGTCGTCGGGGCGGGACGGCACGTCGGGATCGTGCACGACGAGGGCCAGCGACCGGGTCCCGGCGGGAAGGTCGGACCACGCCAAGTGCGGATTGCGGTTCCCGGCAAAGACCACGTGGCTTTCGGGATCGGGCTTGGCGAAGGCGCACCGCACGGGGAACGGCTGGCCGGGCCGGAAGCTGTCGCTCGTGAGTCTCACCGTTTCCTCCTCTCGGCTCCGGGGCACCGGCCGCCCGGCGCCGCCGGTCCCCCGGGCCGCGTTAGCCGCGCGCCCGGGCGTGGGCGGCCAGGACGTGGGCCACGCACGCGGTCACCTTCTTTCCCGCGGCCACGTGCAGGAACTCGTTCGGCCCGTGGGCGTTGGAGAGCGGCCCCAGCACCCCGGTGATCATGAACTGGGCGAGTGGGTAGCGCTCCCCCAGCATGGCCATGAACGGGATGGAGCCGCCCTCCCCCATGTAGCATGGGGGTTTTCCGAAATAGGTCTCCGAGGCCTCGGAGAGGGCGCTTTCGAGCCAGGAGGCGAGCTCGGGCGCCGCCCACCCGTTCCCCGCCGCTTCCGGGGTGAAGGTGACCTGGGCGCCGTAGGGCGGATCCTTCTCCAGGATCGCCTTCACCTCCCCGGTGCCGCGCATGCCGTCCACCCCGGGGGGAATGCGGATCGAGATCTTGAACACGGTCTCGGCCCGCAGGACGTTGCCCGCGCTCTCGACCGGGGGGAAGCCCTCCCCCCCCACCACCGCCAAGGTCGGCCGCCAGGTGTTGTTGAGCATGAGCTCCTCCACGTCGGCGGTGAGCGGGCGCGCGCCGGGCACGAAGGGCTGGTCCTGGTAGACCGCGGTCCCGACCACCTTGGCCGCCTTGCGGATCTGCTCCAAACGGTCGGTGGGGACCGGCACGTGAAAGCTCGCTATCTTGATCTCGCCGGTCTCCTCGTCCTCGATCCGGCTCAACAGGCTCCGCAGGATCCGAAAGCTGGAAGGGACGATCCCCCCCGCGCCGCCGGAGTGCACCCCTTCCTCCAGGATCTTCACCTTGAGCGCTCCCGCCACCAGGCCGCGGAGGGAGGCGGTAAGCCAGAGCTGGTCGTAGTTGCCGGCGCCGGAGTCGAGGCACACGATCAGCTCCGGCACCCCGATCCGGTCGGAAAGATGTTCGATGTAGGGGGGGAGATCCGGGCTCCCGCTCTCCTCGGTGGCCTCGATCAGGATCACGCAGCGGGAGTGGGGGGTCTCCGCCCGCTGGAGGGCGGCGATCGCGGTCACCGCGGCGAAGGCGGCGTAGCCGTCGTCGGCGCCCCCCCGGCCGTAGAGCTTGCCGTCCCGGAGCACCGGGGTCCACGCTCCCAGCCCTTCCTTCCAGCCGTCCATGGGCGGCTGCTTGTCCATGTGGCCGTAGAGGAGCACGGTGCGGTCGGACTCCCCCGGGACTTCCATGTAGAGGAGCGGAGTGCGCCCTTCCAGCCGGACGATCTCGGTGGTGAGCCCCTTCACCCCGCGTCCCTTGCACCACTCCTCGATCCTCCCCATCGCCTGCTCCAGATGGCCGGTCTCCGCCCAGCGGGGATCGAAGACCGGGGACAGCGCGGGAATCGCGATGTAGTCCTCGAGAGCGGGAACGATAGCGTCGTCCCAGGCGGAATCGACGTAGGAACGGATCTTCTCGGAGCTCATGACCGGACACCTCCCTCACGCTTCCATGGTCGTGCGCGCGGCCTGCGCCATCCCGCCCGCCGCACCGGACATCCGGCGAGTCTACACCGCTCGCCGCGGGCGGCCCACCCCGCGGGGCGGACCCCGGCGCTGTTCCGCCACCAGGATTCCGGCCACGATGAATCCGCCCCCCAGCCACTGGACCGCGGTCAGGGTCTCGCCGAGGATGAGGAAGGAGAAGAACGAGGCGAACACCGGCTCCGCGGTGAAGATCACCCCCGCCCGGGTGGCGGTGGTGTCGCGCTGGAACCGGTTCTGGAGATAGTTGGTGAACGCGAACACGGGACCGGTGACGGCCAGTCCCCAGGCCAGGGCCGGCCCCCACCGGAGCGGCTCGCCGGCCGCC
This sequence comes from Candidatus Eiseniibacteriota bacterium, assembly GCA_963728475.1. GTDB lineage: Bacteria > Eisenbacteria > RBG-16-71-46 > JABDJR01 > JABDJR01 > CAVSKL01. Next base: position 863,985 of record CAVSKL010000002.1, read on the forward strand.
AGCGCCGCCGGCGCGAACACCACCGCCAGGATCAGGAACTGCACCAGGACCAGGTCCCGGAACGGGTGGCGCCGGGTCAGGACCTCGATGAGGATGATGTAGATCGCGAACCCCACCGCGCAGCCCAGGGTGATGAGGTCCCCGCGGGCGACCCCCCCGGAGCCGGGGCCGGTGAGGAGGAAGAGACCCACCGTGGCCGTCGCCGCCCCCGCCACCGGCCACCGGCCGGGGAGGCGGCGGGTGAAAACGGGATAGAGTATCGGGATCAGGATCACGCTCAGCCCGGTGATGAACGCGCTCCGGGTGGGGGTGGTGGTGACCAGCCCCAGGGTCTGGGCGTAGAGCGAGCCCGCCAGCAGGAACCCCAGCAACCCTCCCGGGATCAAGGTGGAGCGGGCCGGGATCCGGAAGCGCAACAGCGGCCACATCATCACCAGGGCCAGCGGGAACCGGAGCGCCACGAAGGTGAGGGGGCCGGTGTACCCGAGCGCTCCCTTGATGAGGGGAAAGGTGACGCCCCAGCAGAGGGTCACCACGAGGAGCGCGGCCTCGGCCCGGCGCGCCGGCGTGCGGAAGATCCCCATGTCCCCCCTCATCGAAACGTTCGCGGACAGACGAAGAGGCGGCCCCCGCCGGAGACCGCCTCGGTGCCGCGCGGCGCGAAGACCCCGGATCAATAGTCCTGGAGCAGGACCTCCTTGGTGTAGATCATCTCGTCCAGGGAGGTGGTGTTGAGCTCGTACATCTTGCTCATCTCGATCGCCATCTTGGGGCAGGCCTCCTCGCAGTAGCCGCAGTTGATGCAACGGCCCATGTGGATCTTGAAGTCCACCGGGTGCCGCTCCTTCACCCGGTCGGTCTCCCCCGCCTGGAGTTCGATGGCGTTGGGGGGGCAGACCACCGCGCAGAGCCCGCAGGCCACGCACTTGGCCTCGTTCTGCTCGTCCATGACCAGCTTGGGATAGCCGCGGAAGCGTTGCGCCATCTTCCAGCGCTCCTCGGGGTACTGCATGGTCGAGGGCTTGGAGACCAGGGTCTTGAGCGTCACCGCGTAGCCCTTGACCAGCTCGGGCAGGATGAGCTTCTCCCCCAGCGACTTCCGGTTGCGGTTGGTGTTGGCGACCACGTTATCGACCTCGTTTCTGCATTGCCGCCACCGGCGCGCGGCCGGCGGCGGGCGGAAAATTCAGCGTCCGGCGGCGAGGGCGGCGGTGCGGGCAGCCTCGCCGCGGGCTCCGTCGCGCCCCACCTTGCCGTAGTCGAGCCCGGCGAACACCGGCACGTCCCGCGCCAGCTCCCGGAACACGTCCACCGGCTGGGGACCCTTCATCTTGGCTCCCACCATCGCCGCCAGCCGGTGAAGGGTCTGGAGGCTGGTGGGGACCCGGGGCACGATGTTCCGCCGGGAGAGCTGCACCACGCCGTCGGCGGTGGTGTAGGTGAAATCCGATTCGACGAAGGAGGGCGTGGGCAGGATCACGTGGGCGAACCCGGCGACCTCGTCCGCGAACAGGTCGAACGCCGCCACGAAGGGGGCCCGGGCCAGGAGCGCCTTTTCCTCGGGGGTGAACTTCCAGCGGGCGCGCCGGCCCGAGTTGACCAGGAAGAGGACGCGGATCCGCCCCTCCGCCGCCGCCTCGAGCATGGGCCGCCACTCCATCCCGGGTTCCGCCGCCACCCGCCCCCCCCACCGGGTCTTCCAGACCTGGGCCTCGTCGGGGCTCACCGGGCGGTAGCCGGGGAAGTAGTGGGGGCTCACCCCCGCCGCCATCGCCCCGGTCAGGTTGGCGCCCTCGTCCAGGACCAGCGCCTTCCAGGCCGAGCCCTTGGGGCCGGAGCCGAGCAGGGTCTCCAGCACCTCCGCCACCTCGCCGTTGAACGAGGCGGCGTTCACCAGCACCGCGACCCGCGCCGCGCCGCGAAGCCCGCCCGCGATGCCGCCGGACTCCCCGGAGGCCAGCTTGGCCGCCAGCTCCTCCATCCAGCGCGCGGCCCGGTTGGCGGGAACCCGCTCCACCGCCGCCGCGTCGCCGTCGAGCCGGCCCGCCTCGGGCGAGGCCAGGAAGAGCTTCACGCCCTTCTGGCGCGCCGCTTTCCGCGCGCGAAGCGAATAGACAGGGTGGGTTCCGGCCAGGTCGCCCCCCACCACCAGGATCGCGTCCACCTCCTCGATGGAGGTGATGGATTCGAGCAGCCGCCCCCGCCGGGCCAGATCGACCCGGGCCGGGGTGAGGGCCTCGTCCCGCCCCGCGGACAGATTGTTGCTCCCGAGCGCGGTGCGCACGAAGCGCTGGAAGGCCCAGTACTCCTCGTTGGCCAGGTGGCGGGTGAAAAGCGCCCCGGCATGGTTCTGGCCCCGGGCGGCCACCGGTTTCACCGCGTCGGCCACCACCTTCAGGGCGTCCGCCCACTCCACCTCGACCAGCTTCCCCTCCATCCGGATCCGGGGAAGAACGAGGCGGTCGGGGTCGTTGACGAAATCCACGTCGAAGCGACCGTGGTCGCAGAGCCAGTAGTCGTTGACCCGGGTATTGGGGCGGGCGGTCAGCCGCTCCACCCGGCCCTTCTTGGACCACACGTAGGTGTCGCAGCCAACCGAGCAGGCGGTGCACACGCCTTCGCTCGAGCCCATCTCCCAGATCCGGCTCTTGAACCGGAAGTCGCGGGAGGTGAGCGCCCCCACCGGGCAGAGGTCCACCACGTTGCCGCTGAAGGGATCGTCGAACGTCGTCCCGGGCGGGCTGCCCACCGTGGTGTAGACGCCGCGGTCGGAGAGCATGATCTGGTTCGACCCGGAGACTTCCTGGGTGAAGCGGGTGCAACGCCAGCACAGGATGCAGCGCTCCTCGTCGAGGATCACGTGGGGGCCGAGTTCGACCCGCTTGTTCTTCTTGACCTTGAGGTCGTTCAGCCGGCTCACCCCGGAGCCGTGGTCGAACGAGATGTCCTGGAGCGGGCACTCGCCGCCCTGGTCGCAGACCGGGCAGTCGAGGGGATGGTTCAGGAGCCAGAACTCGATCACCGCCCGGCGCGCCTTCTCCGCCTCCGGGGTGTAGAGCCCGACCTCCATCCCGTCCCGGATCTCGGTGGCGCAGGCGGGGGTGAGCTTGGGCATCCCCTTCACCTGGCACAGGCAGACCCGGCACACCCCCACCACCCGGAGCCCCGGGTGGTAGCACATCTGCGGAACCTCGAGCCCCAGCTTCTCCGCCGCCTGGAGGATGGTGGTCCCCTGCGGCACCTCGACCTCGCGTCCGTCGATCTTGACCTTTGCCATGGAACTCCTCGGCCTCCCGGCGACCGGTCTAGCGGTCTACCTCACCCAGCACGATGTCGATGGAACCCAGCGCGGCGACGATGTCGGACAGGAGCCGGCCCTCCACCATGGGGGGCAGCGCGCGCAGGTTGATGAACGAAGGGGAGCGGATGTGGAGCCGGTAGGCGTGGCTGGTGCCGTCGCCCACGATGTAGAAGGCCAGCTCCCCCTTGGGGTTCTCGTGGGAGAAAAACACCTCGCCGGGCGGGGCCGCCACCCCCTCGCACACGATCTTGAAATGGTCGATCAGCTCCTCCATGGAGCCGTAGGTCTTGGCCTTGGGCGGGAGGCTCACCTTCGGGTCCTCGATCCGGTAGGGGCCCTCGGGGAGCCCGTCCAGCGCCTGCCGGATGATCTTGAGGCTCTGCCGCATCTCCTCGATGCGGACCAGGTACCGGTCGTACACGTCGCCGACCGAACCCACCGCCATGTCGAAATCGAGTTCCTTGTAGACCAGGTAGGGCATGCACTTCCGCAGGTCCCACCGCACTCCGCTCGCCCGCAGGTTGGGGCCGGTGAGCGAAAGATCCACCGCCTGGTCGGCGGTGATCACCCCCACCCCCTTGGTCCGCTCCATCCAGATGCGGTTGGTGGTCAGGAGGTCCTCGTAGTCGTCGATCTTGTCCGGCATGTAGTCGAGGAAGTTCCGGATCGCGGTCGCGATCTCGGGGGTCATGTCGAAGGCCACGCCCCCCACCCGCGTGAACGAGGTCATCATGCGGGCGCCGGTGAGCATCTCGAACAGGTTGTACATCACCTCCCGCTCGCGGAAGGTGAGGAAGAACACCGTCATCGCCCCCACGTCCAGCGCCCAGGTTCCGAGGCCGACGAGGTGGGAGGCCACCCGGGCCATCTCCACCCCGATGGTGCGGATGTACTGGGCCCGGCGGGGCGCCTCCACCCCCACCAGCTTCTCCACCGCCAGCATGTAGGCGGTGTTGTTGGCGATCTGGGAAAGATAGTCGAGCCGGTCGGTGTAGGGCACGAACTGATGGAAGGTCTTCTCCTCGGCCAGCTTCTCCATGGCCCGGTGGAGATAGCCCATGTGCGGGGTGCAGGTGATGACCTCTTCCCCGTCCAGCTCCAGGAGCAGCCGGAGCACCCCGTGAGTGCTGGGGTGCTGCGGGCCCATGTTGAGGGTGAAGGTCTTGGTGCGGAGCCCCCGCCCGTCGGGCGTCGGCTCCAGCATGGGCCTGAGGTCGGTCGTGCTCACCGTGTGTTCCCTCCGATCATCCTGTACCGCGGGTCCGGCGAGGCGCCGCCGGAACGCGCCCGCTCAGCTCTCGCCGTTCTGCCGCTTCGTCCCCGCCGCCAGCCGCCGGTAGCGATCGCTGGCCAGGTCCACCGAGCCGCCCTTGACCGCGGCGGTGGGGATGCCGAGAGGCCGCACCAGCTCCACCCGGCGGCCGGTCTCGTCCAGGGTCTCGGCCACTTCCAGCCGGCGCCCGGGGCTCTTCATCACCCGCCCCTGCCGTTGCGCGCGCACCGTGGCCAGCTTGTCGTAAAAGAGCTGGCTCAGCTCCCACTGTCCCTCGTGGGCGGCGCGGGCCTTGTTGGGGGGCTCGTCGGAACCGATCAGGTCCTGGATGTGCTGAAGCGCCGAGAGCAGGTTCTCGGGCCGCGGGGGGCATCCGGGCACGTATACGTCCACCGGGATCACCTGGTCCAGACCCTGAACGGTGGAGTAGGAGTGGAACATGCCGCCGGTGCAGAGGCAGGTGCCCATGGCGATGACCCACTTGGGCTCGGGCATCTGCTCGTAGATCTTCTTCACCACCGGCGCCATCTTGTTCACCAAGGTGCCCGCGGTGAGCATGAGGTCGGCCTGGCGAGGCGAGAAGCGGAGCACCTCGGAACCGAACCGCGCCATGTCGAACCGGCTGGCCGCCACCGCCATCATCTCGATGGCACAGCAGGAGATGCCCATCGGCATCGGCCACACCGAGTTCTTCCGGGCCCACTTCAGGGCAAAATCGAGTCGCGTGGTCAGAATTCGGCTGAGGACTTCCTTCTCGAGACCCATCCGGGCTCTCCCCTTTCGCGCGTTGTCCACCGGTTCCGGAGCGGCGATCAGCGGACGAGTATAGGGTTTTGTGAAATGCCGCACAAGGCGGAGGGGGGTGAAAGAGTCAATTCCACGGGGGCGAAACCCCCCGGGATTTCAAGGGGTTCCGGGCTCGGCCGGGGGGCCGGCCGGCTGCGGGGAGCCGGCCCCGGGCGCTCAGCCGCGGTCGACCGCGGCCGGCCCTCCCCGGTCACCCGAGCCAGCGGGTCCGGGCCCACACCGCCGCCACCGCCCACGCTTCCGCGTTCAGGGTGAGCGCCTCCACCCGGAGCGCCCGCCCCCAGGAGCGCTCGCCGGCCGGGCCCGCTCCGGACGCCCGGGCGGCCCGGAGCCGCCACCCCGCCGCCGGCACCGTGTCCCGGTAGGCGGCCCACGCCTCCGGGAAGGCCGCGGCGAGCGCCGCCTCCTCCCGCTCCGCGTGAAGCCGGTAGAGGACCAGGAAGGCCGCCGCGACCCCGGCCGGGAACCAGGGCCATCCCGCTCCGCTCAGCACGGCGAAGCCGACCGCCAAAGCGAAGTTCCCCTGATAGAGCGGGTGGCGGGTGTGGGCATAGGGCCCGGTGGTCACGAGCTTCCCGGCCCGAGGCCTCCGCGAGCGCGCGGTCCGCCCCAGATGCGCCGCCCCCCAGAGCCGCAATCCCTCCCCCGCCGCCATGAGCGCGGCCCCGCCGGCGATGAGCGGCGGCCGGGGATGGGCGAAAGCGAGGGCGTAGATCGCCGGCAGCACCGGGACCAGGCCCCGGTGGCGGAACAGGAACTGGATCGCCGGCTCTCCCCGCACTCAATCCTCCGGGGCGAACTCCGCGAACACCGCGTCGCTCAGGAATCGCGCCTCGGGGCGGAGGCGGACCCGGCCGCCGGTCCGTTCCAGGAGCCCGCCCGCGGTCAGCCGGGCCAGGGCGGGGGCGTGGCGCCGCGCCAGGGGCTCTCCCCAGAGCGCCTCGTACGCGGCCTCGGAGAGACCCTCGCGGAGGCGGAGGTTCAGGAACACCCACTCGAACCGCGCTTCCCGTTCCGGAACCGGCCGCGGCTCGGGGACGCGCCCCGGCTCCGCGTACGCGGCCAGCCAGAGTTGGAGGGGGGCGGGGTTGGCCCAGCGGCGCCCGGCCAGGAGGCCGTGGGCGGAGGGGCCGAGCGCGATGAAGTCCGTGCGCCGCCAGTAGCGCAGGTTGTGGCGGCAGTCGCGGCCGGGGCGGGCGAAGTTCGAGATCTCGTAGAGCGGGAGCCCGGCGGTTTCGGCGCGCCGGCAAAGAAGGTCGTACTGGAGGCGCGCGGTGTCGTCGTCGGGGCGGGCGGCCCGGCCCAGCGCCACCGCCTCGGCCAGCGGCGTCCCCGGCTCGAGCCCCAGGCAGTACGCGGAGAGGTGCTCCGGCGCCAGGTCGAGCACCCCTTCCAGGGAGCGGGCGAAGGTGTCCACGCTCTGGCCGGGAAGCCCGTACATGAGGTCCAGGTTCAGGTTGTCGAAGCCCGCGCCGCGGGCGGTCCGCACCGCCCGCGCCGGCGCCTCCGGGCCGTGAATCCGCCCGAGGCCCCGCAGTTCCTCCGGGTCCAGGCTTTGCACCCCCAGGCTCACCCGATTGACCCCCGCCTCGCGCATGGCGGCGGCGGTCTCGGGGGTGAAGCTCTCGGGGTTGGCCTCGCTCGTGAACTCGGCCCCCGGGAGGAGCGTGAACCCGGCGTCGAGGATCGCGCGCAGGCGCCGCCAGCGGCCGGGGGTGAGGGTGGAGGGGGTGCCTCCTCCCAAGAAGACCGTGTCCAGCTCCGGCCGCCCCCGCCAGGTGGCGCGGGCCCGCGCGGCGATCTCGCGCTCGAGCCCCTCCAGCCACCGGTCGGCGGCGACGGGGTCGTACTCACCCTTGGCGAAGGCGCAGTAGCTGCAGATCGCCCGGCAGAAGGGGACGTGGACGTAGAGCCCCGCCGGCGGCCGGCCCGGCTCCCACAGGAGCGGGGAGGAGGCGGAAGCGGGCGTTCCGGTCAACGGATGATGCGGCCGATCCGGCCCAGGCGGGGGCGGGTGTGCTCCTTGTCCCAGGACCAGTAGATGAACTCGGCCTTCCCCTTGATCAGGTCCCGGTCCAGGAATCCCCAGAACCGGCTGTCGTCGGAGTTGTCGCGGTTGTCGCCCATCATGAAGTAGTGCCGGGGCGGCACCACCACCGGGCCGTAATTGTCGCGGTTCCCGGCTCCGGGGGGATAGATGTTGGGGTTCTGGTAACCCTCGGGGCGGACCCGGGCTCCGGAGAAGAGCGCGTAGGGCTCGTCCTGCTTCACCCCGTTGACGAAGACCGTCTTGTCCCGGATCTCGATCGTGTCCCCGGGGGCTCCGACCAGCCGCTTGATGAAGTCGCGGGTGGGATCCTTGGGAAACTTGAACACCATCACGTCCCCGTGCCGGGGGTTGCGGACCTGCGGGAGCCGGACGTCGGTGAACGGCACCTTGGCCCCGTAGAGGAACTTGTTCACGAAGAGGAAGTCGCCGACCAGGAGGGTGTTCTCCATGGAGCCGGTGGGAATGCGGAAAGCCTGGATGACGAAGGTGCGGATGAACAGGGTGAGGATGACGGCGATGACGATCGCCTCGGAGTACTCCCTCACCGCCGACTTGTGCTGGACCCCGTCCTTGCGCGTCTTGGCGCGGCCGGCGGCCCGTTCGTCCTGGGCGGCCATCAGCGCTCGACCTTGAGGACGGCCAGGAACGCGTCCTTGGGGATGGTGACGTTTCCGACCTGCTTCATGCGCTTCTTCCCCTCTTTCTGTTTCTCCAGGAGCTTACGCTTCCGGCTGATGTCCCCGCCATAGCACTTGGCGGTGACGTTCTTGCGGAGCGCGCCCACCGTCTCCCGGGCGATGACCCGGCTTCCCACGGCGGCCTGGATGGCCACCTGGAACATCTGGCGGGGAATGAGCTCCTTGAGCTTGGCGGCCACGCTCTTTCCCCATTCGAAAGCCTTCTCCCGGTGGACGAGCACGCTGAGCGCGTCCACCGAGACGTCGTTGAGCAGGATGTCCATCTTCACGATGTCGGACTCCCGGTAGCCGATGTGCTCGTAGTCGAGGGTGGCGTAGCCCCGGGAGATCGACTTGAGCCTGTCGTAGAAGTCGAGGACGATCTCGTTGAGCGGAAGCTCGTACTCCAGCCGTACCCGCTCGGTGTCCAGGTAGTGCATCACCTTGTACACGCCGCGCCGCTCCTGGGCGAGCTTCATGATGTTGCCCAGGTAGTCGGAGGGGACCAGGATCACCACCCGCACGAAGGGCTCCTCCACCATCTCGATCTGGCCGGGATCGGGCATCCGGGCCGGGTTCTCCACCGAGATCACCTCGCCGTCGGCCAGCAGCACCTGGTAGCGCACGTTGGGGACGGTGGCGATGAGATGGAGCCCGTATTCGCGCTCCAGCCGCTCCTGCACGATCTCCAGGTGGAGCGGGCCCAGGAATCCGCACCGGAAGCCGAAGCCCAGGGCCTCCGAGGTCTCGGGTTCGTAGGAGAGGGCCGCGTCGTTGAGAGAAAGCTTCTCCAGCGCCGCCTTGAGCGCCTCGTAATCGTCGGTGTCCACCGGGTACAGGCCGCTGAACACCATCGGCTTCATCGGCTTGTATCCGGGCAGCCGCTCCTCGGCGGGATTCACCGCGTCCACCACCGTATCCCCCACCTTGGCGTCGCCCAGCCGCTTCACCCCCGCGATCAGGTACCCGACGTCCCCGGCCTCCAGCCGTTCCCGCTTGATCATCTCCAGCCGGAAGATCCCGACTTCCAGCACCTCGTACTCCTCGCCCGGGTTGGCGAAGAACCGGACCTTCTGCCCCAGCGCCAGCACGCCGTCCACCACCCGCACGTAGGCCACCACCCCGCGGAACTGGTCGAACACCGAGTCGAAGATCAGCGCCCGGGTGGCGCGGGCGCCGGGACGGGGCGCGGGCACGTCCCGGATGATCCGCTCCAGGACCTCCTGCACCCCCTCGCCGGTCTTGGCCGAGATGTGGAGGATCTCCTCCGGATCGCACTCCAGGAGCATGGCCAGTTCCTCGGCCACCGCCTGGGGACGGGCGCCGGGGAGGTCGATCTTGTTGAGCACGGGGATCAGCACGAGGCCGGCGTCGCGGGCCAGGAGCATGTTGGACAGGGTCTGGGCCTGCACCCCCTGGGCGGCGTCCACCACCAGCACCGCCCCCTCGCACGCGGCCAGGCTCCGCGAGACCTCGTAGGAGAAATCCACGTGGCCGGGGGTGTCGATCAGGTTCAGCCGGTAGGAGCTGCCGTCCCCGGCCCGGTAGTCCATGGTGATGGGATGGGACTTGATGGTGATGCCCTTCTCCCGCTCCAGGTCCATGCTGTCGAGCACCTGCTCCTTCATCTGGTACTTGGTCAGGGTACCGGTGATCTCCAGGAGCCGGTCGGCCAGGGTGGACTTACCGTGATCCACGTGGGCGATGATGCAGAAGTTGCGGACGTGATCCCTCATCGGGCGCGGCGATCCTCCCCGCCCGGGTCGAGCGGCACGGTGACCCGGAGCGCCAGGCCGTCTCCGGCCGGGGCCGGGACCAGGGCCACCGGCGCATCCATCCTTCGGTCGAAATGAAAAAGCTGTGCATCCACGTAGGCATCCGCCATGGAAAGGAGCAACACGAGACCGGCCAGCCAGTACTTGCCGTTCCGGTCGTTTTCCAGCCGGTCCACTTCCGCTTGCCAGTGCGCCCGGCCGGCATCGTCGGCGGCGGCATGGAGCTTCCCGATCGCGTCCATCCGGTCCTGGTGGATCGAGATCGACCACGCCCACAGGCCCGCATACGCCCCGAGGAAGAGCCCCGCCTTGATCCACTTGCCGTCGTAGGCCTGTCCCCAGCCGGGAAGGACCATCGAGCGCAGCGCCGCCCCTCCCGGGGAGGGGCCGTGGAACCCGGGCCCGGGGGTCCGGGCCGCCGCCGAAATCGAAACCGAATCCGGGACCGCCCTCCCGGCGGAGTCCGGCGCCGCAATCGAGTCCGCCGCCCCGGAGGAATCCGGCACCGCCGGGACCCGTTCCTGCCCCCGGACCGGGGTCGCCGCCGCCAGGGCGGCCAGGGCCAGGATCGCCGCCCGGAGCCGCCGACGCGCGGCCGAAGCTGGCGGAGACGCGTGGGAATCGAACCCACCCCGGACGGGATTAGCGCCCGGCTGAAGGATTTGAAGTCCTCGGGGCCCACCAGGACCCGTTCGCCTCCACAATCGAGCGAGACAGTGTATGGGGGAAACCGGGCCCGTGTCCACGCGGCTCAGACGAGGGCGACCGCTTCGATTTCCACCCGGGCGCCCAGCGGCAGCGCGGCCGCCTGCACCGTGGACCGGGCGGGGCGGTGGTCACCGAAGGCCTCGGCGTAGACCGCGTTCACCTTCCCGAAATCCGCCATGTCCGCCACGAACACCGTGGTCTTGACCGCCCGGCCCAGGCCGGAGCCGGCGGCATCGAGCACCGCGGCCAGATTGCGCAGGGCCTGTCGGGCCTCGGCCTCGACCCCGCCCTCCACCAGCTTCCCCGAGCCGGGATCGATCCCGATCTGTCCCGCGGTGAACACCAGGGCCTCGGCCACCACCGCCTGGCTGTAGGGGCCCACCGCGGCGGGCGCCCGATCCGTCTGCACGTACTTCATCGTCGTCACTCCACCGTCACGCTCTTGGCGAGGTTGCGGGGCTGGTCCACGTTGCATCCACGTTCCACCGCGATGTGGTAGGCGAGGAGCTGGAGGGGGATCACGGTGAGGAGCGGGTAGAGCATCTCCTCGGTGTGCGGGACGTAGATCACGTGGTCGGCCTTCTCCCGCACCAGCGTGTCGCCTTCGCTCGCCACCGCGATGATCTTGCCCTGGCGGGCGCGGACCTCCTCCATGTTGGACAGCACCTTGTCGTACGCTGAATCCTGGATGCAGATGAACACCACCGGCATGTTCTCGTCAATGAGGGCGATGGGTCCGTGCTTCATCTCCGCCGCGGGGTAGCCCTCGGCGTGGATGTAGGAGATCTCCTTGAGCTTGAGCGCCCCCTCCAGGGCCACCGGGAAGTTGAAGCCGCGGCCCAGGTACAGGAAGTTGTTGTGGCGGGAGTAGGCGCGGGCGATCTCGTGGATCTGCTCGTTGTTCTCGAGGATCCGTTCCATCTTGCCCGGGATGTCGGCCAGCGCCCTCACGAACCGGCGCCCGGTGTCGGCGTCCATTCCCCGGAGCCGGGCCAGGCTCAGGGTGAGCACGGCCAGCGCCGCCACCTGGCTGGTGAAGGCCTTGGTCGAGGCCACCCCGATCTCGGGGCCGGCGTGGACGTAGACCCCGCCGTCGGACTCGCGGGCGATGGTGCTTCCCACCACGTTCACCACGCCCAGCGCGGGCGCCCCCAGCCGCTGCGCCTCGCGCATGGCGGCCAGGGTGTCGGCGGTCTCGCCGGACTGGCTGATCACGAAGCAGACGGTGCCCGCCTTGATGATGGGGTTCCGGTAGCGGAACTCCGAGGCGTACTCCACCTCCACCGGGATTCCCGCGTACTCCTCGAGCATGTACTCGCCGATGATGCCGGAGTGCCACGACGTCCCGCATCCGATGATGATGATGCGGTCCACCAGCTTGAGGGCGTTCTTCTCCATGTTGAGCCCGCCCAGGTGGCCGGTCCCCTCGTCCATGAGGAGCCTCCCCCGGAACGCGTTCTGCACCGACTGGGGCTGCTCGAAGATCTCCTTGAGCATGAAGTGGGGGAAGCCCCCCTTCTCGATCTGCTCCAGCTCCCACTCCACCTCCTGGACCTGCTTGTTCATCACCCGCCCGTCCACGGTGGTGGTCCGGAACGAATCGGGGGTGATCACCACCATCTCGCCGTCGTCCAGGTAGACCACGTTCTTGGTGTAGCGGAGAATGGCGGAGACGTCGCTGGCCACCCAGTACTCGCCGTCGCCGACCCCCACCACCAGCGGGCTCCCGTGACGCGCCCCCACCACCTTCTCCGGCTCGCGGTCGCTGAGCACCGCGATCCCGTAGGTCCCTTCGACCAGGGCCAGCGCGTTGACCACCGCCTCCTCGAGATTCCCCTCGTAGTACTTCTGGATGAGGTGGGCCAGGACCTCGGTGTCGGTGTCGGTGTGGAAGGCGTGGCCTTCGGACTCCAGCTTGCTCTTCAGCGCCCGGTAGTTCTCGATGATGCCGTTGTGGGCGATGGCGATCCCGCCGGTCCCGTCGACGTGGGGATGGGCGTTGTTGGTGGTGGGCTCGCCGTGGGTGGCCCAGCGGGTGTGCGCGATGCCGGTGGTGCCGTTGATGGGGGAGGTGCGCAGGAGCTCTTCCAGCTCCGAGATCTTCCCCGCCTGCTTCTTAATCTGGAGCCCGTGCCCGTTGATGACCGCGACCCCGGCCGAGTCGTAACCCCGGTACTCGAGCCGTTTGAGGCCGTCCATGAGGATGCTCAGACACTCGCGACGACCCACGTAACCCACGATGCCGCACATACCTGCCTCCTCCGCGCGGAACGGGGGCGGGACGGCCCCCAATCGGGTTCCCGGGGATCCGGGGGGATCGCCCGAGGCCGGCCTTCCCGACCGGAAGGCCGATGAGAGCTTAAGCCAGGGCCGACTCCGCCGCCCCGGCCAGGGCCCGGGCCCGGCCGGGATCGGGGGATTCGGCGATCACTCTGATGATCGGCTCGGTGCCGGACTTTCTCAAGTGTACCCATTCCCTACCCGCGGCGAGCCGCAGTCCGTCCCGGCGATCGGCGGAGGCTCCGGCCAGGAGCGACCTCACCGAGGCCTCGGCGGCGGCCCAATCCGGTTCCCGGGTGAGTTCGACCTTGCGCTTGACCATGCTGAGGGCGGGCAGGCTCCCCACCCACTCCGAGAGGCTCCCCCCCCGGCGGACGAGGCCGGTGAGGACCAGCGCCACCCCCACCGGAGCGTCGCGGCCCAGGTGGAGCGCGGGAAGGATCACCCCTCCGTTCCCCTCGCCTCCGATCCGGGCGCCGTGTTCGAGGATCCCCGCCACCACGTTCGCCTCCCCCACCGGGGTCCGGAACACGGTCTGGCCGTGGCGCTCGGCCACCGCCTCCAGGCGGGCGCTGGTGGAGAGGTTGGTGACCACCGGGCCGGGGGCGGTCCCCAGGACGTGATCGGCGGCCAGCGCCAGGGTGCATTCCTCCCCCACCGCGGTCCCGGTCTCGTCCACCAGCGACAGCCGGTCCACGTCGGGATCGAAGGCCAGGCCCAGGTCCGCCCCCTGCCGGCCCACCTCCGCGGCGAGAATGCCCAGGTGATCCGCGGTCGGTTCGGGGGGGCGCGGGAAGATGCCGGTGGGCTCCTCGAAGAGGATGGTGAAGTCGGCGCCCAGCCGCTCCAGGAGCTCGCGGGCGACCGCTCCCCCGGCGCCGTGGACCGCGTCCAGGATCACCCGGGGGCGTTTCCCGGCGATCGCGGCGGGGTCCACCTCGTCCAGCTCCAGGATCAGATCCACGTGGTGGCGGACCGCGTCGGCAATCTCGCGCCGGGCGCCCAGGCCGTCCCAGCGAACGGCGGGGAGCGCGTCGTTCACCGAGGCCAGGAAGCGGCCGGCCTCCTCGGGGTTCAGGAAGCGGCCGGAAGGGCCCACGAACTTGAGCGCGTTCCACTCGATGGGGTTGTGGCTGGCGGTGAGGGCGATCCCGCCGGCGGCGCGGTGGCGCTCCACCTCGAGCTGGACGGTGGGGGTGGGCACGATCCCCACCTCCAGGACGTCGCGGCCGGCGCCGAGAAGGCCGGCCAGCACCGCGTGGCGGAGCGCGGGGCCGCTGGGCCGGGAGTCGCGCCCGAACACCACCGGACCGGGTCCGAGGCTCCCGGCGAAGGCGGCGGCGTAGCGGAGAATCACCTCGGGGGTCAGGGTCTCGCCCACCACCCCGCGGACGCCGGACACGCCGGCCATGAGTTTGGAAGCCAACCGGACCTCCGTCCCGCGTCCCGGGAGCCGGTCGGGCGCGGTCGTCGGCCGGGGACCGGCGGGCGGGCGTCCCCGGGCTCAGGGAGCGGGAAGACTGGAGCTGGTGAGCGGAATCGAACCGCTGACCTACGCATTACGAGTGCGTTGCTCTACCGGCTGAGCTACACCAGCCCCCGACAGGCCGTGCACGACGCGCGCCGGTAACCGGAGAAAAAGCGCGCCGCAATTTCAGGGCGCAGATTGTACCCCGCCCTTCCCGGGGTGAGCAAACCCTTTGTCCGGTCGGGAATTCGGGCCGCGCGCCCGCCGCCGGCGGCTGGCGGTGGAGGCCAAGGTGGGTTAGATTCAAGGGAGATTCGGTTCGTTCCCGTTCGTGGAGGACGCCATGCCCGGAATCCTGTCCGCCGCCTTGATGATCCTGGCCCTGGGGGCTCCGGCTCCCGCGGCTCCGGCCAGGGTTCCGGACCTCACGCTCTCCCACTTCCCCACCGTCCTCACCCTGAGCCCGGACGGGGAGCTCACCTACTCGGCCCGGGTGGTGTACCCGAACGGGAACTCTTACGCGGGGGACTCCGTGGAGATCGAGTTCAGCCCCCAGGCCGAAGCGATGATCTCCTGGGCGCCGGGACAGGAGCATCCGATCGTCTCCGGCTACACCGACGCCGGCGGGGGGGTGGAGTTCCAGATCCGCGGCGGCGGCTGCGTGCGCCCCGAAGACGTTCCCGGCGCCCCCTACGTGGCGCGGGTCCGGGTAAACAACATCGTTGTGTCGACCCTCACCGTCAACTCGCCCGACGCGGTGAACGCCGCCGGTCTCCTTCCCTCCCAGTCCGGGGGTTCGACCTGCGACGACGGCGCCTTCGGGGTGTCCCTGGCCGACGCCACCTATCACGGCGACGCCATCCGGAACGGCCGGGCGGAGATCTGCTCCAAGTTCACCGAGCCCTACGACGCCGAGGTGGGCCTGGGGGATGCCGCCATCCTCAGCGTCTACATCAAGCGCGGGGCGAGCGCGAGCTGCCGGTAGCGCGAGGCCAAGGGCGCCCGGGCCTTCCCCCGGGGCCCGGCGCGGCCTCTCCGAGGCCTCGGACTGCGGGCACGAGGCCGCGGTGCCGTCCTTGACGTAGCCGGTGACGAACACCGCGTCGGCCAGGTTCACCCCGTCCCCGAAGGGTTCGGTGAAGTCCGAGCAGACGGCCTGCGCCCCCGCCTAGATGTTGCGGGCGTGGAAGACCGCGTCGGCGAGCGAGACCTGGAAGATCCCGTCATCGCAGGTGGTCCGGCCGGAATCGGTGGGGGTAAGGCCCTGGGCGTTCACCGCGTCCGGCGAGTTCACCCCCACTTCCGCCATCAACACCCCGTCCGCCCTCACCTGGGCTATGAACGACCCTCCGCCCCAGGTGGCCGGGTCCAGGCATCCGCCGGCCGCGACGTGGAAGGTCGCCTCCCCGTTGGCATCGGCGACGGCCAGGAGCAACGGATGATCCTGCCCCGGGGCCCACGAAATGAGGCTGTCGGCCTCGGAGGAAAACTCCAGCTCGACGTAGGCGCCGGAGACCGGCCCCCTCCCGCACACCACGATCCGGACGGTGTAGGCGGCCGAGCCGTCGGGGGTCACCGTGACCATGGCGGGGATGGTGGAGCAGGATGGGTCCGGAAAGGGATTGGCGGCGGGGCCGGTCGAGGCCCCTGCGGGCGCGGCCAAGGCCGCCATCAGGGCCCCGCCCGCCAACAGGTGACGAATCATGGCAGCCTCCTTCGGACCGGGAACGCAGACCGATCGGCGACCATGGGGGATACCGGCACTATAGTCCCGAAGCCGGGCCGGGGCGAGGGAGGAGACGAAAAAGCCCCTCCGGTCGCGGCCGGAGGGGCAGAAGAAAGTGGTGCGACCCCCCAGAGTTGAACTGGGGACACCGTGATTTTCAGTCACGTGCTCTACCAACTGAGCTAGGGTCGCACCGAAAACCGGCCCACGAAGTTATCCGGCTCCCCTGCCATTGTCAAGGCGGGATCCCGGGAAGCCATGCCATTCGCCGTCGGCGCGCGCGCTCCCGCTCTGGCGCGGGCGATGCCGGGGCGGCGCGTGGGACGGGCGGTTCCGCTTTCGCCCGGCGGCGGTCAGGCCCGGCGCCGGTCGCGGCCGCCCCGCCGGTCGCGGGGACGTCGCCGGTCCTGGTTTCCGGGAATGGGGAGGATGAGCGAGAAGGCCAGCGGCCAGTCCCGGGTGGAGGTCACCCGCAGCACCGCCCGGTGGTCCCGAAGGATCTGCTGCACCACCGCCGCGCTGGTCCCGGCGGACCCGCCGCGCTCGGCCAGGAACGGCTTCCAGATCCGGTCGAGGGTCGCGCCCGCCTCGGCGGGCCCGTCGGTGGAGACCGAGGCCTCGACGTGGTCCCCCCGGCGCTTGGTCTCGAGCTTGATGCGCCCTCCCGCCGGAGCGTCGTCGATGGCCGCGCGGATCAGATTCAGGAACACCCTCCGGAGAAGGTCCGGGTTGAGGAGAAGCTGAGGGAGGCTCCCGCTCAGGCGCCGGGTCACGTGAAGACCCTTGGCCCGCAGGCCTTCGTCAAGGAGCATCAGGCACTCGGTGAGCACGCGATTCAGGTCGTCGGGCCGGAGCGTCCCGTCCCGCTCCCGCACCATGGCGGCCATGTCGCCGAGGAGCCGCTCCAGCCGGCGGGATTCGGTAAGCATGATCTCGAGCCCGGCCCGGTGGGGATGGTCCTCGGGAAGCTCCCGGGCCATCCTCGCCGCCAGCCCGCCCAGGCTGGCCACCGGGGCCTGAAGCTCGCGGGCCATGTCCGCCGCGGTCTGGCCCACCGCCGCGCCGCGCTCGGCGGCCAGGCGCCGGCGCTCGCTCTCCCCGTACCGGCTCTCCAGGTCCCGCACGCGCCCGCGCTCGCGTTCCTGGGCCAGGGCCAGAGCGGTGGCTGCCGCCAGCAGGGCCATGCCGCGCCGGCGGGCCTCGGTGTCCCCGGCGGGGTCCGGCTCGCGGTCGAACACCACCAACGCCCCCGGGGTCCGGCCCCAGGCGGTGAGAGGAAAGGCGAGGAGCGGCCCGGCCGGGGCGGCGTAGCCGGCGAACCGGGGATCGGCGGCGGCATCGGAGGCAACCAGTCCCCCCCGGGTTCGCACCACCCAGTCCCCGGCGCGGCGGGCCACCCGCAGGGACTCGGTCCGGCCGTCCGCCCCCTCGAATCCCGCCGAGCCCACGGCCAGGAGGCCGTCCCGGTCCGCGCTCTCCACCAGGGCCACCGCGCGGGCGGCCCCGTACCGGCCGAGACAGAGCGCGCACGCCCGGCCGGCCACCTCCCCGGCGGAGAGGGGCGCGAGAAGCGACCCGGCCAGGGTTTCGAGGAGGGTGAACGCGCCGTCGGGGGGCGCGTCGACCTCGTCCGCGGGCGCGTTGACCTCGTTCGAGGCCCCGTCTAGACTTCGCTGACTTCGGTCCATGTCCCGTCCCGTCCTGAAATCACCGAGATTGGAGCGCCGCTATGAGCGAGGAGAAACCCGAAGAGCGCCGGCCCCCGGCTGCCGGTCCCAATATCCAGCTCGCCATCGACGAGGCCGAGGCGCAGGGGATCTATTCCAACCTGGCCCTCATCTCCCACTCGAACTCGGAAGTGATCATCGACTTCGCCCGCGCGCTCCCCGGCCTGGCCAAGGCCAAGGTCCATGCCCGCATCGTCCTCACCGCCCCCAACGCCAAGGCGCTGCACAAGGCCCTCGGCGACAACCTGGCCAAGTTCGAGGAGCAGTACGGCCCCATCCCCGCCAGCGGCCACCCCGATCCCGGGAAAGGCATCGGGTTCAAGAGCTGACCCGTTATCGGCGGGTTCCGGGCCGGGATTGAGGCGGGAGCGGCCGGGGATGCGCGCTCCGCGGCCGGAACCTTATGGCCTTATGGCGGATGGGCGGTTCCGGCCCCGGGTCGGGGGGCGCGGGGGTTGCGGGGTCGCGGGGGCCGCGGGGCCGCTGGGCTTGCGGGGGCCCCGAGCACGGGTTTCCCGAAACGAGGAGACCGTGATGCGGAAGATTCTTCCCCACCTCACCGCCGGCCTGCTCGCTCTCGGGGCCGGCGCCTGCGGGGGCGGCAGCCCCGCCCAGCTCGCGGTGCTCCACGCCGACGTCTTCGACTCCCGAACCGGCAACGTGCTCACCGATCGCAACGTGATCGTGCGGCGGGGGCGGATCACCGCGGTGAACCCGGGTTCGGTGAAACCGCCCGGCGCGCTCCGCACCATCGATGCCGGCGGCCGGCTCCTCACCCCCGGCTTCATCGACGGCCACCACCACACCGCCATGGTCCTCGCCGACTCCATCCTCGCCACCGGCGGCCCGGTGGTGAACCTGACCATGGCGCCCGACTCGATCGCCGCCTACCGCCGGCGGTGGGCCCGGGCCTACCTCCCCTACGGCGTGACCTCGGTCCGGGCCGCCGGCGACGACGAGCGCGACCTGCCCATGCTCATCGACTGGATGCATCCGGTGTACTGGGCCCCCGATTTCTACCCGTGCGGCGGCGCGCTCGTTTCTAACGAGGAGGGGCGCGTTCCCCATCCCGGGCATACGGTGGTGGCGAGCCCCGAGGCCGCCGCGGCCAAGGTCCGCGAGTACCACGACCTGGGGTTCCGGTTCGTGAAGCTCCACTGGCGGCTCCGCGAACCCGAGTTCACCGCGGCCATCCGCCAGGCGCTGGCTCTCGACATGATTCCCTTCGCTCACATCGACTTCAACGTGTTCTCCATCTCGAAGGCGCTCGACCTGGGGCTTCAGGACGTGGAGCACGCCTACACCCTGATCAAGGACGTGATGCCGCCCGAGGAGCAGGAGGCGGTCTGGGAACGCGAGGTGAAGCCCCTGGCCGGCGGAAGCCGCAACGGACTCTTCTTTGCCCAGACCATGGGGTACTACGCGCACCTGGGAGCCGACGATGCGGAGATGAACGCGCTGATCAAGCGCCTGGCCGGATCCGGGTGCTCGGTGACGCCGACCCTCCACGTGTTCGGCCGGTTGTACGGGTTCACCTGGTTCGCGCCGCCGCCCGCGGGCCCGTTCGATGATCTCTCCGGCTACTCCGACGCGCTCATGTCGCAGGGGCGGCAGGGATTCCGGGTGCTTCTGGCGTACGTGAAGCGGATGTACGACGAGGGGGTGCGGCTCAACCTGGGCACCGACACCGCGGAGCCGGGGAAGTCGGCGCTCTCGGACATGCTGCTCCTGCACGAGGCCGGGATCCCCATGTCGGGGGTGCTCCAGATCGCCACCTGGAACACCGCGACCACGATGGCCATCCAGGACTCGGTGGGGGCGGTGGAGCCGGGGATGAAGGCGGATCTGGTGCTCTTCGACAAGAGCCCGCTCGAGGACCCGAGGAACCTGCTCGCCGGAAAGACGGTGATCAAGGACGGCGTGCTCTACGGGGCGACGATCGCGAAGTAAGGAGGCGGCGGGAGCGGGGGCGGGGCGGGAAACCGGGGCGGGGCGGGAAGCCGGGGCGGGGCGGGATCCACACCCCCGGCCGCCGGCACCCTGTGATCCACGCGCGCGCGCCCACCGGGTGGACCCGGGTCCACACCCTCGGCCGTGGGTTCGAAGCTGTTGACCCATCAACCCGACCAAACGGGACCCGGGTCCACACTCACGGCCGTGGGTTCGAAGACGTCGGCCTATCAACACGACCAAACGGGATCCGGGTTCGCGTGTGGCCGCCGGCACCGCTTGCCCACGCGCGCTCCCGCCCACCGGCTGGACCCGGGTCCACACCCACGGCCGTGGGTTCAAAGATGTTGACCCATCAACCCGACCAAACGGGACCCGGGTCCCTATCGTCGGCCGCCGGCACCGAGTGACCCACGCGCTCTCGCCCTCCGGCTGGACCCAGGTCCACACCCACGGCCGCGCATTTCGAAAGGCCCGCGATCGAGAACCCAGACCGGCCGGACCCGGGCTCGCGCCATGGACCCCTGGGGACCCGGGTCCGCATCGTCCGCCTCCCGCCGATCCGTTGCCCGCCTCCCCGGCGTGGCCGGCGCCGGTGCCGGGCGACTGGCCGGCGCCGGAGCCGGGGAAAGGCCGGCGGCGGGTCCGGAAAACGGCCGCGGCCCGGTGGCTAGGGACGGCCGGTACCGGCGCGCGCCGCCTGCTCCTCACGCGGCCGGGTATGCCAGCGGCGGTGGACCCAGAACCAGTGGTCGGGGCGGGCGCGCACGTGTTCCTCGACCCGGGCGGTGTAGAGCGCGGCCAGCCGGCGCGCCTCCGCTTCGACCTCCGCCTCGCCGGACACCGCGCGGGGCCACTCCGGGGGCTGGAGGCGGCCGCGCCAGCGGCTCCCCTCCCGCATGCTGAACCCGGTGACCAGCGGCAACCGTGCCCGCGCGCAGAGGCGGAAGAGCCCGGACTGGACCGAGGCCTTCCGCCCCAGGAAGTCGATGAAGAACCCACCCCGGCCCCCGTCCTGGTCGGCGAGGGTGGCCACGAACTGACCCGCCCGAAGCGCTCTCAGGATCGGCTTCAGGCTGTCCCCCCGCGAGATCGCCCCCAACCCCATCCGCGCCCGGTAGCGCTCGAACAGGTCCTCGACCAGAGGATTCCGCTGGCGGCCCCCGAGCACGGTGACCGGAAAGCCGTGAAAGGCCGCGGCCGCCCCCAGCGCCTCCCAGTTCCCGAAGTGGGCGGTGAGGAGGATTCCCCCCCGGCCGCCGGCCTGGGCCTCGGCGAAGGCCTCCGGGTTCTCCAGGCGGAGCACCCCGTCCACCGGCTCCACCGGATCGCGCCCGAACCGGGCGAAGTCCGCGAGCACCACCCCCAGGTTCTCGAGCATGCCGCGATAGACCGCCTCCACCCGCTCCCGGTCCCAGTCCGGGAAAGAGGCCGCGATGTTGGCCAGCGCCACCCGCCGCCGCAGCGGAACCGCGCGGGCGGCCAATCGCCCGAACGCCGCGCCCCGCGCCGCACCCCGGTCGCGCGAACCCGCGCGCATGAACCGCAAGAGGCCGGCCAGTGCGGCGTACTCCAGCCGGTCGCGCAAATCAGGTTCGAGAGGCTTGCCCATGAGATCAGCGGCGGCAGAGGTGAAGGGCGGCGATCCCGCCGGTGAGGAGTTCCCACCGCACCTCGGCGAATCCCGCCGCGCGCGCGATTGCGGCCAGGGCGGGCGGATCGGGGAAGCGCGCCACCGACTCCGGAAGATAGCGGTAGGCTTCGCGGCGGCCGCTCACCACGCCTCCCACCAGCGGCAGGAACCGGTGGAAGTAGAGGTGGTAGAGCCCACGGAAGGCGGGGTTGGGGGGGGTGGTGAACTCCAGCACCGCGAACCGCCCGCCGGGCCGGAGCACCCGAGCGGTCTCGGCGAAGGCACCGGGGAGCGAGGCCACGTTCCGGATCCCGAACCCCACACAGGCGCGGTCGGCGGAGCGATCGGCGAGCGGCAGCCGTTCCGCGTCCCCCTGGGCGAACAGCACGGGCGCGCCGTCCCGCTTCCCCTCGCCGCGGACGAGCATGGCCCGGGCGAGATCCACCCCGATCACCCGCACCCCCGGGACCGCCCGCGCCGCCTCCAATCCCAGATCGCCGGTCCCCGCGCAGAGGTCCACCACCAGCTGGCCGGGGGCGAGCGCCAGCGCGCGCACCGCGCGCCGCCGCCAGCGGACGTCGATCCCCAGGCTGAGGAGGTGATTGAGAAAGTCGTACCGGGGAGCGACCGCGTCGAACATCCCCCGGATCCGGCGCTTCTGCTCCGAGGCCTCGGAGCGCGCGGCGGGACGGTCTCCGGTTTCCGCGGCGCCCGTCACCCGGCCCTCGCCGTCCCCGCCGCCGGGCGCGCCGGCGCCCTCACCGGCCCTCCCCCCAGCGGGGATGGAGGTCGTGGGAGGCCGGGATCCCGAGCTGCTCCAGGACCCGGGCGGCGATGAAATCGCCCAGGTCCTCGAAGGTGCGGGGCTTCTGGTAAAAGGCCGGGTCGGCGGGGAGGATCACCGCCCCCGCGTCGTGGAGCCGGAGGAGGTTCTCGAGCTGGATGCGGTTGAGCGGGGTCTCGCGCGGCACCAGCACCAGCGGCCGCCGCTCCTTGAGCGTGACGGCGGCCGCGCGGTCGACCAGGGTCGCGCCCAGGCCCGAGGCCACCGCGCCGATCGTGCGCATGCTGGCCGGCACCACCGCCATCCCGTGAACCGGGAAGGAGCCGCTGGAAAGCGCGGCCCCCAGGTCGGTGTTGGCGTGCCCGGTCACCTGTTCCGGGGCCGGCGCGAGGCCGTGCCGTTCGGACAGCGCCGCCACCAGCTTCCTCGGCTCGCCGGGAAGGTCGCGCTCCTCCTTGAGGAGCCTCGCCCCGTAGGCGGAGACGATCAGCTCCACCCGGTGGCCCTCTTCGATCAGCGCCTTCAGGAGCCGCTCGGCATAGAGGGCGCCGCTGGCGCCGGTCACCGCCAGGATTATCCGCCGAGGCTCCGGCGGCGCGGGCCGGCCGGCGCTCACAGCCGGGTCCCGGCGATCGCGGAGAGGAGATAGACCACGCCGATCACCGCGTTCATGTCGAAGAACGCCTTGTCGAGGCGCGAGAGGTCGTGGGGATGAACCAGCCGGTGCTCGTAGAACAGGAGGGCGGCGATCACCCCCAGCCCCCCGAAGTACCAGGCCGAGAGGTGGAGCGCCGCCCCCGCCGCGGCCAGGGCGAGGACCGCGAAGCCGTGAAGGAAGCGGGCGGCGATCACCGCCCCCGCGGGGCCGAACCGGGCCGGGATGGAGTGCAGCCCGGTCCGCCGGTCGAACTCCAGGTCCTGGAGGGCGTAGAGGACGTCGAAACCGGCCACCCACCCCAGCACCCCCGCCGCCACCAGGAAGGGAGCCGCCTCGAGCCGGCCCGACACCGCCACCCAGCCCCCGACGGGAGCCACTGCAAGCCCAAGTCCCAAAAACAGATGACTGGACCAGGTAAAGCGTTTTGTGAATGAATAGAAAGCCACGATGGCCAGGGCCGCCGGGGAGAGCCGGAAGGCAAGGGGGTTCAGGCTCCAGGCTGCGAACACGAACACCGCCGCCGCGGTGAGGGTGAACGCCCAGGCGGCGGCCGGGCTCAGCGCCTTGCGCGGAAGCTCGCGGTTCCGGGTGCGGGGGTTGGCCGCGTCCAGCCGCCGGTCGGCGATGCGGTTGAAGGCCAGGGCCGCCGACCGCGCCGCCACCATGGCCACGATCACCCAGATCCATACCGCCGGCCCCGGTCGCGCGCCGTTCGCATGGATCGCGAACAGCACCCCGGCCAGGGCGAAGGGGAGCGCGAACACCGAGTGGGAGAAGCGGACCAAGTGCCCGAGGGTGACCACCCGCTCCCCCAGGCCCCGGACCGAACCGGGCACGTCGCTCATGGGGGGCTAGGCCCGCGCTTCCGCCCGGGTCGCGGCGGGACCGCCCGCCTCCACCGGCTCCTCGATCAGGTCGTAGCGCATGCCGCGGCGGAAAGGGGTGAACCCGGCCCGCTCCACCAGCCGGCGGATCCGCTCCTCGTCCAGGTCGTAGGTCGTACCGGCGGCGGAGACCACGTTCTCCTCCATCATCACGCTCCCGAAGTCGTCGGCCCCATAGTAGAGCGCGAGCTGGCCGATCTTGTCCCCCATGGTGACCCAGGAGGACTGGATGTGGGGGACGTTGTCCAGGTAGAGCCGGGCCGTGGCCTGCATGCGCAGATACTCCACCGCCCCCGCCGGCCGCTTCACCTTCTTCTTGAGAGCGGTGTGGTCGGGCTGGAAAGGCCAGGCGATGAAGGCGGTGAACCCGCCGGTCTCGTCCTGGAGGTCGCGGAGCATGCGGAGGTGGCCGATCCGGTCGGCGGAACTCTCGATGGTGCCGAACATCATGGTGGCGGTGGTGGGAAGCTCCAGGAGGTGGCACTGGCGGTGGACCTCGATCCACTCCTCCCCCGTGCACTTGCCCACCGCGATCTCGTCCCGCACCGGCGAGACCAGGATCTCGGCCCCGCCCCCGGGGAGGGAGTCCAGCCCCGCCGCCTTCAGCCGGGAGAGGGTCACGCGGTAGCTCAACCCCGAGAGGCGGGCGATGGCCACGATCTCCGGCGCGCTGAACGCGTGCACCCAGAGCCCCGGGAACTCCGCCTTCATCCGCCGGAGCATCCCTTCGTACCACTCGATGGTGTAGTCGGGGTGGAGCCCGCCCTGCAACAGGATCTGGTTCCCGCCGATGGCGCGAAGCTCCGCGATCTTGTCCCGCATCTCCTCCCAGGTCAGGACGTATCCGTGGGGAGAGGTCTCGGGAAGATAGAACGCGCAGAAGCGGCAGCGGGCGGTGCAGTAGTTGGTGTAGTTGATGTTCCGGTCGATGTTGTAGGTCACCCGCGGCTCGGGGTTCTTGCGGAACCGCACCTCGTGGGCGAGCGCCCCCAGCCAGCCCAGCTCCGCCCGGTCGTGGAGCCAGAGCGCCTCCCCGTCGGTGAGCCGGCCGCCGGCCAGGATCTTCTCTTCCAGGGCGGCGTCCCGCCCCGCACTCTCAAGCACTGGTGACATGGGTGATCCCCCGGGCGGCCGGGGCGAAGATGCCCGCCTCGACCCCTTCGGCGACGAACGTCTCGAGCCCCTGCTGTTCCCGCGCCCCCAGCCGGTAACGGATGGAATGCCGGAGGTAGGACGCGATGGTCTCCGCGCGCGCGGCGTCCCCGCCCGAGGCCCCGCGCGCCAGCTCGTCCTCGCGTCCGGTGTTGGCCCGGTGGCAGGCGGCGAGCGCGCCGGCCAGGCCCGGCGCGTCCGCCCCCGGTCCCGCCCACACCGCGAACACGAAGGGGAGGCCCGTCCACTCCGTCCACGCTCCCCCCAGGTCGACCCGCTCCCGCACCGGTCCGGTCCAGAACAAGGCGTCGTCACCGATGGCCACGGTGGCGTCGTCTCGCTCCAGGCGTTCGGCCAGGGTCCGGGCGCCCACCACGGTGGCCACGTCGCGCCCCAGGCGCCGGCGGAGCCAGAGCCGGGCGAGGGCGTTGGAGGTGCGCGAGGCGGGGTCCAGCACCAGCCGCGCGATCCGGTCCACCGGGACCTTGGAGAGGAGCAGCACCGAGCGCACCGGGCCCTCGGCGGCGATGCCGAGACCGGGGACCACCGCCCACCAGGGATGGTCGGCGAGCGCCGCCACCGGCACCAGGCCCGCGTCCAGATCTCCCGAGGCCAACCCGTCCGCGATCACCGACGGCGCGGTACGCACCAGCTCCGCCTCCGGGAGGAAGCGATCCAGACCGGTAGCCAGCGGCAGCGTATTGGTGAACTCCACCACCCCGATCCTCAACGCCGGCCTCCCTCGCGGTTCCCCCGCGCTCATGCGTACTCCCTCACCGTGCGGTAGAGCGCATCGCGCTCCACCGGCACCCGGCCCGCCTTGCGGATGAAGTCCACCAGGGCTTCCACCGACATCGCCTGGTCGGTGGTGGCCCCGGCCATGTGATAGATGTGCTCCTCCACCACCGTGCCGTCCACGTCGTCCACCCCCATCCAGAGCGCGGCCTGCGCGAGCTTGGGGGTGTGCATGGGCCAGTACGCCTTGATGTGGGGCACGTTGTCGAGCAAGAGCCGCGACACCGACAGGTTCTTGAGGTCGTCCACCCCGGTGGGGGCGTCGAGCTTGCGCAGCCGGTTGTTCTCGTTGTGGAAGGCGAGGGGGACGAAGGCCTGGAACCCTCCGGTCTCGTCCTGAACCCCGCGCAGCTTCAGGAGATGGTCCACCCGGTCCTCGGGCTTCTCGATGTGGCCGTAGAGCATGGTGCAGTTCGATTTCACCCCCGCCTTGTGCACCCGCCGGGCGGTCTCGAGCCAGCCGTCGCCGTCGACCTTCCCCCGCACGATCTTCTTCCGCACCCGCTCCCCCAGAATCTCCGCTCCCCCCCCGGTGCAGGCGTCGAGTCCGGCGGCGACCAGGTCCGCCGTCACCTCCTCGATCGTCTTCCCGGAGATCTGCGAGAAGAAGAAGATCTCGGCCATGGTGTAGGCCTTGACGTGGATCTCCGGGCGCACCTCCTTGATCCAGCGGATAGTGTTCACGAAATAGTCGTAGCCGATCCCGGGGTTGTGCCCCCCCACCACGTGGATCTCGCGGACGTCGTCGGTGATGATCTTCCGGATCCGCTCCTGGATCTGCTCCTTGTTCAGGGTCCAGCCCCCGGGCTCGCCGGGATTGGCCTTGAACGCGCAGAAGAGGCAGTCGGCCTCGCACACGTTGGTGGGGTTCAGGTGCCGGTTCCGCACGAACCAGGTGCGGTCGCCGTGCATGCGCTCGCGGAGGACGTTGGCCAGCATTCCCACCGAGGCCACGTCGGGGGCGGCGTAGAGGGCCAGTCCGTCGCCGGCGTCGAGCCGCGCTCCGGCCAGCACCTTGTCCGCGACCGCCCCCAGTCCGGCCCGGTCCACCCGGCGGCGCATGAGCGAGGTGAGCGGGATCCCGGCGATCCCGGGATCGGCGGGGGAGGCGGCGGCGGCCCCGGCGGGCCCGGACGATGACGGCACTTGGCGCTCCTCTGAGCCCCCCATCCGGGGGGCGGGCCCATGGAAAGGTGCTTCCGGCAAGACGTTCCTGCGGCGATGCGGCGGCAAGGATCGGACGAAAGAGGATAGCCGACCGCCGAAACGGGTGTCAAAGGCCCGCCCCGCCCGCCACCCGACCGGTCCCCCCGTCCCCCTTCCACCCGAGGCCCCCGCCCCCCTGCCGGGCCGCCGGCCCGCCGGCGGGAGTAGATTAATTTCTTGCCCGAATCCGAATTTGTTGATAATATACTGCGTCGGTCTCCTTAGGTGATCGCACCGAATTGCCCTGCTCCTCAGTTTCCGCCAAGGAGGTCCCATGACCCGCCGCTTAGGCGCGTGGATCGCGCTCACCCTGCTTGCCCTGGCCACGATTCCCGGCCTGGCCGCCGCCGAGGAGGCCACCCTCACCGCCAACCTGACCTACGTCGGACCCGGACCGGGCGCGACGTCCGTCTATCGATACGACTACACCCTGACCAACAACACCATCACCCCCGAGGTGATCGAGCTCTTGGTCTTCTTCGACAGCGACCCCGACAGCGGGGTGGTGTTCGTGGGCGACTACAGCGACTTCAACAACACCGCCGGTTTCTCGGGCAGCGCTTCCGGGCCGTCGGGTTGGTCCGCGGACGTCTTCGAGGATCCCGATCCCAATCCCTGGGTGGTGGACTTCTTCAACGGCAGCGGGTCGAGTCCCATCCTGCCCGGGCAGACCCGGTCCGGCTTCTCGGTCACCTTCCTCTGGAAGGGCTCCGGGGTGCCCGGCGACCAGTTCTACGAGGCCCTCGACGGCTACGCCCACGAGGGGCGGAGCAAGGTGGTCGAGGTCAACTTCCCGCCGATCAGCGGCGTGATCACCTCGGACTGCACCGGCAATCCGATCTACCCGGCGGTGGTGGACCTCTACAACTCGTCGAACGAGCTGGTGGCTTCGACCATCACCGCCTCCGACGGGAGCTACACCTTCGCGAACCTGCCCCCGGACGCCTATACCGTGAGCATCTCGACCCCCATCGGCTACGAGGACCCAGGAGACCAGACCGCGGTCTCGGGGACGCCGGTGAACGTGGCCCTGGTCTGCCAGGAGAGCCAGAACTCCCCGCTCACCATCGGCTACTGGAAGCACCAGGCCAACGCGTGGCTGGTGGGCAAGGGGAAGGCCCAGGTTCCCTACACCACGTTCCTCGGGTATCTGGACGCGGTGACCGCCCACTTCGCCGAGAATCCGCTTCACCCGGTGAGCGTGTACACCCTGTCCGCGGCCACCCCCGCCCAGACCAAGCTCGAGACGGCCCAGGAGATCTTGACCGTCAACGGCGGGAAGAACATGGAGCTCCGGGCCCGCCAGCAGCTCATGGCCCTGCTGCTCAACGTGGTGTCGCTCTCCATCGGCCAGAACGCGGCGATCAGCTCGGACGGTTCCACGGTCTCCCAGGCCATCACCTACTGCTGGGACCTCATCGCCAACGGCGATCCCTCCGACGACGTGATCGCCGACGGCATCGCCGACGAGATCAACAACGGCCACATGGTGGCCTCCGGCCTCATTCCGCCGCTGACCCCCAGCTACACCTACGGGGATCCGGCGATCGGCCTGAGGCAGCTTCCCGATCACACCGCCCTCCTCCCCGGGTATCCGAACCCGGTCCGGGCGGGGGGAACCACCATCCGGTTCCGGATGGCCGAAGCAGGTCCCGCCCGGCTGGACGTGTTCGACGTTCAGGGGCGTCGCGTCCAAACCCTGGTGGACGGTAACGCCCCGGCCGGAGAGACACTGCTCCAGTGGGACGGACGCTCCTCCGGCGGCGCGTTCCTGGCCAACGGCCTGTACTTCTACCGGTTGACCACCGCAAGCGGCGTCTTTACCCAGAAGCTGCTGTTGGCAAAGTGATGTAGTCGGGGCCGGGCCCGCGCCCGGCCCCGTCACTCCCTTCGCGCGCGGTGCCGCGCGGGGGATTCCCAGCTTGGGGAGGAGGCACAACATGAATATCCGGCGAACGGCGGTGGTCCTGGCCGCGGCGGTGGGAACGTTCCTCTCCGCATCCGCGTATGCCCAGCAGACCGGCGTCACCTACCATCTCTACCATTACGAGGGCTCGAGTTGGGTGGAGTACAGCGCCAACGACGCCTTCCCTACCGGGGGCGACCAGAGCGGCACCAATCTCTGGCGCTACACCTACGAGCTCTGCAACGTGGGGTTCTCGACCGGGGTCCGTGAGCTCGACGTGTTCTTCAACTCGGACAACGTGCTCTGCGCCACCCTGGACGCGGCCGCAACCCCCAGCTCGGACTGGACCGCGACCCAGGTGGGGCCGGTCGCGCCCGACAACAACTGGCGGATGCGCTTCCGCACCCTGGTGACCGCGGCCCGGGTGGCCCAGGGAGTCTGTGAGCCCGCGTTCTCGGTGGACTTCACCTGGGGCTGCCCCACTCTTCCCGGCTCGCAGAACTACGACGCCATCTCCTCCTCGGGATCCGACGCCGAGGTCACCGTCCCCGCGGGACCGGTGGCGGCCACCCCCTCGACCTGGGGGAGGATCAAGGCGCTCTACAACTAGTCCCCCGGCCGGGACTCCGCCGGTCCCGGCCGGAGGTCGAAGCGGAACCCACCCCCGCCCTTCGGCGAGACGACCCGGTCGTCTCGCCTTTTTTCATCTCCGTCCGCGGCGGCCGCTCAGGGCGTATCCCTCCCGGTCGCGTTCGACGTGGCCTTCCAGCTCCAGGTTCGAGAGCGCCTCGAGGAGGGCGGAGACGGCGAGACCGGTCCGGCGCGAGAGCGCCTCGGCGTCGCCGGGACCGTCGCCGGCCAGGGTTCCCCATACCCGGGCCTCGTCGGGGGAAAGGCCGGGAGGCGCGGCGGGTCCGGACTCCGGGGCCTCGGGTGGGATGCGCGCGAGCCCCAGGCCCGCCACCACGTCGGCGGCGTCCAGCGCCACTAGCGCCCCGTCCCGGAGGAGCCGGTTGTTCCCGCGGCAGCCCGGCCGGCGCGGGTCGCCCGGCACCGCCCACAGCTCGCGGCCGAACTCCAGCGCGAAAGCCGCGGTGATGAGCGCCCCGCTTCGCGCCCCCGCCTCCACCACCACCGTTCCCGCGGTGTAGGCGGCCACCAGCCGGTTCCGCTCCACGAACCGCCACGGCAACGGGGGCACCCCCGGCGGGTATTCGCTCAGCACCGCCCCGCACCGGGGGAGCTCCGCGATCAGCTCGCGGCTGGTGCGGGGATAGGGCACGTCGATCCCGCTCCCCAGGAACCCCACGCTCACCCCACCCCCGTCGAGGGCGCCGCGGTGGGCGGCGGCGTCGATCCCGCGGGCGAGCCCGCTCACCACCGCCACCCCCGCCCGGGCCAGGTTGCGACCGAGGGCGTAGGCGGTCTCCTCGCCGCTCGGGGAGGGCGAACGGCTTCCCACCACCGCCACCCGCGGCACCGGATCGGGGGGCAACGCGCCGCGGAGGTAAAGGCGGCGGCAGGGACGGGGCAGGCCGCGCAGGGCGGCGGGGATGCGGAGACCTTCGAGCACGCGGACGTCCATGACTCGCTCCCGGACGGGGAGGGTCGGGGACGGGGTCGCGGGGGAGGCGGGCGATCAGGCCTGGGCGTTGTGGCGGGGGATGTCCGAGGCCGGCTCCTCCTCCGCCCGGGGCGCTTCCTTCAGGAACGAGGCCGGGTCGGCCAGGAGTTCCGCCACCGGCCCGCCGGCGTCGGGGTGCACCGCGAGCAGGAGCCGCTTGAGCTCCTCGGCCCGCCGCGCGCCGCCCGCCCAGAAGAGCCGCGCGGTCTCGCGGGCGTGGCCGTCGCGCACCATGTCGGCCACCGAGGCCAGGGCCGCCCCCTGCACCGTCTTGTTGGGCTCGCCGAGGAGGTCCACCAGCCGCGGCAGGCTCCCGGTGTGCCCCATCCGGCCCAGCGCGCGGGCGGCGGCGGCGCGCGTGTACCACAGGCCATGATCGAGAAGCGCCAGAAGCCGGGGGGCGGCCGCGCCGCCCACCTCGGCGAGCGCGTTCACCGCCAGGTCCCGCAGGTACCAGGAGTCCTCTTCCAGCACGTCCACCAGGATCTCGACCGCCTTCTCGGAGCGGCGCCGCTTGAGGTCCGCGATGAGCGCGCGCTTCCCCTCCAGGTTCCGCCGCTTCAGGGCGTCGAGAAATTGCTCGGGCGGAACGCCAGCCAGGTCGTCCATGTCCGCTCCGGTCGGTTGGGAAAATCGGTTCTTGTTGGGATCGCGCTTCATGGGACTCATCGCTCCCGCTCGGCGGCGTGGGCCGCGTCGTCGTCTTCCAACGTCTTCACCCGCCGGTCCAGTTCTCGAACGAGCGCGTCCAGCCCCCGACGCGAGTGGGACGAGATGATAAACGGTTTCTCCGCCAAACGCGAGAGGCCGGGGGGATCTTCGCCGGGGGGAAGGAGATCGGCCTTGGTGAGGGCGGTCAGCCGGGGCTTGCCGGCCAGGGTGGGCGAGTGGGAGGCCAGCTCCGACTGCAGGACGGCCAGCGTCTCCTCCGGCTCGGGATCGGTGGCGTCGACCAGGAAGAGGAGCACCCGGGTCCGCTCCACGTGGCGCAGGAACTTGTGCCCGAGCCCCTTTCCCGCACTCGCTCCCTCGATGAGCCCGGGGATGTCGGCGAGCACGAAGGAGCCGTACTCCCCCACCGCCACGATGCCCAGATGGGGCTCCAGGGTGGTGAAGGGGTAGTCGGCGATCTTGGGGTGGGCGGCGCTGAGCGAGGCCAGGAGCGTGGACTTCCCCGCGTTGGGAAGCCCCACCAGCCCCACGTCGGCGATCAGCTTCAGGGTGAGGACGATCTCGCGCTCCCCTCCGGCACGGCCGTCCTCGGCGAAGTCGGGGGCCTGCAGGGTGGCGGTGGCGAACGCCCCGTTTCCGCGCCCGCCCCGTCCGCCGCGGGCGGCGATGAGCCGGGCTCCCGCTTCGGTGAGGTCCCCCAGGAACTCCCCCGAGACCCCGTCCCGGACCTCGGTCCCCGGGGGGACGCGGATCACCACGTCCTCGCCGGAACGCCCGGTCTTGCCGGAGCCGCCCCCGTGCGCCCCCCGCTCCGCCTTCCACTCCCGGCGGTAGCGGAAGTCGAGCAAGGTGTGGAGGTTGGGGTCCACCTCCAGCACCACGTCGCCCCCCCGGCCGCCGTTCCCGCCGCAGGGCCCCCCCCGCGGGACGTACTTCTCCCGCCGGAATGCGATCAGCCCGTGGCCCCCGCTCCCCGCCATCACCCGGATGCGGGCCTCGTCGACGAACGCGCTCAATCCGAGCCCTTCTTCCCGGCCTTCTTCGACTTGGCCGGCTTCTTTTCCGCGGCCGGCTTCTCCGCCTTCGCCTCGGTCTTGGCCTCCGGCTTCCCGGTCCCCTTCTCCGCCTTGGCGGCGGACCGGTAGGAGTCGCTGCGGTAGTCGGTGGAGTAGAACCCGCTTCCCTTGAAGATGATCCCTCCGCCGGTCCCGATCAGGCGCTTGACCTTGCGGCCCTTGCACTTGGGGCAGACCTTGACCGGGGGATCGTTGATCCCCTGGAACTTCTCGAACCGGTGCCCGCACTTGGGGCATTCGTACTCGTAGGTGGGCATGGGGGTCTTTCGCTTCCTTCCTTGCTCCGCCGGGCGGTCAGCGTCCGCCGGCGGTCCGCAATATGTCTCGGATGCCTTCCCTGAATCGTCGTACCCCGGTGAGCAGCCGCTCTTCCCCCACCGCGAAGGAGAGGCGCAGGTGCTCGTCGGCGCCGAACCCGGCGCCGGGGACGGTAGCCACCCCCGCCTCCACCAGCTTCCCGGCCAGGGCCACCGAGCCCCCCGCCGCCCGCGCCGCCCCGGCCACCCGGGGAAAGGCGTAGAAGGCGCCCCGGGGAAGATCCAGCTCGATCCCCTCGGCTCCGGACAGCTCCTCCATGACCAGGTCCCGGCGGCGCTGGTAGGCGATCCGCATCTCCTCCACCACCTCGGTGGGGCCGCGCAGCGCCGCGAGCGCCGCGGCCTGGGAGGCGGCGGCGGGATTGCCGGTGGTCTGCCCCTGGAACTTGATCATGGCCCGGATCACCTCGCGGGGGCCGGTGGCGAAGCCGATCCGCCACCCGGTCATCGAGTGCGACTTGGACACCCCGTTCACGGTGACGGTGGCGGCCAGGACCTCGGGGCCGATCGCGGCGGGGCTCAGGGTCACCGCGCCGTCGTAGACCAACCGGTCGTAGATCTCGTCGGAGAGGATGAGGACGTCGTTCCGCAGGCACCAGGCGGCCAGCCCCCGCACCGCGTCCGGGGCGTAGACCGCGCTCGAGGGGTTGTTGGGGCTGTTCATGATCAGCATGCGGGTACGGGGGGTGCGAACCCGCTCGAGGTCCGCGGGGGTGACCTCGAGGCCGGCGGCGGGGCGAACCGGCACCGGCACCCCCTCGGCCAGCTTCACTTGCTCCGGGTAGCTCACCCAGTACGGGACCGGGAGCAGGACCTCGTCCCCCGGCCGGAGGAGCGCCGCCATCGCCTCGAACAGCGCGTGCTTGGCACCGCAGGCGACCATGGTGGTCTCGCGTTCGGCGGGCACCCCGCAACGGTCCCGGAAGAAGGCGGCGGCCGCCTCGCGCAGTTCGTTGGTGCCGCCGGGCGGGGTGTAGCGGGTCGCGCCCGCCTCCACCGCCCTCGCCGCCGCCTCGCGCACGAAGGCGGGGGTCGGGAAGTCCGGCTGGCCCACCCCGAGGTTCACGATGTCCTCGCCCCGGGCCACCCGCTCCTGGACCTTCACGTCCACGGCCACGGTCAGCGACTCGGCGAGGGAAAGCAGCCGGGGGGACACTTCGATGGGCTTCATGGGCGGAACTTGGCGCTCAGGGCCGCGCGCACCGCGGGCGGAACCAGCCCGGACACGTCGCCTCCCAGGCGCGCGACCTCCTTGATCACGCTGGAGTTGAGATACGAGTACTCGGCGCTGGGCATGAAGAACAGGGTTTCCACCTCCGGATCCAGCCGCCGGTTCATGAGCGCCAGCTGGAACTCGTATTCGAAATCGCTCACGAACCGGAGCCCGCGCACGATCACGGTGGCCCCCATCCGCCGGGCCAGGTCGGCGAGAAGCCCGTCGAAGGGGATCACCTCCACCTCCCGGAGGCCTCCCAGGGAACCCCGGATGAGCCCGGTGCGCTCCTCCAGGGTGAAGAGGGTGTCCTTGTGGTAGCCCTGCGCCACCGCCACCACCATCCGGTCCAGGACCTTCGAGGCCCGCTTGAGAATGTCGAGATGGCCTTCGGTCACCGGATCAAACGTGCCCGGAAAGATCCCCGTCCGCATGAAGCCCCCCTTTCGCCGGCTCCTCCCGGTACCAGGAGAGCGCGGTGTCGCCGTAGACGCGGCGCTGCACATTCTGCCACGAAGGGTGCGCCGGCGCAGTCCCCGTCTCGTGCTCGAGCACCAGAACCCCCCCCGGGGCCAGCGCCTCCACCCCGGCCAGCGCGGCCAGAAACGCCTCTCCCAGCCCCATCCGGTAGGGCGGGTCGGCGAGAACGAGGTCGGCGGGGAGGACCCCCCCGGGCCACGCCTCCGGCCGGAGCGCGTCCATGGCCACCACCCGGGCCGCCTCGCCCCCCTCGCCGAGGCGGGCCAGGTTTCCCTCGAGGAGGGCCAGCGGCCGCCGGCCCCGCTCCACGAAGGCCACCCCGGCCGCGCCGCGGCTCAGGGCCTCGATCCCCAGCGCTCCCGTCCCGGCGAACGCGTCCACCACCCGGGCTCCGGCCACCCGCGCCCCCAGGATCGAGAAGAGCGCCTCCTTGACCCGGTCGGCGGTGGGCCGGATCTCGATCCCGGCCGGGGTGGCCAGGCGGAGGCCGCGAAACCGCCCCGCCACCACCCGCACTCCGGTCCTCCCGCCGCCGGCCCTGGGCATCTCATCCCCTCTCGCGGATTCTACAATCATGACTCTAATTAACTTGCACGATTGAAGTTAGCAAACCGAGTCCCCGCCGTCAACGGACGGGTGGCGGGCCGGCCAGAGCCTCCAGCAGCTCATCCCGGAGATCCTCGGGTCGGGTCTGGACGGTGGTGGTGAGGATGAGCCGGGCGAGGTCGCGGTAGAGCGGATCGCGCCGGCGGGCCAGCGCATCCAGGACTGCGTCCGGGTCGCCTTCGGCGAGGAGCGGCCTCCCCCGGTCTCCGGCCAGGCGCCGGGCGGCCTCGACGGGATCGATCCGGAGCCACACCACGTAGAACCCGCGGCGCAGGCTCTCGCGGTTCTCCGGCCGCTCCACCACCCCGCCTCCGGTGGCGACGATGAACGGAGCCGGACGGGCGGCCAGGCCGGCCAGCGCCTCGCTCTCGCGATTGCGGAAACCGTCCTCCCCTTCCCGGCGAAAGATCTCCGGCACCGGGCACCCGGCCCCCTCCTCCACCAACCGGTCGGCGTCGACGAACGGCCAGCGGAGCGCGGCGGCGGCCAGCCGTCCCACCCGGGTCTTTCCCGCTCCCATGAGGCCCACCAGGGCGATCCGG
This sequence comes from Candidatus Eiseniibacteriota bacterium, assembly GCA_963728475.1. Classification (GTDB taxonomy): domain Bacteria; phylum Eisenbacteria; class RBG-16-71-46; order JABDJR01; family JABDJR01; genus CAVSKL01. The sequence continues at coordinate 899,275 of CAVSKL010000002.1, forward strand.
CGGGGCCGGACCTCGGCGTTCATGCCGCAGATCCTACCAGCCTTCCCCGGCCCCGCGCCCGGAGGCCTCGGGGGGAAAAGGAAAACGCCGCCGTGCCCTCCAGCATCGGCGGCGTCTTCCCCTATCGAACCGGGACCGGTCCCGATCAGTCTCCCTGGGAGTCGGCGGCGAACGAGTTGATGATCCTCGGGGTGACGAAGATCAACAGTTCCCGCTTCTCCTTCACCTCGGAGCTTCCCCGGAACAGCCCGCCCACGAGCGGGATGTCCTTCAGCACCGGCACCCCCCGGTGGAGCGTGGTGGTGTTGGCGCGGATGAGGCCGCCGATGACCGCGGTCTCACCGTTCCCGACCATGACCCGGGTGTCGGCTTCGCTGGTGTTGATGATCACGCCGCCCTGCACCGTGGCCTGGCTCGAGAGGTCCGAGACCTCGGGATGCAGGTCGAGGGTGATGCGGTTGTTGTCGTTGATGTGCGGGGTCACCCGGAGCGCGATCCCGATGGTGGTGAGCTGGGTCACCGCGTTGCCGGCGGTGTCCAGCACGATCAGCGGGATCTTCTTGCCGACCAGGATCCGGGCCTCGCGGTTGTTCACGGTGGTGATACGCGGGTTGGAGATGATGTTGGCCTTGTTCTCCTGCTCGAGGGCGGAGAGCATCGCCGACACCGTGCCCCACGACTTCACCAGGCCGAAGTGCACCGAGGCGCCGGGGTCCACCACCGTGTCCGATCCGACGGTGGCGTCGGCGGACGCACCGCTGGTGGAGTGCAGGCCGCTCAGGTTCCACAGGATCCCGAGATCCTGCGAGTACCGGGCGTCCACGTCGACCAGCTTGGCCACGATCTCGACCTGCGGGGTCTGGGAATCGAGGTGCTGGATCATCTCCACCGCCGAGTCCAGCCGGCCGGGAATGTCGGTGACCACCAGCGAGTTGGTGCGCTGGTCGACCTCGATCATGCCCCGCTTGGTCAGGCTCTTCTCCACCGAGGACTTGAGCTCGTCGGCGTTGGCGTAGACCACCTGGACGATGCGGGTGCTGAGCGGCATCACTTCCTCGAGCTGGCGCGCGGCCTGCCCGGCGTCCAGCTCCTCCTTGCGGAGGTTCTCCTCGGTGTCGACGCGGATGATGCCGTTGTCCTCGCGGTACCAGAGGTGCGCGCTGCGCAGGACCTGCTCCAGGGCCTCGCCCCACGGCACGCTCTCCAGGTGGAAGGAGAGCGGCTCCTTCACTTCCTTCTTCACGTCGTAGCCCATGACGATGTTGACGCCGCTGTACTCCGAGATCGCCCGCAGCACGGTGTAGATGTCGGCGTTCTGCATGTCGAGGCTCACCCGGGCGCCGCCCCGCGCCGCCAGCCCTTCCTTCTTCTCGGTACCGAAGCTGGTGACGGCGGGCTCGGTGCGGGTGTAGCTCGCGGCGTAGTTGGCCTTGGTGGGCACGGTGTATTCGAACTTCTCCTCGGCCGGGGTCAGGTTCGCCTGGGCCGGTTCCTGCTCCGGCTCCGGGGCCTGCCCCAGCGACCACTCCGAGGCGTTCCCCGGGGAGAGGGTGATGAGAAGCCCGTCCTCCACCTGCCGCACCTCCGGCGTGGCCGGCTTGGTGAGGTCGACGCTGAGGCGGGTGAGCCCGTTCTCCGCGTCCCCCTTCCACACGCTGGCCTGGATGGGGCCGGCGAGGCCGTCGCCGGCGGGCAGGTTCTCCATGCCGACCTGGTCCACGCCCTTCAGGTCCACGTAGAGGCGGGCCGGATCCTTGAGGGTGAAGCTCGAGAACTCCACGGGCTCATCGAGCGTCACGTGGATCCGTGTCACCTCACCCTCGGTGGACACCGACATCCCCGTCAGCGTCGCTGCGGCGGCCCACCCGACCGTGACTGCCGCGCCAACGGCGCAGAGTACGGCGGTGCGTGCCGCGGCGCTCAATTTACCGTGTCTCATTTGGCACCCTCTCCTTCACTGATCTGGATGGTGACGTTGGCGGTCTCACCGAAGAAATAGTGCTGAACGGTGAGGCTCGTCCGGGTGATCTCGGTGACCTTTCCGTTCACCACCCGGTCTCCTACTCGCAGGGTGTGGACGTTGTTGCGCTTGTCCTGCACCACCGCGAACTTGTCGTTCTCTCCCCAAACCACGCCCACCAGCGAGAGCTCGCCCACGTCCAGGAGGTCGCCCTCCCCGGTGCTGGCGAACTTGCCCTTGAGGAGCGAAGCGAACGGATCCCGCCGGGCGAAGCTGGAGTAGAAATACCGCTCCCGGCTCATCAACAGCTCGTCGGCGGGGGCCGCCGCCTGCTGCCGGATCGAGTCCGGCGGCGCGGGCGCCGTCCGGTCCACCGCGGCCCCGGTGTCGTTGCCGGCGCCGCCCGCGGGGGGCGGCGCGGCCTGGACCGCGGTCCCGATCAGGCAGATTCCCAGCGCGGCCGCCAGGCCGCAGAAATGCCTAGCCCTCATTTCTCTTCGCTCCTTTCCCCTTCGCCGCCGCCGGAGCGGGGGTCCCGCGGCCGGCGGACTTGTCCCCGGCGACCCCGGCCGGGGCCGGAGCGGGCGCGTTCGGGTTCAGGGTGTAGGCGGTGGCGGTGAAGTGCGCCTCCACCGTCTGGTCGGAATCCTGGTCGTCCGAGCCCTTCTTGTTCTTGTCGGGCGAGGTCAGGGCCAGGTCGCTCACGTTCACGATGCGGTCCATGTTGGCCACCGAGGCCAGGAACTGCCCCACTTGGTGGTATCCCCCGGTCACCTGGACGTCGACCGGGTTCTCGTTGTAGACCTCGCCGTTGACCTGCGGCTTGGGCTTGAACAGCAGGAATTCCACCCCCGACTGCTGGCCGACCAGGGTGACCTTGCGCAGGAGCTCGGCCACTTCCTTGTCCTCGGGGAGGAGCTTGGACGCCACTTCCCAGCGGCGGTTCAGCACCGCGTACTGCTTCTCCACTCCGGCCAGGTTGTTGAGGGTCTGGCGGGCCTTGCTCAGATCGGAGGAGAGCTGCTGGTACTGGCTCTCCAGATCCGCTCGCTGGGCCGCCATCGCCCGGTGCCCGAAGGGGATGAAGGTGCTGAAGAAGTAGAGATAGAAGATCGCCGCGGTCCCGAGGGCGACCACGATGAGTTTCTGCGTGCGCGCGTTGCGGAAGTCCATGATCTACTTCTCCTCCTCGGGCATCGGGGGGATCGAAGCGTCGGCGGAGAGCTCCGAGGGGTTCTCCTCCGGGGTGAGGTTCGCGGTGACCGTGAACTCCACCACGTCGCGGTCGTCGATCTCGCCGCGCTGGGTGGTGATGAGATCCACGCCGGCGAACAGGGGCGAACGCTCCATCCGCATCATGAAATCGGCCACGATGAGGTTGGAGAAGGTGACGCCCTCGACCGAGATCTTCCCGGGCCCCTGCTGCTTGAGACTGGTGAGCCACAGGTAGCGGGGCACCTGGCTCGAGAGGTCGTCCATGACCCGCACCGAGAGGAACCGGCCGTCGTCGAGCTGGCGGATCACGTCCAGGCGGCGCTCCAGCTCCTCGCGCTGCGCGGTGAGCTTCTTCACCCGGTCCACCTGGGGCTGGATGGCGCGAACCTCGTCCTGGAGTTCGGCCACGTCCGAGTTCAGCGCCGCCACCTTCGAGCGTTCCAGGGTCGCGGCCACGCCCACCACCGCCACCACCGCGATCAGGGCGGCCAGGGGGGCGAGCGACGCGGCTCTGGGAAGGACGATTCTCCTCGAGGTGACGCGCTCTTCCTTGGGGAGCAGATTGATGCGGATCATCGGTCATCGACCTTTCTCAGGGCGAGCCCCAGGCCAACGGCCAGGCTCGGCGCCACGTCCTCGGGGCGCTTGTCGCCGAACAGGGCCGGGTCGTACTGCACGCGCTTGAGCGGGTCCGCCACCTCCACCGGAGCCTGGTGCCGTTCGTTGAGGAAGGCCACCAGGCCGGGGATGCGGACGGCGCCGCCGGTGAGGAGGATCCGGCTCAGGGGCTCGGACTCCCCGGAGGTCTGGAGGTAGAGGATCGAACGCTCGATCCCCATCGCCAGCTCCTCGGCGGTGGATCGCACCACCTGGTTGAGATCGAACTCGAACTGTTCCTCGCCCCGGACCGCGGACTCGGCTTCGGCCTGGCTGAGGTTGAAGTTCTTCTGGACCGCGTCCACGAAGTTGGTGCCGCCGAGGCTCAGGTCCTGGGTGTAGAGCGGGATCCCGTTCTTCACGATGTTGATGTTCGTGATCTCGGAGCCCAGGTTGACCATGGCCACCACCTCTTCGGGGGCGAAGTCGTAGCTGACGCTGAGGACGTTCTGGACCGCGAACGCGTCCACGTCCAGCACCAGCGGGTTCAGCCCCGCTTCCCGGATGAGGTCGGCGTAGGAGACGAGCATCTCCCGCTTCGCCGCCACCAGGAGGACCTCCATGTGCTTGGGGTCGGAGTTGCCTTCAAGGATCTGGAAATCCAGGCACACCTCGTTGATGTCGTAGGGGACGTGTTGCTCGGCCTCCCAGTTGATGGCCTCGCGGGCGTCCTCGGGGGTCATGCGATCCATCTGGATCTTCTTCACGATCACCGCGCGCCCGGAGACCGCGGAGGCGATGTTGCGGGTCTTGATCCGCTTGGACTCGAACAGGTTCTGAATGGTCTCGACCACCAGCTGCCGGTCCATGATTTCGCCGTCCACGATGGCCTCGGGCAGGAGCTCCGCGGCGCCGTAATCCCGAAGGCGCACTTCGCTGCCGGTCCGCTCCACCTGCACCACCTTGATCGCGCTGGAGCCGATATCCAGTCCGACCATGGGTTTCTGACGATTGAAAAGCATGTCGTCACCAGCCCTCTTTAGGTCCGAGATGCCGTCCGCTCCGGCCGCTCCCTGCGGTCCGTCGCGACTCACGGCCAGGATCCCTTCCCGCCGCCCCGCGAGGCGGGACGGTCCTTGACCGCCCTCCGCCCGCCCTGGATGCTTAGGGGCCGCGATGCGGGGCCACGTCACGCGATGCCGGCGCGACGCACCCTCGCGGCCTGCACGGCGCGTGGGAAAGTTGGCCCGCGGGGCCGAGTTCCCTCTCCAGGGTTCTGCGTTGAACATCGGATTGGGTCATGAAAGCTTTAGTGAAAAGCGCGCATAACCCCTGCACCCTGCATGCCCTGGGGTATCTCGCCCTGGCCCTGGCGCTGGGGGGGTGGGCCGTCCATCTGACCCTGAAAGCCTGTGGGGGGCAACTCGTTCCGCCGCTGGACGACTCCTACATCTACCTCCAGTACGCCCGCGCCGCCGCCCATGGGCACCCCCTCCGCTACACCCCGGGCGCGCTCCCCAGCCGGGGGGCCACCAGCCTCCTCTACCCCCTGGTCCTGGCCCCCTTCGCCCGGCTCCTCTCCCCCGACCGGCTTCCCTGGGCGGCCTGGGGGCTGGGGGTGTTGTGCCTGGCCGGAACCGCGCTGGCCGCCGACCGGTGGGCGGCGCGGCGCCTGGGACCCCGGGCGGCGTGGCCGGCCGGACTCCTGGTGCTGGCCTCGGGACACTTCCTGTGGGGCGCGGTGAGCGGCATGGACGTCGCCCTCTACGCCTTCTGCCTGGCGGCGGCGGCGGCGGCGGTCCCCTGGTACGAAGACGCCCCCGATCCCGCTTCCGGGATCCGCCGGCTGGCCGCGCTCGCCCTGCTCCTGGCGGCGGTCTCGCTCGCCCGCCCCGAGGGAATGCTGATCGCGGGAGCGGTCGCGGGCCTGGTCCCGTTCTCCTCCCACGCTCCCAACAGCCGCCGCGCGCGCTGGATCCTCGTCCTGGCCCCGGCGGCCGCCGCCCTTCTCACCTTCGGGATCGACCTCCTCGCCCTCGGGCGACTTGGATCCAACACCCTCGCGGCCAAGGCGGTATGGAGCACCCCCGCCCCCGACGTGCACCGGGCGCTCCTCGCGCGCCTCCCCTGGGTGCTGGGACAGATCACCGTCAGCCTCTTCACCGACTTCCGCGCCCATCCCTTCGGCCCCTGGTCGGGGCCGCTGGTGGCCGCGCTCTTCGCGGGGGGGGCGCTGGCGGGGGCGGCGTTCGCGCTTCTCCGGCGGTCGCGCGGGGCGGCCCTGCCGGTGGTGACGGCGATCCTGGCCGGAGGACTCCTGGCGGGCCTGGTGCCGGTGGGGTTCAACTCCCACCACGAGCGCTATCAGATCCCCTACGTGCCGCTGGCGCTGCTCCTGGCGCTGGCCGGCTGGTGGCGGATCTGGCCCCGGAGGTTCGGAACGGCGCCGAGGCTCGCCGCCCCGGTGCTCCTCGGGGTGTGCCTCCTTCCCGGCCTCGTCCGTTACGAGCGCCTGGTGGCGGAGAACGCGGAGAACATCTGCGACCAGCAGGTGGCGGCGGGGCGCTGGATCGACCGCAACCTGGCCCCGGACGCGGTGGTCGCCCTCAACGACGCCGGCGCGCTCGCCTACTACGGCAACCGGAAGGTGCTGGACCTGGTGGGCCTGGTCACCGACGGGCCCGCGCTCCCCAACCGGGCCGGCCCCGCCTCGCTCTACGAGTGGCTGGAGAAGCTCCCTCCCGGCCGCCGGCCCACCCACTTCGCCATCTTCCCGACCTGGTTCCCCTACCTCCGCCACACCAGCCTGGTGGGGCGGAAGCTGGCCCAGTTCACCCTCGGCCGCAACACCATCTCCGGCTCCGACGTGATGGGGATCTACGAGGCGGACTGGTCGAACGTGGACCGGACCGGCCTCCCCGTCCTCCGCCAGCCGCTGATCGGGCTCTGGGGCTTCCGGATCGTGGACGCCCTCGACGCCTCGGATCTGGCCTCCGAGCGGGCGCACGGCTACGCCGCCTTCGACACCTGGCGGCAATCGCTCCGGGAGTTCCCCCACGCCGGCCGGCCCGGCCGCTTCCTCATCGACGGGGGGAACGAGCCCCACCGCGGAGAACGCTTCACCATGAAGGCCCTCTCCCGCCGGCCGGGGGTGCTGGTGCTGCGGACCGAGGCCTACCGGGAGTTCGCCCTCGACGTCTTCGTCAATGGAATTTCTGTCGGTACGTTGAAGATAGCTGCCCACCCATTGGAGTGGACCGAACCATTCCTGGAGCTTCCGGACTCGGTATTCACCGGTTCCCGGGCTCGCTTCGAGTTGCGCCTGGCCCCTCCACCGTCGGATGCGTCGGAGTATCGGTACGCTTCCTATCAGTACTGGCTGCTGCAGTGACCCCGCTCCGCGGGCCCCGGGCCACCCGGTAGAGCGGCCCCGCCGGGGTCGCGGTGAAGAGCGAAGCCAGCTCCGGCTCCAGTTCGGTCACGTAGACCGGGCGGTCCTCCAGGAACCGCTCCAGGATCGCCCCCCGCAGGACCGGCCGCGAGAGGCCGGTGGGCGGCAGCGGCAGATGCGGGTTCCGCTCCGCCAGGAGCCGCCGGTACCACGGCCAGTCCAGGAGGTTGTCGTAGAGGATGACCACGTCGGGCCGGGGGTCGAGCACCAGCGCTCCGTACCAGAGCGAGAAGGTGCGCCCGTCGCCGTGGGCGAGGACCAGGGCCCCCGGCGGAAGCGCGGCCATGGCTCCGCGGGCGTAGTCGAGGGCGGCGCGGTCCCGGTGGACGTCGGCCCGGGGCCAGGCGCGGGCCCCGGCGAAGATCAGGATCGACGCCGTCGCCGCGACCGCCCCCGCCGCCACCGCGACCCGTCCGAGGCCTCGGAGGGAGGCGCTCCGGAGGGCGGAGGCCAGCACCCACGCCGCTCCCATCCCCGCGAACAACCCCAGGGCGAGGTTGGCGGGCAGGTAGTAGGCCACCGGATCAGGAACCGCGTAGGCCGCCCCCACCACCGTGCTCCCCAGGTAGAGCAGCACGAGCGCCGCCGCCTCCCGGGGGGCCCGGCGGAAACCCACCGCCGCCCCCACCGCCGCCAGCGCCGCGCCGCCGGCGGTGATCTGGGCGGCGGGACCGTGGAGGAGGGCGTCGGCCAGGCGCTCCAGGAAGGGGGAGAGCCCGTTCCGGAAGAGATAGCCGCGGTAGGCGCTCCCCGAGATCATCCAGCCGATCCCGCGGAGGGTCTCGGGATCGCCCCAGTCCAGGGCCGGGTGTTGCCGGGCCCGGAGGAGAGGCACCAGGTAGAGGGTGAGCGGCGCGAGCAGGGCAGCCGCCACCGCGAGCCGCGGCCGCCGGCGTCCGGAGAAGAAGAGGTACGCGGCCACCACCATCAGGAACGGCACCGTCTGCAGATGGTTGGCCAGGCCGAGCCCCAGACACCAGGCGGCGAGAAGCCCCCGGCGGGGGCCGCCGGCGAAAACCAGGGCCAGGGCCGCGGTCATCAGCGCCAGGTGGAGCGGATAGACCTCGCCGATCACCGCCTGCTTCCACCAGGAGAGCGACACCGCGAAGAACGCCGCCCCCGCGAACCCGGCGAGCCAGGCCCCCCGCGGTTCGCCCGGGAAGAGCCGCCGGCCCGCCGCCCGTCCCGCGTAGCCCGCCGCCACCACCGCCGCGGTCGCGGCGAGCAGGGTGACCACGTTGAGCGCCGACACCGGGGGGGGAACCAGGCGGGAGACCACGTGAACGAGGAGGGTGAGCAGCGGATAGCCGGTGGGATGGGCCACGCCGAAGATGCGCCCCACCGTTTCCAGTTCGGGGCCGTCGTCCCCCAGATGGGCCCAGGTCACGACCGGGCACCAGGTGGGGACGTAAAGGGCGAGCGCGAGCGCGGCCAGGGCCGCCCCCGGCGCGATCCGGCGAAATCTAGGGGTCAAGGCGGTTCCTCCCCTCCGGATCTTCGGCTGAAGCGCCCCCCGCCTTGACCCCTCCGGCTCCGGACCCCGCCCGGACCCCCGGCAACGAATCGGGGCCCCTCCCGGAGGGAAGGACCCCGGCCGTATCCGCGCTGCGGGGCGCTTCTACAGCTCGTGCCAGCCGGTGACGGTGTACGGCGAGAGCGAGGCCAGCCGCGCCAGGGTGGCGCTCGAGTACAGGATGTCGGCCTGGCCCCCGACCACCTGGGCGCTGACTCCGCCCTGCACCAGCACCGAACCGTAGATGTGCACCCCGGCGCCGCCGCCCGAAAAGCTCATGTCCCCCAGCACCAGCACCAGTCCGTACCAGATCATCTGCCCGGTGCAGGTGAAGTCCCCGTCCACGATCAGGATGCCGCCTCCGGTCATGTCGCCGGAGACGTGCATGTCGCCGGTGCAGTGGACCACGTGGTAGTTGTCGTAGTCGCCGTAGTTCACGTTGGAGAAGGTGCCGCCGGCGATGACGATGTCGGCGAGAGGGGCGTACTGGTCGGCCATGGCCTGGAGATCCAGGTCCACGGTGGCGTCGGTGACCGAGGGATAGCCCCCGGACCCCGCCACGTTGTTCTGCTGCTGGTTGTTGAGCGATCCCGCGATGTTGCTCGGGTCCCCGGTGGTCACGATCCCCGGGACGGTGGGGTTGCCCGGCACCGGGGCCCCGGTGATCGGATCGTAGTCCTCGCCGCTCACCAGGAACTGGGTGCCGTTGAACTTGAAGTCGTCGGTCTCGGCGTAGATGGCGGTGTCGATGATCTGGAACGGGTACTTGACCGCCTCCACCTCCACCGTGCGCGCGGCCGAACCCTGCTCGCCGTGCGAGGTGACCACGATCACCGGGTAACCGGTGGTGATGTTCATCCGGGGCGGGGTGGTCATGTCGTTGTCGTCGTCGCCGAAGAGGATGGCCTGGCCGGTGCCGTTCAGCTTGTACCGGATCTTGACCCAGTCGTAGTTGATGGCATCGTCGGCGAGCTGCTTGGTCGCCACTTCCGGATAGTGCTCGCCGGCCTCGTCCACCGATCCGTCGCCGTTGTTGTCGCGGCCGTCGGTGCCGGGGGCCGCGTAGTCCGGATCGCTGGCGGCGTCGCCGGCGGCGAGGACGATGTAGGTTCCCCACCCCGGCTCGGTCAGCCACTCGTCCTGGGCCTGCCCCACGTAGTCGGTGGAGTCGGTGGACTTGGACATCCGGGCCAGCGCCTCGCCGTACCCGGCCTCGGCGTTGTAGAGGGCCTGGGTGGAGCGCATGTCGTGGCCGGAGATCTGGGTCTCGGTCTTGGTCTGGACCAGGTAGAGGGTCCCGACCATGGTCAGCACCAGGAGCACCAGGAGGCTGATCACCATCGCGCTCCCCCGCTGGTTACCGGGAATGTGAATCGCTTTCATGGCGCCTCCTTAGGGAGTCAGGGTCCAGACGTAGGGGTTGAGATAGATCACGATTTCCCCGCTGGTGCTGTTGACCGCGGTGCCGCAGACGATGTCGTAGAGCGGGTCGTACTCGGGGTGGTCCCGGGACGCCTCGATCTTCTGCACCGCCACCGCGTTTACCACTCCGCCGGTGTTCCGGTCCGCCCAGGATTCGTTGGCGGGAATGATGCCGGAGGGCGAGGCCGCGCTCCGGTCGCAAAACCACACCTGCACCGACTTGGCCGCGGTCCCGGCCACGATGTCCAGCGAGGTGTTGCCGTAATCGATCGGACCCAGCGCCACCGAGAGGACCGCGTTGTCCGCGGTGGCCTGGTCGGAGAGGGTCATGGTGCCGTTGCCGGCGTTCAGCCAGAGTTCGATCTTGCCCTTGGTGTTGTTGGTCTGGGTCCCCGCCACCAGGTCGATGCTGGTGTTGGCGTCCATGGGGCCGGCGGCCAGGTCGCGCACCGACCCCCCCGAGGTCCAGGGGCCGAGTTCGGTGAAGTTGTAGAGGGTCTTGTTGATCCAGACGTCGACCGATCCCGCCCGGCCCTGGCTGTTGGTGGTGGTGCCGGCGGCGATGTCGGACCACCCGTCTCCGTCGAAGTCGGCGCACACCAACGAGTTCACCTCCCCGTCGGCGGTGAGCACCCGGCGCTGGGTGAACACCCCGATGCCGTCGTTGGTCCAGATCTCGATCCTTCCGGCGGCGGTGCCGGTCCGGGTCCCCAGCACCACGTCGGGGATGCCGTCGTTGTTCATGTCGGCGATGGCCACCGCGGTGCCCTTGCCGCTCGAGTTGGTGTAGAACGCGTTGCCCGCGGTGGTGGGCGACCCCGTGCCCACCCAGCCTTCCTGGGCGATCCCCTGGTTCAACCACACCTCGAACCCGCCGGTCACGTCGCTGGAGGAGACCGCGGCCACCACGTCCTGGTACTTCCATTCCCCGGCGTCGATGTTGGCGACGGTCATGTCGTTGATGTCGTAGGTGCTGTGGCCGGTGTAGTTGGGCACCGAATTGTACAGCCGGTCGCCGCTGTAGCGGTCGGGATAGCCCTCGAACCACACCGCCAGGTTGTTGGTGCCGCTGGTCTGGGTTCCGACCACGATGTCGTAATCGTGCTGATGGTCGACGGTGACGTTGGACCCTTCCTGGGAGTCCGCTTCGTGGAAGTCGGCCACCGCCATGCTCAGCACCCGCTCGGTGGGGATGTGGATGGCGGGCTCCTGGGGCGGCAGGGTGGTGTTGGTGCCGGTGCTGGTCCCGGTCCCCGGCTCCCCGGTGCCGGTGGTGTCGACGCCGGTGCCGGACCCGGTGCCGGTGCCGGTGACGGTGGTCGCGTAGCCGGCGAGGGAGACGATCCCCAGGTTCCGGGGATAGATGGTCCCGCTCACCCGCACCTGCTGGTAATCGTGGGATTCGGGGTCGATGCGTCCCGCCTCCGCCACCACCTGCACCCGCACCGTGCGCACCTGGCTGTCGTATCCGGTCCCGGCCGGGGCTCCGAGGAGCGAGTCGGCGACGGTTCGTCCGTAGACCGCATCGTCCGGATCGGCACCTCCGCCCAGGAGCGAGGTCCCGTTGCCGGCGTAGTAGTCGAAGAGCGGGACCCCCCACCCGTCCCCGCCCGCCGGCCGCTGGGTCACCCCATAGGCCACGATGTCGCCGGTTCCGGCGGCGGGGGCGGCCATGCTGTCGGCGGCGGTCGAGATGATGCGCCGGATGACGTAGTCGTGCGGGTTGGGGGTGTTGGCCACCGCGGGATCACTCTGGTCGGCGTCCAGGAAGTAGGTGATCCGCTCGCCGGGATCGATGGTTCCGTTCTGGTTCTGGTCGATGACGAAGGTCATCCGGTACTGGCTGGCGGTCTCGATGGGCACGTTCTTGGAGCTGTCGATGTTGTAGCCGGCCTGCCGCAGATCGCGGAGGATGGTGTCGAGGGCGGCGCGGGCGTTCTGCTGGGCCTCGGTGAGGGACTGCCCCACGTCCTCGCTCTGGTTGGTGTGGACCAGGATCTGGAAGATGGCCACCCCGACCAGGGCGAACACCACCAGGGCCACCATGATCTCCAGCAGGGTGAACCCCCGGTTCGATCCGGCGCGAACGATCGGTTTGCGAGGCATGATCGGCTCCTTTGTCAATGCTTGGCGGTTACGTAGGTGGTGAGCCGCGCGGACTTGGTCCCGGTCAGATTCGCCCACGTCGCCGTCAGGTCCACCCGCTTGCTGCCGGGCACCGGATCGTTGTCGGTGATGGTCCAGTTGAGGGTGTAGGTCCCGGTGGAGTCGGTGTAGTCGCCCGCGGTGAGGGCGGGCGAGGAGTACTCGGCCTGCTTGAGCACGTCCATCTGCTCCTGGGCGGTCTGGACCGCGACCGTCCGCACCCGGGCCTGGGTGACCCCGGCCATCCCCAGCGGAATGAGCTGGGCCACCGCCAAAAGCCCGATGGCCAGGAAGCTCATCGCGATCATGACCTCCACCAGGCTGAAGCCCTCCTGGTCCCGGGCGCGCGTGCGAAGTCGGTTCAGGTAGTTCATGGCCACCTCAGTCGATGCGCACCTGGCCGGTGGGGGCCAGAACGCTCAGGGTCAGGGTGTGGGTGTCGTCGGTGGAGAGCACCACCGAGCCCGACTCGGAAGCGCTCCCGTCGGGACTGAAGATCACCTGGGATCCGGTGAAAGCGTCGGACCCGGTCGCGTTGGCCAGGTCCACTCGGTCGGGGAGCGTGAACGGGCCCACGGTGGGCTCGCCGACCCCGGCGACCCCGTTGCCGTCCTCGTCGGTCACGATGCGGTACTGCCGGGAGTCCGGGTTCCAGACCACGATCTGGTCCACCGACTGGGAGACCGCCATCTGGCGGGCCAGCCGGAGCTGGGCGGCCAGGTTCTCGGTCCCATTCTTGAGGCCGCTGCTCCGGATGAAGCTCTGGAACGCGGGCACCCCCGCGGCCAGGGTGATGCCTACGACCAGCAGGACCACCATCAGCTCGATGACCGAGAAACCGGCCTGCCGGAACGCGACGCGCATGGAACCTCCCGGGAACGAGGGCATTCGATAGGGTTTACCGGGGGGTTCCAAACGCAAGATCGGTGCCATCGTCCGGGCCGGGGTCCCTCCCCCATCAAGTTGCGTAATGGTAGAGGGTTGGAATGACGGCGGGACAACGGGTTGGAAGCCCCGGCCTGCATTCCGCCATGCCCGCCCGTGAAATCGGCAAGATCGGGGGGCGGTTCGAGGCCTCCGCGGTCCGGCTCGATTCGGGGCGGTACGCCGCGGGGCGGCCGGTCTCAGCCGCCGGAGACCCTCAGCGCCGGGCCAGATTCAGGTACCAGTGGAAGAGCGACGGCCCCCATACGTAGACCGCAAGCCCCATGGGGGCGAGGAAGGTGCCGAAGGGAAGCGCCGTCCGCCGGCCACCCCGCCCCTTCGCCATCATCGCCACCCCGGTCAGGGTGCCGGCGAGCGAGGCCAGGAAGATGGTGAGGAGGAGCCCCTGCCATCCCAGGAACGCCCCCAGCATGGCCGCGAGCTTCACGTCGCCTCCCCCCATGCCGTCGATCCCGGTGGCGGCCTTGTAGGCCCACCCCAGCCCCCACAGGAGCGCGAACCCCAGCGCCGCCCCCACCAGCGACTGCACCAGCGTGACCGGGGTCAACAACGACGCCCCCACCCCCAGGAGGATCCCCGGCAGGGTGATGGCGTCGGGGATGATGCGGGCGTCGAAATCCACCAGGGTGACCACGATCATGGCCGAGGCGAAGTAGAGCGCGGGCGCCAGCGCCCAAGTGAGCCCGTATCGCCAGGCCAGCAGGAGGAACACCGCCCCGGTCAACCCCTCCACCACCGGATAGCGGGCGGAGATCGGCGACCGGCAGTTCCGGCACTTGCCCCGGAGCCACAGCCAGCCCAGGACCGGCACGTTGTCGTAGGGGGCGATCCGGTTGCGGCAGTTCGGACAGGCCGACGGCGGGCTCACCACCGAGAGCCCCCGCGGGATCCGGTAGATGCAGACGTTGAGGAACGAGCCCAGCACCGCACCGAAAAGCGCGGTGGCCAGGAGCAGGAACCACACCGGGTAGAGGGCCGCCGTCATCGCGCCGGGCCCGGCGCCGTCCGGCCCTGGAGCCGGGCGATGTTCTGCTCCGCCAGCCGCTTCATCCCCGGGTTCCCGGTCCGCCGCGCCACCTCGGACCAGAGGAGGATCGCCGTTTTCGGCTCTCCGGCCTTGGCGGCCACGTAGGCCGCGAAGCGTTCGGCGTAGTCGGGCGCCCCCGGGAGCTCCGCGGCCCGTCGCAGGTAGGCCGAGGCCTCGGAGTAGTTGCGCAGGAAGACGTATTCCATGAACCCGCTCTCGAAATAGATCTCCGAGGACCGCGGATTGTGCGCGCGCCCCTTGGCCAGGAGCGCCTCCGCCTCGGCGGGGCGGGTGCCGTCGGAGAACAGCACGAACGCCCCGAAGGTATAGGGCTCGATGAACTTCGGATCGAGATCGGTGACCACGTCGCAGAGATGGTACATGAGGTCGAAGCGGCGGTCCCCCTTCACGTGTTCCCCGTAGTACTGGACGGTCCGGAGCCAGGCTCCGGCCGCCGCCGCCTGATCGTACCCGAGGGCCGCCTCCTTCAGGAACCGGCCGTTGGGATAGTAGAGGAGTTCGCCGGCGCGGACCCGGTTGCCGCCCGCCCCGTACGAGGCCGCGGTGGCCGCGCCCCACAGCGCCAGCGCCGCCCCCAGGCCGGCCAGGGTACCGCGGCCGATCACCGGAACTCCCGCCGCGAGAAGATGACCGAGGCCGCGGCCAGGAGGCTGGCCGAGTAGAGCACGGCGTAGAGGGCGGCGGCCAGGGCCCGGCCCGGGGCGGGGAGGAGCCCGTAGGCGGCCTCCGCGCGCAGGTTGAACAGATCGAGGTGCGGGAGCGCGTAGTACACCACTTTGGCCGCAGCGGCCAGCGCCGCGTCGGGGGCGCGGCCGGCGAAGCGGAGGAGGTCCCCGGCGAAGTGCCCGGTCACCCACACCGCCAGGGTGAACACCCCGGAGAGAGCGGGCGAGACGAACGCCGAGAAGGCCACCACCACCGCGGTCATCACCGCCAGCTCGCCCAGGGTGAAGGCGGCCGCCGCCATCACCGCCGGGTTCACCGCGTGGTCGCGGAGGGCCATCACCCCGGCCAGGAGCGCGGCCATGAGCACGAACACCGTGGCCACCATGGCCATGAGGCCCAGGTACTTGCCGATCAGGAACTCGGGCCGGCGGACCGGCTTGGCCAGCACGGTGAGCACGGTGCGGCGCTCCACCTCCTTCTGCACCATCCCCGCCCCCACCAGCACGATCAGGATCACCCCGACCAGGGAGATCGCGGCCAGGCCCAGGTCGCGGGTGACCCGGTCCCCCTCGCCCATGGCCAGGGGGCTCAGGACGTAGGCGCCGCCCAGGACCACCGCCGCGTAAAGCAGCAGGATCCACTGCACCCGGTCGCGCCGGGCCTCGCGGAAGGTATTGAGGGCGATGGCGAGAATCTTCATGCCGCCCCCCTCCGGTCCCGGCCGGCGTCGCTCCGGTGAGCCTGGTCGAGTTCGGCCAGGAACGCGTCCTCGAGCGAGGCCTGAAGCGGCCGCACCGCCAAGAGCCGCGCTCCCGCCGCCAGCACCTGCCCAACCCGGGACTCCAGGTCCTCGGCGGCCCCCACCCCGATCAGGATCCGATCCCCGCTCTCCCGGGCCAGGCCGGCGTCCGACCACGCGCGGAAGAGCGCGGGGGGGAGGCCGGCGACCTCGATCTCGAACCCGGCGCCGCCGGTCCGGACCAGGTCGCTCACCCGTCCGGTGCGGCGGAGCACGCCCCCCACCAGGATCCCCACCCGGTCGCAGAGCGCCTCCACGTCGGGGAGCACGTGGGAGGAGAGGATGACCGTCTTCCCTTCGTCCTTGAGCCCCAGGATGAGCTCGCGCACCTGGCGGCGGCCCACCGGGTCCAGGCCCGACATCGGCTCGTCCAGGATCACCAGCTCCGGGTCGTGGACGATGGCCTGGGCCAGCCCCACCCGCTGGAGCATTCCCTTGGAGAACTTGCGGAGGCGTTTCCGCTCGGCGGGGTCGAGCCCCACCCGCTCCAGGACGGCGGCGATCCGTTCGCGGCGGCCGCGGCGCGGCAGGCCGGTGAGCGAGGCGCAGGTGTCCAGGAACTCGGGGGCGGTGAGGTAGTCGTAGAAGTAGGGGTTCTCGGGAAGGAAGCCCAGCCGGGCGCGCACCGGGACCGTGCCCAGCGCCTTTCCCAGGAGCGACCCCATGCCGCCGGTGGCGGGAAGCAGGCCGAGCACGATCTTGAGCGTGGTCGACTTGCCCGCCCCGTTGGGGCCGAGGAGCCCGAAGATCTCGCCGGTGGCCACCGAGAAGGTGACTTCCCGGAGGGCGGTCACCCGGCGCCCCCAGGAGTCGCGGTAGGTCTTGGACAGGCGGGCCACCGAGAGGGCGGCGGGGTTCCGCCCCGCCCCGGGCATGGAAATCACGGACATGGCAGGATCCTCCCCCGGAAGAGCGCTTCCGTGATCCGTTATCGGCTGGGATCAGCCGATCTTGAGCCCGCCGGGCAACAAGAAAGCGGCGGGGCCGTGGGGCCCCGCCGCTCTCGATTCACAGCCGGTCCGGACTAGGAGCCGTTGGTGAGCTGGAGGCTCAGGAGCGCGGCCTTGCCGTAACCCTGGATGATGTACTGGGTGGTGGTGGCGGTGCTGAAGCCGATTTCACCCTTGGCCGCCGGGGCGGCTCCCCAACCCACCGCGGTGGCGGCGTTGGAGAAGGGGTTGTTCGGGTACACGCCGTTGGCGCACAGGTCCTCGACGGTGTCCCCGTTGGGGGTGACGTCGGCGGCGGCGGTGGCATACACCCCGTTGCTCTGGACCGCGAAGTCCTCGGCCGCGAGCTGGATGGTGTGCATGTTCGCCTTCACGCTGCCCTCACGGGCACGGTCCTGCATGGAGATGAAGTTCGGAATGGCGATCGCCGCCAGGATCCCGATGATGACCACGACGATCATCAGCTCGATAAGGGTGAAACCCTTGGAGTTCCGCAGCATGGATTTGACCTCCGTTTGCAAAGTGGGGCGCTCGCCCCGGTCTCTGCGTGCTTGTATCGGCTTCGGAGCGACCTTCTTGAGCTCGAAACCTATCGACGGACAATCGTTAATGCAGGCGGTGTGCCAAACCGGGGAAGGCGGCGCCTTTCCCTGGAACCTGCTGCCGGGCAACGTGATGGACCCTCGGGCGGGGTCGCGGAGCGATGGGGCCTTTCCCCCGGATTCCCGACCGGCCATGCTTCGTGCGGGCGGAGCGTGCCGAATGCATCGCCGTGCACCCTGCACTCAAAGAAAAGCGCCCCGAGGCGGCTTGCCCCGGGGCGCTCGCGAACGCGCGCGGACGGCTCAGGCGGCCTCGTCCAGCATCTCCTCGTCCCCGGCATCCTCCCCTTCCGCGATCAGTCCCTGGGCCTTGTAGGTCTGGAGCTTGCGGTAGAGGGTGGAGGCGTTGATTCCCAGGAGGTCGCTGGCCCGCTTCTTCTGCCACCCCGTGTGCTCCAGCACCTTCAGGATGTACTCGCGCTCCAGCTCCTCCAGGGTCATGTTGGGCTGGTCGATGATCAGGCTCCCGCGGGCCGCCTCGCCCCGGACCACCTTCTCCGGAAGGTCGCACAGGTCGATCTCGTCCGCGTCGGAGAGGATCACCGCCCGCTCGATCACATTCTCCAGCTCCCGGACGTTGCCGGGCCAGTGATAGCGCCCCAGCGACTCCAGCGAGGCCTTGGTGAGGTGCTTGGGGCCGTTGGGACCCAGGAACCGCTTCAGGAAGTGGTCGGCCAGGACCGGGATGTCGTCGAGCCGCTGGCGGAGCGGGGGAAGCCGGACCGGGATCACGTTCAGGCGGTAGAAGAGGTCGGTGCGGAACCGCCCCTCCCGCACGTCCCGCTCCAGGTCGGCGTTGGTGGCCGCCACCAGGCGCACGTCGATCTTGATCGGCTTGGTTCCGCCCACCGGGATGATCTCGCGCTCCTGGAGGGCGCGCAGGAGCTTGACCTGGGTCGCGGGCTGGGTCTCCCCCACCTCGTCCAGGAAGAAGGTCCCCGCCTCCGCCACCTGAAAGAGCCCCAGCTGGTCGCGCACCGCGCCGGTGAACGAGCCCTTCACGTGGCCGAACAGGTTCGACTCCAGCAGGTCCTTGGGAAGCGCGCCGCAGTTGATCGACACGAAGGGGCCGGTGGACCGGCGGCTCCGGTAGTGGATCTCCCGCGCGATCAGCTCCTTCCCCGTCCCCGACTCGCCGAAGATGAGGATGGTGGAGTCGGTCTCCGCCACCTTGTCCACCATCTTGAACACCTGCATCATCTGCTCGGAGCTTCCGATGATCTCCTTGGTGGCGTGGCTCTTCTTGAGCTGCCGCTTGAGATACGAGTTCTCGGAACGGACCTTGCGCATCTCGAGGGCGTTGCGCACCGCGAGCTTGATCTCGTCGTTCTTGGCGTGCTTTTCCATGTACTGGAACGCGCCCAGGTTGAGGGCGTCGATCGCCGACTTCTGCGAAGCGTAGGCGGTCATGATGATCACCGGGATGCTCTCGTCGATCCCCTTCACCTTCTCGAGCAGGGTGATCCCGTCCATGCCCGGCATCTTGATGTCGGTCACGATCACGTCGGGAGAGTGGTCGCGGACCGACTCCAGCGCCTCGGGACCGGAGCGGGCGGCCAGCACCTCGTACCCGTCCCGCCGCAGCAGGGCGGTGAGGAACTGCACCATGCTCTGCTCGTCATCCACCACCAGGATCTTTTCTTGGGCCATGTCCGTCAGGTCCTTTCGTCGTCGAAGCCAACGCTCAGGCCGCCGCCAGGGTTGCCGGGGTCTCGGCCGGTTGCTGCAACACGATCCGGAGACGGGCACCGCCCAGCTCCGAATCCAGGAGCTCGAGCCGCCCGTCGTGCTCTTCCACGATCCGGGAGACGATGGCCAGACCCAGGCCGGTCCCTCCCGGTTTGCTGGTGTAGAACGGCTGGCAGATCCGCTCCCGCTCCTCCGCCGGGATCCCGGGGCCGTCGTCCTCCACCTCCAACCACGCCTCTCCTCCGGCGGTGCGGCCGGCGCGAATCACCACCGTGCCTTCGGGCCCGGAGGCGTCTCCCGCGTTCAGGACCAGGTTGCGGACCGCCTGGCGGATCTGGTCGGGATCCGCCCAGGCCCACACCGAGGCCCCGTCCCCCGCCACCGTCACCTCCGGCCCGTCCTTGCGGGCCAGGCGGAAGTCGTCCGCCGTCTCCGCCGCGAGCCGGTCCAGGTCCACCGCCGCCGGGTGCCGGGCCTGGGAGCGGGTGTAGGAAAGGAGCGCGCTCACGAACCGCTCCACGTTCTCCGTCTCGCGCGAGATCACCTCGAAGAGCTTCTTCTGCTCGGCGTCCAGGGCCAGCTCCTGGTTCAGGATCTCCACCGAGCCGGAGATCGGGAGGACGCTGTTGCGGATTTCGTGGGCGATCCCCGCCGCCAGCTCCCCCACCGCGGCCAGCCGGTCCCGCCGGCGGGCCAGCCGCTCGCGGTGCCGGACCTCGGTGAGGTCCTGAAACAGCGCCACCACCCCGGTGATCTCGCCTCCGGCGTCCCGGAGGATGGTAGTTCCCACCCCGAGGGGGAGTGTGGTCCCCCCGAGGGCGATCTCCACCTCTCCGCGGCTCACCGGGCGGCCGTCGGAGAGCCCGGCGGCCAGCACCTCCACCAGCGGCGCCACCGCCTCGGGGAGCGCCTCCACCGCCTTCCGGCCCCGGACCTCGGCGGCCTCGATCCCCAGGGTCTCCTCCGCGGTCCGGTTCACGTGAACCACGTTCCCGCTCCGGTCCACGCTGAGGACTCCGCTCCCCAGGTTCTGGACGATGGTGTCGGTGTCGAGCCGCATCCGTTCCAGGGCCCGGGAGGCGAAGGCCAGGGCCCGCTCCCGCGACATCAGGAGCGCCCGCATCCGGTCGCTCACCGCCCCCAGCACCAGGACCAGGAGTCCCTGGAACACGATCCATCCCGAGTCCACCCGCAGCGCGGGCCCGCCGCTCACCCCGGCCACCAGGGCCAGCCCCGCGGCCAGGCTCAGCCCGAGGGCGGTGCGCCCGCCCAGGGTCAGCCCCGCTCCGAACGCCACCAGGGGATAGAGCACGGTGAGCCCCATCTCCGGGTTCCCCGCCCCGGCCACCGCCAGGGTGATCCAGGCCAGGTCGGCCACGAAGAGCCCGGCGCCCAGGGCCCGCCTCCCGCGCGAGAACGGGGTCACCGCCGCCACCGCCACCGCCACCCCCGCGGCCAGCAGCATGAGTCCCGGGGAGCGGGCGTCGCCGTTGGCGGTCAGGGCGAGGAGCGCCAGCAGGCCCCCCGCCCCCAGGCGCCCCACCGCGAGCCAGGTGCGGCCGAGATCGCCCTCGGGATGGACGAAGTCCCGCCTACCCTCCATTCGCCACCACGGAGACCAGCTTGAACATGGGCATGTACATGGCCACCACCATGCCGCCCACCACCGTCCCCATGACCACGATCATCACCGGTTCGATGATCGAGGTCAGGGTGTCGACCGCGGTGTTCACCTCGTCGTCGTAGAACACGGCGATCTTGTTCAGCATCTCGTCCAGGGCCCCGGTCTCCTCGCCCACCCCGATCATCTGCACCACCATGGGCGGAAACACCTTGGCCTCCTTGAGCGGCGCGGAGATGGTCTCGCCCTCGCTGATGGAGCCGCGGGTGGCGAGGATCGCCTCCTCGATGATCTTGTTGCCCGAGGTCTGGGCGGTGATCTCGAGGCCGTCCAGGATCGGCACGCCCGAGGAGATCAACGTTCCCAGGGTCCGGGTGAACCGGGCGATGGAGCCCTTGCGGAGCACGTCGCCCAGGACCGGAATCCGGAGCTTGAACGCGTCCACCTTCCGCCGGCCGTTCTCGGTGGCGGCGTAGCGGCGGTAGGCGAAGATGAGTCCCACGATGCCGGTCAACAGCGCCCACCAGTAGCCGCGCAGGAAGGAAGAGAGGCCCATCACCACCCGGGTGGGGAGCGGCAGCTGCCCGCCGAACTCGGTGAAGATCTTGGCGAAGGTGGGGATGATGAAGATCAGCATGAACGCGGTCGCCATCATCGCCACCGAGGCTACCACCACCGGGTAGGTCATGGCGCTCTTCACCTTGCGTTTCAGCGCCTCCGCCTTCTCGATGTAGGTCGCCAGCCGGAGGAGAATGTCGTCCAGCACACCGCCGGCCTCGCCCGCTTCCACCATGTTGGTGAAGAGCTTGTCGAAGACCTTGACGTGCTTGCGCAAGGCCTCGGCCAGGGTCGCCCCCGACTCCACGTCGTGCATGACGTTGTTGATGACCGTCTTGAACGCCTTGTTGTCCTGCTGCTGCGACAGGATGTCCAGGCACTGCACCAGGGGCAGGCCGGCGTTGATCATGGTCGCGAACTGCCGGGTGAAGATGGCCAGTTCCTTGGTCTTTACCCCGCTCCCCCCCCCAGCCGCACCGCCAGTCCGACCTGTTTGGGCTTCTCGCGGACGAAGGTGGCGATGATCCGCTTACGCCGGAGCTGGGCCAGGACTTCCTCCTGGCTCCCCAGCGTGATCTCGCCGCTCTGGACCTCGCCCGAAAGGGTGCGTCCTTTCCATACGTAGGTAGGCACGGTTCAGTTCTCCTCTCGTTGCCCGCTCACGCGGCCTTGAGCCCGCTCTTGGAGATGAGGTTGTTGAGCTCCTGCGGGTCGAAGCTCCGTCCGAGCGCTTCTTCGTGGCTGATGAGCCGGTTGGCGTAGGCGGCGAACAGGGCCTGGTTCATGGTCTGCATCCCGAACTTGGCCCCCGCCTGCATCAGCGTGTAGATCTGGTGGGTCTTCCCCTCGCGGATGATGGCCTTGATGGCGGGGGTGCAGACCAGGACCTCGGGGATGAGGACCCGGCCGCCGCCCCGGGCCTTGGGCAGGAGCTGCTGGGCCACCACCCCCTCCAGCACGAAGGCGAGCTGGGACAGGACCTGCTGCTGCTGGGAAGGTGGGAATACGTCCACCACCCGGCTCACCGCCTCGAAGGTGGAGTTGGTGTGGAGGGTGGCGAAGACCAGGTGGCCGGTCTCGGCGATGGTCAGGGCCGCCGCGATGGTCTCCAGGTCCCGCATTTCCCCCACCATGATCACGTCCGGGTCCTGCCGGAGGACGAACTTGAGGGCGTTGGCGAAGCTTTCGGTGTCGGCGTTGATCTCCCGCTGGTTCACGATGCACTTCTTGTGCTGGTGCACGAACTCGATCGGGTCCTCGATGGTCATGATGTGGCTCCGGCGTTCCTCGTTGATCATGTTGATGAGGGCGGCCAGGGTGGTGGACTTGCCGCTGCCGGTGGGGCCGGTGACCAGCACCAGGCCCTTGGGCTTGCGGGCGAAGTCGACGATGGTCTTGGGCAGCCCCAGCTGCTCCACCGTCTGCACGCTGTAGGGAATCTGCCGGATGGCCATGCTGACCACCCCGCGCTGGAGGAAGATGTTGGCCCGGAACCGGGAGAGGCCGGGAATGCCGAACGACACGTCCAGCTCCCGCCGCATCTCGAAGCGCTTGCGCTGCTCCTCGGTGAGGACCGAGTAGGCCAGCCTCTCGCACATTTCGGGCTTGAGCGGCCGGTAGGCCCCGGGCAGGAGCTGCCCGTCCACCCGGAACATCGGCGGCACCCCCGCGGTGAGATGGAGGTCCGACGCCTTCTTGGTGATCGCCTCCTTGAGGAGGTCGTGCATGTTGAGCGCGTTCCCCGGCCCCGAAGCGGGGGCGGGACCGCCGGCGGCGGGAGCGGGCACGGCCGTCCCGGGAACGACCTGGGGCCGGGGCCCGGGTCCCGTGGGCGGGAGGTTGGGATTAGTCATCTTTCGCGCTCTCCTTCAACACCTCTTCCACCGAGGTGATACCGGACTTGAGTTTGCCCAGGGCGTGGGCGCGCAGGGTCAGCATGCCTTCCTGGATGGCCAGGCTGCGGATCTCCGAGGTGGGGGCGCGGTCGAGGATCATGTCCCGGACCGCGGGCGAGATCGGCATGACCTCGTAGATCCCCTCCCGGCCCTTGTAGCCGGTGTTGTTGCAATCGACGCATCCCGCCCCCTCGTGGACCACCAGGTCCTGGGCTTCCTCCTCGCTCAACCCGAGCTCCTCGATGACCTCGGGGTGGAGGACGGTGGGCTGCTTGCAGTTCTTGCAGATGCGGCGGATGAGCCGCTGGGCCATGATCAGGTTCACCGAGCTCGCCACCAAGAACGGCTCCACTCCCATGTCGACCAGGCGGTTCAGGGTGCTGGGGGCGTCGTTGGTGTGCAGGGTGGAGAGCACCAGGTGCCCGGTGAGGGCGGCCTTGACCCCGATCGACGCGGTCTCAATGTCCCGGATCTCCCCGACCATGACGATGTTGGGGTCCTGGCGGAGGAAGGCGCGGAGGGCGGCGGCGAAGGTGAGGCCGATCTCCTCGTTCACGTTCACCTGGTTGATCCCGTCCAGGTTGTACTCCACCGGGTCCTCGGCGGTCATGATGTTGACGCTGGTCTTGTTGACCCGGCTCAACGCCGAGTAGAGGGTGGTGGTCTTGCCGCTCCCGGTGGGACCGGTGACCAGGACCATGCCGTAGGGCATCTCGATCGCCTTCACCAGCTTCTTGAGCGAGGCCGCGTCGAAGCCCATCTTGGTGAGGTCGATGTTGAGGTTCGACTTGTCCAGGATACGCATCACGATCTTCTCCCCGTAGATCGTGGGCAGGGTGGACACCCGGAGGTCGATGTTCTTGTTCATGAGCCGGAGCCGGATGCGCCCGTCCTGGGGCACCCGCCGCTCGGCGATGTCGAGTTCGGCCATGATCTTGAGCCGGGAAAGCATGGCGGACTTGAGCCGGTGGGGCGGGCTCATCATCTCGTAGAGTTCGCCGTCGATGCGGAACCGCACCCGGAGCGATTTCTCGAACGGCTCCACGTGGATGTCCGAGGCCCCCTTGCGGATCGCGTCGGCCAGGAGCGAGTTCACCAGCTTCACCACCGGGGCTTCTTCCGCGGTGATGTCGCCCAGGTTGACCGCCTCGTCCTCGGCATCCTCGACGATCTCCACGTCGTCGTCGAACTGCTTCATCACGCTGGCCAGCGACTCGTGGCTGTCGTAGAACCGGTCGATGGCCTTCTTGATCGCGTCCTCGGACGCCACGCAGGTCTCGACCTCGCAGCCGGTGATGAACTTGATGTCGTCGAGGGCGAAGATGTTGGACGGATTGGCCATGACCACGGTGAGCTTGCGCCCGTTCCGCTTCATGGGCACCACCTGGAAGCGGCTGGCCACGTCGGCGGGAATGAGCCGGATCACCGCCGGGTCCACGTCGAGGTTGCCGATGTCCACTACCGGCGCGCTGTAGAACTTGCCCAGGAAATCGTTCAGCTCGTCCTGGCTGAGGGCTCCCACCTTGACCAGGTTCACGGCGAGCGACCCGCCCCCCGACTTGGCCAGGCGCTCGGCGTCGTTCAAGTGCTGTTTGGAGATCTTCTTGGTCTCGATGAGGCGCTGGTTCAGGGTGTCCTGCAAGGATGTGCCTCCGCATGGGGACGTAGGATTCCGCGTCCCGCGTACGCGCGCCCGCGCGCGCCTCCGCGATCTTGGGCAGAATGCTGCCTTCCGCCTTGCCTTTTGCAACCTAGGTATCGGCGGGAGCGCACGGACTTGAAGCCCGAAGGGCCTCGGAAGTGCAGCCGGCGACGCCGGTGGGCCTGCCCACCCATCGATTCCGGGCCCGGTTGCGGCTCCGGCCGTAACCGGTTCATGGGAGATTCAATAGCGGGCGCATCCGGGCCAGGGTGGCGGGCCCGATTCCCGGGACCCGGAGGAGGTCCTCGGCCCGGCGATAGGGTCCCCGGCGGGCCCGGTCGGCCACGATCCGGCCGGCCAGGGCCGGCCCGATTCCCGGGAGCGCGGTGAGGGCCTCCGGTCCCGCGGTGTTGGGGTCGATCCTCGCCCGCGCGGACGGCGCTTCCTCCGGGGACGCGCCGGGCCCCGGGGGGGCGCCCGCGGCGGCGCTCCCAGGGCCCGGTTGCGGGGCCTCGGGGGGATGCGCGAGGGCCCCGGGGGCGGTCGGGGCGCCCTCCCCTCCCGGCGCCGTCGCCGGTCCGTTCGCGGGGGCGGGGCCCTCGGTGAGCCAGGCCTCCACCCGGGGGTCTAGCCGGCGGCCCAGGTGGACCGCCGAGCCCACCAGGGCCAGGCCGAAAACCAGCACCGCCAGCCGCCGTTCGGCGGTGGTGAGAAGTCCGTGGACGCGCACGGCGCGTTCCTTTCCGGCGGGGGCGCGGGAGGCGGGCGCGGGGACCGGGACGCGGTCAGTCGCGCAGGTACATGGTGAGACCCAGGAGGACGGTCTGGCCGGGGATGGGAAGCGGGGTGACGGTGTCGTTGCTCCGGAGATCCGACTCCATGTAGATGCTCCCGAGGTTCTGGAAGCCCAGGATGAGGAGCCCGTTGTCGATCCGGCCGGTGAGGCGGGCGTATCCCACCGCGGTGGTGGGATAGAGGGCGCCGTTCGGGTTCCGCCGCGGGCCCACCAGCGCCCCCCCGATGGAGGCGTCGAGGTCGAGGCTCCGCTTGAACCACAGCCGGCGCCAGTGGAGCGCGCCCCGGGCGGAGAACGCGGGGAGGTAGGGCACCTCCCGGTCGTCGCGATTCTGCGTCCGCCCCTCCCCCTCGCCGAAGAGGTGGGTTCCCGCGTTCACGCGGAAACGGGCGTAGAGCCCCTGCACGTCGCCGGTGGTTCCCGGCGAGAAAACCGGCGCGTAGTCGCTGGCCAGGGGAACCCAGAGGGGGTTCGAGTCGATCCGGTACCCGGTGATCCGCGCCGCCCACATCCCCGCGGCCAGCGCCGCCCACCCTCCCTTCCAGCCCGCCTCCGCCCGCACCGCGTTCCGCGTCTCGGGCCGCTCGGCGGTCTCGTACCGCTCGAGCCACGACGAGACCCCCGCCTCCGGCGCCGGCCGGTCCACGTCGAGGACCAGGGGCGGGAGGTCCACCTCGCGGCTGGCCGCGAGCCGGAGGCCCCAGGACCCGCGTTCGTATCCGGCGACGAGCGCCCCCTCGGCGAAGTTTCCGTAGGGCTCCTGATGCCCGGCCGAGGCCTCGGCCCCCAGCCGCACCCCCCCCCGGGATCCGCTCCAGGACGCCTCTCCCCGCTCCCCGTCCAGGGTGCGGGAGGGATCGAGGCCGCCCCGCCGGCGGTCGCGGTCGAAACGGGCGCGGAGGGTGAGGCCGGGGACCGGCGCCGCCCAGTCGGCCTGGGCGGTGCCGCCGTCGAAGATGATCTCGCCGAAGGCGCCGGCGCCCCCGGAGAGCTGGAGGGCCTGGCGGCGAAGGGCCAGGGTGAGCCGGGTGGCGCCTCCCAGGAAGGGGCCGTTGAGCGAGGTCTGGAGCCGCCGGGAGAGGCGGTTGAGGCGCTGGCCGGTGGAGAGGGTGCGTTTGTCCTCCCCCCCCGCCACGTCCACCGACCAGTCGGGACGCCGGCCCGCGATCGACTCCACCCGGAGCCACAGCCGGTCGCCGGCGGCGGTGCCCGAGAGGAAGCCGCCCAGCGCGTCGAGGAGCGCCTCCTCGCGGTCGCGGAAGTCCACCCCCACGTTCACCGGGCCCAGGTTCCGGAAGAGCGCGAACTCCGCGGTGCGCCGGCCCAGGCTGCCGCTGGTGAGCGAGATCTGGCTCAGGGGCGAGCCCTCCGCCGGAGGCGGCGAGGCCACGTCCACCCGGGTCCCCGACGCGGTCCAGCGCTCCCGCCACCCCGCCCGCCAGGCCAGGGGAAGATCGGGCGGCTCCCCGAAGTCGTGAACCGGGCCCGCCATGGGCACCCCGTCGTAGCTGTAGCGCACCCGCCCCCAACCCAGGCCCCAGGCGTCCAGGACCGAGGGGAGCGCGGGAGCGGTGGTCCAGGAGCGGGCGGCGCCGGCGAAAACGTCCGTGTCCTGGAGCTGGGTCACCCCCAGGGGGGCGGCGGCGGCGACGTCGAGCGGCTGCCACACCGGAGCCGGACGGAGGGCCAGCGGGCGGAGGGGCGTGCCGGGGGGCGGAGGCCGGAGGGGAACCTCGACCGTGTCCACCACCGCCGCGGCCGCGGTGTCGCGCAGGGACGGGGCGAGCAGGGTGTCCACCACCACGGTGTCGGGGGGAGCGGGAACGAAGGTGTCCACGGGGCCGTGGTCGAAGACGGTATCGGGGAGGGCCACCACCCGCCGTCCCCGCCCGGCGCCCCCGGGGGCGGCTTCGAGCGGATCGGAGGGAACGGGGGCCGCTTGCGAACGGGCCCCCACCACCAGCGCGCCCGCGACCACGACCACGACCAGCCCGGCCCGCGCCTCGCGCCACCAGCCGCGGCGGCGCGCCTCGCGGCGGAGCACGGTGGCGGCCACCGGGCCTCCCACCGCGAACACCGCCGCGTTCCAGATCATGTCCAGGAGCCCGAACAGCATGCCCGAGACGAAGGCGGCGGTGCGGGTGGCCTCCCCGGAGCCCAGGAACCAGGCGTAGGCCCCGTTCAGCAGCGCCTGGTCGAGCGCGGCGAGGAGGAAACCGATCGCGGGGAGCGCCAGCATCGCCCCCCGCCGGGGCGCCCGCCCCCGGAGCCAGGCCCGGCGCCAGAGCGCCCCCGCTCCGCCGGTGATCGCCATCCCCAGCATCTGGGTGGCCAGGACCGGGAGCGGCGAGGGGGGGAAGCCGTGAACCGCGCTGTTGGCGAAGGTGTAGAGGAGCATGCCGGCGGCGCCGATCAGGGCTCCCGCCCGGGCGCCGAGGAGCAATCCCGCGGTGAACGCGGTGAGCGTCACCAGCTCCACGTGGGGAACCAGGGAGAGCGCCAGCCCCACCGCCACCATCGCGGCGAGGAACGCGGCCGACAGAGCGAGTCGTTCGGTTTCGGTCATTCCGGCGTGATCGGAGGGGTGGACCGCTGCGCGCGAGCACGGGGGCGGCCGCGACCGCCGTCCCCCGACGGAGCCGCGGTCACGCGCGGGGGCGCCGCTCGCGGAGCCGGTCGAGAATCTCGGCGGGAATCGGTTCCTGGCCGACCTCGGCGTCGCCCACGCTCGCCCCATGATAGTCGGATCCCCCGGCGGGGACCAGATCCAGCTCGCGGGCCCGGCGGAGATACCCCTCGCGCTGCCCGGAATTGTGCTTGGGGTGCCAGACCTCGATCCCGTCCAGCCCCGCCTCGGCCATGCCGGCGATCCACTCGTCGTGGCGCATGGGTCCGGGATGGGCCAGGGTGGCGGTCCCTCCCGCTTCGTGGATCCAGCCGATGGCCTCCTCCGGGGAGGGTCCCGGCTTGGGAACGTAACCGGGGGTGCCGGGGCGCAGGAACTTGCGAAAGGCTTCCTCCACCGAGGACGCCGCGCCCGACTCCACCAGCGCCAGGGCCAGGTGGGGGCGCCCCACCGTGCCCCGTCCCGAGAGCGCGTGCACCCGCTCCAGGGTAATCGCGATCCCCAGCCCCGCCAGCGCCTCCACCATGGCGCGGGCGCGCTCGGCCCGGGTCCGGGCCAGCTCGCCCAACCGCTCGCGCAGGATCGGGTCCGCGGGAGAAATGAAGTGGCCGACCAGGTGGACGTCGGTCTGGTTCCGGCGGGCGCTCACCTCGACCCCCGCCACCGCCTCGAATCCCCGGGCGGCGTTCACGAACTCGACGAGGCCGTCCAGGCAGTCGTGGTCGGTGAGAGCGAGGGCGGCGAGGCCGGCGGCGGCGGCCATGTCCGCGACCCGGGCCGGGGGGTGCTCGCCGTCGCTGTAATGGCTGTGGGCGTGGAGATCGACGCGGGGGGTGCGGGAGTCCTGGCTAGGCCGCTCCCCGATCACGGCGTTCTTCCATGGACTCGAGAAGTTCCATGGCCTCGACCAGGTCCTCGTTCAGCTCGAGGGCCTTGAAGTACGCCTCTTCGGCCTTGTCCCATTCGCGCAATCCCTCGTAGGTGCGGCCGAGCTGCAGGTTCAGCCGCGCCGCGCTCTCCCCTTCGGTCGCCGGCAGGAGCTCCTCGAAGACCGGGAGCGCCTCCTGGAATCGATCCTGAAGAAGATAGCATTCTCCGAGCATTTCCAGCGAACGGTTGCGATCCTCGTTGGAGTCGGCGGCGGTCTGGAAAGCATGGACCGCTTCCTCCACCAGCCCCATCTCCTTGTAGGCGACGCCCAGGTCGTAGTGGCTCTTGGAGTCCTCGGCCGGAATCTGCCGGGTCACCGAGCTGCGGAACTCGTCCAGGATCCGGGAGAGATCGAAGGGACTCTGGCTGGCCTCCGACGGCTCCTCCGCCACCGTGACCTGCGCCCCCTCCACCTCGCTGGCGTCGGGAGCGAGCGCGCCGTAGCCCACGCCTTCCACCCCCGCGATGGTGTTGAGACGGTTGACCCGGGAGCGCGCCTTGGCGTTCTCCGAATCGAAAGCCAGCACCCGCTCGAACTGGAGCTTGGCCTCGGCGTACATCTCGCGGGCCAGGAGCACGTCGCCGAGCTCGCATCCCCAGTGCGCCATCTTGCCGCGCTCGCCGTTGATGTGAGCGATCTCCACCAGGCCTCGGAGCGCCTTCAGGTGGTTGGGGTCCATCTGGACCACGCGGCGGTAAAGCTCCTCCGCGTCGTGGCTCCGGCCCGCCTTGAAGTAGGCCGCCGCCGCCTTGATCAGCTCGCGCTGGGCGCGGACCGGTTCGTCGCGCTCCAGGAACTCCAGGGCGCGCGCACGGAGAACGTCGGGGCTCTCCCCCGGCGCCGCCTCCGCTTCGCTCTCGGCTCCGGCCGCGTCGACGGCCGGCTCGGAATCCGCCTCCGTCCCGCTTGCGACGGCGGCGTCCAGCTCGTAGGCGGCGGGCGCGGAATCCTCGTCCTCGACTGCCGCCTCGTCCGGCTCGTCGGCCGAAAGCTCGGCGGAGAGGTCCACCGCGTGGAGTTCGGGGACGCCCTCGCGATGGCCGTTCCCGGAGACTGGCGGTTCGGGCCCGGCATCGAGGGTGACCGCGCTCGGGTCCGCCTCGTAGTCGAAGTCGTCCAGGGAGAGGGTGGGGGTCGGGTCGGGAGACGCGGGCGCCGCCGCGGCCGGGACCGCCGGTGCGGCCGGCGCCGAGGCCTCGGCGAAGTTCACCGCGCCGGGATCGAGGAAGGTGGGCGCTTCCTCCACCGGTTCCTCGGTTCCGGCGTTCGGATCGATCTCGGGGTCGAGTTCCAGGGCCAGCTTGGCCAGCCGTTCGGCATTGCCGGGGTCGCCGAGCCGTCCGGCGCGGCGGGCCTGGTGCATCACCCCGGTTCCCACCCGGTCGTGGCGGTCCACCGCCTTGGCCGCCTCCACCACCCGGTCCACCAGGTCGAAGGAAGGAAGTTCCATCTCGAGCATGCGGATGCAGACGTGCTCGATCTCGTCGGGGGCGTTTTCCGCCTCGCGGTTCACCTTCTCCAGGAACTTCACGAAGTGGATCGAGGCCTCGCTGGCCAGCCCCTCGGCGGCGTAGAGATCGCCCAGCCGGCGCTGGATCGAAACCAGGTCCGGAGCCAGCCGGTGGACCTTCTTGGCCAGGGCGATGGCGTTCCGGTGCAACCCGGCCTCGGCGTAGCTGTTGAGCGCTTCCAGGTAGCGGTCGACCGCGTCCCGGCGCTTGCCGGTGCGGATGAGCAGATCGCCCAGAACCACGAAGTCATAGGGCTGCATGGCGCTCGAGCCGGCGAGGTTGAGATAGACCTCGGCCGCCTCGGCGTACGACCCCTTCTTCATCAGGTCCTGGGCACGACGCTTGATGGTGGCATTGTTGTCCAACGGGGAGCCCTCTCTTCACCCTCCCGCCCGCTCGCACCGGGGGGAGCTGGGTCCTCACGCTCATGAGCGGACGGGCCCGGAAGCCGATCCGCTCCAGGTTCCTTATCGTCGGATCGAACCGGAACGTTACCCGGAAGTGCGAAGTTTTTGCCGAAGTGGGGGATGGGGGACGGCTTGGAGGGGGTGCCGGGCGAATTGGCCCGGGCCCGGAACCGGCCCGGCCGCCGCCGGATCCGGGCGCCGGCGCCGGCACCACCTTGGGGGCGGGGGGCTAGGCGGCGCCGAAAACCCGCCGGCCCGCCCGGTAGACCGCCCGGACCCGGGAGACCCCATAGTGGTAGGGAACCTGGCGGTGGCCGGGGAGATCCAGGAGTTGGAAATCCGCGCGGAACCCGGGTCGGAGGCGTCCCACCCGGTCCGCCCGGGCCAGCGCCGCCGCGCCGTTCACGGTGGCCGCCACCAGCGCCTCCTCCGGGGTCATCCGGAGCTGGAGGCAGGCCAGGGTGGTCATGAGCGGCATGCTTTGGGACATGGACGATCCGGGATTGAAGTCGGTGGCCACCGCCACCGGGAGCCCGGCCTCGATCATCTCCCGGGCCGGCGCCTTCCCGGCGAGGTTCAGGAAGAACGCGGTCCCCGGGAGCAGCACCCCCACCGTCCCCGCCCGGGCCAGCTCCCGGGCCACCTCGGGCGGGGTGCCGTGGAGGTGGTCGGCGCTCACCGCGCCCAGCTCCGCGGCCAGGCGCGATCCCCCGGTGTCGCCGAACTCGTCGGCGTGGAGCTTGAGCATGAACCCGTGGGCGCGGGCGGCCTCCAGGATGGTGCGGCTCTCGGCGGGAGTGAAGACGCCCTCCTCGCAGAACACGTCGCAGAACCCGGCCAGCCCCTCCGCGGCCACCTGCGGGATCATCGTCTCCGTCAGGAGCCGCACGTACCCGGCGCGGTCGCGCCTCCACTCGGCGGGGATCTCGTGGGCGCCCAGGAAGGTGGGAACGATCTCCACCGGGTGGCTTCCGGCCAGGGTCCGGATGAGCCGGAGGGCGCGCAGCTCCTGCTCCACCGAGAGCCCGTAGCCGCTCTTGATCTCGAGGGTGGTGGTGCCGAGCGAGAGCGCCAGGTCCAGGTTCCGCCGGGCCCGGTCCAGGATCTCCCCGTCGGAAGCGTTCCGGAAATGGCGGACGCTGGCATGGATCCCGCCGCCCGCCGCGGCGATCTCCTGGTAGGACCGCCCCTGGGTCCGCATCACGAATTCGTCCTCGCGGGTCCCCCCGAACAGGAGGTGGGTGTGGGCGTCCACCCAGCCCGGGAGGACCAGCCCCCCGGCGGCGTCCACCGTCTCCACCGCCCCCGAGACCGCCCGCTCGACCTCCGCCCCCAGCCCCGCGGCCAGCACCCGCCCCCCGGCCACCGCCAGGGCAGCCCCGGCCACCGCGCCGACCTCCCCCTGCGCCGGCCCCGCCTGAGGGCCGGAGCCCGGCCCCATGGTGCAGAGCTCCCCGATTCCCACCATCAGGAGATCGGCGAAGGGCCTCGCCTCAAGCATGACGCGAGACCACGCCTGCAAGTATGAATTCCATGATGAATTAACCCTCTTCCATCGGCATGCGGATACCTTTCTCTCGAGCCACCTCCCGGGCCAGCTCGTACCCGGCGTCGGCGTGGCGCACCACCCCGATCCCGGGGTCGTTGGTGAGCACGCGTTCCAGCCGGGCCGCCGCGTCGGAGGTTCCGTCGGCCACGATCACCATCCCCGCGTGCAGCGAGAGCCCGATCCCCACCCCGCCGCCGTGGTGGAACGAGACCCAGGTCGCCCCCGAGGCGGTGTTGAGGAGCGCGTTCAGGATCGGCCAGTCGGCCACCGCGTCGGTGCCGTCGGCCATCGCCTCGGTCTCGCGGTAGGGGCTGGCCACCGAGCCGGTGTCCAGGTGGTCGCGCCCGATCACGATCGGCGCCTTCACCTTCCCCGTCCGCACCAGGTCGTTGAACAGCAACCCCGCCCGGGCCCGCTCGCCGTAGCCCAGCCAGCAGATGCGGGACGGCAGCCCCTGGAATTGCACGTGCCGGGCGGCCAGCGGCAGCCAGCGCGCCAGCACCCGGTCCTCGGGGAACGCGGCCAGAAGCGCCTCGTCGGTGGCGCGGATGTCGCCGGGATCGCCGGAGAGGGCGACCCACCGGAAAGGGCCCTTCCCCCGGCAGAAGAGGGGCCGGATGAACGCGGGGACGAATCCGGGGAAGCCGAAGGCGCCGGCCACCCCCGCCTTCTGCGCCTGCCCGCGCAGGTTGTTGCCGTAGTCGAAGACGGTGGCGCCTTGCTTCTGGAACTCGAGCATGGCCCGGACGTGGGCGGCCATGGACTGCATCGAGCGCTCCACGTAGGCGCCGGGATCGCTCTCGCGCAGCGCCAGCGCCTCCGCGTAGGGCAGGCCGTGCGGGACGTAGCCGTTCAGCTCGTCGTGGGCCGAGGTCTGGTCGGTGACGTAGTCGGGGCGGAAGCCGCGATCGAGCAGCGCCGGCAGCACCTCGGCCGCGTTCCCGAGGAGCGCCACCGAGAGCGCGCGTTTCTCCGCCCGCGCCGCCTCCACCCGCTTCACCGCGTCGTCCAGCGATTCGGTCGACTCCATGCAGTAGCCGGTCTCCAGCCGCCGGCGAATGCGGCCGGGATCCACCTCCACCGCCAGGCACACCCCGCCGTTCATGGTCACCGCCAGGGGCTGGGCGCCCCCCATGCCGCCGAGTCCGGCGGTGAGCACCGCCTCGCCGGCCATGTCGCCCCCGCTCCGCTGCCGCGAGGCCTCGGCCAGGGTCTCGAACGTGCCCTGCACGATCCCCTGGGTGCCGATGTAGATCCACGATCCCGCGGTCATCTGGCCGTACATGATCAGGCCCTTCCGCTCCAGCTCGCGGAAGTGCTCCCAGGTCGCCCACTTTCCCACCAGGTTGCCGTTGGCGATCAGCACCCGCGGCGCCCCCGGGTGGGTGCGGAAGACCGCCACCGGCTTCCCGCTCTGGACCAGCAGGGTCTCGTCGTTCCCGAGCGTCCTCAGCGTGCGCACGATGGCGTCGAACGCCTCCCAGCTCCGGGCGGCGCGGCCGGTGCCGCCGTAGACCACCAGGTCCTGGGGCCGCTCGGCCACCTCGGGGTCGAGGTTGTTCATGATCATCCGGAGCGCGGCCTCCTGCGGCCAGCCCTGGCAGGTGATCGTGGTGCCGCGGGGTGCGCGCACGGTGCGGGCGGCGGTGGTGCTCATGACGGGTCTCCTTCCTCGGAGGGCGATGATACCGGAGGTCCCCCGGTCCCCGCTTCCGGCCCCGGACGATGCGACCGCCACCAGGCCCCCGCCGCCGCCACCAGGGCGGGACCGTCGGGCACCACGGTGAGGGGGAGGGGAAGGGCCCCGGAGAACCGGCGCCCGTAGTTCTTGGTCACGATGCGGGGGTCGAGGACGGCCACGATCCCCCGGTCGGAGCGGCGGCGGATGAGGCGGCCGAAGCCCTGCTTGAACCGCAGCACCGCGTCGGGGAGGTAGAGTTCCAAGAAGGGATTTCCCCCCTCCGCCTCCAGCCGCTCGGAGCGGGCCTGGAGCCGCGGTTCGGTGGGCACGCCGAACGGGAGCCGGGTGAGCACCAGCACCTCCAGATCCTCCCCGGGAAGGTCCACCCCTTCCCAGAAGCTCGCGGTGCCGAGCAGCACCGCCCGCGGCGACCGGCGGAAGCGTTGCAACAGGTCCGAGGCCGTCCCCCCCGACCCCTGGGCCAGGATCTGGTAGGGATCGGGCGGCGTCTCCGTCTCGCCCGGTTTGGCGAAGGGATCGAACATCGGACGCCCGGCGGCCAGCCGCCGCTCCAGCGCCTCGCGCACGTTCTCCAGATCCCGGTACGACGTGAACAAGGCCAGCGTCTTCCGCCCGGGATCGCGCAGGAGTCCGTCCAGGGTGGCGGCGGTGGCCTCGGGCCAGGACGGGTCGCGCGGGTCGGGGGCGCGGCGCACCGCCACCGCCAGCGCCTGCTCGGTGAAGTCGAAGGGCGAGGGGTAGGCCACGGTGTGGAGCGACTCGCCGAGGCCGGTCTCGCGGGCGAAGTAGCCGAAGTCGCGGCCCGCGGCCAGGGTGGCGGAGGTGAAGACCAGCCGCTCCGGGCCCTCGCGGAGCGATCCCGCCAGCCGGGGACCGATCTCGAGGGGCGCCGCGTTCAGGCTGAACGCCTCCTCGCCTCCCCACTCCTTCCACTGCACCCGGTCGCGGTCGGCGGGGTCGGGATGGAGCAGGTCGTCGAGGTCGCGGCGCAGCGACTCGATCTCCTCCGCGAAGCGGCCGCACTCGGTGAGAAACCCCTCCTCGTCCTCGCCCCCGCCCCCCTCGCGGTCCACGAACGACTCCAGCGCCCGCGCGTCGGCAAGCAGCGTCCCCAGGGCGCCGGTGAGGGGATCCGCGCTCAGGGGACAGAGCGCGGCCAGCTCCCCGGGGTCACGGTAGCGGCGGCGGTCGTCTCCGGTGGGGCGGGCGCCGTTCTTCCGCCCGAACCAGCCCCGGAAGGCGGCATCGAGCGCGGCGGTGGACCGGTGGAGCGCGGCCAGCCGCGAGGCCCCCTCCCCCGCCCGCACCGCCCCCGGGACCAGCCCCCCGCTACCGGGGGAGGCGTCGGCCAGCGCCGCCGCCCGGGCCGGTCCCGCGCTCACCGTGAGATGGTCGAGCGCCACCCGCAGGAACGCGTGCGCCTCGTCCACCACCAGCGCCTCGAACGCGGGGAGCACGTCCCCCTCGCCGAAGAGGTGAACGGCCAGGAGCGCGTGGTTCACCACCAGGAGGTCGGCGGCGGCGGCCCGGTTCCGGGCGATCTTGAAGAAGCAGCCCGAGGCCGGGGTGCAGCCCGGGTGCGCGCAGAAACGGGGATCGCTCCCCACCCGCAGGAACAGGAACTGGAGGTCGCGCGGATTGCGCTCCCCGCACTCGCCGAAGTCGCCGGTCCGGGTGGATTCGGTCCAGGGGCGAAGGCGGTCGAGGAGCCGCGCCGTCCCCTCGCCCGAGGCCTCCCGCCGCGCCGCCTGGTAGCGGCGGCGGCAGAGGTAGTTGGCCCGTCCTTTGAGGACCTCGACCCGAAGCTCGGGCGAGACCGCGCGCCGGAGCCGCGGCGCTTCCAGGGTGAGGAGCTGCTCCTGAAGCGCCTTGGTGTGGGTGGAGATGACCGCGGGGCCGTGGCCGGCGGCGGCCCAGGCCGCCGCGGGGAGGGCGTAGCCCAGCGACTTCCCGATCCCGGTGGGGGCTTCGGCGGCCAGCCGTCCCCCGTCGTCCAGGAGCCGCGCCACCTCCAGCGCCAGCTCGCGCTGGAAGGGACGGTCCTCGTAGGCGGCCAGCTCCCCGGCCAGCGGTCCGGCGGGCCCGAGGAGATCGGGCACTTGGTCGGCGTTGTAGGCGCTCAAGAGGCGCTCCTTCCGGACGGGGTGAGGGGACGGGGGGCGCTCATGCCCGCCCGATCCGTTCCAGGAACTCGTCCTCGCTGAGGACCGGGATTCCCAGCTTCTCGGCCTTGTCCTTCTTGCTCCCCGCGTCCTCCCCCGCCACCACGAACGTAGTCTTGCCGCTCACGCTCCCGGAGGCGCGGCCGCCGAGCTCCTCGATCAGCCGCTCCGCCTCGTCCCGCTTGAGGCTCGCCAGGGTCCCCGTCACCACCACCGTCTGCCCCTCCAGGAGCCGGGCCGGCGGGGCCTCGGCCGGTCCCCGGGCGGTCATGTCCACCCCGGCGCGCTCCAGCCGCTTCAACAGCTCGCGGTTCTCGGGGCGGGAGAAGAACTGCACGATGCTGCGGGCGATGACCGGGCCCACCTCGCGCACCGCGGTCAGCTCCTCCTCCTCCGCCTTCATGAGATCGCCCAGGCTCCGGTAGCGGCGGGCCAGCACCCGGGCCACGTGCGCCCCCACGCTGGGAACCCCCAGCGCGAACAGGAAACGCTCCAGCCCCTGGTCCTTGCTCGCCGTGATCGCCGCCACCAGGTTCTCCGCGCTCTTCCGGCCCATCCGCTCGAGCGGGACCAGGTCGTCCACGGTCAACCGGTAGAGATCGGCCACGTCCTTCACCAGCCCCCGCCCGGTCAGGAGCAGCACCACCTTCTCTCCCAGCCCCTCGACGTCCATGGCCCCGCGGGAGGCGTAGTGCATGATCGCCCGGTCGCGCTGGGCGGGGCAGGCCAGGTTCACGCAGCGGATGGCCACTTCCCCTTCCTCGCGCACCAGCTCGCTTCCGCAGCTCGGGCAGCGGTCCGGGAACTTGAACTTCCTCGCGCCGCGGGGGCGAAGCTCCGAGACCACCGCCACCACTTTCGGGATGATCTCCCCCGCCTTCTCGACCATCACCGTGTCCCCCACCCGCACGTCCAGGCGCACGATCTCGTCGGCGTTGTGGAGAGTGGCCCGGCTCACCGTGGTGCCGCTCACGAACACCGGCTCCAGGATGGCGGTGGGGGTCACCGCGCCGGTCCGCCCCACCTGGACGACGATGTCGCGGAGCCGGGTCGGTTTCTGCTCGGCTTCGTACTTGTAGGCGATCGCCCAGCGCGGGGCCTTGCTGGTGGAGCCGAGGCGGGGGTAGAGGGAGAAGTCGTCCAGCTTCACCACCAATCCGTCCACGTCGAAGGGGAGATCGCGGCGCCGCGACTCCCACTCGCGTACCCGTTCGGCGAGGCCGCCGGGGCCCGCCGCGGGCTGGCCGCCGTGGGTGGGGAGCCCGGTCCGGGCCAGGAAGTCGAGGGCGTCGAGCTGGGTGGGGACGCCGTGCTCCTCCGCGTGCACCAGGTTGTAGAAGGCGATCTGGAGGGGGCGCCGGGCCACGATCCGCGAGTCGAGGAGCTTGAGGGTGCCGGCGGTGGCGTTCCGGGGGTTCACGAAGGGCGGGCGGCCCTCGGACCGGGCCTGCTCGTTCAGGCGGCGGAAACCGGCGTGGGTCATGTAGACCTCGCCCCGGACCTCCAGCCGGCCGTGGGCCCCGCTCAGCCGGAGCGGGACCGCCCGGATGGTGCGGAGGTTCGCGCTGATGTCGTCGCCGCGGCGGCCGTCCCCCCGGGTGGCGCCCAGCCGGTAGCGCCCGTCCTCCCAGACCGCGGTCACCGCCACCCCGTCCATCTTGGGCTCCACCGCGTAGCGGAGCGGCGGCGCTTCCGCTCCCAGCTTGAGCCCCCGGCGCACCCGCTCGTCGAAGGCGGCCAGGTCCTCCAGGCTGTAGGTGTTGTCCAGGCTCAGCATGGGGACCGCGTGCTCGACGGTGCGGAATTGCTCCAGCGGCTCTCCGCCCACCCGCCGGGTGGGGGAATCGGGGTCGGCGAGGCCGGGGTGGGCCGCTTCCAGCTCCACCAGTTCGGCCATGGCGCGGTCGTACTCGCGGTCGCTGACCGAAGGCCGGGCGAGCGCGTAGTATTCGTGGTCCCAGCGCCGGATGCGTTCCCGGAGCTCCTTCACACGTTTTTCCGCCTGGTTCCGGTTCACGGGAGCCTCCCGCTGCATGGGGTTGCAGCGATTGATGATACACTCTTCCGGCGGGGCCGGGAGCCCCGAGGAGAACCGATCATGAAGCCAAGCCTCCGCCGGCCGGGGATCGCCGTCGTCCTCGGCCTCATCACCGGTGTGACCGCGGCCGCCGCGTGCGACTGCCCGCCCCTGGCCGGCCCCGACCGGGCCCGGGAGGCCGCCTCCACCGTCTTCGCCGGAGAGTTTCTGGGGATACGGGACCCCATCCCGCTCAGCGTGAGCGTGCCCGACTCCGAGATGCAGCTGGAGTATCTCTTCCGGGTGGAGCGCCAGTGGAAGGGGGCCCACGCCGACACCCTGCGGGTCCGGGCCCCCCGGCGCCTGGACGACTGCGGATTGAACTTCCGGTTCGTGGACAAGCTTCAGGTTCTGGTCTACGCGGTCGACCGGGACGGCTATCTCTGGACCGACGCCTGCACCCGGACCAACCCGATTCCCTTCGCCTCCCTGGATCTCTACCGCCTGGGAAAGCCGGTCTACGACTCGGGGAGCGGCCTCGTTCCCGACTACACCCTGGACGGGCTCCTCGAGGATCTTCACGGCAAGGCGTGGCAGCCGCGCTACGAGGCGCTCAAGCTCCTCCCCGAGATCCACGACCCGGTGGACCGCATCGTGCCCGCGCTGGTCGATCTCATGCGCCGCGGGGAGGAGGCCGACCAGGTGGCGGTGCCGGCCGCCCTGGCCCGGTTCGGCGCCGACGCCCGCAGCGCGGAGCCCGACCTGGTCCTTCTCATGAAGAGCAAGAAAGCCTCGGTCCGCTCCGCCGCCGCCGATGCGCTGGGCAAGGTGGCCGCTCCGCTCCCCCGCACGGTGGAGGTGCTGGTCGCGGCCATCCGGGACGATTCCCCGTCGGTGCGGTCGGTGGCGCTCCACAGCCTGGGCGAGGTCGCCCCCGACGATCCCCGCACCGATGCCGCCATGGTGGAGGCGGCCGGCGACCGGCAGCCCGCGGTCCGGGGGGTGGCGGTGGCCGCCCTGGGCAAGCCCGGCGCCGACAGCACCATGGTCCAGGCCCTGGTCCGCGCCCTCGACGACCCCGCCCTCAGCGTGAGGGTGCAGGCGGCGGCGGCGCTGGGACGGGTCGGGCCGGACGCGAAGAGCGCGGTGCCCGCCCTTCGCCGCGCCACCATGGACCGGTATCAGGTCATGCAGCAGGCGGCCGAGGATGCGTTGGCCGCCATCCGGGGTAGAGACAAGGCCGGACCGGAGTCCGGCACCGCACCGCCCCACCGGCGGTGACCCAGGCCCACGAGAGGCCCGCCCCCCGGGGCCGGGCCGCGGATCCAGGACCACGACCACTCGGGAGACCACTCATGCGCCGAACCTGGCCGATCGCCCTCAGCGCCTTCGCCGTCCTCTTCGCCGCCCTCGGCTTTCTCGCGGGGAGCGGAACCCTGTCCCCGGCGCGCGGCGCCGACGACACCGCGAACCCGCCGGTCCGGTCGATGCTGGCCAAGGTGGATTCGCTGGCCGCCGTCTACGACACCCTGGCCACCGGGTACAGCCGGCTGGGCGCCGAGTACAATCGCCTCAGCCGGTCCTCCAAGGAAGCCATGGCCATGAGCGAGGACATGGGCCAGATGGGGCAGACCGCGATCTACTTCCACTGGCTGAGCGTCACCGAGAGGCGGGCGATGCTGGATCCCGACGACAACGCCGGCCGGCCGCTCAGCACCCCCCAGGCCCTGGTCCTGGCCCGGTGGAACCGGATGATGGGGTCGCTCGACGACTACATGGTGGGAGTCCACCAGCACGCGGGGCGGATCCAGATCGCCGACCTCCACTTCGCCCAGGCCGAGCGGCATCGCCGCGCCGCCGCTGTTTACGAGCGCCTGGCTCCGCACCTGGAGAACGGCGACAGCACCTGGGCCGCGTGGAACCTGAAGCCGGCCCAGACCTACACCTACGCCTGCGCGTCCTGCCACGCGATCCGGGGCGAAGGGGTGTCGAACGCCACCCCGGCTCTGGTGGAGAGCGAGTGGATCTCGGGCGACAAGGGGGTCCTGATCCGGATCCTGCTCAACGGCCTGAGCGGCTCCCTCCTCTTCCACGGGCAGCGTTTCAGCGGGGTGATGCCTCCCGTCGGCGACCGGCTGAGCGACGAGCAGATCGCCGGGCTTCTCACCTACCTCCGGAACTCCTGGGGCTCGGTGGCCTCCGACGTCAGCGCCGCCGAGGTGGCGGCGGTGCGGAAGCAGGTGGCGGGGCGCCGGGAGGCATGGTCTCCGGACGAGCTGAAGGCGCTGGGGAACTGATCCGGCTCCCCGCGCCACCGGGACCGGCCGTTTCGCCGGCTCCGGCTAGAACACCGCGTCCAGCCGCAGGTGGATACGGCCGTCGAGCGGGTTCTCCCCCTTGGCGAAACCGTACTCCACCCCGAGGATGCCGTAGCGGCCGGCCTGGCGCACCCCGACCCCGGTTCCGAGCAGGAAACGGTCGAGGCTGTCGTGCAGCCCGTGCCCGCTCCGGGGCGCGATGAGGGCGGCGTCGGAGAACAGATAGAGCGCCGAGCCCCGGTCGTCCTCAAGCCATCGCCATTCGGTCTGGAGCGTCCATGCCGCGGGGGTGAGGAATTGCTCCTCGCGGTACCCGCGCAACGAGACCGCCCCTCCGACCGGGAAGAGGTCGTAGCGGGCGAGCGAATCCTCGGGGGTGTCCAGGTATTCGAACCGGGCCACCGCCACCGCCAGCCACCGCCGTCCCACCCGCCGGTACCCCTCGGCGAGGGCGGTCCAGCGGGTGCGCGCGATCCGCACCGCGAGCGAGTCCGCCGCCGGCACGGTGCGCTTGGTGCCGCGGCGGCTCTCCACCGAGAGGTGATAGCCGGCGGTGGGGTCGAGGATGGAGTTCCGGCGATCGAGCTCGGCCCCGGCCAGGGTGTATCCCTCGTCCACCGGGGCCTGGGTGGAGTCTACCGAGACCGCGTGGCTCCCCCCGCGGCCGAGCCGGAACCGCCACCCCCGGCCGAAGGATACGTCCCCGGCAACCTCCCATTGGGTATATGAATAGACGCCCTGATTCACGTCATGGGTGAGGGTGCCGTCGAGCCCCACCGGCACCCACGGGAGGCGCGGTTCGCGGTAGCTCAGGCCGTACCGGGTGAGGCCGTCGCCGCGGTCCTCCCAGCGGCCGGCGGCGTGGCGGGCGGTGCCGGCGATGTTGGCCAGGTCCAGGTTCACGAGTCCGGTGACCCGGCTCTGCTTCCCGCTCACCCCCAGCACGCCGCTGAACCGGGTATAGGGGGGCTCGGTGACCGGCACCTTGAGGATCACCGCGGCGGGCTCCGTGCCGGGCGCGACCTCCACCTCCCCCACGGTGTCGAAGAGGCCGGAGCGGATGAGCGCCTCCCGCAGGGTCGCGTCCTCGGAGCCGTGGTAGGACGCGCCCACCGAGAGCCCGGAGAGACGGAGCACCGTGCCGGGCCGGGTCACCGCCGCCCCTTCCAGGACGACTCCGGCCAGGCGCGGGGCGGTCCCCGGATCGATCTCCACGGTGCCGGTGAGCCGGCCCCGCCGGTCGAGGTCGAAGCCCAGGGGACGGGCCTCGGCGAACGGGTGCCCGCGGCGGGCGAGGTCCTCCAGCGCCCGGCGAAGCGCAGGGGCCAGCGGCGCCTCCGCCACCGTCCGCCCGGCCAGATCCAGGTCCGAGGCCACCTCGGCCGAATCCGCGGGCGCGGTGAACCGGAGCCGGATCGCGCCCCACCGGAGCGCGTCGCCGGCGCGGGCGGGGGCCGCGGCTCCGAGCGCGGAGACCACGATCGCCGCCGCCGCCAGCGCGGTTCCGATCCTTCCCCGGAGGCCTCCGGTTCCAGACGCGAGCCGCCCCTGCCGGTTCCGGCCCCACGCGCTCAAAACGATCCCCTCACTTCCATCCGGCCCTCGCGGACCGGGCTCAGCCCCTGGGGCTGGTCGGCGTCGAAGGCGAGGGTGAGGGTCATCCCCTCCTTGATCCGGGCCTCCGCCACCACGTCCAGACGCCAGCCCGCGGCGAGAGTCGGGGCGCCGGGGCCTCGGAAGCCGATGAAACCGGTCCGCCGGACCAGCTCGGTGCGGCGGTAGCGGACGTCCACCCGCCCCACCCGCGGCAACGACCACTGAACCTCCGGACGCACCACCCAGCCCACCGCCTCGCGCCCCCCCCCGCTCTCGCCGCTCAAGGTCGCCTCGGAGGCGAGCCGTCCCTCGCCGCCGGCCAGGCGGAGGCGGCGCCCCCCCCGGACGGTGCCCGAGCGCAGATCGGTGGCCCGCACGAAGGGATCGCCGGCGCCGGTGTCCACCTCGTCGCGGCGGGTGCCGTAGCTCCCTTCCAGCTCCGCGTCCCAGCCCGGAGCGGGGGTGGTCCGGAGGGTCGCGGTGTAGACGTCCTGGCCCTGCAACTCCACCAGCTTCGGCCCCTCGGGGTTCTGGCTCAGGCTCCGGCTCAGCTCCTGCCGCAGCCGGAAACCGGCTTCGCGGTGCAGCGGGAAGAGGTCCAGGGTCTGGCGCGCGGAGAGACGTCCGTCGAGGGTGCTCTCCCGGTTGAGATAGGAACTCGGGGCGAGGAAGTACCGTGGGGTGACCAGCGGGAGGAGCGAGTTCTCGTCGAGGGTGAGGTATCCCTCCCAGGCGAAGGCGTGGAGCCAGTCCGGCCCCCCGGCCCCGGACCCGGGAGGCGACCAGCGGAATCGGGTGGTGAGGTCCACCTGGCCGGTGAGCACCTCGGCTCCCAGCGCGCCGTACTGCACGTCGTAGCCCCCGCCCGGCCCCACGTAGTTCCCGAACCGGTCGAAGTAGCCGGCGCTGTCGGCGGGGGCGGGGACGATCTCCTTGGCCCGGCGGCGGAGCCCCACCGTTCCGATGTCGGCGGTGGCCACCGCGGTCCACGCCCCCTGGACCGCCTGCTGGCGCAGGTCGAGCCGTCCCAGGTCGCGCCGCTCCGCCGCCCCCCCTTCCTCGCTCACCCGCCGCGCCTCATAGCGCAGGGAGAAGTCGAAGCCGTGCACCTGTCCGTTCACGCTCCCGAACGCGCGCCGGGAATCGCGGGCCGGGGTCCAGTCGGCCCCCACCGACAGGGAGTCGTCGAGATCACGCCCCGCCCCGATCTCCGCCTGCACCGGCCACCGCTCGGCCGGGAACAGGAACGCGGTCTCCCATCCGCGGTGCCGCTCTCCGGCCCCCCCCGCGCGGCGCCGCACCTCGTGGCTCGCCTGGAGCCTCGGTTGGATGCGCCAGCGCTTGAGGAGCACGCTCCCGTCCTCCCGGTCCAGGCTGCCGTCGGCGCCGTTCAGGCGGTCCCGGGACGACGTCCATCCTCCCGCGGCCCGGACCCAGTTTCCGGTCCAGGCGGCGGAGTGGCGCTGGCGCACCGCGGTGAAGCTGTCGGCGAGCGCGAGCCGCCCCACGTCCACCCCGTAGCGGAACCGGTTCCCCCACACCAGGTCGAGCCCCCCCTCCGCCTCGTTCTCGTCCCTCACCTCCTCGGTCCCGGTGAGGTTCCAGTCGCGGGTGAAGAAGGCGGGGTTGAGCCGGGCCGGCGAACGGAAGTTCGCTCCCACCCGCCGCCAGGAGAGCCGCGGGGCCACGGTAACCGCGCCCCCCACCGGGATCGCCCGGGAACGGGTCCGGACCAGGAACGCGCCCCCCTGGTTGTCGCCGTCGTCGACGGGACTCAGGGTGTTGGCGTCGGCGCTGGAGAACGAGCCCTCGGCGGTGATCCCGGCGCGCTCGCCCCCCAGGTCCAGCCGGAGGTCGCCGAGCTGCCGCCGCTCCGGCGCCGGGAGATCGCGCCGGACCACGAAGTCCCCCTGCCCCGCCCCCACGAACCGGTACACCGCGCCCGAGTACTGCGGATCGGCCTGGTAGTCCCCTTTCCCGGCCCCCACGCTCACGAACGCGACCTGGTAGTCCCCCGCCCCCTCCACGTACACGAAGACGTCGCGCCCGGTCGCCGGATCCACCACCAGCTGGTAGTCGCCGCGGCCGGGGCCCACGTAGCGCGTTCCCCCCGCCACCTGCGCGGAGTCCCCGAGGGCGGAGAGCTGGGCCTTCTCCGCCGCGGTGAGATCCCCCCCCAGGGTGTTGGAGACGTCGTCCCCCTCGCGAAAGAAGGCGGCCCGCACGCTCCCCACCGAGCCCAGCGCGCGCGCGTCCATCTCCGCGTACTCCACCCGCCGCCGGTAGCGCGAGGTGGCCACCTGGTAGTCGGCGGTGATCTCGGAGTTGGCGGTGATCACCCGGCGGCTGGTAAAGGTCAGCTCGCCGGTGGAGTAGTCGATGGTGTAGTCGCGCTCCTCCCCCCGCTCCAGGAGCGCGCCGTCGAGCCAGATCCTTTCCGAACCTCCCACCACCACGATTCCGGTGGAGTCGGAGCGATCGGTGAGCC
This sequence comes from Candidatus Eiseniibacteriota bacterium, assembly GCA_963728475.1. Taxonomy (GTDB): domain Bacteria; phylum Eisenbacteria; class RBG-16-71-46; order JABDJR01; family JABDJR01; genus CAVSKL01. The sequence continues at coordinate 944,096 of CAVSKL010000002.1, forward strand.
GGTAGGGGCCCTGCTTGCCGTCCACCCCGAAGAACTGCCGGGAGGTGAACTCCCCCTTGGCCGAGGCAACCGCCCCCCGGCTCCGGGTCGGCCCCACCGTGGCCGCGCCGGTGAATCCCTCCAGGCGCCGGTCGACCTGGAGGAAATCGAACCCGTCCAGGGAGAGGTCCACGTCCCCCAGGCTGGCCTCGGCCTTCGGCGACTTGATCTGGACCAGCACCTTGTCCAGCTCCGACAGCTCCGCGGTGTTTCCCTGGGGCTGGAACGGCAGGTTCTGGTCGGAGAGGATGGCCAGGAGCGACACGTCCCGCCCCACCTTTCCGGTGAGCCTCAGGTCCAGGCTCTGCCGGAGGGCGAGGTCGCGGTTGTTGCCGAGCTCGATCCCGAACGTCTTGCTTCCGGAGAGGTCCAGCCCCTCGGTCTCCTCCCCCGCGGTGAAGGGCGCCGGCGCCTCCTTCCGGCCGGGCCCGGGCGCCGCCTGTCCCCGCCGGCGCCGGTGCGGATCCTCCCGGAGGCGGTACACGCTCTCCAGCTTCAGGGGGAGCGCGCGGAAGGTCACGATCACGGTGCGGGCAACGCCGGTGGTGTCGGGCACCAGCAGGGTGAGGCAGCCGGCGTCGGCGTCGAGCGCGTACTCGGCCCCCCGCGCCAGCTCCCGTCCGTGCTCGGTCACCGTCACCGTGGAGGCGAGGAGGAACGAGCGCCCGGTGCACAGCATCCGCTCCCCCGGTGGGGCGAGGAGGGTGTCGGCGTAGACCGGGAGCGCCGCCGGGGCCGGCTCCGAGGCCTCGGAGCGCGGGGCAAGGAGGACGGCGAGCAGCAGGGCGGCGCGCCACCCCGCCGGAAGCGCCCGCGCGCGAGGGAGGGGAACGCGCAACTCAGGGCCTCGCGCGGGCGGTCTCGAGGAGGCGGCCGGAGCAGCCGTCTCCCGCCCACACCGCGCGCCCGTGGGCGGCGAGCGCGGTGGTGGCGAAGGGGCGGCGGTCGCAGCCGGGGCCGCGGGGAAGCAGGAAGTCCTCCCCGGGGGCGAGGCCGGGGCCGTAGGCGCGCACGGTGTCGGCGAAGGAGACCAGGTAGGCGCCGTCCCCGGCCACCGCCACCCCTCGCGGGGGTTCGGACAGGGAGGCGGCGGCGGTGGCGCGGCCGAGGCCGTCCACCAATACCACGCGCTGATTTCCTTCGTCCGCGACCAGGAAAGGCGGCCGGTCCCCCACCGCCACCGCGCCCGGGCGGCGCCACGCTCCGGGTTCCGAGCCGGTCTGGCCCCAGCTTCCCAGGTACGACCAGCCGGGACCGAATACCAGGAGCCGGTCGCCGAGGCGGTCGGTGACCACCGCCTGCCCCGCGCGGTCCACCGCGAGGCCCGCGGGGTCCACCGGCCCCAGGTTCTGCGCCTCGGCCACCCGGTCCAGGTCCAGGGCCAGGCCCAGGTAGTTCCCGTGGAGGTCGTACTGCTGGATGCGGTGCCCGGGGCCGTCCAGCGCGTAGAAGGAGAGCCCGGGGGCGACGGCCAGCGCCGTCCACTCGGTGGGCCGGCGGTCGGGCGAGGCCAGCCGCTCCGGCGGCTCCTCGAACCCGCGCAGCAGGTAGAGCCGGTTCTGATGGGTCTCGGCCACCGCCACCGCCCCGTCCGGGAGGATCGCCGCCGCCGACGGATACCAGGGATCGGAAGGAAAGGCGGCCGGCCACCAGCGGGAGCCGGCGGGCGGCGGGGAGGGGACCGGGGAGGGGGGCGCGGGAAGGGCGGGAGGGTCCGCCGCGCCCGCGCAACCCAACGCCGCCAGCACCCACAGGACGCGCGCGGAGGCGCGGATCATCCGCGAGCGCGCCCGGTCAGAACGAGCGATTGAGAACGAGTCGGCCGCCCGGGCCCTCGGGCCCGGCGCCATGCACGTCCCAGCTGAGGGCGGCGTGATCGCCATCGTCGGTGCTCCGCGACGCCAGGATGCCCACGTCGAGGATGGAGAGGAGGCGGTTGGCGACCAGGAGGCCGATCGTCAGGTTCGACCGGTGGAAGGCGTCCAGGCTCGACTTGCGCATGCCGTTGTAGCGGTCGAGTTCCTCCTGGCTTCCCCACTGCCAGGCGTTGCCGCCGGTGTAGGCGTTGTCCTGGAAGTACCGGTCCTGGGCGGCGCGATCGTTGGGATAGATGGCGCGGGCCTCGCGCCGCACCTGTTCGTTGGCGCTGAAGGGCCCGTCCGAGGACTGGTAGTTCCCGATCACGCGATAGAAGTCGTCGTCGCTGCGCGGAGCCACCCCCGCGTTCAGCTCAGCGAACTCCTTGTAGATGCTCCGGCGGTGCGACCCCTCGGCCCGGAACACCCCGAACGCGGTCCAGGCCGCGCCCTCGGCCACCAGGAACGCCGTGGCCCGCCCGGTGTGGCCCAGATAGTACTCGCCGAGCCCGGGGAGGATCATGGAGTAGAGCATGGCCAGCTTGGGGCTCCTGGCCCCGTCCGCGGCGTCCAGGGAGGCGGCGGGACCGGGGACCCCTTCGGCCTGGGCCAGCAGCCGGGCCGGGTCGTAGAGATGGCCGGGATAGAGAAGGGGCGCCGGGGATCCGGCCGCCGCCGCCCCCGGGAACGTCCCCACCGCCGCGGCCAGCATCATCGCCGAAAGTATCCATCGCTTCATCGCCGGGCTCTCCCTCTTGATCGCTTCCATCAGAAACCGTGACGGACGGACAGGTTCATGGCCAGGTCCCCCCGTCCGGCGGGGGTCACCCCCAGGTTCCACCCGAATCCCCGCGCCGCCCTGCGCCGGTCCGCGGCGCTCTTGGCCGCGTCCACCGCGCTCACCAGGTGGTTGAGGAACACCACCGTCACCGCCACCCGCGCGGAGCGGAACAGGGCGTCGGCATCGCCGCGCATGTTCTGGTAGCTCGAACGGTCGGCCTGGGTGTCCCACCCGCAGGCATAGGCGTCCAGGCGGCCGATGCTGTCGTAGTAATCGTCGCGCGAGTCGGCGAGCTGCCGCTCAAGGTCCTGTTGCTCGCGCTCGAAGTCCACCGGTCCCAGGCCGTCTCCGCACTCGGCGACGGACTGGTAACGCTCCCAGTCCCAGTGCCGGTCCGCGTACCGCTTGTAGTCGCGCTCGGACTGGTTCCCGGCGTCGCGGAGCGAGACCTCGGAAAACCACGCCGCGGCCTCGGCCCCCAGGTACACCCACCCCCGGCGCTGTCCGAGGAGGAGCTGCCCCGAACCGGGAACCACCGCCGAGAACAGTCCGGCCAGGAACGGGCTGGGGGTGCGCGCGCCGCCGTCGCCCGCCCCCGCGCTCCCGTCGGGCCCCCACCGAGGCCCCGCCGGGGCCTCGGCGGACATCCCCGGACGGCCGAGTCCGTCCGCGAGCTGCGAATAGATCCCCGCCGCCGAGCTCCCCCCGGAAATGAAAGCCGGGGCGGCGCCCGCCGCCGCCGCCCACGCGAGCGCGGCCAGCGCGGCCCCGCCCATCACCACCGCATACCCCCCGGCGGCGCTCCGGTTTCCGGACCCGCGCCCGGTCATCGCATCACCGCGATCTTCTTCATGTCCACGCCCCCTCCGGGGCCGCCGCTCCGCTCCAGGCGGCAGAAATAGAGTCCGGGGGCGACCCCGTCCAGGTCCCACCGGACCGCGTTCTCGCCGGGGTGGTACCCCCCCCGGGTGTCGAGCCGGGCGCCGGTGATCTCGCGTCCGGCCAGATCGTAGAGCGACAGCTTGGCGTTCTCCCCGGTGTCGAGGAGGAAGCGGATCTCCACCGCGTCCCGGGCCGGATTGGGAAACACGATGAGGCGGTCGGCGCCCAGGTCGGGAGCGCCGGCCATGGCCGGCTGGAAGCCGGGAAGATCCTGATACCCGGTGCCGGACGGATCGCCGCCGGGATAGCGCCAGTCGCCGCCGGCGGCCGCCGGGCCGGGAAGCCGGAGCGCCGGAAGCGCCGCGTTCCCCGCCGCCGCCACCCAGCTCAGGCGGCCGTCCCCGTCCAGGCCGGAGAGCCAGGCCGCATGCACGTCGTATCCGCCCACCGCCCGCGGGTAGGTGGGGAGCGCGCGTCCGCGCCCGTCCAGGCCCTGGAACCGGCCGTACCCGTCCAGGACCAGCACGTCCAGTCGGCCGTCCCCGTCCAGGTCGGCGAGCTTGAAGTCGCGGGGCGGAGCCGCCACCTGCCGGGGCCACCCCAGGGCGGAGCTGCCGTCGCGGTTCCACACCGCCACCAGCCCGCTGTCGGTGACGGCGGCGATCTCCAGGTCTCCGTCCCCGTCCAGGTCGCCGAGGGCCGGGGGGAGGGTCGCGGTCCCGGAACCGGTGGGTAGCGCCCACCGGGCCTCGACCCGCCCATCGGGAGCCACCACCGCGACCGAGTCCCGGGTGAAGGCGACCACGCGGGGAAGGCCGGTGGCCGTCCCGGGCTCCCCCTGCCGGTCCAGGAACCGGCCGGCCACAAGATGGATGGGGTCCCCGGACAGGGTCGCCCCCGCCCGCTCGATGGGATCGGGGGACGCGCCGTTCTCGGGATAGAACTCGACCCGCCCGCCCTCATAGGCGAGCGCGAAGACCGCGGCCTCGAGCCCGCTCCCCCGGGGGAGCACCACCGGCGGCGCGGTGGGATTCCGGCCGGCGGCGGCGGCGGACCGGAAGGAAAGCACCCGGTCCCCGTTGCCCACCACCGCGAAGAGGCCCCCGGCCCCCCCGTAGAGCAGCCGGCCGGCCCCGGAGCCGGTGTCGAGCACGGGCGCGGTCAGCGCGGGGTCGTCGATCCGGCCGGTCAGGAGCTGGGTGCCGGCGGCGTCCCAGAGCAACGGCCGCCCTCCCGCCACCGCGGCGATCACCGTGCGCGCCGCGCCTCCCTCGGTCAGGGCGTAGGCGTCCGAGACCGCCAGGCCCGGGTCCAGACGGTCCACCGAGAGGGCGAACCGGGAGTCCCCGGTGGAGGCGGACGGGCCGTCGTAGGGGATGCCGTCGCCGCGCAGCGCCAGGAGCCCGAACCGGTGACGGGCCTCCCCGGTCACCTTGATGTCGGCGCCGTAGAGCACCTCGGGCTTGCCGTCGCCGTCCAGGTCGGCCACCGCCACGCCCCCCACCTGGGTGGAGACCTGGGCGTCGCTACGGAGGAATCTGGGCCAGCCGTTCCGGGCCAGAGGGCGGTCCACGGACACCGCCATGAACCGCGCGGGGTCCGAGTCCACGTGGACGGCGATCCCGGTCCAGGCGCCGTCGTCGGCCGCGCTGGACGGAACGGTGTCGGGGCCGAGAAGCGGATTGTTGGAGAGGGAGAACGCGTCCTCGGGGACGCCCAGATTGAAGCGCCCTTCGTCCCACACCCCGTCCGCCTCCACCACCGAGATCGCGCGGAAACCGACGCCGAGATTGAAATTGCCCGGACAGCCGTCGCCGAAATCGACGCCGGCGAGGGCGGCGTTCACCAGAAGGTCGTCGATGTGCCAGATGAGGACGCCCCCTCCGGGGAGCACCGCATCGTACTCGTCCCGGCCTCCCTGGCCGGGGAGATCGGGGTCGTCCACCGGTCCCATGAACACGCCGGTGGTGGAGTCCTGCTGCACGTAGGGAAAGCCGTTTCCGTCCAGGTCCAGGGCCCGGTTCTCCACGAAGAAGTGCTGGGAGTCGTCCAGGTCCACCACCGGGAAGGCGGGGTTCACCTCGGTCGCCTCCAGGTTCCCGGCCCAGTGCTCCTCGGTGAGGATGGGGGCCATGGCCCGGGGAAAGAGCTGGAGCTTGCACCAGGGGTCGAAGCTGGTCGGGAAGATCCCCCTCGCCTCCACCTCGGTGGTGTCGCCGCCGGAGTAGTCGACCACGATGGCGGGGATATTCTCGCCGCTGTCCATGAGGGTCCAGTAGCCGATCTGGGGAACGCCGTTGCAGATGTTGTAGAGGTCGGGAAGCCCCAGCACGTGGCCGAACTCGTGGGCGAACACGCCGTTCAGGGCCCCGAACTCGCCGTCCTGGACCGCGGTCTCGGGCAGGACCAGCACCCGCCCCACCCGGGCGCCCCCCGAGAGCTCGATCGAGTCGCCCAGGGACAGGGTGAAGGTGGGGATGTCGCCGGGGCTGTCGCGGTTCACGTCGCTCTGGAAGTCGGGCCCGGCGTGGGCCAGCACGAACGCGCCGAAGGCGCTGAAATCGATGTCCCCGGAGGCGTCGGCGGCGTGGAGGGCGTCGGTGATGAGACCGGTGGCGTTCCGCACGATCTCCGAGGATTGCGCCACCTCCCACGGGCCGTAGTCGGCGGTGTCGCGCAGGTGGTACGCGCCGTCGGGCCCGGGCGGAAAGACGGTGGGGACGATCACCAGCGAACCGTAGGACTGCACGTCGTAGAACCGGGCCAGGGCGCGGCCGTGGGCCTCGAAATAGGCCCGGTCGTGGGGCGGCGGGTCGACCGGTCCGCCGGCCCCGGTTCGCAGATCGAACCGGCCGTCGCCGGTGGTGCTGTCCCCCTTGGAATCCTGGAGGAAGTCCACCCTGATGATGGCCACCCGCAGGGTCTCGGGAGGCGCGGCGCTCGCGGCCGCGGCCAGACCCTCCTGCAGCAGGGCCTTCACCGGTCGGAGCGCGGGACGAACCGCGCCGGGAGCGTAGAGGTCGTCGGGGAAGGGCCGCTCCGCCGCCCGTACCCGGGCCGCCTCGCGGGCGAACTCCGTCCGGCCGGCGGCGGTCAGGGGCCGGAGAGCCCCCGCCGGAACCCGGGCTGTCGCTCCGCTCCCCCGGGCCACCACGATGCGCGGCAGGTCCTTCCCGGCCGAGGCTCCGGCCGGGATGGAGATCCCCACCAGAGCCGCCGCCAGGAGTGCCCGGGAACGAAGCCTCTCAATCAAAGCTGGCCACGAGCGAGATCTTCGACACCCGGTCCAGTTCCTTGTACTGGGGAATCGAGGCGAAGTCGAGGCCGAACTTCTCCAGGTGGAAGCCGGCGCCGAACGTCATCCCCTTGATCTTGCCCGGATCGTCGTAGATGTAACCGAGCCGTCCGAACACCAGGTCCATGACCCCCACCTCGACACCGCCGGAGAGCAGCACTTCGTTCCGCTCGAAGTAGGAGAGGCCGGCCTTGACCGAGTCGGGGATGGAGGTGAAGACCAGGCTCTTCTCCACCGACATGCCGGCGAGCAGCGAGTACGCGTTGGGAACCCGGCCGCCGAAGGAGACCCCGACCTTGAGGTTCCGGGGAAGCGGGTCCGCCTGCTTGTTCTGGACCAGGGAGATGGCCGGCCCGAGGTTAGCCACCGTCACCCCGAAGCCCGCGTTGACCGTGCCCGCCCCCGCGCCGAGCAGGTTGTCGACGGGGCGCTCGACCTTGTACAGGCCTCCCGCGTCCACCGCGAAGGTGGTGCCGGAGCCGCTGCTGGGACCGGCGAACTCCGCCGGGGCCAGGCTCACGTGGAGCAGCTTGAGGTTGAAGCCCACCCCCAGGTTGGGGAGCACGCGGGTGCCGAGCGCCAGCGACGGGGAGAATTCATAGGAGGAGAACTCCCCCACCGGGTCCGGGGAGTTGGGGTTGGTGGCGAAGCTCTTGCCGTAGCTCAGATAGGTGAAGGTCCCGGCCACCCCGCCCCAGCCCTTCACGTACTTGCTGACCCCCAGGTACTCGAAGTAGACGTCGTCGGCCAGGCCGGGAACGAGCTTGGCGTGCATGAGCCCCGCGTTCCAGTTCTGCATGAACGCCAGGCCGGCCGGGTTCCACCAGGGGGCGAAGGCATCGTCGGCCACCGCGTTGAAGAACCGGCCCATGCCCTCGGCCCGGGCACCCGGCGGGATCTGGAGCGAGGCGCCGCCGGCATTGCTGGCGGCGAGCGCGAGGCCGGGGGAAAAGACGAAGAGCAGGGCGGTCGCCAAAGCCACGGGGCGCGCGGCGCGCAAGCAACGCTTCATGTCGGTAGTCTCCTGGGGCGCGATGGGTGGGCCGGAAACCGATGTGTACGCGTGGGCGGGGCCCCCGGCCGCCGGCCGGCTGCACTAGGCTTGAACCCCGGCCCCTCCCCTCGGTTCCCGAAACTCCCGGCCGGTTCGAGCGAAAAATACTAGCAGGATGTTGAGGCCGGAGTCAAAGCTCACCTGAGGACCACCAGCCGCTCCAGGTGCCGGGCGGTCCCGCCCCCGTCCAGGCCCTTGGCCGCGATCTGGACCAGGTAGACCCCGTTCGCCACCGGGTCTCCGGTCTCGTCCGCCCCGTCCCAGATCTGGCTGTTGAACCCGGTCCGCCCCGACACCGAGAATTTCCGGACCAGCCGCCCCGCCACCGAATAGACCCGGAAGGTCACGGCGGCGTCCCGGTCCAGGGTGTAGAGGATCCGCGTGGCCTCGGGTCCGGGCCGGAACGGGTTGGGGTAGGCGGCCACCGCCGAGATCCGGGTGTCCCCCGAGCGCGCGCCGACCTGGACCCGTTCGGTGAGCTGGGTGCGGTTGTTCTGGTTGTCGGTGGCGATGAACACGAAGTCGTAAGCCCCCGGCTCCAGGCTCGGCACCGGGAAGCTGAGCCCTCCCCGGGTGTGGCTCCCCGGCTCGTACTGGAACCGGTCGGTGAGGTCCAGGCGGACCTGCTCCAGCCCGTCCAGGTCGAAGATCTTGAGCTGGATGGCCAGGAAGTCGAACACGCGGGTGAGGTTGATCCCCGAGGAATCGGCGATCCCGACCGCGAGATCGCTCCCGGGAACCAGCCCGCCGGAGGGAATCTCGACGGTGATGTCGGGTCCCACGGTGTCCGGGGAGGCGCTCCCCTGGAGGACCACCGGCAGATCGTCCAGCACCCCGAACGCGTCCCAGTCGCTTCCCGAGGCGTAGGCGCGGATGCTGCCGTCGGGTCCGCCGCGGAGCGACACCGGCACCGTGAATGCCGCGGTGGCGGAGTCCGCTTCCACCGGCGAGGTCCCGCGGAACAGGAGCGCCCCGCTCAGGTAGTAGCCGGGCGGCCCGCCCAGGTTACGTATCGGGATGCCCTCGGCGTTCTTGTCCACGAACTCCCGCGCATCGCGGGCGGTCACCTCCAGGGTCCCCGACCGCGAGCCCCCCCCCGCCACCCGGGCGGTGACGGAGACCGTGCTCCCCCGCTCCAGCCGCTCGGGGCCGTCGACGGACATCTGCCCGAAGGGGACGCTCAGCCGGCTGGCCGGATCTCCCAGGCACGCGTACTTGAGGGCCTTGGCGGTGGACCTCTCCAGCAGCCGCTTGGTCTCCATGAACGCCACCCCGATCGAGACCGGGTCGGTCACCGGACGGTCGGCGGGGAAGAGCTTCTGCATGAATATCAGGTTGAAGCTGGAGTTGCTGCCGGAATCCGTGACGTGGGTGGCGGCGAGCGAGACGAGGGTGCCGGCGCGGGGGGCCATCGCCAGCCCCTCGCCGATCCCGGTCTGGTTCGGGTCCGAGAACCGCCCCACGCTGCACGAGAACGCGCCCAGGATCGGCAGCCGGTCCTGGTTGGTGAGGAGCGGCACGTCGGCCACGTCGAACACGTGCTCGTCGGCCATGACCACGTCCGCGCCGTGGCCGATGTAGTTCACCAGCCACGCTCCCGCGCTCCACGCGGCCAGAAGATCCTTCTTGGCCTGCGGCTTGGTGAGGATGCTGCAGTCCTCGCCGTACCGGTAAAGGTAGATCTTGTCGCGCTCGAAGTCGGAGGGGATGGCGGAGTCCACCTCCTCGGACTGCGACATGTGGCCGAAGCCGATGGGGTCGTATTTCCCGTCCTGGCAGACGTCGTCCGCCACCAGCACCGCCCGGGTCCGCCAGGATCCGTAGACCGGCTGGGCCTCGGCCCGGATCACCTTGTCCTCGATCACCGCGCGGGCCTCGGCCAGGGTGTGCGGCGTGAGCCGGCCCAGGTAGAGATCGGTGTAGCGATCGGCGAGCCCGTCGAAACGGGCCAGGGGATCGTCGGTGGTGTAGTTCTGGGTGAACTGGGAGAAGCCGATCCCGTCCCGGTTGTCGTCCCAGGACGGCACCTGGTCCTTCTGGCCGGTGTGGTCGTAGTCGCGGAAATCGTAGGTGTGGTCCCCGAGGAAGAAGCAATACGAGAGCCGGTCGTCCACCGCGGGATCGCCGTAGTACCGGTAGGCGTACTCCAGGAAGTAGCGGACCGCGACCGGATCCCACATGCCCCAGGTGAACTCGTCCATGATGTCGCTGATCTTCACCACCCGCACCCGCGCCTCGCGGGCCGGGGTGATGGGGGGCAGATGCTGCCGGCGCCACCCCGCCAGCACCTCGGCCTCGCCGGCGAAGGCATCGTCGGTGACGATCACGTAGTCCACCGGGTTCCCGGTGTCGCGAAGCCACGCCGCGGGGCCGCTCCCGGGATGGAGCCGGGGCGGAGTGTCCGCGGTCACCTCCGCGGGGGCGGCGAGTTGCGCGCGCGAGGTCACGGCCAGGATCCGCGCCGAGGCGCGGTCGAGCGCGAGCGACACGTTCCCCCCGGCCGCGCTCACCCCGGTGAGCCGCCGGGGATGGCGGAAATCGGTCACGTCGAAGGCGAGCAGGCTCCCGGAGGGGGCTCCCCCGATCCGGGCCACCCGCCCCGGGTCGCCGGCGTCCACCTCGACCTCGGCGGCGGCGCCGCCGACCTCGAGGCTCTTGCGGTAGGCCACGTCGATCCAGGTCAGGTAGACCAGGTCGTAGCGGTCGGGGTTGGAACCGACCTGCGGCAGCACGAACCGGAACACCGCCTGCGATCCGGTGGGTTGCTGGGGATCGACCGCGGGGACGCCGGTCACGATCACGTCCCTGGGCATGAACCCCGTGTCCCCCGGCCCCCCCCATACCTGGAGCGGCTGGTCGACCCCGTTCACGGTCACGTCGACGTGATGGAGCGCCTCGTCGCCGGCGGTGTAGCCGTTGGGGAGGTTCGCCCCCCAGAGACGGATGGTGGCGTCCAGGGTGGTCCCGGCCACCACCTGGGGAAGGTCCACCGGAAAGCGCTGCCCGGCTGCGTCCCGGGTGGAGAGATACTGCCAGAACCAGCCCTCCCATCGGTACCCGGGCCAGTAGCGCGAGCCGTCGTAGAAGGTGTTCTGCTCCAGGTGAAGGCGGGCGCGGCCGTCGGTCACCACCGGAGCGCCGCTTCCGGGCGCGGCGTCGACCGCGTCCATCCGGTGCGGCGCGCCGGCGAAGTCCCCGCTCCAGGTCAGCCAGTAGACGGTGTGGCCGGTGTAGGGGTTGACCAGGTAGTCCTCGCGGCCGTCCCGGGGCTGGCCGAACCGGTCGCGGTAATTGTCGGGACCCAGCCCGTAGAAGACCACGTCGTCCCCGGCATCGAAGGTGCCGTCGTCCGCCCCCTCCACCCAGATGTCGTGTTCGCCCCAGGCGCCGGAGTCGAGCCCGTCGGAGAAACCCGGGCGTTCGGACACCGAGTCCCATTCGGCGTGGACGTTGGCCGCCGGGTAGAGGGCGCCCGGCACCCACCGGAGCCCGCCCCATGCCACCTCGGGGAGGAGCGGTCCCGAGAAGATCCGGAAGGTGCGCGGGTCCACCGTCGCCACCGGCACCCCCGCCGCCGCCAGCCGGGCCCGGTCGAGCACGAAGACCCCGTTGTGGTCGACGTCGATCTTCACCCAGCCGGGAGCGTCGTCGAACCAGTGGGCGGGAACTCCGTCGGGGCCCGGAGGCGCGGTCGCGGCCCGCGGCGATACCTGCCAGCGGGCGGCGTCGGCGGGATTGACCAGGGTCTCGTTCCATTCCGAGCGGGCGGCGGCGTCGGCGATCGGGCGCGGGCGGGCGGCGAGCGCGGCGGTGCGGGGACCCGAGGCCACCGCCAGGGTCACGGTCACGCTCCGGTCCCACTCCGCCCGTCCGGTGGAGGGGGTCCAGCGCACCGGGCGCACGGCCACGTTGGCCACCCGGAGCCCGCGCTCCCACCCGATGGACACGATCTCCGCCTGGGCCTCGGGCCGGGTCGCCGCGTAGGCGGACCCTTCGCGGACGCGCGCCACCGGAACCGACTCCACCGACGGCGGACGGAGGCCGGAAGGCCCCGGCGCCCAGCCCGGCACCGGCGGGAAGCGCACGCCGTCGGCCTCGGCGCGAGACTCGGCGTCGACCTCGAGGCTCACCTCTCCGTCCGGCGGCAGGGCCACCCGCACCGTCCGCGCCGGAAGCGCGGGGGCGTCGGCGGTCCCGTCGATGCCGAGACCCTTCCAGGCCGGGTACCGGTAGGTGCGCTCTCCGGACTGGACGGTGGTCCACTCGGGGGCGTCGAAATCCACCCGGAAGCTCACGCCGCCGGCGCCGGATTGGACGAGGCTGGCGGGGGCGATCACCGGACGGGGCGCGGGGGTGCCGGCCGAGGTCCCGGCGGCGGCGAACAGGAGGACGGCGAGCAATGCGATGCGGCGTTTCATGGGCGTGGGAACTTCCTCGAAACCGTGCCTGTGCTCATGCCGAACCGAGACACGAAGGTTCGACACGGTCCCGCAGGGGGGACGGGACCCCGTGGGTCTGTCCTGGTCACGTAACCTGAGCTCGAGGAAGTCTCCTTTGGCAAGATTCGCGGGGAGGGCCGGGGACCGCCTGCATAACCCGCAGAACCCCAAAAGGCTAGCAGGAGAAAGACGCCGGGTCAACGCGATCCGGCCGGAGCCGCGCCCGGCCGCCGGCCGCCGGCGCGGCGGCGTTCCGGACCCGGCCGCTTCCGGTTTTCCGGCGGCCCGCTAGAGCCCCTCCACCTCCTCGTATACCCCCATGGCCAGGAATTTCTCCAGCCTGCGCTCCAAGAGCTCGTCGGGGGGAACCGGCGCCAGTTCGTCCAGCGCCGCCTCCACCGTGGCCCGGACCGCGGCCGCGGTGGCCTCGGGATCCCGGTGCGCCCCCCCCACCGGTTCGGCGATGAGACCGTCGATCACCCCCAGCTCGAGCACGTCGCGGGCGGTGAGCCGGAGCACCTCCGCCGCTTCCGGCGCCTTGGCCTTGTCCTTCCACAGGATCCCCGCGCACCCCTCGGGGGAGATCACCGAATAGATCGCGTTTTCCAGCATGTAAACCCGGTCGGCCACCGCCAGGGCCAGGGCGCCGCCGCTCCCCCCCTCGCCGATCACCACGCACACCACCGGGACCCGGAGCCGGGCCATCTCGCGCAGGTTCCGGGCAATGGCCTCGGACTGGCCGCGCTCCTCGGCCCCGACCCCCGGGTAGGCGCCCGAGGTGTCGACGAAGGTGATCACCGGGAAGTGGAACCGGTCGGCCAGCTCGAACAGGCGGAGCGCCTTGCGGTAGCCCTCGGGGTGGGGCATGCCGAAGTTGCGAAGCAGGTTCTCCTTGGTATTCCGCCCCTTCTGATGGCCCACCACCAGCACCGGGCGTCCTCCCAACCGGGCCAGGCCCCCCACGATGGAGTGGTCGTCGGCGAAGCGGCGGTCGCCGTGAAGCTCCAGGAACGAGTCGCAGAGCATGTCCACGTAGTCGAGGGTGTACGGCCGCCGGGGATGGCGGGCGAGCTGCACCCGCTGCCAGCGGGAGAGGTTCGAATAGATCTCGCGCCGGAGCCGGTCGGCCTTCTTCTCCAGGCGGCCGAGCTCGTCGGCCACCTCCAGGTTCGAGGTCGCGGCGAACTCCCGGAGCTCCTTGATCTTGGTCTCCAGCTCCACCACCGGCTTTTCGAACTCGAGCCACATGCTGCTCAACGACCGTTCCTCCCGTTCACCGGTTCTCCCAGGCGCACCGATTCCTCGCCGAGCATGGCGCGGAGCTCCCGGATGAGATCGGGGTGAACCCCGACCCGGTAGCGGCCGGAGCGGACGCGCACCCGTCTTCCGGTGCCGGTTTCGAGGTAGAGAACCACCTCCCCCCGTCCCGGATAGCGCCCCAGAATACCCCCCAGGGCGGTGAGGCTGTCCACCTCCACCGCGGGGAGCGGCAATCTCAGGTACAGGGTGTGCTCCAGGTCGTCCCGGCTGGACTCGAAGTCGAACACCTCCCCGGCCACGATCTTGGGGTCCCCTTCCGGGTCCCGCCGGTCCAGGCGCCCCCGGACCAGCACCACCCGGTCGGGCTCCAGGAACTCCTTGGCCTTCTCGAACACGTCGCTGAACAACACCGCCTCCAGCGTCCCCGCGTAATCCTCTACGATCGCGAAGGCCATGGTGCGCCCCTTCTTGTCGATCTTGCGGATCACGTTCACCACCACCCCCAGAAGCCCCACCTCGCATCCCGCCCCCAGGCTCTTGATGCGGGAGGTGTCCCCCGAGGCCACCGCGGAGATCTCGTCCCGGTAGGCGTCGAGCGGATGCTCGGAGAGGTAGAAGCCGAGGACCTCCTTCTCCTTCCGGAGCCGGGTGTTCCGGTCCCAAGGAGGGACGTCGGGAAGCGCGGGCTCGGAGATCTCCGCTCCCCCGCCTCCGCCCCCGCCCCCGAAGAGCGAGGTCTGCCCCATCGCCTCGTCGTGCTGGTGGCGCGCCCCCGACTCCAGCGCGGCCTGCGCCGCCGCGAAGGGGCGCCCCCGCTCGTGGTGGAGGGTGTCCAGGGCCCCTCCCTGGATGAGGGACTCCAGCACCCGGCGGTTGAGCACCTCGTGCCCCACCCGGCGGGTCAGGTCGAAGAGACTCTGGAAGGGCCCGCCCCGCTCGCGCTCCTTCACCAGCTCGTCGATGGTGTGGCGGCCCACGTTCTTGACCCCGGCCAGGCCGAACAGGATCCCCCCGCCGGTCACGCTGAACACCGCCCGCGAGCGGTTGACGTCGGGGGGGAGGACCGGGATCCCCAGCCGGCGGCACTCCTCCACCAGCACCACCACCCGGTCGGTGGTGTCCATCTCGCTGGTGAGGGTGGCGGCCAGGAACTCGGCGGGATGGTGGGCCTTGAGCCACGCGGTCTGGTACGAGACCAGGGCGTAGGCCGCGCTGTGGCTCTTGTTGAAGCCGTAGCCCGCGAAGAAGGCCATGAGCTCGAACGTCTTGCGGGCGGTGCGCTCGTCGATCCCCCGCGAGACCGCCCCGGAGATGAACTTCTTCTCCTGGGCGTCCATCTCCTCCTTCTTCTTCTTGCCCATGGCCCGGCGGAGGAGATCCGCGCCGCCCAGGCTGAACCCGGCCATGGCGCTGGCGATCTGCATCACCTGCTCCTGGTACACCATCATCCCGTAGGTCGACTTGAGGATCGGCTCCAGGCACTCGTGCTCGTAGGTGATGGGCTCGCGGCCGTGCTTGCGGTCGATGAAGTTCTGCACCATGCCCGAGCCCATGGGCCCGGGGCGGTAGAGCGCGTTCACCGCCACGATGTCGTCGAACGTCTCCGGAGCCAGCCGCCGCAAGAGATCGCGCATCCCCCCGGATTCGAGCTGGAACACCGCCACCGTCTGGGCGCGGCGCAGGAGGTCGAAGGTCTCCGGGTCGTCGAGGGGCAGCGCTCCGAGGTCCGGACGCCCGCCGGTCCGCTCCCGGATGAGATCCAGCGCGTCCTCGATCACGGTGAGGGTGCGGAGCCCCAGAAAATCCATCTTGAGGAGCCCCGCCTTCTCCACCGACTTCATGTCCCACTGGGTCGAGATCTCGCCCTTCCCCGACTTGAAGAGCGGCACCATCTCGTCCAGCCGCCCCGGGGCGATGAGCACGCCGGCGGCGTGGGTGCTGGCGTGGCGGGACATGCCTTCCAGTGTCTGCGCGGTCTGGATGAGCTTGGCGTGGATCTCGTCGGAGCGGGCCATCTCGCGGAGTTCGGGGACCTGCTCCAGGGCGCGGTCGAGGGTGATCCCGAGTTCCGCCGGCACCAGCTTGGCGATGCGGTCGATCTCGGAGAACTCCATCCCCAGCACCCGGCCCACGTCGCGGATCACCCCGCGCGCGGCCATGGTGCCGAAGGTGATGATCTGGGTCACCGAGTCCTCGCCGTACTTGCGCTTGACGTACTCGATCACCTCGCCGCGGCGCCGGTAATCGAAGTCCACGTCGATGTCGGGCATGGACACCCGCTCCGGGTTCAGGAACCGCTCGAACAGAAGCCCGAAGCGGATGGGGTCGAGATCGGTGATGCCCAGGCAGTAGGCGACCAGGCTCCCCGCCGCCGAGCCGCGCCCCGGGCCCACCGAGATGCCGTGGTCGCGGGCGTAGCGGATGAAGTCGCGCACGATGAGGAAGTACCCCGAGTAGCCCATCTGGAGGATGATCCCCAGCTCGAACTCCAGCCGCTCCAGGAGGAGGTCGGTGGCCTCGCCGTAGCGCTCGACCATCCCCTCGCGGGCCAGGTGCCCCAGGTAGGCGTCGGTGGAGTCGAAGCCCTCGGGGAGCGGGAAGTGGGGCAGGAGCAGGGTGTCGAAGTCGAGCTTCAGCTCCACCCGCTCCGCGATCTCGAGGGGGGCGGAAAGGCTCTCGGGAAGGGCGCCGAAGAGCGACGCCATCTCCTCCGCGGTCCGGAAGTGGCGCTGGTCGGTGCCGGCCCGGAAGCGGTTGGGGTCGTTGACCGTCCGCTGCTGCTGGATGAGGACCAGGATCTCCTGGGCCTCGGCCTGGTCCGCGGTGAGGTAGTGAACGTCGTTGGTGGCCGCGATCCCCGTCCCCGCCTTCCGGGCGGTGTCCACCAGCTGCGGGATGAGCGCGCGCTGGTGGGCGATGCCGTGGTCCTGCAGCTCCACCCAGAACCGGCCGTCGAAGATCTGGCGGTAGCGCGCGGCCATCTCCACCGCCCCCCGGGGGCGCCCGGCCAACAGTTCCCGCGCCACCGCCCCGCTCATCCCCGAGGACAGCGCCAGCAGGCCGTCGGCGTGGCTTTCCAAAAGCTCGTAGTCCACCCGCGGCCGGTAGTAGAACCCTTCCAGGTAGCCGGCGGTGCTGAGCTTCATGAGGTTGGTGAAGCCGGTGCGGTTCCCGGCCAGGAGCACCACGTGGTCCAGCCCCCGGGCGTTCTTGGGGGTCTTGTCGTGGCGGCTCCCCCGGGTCAGGAACGCCTCCATCCCCAGGATCGGCTTCACCCCCTCCCGGGTCGCCGCCTGGTAGAACTCCACCGCCCCGAAGAGATTCCCGCTGTCGGTGAGGGCCAGGGCGGGCATGCCCAGCTCGCGCGCCCGCCGCACCAGCCGGCCGGGCTTGGCCGCGCCGTCGAGCAGGCTGTAATCCGAATGGACATGGAGGTGGACGAAGGAATCTGCCACGGGTTGGGTTCCGCCGGGTTGCCGCCTACCAGATCATGGACTTCGATGCCGGTGCGCTCCGTTATACCCCCCGCGCCGGGGCGGGAGCAAGCGCGCCGGAGGTGAATCCGCACATCGCACGGGGATCAGGGCACGGTGAAAGCCTGCTCGCGCTCGGCGTGGTTTCCCGCCCGGTCGGCGGCGGTCACCCGCCATCGGTGCCCGCCCGGGGCCAGGGCGCTCCGGAGGTGGGCGGTGAAGCGGGCGGCCTCGGGGTCCCAGTCCGCGATCACCGGACGGCCGTCCAGGGTCATGGTGAGCGTCCGCCAGGTCACTCCGGCCCCCCCGTCGGCCACGTGGGCGGCCAGGGCCGGCCGCGCCCCCGCGCCGGGGGGGAGGAGGGTGATCCGGGGCGGGACCTCGTCGCGGAGGAGCGCCAGGGTCTCCAGGTTCCCGATCGAGCCCGCGATCCCGGTGGCGGTGGAGTCCGCCCCCACGAAACGCCAGCCGTCCTCCCATCGATAGAGGGCCAGCCCCTTCCGGGACGTCCCCGGCGGCGGGGCCAGGCCCACCGAGGCCTCGTCGCGGAGCGCGGCCGCCCACGGGGTGAGCCGGACCTCGCCCCCCACCGGAACCAGATCCGGGGAACCCGCGTCGGCGCGGGCGGTTCCCTCCGGCTCCTCGATCCCCACCCACAGCGGCCGGTAGACCGCCCCCGGAGGGAAGTCGAGCGCGACCCTGCCGGCCTCGATCCGGACCGGGGCGGAGCCGCGGACCCGGACCGCGCGCGCGGCGAGCGCGGCCCCGCCCGGGAGCGCCGCGCCCAGGGTCCAGAGCCCGTCGCGGTCGGGTTCGGGGGCGCCCAGCTCCGCCACCAGCCCCCCGGGGGCCGGGCCCACCACCCAGGCGGCGTCCGCGGACGCCCCCTCGGGGCCGCGCGCCTCGAACCGGGCCGAATCCGCCGCCACCCGCCAGCGGAGGAAGGGGCCGGCGCTCGCCATCCCGGTCTCTCCCACCGGGGGGTCGTCCACCGGGGAGCCGGGCGCGGGCGGGTCTTCGAGAAGGATCTCCGCCACGCACGCGACCGCGTTACCGGCAAGGTCGCGGGCCTCCACGCTCAACCGGTGGGGCCCCGCGGCCTTCACCGAGGCCAGGGGATCCCCCTCCCCCCGCCACGCCGCCACCGGCTGGCGGGCGCGCCCGGGCGGATCGAGAGAAATCCAGCGCTGGTTTCGGCTCCGGGCCAGGGCCTCGTCGAAGGTGCGCTCCACCTCCTGAGGCGCGTTCCAGTCGAACTCGCGGAACCGGATGCGGGCGCCGGGACGCCCGTCCACCGACCAGGCGACCTCGTAGGGGGCGATCCGGTTCCCCTCGCCGTCGGTCCGGTCCACGCACTCCACCCACAGATCCACCGGCCCCGCGATCCGGAGCCGCGGGCCGGCGCCGCCGGGGGTGAGGGGGATCTCCACCGGCTCCGTCCCCCCGTTCACCCGCGCTCCCGCCGCCGCCGGGGCCGCCCGGAGGCGGGTCAGCGACGGGGCCACGCTGTCGGGCGCCGACCAGCCCTGGGTGAGCGGGTTCACCGCGATCGAGGCCTCGGGGCCGGTCCGCAACTCGGCGTGGAGATGCGGCGGACCCGCGCCGGTCGAACCGGAATAGCCCAGCACCTCGCCGGCGCGGAAGCGGAGCGAGTCGCCGGGATCCGGCTCGAAGTCGACCTCGTAGCGCCCGGCCCGGTCCTGGGCCGCGTCCACCACCCGCGCGATCCGCGGGGCATAGGCGCTCAGGTGGCCGTAGAGGGAGGTGCGGCCGTCGTCGAAGCGGAAGTAGAGGGAGCGGCCGTAGCCCACTCCCGAGGCCCGGACCCGCCAAACCTCGCCGTCGGCGGGAGCGACCACCGCCAGCC
Organism: Candidatus Eiseniibacteriota bacterium; assembly: GCA_963728475.1. Lineage (GTDB taxonomy): Bacteria > Eisenbacteria > RBG-16-71-46 > JABDJR01 > JABDJR01 > CAVSKL01. The sequence continues at coordinate 963,042 of CAVSKL010000002.1, forward strand.
CCTCGCGGCCGCCGGTGGAGTAGTCGAGGCCGCCGTGGTAGTGCCCGGGCCGGTACTCGCCGAACGACGAGGACAGGACGAGCGGCCGGGGCGGGTCCAGGAAGGGGCCGCGCAGGGGGGCCGCCGGGGGGTCCGCGGCCCGGGCCCCGGGGACCGGCCCCAGGGCCGCCGCCGCCGCCAACACCATGAAATATCGGAAGCTAGGAAATCGCATGGTGCAAAGGGAGCCCTCCAAAAAAGAAGACAAGGACGCTAGCACGGGCGCGAGGCCCGGTCAAACCGGCGGGGGCGTTGCAGCCTGCATGCTTCGGGGGTCGCGAACCGTGCGGGGCGCCGCCCGGTGCGCGGCTTTTTTCCCTCTCGAACCGGGAATCCCTCAAGTCCCCGGCGGCGGTTCCGATTGAACCCCTTGGAAGTTGGGAGAGTTTCCCCGGTCCCCGATGGGGACTGGTACGAGGGTTGCTTCTCGGGATCAGCGAGCGCGGGAGACCGCCCGCCCGATACACGAGAGCGCACGACCCGGCGGAGGCCCGGGACGACGAGCGCCCTTCAAGGAGGAGTCCGGATCATGAAGCTCAGCTTCGCGTCCCTGTTCGTCATGTTGCTGCTGGCCACGGTGATGGTGGTCGGCTGCAGCGACTCGGCCACGGTGTCCCAACCGGACACCACGCCTCCCCTCGCCCCCGTGGTGGTCGGCGCCAAGGGCACGGTGGACGTGGTCAGCGTCTGGTGGCAGCAGAACATCGAGCCCGATCTCGCCGGGTACAACGTGTACGTCGTCGAGAACGGTTCGACCGTTCGTCTCAACCGGTTGCCCATCACCGATCCCTACATGGTCATCCCCACCAACGGGGCGACCACCATGGGCGTCCGCGTGACCGCTCTCGACTGGAGCGGAAACGAGAGCAGCCCGTCGGCGCAGAAGACCGTGAACATCAGCTACGGCCAGACCGGCCGCGACGGGATCGACGGCCTGCAGAAGCAGGAGATGCGGTAGAAGGCGGCCCGGGACCCCATCGGGGTTCCATCGCACGAAACGGAGCGCGGCCCTCCCGGCCGGGCTCCGTTTTCGTTTTCCCGCGAACGGGCCGGGCCCCCGCCCGGGGCTCCGCTTCCCGCCGAGGGCGCGGGCCCCGCGCCCGGGGATCAGGGGAGCCGGATGAGCCGGCGCACCACCGCGCCCGTGCGGTCGGCGGCCCGCACGAAATAGACGCCGGCGGGGACGGGGCGCCCCGCTTCGTCCCCGCCGTCCCAGCGCCAGCTCCCCGAGGCCCCGGCGGGCTCCACCCGGCGGAGGAGCCGCCCCCGCACGTCGAAGACCTCCAGGCGAAGGCGTTCCCCCGCCCCGGTCCAGGCGAACACCGCGGCCCCGTGGACGGGGCCGGGGGGGGCGGAGAGGGAGAGCCGCCCCCCCACCGGGAGCGGAGCCTCGGCGAGAACGCGCCAGCCGTTCGCGCGGCCCAGCCCTTCCAGCCGTACCGAGCGGTCGCCGGCCGCGGGCGGGGCCGCGTCCACGCAGGCGCGCTCCTGCACCGGACCCTCCCAGCGCGCGGTCCCCGAAGGGACCCCGGCCACCCGGAGCGCGATGAGATCCTCGAACCCGCTTCCCTCCCAGCAGGCGCGGGCGCCGTCGGCGCTGAACGCGCTCACCGCGGGTACCACCGGGGTGGCGCGGGTGAGGCTCAGGTACCCGGTGCGGCCGGCGTCCCCGCGCGCGGTCGGCCAGGGGGCGGGCCGCCCCGAGGGTCCGAAGGGGAGCGACCAGATCCGGCCGGTGGTGTCGGCGGCCACCAGGTAGCGCCGTCCTCCCGCGTCCACTACCGAGGGGGTGCCCTTCATGCCCGCCGGAAACCGGCGGGGAAAGCCCGCGAGCGGGGTGAGGTCGCGGTGCCAGGCGAGGAGCGTCCCGTCGGCGCGAAGCGCGACCAGGTCCGACTCCCAGTCCCCGTCGAGGTCGGCGCACAGCACCTCCCCCGCCAGGGGGCCCCCGGCCTCCACCGTGCGCAGGGTGCCGTCCTCGGCCACCAGGTGGATGCCCCCGGCGGCGTCCGCGGCCACCACCTCGATCGCCCCGGTGCCGGCGAACCCGGCCAGGGACAGGTGGGTGATGGGGGGCGCGAGGATCGTCCGGGTGAGCACGGCGGCGCCGCTGTCCCCGACCAGGTTCAGGATCTGGGTGGTGGACGGGTCCCCCGCTTGCGAGGCGACCACCGCCACCAGGTACTGCCCGAATCCGTGGAACGCGCCGATCACCGGGGGGGCGGTGGGCCGTCCGGCGTCGAAGGTCCAGACCGGTTCCGGCCGGCGGGGATCGTAGACGGCGAGCACGCCGGCGGTGTCCACCCCCGCCACCACCGCGCCGGGGGTCACCGGAAGCGAGGCGATCGGCGCCACCGCCACCGTGGTCCCGGGGACGGGAATCCGGGTGGTGGGGAAGCCGGCGCCGGTCTCCACGGTGACCGTGCGCACCGAGTCGCCGTCGGGGATCCACAGCCGCGAATCGTTGCCCACGGTGGCCGCCACCGGCTGCCCGGCGCCGGGGGGAAGCGCGAGCGGGGCCGGCCAGAGCGCCCCCGCCCCTCCCGCCCGGAAGGCGCGGAGCGCGTCACCGTCCCGCCAGAACACCAGGGAAGCGCCGCCGTCGTGGACGAGGACGGAGGCGGGAAGGGTGTTCAGGGCGGCGCCGGCCGAGTCCGGATCGCCGGCTTCCCAGCCCGAGGCCACGGCGCCGGTCCCGGCGTCGAGCGCGGCCAGTCCGGCGGCGCCGGTGAAGACCACCAAGCCGTCGCCGTAGGGCGTGAGCCCGGCGGCGCCGGCGCGGACCCGGTCCCAGCCGCCCCCGGCGGCCTGGATCGCGGCGGCGTAGTCGGCCAGCCCTGAACCCAATACCGGAGCATGAAGGGGATCGTAGGGGACCAGGCTCTGCGCGGTGCCGGTGATCCAGTCCCGGACCTGGGCGGCATCGGCGCCGGGCGCCACCGCGCGCAGGAGCGCCGCCTCGGCCGAGACCTGGGGCGCGCAGAACGAGGTTCCCGAGGGCTGCGCGTAGCCGGCGCTTCCGGTGAATCCGCTGTAGCTGGTGGTGGCCGCGCCCAGATAGAAGCCGGCGAGATCGACCCAGGATCCGGAGTTGCTCCCGCCCGCCTTCTGCCCGAACTCGGTGACCCCGGCCACCCCCAGGCAGTCGACGCGCGAGGCCAGGTACTCGGCGGCGGTGGAGGAGGTGTTCTGGTTTCCGGCCGAACCCACCACCACCAGGTCGTGCCGGTCGATCGCGAAGTCCAGCGCCGCCCCCAGCCCGCCGAAGTCGATGCTGTCCCAGGAGCAGTTGGCCACCTGGGCGCCGTGGAGGGCGGCGAACTCCAGGGCCTGGGCGCAGAAGGTGAGATACACCACCGGCCCCGCCGAGGTGCTCTGCCAGCCGGCCCGGAGCGCCATGATCCGCGCCGGTGGCGCCGCCCCCGCGATCCCCTGGGCGTTGTCGGTGAGGGCGTTCACGAAGCCGGCGACCTCGGTGCCGTGGCCCGCGTAATCGGACGGGTCGGCGTCGGGGACGTGCGCGTCCTCCCCTGCCACCGGGGCGGCGGCCCCCAGGTCCGGGCCCACCGAGTCCACCTCCACGAAATCCCAGCCCAGGGTGTCGTCCACGTAGCCGTCGCCGTCGTCGTCCACTCCGGGGAGGCCGTGGATCTCGGCCTCGTTCCGCCAGAACACTCCGCTCCCCAGCGGGTTGTTTCCCCCCAGATCGGGATGATGAAGGTCGATCCCGCTGTCGATGATGGCCACGGTGACGGCGCGCCCCGCGGGGACGAACGGCCAGGCCCGGGTCGCCTGGAGCGAGAGCCCGCCGGGGTTGTAGAGCGGGAACTGGCGGAGGCCCGAGCCGGCGGTGAGATAGGGGTCGTCGGGAAGGGCGGCCGCCGGCATCACGCGGTCGGCTTCGGCGTTCACCACCGCGCCGGAGGCCGCCAGCGCGCGGATCCACGTGCCGTCGGCGGCGCCCGGGTCGGCGGCGCGTTCGGCGTGGAAGGTGAGGAGCGCGTAGCGGGCGAGCGGCCCGGTGCGGCTCTTGAAGAGGGAAGTGAGACGGGGGCCGAGCGCCTCCCCCCGGGGGGCACCGGCACCTTCAGCGTCCCTGCGCGCAGCGCCCTGGCGCCGGCCTCGGTGAGCTGGAGCACGATCCGCCCGGGAACCTCGGACTGGGCGCGCGCGCCCGGGGGTAGGAGCAAGAGGAGGACGGAGGCCAGAAAGACCGCGACGGCGCGGGCGGGGGCTTTTTTGCGCCCCCGGGGCGGGACGTGCTTCGGCATGAGCCGGAGTCTAGCACGCCTCTTGACGCCGCTTCGGCCCCGCCGTACGGTCGCGGGGCCCCGAACACGGAGGTACCCCATGATCGCCACGTCGCGAGAACGCCTCAAGGAAATCCTGATCCACGAGAGCCTCCTCCGGGGCGAGTTCGTCCTCGCCTCCGGCCAGAAGAGCTCCTTCTACCTGGACGTTCGCCGCACCAGCATGCACCCCGAGGGAGCCGCCCTCTGCGCGGAACTCATCCTGGACGAGATCGCCGACCTGGACGTGGCCGCGATCGGCGGCCCGGTGCTGGGGGCGGCGCCCCTGGTCGGCGCGCTGGCCGCGATGAGCCACGCCCGAGGCCGGCCGCTCCCCGCGTTCCTGGTCCGCAAGGAAGCCAAGGGCCACGGCACCGCCAAGCTCATCGAGGGGAACTTCCCGGTGGGACGCCCGGTGGCGCTGGTGGAGGACGTGGTCACCACCGGGGGCTCGGTGCTCCGCGCGGTGGCGGTGGCCCGCGGCGAGGGCGCGCAGGTGAGCCGGGTGGTATGCGTGGTGGACCGCGAGCAGGGCGGGGCCGAGGCCTTCGCCGAGCAGGGGGTGGATTTCCGGGCCCTCTTCCGCGTGTCCGAGCTCCTGGAGGGCTGAGCCCGGCGTGGGCGAGCGGCTGCGCTGTCCCCATTGCGGGCGGCTCCTGGATCGCTGGGACCAGCCGCGGGTCACCGTGGACGCGGTGGTGCTCAACGGCCGGGGGGAGGTGCTCCTGATCGAGCGGCGGAACGATCCGCCGGGGTGGGCGCTTCCCGGCGGGTTCGTGGACGCGGGCGAGACCCTGGAGCGGGCGGCGGCCCGGGAGCTGGAAGAGGAGACCGGACTCCGGGCGGAATCGCTCACCCAGTTCCACACCTATTCCGACCCCCACCGCGACCCCCGGCACCCCACCGTCTCCACCATCTTCCTGGTCCGGGCGGCGGGACGGCCGGTCGCCGGCGACGACGCGGGCCGGGCGGAGTTCTTCCCCCTCGACGGCCTCCCCGAACCCCTGGCCTTCGACCACGGGAGAATCCTCACCGACGTGGTGCGGTTCCGGGCGACCGGGCGCCGGCCGGGGGAAGCGGGGGCGGCCGGCGGAGGTAGTTGATAGGTCGGGGCCGGGCCCCGTCCGGGGCCCTGTGCTAGACTCGGGGGTTGAGACCTTGCGGCCGGGTGTTCGGCCGCGGTCCGGGCGTAAACGTCCAGGGAGCAAGCATGTTCGGAATCGGCGGGCAGGAACTGCTCATCATCTTCCTCATCGTCCTTCTGTTGTTCGGGGCCAACCGGATCCCGGAGATCGCGCGGGGTCTGGGGCGGGGCATCCGCGACTTCAAGCGGGCCACCCGGGACATCGAGGACGACCTCGATCTGCGCGACGACGAGGCGGAGCGGAAGCGGATCGCACGCCGCAACGCCGCCCGGGTCGGCGAGACCCACTCCGAGGCCCCCGCCGAGCCCCACCCGGAGCGCCCCGCCTCCAAGGAGACCGCCAACTAGGGGCGGCCCCGGACTCCGGAACGCGAACGCCGGTCCCCTTCCCGGGAACCGGCGTTTTCTCATGCCCGGGCGCGGCGGGGGCCGCGCCGCGCGGGCCCCGGCGGTCACTCCGCGTCGGGAACCCAGAGGAGAGCCACCTCCTCCACCTGGACGTCGTCGCGCTCCAAGGTCACCGGGAAGGTCTCGATCCGGGCCGCCTGGGCCTGGCGGCCGGCACGGATCCGCTCGGACTCGCGGGCCAGCTGAGCCTCCAGCGCGTCGAGCTCGGCCTGTGCGCTCCGGAGCTCGGACTCCTCGCGCGCCACCCGCGCCCGCGCGTCCCCGGCCATCCGCCTCCCACGGGCCGCCCGGGTCAATCCGCTCGTGGAGCGGCGCCCGCCCAGGAACATGCCGAGCAGCGTCACCCCCACGTCCAGCGCCACCTCGCCGGTGCGGGCGCCGGCCTGGGAGTGCGCGCGGTCCACGTCCAGCCCTTCCTTCTCCAGCTTGTCGCGGGCCCGCCGCTCCTTGGTCGCGTAGCTCTCGCGGAGCGCGGCCAGGTCGCGGTCGGCGGTGTCCTCGGCCAGGCGCCGCACCCGCGTCTCGAAGCCGTCGCGCGCCTCCCCCACCCGCGAGTACTCCTTGAACTCCGGCGCGTAGTAGAGCTCCATCCGCTCCGCCTGATAGAGCGCGTCCTTCAGGCTCCGCTCCAGCTCGTCGTAGGTCCTGCGCTCCTGGAGCGCGGGGGGAAGGGGCTCGAAGCCCACCCCGGTCACGCCCTCCGGGCTCAGTTCCCCGGTGAGATCGGGGGCGTCGGGAGCGGGCCATCTCCAGCCCGAGCTTCCGGTGAGGGGGAAGATGAGCCGCCATTCGGACTGGGTGTGTTCGAGGCCGGCCTTGCGTTCGTCGAACCGCACCCGGGCCCGGCCCAGGATGCCGGCGCGATAACGCTTGGGCGGCCCGGGGTGGGACCCCGCCACCGCTCCCCCCGGGCGGTCGGGAGCCAGGGCCCGTGGCTCCAGGAAGTACACCGGCACCCCGTCCGGGACCGCCTGCGCCGCCCCCGGAACGGAACCCCCGGCGGGCGCCGAGTCCGCGGGCGTAGCGGGGGCCGCGGCGGGCGCGTTGGCCGGGGCGGCCGCGCCAGCGGACGGGGCCTCGGAGAAGGCCGCGCGCATCTCCGGGGAAACCAGTCCCCGCAACTCCTCCCGCGTGAGCGGCCCCCGGAGATACGAGAGCGCCCACCGGGTAGAGAAAATCCGCGCCCCCCCCTTCTCGTGAACGTTGCGGAACAGAAACTGGCGCGGCTTGAGCGAGGCGATGGCGGCGTCATTGTCGGAGCGGGTCTCGCCGCCGGCCACCACGTCCAGCCCGTCCAGGAGCCGGTCCTTGTCGCGCTCGGTGGAGAGCCGGCCCACCGCCCAGATTCCCGCGTTGGTGAGCGCCTTGTAGTCCAGGTCCACCGGGTTCTGGGTCGCCACCACCAGGCCCACCCCGAACGCCCGCGCCTGCTTGAGCACGGTCAACATCGGGGCCTTGGTGGGCGGGTTGGCGGGATGCGGAGGCAGGAGCCCCCACACCTCGTCCATCACCACCAGGAGCCGCAGCGACCCCGTCCCGCTTTGCCGGCGCATCCACCCCACCACCTCGCCCAGGAGGAGCGAGGCGAACATCATCCGGTCCTCCTCCCCCAGGTGCGCGGTGTAGAAGTGGACGAGCGGGGTCTTTCCCGCCGGCGCGGCCAGGAGCCGGTCGAGTTCCAGCGGCACCCCTTGCTGCCAGGCCGCGAAGGCGGGGCTGGCCAGGAGCGCGTTCAGCTTCTGCATGGTGCGCGAGCGGTCGGCGGGGGGATAAAACGTGTCCACGTGCAGCACGCCCAGCTTGGCGAAGGGCGGGTGAAGGAGGTAGCCGAGGATCGCCTCCAGCCCCGGCCGCTCCCCCGCCCGCCAACGGTCCTCCAGAAGGTTGGCCAGGAAGATGTGGGGCGGGCTCTGGAGCGGGTCCGCGTCCTCCCCCGCCCGGGTGAGGAGCGCGGAGACCGCGGCCGAGATCCGCTCGCGGATCACCTCCGCGTCGCGGTCCCAGTCCAGGTCCCCGGGGTCGAACCCCGAGAGCACGTTCACCGGAAGGCCGGCATCGCTCCCCGGGGTGAAGAGCCGCCGCTCGCAGCTCCCGGCGAGCCGGCGCAGCCGGTCGAGGCCGCCGTCGGCCGCGATCCCCGCCTTCCAGCGCCCGGCGGTCTCGGCGGCCAGCGCCTGGGGGGTGATCCCCCTCCGGCGCGCCTCCTCCGCGTCCACCCAGGGAAGGAACGACTCGGGCGCGAGGTCGGGGAAGGTGAGGAACAGGTCGGCGAGGTCTCCCTTGGGATCCACCACCACCACCGGAATCCCGGCCAGGAGCGCCTCCTCGGCCAGCGACACCAGGAGGCCCGTCTTGCCGCTCCCGGTCATTCCCACCACCGCGCCGTGGGTGGTGAAGTCGGCGGGATCGACCCGAAGCGGGGTCGGGGGTTCGGCGCGCACGCTCCCCAGCAGGAATCCGGATTCGTTCATGTCCCGATCACCCCCGGGCCGCGCTCCGGGCGTCGGCCAGCTCGTGCTCGGCGCGGAGTTCGCGCACCCGCCGCTGCTCCGAACCGCTCAGGAAGTAGATGGCGATGAAGATGAGCGCCAGCGAGACCCACTCCGCCCCGGAGGGGTACTTCTCGCTCCAGAACAGGCCGAACAGAAGAGTGGCCACGGTGCCCGCGATGAGCGAGGTGAGGCGGTTCACCAGTCCGGCGAAGGTGGCGGTGCGTCCCTTGAACATGAACAGGAACACCGAGAAGAACGCCACCGCCCCGAACGCCATCCCGGCCAGGATCGCTCCCGGCCACTGGGGAAGGGGATGGGCGAACGCGCCCCGGTACTGGTCGATCACCGCTCCGCCCCATCCGAACAGGGTCGGCGACCGGTAGATCAGGAACCCGACCAGGATGAGGACCAGGGTGGAGGAGATCTGCTCCACCGCGAAGAAGCCCTTGTTGTCGAGCGGCTTCCCCTTGCCCCGGGTGTTCTTGTAGTAGTTCATGATGTAGATGCGGATCGAGTAGGCGCCGATGTAGCTGAAGAAGATGATCACCGCCGCCCGGTTGTGGATGAACGCGAAGCCGTTCCGGGTGTGGGCGAACACCGTGTCCATGGCCACCGCGGCGATGGCGAAGAGCACCGCCACGTTTTCCTGCCAGTACACCTTCTTGTCCAGGAGCCCCTGCCGGGACTGGATCGCGTCCACCACCCGGCCGATCAGGATCACGCTTCCCCGCATGATCACCATCGCCACCATCACCGAGATGGGGAGGGTGTACATGAGGGTGGTGGTGGGAATGACCACCGCGGTCATGACGCCGGAGGGAACGATGTAGAAAAGCTCGCTCGGGATCTCGAGGCCGCCCACCTTCACCAGCCGGATCGAGCGGATGCGGTACCAGCGCCAGACCAGGACCACCCCGGTGGCGATGAAGGTTCCCCCGATGGTGCTGTAGACCAGGAACTGGGTTCCGGTCATGCCGGGGAGCCCGAGCGCGGGGCTTCCCAGGAAGTACTTCACCGTGACTCCGGTGATCACGTAGAAGAAGAAGTAGCCGATACAGAGTTGAATCAGGCGGCCGGTGCTGCCCTCGCTTGTCTTCCACATCGTCACGTACCCGCCTTCCTTTCCCCGTGAGGGTCGTCCCCTCCGGTTCCCGGCGCCGCGCGTTCCCGTCCCGGTTCAAGACGAGGACCCGGGCCGCCGGGCCCCGGGTCCTCGTGCCGAATCATACGCCCCTGGTCGCGGGTTTCCGCGCGGCTTCCGCCGCCCCGGCGCGATCCCTCAGGCGCCCTTCTTGACCAGGGCCGCCTCGGGGACGTGCTCCAGGGTCCACGCCTTCAGGTGCTCGATGAACTCCTGGGCCGGCCGGCTCAGCACCCGCCGCTCCTTCCAGTAGACGGTGATCGGACGCTCCATCTTGGTCTCGGGAATGTCGAGCATCTTGAGCGTCTTGTCCTTGATCTCGTGCTCCACCGCGATCACCGGCAGGAAGGCCAGCCCCATGCCCGTCACCGCCAGATGTTTGATGGTGGCGATGTTGGTGAGCTCGAGCACGTAGTCCAGGTTCAGCCCGAGGCTCTTGAAATGGGTGTCGATCATGATCCGGGTGGGAGTGCCCGGCTCGTAGCCGATGAACTTCTGGTCGGCCAGGTCCTTGAGCGTGAGCTTCCGCTTCTTGGCCAGCGGATGGGATCCGGGGGCGACCAGGATCATGCTGTTCTGCATGATCACCGACGACTCGAGCTGCGGGTACTGCCGGTTCCAGGCGATGAGCGCCACGTCCACCTGGTTCTCCTGGAGCATCTCCAGCACCAGGTTCGAGCTGTGCATCTCCAGGTTGATCTGAACGTCGGGGAACCGGTGGTGGTACTCGGTGAGGATCTCCGGGAGCAGGTAGATCCCGATGGAGTTGACCACGCCCACGTTCAGGGGGCCGCGGACCTCCTTTTCGGCGAGGATCATGGCCCGCTTCATCTCCTCGTACGTCTCGTACATGCGTGAGGCGTACCGGAAGACGAGCTCACCGGTGTCGGTGAGAGCCATGCCCCCCTTGGTTCGGTTGAAGAGCGTGGTATCCAGGGATTCCTCCAGCTGCTTGAGCTGGGTGCTGAGGGCCGACTGGGCGATCAGCAGCTCCTTGGACGCCTTGCTCACGCTCTTGTGCACCGCCACCCGGTAGAAGTAATAGAGGTGATTGAAGTTGCATGGGAGCATGGGAAGGGTTGGTCCTCGCTTCTATGGACGATTCCCCGGCGATTCGGGAGATCTCGATGAGTTGTACTAGCTCTACGCATAGGGGTCAAGGTTTCCAGAAGGCCAGGGGGGCCAACCGGCGGCTCTGCAGCTCCCGGAACGCCTCCACCTCCGCCTCGGAATCCGCCTCACCCAACCCCCATCGCATGCGCCAGAGCTTGGCTCCCAGCCGCAACAACCCCTCGTCCACCCTCCCCTCGTGTCCCAGGCGCGAGCGGCGGAGGAACACGTCCTCCAACCGCACCGCGTCCTCCTCGGTAAAGGCCCGCCGGACCAGGGCTGGATCATCCCCCACCGGCGCCGCCGCGGGAAGGGGGGCGGTCCGGGTGGGATGCTCGACCGGCTTGCGCCCCAGCGCCCGCTCCACCCGGTCCGCGGCCTCCTCCGCTACCGCGCGGTAGGCCGTGTACTTCCCCCCGAAGATCGAGATCACCCGCCCCCCCGGATCGTTCACGATCCGCTCCTCCCGGGGAAGGGACGAGGGAGGCCCCTCCCCGTCGAGGAGCGGCCGCAGCCCGCAGATGAGGCCGACCGCGCGCCAGCCGCGCCACTCCGGGAACTGGGCGCCGAACGCCGAGGCCAGGTAGCGGATCTCCTCCTCCCGGGGGACCGGCTCCCGGGTGGGGGTGTCCTCGTCGAGGTCGGTGGTGCCGAGAAGGCTCATGCCGGCGCCGAAGGGCAGGAGAAAGAGCGCCCGTCCGTCGGCGCGGGCGAAGAAGAGCCGGGCGTCGCCGTCGGCGCGCCGGTCGAGCACCACGTGGGTGCCGCGGGTGAGGCGGAGCCTGGGGGCGCCGGCGCCCGCCACCAACGAAGCCCAGGGACCGGCGGCGTTGACGAAGACGTCGGCGCGCGCGATCCCCTCCCGCCCGCTCAGCCGGTCCCGCACCCGGGCTCCCACGATCCGGTCGCGCTCGCGCGCCCACTCCAGCCACTCCACGTAGGAAAGCGCCAGCGCCCCGTGGCGGCGGGCATCGAGCATCACCTCCAGGGCGAAGCGGGCGTCGTCCACGGTCGCGTCCAGGTAGACCGGCTCCGATTCCCAGAACCGCGCCCGGGAGAAGTCGCCGGAAAGGGCGCCATAGAGCGCGATCCCCGCCCGCACCATCCATCGCGGGGTGGCCCCGGGGGGGGGCGGCGGCACCCGGAAGCGGAGCGGACGCACCAGGTCCGGCGCGAGCCTGAGGTGCAGGTCGCGCTCGCGCAGCCCCTCGCGCACCAGGCCCAGGCGGCCGGACCTCAGGTAGCGGAGCCCGCCGTGCAGGAGCTTGGACGACCGGCTGCTGGTCCCCGAGGCCCAGTCGTCCCGCTCGATCATCGCGGTGCGGATCCCGCGGAGGGCGGCGTCGCGGGCGGTCCCCGCGCCGTGGATGCCGCCCCCCACCACCAGCACCTCGTGGTGTTCCCCCACCAGGCGTTCCCAGTCCGGGCGCACCGGGAGCGCCGTTCCCAGGGCGAGCCGGCTCACCGGCGGCCTCCGGGTATACTGGCGCCATGACCGGCCCCGAACCCGCGCTTCCCGGCGGGGATGCGTTCACCACCCTCGCCCTTCCGTTCACGAGCGAGGTCCCGTGCCGGGTCCGCCCCGGCCCCCGGCCCGACTCCCCGCTGGTGGTGCTCTGCCACGGGATGGGCGAGGACCCCGCCCGCGCTTCCGCCGGCTGGCCCGAGGTCGCCGCCCTCCCCGCGCATCTGGTGGTCCCCTCCGGACCCTATCCCTTCGAGATCCGGAGCGGCGCCGGGATCCGGATCGGGCATGCCTGGTACCTGTACGACGGGGGGCCCGGCCGCTTCCGGGAGACGGTGGACCGGAGCGCGGCTTGGCTGGCCGCCGCGCTGGAGGGAATCGAGCGCGACCGGGAGTGGGCCCCGTCCGGACGGGCCCTGGTCGGGCACTCGCAGGGGGCCTATTTCGGCTACCTGCTGGCGCTCCGGCGCCAGGATCTCTTCGACCGGCTGGTGGCGGTGGCGGGCCGGCTCAAGGAGGAGTTCGCGGCGGAACCCCTGGCCGGGCCGGGGCGGTTGCGGACCCTGATCGTCCACGGCGAGGCGGACCGGGCGGTCCCTCCCGACGCCGCGCGCCGTTCCGAGGCCGCGCTCCGGCGGGCCGGCTACGCGGTGGAACTCCGGCTCCTTCCCGGCGGCCACCGCCTCTCCCCGGACCGCGACGCCGCCGCCGCCCGGTGGCTGGCCGCGGCCTGGAATCTTCCCTCGTCCCCGGCCCTGCATCCCCCTGCCTCCCCGCGCCGCTCCGTGGTATTCTCGGCCGCCACGGAGGACAAACCGGCCATGATCGACTACATCAACACCGATCCGCTCAAGGTGGGCATGCGGGTCAAGGTCCAGCACAAGTTCTCGCGCGACCTCGACCCCTCCCGTCCCGGCGGCCCCATCGAGTCCCAATACCTCTACCTCCCCGGCACCGTCATCGAGAGCCGCAAGATCCACGGCCGCCAGGAGTTCAAGGTAAAGCTGGAACAGCCCCACCCCGCGGGCCAGGAGTGGTTCTGGCTAGGGGTGGTCTTTCCGGAGGGGAAGGAGCCCCGGTAAGCGACGGTTCCGATCCCCGGTCGCCTCACCCCTCCGCCTCCTCGCCGGAGCCCGTCGCGGCCAGGGCGGGCAGCCGCGCCGCCCCCTTCCACACCCGGTCCTCCACCGTATCCAGGAAGAGTTGCAGGTGCGGGAAGGGGATCTCGATCCCGGCCCCGTCCAGGGCCAGCTTGCACGCCTCCATCACCCGGAAGTGCACCGGCCGTTCCTGGGAGGGGTCGTCGATCCAGACCCGCACCCTGAGGTTCACGCTGGAGTCGCCCAGGTCCTCCAGCACCACGTCGGGTTCCGGCGACTCCATGATCCCCTTCTGCCCCCGCACCGCCTCCAGCAACACTTTCCGCGCCTCCGGAATCGATTCCTTGTAGGCGATCCCGATCGGGATCTCGAGCCGGGTCTCGCCGTGCTTGGAGTGGTTGACCAATACCTCGTCGATGATCTTCTTGTTGGGAATGACCACGTAGGTATTGTTGTTGGTGCGGATGCGGGTGGTGCGCATGGTGATGAGGCTCACCTGCCCGTACTGCTCGGACACGCTGACCCAGTCTCCCACCGTGAACGGCTTGTCCCAGAAGATGAGAAAACCCGCGATCATGTTGGCGAGGGAATCCTGGGCGGCGAACCCCACCGCGATGCCGGCCACCCCGAGACCGGCCAGGGCCGCCCCCACGTCGATCCCGATCTGGTCGGCGGCCATGATGAGTCCGAACACCACGAGGACAAAACGATAGATGTTGTCCACCAGCATGTGGATGAGAGTCTCGTGGAAGCCGGTGCGGCGGAGCACCAGCCGGAGCGATCCCCGGGTGAGGCGGAAGAGCACCCAGAACGCGATCAGGATCGCCACCGCGGCAACCAGGTTGGGCAGGAAGCGCACGACCGCATCCAGAAGCCTGTGCAGATCCTTGGAGCTGAAGAACGAGGGCATGGACGACCTCCTCTGGCGCGGGAGCGAACCGGCGCGCGACGCGGGGCCGGCGGCGTGGGCACCCGTCGGGGGCTAGCGTAGCAGGCGCCCCCCCGCCCGGCCATCGCGCCCCGCGTGTTACCCTCCCCGGCCATGCGGTATCCCGGCCCCCTGATGGACGCGGTCCTTCTCGCCCGCTACAAGCGTTTCCTCGCCGACCTCCGGCTCGCCGACGGGCGCACGGTGACCGCCCACCTCGCCAACCCCGGCTCGATGCTCGGCCTGGCCCGCCCCGGGACCCCGGCGCGGGCGCTCTTCACCGGCGACCCCGCCCGCAAGCTCCCCTGGTCGCTGGAAGCGGTGCGCGCCGGACGGACCTGGGTGGGAGTGAACACCCTGCGGGCCAACCGCGTGGTGGAGGAGGCGCTCCTCGCCGGCCGGGTGGCGCCGCTCGCCCCCTACCCGAGGCTCCGCCGGGAGGTCGGCTGGCCGGGGGGCCGCGCCGACTTCCGGCTCGAGGACGCGGACGGGCGCCGCTGCTGGGTCGAGGTCAAGAACGTGACCCTGGCCCGGCGCGGCCACGGCTACTTTCCCGACTCGGTCACCGAGCGGGGGCAGCGCCATCTCCTGGCCCTGGCCGGCTGCGCCGCCCGGGGCGACCGGGCGGTGCTGCTGTTCGCGGTGACCCGGGGGGACGTGCGCCGGGTCGGTCCCGCCGACGGGATCGATCCCCGCTACGGGGAGCTTCTCCGCAAGGTGCTCGACGCGGGGGTGGAGGCCCTCGCCTACCGGGTGCGGGTGCTGCGCGACCGGCTCGTCCTCGGCGAACGGCTCGCGGTGGATCCGGGGCCGCACCCGGTCGGCCGGCGCGACTTTCCGCCGTGACCGGGGCCGGAAACGCTCCCGGCGCCCCTCCCCGGTTGCCAACGCCCTTCACCCCCCTTTACCATGAATCGGTTCGGCGTTGCCGTCCGCGTGCGGCCGGGGCCCGGGGTCCGGCCGCCCCCACCGACGGGCGAAGACGGGTGCGCTCCGCCCCGCGGAGCGGTGATCGGGTCGGACGACCCGGATGACGACGAGAGGAACGCAATGACCTACATCATCGGTGAACCCTGCATCGGTACCAAGGACACCTCCTGTGTCGATGTCTGCCCGGTGGACTGCATCCACCCGCGCAAGGACGAAGAGGGCTTCGAAGCGGACAAGATGCTCTACATCGACCCGGAGGAGTGCATCGATTGCGGGGCCTGCGAGCCCGCCTGCCCGGTGGCCGCCATCGGTCCCGAGGACGCGCCCATCGAGGGGGTGAGCGAGGAAGACTGGGCCAAATGGGGGAAGATCAACGCCGACTACTACAAGAAATAGCCGAGGCCCGAACCGGCCGGACCGTCCCCGGGCATCCCGCGCGGACCGGTCCGGGCGCCCGGGCCGGGGAGAATGTGATCGTGAGCACCTTGAAGACCGAGTTGCAGGAATCGCTGGCGGATCAGAGCCTGGAGCAGCGCGCGGTCAACACCATCCGCTGCCTGGCCATGGACGCGGTGCAGAAGGCGGACAGCGGCCACCCCGGAGCCCCCATGGGCATGGCCGACATGGCCTACGTGCTGTGGACGCGCTTTTTGCGTTTCGATCCGGAGCACCCGCAGTGGCCGGACCGGGACCGGTTCGTGCTGAGCGCGGGGCACGCCTGCATGCTGCAGTACGCGCTCCTCTACCTCACCGGATTCGACCTGGGGCTCGACGACATCAAGCAGTTCCGCCAGTGGGGCAGCCGCACTCCGGGACATCCCGAGTACGGGCTCACCCCCGGGATCGAGGTCACCACCGGGCCCCTGGGCCAGGGGATCTCGAACGCGGTGGGGATGGCGGCGGCCGAGGCCCATCTCGCCGCGCGGCTCAACACCCCGGAATTTTCCCCCGTCGACCACCGCACCTACGTCTTCGCCTCGGACGGGGATCTCATGGAGGGGGTGCAGTCGGAAGCGGCCTCCCTGGCCGGCCAGATGAAGCTCGGGAAGCTCATCGTCTGCTACGACGACAACCACATCACCATCGACGGGGATACCGCCCTCGCCTTCGACGGCGAGGACAAGGGGAAGCGGTACGAAGCCTACGGCTGGCACGTCCAGCGGATCGACGGCCACGACCGCGAGGCGGTCGCCGCCGCCCTGGAGGCGGCCCGGGCCGAGACCGGCCGGCCGTCGTTGATCGTGGCCCGCACCCACATCGCGTTGGGCGCGCCCAACAAGCAAGACACCTCCGAAGCCCACGGCTCGCCCCTGGGCGAAGAGGAGATCCGCGGGGCCAAGCGGGCCTACGGGTTCGATCCCGACGTGAAATTCCCGGTGGCCGCGGACGTGCTCGAGCACTATCGCGCCGCCGGGCGCCGGAACGCGCCCGCCCGTGAACAATGGGAGCGGGATTTCGCCGCCTGGAAGCAGAAGAATCCGGAGAAGGGAGGGCTCTGGGATGCGCTCCACGACCCCCGGATCCCCGGGGACGCGGCCGGCCGCCCCACCTTCGAGACCGGCAAGATGATCGCCACCCGCTCCGCCTCGGGGAAGGCGCTGGGATGGATCAAGCAGCACGTCCCCGGGCTGGTAGGCGGAAGCGCGGACCTGGAGCCCTCCAACAAGACGTTCAACGAGGGGGACGTCGCCTTCTCCGCCGCCCGCCGCGACGGCCGGTACTTCCACTTCGGGGTGCGCGAGCACGCCATGGCCGCGATCATGAACGGCATGGCGGTCCACGGGGGGCTCCTCCCCTACGGCGGCACCTTCCTCATCTTCAGCGACTACCTGCGGCCGTCCCTGCGCCTGGCCGCGTTCATGAAGGCCCACGTGGTCTACGTGTTCACCCATGACTCCATCTTCCTGGGCGAGGACGGGCCCACCCACCAGCCGGTGGCCCAGCTCGCCGCCCTCCGCGCCATACCCCACATGACGGTGATCCGGCCCGCCGACGCCCGGGAGACGGTGGCGGCGTGGGAGACGGCGGTCTCGCGGAAGGGGCCGGTCGCGCTCAGCCTCACCCGGCAGGACATCCCGGTACTGGACTACGACGGCCTGGGGTCCCGGCCCGAGGTCGCCCGCGGCGCCTACGTGCTCCTCGACTGCGAGGGGACGCCGGAGCTGATCGCGTTCGCCACCGGATCCGAGGTCTACGTCACCCTCCAGGCCGCGCAGTCGCTGGCTTCCGAGGGGGCGAAGGTCCGGGTGGTGTCGGTCCCCTCCTGGGAGATCTTCTTCGAGCAGGACGAGGAGTATCGCCGCCGGATCCTGGCCCCGGAGGCGACGAACCGCATGGCGGTGGAGGCGGCCTCGCCGTTCGGGTGGGAGCGCTTCGTGGGAATGGACGGCGAGATCGTGGGGGTGGACCGGTTCGGGGAATCCGCCCCCTGGGAGGTGATCCAGGAGAAGTTCGGGTTCACCGCGAAGGCGATCGAGAAGGTCATGCGCCGGCGGCTGGACCGCGCCTGATGAAAGCCTATCTGGACCTCCTCCGGCGCATCCTCGACGAGGGGGCGCCCAAGGAGGACCGGACCGGGACCGGCACCCTGAGCGTGTTCGGCCACCAGATGCGGCTCGACCTCAGCCGGGGCTTCCCCCTCCTCACCACCAAGCGGCTCCACCTGCGCTCCATCGTGGTGGAACTCCTGTGGTTCCTGCGGGGGGAAACCAACCTCCGGTATCTGCACGAGAACGGCGTGAAGATCTGGGACGAGTGGGCGGACGAGCGCGGGGAGCTGGGGCCGGTCTACGGCTTCCAGTGGCGCCACTGGCGGGGGCGGGACGGACGTTCGGTGGACCAGATCGCCGAGGCGGTGCGCCTCCTACGCGAGAACCCCTCCTCGCGCCGGATCCTGGTGAGCGCCTGGAACCCGGCCGAGCTGGACGAGATGGCGCTCCCCCCCTGCCACGCCCTGTTCCAGTTCTACGTGGTGCAGGGACGGCTCTCCTGCCAGCTCTACCAGCGGAGCGCCGACGTCTTCCTGGGGGTGCCGTTCAACATCGCCTCCTACGCGCTTCTCACCCACATGATGGCCCAGGTGGCCGGGCTCCTCCCCGGCGAATTCATCCACACCTTCGGCGACGCCCACCTCTACCGGAACCACCTGGAGCAGGCCCGCCTCCAGCTCGAGCGCGAGCCGCGCCCGCTCCCGGTGCTGGAGCTGAACCCCGAGATCCGCGACATCTTCGCCTTCCGCTACGAGGACGTCGCGATCCGGGACTACCATCCCCACCCCCACATCAAGGCTCCGATCTCGGTATGATCCTGTCGCTCATCGTGGCCATGGGCGAGAACCGGGCGATCGGCCGGGGGGGCGGCCTCCCCTGGCGGCTTCCCGCCGACCTTTCCCGGTTCAAAGCGCTGACCATGGGGCACGTGCTGGTGGTGGGGCGTAAGACCTGGGACTCCATCGGCCGCCCGCTTCCCGGCCGGCGGATGGTGGTGCTCACCCACGACCCGTCCTTCTCCGCGGCCGGGGTGGAGAGCGCGCGGTCCCTGGACGAGGCGCTCGCCGCGCATGCCGCCGAGACCGAGGTGTTCGTGGGCGGGGGGGCCTCGGTCTATCGCGAGGCGCTTCCGCGGGCAGGGCGGATCTATCTCACCCTGGTCCATGCCGCTCCCGAGGGGGACGTGTTCTTCCCCGACCTCGACCCGGCCGAATGGATCCTGGAGTCGGGCGAGACGCATGGCGGCGACGACCGCCACGCCTTCCCGTACGAATTCCGGGTTTATGTCCGCCGCTGAAGTGACGGCGTAGCCGGCTCGACGGTTACGCGATCGCGGGCCCGGCGCGCTTTTCGGTACCTCCTGGCGTGACTCCGCGGGTAGACTGTTGGCACCCCTCCCCTCAGTCCCTTGGAGGGGCTTTTCCAAAGCCGTCGCTATCCCGATGAAATCACGTCCTCCGAACTCCCCGGCCGGGCGGAGCCGCGGCCGGCTTGCGCGGTCCGGGCCGCGCATGCTCATCGCGGCGCTATTGGCCCCGCTTTTGGCCGGCGCCCTTCTCTCCTGCCGACCCCCCGACGAACACGAGCCGGGGGCGCTGGTGCTGATCGTGATCGACACCCTGCGCGGGGACCGTATCGGGGCGGCCGGCTACCCGAGCGCCTCGACCCCCACTCTCGACTCCCTGGCCGCCGCCGGCGTCCGGTTCGAGGACGTCACCACCGCCGCTCCGGTCACCCTCCCCTCGGTGAGCACCATTCTCACCGGCCGGTGGCCCTTTCACCACGGGGTGCGCGACAACGACGGGTTCGTCCTGGCCGGAGACCAGACCACCCTGGCCCGCCGGTTCCAGGAGAAGGGGTGGCGGACCGCCGCGGTGGTGGCCTCGGGGGTCCTGTCCGCGGACCGGGGCCTGGCCGGGGGGTTCGATTCCTACGACGACCGGTTCGGGGGAAGCTACCCGGTCTACACTCCGGCCCTGGAGCCCCTGGCCGGGAAGCTGGCCCGGGACCGCCGGCGGGCGGATACCGTGACCGACCTCGCCGGGAAGGCGCTCGACGGCTTCGGCGGTGATCATTTTCTCCTGTTCGTCCACTATTTCGACGTCCATATGTATTACGATCCCCCCCCGCGCTACGCCGCCCTCCACCCGGGTTCGCCCTACGACGGCGAGGTCTCGTTCGTGGACGCCGAGGTCGGGCGGCTGCTGGCCGAGGTCCGCGCGCGGCGGCCCGACGCTCTGGTGATGGTCACCGCCGACCACGGCGAGTCGCAGAACGAGCACGGGGAGCCGCAGCACGGGTTTCTCCTCTACCAGTCCACCCTCCACGTGCCCTGGATCGCGGCGGGGCCGGGCGTGCCGGCGGGGGCGGTGCGCCGCGACCCGGTGAGCCTGGCCGACCTGGAGCCGACCATGGAGCGGGTGTTCTCGCTTCCCGGCGGCGGGGCCCCCCGCG
This sequence comes from Candidatus Eiseniibacteriota bacterium, assembly GCA_963728475.1. GTDB lineage: Bacteria > Eisenbacteria > RBG-16-71-46 > JABDJR01 > JABDJR01 > CAVSKL01. Next base: position 983,031 of record CAVSKL010000002.1, read on the forward strand.
ACGGGCGCGCCCTGGTGTGGGACCGGCCGCGAACCGAGGAACGCCCCCTCTACTCGGAGACCTTCCGCACCCTGGTCTCCTACGGATGGCACGAGCTGCGGTCGGTGCGGGAGGGCAGATGGAAGCTCATCGTGGGGGTGAAGCCCGAACTCTACGACCTCCAGGCCGACCCTCACGAACTCCATCCCGTGGACGACCCCGCGGTGGAGGCCCGTCTCGCCCCGTACCTCGAAGTGGTGGAGGCCTCCGACGACCCCGCCGCGGTGCTCGCCGGCGCCGCCCACGACGCCGATCCGTCGCGGAGGGAGATGCTGGAGAGTTTGGGTTACCTGAACGGATCCGGGGCGGCTCCGGTGCTGCGCGTTGACCGTCCCGACCCCGCGACGGAACTTCCCCGGTGGGAGAAGGTGCAGTGGTCGCGGGAGGCGTTCCGCCAGGTGGGGGCGTTGCTCCGGGCGGGCCGCCAGAGGCCGGCGGCGGCGCTCCTCGACAGCGTGCTCGCGGTGAACCCGGAGCTGGCCGACGCATGGTTCGTCCGCGGCACCATGAAGGAAAAGGCGGACGACCCGGCCGGAGCCCGCCGGGACTACCGGACCGCGGTCGAGCGCGACTCCACCGACGTTCGCGCTCTCGCCGCCCTGGCCCGGATGGCGGAGGCCGCCCGCCGGAACCGGGAGGCGTTCACGCTGTGGACGCGGGTCTTCCGGGCCGACCCTACCGACCCGGACGCCCTCGGCTACCTGGTCGACTGGCATCTGGGGCGGAACGAGCTGCGCGAGGCCATGCCCTTCCTCCGCCGGCTGGCCTCGGTCCGGCCCGACGACCCCGCGGTGGTGTACAACCTGGCGCTGGCCGCGCGACGGCTAGGACGCGAGGATGAGGCGCGCCGGAACTTCCGGGAGTACCTGAAGCTCGACCCCGAGGGCCGCGACGCCGACGCCGTCCGCAAGTACCTGGAGGACTGACCCTCCCCGCCGGGGTCAGGCTCCGGGCGCCTCCCAGGGAAGCGTTCCCGTTTCGCGGGTGCGGGCGCCGGTCCGCACCTCGACCAGGTCGCCGCCGTCTCGGCGGAAGGCCAGCCACACCAGTCCCGCGGGCCGGGGGCCGTTCCCCGGGGGCGGCGCCTGGAGGAAGCGCGAGAACTCCGCCAGGTTCGCCCGGGCCAGGGCTCCCTCCACCGCCCACCGCCATCCCGCCGCCTCCTCGCTCCCCAGCGACGCGCCGGTGGGAGGCGTTTCCAGCTCGTCCACCCACCCCCCCGCCGGAGGATCGCGGGTGAGGCGCGCGGCGAGGTGCAGCTGGGCCTCGGGGTGGCGGGCGTCGTACGCGGGGACGAAGACCGCGCGCGCGGCGACCCCACCACCGGCGTCGGCGGCGACGGCGTCCCCGTCCGAGGCCTCGTCCGGGGAAGACCCCTCATCGGTGCCGGGCAGCGTCCCGAACACCCAGAAGGGAAGAAACCTCCCCCCGGGACCCGGTTCCTCGTCGGCGAAACGCTGGCGGACGCGGCGCCGCTCCCGCCCCGCCATCTCCCACGCCGCCCCGCAGTTCGGGCACGGCACCAGCCGATCGCGCTCGCGAAGCGGCAGCTCCCACCCGCAGCTCTCGCACTCCAGGGGAAGCAGGAGCGGGGAGGCGTAGGACGAGGCGGGCGGGGACCCGGCATCCTCGTCCCCGGCGGGAAGCGCGTCGCCGGAAACCTCGCCCAGCGCCCGCCCGGTGATCGCGTCCACCACCACGTAGCCGGACTCGACGTCGCGGAAGGCGAACGGCACCGCCAGGAGCGGCAGCGCTACCACGTTCATGCGCCGTTCCAGGGTCCGGGCCGCGGCCCGGTCGCCGGCCGGCGAGGCGGGCCGGTGATCCAGGCCCTTCATCACCGCGGCCTCCGCGGCCTCGGGTGAGGAGGCCGGCGTGAGGAGGGTGTAGCCGGAAGGAAGGCGGTCGGGATCCAGAAGGCTGAGAGGAAGGCTCTGGAGCCGGACCACGCTCGCCCTCCCCGCCCACGCCAGCGGATGGGCGGGCAGAAGGCGCTCGTAGGCGCGGACCGAGGAGCGCGCCTCCCACATCTCGCCGTCGTAGCCTCCGGGGGCGGGAGAAGAGCCGCCGGCCGCCCGGGCGACCGCGTCCCCGCCCACCGCGCCGGCCTCCCGGGCGGGCCGGGTGAGCTCCCACACCACCCGGCGGCCCCGGGCCCAGTAGGCCGGGGCCAGCACCCCGCGGGCGGGGCCGATCCGGGTCACCCGGCGGCCGTTTTCACGGAGCCAGCGCCGGGCCGCGTCCCGCGCCTCCCCGGGATCGGTCCGAGGCTCCACCCACCAGCCCGCGGAGCCGTCCTCGCCCAGGAAGTAGCGCTCGGCGCAGCTCGGGCACGCCACCGCGGCCGCGCCGTCGAGCACGGTGAGGGCGCCGCCGCAACGCGGGCATTCGATCCGGAAGACGATGGGCGGGGCGCCGGAACTCATCGGCCGGCGCGGCCGGGGCCGGTTCTCAAGGGACGGCTAACCGTTCTGGGCCGCCTTCTGCTCCGCTCCGCAGGCGGGGCAAAAGCGCGCGCCGGGCGGAAGCTCGGCCGAGCAGGAGCCGCAGTGGGCCTTGGCCGCGCCCACCGGGGTCCCGCACTGCGGACAGAACCCACCCACGCGCCCCTGCGCGCCCACGCCCAGGAAGGCCTGCGGGAGGAGGAGGCCCATGCCCGCGCCCACGCCCAGGCCCAGGCCCTGGGCGGCGGCGCCGTTTCCGCCGGTCCCGGTCCCGTTCCCGGTCTCGCCCCGTCCCAGCGCCTTTCCCGCCTGGTACTGGAGGTACGCGCCGAGCGGGCCCACCGCGTTCAGGCCGGCGCGCTCGTCCAGCGCCTTCTGGACCTCCTCGGTGGGGGTCACCGAGGTGATGAAGAAATCGATGAGGTCGATCCCGAACCGGCCGAAGTCGTGCTTGAGCTCGAGCCGCGCCTCGGTGGCAAGTTCGTTGTAGAGGGCGGGAAGGTCCAGGAGGCTGGTGAGCTTCTCGCCCAGGAGGTCGTTCAGCCGCGCCACCACCACGTCGCGCAGGTAGCTCTCCACCCCCTCGGTGGTGTAGGTCCCCTGAGTGCCGGAGACGGTGTTGATGAAGAGCGTCGGGTCCGACACCCGCATGGCGTAGACGCCGTGGGCGCGGAGCCGGACCACCCCCAGCTCGCGGTCGCGGAAAGCGACCGGCTGGCGGGTTCCCCACTTCATGTTGGTGAACACCTTCTGGTTCACGAAGTAGACCGCGGCCTGGAAGGGGCTGGCGCCTCCGTAGGCCAGGTTCACCAGCTTGCCCAACAGCGGAAGGTTCAGGGTCGAGAGCACGTGGCGGCCGGGACCGAACACGTCCAGGACCTTGCCGTCCCGGAAGAAGACCGCCACCTGGCTCTCCTGGACCACGCACACCGCCCCCATCTTGATGTCGGCGGTCCCTTCCTCGGGGACCCGGTGGATCATCTCGATCCCCGAGGGATCGTGGGCCTCGATCACTTCGAGCAGGATGGACATGTCAGCTCCTCAGGAAGGATTCGCGCTCGTCGAGCACGTCCTCGAGTTCGGTGAGTGCGTCGGTGATCTTCTGCGCGGGCCAGGTGGTGAGGTCGGACTTGACCTCGTGGTCCCAATCCGTCGCCGCCCGGTCCAGCTCCTCCAGCGCCGCCCACAGGCCGGCGTCCAGGGACAGGAGCCCTTCGAGCTGCTGGGACTGGATCTTCTTCCGGGCGAAGAGCGAGGTGTAGCCGGCGGGGGCGAACCGGACCCGGTCCCGCTCCCGGGAGAGGGCGCGAAGCGCCTGGTCGGCGGCCTCGACCTCGGACGGGGGCAGGGCGCGAATGCACACGCTGAGCGCCCGCTCCATCCGGCCCAGGGTGAGCCCGAGCTGGCGGACCACCGCGTCGCGGAGCGCGCGGTCCTCCTCGCGAAGCTTCTCGCGGTCCCGGTAGCCGCTGTAGCCGGGAATGATCGTGCCCAGGCGCTGGGCGGCGCGGGCGAGACCGGACGGATCGAGGACGGGCTCGTGGGCCATGGACGGTTCTCCTCCCTCTCGGGAAAAATCCTGACCCTGATATCGGCGGGGCGGGGGGCGGGCTTGAGGGAAGGAGGGGGCCGTGGCGATTCTCAAATCACTTCATGCACGGCTCTCAACCCATTGAAGGCAGGCAACTAAAGCCGACAGATCACCGGAGCCGGACCACCCGGGCTACCGCGGCGCCGGCCGACGTCCCGGCCCGGACCAGGTAGAGGCCGGCGGCGACCCCGCGCTCTCCCCCGTCCCTGCCGTCCCAGCTCAGGACGAGTTCCCCCGCCGGGGCGGGCCCGTCGAAAAGCCGCCGCACCAGGCGCCCGGCCACGTCGAACACCTCCACCCGGACCGGCGCTCCCGGCGCCGCGCGCACCGCCAGGGGGAGGGCTCCCCGGAAGGGGTTGGCCAGGGCGCGAAGCGCGGGCAGCGTGCCGGCGGGGCCGGCCTCGGAGAGTCCGGTCGCCGAGGTGCAGGCGGGGTCGCTCAGCACCACGTCGTCCAGGTACCAGCCGTCCGCGGTGACGTAGGCGTCGCTCGCCAGGCGAAAGCGCACCCGCACCGTCTTCCCCACGTAGGGGTTCAGGTCGAGGTGCTCGTGCTTCCAGTCGCCGGGGTCGGCGGCACCGTCGCTCCACTCCGGGTAGCTCGACATGTCGTAGCGGGCGAGGTTGGTCCATTGGTTGCCGTAGTCGGTGGACACGTCCACGTAACCGAAGTCGTAGCCGGCCTCGGTGACGCAGATGTGGTCGAAGTCCAGATAGGGATAGGCGGTGAGCACCACCGGCGCCACCACTTCGGCCGAGACGTCGGCGTTGTTGGCGTAGCTCCCGGAGGGGCTGTCGGTGAGCGACCACGAGCCGGCGGCGGCGCGGGCGCCGGTGCGGCCCCACGGCGCGTCCAGCCGAAACCCCGAGGCCCCGCTCTCCAGCCCGTCCTCGGCGTGGCAACCCACCGTTCCCGCGTAGGTCCGGGTGCTCGAGGGCGGAGACGGCGCCCCCCCGATCACCCCCCACACCGCGTAGGTGTGAAGCCCGGCGGGGGCGGCGTCCACGTAGCTCACCGCGTTCCCCGCCAGCGTCACCGGCGAACCGCCGTCACGCTGGACCTTCACCTGGTCGTAAGCGCCGCCGTTGAACCAGGAAACGGTGACCGGATCGGCGGTGTCGCTCTCCCCCGCCGGCGCCGCGCTCACCCCCGCCGGCGGGCTCAGGACCGCGGCCACCGGCCGAAGGTAGACCGAGACCGAGACCGGCGCGTAGTCGGTGTAGGGGCCGGTGTGGGTGATGCGGACGGTGAACGCGGTGTCGCTCTGGACGTAGGTCTGGAGCTCGGCCAGGCCGTCCAGACCCCAGCTCCTGTCCACCGCTCCCACCACCTCCCCGGCGCCGTCCAGGATCTCGATCCGCGGCTCGCCCGCCGAGTGGGGCGACTCCGCCCGCACCACCGCGAGCGCGCCGGCGGAAAGGGTGAGCCGGAGGTGGTCCCGGTCGCCGCCGGGAAAGATGGTGTGGAAGGCGGTGCCGGGAAGGTCGGGCGCGCCCAGCGACCGCGCCACCGCGCCGAAGTCCGAGGCGAGGCCGGCGTCGTCCCCGTCGCCGTCCCGGCCCAGGTCCATGCCCTCGGGAGGCGAGGCCACCGTCCCCGACCACGCCGTCCCCGGCGGGACCGGAGCCAGGCTGGGGTCGGTGCCGTTCACGTTGTCCCACCGGACGAAATCCACCGCGGCGCCGGTCCCGTCGAGGAGGCTGCAGGCGCCGTCGTCGGTGTTGAACCAGGGGATGGAGAATCCTCCTCCGTAGAGATGCACCGGCCCGTTGTCGGCGGGGCTCCCTCCCTCGTGGACCACCACGAACGCCCCCGGATACAGGGTGAAGGCGGCGAAGGTGTAGATCCGGGTGCCGTCATCGGCGTAGCCGTTCCGGTAGGCGTGGATCTTCCAGCCGGCGAGGTTCACCGGCGCGGTTCCGGTGTTGGCGAGTTCCACCGCGTCCGACGCCCCCAGGTCGCACTCGTTCACCACCACCCCGCCGCCGGAACGGACGGCGTAGGACTCGGGAACCGCGGCGGGCGCGGAGGAGGCGGCGTCGTCGGGCTCGTGGCCGTCGGCCCGGAACGGCATGTGTTGCAGCCCCGCGAAGACGGAGTCGATCCCCGCCTCCCCGAACCAGGCGCCGTGGACCGCGAACCAACCGCGGTAGAAGTCCTCCACCGTGATCCAGTGCTCGGGAGGGGAAAGCGTCCGCACGTACTGCGAGAAGACCGCCCAGGTGTCGCCCCCGGTCCCGTCGGCGGGGTCGTCATCGGACCCCGGCGACTCGTCGGGGGTGCCGGGGCCGTCGACCAGGTCCCAGAGCGCGGAGGTGACGCTGGTCTCGCAGGCGCTCCCGATCTGCCCGATGGGGGTGCCGTCGTCGTAGAGCCCGGTCTCGTAGTCGTAGGCGAAGCCCAGTCCCCCCGCGGTCCCCACCGGCGGCGGAAAGCTCAGATCGGCGTAGATCGAAACGTGGTCGTCCACCGGACCGCCACCGCCGTTCAGCCGCGCCGCGCGGAACTCCCGCACCTCCCCGGCGAAGAAGGTGGGATACCCCTCGCCGTAGGAGAGCCGCGGGTCCTGGGCGATGTCGCCGATATAGTGCGCCCCGCCCGGATTGGTGTCCCCGCCGAACATGTCCGAGACCCAGTGGCCGGTCTCGTGGAGGATCACCGCGTCCGCCCACCCGTCGGTGTCGCTCCCGTCGGAGGTGATCTCGATCCCGTGCCAGAGGTAGTCGCTCCCGGCCGGGCCCTGGGTCCCGTTCCAGGCGTAGACCACGAACTCCGACGCCCACGGGTAGCGGCCGAGGGCAAACGGTTGGGCCAGGTAGTCGCAGGCGTCCACCGCGCAGTCGAGAATGTTGAAGGCCTGGGCCGTCCCGGTTCCGGTCGCGTCCCGGATCACGTAATCGCCCAGATGCAGGATCTGGTCGGCGGCGTTATGGCTCACGGTGTCGGTGACCACCGCATGGTAGGCGGACCCGGTGAGGTCCACCGTCCCCCCCGCCCGCTGGAAGGCGTCCACCACCCTGATGGGGTAGTCGGGGTCGTTGTCGGTGCTGCTCAGGCAGCGAACGTAGAGGTCCAGGGTTCCGGCCACCCCGGTCACGATCACCGCGTAGCGACCGTCGGCGTCGGTGGAGCCGCTGGCGAACACGCTTCCATCGGCGGCGTTCACCACCTCCACGTCGGCGTGCCGGATGGGAAGCTCCTGGACCGCGCCGGTGTAGCCGCCCAGGTCCCACTCCCGGTCCTCGTAAAGGAACCGTCCGTCCGCCTGGAAGCTGAGCGCGAACGCGGGGACGACGCACGCCATCAGGAGCCCGGCCACGCCCAGCGCCGCGGTCCGAGGCCTCGGGCGGATGCGGCGGAGGACGGAGGCGGCGAGAGCGTGCGTCATTCAATCCTCGTCGCGGGGACTTCGCGGATGCGCCGGCCGTCGGGAGCGGTCACGAGCCGCGAAGGCTCGGGGTCGAAGTCGAGGTTCACGGTGGCGCCCCGGGTGACGGGAAGGCCGTCCACGTCGCCCGACACCCGAAGGTCCACGGTGCGGCGGAGGCGGTCGTGGGGAAGGATCAGGATCAGGATCTGCGAGCGGGTCTCTCCCCGGCGGAGAAGACCGAGGGCGGGCTCGGGAACCCGAGCGCGAACGGCGCCGCCGGGGACTTCGATCCGCACCCCGTCGATCAGCCGGTGGGCGGTGACCTCCAGGCGGACGCGGACCCGGGCACCGGGGGCGAGGGGATCCAGGACCACCGCCCGCGCCTCCAGGGGGGGGCTCACGTCCTCGCGGCAGGCGGGGACGGGAGCGGGGACCGTGGTCCCGGCCCAAGCGGCCGGCCGGGGCGGAGCCGCGGTCCGGGGTAGCGGGGCCGGAGCCAGGATGAGGACCAAGAGGAGCGCCGGCGCCGGCCCCGCGCGGACGAGACTTCGGGTCCAGGAGGACATGTGGGCTCCTTGAGGAAGACCTGGCGACCAGCCCGGCGTCTTGGGGTTCGCGGCGGCCGCCGTCGGCAAGGCGGCGGCCCCGGCAGTATACCAAGGGCCGCCCGAACGCGGCGCTCCCACCGATCCCACCGGGACGCTGGCCAGCCCGAGGTCGCTGCGGTACCCTCCTTCCTCTGGTTTTCGAGAGGAGATTCGGATGGAAGCCGGCCGGGTGAGCGCGTTTCGCTTCGAAAGCAGGGTCCTGGCCGGGAATCCCCTCGGGGACCCGACCGGCCGCGAGGTGTGGACCTGGGAACCGCCGGCCTCGGCGGGCACAGGACCGTGGCCGGTGCTCTATGGGCTCACCGGCTACACCGGAAACGGGGCGGCGGCGTTCCAGGGGCTCCCCTGGAACCCGGGCCTCGGCCCGAGACTCGACCACATGCTGGCCGAGGGCCGGATCCGCCCCATGCTGGTCGCCTTCCCGGACTGCTTCACCCGCCTCGGCGGGTCGCAATACGTGAACTCGACCGCCACCGGCCGCTACCGCGACTACGTGACCGACGAGGTGATCCCCGAGGTCGAGCGCCGGTTCCCGGTGCTCGCCGGCCGCGAGCACCGGTCCGTGTTCGGGAAGTCGAGCGGCGGGTTCGGGGCGATCTCGCTCGGCATGGACCGGCCGGACCTTTTCGGGGGCGTGGCCTGCCACAGCGGTGACATGGCCTTCGAGTACAGCTACTTCGCCCACTTCTCCGCCACCGTGGGCATGCTGGTCCGCCACGGGGGGATCGAGGGGCTCCTCCGCGCGTTCGATTCCGCCCCCCGGAAGACCACCGAGCTGATCGAGGCGGTCGAGACCCTGGCCATGGCCGCCTGCTACTCCCCCGACCGCGGCCGGCCGGGCGCCTACGAGCTTCCCTTCGAGGTCCCCACCGGCCGGGTGCGCCCCGAGGTCTGGGAGCGCTGGCTGGCCCTGGATCCCGCGCGCCGGGCGGCGGGGAAGATCGCGGAGCTGAAGTCGCTCCGGGCGCTCTTCATCGATTGCGGCTCCCGGGACGAATTCCAGCTGCACCTGGGCGCGCGGATGCTCCATGAAACCCTCGAACAGCACGCGGTACCTCACGTCTACGAGGAGTTCGACGACGGCCACATGTCGATCGCCTATCGCTACGAACGCTCCATCCCGTTCCTCTCCCAAGCCTTCGCATGAAGAACGACTTCGTCCCCCGGCCCGGAGACAAGGTGATCCACCGGTTCAACCGCGAGCTGGGCCCGGGCGAGGTCCTGGCGCTGGCCGGGGGCCGGATGAGCATCCGCTTCCCGAGGAGCGAGGCCATCCTGGAGTTCGCGGTCCGCGACCACGCCTTCACCCCGCTGGTCCTCCCCGAGGGCGCCGACCCCGAGCGCTGGTACGAGGTCCTCCAGGAGGACATGGTGGAGCGGCTGGCCCGGCTGGAGGCCGACACCCTGGAGGCGTGGGAGAACCGCATGGACAGCCTCCGCCTCTCGCGCCTCCGCGAGGCGGACGGACTGGGGTCGTTCCTGGGCGGGCGGATCGAGATCTTCCCCCATCAGCTCCACGTGGCCGAGCAGGCGGTCCGCACCGATCCGGTGCGGTGGCTGCTGGCCGACGAGGTGGGCCTGGGAAAGACGGTGGAAGCGTGCCTGATCATGAACCGGCTCATGCGCGCCGGCCGCGCCGACCGGGTCCTGGTGGTGGCGCCGGCGTCGCTGACCGTGCAATGGCTGGGTGAACTGTACCGGAAGTTCCACCAGATCTTCGTTCTCCTCGACGCCGACCGCCGGAAGGACGTGGCCAAGGACTTCGGCCCGGACTGGAACCCGTTCGAGCTGCATCCGCGTTCGGTGATCGCGCTCGAGGACCTGGTGGAGGAACCGGAGCTGGTCCGCCGGGCGCAGGCGGCGGGACTGGATCTTCTGGTGGTGGACGAGGCGCACCGCCTGGAGCGCCGCCCCGGCCATCCCGGAAGCCCCAGCTATCGCGCGGTGGCCCCGCTCTGCCCGGCCGCGCAACACGCCCTCCTCCTTTCCGCCACCCCGCTCGAGGCCGACACCCACGGCTTCTTCCGGTTGCTGCAACTCCTCCGTCCCGGCGAGTACCCATCCTGGGAGGCGTTCCAGGAAAGCCTGGACCGCGGGGACCCGCTCTACCCCTGCACCAGCGCCACCCGCCGCGCGGACATCGGGGGGTTGCCGCCGCGGGTGCCGCGCCCGGCAGCGCTCGACCCGTGGGCCGGCCTGGAATCCGCCGAGGCCTCGGCGCTGGGTCTCCCGGCGTCCAACAAACTGGAGGCGGTGCGCCGGGCCGACGCGGTGGAGCAGGCGCTGGCCGCCCCCACCGGCGGGGACGACCCGCGGCTGCGGTGGATCCTGGAACGGGAACCGGGATGGCGGCGGCGCGGCGACAAGATCCTGGTGTTCACGGCGCGCAAGGACTCACTGGATCTGCTCAAGCGCGAAATCGAGCGGGCGACGCTGCAACGGGTGGGGGTCTTCCACGAGGAACTCACCCCCGCCGCCCGCGACCTGGAGGTGGCGCAGTTCTCCCAGGCGGATGGGCCCACCATCCTGGTCTCCACCGAGGCCGGAGGCGAGGGGCGGAACTTCACCTTCTGCAAGGGACTGGTGCTCTTCGATCTCCCCTGGGACCCGGTGCTGGTGGAGCAGCGGATCGGGCGGCTCGACCGTATCAACCGGAAGCGCCCGGTGGAGATCCACTACTTCGTCCCCGCGTCGGGGCTGGGGCGCCAGGTGGCGCGGCTCTACGAGGAGCTGGGCGTCTTCCGGGAGCCCCTGGGCGGACTCGACCGGTCGCTCCACCACGTGGAGGAGGCGATCCGCGCCGCCACCGGGGCGGCGCCGCCGGAGTTCGACATCGACTCGGTGGTGGCCGAGACCCACGAGATGCGGGCGCGCATGAACCGCGCGCTCTATCACGACCTGCACCGGAACCGCTATCGCCCGGAGCTGGCCGGGGCGATCCTCGCTCGCATCCCCCGGGACCTGGAGGACCGGACCGCCGAGGTGGTCCTGGAAGCCTCGCGCCAGTTCGGATTCGAGACCGTGGTCAAGCAGGGGGCCGACACCTGGTACATCGAGTTCGGGCCGGAGGCGGTGGTGGAGAGCCTTCCCGGGGTGGCCGAGGGGACGCGGTGGCTCGGCACCTTCAACCGTGAGGAGGCGGTGGCGCGGGAAACCCTGGACTTCTTCGCCAGCGGCCATCCCCTGGTGGAGGGGGTGCTCCTGGAACTCGAGGACGGGCACCGGGGGCAGGTGGCGCTCCTGGAGCTGGAGGGGACCGGGGAGTCCTCGGGGGGGCTGGTGGCGATCGTGAAACGCGGCGCCGACTTCGAGGCGCGGACCATCGACCTCTCCGGCCGGCTCCACCCCGAGTGGGCCCACTGGTTCACCGGCGAGCGCGGCACGCGCCGGGCGGGCGACCCGGTGCGCTGGGGTCTTCCCACCGACGCCCGGTCGCTGGAGGCGTGGGCGACGCGCGTGCGCGAGCTCATGCCCAGGCTGCACAAGAAGGGGAAGCTGGTGGCGGTGGCGGCGTTCCGGCTCCTGCCCTAACCCCGACCCTTCAGCCCCTGCTGCAGAAGCATCGCCACCCCCATGAGCAGGATGAACACGGCGAACCCCTTCCGGAGCCGCTCCGGCCGGGAGCGCGAGGCGAGATGCGCGCCGACCACGCTCCCGGCGATGCTGGCCGCCCCGAACACCAGGGCCAGGCTCCAGTGGATCTCGACCTTCCCCAGGAAGCCGAAAAGTCCGGCCGCGCAATTGAGCGCGATTACCAGGAGCGAGGTTCCGATGGCGGCGTGGATGGGGAGACCGGCCACCAGAAGCAGGATCGGCACGATCACGAAGCCGCCTCCCACTCCCAGGAGCCCGGTCAGGAGCCCGGTCAACAGGCCGTAGCCCCCGACCGCGCCGGGAGAGGCGCGGTGGGGGCGCGCGGGGCCGCCGGCGGCGCGGCGGGGGCCGCGCAGCATCAGCACCGAAACCGTCACCATGAGCGCCGCGAACGCGGCCAGGAGCACCGCGCCGGGGACGGCGTCCAGGGCCGCCACCCGGCTCCCCGCAGAAGCGCCGAGGATCCCGGCCGCCCCGAAGCTCAGTCCGAGCCGGGCGTTCAGGTTCCCATGCGCTCCGTGGCGAAGCGCTCCGGCCAGGCTGGTGAGCCCCACCACCACCAGCGAGGTGGCGATGGCGGGCTTGGGTCCCAGGTGGAGGACGTAGACCAGGATAGGAACGGTGAGGATGGAGCCGCCGCCCCCCAAAAGACCCAGCGAAACCCCCACCAGGAAGGCCAGGGGCGTGGCCACGATGAATTGAAGCACGGCCGCCTTTCGGTGAAGCGCGCGACCGGGTAGCATGCCGGGGACGGGGCCGGGGCGTCAACCGCGGCGCGCGCCCGGCTCCGGGCACAACCGCCCGCGCGGCAAGGGACTTGCGGGGGGTCCGGCCCGCGGGGGCGGACGCCCGGCCGGGGCGCGGCCGCCGCTCCAAAGGTCCGTCCACTAAGGAGGCGCGATGTACCTGCCGAAACCAGTGCTCAGCGGCCCGACACGGCTTCGCGTGTTCCTCGTCCTGGCGGTGATGGGGGCGTCGGGCTGCCGATCCGGAGGAGACCTCACCGCCATGATGGACGAGGCATCGCGGGATCGCGTGAACGCGGCCCCCGGGGACGGAACCCTGCTGGTCTCGGTCCGCGCCGACAGCCTGCCCGATCCGTTGCCGGGTTTCGGCGACGACGCGCGGGCGCTGGCGCGAACCGGCCACGCCGTGCTGCTGGAGGTCCGCGTCGGAAAGCTCGATTCCCTCTCCGCCCTGCCCAACGCGACCAAGGCGGCGGTGTGGGGGCCGGGCGAGGCGTTCTCGAAGCTTGATCCGTGGTTCAGGCCCAGGCTCCTGGAAGCGTGGTCCGAGGCCCCGGAGGAGACCCTCACCGTGATCGCCCGGTTCACCGGGTCCGGCGAGGATCTCCGCGAACGGCTCCGGGACGCCGGCGCGGAACCGCGCACGATCGCGGGCGGGGTGGCGACCCTGGCCGCGACGCCCGGCGCCCTCTTCCGGATCCTGAACATGAAGGATCTGGCCGGTCTTCGGGGGCCGCAAAAGTTCCGACCTCTGGACGACCGGTAGCGAGGCCTCGGCGCGGCGCCGCCCGGGGCCGGGAGGAGCGTCGCCGCGCGCATGCACAAGCCCGTCCCCGTCCCCGTCGCACTCTCCCTGTTGGCCCTGCTCTGGGCTCCCGCCGCGATCGCGCGGGCGGACAGCCTGGAGCCCAACGACTCTCCCGCCCAGGCCTCGGGACCGCTCCTGCCCGCCGTCCCCGTGCAATCCTGGATCGGCTACGAGGACGACCTCGACTGGTACGCGGTGGACGCCGACACCGGCGCGCTTGCCGTGAACCTGACCGGCATCCCCGCCGGCACCGACTACGACCTCTACCTCACCGACGGCAACCAGAACATCCTCGCCTACTCGGACTCCCTGGGGACCGTGGACGAAGGGCTCACCCTGGCCGTGCCGCGCGGACGCTACTACGTGGAGGTGCGCTCCTCGGCGGGATCGTCGGACGTGGATCCCTATACCCTGACCGCGGTCTTCACCCCCATCGTGAACGCCCCGCCGATGGTGGCGATCCTGGCCCCCGCCGGGGGCGACACCTTGGTCGCGGGGGCGGTGGATTCCGTCCGGTGGACCGCGGCCGATCCCGAGGACGGCGACGCGGTGACGGTCGATCTGGCCTGGTCGGCCGGCGACGGAGCGAGCTGGGACCGGATCGCCGGGGGGTTGCCGGGCTCCGGGAGCTACGGCTGGACGGTGCCCGCGGCCGCGGTGGGCGGAGCCCGCATCCGGGTGACCGCGACCGACTCGGCCGACTCGAGCGCGTCGGCGAGCTGCGGCGCGCTCATGGTGCTTCCGGCCACGGGGACGCTGGCGTTCTCGCTCTCCGGGCCGGGCGCGGTCACCGGCGGGGATACGCTGGCGGTGGCGGTGGGGATGGACAATTCGCTGGCCACCGGGGCGGTCTCCTTCGACGTCTCCTACGACGCCACCCGTCTGATCATGCTGGGCTCGGATCTCTCCGGGCGGGGGGGGCCGGCCGGCCTGGACACGATCTCGACCCCCGGCCGGCTGGGCGCGTCCGTGCACTGGGACGGCCCCCTCGCCGCGGGAAGCGGCGACCTGATGGTGCTGCGCTTCCGCGCACGGTACCTGGCCTCGGGCCCCGACACGCTCCGGATCTCCGGTTCCGCCCGGGACGTCTACGGGCGGGACCTGGCTCCTGCCGGCGGCGCGCTCGCGGTGGCGCTCTCCCCGCTTCAGCCCTCGCTCACCCTCTCCGTCACCGGATCGTTCACCGTGGCCGCGGGCGGGACGCTCACCGTGCCGGTGAACTTCGCGTCGGACGTGGAGGTGGGGGCGCTCGACTTCGTGCTCCAGTACGACCCGTCACAGCTGGTCCGGCTGGGGGTAATGCCGGGGAACCGCGCCCCCGGGGTGGGGATGCAGGCCGACCTGACCGTGCCGGGGCGGATCGGGCTCGAGTTCGACGGGGCCGATCTGGCCTCCATCCCTCCCGGGTCCGGGCTGCTCACCCGCGTGGACTTCCTGGTCCTGGCCGCGGCCGCGCATGGATCGCTCACTCTGAGCGAGGCCCGGGCGCTGGCCGACGACGGCACCGAATTCCCGGTCACCGTGGCCGGCAGCACGTTCACGCCGGTCGAGGACGCCGGGCTCACCGCGGCCGACGCCGCCGACGGTGTGCGCCTGACCTGGCGCGACGCGTCCGATCTGGACGTGCTGGGCTACCGGGTGCTCCGGGACGACGATTCCGGGCCGCGCCCCTTGACCCTGGCCACGCTCGACCCGGGTGCGACGCAGTACACGGACGGGACCGCGGTGCCGGGCGTGCCCTATAGCTACTGGCTGGAGCGTTTGACCCGGGACGGGGAGGCCGACCGGTTTGGGCCGGTTGCGATCACGGTGGCGGCCAGACCCTTGAGCGCCGGCCTCCCCTACCCCAACCCGACCCAGGGCGCCGTGCGTCTGGACGTGCGTCCCTCCGGCCCCGGAGACATCGCGGCCACGGTGATCGACCTGAACGGCCGGGTGGTTCGCTCGGGGTCGCTCCCGGCGGGCGCGGGCGCCTTCCAATGGGACGGCCGCACCGCGTCCGGCGCCGAGGCCCCGGCCGGGATCTACTTCGTCCACCTCCGCCAGGGGCAGAACTCGGTGGTGCGGCGGGTGGTGCGGCTGGGGCGGTAGCGCCCGGGAAGCCGGCGATCGGGATACAATCCGTGCGCCTGGATGTCCCGCCCTTATCCGGATCATCGGCACCGGCCGGCGGGATGACCGGCCGATGGAGCGTATGTCCCCAAGCCATCCGAAAGCCAAATCCAATTCGAACGGGTCGATCCCCCATCCCCGGAAGAGCTCGGCGCTCCTAGCCGCGTTCCAGTTCCACGTGAGCTCCGGGATCCGGGTCGCGCTCGGCCTGGGGTCCCTGGGCATTGTCGCCTTCTTCGCGCTCGTGGCTCTCCAGCCCTACGCCCGCGTGTTTCTGCGCGACGCGGCGCTGGGCGTGCTTGCCGGCGGCGGAGCCTCCTCCGCGCCCTACGAGCTGGCCCTGGCCGCGGTGGTCTCGGCCCTGGCCGCGGGGCGCCGGGCGGTGCTGGGGACCCGCGGCTGGGAGAGCAGTCTGCCGATCGGGGCGCGGAGCGGACGACGGGCGTTTGTGGCCGCGCTCGTCGTATCCCAGATTCTGGTCATCGTGCTCTGGGTACTCTTCTGGACCGGCGGCGTAGCGCTGGGCGGCACCCCCCGGCCGGCGTCCCTGGTGGCGGTGCTGTGGGTGGCGGCGGCGGCGGCCACCGCCGCCACTCCGTTCGCCCGGTGGTGGCCCCGGGTCCTGGGCTGGGGTGCGCTGGTTTCGGCCGCCCACGGAGGATGGGCGGGAATGGCGGGCGCCACCGTCCTGCTGGGGGCAACCGATCGCTGGGGGGGCGGCCTCGCAGGCCGGCGGTCTCGCCGCCGGCGACCGCACCCCGCGCGACTCTCCCGCCTTGCGCTGTCCCTCCTTGCGTGGCGCTCCCTGGGCTGGCGGGTCCCGGCACTGGTCGCAGGTTCGCTCCTTCCGGTGGCGGCCGCATGGCTCACCCTCCGGAACAACGCGGTGCTGAGCCCCGGTGAAGCCTCGGTGATCGTACGCGGGGGCGCCGCAGTCGCCACGGCGTGGGTGATCGGCGGCCTGGCCGCGAACCTGACCCTTCGCCGGCCGCCGTGGGGCTGGAGCCGGTCTCTTCCCTGGTCGGCCCGCGCGCGGGTGCTTTCCGACGCGGGGTTCCTCTTCGTGCTCGCGGTCCCCGCGCTGACGGCCGGGCTGGTGTTGGACGCCGGAGCGGCGTGGCCAACCCTGGGATTCGGGCTCTACCTTGCCGCCCGCGGGGCGGGAGCCGTCCGCCGCAACGCCGAAAGCGCAAGCGGCCTGGGCTGGCGGTTCACGAGCGAGATATGGCTCTTGACGCTGATGGTGGCCGCGCTGGCGCCGCTCGGAGCCGGCCTGGCCGTGCTGGTGCCGGCGGCGGCCTGGCTGGCCGAGCGGAACGAGAAGACCCAGAAACCCAGCCGCCACCGGGAGCGACAGTACTTCGCGGTGGGAGACCCGACGTCTTGAGCGGGCGCGCGATCCGGTTTCAGGGCGTCCGCTACGGGTACTTCCGCGGGCTTCCGGTGTTCGAGGGTTTGGACCTCGAGATCGGCCCCGGCCTGACCCTGGTGCTGGGCCCCAACGGAAACGGCAAGAGCACGCTCCTGAAGCTCGCCGCCGGGGTCGAGAAGCCGGACGCGGGCGCGGTCCTGGTGAACGGTTTCGATCTCTGGTCGCACGAGGTGGAAGCACGGCGGGATCTGGCCTACGTCCCGGAGCAACCGAACATCACGCCGTTCGCCTCGGTCCGGGCGGTCCTGGGGCCGGTTTGCCGGCTGCGCGGCGAGCCGCCGAGCGCCGTCACCGGCGCCCTCAGCGAGGTCGGCGAGCCCGCCCTGGGAAGCCGGTCCATCCGGGAACTCTCCAACGGGCAAAGGCGCCGAGTGCTCCTGGCGGCGGCGCGGATCGGGTCGCCCCGGACCCTGCTGCTGGACGAACCGCTGGCGGCGCTGGACCGCGACTCCCGGGCACGCATCTGCGACTGGATCGGGGCGGTGTGCCGCGGCGGCGGCCTGGCACTCTTGGTTACTCACGAAATCGAGCCTTTCGTCGATCTGGCCACCGCAGCCCTCCGCGTGGGCCGGGCGGGCGGTCGCTTGCATGCCCCCTTACCCACCGCCCCCAAAGCTCGCCGGAGCGTGCTCGAGACGCTGGCCCACGGAGCCATGGACTGACGGCGACGTTTCCCGGCATCGCGCCGGCGCGGGCTCTTCCGAGTGGGCACAAACGTCACCCGTGGTATCACTCAGGCTGCACCCGACTCCGGGCGGGTCTAGAAGCCTTTGAAATCAATAGGTTTGGCGGGGCGCAATTTCGTGGTATTGGTCGGGTGGTTGCCGAAGTGCTCACTCCCGGGGGTCATTTTCGAGTGGGCGTTAGTTGCTCGCATCCCCCCCTGGATCTGGCGATCCGTGGGGTTCACTGCACCCGCAGAATGCGTCCTGCCAGTTCGGCCGAGGGGCGCGCCAAGGTCCGCTTCGACGGGCGGAAGAAGATCGAGTCCAGGAGCTTCTCGATGCGCTGGGGATCGTGGCGCTCTCTCATACCACCAGCATGAGACCCCCGAGGGGGCTACGGAAGAGTGGGGTTCACAGAACGCTTACACGTTTTCCATTGACTCCGCCCGTCCCGAGGCGTAGACAATCACCTTCGTCGGGAGGCGGGGACGCACACCCCTTGACGCCGCATCCTCCGGCGATCCGCCCCCGGCGCACGCGCCACGCGAGAAGCTGAAAGCAGGTCAGGTCGCATGCACGCACGAAATGGCATGCGACGGTGCGTACGGGCAGGCGTATCCCGGCACCTGGCTCACCGCGGCCGCCGCGTCATACCTTTCCTACAAGAGCTTTGTGGCCGAGCCGGCCACGGGCCCCCGCTCCAGGGGTGGTGTGCTCCGGCTGGAGCTATCCACGCCAAGAGAAGTTCGGAGTGCCGCCTGGGGTCGCCCCGTTCAGGCCGTCGAGATAGGGGGAGGTGTTGGTGAAACGCACCAGGCCCACAGCCATTCCTCTCTGGAGGGGGGTCATCGGCGCCGTTCTGGTGGGTGGAGCCGCGTTCGGGGGAGCCTCTTGCGGCCGCCAGGCCACCAAGCCGGGCAAGCCTCTCTGCCTGGTCGAGCCCGATACCCTGGACTTCGGCCGGGTGGAGATCGACAGCATGAAGATCCGGACGTTTGTCGTGCGGAACGCGGGAAGCGCCGGGGAGCCGGTCTCGGTTTCGCTGGGCTGCCCGCCTTTCGAGCTCCTGGAGGGAGGGGGGGACACCACCCTCGCCCCCGGTGAGTCCTTGGCGGTTCGGGTGGAGTTTGCACCCAGGGAGCGGGACTCGGTGCGGTGCGTGGTGGACCTGGGGAGCATCTCCTGTGGCGGGGTGGCGCTCATCGCCAATGCCTCCCGCACCTGGCGCATCCGACCGGACGGGACCGGGGATGCGCCGACGGTGCAGGCGGGGATCGACAGTTCGGAGGACGGCGACGTGGTGCTGGTGGGTCCGGGGACCTACTACGAGAACATCAACCTGGAAGGGAAGGCGATTCACCTGCTGAGCAAATCTGGCCCGGTCGTGACGGTGCTGGATGGCAGCCGGGAGGACTCGACCGTTGTCAACTGCGAGTCGGGGGAAACCAATGACACCATCATTGAGGGGTTTACGATCACGGGAGGGAGGGGGTGGACGCCTCTAGGGGACACCACCACCAAAGCTGGTGGCGGCATTAGTTGCTACCACTCGACTCCCATAATACGAAACAACGTAATTCGCGACAATCAGGCTCTAAATGGTCCCAGAGGAGGGAACTCACGAGGAGGGGCTATCAACATCGGATCACGTGGGGCATCCCAACCCATGATCGTGGAGGGGAACATCATCGAAGGCAACTACTGTTCACGGAATTCCGGAGGAATCAACATTGCAGGTCCCTGCATCATCCAGGACAACGTGATCCGGGGGAACTCGACGGGGACTGGGGACGGCGGTGGTCTCTACCTGCTCGGCACGGTGGGGCACGTCGTGATCCGGAGAAATCTAATCGTGGAGAACCACGCCGCGGATCATGGGGGGGGGCTGTACCTGGGCAACGTATTCGGAGGCGACCCCAACCTTATCGAAGTGAGCGGGAACATAATCGTCGCAAATGCGGCGCTCGGTTCCGACGGGCCCGACTATTGCAGCGGCGCCGGCATTTGGGTCTTCGGGGGTGCCTACATCCATCACAACACTCTCGCCCTGAATGTTGCGGAGACCGAGGGTAGCGGTCTGACGGGAGGTGGACTCTGCCTCCGGCGCGCAGTACGGGGGACCCGGGTGGAATACAACTTGTTCTACAGGAACGACGAGGGGGGGCTCGTCACCGACGACCGCACGACGGCTGAACTCCTCCGAAACCTCTTTTACGGAGACACCAGGGCCGACATTGAGTCTCTTGATGGCGCCGAAATCTCTGAGAACGGAGACCTCTTCATGGATCCCCTCTTCTGCGACACGACCGCAACAAGCCAGGGAGGGCTGGCAGCTGGCTCTCCCGCTCTGATCCAGCCCTACGGGGTGATCGGAGCAGTTTCCGAACCGGGGTGCTCGCTACCCGAGGCGAAACCTTCCGTGTGGGCGCAGGGCTTACCGCGCGAGTAAGACTTCCCCTTCTCCAAAGCGGCCCAGGGGAAGGGTAGGCAAAAGCAGGGCCGCGGAAACAAGCAGGGACGGGGCGGTGGCCCAAGCCGGCAAGCACAGGTCCACCGCTCCCGCCCCCCGAACCGGAAAGGAGGATGGCTATGAAAGCCATCTTAGTCCTCGTCCTGGTTCTGGCCGCCCTTGGTGGGGTGACCGCAACCAGGGTACAGGCGCAGACCCCGGATACGCTACTGGTTCCTTCGCATATCGGGACCATTGCGGTTGCCATGGACTCTGCGTCCGCCGGCGACCTGATCCTCGTGTCGTACGCGGATCTGAACGACCACAACGTCGCGTACTCGGACGTCTTCACCATCAAGTCTGGCGTGAAGGTCGTCGCGGCCAGCGGCCAGACCCCGATCATCGACGGGGGCAGCCTCCGTGCCACGGCGGTGGCCTTCGCGCCCGGCGCCTCGTCGAGCACGATCCTCCAGGGGTTCACGATCCGCGGAGGCACGGACACCGTGGTGGTGGTGAGGGGAAGCGGGACCATTCGGGACTGCACCATCGGCGACATTTCGAGCACCATCCCGCCCTACGGCAGCGCGGGGATCCACATCGAGGGGGACGGCAGCGTCAAGCACTGCACGATCTCGATGACGAAGCACGTTAACGCCGGGATCAGAGCGCTGGGACCGATCCTGGTCGATAGCTGCACGGTCGAGACGAACAGCGTCAATGGCCCCTCCGACGGATTCTTCCTCCAGGAATCCGGCGGTACGCCGGACCTCCAGCACAGCTCGGTCACCGGGGCCGGGGCCGGGCTCAACAACGGGGTGCTCGCGGAAGGGACGGTGACCGTTGAGAACTGCGACGTGGGCCCGACGAACCCCAGCTCGTCGTGCAACGGCTTCGCGTTCGACGACGGGAGCCCGACGATGAGCGACTGCTCTATCACTCTTCCCGATGGCATCGGGGTCGAGAGCGGATGGCAAGGTAACGCTACCACCCTGACGATGGTCGATTGCACCATCGATGTGGACTATGGTACCGGGATTGATTGTGAGGCAGGGTCGGTAGCTGGATTCAATACCGTCGTCACCATTCACGAAGCAGACACGTACAACACCGGCATCCAGGTTGCAACGTCGAGTGGGCCGAACGTGTCGACGGTGAAGGGTGTCTTGGTCCGTGGACTGACGCACTACGGCGCCGGGGTTGACGTCTTCGACGACGGCGCGGTGATCGAGAACGTGACCGTGGATGGATTCGAGCTGGGCTTCTACGACAGCAACCATGGCTCGGTCAAGAACACGGTTCAGAATTGCATCGCCAGCAACTACGGCAACGTGGGGTTCGACTACGTGACGGCGGCCTACTGCATCGCCGATGGCAGCGGGTCGACCGCATACGGTGACTGCGTGACGGACGCCACGGACAAGACCGAGGACCCGCTCTACTGCGACGCCTCGGGGGGCGCGTTCACCCTGCGGGTCGACTCCTACGGGAACCCGCACAACAACGGCAGCGGCGAGGAGATCGGCGCCTACCCGGTGGCCTGCATGTACGGGACGCTGGTCCGGGACGCGGACTACGAGGAGGGCGGCACGCTGGACTTCCCCGGCGATCTCACGGTGCCCTCCGGGAAGACCCTCACCCTGGGGGCGGCGACCACGGTGAAGGCGGGGCCGGGGGATAGCCAGGACGGCGGGGCGGATACCACCCTGACCGAACTCGTCGTGGACGGGACCCTGGACGTGACGGGGACCTCCGCAGACGGTGTCACCTTCGACTCGGGGGCGTCGCCCAGAGGCGAAGGGGACTGGTACGGCCTCTACGCCGGGGACGGGTCCACCATGAACCTGGCCTACGCGACGGTGAAGTACGCGGAGACGGGGGCAGCTTACGACGACGCGGACGGAGGGATCGTGCGCCACTGCACGTTCTCCAACAACGAGGACCTGGACCTCGTGGTCGGCGTCTACTCCAGCTCGTCGGTCGAGGTCGACACCTGCACGGTGGACGTGGGAGGCGGGAGCGGCATCCAGCTCACCAACGACGGGAGCGGAGTAAACCTCATCGGGAACTCCGTTTACGGAGGTTTCTCCAGCGTCCGGGGGATCTACGGCCTCCTGGACTCGGGGACCGGCACCGCAAGCGGTAACTCGGTGAGCGGCTTCGTGTTCGGCTCCGCCATCGGGATCCACTCGGGCGGGATGACGTTCGTCAAGAACAACGTCTCCGGGTCCAAGTACGGGTTCGAGGTGACCGGGGGGACGGCGGTCCTGGGCGACACCACCGACTCGGGGAGCGACAACCTGGCCCACGGGAACACCGACGGCCTGTACTGCACCGGGGCCGGGGCGGCGCCCACGGTGCGGGAGTCCCAGTTCTACTCGAACAGCGTGGGGGTGCTGGCCCGGAGCAGCGCCTCGCCGGACCTGGGGAACAGCGCGCACCACGGCTACAACTCGTTCTACAGCAACACGAGCTACTGCGTGCGAAACACCACGTCGGGAACGGCGGTGGACGCGCTCGGGGACTGGTGGGGGAGCT
The DNA here is from genome assembly GCA_963728475.1 of Candidatus Eiseniibacteriota bacterium. Taxonomy (GTDB): domain Bacteria; phylum Eisenbacteria; class RBG-16-71-46; order JABDJR01; family JABDJR01; genus CAVSKL01. The sequence goes on from CAVSKL010000002.1 coordinate 1,005,424, forward strand.
GCAGCGCGCCGACCTGCACGAGCGGGCCGGTGCTGACGTTGCTGTGGCTCTGCAGCCAGCCCGCGAGCGTGGAGGAGCCGATCGCCCAGGTGGGCGACGGCCGGCCCGGGTTCCGGGTGATGGGCGCGGCCCCCAATCCCACGGCGGGAGCGGGACGGATCCTCTTCCACCTGGACGGCGCCCCGTCGCGGGTGGAGGCCCAGGTGTTCGACGTGGCCGGGCGGCTGGTGCGGTCGCTGGGCCCCGAGGAGTTCCCGGCCGGGGATCAGGCCCTGACCTGGGACGGCCGGGACCGCTCCGGCCGGCCGGTGGGCGAAGGCCTCTACTTCGTCCGGGTCCAGGCGGGGTCGGAGCCCGCCGCCACCACCAAGATCCTGGTCGTCCGGTAGGAAAGGAGTTGGGTGTCATGAAGTCGCGCAAGATGAGCTTGCTGTTGGTGATGGCGGCGGCGGCGCTCTGCCTCCCCCGCCTTGGTGAGGCCAAGGTGCTGACCCTGAGCCCGGCCCAGGTGGCCGCGCTCCCGGCCGACTCGCTCCGGCAGGCGCGGGCGGCGGTCCAGTTCGACGTCTCCGCGCTTCCGGATGCGGCGAAGATCCGGATCGACTCGGCGGTCTTCCAGTGCCCGGTGCCCGAGGCGTCCTCGCGCGAGGAGACCGAGTTTCAGGTGTTCCCGCTCGAGAACGCGTGGTCGGTGAACGCGGTGGGCGCGGGGAGCTATCCCCAGGCGTCCGCCACCGAGGCCACGGCGTGGGCGATCACGCCGCTGGACTACGAGCGGGAGGGAGGGGGGTTCCTTCGCCTCTTCCTCGATGACTTGGTCCGGGGGTGGGTGAAAGGGACGACCGCCAACCACGGCTTCGTCATCGTCACGGACCTGTCGTCCACCGGGCTGGTCAACACGCTCAGCGCCGGCACGCTCACGATTCGCTGGGCCTACAAGGAACGGTAGGAAAATAAACAGGGCCGGGGCCCGAACCCGGGCTCCGGCCGCTGCGTCCCCTACCGGCGCACCGCGGGGGTGAGATCTGGCTGGAGTAAGCGGGCAGATACCAGGAGCGTGACCCACGCGGACTACCATCGGAGGCTATGGGGATCGCGGCCTGAGGGCAAGCACTCCCTGCCCCGGCCCCGGGGGGGCTCGGCGTTCTTTCCCTTGATCTTCCCTCCCTGGCAACGCCTCATGTTGCCAGGAGGATAACCGATGCCCTATCTCAGCCCACCTACCTTGACCCGCGTCGAACAGGAGGCGCTCCTGGTAGCAAGCTCCGCCCACCCCCGCGACCACCTCATCTTCTCCCTGGCTCTCGGAACCGGACTACGGCTGTCGGAGATCGTGGGGCTGAACGTGGGGGATCTGTACTTCCCGGATGGGAGGCCGCGGGGACGCGATCCGACTGCGCGGGAGATCGCCAAGGGAGGCCGCGTCGGCGACGTGTTCCTGCCGGATGCGCTGGCACCCAAGCTCGTGACGTTCTGGGCGTACAAGCTGCGGGCCGGGGAATCCATCACGCATGACGCCCCGCTCCTCTGCAGCCAGACCGGCACCCGTATCTCCAAGCGCCGCGTCCAGGTCGCGTTCAAGCAGTGGCAGGCGGTTGCTTGCTTCGATCGGCCTTATCCTCTCCATGCCCTCCGCCACACCGCCGTGACCAACGTCTACCGGGCGTCCAGGGACCTGTTCCTGGCCCAGAGGTTCGCGAGGCACGCGTCGCCGCTCACGACCACGATCTACATGCATGCCTCGGACGAGGAGCTCGCCGAGGGGGTCAGGGGAATTCGGTGCTGAACGCTACCTGTACCTCGCCCCCCGGATTCGGCGGCCAGATCGAACCGGGTCAAGCCCCCCCGCTCGCGCCGGGCCAAGAGCTTCTCGATGTGCTTGGGATCGTGCCGCTGTCTCATGCCACCAGCATGAGACCCCGGGGCGGGCTACGGAAGAGTGGGGTTCACAGAACGCTTGCGAAGAGTGGGGTTCACAGAACGCTTACCACTCATCTACTTGTAGAGCGCCTTCAACCGTCCCCAGGTCGTCCGCTCCACCGGCGTGCCCTTGCAGCCGATCTCCGGAACAGCTCCGATCGGCCCATTCGGAGCGTTGTACGCCGGGGAGTCATCCCTCAGGGAGAAGTCCCCGTTTTCCCGGTCACAGAAGAACGGATCGGCGACGATGTTCCCGTTGCGGTCCCACCACGCCGGGCACTCCCCGACCCCGTCTCCCCCAGAGTTCTGCCACGCGAGGTTGTCTTGCAGGAGCGGTGTAGCGCCCGTTCCACACTGGATTCCGCCACCAACGCAGTAAGCCAGGATGTTCCGCGCAATTAGAGGCGTTCCAGAGTACCCGCCAAAGTCACAAGAGATGGCGCCTCCATAGCTCGCATCAGTCCTGCACCCAACTACGGTATTCTCGACCAATTCGTAATTCACTCCAAATACATCTATGACCCCTCCTCCAAATTCTGCGTTATCTCGTTTCCGGGCCCAGCACTCCCACACGATGTTTCTGCGAACGGTGACGAATATCCCCCCCAGTCCGGGAGCGGTCATCAAAACCATGCCCCCCCCTTTTGTCAAACGCCACGTTCCCAACAAATACGGCGGCGTCCGGATAGTTGTGGAAAAAGGTTCAGGCGGACCCTCCGAGCCTCCGGAACCTGTCAACGAGAATGAGACACTCATCGCGTGAATTTACTGTACGGCCTTGATGAGACCCGACCCCTTGAGAGGGGGGGTACTCCGGTGACTCCCCAGGTCGAGATCGTTGATCCTGGGACTTCCCTGTGCGTCGATCTCGCGTCGCGATCCGACGATTCCCTCAGTGGAGCGTTCGACCTCGATCTTCGGCTTGTTGATCCAAACCTCCCGGGGAAGCGCCGGCGGCTGAGGATTGCCGTTCGTGAACCGTTCCGGATGGGCGGCGTGCGCCTGCGCCAGCACGGCGGCGCGCCGGGCGAGCTTCTCCTGCGCGAGTCCGTAGTGCACGTCGTGCGGCGTCAGCAGCCCAAGTCCGCTGTGGCGGTGCTCGGTGTTGTACCACGGGAAGAAGTCACCGCCGTGAGCTCGGGCGTCTTGGATCGAGCCGAAGCGTTCCGGAAAGTCCGGCCGGTACTTGAGCGTCTTGAACTGGCTCTCGGAGTACGGGTTGTCGTTCGAGACATGCGGTCGGGAGTGCGTTTTTGTGACTCCTAGGTCGGCCAACAGGAACGCCACGGGTTTGGACTTCATCGACGAACCTCGGTCGGCGTGGATCGTGAGCTGGCCCGGCACGATCCCCTGCCTCGCGCACGACTCCTCGATGAGCCGCCGGGCCAGCACCGCCGACTCCCGGTACGCTACCATCCAGCCGACGACGTAGCGGCTGAAGACGTCGAGGATCACGTAGAGGTAGTAGTACGTCCACTTGGCCGGCCCCAGGAGCTTGGTGATGTCCCAACTCCAAAGCTCACGCGGGCGCGTGGCCAGAAGCTCGGGAGCCGCGTAGGACGGGTGCCTCAGCTGGTCTCGCCGCTCCCGCACTTCGCGATTCGCGGCCAGGATGCGATACATGGTCCGCTCCGAGCACAGGTAGTTTTCCTCGTCGAGGAGCGTCGCATAGACTTCGGCCGGGGCAAGGTCCGCGAATCGAGGCTCGTGAAGGACCTCAAGCACCGCATCCCGCTCCTCGGGAGTCAATGCCCGGGGGATCGTGCGAGGCTGGGGATCCGGCCTGGGACTGAGGCTGCGGTAGTACGTCGCCCGGGAGAGCGCCAGAGCGGCGCAGGTGGGAGCAACGCCCAGCCCGGGACCGACGGCCTGTACCGTCTGCATCAGCGCCTCCCGTTGCTCTCGGAGAGCTCGATCCCCAAAAGCTGCGAGAGTTTTTTTTGGACCTCGACCAGGCCTTCCGCACGCTCGGCACGCGCCCGGGACCGCCTGAGCTCGCGCTCCAGTTCTGAGATCCGCTTGTCCCGCGGATCGGGTGGCTGCACCTTGGGGCCGCGCTTCCTGGGCCGGAGCCCGGCCAGCTCACCCCGGGAACGGGCAGCTCGCCAAGCGGACAGATGCGAGGAGTACAACCCCTCGCGTCGGAGCAGCGCTCCCATCTCCCCGGGCTTGCTGCAAGCTTCGGCCTCCTGCAAGACCCGCCGCTTGTACTCCGCCGTGAACCGCCGCCGCTGTGCCTTGGCCAAAACCTCAACCTCTCGATCGTTCGTCCTGACTTCCGTCTCGCTCCCCATCGGAGACCCCTTACTCGCCCTCTACACTAAACTCCCGGGGGGTCCGTGTCTCATCCATATTGGCAGAGAGGGCTCTCGCATCCTAGCTTCTTGGTCCTCTCGGTTCCATCCTCAAAGTGAGGCCCTGGCTGCTGTCTCCTTTCTGCCCGTGAGGGCAGTTCGCACCGGCGAGCGGGTTCGGCCGAGATTCGGCTTCACCAGAAGCCCCAGGATCGACGATCTCGAGGCCGGCTTGACCCGTAGTACCCCCCACCTCCACAGTGCCGGCCCTCACGCGCTCTTCCTTTCCTCGGTTGTCAACCACTCAGCGAGCTTCTGATACCCGTCGACCTTTCGCAGCCGGATCGCTCCCGAGGCGATCAGGCCGAACAAGAGCACCAACGCCGCGGCCTCCGTGGGAAACGAGCCCTGGGTCTTGACCCGGCGCCGGAACTCCCCATTGATCCGCTCGATCAGGTTGGTCGTCCGCAAGCTCTTCCACATCTCCGGCGGAAACCCATAGAACGTCAGCAGATCCGTCCCCGCCTCCTTCAGGCTGGTCACCACCTCCGGCACCAACTTCTGCCACTTCTGGCAGAACGCCGCGTAGGCCTTCTCCGCCTCCTCGCGATCCCCGGCATGGGTGATGCCTGCATAGTTGACTATTCCGAGCGATTCCGCCCCCCGATTCCGAGCGAAGACGCCCACCCTTCCGACTGATCGCGCCCGCTGATTCCGAGCGAAGCCGGCCACCGTTCCGAGGGAAGGCGCCCACCGTTCCGAGGGAAGGCGCCCACCGTTCCGAACGAAGCCGCCCACCCCGGTTCGGGGGTGGCGGCGCGGGGTAACCGGGCTACGCTGAGCCTTTCTCTCATCCCAGAGGAGGACCCCGCGTGCCAGCTAAGAGGTTACCCATGCGCAAGATCCAAGATGTGCTGCGGCTTCGCGCCGCCGGACTCAGCCACCGCCAGATCGCCCGCAGCCTGGGGCTGGGGCGGACCACGGTCCGAGAGTACCTGGCCCGGGCCCAGCGGGCCGGGCTGGCCTGGCCGGTGGCCGAGGACCGGAGCGAGACGGACCTGGAGCAGCTCCTGTTCCCCGCCGCCCACCCCTTCCCGGAGCGAGGGCGGCCCCGGCCCGACTGGGCGTGGGTCCACCAGGAGCTGCGCCGTCCCGGGGTCACGCTCTCGTTGCTGTGGCAGGAGTACCGGGCCGGTCATCCGCGGGACGGGTACCAGTACAGCCGCTTCTGTGACCTCTACCACCGCTTCGCCGGGAAGCTCTCCCCCTCGATGCGCCAGGTCCATGTGGCCGGCGAGAAGACCTTCGTGGACTTCTCGGGCAATAGGCCCGCCATCGTGGATCCGAAGACGGGGGAGGTGACCGAGGTCGAGCTGTTCGTGGCCGCCCTGGGGGCCAGCGGCTACGTCTACGCCGAGGCCACCCCCAGCCAGGATCTGGACTCCTGGATCACCGCCCACCAGAACATGGCGGCCTACCTCGGCGGTTCCACGGCGATCTGGGTCCCGGACAATCTGAAGAGCGGGATCACCACCCCCTGTCGCTACGAGCCGGGGGTGAACCGGACCTACGAGGAACTCGCCGCCCACTACGGCGCGGTGGTCATCCCCGCCCGGGTCCGGCGCCCCAAGGATAAGGCGAAGGTCGAGTTGTCCGTGCTGCTCGCCCAGCGCTGGATCCTCGCCGTGCTCCGCAACCGCACCTTCTTCTCGCTCGAGGAGCTCAACGCCGCCATCCGCGACGAGCTCGACCGCCTCAACGACCGTCCTATGCAGAAGCTCAAGGTGAGCCGCCGCCAGCTCTTCGAAGCACTCGATCGCCCCGCCCTGCGGCCCCTCCCCCTCGGCCGCTACGAGAAGGGCATCTGGAGCTACCCCCGAGTCAACATCGACTACCACGTCGAGGTCGAGAACAACTACTACAGCGTCCCCTACCAGCTCCTGAAGGAAGTGGTGGAGGCACGGACCACCGCCACCACCGTCGAGATCATCTTCCACTCCAAGCGCGTCGCCTCCCATCGGCGGCTACGCGGCCGGGGACGCCACTCCACTCACCGCGACCACATGCCCGCCTCCCACCGGGCCCACCTCAGTGGACCCCCTCCCGGCTCGTTCGCTGGGCCGAGAAGACCGGCCCCCACGCCGCCGAACTTGTGACCCACATCCTCGACACCCGGCCCCACCCCGAGCAGGGCTACCGCTCCTGTCTCGGCCTCATGCGCCTGGGCAAGAAGTACGGTGAGGCGCGTCTCGAAGCCGCCTCCCGGCGGGCGCTCCACCTGCGTTCCTACAGCTACCGCACCGTCAAGAACATCCTCTCCGCCGGAACCGACCGGCTCCCGCTGGAGACCGAGTCGCCCGCCCCGGCCGCACCCTCCCACGAGAACATCCGCGGCGCCGCCTACTACGCCGCCCCAAAGGAGATCCCATGCTGAACCAAGCCACCCTGGACAAGATGCAGGCCATGAAGCTCTCGGCCATGATCGAGGCCTTCGAGCAGCAGACCGCCTCCCGCCAGGCCGCCGGCCTGAGCTTCGACGAGCGCCTCGGCCTCCTGGTCGACGCCGAGTGGACCCACCGCGAACAGCGCAAGCTCGCCCGCCGGCTCAAGGGAGCCAAGCTCCGCTACCCGGCCTGTTCGAGGACGTCGACTTCCGCGCCTCCCGGGGGCTCGACCGCCAGGTCGTCCTCTCCCTCGGCACCTGCGGCTGGATCCAGGAGCACCAGAACCTCGTGCTGACCGGACCCACCGGCACCGGCAAGAGCTTCCTCGCCTGCGCGTTCGCGGAGCGGGCTTGCCGGCGCGGGTTCACCGCCACCTATGTCCGGACTCCCCGGATCCTTCACGAACTCGCCGTCGCCCGCGGCGATGGCTCCTACGAACGGCTCCTGGCCCGGCTCCTCAAGGTGGAGCTGCTGGCCATCGACGACTGGCTCGTGGCTCCGCTGCGCGACGCCGAGCGGCGCGACCTGCTCGAGGTCCTGGAGGATCGCCACGAGCGGGCCTCCACCCTCATCGCCTCCCAGCTGCCCATCACCGCCTGGCACGAGGCGATCGGGGAACCCACCCTGGCCGACGGGATCGTGGACCGGCTCCTGCACCGCTCGCACCGCATCCCGCTCAAAGGAGCCTCGATGCGCCAGACCGAACCCCTGACCCCGGCCACGGAGAAGAGAGAAGAAGAAGAAGCCCCAATCCAGAACCCCGTGATCCGGGGGGGGTACCCCAGGTCCCGGCCGGGCCGAGATCGTCGCTCCTGGAGCTTCTCTCAGGTCGGATCCCGGTGCCTGGACCCGAGACCGGAAAATCAGGCTACCAACCCGGGACCGACCCGGTAAGATGCGACCCACGACCCTGACGAGGAACCCAACGACACAATCCCCGCGTCGCTACGCTCCGACGGTGGCCGGAATCCTTCGGAACCGGCGGGCGTCTTCGCTCGGAACGGGTGGGCGCCTTCCTTCGGACCAGGTGGGCGCCTTCGTCGGAATAGCCAATAGTCCCGCTTCAGCTCCTCGTGGCAGTGCTTCGGCGCCTTCGCCTTCAGGTTCTCCCACTTGTGGTTCGTGCACCGCTGCAGCTCCGCCTGCGGCCAGACCGCCTGCACCGCGCCGATCAGCCCCGCGTTCCCGTCCACCAGAACCAGGCGCGGGGAGGCCATCCCCCGACTCGCCAGCCCCTCGACCACCCCGTCCCACGCCTTGCGGCTCTCGCTCGGCGCCACCCGCAGCTCCAACAGCTCCTTCTCCCCAGTCACCCGAACCCCAATCACCACCTGCACCGGCACCTTCACCACCCGACGCGCCATCCGGATCGGCAGCCGGATCCCATCCAGAACCAGGATCGGGTAGCTTTCCGCGCTCAGATCCCGACTCCGCCACCCCTGGAACACCCCCTGCAGCCGCTTCGTCAACCGCGACACCGCGCTCCGCGACAGCCCCGTCCCCTCCACCAACGGCTTCAGGGCCAGCTTCACCTTCCGCGTGTTCGCCCCCGTCAGATAACTGCTCAGGACCGCCGCATCCAGCCGGCGCGTCCGCCGCTGGTAGCGCCGGACCAGCTGGCTCTCGAACTCCTGCGTCCCCGCCTCGTTCTTCAGCCGGCCTCGTGGCACCGCGATCTCCACCGGACCAAACGAGGTCAACAGCTTGCGCGGCTCCCGGGTGCCGTGGCGGTAGCCCGCCCGGCCAGGGGTCCTCTCATGGCTGGCCGCCCCCAGAGCCGACTCGAGCTCCTCATCCAACACCGCGGCAATGACTTCCCGAATCCGACCCCGGATCAACGTCTCCAGGTCGTGAAAATCACTTCTCGGCGCGAGCACCTGTGCGGTACGATCATCCATGGCGTGTTCCTCCGGTTCAAGTCCACCGCGGACTTGGGTTTAGGTCATCCGGAGAATACGCCTTTTCCCTTTTTCAACAACTCCCGAGACGGGACCACAAATACATTACCCTCAATGATACTGCCCTCATGTGGGTAGATTATCGCAACCCCGCCACCATCTGCGTATTTGGTTTCATTATTCGCGATGTAGTTATCGACCAATTCAAAACCGGCGTCTCCGAAATACACCCCTGCCCCAAGAGCAAAAGTCGTTGAATTGAACTGAATTGTATTTCCCTCCACCTGGCACTTTGCAGTCCCGATACAAGTCACCCCGCCTCCATTCGGCCCAGCATTATGCACGATTCGATTCTTGACTATGCGTGGGCTCGCGTACCACACCGCGACACCAAGCCCTCCGCCCTGAATGGTAAATCCCTCGACAAGAGTTCTCTGGCTCTGTCCTCCCTCTATGGACACAACGGTACCCGTCGGATGTGTTAGGGCAACGTTCGAGGTCCCGGGCGAGAAGGCGCTTGCCGTCAGATTGCCGCGGAAGTTGGAGGCGCGGGGATCCCCGTTGATCACCGTCGCGTCCGGTCCGCTGGTCGACTTGATGACCAGTTCCTTCGTAAGAAGGTTGATGTTCTCATTGTAAATACCCGGGCCGACGAGCAACGTGTCTCCGCTCGCAGCGCTGTCGATACCAGCCTGGATGGTCGGAGCGTCGCCGGTGCCATCAAACAGGATCGACCAAGTAGCCCCGGAACACACCTGCGGCAGCGCCGCGAGGGCACAGACCAGAACTCCAACCCCGGTGGATACTCGAATCCTGACCTCTCTACGTTCGCTCTTCCAGGCGCCGGCGCACTCCCTCACTGAGATGTTGGGCGGGAACAAGGGGTCGGCAAGGACCCCGGCGCCCGCCAGCCCTCGCCGCCTCACCTGAATACCACGCGGAGCACAGGGGCTGGATATGCGATCGATCGGCTTGGTGCCAGCAAGTCGTTCTCCTTCCCTTTCGGTAGAATGACAAAGCCGAAATTTGGCTCTGCTTGCCTAACCCATGCTCGCACCCACGGTGTGACGTCGAGCAGAAGAACATCGCGGCTCTTGCCAGCTAAGGCGAGGCACCGGCCGCTCTGCATGTTGGGCCTCCCCCGATTTGATGGACACCTTGAAAAGGTGGGATGATCCCACCGAGGAGGGAGTCCATGAAGAAGGCTCGGCGGTCGTACACCCGGGAATTCAAGATCGAAGCGGTTCGCCAGGTCGTGGAGCAGAACCGGACGGTGGCGGAGGTAGCCCGAGAGCTGGGGATCGGTGCTGGTCTGCTCGGCCTGTGGAAGCAGCAGGTTCTGGCCGATCCGGTGGAGCCGTTTCCAGGAAAGGGTCGGGTCAAGGTGGCGGAGGAGGAACTTCGGCGATTGGAGCGCGAGAATCGGCAACTCCGCCAGGAGCTTGAATTTGTAAAAAAAACGGCGGCGTACTTCGCGAAGGAACGCTCGCGAGGTTCCGTGTGATCGAGATGAACGAAACCAGCTACGCCATCGTCATGATGTGCAGGGTTCTGGAGGTATCCCGGGCTGGATACTACGCGTATCGGAGGCGGCCGCCCAGTCGGCGGGAGCTGGAGGACCGTGATTTGGTCCAGCAGATCCGTGCGGCGCAGAGAGCGAAGCGGCAGTGCTACGGCAGTCCGCGCATGACGAAGAGCCTGCGGGCTCTGGGCCATCGGTGCGGACGTCACCGCGTGGCACGTCTGATGCGGGAGAACGACTTGGGGGCGCGCCGCAGAAAGCGGTTCCGCAGGACGACGGACTCGAACCACTCCCTTCCCTGCGCCGCCAACCTGCTTGACCGGCAATTCAGGGTCTCGAAACCGAACGCCGTGTGGGCCGGCGACGTGACCTACATCCGGACCCGGGAGCGCTGGCTCTACCTGGCGATCATGTTGGACCTCTACTCCCGCAAGGTCGTCGGCTGGGCCATGGGCACGGACAACGACACCAAACTGGTCTTGCGGGCCCTGGCCATGGCCGTGGCCACCCGGAAGCCCGCGCCCGGCCTGATCTTTCATTCGGATCGAGGCAGTACCTACGCGGCGAAGGCCTTCACTAAAGAGCTCAAGCGTCTGGGCATCCGGCCAAGCATGAGCCGGAAGGCAAACTGCTGGGACAACGCCGTCTCCGAGAGCTTCTTCGCCTTGTACAAGACGGAGTGGATGCCGGAAGAAGGCTACGATACGATCACCGAGGGCCTGGGGGACACGTTCCGCTACATCGAGGCCTTCTACAATCGGGAGCGCCTTCACTCGTACCTCGGGTACGTCAGCCCGGCTGCCTTCGAGGCCGCTCACATTGCGTAAACCGAGTGTCCATTATTTCGGGGCAAGTC
>CAVSKL010000003.1:0-855000 GCA_963728475.1 Candidatus Eiseniibacteriota bacterium
CCACCGACCAGTCGCCGGACGTGGTGTCGCAGAAGGCGGGATCGGCGGAGAGGTTGCCGTTGGTGCCGGGCCAGGAGGTGCAGTCGCCGGTGGCGTCGCCGTCCCCGTTCTGCCAGAGCAGATTATTGCGGATCACCGGGGTCGCCCCGTTCAGGCATCCGATGCCGCCGCCGGATTGCGTGTAGGCGATGATGTTGTTCTCAACCGTCACGTTGCTTGGGTCGGTGATGCCGATGTCCCCTCCCACTGAACCGAGGGACCCGGTAACCAGCGAGCCCACGATTGTGTTGTGGGCGATCAGGGCGTTCCCGGTCTCCAGTGCGATCCCGGCGCCCGCGACCAGAACGTACTTGTTGCCGCCCGAAGCGTTGTCGACGACGATGTTCCTTTCAACTGTTACAAACTCATCGATTCTTCCCAACCCACCCACATAAATGCCGCCGCCCTTATCACCGGCAACATTCCCTTGAACGAGGTTGTCAGAGATCACGCTCCCAACCCGGCAATAGGCGCAATAGATGCCGCCGCCGTCGCCAGCTTCGGCCCAGTTGCCGATCACTGTGTTGTGTCTCACCGTGGCTACGATATCGGAGCACACGATGCCGGAACCTGTGCCGTTGACGTAGTTATCGGAAACGATGTTGTCCTCGATGACTGGACTTAGAGGGTTTTGAGGGTTGCTAGCGGCAGCGATGCCGGCACCAACGTGTCCACGCTGTGTTGCGGAGTTTGCGGTGACAGTGTTCCCGCGAACGGTCGGGCTTGCGTCGTTAACCAATATGCCCATGTACCCACCGGTGATGGTGAAGCCCTCCAGGACGGTGCTCCGCGTCTCCCCGTTCTCGATGCTCACCACGATACCCCTGAAAGCTTCAGGTGATAGGTAGTGCGGGGTGCCGTCGGGATTCACGCCCAGTTGTATCGGGGCTGCCCGAAGCCCGGTGGGAAGAACCGAGGGGGAACCGTGAATGATCGTGGCCTCGGGCCCGGCCAAGCCCTTCAAGACGATGTCCCGCCCCCGAAACAGGATGTTCTCGTAATACGTCCCCGGACCCACCAGCACGGTGTCCCCGACCGCAGCGCTGTCGATCCCGGCCTGAATGGTCGGGGCGTCGCCTGTACCGTCAGCTGAGATGTTCCACGTCCGCGCGGCGGCGAGGCGCGGGACGAAGGCGGATCCGAGGAGCGCCAGCGCCAACGCGGCCGCGGTGCCGGGCGGCGAGGGACGTGCAATCAGGCGGCCGGGCGCAGGCCCGCGGGCCGCGCCCCCCACCGTCCGGCCTCCGTTCGATCGGCTCATCGGTAGAGCGCCTTGAGGCGGCCCCAGGTGGTCGGCTTGACTGAAGCAGCCTGGCAACCGGGTTCGGAAATGGCCCCCATCGGTCCGTTGGGGTCGGTCAGCGCGGGCGAGTTCTCCGCCACCGACCAGTCGCCGGACGTGGTGTCGCAGAAGGCGGGATCGGCGGAGAGGTTGCCGTCGGTGCCGGGCCAGGAGGTGCAGTCACCGGTGGCGTCGCCGTCCCCGTTCTGCCAGAGCAGATTATTGCGGATCACCGGGGTCGCCCCGTTCAGGCATCCGATGCCGCCACCGGACCGCGAGTAGGCGATGATGTTGTTCTCGATGGTGACATTGCTTGCAAAGGTGATGCCGATACCGCCACCCACCGAGCCGAGCGTGCCGGTGACCCGGGACCCGACGATCGTGTTGTGGGTGATGAGAGCGTTTCCAACTTCCAGTCCGATGCCGGCGCCGGCCACGAGGAAGAATTGGTTGCCGCCGGAGACGTTGTCGATGACGAGGTTCCGCTCGACCGTAACGAACTCGTCGCTGTTGCCGGACCCGGCTACGAAGATGCCCCCGCCCTTGTCCCCGGCAACATTCCCTTGAACGAGGTTGTCGGATACCACGCTTCCGACCCGGCAGTAGGTGCAGTAGATTCCGCCGCCGTCGCCAGCTTCGGCCCAGTTGCCGATCACTGTGTTGTGTCTCACCGTGGCTACGATATCGGAGCACACGATGCCGGAACCTGTGCCGTTGACGTAGTTATCGGAAACGATGTTGTCCTCGATGACTGGACTTAGAGGGTTTTGAGGATTGCTAGCGGCACTGATCCCGGCGCCGACCTCTCCGTGGAAGGTTGCGGAATTTCCTGTAACGATGTTGCCCCGAACAATCGGGCTAGCGTCGTTGATGTTCACGCCGTTATACCCACCCGTGATGGTGAAGCCCTCCAACACGGCGCTCCGTGTCTCCCCGTTCTCGATGGTCACCACTGTTCCCCGGAACGCATCGGGGAAGAGGTGACGCGGCTCGCCGTCGAAACACATGTCCAGTGGTGCCGGCGCCGCTTGGAGTCCGGTGGGGATGACGGTTGGAGATCCGTGAATGATGGTTGCCTCGGGCCCGGCCAAGCCCTTCAAGACGATGTCCCGCCCCCGGAAGAGGATGTTCTCGTAATACGTCCCCGGACCCACCAGCACGGTGTCCCCGACCGCAGCGCTGTCGATCCCGGCCTGAATGGTCGGGGCGTCGCCTGTACCGTCAGCTGAGATGTTCCACGTCCGCGCGGCGGCGGGGCGCGGGACGAAGGCGGATCCGAGGAGCGCCAGCGTCAACGCGGCCGCGGTGCCGAGCGGCGAGGGACGTGCAATCAGGCGGCCGGGCGCAGGCCCGCGGGCCGCGCCCCCCACCGCCCGGCCTCCGTTCGATCGGCTCAACGGTAGAGCGCCTTGAGGCGGCCCCAGGTGGTCGGCTTGACTGAAGCAGCCTGGCAACCGGGTTCGGAAATGGCCCCCATCGGCCCGTTGGGGTCGGTCAGCGCGGGCGAGTTCTCCGCCACCGACCAGTCGCCGGACGTGGTGTCGCAGAAGGCGGGATCGGCGGAGAGGTTGCCGTTGGTGCCGGGCCAGGAGGTGCAGTCGCCGGTGGCGTCGCCGTCTCCGTTCTGCCAGAGCAGATTATTGCGGATCACCGGGGTCGCCCCGTTCAGGCATCCGATGCCGCCGCCGGATTGCGTGTAGGCGATGATGTTGTTCTCAACCGTCACGTTGCTTGGGTCGGTGATGCCGATGTCCCCTCCCACTGAACCGAGGGACCCGGTAACCAGCGAGCCCACGATTGTGTTGTGGGCGATCAGGGCGTTCCCGGTCTCCAGTGCGATCCCGGCGCCCGCGACCAGAACGTACTTGTTGCCGCCCGAAGCGTTGTCGACGACGATGTTCCTTTCAACTGTTACAAACTCATCGATTCTTCCCAACCCACCCACATAAATGCCGCCGCCCTTATCACCGGCAACATTCCCTTGAACGAGGTTGTCAGAGATCACGCTCCCAACCCGGCAATAGGCGCAATAGATGCCGCCGCCGTCGCCGAAGTCTGCTCGATTGCCAACCACGACGTTATGCTTCACTGTGGCTATGATATCGGAGCAGACGATTCCGCACCCTGTGCCATTAACGTAGTTGTCCGAAACGATGTTGTCCTCGATGATCGGACTGCTGATGGTCTGGATCGTACTGGCGGCCCCGATGCCGGCGCCGACCTCTCCGTGGAAGGTTGCGGAATTTCCTGTAACGATGTTGCCCCGAACAATCGGGCTCGTATCTTTGATCGCCACGCCATTGTATCCCCCGGTGATGGTAAAACCCTCCAGCACGGTGTTCCGGGTCTCCCCGTTCTCGATGGTCACCACTGTTCCCCGGAACGCATCGGGGAAGAGGTGACGCGGCTCGCCGTCGAAACACATGTCCAGTGGTGCCGGCGCCGCTTGGAGTCCGGTGGGGATGACGGTTGGAGATCCGTGAATGATGGTTGCCTCGGGCCCGGCCAAGCCCTTCAAGACGATGTCCCGCCCCCGGAACAGGATGTTCTCGTAATACGTCCCCGGACCCACCAGCACGGTGTCCCCGACCGCAGCGCTGTCGATCCCGGCCTGAATGGTCGGGGCGTCGCCTGTACCGTCAGCGGCGATGTACCATGTTCTCGCGGTGGCAGCAGTCGGTAGGGCCTCCAGGATGGCGAGCGGAGCTAGTATGAGCGCGGCCAGGGGAACGGCCGTGGCTGGCAGGCGGCCTCTTAGGGAAGACCAAAGCGGTCTGCGTTGAGTTCTCACCTGCTTACCTCCTTCGGGAACTGCGGGGGGGCGGGCTTTAGTCGCGGGCAGAAGCAGGGGGCAAACTGTCCGCCCTTTGGGGGGGGCGGGACGGCATGGACCAGCCTGCGGGTCCCATCGGTTCACAGCAGAGGCCTCCTACTTCATGAACCCGTACCAGAGCAAGAGCCGCGCCTGTCCCAGGTACGGCCGGAGCTGCGCCGGCGTGAGATCCGGTGTGGCGACAGTCACTCCGTAGTTGGAGGCGGCCGTAGCCGCCCAGGATTCCACCATGGGGCGGAGGTTCAGGACGACCATGCCGCGGTGGCCCCGAGCCGCATCTCTGGGGCCCACTTCCCAGCGATCCGCAGCTTCCCCCTTCGCCTGGACCGTCGCTGTTCCCGCCGCCACTCCGGCGGCGTCCCAGCTCCTCGTGATCTCGCGGACGGAGAACCCCGCCGTGGCCTCCGTGGACAGTGTCGGGACTTGCCAGATAAGGAGCGCCTTGTCGATCCGCCGCCCCTCACCCGCTTCCAGCGTCGAGAGGTCAAAGACCAGCGCGACCCGGGTCGTGTCGTCGCCTTGCACACTTGGCAGAACCACAGTTCGGACCGGCTCCAACGTCGCCGTCTGCGCCCACACCTCCTTGGCGCCCACGCCCAGAAGGAGGGCAGCCATCACAATGCTCGCAATCGCCCGCAACATGACGGGTTCCTCCTTCTCTCTAGCGGACGACCAGGATCTTCGCGGTCTGGCGAAGGCCCTTGTCCGTCCGGACACGCACGAAGTACATGCCGCTTGTCACGCGCTGGCCCTGCGCGTTTCGTCCGTCCCACTGGACATCATGGTCTCCTTCCGGGAACTCGACGGGACCGATCTCCCGGACAAGCCGTCCGGCGATGTCGAAGATCTCCGTGGTCACCTTGGCCCGGCCACCCTCGAGACGGAGCCGGATGGCGTGGAATTCCTTCCCCGGGTTCGGCCAGACACCTCGGACGCTGAGCGCCCGGGCGGCAGTTTCTCCCACTCGCACGATGGGGGCCTCGACGTTCAGCGGCCCGTAGGGATCGCTACAAAGGTAGCTGTCGGCGATCAGGGTGCCGTAGATGCAACCTGGTGGCGGGCACGCTCCCCACCAGTTCCCCTCGGCAAGGATCCCGATCCCGGTGCTGTTCTTGACGCAGTAGGTCGTGTTGTCGTAGAAGCTGTTCTTCCCCTCATGACTCGTATCCGTCCCCAAGTCGGGCCGTCCGCTACGGTAGGTCACCTCGATCCCTATCCCGTTGCTCGCGAGGTAGTTGTGCCGGACGGTTCCACCAGCAAGGGACCCCGAAAAGCGGAGCCCATCGGTCACGTTCCCGGTGATCGAGTTGTCCCGCGTGC
The DNA here is from genome assembly GCA_963728475.1 of Candidatus Eiseniibacteriota bacterium. Taxonomy (GTDB): domain Bacteria; phylum Eisenbacteria; class RBG-16-71-46; order JABDJR01; family JABDJR01; genus CAVSKL01. The sequence goes on from CAVSKL010000003.1 coordinate 5,475, forward strand.
TGCCACCAGCATCCCCGATCACCGGCGTGCCCTTGCTTACCAGGATCCCGTACTTGCAGCCCGAGATGGCGTTCTGGTAGATGTCCGGGGCGCCGTCCTGGATCTCGATCCCGGCCTGCAAGTCGAAGTCCGTAATCGTGTTCTCCTCGATCGTCGGCGCCGAGCTTCCCGAGTTGGACGTGAGCACCCCCTGCGCGTAGGTTGCCACCTTGTCAAACGTGTTGCCGACGACGTGGACACCGGAGTTGTTGTACTCGAGGTAGAGCCCGTAGGCTCCGCCGCTGTTGAACGTGTTACCCGCCACCAGCACCGTGTCTCCCCCGCTCACCCCCCAGGCTTCGCAGTCGGAGATCCCGTCGTGGGCGAAGGTGGTGTTGGTGACCCGCCCGTTGGCGCCGGCCCTGAACCGCAGCCCGTAGGTGCCGTACATCACCTCCGAGTTCACGATCACTACCACGCCGCCGTCCCTGACGTCGATCCCATACCAGTCATCGTAGGCGGGCGATGCCTGAGCGGATGTGAAAGCAACCCGGTCGGCACTCAGCACTCCCTCGACAAGCAACTCCACCTGGTCAGAGCTACTCCCACCGGACTGGTTGTCGCTCTTTGGCGCGTCGATTGTCACTGCGGTGGAGATGCTGCCCAGCGTCAGCGTGTCGCCGCTCAAGACCGTGACATCCCCCGGGGCCGACAGAGTGCCGTTCGTGAACGTCGAGGAGCGCGAGAGGGTGTCGTACATACAGGCCACCGGAAACGCGCCGATGAGCCCAAGGCTGCTTGTGTTGTCGGTGTTCTCCGGGTTCCCGTAGGAGTCGATGCGAAGGGAGTATTCCCCGGGGCCGCAGTAGAGCGGATCTTCGTTGGCACAGGTGGAACTCAGCGTTCCGGAGGCGAAGCCATTGGGTCCGGGCGCGATACAGTAGGCCACGGAATCGCCCTCGAAGCCGTAGGTGGTGAACCCCGTGCTGATGCAGTTCTCCACCGTTCCCGCGCTGTCGATCACCCCGATGTCGGTGCCGTCGATGGTGCATTGCTGGAGGATGGAGCCCGCGTGGACGACGGCGCCGCGGCCGCCCGGGGCCGAGATGAAGCTCTTGGACACCTTTCCCAGGCCGGATTGGAGCTGGACGCCGTAGTTCCCGGCCGCGGAGTCGGTCGCGGTGAAGCGGCATCCGGTGAACTCGAAGGTTGCCCCGGACGAAGCCCGGACCCGGGCGACGACGCCGGTCGCAACCGTCACGTTGCAGTCCGAAACGGACCCGGAAGCCCCATCGACGTCGATGCCGTAGCCGTGCGGGGAGTTGACGCTCATGTCCGTGTAGCTGCCGCTCCCCCCGACGACGTCAAGGCCGTCACCCGAGGACACCGTCACCAGCGTGTCGCCCGTGGCGGTCCCCGCGAAGCCGACGGCCCGGAACGCGACCCCGGTGCTGTCCTGGATGCGGCAGTCCTGGATCGTGAGGCTACTATCGCCGCCGCTGACCAGGAGGCCCGTGCCGGTGCCGACGGTCACGCGGGAGTTCGACACGGACCCGCCGACGCCGTCAAAGCTGAAGCCCACACTATCCGCCACGTCGGCGATCAACCGGGAGTAGATCCCGCTTCCGCCAATCGCTTCCAAGCCGAGGCCGGAGCCGAGCACCTCGACCGTGTCGTCGAGGGCGGCGCCGGCGAAGTAACTGGCCTTGAAGGCCGACCCAGTCCCGATACGGATCCGGCAGTTCTGGACGCGCGCTTCGGTTCCGGTGCTCTCGGCGAGGACGCCGACCGGCGCCGTCGCGCCGGTCGTGTCAATGAGGCAGTCCTGCAAGACCCCGTCGCCTCGCAAGTGCACGACTTCGTCCCCACCCCCTCGGAGGATAAAGTTGGCAAAGATCGTGTTCCCACCCGCGGAATCAGGAAACGAGACCGCGGCGGCCGTGTCTGGAGCGGCAAGGACCGGCAGGCCACGAGTAGGAGTGGATATGCCGATCACCTTAACGCCGCTCTTCAGCCTCAGGTTCTCGTTGTACGGAGCGCCGAACTGATTTGGGCTGACCTGGATCACGGTGCCGGGGCTGCTCGCGTTGATGGCGGTTTGGATTGCAGGCTTGTCGAACGGAACATTGATGATGCTGGGCGAGAAACTCTTCCACCGCGTCCCGTACTCCGAGGAAGAGAGGGCGTACATGTTGAAAGCCCAGAGCCGCGTGCTGTCCGACGGGTCGATGGACATGCCGCTATAATCGCCCCACCGGCTATCGCTCCCGGGAGTGTATGCAGCCACGCCAAGCGCCACGGTGTCCGCTGGGCCGAAGTAGCCAATCGGATCTCCGGGAAGGCGCATGGCGAAGTACGCCCCAGGGTAGACGGAGGGCCCCGAGGCTCCGAACCCGAGACCGATATAGCCCTCGCTGGTGACGGCGATCGACGGAAAGTAGGTGTACGTGCTCTCGGCGATGTCTTCCCCGCCAACGTTGCCCTGCATCGTGAGCGTCAGCGAGTCCAAGTCTGCGGTGGAAATCTGCCACCAGTGGGCGGTCGCCTGCCCGGCGTCGGGGCCGGTGGGGGGGCGACCTCCGCCGTTGCGTAGAGATAGCCGTCCCGCCAGACTGCGGATAGGGCGACCCGATCTCGAGCGTCAATAGTACTCGACGTTCCCTGCTGTGGGGCGTGGAAGTAGGGGTCGCCGATGCTCAAGTTGTCGATCGCGCCCACAGGTAGATCGAAATTCGTGAAGGTCGGACTTCCGAGAGGGTCATCGACCCGAATCACACTGAGGTACTCCTGTGTCGGAGTGTGATACCCAGAGTAGCGTACCAGGAAGGTCCCGACCCCTGAGGGCGGTGTCCCATACATCATCGCGGGAGCAGACACAGCTCCGAGCATATTGGTGCTGGCCTCCGCGTCCGGATCATAGACATCCACGAGGGAGGTTCCACCCTGATAGAGACCAGTCTTGGGGACAATCCAGAGACGAAATCCTGGGACCTGTTTGGACCCGTCGAACATGGTTGCGGTGATGTAAATGGCCGTACCATCAACAGATACTTCAGGGAAATCGGGATGAGTATCGATACCATTAAGCTGCATTTCGGAATTGATCGACTGAAAATACCACCCACTGTCAGGATCAGCGGTTGTGGAAACGGCGATGGAAATCTCGGACAATCCAGGGAAGGAAGGGGGATTTGGCTCTCGATGAGAGATGGCGACAACAATGAACCTGCCTGCTTGAAGATCATAGAGTACACGCGTGTCAAATGGTGAGAATGAATAAGAAGGCGTGATTGGATCAAAGAAAGTGACCAGATCGACCTTGCACTTCGAGGTGCCATCCTTGAGATGCCAGTCAAGAAAGGAATTTCCGGCGGCCACAAGATAGTCGGGACCGACGGCGCAGTTGGGGTCGAAAGTACCGCCAGGATCGCCTACGCCTGTTTCCCCTTCAAACGGTGCGGCGTGCCAAGTGCAGTCGAGGCCTGAAGCCTGAGCGACTTCTTCGCTGTCGGGCTCAGCGTTTGGCTCCAGGAAGACGGGGTGGCTCTGGGCGGAGGCGAGCCCGGAGAGCCACACGGAAGCGCCGAGCAGGACGACAGAGACGGCGAAGAACTGCAACAGACGGCGCCGACGATAGGACATAGCACATCCCCCTCGCGCTTGAGCGCAGTGAATACGGCCCGAACGTCTCAGGTGGCGGGGGAAGCCAGAACCCTGATTACTCCTGGAAACGAGTGACGTCAAGGAGGGAATTGAGCTCGGGCTCGGCGGCCGCAGCCGGCGTGGGGTTCCGGGTCATTCGGGCTGCCGGCAGAATAGTGTAAGCGTTCTGTGAACCCCACTCTTCCGTAGCCCACCTCGGGGTCTCATGCTGGTGGCGTGAGACAGCGCCACGGTCCAAAGCGTGAAGCGCACGTCCTCGCGACCGCGTCGAGCCGACCCGCCGGGACGAAGACTTTGCTCGTTGAGCAGGCCGGCGATCTCGGCGTAGGTGTGGTCGTCGAGGAGGGCGTCGACGAGGGCCACGAACTTTGGTGACGTCTTCACTTGCTGCGGGGAAGACTTGGGGTTCTCCGTTATGAGCGTCTGGGTCTTGCCACTCTTGAAGCGGACGTGGATCTTGGTGATCCCGTCCTCAGGGTACTTCATGAGCGTCACGTCCTCGATGATGTGGGCGAGCATTCGTTTCCGTTCACGGTTCGGCGTGGCCGGATCTGCCCAGAGGCGCTTGAAGTCCGTGGTCATCGCGAGGAGTCGCTCTCGGATTGCATCGTCGACCGTGGCCTGAGCCGCCGCTCGACCCCGCTCTCGTTCCTCTCGCGCCCGGGCCAGCGAGCGTAGTTTGTCGTTCCAGTCCGCCTCCAAGGCATCGGCATATCGTGGGTTGTGCAGGGTACGCATCGCGGTGGACGCGGTGAGCGGCCGGAAGATCACCCGCGTCTCCCCGCGCCGCCGAACGCGGGGAGGGAAGCCCAGGCCTTCCTTCCGAAAGACCTTGACCGTCTGATGGGCGGAGCCGACCCGGGAGAACGGGGGCGCGAGCCCGGCGGCGGCCAGGGGTGGTTCCTCATGGACCCCGGCTCGCGGATCGTCTCGGGGAACGACGACTGTGGTTGAGGCGGGACCTCCGGCAAGGTGCCGGCCCGCCTCGGGTTCACCGCCGCAGCGCCGGGAGTCGAGCCGGGCACTCTCCGCCACCGGGTCTCCCGCCCCGGATCCCCGCGCCGGGGTATACTCCTCCCGCGCCCGCGTTCCCGTTCCCCCGGGGAGCCGCCGTGCGCGATCCGGGCCGCGCCCCCGTCTCGGCCCGCGGAGGGCGGACGTGCAGGTGCATCGATCCATGACCGTTCGCGAGGCCACTCCCTCCGACGCGCGCGACGTCGCTCTCATCCACGTCCGGTCCTGGCGCGTGGCCTACCGCGGCATCCTCCCCCCGGAGGTGCTCAAGCGGCTCTCGGTGGAGAGCCGCGCCCAGCGCTGGGAGGAGCGGCTGGAGCGGGGCGGGTCGCTGGTGCTGGTGGCGCGCGAGGGGAACCGCATCGTGGGCTGGGCCGCGGCCGGGCCGAGCCGCGACAAGGATGCCGGCCCCCGCACCGGCGAACTCTACGGGCTCTATGTGGACCCCGAGCGCTGGCGGGCGGGAGCCGGGCGCACGCTGTGGGCGCTGGTGCGAACCCGCCTCAAGCGCCGCCGGTTCGCCGACGCCACTCTGTGGGTCCTCGCCGCCAACCTCCGCGCCCGCGCATTCTACGAGGCGGTCGGCTTCACCCAGGATCCGCGCACCCACAAGAACCTGGACCTGGAGGGGCACAAGCTTCGCGGCGTTCGCTACCGGATTTCGCTGGAGCGGCGCGCCGGCTGAGAAGCCGCCGGCGCCCGGGGCGAGGCCCCCATCGGAGTCGCGACGTCTTCTCCGGACCCCCTTACCGCCCGGAAGGGGGGGGCGCTCCGGGCGATCTCTCGACCCAACACCTTACGATTTATAGGGTTATGCCTTTCGCCGCCCTCGGGTATGCTCGAAAGGTCCGCCAACAGTGGAACCGAGGCCCCGGCCGGCCGATCACTAGGGGTCGAACCGGGGGCACCGATCGCCGGAGGAGGGCACTGGCGCCGCGATGAGCACCGCGACCAATCGACCGGACTGGCACGCCCTGCCGCGGAGCGTGGGCCGCATGCTCCTGGGAACCGTCGCCGCCTGGGGACGCTTCGCCATCTTTCTCTTCCGGCTGGGCCGGGAGCTGGCCCCTGGACTCCGCTACGGCGGCCTCATCCTGGATCAGGCCCGGTTCATCGGCGTGGGGTCGTTGCCGCTGGTGATCCTCACCTCGCTCTTCGTGGGCGGCGTGGCCGCGCTCCAGAGCGCGTACCAGTTCCAGGGCACGATCCCGCTGGTCTACGTGGGGACGGTGATCGCCAAGTCGGTGTTCATCGAGCTGGGGCCGGTCCTCACCGCGCTGGTGGTCGGCGCCCGGGTCGGCGCCTCGTTCGCGGCCGAGATCGGGACCATGCGGGTCACCGAGCAGATCGACGCGCTCGAGACCCTGGCCATCCGGCCGGTGCGGTTCCTGGCGGTGCCGCGGCTGGTGGCCGCGATCGTCATGCTCCCCACCATCACCGTGTTCGCCAACGCGATCGCCATCATGGGCGGAATGGCGGTGGCGGTGACCCGGGTGGGGATCAGCGTCACCACCTTCAACCGCGGGATGCGGCTCATGTTCGAGGTCACCGACATCTACGGGGGACTCCTGAAATCGTTCGTGTTCGGATCCATCATCGCCATCGAAGGCTGTTTCTACGGCTTCCAGACCACCGGTGGCGCGGAAGGCGTGGGGATCGCCACCACCAAAGCGGTGGTGGCGAGTTCGGTGCTCATCCTGGTCGCCGATTACTTCCTGGCCGAGGTCATCTTCCGGATCATCTTTCCGGTGCACTGACGACATGACGAACCGCACTTGCCATACCCCGCCTCGCGGCGGCCGGCCCGGGCCCGGAGGAACGCGTCCATGATCGAGATCCGCGACCTTCACAAGCGGTTCGACCAGCTTGTAGTGCTGGACGGGGTGGACCTGGACATCCAGACCGGCGAGAGCATGGTGGTCCTCGGCCGCTCGGGGAGCGGGAAGAGCGTGCTCCTGAAGCACATCATCGGGCTCATGGCCCCCGACCGCGGCACCGTGAAGGTGGACGGGAACGTGGTGGCGGATCTCGGCTATTCCGGTCTCGCCGACCTCCGCAAGCGGTTCGGGATGCTCTTCCAGATGGCCGCCCTCTTCGACTCGATGACGGTGGGGGAGAACGTGGGGCTGGCGCTCAAGGAACACACCAAGCTCTCCCGGCAGGAGATCGCGAAGGTGGTGGCGGAGAAGCTGGCCCTGGTCGGTCTGGACGGGCTCGAGAGCAAGAAGCCCGCCGATCTCTCGGGCGGAATGCGGAAGCGGGTGGGGCTGGCGCGGGCGATCGCCATGAACCCCGACTACATCCTCTACGACGAGCCCACCACCGGGCTCGATCCCGTCACCGCCCAGCAGATCAACGAACTCATTCGAGAGCTACAGCAGAAGCTGAACGTGACCTCGATCGTGGTGACCCACGACCTGCACAGCGCCTACTATGTAGGGGATCGGTTGTGCCTGCTCTTCGAGGGGAAGATCTACTTCGACGGCACCCCGGCCGAGATCCAGGAGAGCACGAACCCGGTGGTGAAGCAGTTCATCACCGCCAGCGCCGATGGACCGCTCACCAACGGGTCCGAGCCGACTCCGCACCGGGGTCCGGCCGGCGCCAAGCATCGCTAGGAGGTCGGGATGTCCGAACAACGCCTACAGGTCCAGGTCGGCATCGTCTTCATCCTGGCCGTGATCCTGCTCATCTCCGGGGTGATGTGGTTCAAGGACTTCAAGATCGGAGGGAGCACCTACGAGATCAAGGTGGACTTTCCCACCACCAGCGGACTGGTGAAAGGCGACCCGGTCGAGGTGGCGGGGGTGGTTTCGGGCAAGGTCTCCGAGATCGACTACCGGAAGGGTCACGCCGAGGTGACCCTCCGCCTGGACAACGGGGTGGCGTTGTACTCGGGGACCAAGGCGGTGCTCGAGAACGTGGGGATCATGGGGCAGAAGATGGTGGCGCTCTATCCCGGCCCCGGCTCCAATCCGCCGATCCCCGCCGGCGCCACCCTCGACGGGTCCTATCAACCCGGGATTCCCCAGCTCATGGCCGGGCTGGGAGGGACTCTCGACACCTTCGACGAGCTGGCCACCCGGCTCGACAGCCTGCTCGCGAAGTTCGACGATCGCCAGCAGGAGCAGCTCCTCCACACCCTGAACAACACCGAGGCGCTGACCGGCGAAATGGCCGATCTCCTGAAGCAGAACCGCCAGCAATTCCACCAGTCGATCAAGGATTTCAGCTCCACCGTGGCCGAACTCAACAAGGCGCTCAGCGGGCGGGGCGAGGAGCTGGGTCTTCTCATCGACAACACCTCCAAGGCCAGCGCCCGGCTCGACAGCACGCTCCTTTCCTTGGACCGCACCACCGGCCGGTTCGAGGAGCTCATCGAGCGGGTCGAATCAGGGGACGGCACCGCGGGCAAGCTCCTTTCCGACGAGGAACTCTACAACGAGCTGGTGGCCACCCTCCGCCAGGCCCAGGATCTGCTGGCCGACGTGAAGAAGAACCCCCGGCGCTACTTCAAGGTCAGCATCTTCTAGCCGCCCGCTTTCCGGCCGCCCGCGGGAAGCGCGAATCCGGCCCCATCCCCACCGCGGCGGGCGCGCGGTCTCCGGGCGCTTTCCCCCGTCCCGGGCTTCGCCTACACTTGCCCCATTCCCCGCCGGAGTCGGCCCGTCGGAAGGGAGCGCCGGGATGAAGGTCAAGACGCGTTTTGTCTGCCGCGAGTGCGGCCACGTGAGCCCCAAGTGGATGGGCCGCTGCCCCCAGTGCGAGGCGTGGAACACCCTGGAGGAGCGGGCGGGCGAGCCGGCCTCGGGTGCGGGGCGCCGGAGTCCGGGGGCGGGCACCGGCCTGCGCGCCGCCGTCCGCCGGCTGGGGGAGATCGACGGCGAGAACCTCCCCCGGTACTGCACCGGGATCGGGGAGTTCGACCGGGTCCTGGGCGGGGGCCTGGTCCCGGGGAGCCTGGTCCTGGTGGCCGGCGACCCCGGGGTGGGGAAGTCCACCCTGCTTCTGCAGGCGGCCTCGGCCTACGCCGCCAAGGGGCTTCAGGTTCTCTACGTGAGCGCCGAGGAATCGGAACGACAGCTCCGCCTCCGGAGCCGCCGCCTGGAGGGGGTCGACGAGCGGATCCAGGTCCTGGCCGGCACCCGGCTGGAGACGGTGGCGCCGGTGGTGGAGAACGCGGGGGTGGACGTGGTGATCGTGGACTCGGTGCAGACCCTGCATCACGCCGAGATGGGGGGGGCGCCGGGGAGCGTGTCCCAGGTCCGCGACAACACCCTCTACTTCATGGAGCTGGCCAAACGGACCCAGACCCCGGTTCTGTTGGTCGGCCACGTGACCAAGGAGGGGACGGTGGCCGGGCCGCGGGTCATGGAGCACATGGTGGACGCGGTCCTGTATCTGGAGGGCGATCGCTTCCACCACTATCGTATGCTGCGCGCAGCCAAGAACCGGTTCGGCCCCACCCACGAGGTGGGGGTGTTCGAGATGGGGGACCAGGGGCTCCGCCCGGTCGAGAACCCTTCCGAATTCCTCCTCGAGGAGCGCCGGGAAGGCATGTCGGGCTCGGCGGTGGTTCCGGCCCTGGAGGGCACCCGGCCGATCCTCCTGGAGGTGCAGGCGCTGGTGGGGAGCGCGGGCTACAGCGTGCCGCGGCGGGTGGCCACCGGGCTCGACGCCCGGCGGCTGGCCGTGCTCCTGGCGGTGCTGGAGAAGCGCGCGGGCCTGGATTTTTCGACCAGCGACGTGTTCGTGAACGTGGCCGGCGGGTTCCGGATCGCCGAGCCCGCGGTGGACCTGGCCCTGGCCCTGGCGGTGGCGTCGTCCCACCACGACCTTCCCCTGGATCCGGGGACGGTGGTGGTGGGTGAAGTCGGCCTGGGGGGCGAGGTGCGCCGCGTCGGCCAGCTCGCGCGGCGGCTGCACGAGGCGTTCAAGCTGGGGTTCAAGCGGGCGGTGGTGCCGGCCCGGGGGGCCGAGGAGCTGTCCGAGGCCCCGCTGGAGCTGATCGCGGTGTCGCGGGTGGACGAGGCCCTCGGCCGCGCCCTGGGGGTGGAGCCGGCGCGCGGCCCGCGGGTCCCGGGACCGCGCCCGAACGAGCCGCGCCCGAACGAGCCGCGTCCGCGCGGCGACCGGCGCCCCGGACCGCGGAACGGTGAGAGAGGAGGTTCGCGATGACCGACGTCGGGCTCGTGATCGTGGCGGCGGGGCGGGGGGAACGGCTCGGCCACGGCGTGGACAAGGCCCTGGTGCCGCTTCTCGGCCATCCCCTCCTGGCCTGGACCATTCTCGCCTTCGACAACTTCCACGAGATCGTGGAGCGGATCGTGGTGGTGCCGCCGGGGAGCGAGGACGTCTACCGCGAACGGGTAATCGCCCCGCTCCGGCTGGAGCGGGACGTGGACCTGGTCGCCGGCGGCGCCGAGCGTCAGGACTCGGTGGCGGCCGGGCTCGAGGCGATGAGCGGCAAGCCCCACTGGATCGTGGTGCACGACGCCGCCCGCCCCCTGGTCACCGCCGACCTCATCCACCGGGTGCTGGACACCCTGGACGGGGGAGAGTCGGTGGTGCCGGCGTTGCCGCTCCAGGATTCGGTGGCGAGGTTGGGGTTCGAGAGTTGGCTCAAGGGCTACGTGGACCGTTCCGAACTCCTGGCGGTGCAGACGCCGCAGGGGTTCCACCGGCCCGTCCTGGAATACGCGCACCAGAAGGCGCGCGCCGATCACTTCACCGGAACCGACGAGGCCTCGCTGGTTCTTCGCGTCAACCATCCCGTGTCGTGGATCGAGGGCGAGGTGACCAACCTGAAGATCACCTTCCCCGCCGATCTGCGGCTGGCCGAAGCCCTCCTGGAATTGCGGGGGTACCGGCCGGAGTCCCGGCCATGACCGCGCGCGCCCATCTTCCCTTCCGGATCGGCCAGGGGTTCGACGCCCATCGATTCGCTTCCGGGCGGCCTTTGATCCTGGGCGGGGTGCGGATCGAGCACTCCCCGGGGCTGGACGGCCAGTCCGACGCCGACGTGCTCCTGCACGCGGTGATCGACGCGCTCCTGGGTTCGATGGCGATGGGCGACCTGGGCCGCCACTTCCCCCCCGACGACGCCCGCTGGGTGGGCGCGGACAGCCTGGACCTGTTGCGCCGGGTGCTCTCGCTCCTGGCCGCCAAGGGCGCCCGCCCCGAGCAGGTGGACTGCACCCTCTACCTGGAAAGGCCCAAGGTGGCGCCGCACCTGGACGCCATGCGAGGAAAGCTCGCGGAGGCGCTGAACCTGCCCGCCGACCACGTGTCGATCAAGGCCACCACCACCGAGGGCATGGGCTTCATCGGCCGGGGCGAGGGCGCCGCGGCCTCGGCGGTGGCGCTGGTGTCGGTGAGGGAGGGCTAGGCCGTGCGCGTCGCCGTGCTCATGGGAGGGACGAGCAACGAGCGCGACGTCAGCCTGGCCACCGGGCGCGGCGTCGTCCGGGCGCTGGCCGCGCTGGGGCACGAGGTGATCCCGCTCGATCCCGCCACCGGGATGCGGCTGGAGCTGGAGGCGCTGGCCGCCCACCGGATCGGCGAGCGCCCCCCGTCCGGGGACGCCGCCGCCGGCCGGGTGGCGGGGGACGCGGCCACCGAGCGGAGCCTGGTCCTGGCCCGCAATCCCGACCTGGGCGCGGCCGAAGCCGTCTTCGTGGCCCTCCACGGAGGGATCGGCGAGGACGGCACGCTCCAGGCGCTCCTGAACCTTTCCGGCACGCCCTACACCGGCTCGGGCATGCTGGCCAGCGCGCTGGCCATGGACAAGGCGCGGGCCAAGATGGTCTTCGCCGCCGCCGGGGTCCCCTCGCCCCGCGGGCTGCTGCTCCCGGGGCCCGGCGACGCGCTGGATCCGGCGGCGCTCGGCGGGTTTCCCCTGGTGGTGAAACCCAACGCCGAGGGCTCGAGCGTCGGGGTCCACCTGGTCGAGAACGAGGCCGAACTCCCCGAGGCGCTGGCCGACGCGTTCCGGTTCGGCCCGGTCCTGGTCGAGACCTTCATCCCCGGTCGCGAGATCACGGTGGCGGTGCTGGACGGGCACGCGCTTCCGGTGGTGGAGATCATCCCCGAAGAGGGGTTCTACGATTACCGGCACAAGTACACCAAGGGACATACCCGCTACCAGGTGCCGGCGGAGTTGGCCGACGACGTCGCCGCCGAGGCCGCGCGCCTGGCTGAGCGCGCCTTCTCCGCTCTCGGTTGCTCGGGGGTGGCGCGGGTGGACTTCCGGCTCGAGCCCGGCGGCGGGCTCTTCTGCCTGGAGGTGAACACCGTTCCCGGCATGACCGAGACCAGCCTGGTGCCGATGGCCGCCCAGGCGGTGGGGATCGAGTACCGGGAGCTGGTCCGCCGGCTCCTGGAAGGCGCGGGGACCGACCCGGTTCGCTGACCGGGTCCGCGGGGACGGCCCGCGGGCCGTCCGGTCGCGCTCGCTCCGGGGTCGGGCAATCCGGGGTCAGGCGATTCGGGGCTCCGCCCGCCCGGGCTCACCACTCCAGCAGCAGGAGCTCCGCCGCGAACCCCGGGCCCATGGCCGCGGCCAGCCCCCGGTCGCCGGGTTTCGCGCCCCCCCGCTCCAGGATCTCGGCCAGCGAGAACAGCACCGCCGCCGACGACAGGTTGCCGACTCGCCGGAGCGCGGCCGCGCTGGCCTCGGTGGCCTCGCGCGGCAGCCCGAGGCCCCGCCGGTACGCCTCCAGCACCTGCCTCCCGCCGGGATGGAGCGCGAAGTGGGCGACGTCGGCCAGGGTCAGCCCATGCTCGGCCAAGAACGCGAGCGCCCGGTCGGGGAAGGCTTCGAGGATGAACCCCGGGACCTGGGTCGAGAGCACCAGCTCGAACCCCCGTTCGGTGAAGTCCCAGCCCATGAGGTGGCCGCTGTCGGGGAAGAGCACGGTCGCCGCGCCGGTGATCGCCGGGCCCTCGGTCTTCCGCCCGGCGCCGGTGAGGACCGCCGCCGCCGCCCCGTCCCCGAAGAGCGCGCTCCCCACCAGGTTCACCTTGGACACCTGCTCCACCAGGAGGGTGAGGCTGCAGAGTTCGACCGAAAGCACCACCGCGGTCTCCCCGGGGCGCGACCGCAGCCGGTCCGAGGCCACGGCCAGCCCCGCCGCCCCCCCCGCGCAGCCCAGCCCGAAGAGCGGCAGGCGGCGGAGGCCCGGTTTCATGCCGAGCCGGGCGGCCAGGAGCGCGTCCACGCTGGGGGTGGCGAGCCCGGTGGTGGTGGTGAAGACGAAGGTGTCGACGTCGGTGGGCGCGAGTCCGGCCCGGTCCAGGGCGGCGCTCACCGCGCGGCCGCCCAGGTCGGTGGCCGCCCGGATGTACTCGTGGTTCCGCTCTCCGAAGGAGCGCGGGGCCAGGTACCAGTCGCGAGGGTGGACCATGTACCGGGACTCGACCCCGGAGCGATCGAAGAGGTGGAGGAGCCGGTCCAGGTCGGGGAGGCCGGCGAAGGCGATCCGCGCGCCTTCCTTGGCCTCGGACTGGGTCATCCGGTGCTCGGGGAGGGCGGTGGCGAGAGCGGCGATCCGGGGCGCGGACTGGGCCATGTCGAGTTTCCTTGGGTAAAGGGATGAAGACCGCGAGCGCGACGTCCCCGCCGAGCAGACGTTCGGTCCGCGAAAAACGATTCGTGAGGCGGGTCAATTCCGACGTATCAAGGTTAGCACGCCGGCGTCATCTGGTTGGAAGCCCCGGATTGACCCATGGAACGGCCGGGGCCGGCCCGTTCGGCGCGGCGGCGCCCGCGCGAGGAGGAGCGGCTTCATGTCCCCAGCCAGACGCTCTCGACTCATCGCCCGGCTCGCATGCTGGTTGCCGGCCGTGGGGGTTCTTTGCGCGGCCCCCGGGGCGCTCGCCGCCGTCGTCACCGTGAACGCCGCGGGTTTCAGCTTCACGCCCCCGAGCGTGACCGTGGCCCGGGGGGATACCGTCACCTGGCAGTGGGGAAGCGGGACCCACACCGTGACCAGCGGCGCCTCCTCGGCACCCGCCGACGACCCCGGGGCGCTCTTCGACGCTCCGCTCGACAGCGCCCATCCCTCGTTCTCGTTCCGGTTCGACCAGGCCGGGACGGTGCCGTACTTCTGCCGGTTCCACGAGGGGTTGGGGATGAAGGGGACGGTCACCGTTCTCGGCGACACCGTGACCGTCCGGGTGGACGACTTCCAGTTCACGCCCGCCCAGGTCGCGGCACAAGTGGGGGATGTGGTGACGTGGGTCTGGGTGGGCGGTTTTCATACCGTGACCAGCGGGGCGTCGTCGGCGCCCGGCGACAACCCGGGAGCGCTGTTCGACGAGGCCTCGGACGACGGTCACCCGGTCTTCTCGCACACGTTCGACCAGCCCGGCGACTATCCATACTTCTGCCGCTTCCACGAGGCGATGGGGATGAAGGGAGCGGTGCTGGTGCAAACCGACGCGGCCGGCGTCCCCGGCCCCGAGGCCCCGGCGCGGCTCGCGGTGGTGTTGCGTTCGGTTCCCAATCCGTTCCGGTCGGCGGTCTCGGTCCGGTTCACGCTTCCCTCCGAACGTGCGGTGACCGTGTCCATCTTCGACGCCTCCGGTCGTGAAATCCGGAAGTTCGACGTGGGAACCCTTCCCGCCGGCGTGCACGCGGCGACCTGGGACGGCCGCACGCTTTCGGGAGCGGCGGCTCCCGCCGGGATCTACCTGGTCCGGGTGCATGCCGGGAGCGAGACCGCCGCCGGGAAGGTGTTGAAGCTGCGCTGAGAGGCCGCGGATCGTTGTGAGGCGGGTGGGTTGCGCCGGGAAACGGGCGGCGCTGAGAACCTGGATTCGCGACGGACGGGCGGGGTTGCGCTGAGCGAGCGGAGTTGCGCTGAGAGAGAGCCTTGGTTACCCCCAGGCGCCGTCCGGAGTTCTGCTTCGGGCGGCGCCGCCTTCTGTTCCGGGGCGCTCCCCGGCTTGTTCTCCCGCTCGCGCGCCCGGCTTGCGGCCATGGCCTGGGGCCGGGCCTGCCCCCCCGGATTTTGCCTGGTTTGCGCCTCGGCTCCGCCCCTGCTTACGCCTCCGCTCGCCGGGGCGCCCGTCCCGGAGGGGCCGGGGCGGATTTCCACCAGGTTTACCGCATCCCCAGCCCATGGTAGGCTCAGGTGCATAGCCCGTTTGTACCTTAAACCGGATCAATCGCCTGCTTGCTTCGTTTTGGAGCCCGACATGGAACCTTTGGGTTGGATTCTCCTCATCTTCATCACGGTCGCCAGTGTGGTGGCGGCGATCCTCCTGGCCTGGATGGTCGTGCAGCTCAAGCAGACCCTCGAGCGCGTGGATGGAATGATCGATTACTTCGACCGGACCAAGCCCAAGATCGACCGCATCCTGGACAACGTGGACGGGGAGCTGGTTTCCCTGCGTTCGGTCACGGAGCGGGTGGACAACATGGCCGGGGATGCCGAGGAGATGAGCGGGCAGGTCCGGGACGTCGTGGTTCCGCTGGTCGCACAGGTGGGGGCGTTGACCGCGTCCCTGCGTTACGCGAGCGCGGCGCTGGTGGGGGTGAAGGCGGGGGCAACCGTGCTCAAGCAACGCTGGCGGGAGTGATTTCCGGGTGAGCGCGTTGTCGAGTCGCAAAGCTCTTATCGAGGAAGGAAGGTGATTTCGCTTGGGAAGAAACAGTGACACCCTGTTGGCTTTTCTGGTCGGCGCCGTCGCCGGCGGAGTGGCTGCTCTGTTGTTGGCACCCGAAAAGGGAGAGGTGACCCGGGCCCGGATTCGGGAGAAGTCGGGAGACCTCTACAGTAGCGGACGCGACCGCGTGGGCCGCACCGTGCAGGACGTGGAAGAGCGGGCCCACGAGTATGGGGAAGCCGCTCGCGTCAAGGCTCAGGAGGTGGCCAACGCCGCCCGCGAGAAGGCGGGAAGCGTCGCCGGTACCGCCCGCCATCAGGTGGATGCGGTCAAGGAGGCGGTCTCCGAGGCCAAGGACGCCTACAAGCGCGAGCTCAACAAGGGTTGACGGAATAGATGGGCCCGGGGTCTTCCAGGACCCCGGGCTCGTCGTCTCCGGCCACTGGCGCCGGCGGCCGGTTGGTCGTCGAGTGACCAGGCCTCCGAACTTGCATCCGGGGCCGTCGTGAACCGTTGCGCCCGGCTCGCAAGGCTGTCGTGCCGCGTGCGCTCCTCCCGGCTTCGTGAACCTCTGCGCTCAGCCCGCGAAGTTGCCACACCGCGCATGCTTCGCCAGGCTTCCTGAACCGCGGCCGCCGGACCGGCTTGGCTCCGTGATTGGGGACCTTGTCGCTTGGAGCCTCGGCCGTCCGTGCCGGCCGTCCCGGTGTGGACCCGGGTCCCTATCCGGCCACGCCAGGGTACGCGGAATACCACGAGCGGGAGCGCGGCCGCCGCCGGGTGCGCCGAACATCGCGAGCAGGAGCCCGGCCCGTGCCAGATGGTAGATCACCAATCGGGACCCGGGTCCCTACCCGGCCACGACGGGGTGCGCGGAATATCGCGAGCAGGAGCGCGCCCGCCGCCAGGCGCGCCGAACATCAAGAACGCAAGACCGGCAGGCGCCAGATGGTAGATCACCGATCGGGACCCGGGTCCCTATCCGGCCACGACGGGGTGCGCGGAATACCACGAGCGGGAGCCCGCCGGCCCGGTCAGACCGCTTCCGCCCCCACCGTTTCCTCGGATGAGGGGACCGTGGCGGGGGAGGGCTCCAGCACCCTGAGCACCATGAGCGTCACGTCGTCCTGGGGCTCGGCGCCCTCCAGGAACCCCGACACCGCGTCCAGTATCCTCGAGGTGATCTCGCGGGCGGAGAGCCCCGCCGGCAGCGCGCGGGTGATCTCCCACAGGCGCTCCTCGCCGAACTCCTCCTCCGCCTTGTTCATCGCCTCGGTGATGCCGTCGGTGTAGAGAATCACCCGGTCCCCCGGCGAGAGGTCCACCGTCTCCTCCTCGTAATGCACGCCGTCGAACGCGCCGAGCAGCATCCCGCCGCGCTCCAGCAGCACCCGCTCCCCGCCGTTCCGGCAGAGCACCGGGTAGTTGTGGCCGGCGTTGGTGAACGACATGCGGAGCGTATCCTCGTCCACCCGGGCCAGAAAGAAGGTGGCGAACTGCTCCACCGAGGTGCTCCGGTAGACCAGCGAGTTGATGTTGTTCAGGATCCCGCTCACCGAGCGGGCGGAGTCCGCCTGGGTCCGGAGCGACGCCTGGAGCATGGAGGTGAGGAGCGCCGCCGGGACCCCCTTGCCCGATACGTCGGCGATGGCCATGAAATAAGCACCGTCCCCCGCCGGGACCAGATCGTAATAGTCGCCGCCCACCTGCCGGGAGGGCGTGTTCACCGCGTAGACCTCGAACCGGTTCATGCGCGGGAAGTGCGACGGCAAAAAGCTCGACTGGATCCGCCGGGCCAGGTTCAGCTCCTCCTCCATGCGCGCCACCGCCACCCGGTCGCGGAGCAGCAACCCGTTCTGGAGCGAGATCGACATCTGCGCGGCCAGCGTGGAGAGCAGGTTCACGTCCTCGGAGGTGTACTCGGTCCCGGTGATCTTGTCCCCGAGCAGCAGCGCCCCCACCGTCTCCCCCTTCGATCGCAGCGGGATCACCAGCGCGGCGTGGAAGGTGTTGACCAGGTAGGAACGGTCCTCGCGCGGCATCTCCTCCACCGGGCCGTAGAGCCGGAAGCTCTCGATCGCCGGATCGAGCCGGTTCAGCACTTCGGGCAGCGCGGCCAGGTCCTCGTCCGCCGGAGCGCGCCCGGATCCCACGTGGAGGATGGGGCCCTCCCGCCCCAGCGCGGCCACGTGGGCCGTCCGCAACATCAGGGCCTCGGCCAGGGTGTGGATGGAACGCTCCAGCATCACGTCGAGGTCGATGTTGGTGAGAAGCTCGCGCCCCAGTCTCTTGATCACGTTCCGGTAGTCGTTGGGGTCGCGCAGGAACACCTGGTCCAGCCGTTCCTCCAGCCGGGCCAGAAGCGGCTGGAACAGGATCAGCGCGATGATCAGGAACACCGGTTCGAACACCCGGGTGTCCATCCCCAGGAACGCGGAGAGGAACGCGTTCAGCCGCTCCACCACCGCCAGGTAGATCCCCACCAGCACCGCCGAGATCACCGCGTAGAGGATCCCGCGCCGGGCCAGGAGCTTGGTGTCGAGGAACTTGTAGCGGACCATGGAGTAGGCGATGGCGCCCGACCCCACCGTCAACGCGGCGATGGTCAACAGCGACCGCATCCACTCCGCGATCTGGATGTTCAGGAGGACCGGGATCGACGACGACACGCTGTAGAGGGCGAGGCAGAGGATAAGCCCCACCCCGATCACCCGGAGCTGCTGCTTGAGCCTCGGGACCCGCGCGCGGCGGTAGGAGTCCACCAGGAGAACCGCGCCCCCGATCCCGTACCCGAGGTTCACCAGGGAGAAGAGCGCCCGGTGCACGGCAAGGAAGAACTCGGCCAGGAGTCCGGCCAGGCTCAGGAGCGGCTGCACCACGTGGGGGACGTTCATCCCCGGAAGCTTGAGTTCGGGGCCGATGAGCGAGATCCCCAGCAGCAGCAGGAAGTGGAAGGTGTGCGGAGCGAAGACCAGGAGGTCGAAGCTCCTCACCTTCCGGGTGAACGGCCGCTCGGTGGGGAAGACGCTCGCGAACAGGAACAGGGTGGGGAAGAAGAACTCCCAGAGATACGAGAAGTGGGTGAGGAGCCCGGCCCGGAAGCCCGCGGCCTCGGCCCCGGAGCGGGCGGCCAGGAATCCCAGGGCGGCCAGGATCGAACCGAGGCCCCCGAAGAAGAGCATGAACGCCACCACCCGGTTCAGCTTCTGCCGGGGGTTCTCCCGGAGAATGACCAGCCCCAGGAGGAAGACGAGCCCTCCCAGGACCAGGTTCAAGGTGGCGAGGATGACGAAGGATTTCATAAACGGGTTCTGGCGGAGCGTCCGGCCGCTGCCGGAGCGAGGCCCCGCGAGGTCATACGTCCTTGGCCGGCCCCGGGTTGCCCGGGATTCCGGGGCGGGCCGGGAGATCGTCGTGATGCATGGTCAGGCCCTCCCAGGGGTCCCCGGGACCGGCCCGTCCGGTCGAAACGGGCTGAGTGTAGCAATTCGGCGGCCGGCGCTCCGGGCCGCCTTCCGCCCCCTCCGAGGCCTCGGGAGCCTACTGGAAGCGGAAGGTGCGCGCGGCGAGCCAGCCTCCCGCCAGCGCGGCCGCGGCCAGGATCAGGACGTGCGGGACCACGCTCCCCGCCGGCGCTCCGAAGCTCACCAGCTTGTGGAGCGCGTTCATGGCGAGGCCGGTGGGCAGGAAGATGGCCAGGTGCTGCATCCAGGGCGGGGTGATCTCGATCGGCCACCAGCATCCGCCCAGCGCGGCCAGGAAGTTCGCGGCCAGGATCCCGATCCCCACCGCCTGCCCCTGGGTGCGGGCCAGATTCCCGAGCAGGATTCCCAGCACCGCCACCAGCGCCGCGTAGACCAGGAGCACCGCCGCCAGCGCCCCGAAGTGGGGGCCCCAGCCCACGTGGAAGAGCGCCGTCCCCACCAGCATGGCGAAGCCGATCTGGACCAGGCCCAGGGCCATCCGCCCCGCCCACTTGCCGAGGATGATCCCGCTCCGGGGGAGCGGCGACGAAGCCAGCCGCCGCAGGAGCCCCGCGTCCCGCTCCAGCACCAGGAGGGTCGCCCCGGAGGTGAGGAGCACGAGCAGGGTGAACATGACCATGGTGCCGGGGATGGCCTGCTCGAACCCGGACGGGATGACCTTGCGCCGGCCGGCCCGTGCGACCTCCAGGGTCAGGGTGCGGGGCTCGGCCTGGACCTCGGCCAGGGACGCCGGGGTCACCGAGCCGCTCCGTTCCGCCGCCGCCACCACGTCTCCCAAGAGCGCGTAGGCGGCGCGGCGGATGCGCACGCCGTCGTAGTCGCCGGAGAGCCCGGATTCCTCGCGGGTGTAGGTGAGCTTGCCGCGGCCGCCGGCGAGCACGGAATCGGTGAACGCCGGGGGCACGGCGAGATGCGGCACCGAGGCCCCGGCGCTCTCGGCGGGGACCGGCCGGAACCCCACCCCGCCGAGCCGCGCCACCAGCGCGTCGGCCAGGAAACCGGCGCCGGCCGGGGTCTCCACCACCAAGGGATCGCGGGTCTCGGAGCCTGGGCGCGCCACCCCCCCGGTGATGGTTCCGATGAAGAAGAAGAACACCACCGGCATCCCGAACGTCCACAGCAGGGTCTCGCGCGCCCGAAGCATGTGACGGAGGTCGCGGGCGGCGATGAAGGCGAGGGTGCGGAAGACGGACACGGCTATCCCCGGGCGAACCGCCGGAGCCGGGCCAGGCTCAGGCCGAAGAGGAGGAGCGAGCCCGCCAGCAGGACGAGGGCCGAGAGGGCCATCTCGCTCCCGGTCGCGGTGCCCCACAGGATGTCCCGGAGCCGGACGAGCGCCCATCCGTTGGGGGTGAGCCGGCCGATCCGCGCCAGCCAGTCCGGCATGGCCTCGAAGGGGAAGAACGAGCCCCCGGTCATGACCAGGGGGAAGAACACGGCGATGGTGAGCAGGCCGCCGCCGCGCTGGCTGGAGGCCAGGAGCTGGAGCAGGGTAAAGAAGAGGAGGAGGCCCACCCCCGACAGCGTGGCCCACGCCACCGCCAGCGGCAGTCCGTGCAGGGTTACCCCGAACACGAACCGCCCCGCCAGCATCCCGAGCCCGGACACCAGGGCCAGGAGCGCGGTCGCGCCCAGGATCTTGCCCCCCAGGATCACGGCCAGGCTGCGGGGGGAGGAGACCGAGCGCCGGAGTGTTCCCTGGGCGCGTTCCTTCCAGAAGTCGTCGCTGAGCTGCTGTCCCGCCGCCACCACCCCCATGAAGAAGAGGCTGGGGAAGAAGAGGTCGGTGAGGCTCCGCTCCTGAGCCGCGGCCGGTTTCAGGGTGACCGCCTCCACCGAAATCGCGGGGGGGAACAGGAAGGGCGAGGCCTTCTCGACCACCCGGTTGATGGTGGTGGAGATCCCGGCCACGGTGGAGTCGGCAAGGGTGGCCCGGCCCGGAGGCGCCGGCTGGAGGATACGGGTGCCCACCTCGCCCGCCATCTCCTGCCCGATTCCCACCACGTCCACCAGGAACCCCAGCACCCCTTCCAGGATGCCGGGAAGGATGCGCTCGGCGGGGTTGGTGAGGAGGGTGAGGCTGACGGGCTTGCGCCGGAGCACCGCCTCGCCGAACCCTTGGGGGATGATCAGGAGCCCCGAGGCCTTCCCCCGGTCGAGTTCCCGCCGCCCGAGGGCCTCGGTCACCGGCCGGGCGCTTACCAGATCGGCGAGCTGCCCCTGCCCCAGCGACCCCAGCAGGAGGTTGCTGGCGAAGGTGCTGTCGTGGTCGGCGACCAGGAGCCGCGCGGTGGGGGTGGACCCGCTCCCCCCCATGCCGAGCCGGATGAGGAGTCCGATCATGAGCGGCAGCCCCACCGCGAAGGCCACCGCCACCGGGTCGCGGACCATGCGGCGGACGTCCTTGCCCGCGCAGGCGAAGAGGAATCTCATGAAACCGCCGTCCCCGCGCTCACTCCCGGAGGTCCTTCCCGGTGAGCTTGATGAACAGGGTCTCCAGGCTGGGCTGGCTCAGGGTGGTCTCGCGGACCTCGCCGCCGGCCTCGGAGAGGATCGCGAAGAGTTCGGGGAGGCGGCGCGAACCCTGCGGCACCCCGATCGTCAGCTGGTTCTCGTCGGAGTGGATGATCTCGGCCCCCTCGAGCCGCGCTTCCACCTCCGCGACCGAGCCGGCGGGAAACGTCCCGGCCAACCGCACCACGTCGCGCTCGCCGGTGAGGGACCGGAGTTCGGGGAGCGTGCCCTCCGCGATCACCCGGCCGTGATCCACGATGGCCAGATGATCGCAGAGTTCCTCCGCCTCTTCCATGTAGTGGGTGGTGTAGAGGACGCAGGTGCCGGCGGCGGCCTGGGCCCGCACCAGGTCCAGGAGCCGGACCCGGCTCTGGGGATCCACCCCCACCGTGGGTTCGTCGAGGAGCAGCACCTGGGGTCCGTGGACGATGCCGCAGGCGAAGTTGAGCCGGCGCTTCATGCCGCCGCTGAACCGCTTGACCGGCTCCTTGGCCCGGTCGGCGAGCCCGGTAAGCTCCAGGGCCTCGGCGATGCGGCGGCGGAGGTCGGGGCCGGTGAGGCCGTAGGCGCCGGCCCAGTAGCGCAGGTTCTCGGTGGCCGAGATCTCCTCGTAGAGGGCGATCTCCTGGGGGACCACTCCCAGGCTCCGCTTGGCCGCCACCGCGTCGGTCACGATGTCGTGGCCCATGACCCGGATTCGTCCCGCGGTGGGGACGAGGAGGCCGGAGATGCAGCTCAAGGTGGTGGTCTTGCCGGCGCCGTTGGGGCCCAGGAGCCCGAACACCGCGCCCGCCTCCGCGGTGAAACTCACTTCGTCCACCGCCACCAGTTCCCCGTAGACTTTGCGCAGGCCCTCGACTTGGATCAAGGAAGCGCCCCCCTTCTGCTCGGCCGGCAAAGGCCGCATTCTAACCGCTGGGCCGCCCGGTGCCGACCCCCCGGGCGGCCCCGGGTGAGGCGGCGGCTCGTCGGACGAGGATTTGCCGGCGTTCAGGCCGCCTGGTACCGCGCTTCGCCGAACCCGAGGATCGGAAAGAAGATGAATCCCAGGAAGAAGAGCCCGGCCGCGAACGCCCCGCCCTTGCCGAACCGCTCGGCCAGCGAGACGAAAACCAGGATGCTGACGATGAGGTTCACGATCGGAATGAACAGGAGGACGATCCACCAGATCGGCTTGCCGGCGATCTCGAGCACCACGATCCAGTTGTAGATGGGGATGATGCAGGCCCAGCCCGGCCTGCCCGCCTTCTCGAACATCTTCCACATGCCGGCCAGGACGATAAGGACGAGCACGATGTCGACGACGAGGAAGAACCCGCTGAACAGGCCGGCGAACGCGCCGCCGGATAGCGCGAGCGAGGTGGATACGGGGTGCATGACCTCTCCTTTCACGACGGCGCCGGGGTGGGCGCCAGTGAACGAATCCGCCGTCGCCGCATCCTATCTCCGGGAAATGCAGGATGTCATGATAAAAAAGAAGAATACATGTCAAACGGCCGGATCCGGCCGGGATGCGCCCGGCTTCGCAGGCGGTGCGGCGGGGAGGGCCGGGGTGACCTCGAACCGCCCGCCGCGTTCGGAGCGTCCCCCGCCTGCGAGCGCGGAGAGGCCCCTCGTCGGGATGAGAGGATGATGAGGGAGGGCTATACTGGACGGATTCGATACGTGGATGCCCCGGCCGCGCACACCGAGAGGACGTGCCTATGGATCTCAATCGCCTGACCCAAAAGTCGCAGGAAGCGGTGCAGGCCGCCCAGACCAAGGCGCTCCGCTTCGGCCATCCCGAGGTGGACGTGGAGCACGTGCTGTCGGCGCTCCTGGAGCAGCCGGACGGGCTCGCGCCCCGGTTGCTCAAGCGCCTGGACGTGGACGTGAACGTGCTGGCCGGGGAGGTGGAGCGGGAGCTGGAGCGCCGCCCCCGGCAGTCCGGGCCGGGGACGGAGATCGGCAAGGTCTACGTGAGCCAGCGGATGGCGTCCCTGGTGGACCGGGCCGAGGAGGAGCGCAAGCGGCTCAAGGACGAGTACGTCTCGGTCGAGCACCTCATCCTGGCCATGATCGCGGAAGGCGATGCAACGCCGGCGGGGAAGATCCTCCGGACCTTCGGGGTGACCCGCGAGAACTTCCTGGCCGCCCTCACCGCGGTCCGCGGCCACCAAAGGGTCACCAGCGCCACCCCCGAGTCCGCCTACGAGGCGCTCGAGAAGTACGGGGTGGACCTGGTGGCCCAGGCGCGGGCCAACAAGCTCGACCCGGTGATCGGCCGGGACGGCGAGATCCGCCGGGTGATCCGGATCCTCTCGCGAAAGACCAAGAACAACCCGGTGCTCATCGGTGAACCCGGGGTGGGGAAGACCGCCATCGTGGAGGGGCTGGCTCAGCGGGTGGTCCGAGGCGACGTTCCGGAGTGGCTCAAGGATCGCTCCATCTTCTCGCTCGACATGGGGTCGTTGCTCGCCGGCGCCAAGTACCGGGGCGAGTTCGAGGAGCGGCTGAAGGCGGTGCTGAACGAGATCAAGGAGAGCGAGGGGCGGGTGATCCTGTTCATCGACGAACTCCACAACATCGTGGGCGCCGGCCGCACCGAGGGCTCCACCGACGCCGGGAACCTGTTGAAGCCCATGCTTGCCCGCGGGGAACTCCACTGCATCGGCGCCACCACCCTCGACGAGTACCGCAAGCACATCGAGAAGGACGCGGCGCTGGAGCGGCGCTTCCAGCCGGTCATGGTCGACGCGCCCTCGGTCGAGGACACCGTGTCCATCCTCCGCGGTCTCCGCGAGCGGTTCGAGGTTCATCACGGGGTGAAGATCCAGGACAATGCCCTGGTGGCGGCGGCGGTGCTGTCCAACCGGTACATCTCCGACCGCTTCCTTCCCGACAAGGCCATCGACCTGGTGGACGAGGCCTGCGCGCTCATCCGGACCGAGATCGACTCCATGCCCGCGGAGCTGGACGAGGTGACCCGCCGGGTCATGCAGCTCGAGATCGAGGAGGCGGCGCTCAAGAAGGAGAAGGACAAGGCGTCGCACGATCGGCTCGAGGACCTCCGGCGGGAGCTGGCGGACCTCAAGGAGCGCGCCCGGAGCATGCGCGCCCAGTGGGACGAGGAGAAGGCGCGGCTGGCCGAGGTGCGCAAGCTCCGCGAGGAAATCGAGCGGCGCCGGCAGGAGCTGGAGCGGGCCGAGCGCGAGTACGACCTCAACAAGAGCGCCGAGATCAAGCACGGGGCGCTGCCGCAGCTGGAAAGGCAGCTCCACGAGAAGGAGGGGGCGCTGGCCAAGGAGGCGGAGGGGCAGCGGCTCCTGCGCGAGGAGGTGACCGAGGACGAGATCGCCGAGATCGTCTCCCGCTGGACCGGGATCCCGGTGACCCGGCTGGTGGAGGGGGAGCGGGAGAAGCTGCTTCGCCTGGACGAGATCCTCCACCGGCGGGTGGTGGGCCAGGACGAGGCGGTGAAGCTGGTCGCGGACGCGGTGATCCGGGCCCGGAGTGGGATCAAGGACCCGCGCCGGCCGATCGGCTCCTTCATCTTCCTGGGGCCGACCGGGGTGGGCAAGACCGAGCTGGCCAAGACCCTGGCCGAGGCGCTCTTCGACACCGAGGAGAACCTGATCCGGATCGACATGTCGGAGTACATGGAGCGGCACAACGTCTCGCGGCTGATCGGGGCGCCTCCCGGCTACGTGGGGTACGAGGAAGGGGGCCAGCTCACCGAGGCGGTGCGCCGGAAGCCCTACTGCGTGATCCTTTTCGACGAGGTCGAAAAGGCCCACCAGGACGTGTTCAACGTGTTGTTGCAGATCCTGGACGACGGCCGGGTCACCGACGCCCAGGGGCGGACGGTGGACTTCAAGAACACGGTGATCATCATGACCTCGAACATCGGCTCCCATTTCCTGCTGGAAGGGGTGACCGACCGGGGCGAGATCACCGAGGACGCGCGCCGGGCGGTGATGCGGGAGCTGCGGAGCCATTTCCGCCCCGAGTTCCTGAACCGGGTGGACGACGTGGTGATGTTCAAGCCGCTGAAGCTCGAGGAGATCGAGCGGATCGTGGACCTGTTGACCGAGGACCTCCGCAAGCGCCTGGCCGACCGCGACGTGAAGCTGGAACTGACCGATGCGGCCCGGGAGCTGGTGGCGCGGGAGGGGTTCGACCCGGTTTACGGGGCGCGGCCGCTCAAGCGATTCCTCCAGCACGAGTTGGAGAGCCGGATCGGCCGCGCGCTCATCGCCGGCGAGGTCCTGGACGGGGCCTCGGTGCGGGTGGACGCGGTGGAGGGAGCGCTGACCGTCCGGGTGGAGAACCCCGCGCCGGAGGCGGAGCCCTCGGAGAAGACGACCGGAGCCTAGATCCCGGGCCTCTGGCCCAACGGCCCCTATGCCACACGGGGCGCGACGGCGCCCAAAGTGCGCGGACAGAAAGAGGTTACAAAGCACGCGGACCGGAGGGGCCGTCTACAGACGTGGATGCCCTGAAGGCGCTGGTGCTCTCCCATCGCGACGAGATCGCCCGCCTGGAACAGCAGAACCGTCCCGGCCCGGGAGAAGGTAGAAGGGACGCCCGTCTCGAGCGGAGGGTGTAATTTGTTGAATCCAGCAGGAGGGATGTTATGGTGTGCCGGCTACCCGCCTCCCCAACGAAAGGGCTCCCCCCATGCTGCGCTCGCTCCTTGCCGCCGTCTTCTTGAGCCTCTGCTCCGCATTCGGAGCGCCCGGCGCCTCCGCCCAGGTCTGCTCCTGCGCCGGGGATCTCTCCGACGGCTTCGAGGATGGGGTCCTGACGTGGATCCCATCGGCCACCTGCGGGTTCGTGGTCGAGACCTCGGGGACGCTTCGCACGGTTCATGCCCAGTGCGAGGGATACTCGCAGGCCCGTCTTGAGCCTTCCGTCTGCGGGGAATTCGACCTGCAGATCGATTGCTCCTCGAGCAACTTCGTGGCGGCGGGCAACGTGGGAACGCGCGCCGGCGGAATGCGCGTGGAGACCGCCGGCGGAAGCCCGGTGATGTCGATCGAGATCCACAACTCGGCCTTTTCCGGGGGTTGCATTCCCGCTCCCCTCACGATCAAGGCCTATGCCGCAGATTCCACCGCGTGCCTGGCATCCTGGGGAACATACGATTCCAACATGCGTTTCCGGATCACCCGTCAGGGCTCGACGGTCAAGGCGTACTACCAGGATTCGTCCGGACCCCCCTGGGTGGAGCTTCACTCCGCAACCGGTCCGCTCGGAGATCTCCACGTGTACGTCTACGGCGTGACGATCGGGGACACCGGGAACTTCGCCATGATCTTCGACAACTTCTCTCTGACGAGCGAACTCTGCCCCACACCGGCCATGCCCGCCACCTGGGGCCGGCTCAAGGACCTCTATCCCTGAACCGGTGCCATCCACCGGTGCCGCCTCGCCGACACCGATCCCCGCTTCCCGAAGTACCCGTCGCTTCTCGTCCTGGAGTGCCCCGGGTAGAGCGACGATCCCCACCCGAGCCCGACCCTGGTCAGAAAACCCCGCCGGCCCCCCCGTCCGATAGCGTATAATTCCAGTCTTCTGCGCCGGGAACCCGATGTGGGCCCGCTCCGGGGCGCCCGGATCCCGCCCCCGCAGGGGATTGCATCCAGGAGTCGCACACGGCGACATGCCTCGTCGCCGCCTCACGCCGGGAGAACCTCTCATGATCCCTCTCCGCAGGTCCGCTCTCTCCTTTTGCTGCGCCGCGGCCCTTCTTCTTGCCGGGAGCGGCCCGGCCGCGGCCGGGGTGGCGACCCCCCACCTCCTCTCCTTCCAGGGGCAGGCGCGCGACGCGGCCGGCCAGCCGGTGGAATCCGGGGACGTGGCCGTGCGCATCTACGACGCTCCATCCGGAGGGGCGCTCGTCTACGACTCCGGATCCGAGTTCGCCGGGGCGGTCGACGCGGGCGTTTTCAGCCTCCTCCTGGGCGGCGGCACGGCGCTCGTCCTGGACAACACGCAGCAGTACTACCTCGAACTGGACGTCAACGGGGAGGAGGTCGTCGGCGACCTGGCCGGGGGAAGGCAGGCTTTCTGGCCGGGGGGCGGGGACCACTCCCGCGCGGACCTGGAGAGCCGGATCGGCACGCTCGAGGCCATGATCATGCCCCAGTGCACGCCCCCGGCGTACGACCTGAACGGCGACCCCACCGACGGCTGCGAGTTCGTGCTGGACGCGCAGGGGATCTACGTGGACGCCGACGATTCCGCGGCCGACGACAATCCTGGTTGCGGCCGGGGACCTGTGGGAACCGCCCAGGATTGCCGCCCCTGCGCCAGCATCGCGCGGGGCCTCATCGAGGCCTCGTCCGCCGGCCGTACGAACGTCTACGTCGCCAACGCCACCTATGCCGAACCCGTGACCCTGGTGAACGGGGTGAACCTGCGCGGCGGCTATCACGGCGGGACCTGGGAAAGGCAACTGAACGCGACCACGACCGTGTTGCGGGGCGTCTCTTCCAGCGGCAATCACCGGCGGGCGGTGACCGGCACCAATGTCACCAGCCCCACCCTGGTGGAGGGGTTCGTGATCTTCGGGCCCACGAACCCGGGTCCGGGAGGGAATTCCTACGCGGTCTACCTGGTCAACGCGGGCGGGCTCTCCCTGCGCGACAACGTGATCTACGGCGGGGCCGGCGGTCCGGGCTCGGACGGGAGTCCGGCGTCCACCGGATCGGACGGATCCGCGGGCTCGGCAGGAGGGGATGCCTTGCAGAGCCCCACCAGCAGCTGTAGCTCCATCCTGAACCGCTCCGGCGGAGCGGGGGGGAGCCTCACCTGCGCGGGGGTCAACGTGAGCGGCGGGGCCGGGGGCGGCAACCGGTGCACCCCAGTCGCGAACTCGGAATTCTCCGGCATCGACGGATTCACCGCCACCGGCGCCGGGGGCGGCGCGGGGGGAGACGCCGGGGATGACGGACTGTTGCAGGGCGGTACCTGCTTCCCTCCGCCCAACCCGGTCGCGGGGGCCCCGGGAGGAACCGGCGCCGCGGGCGCCGGCGGGTTCGCGGGGGCCGGAGCCTCTTCTGCCATTGGAGGCCTTCTTGCGGGGAACTGGTTCGGCCAGGCCGGCGGGCCCGGCGGCGGGGGGAGTCCCGGTCGCGGCGGCGGTGGCGGCGGTGCCGGCGGAGGGAGCGACGGGATCTCGCCGGAGCACGACGTGCTCGGCGGCGCGGGGGGAGGAGGCGGGTCGGGCGCCTGCGGCGGCGCGGGAGGCTCGGGGGGAAGCGCCGGGGGTGGAGCGTTCGGGATCTTCGTGGTCTCCGGGTCCGCGCCGGCGATTCAGTCCAACACGATCTATCTCGGGATCGGCGGCGCCGGCGGGCGGGGAGGCAATGGAGGCCGGGGCGGCTCCGGCGGAACCGGCGGCGCGGGGGGCGCGGCGACCGTCTTCTGTTCCGGTGCCGGGGGACGGGGAGGCGACGGGGGAGCGGGAGGCCACGGCGGGGGCGGCGGCGGCGGGTGCGGAGGCATCTCGTGCGGCATCTTCACCTCGGGCGTGGGCGCTCCCGGCTACGGCGCCACGAACTTCTTCGACGGCGGCTCGGCCGCACCCGCCGGCTCCGGCGGCCTCTCCCTCGTCAATTCCGGAACCGCGGGCGTCTCCGGCGCCGCCAGCAACGTCGTGAGCCAATGAGCCGCAATCCCAGGTCCGCGCTGTTCCGGGCTCTGCTTCTCGGCGCGGCCGGTGCCCTTCCCGGTCTCGCGGGGACTTCCGCCGCAGCCCCCCCCACCGCACAGGAGATCCCGATCCAGGGGGTCGTCCTCGACACCACCGGAGCGGTCGTCGCGAACGGCGACCTCACCGTGCGGGTCTATGCGGACTCGACCGGCGGCTCTCCGCTCCTCGAGGAAGCGTTTCCCGGCGCGATCGCGCAGGGAATCTTCAACGTCACAGTGGGCACCGGGGGGTCCCTTCAGCTCGACGACGAAACGCTGCATTACCTGGAGATCGACGCGGGCGGCGCTGCCGTGGTGGGCGCCACCGGGCGGGAGCGGTTTTATCCGGGCGGCGGCAGCCATGCCCGCCCCGATCTGGAGGCCCGCCTGGACACGCTGGAGGCGGTGATGGGGGTGAGCGAGAGTCCCGGGAGCCCCGCGAGCCGCGGACCGCAAGCGCAGGCGGGATCCCGAGAGGCGGCTTCGTCCTACTCGCTCGCGGGCGGGCTCCTCGGAATCGGATGGGTCGGCGGGAGCGGGTTGGACTACTCGGTCTCCGCCACCCTCTTGCTGCAGCCGGTGGGCGTACGCCAGGCCGGCGGGATCCGGGCCCTGCTCGGACCCGCCTACCTTCCCCCTCCCGCGGTCCAGGTCGGCATCCCGGACCGGCGCCCCTCGGCACGGTTCGCCCTGCACCGGGCCCGCCCCAATCCTGCCCGGTCGCTCACGACGATCTCCTACGACCTCCCCCGCGATTCCGTCGTGCGCCTGGAGGTCTACGATGTCCAGGGGCGCTGCGCGCGGATCCTCGTCGACGGCGCGGCCGAGGCGGCGGGCAGCCACGGCATCCAGTGGGACGGCCGGGACGATTCGGGGCGCCGCGTTCCGCCGGGGGTCTATTACCTGCACCTGCGCGCGGGCTCCGGCACCTCGGTCGGCAAGCTCGTCGTCCTTCCCTGACCCGCCCCGACGGACGGGCGCGACCCGGGCCTTTCCCGGGCGCAACCGAGCCCGGCCGGGGGTGCATCGGGAATCCCCGATCCGGCCGGGCTCGGCGCCGGGTTTCAACAGTCGACCAGGTTCTCAGAAGTAGATCGGGATCCCCATTCCTGCGGGGGGCGGGCCGAGGGGCCCGAGCGCGTCGAATAGGGCCGCCTCCTGCGGTTCGATCTGCGCGCGCACCGTGTCGCGGACCGCGGCCGCGGCCGTCTCGTCGAGCTTCAAGCTCGCGGACGATCCGCATCGCCTGCGGGTCGGGGGGCCCGCCCCGATCCGAAGCGTCATCCATCGCATCCGCGCGGCGCGAGCTCAAAAGCCCGGCGAGCTGAATCATCTGATCGCCGCTCAGGAACCTCGCGCAGGTTTCCAGGAAGAGCACCGGCGGGGGCGTGCGCGCCTCCCCGCCCGCGCGTCGCCCTCCCGGCCTCCCTCGGGCCGGCACCGCCGGGGTTCCGGTCCGCCGGGTCCAGCGGCCGGGATCAGCGCGCGAAAGCCGTCTTGAGGCGCCCCCAGGTCGTCGCCTCCACCGGCACCGGCCCCTTGGTGAGAAGGAACGAGTTTCCCGCGATCCGCCAGGACCAGTCGTCGGGAAGCGATACCGAGTCGAAGGCCCCCTGGAAAGAGCCGGCCCGGATGATCTCGTAGGTGCCGGCGGCGGCGAAGATGTCCGTCACCAACAATTG
The DNA here is from genome assembly GCA_963728475.1 of Candidatus Eiseniibacteriota bacterium. Classification (GTDB taxonomy): domain Bacteria; phylum Eisenbacteria; class RBG-16-71-46; order JABDJR01; family JABDJR01; genus CAVSKL01. The sequence continues at coordinate 36,100 of CAVSKL010000003.1, forward strand.
CCCGCCGAGCCGGGCCGCGCCGTCAACCACGATCGGGGAAATGCCGGACACTCCCACCCCGACGGTGAAGAGCGCGGTGGACGAGATCGTGAGCCCGGTCGTCGAGATGACCGGGTTGTTGTCGAGCGTGAACTGTCCGTCCAGGATGATCCCGTCGACCGGGCTCGACCCCACCCTCAGGGTTCCGGCGGCGCAGCCCACGGACCCCAGCTCGGTGATGTGGAGCGACCCGGAGACGGTCCAGGACGGGTCGCCCACGGTCATGCTCATGCTCCCCCCCGAGGACGGCGCCGTCGCTCCGAGGGTCGCGCTCTCCACGGACAAGCTCCCCCCGGACATGATGGCGTCGCCGGAGGCTCCCGGGCTCCCGAGAACGAGCATCGGCGCGGAGACGCTCCCCCCCTCGATGTAGAGGTTGGCGGAGGCGCCGGAGCCCACGTGAAGGCTCTGGGAGACGTCGAGGGCTCCGCCCTCGATCCAGAGGTACGATCCTGGGGTGCTGATCCCCGAGGTCAGGTTCCGGCAGGCCGCCCCGCCCGTCGTGACCAGGAGGCTACCGGAGGTATCGAGCTCCACGTCGACGCCTGCGGTCGGAACGCCGTTGGTCCAGTTGGAGGCCTCCGTCCAGTCGCCGAAATCGGTGTTGGTCCAAGCGGTGGTCTGGGCCCGGGCGGCCCCCGGCGGGCAGAGCAGGATGAGAACGAGACCGGCGGAACCCGCGATTCTGAAATCTGGGCGCATGGGGAGGCTCCTTTCCGTGCCGGGTCCTCGCGGATCGAAGCGATCCGGCGGCATCTACACCGGGTTAACGGATTCGGCCCGGCGAACCGGACATCCCTCGCTCCGGCGACATCCCTCCGAAACGGCCCCGACCGCGTATTCTTCTGCCGCGCGATATGATACGGGCTTCGCTTTCCGGGACGCGGTCCGCGGCCCTCCGCCGACGCTCGATCACCCCGACGACCCGCTCGGCGTCCCGGCCCACCCCGTGGACCATCCCCGAGGACAGGGCGTGCAGGAAGTGCAGGCCGACGAAGTAGAGGCCCGGCACCCCGTCGACGAGTCCGCTCCGATGCCTCGGCTCGTGCGGGCCGTGGATCGGGAGGTCGATCCAATCGAAGCCGGGCTGGAAGCCCGCGCACCAGACCACGTTGGCGACATCGAGCACCTGCCCGTCCTCCAGCACGGGCTTCCCCTCGCGCACGCCGCGGGTCTTCGGCACCCACGTCACGCCCGCGCGAGCCAGGTCCTTCGGCTGGACGCGGATGAGCGGTCCTCCCTTCCCGAGCACTTTGCCGCGGACACGCCGTCCCAGCGGGTTCGAGTTGGACAGCACCCGGTGGAAGAGCCCGCGCAGCACGAGCCGGACCAGGAGCTTGCGCCCCGCGAAACCGGCGATACGGAAGGGGATGTGGCCGGTGTTGCGGCCCGACATCCACACCCGGCGCGTCGGCGCGAGCTCCATCGCGATCTCGGAGCCGGAGTTGCCGGCGCCCACGAGAAGGACGGGGCCGTCGCGGAGCTGACCGGGGTTCCGATAGTCGAAGGAGTGCAGCTGAGTGATGTCGGGATCGAGCTCCGACGCGAAGGACGGCGTGTGGGGACGCTGGTAATTCGCCATGGCGACCACGACGTTCTCGGCCTCGAAGCGGAGCGCTCCCGCGGTCACGATGAAGCGATCTCCCTCGCGGCGCAGGCCGTCGACGCGCACACCCAAGCGTACAGGCAAGGCGAAGCGTCTGGCGTACGACTCCAGGTAGTCTCCCATCTCGTCCTTGGTCGGGAAGTCGTAGGGCGATGCGGGGAAGGGCATCCCGTCGAGGCCGTTGAAGCGGGCGGGCGTGAACAGGCGGAGCGAGTCCCAGCGCTCGCGCCACGCGTCGCCGATCCTCTCCCTGTCATCGAGGATGACGAACGGCCGTCCCCGCCGCTGGAGGTGATAGCCCACCGAGAGGCCCGCCTGCCCCCCGCCGATCACCAGAGTCTCGATTCGCTCGAATATGGACGTCTCAGTCATCGTGGAGCCTCCGCCGGAAGGGTCGTCGCTCCGGTCTCACGGACCGGTCGCGTGCAGCTCGATTACCCTTCGATGGTATCCGGGGGACCCTGACGCCGCTTCGGGCGAATCCACCAAATTCGGGTGCGTGGGGAGTGGGTAATTCTATGTAGGCGGATTCAGCAGATCGTGGTCGTACGCGAAGGCGGTGGCCGCGGCGCGGGTCGAGACCCCCAACTTTCCGAACACGTTGGCCACGTGGCGCGCCACGGTCTTCTCGCTGATGAAGAGCGCCTTTGCGATCGCGCGGTTGGTGCGCCCGGTCGCGAGGAGCGCCAACACCTCGCGCTCCCGGGGCGTCAGCCCGTAGTCCCTGGGCGTCGTCGGGCCGGCGAGCAGCGCGTCGACGCGGGCCAGATCCGGCCCGGCCCCCAGCTCCTCGAACGTGGCGCGTGCCGCCGACAGCTCCAGCGTCGCACCCTCCTGATCTCCGAGCGCCCGACAGGCCAGGGCAAGGAGCACCTGCGCTCGGGCCGCCTCGTAGCGGGCATCGAGCGCTTGCCACCCTCGGTACGCCGAGCGGAGCCGGGCCACGGCCTCCTCCGGATCTCCGGCCGCCAGATCGATCGCGCCCCGAGCCAGCGCGACCGAGACCTCCAGGAGGCCCGACCCGCACTCCCCGGCGACCTCCGCCAGCTCGGCGCAGGCGCCGCGTGCCTCCTCCAGGCCGCCCACCTCCAGTATGATCTCCACGCACGCGGGAAGGAGGCGCCCCCTCTGCGCCCGGTCCCGGGCCTCGGCCATAGCTCGCCGGATCGCCACCGCCGCCGCCTCGCGCTCACCCTGGGCCAGGCGGAGCAGCGCGAGGCCGGGTTGTGGGGCCCGCCCGTGGCGGCTCGCCTCTCGATAGGCGCCTTCCGCGGTCTCGTACTCGCCCCGCAACCGGTGCACCTCTCCCTCCTGGTAGAGCGCGAGGCCCACCACCGGGTCCATCCGCCCGGTCATGAGCTCGGTGGCGCGGCGAGCCTCGGCCAGGGCTTCCCCCCACTCACCCCGGAGCTGGAGGATCTCGGCGCGATAAACGCGGCATTCGCCCGCGTAGGCCACCATGTCGGGCTGGCGGGCGCACCAGTCCGCCAGGGCGCTCGTCCACTCGCGCGCCCGACCCAGGTCGTAGACCTCCCGGCACGCGCCGATCACGCTGCAGTAGATGAGTCCGGTCACCTGGGGCATCAGCTCGCCGGTGGAAACGCCGATCATCGCCTCGTCCAGTAGGGCCAATCCCTCCTCGACCTTGGACTGACGCAGGAGCGCGCGGCCGTGCAGGTGGACCGCGAGCGCGAGCAGGTCGGCGTCGCCGAACCGCTCGCCCACGGCCGCGGCTTGCGCCGCGGTCCGGGCTCCGCCCTCGTAGTCACCGGCCTGGAGCCGCTGGTGGCCCTCGGTCAGGATCAGGTAGCCGCGCTCCACGCAATCCGTCTCTCCGATGAGGCGCGCGGTCCGTCCGAACCAGCCGGAGGCTCGGGCCATCTCGCCGCGGCTGGCCTGGTGGAAGCCGAGCCAGAAGGCGCACCGCGCCGCCGCCAGTCGCTCGCCGACCTCCAGGTGGGTGCGGTGGGCCTCCTCGAGCACGCGGATGAACTCGTCCTCGCGTCCGACCAAGTACGCCGCCTGGGCGAGTCGCCACAGGTCGTCCGGAGCCAGCGGCTCCTCGGCGTGGGCCGCTGCGAGCCCCCGGTAGGCATCGCTCCACGAGCGCCGCTCGTAGGCCTCGCGGCCCTTCCGCAGCCGGGCGGCTCGGGAGTTCATCGGGACGCGGCGAACGGGATCATGAGACACGGAGACATGTCCCCACTATGAGGCATCGGGGCCGGCGGGCACAGGGGGACGTCGGCCCTCCCGCCTCGGTGAACATCCTCGCCTCGCCACCGCGGAGCCGGCATTCGGCCTGTCGTAGGAACCTGCGGTACGGCCATCCACCCGTGGCTCGCGCGTGCTCGAACACCTCTCCGTGATCTTCGATGGCGACGCGGCCCACGCTGAGCGCCTCCGCGTGCGCGCTCCCGGCCTCTCTCAGGCCGGCGGGGACCCCTTCCGGCTGCCGGCGTAGATCTCGTAGACCGAGAACCGGAGCCCCAACGGGCCGCTCTCCACCGCCAGCCGCCGGGCGGGCTTGAGCCCCACCGCCTTCTCCAGGAGTCCCCGGGGAAGCACCAGGGCGAGCCGCACGCCGGTCCCGTGATGCTTGATCCGGTGGACGAATTCGCGGAGGAGCGCGGCCGCGGATTCGCGGTCGAGGAGGCGCTCGCCGTAGGGCGGGTTGGCCGCGATCCATCCGCCCGAGGCCTCGGCGGCGAGGGCGTCGCCCTGCTCGAACGCCACCGCGCCCGCGACCCCCGCCCGGATCGCGTTGGCCCGGGCCGCGGCCAGCGGGGCGGGGTCGAGGTCGGAGCCCCGCAGGGGATGCGGCGGCGCCGGCAGGGATTCTCCGGCGGCGCGAGCCCGCTCCGCCCGGAGGGCGGGGAGGCACTCCGGAAAGAGCCGGGCGGCGGCATAGCGGGTCTCGGGCCGCAGGAGCCCGGGGGCGCGGCGGAGCGCGATCAACGCGGCCTCGATCACCAGGGTTCCGCTCCCGCAGAAGGGATCCAGGAAGGGCCCACCGCCGTCGTAACCCGCGAATCGCAGGAGCGCGGCCGCCCGGTTCTCGCGGATGGGCGCCTCCGCCCCCTCCTCGCGGTAGCCGCGCCGGTGCAGCGGCTCTCCGGATAGATCCACCGACAGCTCGCAGCGGCCGCGGTGGAAGAAGGCGGAAAGGCGCACGTCGGGATTCCGGCGGTCCACGTCGGGGCGGGGGAGGCCGGCCTGGCGAAACTCGTCGCAGATGGCGTCCTTGATCCTGAGCGGGGCGAAGGAGAGGGCGAAGTCGGCGCCCTCCACCGCGCCGTACGCGTGAACCGCCACCGACCGGGAGGGCGCGAACAGGCCGGGCCAGTCGATCCGGCGCACCTGGTCGTAGAGCATGGCCTGGTTCCGGGAGGAGAACTCGCGGATCGAGAGCAGGAGCCGCGACGCCGTGCGCGAGCGGGTGAGCACCGTGGCCGCGGTGCGCCATCCCCCGTGAAGCACCACCGCCCCCGCCGGGGTGGGTTCGGGGTCGAGCCCCAGCTCGCGGAGTTCGCCGGCCAGCAATTCCTCCAGGCCCGGAGCGGTGGTCACGAGGAATCGCCGGGCATCTGACGGGGAGGGCGGTTGGGACGGAATGGGGAACCTCTGCGGGTTGGAGCCGGGGCACCACGCCCCGCCGGGAGAGTAACACCCCGGAGCGGCGGCGAGCCGGCCGAAGGTCCGGCCGGGGGAGGTAACCCGGTCCGTTTCAATCTTGACGCGCCTGCCAGCGGTGCTACGCTCACCGGACATTTGCGGGCCTTCGTGCCGCCCGGGAACTGCGGGAGCGGGGTTCTTCCGCCCTCCGCCCATCCTTTCCGCCGTGAGCCATCCAACCTGCCGGCGGCCCGGGACGCCGGCGTTCCCAGGATCGAGCAACGGGTAGGGGAACGTCTGCGGCGGGGCCCGCCGTGCCCGGGCGAGTGGGAAAGTTCAGCAGTGATGGTCGGCAGGACGAACGGGAGCGGGCTCGCTCCGGGGTGGAAACCCATCATGGTGTTGCGGCGGGGCGCGGTGGCGGGCCTGACCATCCTATTCCTGTCCGGGTGTGCCCACGGCATGACCGGGGTGGACGGGGTGGCGGGGGTGTCTCCGTCGCCGTCCCGGCCGTGGATCCCGCCCGCTCACGCCCAGGCGCCGCTCCCACCTCCCCCGGCGTCCCGGATTCCCCCGCCGCTCCTGGCCCCCGGCGCCCACTGGACCCTGGGCGACCTGGTGGACATCGGGCTCCGCAACAGCAGCCAGACCCGGGAGTCGTGGGCCGGCGCCCGGGCCGCCGCCGCCGCCCATGCCGGCGACAAGGGCGCCTGGTTTCCCGAGATCGACCTCGGCGCCAACTACAGCCGGCAGAAGCTGGCGCCGTTCGGGGGCCGGGTCCCCACCGACCAGCGCTCCTACGGGGCCTCGGTGAACGCCAGCTGGCTCCTGTTCAATTTCGGCGGCCGCCGCGCCACCATCGACGAGTCGCGGCAGGCGCTGCTGGCCGCGGACTGGACCCACAATGCGGTCATCCAGAACGTGATCCTGGAGGTGGAGCAGGGCTATTTCGAGTACACCACCGCCCAGGCCCTGACCGAGGCCGAAGAGGCCTCGGTGAAGGAGGCCCAGGCCAACCTGGATGCCGCCCAGGCCCGCCACGACCATGGGCTGGCCACCATCGCCGACGTGCTCCAGACCCGGACCGCCCTCGCCCAGGCCCAGCTCGCCCTGGACGGGATCCGGGGCCGGGTGGAGACCGCCCGCGGGGCGCTGGCCACCGCCATGGGCCTTCCCGCCAACACGAATTTCGACGTCGCGGTGGACGAGGGGCCTCCGCCGCTCGAGAAGACCGACTCCGAGGTCGAGGAGTACCTCGTCCGGGCCCAGGCGGAGCGGCCGGACCTGGCCTCGGCCCGGGCGCTGGCGGCCGGGGCCTCCGCCCACGTCCGGTCGGTCAAGGCCGAGGGTTACCCCCGGCTGACCGGCAGCGCGAGCGCGGGGCGCACCTGGCTCGACTCGCCCGACCGGTACTCCAACAGCTACTCGGGGACGCTCCAGCTCACCATGCCGCTCTTCACCGGGTTCTCGCACCACTACGACGTGCGCGAGGCCGAGGCCCAGGCCGACGCCGCCACCGCGCGGTTCGAGGAACTCCGCCAGTCGGTGGTGCTCCAGGTCTGGACCAGCTACTACGACATGAAGACCGCCGAACAGCGGCTGGCCACCAGCGAGGAACTCATGAAGAGCGCCACCGAGTCCCACGACGTGGCCACCGGACGCTACCGGGCCGGGGTGGGGAGCATCCTCGACCTCCTGGCCGCCCAGTCCGCGCTCGAGAACGCCCGCGCCACCCAGGTCCAGGCCCGCGCCGACTGGTATCTGGCCCTGGCCCAGCTCGCTCACGACACCGGCACCCTGGTTCCGTCCCGGGTCGCCGCTCCGGCCGAAGGCACCGGCACGCCGGATCAGAAAGAGAAGCCATGATCGCACCTCTACCTCCCGGCGCCGCGCGCCGGCTCCCGGCTCGCTCCCTCCATCTCGCGACGGCGGCGGCACTGGCTCTCTGCCTGGCCGCCTGCTCCAAGGGCGACGCCGCCGGGGGCGGGGGAGGCCGCGGCCGTCCGCCGGTGGCGGTCACCGCCGGGCGCGCCGAACTCCGCGATGTTCCGGTGGAACTCCGCGCGGTGGGATCGGTGGAGGCCAAGAACACCGTTTCCGTCCGGGCCCAGGTCGGGGGGGTGGTGACCCAGGTCGCCTTCCAGGAAGGCGAGGACGTGAAGCGGGGCGATCTCCTGTTCCGGATCGACCCCCGCCCCTACCGCGCCGCCCTCGCCCAGGCCGAGGCCAACCTCGCCCGCGACGCCGCCAAGGCGGTGAGCGCGCAGGCCGACGCCGAGCGCTATGGGGGCCTGGTGGACAAGGACTACGTGACCAAGCAGCAGGCCCAGGACATGACCGCCACCGCGGCGGCGGCGGTGGCCACCCTGCGGGCGGACTCCGCCTTGGTGGAGAACGCGCGGCTGGACCTCGCCTATTGCGACATCCGCGCCCCGATTCCGGGGCGGACCGGGAGCCTCCTCATCCATGCCGGGAACGTGATCAAGGCCAACGACGCCGCCCTGGTGGTGATCAACCAGGTCACCCCCGCCCTGGTCAGCTTCTCGATCCCCGAGCGTGAGCTCCCCGGGATCCGGTCCAAGGCCAGGAACTCGGACCTCCCGGTGCAGGTCGTTCTGCCCGACAGCTCTTCCACCCTCACCGGCAAGCTGAGCTTCATCGACAACGCGGTGGACGAGACCACCGGCACCGTGCTCCTGAAGGCGACCTTCGCCAACGAGGACCGCGCGCTGTGGCCGGGGCAGTTCGTGGACGTCTCGCTCCGCCTGGGGATGGAGATGAACGCGGTGGTGGTCCCCTCGAACGCGGTCCAGTCCGGGCAGGACGGGAGCTACGTCTACGTGATCAAGCCCGACAAGACGGTGGACCAGCGGGCGGTCAAGGTGGGGAGCCGGGTGGACGGGTATACCTTGATCGAGAACGGGGTGCAGAACGGCGAGGAGGTGGTCACCGACGGGCAGCTCCGGCTGGTGCCGGGGGCGACGGTGAGCATCAAGACCGCTCCCGCCGATACCACCGCCGGAGCCGGCGCATGAACATCTCCGAGCTCTTCATCAAACGCCCGGTCATGACCACCCTGGTCATGGTCGGCATCCTGCTCTTCGGGGTGGCTGCGTACACCCGGCTTCCGGTGAGCGATCTTCCCAACGTCGACTTCCCCACCATCAACGTGGGCGCGAACCTTCCCGGCGCCAACCCCGAGACCATGGCCTCGGCGGTGGCCACCCCGCTGGAACGCCAGTTCTCCACCATCGCCGGCCTCGAGACCATGAGTTCGAGCAACAGCCAGGGAAGCACCTCGATCACCCTCCAGTTCGACCTGAACCGGGACCTGGACGCCGCCGCCCAGGACGTGCAGGCGGCCATTGCCGCCTCGCTCCGGCGGCTCCCGCCCGACATGCCCACCCCGCCCTCCTACCGCAAGGTGAACCCCGCCGCTTCGCCGATCCTCTACGTCGCCCTCACCTCGCCCACCGTGCCCCTTTACGACCTGGACGAGTATGCCGAGACCATGCTGGCGGAGAAGATCTCCACCGTGACCGGGGTGGCCCAGGTGCAGGTCTACGGTTCGCAGAAATATGCGGTGCGGGTGCAGCTCGATCCCAACCTCCTGGCCAGCCGGGGGATCGGGCTGGACGAGGTTCAGAGCGCGATCCGTAACGCCAACGTCAACCTCCCGGTGGGGACGCTCGACGGGCAGCACAAGGCGTTCACCATTCAGGCCTCGGGCCAGCTGCTCGACGCCGGCGCGTTCCGGCCGGTGGTCGTCACCTGGCGCAACGGCCACCCGGTGCGGCTGGAGGAACTCGGCAACGTCCTCAACAGCGTCGAGAACAACAAGTCGGCGGCCTGGTTCGTGAACGAGCGGGCGATGGTGCTGGCGGTGCAGCGCCAGCCCGGCACCAACACCGTGCAGGTGGCCTCGGCGGTCAAGAAGCTCCTGCCCAGCTTCCGGGACCAGCTCCCGGCCTCGGTCTCCATGAACGTGCTCTTCGACCGTTCGGAGTCCATCCGCGCCTCGGTGAACGACGTCAAGCTTACCCTGTTCATCGCCCTGGTGCTGGTGGTGCTGGTGATCTTCCTCTTCCTCAAGAACCTCTCGGCCACCGTGATCCCTTCGGTGGCGCTTCCGATGTCGCTGATCGGCACCTTCGTGGTGATGTACGTGCTGGGCTACAGCCTCGACAACCTGTCGCTCATGGCGCTCACCCTGTGCGTGGGGTTCGTGGTGGACGACGCCATCGTCATGCTCGAGAACATCGTTCGCCACATGGAGGCGGGGGAGAGACCCCTGGCGGCCGCGCTCCGCGGGTCCCGGGAGATCGGTTTCACCATCGTCTCCATGACCCTGTCCCTGACCGCGGTGTTCATCCCGGTGCTGTTCATGGGCGGGGTGGTCGGCCGGCTCTTCCACGAGTTCGCGGTCACCATCGCCGCCGCCATCCTGATCTCGGGGTTCGTGTCGCTGACCCTGACCCCCATGCTCTGCAGCCGGTTCCTGCGTCCTTCCGCCGAGGCCAGCCACGGGAAGATCTACGCGGCCTCGGACAAGGCGTTCAACGGCCTCCTGGGCGCCTACGAACACGGCCTCGACTGGTCGCTCCGGCACCGGCGGATCACGCTCCTCTACTCGGCGGTCATCCTCGGGCTCACCGTGGTGCTGTTCAAGAACATGCCCACCGGCTTCCTCCCCAGCGAGGACACCGGGCAGCTCATCGGCTTCACCTCCGCCGCCGAGTCTATTTCCTACGACTCCATGGTCAGCCACCAGCGGCAGGTGGCGGCGGTGCTGGCCGCCGATCCCAACATCAAAGCCTTCATGTCGAGCGTGGGCGGATTTCGCGGCCGCAACCAGGGCATCGCGTTCATCCGGCTCAAGCCCCGCTCGGAGCGCAAGCTCAACCCCGAGCAGATCATCCAGGAGCTGCGGCCGAAGCTGGCCCAGATCCCCGGCATCCAGACCTTCATCCAGAACCCGCCGCCCATCCGGATCGGCGGGCGATTGAGCCAGAGCCAGTACCAGTTCACCCTTCAGAGCATCGATACCCAGGAGCTCTATCGGAACGCGCAGGTCCTGGAGGAGAAGATGAGGGACCTGCCGGGGCTGCAGGACGTGAACAGCGACCTGCAGATCAAGAATCCCGAGGTGGACGTGAAGATCCACCGGGACCGGGCCGCGGCCCTGGGCGTATCGGTGCAACAGATCGAGAGCACGCTCCAGAGCGCGTACTCTTCGTCCCAGGTCTCCACCATCTACGCCCCCACCAACGAGTACGCGGTGGTGATGGAGCTCCTTCCCCAGGATCAGCGGGATCCGGAGTCGCTCTCCCGGCTCTACGTGCGGAGCAGCTCCGGGAAGCTGGTTCCGCTGAGCGCGGTGGCGGATCTGAGCGAGGGGTTCGGCCCGCTCTCGGTGAACCACTCCGGGCAGCTTCCCGCGGTGACGATCTCGTTCAACGTGGAGCCGGGAGTGGCGCTGGGGACGGTGGTGAGCGAGGTGGACAAGCTCGCTCGCAACACCCTTCCCGCCACCGTGACCACCAGCTTCCAGGGCACCGCCCAGGCGTTCCAGTCGTCGGTGAAGGGGCTGGGGATCCTGCTCATCATGGCCGTGCTCGTGATCTACCTGGTTCTGGGGATCCTCTACGAGAGCTTCATCCATCCCCTCACCATCCTTTCCGCGCTCCCCTTCGCCGGGTTCGGCGCGCTCCTCACCCTGATGATCTTCAAGACCGAACTCAGCATCTACGCCTTCGTGGGCATCATCCTGCTGGTGGGGCTGGTCAAGAAGAACGGCATCATGATGATCGACTTCGCGCTGGACGCGCAGCGGAACGAAGGCAAGAACCCCGTCGATGCCATCCGCGAGGCCTGCCTGATCCGGTTCCGCCCGATCATGATGACCAGCCTGGCCGCGCTGGTGGGCACGCTCCCCATCGCCATCGGGTTCGGCGCCGGCTCCGAATCGCGCCGCCCGCTGGGTCTGGCGGTGGTGGGGGGGCTCCTGTTTTCCCAGTTCCTGACCCTGTTTGTGACCCCGGTCTTCTTCCTCTACATGGACGGGTTGCAGGCCCGGATGGGCCGGGTGCTGGCGCGGACGCGGCTCGGACGGCGGGCCCGCGGCGCCTCCGCGGCCGGCTCCGAGGCCTCGTAGGGGGCTCTCCGGGCGCGGGTGCGCGGCCGGGCGCGCTCCCTCCCCGGCGGCCGTGCCATCCCCTACCTTTCGAGCGCGTCGCTGAAGAACCGCACCACCCTGGTATAGACCGCGGTCGCCACCGGGGGCAGGATGGTCATGTGGGTGAGGTGGGGGAGAGGCAGGAAGTCGAAGGCCTTTCCCGCCCGGAGGAGGGCGTCGGCCAGCTTCATGCTGTTCACGTAGTAGACGTTGTCGTCGTCGGTCCCGTGGATGAGCAGGAGCGGCCGCCGGAGGCCGGCGGCGTAGGTCAGGCAGCTGGTGCGCCGGTAACCCTCGGGGTTCTCCGCGGGGAGCCCCATGTGACGTTCGGTGTAGAACGTGTCGTAATCCCGCCAGTCGGTGACCGGGGAGATTGCCACCCCCGCCCGGAAGACGTCGGGGCGGCGGAGCACCGCCATCGCCGCGAAGTAGCCGCCGAAGGAGCCTCCCCAGATCCCCACCCGGCCGAGGTCCAGCTCGGGGTAGCTACCCTCCAGCTTCCGTAACACCATGGCCTGGTCGTCCAGGGGGAGGGTGATGAGGTCGTAGCGGGTGGCCCGCTCCCACGCCCGGCCGCGCCCGGGGGTGCCGCGAGCGTCGATGGTGACCACCACGAACCCCTGGTCCGCCATCCACTGGTCCAGGAAGTAGCTCGACTGCCGCGCCTGAACCTGGCAGAACCCCGGTCCGCCGTAGACCGAGACCAGGACCGGATAGGGCTTCCCGGCCTCGAAGTCGCGCGGCCGGACCAGAGCCACGTGGAAGCCGGGATCGGGACCGGCCAGGGTCAGCTCCACCCGGGGCGGCCGCGGCGGGGCCTCGGCGGTCGAACGCAACGCGGTCGCGGAGAGACCCGACGCGCCGGCGACCCGCCACCGGATCTCCTCGGTGAGGCTCTCGGTGCTCACCACGAACACGTCTCCGTCCCCATCCGAGGCCACCGACGCCGTCCCGCTGGTGTCGGTGAGGGCTACCGGCGGGCCGCCGGCGGGGTCGAGCGGCACCCGGTAGAGGCGCATGCGGGTGGGGTCGGTGGAGGCCTGGATCACCGCCGACCGCGCGGCGGGGAGGATCATCTCGAAGTTGCGGAAGCCCAGGGAGTCGCCGGCCAGGGTGCGGAGGAGCGCCCCGTCGGCGCCCCGGAGCTGAAGCTCGGGCCAGGGGCCTTCCCCGCTCACCCACAGGAAGCGGTCTCCGTCCGGGAGCCAGCGGGGAATGCGGGGAAAGAGATCGAGCCAGTCCGGGGAGCGCTCCACCAGGAGCGTTCTCGTGGATCCGTCGGCGGGGTCCACCGCCAGCAGCCGCTCCTCGTTCTGGGCGCGGTTCATCACCAGCACCGTGAGCGGCCCCCGATCGGGCCACTCCACCCGCGTCACGTATTCGTAGGCGGTGGTGTCCCAGCGCACCCAGGTCACCGGGCCGCCGTCCGCCCCCACCAGCCCCAGGCCGACGCGGGCGTTGCGGGTGCCGGTCCGGGGATAGGCCCAGGTCTGGGGTTCGGCGGACGGATCGAGGGGATCCCCAACGTGATAGACCTCCATCCCCGAGGTCCGGGTGCGCTGGAAGAGGATCCGCTTCGAGTCCGGCGACCACCAGAAGCCGCGATAGCGGTCCATCTCCTCCTGGGCGGCGAACTCGGCCAGGCCGTCGGTCACGGTATCGCAAGCGCCGGTGGTGACCCGGGTCTCGCCGCCGGTGGCGAGATCGGTGACGTAGACCTCGTCCCCGCGTACGCAGGCGATTCTGGCCCCGTCCGGGGAGAACCGGGGGTCGAGGGGGGCGCCGGCCCGGCTCGCCAGCTCCCGCACCGCGCCGCTCGCCCGGTCCACGATGAAGAGGCTCCCCCCCAGCGGCACCAGCAGCCGGGTGCCGTCGGGAGAGACCCGGTAGGTGACGATGCCGCGGGCGGCCTCGCGCAGCCGCTCCCGGTGGGCCCGCTCCTCGGGGGAGAGCGCTTCCTCTGAGTTCTCGAGGATCGAACCGGCGGTCAGGAGCGCCCGCTCGCGGCCGGTGGCGGGATCGAGTTCGTATAGATCCTGCTCGCGGCTCCGGGGCCCGGAACGCAGGAAGAAGACCGCCTTGCCGCCGGGCGCGACCCGGATCCCGGCGGGGCGCCCGTAGCGGAAGTGATAGGTGGCGGCGTATTCCTCCAGGAACCCGGGGTCGCGGAGCGAAAAGCCGGGGTCGGGGGAGGCGACGCGGGCGGCCCGGGCGGCGGGTGCGCCGAGCCCGAGGACGGCCGAGGCCAGCAGGGCGATACGAACGGACTTCATGGATCGCGGCCTCCGGGTTCGCGCCTGGGGAGACGAACCGGCGGCCCATTGTAGCCTCCGCCGGGCCCGGGGTCATCCGGGACCGTCCGGGACTGGGCTCCTTCCAGTCTGGGGCCGTCTGGGTCTGGGCTCCTCCCAGTCCGGGACCGTGCCGGTCTGGGCTCCTCCCAGTCCGGGGCCGTCCGGGTCCGCGGATCACCCCAGGGCCGGGGCCTGGGCGGCGCTCGGGGGATGAGGGTTCCTCCGGGGTTGGCCCCCCGGGAGGGATGCGGTAACTTCCCTCGCGTTCGCCGCCGGAAACTCACCGGGAAGGAGCCGCGTTGAACCGAAGGGCGCGAGAACGAAGGGCCTGGCCGCGGTATCGCTTCGCGGTCGCGCTGGCCGCCGTGGCGGCGATGCTCCCGCTCGCGGCCGCCCCCGGCCCCGCCACCGCCGGGCTCGAACTCGGGTTCGAGGGCGGGGTGGCCCAGTCCCAGGACCGGAACCACGACTTCAGGGAATACAGCCTCCTGATGGCCGCCGACCTCCCGTGGACCCGCGCCGCCTTCCCCGGCTGGAGCGCGGCGGCGTCGGTGGTGGGAAACGTGGGCATCCTGAACGGCTGGGGGAGCGATGCCGGCTTCGTCTCGGTGGGACCCGCGCTCGCCCTGGGTCGCCCCGACGCCGGCTTCAGCCTCCATCTCTCCAGCGGCCCCGCGCTCATGACCCGGGACCGCTTCGGCGGGGCCGACTTCGGCATGAGGCTCCAGTTCATGACCCGCGCCGGGTTCAGCTACCGGGTGGGCCGCGAGGTGGAGCTGGGGTACGCCTTCCAGCACATGTCCAACGGCAACCTGGCTCGCTCGAACCCCGGCCTGGACATGCACCTCTTCGAGCTGGGGGTCCGGTGGGCGGCGGGACCTCGGCCCGGGCCGCGTCCGCCCGAGGTGTCCCCGGCGCGCCCGCGCCCGTAACCGGCCCCGCGGCTCACGACAGCCGGACCGGTTTGCGCTACCATGAATGCCCGACTCATGCGGTTCGGGAAAGGAGGCCAGGGCATGGCACTCGATCTGGAAGAACTTCTCGGCGCCGAGGCCAAGGATCTACTCGGCCACAAGTGCGAAACCGTCTCCAAGGAACAGCTTCACCTCCCCGGACCCGACTACGTCGACCGGGTGTACGCGTTGTCCGACCGCCCCACCCCGGTGCTCCGGAGCCTGCAGTCGCTCCTCGACCACGGGCGGCTGGGCGGCACCGGGTATCTTTCGATTCTCCCCGTGGACCAGGGCGTCGAGCACTCGGCCGGAGCGTCGTTCGCGCCCAACCCCGAGTACTTCGATCCCGGGAACATCGTCCGGCTCGCCGTCGAGGGCGGGTGCAACGCGGTGGCCTCGACCCTGGGAGTGCTGGGCGCCACCGCCCGCAAGTACGCCCACCGGATCCCCTTCATCCTCAAGATCAATCACAACGAGCTGCTCACCTATCCCAACATCTACGATCAGACGCTCTTCGCCAGCGTGGAGCAGGCGTTCGACATGGGCGCGGTGGCGGTGGGGGCGACCGTCTATTTCGGGTCGGAGGAATCGCGCCGGCAGATCTCGGAGATCAGCCAGGCGTTCGAGCACGCCCACGGACTGGGAATGACCACCATCCTCTGGTGCTACACCCGGAACGAGGCGTTCAAGACCAAGGAGAAGGATTACCACGTGGCCGCCGACCTCACCGGCCAGGCCAACCACCTGGGGGCCACCATCCAGGCCGACATCGTCAAGCAGAAGCTCCCCGAGAACAACGGCGGCTTCAAGGCGCTCAAGTTCGGGAAGACGAGCGAGAAGGTCTACACCGAGCTCTCCACCGACCATCCCATCGACCTCACCCGCTACCAGGTGGTGAACTCGTACATGGGGCGGGCCGGGCTCATCAACTCCGGAGGCGCCTCCGGCGAGAACGACCTGGCCCAGGCCGTGCGCACCGCGGTCATCAACAAGCGCGCGGGGGGGATGGGGCTGATCTCGGGGCGGAAGGCGTTCCAGAAACCCATGAAGGACGGTGTCGCCCTCCTGAACGCGATCCAGGACGTGTACCTCTCGCGCGACGTGACCGTGGCCTGACCTTCCTTGGAATCCGCGGAAGTCGTGATCGTCGGCGCCGGCCTGGCCGGCGCCGCGACCGCTTGGCATCTGGCGCGGCTGGGTGTGCGGGAGGTCCTCGTCCTCGAGCAGGAGGAGGTCCCCGGCACCCACGCCTCGGGCCGGAACGCGGCCATCGTGCGCCGGCTCACCGGCGACCCCGGAGTCTCCGCGCTGGCCCGGGCCGGCGCCGGCTTCATCATCGCGCCTCCGCCCGAATGGGGCGAACCGGTGGCCTTCCAGCGATGCGGCCTGCTGCTCGTCGGCGAAGCGAAGGATCTCCTGAACCTGCAGGAGGCGACTGGCCGCCGCACCTGCGCCGCCCTCGGGGTGGAGTTGCGTTCGCGCGAGGACACGACCGGGGTCATGCCCTGGCTCCGCGACGCCCGCATCGAGGCGGGGCTCTGGTGTCCGGAGGACGGGGTGGTGGACGTGGCCGCGCTCCTCGCGGGGTATCTCCGAGGCGCCCGCGCCGGTGGGGCGGAGCTGCGGACGGGGTGCCGGGTCCTCGGGGTGGAGACGGCGGCCGAAGGGGGATTGCGGTTGCGAACCTCCGCCGGTCCCGTTCACGCCCGCACCCTGGTGAACGCGGCGGGGCCGTGGGCTCTGGAGATCGCACGGCTGGCGGGAGCGGTGCCGGTGCCGGCGCGACCCTTCCGGCGGCACCTGTTCGTGACCGCGCCGCTTCCGGACGTGGATCCCGGGTGGCCGGTGGTGTGGGAGGTGACCGAGGATCTCTACTTCCGTCCGGAGTCGGGGGGGATGCTCCTCTCCGCCTGCGACGAGGAGGTGTGGGCGCCCGAGATCCCGCCGGTGGATCCGGGGGCGGTCGAAGAACTCCACCGCAAGCTCTCGTTGCTCTTCCCCGCGATCGAGGACCTGCCGCTCCGCCGGGAGTGGGCGGGGCTCCGCACTTTCACCCCCGACCGGCGGTTCGTGATCGGGCCGGATCCGCGGGTCCAGGGATTCTTCTGGGTCGCGGGGCTCGGAGGCCACGGGGTGACCACGAGCGGCGGGGTGGGGGAGTTGGCGGCCCGGTGGATCCGGGGGGAGAGGCCGCCACGGGCGTGGGACCTCTCCCCGGATCGGTTTGCTTGACGCGCTCCTGCGATCGGTTCGTTTCCCGCTCGCCCGGACCGGTTTGCTTGACGCGGTCCTGCGATCGGTTCGTTTCCGGCTCGCCCGGACCGGTTTGCTTGACGCGCTCCTGCGATCGGTTCGTTTCCGGCATCGCCGCGCCTCCGCGGGCTATTTCAGGACGGTTGCTTTCTTGATGTAGTCGAGCTTGGGGAAGTCCTTGGCCAGGTACGTGTTCCCCTCCTGCATGATCTTGCCCTGGTCGGGACCGCGACCGTTCGGCGCGCCCTCGCCGTAGCCCGAGTAGAGCGAATCCACCACCGCCATCCCTTCGATCACGTGCCCGAAGGGGGCGAAGCCCTGGCGGTCCAGGCTCGCGTTGTTCCCGTAGTTGATGAAGAGCTGGGTGGTGCGCGAGTTGGGAGCGCCCCGCTTGGCGAAGGTCAGGGTGCCGCGGGTGTTGCTGGCCTGGACCGGCTCGTCGGGGATCGAGGACTGGGCCCAGATCGCGTTCAGCTTGGGGTCGCCGCTCATCCCGAACTGAGCCATGAAGCCGGGGAGGACGCGGAAGAACCGCACGCCTTCGTAGTAGCCGTTCCGAACCAGGTTGTAGAAGCGGTCGGCCCCTTTGGGGGAGAGCGACCGGTTCACCTGGACGGTGAAGTCCCCCCTGGTGGTCTCGAACTTCACGTTGAAGCTGTCGGGGGCGGTCTTGTTCATCTCGGGGCTCTTGGGATCGAGGAGCGGGCTGGCTTTCGCCGCCGCCTGCCCGACCGCCTTCTTCTGGGCCGAGGCCGGCGCGGCCGCCACCACCGACGCCCCCAGGGCCAGCATCGCCGCCGCCGTCGAAAGGTGTTTCAGATTCATGGATTTCCTCTCCTGGTCGTTCAAGGCTTGAGTGGTCCCTGCAAGCGAGCGGGGATTATAGCGCCCCCGGCCCGCGGGGGGCCAAGGTCCGGGGGTTCATACCGCGGGGATCGGAGCGAGCTTCCCCTCCGGGGCTGGACCCGCGAGCGGGCCGTCGTCGGAGTGCCGTGGCTCCGATGCGTGATAGGATCGCCGGGGCCGCGGATCGGGCTCGCGGGTATCGGCGGTCAGGTGTGCGATGCGAGCCAGGCGGGCGGTTGCGGGCTGCTTGGAGTACCAGGGTATTCTATTGTCGCACAACAATATACCCGGGTTTCTGCGGAGAGGGCATGAGCATGGCGGCGGGGAAAGGAGAGCGTTCCCGCTCTGGAGGCCGGCTGCGGCCGGCGGGCGCTTTCGCGCACCGGGTGGGGCGATGGCTCGCGGCCGGAGCGCTGGCCACGATGCTCTTCGGTTGCGGCAAGTCGGTTGCGCCCGACGCCGCCCCGCCCGCGGCTGTGACCGATCTATCCGTGGCCGCGGCCACCGACAGCACCGTCACCCTCACCTGGACCGCCCCCGGCGATGACGGCTCGCAGGGCCAGGCGGCCCGCTACGACCTTCGCTACTCGTTGCAGCCGCTTGCCACCGGTTGGGACTCGGCCACCGTGGTCACGGGTTTGCCGCCTCCGCAGCCTGCCGGCCGGGCGGATTCCGTGAGGGTTGGCCCGCTCGCCCGGCTCGTGCCCTACGACTTCGCCCTGGAGACGCTGGACGAGGCGGGGAACGCGTCGGCGCTCTCCAACGTGATCCAGGCCGCCGCCGGGGATGCGATCCCTCCCGGAAAGGTCACCGATCTCGCGGCGGTAAACCCCGGGCCCCACGCGGTCACGCTCGCCTTCACCGCTCCAGGAGACGACGGGGACACCGGCCAGGCGGCCGCCTACGCCGTCCGGTCGGCTCCAACTCCCATCACCGAGGCGACCTGGAGCGCGGCCAGCCCGGTACCGGTGGACGCGACTCCCGGCCCGGCCGGCAGTCACGAGAGTATCCGGCTGGAGGCGTTCACGCCCGGCCAGACCGTGCACCTGGCGCTCCGTGCCCGGGACCAAGTCGGGCTCTACGGCCCGGTCTCGAACGATGTCGTGGTCTCGTTGCCGCCGGACACGATCCCGCCCGCCGCGATCACGGACCTGGCGGTGGCGTCGGTGGGGCCGTTCAGCGCGACCCTGGCCTGGACCGCGCCCGGCAACGACGGGACCGAGGCCCGGGCGACGGGGTACGCGGTTCGCTACGCGGCGACCGCCATCACCGCCACCGCCTGGGATACCGCGACCGTGGTTCCGGTATCGCTGGTCCCGGCGTCACCGGGGGCCCGGGACACGCTCTCACTCACGGGCCTCCCCGGTGGCCGGACGCTCTACTTCTGCGTGCGGGCGAGGGACGAGGCGGAGAACATCGGGGCGGTGTCCAACCCGGCTTCGGGGTTTGTCCGGCTGGAGCCGAGGACGTGGAAGATCTATGTGGATGGCTCGGGCGATGCCCCCACCATCCAGGCCGGGATCGACTCCTCGCGAGACGGGGACCTGGTGCTGGTCTACCCCGGGACGTACTACGAGCACATCGACTTCCACGGGAAGAACGTGCATCTCAAGAGCGATCACGGGCCGGAGAGCACCATCGTCGACGGGTCGCTTTCGGCCGGTCCGGCGGTGACGTTCCAGTCGGGGGAAACCCGCGAGGCGAGCATTGAGAGTCTCACCATCACTGGCGGGACCGGTACGCCGAACCCAGTGCTCAGCGTGGGTGGTGGGATCTACTGCCAGGACGCCTCCCCTTCCATCATTGGGAACGCGATTCGCAACAACACTGCGGGATTCCCGGGGAGGGGGTTTGGAGGCGGGATCTTCATCGACGGATCTGCGGGCCGTCGACCGTTGATCAATCCGATTATTCGGAGGAACACCATTTCGCTCAACCGCGCCGCGACCAACGGAGGCGCCCTCACCGTCGGGGATTCAGAGACCCTTGTGGAAGATAACGTATTCTCACAAAACTCATGCGCTTTCGACGGAGGAGCCGTTTACCTGGCGATGGGAGATCCCGGATCGGCCACATTTGTTTCGAACATGTTTGTTGAGAACCTAGCCGGCGACCATGGCGGTGCCATCGAAGCTGGCCAGCAGGGATACCAATCACCCCCTCTGCTGATCCAAGACAATCTCTTCGCGCGCAACGAAGCCCACGGAGAAGACCTTCCTACAGACTCGGGCACGGGCGGCGCGATCGCCATGAGTGGCTGGTCGGGCACGATTGCCAACAACACGTTCGTGGGGAATATTGGCACTGGGGGTGCTCCCTGTACGGGTGGGGCGGTGCTCATCACTGCGGGGCACAAGCCAGTGTTCGTTAGGGACAACATCTTTGCGGCGTCGAACGGGTGTGCCGTCGCCTGTCGTTTCGGCGCCGATGGCACTGACCTTAGCGACAACATCTTTTGGAGCAATCAACCCGGAGACGTCGGCAATCCGAGTAGCTGCTTCCCATACATCGCTGAAGACAATCTCTTCGCCGACCCCCTCTTCTGCGACCCCGCCAACGACGACTACCATGTTCGTAGAGATTCCCCCGCGCTGTCCGACACCCTGAAGATCGGCGCCTTCACCTCCCCCGGCTGCTCGCCCTGACCGCCCCGCGCACCCGGATGGCGCGATGCGCACCCGGGTGCACATGAGGTGCGTGCCATTGCACGACGAAGCCGCCGGCCGGGGCACGGTGGGCGCGACGCCGGGTCAGCCCTTCGAGCCGGCCTGGTGAATCAGGAGGCCCACCCCGGTTCCCGCCGCCGTGACCGTCAGTGTGAACGCGGCGAGAAGCCCGATAGAGCCGTAGGTGTCGGGCCGGATCCCGTCGGGGAGGCTCAGGAGGCGCATCACAAGGTGCACGAGCGGGAGGCATGACCAAGCGCCTACCGCGAACTTCCATCCGCGCCGGCCCCAGAGCGCCCCGGCGGTTCCTCCGGCGAGGAGGAGGAGCGCGGTGACGACCATCGCCCCGTCGTCACCTCCGATCGGCACCAGGTCGGCATAGGCGATGAAGGCGCCGGTCAGGAGGCCCAGGGCCACCGGGGAGAGACCCATGCGCTTGCGGGTGGTGAGATCCAGGGGACGCACCTCCAGGTTTTCCGGGTTCGGGGCCGCCCGCGCGGGGTGGGTGTCCCCGCCCCGTGCGGCCCGTCTCGACTCTGCTACTCCGCCCGCGACTCCCGTCTTCCCGCCGGGCGCCCGTCCACTTCCCCGCGGCCGGCCCGGTTTCCCCAGGCCGGCGCCGGCTTCCCCCCCGATGCCGGGCCTACTTCCCCCCGGCCGGTTCCAGGGTCAGGGTGTGCACCGCCGCCCCGGGGAGGAACGGGGTGGGGAGACCCTCGACCCACGCCTTGTGCCCGGCGCGGTAGTAGGGAGAGAGGGGGTGGCCGCTCTCACCCCCCGGCATGTGAAAGATCCCCTCGGCCTCGCGTCCCGGCGACACCACCATCCGCTCCGAGGCCCCCGCCCGCGGGTGCTGGACCCGGGGCATGTAGCTGTCCCCGGGAAGCGGCTCCGCCGGCATGTCGAGCCAGGATGAGAGCGCGGGCACGGCCAGGCTCAGGGGGTGCTGCATGCGGAGCGTGTTGAGCTTTCCCCAGGTCTGCCCGGCCAGGGGGCCGGTCCGGCGGAAGCGGGCCGCGGTGCTGTCGGCGGCGGCGAGAAGGAGCGCGTCCCAGCTCGAATAGGCCGGGTTCAAGAGGTGCGCTGGCCGCTCGGTCACCAGCCGCCACAACGGCCCCTCCTCACGGGGGACCGACCCGAACTCGAACTCCGGATCCAGTCCCCGCACGCGGCTCTCGAACGGCGCGAACACCGCGTCGCGCGCGTTCATGCGGAACCCCCGCACCAGTCGATAGGCGGCCGAGGCCGGGGCCGCCCGGCCGTCCCATCCCCGGATCACCCCGCGCAGCTCGGTGCGAAGCGAGTCCCCCCGCACCGCGTCGTCGGTCAGGATGCCCAGGAGCAGCTTGTACCACCGCTCCAGGAACTTCGCCCGGTCGTCGAGCTGGACCCCGAGCATGTCGCGAGGGGCGGCGCGTCCGATGGCCCGGAGATCGTCGCGAATCTGCCCCGCCCGCGCGCCGGGCGCGTAGCCGCCGTCCCCCAGGATGTCCGAGAACCCCACCCGGTTGTTGGCGGTCCAGATCCGGCCGCCCGGCGGGTCCAGGATCCGGGGGTACTCGCCGGGGGAGAGATACCCGTCCCACCGGCGCTCGCCGCTGGCCCAGGAGGCCGGTAACCGGCCGGTGAAGCCCACCCGGCGGGGAATGCGGCCGGCGATGGTCCAGCCGATGTGGCCGTCGCGGTCGGCGGCCACGAAGTTCTGGTCGGGGATGCCGCAGCCGGCGGCGATCCGGAGCGCCTGCTCCACGCTTCCCGAGGTTTCGAGCCGGAAGAGGGCCAGGTTCACCCCCTCCGAGTCCTCGGCGACCCAGCGGAGAGCCACCGGGCGGCCCAGGTGGTCTTTCCCCACCACCGGTCCCCACACGGTCTCGAGCACGTCCAGGGTGTCCGGAAGCCCCCCGCGCGACGCGACGACCTCGGCGTGGTGCTCGTAGGCGCGCGGGCCGTCGGGGGTCAGGTAGCGGGTGGGGTCGCCGGGATCGGGGGAGAGCACCACCACGTCGCTCCAGTCGCCGTAGCTGTCGGTGAACCCCCAGGCGACGGCGCCGTTGCTTCCGACCACGATCGGCGGCGCGCCGGGAAGGGTGACTCCGGTCACCCGGTGAGCGGCGCCGGCGGCGTCCTTCCAGGCGAACGACGCCCGGTACCAGATGTTGGGGACCGAGAGCCCCAGATGCATGTCGTTGGCGAGAAGCGCGCCGCCGCCGACGGAAAGCGATCCCGCCACCGCCCAGTTGTTGCTCCCCGCCCAGAAGCGGCTGGTCGCGGCGCCGGCCGGCGCGGATCCGTCCGCCGGCGCGGATCCGTCCGCCGGCGCGGACCCGCCCGCCGGCGACACCGCCGCCATCCCCCGCAGGTCGAGCACGGAGGGGCCGGGGACCGGGGGCGGGGTGAGCGAGTCGGGAACGACCGGGGCGTCCCACGAGGTCACGTCGGGGTCCAGGAACGCGGCCAGCGATTCGGGCATCGCCTCGTGGAGCGCGCCGAGGTCCATCTCGGTCCTGCCGTAGCCGTCCTGGAGCTCCAGGTACATGGCCTCGATCACCAGCAGGCAGTCCTCCGGGCGCCACCGCGCCGGCTTCGCCCGGAGGAGGAAGTACTCGAAGGGCTTGGCGTGGAGGGCGCCGAGCCCGGCGTTCACGCCGTCCGCATAGGCGTCGAGGATCGCGCGATCGGAGGGGGAGAGGGTCCGGTAGCGCGCGCGCATCCGTTCGCGGAAACGGTGGACCCGCACCTTCCGGTCCGAAGGCACGGCGGCGGGCCCGACCAGCTCCGCCAGTTCCCCCGCAGGCTGGCGTCGAAGGAGGTCCATCTGGAAGAACCGGTCCTGGCCGTGGAGGAACCCGGTGGCGCGGGCCACGTCCAGACGGCTCCCGCCGGTGACGGTGGGGACCCCCATGGAATCCCGCTCCACCGTGACCGGGGCGGTGAGCCCGGCCAGCGCGATTCGGCCGTCGAGCCGGGGGAGGCTCCCGCGGATCTCGCGATACGACCAGATCCCCGCCGCCAGAAGAAGGAGAACCACCGCGCCGGCCAGCCCTCCCAGGACCAGGAGGGCGATCCGTCCGGCCCCGCCGCCTTTGGCCTCCGCCCCCGGGCCGCCTTTGGCCATCGCCCCCGGGCCGCCTTTCGCCCTCAACGGCGGCGCCCCTCCGCCCCGCGGCGCCCCTCCGCCCAGCGGAGCCACTCCGCGAGCACGGCCAGGGTCCAGATCGCCCGCGCGTAGTCGGCCCGCCGGTCGCGGTGCTCGGCCAGGATCGCCAGCGCGGCCACCGGGTCTACGCCGGCGTCTCGCATCTTCGCGTCCCCCAGCCGCTCCGCCGCCCAGTCGTGGAGATCCTCGCGCAGCCACCGGGCCAGCGGCACCGAGAGCCCGCGCTTCTTCCGGTTCACGATGCCGGCCGGCAGGTAGCGAAGCGCGTAGCGCTTGAGGAACGCCTTGGTGGTCACCCCGCGCACGCGCTCCCGTTCGGGGAGCGCGGCGGCGAAGGTCATGACGTCGCGGTCCAGGAAGGGCGCGCGCAGTTCCAGGGCCGAACTCATGCTCGCCCGGTCGGCCTTGGTGAGGAGCCCCTCCGCGAGGGAGGTCTCGAGATCGTGCCGCTGCACCGCGTCCAGGATCGACTCCAGCCGTTCCGTGCTCCCTGCCGGTGGTTCCACTCCCAGCCGCCGCAACAGGTCCGGGGGCACGTTGGAGGTCCACAGCAGGTGCCGCTCCATGCCGTCCATCTCCGCTCCGGCCACGAACTTCTTGAGCAGGAAGGAGAGGGTGACCTTCTTGTCGCTGGGCGGCCACGCCTCCACCGCCATCCGGATCGGCGCCTTGAGCCACCCCGGAAGCGCGGCGTAGCGCCGGCTCACCAGCGCGCCGAGGTAGGTCGGGTAACCGCCGAAGAGCTCGTCCGATCCCTCGCCCACCAGCGCGATCTTCACCTCCTCGGCGGCGCGCCGGGCGAGGAGCGCGGTGGGGATCCACGCCGGGTCGGCCAGGGGCTCCCCGACCATCGAGATGAGCCGGCTCACCTCGGCGGGGAAGTGCTCGGCCCGCACCCACACCGGCACCGACCGGATGCCCAGGTGCGACGCCACCGTCCCCGCCGCGTCTCCCTCGTCGTAGGACGCCTCGCTGAAACGCAGGGTGAATGCGCTGAATGCCGTCTCCGGCCGCACCGACCGGGCCACCGAGGCCACCAGGGACGAGTCGATCCCCCCGCTCAGGAATACCCCGAACGGCACCTCGTTCTCGCTCTGGCGGCTCACCGCCCGGCGGAAGATCGCGTCGAAGTCCTCGACCGAGGGCGCGGTCCCGGGGCCCTCGCCCACCGGCCAGCGCCAGTAACGCTCCGGCCGGACCGTGTCGCCCTCGAACGTGATCCGCTGCGCGGGAGCGACCTTGCGCACCTCGCGGAAGGGCGAGGCGGGGGCGGTGAAGCTCCCGAAACGGAGGTATCCCGCGATGGCTGCCGGGTCCACGGAGAGATCGAGCGAGGTATCCGCGGTGAGGGCCGAGACCTCGGTGGCAAAACTCACTCTGTCCGGGGTCCGCACGTAGAAGAGCGGCCGTTCCCCCGCCCGGTCCCGCGCCAGGATCAACCGGTCGTGGCGGGGATCGTAGAGCGCGAGCGCGAACGCCCCCACCAGTTCCTTGACGAAGTCCTCGCCCAGCTCCAGGTAGAGGGGAGGGACCACCGCCACGTCGGTGCTCATCGTCACCGTCCGCCCCCGGCCGGCCAGGAACTCCCGGAGATCGCGATGGTTGTCGATCTCTCCGTTCACCACCGCCACCACCCCGGTTTCGGGATCGGAGATCGGCTGATGGCCGTCGCCCAGGCCTCGGATGGCGAGACGGGTCACCCCGAGCATCGCCGCCGCCGCGCCCCCCATGCCGGCGTCGTCGGGACCTCGATGGAGGAGCGCGTCCATCATCGCCCCCACGCGCGCGCGGTCCGCTTCCGCCGAGGCCCCGGCGCGGCGCACCACGCCGCACACCCCGCACACCTCAGCGGCCTCCGTCCGGAGAAACGCGGCGTGACGGGGGAAGGAGCGCCCCGTACCAGCCGGGAACGATCTCGTCCACCGGGGCGCCGCGGCGGGCGGCGATCGTGTCCAGGACGTCGCGCCGGCGGGAGCGGGCCATGAGATACACCGGCCGCGCCTGCGCATCCAGCCACCGGTCGCGGTCCTCCCGGCGCACCACCCCGTCCGGCCACGGGCCGGGCCGGCGCAGGGTGTAGCGGACGTAGTTGCTGGTGAGCTCCCCGCCGTCGCGGGTGATCACGGTCATGGTGCGTCCCAGGTAGAAGGAGAGGCCGTTCGGATAGCACTCCAGGCACGCCAGCTCCGTGTTCGCGGGGAGGGCGGGCAGGCGCGCGGCAAGTGTACGGGAGCTGGACGCCTCGGCGTAGTCCCGAAGGCCGCCGAAGGTCACCGTGACCAGCGACAGGGGGAAGAGCAGGAACGCGGCGAACGCCGCCGGAGCCCGCCGGGTGGCCGCCGCCCCCGCCGCGGCCAGCGCCACCGCTCCCAGCGAGATTGCGGCGGGGAGGAAGACGGCGTCCAGCCGGTCGAACTCGCGGCTCCGGATGTGAAACGCGCGCTGGAGGAAACCGGGATGCGCGGCCTGGAGCCCGGCCAGGACGGCGATTCCGGCGGCGATGACCGCCAGCGCCGCCGCTCCGCGGGCCACGGTTCCGGTCGCGGTCCCGCGGCGCCGGTCCCAGGCCAGGGAGAAGAGCCGCCCCACCAGGACCGAGGCCGCCACCCCCCCGGAGAGGATGTATCCCGGGAGCTTGGACTGGCTGGTGGAGAAGAAGAGCACCACCGTGATCGCCCATACCGCGAACAGCCGGTCGGCGCGGGTCAGCCGCCGCCAGCGCGCCAGCGCGCGGCCGGCGCCCTCGAACAGGAGCATGCTCCAGGGGAAGAGCACCGCCGCCGAAACCGGCGCATAGTAATACCAGGGGGCGGTCCGATGAAAAGCGCCGGTGGTATAGCGGCGGAGGGTCTCCTCCACCAGTCCATAGTGCGGGAAGTCCGGCCGCCGGGCGGTCACCCCCAGGAACCACGGGAGCACCACCGCCAGGAAGAGAACCAGGTTGAGCGGCGAGAAGAACCGCCGCACCGCGCCCCCTTCGCGTTCCTGGGCGAAGAAGGCCAGCACCACGAGCGAAGGCACGATGAATCCCACCGGCCCCTTGACCAGCACCGCCGCTCCGGCCGAGAGCGCGGCCGCCGCCCACCACGCGCGCCGTGCCCTCCCCTCCGAGGCCTCGGCGCGATAGGACGCCAGAATCGCCCCGGAGACGAAGAACGTCAGCGCCATGTCGAAGATGACCATCCGCCCGAACGCCAGATAGAGCGGCGCCGAGACCGTGACCATCGCCGCCAGGGCGGCGGTGCGCGCGTCGTGTTCCCGGCGGAGGAAGGCGTGGAGCAGGGCCAGGAGCGCCAGGGCGAAGAGCGCCGAGGGAAGCCGGGCCGCGGCCTCGTTCTCCCCGAACGCCCCGAGCGAGAGCGCCACCGCCTTGAAGTAGAACGCGGGCTTGTCCAGGTAGGGGAGGCCGTCGTAGGTGGGCACCAGCCACGCCCCGGAGTCCTTCATCTCGCGCGCCACCTCCGCGTTCCGCCCCTCGTCGGGCTGGATGAGAGGCAGGCTCCCCAGGCGGGCGAACAGGAGTCCCACGGCCAGGACCGCGGCCAGCCAGGTCAGTGCATGAGGTCGGCGCATGATTTCGGCTTCCCCGGGGGGCGGTGTCGCGGGCGAACGCGGAGCATAGCACCGACCCCCGAAGCTTGGCTCCATGTCCACAACGTATTGTCGTGCATGAAAATACCCGGGCCCTTCGGGGGCCGGCGTCTCCCGGCGGGGCGGGCCGCGGGGGAGGGCCCGGATGCGCCGGCGGGTGGGAGAGCGCCCTGGGAACCGGAAGTCGAGCGGGGTACAATGCCTCGGGCCGTGGTCCACCGCGCCACGCGGGGCCGCATCCACCGGGCCGCGGCCGTCACGTGGTTCCAGACCCATCCTCCAACACCGGGAGGTATCGCCCATGGGCGGTTTCCTGTTGTACGCGGTGGTCTCGATCGGCGGCGCCGCCATTCTCGCCATCGAGATCCTGGGCACCCGCATCCTGGGGCCCTTCTACGGGGTGAGCCTCTTCCTCTGGTCGGCGCTCATCACGGTCACTCTCGCCGCGCTGAGCCTGGGCTACGCCCTGGGCGGGCGCTGGGCCGATCGCGGGCCGCGGATGATCCGGCTGGCCTGGGTGCTGGCGACCGCCGGCCTGTGGATGGTGCTCATCCCCTGGATCCGCAAGCCGGTGCTGCTCCTGGTGGAGCCCCTGGGACTCCGGGCGGCGGTGCTTCTGGCCGCGTTCATCCTCTTCGCTCCGCCCCTGACCCTCCTCGGCATGGTCTCGCCCTACGCGATCAAGCTCCGCACCCACGACCTGGGCGAGGTGGGGAAGACCGCGGGCGACGTCTACGCGGTGGGCACGGTGGCGAGCGTGGTGGCCGCGCTCCTCACCGGATTCGTGCTCATTCCCAACGTGGGCGTGCGGGCGCTCACCGTGCTGGTGGGGGTGCTCCTCTTCGTGGGAGCCGCCCTGGCCGCGGCGGGAAGCCGCCGCGCGCGGGCCCGGGGGGTGCTGGCGGCGGCGTTCCTGGTGGCGGGAGGGGCGGCGGGGTGGCAGATGCCGCGCATCGTTCCCAGGGCCCGGGGCGGCCTGAAGGAAGTCACCCAGAGCCCCTACGCCGAGATCCGGGTCCTGGACAAGAACGGCGAGCGCTTCCTCATGATCGACGGCGCCGCCCACACCGACATCGACCCGGTGACCTTCACCAGCTACTACCGTTACGTGGTGGCGATGGACGACGTGAAGCTCCTGTTCGACCATCCCGGCAAGGCGCTCCTGATCGGGCTGGGGGGCGGCTCGGTGGCCAAGGACTTCACCAAGTCGCTCTGGAAGGTGGACGCGGTGGAGATCGATCCCACCGTGGTCCGGCTGGCCCGCCGGTGGTTCGGGCTCCGGCCCGATGAGGCATCGGTCTACACCGAGGACGGCCGGAGGTTCCTCCGCACCCACGACACCCGGTACGACGCGGTGGTGATGGACGCGTTCGGAAGCAGCTCCATCCCCTTCCACCTCATCACCCGCGAGTACTTCCGGCTGGTCAAGGAGCACATGGACCCCGGCGGGGTATTCGCGATCAACCTGGAGACCCGCGGCTGGGACGACGTCCTGGTGCGCTCGGTCGCGGCCACCCTTCGCGAGGTGTTCCGGAACGTGGAGGCGCTCCCCACCCAGGAGCCGCCGAACACGCTGGGAAACGTGGTGGTGGTGGCCTCGGACCGGGAGATGGAGATTCCGGACTCCGCCATCCCCCGGCCCAAGGAGTTCCTGGACGACGACTACATGCACTGGGTGGTGGTGCAGATGAACCACGCCTGGGCCAACCGGTTCGAGCCCCGGACCGAGAAGGCGAGGGTGCTCACCGACGACCTGAACCCGGTGGAGGTGTGGTCCGAGAACATCCATCTGGTCTCGCGCCGCCGGCTCCACGACTATTTCTCGCCGGAGGATCTGAGCTGGTAAGGCGCGGGCGCTGCGGCGCCGCGCGTCCATCCGAGGCCCCGGCGGGCGCTACCGCGCTTCGCTCCCCAGGGGCCGGATCGGGCCGCTTCGCTCCACCTCGACCGGATATCCCTCGATGGTCCCGGGGATGCGTCTCGCGGTCGCGTCCTCGCCGGTGAGCACGATCACCCGGATCACCGGATTGCCGTCCGGGAGCGCGGCTTCGTACACCGCCTGGACGCCCGGAAGCGCCATGAGCGTGGGGGCGTGGTCGGCGATCACCTGAGCGACGGGCTTACGAGCCATTCGTGGTGCGTCCTTACCCCGGGGTTCCCGCCGGAAAGAAGGCGCCCGCCCCGGCGGCCGGGGCGGGCGTGTCTCTGCCTGTGCTCTGCGAACGGTTGAGTCGAATCAGTTCCCCACCATGGAGGCGTTGAGGAACGAGAGCACTTGTCCGATCGGGTTGGCGACCGCGTCGGTGTTGCTGCCCGCGAAAAGCAGGCCCACCGCGCGCGGGTTGGTGCTCACGTCCTCGACCATGAGCGAGCCGGAGTCACCGCTGTCCAGGAAGCCGGAGTGGCGGTTGCTGATGATGATCTGACCGGTGAAGGTCTTGGTGAACGCGGTGCCGCCGGCGCACTCGTTCTCATAGCTCACGCTGACGGTCACGTTGAGCCCGCTGATGCTGCTCCGGGTGAGGCCGGAGGTGCGGCCGCTCTTCTTGACCGCCTGGTTGAGCGAGGCGGCCACGGTGGAGGAGGACAGGGTCCCGATCTCGAGGATCGCGCCGGAGGGATCGACCATGCCGGGGACGACCTGGGCGATGGCGCAGTCCACGTTCGAGTTCGGGAGGCTCTTGATCCCGGAGAGGGTGGCCACGGTCTGGGCGCCGCTGAGGCTGCAGTTGACGTCGATGAGACCGGGCTGGATCACGGGGTCGCCGGCCTGAGCGACGCGGCCGTTGCCGCCGCTCACGATGTCGGCCTCGAACACGTGGTAGTTGCTCAGGATGTACTGGCTCCCGCCCTTCTGGACGAGGGAGCCGAGCGTCCCGCCGCAGCAGTACCCGTTGGCCAGGTCATAGGCCCAGCCGCCGGAGGTCCCGAGCTGGATCGGAGTGGACTGCTTGGCGGTGTGGGAGACGCCGCCGCCGCCGCCGTGACCGCCGCCACCGCCGCCGCCGCCGGGAGGGCCCTTCATGGCGTGGATGACGCCGGTGACTTCAGTCTCCACGGCCACGCCGTCCAGTTCGAGCGGGATGGCGTTTTCGGGGAGACGCTCCTTGGTGTAGACCTTGACCACCGGAGTGCCCTGGGCGCTGAGACCGGTGCCGGTCCCGATCACCCCGGGGATGCTCATGAGGTCAGGGGTGTGGCGGTCCTGGACGCGCATGACGGCCTGGATCGCGGGATTGGCTGCAGTCAGCTGGAGAGAGGGATCTTGGATCTGGGGGCGGGTAAGGGTGCTCGTCGCGCTGTTGTCGGTGCCGCACCCTATCCAGGCGATGGACAGGGCGAGAGCCACGGCGAGTACGGCCACCAGAGTCCATGAGGAGCGCAGAGAGCGACGCTTCATGGGTCCTCCAGGTTCGAGGAGAGCAGGCAGACACAGAGAGTTCATTAAACTTTGGATAAGCCTTATGGTCAACAAGTTTCACAGACAAAGTGGGTACCTGGTAGCCGCGGGGCCGTGGTGCGGTCAGGCGGCCGTGACAGGTGTCAGCGGCGCGAGGCGGGAGCAAGGAGTAGAGCGGTCCACCCGACCAGGAGCGAGGCCCCGCCGAAGGGGGTGATCGCACCCAGTCCGCGAACGCCGGACAAGGCCAGCACATAGAGGCTGCCGGAGAAGAGGACGATCCCGGCGGTGAAGCCCCATCCCGCCACCGAGATCGCCCGGCCGCGATACCGGGACGCGGCCCAGGCCGTGGCCAGGAGCGCCAGGGCGTGCACGAGCTGGTAGTGGACGCCGGTCCGGTAGACCTCGAGCAGGTCGGGGGAGAGCCGGGAGCGGAGCGCATGGGCGCCGAACGCCCCGGCGGCCACGCCCACGAGACCCGCCGCCGCCCCGATCCGGAACCAGAGTCGCTCCACCGTTCCTCCTTCGGCGCGTGCGGCCGATTCGTTGTATGCTCCAAGCGTATCGGGCCGCCCCGGGGCCGGAAACCGGAAATCCTCACCCGGATAGCCGGCGCGGCGGGGGGCCGAAGCACCCGGCGCGGCGGCGGGTTCGAACGCGGCCAGGTCCAGTTTTTCAACGGGCTCGCGGCAGCCCGCTCCCGGAGGCGACGGTGAACCGGCGCGATCCGTGCAAGCCCCCGCTCATCCGCTTCGGAACCTCGTCATTCTCCTCCAAGGACTGGATCGGCCCCTTCTACCCGCCCGGCACCCCTCCCGCGGACTTCCTGCGGCTCTACGCGGACCGGTTCGACACCGTGGAGATCGACGCCACCTACTACGCCGTCCCCGCCGCGGGCACCGTCCGGGGCTGGGCGGACAAGACGCCGGAGTCGTTCCTGATCGCGGCCAAGTTTCCCCGCGAGATCGTGCACGGGGGGGAGGGCGCCCGGCCCGATCCGGCCAAGGTGCTGGATCCCGACGCGACCTACCCGGTGCGCGACCGGTTCCTGAAGGTCATGGACGCGCTGGGGCCTCGGTTGGGGCCGCTGGTCATCCAGTTCCCCTACTTCAACCGGTCGGCCTTCGCATCCGCCGGGCCCTTCATGGAGCGCCTGGACCGCTTTCTGGCCGACCTTCCCGGAGACCGGACCTACGCGGTGGAGATTCGCAACCCCGCCTGGGTCACCCCGGCCTTCGCCGATCTCTGTCGAGAGCACGACGCGGCGCTGGTGACGGTGGACCGGGCCTGGATGCCGCACGCCGACGAGCTGGAAAAGACGATGGATCCGGTCACCGGAGGCCTGGCCTACGTAAGACTCCTGGGCGACCGGCAGGAGATCGAGAAGCTGACCCGGACCTGGGAAAAGGAGGTGGTCGACCGGAGCGGCCGTCTCCGGCGCTGGGCCGGGTTCCTGGCCCGGATGCTGGAGCGCGAGGTTCCCACCGTGGTCTACGTGAACAACCACTACGCGGGGCACGCCCCCGCCACCGTGGAGCGGCTGATCGAACTTTTTCGCGGCGAGGCGGCCGGGCGCGGCCTCGAGCCGGATCTTTGAGCGCCCTCGGTTGAAAGGCGCGGCGTGCGGGGGCATCATGGAAGTACCCCGGACGTGACGGAGTCCCGCCCGCGGGACCCGAGAAGTTCTTTGAAAGGAGCATTCAAATGCCGGCGACCCTGACCTCCCAGGAACGCGACTCCCTCATCGTCCGCTTCGATGAACTCGCCGCTGACGGATCGCTCAATCTCCTTACCCGCCGCCGCTTCACCGAACTGGCCGCCCTGGAGTCCGACTCCCCGGTGGTGAGCCTCTACATCGACCTGAGCCCCCAGCACCGCCACAACAACGCCTGGGCCATCGATCTCAAGACCCACGCCCGTGACGCGCTGGCCGGGATCGCCGACCGCGGCCAGGCGGAGACGGTGCGCGGCGAGATCGAGCGCATGGAGCGCCGCCTGATTGAGGACGCCCCGCGCCTGGGGCGGGGAGCGGCCTTCTTCTCTTGCCCGGCGCGGGAACTGTGGTTCCAGGTGAGCCTTCCGCTGGCGCTGCCCACCCGGCTCCGGGTCGGCCGCCGTCCCTATCTCCGCCCCCTGGCCCGGATCCGGGACGAGCACGACCGGTTCGGCGTGGTAATCCTCGACAACCAGCGCGCGCGCTTGTTCGTGAGCCAGCTCGGCCACGTGCAGGAAACGGCGGACCTCTTCGAGGATACCCCCAAGAGCCACAAGCAGGGCGGTTGGAGCCAGATGCGGATCCAGCGCCACCACGACGCCCACGTCATGTGGCACGCGGGCGCGGTGGCCCAGGCCACCGAGATCCTCATCGACCGGCTCGAAGCCCGGCATCTCCTGGTGGCGGGGACGCCCCAGGTATTGACCGAGTACCGGGACGCGTGTTCGCCGAAGGTGCGCAAGCGCTGGTCGGGCGACTTCGCGCTTCCCATCGAGGCCTCGGTGACCGAGGTGGCCGGCGCCATCGCCCCCCTCCAGCAAGAGGTCGAAGCGCGGGAGGAAGTGGACACCATCGGCCGCATCCATGACTCAGTCTCCTCCGGACGCGGGGTCTGGGGTCTGGAGCCCACCCTGGTGGCGCTGCGCGAGCGGCGGGTGATGACTCTGGTCGTGCATGACCGCTACCGGGCCCCGGGGGCGGAGTGCGTGCGCTGCGGGCTGCTCCTCACCGATGACCGCCGGCGCTGCCCGGCCTGCAATGCGCGGGTGGATCAGGTGGAGGATCTGGTGGACGCGCTGCTCGAGCGCGCGGTCACCCAGGAGGCGGAGCTGGAGCTGGTGCGAAGCGACCGGGCGCGGGCCCTCCTCCCCCGCGAGGAGCCGGTGGGGGCGCTGCTCAGGTTCTGATCCGCCGCCGGCAACAGGCTTCGCGAAGCGGCCCCGGCCGGGCGGCGTCCCGGTCGCGTTCTCTATGAGAATCCTGAGACGACCGTGCCATGCGCTTGGAAAGCTGCATGCGAAGGCCCGCGCAGATGCGGCAGTTCCGACGCGGGTGCGCCAAGCTTGGAAGGCACCTGCCGCGCGCGGTGTGCCGATCCCCTCGGCGTGTTTCCGAATTGTCAGAGGAAAACCCTTGAACCAGGTCGCCCGCGGGACTATAAGTGAGGGCGTTACGTTGCGCTGCCGGGGGGCGAACTCACCCCACATCTGAGCCCTCCCTCAACTTGGAGACCCCCTCGCCGCGGCCGCCGTCGGTTGGCACACTCGGGAAAGAAGGTCGCATGCGTTCCTTTTCCCGCGTGCGACGGAGCGGACGAACGGGCTTTCCCCCTCCCTGGCTCGTCACCGCCGCCGCATCTTGTTGCAAGCTGGGACAGATCTTACGGCCGGTCTCCCGCATGCCGGCGGGCATGGTCGGAGCCGCTCTCGGGGAGCGGTGCGGCCCTGAGCGCCTGCGGCGCGGGCCGGGGTCCCACCGCCGCTCTTGCAGTCCTGGCGCGGAGCGACGCCTCCGCCGGCCCCCTTCCGGCGCTTCAGGGAGTGGGGCCCCCCGATTCTCCGAGGAGTCGCGCGCTCGGCGGGCAGGCGCCCCCGGCGCATCCCCGGCGCAGGTTCCGGTAGCGCGACTTCTCAACCTATTTGGCGTAGGGATATTCCTCGTTCTGGGCGCTTCATCCTGTGGACGGGGAGCGACCAAGCCGGGCAAGCCTCTCTGCCTGGTCGAGCCCGATACCCTGGACTTCGGCCGGGTGGAGATCGACAGCATGGAGATCCGGACGTTTGTCGTGCGGAACGCGGGAAGCGCCGGGGAGCCGGTCTCGGTTTCGCTGGGCTGCCCGCCTTTCGAGCTCCTGGAGGGAGGGGGGGACACCACCCTCGCCCCCGGTGAGTCCTTGGCGGTTCGGGTGGAGTTTGCACCCAGGGAGCGGGACTCGGTGCGGTGCGTGGTGGACCTGGGGAGCATCTCCTGTGGCGGGGTGGCGCTCATCGCCAACGCCTCCCGCACCTGGCGCGTTCGACCGGACGGGAGCGGGGATGCGCCGACGGTGCAGGCGGGGATCGACAGCTCGGAGGACGGCGACGTGGTGCTGGTGGGGCCGGGAACGTACTACGAGAACATCAATCTGATGGGCAAAGCGATTCATCTGCAAGGTGAGGCAGGGCCGGGCCTTACCGTACTTGATGGCAGCAGAGGGGACGGCCCAGTGATTGAGTGCAACCGCCATGAGACAGGGGCGACGCTCATCGAGGGACTGACGATAACCGGCGGATCGGGGCTGCAGCGGTTTCCAGATCAGGATCCGGGCACGCGCTTGGGGGGCGGGATCTATTGCCACTTTTCTGGACCGACCATCCGGGGAAATGTCATACGTGGCAACCACGCCTTGAACGGCCCGGGGGGAGGGAACTCCAGGGGTGGAGCCATCAGCATCGGCAGCCCGGATTCGGACCCGCCAATCGTCATCGAAGGGAACGTGATCGAGGACAACTACTGCTCGCGAAACTCCGGCGGGATCAATATCGGAGCCCCCTGCATCATCCAGGACAACGTGATCCGGAGGAATTCGACGGGGACTGGGGACGGCGGTGGTCTCTACCTGCTCGGCACGGTGGGGCACGTCGTGATCCGGAGAAATCTAATCGTGGAGAACCACGCCGCGGATCACGGCGGGGGACTGTACTTGGCCAACGTATTCGGCGGTGACCCTGGGCTTATCGAGGTGACCGGCAACGTCATCATCGGGAATACTGCTCTTGGATCGGATGGCCCCAGCTATTGTCCAGGAGCGGGCATCTGGACCCAGGGGGGAGCCGATATCGAACACAACACGATTGCTTTCAACATCGCCGAAACCATGGGACCCGGCCTGTCCGGGGGCGGATGCTGCCTATTGGCGACCTCTCCTGGAACGCTTGTGGAGAACAACATCTTCTACAAGAACTCCGAGGGCGGCATTGTCACCGATGATCGCTCGACGGCTCGACTGATGCGAAACCTTCTCTTCGAAAACGAAGTGACGGACATCAAGATGCTGGGGGTGCCGCCAATTATCCAGGAAGGTAATCTGTTTCTGGATCCGCTCTTCTGCGACACGACCGAAGCGAGCGAGGGGGGGTTGGCAACCGACTCGCCGGCACTAAATCAGCCGGATGGCGTGATCGGGGCCGTGGCGATGCCGGGTTGTTCCGCACCCGAAGCGGAGCCCTCGGTTTGGGCGCTGGCCAAGCACAGGGAATAGACGACTTTCCCGCACCCCTTTCGGCCCGGGGGTAGCGGGAGTCCAAGGGGGCCGAACAAACAAGCAGGGACGGGGCGGTGGCCCAAGCCGGAAAGCACAGGTCCACCGCTCCCGCCCCCGAACCGGAAAAGGAGGATGGCATGAAAGCCATCGTAGTCCTCGTCCTGGTTCTGGTCGCCCTCAGCGGGGTGACCGCTACCAGGGTACAGGCTCAAGGCCCGGATACGCTACAAGTTCCTTCCTACTACCTGACGATCCATTCCGCGATGAACTCTGCATCCACCGGCGACCTGATCCTCGTGTCGGACGCTGACGCATTCCACCCCGACAGCGCCTACGCCGACACCTTCACGGTGAAGTCGGGGGTCCGGGTCGTGGCCAAGAGCGGCCAGACCCCCATCATCGACGGGGGCAGCCTCCGTGGCACGGCGGTGGACTTCGCGCCCAGGTCCGACGCTGGTGCGCCAAGCTTGGAACGCACCTGCCGCGCGCGGTGTGCCGATCCCCTCGGGGTGTTTCCGAATTGTCAGAGGAAAACCCTTGAACCGGGTCGCCCACGGGACTATAAGTGAGGGCGTTACGTTGCGCCGCCGGGGGGCGATCTCACCCCACATCTGAGCCCTCCCTCAACTTGGAGACCACCTCGCCGCGGTCGCCGTCGGTTGGCACAATCGGGCAAAGAAGGTCGCATGCGTTCCTCTTCCCGCGTGCGACGGGGCGGACGAACGGGCTTTCCCCCTCCCTGGCTCGTCACCGCCGCCGCATCTTGTTGCAGGCTGGGACAGACCTTGCGACCGGTCTCCCGCATGCCGGCGGGCGTGGTCGGAGCCGCTCTCGGGGAGCGGCGCGGCCCTGAGCGCCTGCGGCGCGGGCCCGGGCCCCAGCGCCACGTTCGCAGCCCTCGCGCGGAGCGACGCCTCCGCCGGCCCACTCCCGGCGCTTCAGGGAGTGGGGCCCCCCGATTCTCCGAGGAGTCGCGCGCTTGGCGGACAGGCGCCCCCGACGCACGCCCGGCGCAGGTTCCGGTAGCGCGACTTCTCACCCTATTTGGCGTAGGGATATTCCTCGTTCTGGGCGCTTCATCCTGTGGACGGGGAGCGACCAAGCCGGGCAAGCCTCTCTGCCTGGTCGAGCCCGATACCCTGGACTTCGGCCGGGTGGAGATCGACAGCATGGAGATCCGGACGTTTGTCGTGCGGAACGCGGGAAGCGCCGGGGAGCCGGTCTCGGTTTCGCTGGGCTGCCCGCCTTTCGAGCTCCTGGAGGGAGGGGGGGACACCACCCTCGCCCCCGGTGAGTCCTTGGCGGTTCGGGTGGAGTTTGCACCCAGGGAGCGGGACTCGGTGCGGTGCGTGGTGGACCTGGGGAGCATCTCCTGTGGCGGGGTGGCGCTCATCGCCAACGCCTCCCGCACCTGGCGCGTTCGACCGGACGGGAGCGGGGATGCGCCGACGGTGCAGGCGGGGATCGACAGCTCGGAGGACGGCGACGTGGTGCTGGTGGGGCCGGGAACGTACTACGAGAACATCAACCTTCGGGGGAAGGCGATTCACCTCCTGGGGGAGAAGGGGCCGGAAGTGACGGTGCTGGACGGGAGCCGGGAAGACTCCACCGTCGTCATGTGCGACTCGGGAGAGGGCCAAGACACGGTCATTGAGGGGTTTACGATCACGGGTGGAAGGGGGTGGACCCCTCCGTGGGGTGCCTCCACTAAGTTAGGAGGGGGGGTAGTCTGCTATGACTCTACCCCGACCATACGCGGAAACGTGGTCCGAGACAACAGCGCGCTTAACGGCCCGGGAGGAGGTAACTCGCGGGGAGGGGCGATAGGCGTCGGAACCTCCGGTTCGTTCCCGCCGGTCGTGATCGAGGACAACGTGATCGAGGACAACTATTGCTCAAGGAACTCGGGTGGAATCAACATCGCCGGCCCCTGCATCATCCAGGACAACGTGATCCGGAGGAATTCGACGGGGACTGGGGACGGCGGTGGTCTCTACCTGCTCGGCACGGTGGGGCACGTCGTGATCCGGAGAAATCTAATCGTGGAGAACCACGCCGCGGATCATGGGGGAGGGTTGTACCTTGCTGCAGACCTATTTGACCCGAGCCTAACGGACATCTCGGACAACGTCATCTTAGACAACGTGGCATCGGGTCAAGACAGCGCCTTCGACAGCTCGGGGGGAGGTATCTTTCTCGACAACGAAGCCTATATCCACAACAACACGATCGCCTTCAACCATGCGGGAAGCTCAAGGGGATATCTCCCCGGCGGCGGCATGGTCGTGCAGTACTGCTCCTCGGCCACCCGAATCGAATCCAACGTCATCTACGGAAACGGCGAAGGCGGGTTCGTCGCCGAACGCCGGGCCTCTTGCCAGGTGGTCCACAACCTCATCTACGGCAACGCGGTGACCGACGTGGATCGCGACATGACGACGCACATCGACGTAACGGACAATCTCTTCGTCGATCCCCTCTTTTGCGACACCACCGCAGCTAGCACCGGCGCTCTGGCCGCCAACTCGCCGGCCTTGACCGCTGGCTCCGGCGTGATCGGCGCGGTGGCGGAGCCGGGTTGCTCCACTGCGGCGAGGGTTATCAGTTTCCGGGGGAGGGCAGCCATGGCCCAGTGATCCCCTGGCCCCCCACGGCCGGGGATGGGTAGGCCGGAGAGAGGCAGGAGGCCGGGGCGGCGACGTGCAGGCAAGCAACTTCGACCGCCTCCGGCCCCCGTAACCAGAAAGGAGACCGGCCATGAGAACCATAGCCGTTCTGTTCTTGGTCGTTACCGCCCTGTGCGGGGCGGCCCTCGTAGCGGATGCTACCACGTACGAGGTGCCTTCGCCATACCTGACGGTGTCGAGCGCCATGTCGCTTGCGTCGTCGGGCGACCTGATCCTCGTGTCGGACGCGGTTGCCGATACGCCCTCAGTTGCGTACGCAGACGTGTTCACCATCAAGTCTGGCGTGAAGGTCATCGCGGCCAGCGGTCAGACCCCGATCATCGACGGCGGGTCGCTGGCCGCCACCGCGGTCGACTTTGAGACCGATGCGGCTTCCGGGACCATCCTCGACGGATTCACCGTCCGGGGCGGGACGGAACGGGCGGTCTTCGTCCGCGGAGAAGGAGAGGTCCGGAACTGCACCATCGGTGGCTATTACGAGGACATCCCCATCGGGATCGAGGCTGAAGGGAGTGCTCGGATTGCCAAGACCGTGATCCGGTTATCCGGCGATTTCGACATAGGAGTCAAGTGCTCGGGTGGAGACGCAACCATCGATTCCTGCAATATCTACGTCGACCCGGTTGTTTCCAATACCGAAGGAGTCGACATGTATGCCAGTGGCACGGTCTCCCGGACTCGCGTCCGCGTGGGGGATGGCATTGCCGTTGCCGCACGGTTAGGCTCGGCAGTTGTCTATGGGGATACTCTGGAGACTCAGGGCGTAGAACTCGGCATTGGCGTATTCTGTGTAGGAGCTAGTAGCTGTCTCGTCGATAGCTGTCTGATCACGGGGCTCTATCCAGGCGCTACAAGCGACGTTGGAGTTTGGAGGGTTTACGGAGATGATTTGACCGTGGCCCGGACCACTCTCATTGGGTATGACCTTGGAGTTTACGATGAGGGTAGTGGTGATGTCTCGGCCCACCATTGTATTGCCGTCGGAGGTGGTTGGGGCTTCTACGACGTCGTCGCCGAGTATTGCCTGAGCGATGCCTACTGGAGCGGAACCCAGGGTACGGGAAGCATGGAGGAGGACCCCTTCTTTTGCGATGCGGATAACGGGGAGTATACCCTGCGGGTCGACTCCTACGGGAACCCGCACAACAACGGAAGCGGCGAGGAGATCGGGGCCTTCCCGGTGGCCTGCATGTACGGGACGCTGGTCCGGGACGCGGACTACGAGGAGGGCGGCACGCTGGACTTCCCCGGCGACCTCACGGTGCCCTCCGGGAAGACCCTCACCCTGGGGGCGGCGACCACGGTGAAGGCGGGGCCGGGAGACAGCGAGGCCGGCGGGGCGGATACCACCCTGACCGAACTCGTGGTGGACGGGACCCGGCGACCAGAGCAACTCACTCAGCGCCTCATCGATCCGGCACGGACTTGTCACCAGATTCCCCTTGCGTTGGCAAGATCGAGAGAGTAGACACTTGCTTTGAGTGGGGAGGCTGATGACCACACCCTCTGGACCGGCACCAAGACGGCCCCCTACCCCGTTCCAAGTGGCTCAACGAGGTACAAGTCGTATGCCTGTGGCGTGCCGCATGCGACCGACCATCCCCCGGGGCCTTCCCTCTCCCTGGCCGACGGCCGCCGCACTGATAGCTTGGCTCTGTCGGATCGGGAACCGGAGAGGACCCTCGGGCACTCTCCGGCGTGCTGGAGTTCTCATCATACCCGTGCTGACGCTCCTCGCCGCTGGCTGTGGGGGCGGGAAGCACGGCCCCGGCCCCGACGTGACCCCGCCCGGCGCGATCAAGGATCTCCGAGTGCTGGCTGTGGACGACACGTCCATCACCCTTGGGTGGTCGGCGACGGGCGACGACGGGGACAAGGGCGAGGCCGCCTACTACGATCTCTGCTCCAGCTTGGACACTGCGCCGGAGAGCTGGGCTACCGCCGCGGTCCTGGATACCCTCCCGGTGCGGGGGCCGGCCGGGACGGCGGACTCCACCCGTATCGAGGGTTTGACGCATTTCCATCGCTACTACTTCGCCATCCGGACAGTGGACGCGGCCGGTAACGCTTCCGACTTCTCGAACGTCATCTTCACGACGCCCGGTGATCCGGAGCCCCCAGCGGCGGTGACCGATCTCGCGGTGGCGGGGCTGACCGCTTCGACGGTCACCCTGACCTGGACGGCGCCGGGGGACGACGGGATGCGAGGGACCGTGGTGATCTACGACATCCGTACCTCGCCAAACCCCATTACCGACAGCACGTGGTATGCGGACACCCGGGTGACGGTGCCGGTCCAGCCGCTCCCGGCGGGGAGCAGGCAACAACTCGAGATTACCGGTCTCGTAGCCCTGAGCGTCCACCACTACGCGGTCCGTGGTGTGGATGACGGCGGCTGGACCGCCCCGATGGGGAACGACCTCGAGGTCACCCAGCCGCCAGACACCACGCCCCCGGCGGCGATCACGGACCTCACCGCAATTGCCTCAACCCTGGCCTACCGGGCGACCCTGACCTGGACGGCGCCCGGCGACGACGGGACCGAGGGCAAGGCCACCGCGTACCAGATCCGGTACCGGATGGGGCCCATCACCGACCAGGCGACCTGGGACTCGGCGACGGTGGTGCCCTGGCCCGTCGCCCCGGCTGCATCGGGGGCGCATCAGAGCATGGCCGTGACGGATCTCCCCGGTGGCGGCGCCACGTACTTCGCAGTGCGGGCGGGGGATGACGCCGGGAACCTGGGCGGGCTCTCGAACCCGGCTTCGGTGTACGTGGCGGGGTTGGGGAAGGTCTGGCACGTGAATCTGGATGGGAGCGGCGATGCCCCCACGGTCCAGGCGGCGATCGACAGCGCGGTGACCGGGGACGAGATCCTGGTGGGTCCGGGCCGGTACTACGAGAACATCGACTACCTGGGGAAGGATGTCGCGATCCGGAGCGAGCAGGGACCCGAGGTGACCATCCTGGACGGGAGTTCGAGAGATAGCTCGGTGGTGGTCATGACCCACTATGAGACTCGGAAGGCGGTGCTCGAGGGGTTCACGGTCACGGGTGGGCGGGGTTCGCGCACCAAGACAGACACTCGCCACTATGGCGGCGGAATTGTTGGCCTGGGCACTTCTGCCACGATAAGAGGGAACTGGGTGATCGACAACCAGGGTTTTGAGGGCGGAGGCATCTTGCTAGGCGCCGGCGAGGACTGGGTACCGCCGGCCCCGTTGGTAGAAGGGAACTTGATCGCGCGGAATTATGCACCCCTGGATGGGGGTGGGATGGCGCTCGGTACTTGCAACGCCGAGATCAGAGACAACGTCTTCGACTCCAACCAGGCCTATGCGGATGGGGCAGGGATCTGGTATTGGGCAGTAAGAGGGAGCCCGGTCATAGAGGGCAACCAATTTGTGGAGAACGTGGCGGGCGATCACGGCGGTGCCATCTACTTGTCGGGTAACCACGCCCTGACTCAAGTCCATATCGAGAGAAACCTCTTTGTCCGCAACCGTACAGTCGGCACGGGTTTCTTCGGAGACACGGGTTCCGGGGCGGCCATCGCGGCTCTCGCTAGTGATGGGGCTATCAGCAACAACACCATGGTCGAGAATGATGGTCACCACCTGACGCTTTATGGTGGCGGTGGCCTTCTTCTCTGGCAAACCACGACAGGAATGGTGGTGCAAGACAACATCATCGTAGACAACCAGCAATGTGGCATCGCGTGCTGGGATCGCGGCACCACGGCAACGATGCGGCGGAATCTGGTCTGGCACAACTCGGGGGGGGACTTGGGATCCGGATATGGAACCTGCCCGAGAGCCTGGGCGGACTCGATGATCGTCGCGGATCCGCTCTTCTGCGATCCTGCGAGCGGTGATTACCATCTCGCGGCAGGTTCGCCGGCCATACAAGGAAAGGAGGTGATGGGGGCGTTCAGTGAAGTCGGCTGCGGCTTGAGTTCTCGAGCTGCAAGCGGTTTCTGGAGACAGCTTGGAGCGCGGTACCGGAACTAGCCGGTCGGGCTCCGGCTGAGAGGAAGCAGACAACAAAATCGGGGGAGAGGGGCAGAGTGATCTTGGCAGACGCTTGCCCCTCCCCACCCGGGAGGACGAAACATGAGAGGCAAGATTGCCTTGCTCACCCCCGTCCTGCTGGCTCTCGCCAGCTGGACGAGTATAGCGCAGGCAGTGGACAGGACCGTACCGGACCCGTACCGGCAGATCCAGGCGGCCGTGGACTCGTCTACCAGCGGGTATGATCGCGTGGTCGTGACTGCCTTATCCCCGGAGCACTCCGGCGTCTATTACCCGTTCGCCCTGGATAAGGACGTTCCCATACTCAACACGAGCGGCGGTGAGATCATCGTGGACGCCGCGGACACGGCGAGCTACGCGGCGGACATCACGTCGACATCGACCACCACCGTGACGGGACTCACTTTGAAAGGAGGTACCCGAGCAGTCGCTCATCTCACCGGCGACAATGGGCTCTTCGACTGCTCCATCGTCTCCCCGAGCGGGGGCCCCACCTCCGGGATCATCATCGACGGAGCCGCAAACGAGATCGACGGCTGCACCTTCTCGATGACCGGTGGTACGGGCATCGTGGATACCTAACTCCAAGTCAAGCCCATTCTTAGTGGAAATTGCGCGACCCATGTTTAGGCAGCCTCCTCTCGAGGGCTGCCGGCTTCGATCTTCAACTCCCTCATCAGCGCCTCCCGCAGAGCAGGAAGCTGTTTGTACCCCATCACCTTCCTGAGGCGAGGCTCGATCTCCAGCAACGCGGTTGCCAACCAACGCTGCTTCTGGCTCGAGTTCTTCCAGTGGTCCACCTTGCCGCAACGCTCTTCGACCAGGCCGTTGATCGACTCCAGGCAGTTGGTCGTCTTGAACGAACGGCCCAGCTTCCCGAACAGACCCAGACGATGCAGGGTCAGCGTCTCCTCCAGGCCTTCCCGGAGACTGGCCGCCGCCGACTGGTTCACTTCCTCGAGCTCGGCCAGGATCTTCTCCAGCGCTCCCTTGGCCTCGGCGTAGGTCGGTCGCTGGTACGCCTTCTGCAGCCGTTTCCGCAACGCCGCCTGCTGGCTCCGGGGCAGGTACGACACCACGTTCTCCCGCTTGTGCCACTGACAGCGCTGCACCAAGGCCCGATCCT
Organism: Candidatus Eiseniibacteriota bacterium; assembly: GCA_963728475.1. Lineage (GTDB taxonomy): Bacteria > Eisenbacteria > RBG-16-71-46 > JABDJR01 > JABDJR01 > CAVSKL01. The sequence goes on from CAVSKL010000003.1 coordinate 79,773, forward strand.
TGAAGCACTTGCGAACCGCCGACCGCAGACCCTTGGCTCCGTCCAGGATCATCAGAACGCCCCGGCTCACATCCAGGCCCCGATCCACTAGCGACCGCAGAAATTGGCTCAGCACCCGCTCGTTCTCCGTCCCCGTCTCCACAAACCCCAGGATCCGCTTCTCGCCTTTCAACGTGATCCCCAGCGCCAGAACCATCGTGTCCTCGGCAAACGTCTTCCCATCCAGGAAGATCGCCACCACGTCCTCCTCTGCCAGGTCCCGTTCCTGCAACGCCTTCAGCTTCTCGCCACTGGCCTGCACAAAGCGCCGCGACACCGTGGAACTCGACAGTCCGATCGCTCCCGGTACCGACTCTGCTGCGCCTCGTAGTTCCGGCACGACACCCCGTACAGCACCCGGCGCAGCAACACCTCTCCACCTCCCCCTCCCCTCGAAGCTTCCGGTATGAGGTCAGCGGCATCTCAGCCCCCTCCCCACGAACCCGCGGGACCCGAATCGGCACCTTCTGGCCCGCCAACTTCACCGATCCACAGTTGCTCCCGTGACGGCTCCCTCCCGTCCTCGCGTAGCGTTCTCCAGCCAGCTCTCGAACCTCCTCGTCCAGGACCGCGGAGATCTCCGCCAAAGCCAGGGGGACCAACGCTCGGATCAGCTCCACCCGGGCGTCCAGCTCCAGCTCCGGGACCTCCTCCCTCGAAGAACCTGGGCCTTGCCAACCGCTTCTCCTTCTTGCGTCGACGCACGACTCGTGGCAAACTGCTCATCGAAGGCTCTCTTCTGCGGGTTCTGCCTCGCGGCGAGCTACCTCGACGGCGCGACCATCAACAACTGCCGGTTCACGCTGGCGAGCGGAAGGGGAATCTACGCTCACGGTTGCAGCAACAGCACGATCAGCGACTGCACCATCGAAATGGAGGACGGGATTGGCGTGTTCCTAAATGGTGGGAGCGGGGCCATTTCAGGGGTGGACGTGAACCTCTCGGCAGCAACTTCAAGTGGCGCCGGCATCGCCGTCGGCGCAGCGGACGATGTCGACGTCACGGGTTGTCTCGTCACATGCTCGGATACGCGGGCTGGGGCGGGGATCTCTGAAACTGCCGACGCGGGTACGATTTCCAAGTGCACGGTCGACAACGCGGACTACGGAATCTATTACACCTTGCCGACCGTTACGCACTGCATTGTAACCCGTGCCCACACGAGCGGGTTCTACAGGCCAGGCGGAGGAACCTCAGTCGTAGACTGCATCACGTACGCTAACGATGGGACCAACTACTACCCGGCTTCGGCAACTTCCTATGTTGAGGATCCGCTCTTCTGCGACGCGTCGAACAGAGAGTTCACGCTCCGCGTCGACTCCCGAGGGAACCCGGAGAACGCAGACAACCCGAACAGTGAACAGATCGGGGCCTTCCCGGTGGCCTGCATGTACGGGACGCTGGTCCGGGACGCGGACTACGAGGAGGGCGGGACGCTGGACTTCCCCGGCGACCTCACGGTGCCCTCCGGGAAGACCCTCACCCTGGGGGCGGCGACCACGGTGAAGGCGGGGCCGGGAGACAGCGAGGCCGGCGGGGCGGATACCACCCTGACCGAACTCGTCGTGGACGGGACCCTGGACGTGACGGGGACCTCCGCAGACGGGGTCACCTTCGACTCGGGGGCGTCGCCCAGAGGCGAAGGGGACTGGTACGGCCTCTACGCCGGGGACGGGTCCACCATGAACCTGGCCTACGCGACGGTGAAGTACGCGGAGACGGGGGCAGCTTACGACGACGCGGACGGAGGGATCGTGCGCCACTGCACGTTCTCCAACAACGAGAACCTGGACCTCGTGGTCGGCGTCTACTCCAGCTCGTCGGTCGAGGTCGACACCTGCACGGTGGACGTGGGAGGCGGGAGCGGCATCCAGCTCACCAACGACGGGAGCGGAGTAAACCTCATCGGGAACTCCGTTTACGGAGGTTTCTCCAGCGCTCGGGGGATCTACGGCCTCCTGGACTCGGGGACCGGCACCGCAAGCGGGAACTCGGTGAGCGGCTTCGTGTTCGGCTCCGCCATCGGGATCCACTCGGGCGGGATGACGTTCGTCAAGAACAACGTCTACGGGTCCAAGTACGGGTTCGAGGTGACCGGGGGGACGGCGGTCCTGGGCGACACCACCGACTCGGGGAGCGACAACCTGGCCCACGGGAACACCGACGGCCTGTACTGCACCGGGGCCGGGGCGGCGCCCACGGTGCGGGAGTCCCAGTTCTACTCGAACAGCGTGGGGGTGCTGGCCCGGAGCAGCGCCTCGCCGGACCTGGGGAACAGCGCGCACCACGGCTACAACTCGTTCTACAGCAACACGAGCTACTGCGTGCGAAACACCACGTCGGGAACGGCGGTGGACGCGCTCGGGGACTGGTGGGGGAGCTGCAGCGCGCCGACCTGCACGAGCGGGCCGGTGCTGACGTTGCTGTGGCTCTGCAGCCAGCCCGCGAGCGTGGAGGAGCCGATCGCGCGGGTGGACGACGGCCGGCCCGGGTTCCGGGTAATGGGCGCGGCCCCCAATCCCACGGCGGGAGCGGGACGGATCCTCTTCCACCTGGACGGCGCCCCGTCGCGGGTCCGGGCCCAGGTGTTCGACGTGGCCGGGCGGCTGGTGCGGTCGCTGGGCCCCGAGGAGTTCCCGGCCGGGGATCACGCCCTGACCTGGGACGGCCGGGACCGCTCCGGCCGGCCGGTGGGCGAAGGTCTCTACTTCGTCCGGGTCCAGGCCGGGTCGGAGCCCGCCGCCACCACCAAGATCCTGGTCGTCCGGTAGGAAAGGAGTTGGGTGTCATGAAGTCGCGCAAGATGAGCTTGCTGTTGGTGATGGCGGCGGCGGCGCTCTGCCTCCCCCGCCTTGGTGAGGCCAAGGTGCTGACCCTGAGCCCGGCCCAGGTGGCCGCGCTCCCGGCCGACTCGCTCCGGCAGGCGCGGGCGGCGGTCCAGTTCGACCTCTCCGCGCTTCCGGATGCGGCGAAGATCCGGATCGACTCGGCGGTCTTCCAGTGCCCGGTGCCCGAGGCGTCCTCGCGCGAGGAGACCGGGTTTCAGGTGTTCCCGCTCGAGAACGCGTGGTCGGTGAACGCGGTGGGCGCGGGGAGCTATCCCCAGGCGTCCGCCACCGAGGCCACGGCGTGGGCGATCACGCCGCTGGACTTCGAGCGGGATGGAGGGGGGTTCCTCCGCCTCTTCCTCGACGATCTGGTCAAGGGGTGGGCGAGGGGGACCACCGCCAATCACGGGTTCGTGGTCGCCACCGATCTTCCGTCCACCGGGCTGGTCAACACGCTCAGCGCCGGCACGCTCACGATCCGCTGGGTCTACAACGAACGGTAGGCACACCCGGATGGCCGGGGCCCAGGCGCGGGCCCCGGCCTCCGGCTTCGCCAGCGGATATCCCCTCCCGAGCCCGAGAGTTACCTCCCGATCCGCAGCACCGCGGCCTGGGCCGAGAGCGCGCCGGCGGAGAGTTTCGCCAGCGCCTCGTTGGCGTTCTCGAACGGGAACTCCTGGACGTCGGTGGTGATCCCGAGCCGCGCGGCCAGGGTGAGGAGTTCCCGGGCGTCGGCCCGCGTGTTGGCGGTGGTGCTGGTGACCGTGCGTTCCTGGAAGAGATGCTTCTCGTAGTCGAGTTCCGGGAAGCGGTCGAGATGGATCCCTGCCAGGGACAGGGTTCCGCCCCGGCGGAGCGAAGCCAGAGTGTTGGGGATCTCGGTCCCCACCGGCGCGAAGTAGACCGCGTGGTCGACCGGGTGGGGCGGCCGGTCTCCCGGCTGCCCCGTCCAGGCCGCGCCCATCTTCTCGGCGCGCGCGAGGGAGCCGCTCCCGGGGGAGATCGCGTACACCTCGGCGCCGAGGGCCAGCGCCACCTGGATGGCGATGTGGGCCGCCCCCCCGAAGCCCACCAGGAGCACCCGGCTCCCCGGAGAGATCCCGCTCCGTTTGAGCGACCGGTAGCCGATGATCCCGGCGCAGAGGAGCGGGGCCACGTGAAGGTCGTCGCCGAGGGCGTCGGGGATGGGGTGGGCGTAGGCGGCGGCCACCGCCATCCTTTCCGCGTAGCCGCCGGGGCGGTCGAAGCCGTTGAAGACCGGGTGCTCGCAGAGATTCTCCCGCCCGGAAACGCAGTAGTCGCAGGTGCCGTCGAAGCGGCCCACCCAGGCCGCCCCCACCCGGTCGCCCACCGAGATCTCCCGGACCGCGTCGCCCACCGCGGCCACCCGGCCCACCACCTCGTGGCCGGGCACCACCGGATACTCCGGTGGGGCGAGGTCCCCCTCCACGATGTGGAGATCGGTGCGGCACACCCCGCACGCGGAGACCTCGAGCACGATCTCGTCGGGGGCGGGACGCGGAACGTCCACCTCCACCATCCGGAGCGGCTTGTCCGAGGCCTTCCGCGGCCGTTCCAGTTGCCAGGCCTTCATGTTCCGGTTCCTCTCCCGCCGCCCGGGGGGCGCGGTTCGCGCGGAGGGGCGGCTCGTTCGAGTATAACGCCGCGAGGCGCGGTGCCCGTCCGTGGCCTCCGGGCCCGCCCGCGCCACCGCGCCCGAATCCCGGCTGGGTGCTAGGATAAAGGGAGAGATCATCATGCAATTGGACGGGAAAGGAGCTTCATCATGAGACGCGATCTTCGCCGCCTGCCCGGGCTGGGGCGCATTCAGGCCGAGCAACTCGCCGACGCCGGCATCAAGACCTCCGACGACCTCATGGAGCGCTGCTGCAACGAGCCGGGGCGGGACGATGTGCGGCTCCGCACCGGACTCGGCGAGCAGGATCTGATCGACTGGGTCCGCATGATCGACCTTCTGCGGATCGAGGGGATGAACCCGGGCGACGCCGAGCTTCTGATCGCGGCCGGGGTCTCCGGGCCCGGCCATCTCCGGGACCGGGATCCCGACGCGCTGGCCGTCGGTCTCGCCGAAGTGAACGAGCGCCGGCACCTCGTGAAGCATCCGCCGTCGGCGGAAACGGTGCGAGGGTGGGTGGAGCGGGCCCGGCACCTGGAGGCCGAGCACGCCCGCTAGCCCGGGGTCCAGGGTGGCCGGCCGGGTACCGACCCGGGTCCGCATCCCGGACCGCCCGCCTCAGTGGTAGAGGTTCCGGCTCGCCGGGGGAGGCAGGCCGGGAGCATCGAAGTCGCCGTGTTCCGCGGCCCAGCGCAGCCGCGCCGAGACCTCGGTGGGCCAGACCGTGTCCACCAGGGTGCCGCCGGGGCCCGCCGCCCAGCGTTCCACCGAGCCGCCGGGGAAGTCGGCCATGACGTGGACCCGGGTCCCCTCGCGAAGGTAGCTCACCGCGATCCGGCGGGTGCCGGGATGCGCGGTCACCGCCGCGGCCAGGGCGCGGGCGGCGTCGGCGTCGGTGGCCTCGCCCCGGTCCACCACGGTGGTGCCGAGGGGGACCGGCTTGGTCACGCTCGCCCCCTCACGCACGGTGGGGCCCAGGCTCTGGAGGTAGACCCGGCCCGCAGCATAGATCCCGGCCACCAGGAGGGCCATGAGGAGGAGCCAGGAGTAGCGGCGGCTCACGCGCCCTCCCGCCGCGCCAGGGAAAGGGCGAAGAGATTCGCGGGATCGGTCATCCAGTTCGTGAGGGTGAACCCGGCCCCGGCCAGGAGCGCCTCCACCATCGGCCGGTCGTACTTGGTGCTGATCTCGGTCCGGATCTCCTCGCCTTGAGCGAGTTCCAGGTCCAGGTCGATCCGGGGGAGGTGCACGGTCTGGGCCCGGACCGAGCGGAGCCACATCTCGATCCGGTGCCTCTCCGTCCGGTAGAAGGCATGGTGCTCGAATCCCTCCAGGTCGAAGTCCCCGCCGAGGAGCCGGTTCAGCACCCGGAGCGCGTTCAGGTTGAATTCCGCGGTCACCCCCTGGGCGTCGTCGTAGGCGGCCTCGATCCGCGTCACTTCCTTGATGAGGTCGGTCCCGAGCAGGAAGTATTCGCCCGGGTTCAGCTGCGCCGCGACCTCGCGCAGGAACGCGGCCGCCTCCGGGGGGCGGAAGTTCCCGATCGTCCCCCCCAGGAAGATGCAGAGGCGGTTCCGTCCCTCGGGAATCCGGTCCAGGTGGGTCATGAAGTCGCCGATCACCCCGTGCACCCGGAGCCCGGGGTATTCCCCGACCAGCTCGCCGACCACCCGGCGCACGATCCCCTCGCTCACGTCGAAGGGGACGTAGAGGCGGAGGCGGCCGGCGCGGGCGATGGCGTCGAGGAGCACCCGCGTCTTGGTCGAGGCTCCCGACCCCAGTTCCACCAGGTCCCCCGCCCCGCTCTCGGCCACGATCGCGTCGGCGGAGTCCGCCAGGATCTTCCTCTCGGTCCGGGTCTGGTAGTACTCGGGAAGCTCGCAGATGGCCTCGAAGAGTTCCGAGCCCCGGTCGTCGTAGAAGTAGCGGGGGGAAATCCAGCGGGGATTCGCGGTGAGCCCGGCCCGGATCGCCGCCAGCTCCTCCTCGGGACGCTGGGGGGAGAGCGCCACCTCGATCCGGATCCCGCCCGCGTCGCTCACGTCCGTACCTCCAGCCCCCGGGGGGTGAGCCGCCGTTCCACCAGGGCCAGCGCCCCGTCCACCGCCAGGGCCAGGAGCGCGGCGGGGACCGCGCCGGAGAGGATGAGGACGGTGTCGGCGCGCTGGAGGCCGGTGACGATCGGCTCCCCCAGGCCGCCCGCCCCGATGAACGCGGCGAGGGTGGTGGTGCCGATGGTGATCACCGCCGCCGTCCGCACTCCCGCCATGATCACCGGCGCCGCCAGCGGGAGCCGCACCATCCGGAGCGCCTGTCCCTCGGTCATGCCCAGGGCGAGCGCCGCCTCCACCGCCCGCGGCCCCGCGTCCCGCACCCCGGTGTAGGTGTTGCGGAGGATGGGGAAGAGCGAGTAGATCCACAGCGCGATCACCGCCGGGAGCGCTCCCACCCCGAACAGGGGAATCATGAACGCCAGGAGCGCGATGGAGGGGATGGTCTGGGTCACCCCCACCGCGCGGATTACCCCCTCGGCGGCGCCCCGCCGGCGTTCGAGGAACAGTCCCAGCGGCACCGCCAGCGCGACGCCCAGCGCCAGAGCCAGGGCGGAGAGCCCCAGGTGCTGCGCGGTGAGGCGGGCCAGCTCCGCCCGGTTCTCCCACAGGTACACGAAGAGGTTCTTGCCCCGGGTCGAGACCGCGGCCACCTTCTTCGTCTTCACCAACCCCAGCGCTTCCAGCTCGTCCTGAGCCACCTGCTCGACCGGATCGCCCTTCTCCTGGAGGCGGTAGTTGAGCTTCCGCATGGTGGCCTCGTCGAGCGCCCCCCCCAGGAGCCCCAGGAGCGGGCCGATCTCGGGGTGCGCGGCCAGGGTCGCCCCCCGCACCAGCGGCACCGCCTGGTAGGGGGGGAGAAGCTCTGGTCGTCGTCGAGCACCGTGAGGTCGTATTTCACGATGAGCCCGTCGGTGGTGTAGACGTCGAGCGCGTCGATCCGCCCCGCCCCCGCGGCCCGGTACTTGAGCGCCTGCTGCATGGGCTTCACCGACCGGAACCGCAGCCCGTACGTCTTCCGCAGCCCGGGAAGTCCGTCGGCGCGGTCCACGAACTCGTAGCCGAACCCGGCGTTCAGGTCCCCGGACACCCGGGCCAGGTCGGTGATGGTGCGGAGGTGATCCTTCTCCGCCAGCGCGCGGGGGACGGCGATCTCGTACGAGTTCTCGAATCCCAAGGGTGAGAGCCACCAGAGGTCCCACCGCGAAAGGAACTCCCCGCGCACCCGGTCCAGGGTCTCGGCCCGGCCGGGAAGCGGGTCCTGGTGGAGGATCGACACCAGCCCGGTCCCGGTGTACTCGGGGTAGAGGTCGATCGCCCCTTCCCGGAGCGCCTGGAAGCAAACCTCGGTCCCGGCCAGGTTGAACTTCCGGTCGACCTTCAGATCCGTCCGGGCCTCGATCAGCCGGGCGAACATCTCGGCCAGGAGGCGGCTTTCCTCGAAGTTCTTGGACCCCACCGCGATCCGCTCCGAGGCCTCGGAGGGGGCCGCGGGGAGCGCGGCGAGGAGCGCCGCCGCCGACAGCCAGGTGAGGGCGCGCCTCATGCCATGAGTTCCCCGCGATGCGAGATGAGCCGCCGCACGTAGTCGTGGGCGGGTCGCTCCGCGAGTTCCCCGGGCGCCGCCGCCTGGAGCACCCGGCCGTCCTTCATCACCGCGATCCGGTCGCCCAGGCGGAAGGCCTCGCCCAGGTCGTGGGTCACCAGCACCATGGTCTTCCCCAGCCGCTCCTTCATGCGAAGGAACTCGTCGTGGAGTTCCACCCGCGTGATGGCGTCCAGGGCGCCGAAGGGCTCGTCGAGGAGGATCACCCCGGGGTCGGCGGCCAGCGCCCGCGCGAAGGCCACCCGCTGCTGCTGTCCGCCGGAGAGTTCGGCCGGCCGCCGGTCGCGGTAACGGACGGGATCCAGGTTCACCAGCTCCAGGAGTTCGTCCACCCGCGCGCGGCGCCGCTCCGCGTCCCAGCCCAACAGCGCCGGCACCAGGGCCACGTTCCGGGCCACCGTCCAGTGGGGGAGGAGGCCCCCCTCCTGCGGGACGTAGCCGGTGTGGCGGCGGAGCGCGATCGGGTCCCAGTCGCGGGCGGGGCGGCCCTGGATCCGCACCTCCCCGGCGGTGGGCTCGGTCATGCGGTTCATGAGCCTGAGCAGGGTGGTCTTGCCGCAACCGCTTTCCCCGGTGAGCACCAGGGTCTCCCCCGAGGCCACCGCGAGGTCCACGCCGGCCAGGGCGCGCACCCCCCCGGGGTAGACCTTCTCTACCCCGCGGGTCTCCAGAACGGGATCGCCGGCCGCCGGGCGGGAGATCAATGCGATCCGGTCTCGTCCTGGAGGGACTCCTCGAGGAAGCCGCGCACGTGCGCCCAGGCGTCCGCCGCCGCCTTCCCGTCGTAGCGCGCGCTGGACGGGTTGGCGAAGGCGTGGGTGGCATCGTAGCGGAGGATCTGGTGGGGCACCCCGGCCCTGGTGAGCGCCTCGTCGAACGCGTTCACCGCGTCGGGGGGAATGCTGGGATCCAGGTTCCCGAAGATCCCCAGGAGCGGCGCGTGGATCTTCCGGAGCTCGGACACGTCGTCCACCGGCCTTCCGTAGTACAGGACCGCGGCGTCTAGGGTGGAGTCGTGGAGCGCGGTCTGGAGCGAGTAGCCGCCGCCGAAGCACCAACCGATCACCCCGCGGTGCACGGCCCGGATGCGGGGATCGGAGGCCAGGAACCGCTCCGCGGCGAGCAGGGTGGGGAGCGCCCTCGCCGGATCCACCGCCTTCATGTAGGCCAGGGCCGAGTCGGGGTCCTCCGCCACCCGGCCGTCGTAGAGATCCACCGCCAGCGCGGCGTACCCGAGGGCGGCCAGCCGGTCCGACCAGAACTTGATGTTGTCGTTCAGCCCCCACCACTCGTGGATCACCACCAGGGCGGGGAGCGGCGGGGTCGCGTCGGCGGGGAGGCTCAGGTAGGCCCGGACGCCGTCCACCTCGGTCATGGCGCCGTGGAGCGGCGGGGTCGCGCCCTTCCGCAGCTCGTGGAGCGCCTTGAAGTCTTCTTCCGAGACCGCCCCGGTGAGCCCGGCGCCGGCGCGGGCGGCGCTCATCGACGCGGAGTCGGCGGCACCGGCCCGGCCGGTGGCCGGCCCGCCCCCGCCTCCGCAACCGGCGAGCAGGAGGGCCGGGAGAAGCAACCCGGCGCAAAGCGGGATCCGGCGGGGGCGACGGGGACCGATTGTTCGCCCGGCGGCCGGGGCGGGCAGGATTCGGATCACGACGGACCTCCGTGCGGAGACGATCGGAGGGGAACCGGGGAGACGATGGGGGCAAGACTAACGCCCCGGCGTGCCGGGGGCAACCGGGGCGTTATCCGCGCGAGCGTGCGTGATCGGGGCCCGGGCTCCGCCGCCACCGGACCGGTCTCTTGACGGGCTTCTAGCCGGGCGGAGCCCAGAGATGGTCGGCCGGCTTGATCGAGCACTGGATCCCGGTGACCGTCTCCTTGACGATGGTGATGACGTAGTCGTCGAAGTCCTTGGCGTTGCTCGACGGGCACTCGCAGATCGTGTCCTTGGCGTAGCCGGCGGCGGTGAGATCCTTGGCGTTCATCACCTGGTTCATGACCTGGTTGTCCAGGGCGTAGAGGGTGGCCGCGTCGAACAGGTGCCGCTGGTTGGTGACGCAGGAGCCTCGGAGGGCGTTCTCGCGCATCCGGATGTAGTTCGGAAGGGCGATTGCCGAGAGGATCCCGAGGATCACGATCACGATCATGAGTTCGATCAACGTGAAGCCGTGTTGTTTCATTTCCTGGACTCCTGCCGAGTCGGGTTCGGAGACCTGATGAGCAGGTTCCGTGCCAAGGCCGGCATCCCAGAATCGCGTCGGCCGTCGCGTAACTCGTTGAAAATCAAATAATTCGGGACCGGCTGAGAACGCGCACCTCGAATTCCGGGCCTCCCTCGGGACAAACCCGGCGCGCCTCGTGCAGCGTGCATGGTCGGAGGGCCCGGCAACGCGGTTCGCGAGGCCCGGGCCCCGGCATCGCTCAATCCGACTCCATTCCCTCGAGGAAGGCCTCCCGGGCCGCCCGGATCCGGTCCATGAGGGAGGTGAACCGCGGGTCGGGGCGAAGGTTTTCGAGCAGGGGGTCGAGCCCGGCGAGGAAGGTGTGCGCCATCAGCCCGAGGTCCGCGGCTCGGGTCAGCCACCGCAACCCTTCCGCGCGATCCCCGGCCAGGGCGTAGGCCTGGGCCATGAAGTGGGAGTACTGGAGATCCTCCCACATGCGCTCCCGGAATTCCTCGCCGGCCAGGCGGTCGATCGCTCCCCGGTCCCGGCGGTATCCCGCGACCACGACGTGGGCCAGGTTGAGGATGGGATGCGCGGAGGGGTCCGGCGCGCGGTCCCGGAGCAATGCCTCGGTCCCCGCGAGGTCCCCCAGGGAGAGCGCCGCCTGGGCCCAGAACGCCGGGCCGCCGGGATGACCGGTCCCCAGCTCCATGGCTCGCTCGGCGTGTTCCTTGGTCTCCTCGAACCGGCCCGCGAAGTACGCGTTGGCCGCGCGGCATAGGTGGAGCCAGTCCACCAGAGGATCGATCGCCTCCAGGCGGTCCAGCATCGCCGCCGCGTCGTCCGGCCGCCCCGCGAACGTCCAGGCCCCGGCCAGCCAGATATGGGGCTCGGGGTCGCCCGGGTCCAGCGCCACCGCCCGCCGGAAATGGCGTACCCAGTCCAGCCGGTTCCCGCGCTGGCCGGCCACGTAGCCCATGATCACGTGCCCGTGCGGGCCGTCCGGATCCAGGGCGAGGATTTTCCTCCCGTACTCCTCGGCCTCGTCCAGGAAGCCCGGGTCCGCGCTGAACCCCGCATTCAGCATCTGCCAGGCGGCCATGGCCAGCCCGCGGTAGATGAGGACGTTCTCGCCGGTGATCTCGAGCGCCCGCTCCAGGTCGGCGCGCGCCCGCTGCACCCGCTCCCGGGACATGCTCTGGACGTCCCGGCGGGCCCGCAGGTAGAGGTCGTAGACGAACCCGTCCTGGAACGGCCGCTCCTGGAGCCGGCGCTCCTCGGTGGGGGAGAGGTGGACGCGGAGCGCGTCCACGATCGCCCGCGACACCCGCTCCTGGATCTCGAACACGTCGTCGAGCGTCCCCCCGTACTTCTCCGACCAGAGGTGGGTGTCGGTACGGGTGTCGATGAGCTGGGCGGTGATGCGAAGGTCGGTGTCCGCCTTGCGCACGCCGCCTTCCAGGGCGTAGCGGACCTCCAGCTCCCGGCCGATCGTCCGCAGATCCTTCCTTGTCCCCTTGTAGCGCATGGCCGAGGTCCGCGAGATCACCCGGAGCGCCTCCACCTTGGAGAGGTCGGCGATCACCTCCTCGGTGAGGCCGTCGGAGAAATACTCGTTGTCGGGGTCAGGGCTCAGGTTGGCGAAGGGAAGGACCACGATGGAGCGCTCGTTCGCCTCCCCCCGGGAGCTTGCGTCCCCGGCCGAGGCCCCGGAGGGGGATGCCGCGCGCCCGAGCAGTTGCTGGAGCGCGGCGCCGTCCACCGGCCGGCGTTCCGGGTCACGCTCCAGGCAGTGCACCACCAGCGCGCGCAGATTGGAAGGGAGGTCCGCCGGAAGCCGGGTGAACGGGATCCGGGCGCGGAGGACCGCCGCCACCACGTCCACCGCGGTGGAGCCGGTGAAGGGCGGTCGCCCCGCCAGCATCTCGAACAGCACCACCCCGAACGCCCACACGTCGGCGCGGGCGTCCACCGCGTCTCCGCGGGCCTGCTCCGGCGACATGTAGCCGGCGGTGCCCAGCACCACGTGGGCGCCGGTGAGGGGAGCCAGGACGGTGGGGGAGCGGTCCAGGTCCCGGGCGCCGGCCGCTTCCGGTTCGAGGACCTTGGCCAGGCCGAAGTCGAGGACCTTGGCGGAGCCGTCGGAGGTGATCCGCACGTTGTCGGGTTTCAAGTCGCGGTGGACGATCCCCTTGGCGTGGGCGGCGGCCAGCGCGTCGGCGATCTGGCCGGCGAGGCGCGCCGCTTCCGGGATCGGGAGCGGGCCCTGGCCGAGGCGTTCGGCCAGGCTCTCGCCGGGGAGGTACTCCATGACCAGGTAGTCGGTCTCGCCCTCGCTTCCGATGTCGTAGAGGGTGCAGACGTGGGGGTGGGAGAGCGCGGAGACCGCCTGGGCCTCGAGCCGGAACCGCCGCCGCCGGTCGGGGTCGGCCGAGACCGCGGGAGGAAGCACCTTGATCGCCACCTCGCGCCCCAGCCGGGTGTCGCGGGCGCGGTAGACCTCGCCCATCCCGCCCCGTCCGCGGAGCGAGACGATCTCGAACGGTCCCAGCCGGCTTCCGGGGGCGAGTTCCATGCGGGTCCTTGTCGCGGGTGGCGCGTGGAAACGGAGCGCTTTGGTCGGGAATCATACCACCCTCGTGACGATGGAGAACAAGGAGACGCGAGCAACCGTACTGGAGGGCTTCACGATAACCGGGGGGCGGGCGGGGATTGTAGTCATCGAGGCAAGTCCAACGGTACGCGGCAACATGGTGACCGGGAATGTTACAAGTGACGAGGGGGCCGGCATCTTGGCTGCGGGTAGCGGCACCGAGATGGGCCCCTTGGTCATCGGCAATACCGCGTTTGACAATCAGGCCTATCCCGTTGGCGGGGGCATTGAGGGTTCCTACATGATCGTCGATTTCGAGGACAACGAAGTGTTCAACAATACCGTTACTCACGGCGACGGCGGCGGGATTATGTGTACCCATTGCAAAGCTGGAAGTCAAATACGCGGCAATGTCGTCCACGAGAACTTCACCGTCGCGGATCCGGCCTTCTGTGACACGACCTCGGGCGACTGGTCGGTCGCCGATAATTCCCCTGCCCTCACGGATCCCAATGGCCCGATGGGAGCTGTCGCCGAACCCGGCTGCCATGGGACAGCGACATATCCCACCACGTGGGGCCTCCTCAAGCAGCGGTACGACTGAGCGAGCCCTCTATGCCTTCCGCCCCTTGAACCGCCAGCTCGCGATCGACAGGATCCCCACCCCCATCGCGGCCAGGGCCATGGTCTCGGGCCAGAGCACCGAGGGCCCGGCGCCCTTGAGGAAGATCCCCCGCACGATCACCAGGTAGTGCCGCATGGGGTTGAAGAGCGTCAACACCCGGAAGAAGCGCGGCATGCTCGAGACCGGGAACATGAACCCCGAAAGGAGAATCACCGGCATGAAGAGCAGGAACGTGGTCAGGAAGGCCTCGCGCTGGGTGTTGGAGATGGTGGAGATGAGGAGCCCCAGGCCCAGCCCGGACAGGAGATAGAGCACGCTCGCGCCCAGGAAGAACGCGAAGTTCCCCCGGAACGGCACATGGAACCAGAGGAGCGCCACCGCGGTCACCACCGCCAGGTCCACGAACCCCACCAGGGCGAAGGGGATGGTCTTCCCCGCGATCAGCTCGCCGGCGGTGAGCGGGCTCACCTGGAGCTGTTCCAGGGTTCCGATCTCGCGCTCCCGCACCACCGCGAGCGCGGTGAGGATGAGGCAGATGAGAAGCGTCACCAGTCCCACCACCGCGGGGACGTTGTAGTTCCGGCTCTTGAGATCGGGGTTGAACCAGGCGCGGTCCCGCAGGTCCACCGGTTCCGGCGGAGGATCGGTCATCAGCGACACCCCGTAGCTCTGGACGATCCGTTGCGCGTAGCCCTGGGCCACGGTGGCCAGGTTGGAGTTGGTGCCGTCCAGGAGCAACTGCACCACGGCGTCGCCGCGGCCCAGGTCGGCGGCGTAGGCCGGGGGAATCTCGATCCCCAGCGTCGCCTTCCCGTGGTCGAGCGCCGTCACCAGATCGGCGGGCCGGTCCGAGCGCCCGGTCACCTTGAAGTAGCCCGAGGCGGTGAACGCGTCCACCAGATCCCGCGACTCCCGGGTGCGGCTCTGGTCCACCACGAAGGTGGCCGTGTTCCGGATGTCGGTCGAGACCGCGTAGCCGAACACGATGAGCTGGATCACCGGGGCCAGGAGCACCAGCCGGGCGAGCCGCGGGTCGCGACGGATCTGGATCAGTTCCTTGCGGACCACCTCGCGGATGCGCTCGAGCTTCTCGGAGGGACGGCTTCTCACAGGATCTCCTTCCGGAAAGCATGCACCGCGAGCCCCAGCCCCACCGCCGCGAACGCCAGCATGAGCAATCCCTGGATGTGGAGGACCTCGATCCCCACGCCCTTGAGGAATATCCCCCGGGTCACCACCAGGAAGTAGCGGGCGGGGACCAGGAAGGTGATCGCCTGAAGCGGCTTCGGCATGACCGAGATCGCGAACATGAACCCCGAGAGGAGGAACGCGGGAAGGAAGGTCCCCACCATGGCCAGCTGGGTGGCCAGCATCTGGTTCTTGGCCACCGCGGAGATGAAGAGCCCGAGCCCCAGCGCCCCGGTGAGGAAGGCCAGGGAGAGGACGCCCAAGAGCAGCGCGTCGCCCCGGAAGGGGACGCCGAAGAGCACGATCCCCATCACCACGCTCACCGCCACGTCGATGAGCCCGATGCCGAGATACGGCAGGAGCTTTCCGATCACCACTTCCACCCGCGTCACCGGGGTCGCCACCAGCTGCTCCATGGTCCCCCGCTCCCACTCTCCGGCGATGGTGAGCGAGGTGAGCATGGCCGCGATGATCATCATGATCACCGCCACCAGCCCCGGCACGATCATGTTCCGGCTCGAGAGATCCTCGTTGAACCAGACCCGGGTGCGGGCGGTGACCGGCGGGTGCACCTCGCGGGTCTGGAGGAGGATCTCCGACGAATACCGCTGCACCACCGCCGCGGTGTAGCCGAGCACGATGGAGGCGGTGTTGGCGTCGCTCCCGTCCACCAGGGCCTGGACCGGCGCGGACCGGCCCGAGGCCAGGTCGTCGGAGAACTGCGGCGGGATGACGAGCACCATGGCCGCGCTTCCCCGCATGAGAACCGGATCGGCGTCGGCGGTGCGGGCCAGGCGCTCCGTCAGGTGGAAGTAGCCCGACGCGGTGAAGGCGTCCACCAGGCTCCGGCTCGACACCGAGCCGTCCTGGTCCACCACCGCCAGCGGGATGTTGTTCACGTCCCAGCTGATGGCGTAGCCGAAGATCAAGAGCAGCAGCACCGGCAGAAGAAACGCCAGGATAAGGCTCCGGGAGTCGCGGCGGAGCTGGATCACCTCTTTCCTCGTGATCGCGGCGAGTCGGCGTCGGTTCACGTCGATCAACCCTCCCGGGCCCCGCCCTGCTCCATGACCAGGGCCACGAACACGTCCTCCAGGGACGGCGCCACCGGCTCCATCGACTCCACCGGCACCTGGGCCTCACGGAGCACCCGGGGAAGGGCCTCGCGGGCCCGGTCCAGATCGTGGACGATGGCGTGGACGTGGCGGCCGAACATGCCGGACTCCAGCACCTCGCCGCTACCCTCCAGCGCCTCCACCGCGCGCACGCTGTCGGCGGTCTTGATCTCCAGCACCGGGCGCTTGAGCGTCTCGCGGAGCCGGCGCGGGGTGTCGAGCGCGATGAGCTTCCCCCGGTTCATCAGCGCGAGGCGGTGGCAGTATTCCGCCTCCTCCATGTAGTGCGTGCTCACGAACACGGTGGTGCCCTCTTCCGCGAGCGAGTAGATCAGGTCCCAGAAGCTCCGGCGCGAGATCGGATCCACCCCCGACGTCGGTTCGTCCAGGAACAGCACCGGCGGCTCGTGGAGCACCGCGCACCCGAGCGCCAGCCGTTGCTTCCACCCCAGCGGCAGGTCCCCGGTGAGCCGCCCCCGTTGCTCGGTGAGGCCGGCCGTTTCGAGCACCCAGTCCCGTCGCGCGGCGCGCCGGGCGCCGGGAACGTTGTAGAGCCCGGTGAAGAACCGGATGTTCTCCTCCACGGTGAGGTCGGCATACAACGAGAAGAGCTGCGACATGTAGCCGATCTCGCGCTTGATCTCCGCGGACCCGGTCACGACGTCGTGGCCGGCCACGGTGCCGCTTCCCGAAGACGGCCGCAGGAGCCCCGCCAGCATCTTGATGGTGGTGGTCTTGCCGGCGCCGTTCGGGCCCAGGAAGCCGAACACCTCGCCCCGGGCGACCTGGAAGCTCACCGCGTCCACCGCGGTGAACGAGCCAAAAGTACGGCTGAGCTTGTCCACCGTGACCGCGACGCCTCCGCTCCCCGCCGGCCCGCTCACGATGCGCGCCCCCCTACCCGGTCGATGAACACGTCCTCCATCCCCGGCGGCACCGCGCGCACCTCGCCCACCGTGAATCCGTGGCGGCGGAGCGCCTCGGCCACCCGCCCGCCGTCCTCCCGGGCCGAGGCCACGGTGAGATGCAGCCGGTCCCCGAACGCCGCCGCCCGCTCCACGCCGTCTATGCGCAACGCGGCGTCCCGCGCCTCGCGCACCCGGTCGGTCTCGACCGCCAGCACCCGGTCGTCGAGGGTCGCCTGGAGCACGCCGGGGGTGTCGAGCGCCACCAGCTTCCCCTTGTGCAGGAGCGCCAGCCGGTCGAAGCGTTCCGCCTCGTCCATGTAGGCGGTGCTCACGACGGCGGTCACGCCCTCCGCCACCATCTCGTGCACGATCAGCCACAGGTCCCGGCGGGAGACCGGGTCCACCCCGAAAGTCGGCTCGTCCAGGAGCAGCACCTTCGGCTGGTGGATGAGCGCGCAGGAGAGCCCCAGCTTCTGCTTCATGCCGCCCGAGAGCCGCCCCGCTAGCCGGCCCCGAAACGGCTCCAGGTTCGAGAACTTGAACAGCCGCTCCAACCGTGCCGGGAGGCCCGCCTTCGGCACCTGGTAGAGGTCGGCGTAGAACTCCAGGTTCTCCATCACCGTGAGGTCCGCGTAGAGCCCGAACCGCTGCGACATGTAGGCGAGCCCCGGCTTCACCCGCTCGGGGTCCCGGGCCACGCTCACCCCGGTGACCCGGGCGTCGCCGGCGCTCGGCCGGAGCACTCCGGCCAGCATCCGGAGAGTAGTGGTCTTGCCCGCCCCGTCCGGGCCCACCAGCCCGAACAGCTCCCCCGCGCCCACGGTGAAGGTCAATCCGTCCACCGCGGTGAGGTCGCCGAAGCGGCGGGTCAGGCCGTCGAGTTCGAGCGCCGGGGCCTCGGAGGGATTCCGGGGCGCGTTCACGACCCCTCCGAGGCCAGCCGCACGTCCGCCGGCATGCCGGGCTTGAGCTCCAGCCCAGGGTCGCCGGTGATCCCGACCTTGACCGCGTACACGAGCTTCACGCGTTCCTCGGAGGTCTGGACGTTCTTCGGAGTGAACTCGGCCTGGCTCGCGATGGTGGTCACGGTGCCACGGTACGACTTCCCGGGAAAGCTGTCCGAGGTGATCGCCGCGGCCTCGCCGAGCGCCACCCGCCCCACCCGGTTCTCGGGGACGTAGATTCGCACCCAGCGGTCGGCGGGGTTCATGAGCGTCACCACCGGCGCCCCCGCGCCCACGGTCTCACCCGGTTCGCGGTGGCGCACGGTCACGATCCCGTCGAAGGGAGCGGTCACGGTCATGAGGTCGAGGGCGGCGAGCTGGGCCTTCCAGGTGGCCCGAGCCTGCTCCACCGCCGCCTCCTGGGCCTGGATGCGCTCGGACCGAGGCCCCGACTGCACGAGCTTGAGCTGCTCCTGGGCCTGGTCGGCCTGGCTCCGGGCCACCTGGAGGGCGGTCTGGGCGTTGTCGTACTGCTCCGGGCTCACCGCGCCCCCGTCGAAAAGCTGCTTGGTGCGGGCGAGGTCGCGCTTGGCCTGCTCCAGCCGGTCCGACGCCGCCTGGACCTGGGCCCGGGCCTGGGCGATCTCCTCGGAGCGGGAGCCGCGGCGGAGCTCGGTGAGGAGCGCCTCCGCCGCCGCCAGCTGCGCCCGCGCCTGGGCGGAGCGGGCGTGGGCCTGGGTGGTGTCGAGCACCGCCAGCACGCGGCCGCGGTCCACGGTATCCCCCTCGTGGACGGTGACGGTGTCCACCCGGCCGGGGGCGTCGAAGCCGAGCCGCGCCTCGGTGGCCTCGACGGTGCCGCTCACGGTGAGGGAGCCGGCGCCGCCGCCGCGGGTCGCGAAGTACGCGATCGCCGCTCCCGCCACCACCACCGCCGCCGCCACGGGAATCAGTCGTTTCCTGTTCATGGTTCCGTCTCCAGGTTCCGGGTAAGCCAATTCATGTCGAGGGTGCCGGTGATGCGCGCGAGTTCCACCCGGGCGGTGATCTCGGCGCGGCGCGCCTCGGCAAGGGCGGCGCGAGCGGTGAGCAGATCCGCTTCCGCGCTCAGAAAGTCGGTCTGGATGCCGGAGCCGGCGTCGAGAGAGAGCTTCTCGATCCGGGCCACCTCCCCGTACCGCGCCTCCGCGGCGGTTAGGCTCCGCACCCGGGCGTGGGCCTCGATGACCGCGTCGTGAGCCTGCACCGCGGCGCGCGCGGTCTGGATGCGGGCCAGCCGCAGCGCCTCGCCCGCCCCGCGGCTTCGGGCGGAACTCTTGCGGACTCTCGAGGTGATCTCGCCGCCGGTGAAGAGCGGCTGGGTGAGCTGGAGCCCGGCGTTCCATTCGCCGGAGTCGCCGCCGTTCCCGTCGCTCCAGGCCTGGTAGCTCCCGGTGAGCCGAAGTTCCGGCAGCCGCGCGCTCTTGGAGGCGGACACGTCGGCGCCGGCCGCCGCCGCCCGGCGCTCCGCCTCGCGCACGTCTGCGTTCCGGGCCAGCGCGAGCTGCACCGCCTCCGGCTCCGGGGTGACGACGCTGTCGGCGAGCGCGAGCCCGGTGAGCCGCGCCGCCCGGGTGGAGTCGATGGGGAGTCCGGTCAGCCCGGACAGATCGCGTTCGGATAGCGCGAGGCCGGCGGCCAGCGTCACCCGTTGCGCCTCGGCCGAGGCCACCGCGGCCTGGACCCGGAGTTCCTCCACCCGCGCCGCCCGCCCCGCGGCCATGAACTTCTCCACCCGGTCGCGCTCGGATCGCAGCGCGTCCAGGCGACGGTCATGGGCGGCCAGGGTCTCGCGCCGGGAGAGGATCTCCAGGTACTTGGCCGCGACCTGGGCGGTGAGCTCGCTCTCCGAGCCCGCGAGCGCGGCCCGGGCCGCCTCGGCGCGGCGGCCGGCCCCCCGGACCCTTGAGACGCGGCCGGTGCCGTCGAAGAGCGTGTAGCCCAGCGTGAGTTGCGCGCTGTAGATGTCCCGGCTGAAGGGGGGAAACGCGCCGGGGGTGAAAGCGTGGATGGGGTAGACGGCCATCGGTTTCTGGAAGCGGGTGGCGCTGCCGGTCAGCTTCAGGTCCGGCCACCATGCCGACTCGGCCTCCGAGGCCCCCGCCCGGGCCTCGTCCACCTCCGCCTGCGAGGCGCGCACGGTGGGGAAGAATTCCAGAGCGCGGCGGACGGCCTCCGGGAGGGTGAGGGGTGTGGCGGGGGACGAGGCCGGGGCGATGGCGGCGGTGTCGGAGGCCGCGCCGGAGGCGTCGGACGGCGGCGCGGCGCCGGCGGGCAGGGCCCCAAGCGCCGCCCATCCGGCCGCGACGAGGGCGGGAAGCGCGCGTTTCAGGATCATGAGGTTCTCCGGGGAGCCTCGAGGCTCCGTCGAATGAAGCGGCAGGCGTGGTCGGCGAGGGCCTCGGGTCCGGGGGCGGCCCAGGCCAGTTGCCTTTCCATTTCCTCGCGCCGCCGGCGGGTCATGGCGAAGAAGAAGGGCTGGGCCAGGACGCTGGCCGCGGCCAGGAAGGGGTTCATGGGAAGGATGGAGCCGTCGGCCTGTCCTTCGGCTACCAGCTTCGAGAGGAGGGGGATGACGAACGCCACCCACTCCTGGGCCACCGGGTGAATCGCGCGGTCGAGCACCAGCTCGTGCATCATCACCCCCGCCTGCTCCACGTGCTCGTCCAGGTGGGCGAAGGCCGCGCGCACCGCGGCCTCGATCCGGTCGAGCGGCGCCCCGGGGACGGCGGCGGCCGCCGCCACCCGATCGCGCAGGGGATGGATGAGCGAGGCGAGAACCGCGGTGTAGAGCGCTTCCTTGGACCCGTAGTGGTAGGTGATGGCGCCCAGATTCACCCCCGCCTCGCCGGTGATGTCGCGAACCGAGGTCCCCTCGAAGCCGTTCCGGGCGAAGAGGCGCCGGGCGACGGTGAGGATCCGGTTCCGGGTGTTGGGCGGGTCGTCGATCACGGGTCTGCTCCATGGAGGTCGCTGGTCGCTGGTCGCTGGTCGTGATTCAAACGTTTGTATTAACAGGGGGATTTGGTCAAGCGGTATTTTTGGACCGACTTCAATGCGATGCCGGACAGTCGTTTAGAAATTCATTCGCGGCGGCGGGCCGGGGGGCCGGAAGAGTTCCGGCTTCGCCGGACCGGGGGGCCGGCAGGGTTCCCGCGCCGCCCCGATCCGCTTCGCGGTACCCCCGAGGCCTCCCCGGGCGTAATCTGGACCTTGTTTGTCCGACTCCCCCCGGCCCTGTCGAGGCGCCCGACGGCCGCGGTGCTTCGGTCCCATAAACCCTGATCCGGAGGATTGCATCATGGCAGTGAAATCCATTCCCGACGGCTACCACACCGTGACCCCGTACCTGGTGATGAAGGGTGCGGGTGAGGCGATCGAGTTCTACAAGAAGGCGCTCGGCGCCGAGGAGACGGTGCGCATGCCCGGCCCGGGCGGCACCGTGGCCCACGCCGAGATCAAGATCGGCAACTCGCACGTGATGCTGGCCGACGGCAACGACGAGCACCAGGGGATCCAGGCGATCGGCGGCTCCCCGGTCAGCTTCATGCTCTACGTCGAGGACGCGGACAAGGCCTTCGATCGCGCGGTGAAGGCCGGTGCGACAGTGGACCGGCCGGTGGAGAACCAGTTCTACGGGGACCGCATGGGATCCGTGCGCGATCCCTACGGCTACGCGTGGCACCTGGCCACCCACGTGGAGGACGTCTCCCCCGCGGAGATGAAGAAGCGCATGGAAGCGATGATGAAGAAGGGCGGGTAGTCTGTTGCGTTGGTGATCGCCCGGGCGCCGGGGCGGCTTGCGGCCGGTTGGCGGCCGCTCCGGAGCGCCGGCCGTTGACCCGGGTATCGCGTTGGGAGACAATGCGATACCCGGGTATTTCTTTGCCAGGGCCGGGGCCGTATGCTTCGGGATGTTCCTCTTGTCTTCGGGCTTGGAGCGATCCGGTGTCCAGTGAACCGAGACGGCTACGTCGCCAGCTCCCGTTGTCCGCCCTCCTTTCGGCGGTGAGCCTCTTCCTTGGTCTCGGCGTGATCCCCGGCCCGGCCGTGTCTCCCGCCTACGCCCAGGAGTGGACCCGGGGCGACCTTCCCTACGACGTGCTCCAGCGGCTCTGGAGCCGGAAGCTCCCGCCCCTCCAGGTCTCTCCGCTCGACACGCTCTCCCTTCCCGCGGGTCTCGGGCTCGATTCCACGCGTGTCGTTGTCGAGGCGGGGGAGCACGAGCACGTCGGCTGCCTGGCGTGGCTGCGCGTCGGGATCGCCGGCCCGGCCAGGTACGAGGTCCGGACCGCCGCCGACAGCCTGCTGGCGATAACCGGTGAGGTGACGTACCCGGGCCGCTGTCTGGCCCAGGTCAACATCTATGAGCAAGGCATCCGTGCCGCGAAGCCCGTGCTGTTCCTCACCGCGTCGTGGGCGGGCGGACGCGGAACCGTGCCGTTCTACGTCGGCACCGGCGAGACGGAACCGGAGAGCACCGCCACGGACGGATTCCTCTCGGCGCTCTCCGCGTGGGCCGTGCCGGGTGGTTCGACGGCCGCGAGGTTCGGCCTTGCCCCGGGCTTCCGGCATCGCGTGGTTCGTGCCGGCGAACCGCCCGATTCGGGCTTCTCGTGGGGACCCGGGGAGGAGTCGGCGTTCTTCGATCAGATCCGGACGCGCCGGGCGAACGCCACGGAGCTGCGGTTCGAAGGCGCTCCCGCCGGATCGGGGGTCGCCGGCATCGCCGGAGCGACGACCTTCCGTTACGATCACGTGGACCTGGTCTGGCGCGAGGGCGGCGCGGTGCTGCGCGACCGGCTCATGGGGCCGGTCGCCTTTCACGTCGTGATCCGCCGCACTCCCGAAGGAACCGGTTACCAGCTCGTCGAGGTGGAACAACGGATCGGCCGGTAGGCGCCGGCCGGGCGGGGAGAGGCGTGATATTTTTTTTGTCGCCCGAACCGGCCAATGACACGCAACGATCGGGGTCAATGCACCGAAAAAGCGGTCTCGTAACTGACAGTTTAACAATGAATTAACCTTGACATCGGGACCGGCTGTGGTACTATGCATGTAAGTCGTACCTTCCCCCGTCCGAGTTCAATAGGAGGAAGTGCGCCATGCGTGAGTTTTGCCCCGATCTGCCCCCTTCGGCCGTGGACGCCGAGCTGCGCGATGCCGTCCGTGCGGCCCGCGATGCCGAGCGACGGGCCGTGCTTTGGTTCGGCGAGGTGGCCCGGCGGCGGCTCTACCGTTCGTTCGGATTCTCGTCCGTCCAGGTCTACGCCGCCGAACGCCTGGGGTTCTCCGATGCCAAGACCGCCCAGTTCCTGCGGCTGAGCCGCGACCTGGAGGCGCTGCCGGAACTGCGGCGGTCGGTGGCTTCCGGCGAAGTGCCGTGGTCCAAGGCGCGGGCGGTGGCGTCGGTGGCCACGCCCACGACCGAGAAGCGCTGGGTGGAGCGGGCGCGGACGGAGTCGCGGCGGTCGCTGGAGCGCGCGGTGCGGCAGACCCGAGGCCGCGCGCGGGCGGCGCGTAGGCGGGCGCCGGGGCAGGGTTCACTGCTGGACGGGGCGGGGAACGCCGAAGGTGCCGTGTCCGCGAACGGTTCGCCGGACTCGACGGCCCCGCCGCACGATGAAGCGCGTGCGCCGGCGTCGGTTACGCTTCGGTTCCCCTCGCCCGAGCTTCACGCCCGGTTCGAGGCGCTGGTGGAGAAGCTCCGGAAGCGGCATCGCCGCGGTTCCCGCGAGGAGCTGGTGGTGGCGGCGCTGGAGCTACTGGCCGGCCCGGACTCCGGAGCGCCGCGGGTGGACGATCCGCGCGACCCGGAAGCGGTCCGCCCGGGTGCCGGGGCCGTGGCGCCGACCGCTCCGGAAGCGGCCGCGAGTACCCGGGTATCCTCAAGCGCCGCAACGGAGTACCCGGGTACACCGGGGGCCGCCGGCGGCCGGGGTCGCCGGGACATTCCGGCCGCCGCGCGCGGCCCGGTCTACCAGGTGAGCGTCCGCCTCTGCCCGGGCTTCGAGCGGGGGACGGTGGTCTCGGGCCGGGACGACCGCCCGCTGGAGCCGGCCAAGCTCCAGGCGATCCTCTGCGACGCGCGGATCCGCCGGCCCGGCGAGCGGAACCGCGCCTCCATCCCGCCCGCAGTGCGCCGCGCGGTGCTGGAACGCGACGGCTTCCGGTGCCGCGTCCCCGGGTGCCGGAGCCCCCGCTTCCTGGAGGTGCATCACCTGGTCACCCGCGCCGCCGCCGGCCGGAACCGGGAAGCGAACCTGGTCACGCTCCGCTCCGGCTGCCACCGGAGCCTGCACGCGCTCGGCTGGAAGCGCGCGGCCGCGCTCCTCGGCACCGGTTGCGTCGAAGGGGAACTCGCTCCGGCATCCTGATGGCGGGTGGATGGCGCGTTGCCCCGTCCGGTTGACCGCCGCGTCGCGGGGAGTTCGCGAGGCGCCCGGCTCCGGGACCCGCGAGCGAGCCGGGCCGGGACCCGGACTTGACCCGGCCGGTTCGACGAGGTTTCCTGAACGAGATGAACATCACCTTGACTGTGGCCGAGTCGCTCATTCAACGTGCCAGGCAACTGGCCGGGATCCCCGACGCGAATGAGATCGTCCGCCAGGGGCTCGATCTCCTGCCGGCGAGAGAGCCACCCCGCGCTCTCGCTCGTTTCGGAGGAAGCGAACCCGGGCTCCGGGCGCCCTTCCGGCCGAGGACCGGCCGGTGAGCGGCCGGTCACCGGCCCCGGGGCCGTGACGCCGTCCGAACCGATGAGCGAACGACCCAGCGCTTTCCCGCCCGCCCTCGACCACCTGGTGCTGGCCGGGCCGGACCTGGAAGAGGCGGTCGAACATGCCGCCGCGCTCCTGGGGGTGCGGCCCGCGCCCGGGGGCGCGCACCCGCAATGGGGCACCCGGAACGCGCTCCTCGCCCTCGGTCCGCGCGCCTACCTGGAAGTCATCGGGCCCGATCCCGCGAACGCCGGCCCGCCGCCGGCGCTCTTCGGCATCGACCGGCTCGCCGGGCCGCGGCTGGTGACCTGGGCCGCGCATCCCGCCGGCCTGGGCGCCGGCCTGGGCGCCGGCCTGAAGCGGGCGCGGGATCTCGGCCTGGACCTGGGCGCGATCGCCGAGGGCTCCCGCCGGCGCCCCGACGGTGTGGACCTCCGCTGGCGGCTCACCGACCCCTTCGCCGCCCGCGAGGAGGGCGTGGTGCCCTTCTTCATCGACTGGGGCGACTCGCCGCACCCCTCGGAGAGCGCGCCGCGGGGCGCGGAACTCGTGGGACTTCGCGCCGAGCATCCCCGGCCGGAGCGGGTCGCGGGCATCCTCCGGGGCCTCGAGGTGGGGATCGAGGTCGCCGGGGGGCCCGAAGCGGTGCTCATCGCCAGGATCCGGACCGCCGCGGGGGCGGTGGAACTCCGGTAGGAGCACGCCCGGCGAACGGCGAAACTGCGCCGGAGCGCCCGCGGACCCGGTCGAACCCCCGCCCCCCCTCTGCTACCATGATGCCCCTTTTACCAGCACCCAACGGGCGCGGCAGAAAGCCGGGCCGGGGAGGACGCCGTGGCCATCCGCATCTACGACACCCTGCGCGCGAGCAAGGTCCCGTTCGAGCCGGTCCATCCCGGCGAGGCGCGGATGTACGTCTGCGGCATGACCGTGCAGGACGTGCCCCACGTGGGGCACCTGCGCTCCTCCATCGTGGGCGACGTGATCCGCCGCTTCCTGGAGTGGCAGGGGCTCGAGGTCACCTTCGTCTACAACTTCACCGACGTAGACGACAAGATCATCGCCAGGGCGGAGGAGGAAGGCGTCACCTACAAGGAGGTCGCGGCCCGGAACGAAGCCCTCTTCCTTCACTACGCCGAGCTTCTCAACATCAAGCGCGCCACCCATTACCCTCGGGCCACCGAGCACATCGACGACATCGTGGGGTTGATCGAGCGCCTGGTGGAGAGCGGCAAGGCCTATCCCGCCGCCAACGGCGACGTCTACTACCGCGTGCGCTCCTTTTCCGGCTACGGGAAGCTCTCCAAGAAGCGGATCGACGACCTGCGCTCCGGGGCGCGGATCGAGGTGGGCGAGGACAAGGAGGACCCGCTCGACTTCGCCCTCTGGAAGGGGGCCAAGCCCGGCGAGCCGGCGTGGGACTCCCCGTGGGGGAAGGGGCGGCCGGGGTGGCACATCGAGTGCTCGGCCATGAGCATGAAGTACTGCGGCCCCACCCTCGATCTCCACGGCGGGGGCGAGGACCTGATCTTCCCCCACCACGAGAACGAGATCGCCCAGAGCGAGGGGGCCACCGGTGAGACCTTCGTGACCAACTGGGTCCACAACGGCTGGGTGACCCTGGGCGGCGACAAGATGTCGAAGTCCACCCGCAAGTTCCGCCCCATCACCGAGGTGGTGGAGCGCTTCAACCCCGAGGCGGTCCGCCTCTACCTGATGGGCACCCATTACCGCTCGCCCATCGAGTACGACGAGGAACGGCTCCACGACTCCGAGACCGCCTTCCGCCGGCTCCGGAACCCCCTGGTGGAGCTGGCGGGGCGGGAGGCGGCATCCGAACTCCATCCGCGGGAGGAGGAGATCCTCGCCGCCGCCGCCGCCGCGCGGGGGGCTTTCACCGAGGCCATGTCCGACGACTTCAACACCGCCCGGGCACTGGCCGCGCTCTTCGATCTGTCGCGGTTCCTGAACGGCGCCTTGGACGAAACCCCGGGGAAGGCCGGCCCCGCGCTCCGCGAGGCCGCGGCCGGGCTCCGCGAGCTGGGCGAGGTGCTGGGGCTCTTCTGGACGCCGCTGGAAGCGCCCGGCGAAGCGGCTCCGGAGGAGATCCTGGCCAAGGTCCGCGAGCGCGACGCCGCCCGGAAGGCCCGCGACTGGGCCCGGGCGGACGCGCTCCGGGACGAGGTCGCCGCCCAAGGCTGGGTGATCGAGGATCGTCCCGGGGGGGCGCGGGTCAAGAAGTCCTGAGCCACCGGCCCCCGGGAGTGACCGGATCCGGACGCGACCCGGCGGCCCTACGACTTGATTCCCCTCGGGGCCGGTGGTAGCGTCCCCGGCACCCCTCCTCGTCCTCGAACCCACCGGGTTCGGCCGCGCCGGCAAACCGCCGCCGAAGGCCACCGTCGGTACACACACTAAAATGAGACGCTCCGAACCATGAAGTCGATTTCCCGCTCCCTGCTGGCCCTCTGTTCCCTTGCCCTGGTCGCCTGCGCCAAGGATGCGCCCCGGGACCGGGGCCCCGATCCCACCCACTTCCTGGCCGCCGACCGGGACACCACCGTGAGTCCCGGGACCGATTTCTTCCAGTACGCCAACGGGACCTGGCTCAAGGACCATCCCATTCCCGCGAGCGAGCGGGCGTGGGGGGTGGGGAATCTCGTCCACGACGAGGTCTACGACGACGTCAAGCAGATGTGCGTGGACGCGGCGGCGCGGACCGACGCCCCCACCGGGAGCAAGGAACAGAAGATCGGGGACTTCTACTACAGCGGCCTCGATACCGTCCGGATCGACAGCCTCGGGATCGAGCCGCTCCGCGCGGAGCTCGACCGGATCGGGGCGATCACCGACCGCAAGGGGCTCCTGGCCGCGATCGCGGTCCAGCAGACCTACAATGCGGCCCCGCTCTTCAACCCCTTCGTCTCCCAGGACGAGAAGCAGAGCGACCGCTACGCCCTCCACTTCTGGCAGGGGGGTCTGGGGCTTCCCGACCGCGACTACTACGTCAAGTCCGACGACCGCACCGTCAACATCCGGAAGGAGTACGTCCGGCACGTGGCGGCCATGCTCGGGATCCTGGGGGAGAGCCCGGCCGACGCCGAGGCCCACAGCCGGGGCATCATGGCGCTGGAGACCAAGCTGGCCAAAGCCAGCCGCAAGCTCGAGGACCTGCGCGACCCCTACGCCAACTACCACAAGATGGCGGTGGCCGGGTTCGAGAAGCTGACCCCGGCCATGGAGTGGGGGGCCATGCTCCCGGCGATGTCGGTGGGCGAGGTGGACTCGGTGATCGTGTGCCAGCCGGAGTTCTACCGGGAGGCGAACAAGCTCGTCGCCACCGAGCCGCTGGACACCTGGAAGGAATACCTCCGGTGGACGCTGGTCAACCACTTCGCCTCGTCTCTCGACTCCCGGACCGAGGCCGAGAACTTCCATTTCTACGGCACCGTTCTGAGCGGGGTAAAGGAGCCGCGGGTGCGCTGGAAGCGGGTGCTGGACGCCGAGCAGGGGGCGATGGGGGATCTCCTGGGCCAGCTCTTCGTGGAGAAGTACGTGCCCGCGTCCATGAAGGCGCGCTACACCAGGCTGGTGGACGACGTCTTCGCCGCCTACGCCGAGCGGATCAAGAAGCTCGACTGGATGTCCGAGGCCACCAAGGCCCAGGCCCTGGCCAAGCTCAACTCGATCACCAAGAAGGTCTGTTACCCGGACAAGTGGAAGGACTACTCCAACCTCCACGTCAGCCGGGACTCCTACTGCGGGAACCGCATGGCCGCCGAGCGCTGGGAGTACGACTTCTACACCAACAAGCTCGGCAAACCGGTGGACCGGAGCGAGTGGGAGATGACCCCGCAGACCTACAACGCCTACTACAACCCGTCCAACAACGAGATCGTGCTCCCCGCCGCCATCTTCTTCATCCCCGGGGTGGCGGACTCGGTGGTGGACGACGCCGTGATCTACGGCTACGCGGGAGCGTCCACCATCGGCCACGAGGTGACCCACGGCTTCGACGACGAAGG
Organism: Candidatus Eiseniibacteriota bacterium; assembly: GCA_963728475.1. Lineage (GTDB taxonomy): Bacteria > Eisenbacteria > RBG-16-71-46 > JABDJR01 > JABDJR01 > CAVSKL01. Next base: position 108,254 of record CAVSKL010000003.1, read on the forward strand.
GCGCCAGTACGACGCCAAGGGGAACCTGCGCGACTGGTGGACCAAGGAGGACGCGGACCGGTTCAAGGCCCGCACCGTGAACATGGTGAACCAGTTCGATCACTACGTGGTGCTGGACAGCCTCCACGTGAACGGCAAGGCGTGCCTGGGCGAGAACATCGCCGACCTGGGGGGCGTGCTCATCGGCTACGACGCGTTCAAGCACACCGCGGAGGGACAGGCGGACACCCTGATCGACGGGCTCACCCCCGACCAGCGGTTCTTCCTGGCCTACGCGTACTCGTGGATGGGGCACATGCGGCCCGAGACCCTGGCCCGCCAGGTGATGACCGACGTCCATTCGCCGGCGTTCCTGCGGGTGAACGGACCGATGTCGAACGTCCCCGCCTTCTACCAGGCGTTCGGGGTGAAGCCGGGCGACCCCATGTACCGTCCGGACAGCGTGCGCGTCCAGATCTGGTAGAGGTTCCCGGCGCGGGGAGCGCCGGGCCGTGAACGGAGGGCGCCGCCCCCCAAGCCGGGGGGGCGGCGTCTCCCGCGATCCGCGTCGGGCGACCGGGCCGGCTCCGGGTTACTCGCCGGAGTCCTCGCCGTTTCCGGTACGCTCCCGGATCGAGGCCACCGTGCCCACCCGGTACGGCCCGATGTAGAGCACGAGCGCATCCAGCCCCTTCTCGGGCGCCTCGATGGTGAACTCCAGTTCCGCCTTCCAGGGGACGGTGACCAGCCCCCGGTGGTCGGGGGCGAGCCCGTTGTCCACGAACCAGTCGAAGGGGTGGTAGACGAGGGGCTTCTCGGCGGACTCGTCGACCAGCTTCAGGTCGTCGCGGCCGAGCCTCATGGAATCGGGCCCCGCGATCTGAACGTCGAAGCGGGCGAAAGTGTCCCCGGCCCCGGGCTTCTTCACGATGTAGACGTTGTTGTAGCTGCCGTCGGCGAGGGTGTCCTTCTTCCCGGTGTTGATGCGGAGCTTGTCGAGGAGCTCGAACCGGGCCGGGATCACGGCGACCCGGGCCGCGGTGGCGGTGTCCGCGGCCGCGGCAGCCGGGTCGGGAGCGGTGGCCGGCGGCGAGAGCGCGAACAAGAGGGGCGCCGACGCCAGCAGGAAGATCAGCGCTAGGGTTTTCATGGTCTCCTCCCGGGCAATTGAAGTCTCGGTGGGCGCGGGACTTGCGGCACCGGCGCCCACACCGGGTGGGAACGCAAGAGAGCGGCCAACCCTGCTTGATTCTTCTATCTTGCCGTCCGGCTTCGACTTGAGGGGGTGACTCGGCCACGCCGCCTCCAGGCGTGTCCAACATGACACACATCTTCGTGTACGCGTGGACACATTACCCGAGGCCTCGGACGGGCCGCGGAGAGAGCTGGGCGCAAGCCCATTGGAGTTGACACCGCGCCGGGTGCTCCCGTACCTTTCTCGGGCTCATGCGGCCTGTGACTGGCGGGAACCCTACCGGCGACGCTCCGTTCGGGACACCCGTCCCGGAGACACTCGGCCGCCGCGCGTCCGCGCCCTCCGCCCCGGTTTCCTAAGTCATTTCCGGGTAGTGGGTTGGCTGGATCCCGGTGCGCGGCGGAAGCGGATTTTTCCGGGGCTGGCGTAGCTCAACGGGTAGAGCTCCTCACTTGTAATGAGGGGGTTATGGGTTCGAGTCCCGTCGCCAGCTCCAACTCCTTGAGGGGAAAGAAGCTGGGCGGTGGCGACTCCGTCCGGAGGCGGGGCCCGCACAGGGTTCGCCCGCCTGCCGGCGGGGTGACGACGAGTCGGGTGTAGCGTGGAGGGGTTCCCGAGCGGCCAAAGGGAACAGACTGTAAATCTGTCGGCGTACGCCTTCGGAGGTTCGAATCCTCCCCCCTCCACCATCCTGCGGCCCGGCGTGGGCCCCGGCGGCCCCGCCTCACCCGGTGTATCGCCGGAACCTGTGATTTCGGGCGGGAATAGCTCAGTTGGTAGAGCATCAGCCTTCCAAGCTGAGGGTCGCGGGTTCGAATCCCGTTTCCCGCTCCAGCATGCGAACGAGTGGGCTGGAGGCCGGTCCGGGGACCGGCCCCCGCGTCCGGGCGGCCCGCCGCCGAGGGGGCAGAGCATCATGCTTGACAGGAGGGGAGGGCGGGCATAAACTCGCCCGCCTGTTCAAGCTGCAGGGCTCCCGCGTTTCCACCCCCCAGTGCCGTCATCCGGTTCCCGGTGCGACCGCCGGGAATTCGCGCGGGGTGCTGCACCTCATCGGCCCAGGGCCCACGTAGCTCAGTCGGTAGAGCATTTGCATGGTAAGCAAAAGGTCAGCGGTTCGATTCCGCTCGTGGGCTCCATGTAGTCGTCGATAGACGTCGTATTCGGTCCTGGACCAACCGAACCTTCTTCGGAGGAAATCTAAGGATGAGCAAGCAGAAGTTCGAGCGGACGAAGCCGCACGTGAACGTGGGGACGATCGGGCACGTGGACCACGGGAAGACGACGTTGACGGCGGCGATCACCGAGGTTTTGTCGAAGAAGGGGTGGGCGGACTACGTTCCGTTCGATCAGATCGACAAGGCGCCGGAGGAGAAGGCGCGGGGGATCACGATCGCGACGGCGCACGTGGAGTATCAGACGGAGAAGCGTCACTACGCGCACGTGGACTGTCCGGGGCACGCGGACTACATCAAGAACATGATCACGGGGGCGGCGCAGATGGACGGGGCGATCTTGGTGGTGAGCGCGGCGGACGGTCCGATGCCGCAGACGCGGGAGCACGTGTTGCTGGCGCGTCAGGTGAACGTGCCGTACATCGTGGTGTTCCTGAACAAGGTGGACATGGTGGACGACGAGGAGCTGTTGGAGCTGGTGGAGCTGGAGGTGCGGGAGCTCCTGTCGAAGTACGAATTTCCCGGGGACGACGTGCCGGTGATCAAGGGGAGCGCGTTGAAGGCGCTGGAGAACCCGGACGACGAGGCGCAGACGAAGTGCATCTGGGAGCTGATGGAGGCGATCGACACCGCGGTGCCGACGCCGAAGCGGGACATCGACAAGCCGTTTTTGATGCCGGTGGAGGACGTGTTCTCGATCACGGGGCGGGGGACGGTGGGGACGGGCCGGGTGGAGCGGGGGAAGGTGAAGGTTGGGGACAAGGTGGAGATCGTGGGGATCCGGGAGACGATGGAGACGGTGGTGACGGGGGTGGAGATGTTCCGGAAGCTGCTGGACCAGGCGGAGGCTGGGGACAACATCGGGTTGTTGCTGCGGGGGGTGGACAAGGACCGGCTGGAGCGGGGGATGGTGCTGGCGGCGCCGAAGTCGGTGACGCCGCACACGAAGTTCGAGGGCGAGGTGTACATCCTGACCAAGGAAGAGGGTGGTCGCCACAAGCCGTTTTTCGATGGGTACCGGCCGCAGTTCTACTTCCGGACGACGGACGTGACGGGGGTGGCGAAGCTGCCGGAAGGCCGGGAGATGGTGATGCCCGGGGACAACGTGAAGATGACGGTGGAGCTGATCACCCCGATCGCGATGGAAGAAGGTCTCCGGTTCGCCATCCGTGAGGGTGGACGGACCGTGGGCGCCGGCGTCGTCGCCAAGATCTACGAGTAGCCCGGGTTCACGGCCGGCCTCCCGCGCCTGACGGGAACCGGCGGCTCTTACGTCAGGAGTCGGAGGCGACATGGCGGCGGTACGCGACAAGATCATTCTCGCCTGTGCCAACTGCAAGCAGCGCAACTACACGGGCACCAAGAACAAGCGGAAGCATCCCGATCGTGTGGAGTACAAGAAGTACTGTCCGTTCTGCCGGACTCATACCCCGCACAAGGAAACTCGGTAACTCTCATTCTTGGAAAGGCTTCCGCGCCCACGGGAAGAAGCGGCCGGATCGGCGATCCGGCCTCTCCGGCCGGGGCGGGCCCGCCCCGCCGGACGGACGAGCTTTAGGTCAGTAGCTCAACTGGTAGAGCACCGGTCTCCAAAACCGGGGGTTGCGGGTTCAAGTCCTGCCTGACCTGCCAAATGGGCGCGCCGGCGGCCTCGAGGGAGGGGCCGCGGCACCCCGCACCGAAGGAAAGAGCCAACGACCATGTCCATCGCGGAACGCTTCACCGGCTTCGTGCAGTCGGCGTGGGTTGAATCCAAGAAGGTGACCTGGCCCAGCCGGGGCGAGTTGAAGGATTCGACCGTCGTCGTCATCGTGGCGACGTTCATCATCATGATCTACCTGTTCGTGGTGGACCGGGTCCTGAGCCTCGTGCTCGGACTCTTCATCCGGTAACGAAAAGATGACTGAAGAGAAGAAGTTCTACGTGATCCATACCTACTCGGGGCATGAGAACAAGGTCAAGAACAACCTCGAGCGGGCCATAAAGAACGCCGCGGCGGAAGAGAAATTCGGCCGGATCCTGGTCGCCATGGAGGATCACGCCGAAATGAGGGACGGGCAGCGGGTCGTCACCAAGCGGAAGACGTTCCCGTCCTACGTCCTGGTGGAAATGGACCTGGACTCCGAGACCCAGGCCATCGTGAACAACGTCCCCGGGGTGACGCGATTCGTGGGTTCGGGCCAGGACCCGGTGCCGCTGCGCGAGGACGAGGTGGACCGCATCCTCGGACGGCTGGACACCACCAAACCCCGTGAGCCCCTGGAGGTGCCGTACAAGGTCGGTGAGCACGTCAAGGTCATCGACGGCCCCTTCACCGACTTCACCGGAGTGGTGGACGAGGTGAACGGCGAGCGTGGCAAGCTCAAGGTGATGGTTTCGATCTTCGGCCGCGCCACCCCGGTCGAACTGGATTTCCTGCAGGTCAAGCCCGTCTGACGGGCGGCCTGATTTTCCGCGTCTCGCGAGAACCTCGACCCGCGCCGGCTTGCCCGGAGCGGTTGACGGGAGGGAGAGATGGCAGCAGTACTCGAGAAGACGATCAAGCTCCAGATCCCCGCGGGAGGCGCCACTCCGGCGCCGCCGGTGGGACCCGCGCTCGGCCAGGCGGGTATCAACATCATGGCCTTCTGCAAGGACTTCAACTCCAAGACGCAGTCGCAGGCCGGGCTCATCATCCCGGTGGTGATCAGCGTGTTCAAGGACAAGTCCTTCACCTTCGTGACCAAGACCCCGCCGGCGGCGGTGCTGCTCAAGCGCGCGGCGAACCTGGCCAAGGGATCCGGGGAGCCCAACCGGAACAAGGTGGGCGCGGTGACCTCGGCGCAGGTGCGCGAGATCGCGGAACTCAAGCGGCCCGACCTGAACGCCGCCACCGTGGAGACCGCCATGAGCATGGTGGCCGGAACCGCCCGCAGCATGGGCATCGAAATCAAGGGGTAGCGCCATGAAGCATGGAAAGCGGTTCGCCAAGGTATCGACCGAGGTTTCCCGCGGGCCCTACACCGAACTCAAGGACCTGGTGGCCGCGCTCAAGAAGACCGCGAGCGCCAAGTTCGACGAGACGGTGGAGTTCACCGCCAAGCTCAACGTGGATCCGCGGCACGCCGACCAGGTGGTGCGCGGCACCGTGGTTCTTCCCCACGGCACCGGCAAGTCCATCCGGGTGCTGGTGTTCGCCAAGGGGGAGAAGGAGAACGAGGCCAAGGCCGCCGGCGCGGATTTCGTGGGCGCCGAGTTCACCGACAAGGTGCGCGAGGGGTGGCTCGACTTCGACGCGGTGGTGGCCACCCCGGACATGATGGGCGAGGTCGGCAAGCTGGGCCGGATCCTGGGGCCGCGCGGCCTCATGCCCAACCCGAAGGCGGGCACCGTCACCTTCGACGTCACCAAGGCGGTGCGCGAGCTGAAGGCGGGCAAGATCGAGTTCCGCGTGGACAAGGGGGGCAACGTCGCCGGACCGGTGGGCAAGGCCTCGTTCAACGAGGAACAGCTCACCGAGAACGCGCAGGCCCTGCTCGGCGAAATCATCCGGGCCAAGCCCTCCGGGGCCAAGGGCCAGTACGTGAAGTCGGTGACCCTGTCCACCACCATGGGACCGGGCCTCCGATTGGACCCCCTCGCCGCCATGGCGACGGTGAAGTAGGGAGAGCGAGATGCCGAATCCCAAGAAGATCGAATCCGTCGAAGCGCTCAGGAAGAAGCTCGCCGAGGCCAAGGGGGTCTACCTGGCCGATTTCCAGGGGATGGACGTGGCCACCGCCACCAGGCTGCGGGTGCGCTGCCGCGAGGCGGGGGTGCATTTCCAGGTGGTCAAGAACACCCTGGCCCGCCGCGCGTTCGACGAGCCGGTGGCCTCCGCCCTGGACCCCTACCTCAACGGACCCACCGCGCTGGCGGTGAGCGCCACCGACGAGGTCCTGGCCGCGAAGGTGATCTCGGATTTCATGAAGGAGTTCGAGCGGCCCTTGCTCAAGGCGGGGGTGCTCGAGGGCCGGGTCATGGGCGGGGTCGCGGTGAACGAGCTGGCCCAGCTCCCCGGCCGCGACGTTCTGCTGGGCCGGCTGGTGGGCGGCCTCAAGTCGCCGGTGCAGAAGCTGCACTCGGCGCTCTCGAGCCCCCTCCGGAGCCTCGCCATCGCCCTCGGGCAGGTGGCGGAACAGAAGGCCTGATCGATTTCGAAACCGGCGGTGCCGCCGAGCCGGCGGCCCCGTTCCTTTAAACGCAGACCCCGCCGAGGGACCGTCCCGGAGACAGCGGGGAGGGACGAACACAAGGAGTAGACACCGTGTCCGATACGCAGACCGAAACCAAGGAACTTTCGCCCGAGATCAAGAACATCATCGAGAAGATCAAGGGCATGACGATTCTCCAGGTCAACGACCTGGTGAAGGCGATCGAGGACGAATTCGACGTCTCCGCGGCCATGCCGATGATGGCCGGCCCCATCGCGGCCGCGGCGCCCGCGGTCGAGGAGAAGACGGAGTTCGACGTCGTTCTCACCGGCTCCGGGGACAAGAAGATCCAGGTCATCAAGGTGGTGCGTGAGCTCACCGGCCTGGGCCTGAAGGAAGCCAAGGACCTGGTCGAGGGCGCCCCCAAGCCGGTGAAGGAAGGCGTCAACAAGGACGAAGCCGAAGCGGTCAAGAAGAAGCTGGAGGATGCCGGCGGCAGCGTCGAGATCAAGTAGCCCGGCGCCCCCAGCGGCCGCCCCGGCGGCCACCGACACACGGCGTGATCAAAACCCGGGTCGCGGGCCTTCTTCCGGCCCGCGACCCCCCACCTCGAACGAGGATGAACGCCTTGAACTACGGGATGAACGGCAACGGTCGAAAGAGCTTCAGCAAGCTGGACCCCAACTGGGTGGTTGAACTCCCCCACCTCTTGGATGTCCAGCTTCGGTCTTTTGAGAACTTTCTGCAGCTGGAGACGCCCCCCGAGGAGCGCCGGACCATGGGTCTGCAGGAGGTGTTCCAGGGAGTTTTCCCGATCGGCGACACCCGGGGACTCTTCTCGCTGGAATTCGTCTCCTACTCGATCGGCGAGCCCAAGTACTCGGTCGACGAGTGCCAGGAGCGCGATCTCACCTTTTCCGCTCCCCTCAAGGCCACCTTGCGGCTTCGCATCCGCGAGGACATCGAGGGGGAGAAGCGGGACAAGGAGATCATCGAGCAGGAGGTCTACCTGGGCGAGCTGCCGCTCCTGACCGACAAGGGGACCTTCGTCATCAACGGGGCGGAGCGCGTGATCGTGTCGCAGCTTCACCGCTCTCCCGGCGTGTTCTTCGACGACTCCGTTCACCCCAACGGCAAGCGCCTGTTCTCGGCGCGCATCATTCCCTACCGGGGTTCGTGGGTGGAGTTCACCCTCGACGTGAACGACATCATGTACGTTCACATCGACCGCAAGCGCAAGCTTCCGGTCTCGATCCTGCTCAAGGCGCTCGGGTACGCCACCGAGAAGTCGATCCTCGACCTGTTCTACCAGGTGGACACGGTGGAGATCGGCACCGGCCGGAGCCAGAAGGACCAGGCTCTGGAAGGCCGGATCGTCGCCGAGGACATCGTGGACACCGAGACCGGCGAGATCCTGCTCGAGACCAACGACGAGCTCACCGTGGAGAAGATCAAGGAGCTGGCCAAGGGCGGGGTGAAGGAAGTGAAGATCTTCCAGATCCCCATGCAGGAGGAGGCCGACGTCGTCCGCAACACCCTGAAGCGCGACTCCTCCAGCAGCGAGGAGGACGCGCTGGCCCGGATCTACGCCCTCCTCCGGCCCGGGGAGCCTCCCCGCACCGAGACCGCGCGCGAGATTCTGAGCCGGCTCTTCTTCAACCCCAAGCGCTACGACCTGGCCAAGGTGGGGCGCTTCAAGCTGAACAAGAAGCTCAACCACACCGAGCTCATGGGCGGCGGGGACCGGATGGACAAGCTGGCGCTGACCGCGCCCTCGGATGATCTCACCACCCTCGCTCCCGAGGACTTCGTGACCATCATCCAGTACCTGCTCATGCTCCGGGTCAACCACCCCGACGTCACCACCGACGACATCGACCACCTCGGCAACCGCCGGGTGCGTTCGGTGGGCGAGTTGCTGGCCAACCAGTTCAACATCGGCCTCACCCGCATGGCCCGGATCATCCGGGAGCGGATGAGCCTCCAGGACTCCGAGAACATCACCCCCTACGACCTGGTCAACGCCCGCACCATCAGCGCGGTGATTCAGTCGTTCTTCGGGTCCAGCCAGCTCAGCCAGTTCATGGACCAGACCAATCCGCTGGCCGAACTGACCCACAAGCGGCGTCTCTCGGCCCTGGGGCCGGGCGGCCTCACCCGCGACCGCGCCGGTTTCGAGGTTCGCGACGTCCACTACACCCACTACGGCCGGATGTGCCCGATCGAGACCCCGGAAGGTCCGAACATCGGCCTCATCTCGAGCCTGGCCACCTACGCCCGGGTGAACGACTTCGGGTTCCTGGAGACCCCCTACCGGCGGGTCCTGAACGGGGCGGCGAGCCGCGACGACATCGAGTTCATCTCCGCCGACGTGGAGGACCGCGCCCGCATCGCCCAGGCCAACGAGCCGATCAAGAGCGGCGGCCGGTTCGCCAACGACAAGATGATCGTCCGCCACCGCGGCGAGTTCCCGATCACCGAGCCCGACGACGTGGACTTCATGGACCTCGCGCCCATGCAGATCGTTTCCCCGGCGGCGGCGCTCATCCCGTTCCTGGAGCACGACGACGCCAACCGGGCCCTCATGGGTTCGAACATGCAGCGGCAGGCGGTGCCGCTGCTCCGCACCGACTCGCCGGTGGTGGGGACCGGGCTCGAGGGCAAGGTGGCCCGCGACTCCGGGGCCATGATTACCACCAAGCGCGCGGGGACGGTGGAGTCGGTCTCCGCCGACGCCATCGTGGTCAAGTACGACCGGGCCAAGGGCGAGCGGCGGATCGTGGACTTCACCGAGGCCGCCGGCCTCGACGTTTACCCGATCACCAAGTTCAAGCGCTCCAACCAGGACACCTGCATCAACCAGCGCCCGCTGGTCCGCGAGGGGGACCGGGTGGAGGTCGGCGACGTGCTCGCCGACGGCGCCGCCACCCAGAAGGGCGAGCTGGCCCTGGGCGCCAACGTGATGGTCGCGTTCATGCCCTGGGGCGGCTACAACTACGAGGACGCCATCCTGGTCAGCGAACGGCTGATCAAGGACGACGTGTTCACCTCCATCCACATCGAGGAGTTCGAGCTCCAGGTCCGCGACACCAATCGCGGGGTGGAGGAGATCACCCGTGAGATCCCCAACGTGGGCGAGGACGCGGTGAAGAACCTCGACGAGGAGGGGATCATCCGGATCGGCGCCCCCGTGCGCGCCGGCGACATCCTGGTCGGCAAGGTCACGCCCAAGGGCGAGACCGATCTTTCCCCCGAGGAGCGCCTCCTCCGGGCCATCTTCGGCGAGAAGGCGGGCGACGTCCGCGACGCCTCGCTGAAGGCCCCGCCCGGCATGGAAGGCATCGTCATCGACATCAAGGTGTTCAGCCGGCGGGAGAAGGACGAGACCACCCGCAAGACCGACAAGAAGAAGATCGAGCGGCTGAAGCGGTACGGCAAGAAGGAGCGGTCCCGGATCCTCGAGGTGCGGGACGCCGAGGTCGCGGATCTTCTCGACGGCCAGATCGCCAACCGCTTCGTCTCCGCCCGCACCGGCGAGGAGCTGATCAAGGCGGGGCGCAAGATCACCAAGAGCGCGTTGCAGAAGATCGATCTCGACGAGCTGCCCTGGAACGCGCCGCTCACCCGGAGCCGCAAGGTCAACGAGACCCTGTGGCGCCAGATGGAAGCGGCCCAGGACGCCCTCAACCGGATCGACCGCGAGATGGAGAAGGACGTGGACAAGATCACCCGCGGGGACGAGCTTCCCCCCGGCGTGGTCAAGCTGGTCAAGGTGTTCATCGCCAAGAAGCGCCGGCTGGCGGTGGGGGACAAGATGGCCGGCCGGCACGGGAACAAGGGCGTGGTGTCCAAGATCCTCCCCGAGGAGGACATGCCGTACATGGCCGACGGCCGGCCGGTGGACATCGTGCTCAACCCGCTCGGGGTGCCGTCCCGCATGAACATCGGCCAGATCATGGAGACCCACCTGGGGTGGGCGGCGGCCACGCTCGGCTACAAGGTGGCGACCCCGGTCTTCGCCGGCGCCAGCGTGGACGAGATCAAGACGGAGCTGAACCAGGCCGGGCTCCCCGAGGGGGGCAAGACCGTCCTCTTCGACGGACGCACCGGCGAGCGGTTCGATCAGTCGGTGACGGTGGGCATCATCTACATGCTCAAGCTCAGCCACCTCGTGGATGACAAGATCCACGCCCGCTCGATCGGACCGTACTCCCTGGTCACCCAGCAGCCCCTGGGCGGCAAGGCGCAGTTCGGTGGACAGCGGTTCGGGGAGATGGAGGTGTGGGCGCTCGAGGCGTACGGCGCCGCCTTCACCCTTCAGGAGATGCTGACCGTGAAGTCGGACGACGTGCCCGGGCGTTCCCGGATCTACGAGGCCATCGTCAAGGGCGAGAACCCGCCCGAGCCGGGAGTGCCGGAGTCGTTCAACGTGCTGGTCAAGGAACTCCAGAGCCTCTGCCTCGACATCGAATTCGTTTCGTCGCAGGAATAGCTTCCCAAGAAAGAGGTGAGAACAAGATGCAGGAATCTCCCTTCGCACAGCCGCTGTTCGGGACGGGTGGGAAGCTCGGTCCGCTGACCCGTCCGGACACCCGGGAGTCCCGCCGCCGGTTCAACTTCGACGGCATCCGCATCCAGCTGGCGTCGCCGGACGTGATCCGCTCCTGGTCCTCGGGCGAGGTGACCAAGCCCGAGACCATCAACTACCGCTCCTTCAAACCCGAGAAGGACGGCTTGTTCTGCGAGCGGATCTTCGGGCCGGTCAAGGACTGGGAGTGCTCGTGCGGCAAGTACAAGCGCATCCGCTACCGCGGCGTGATCTGCGATCGCTGCGGGGTGGAGGTGACCCAGGCCAAGGTGCGCCGGGAGCGCATGGGCCACGTGGAGCTGGCGGTCCCGGTGAGCCACATCTGGTTCTTCAAGGGCGTGCCCAGCCGGATCGGCCATCTCCTCGACATGTCGGTGCGCGAGCTGGAGCGAGTCCTCTACTACGAGTCGTACGTGGTGATCGATGCCGGCAACACCGGCCTCAAGCAGAAGGAGATCCTCTCCGAGGACACCTACGCCGAGCTTACCTCCGACTCCAAGAACAAGTTCGGCGCCAAGATGGGCGCCGAGGCGATCCGCGACCTGCTCTCGGGCATGGACCTGGACGAGCTGGCCTCGGAGCTGCGCACGGTGGTCAAGATGGAGACCAGTGCCCAGCGCAAGAAGGAGACGCTGAAGCGCCTGCGGGTGGTGGAGGCGTTCCGCCAGAGCGGGAACAAGCCGGAGTGGATGATCCTCGAGGTGGTGCCGATCCTTCCGCCGGACCTGCGGCCCCTGGTGCCGCTGGAGGGCGGCCGGTTCGCCACCAGCGACCTCAACGACCTCTACCGGCGCGTGATCAACCGGAACAACCGGCTCAAGAAGCTGATGGAGATCCGCGCTCCCGAGGTCATCCTCCGCAATGAGAAGCGCATGCTCCAGGAGGCGGTGGACGCCCTGTTCGACAACGGGCGGCGCTCCCGCGCGGTGCGCGGCCAGGGGAACCGGCCGCTCAAGTCGCTTTCCGACATGCTCAAGGGCAAGCAGGGGCGGTTCCGGCAGAACCTGCTGGGCAAGCGCGTGGACTACTCGGGCCGTTCGGTCATCGTGGTCGGCCCCGAACTCAAGCTCCACCAGTGCGGCCTGCCCAAGACCATGGCGCTGGAGCTGTTCAAGCCGTTCATCATCAAGGACCTGGAAGAGCACGGGTTCGTCTCCACCGTGAAGAGCGCCAAGCGCCTGGTGGAGCGCGAGACCCCGGCGGTGTGGGAGATCCTGGGCCGCATCATCAAGGGGCACCCGGTGCTGCTGAACCGCGCGCCGACCCTGCACCGGCTGGGCATCCAGGCCTTCGAGCCGGTGCTGGTCGAGGGCAAGGCCATCCGCATCCATCCCCTGGTCTGCGCCGCGTTCAACGCGGACTTCGACGGAGACCAGATGGCGGTGCACGTGCCGCTCGGCTTCGAGGCCCAGATCGAGAGCATCCAGCTCATGCTCTCCAGCAACAACATCCTGAGCCCGGCCAACGGCCGGCCGCTGGCCACCCCCAGCCAGGACATCGTGCTCGGCTGCAACTATCTGACCAAGATCAACCGTCAGCCCGCCGCCGACGAGAGGCTCCGCCGCTTCGGCGAGGTCGCCGACGTTCGGGCCGCGTACGAGACCGGCCTGATCAAGCTCCACGAGCCGATCGAGCTCCGGGTGGAGATGAAGTTCGTGGCCACCACCCCGGGCCGGGTGATCTTCAACGAGATCCTTCCCCCCGGGCTGGGTTTCGAGAACATGACCATGAACAAGAAGGCCCTGGAGGCGCTGGTGGCCAAGTGCTACCGCGTGTTCGGGCCGGAGAAGACCGCCACCTTCCTCGATGATCTCAAGTCGCTCGGGTTCAGCTACGCCACCCGGGCCGGGATCAGCATCTCGGTGGACGACATCCGGGTCCCGGTGGAGAAGCCGCAGCTGGTCGCCAAGGCCCAAAAGGAAGCGGACGCCATCCGCGGCTCCTACCGGAGCGGAGTGATCACCGAGGGCGAGCGCTACAACCGCATCATCGACACCTGGACCCGGGTGACCAGCGAGGTGGAAGACGCCACCTTCGCCGGCCTCGCCAAGGATCAGGGCGGGTTCAACCCGATCTACATGATGGCGGAGTCCGGGGCCCGGGGCTCCAAGGAGCAGATCCGGCAGCTGGCCGGGATGCGCGGCCTGATGGCCAAGCCGCAGAAGAAGATCACCGGCGGCATGGGCGAGATCATCGAGAGCCCGGTGGTGCGGAACTTCAAGGAAGGCCTCACCGTGCTGGAGTACTTCATCTCCACCCACGGCGCCCGCAAGGGTCTGGCCGACACCGCGCTCAAGACCGCGGACGCCGGCTACCTGACCCGCCGGCTGGTCGACGTGGCCCAGGACGTGATCATCACCGAGGACGACTGCGGAACCATCCTCGGGATCGAGATCGGCGCGCTGAAGGAAGGGGAAGAGGTCATCGAACCCATCTCCGAGCGCATCCTGGGCCGGGTGGCCGCCGACGACATCTTCGACCCCATCGCCAACGAGGTCCTGGTGGAGGCGGGCGACGAGATCAAGGAGGAGGACGCGCGGCGGATCGAGGAGGCGGGGCTGGACCAGGTCAAGATCCGGTCCGTGCTCACCTGCGAGTCCAAGCGCGGAGTGTGCGCCCGCTGCTACGGGCGGAACCTGGCCAACGGGCGCATGGTGGACATCGGGGAGGCGGTCGGCGTGATCGCGGCCCAGTCCATCGGCGAGCCCGGCACCCAGCTCACCCTGCGGACCTTCCACGTCGGCGGGATCGCCGCCCGCATCGTCGAGGCCTCGCAGATCAAGGCCAAGGTGAACGGCAGCATCCTGACCAACGAGCTGAGCGTGGTGGAGCGGAAGAAGGAAGGCCGGAACGTCGTCACCAGCCGCAAGGGGACGATCCAGGTGCTCGACGCCGAGGGGCGGGTCCGCAACACCTACAACCCCCCCTACGGTGCGGTGGTCTACGTGGGCGACGGCGACAAGGTCGAGGACGGCCAGGTGCTCTTCGAGTGGGACACCTACAACACCCCGATCATCAGCGAGCGCAACGGCACCGTCCGTTTCGGCGACATCAAGGATCGCGTGACCGTCCGCCAGGAAGTGGACGAGAACTCCGGCCAGAAGAGCCAGGTCATCATCGACGACCGGGACAAGGTGCTGCAGCCGCACCTGGACGTGCTCGGTTCGGCGGGCCAGCGCCTGGTGCACTATCCGCTGCCCACCGGCGCCATCCTCCAGGTCAAGGACGGGGACAAGGTGAACGCCGGCGACGTGCTGGCGCGGATCCGCCGGGACATCACCAAGACCCGCGACATCACCGGCGGCCTCCCCCGGGTGGCGGAGCTGTTCGAGGCCCGCAAGCCCAAGGACGCGGCCACCGTCACCGAGATCGACGGCGCCGTGAGCTTCGCCGGGATCACCCGCGGCATGCGAAAGCTGGTGGTGACCAACGACAACGGCGACACCAAGGAATACCTGATCCCGCAGGGGCGGCACCTGCACGTGCAGGAAGGGGACCTGGTCCGGGCCGGCGACCGGCTCACCGAGGGACCGGTGAACCCCCACGACATCCTGCGCATCAAGGGAATCAAGGAGGCCCAGGAGTACCTCGTGGAGGAGATCCAGGAGGTGTACCGGCTCCAGGGCGTGCGCATCGACGACAAGCACATCGAGACCGTGGTGCGGCAGATGCTGCAGAAGGTCCGGATCGAGGACGCCGGAGACTCGCCCCTGTTCCTGGAAGGGGACCAGGTGGACAAGGTGGTGCTCCGCGAGGAGAACCTGCGGATCGAGCAGGAGGGCGGCCAGCCCGCCACCTTCACCCCGCTTCTCCTGGGGATCACCAAGGCGTCGCTCTCGACCCAGTCCTTCATCTCCGCGGCCTCGTTCCAGGAGACCACCCGCATCCTCACCGAGGCCGCCATCCGCGGCAGCGTGGACCATCTGCGGGGTCTCAAGGAGAACGTGACCATCGGAAACCTCATCCCCGCGGGCACCGGCATCAACCGGTACCGGAAGCTCCGGACCTACGGGGACGAGGCGGAGGTCCGGGAACTCATGAAGGCGGAGCCGATCGCTCCGCCTCAGCCCCCGGCGACCGCCGATACCGTGCGGAGCGCCTGACCTGGGGACGGGGCCTCGGCCCGGTCCCTGAAGATGACAACTCGTTCGGTGAGCGCCCGTTCCGGAAGACCGGAACGGGCTCACCGTCTCAAAAACGGCTTGACACCCCCCGGGGGGGGCGCGTAGCATAGAGTCCTTGTGCCCTGGCACCCTGCCTTGATTCGGGCCAGTTAACCCCAATTCCGGCAACGAGTTACGGTGTCGGAACCGGTTTTCTGGGTGGAGGTCGGGCGGAGACTCGGCGGACTCGGTGCGGGCGGCGAAAGCCGTATCCGCGCCCGGGGTTCGGGTGCCAGAAGGAGGATCCAGTTTGCCGACGCTGAACCAGCTCGTCCGGAAGGGGCGTAAGCGGGTCCTGGCCAAGGGAACCGCACCGGCTCTGAAGGCCTGCCCTCAGAAGCGGGGAGTGTGTACCCGCGTGTACACCACCACGCCCAAGAAGCCGAATTCGGCCCTTCGGAAGGTGGCTCGTGTCCGGTTGACCAACAACATCGAGGTCACCGCCTACATTCCCGGCGAGGGACACAACCTGCAGGAGCACTCGATCGTGCTCATCCGTGGGGGCCGTGTGAAGGATCTGCCGGGGGTGCGCTACCACATCGTTCGCGGAGCTCTGGACGCGAGCGGAGTGGACGGTCGGCACAACAGTCGCTCCAAGTACGGCACGAAAAAGCCCAAGAAATAATCACCCCATCCAGACCAGGGGGGATATTCGGGCGCGTCCGGACCGCTTCGGTACGGGCTATGTCCGACCGTCGGCTGTCTCCGCGGTCCGACGGAACACGAGTGTAAACGACGCCTTACCGCGTCGGGTTTTCCGAATGACTCCGGTGCGGGGTTCGTACGCCCTGCCCACGGACCGGGATGGGGTTCGGGTGCGGAGCCCGGGACCTTCCGGCCGGGCCGGATGGAAACCAGAGAGAGGACACGACCAGTATGCCGCGCAAAGGCTATACGCCCCGGAAAGAGCTTCTGCCCGACCCGAAGTACAACAGCATCCTGCTCAGCCGCTTCATCAACGCGCTCATGCAGGCGGGCAAGAAGAGCCTGGCCGAAGGCATCATGTACGACGCCATGGGGCTGATCGAGCAGCGGTCCGGCCAGGACGGGCTCTCGGTGGTCAAGCAGGCCATCAACAACATCCGGCCGATCCTCGAGGTCAAGAGCCGCCGGGTGGGCGGCGCCACCTACCAGGTCCCGGTGGAGGTCCGGCCCGAGCGGCGGACCGCCCTGGCCCTCAGGTGGGCGATCAACTACGCCTCGGCCCGGCCCGAGAAGACCATGGCCGAGCGGCTGGCCGCCGAACTCATGTCCGCCTCCAAGAACGAGGGAGCGGCGGTGAAGAAACGCGAGGACACCCACAAAATGGCCGAGGCCAACAAGGCGTTCTCGCATTACCGGTGGTAGCGCCGGAGGCCGGGTGCGGGGCGCCGCCGGCGGCGCCGGAGGACATTGGTCGCGGCGGGTTCGCCGGGACCGGAACGATAAGGAGATTCGCCCGGGGGGGCCGGGCAGGTGAGAAGATGAGTCGCTTTCCGCTGGAACGAGTCAGGAACATCGGCATCATGGCCCACATCGATGCCGGTAAAACGACCTTGACCGAGCGCATTCTCTTCTTCACCGGCCGCATCCACCGTATGGGCGAGGTTCACGAGGGCGGAGCGACCATGGACTGGATGGAGCAGGAGAAGGAGCGGGGGATCACGATCACCTCCGCCGCCACCACCTGCCTCTGGTCCGGCCACAAGGTCAACATCATCGATACGCCCGGTCACGTGGACTTCACCGTGGAGGTGGAGCGCTCCTTGCGGGTGCTGGACGGGGCCATCGCGGTGTTCTGCGGGGTGGGCGGGGTCGAGCCCCAGTCCGAGACGGTGTGGCGGCAGGCCGACAAGTACCGGGTGCCGCGGATCGCCTTCGTCAACAAGATGGACCGGGTGGGTTCGGATTTCGAGAACGTGGTGCAGATGATGCGCGACCGTCTGGGCGCGCGTCCGGTGCCGGTCCAGATACCGGTGAAGCTCGACGACACCTTCCAGGGGATCATAGACCTCGTGCAGATGCGTTTTCTCACCTACAACGAGGAGAGCCTGGGGGCGACGGTCGAGGACAACGACATTCCCCGGGATCTCGAGGACGCCGCCAAGGCGGGGCGCGTCCACATGATCGAGGAGGCGGCCGAGTTCGACGACGAACTCGCCCAGCATTACCTCGACGGAGAGACGCTGTCCGAGGACGAGATTCATCGCGCGCTCAGGAAGGGGACGCTCCAGAACCGGATCGTCCCCGTTTTCGCGGGCGCCGCGTTCAAGAACAAGGGCGTGCAGCGGCTGCTGGACGGGGTGCTGGACTATCTCCCGTCGCCGCTCGACGTGCCGGCGGTGATCGCCCAGCGGCCGGGCACCCACGAGCAGATGGAGCTCCATCCGTCCGACGACGATCCCTTCGCCGCCCTGGCCTTCAAGATCATGACCGATCCCTACGTGGGGAAGCTGACCTTCTTCCGGGTCTACTCCGGGCGCGCCGCCCAGGGGATGCAGCTGTACAACGCGAGCCGGGACACCACCGAACGCCTCGGCCAGGTGGTGGCCATGCACGCGGTGAAGCGCGAGGAGCTGAAGGAGGTCATGACCGGCGACATTGCGGCGGCGGTCGGCCTGAAGAAGGTGACCACCGGAGACACCCTCTGCTTCAAGAAGGACCCGCTGCTGCTGGAGCCCATGCACTTCCCGGAGCCGGTGATCTCGGTGGCGATCGAGCCCAAGACCAAGGCGGACGAGGACAAGCTCGCCCTCGCCCTGGACAAGCTCGCCGAGGAGGACCCCACCTTCCGGGTGCGGACCGACGAGGAGACCGCCCAGACCATCATCCAGGGCATGGGAGAGCTTCATCTCGAGATTCTGGTCGACCGCATGAAGCGGGAGTTCGGGGTGGCCGCCAACATCGGCCGGCCCCAGGTCGCCTATCGCGAGACCATCTCCGAGACGGTGGAGCACCGCGCCCGGTTCATCCGGCAGAGCGGCGGCCACGGCCAGTACGGGGACGTGCTGATCCGGCTGGAGCCGGTTCGCGGCGACTTCGAGTTCGTGAGCAAGGTCGTGGGCGGCACCATCCCTCGGGAGTACATCCCGTCGGTGGAGCGCGGCATCCGCGAGGCCATGGAGAACGGCGTGCTCGCCGGTTATCCCATCGTGGGGGTAAAGGCCACGCTGCTCGACGGGTCCTACCACGAGGTGGACTCCTCGGACATCGCGTTCAAGATCGCCGGTTCCATGGCGCTCCGGGAGGGCGCCCGCCGGGCCAAGCCCCGGCTCCTGGAGCCGATCATGGACGTCGAGGTGGTGGTGCCGGAAGAGTACATGGGCGACGTCATGGGCGATCTCAGCTCCAAGCGCGGGCGGATCGGCGGCATGTTCCAGCGCGGCGGCGCGCGGGTGATCGCGGCCTCGGTCCCCCTCTCGGAGATGTTCGGATACGTAAACCGGCTCCGCTCCATTACCCAGGGACGGGGCGTGTTCAGCATGCAGTTCTCCCGGTACGAGCCGCTTCCGGAGTCGCTGGAGTCGGAGCTCGTGGCCAAGGTAAGAGGCGTCAGCTAGGCGGGACGTTCCCGCCTCTGCGACCGGGTTCGGAGGAGTTCGATGAGCAAGCAGAAGTTCGAGCGGACGAAGCCGCACGTGAACGTGGGGACGATCGGGCACGTGGACCACGGGAAGACGACGTTGACGGCGGCGATCACCGAGGTTTTGTCGAAGAAGGGGTGGGCGGACTACGTTCCGTTCGATCAGATCGACAAGGCGCCGGAAGAGAAGGCGCGGGGGATCACGATCGCGACCGCGCACGTGGAGTATCAGACGGAGAAGCGTCACTACGCGCACGTGGACTGTCCGGGGCACGCGGACTACATCAAGAACATGATCACGGGCGCGGCGCAGATGGACGGGGCGATCTTGGTGGTGAGCGCGGCGGACGGACCGATGCCGCAGACGCGGGAGCACGTGTTGCTGGCGCGGCAGGTGAACGTGCCGTACATCGTGGTGTTCCTGAACAAGGTGGACATGGTGGACGACGAGGAGCTGTTGGAGCTGGTGGAGCTGGAGGTGCGGGAGCTCCTGTCGAAGTACGAATTTCCCGGGGACGACGTGCCGGTGATCAAGGGGAGCGCGTTGAAGGCGCTGGAGAACCCGGACGACGAGGCGCAGACGAAGTGCATCTGGGAGCTGATGGAGGCGATCGACACCGCGGTGCCGACGCCGAAGCGGGACATCGACAAGCCGTTTTTGATGCCGGTGGAGGACGTGTTCTCGATCACGGGGCGGGGGACGGTGGGGACGGGCCGGGTGGAGCGGGGGAAGGTGAAGGTTGGGGACAAGGTGGAGATCGTGGGGATCCGGGAGACGATGGAGACGGTGGTGACGGGGGTGGAGATGTTCCGGAAGCTGCTGGACCAGGCGGAGGCTGGGGACAACATCGGGTTGTTGCTGCGGGGGGTGGACAAGGACCGGCTGGAGCGGGGGATGGTGCTGGCGGCGCCGAAGTCGGTGACGCCGCACACGAAGTTCGAGGGCGAGGTGTACATTCTGACCAAGGAAGAGGGTGGTCGCCACAAGCCGTTTTTCGATGGGTACCGGCCGCAGTTCTACTTCCGGACGACGGACGTGACGGGGGTGGCGAAGCTGCCGGAAGGCCGGGAGATGGTGATGCCCGGGGACAACGTGAAGATGACGGTGGAGCTGATCACCCCGATCGCGATGGAAGAAGGTCTCCGGTTCGCCATCCGTGAGGGTGGACGGACCGTGGGCGCCGGCGTCGTCGCCAAGATCTACGAGTAGGCGCCAAGGAGGCAGAAGTGGCGAACCAGCGAATCCGGATCCGGCTCAGGTCGTACGACCACGCGATCCTGGACCAGTCGGCGGGTGAGATCGTGCGCACCGCGCGCCGTACCGGGGCGTTGACCTCGGGACCGGTGCCGCTGCCCACCCGGAGGCAGGTGTATACCGTGCTCCGGTCGCCCCACGTGGACAAGAAGTCCCGGGAGCAGTTCGAGATCCGGGTGCACAAGCGCCTCATCGACATCACCCAGTCCAACCCGCAGACCATCGACGCGCTGATGAAGCTCGATCTGCCCGCGGGCGTGGACATCGACATCAAGCTGTAGTCCGGGTGCCGGGCCCTCGGGCCGGAACGCGGACGCTTTCGTGAACGCCTGCGGGCGGTCCGCCGGAAGCCAAGGAGCAAGGAAATGAAAGCCATCATCGGCAAGAAGATCGGGATGACCCAGGTCTTCGACCAGGACGGGACGGTGACGCCGGTCACGGTGCTCACCGCCGGCCCGTGCTGGGTGGTGCAGAAGAAGACGAAGAAGTCCGACGGCTACGACGCCATCCAGGTCGGGTTCGATCCCGCCAAGGAGAAGCGCGTGAACAAGCCGGCCAAGGGGCATTTCGCCAAGGCGGGGCTCACCGCGACCCGGGTGCTGACCGAGTTCCGCGGCTCGTCGGAGCTGGAGGTCGGGGCCGAGATCAAGGCCGACCTGTTCGCCCCCGGGGCGGTGGTGGACGTGATCGGGACCTCGAAGGGACGCGGCTTCCAGGGGGTGGTCAAGCGCCACGGCTACTCCGGCGGCCCGGCGACCCACGGATCCAAGACCGGGCGCATCCCCGGCTCGATGGGCGCCAGCGCGTGGCCGTCGCGGGTCATCCCCGGCAAGAAACTTCCGGGGCAGATGGGCAACAAGCGGGTCACCATCCGGAACCTGACCGTGGTCGGGGTGGACGCGGAGCAGAACCTGATCTGGATCCGCGGGGCCATCCCCGGCGCCCGCAACAGCTACGTGATTCTCCGCGAAGCGGGCAAGAAGGAATAAGGGGAAGCGGCGATGTCAAAGGCCAAACATTACAGCAGCGACGGGAAGGTACTGGGCGAGGTCGACCTGCCCGGAACCGCCTTCGACGTCGAGCCCAACGAGCACGTGGTCTGGGAGGCGGTGAAGTGCTACCTCGCGAACCAGCGCCGGGGCACCGCGGCCACCAAGACCCGGTCCTTCGTGACCGGCGGCAATTCCAAGCCCTGGCGGCAGAAGGGAACCGGCCGCGCGCGCCACGGCAGCACCCGCTCCCCAATCTGGGTCGGCGGCGCCACCACCTTCGGGCCGCAACCCCGGGACTACTCCTACAAGCTGCCCCGCAAGGTTCGCCGCCTGGCCATGGTGTCGGCGCTGAGCGCGCGCGCCCGCGAGGGGAACGTGGTCCTGGTCGACGACCTGAAGCTGGAGACCCCCCGGACCAAGGCGGTCAGCGGCCTCCTCCAGGCGATCGGCTTCTCCGGCCGCAAGGTCTGTTACATCACCCAGGGGGCGGATCCGGCCACGCTCAAGAGCTGCCGGAACATCCCCGAGATGACGGTTCTTCCGCACTCGGCCATGAACGTCTACGACCTGGTCAATGCGGAGTTCCTGATCCTGACTCCGGGCGCGCTCGAGGGGATCAAGGAGGCTTACGGATCATGAAGAACCCGCACGACGTGGTCGTCCGGGCCCTGATCACCGAGAAGGGCACCCGGATTCGCGAGGGGGGGAACAAGTACCTGTTCCAGGTCAACCCCACCGCGAACAAGATCGAGATCAAGCACGCGGTTCAGTCGATCTTCAACGTCACCGTGGAAGAGGTGAAGACGATGAACGTGCTGGGCAAGCTGAAGCGGCTGGGAGCCAATTCGGGCCGCCGCACGTCCTGGAAGAAAGCGATCGTGACGCTCAAGCAGGGCGACAGCATCGAGCTTTTCGAGGAAGTCTGACGGCGGCGGGGCCTCGACGCCCCGCTTCCGGCTGAACGACAACGGGAGACAGAGCATGGGTCTCAAGAGTTTTCGGCCTACGACTCCGGGTCAGCGGTTCAAGACGGTCTCCGACTTCGCGGAGATCACGAGCACCGAGCCGGAAAAGTCCCTGTTGCGCCCGCTCAAGAAGTCGGGCGGGCGGGACAACCGTGGCCACGTCTCCGCCTGGCACCGGGGCGGGGGGCACAAGCGCCGGTATCGTCTCATCGACTTCCGACGCGACAAGCGCGGGATCCCGGCCAAGGTGACCACGATCGAATACGATCCCAACCGCAGCGCCAACATCGCGCTGCTCGTGTACGCGGACGGGGAGAAGCGGTACATCATCGCCCCCAAGGGGCTCGAGGTCGGGATGGCGGTGATGGCCGGACCCGACGCCGAGATCCAGGTGGGGAATGCGATGCCGCTCAAGACCGTCCCCCTGGGCACCGAGGTGCACAACCTCGAGATGATCCCGGGCAAGGGCGGCCAGATCGCCCGCGGCGCGGGAGCGGCGGCGGTGCTGGTGGCCAAGGAAGGCGATCAGGCGCAGGTGAAGATGCCTTCGGGGGAGGTTCGCAAGTTCCACTCCGACTGCTACTGCACCATCGGCAAGGTGGGAA
Source organism: Candidatus Eiseniibacteriota bacterium (assembly GCA_963728475.1). Classification (GTDB taxonomy): domain Bacteria; phylum Eisenbacteria; class RBG-16-71-46; order JABDJR01; family JABDJR01; genus CAVSKL01. The sequence continues at coordinate 130,905 of CAVSKL010000003.1, forward strand.
ACCTCGACCACGAGAACGTGGTGATCGGCAAGGCGGGGCGCAACCGCTGGCTGGGCCGCCGGCCCCACACCCGCGGGGTGGCCATGAACCCCGTCGACCACCCCATGGGCGGCGGCGAGGGGAAGACCTCGGGCGGGCGGCATCCGACCACCCCCTGGGGCAAGGCCACCAAGGGACTGAAGACACGGAAGAAGAAGGCGTCGGACAAGCTCATCGTCCGCCGCCGCAAAGGGAAGTAGTCCTCGGGCGGCCGGCCCCGTTGAAGGGGGCGGCGCCGGGAGAACGCAGGGACAGTTATGGCACGTTCGATCAAAAAAGGACCGTTCATCGATCAGAAGCTGTTCGCGAAGATCGATGCCATGAACAGGAAGAACGAGAAGCGAGTGATCCGCACCTGGGCGCGCCGCTCGACGGTCGTTCCCGAGTTCGTGGGTCACACCCTGGCCGTTCACAACGGCAACAAGTTCATCCCGATCTACGTGACCGAGAACATGGTCGGGCACAAGCTGGGTGAGTTCGCGCCCACCCGCCTCTTCCGGGGCCACGCGGGCAGCGACAAGACGACCACGACCAAGAGGTAGCCGAGCCGTTGCGGATCGGAGTGCCGCCGAACGGCGGCCGGTCCGGCGGGCGAGCACGAGGAGCTTGAGAGCAATGGAAGCTCGAGCCAAAGCAAGTCACGTACGGGTGACGCCCCGGAAAGTGAACCAGGTCCTGGACCTGGTCCGCGGCCGGGACGTGGAGGAAGCCCTCAACACCCTGGTCTTCAGCAAGAAGCACGTGTCCAAGAAGATCGAAAAGACCGTCCGTTCGGCGGTGGCCAACGCGATCCAGTCCGACTCCTCCGTGGACGTCGAGGATCTCTACGTCAAGGAGGCTCTGGTCGGGCCGGGTCCGATCATGAAGCGCTGGCTTCCACGGGCCCAGGGCCGGGCCACCCCCCTGCTCAAGCGGACGAGCCACATCACCATTATCCTGGCCCAGAAGCCCGAGAAGGCGGCCAGGAAGAAGAAGGCGGCCTCGGCCGGGAAGCGGACGCGCCGGACGTCGAGCGCGCCCACCGCGAAGAAGAAAGCGAGCCGGGCCAAGGCCTGAGGCACGGAGGAGACTGTGGGTCAGAAAGCCAATCCCATCGGACTGCGACTGGGCATCATCAAGACCTGGGACTCGCGATGGTTCGCGGGGAAGAACTACGCCGAGCTCCTGGATGAGGACATCCGGATCCGGCGGTTCCTCACCAGCCGCCTGTCCAACGCGTCCCTGTCCAAGGTGGTGATCCAGCGGGCCGCCAACAAGGTGACGATCAACATCGCCACCGCCAAGCCGGGGCTGGTCATCGGGCGCCGGGGCGCGCAGGTGGACCAGCTGCGGGACGAGCTCCAGAAGCTCACCGGCAAGGAGATCTACATCAACATCGATGAGATCAAGAAGCCGGACACCGACGCCTCGCTGGTGGCGCAGCACGTCGCCCGGCAGCTGGAAGGCCGCGTGTCCTTCCGGCGCGCGATGAAGAAGGGCATCCAGGCGGTGATGAAGAACGGGGCCCTCGGCGTCCGTATAGCATGCTCCGGCCGTCTCGGCGGATCGGAAATGGCCCGCTACGAGGTTTACCGCGAGGGGCGGGTGCCGCTGCACACGCTCCGCGCCGACATCGATTTCGCCCGAGCCACCGCGATCACCACCTACGGGACCTGCGGGGTGAAGGTGTGGATTTTCCACGGCGAGGTCCTGGGGCCGGACATGGCCCGGCCCGAACCGGCCATGGCCTCGAGCGGTCCCGGCGGCCCGCGGGGCGGGCGGGGCGACCGCGACCAGGGTTCCAACAGCCGGCCCAGAAGGAAGTAGGAGGCGGCGATGCTTCTACCGAAGAGAGTCAAACACCGCAAGCAGCAGCGGGGCCGGATGAACGGCAAGGCATACCGGGGGGGCAAGGTCGCCTTCGGGGAGTACGGCCTCCAGGCGCTGGAGCCGGCCTGGCTGACCAACCGGCAGATCGAGGCCGCCCGTGTGGCCATCACCCGGCACATCAAGCGCGGCGGCAAGATGTGGATCCGCATCTTCCCCGACAAGCCGGTGACCAAGAAGCCCGCCGAAACCCGGATGGGGAGCGGCAAGGGAAACCCCGAGGAGTGGGTGGCGGTGGTGGGCTCCGGCCGGATTCTGTTCGAGCTGGAGGGCATCAACAAGGAGCTGGCGCGCGAAGCCATGCGGCTGGGCGCGGCCAAGCTCCCGATCAAGACGCGTTTCGTGATCCGCGAAGAGCAGTTGGGAGAGTGACGTCATGCCGAGGCCCAAGATCCTGACCCAGGACATGACCGCGGAGGAAGTCGAGCTGAAGATCACCGAGCTCAAGCAGGAGGTCTTCAATCTTCGATTCCGCAACACCATGCGGCAGCTCGACAACCCGCTCCAGATCCGGTTCTTGAGACGAGACATCGCCCGGCTGAACACGGCTTTGTCGGAGTACCGGCACGGCATCGGCCGTCTGTCCGGCAAGCATCGGGGGTCGGACGAATCCTAGGCCGTCGGGGCGCGCCCCCGGGCCATGATGGAGACGAAAAGGAATGGAACGGAACCGGCGAAAAGTCCGCGTAGGAAAAGTCATCAGCGACAAGATGGACAAGACCGCGGTGGTCGTCATCGAGCGCCTGGTGAAGCATCCGGAGTACAAGCGGTATATCCGGCGGCGGAAGAAGTACGCCGTCCACGATGAAGAGAACCAGTGCCATGAGGGCGATACCGTCCGCTTCATGGAAACCCGCCCTCTGAGCAAGTCCAAGCGGTGGCGCCTGGTCGAGATCGTGGAACGGGCGAAGTAGGAGTTGGGCCATGATCCAGATGCAGACGATGTTGACGATTGCGGACAACTCCGGCGCCCGAACCGCCCGCTGCATTCACGTGCTGGGGGGGACCCGTCGCCGGTACGCACGACTGGGTGACGTGGTGGTGGTGTCGGTGCAGGACGCGATCCCGGGCGGCGGGGCGAAGAAGGGCGAAGTCGCGCGGGCGGTGGTGGTGCGCACCCGCAAGGAGTACCGCCGCAAGGACGGCTCCTACATCCGTTTCGACGACAACGCGGCGGTGCTGATCGATGCCAACAACGAACCGCGGGGGACGCGCATCTTCGGGCCGGTGGCGCGGGAGCTTCGGGAGAACAACTTCATGAAGATCATCTCGCTGGCCCCCGAGGTGATCTAACCGGGCGAGCCGGCACGGCCGCCGCGGCAGAGGGATTCGCAATGCACGTGAGGAAGGACGACCAGGTCGAGATCATCGCCGGCGAGGACAAGGGCAAGACCGGACGAGTGCTGAAGGTCTTCCCCAAGACCGGCCGGGTGATCGTCGAGAACGTCAACATGGTGAAGCGCCATACCCGTCCCAACCAGAGGGGACAGGGCGGGATCGTCGAGAAGGAAGCGGCCGTTCACGCTTCCAACGTGAAGAAGCTGAGCTGACGGGTTGGAGCGTTCCCGGCCCGGAACCGGGCCGTGACGGCGCTCCCGGCCGGCGCCCGGGTAGACCCGGGAAACACGGCGGCCATCGAGGAGTTGTAGAGAGATGAAGGCACGAGTCCAGGAAGACTACGAGAAGCGGGTGCTCCCGGAGCTGATGGAGCACTTCAAGTACGGCAACCGGCTCGAGGCGCCGCGCCTGACCAAGATCGTGCTCAACATGCGGGTCGGCGAGGCCACCCAGAACGTGAAGCTCATCGACGGCGCGGTGGACGACCTGTCGCGGATCACCGGGCAGAAGCCCTCGGTCCGCCGGGCCCACAAGTCGATTTCGAACTTCAAGCTCCGGGAAGGTATGCCGGTGGGGGTGGCGGTCACCCTCCGCGCCGCCCGGATGTTCGAGTTCTACGACCGGTTCGTCACCGTGGCCACGCCGCGGATCCGCGACTTCCGCGGGTTCTCGGCCAAGTCCTTCGACGGCCGGGGCAACTACGCGCTGGGGATCCAGGAGCAGATCATCTTCCCCGAGATCGACTACGACAAGATCGACAAGGTCCGGGGATTCGACATCATCTTCGTGACCTCGGCGAAGTCGGACGAGGAAGGGCTGGAGCTTCTCCGCCGGATGAAGTTCCCCTTCCGTGAGCAGAAGAGCTAGGCAAAGGAGCTGTTGTGGCGAAGAAGGCTCTGGTCGAGAAGTGGAAGCGCAAGCCGAAGTTCCAGGTTCGCGCCTACAACCGGTGCTCCCGGTGCGGTCGCGCCCGGGCGTACCTGCGCAAATTTGGACTGTGCCGTATCTGCTTCCGGGATCTCGCCCTCGACGGGAAGGTTCCGGGGGTGGTGAAGGCGAGCTGGTAGACAAGCGTTCGGGCAGGCGCCGAGCGGACACCCACGTTCGCAGGGATCCAGGGATCCCCGCCGCCGGCGAACCGCCCGTGACGCATAGGTAACGAAGGAGCGAACTGGAATGCCGGTCACCGATCCCATCGCGGACATGCTGACCTCGATCCGCAACGCCGCCCAGGCCAAGCACGCCCGGGTGGACGTTCCGGCCTCGCAAATGAAGTCGGCCATCGCGGACGTGCTCGTTCGGGAGAAGTACATCACCAACGTGAAGGCCATGGCTGGCGACATCAGCGCTCAGGGAAAGCTCCGGCTCTATCTGAAGTACACGCCTGAGAACAAGCCGGTCATCAGCGGCCTGAAGCGGGTGTCGCGGCCGGGCCGCCGGGTATACGTGAAACGGGACGAGGTTCCGCGGGTCCTGGGAGGCCTGGGCACCGCGATCATCTCCACCTCCCACGGCATCATGACCGACAAGGAAGCACGCAAGCAGGGTCTCGGCGGCGAGCTGGTGGCCCTGGTCTGGTAGTTCGGGCCCGTAACGACGAGGTTTGGTTCCATGTCTCGAGTCGGCAAGAAGATCATTCCGATCCCCAAAGGGGTGGATCTCAAGATGGACGGCCACACCGTGACCGCCAAGGGCCCCAAGGGCGAGCTGAGCTATGAGGCTCTCCCCGGCATCACCCTCGAGGTCAACGGCGCCGAGGCCGTGGTCAAGCAGGGTTCCCAGGAGAAGAACGCGGGTGCGGTGCACGGACTGACCCGGGCCCTGGTGAACAACCTGGTGCTGGGGGTCTCCGCGGGCTTCAGCAAGACCCTGGAGATCCAGGGCACCGGGTACCGGGCCGCGGTCCAGGGCCGGACCCTGGTCCTGACCCTGGGGTACAGCCACAACATCGACTATCCGCTGCCGGACGGCGTCGACGCCAAGGTGGAGGGCAACCGGATCCTCTTGAACGGCATCGACAAGCAGCTCGTCGGCCAGGTCGCGGCCGAAGTCCGCCGGTTCCGGCCGCCGGAGCCCTACAAGGGCAAGGGTGTCCGTTACGAGGGCGAGTACGTCCGTCGCAAGGCCGGCAAGAGCGCCGGCGCCTAGACGAGGGAAGCGAAATGAGCGCAGAAGCTTTGAAGAGACGGGAGTCCCGGCAGCGCCGTCACCGCCGGGTGCGGAAGAAGGTCGTGGGCACCACGGAACGTCCGCGGCTGTGCGTGTTCCGGAGCGTGAAACACATCTACGCCCAGATCTTCGACGACACCGCCAACCAGTGTCTGGTGACCGTGTCCACCCTCAGCCCCGAGGTCCGAGACCAGGTGGCCGAGGCCAAGGGCAAGGTCGGCAAGAGCACGCTGGTGGGCAAGGTGCTGGCGGCCAAGGCCCTGGAAAGGGGCATCACGACGGTTGCCTTCGATCGCGGCGGTTACATCTACCACGGCCGGGTGAAAGCCGTGGCCGACGGCGCCCGCGAAGGCGGCCTGAAGTTCTAGGAGGAAGCCCTTGCGTCGGAATTTCAGCCAGGACAGCGAATACATCGAGAACATGGTGGCCATCAACCGCTGCGCCAAGGTGGTCAAGGGTGGCCGCCGGTTCAGCTTCAACGCCATCGTGACCGTCGGGGACAAGCAGGGCCGGGTCGGCATCGGCCTCGGCAAGGCCAACGAGGTCGCCGACGCCATCCGCAAGGCCACCGAGAACGCCAAGCGGTCCATGGTGGAGATCCCGCTGATCAAGGGAACCATCCCCCACGCGATCGTCGGGCGGTTCGGGGCCGGCCGGGTGCTCCTGAAGCCGGCGAGCCCCGGTACCGGGGTGATCGCGGGCGGACCGGTGCGGGCGGTGCTCGAGGCGGCGGGCGTCCAGGACGTGCTGTCCAAGTGCCTCGGGTCGACCAACCCCCACAACGCGGTCAAAGCCACCTTCGTGGCCCTGACCAGCCTTCGCTCGGTCGAGAGCGTGGCGCGCGAACGGGGGTTGAAGGTGGAGGAGATCCTGGAGTTCATGAAGAAGCGGGAGCCGGCTCTCGAGACGGTGCCGGCCGGGGGCGAAGGGCCGGCCATGCCGCCCGCGGCCGCGCGGGAGGGCGCCGAGGCGCTGCCCGAGCCGGGACCGCCGGCGACTTCGGATACCGGGCCCGCACCGACTCCGGAGGAAGGCAATGCCTAAGAAGCTCAAGATTACCCAGAAGCACAGCGCCATCGACCGGCCCGAGCCGCAGAAGCGGACGATCCGCGCCCTGGGCATCAAGCGGTTGAACCGGCCCGTCATCCAGAACGACACGCCCCAGATCCGGGGCATGGTCTACCAGGTCCGGCACCTGGTGGAAGTCGAAGAGATCGATTGAGGGGAAACGCCATGAACTTGGGAAACCTGAAGCCGGCCAAGGGGGCCACCAAGAACCGCAAGCGGGTCGGACGCGGCTCCGGCACCGGTCAGGGGGGCACCTCCGGCAAGGGCCACAAGGGCCACAAGTCGCGCTCCGGCTACAAGGTGCGCGCGTGGTTCGAAGGTGGCCAGATGCCGATCCAGCGGCGGCTGCCCAAACGGGGCTTCACGAACGTGCACGCCCTTCCGACCGAGGCGGTCAACGTGGCCGACCTGGGCGGAATAGAGGCGGAGGTCATCACCGCCGAGGTGCTGAAGGAACACCGGCTCATCCGTGATCCCAAGGCGCGGCTCAAGATCCTCGGCGACGGGGACCTGGCCAAGGCGGTCACGGTGCGGGCGCATGGGTTCAGCGCGACCGCCCGGCAGAAGATCGAGGCCGCGGGGGGCACGGTGGACCTGATCGTGGTGCCGAAGCGCCCCAAGCGGTACAAGAAGAAGGTTTTGACGACCGGCAAGTAGCGGAGACCGGAGTCCGGTCCCTTGCGGCCGGTCCCGGAAAAGGGTACCGATGCTCTCCAAATTGCAGAACGTCTTCAACATTCCGGAACTGAAGAAGCGCATCCTGTTCACGGCGGCGCTCCTCGCGGTGTACCGGTTGGGCGGCCACATTCCCGTCCCGGGGGTGGATGCCGGCTCCCTGCGTTCGTATTTCTCCCAGAACGCGGGGAACCTGTTCGGCCTCTACGACCTGTTCGTGGGTGGGTCGCTGTCCCGGGCCACCGTGTTCGCGCTGGGCATCATGCCCTACATTTCCGCCGCGATCATCCTGCAGCTGTTCGGAGCGGTGATCCCGTACTTCGAGAAGCTGCAGAAGGAAGGGGAGGAGGGGCAGAAGAAGATCACCCAGTACACGCGCTACGGCACGGTGCTGCTCTCGGCCATCCAGGCCGTGGGGATCGGGATCTTCCTCCAGAACCTCAACAACCAGGGCCTTCCGGTGGTGCCGCACCCGGGGGTGGCGTTCCTGTTCCTGACCATGGTGACGCTGACCTCGGGGACCATCTTCGTGATGTGGCTAGGCGAGCAGATCACCGACCGCGGGATCGGCAACGGGATCTCGCTGATCATCACCGTCGGCATCATCGCCCGCTACCCGAACGAGATCCTGAACACGCTGCGGGCGTTCCAGGCCGGCCAGTTCAACATCTTCCAGCTGATCGTGCTCGGGCTGGTCATGCTGGCGGTGATCGTGCTCGTGGTGATCATGACCCTGGGCATGCGGAAGATCCCGGTCCAGTACGCCAAGCGGGTGGTGGGGCGGAAGATGTACGGCGGCCAGACCACCCACATCCCGCTTCGCGTGAACACCGCGGGCGTGATGCCGATCATCTTCGCCCAGTCGATCATCGCGTTCCCGGGCACCCTGGCCTCGCTCTTCCCGAACAACGAGATCATGCAGCAGGTCCACACCTGGTTCTCGCCGGGAGCGGCGATCTACGTCCTGATCTACGGGTTGATGATCGTGTTCTTCACCTACTTCTATACCGCGATCGTGCTGCACCCGGCCGACCTCGCGGACAACATGCGCAAGTACGGCGGGTTCATCCCCGGCATCCGGCCCGGCAAGAAGACGGCCGAGTACATCGACCGGATCCTGACCCGGATCACCCTGCCGGGAGCCATCTTCCTGGCGTTCATCGCCATCCTGCCGGACGTGCTCATCCGTAAGTTCAACGTGCCCTTTTACTTCGGAGGCACCGGCCTCCTGATCGTGGTCGGCGTGGTGCTCGACACCCTGAGCCAGATCGAGTCCCATCTGCTCATGCGCCACTACGAGGGCTTCATGAAGCGGGGCAAGCTCAGTTCGGGGAACGCCCGGTGAAGCTCGTTTTTCTGGGCGCGCCCGGGGTGGGGAAGGGAACACAGGCCGACATCCTTTGCCGGGAGCGGGGATGGCGGCACATCTCCACCGGCGAGCTCCTGAGAGCCGCGGTGGACCGGGGCACGCGCATGGGGCAGCGGGCCAAGGACGCCATGGACCGGGGCAACCTGGTGGACGACGAGACGATACTGGGGCTCATCGAGGAGACCCTGGACGAGGTGAAGGACGTCGGGTTCGTGCTCGACGGCTTTCCCCGGACCCTGGCCCAGGCCTCGGGTTTGGACTCATTGATGGAGCGGCGCGGAGAGTCGCTCGACGGAGTGGTCCTGTTGACCGCGAGCGAGAACGAGGTGTTCCGCCGGCTGGCGGAGCGGGGACGGGCGGACGACACGCCCGAGACCATTCGGAACCGCTTCCGGGTCTACGAGGAGAAGACCGCACCGCTTATCGGGTACTACGAGAAGGAGTCGATCCTGCGCCGGGTAAACGGGGTGGGGGACATTCCGGAGATTCACGATCGCGTGGTCGCCGCCCTCGGGCTGTGACCGCGGTTCGGGAGCGAGCATGGTCAAGCTGAGATCCACCGAGGAAGTCGAGAAGATTCGCGAGTCCTCGCGGGTGGTGGCCGAGACCATTCAACTCGTGAAGGCATTGGCACGGCCGGGGATAACCACCCGGGAGCTGGACCGCAAGGCCGAGGAGTTCATCCGGGACAACGGGGGCGAGCCCTCGTTCATGGGGTACCACGGCTATCCGGCCAGCACCTGCATCTCGGTGAACGAGGAGGTGGTCCACGGCATCCCGGGATCCCGGGAGCTGTGCGAGGGCGACCTGGTGGGGATCGACGTGGGGGTGGTCAAGAACGGCTACCACGGCGACGCCGCCATCTCGTTCGCGGTGCCGCCGGCGACCGAGGAAGTGGAGCGGCTCCTGCGGGTGACCGAAGAGTGCCTGCAGCGCGGAATCGAGGCTTTTCAGGTGGGAAACCGGTTGGGTGACGTGGGGTTCGCGGTTCAGTCCCACGCCGAGCGTCACGGCTACGGTGTGGTCCGCTCCCTGGTCGGCCACGGAATCGGCGAGAAGATGCACGAGGATCCCCAGGTCCCGAATTACGGCAACCGGGGGACGGGCTTGAAGCTCAAGGCGGGCATGGTCTGCGCGATCGAGCCCATGATCACGGTGGGCGGTTGGGAAGTGGAGACGCTGGCCGACCAGTGGACCATCGTGACCCGGGACGGGTCGCTGGCCGCCCACTTCGAGCACACCGTCGCCCTCTTTGAGGACGGTCCGGAAGTGCTCAGCGTGGTGAAGTCGAGCGGGGACGTCCGGGCGCGGTAGCCCGGCGCCTCGGAGGATCGAGAGATGAAGGTCAAAGCCAGCGTGAAGCGTATCTGCGAGAACTGCAAGCTCGTGAAGCGCAAGGGCGTGGTGCGGGTGATCTGCAAGAACCCGCGTCACAAGCAGAGGCAGGGTTGAGGGCGCGTCCCTCCCCGGATCTGATCTCCGTCCCGGCGCCTAGGCGCGGGCGGAAGGAGGAAGTCAATTGGCACGTATAGCCGGCGTGGATCTCCCCAACGACAAGCGGGTGGAAATCGCGCTCACCTACATCTTCGGCATCGGTCGCAACCGGGCGAAGCAGATCCTGGACTCCACCGGGGTGAGCCCCGACGTGCGGGTCAAGGACATGAGCGAAGAGGACACCGCCAAGCTCCGGCAGGAGATCGAGACCAAGTACCGGGTCGAGGGCGCTCTCCATACCGAAGTTCAGATGAACATCAAGCGCCTCATGGACATCGGGTGCTACCGGGGTCTGAGGCACCGGCGCGGCCTGCCCGTCCGGGGCCAGCGGACCAAGACCAATTCGCGGACCCGCAAGGGGCCGCGGCGTACGGCCGGTTCGGGCCGCAGGAAGCTCACCAAGACTTGATGCCGGTTTCCGGCGATTGAGGAGGACCCGTGGCACGAGCTAAGGGCGTCAAGAAGAAGAAGGACCGGAAAGTTCCGGTCAACGGGGTTGCCCACATCAAGGCGACCTTCAACAACACGATCGTCAGCATCACCGACCCCGAGGGGCAGGTGGTGGGGTGGGCCAGCGCGGGGAAGGTCGGCTTCAAGGGAAGCCGCAAGAGCACCCCGTTCGCGGCCCAGCTCGCGGCGGAGGACGCCGCCAAGCAGGTATTGACCCAGGGTATGCGCAAGGTCGAGGTCATGGTGAAGGGCCCCGGGGCGGGCCGGGAGGCGGCCATCCGCTCCCTCGCCGCCGCCGGACTCGAGATCCAAGCCATCCGGGACGTGACCCCCATTCCTCACAATGGGTGCCGTCCTCCCAAGCGCCGACGGGTCTAAGGGTGGGAGCCCGGCGACACGGCGGACCGGCTTCGGCTGGGCCGCAGGTGGAATTCGCCTTTGGGCTCGCTTCTTCGAGGCGCGGGGTCGCGCCGAACCGCCGGCCGGAATCGGGCCGGCGCAGGTGAAGAGTCAGTAGGAACCAAGCGGAGGTTCGAAACCAAATGGCGAGATATCGCGGTCCGGTGTGCCGTCTGTGCCGCCGCGAAGGGGAAAAACTCTTCCTCAAGGGAGAGCGGTGTCAAACCGAGAAGTGCGCCTTCGAGCGGCGCGCTTATGCCCCCGGCGAGCATGGACGTGATCGGCGTCTAAGAGTGACCAACTACGGACTGCAGCTGCGTGAAAAGCAGAAGGCCCGCCGTATCTACGGAATCATGGAGCGGCAGTTCCGGAACTATTTCTTCGAGGCGGCGCGCATGCCCGGCGTCACCGGCGAAAACCTGCTCCGGATCCTGGAGGCCCGGCTGGACAACCTGGTGTATCGCCTGGGATTCGCGCCTTCGCGACCGGCGGCGCGGCAGCTCGTCCTCCACGGCCACTTCCTGGTCAACGGGCGCAAGGCCAGCGTGCCGTCGCACCAGGTGCGGCCGGGCGACGTGATCTCGGCTCACGCCGACAGCCAGGGGATGAAGATCATCCTGGATACCGTCGAGAGCCGGGGCGGCCGTGATCTGCCCGACTGGCTGGAGGCCAATCCCAAAACGCTCAAGGGCCGGCTTCTCCGCGTCCCCTCCCGGGAGGCCATCCCCACCACGATCCAGGAGAACCTGATCGTCGAACTCTACTCCAAGTAGGCGCCGGGACCACCAGCCGCCGGAGTTTTCGTTGAGATCGGGTCCCAGATCCGAGGAGGCACAGAAGAAATGAAGTGGAAGAACCTCCAGATGCCGAAGTCGATCGAGCTGGACGAGTCCGCCTCGACCGACCGCTACGGCAAATTCACGATCGAGCCGCTCGAGCGCGGTTTCGGCCTGACGATCGGTAACGCGCTCCGCCGGGTGCTCCTGTCGAGCCTGCAGGGGGCCGCGGTATCCGCGGTCAAGATCGAAGGCGTCCTTCACGAGTTCAGCACCGTGCCCGGCGTCCTTGAGGACGTGAGCGAGATCATCCTGAACCTCAAGCAGATGCGGTTCAAGCTCCACGCCGATTACAAGATCAACGCCCGGTTCAAGCGGACCGGCTCCGGCGAGATCAAGGCCGGCGATCTGCAGGCCGACCCCGGGGTGGAAGTCCTCAACCCGGAGCTCCATATCGCCACCCTCAACAAGGAGGGCGAGCTGGACATGGAGGTCGAGATCTCGAGCGGACGCGGCTACGTCCCCGCCGACCAGCAGGAGGAGGAGCGTCCGATCGGCGTGATCGCGCTGGACGCCCACTACTCCCCGATCAAGAAGGTGAACTTCGAGGTCGAGAACACGCGCGTCGGCCAGCGAGTGGACTTCGACAAGCTCACGCTGGAGACCTGGACCGACGGCAGCATCCTTCCCAAGGACGCCCTGGCCTACGCGGCCATGATCCTCCGCAACCACTTCAACCTGTTCGTGGAGTTCGAGGAACCCATCGACCAGGTCGAGGAGGAGAAGGAGGATCAGGAGAAGTCGCGGATCCGCGGGCTCCTGGAGAAGAGCGTGGAAGAGCTGGAGCTTTCGGTGCGCTCCGCCAACTGCCTCCGCGCCGCCGAGATCAAGACCATCGGCGACCTGGTGCAGAAGCCGGAGTCGGCCATGCTCAAGTACCGGAACTTCGGCCGGAAGTCGCTCAAGGAAATCAGCGACATCCTGGGCGAGATGGGCCTCCACTTCGGGATGGAGGTCACCCCCTACATGAAGGCGCCCAAGAAGTCGGACCTGGAGGCGCCGCGTCCGGCGCCGGCCGATCTGGGCGATGACGTCCTTGACGAGGACGACGACGAGGACGAGGGATCGGAAGCGGCTCCCGCGTCCACCCAGGCCGAGGAGTAGATCCGGGCCGGGAGCGAATCCGGACCGATGCTGAATCCAGATGGCCGCGACCCTGGGGGACGCCCGGAGCGGCCGGACCGCGCGCCGCGAGCGCGAGAGGACAGACCGATGCGACACCGTAGAGTTGGAAGACACCTGAGCCGCACGGCCGAGCACCGGCGGGCGCTGCTCCGGAACCTGGTCACGGAGCTCTTCCGCCACGAGCGGATCGAGACCACCGAGGCCAAGGCGAAGGAAGCCCGGCGGGTGGCGGAGCGCCTCATCACCTTCGCCAAGCGCGGGGACCTCCACGCCCGGCGCCGGGTGGACAGCTACGTGATGAGCCCCGAGGTCACCCGGAAGCTCTTCTCCACCATCGCGCCCTGGTACATGGAGCGCCCCGGCGGCTACACCCGGATCATCAAGACCCGCCATCGCCTGGGCGACGGGGGCGAGATGGCGTTCCTGGAGCTGGTGAAGTCCGAGGAGCAGATGGCCGAGGAGCGCAAGGCCCGCAGGGCCGCCGCGGAGAAGGCGGCGGAGGAGAAGGCCAGACGGGACAAGGAAACCCCGTAAGGCCGTCCTTCCGGTCCGGCATCGAGATTCGAAGCGGCGCGTCCCTGAAACCGGGCGCGCCGCTTCTCTTTATGTCTGGGGGGGTGGCCGGCGGTGCCCCCCTTCTCGTCGACCACCCGGACCGGGACTAGACATCATGGATTGACCGACCCATCCGCAAGCCGTGGGTTACGCTGCGGATGGGGAAACCAACCGTGGCGCAGAGCCACCTACGGAGGGTCGGTCATGAGGAAGTCTACCTTGTTTGTCGGGCTGGATGAAGCGAAGGACAGCCTTGCCGTGGCGGTAGCCGAGCTGGGCCGCCGGGGCGAAGTTCGGGATCAAGGGGTCATTGCCAACACTCCGGAAGCGCTGACCAAGCTGGTGCGAAAGCTGGGGCGTCCCCGGGACCTGAGCTTCGCGGTGGAGGCGGGCCCCTGCGGCTACGCGACGCACCGGCACCTGACGTCGCTGGGCGCGGAGTGCATCGTGGTGGCGCCGTCGAAGATGCCTCGTCGTCCGGGGGACCGGATCAAGAACGATCGGCGGGATGCGGCGACCCTGGCCCGGCTTCATCGGGCCGGGGAATTGACCGCGGTGTGGGTCCCGGATCCCGAGAGCGAGGCGATGCGGGACCTGACCCGATCCCGGGAGGACGCGAAGTACGCCGAGACCCGGGCGCGGCAACGGCTCGGCTCGTTCCTTCTGCGCCACGGCCGGCGGTATGGGGGTCGATCCCACTGGACGGCCTCCCACCTGCGGTGGATCCAGGAGCAGACGTTCTCTCACCCGGCGCAGCAGCTCTGTCTGGAGGAGTACCTGAAGGCGACCGAGGAGGCGGGCAGGCGCGTGACCCGGCTGGCTGGTCAGATCCGGGAGTTGGTGCCGCAGTGGTCGATGGCCCCGGTGGTGAACGCGTTGAGCGCCCATCGCGGGGTGTCGTTGATCACGGCCTCGACCACTGTTGCGGAGTTGGGCGACCTGACGCGGTTCACCAAGGCCCGGGAGGTCATGGGGTTCGTCGGGTTGGTGCCCTCGCTGATGGCCACGGGTCAGACCCACCGCACCGGATCGATCACCAAGACGGGTAATGCCCACGTGCGCCGGTGCCTGGTCGAGGCGGCTTGGGCCTACCGCCATCCCGCTCGGCGTACGGCCGTTCTTCGAAAGCGTCTGGAAGGACAACCGGACGCGGTCCAGGAGATCGCGTGGAAGGCGCAGGTGCGGCTGTGCGGGCGGTACCGAAAGCTAACCGCCCGCGGGAAACACCACAACAAGGTGATCACCGCGATCGCCCGGGAGTTGCTCGGCTTCCTCTGGGCCACGGCGTGCCTGGTGCAGCCGTCCACCGTCGGGACCAGCAGGTAGGCGGGGGGACACTCGGTTGCGACTTCTGAGGTCAGCGGGTCATCGCGGCCACGGATCGGGGAGAACCCTCGTTAGCGCTATGTGCGCCGCCTTCGGTATGCACGACACTAGACCGAGGCAGCTCCCTGACGGAACGATGACCGGTGGTACCCAACCCACGAATATCAGAGGGATCGACCGTCGAAGGAAGGTCCCGATGGCCCGCTGGCTCCAGGAGTCGTGCTACAGAAACAGGGGGGCCCAGAACCCGGTGCCCCCCTGAACCTGACGCGAAAGTAACCCTTGACGGGTCAATCCATATCAGCGCTGGACCGAAGGAACCCAAGCCGTGGTGCGCCCGCCCACGGTGTCGAACCGGATCGGCTCGCCGCGGCCGGTGCGGGACCCCTCGACCCGGCCCCACCGGTGGTGGAAGAGCCAGGTCCGGGGGAAGCGGGCGTCGTCGGACCCTACCTCCACCGCGTGGTGGAGGACGGCCTTCAGCCGGGCGCGGAGCCGCGCCACCTCCGCGGGCCGGAGCCGGTTCGCCGGGCGGCGGGGGTCGATCCGCGCCTGATAGAGGACCTCGTCGGCGATCCAGTTCCCGATCCCGGCCAGGAATCCCTGGTCCAGGAGCACCGCCTTGACCGGCGCCTTCCGCGCCTCGAGCGCGGCGGCGAGCGCCCCCGCGGAGGGGAGTTCCAGGTAGGGGTCGGGACCGAGACGGGCGATCGGCGCGGCGGTGGCCGGGTCGGGGAAAAGGCGGATCCGGCCCAGGCGCCGGGCGTTGGTCATGGCCACGCGGAGGCCGTCGTCGAGGGTGAACTCCAGCTTCCAGAACCTCGGGCGGCCGGCGGCGAGCCGGTAGGCGTGGAAATCACCCCCCATCCCGAAGTGGAAGGCCGGCCAGGGGCGCCGGTCGAGTTCCAGCCAGAGGTGTTTGCCCTTCCGGTGGGTGGCGAGCACCCGGCGGCCTCGGAGCGCCCGCGCGAACCGGGCGGGGGTGGTCCCCTCGTAGACGATAGGGTCGCCGACGGTGGCCACCCGGGTCACGGTCCGGCCCAGGACACGGGCCTCCAGGAAGCGGCGGCTGGTCTCGACTTCGGGTAGCTCGGGCATGGACCGGGGGTCCTCCGGGGGGGCTGAGTCCGGAAATCATACCCGCCCGGGAGGCGCCCGGCGCAGCCGGGTCCGGTTTTTCAACCGCCGGCTGGCAAGGGGAGGCCGGGGCGTCTATCCTCAACCGGCCGGCGGGGGAGGCCGATAACTTACCGAACATGCGAAAACTCTTCAGCTTAGTGATCATGGCGGGCGCCCTGGCGGTCGCCGGAGGGCCCCTGGCGGCCCCGTCCGAAGCCTCGGGCGGATACGGACCGGCCGCGGAGCCGCCTCCGGGAGCCGACGCCCCCCGCCCGACGCCCCCGGAAGGCTCCAGGCCGTTCGGGGAGCGGGGGGGCGCGCTCGGGAGTCCCGCATCCGGAATTCAGGCCCCGGCGGCGCCCGGTGCGGCGGCCGCCCCGGAGCGGCCGGCCCTTCCGGAGGATCCCCGGGCGCTCTGGGTGGTCCGGGACGGGCTGCTCTCGCCGGCCGGCATCCACCGGATGGTGGCGGACGCGGCGGGGGCGGGGATCACCGACCTCTTCGTCCAGGTCCGAGGCCGCGGCGACGCCTGGTACCAGTCAGACCTGGTTCCGATGCCGGTCCAGCTCCGCGAGGCCCAGTCCCGGTACGGGCCGTTCGATCCGCTGGCCACGGTGATCGAGCTTGCCCACGAGCGGGGGATCCGGGTGCACGCGTGGATGAACGTTTACCTGGTGAGGAGCGGCGACCTGCCGCTCGACCCCGGCCACGTGGCGGTGGAGCACCCGGAGTGGATCGCGGTGGACCGGACGGGGACGTCGATGCTGGCGATGTCGGCCCGGCGTCTCAAGAACTCCTGGACCGAAGGGGCCTACCTGGAGCCGGGGAACGGCGAGGTGGTGCGGCGCTTCCTGGCGGTGGTGGAGGAACTGGTGGCCCGCTACCCGGTGGACGGGATCCATCTGGATTACGTGCGCTACCCGGCCATGGACGTGGGGTACAGCCAGGCCATGCGGGACGGGTTCCGGCGGCACTACGGGATCGATCCGCGGGAGCTTCAGGCCAACGAAGGGGGGCTCCGTCGCGAGCGCGGCGATGCGGGGTACGCGGAGCTGGTTCGCGACTGGCGGGCCTGGAAGGCGGCCCAGGTGACCGCGTTGGTCGCGGACGTGCGGCAGGTGACGCTGCGGATGCGGCCGGACCTGATCCTGTCGGCGGCGGTCAAGCCCGACCCCGACACCGCGTTCGACGAGGTGGGCCAGGACTGGGTGCGCTGGGTCCGGGAGGGCCTGGTGGACGTGGTGGCGCCCATGATGTACTCGGCGTCGGGCGAGGTGGTGGCGCGCCAGGCCGCCGATCTCGCCCGCCGGGTCCCGCCGGATCGGGTGTGGGCGGGTATCGCCGTCTACAACCAGAGCCTGGCCTCGGCCGAGGCCAAGATCCGCTCCTGCCGCGCGGCCGGCCTGGGGGGAATCTCGATCTACTCCTACAACTCCTTGCCGGGGGGCGGCCGCAACCTGGAGCGCTTGAGCCGGGCCCGGTAGGGCCTCTTCTTCACCCTGGAGCACCTGGCCGCGTGGCGCTTGTGGCTGTGCGGCCGGGGGTTCGTGCGGCGGTTGGGAGACCGCACGGCGGTTGGGAGACCACGCGGCGGTTGGGAGACCGCGCGGCGGTTGGGAGACCGCGCGGCGGCCAGCGTAGTAGGGACCCGGGTCCCGGCCGGGTGGGGAGATGGCGCAGCTTCACCGGGACGGGCCAGTTTGGGGCCGGTTGGCGGGTCTGTTCGGCCTGATTGAAACGGGTTGACCGGCTCCAGCGAGGCCCTTACACTTCTCGTCCGTTTTGCAGATAGCCGAGGCGGGTGCCTTTCTGGCGGCGCCTTCGGCCGCGGACACCCATTGATCCTCGGTAGCTCAATGGTAGAGCATGCGGCTGTTAACCGCAGGGTTGTAGGTTCGAGTCCTACCCGAGGAGCCATCACAAAAACGCGGAATATCCGCGTCCTTCCAGTTAGCAGAGAACCCCGAGAGCGAGAGCGCTCGGGGTTTCTCTCGTAATCCGCCAGTGCCATAAGGGTTTTGCGGGTTTCCCGGCGCGCCGACCGAGATTCTCCGTTTCGAGAGAGAGCGACTGGGGTCCGGTCGTAACCCCCGGGGTTACGAGCGGACCCCAAGAAAACGCCCCCAAACTCTCAGAATCTCCGGTTACCACCCCCCTCTGGGTTAACACAGGGGTCACGACCGAACCCCAAACCCGACGTTTCGAACTCCCACCGGGTATGTAAGCAGTAGAGAGAATCCCGCCCCGCCAGACAGCGAGCCGGCCGCCAGCGGAAGCCGTTGTGGGCGCCATCCGACCGGAGGGCCCACGATGCTGCATTCAGCCGACGACTCCCGCCTGACCCCCGAACAGCGCCGCCGCGAAGTCGCCGCCATCCTTGCCCGGGGCGTGCTGCGCCTGCGCCAGATCACGGCCGCTGGGCGCGAACCCGGCGCCCCTGCCGATGTCCCTGATCCCCCCGACAAAGGCCTTGAGGTGTGCGCCACGGCCCGCCCTCATGGGACCCGCGGTTAGCGCCGCGGAGACCACGAGAGGAGGACGAGCATGGCGCTGAACATCGGGAAGGAGATCACCGCACTGAAGCGGATGACGGTGCCGGAGCTGCGGCGGAGGTACGCCGAGGTCTTCGGCGAGACGACGACGTCGAAGCACAAGGAGTACCTGATCCGCCGCATCGTGTGGCGGCTGCAGGCCAACGAGGAAGGGGGGCTCTCCGAGCGGGCGCGGCAGCGGGCCAAGGAGATGGCCGCCGACTCGGACGTGCGGCTCACCGCGCCGAAAGCGCCGCCGATCCCCGCGGGACCGAGGGCGGTCGGTGCCGTTGACATGCTCCCGGACAACCGCCTCCCCATGCCGGGCGCGGTGCTCACGCGCCCGTACAAGGGGCAGACCGTGGAGGTCCGGGTGCTCCCGCACGGCTTCGAGCACGAGGGGGAGATCTACCGGAGCCTGAGTGCCGTGGCCAAGAAGGTCACCGGGACCCACTGGAACGGCTACCACTTCTTCCGCATCAACGGAAAGGGGAACGGCCATGGCCAAGAGACTTGAAGCGCCCGCCGTCCGCTGCGCGATCTACACGCGGAAGATCACCGAGGAAGGCCTCGAGCAGGAGTTCAACAGCCTCGACGCCCAGCGGGAAGCGGGGGAGGCCTACATCGCAAGCCAGCGGGGCGAGGGCTGGACCTGCGTGCCCGACCGCTACGACGACGGCGGCTACACCGGCGGCAACATGGAGCGCCCGGCCTTGAAGCGCCTCATGGCCGACATCGAGGCCGGGCGGGTGGACTGCGTCGTGCGTCTACAAGGTCGACCGGCTCAGCCGCGTAGCCTCCTCGACTTCACCCGGATCATGGAGACCCTCGAGAAGCGCGGGGTCTCCTTCGTCTCGGTCACCCAGCAGTTCAACACGACGAACTCGATGGGCCGGTTGACGCTGAACATCCTGCTCTCGTTCGCCCAGTTCGAGCGGGAGATCATCTCGGAGCGGACCCGCGACAAGATCGCCGCCGCCCGGCGCAAGGGGAAGTGGTCCGGGGGGAGGCCGATCCTGGGCTTCGACGTGGACCCCCGCGGCGGCCGGCTCATGGTCAACGAGGAGGAGGCCGCCCGGGTCCGGGCGATCTTCGAGCTCTACCTCGAGCACGGGTCGCTGGTCCCCACGATCCGGGAGATCGACGCGCGGGGCTGGACCAACAAGCGGTGGACGACCAAGAAGGGGCACGTGGCCGGCGGGGCGCCCCTTCAACAAGCACGGCCTCCACAGCCTGCTCACCAACGTCCTCTACACGGGGCGGATCACCTACAAGGACGAGGTCCACGACGGCGAGCACCCGGCCATCGTGGACCGGGAGGTGTTCCAGCCGCGTCCAGGCAGCTCCTGCGGCGCAACGGGCTCACGGGGGGCAAGGACGTGCGGAACCCCCTCGGGGCGTTGCTGAAGGGCCTGATCCACTGCGTTCCGTGCGACAGCGCCATGGTCCACACCCACACGACGAAGAACGGGAACCGGCGCTACCGCTACTACGTCTGCACCAACGCCCAGAAGCGGGGGTGGCACGACTGCCCCTCGAAGTCGATCCCGGCCCGCGAGATCGAGCAGTTCGTGGTCGACCAGGTACGAGGGATCGGGAGCGACACCGCGCTCCTGGCCGAGACGCTGGACGAAGCGCGCGCCCAGGGAAAGGCGCGCATCATGGAGTTGGAGGCGGAGAGCCGCACGTTGACGCGTGACCTCGGCCGCCACAACGCGGAGCTCCGCGAGCTTGGCCGGGCGGATCGCCACGAACGGGACGGCCACGGATCGGGCGGCCGATCTCCAGGATCGCATCCGGGCCGCCGAGCAGCGAAGCACCCAGGTCCGCGAGGAGCTCATGGCCCTCGGACGGCAGCTCGTGGATGAGAAGGAGGTCGCCCGGGCGCTGGCGGTGTTCGACCCGGTGTGGGACACGCTGGCGCCGCGCGAGCAGGCGCGCGTGATCCGCCTCCTGGTCCAGCGGGTGGACTACGACGGCGAGAAGGGGACGGTATCGGTGACGTTCCACCCGGCCGGGATGAAGATCTTGTCCCGCGAGTTCGCGGAGGCGACCCGATGACGAAGGCGTTGACCATCACGAAGCAGGTTCATTTCAAGAGCGCCAGGCGCGGACGGAAGGTGATCGTAGAGGGCGCGGAGGCCAAGGTCCCCGACCTCGGTCGCGTGCCCCACGTCTCCCGCCTCATGGCCCTGGCCATCCACATGGACGACCTGGTCCGCCGCGGCGAGGTCACCGACTGCGCTGAACTCGCCCGTCTCGCGCACGTGACCCGGGCTCGGATGACCCAGATCATGAACCTCCTGCACCTGGCCCCCGACATCCAGGAGGAGCTCCTCTACCTGCCCCGGTCCCGGGGCGGCCGGGACCCGGTCACCGAAAAGGCCCTCCGGCCCCTGGCCGCCATCCCGGACTGGAGGAAGCAGCGGAGGCTGTGGTCCGACCTCCGAACGGGCACCCTGGATTGACCACACCCTTTCCACAGTCGGCGGGCTTATCCACAGCCTCAATGCATTGTCCGGTAACAGGTTAAAAGAATCTTCCCCCACTACTCATTTGTTTCACTTTCGGGGTCTCGCGGTTGGCTAGGATACGGCTCCTTGACGAGCAATCCAGAAGCCGGAGCGGGCCCCGATCCGGGATGAATCGGGGCCTCCGACTCCGGGAAAGGTAGGCGGTGTCGTGACGGGGAGGAGGGTGCCCACATGCCGTCCATCGAGAGCCTGCAGCCATCTGAGTACACCGCGGACGAGCGGCGCGTCCTGATCGACGTCCTGATCGCGCTGCGAAAGACGCACATCCTGGGCTTCCTCAAGCGGGTCGACGTCCCGGGGTCCGGCACCAAGGCCGACCTTCGGGAGGCGATCCAGTTGGCCGTGGACGAGGGCCGGATCACCTACGAGGAGATCGTGGAGTTCCTCGACTCCCTTGCCCCGTCGCCTGCACCTCCCGCGACGGCGACTCGACCCGGAAGGGTGGTACACGCCGACCCGGCTCGCGGAGATCTACCACGTGGGCAAGGAGGCGCTGCGCAAGAGGCTGAACCGGTATCGGGAGCACAACGACACCGGCTGGAAAGAGAACGAGGACCGCCGGCCCCGCGAGTCGAAGTACCACTATCGCTTGCGGGACGTGCGTCACATCATCGACAGCCTTCGCGCGTCCAACGAACGTCCGGCGAAACAAAATCTCGCCCGACGATCCAGCGTCCGAGCAACACGATAGCTCCGCGTCCAGCGTCCAGCGAACGTCCGCTGACAACACGCACTCCCCGGTAGGGCTGATTCTCCGACTTGTGGGCGGCGCAGAGAGCGTCGTTCACCGGAGATCAGCCACCTGGGGGGATGCGTGTTGCCGTCTTCCACGAAGTCGTCCCTGTCGCCGGGGAGGGCCCGACTCGTCGAGGCCATGCAGCGCCTCGGCTTCGGGACATTCGAGAACCTCCACATCAGAAGCGGCGAGCCCATCTTCGACCCACCGCCCCGGGTCGTCCGCGACGTGAAGTTCGGCGGGGACAACGGCCCGCGCCTGGAATCGGCCCTCGACGACTTCGCCCTCAAGGCCCAGGTCCGGGACCTCTTCGACCACTTCGACACGCTCCGCACCGGAACGATCCGCACCCTGGAAGTGAAGCACGGCCTGCCCTTCCGCATGCAGGTGGAGGAGGCGGCCGGCTAGCGAGGGGGCGGCCTCCCCGATACGAACAACAGACCTTCGTCACCAGATGTTCAACCGGCCACGCAGTGGAGGGGAACGTGGGTGTCGCCGAAACGGCGGATCCCATGTGCCTTCACGAGCGCGGCCTCGTTCTGCCTCGAGCGACATCCACTCGCCTCTCCCCGGCCAGCAGGGGAGAAGCTCATGGAGGACTCGAAGCAAGGAAAGCTCAACGGCTACGCGACGAAAGCGATCCGGATCAAGGCGCGCAGGCTGATCGGGAAGTACGGATTCACCCCGGACGACTACCAGGACCTGATGCAGGAAATGACTCTCGACCTTCTGGTCCGGCTTCCCAAGTTCGATCCGACCAGGGCGGGCCTGGATACCTTCGTGAGCCGGATCGTTAACCGGAAGGTCGCAGATCTCATCCGGCACCGCCGGATGGAGATGCGGGACTACCGTCGCGAGGCGGGCTCGCTGGATGGGCCGGATGCGGATGCCGAAGATCTGGACTTGCTCGTCGGCAGTCAGATTCTTTCGACGTCGGAGTGCATGGACCTGCGCCTCGATCTCTCCCTCGCCGTCGCGGATCTCAGTCCGGAACTCCAACGCCTGGTGGAAGTTCTGCTCACGCATTCGATCACCGAAGCGGCGCGCGAGCTCGGGGTCCCGCGAAGCACCCTCTACGGAAGGGGCATCGCCCGCCTGCGGAAGGCGCTGGCAGACAAGGGGCTAGACGAATACCTCTGAGACCCGACGTTTCGGCGCGGGACCGGGTATGTAACCAACTAGAGAACGACGTCTGAGCCGCCAATGGGAGACCAACACGATGAACCGGGATGTCCAACGCTACACGTTCAAAGCCACGGTGCCGGCCGACGAGATCGAGAGCACCGTCCTCTTGTCCATCCTGGCCACCGAGGGTCTGCACGGGCAGTCGCGCGTCTTGCACGAGGCCGCCTACTACTTCGACGCGGACACGCGCGTCTGCGTGATCGACTGCAGCACCGAGGTGGGACGCGATGTCTGCCGCATCTTCGGCGGGTTCGCGATCCGGGAGTTCGGGGAAGGCTCCTTCACCGTCCACCGCCCCAATGGCGTCCCCGAAGCCGCCAAGGAGGAACTCCCGGCATGACGACGCAGACGACATTCCGGCCTCGACCCTGGAGCACGGACGTCCTGATCCGGGAGCCGGCAGAGGTCTACCACGCGCAGAGAGACAAGTACCTCTCGAGCCACCAATTGGCGGAGTTTCGGCGCAACCCGCCGCTCTACCGCAAGAAGGTGCTTGGGCTGGTGAAGGATGAGGACCGACCCGCCTACGTCATCGGGCGTGCAGCGCACACGCTCATCCTGGAAGGCCGGGATGCCTACGATCAGGAATACGCCGTGGGCGGTCCGGTGAACGCGAAGACCGGTCAGCCGTTCGGGAGCCGCACCAAGGCGTTTCAGGAGTGGGCCGAGGCGCAGGCCAAGCCCGTCCTCACTGACGACCAGGCCGTGCTCGTCGAGAGCCTGAACGCGGCCGTCCGGGCACACGAACACGCATCCGGGTTACTGGCCGACGGCGTCCCCGAGGGCGTCGTTCGGGTGGACTACTGCGGCGTGCCGTGCCAGGCGCGCCTGGACTGGTTGAATCCCGAGCGCGGGGATCGTCGACGTGAAGTCAGCGGACGACGTTGACTTCTTCGAATCGGATGCGCGGCGCTTTGGATATCCGTACCAACTCGCTTTCTACCGAGCCCTTCTGGCCGCGGTGATCGGAGTGTCCCTCCCGGTGTACCTGGTCGGCGTCGAGAAGAGGGAGCCGTATCGGTGTGGCGTGTGGCGGGTGGGGGAGGGTCTGTTGGGCCTGGCGCAGTCGGAGAACGAGCAGGCGATCGAGCGCCTGAAGGTTTGTCGAGAGAGGGACACGTGGCCGAGTGGCTTCGAGCGGATCTTGGATCTCGATTGGATCTGACTGGGCCCGGCAGCGCGGGGCTAGGCGATGCGACGCATGGCCGGGCGCGGCTTGGCGAGGCTGGGCATGGCATTGCTCGGCAAGGCACGGAACAACCAGGTGGCGAGCGGGCGCGATGGCGTGACGCGCCAAGCCCCCCGGCGCGTCGGGACTCCCTGAGCCCGCCCGCTCGTCCACCTGCCTAACGAACGAGGGAGGATCACGTGAAATTGCTGGAACAGGTCACCACCGGCCGGAGCCCCGCGCCACGGCGCCTGATGCTCTACGGCACGCATGGCATCGGGAAGTCAACCTTTGCTTCGTGCGCCCCGAAGCCTGTGTTCATCCAGACCGAGGACGGCCTCGGAGAGATCGACTGCGACAAGTTCCCCCTCACCACGTCCTTCGACCAGGCCATGCAGGCCCTGTCGGAACTCTATACCGACAAGCATCCCTTCCGAACGGTCGTGGTCGATTCGCTGGATTGGCTGGAGCGCCTCATCTGGGCCGAGGTCTGCCGCAAGCGCAACGTCGAGAGCGTCGAGGACATCGGCTACGCCAAGGGCTACGTCTTCGCCCTCACCCAGTGGCGGGAGTTCCTGGAGGGGCTCTCGGCGCTGCGCAACGACCGGGGCATGACCGCGATCCTGATCGCTCACGCGCGCATCGAGCGGTTCGAGAACCCCGAGACCGAGAGCTACGACCGCTACGTGCCGCGCCTGCACAAGCTCGCGGCGGCCGTGGTGCAGGAATGGTGCGACGAGGTCTTCTTCGCGACGTACCGGGTCTACACCAAGCAGATGGACGAGGGATTCGACCGCAAGCGCACCCAGGGCATCGGGACGGGGGAGCGGATCCTACGCACCGTCGAGCGCCCGGCCCACGTCGCCAAGAACCGCCTGAACCTTCCCGATGAGATGCCTCTCGAGTGGGGCGCGTACGCCCACTTCCTGACCAACGGCGCGGTTCCTGCGCTGCAGACCGGCAAGAGCAAAGGAGCGAAGTAACCATGGCTGACCTGAACGGGTTCGACGCCAACGCTGTCGAGCCGACCTCAGACTTTGAGCCGATCCCGGCGGGGAAGTACCTGGCGGTGATCGTGAACAGCGAGATGAAGGCGACCAAGGCCGGGGACGGCCACTATCTGGAGATCACGTTCTCGATCCTCGAAGGCCCCTACAAGAACCGACTCCTGTGGTCTCGGCTCAATCTCGACAACCGCAACCCGCAGGCGGTGCAGATCGCACAGGCGGAGCTGTCGTCGGTCTGCAGGGCGACGGGGATCCTGCAGCCCAAAGACTCCTGCGAGTTGCACAACCTGCCCCTGGTCATCGGGGTGCGGCTCAAGCGGCGATCGGACAGCGACGAGCTGACGAACGAGATCAAGTCGTACGCGAAGCGGGAGACGGCAAACGCGGTGTCCCCGCAGGCGGCCACGAATACGCCGCCGTGGGCCCGCCGCTAGGACGATACCGGGCGAGGCGAAGCACTGCGGTGCGAGGCATGGCGTGGCAAGGCGATGCTTGGCCGGGCGGGGCTAGGCAAGGCAATCCCAGGCAAGGGTTCTTCAACGAGAAGGAGGACAAGCACGTGAAGAAGGTGAGTGTCGCGATCGAAGGCACAACGCCGCTTCTCTGTAACAAGTTCACGGACGCAGCGCAGATGGCGGCGACCAACGGCAATCGGCTCGCCGCGGTAGGGGACAAGGGCACCCCCACCGAGCAGGCTGAGGCCCGGCTCTATGTCGGCCATGACGGGGAGCCCATGATCCCGCAGCCGAATCTGTTCCGGTGCCTCATCGATGGGGGCCAGTTCTTCAAGGCGGGCAAGACGAAGATCTCGACGATGAAGACGTCGATGATCCCAGCGTGTGTCGAGATCGAGGGGCTGGAACTGCCCATTGAGCACCGGGAGCCTTGGACCGTGGACACCCGGGCCGTCCGGATCCCGTCGACCGGGGGCCGCATTCTCGCGCATCGCCCCTGCTTTTACGACTGGCGGCTCACGTTCACGCTGGCGGTCGACACCGAGATGCTGTCGCTGCGCCTGATGCGCGAGATCGTGGACGCGGCCGGCAAGCGGATCGGACTCGGAGACTTCCGGCCGGCCTGCAAGGGCCCGTTCGGGAAGTTCGTGGTTGTCGGATGGGCGGAGGAGTGAGGGCGGCGGGTCGAGGGAGTGGATCAGCGCGGCATGGGGTGGCCAGGCGGGGCTTGGCATTGCATGGCCGGGCTAGGCGGGGCGAAGCACGGCGGGGCAAGGCGAGGCGTTCGTGATCGAGATGGAACTGCCCTATCCACCTTCGATCAATCACCTCTACAGGCGGGTCGGCTCAAGAACCCTCATCAGCCGCGAGGGGCGTAGGTATCGCGAGAAGGTCTGCGCCCTTCTCGCAGCGGCGAGGGTCCCGCGATTCGAGGGCCCGATCCGACTAGAGATCGATCTCTATCCACCTGACCGCAGGCGTCGTGATGTGGACAACGCACAGAAGGCCTTGCTTGATGCGCTCGAGCACGGAGGGCTGTATGGCGACGACGGGCAGATCGCCAAGCTCGAGATCGAGAGGCTTGAGCCGGTGGTGGGTGGCAGGACCGTCGTGAGGATCGAGAAGTACCGGTAGCCACGAATAGCGCGGCGGGGCGGTGCCAGGCTCTGCGTTGCTAGGCCGGGCCGGGTGCGGCAAGGCAAACCAAGGCGAGGCTTTCATGGAACTGCGTCCTTACCAGGAGGAGGCGCTGGCAGCCATTTACCAGCATCTCCGAGAACGCGAGGACAACCCCGTTTGCGTGATCCCGACCGGTGGGGGCAAGACGCCGCTTCTTGCGCGCATCTGTGCCGATGCCGTGAACCGCTGGCAAGGCAGGGTCCTGGTTCTCGCCCACGTGAAGGAACTCCTCGAGCAGGCCCGCGAGAAGCTCCACCATGTGGCCCCGGAGATGTGGATGAAGACGGGCGTGTACTCGGCGGGGCTCAAGAGCCGCGAGACCGACCAGCCGGTCATCATCGGGGGGATTCAGTCGATCTTCCGGAAAGCCTGCGAGCTCGACGCGTTCGACCTCGTGATCATCGACGAGGCCCACATGATTCCTCCGGACGGCGACGGCATGTACCGGACGTTCCTGGAGGACGCCCGGAAGGTGAACCCCAAGCTGCGGGTGATCGGGCTGACGGCGACGCCGTTCCGGATGAAGAGCGGGATGATCTGCGAGCCGGGGAACGTGCTGAACCACATCTGCTACGAGATCGGGGTGAAGGAGCTCATCGTCCAGGGCTACCTCTGCCCCCTGGTGACGAAGGGGAGTGCCAATCCGGTCGACACCTCGGGCTTGCACGTGCGGGCGGGGGAGTTCGTCGCCGGCGAGGCCGAGGATCTCATGGATACCGACGAGCTGGTGGAGTCGGCCTGCCGGGAGATCGTCGAACAGACGCGTGAGCGGCAGTCGGTACTGGTATTCACCACGGGGATTCGGCACGGAGAGCACGTAGCCGCGGTCCTGCGCCGGATGATCAGCAACCCGGTGGCCACGGTCTTCGGAGAGACGGCCGACGCGGAGCGCGACCGGGTACTCGCGGACTTCAAGGACGGGGCGATCAAGTACCTCGTCAACGTGAACGTGCTGACCATGGGGTTCGACGCCCCGAACATCGACTGCGTGGCCATGGTCCGGCCGACGCTCTCGCCCGGGCTCTACTACCAGATGGTCGGCCGGGGCTTTCGGCTCAATCCAGGCAAGGAGAACTGCCTGGTCCTCGACTTCGGTGGCAACGTCCTGCGGCACGGGCCGGTGGACGCGATCCGGGTCCAGCCCGTCAACCACCGCGAGGAGGGGGAGGCGCCGGCCAAGCAGTGCCCGGAATGCCAGAGCATCATCGCGGCCGGCTATGCGATCTGTCCGGACTGCGGCTTCATCTTCCCGCCGCCCGAGCGGCGGAACCACGAGGCGACCGCGTCGGCCGAGGGGATCCTCTCGGGCGAGATCACGACCACCGTGCACCAGGTCCAGGACGTCTACTACGCCGTGCATCACAAGCGCGGGGCGCCGGACGATGCACCGCGGACGCATGCGGGTCGAGTACCGGATCGGATTCCACCAGTACCAGTCGGAGTGGATCTGCTTCGAGCACACGGGGTGGGCCCGCCTCAAGGCCGAGTCGTGGTGGCGTCGGCGATCGCAGGCCCCGGTCCCGGCCTCGGTCGAGGAGGCGGTCGCCCTGGCGGAGGACGGCGCGCTCTGCGAGACGCGCTCGATCACGGTGCGCAGCGTGGCGGGTGAGGAGTTCCCCCGCATCATCGGCTACGACCTGGGACCCGTGCCCGGATGGCGGGAGCCGGGGGTGGACGACGAGGTCGGCGACGTGGTCTACGCCTACGTCGACGACGATGAGTTGCCCTTTTGAGTGCGCTCCTCCAGGCCGCTCTGCACTACGCCGAGCTGGGATACCCTGTCTTCCCCTGCGCCCGGGGAGGGAAGGCGCCCCTCACACCGCATGGCTTCCAGGACGCGACAACAGATGCCGCCCAGATTGAGGCGTGGTGGACGCAGCACCCGAGCGCCAACATCGGGATGCCGACCGCGGGGTTGCTCGTCATCGACGTGGACGGCGCCGACAACCCCTGGCCCGGCGATCCGGAGAAGGAACTGGATCTGGAACGCGCCCCCACGTCGCTGACGCCCCGAGGGGGACGGCACCACATCTTCCGCCAGCCCGCGGGGAAGGCCTGGGGGAACACGGCGGGGAAGATCGTGCCCAAGGTCGACACCCGCGCCAATGGCGGCTACATCGTCGTGCCGCCCTCGGTCGTGGGCGGGAAGCCGTACCACTGGGGCGAGACGCTCGAGCTCGACGCCATTCCGGAAACACTGCCCGAGCCGCCGTCGTGGCTAGCTGCCTTGGTGGACGGGGTCGGAGACCTGTTCGCAACGGGTGCCCCCGGCGGCAACGGCAACGGGAACGGGGCGCCCCTTGGCGCGCACAGGGCGCCCCAGGGCGACGATCCCCCCGCGGACGGGAAACGTGATTCCGGCCGGCCAACGGAACGTTACCCTGGCGCGCCTGGCGGGTGCCATGCGCCGGTACGGTATGGGCAGGGCCGAGATCCTGGGCGCCCTGGACTCGGACGAATGAAGAGCGGTGCCAGCCGCCGCTTCTCGCCCGGGAGGTCGAGCGGGTGGCGGCCAGCATCTGCCGGTACGAGCCCGACCAGGTCGCGGTGGCCGTGGCCGAGAACCACTGGGCCCAGGACCAGGCCTGCTCCGCATCGGCCGGCGAGCGGAGCTCCCACGGTCCCGGACCCCGGCCCCCTGCCCGACGAGCTCTTCCGCGTCCCTGGGTTCGTGTCCGAGGTCATGGACCACTGCCTGGCCACCGCCCCATACCCGAACGTCGTTATGGCATTCGCCGGGGCGCTCGCCCTGCAGGCGACCCTGGCCGGCCGCAAGGTCCGCGACCCCGACGACAACCGGACGAACCTCTACCTCCTCGGCCTCGCCCACTCCTCGGCGGGCAAGGACCGGCCCCGCAAGCTCAACACCGAGATCCTGCACGCGGTGGGGCTTTCGAGCCAGGTCGGCGGGCGGTTCGCCTCGGGGGAAGGGGTCCAGGACGCGCTCTTCGTGGAGCCGTGCATGTTGTTCCAGACCGACGAGATCGACGGGATGCTGCAGTCGATCAACAAGGCCCGCGACGCTCGGCACGAGAGCATCATGGGGACGCTGCTGACGATGTTCTCGTCGGCCAACTCGGTCTTCCCCATGCGCCGCAAGGCGGGCCGAGAGGCACCCGGGGCCATCAATCAGCCCTGCCTCGTCGTGTTCGGGACGGCGATCCCGAACCACTACTACGAGGCGCTCTCGGAGCGGATGCTCACCAACGGGTTCTTCGCCCGGACGGTCGTCCTCGAGTGCGGCAAGCGCTCGACAGGCCAGGCGCCGGGGATCCGAACCGTCCCGGTGCGAATCCTGCAGACCGCCCAGTGGTGGGCGGACTTTCGGCCGGGGACCGGTAACCTCCAGAACCTGGCACCCCGAGCCGCGGATCATCCCCCAGACCGAGGAGGCGAGGACGATCCTGGACGAGGCTCGGCTTGAGGCGGAGGCGGAGTACACCCGGGCCGAGAGCCATGCCGATGCGGTCGGCACCGCCGTCTGGGGCCGCGTGGCCGAGCACGCCCGGAAGCTTGCCCTGATCTATGCGGTCAGCGAAGAGCGCCACGAGCCCGGAGATCGGGGGGGCGGCCGCCCGGTGGGCGAGGCGGTTCGTCATGCACCAGGCGCGGCGGATGCTCTTCATGACCCAGGCCCACGTCGCCGCCAACCCGTTCCATGCCGGGTGCCTGAAATTCCTGGAGAAGCTGCGGGAGGCCCCGGGCCAAGAGCTGGCGCATAGCGTCCTCCTCAAGCGGATGAAGACCGACGCCAAGACGTTCCTGTCACTCGTGACGACCCTCGAGCAAGCGGGGGACATCGTGATCCGAACGCAGTCGACGTCTGGCCGGTCGGGTCGGTACTACCGGCTCGCGGAAGGAGCCGGGGAAGAAAGGCAGGAGGGGTGAAGGAAGCCGGAGGGTCGGCGGGGAAGGAAGGGGAATGAAGGTGAAGAAAGGACAAGAGGTAAGTCTATATAAGATATATATATTACTTCTTCTTTCTACTCTTTCCCCCTGTTCCCCCCTCTCACTCCATACCCCTCGTTTTCGGCCCTTTCGCGTGTGTGCATGGTACCCCCTGTGAAGGAAGAAAGAAGGGCGACCGGGGTCATCAAGCAGGTTCTTCTATGAGCGACGATCCCATCGCCTTCCGACCTCCCACAAAGGTTGACTCAAGCGAACGCTATGCGGAGCGGGAGAACGCTAACGGCGGCCATCCCGTGCGATGTCCCGTCTGTGGCACGGAACGCATCTGCCGGGGCCGACGATCGAAGCGGGTCTACTGCTCCGACGCGTGTCGCGCCCGGGCGTGGAGGCGGCGCGCGGTGGCAGGGTAGGGGGTGGCACCACGTCCAGTCCGACGTTTTCAAGCGCCGTGGGGTATGTAAGTAGATAGGGGGCTTCGTCCACCTGGGGGGGATGAGGGAACCGAACCGCAGCCATGCTCCGAGACGATGCCCTGGCCCAGGGACGCCACCGGCGGGTGCCCTCCCGTTGGGATACCGAGTTCGGCCGCTGGGTGCGCGACTTTGGCGTGTCCCGAATCGTGGCCTCCCTCGCCCGGGATCCTGACCTCCGGGTCACCAATCAGGCCGTCTATGAATGGCTCCAGGGCCACGCTCCCCGCCCTAACCGGGCAGCCGCCCTCGTCGAGCTCTCGGGCGGCCGACTCACCCTGGAAGCGGTCTACGACCACTCCCGGCAGGTCCAGGCCCGCCCTGGCCAGGGGAGACACCGCCAGCGATGAGGATCGACCTCCGGATCGACAACACCGCGCTCGTCCTTCGCCTCCAGAACGGCCAACGCCGCCTCGCCTACGCCGTCGTGAACGCCATCAACAACACGGCCAAGCGGGTCCAGGACGTCGAGCGTCGGCGTGTCGAGGAAGAGTTCACCGTCCGCAAGAAGGACTTCATCCGGCGCGAGGCCGCCAAGATCAAACCCTTCGCCAGCGTGAAACAGGGCCGCCCCTACGCCGAGATCGCGGTCGGGCAGAAGCCCCGACTCCTTCTCTCCGCGTTCGAGCGCGGCGCTGTGCGCAAGCCCTTCACCCCCAGCGCCAGGCGCGTCGCCGAGCCCGTCGTCGGTGGGCCCGCCCGACCCCGGTTCGCCGGCTCGGTCACACCTGAGCTGCGCGTCGGCAGGCTGCGGTTCGACCGCACGAAGACCGGCCGACGCCGCGCCGCGGTCACCCGGACCAAGACCTATCTCGTGCCCCGCGTGGGCATCTTCCAGCGTCTCGGGCCTGCGGCCACGCGCGCCGTCTACCTGTTTACGAAGGGCAAGAAGCTCGCGCCGCGACTGCGGTTCGTCGAGACGGCAGAGAAGGAGGCGGACAAGTGGTTCCGCGAGGAGATGGAGCGCGAGGTGATCAACGCGATCGCGCGGGCCAGGGGACGTGGCGTATGAGTGCGCTCTGCATCACATGCGGGGAGCGGCCCCGGAAGAAAGGGCGGAGGCAATGCGGGCCGTGCGCGTATCGCTCCGAAGACCAGGACAAGGCTCAGCTTCGTCGTCAACGTGGACGTGGGCAACGTCGGGAGTACAAGCGCGCCCAGCGCCAGGCCGCCGGGTGCGAGTCGATGGAGATGATCCGCGCACGAGCAGCCCAGAAGCAGGCTGAACGCGAGGCCAAACGGACCCAAAGGAAGGCAAGTACCCTGGCTTCGAGGCCGTGGCTTCAGTACCCGCACCATAGCGCCGCCATGTACAGATCGCGCTACCAGAACGACCCCGAGTTCGCTCAGCGCGAGCGTGAGCGGGCGATCGTGTTCCGGTTCACCCACCCGGAGATCGCGGCGAAGTCGGACCGGGGCAGGCACTGGCAGTTGGCGGCCTCCCGTGCCGACGGATCGGTCACGGAGGGGGTCGTGCGTAACCTGCTCCACGCGCGGTCGTGCTACCTGTGCGGCGTCGAATTGACGCCCGCCAACCGCTCCATCGATCACCGCGTCGCGCTCATCCTCGGCGGCAACCACTCGGCAGGAAATCTCGCCCCGTGCTGCATGCCCTGCAATCGGGCGAAGGCAATGCACGAGAGACGACAAGCGCGAGAGGCGCGTGCGCAACGAGATCGCGCGCACGCAGGGAAGAGCTGCGTGGTCGAGGAGGGAAGCGCAAGAACTGTGCCGCGGGTTCCTTCTGGCGCCACTTTTTCTCGGGTGCCGGCGACGCCCGGCTTTCAAGACGTGGGAGACGCATGAAACAAGTTAACACCCGTAACAGTAACGCCCAGGCCGCCACCGGCCCCCCCAGGGCCGCGAGGGCCAAGGCGCGCGGGCAAACGCCCAAGCGAGCGGACCGGCGCGCCACCGGGGCGCCCCCGGAAATCGCCCCCGGTGAGGCCTCGGACTCGCCGGTCAGGATGCCCGGCAAGCTCGAGCACTGGCCCATCGACCGGCTCCGACCCTACGAGCGGAACCCGCGAACCCACAGCCCCGAGCAGATCACCAAGATCGCGGCGAGCCTCCTCGAGTTCGGCTGGACGAACCCGATCCTCGTGGACGCCGACGCCGGGATTATCGCTGGCCACGGGCGACTCCTGGCGGCCCGTGAGCTCGGGATGACCACCGTCCCGGTGATCGAGCTGTCTCACCTCACCGAAGCCCAGAAACGTGCCTACGTCATCGCCGACAACCGCCTGGCCCTCGACGCCGGGTGGGACGAAGACCTTCTGGCTGAGGAACTCAAGGCGCTGGAGGAACTCGACTTCAACCTCACCCTGACCGGGTTCGACCTGGACGAGCTTCACGATCTTCTCGAGGACGAGACGGCCGAGGAGCCCGTCGCCCCGGAGCCGCCCGAGAACCCCGTCACCCGACCGGGAGACCTCTGGATCCTTGGCGACCACCGAGTCCTCTGCGGGGATTCCTCCGACCCGGCCGAGGTTGACCGGCTGCTCGGCGGGGCCCCGGTCCACCTGGTCAATACGGACCCGCCCTACAACGTGAAGGTCGAGCCGAGGTCCAACAACGCGATCGCCGCGGGGCTCTCCAGTTTCCCGGCGGCGAAGAGTGCCGTGAAAGCCTCCGACGCCCGGGGCATGCATCACCAGGGATTTGACCTGGCCCGCCACAAGACGAAGTCAAAGCCCACCGGGAAGATGCGCGCAAAGGACCGCCCCCTCGTGAACGACTTCGTCACCGACGCGGCCTTCGACGAGATGCTGCTGGCCTGGTTCGGGAACATTGCCAGAGTGCTCATCCCGGGTCGGTCGTTCTACATCTGGGGCGGCTACGCAAACTGCGCCAACTACCCTCCGGTCCTGAAAGCGGTCGGTCTCTACTTCAGCCAGTCGATCATCTGGGTCAAGGAGCATCCGGTCCTGACCCGGAAGGACTTCATGGGGAACCACGAATGGGCATTCTATGGTTGGCGCGAAGGCGCCGGGCACGCCTTCTACGGCCCATCCAACGCCGTCGATGTCTGGGCGGTCAAGAAGGTCAATCCGCAGAGCATGGTCCACCTGACCGAGAAGCCCGTTGAGCTGGCCGTCCGGGCGATCCAGTACTCCTCCAAGCCCGGCGAGAACGTCCTGGACCTCTTCGGCGGAAGCGGCAGCACCCTAATCGGCGCCGAGCAGACCGGCCGGCATGCCTTCCTGATGGAGCTCGACCCGGCCTACACGGACGTCATCGTGCTTCGCTGGCAGGAAGCCACCGGTCAGAAGGCCGTCCTCGACGGGGATGCGCGCACGTTCGAGGCCGTTGCCGTGGAGCGTCAGGGCCGCTCGGGTGAGTAGGCCTTGGCCCGGCGCAAGGAGCTGATCTCCCAGCGCGAGTACGCACGTCGGCGTGGGATCTCGAACGTCGCGGTGCACCGCGCCATGAACCTCCGGGCGGATCTCGACCATCGACGGCAAGATCGACCCCGCCGTAGCGGATCGCGAGTGGCGCGAGAACACCGATCAAAGCAAGCCGCGGAACCGGATCACGGGGAGGCCGAAGCACGCGCGGACGCCGGGCGAGCCGTCGGAGCCCATGGACTTCGTCGGCGGGGACGAGCCGTCGGGTGGAAACGGTACCGCGACGGGCTACGCCAGAGCGCGGGCCGCGCGGGAGCTCTACCAGGCGCAGCTCGCCAAGACTCGAGCTCGACCGGCAGCGCGGGACCCTCGTCCGGGCCGACGAGGTGCGCCTCGGTGCCTTCAACATGGCCCGCAAGGCCCGAGACCAGCTGATCGCCCTCCCCGAGCGGGTGTCGGCGCTTCTCGCGGCGACCGGGGACGCCCTCGAGGTCCAGCGGATCCTCGAGGAGGAGATCGAGAGGATCTGCCAGGAGATCTCGGATGCAGAACGGCCGTGACGTCTACGAGACCGCCTACCGGGCGGGGTGGCGCCCCGAGCCCCGGCTCTCGGTGAGCCGAGTGGGCGGACGAGCACCGGGTCCTCGGGAACCGGGCCGGCCACTGCCGCCGTCCACTGGCGGACCGCCACCACACCCTACCTGCAGGAGATCATGGACGCCCTGGGGCCGCGGTCCCCGGCGCGCCGGGTGGTGTTCATGAAGGGCTCCCAGCTCGGGGGCACCGAGGCCGGGAACAACTGGCTCGGGTTCGTCATGCACCACTCCCCCGGGCCGATCCTGGTGGTCCGCCCCACGGTGGACGAGGCCCGCCGGTTCAGCCGGCAGCGGCTGGAC
The DNA here is from genome assembly GCA_963728475.1 of Candidatus Eiseniibacteriota bacterium. Classification (GTDB taxonomy): domain Bacteria; phylum Eisenbacteria; class RBG-16-71-46; order JABDJR01; family JABDJR01; genus CAVSKL01. Next base: position 166,150 of record CAVSKL010000003.1, read on the forward strand.
CCCATGATCGCCACCACCCCGGTCCTTCGGGAGCTCGTCCGGGAGGCCCGGTCCCGGGAGGGCGGGAACAGCCTCCTCATCAAGGAGTTCCCCGGCGGGGTGCTGTTCCTGACCGGCTCCAACTCCGCGACCGGGGTCAAGTCGATGCCGATCCGGTGGCTCTTCTGCGACGAGATCGACGAGTACCCCGGGCGACGTGGACGGCCAGGGGGACCCGATCGCCCTGGCCGAGAAGCGGACGACCGGGCCCACCTACTCCCGCCGGAAGGTGTTCCTGGTCTCGACCCCGACGATCAAGGGGCTGTCCCGGATCGAGCGGGAGTTCCTGGCCTCGGACCAGCGCCGCTACTTCGTTCCCTGCCCCCACTGCGGGAACCTGGACTGGATCCGGTGGGAGAACATCCGCTGGGTGAACGACGACCCGAAGACCGCGATGCTCGCCTGCGTGGCCTGCGGGGCCCTGATCGAGGAGCGCCACAAGGTGGACATGCTGGCCCAGGGCGAGTGGCGGCCGACCGCGGCCGGGACCGGCGAGACCATCGGGTTCCACCTCTCGAGCCTCTACTCGCCGCTGGGCTGGCTCCCCTGGTCGGCGGCGGTCGCCGAGTTCCTGGAGGCGAAGGAGGACCCGATGCGCCTCAAGAACTGGATCAACAGCGTGCTGGGGGAGACCTGGGAGGAGCGGGGGGAGACGGTGGAGCCCGAGGGGCTCCTGGCCCGGGCGGAGCGGTACCCGGCCGAGGTGCCCGAAAGGGGTCGGGCGTGCTGGTCGCCTCGGTCGACGTCCAGGGAGACCGGCTGGAGTGCGCGGTCAAGGGCTACGGCGCCGCCGAGGAGTCCTGGCTCATCGCGTTCTCCCAGTTCCACGGCGATCCCGGGCGCGACCAGGTCTGGCTCGACCTGGACCGGTTCCTCCGCCAGGAGTTCACCCACGAGAGCGGCCGGAAGGTCCCGATCACCTGCGTGGCGGTGGACAGCGGCGGCCACCACTCCGAGCAGGTCTACCGGTTCTGCAAGGCGCGGGTGTCGAGGCGGGTGTTCGCCGTCCGGGGCGGGACCGAGCGCGGGAAGCCGGTCGTCGGCCGGCCCACCGACCACAACCGGTACCGGGCGAAGCTCTTCACGCTCTGCGTGGACACCGCCAAGGAGATCGTCTACTCGCGGCTGCGGATCGGGACGTCCGGCCCCGGGCTACTGCCACCTGCCGGAGTGGGTCGACGCCGAGTACGTGGCGCAGCTCACGGCCGAGAAGGCCATCCGGAAGTGGGTCAAGAGCCGGGGGACCGTTCGCGAGTGGGTCAAGACGCGGGAGCGGAACGAGGCGCTCGACCTCGAGGTCTACTGTCTCGCCGCGCTCTACATCCTGGGACCGACACTTGTGCGGTCGCTTCCCGAGCGAGCTGCGGACCTCATCCAACCAAGCGAAGCACGACAGCCACGCGAATCCACCCCGGCGACCCCGCTGCCCCGGCGACGCGGGTGGGTGGATGGCTGGAGGGGATAGCTCGCCTCTCCCCAGCCATTGCCAGTCCTATTCGACTCCGAATACGACCCAGTTGTCCCACATGCTGCTCGGCGGGCTGATGTTGCCAGTCAGTTGCGGATCACGATCTTCGGGAGTGACATAGTTCCTGGCGCCATCATTCGATCGAGAAGCGTCGGCAAATCGGAAGGGGCGACGTCGCTGCTGTATCCGATTCCGCCAGCGATGGCCGTGTTGCCAGCGAAGTCACTCCTGAACTGACCGTACGAGGTATGAAAGGTTCTGGTATTCGACTCTCCCTCAATCCAATGCACAACATTAAGTCCCCAGGCGAGACCTCTTGTCGCTCTGGCTCTGTCGAGTTCCTTGATCGCGCGCGCCCGGACTGTCACTTGCTTCGCCCGTCGTACGTTTGCACGGTTTCGGCGATTGAAGGCTTGCACATCATGACAGACAAGCAAGAGAGTCGGGCCGAGCCGAGTGTTCACTACCCTCTGGTATGGACCCGGTTGGAGGGCATCAACTCCCGCGAGATAACGCACCTCTTCGCTTACAGGGAATCTCTTTGGAACGAGAGCCATCCCCGCCCCCCCGAGCCAGAGAGCGAATTGCCCTGAGCCTCGATCGTTGACCTCTACGTCTACGCCGACCACGAGATCCACTTCAGGCTTCCCTGACGACTCAATTACACCGGCAAGTTCGGACATGGTCCATGCGTGAAGGTCGTCCAGAAAGTTGGGCTGCCGTACGGACGCAGTGCCTCGCTTCGCGTAGGGATAGACCAACGAGACAAAGCCTCCCCCAGTAACAAGCGTATGCACTGAAGGTGGCAACTTGGGGACTGCGGCTAGCAACGTGTCCATCGCTACCCGCGGCGTCCAGTCTAGTTCTACAGGATGAGCGACTTGGGCAACCGGTCCGGTCCCAGGAGTTACGCTCCACTTCGAGACGCCATGCGTCTTCCTCGTACTCTTCGTTCCCACTGCCTAGCCTCCTGCCTGTTCAATGCTGCGCCAAGTCCCGTTCTTGCCATCGGCCGGCCAATGATCCTCCACCCGATCCTATGAAACAATCCGTTTGTTAACTCTTTGTTAATAGGCAGCTTACAAGGTCTTTTCCCTTCCCATTCCGCCCCGAAAGCTGCTCACTGTGTCCCTGGCCGGACATGGAGCCCGGCCGTAAACGGAGGTCATTTATGGCCATCCCCAAGCAGGAGGCCCTCGCGAAGGAGGGAACGAAGAAATGACCCGACCGATCACCTGGATCTGCCGACGCCGGATTGGCGGCGAGGTGTGCGGCCACGTCGTCGTCTCGGACCGGCGGCCGGACCCGATCACCTGGACGGACGGCCACGTCTGCTCTTTCGAGAAGGAGTCCGAGCCGCTCAAGCAGGACAAGACCGTCCGGAAATCCCGCTTCGGCCTCCAAGAGTACCAGGTGTTCTGGAACGAGCGGGGCAGCATCGTCTGCGCATGCTGCCACATCCCCTACCCCGGCTCCGACACCTGGGTGTGGGAGCGGTGGGAGGAGATCACGCCCGAGACCATGGTCGAGATCGACAGTGAGGGCGGGCACGTGGCGTGCGAAGGCTGCGGCAAAGAGCCGCGCCGCATCGTGCGCGTGATCCCCAACCGATAGGAGCTGAGACCATGAGCAAGCCCAAGACCACGAAGAAGAAGGCGACCGCGAAGACGCGGAAGCCGGCCGCGAAGGCCACCGCCGCGACGACCACCACCGAACCCAAGGAGAAGGCTCCGAAGGAGGACCTCTGCGTGTTCGCGTTCCGGCTGACCCCCGCGGCGCGCGACGCGATCCACAAGGCGGCCGGGCCCGCCAAGGCCTCCAAGTTCGTCCGGTCCCTCGCCGTCGCCGCCGCGCGCAACGACGAGGCGGCGGTCAAGGCGATCTTGAAGGCGGTTCAGAGCGAAGCGTAACGCGAGGCTCATCGCGGACCCCCGATGACCTCTCGGGCAACCGAGGGGTCGTCGGCGTTCATGTTGAATCCGCCCTCCCATTTGACCTGGCGCCGCACCGGGCGGCGAAGCAGGAAGTGGTAAGGCGTGGTGACCGCAGATTCTGATCGCGGCAGAGCGCTGACACGATGCGTGAGACGACGCCGATGGCGCTCACCCAACGGCGGAACTCGGTGTCCCACCGCGACGGCACCCGTCGGTAGCGTCCCTTGGCCAGCGCATCGTGTCGGAACATCGCCTTCCCATTCGCTCGGGCCGCAGACCGGATCGGCCGGACGCACCGCCTCCAAAGGACAAAGGGGGGGTGAGGGACTTTCATGGGGGCATAGCTTGAGGTGGGCCCAGCTTGCAGACTCAGAACGCCGATATCGAGAGAGCATGCAACCAGATGTGTTTCCGTCGTTTACGGTACATCAAATGTCAAATGACAAGAGTAGTCGGAAGTAGTATCTTGTCCGCATTGTCTTGGATACTGCTCCCCCCGTCTCGACTGGAAGCGGTTTCAATCCAGCGGGGTTTTGAGACAGCTCTAGCTTAGGTATAGGCAAGGCCCCTCTGAAAGGAAGCGCTATGTCGTCCCGTGGTCGGCTCTCCATCGGTGCCATCCTGTTTGTGGTGTCCTTCCCGGCTTCCACTGCAATCGGCGCGGATCCAGGTCTCGGAACCCTCGGGCCCACTCTGATCGACGAGGCAGTGCGCTTGGGGCCGGCGTCGCAGGCGGCGGACGCCGACGGCGAGTGGGACGTGCCTCCACCCACCGGGCGGGCCGGTCACACTGCGATCTACGACCCTGTCCGCGACAGGATGATCGAGTTCGGGGGCTACACGGTCGGCTCGGTGCTTCTGAACGAAGTGTGGACTCTCTCGCTGGCTGACAGCGCCATCTGGACGCAGCTGTTTCCGACGGGGGAAACGGCGCCTTCAGCGCGATTCAACCACACGGCCATATACGATCCGGTGCGTGACCGCATGGTGGTGTTCGGGGGCAGCAACAATCAGACCTTCGCGCTTTCGTTAGCCGGGACTCCCGAGTGGTCAAACCTCGCGCCCGCTGGCACACCGCCCACAAACCTCGCATCAGGGGCTTGTACGGCGGTCTATGACCCGATTCGTGACCGAATGCTGGTGTTTGGCGGGAATGGCCCAAATGCCGATCTTTGGGAGTTGACGCTCAATGGGGGGCCGGTTTGGACGAAGCTCGCGCCCGAGGGCACGCTCCCGGCTGGACGCTTGGATCATACCGCCGTCTACGACCCGGTGCGCGATCGCATGCTGGTATTTGGAGGTTACGGCGGGGGTGCCCGCAACGACACCTGGTCGTTGTCGCTAGCGGGAGGCACTCCCACGTGGGTCCCACTCACCACCTCAGGAACTCTACCAAGCGCCCGCTATGCCCACTCGGCAGTCTATGATCCAGTAAATGACCGCATGATCATCTACGGGGGCCTCGGTGCCAGTTCCGAGCGCCTCGCGGACGTATGGGCGCTATCGCTCGCCGGCGCTCCGGCGTGGACGCAACTCACCTTCTCGGGAAGCCAGCCGAACGCCAGGAATAGTCATACCGCGATCTACGACCCGCATCACCAGCGGATGGTGGTGTGGGCGGGGTCGGGTGGGCCGGTCGGTGGGGGTCCGTACCTCAGCGACGTCGGTTCGGTTTCGCTTTCAGGGGACCCCACGTGGACCCAAGTGACCCCCATCTGGACTCCCCCCGTGGCGAGGTCCTTCGCGTCCGCCGTCTACGACTCGTCGCGGGCCCGCATGATCGTGTTTGGCGGAGCCATGTCGGGTATCGCGAGGAACGACGTCTGGACGCTCTCCCTCGTGGGAATGCCCGCCTGGTCCGAGCTGGTCACCTCGGGTACCCCACCGAATCCCCGGGAATATCAGTCCATGATCTACGACTCGGCCCGCGACCGCCTCGTGGTCTTCGGCGGTTGGGACGGAACCAATCATATCTACCGCAACGACGTGTGGGCGCTCTCGCTCTCGGGGAGCCCGACGTGGACGCAGCTGCTCCCCGAGGGGGCGCCGCCGCACTCCCGCGGCTTTCATCAGGCAATTTACGATCCGGCGATGGACCGCATGGTGGTCTTCGGTGGCTACGACAACACCAACTACTACAACGATGCTTGGGAGTTGACCCTCGCCGGCACTCCCAGATGGACGCAGCTGGCCCCGGGGGCGGCGCCAAGCGCGCGGACCGGAGCAACAGCGATCTACGACCCGGACCGACGCAGGATGGTTGTGTTTGGCGGGTACACCGGAAGTGGCGTTGCCTTGAACGACACCTGGGTGCTGTCACTTTCAGGAAGCCCGGTCTGGACACAACTCAGTCCGGGGGGGACTCTCCCGGTCGGCCGCGTCTGGCACTCGGCTGTCTACGACCAAGTGCGTGACAGAATGGTCGTCTTCGCCGGATCGGCCGGTTGTTGTCAGGCCAACGACACGTGGGCTCTTTCTCTCTCAGATGGCGGCACTTGGTCACTACTGGCTGTGGGGGGAACGCCGCCGATTGAGCGCTGGGGGCAATCGGCTATCTTCGACGCAAACGGGAACAGGATGGTCACCTTTGGTGGCGGTGATAACAATCTCCAGTACAACGACGTTCGGTTCCTCACGTTCGGCGGGGCGATGACTTCGGTCTTCCTGACCGATTTCCGGGCAGCACCGACGATTGAGGGGATGGAGCTTCTCTGGACCACCACGGACGAGAGTGATCATGTCGGTTTCCACGTCTGGCGGCGAGTAGCGACTCAGGTAACCTCCGAAGAGGTCCGGCTTACCACGGATCTCATCACGTCTGCGGACGAGCACTACCGGTTCCTAGATGTCGCGGCGGAAGCGGGACAGACGTATGAATACCGCCTGGCCGATGTGTCGAGGACGGGGACCGTTACCTTTCATGGACCTTACACCGCAACTATGCCCGAGGACGCACGACCCAGCCGTGTGTGGCTGGGACTAGCCGCGCCGAACCCGACCAGGTCGCACGCGAGTGTTCGCTTCGCCCTGCCCGAAGCCGGGACAGCGATGCTTCAGGTGTTTGATGTCCAGGGGAGGATGGTGAGAACGCTGGTCGATGGAGTCATCCCGGCGGGATTACACGAGGCAGCGTGGGACGGACTGAGCAGTGCGGGGCGGCCCGCGGCAGCGGGAGTCTTCTATTTCCGACTGGATGCCGGAGGGGTGGTCAAGACCAGCAAGCTGATGCTCCTGCGGTAGGCGCCCACTCACGTGTGATCCTGTCACGGCTCAAACCGCGTTCAGACCCGATCGAACTCCCACTCGATCTCCCGGATCGCGACATGCGTGTGGGACGCCCCCCATGTCCGGATCCTGACCCGCAGGTGGTTGTTGAGGCGGCCGAGCCCGGACTCCGCGATCTCATCTGCCTCGAGGTAGGTCCACGACGGGCCCGTCAGTCCGGCCTCCGTGTGGACCAGCGTGCCGAGCTCCCCGTAGACGAGCAACGTCGTACTCGGTCCCCGGCTCCGCAGTCGCCGTCTTCCCCGAGTCCGCATAGCTCCACGTTCCGAGCCGGTTTCGGTGCGACCAGGAGACCGTGAGCTCGCCCGAGATCGACGCCGGGTAGCTCTGCCCGTTGAACCGAAGGTCTGTCGGGCAGTAGACCTTCTCGGAGCGCGCGGGCGTCGTGGCCACGACGAGCGAGTCCTGGCAGGAGGCGAACGGGTACTCGCCCTTGTTGTTGTAGGGCTGGAACCGGAGCCAGTTGTTGATCGTGACGATCGGCGGGCACGGGCCCCGGATGTTCAGGACCTCGCTCCCGTAGGAGATGAACCAGACGCGGGTGCCGGCGGGGAACGCCGTCGGCGCGGTGTCGAGGCAGCCCCGGGCCAGGGTCTGGAGGGTGAGCGTCCCCGCGCCCTGGACCACGTCCTGGAACGCGATGAACTCCTCGACGCCGTCGTGCTCGATCCAGGCGACGTTGGCTCCCTGGGAGAAGTCCGGTCCGCTCACCGACGCGACCCGGTCGGTGTCCGGACCCTGAGGCGATCACGATCTCGCTCGTGAGTCTCGTCGATCGCCGAGGACGAGCGTTCCCGAAGGCGTGAAGAACGGAACGGCGGTCGGCACGAACCACTGGTTCGGGGTCTCCTTCTCGACGTAGACGTTGAACCCCATGGAGAGCCCGACCGCCCCGCGGGCCGCCATCACGACCGCCTGCTGGACGTCGGCGCCCTGGAAGGCGAGGTTCTTGACCGCCTCGTAGGGGGCGGCGAGGGCGGCTTGGCCGGTTAGGGCGGGGACGTCGCCCGCAGGGTCGACCCAGCCAGTCGATGGGGGCGGCGAGTAGGCCGTCCAGTCGACGGCGAAGACGTCCTCCATGGCCTCGATCTCGATCGCCCCCGAGTCGAGCCGCCCGGTCCCGACGCGGACGACCCGACAGACCATCCCGGTGATCCCCAGGGGCGGCCAGACGAGCTTGAACACCGCCCCGGGGCGGAACGCCCACGCCGAGCGGTCGGCCTCGATGGTGATCGTGGCCAGGGGGTAGGCCAGGGCGGCCAGAGCCCGGGCGGCGGCCTGCTGGGCGGCGGTCGCGTTCGAGAGCCCCCGCAAGCGTCAGGTCCTGGAGCGAGACCTCGCCCCCCTGGACCTCGATCGAGGCCAGGTCCTGGGCCTGGGCGGTCTTCTCGGTGAACCCGTCCGCTCGATCCACGTAGGCCACCCGGACGGTGTTCTTGAGCTCGCCCCAGGAGGGCCGGCCGAACGACTTCACCGTGCACGAGTCGGAGTCCAGGACGGGGATCGTCGCCGGCGTCGTAGTCGAACCGGACCAGCCGGATGGTGAGGAGCCCGGTCGAGGGCTCGACGTAGATCACGCCGTCGATGTGGCGGAGGATCTCGAGGACCAGATCCCGCGCCGAGGTCGTGCGGTCCTGGAGCATGGAGAGCCCGAGGCCCTCGGTGGCCAGGGTCTGGCCGACCGCCCGGAACGCGTCCAGATCGAGGAACCCGGCCGGGAGCCCCAGGCCGTTCTCCGCGGGCGGGGAGACCAGGAGGTCGAAGATCATGGCCGCGGGGTTGGCGTCGCCGCCGATGTTCTCGGCGCCGCCCGTGAGGCCGAGGCCGTTCGGGCAGCGCCGCACCACCGCGGAGACCGCCTTGATGTAGGGGCTCGTCCCCAGGTAGACGTGGCGGAACACGGCGTAGCAGACCCGCCGCCAGGCGGGGAGGTCCTCCCCGATCTGGGCCTCCAGGTAGTCGTCGGGCTGCTGGACCGGCGGTGCCGCGGTAGACGTAGACGTCCCCGACCACGCCGCCGTCCGAGTCGTCCCCGCCGAAGAGCTTGGGCTCGTCGATGTGGACCTCGGTGCGGTCGGCCTGCGACGTCGTAGATGGCGTTCTCGGGCACGCGGTCGTCGAACCGGAGCTCCACGACCTCGTCGATCTCGCCGCTGCAGAGGACGAGCTGGATCCCGAGGGAGTAGCGGTAGCCGGTGGTGACGTCGGTCGAGGAGAACAGCCCCGTCTTCACCCGCTCCTTGATCGCCTGCACCTCGAGGTCGCCGTACCAGGTCACCATGGGGCCCGCGACCTTGCAGGTGCCCCACACGAACGGGATCGGCCGCCCCTCGCCGATCGTGGGGAACTGGAAGTCGCCCGAGCGCCGACGGCGTGGGCGCGTCGAACTTGGGCTTGGGGCGCAGGACCTCGTAGAGGAGCGTTCCGACGACGTAGATGAGCGACCGTGACCCACCAGGCCATCAGTCGATCCTCCCCACGAACGGGTTCCGGCCGGGGAGGCGCGACCAGCCGAGGTGGTTCACGAGGTTGGCGAACTTGTCGCGGCAGGTGGCCTCGAGGTGGTCGCAGCCCCAGTAGGCCCAGACGACGTCGAGCGAGGCGAGGCCCGGGAGCGGCGAGATGAGCGTGACCGTGTCGCCCTGGTGGTCGGCGATGAACCGGGTCTCGCCGTCGGCGCTCTCCAAGCGCCCGCCCGCGGAACCACTGGTCGGGCGCGCAGGGCGAAGTCGTTGGAGACCACGGTCGCCCCGTCCACCGAGGTGACCGTGACCTGGTCCCGCGACGTCGTGGGGTTCGCGCCGCAGGGGGCGGAGTAGAGGACGTGGTTGCAGGGGGTCTGCATGGCCAGGACCGGCACCGTGCGGGCCAGCATGGCCATGAGGCTCGCGCCGGTGAGGATCGGCCTCGGACTCCTCGAACCGGGCCCGGATCACCTTGCCGCTGAAGATCGTGACCGCGAGGTCCTCGTCCCCCCGGTGGGCGCGGTAGACCGTGACCCAGACCGGCGAGGAGGGGAGATCGCCGATGAAGAGCGCCGCCACGGGGTTCGTGCGGGGGAGCGTGAACTCGATCGTCTCCCCGGTGTCCTCCTGGGAGAAGTCGAGCTCGCTCCGGGCGATGGCCTCGGGCGTGAACACGCCGGCGGGGAGGGTGATCGTCGCGGTCGGCGGAGGTGAAGAGCCAGAGGTTCGATCCCTGGGCGAACCGGAACCCCTCCACGGGCTGCCCGGCGTAGCGGCTCTTCTCGCGGTCGTCGTAGGTCATACGGGAGCCTCCATGGGGAGCTCGCGGACCCGGATCGTGGCCTCGGCCACCTCGGCGCTCGGGTAGCGGATCTCGACCCGGTCGTCCTCGAGCCGGCAGAGCTTGAGGAACGAGAGCACGGTCTGGGCCATGGGGTAGTCGCGGGCCGCCACGGGGTCGAGGGTGAGGGTCTCGGTCAGGTAGTCGCCGGGGTCGGTGGCGTCGGCGATCCGGTAGAAGTCCATGGCCCCGATCGCCGAGGGACCAGAGGGCGAGGTGGCGGCGCGCCCCGGTCGTGCCCCACATCTGCTGGCGGTAGCGGACCCAGTGGATGGTGACGATGGACTGGTCCTGGAGGACGTCCTCGGCGAGGGAGAGGTCCCACTGGAAGCTCGGGAGCCAGAACGGGACCGCGCGCCCCACGCGGGCGTCGAGGAACGCGCGCATGGCGGCGATCTCGGCGCGGCCGAGGGCGGTCCAGGTGAACGGCCGCGACGGCGCCGGCGCGGGGGCCTGCTCGTCGGCCACGCGCTTGCCGGTCCTGGAGTCCAGGAGCACGAACTTCCGCCGCAGCCGCTCCTCGACGGGCCCGACGCGGTTGTAGTTGAGGGCGAGGACGTCGTAGCCCAGGTAGGTCACAGGAGCACCGCCTCCAGGACCGCGGCCAGAGCCCCGCCCAGGACCCAGGGGAGCACGTCGCGGGCGTCGGGCCGCCAGCGCCCGTGGCTCAGATACCCCGAGACCATCTCCCACGCGAGGCCGACGATGGCGGCGAGGGGGACGGCCACGAGGGCCTCGCCCGGTCCGGTGCGGCGCGCAACCAGCCCCAGGAGCGCGCCCCAGGCCAGGTGGGCGGAGAACGACTCCTTCTTGCTGCAGGAAGTACGGCGAGCAGGCTCATGGCCGGAACCCGTCCACGTCGAACACGAGCGCCTGTGGAGGCGACGGTGAGCGACTCCCAGGTGAACGGCCTCGTCGGGGGAGAGCCGGCCGACGACCAGGGGAAGCACCGAGGTCACCCCGGCCGTCCAGGCGTTGCGCAGGCCCAGGGTGAGGACCACGCGGTCCGCCAGGACGCTCTCGATCGTCTGCACCTCCCACCGGTAGGGATCGGTCCAGAGCAGCACCAGACCGCCCGGCTCGAACGGGATGTCGGTGGTGTCGCAGAACACCTCGAGGTCGTCGGCCACGGCGTCCTGGGCGAGCGGCACCCGGAACTGCCAGCGGCCGATGCCGAACGCGCGGGCCTGGTTCCCGAAGAGGATCGCCCCGGCCATCTGGGCGTCGCGCAGTTCGTTCAGGAGCACCGAGTAGGCGATGGTGCCCGACCGGGACCGCGCGCAGCTGCACGCGCTGCTCCATGCCCCGGAACGAGGTGAGGATGTCGGTCAGGTACCCGAACGTCTCCACCACCGGCTCGGCCCAGTTCGGGGGGAACGGGAACGGGATGAGCCGGAACCCGAGGATGCGGATGTTCGTGCCGGAGGGGTCCACGTCCACGAACACCCAGGTGATGAGGTTGTCGATGAGGGGATCGCCCTCGGCGTAGACCTTCACCCGGTAGACCTGGGAGTCGGAGGCGGGGAAGTGGGCGGGCTGGCCGAGGTGGTCGACGACCTCGATCCCGGCCGGGCCCTCGACCGTGATCTCGTCCAGCACGCGCGCCCGGGCGAGGAACGCGTTCCAGACCTCGACCTCGATCTCCTGCTCGGAGACCACCGCCCCGAGGTCGCGCCGGCGGGGGATGACGTGGATCTTGGTCGAGGAAGGCGAGGTCCTCGGCGGGACCGCGGCACCCCGCGAACGCGAACGCGTCGGGCCGCGGGTCGGCCAGCGGGCCGGGGAAGATCGCCTCGAACGACAGCGGCGCCACCACGGAGGCGTCGTCGAGCGGGCAGGGGCAGCGAGGCGTCCCTCAGGTCGACCGAGGCATCCAGGGCCGGTCGGCACCGGGAGCCAGCCGGGCGGCGAGCGTCGCGGTGGCCATCTACGCCGCCTTCCGCACGGCGAAGTTGGGGAAGAGCATGTAGTCGAGCCCGCCGACCTGCAGGATCTCGCCGGCGGCGTAGCCCGCGCCGACCGCCTCGCACCAGAACAGGTTCGGGGGGTAGCCGAGGGGGGCCCACCGCGCCCCGGGGTCGGTGAGGACGAACAGGTGCATGGGCAGGAGCAGCGCGCCGGCGAAGGCGGTCTGGGTCGTGCGGCCGACGTAGAACGCGTAGTCCGGGTGCTGCTGCGGGGTCGTCGTGCCGTAGTTGTTCTCGTTGAGCGGGCCGTCCATGAACCGGCCGGTGTAGCCGTCCTCGGCGTCGTCCCCGGTGCAGTCGGCCACCCATCGCCCGGAGAACGTCGCGGCGTCCACCCGCACGAACCCCCCGGCGTCGGCCTCGTAGTCGATACTGGTTCTCGTGGGGCAGCCTGGCGAACGGCGCCCGGGCGGTCTGGTTGACCCCCGGCAGGGACCGCCCGGGATCGGGGTCGGTGTTCCGCTAGGCCGAGGAGCTCGCGAAGAAGTAGGGGAAGTCCTCCGGGGCGCCCATGTCGGCCAGCCGCAGTCCCCAGCCCAGGTGGACGAAGACGCCGGGGCTGCGTCTCGACCACGACGATCACGTTGTCCAGGCCGTCGTCGAAGAAGTGATAGCCCGGCGACCGACCCCGCGGGGAGGTTCATGCCGCAGCCCGACGTCGAGGCGGGCGTGTCGATCCGGAGCGGCCGCCCCGGTTGCTCGACCCAGCTCGCCCCGCCGTCGTGCCCGTCCCCAAGGTAGAGGCCGATCCCGTAGCCCAGGGCTCGGTCCCAGTCGCCGGTGGACTTGTGCCAGATCTTCTCGTTCATGGCCGAGCGCAGGTTCACGTACACACCCGACTTGTGGAGGTGCGCCCGCCAGCCCGCGCCGTCGGCCTGGCTCATGTCCAGGGTCCAGCCCTGGTTGGTGAGCCAGGTGACCAGCGTCTGGAGCAGGTTCGTCGGGGAGGAGCTGATCCCGGTCTGGTAGCTGGCGGCCATCGGTCAGTCCAGGGCGACGGCGAGGAAGTCGTCGCGCTCGGTTCGGGTGATGTTGTGAAGCGCCATCCAGTCGACCGCACCCAGGCGGATCAGGGTCTCCGCGGTGAGCCCCTGGCCGGAGACCGCGGCCACGCCCCGGAGCTGGCCGATGGTGTTGGGGCCCGCGGCGTTCAGCATCACCGGCCAGAGGGTGCGGGAGCCGTCGAGGTTGAGATCGAGAAGGCTCATCCCGCCGCGGTAGGGCCAGATGATGTTCTCGTAGCTCTGGGGCGAGGACGTGGGGCTGCCGTTCCGGGAAGCGGCGAAGGGGAGCCAGTTGCCGTCGAGGTTGCGGGCCCGCAGCTGCGCGTCCTCGGGCCGGAGGTTCGGCGGCGTGTTGGTCAGGGTGTCGGCGTGGGTCGGCATCCGGTGCTTGTCGCTCGCCTCGGACCACCGGTAGAGCGTGCTCGAGAGGCCGATCGGGGTCTCCCCGAGGGCGAGGGTGCCGCCGAGGGCCAGGGGATAGGGCCACTGCTCGGGGGAGAAGTAGGGATCGAGGAGCCCCAGGTAGGCCATCTCGTACTGGGTGTTGACCTTGGCGATCACGATCACCCGCCGCCCGTCCGCGATGAACCAGTAGGGGATGGTGGCGTCCCAGAGCGGGAGGTAGAGGCGGCCGTGCGCCCCCGGCTGGAGCCGCAGGTGGGACGAGGCCACGAACCCGTCGAAGCCGAACAGCTCCCAGTCGAAGTAGTCGGCGTCGGCGCGCTCGAAGGGCTTGAGCCCCACGTAGATCTCGCTGTCCCCGTCGTTGCCGGGCGCCTGCCAGACCATCTGCCCGGTGGCGGCGTCCACCCCGTCGGCCCGCAAGCAGCCGGATCACCCCCAGCATCATGGCCGTCGTGTACTTGGGCTTGGTGATGTGGAGCCGGTAGCGGGTCGCGGCCACCGGGGAGGCGATGTCGAAGGTGGTAGACGACGCCCGTGGTGCCGCTGAACCCGGCCACGCTATCGAGGGTGACCCAGGCCGAGCCGTTCCAGTAGTCGAACGTCCAGTCCTCCGGCGAGTACCAGTTCACGAACTCGGCGAGCTGGTACTGGACGATGGTCTCGGTCTGGTAGAGGGTGATCTCGATGTCCTGGGGGATCGTGATCGGGTTGTCGACGCGCCAGTAGTTGTTGGTGTCGCCGTCCGGCTTCCCGTCGACGAGGTTCTGGGCGGCGTAGTTGCCGGTGTTGACCTGGGTGGCCAGTACCTTGGAGCCGAGCGAACGGCGGAGCGTGGTCCACTTGGGCGCGGTGGAAAGCGTGAACACGTCCCCGGCCTGGAACGCGGTCGCGCCGTCCACGATCGTGAACCCGACCCGGGGGTTGGAGTAGGGGGCCCCGACCGTGGCGTCGGCGTGGCTTCCCGTCACCGAGCCCACCACGGTGAACGTGGTGGCGGAGGTGGCGGTGATGGTGAACGTCTGGGCAACGGCGGCGCCTCCGCCCCGGTACTCGGTGAGCCGGCCGTCGCCCACGCCGGCGTAGGTGAGACCGAACGCGGTCCCGTAGCTCGTCAGGAACAGGTCGAGCTGGTCGAGGAGGTCGATGTAGTCGGTGGCGGTACCGCTCGCCCACATGATCAGGTCCCCAGGGCCGAGCGGATCGCGCGGCGGTTCTTGCTGATGGCCTTCACCAGGATGCGCTGGCCGGCGGAGGTCTCGAGTTGGCGCAGCACGAGGCCCTCGTCGAGGCCGATCACGAGACGGCCGTCCATGGGAGGCGGCCTCGCTCGTGGCCGCGGACCGATCGACGAGTCCGCCCTCGGCGAACCGGGGCGCGGGGGCTTCGATCACGACGGGCGTGGGGGCCAGGGCCCGGACCCCGCGGCGGTTGAGGTCCTCCAGGTGGCGGAGCACGCCGGGCTCGCGGACCACGGCCGCCCGGACCAGGTACTCGCCGCGGGAGAACCAGGCGAGGTTCGAGTCGGAGGTGCCGGTCCCGGCGCCGCCCAGGATCCCGCCCGTGGCCTTCTTCTCGCCTCCCTCGCCGCCGACCATCCCGCCCCCGCCGAACGCGCCGGCGATCTTCCGCATGATCGCGGTGGCGATGAGCTGCGCCGCCATGCGCCGCAGGTCGGCGATGATGGAGAGCGCCATGTCCCGGAACGCGTCCCGGAACGACTTGGCTCCGGAGATCCCGGTGTCGAAGAACTCGGTCAGCGCGTCGCGCCCGGCGTCGAGGGCGGTCTTGCCGAACGCGGCGAGCGAGGCCCGCGCGCCCTCCACCGCGAACCCGAGGTCGCGGACGGCCGCGGCGTAGCTCTCGGCCTGGGCGATCTTCTCGGGGTCACCGGTGGCCCGGGCGGCGGCTTCGAGGGCCGCGGCCAGAGCCTGCAGCGCGGCGAGGCGCTCCTCCTCGATGGCCAGGAGCTGCTGCTCGCCCTCGACCTGGGACAGAAGCCCCGCCGAGACCCTGGCCTCGATCTCGGAGCGGGCGGCGTCGAGGTCGGCGAGCGCCGCCTCCGCCTGGCGCTTCACCTCCTCGAACCGGGCTCCGGTCTCCAGCGTGACCGCCGGAGCCGCGCGAGCGTCGCCTCGCGCTCCGCGTCCGAGGCTCCCTGCTTGCGTAGCAGGAGATCGGTCTTCCGGATCTCCTCGTCGATCCCCAGGAGCGCGGCCTCGAGACGGCGGCCCTGAGCTTCGAGAAGGCTCTTCTCCAGCGCGAGCCGCTCCCGGGCCAGGTCGCGGACGGCCTCCCGCTCCTCGGCGGTGAGGGCCGCGATCTCCTCCTCGCGCTCGAGGCGGGCCTTGGCCAGCTCGGCATCGATCTTCCCCTCCTCCTGGAGCCGCCGCGCGGGGTCGGTCTCGCTCGCCAGGAGCCCGCGCTTCTTCTCCAGGGTCTCGATCTCCTGGGCGAAGGCCTCCTCGGCGATCCGCCGGCGGGCCTCGTAGTAGGCGCGGACGTCGTTCAGGCCCTCCTCGAAGGCCCGCTTCTCGGCCGCGTTCCGGAGGCTCGCCGTCGTCCGCACCAGGGCCAGCTCGCGGTCGAGGGTGGCCTGCATCGCCTGCGCCCGCTTGGCGGCGAGCTCGGCGGGGTCCTCGGGAAGCTCTCCGGACGGGGGCGTCGGGGCGGGCGGTGGGCGTCGGGAGGGGAGGACGACCAGTGAGGTCGAAGCGGGCCTTGAGCCGGTCCATGAGCGCCGCCTGCTCGTTCGCGATCGTCTGCCCGGCGGCCGTCAGGTACGCCTTGGCCTCCTCGAGGCGGCCGTGGAGGAGCGCGTTCAGGGCGCCGCACGCCCGGAGTCGATCCGGATCAGGAGGAACCCGAGCCCGGTCCCCACCAGGTCGAAGGCCGAGGAGACCACGGCCACGATGAACTTCATCACGAGCCCGATGCCCTTCCCGAACGTACTCCCAGGCGTCGGTGGTCTGCTTGAGGTCCCCGCTCATGATCTGGAGCGCCTGGGAGAGCTGCGGGACGAGGCCGGCGGCGAGCCGGGTGCCGAGGCCCTCGGACTGGGCCTTCAGCAGCTCGAAGTCGTCGTTCATCTGCCGGGCCGACTCGGCCAGCCTCGTGTCGATCAGGACCCCCAGCTCCCGGGCCCGGTCGATCACCTGCGCCAGGCCCTCCTCGGCCAGGGCGTTCATGGTCGGGATGAGGTTCGCGCCCGACCGCCCGAAGATGTCCATGCGCGGCCTTGGTCTTCTGGATGGGGGAGGGCATGGCGGAGATCCGCTTGGCGATGAGCTCGAACGACCTGGACCGAGTCCTTGCCCTTGAAGTCCCGGAGCGTGAGCCCCAGGTCGCGCAGCGCGGCGACCGCCTTCGGGTTCCCCTCGGCCGCCTGCGCCGATGAACTTGTTCTGGCTTGGCGAGCGCCGCCCCCATCTCCTCGAGGCTCGAGGCGGAGGTCCGGGCGACCAGGTGGAGCGCGGAGAGGTTCTCGGTCGAGGCCCCGACCTTCTGCCCGAGCTTCTGGATCTGGTCGGCGGCGTCGACGGAGGACGTCGATCCAGCGGCTGGAACTGGCGCACGCCGAGGGCCACCCCGAGGCCGCTCGAGGAGCGAGGAGGTGGAGCCCAGGACCCGGTTCAGGCCCAGGAACCCGCGGGACTGCTTGGCCGCCGCCTTCTCGGACTCGGCCTGGACCTTCTTCAGCGCAGCCACGACCTCGGCCACGCCTTCCGCGGAGAGCCGGACGCGGACATCAGGGGTGGCCATCGCGGCGTCCTCGCAGGATCTCCGGGAGTCTCGGGCGGCTCGCGGGCGGGAGCCCTTGGCCGCGTGGGGCGCGGTCACGCACCAGCACAGGAGCCGGTGGCGGTAGTCCTCCAGCGCCAGCATCTTCATCCGCCGCGCGGTAGGCGTGGAGGGCCACCCGGAGGGGCCAGCGGACGATCCGCTCGGCGTCGTCGTGGTCGCCTCCGGCGAGCTCCAGGACGAGCTCGGTCCAGGGTCCGTAGCGCCCGGGCTCGCGCTCGGGTTCGCCGTTCGGTTCGGGATCGCCTCGCCGGAGGACGTCGTCGAAGTCCACAAAGAGACGATCCCGCTCTCGAAAAAAGAGACGAGCAGGGACAGCACCAGGCTTCGGATCGCGCGCCTTGTCCGCGGGCTCGCGGAGCCGGCCCAGGAACCGGGCGGTCTCGTCGCCCATCTCCCGGGTCCAGGCCTCCCCGGGGTCCCGGTCCGGGGGCGCCGCCTCCTCGGGGACCAGGAGGCACCCGAGGAGCTCCAGGATGGCCCCGCTCTCGACGGTCGCTTCCAGGAGCCGCCGCGCGAACGCCTCGGGGCTCTCGCCGGGCTCGATGCACGATCTCGTCGATCCGGGCCCGCTTCACCAGCGCCAGGAACCGGAAGTCCTGCTCGACGGTGGACTCCGTGACGGTGAGGAACGTCCGGCCCCCGAGGACGTGCTTCGGCGCCATCACGCGATCCGGATCAGCCGGTAGTGCGGCTCGTCGGGGTGGTTCACGGCGTCGGACTCGATGTCGCCGGTCAGCGTGAAGCTCGAGTACTCGTCCGAGATGAACCCGATGGCGCCGTCGGCCCGGACCGAGGCCCGCCAGATCTCGCACTCGTACTTGGGCCCGCGCGCGGGGTCGCCGATGAACCGCAGGTAGCCCTTGACCGAGGTCTGGTTCATGCCGCGGACGGTGGGGAGCGCGATGCGTCGCGTAGGTGAAGTCCACCTCGAGGTCGGAGTCGTCGGCGATGCCGCCTCCCTCGACGATGTAGATCCGGCCGGTGACCGCGTCGACCTTGTAGTCGTCGTCGACCACGTAGGTGGTCGCGCCGCCAGTCGGTCACGGTGACGAGGCTCACCTGGCGCTTGGAGAGCGGGTAGTAGCGGCCCTGGAGGACGCCGGAGATCGCCTCGCCCGTGACGGTGGAGCCGGTCTGGGAGAGGGTCGCGGTGTCCCCGAAGAGGGCCATCGCGAGGTTCTCCTTCGAGAACTCGTCGCCCACGATGCGCAGCGCCAGGGTGGTCCGGAGCACGTCCGAGGCGATGAGGTCCGCCGCCTTGTCCGCGCTCGAGTACTTCTTGATGTCCTCGGACGTCGGGGTGATCTCGAACGTGGGGCAGTTGCCCGAGGAAGAGCTCGCCGGTCCGCGCGCCGGCGGCGTCGAACCGGTCGAAGTAGATCTTCCCCCGGCCGAGCAGGATGTTGTTGCCGTTCACGACTTCGGGCATGGTCTCCTCCCGGCGGCTCTACGCCACCTGCTTCCGCGTCGTCGGCGCGGGACTGGTACTGGATCCGAAACGTCATCGTGGCCCGGCAGAACGAGGTCTCCGCCTGCTCGTACTCGAACCGGGTGCCGGCCTCGTCGGCCGGCTGGTTGGCGAGGCCGTCGAAGGTGCCCGGCCGCGCCCAGGGCCTTGGTCGCCCAGGCGAGGATCGGGTCGGCGACCTTGTCGGGCTCGTCGCCGGCGCTGGCCTGGGTGAGGACCTCCACGTTGAGGAGCAGCGACCGCCGGACGATGGGTCCGCGGGCCGCGCCGCCCGGCGCGGTAGTCGCGCATGGTCTCCACCGTCTCGGCCGCCTGGTAGACGGTGAGCGCCGGGAGCTGGTCCGCGCCCGGCGAATCCAGCCGGGTCCGGACCGGTGCCGGGACGCCCGGCGGGAGCGCCGGTGGCGAGGGCGGTCACGGCGGCGGCGACGATCCGCTCCCGGATCGTGCTCACGGCGTCCTCAGGGCGATCCGGGTCATGGCCCCGTCGCCGTAGGGGAGGACCTTCAGGACCACGTAGCTCGTGCCGTCCACGGTGATCGCCGCGCCCGAGGCGAGGCCCGGGAGCGCGCCCGCTCCGGACGTGGACGACCTCGTCGGCCGCGACGACCGCGGGCATCTCGCCGCCGAGGAGCTCCGCGGCCTCCCGGTCCCGGAGCCCGGTCACGGTCGTCCTCGCCGAGCGTCACCTCGACGCCGCCTCCGGCCTCGGCCAGGTCGGCCAGCATGGCCGCGATGTCCTCCTCGCCCAGGAACGCCACGGTCAGCTCGCCTTCTTGATGCCCACGAACTCCACGCCGAAGTCGAAGGACGGGGTGGTGCCCGCGATCGTCCCGACGACGCGGAGGTAGCGCTTGAGGTCGGCCACGTTCAGCTTCTGCACCTGGACCCCGGCCGTGCCCGGCGACGTCGGTCACCTGGGTGAAGGCGCCGCCGGTCACGTCGGCGTAGGTCGAGTCGTCGTCCGAGTGCTGGAGCTTCACGTCCAGGGTCGGGGTCGGTCCCGGTGCCCGCGGAGGCGTTCAGCACGACGAGCCCCACGCCCTCGTAGTGCGAGGACGTCGATCCCGGTCCCGGTCAGGGTCGAGGTGCGCCGGGCGGCGGCCGCGAGCACGAAGCCCGCGGCCTGGGCCAGGGCGTTGAGCAGGTGAGTCATGCGGTTACCTCCCGCCGGTCCTGGACCGGCCTCTGCCGCCCCTCGGGCGGCCTCGGCGTGTCGGGGTCCCGGCTCTCGGCGGCCGGGTCCCCGTGGGTGACGACCGCGGGTCCGGGGGCCTCGGTGGCCCTCCAGGGCCGGCCTCCGGCCGTTCGGGACCACGCGGGCGTAGCCCATCCGGACCTTCTTCCGCGCCTCGGCCACGAGGCAGGTCCCGCGGGGCCACCAGCACCTGGCCGGGGTAGACGTCGTTGCCCTTCGCCGCCCAGGCAGTGGCCGGTCGTGATCTCGATCGTGAGCGTCTGCGGTCCGCCATCGGTCGTCCCTCTCTACGAGAGCGTGGCCCCGGTGCCCTTCACGAACGACTCGCCGCGGCGGACCGCGGTGTCGCCCATGGAGTAGCTCGTGATGAGGATCTGGCCCCGCGCCGCCTTGGTGACGACGTCGACCACGATCTCGAGGTCGTTCCCCCACATGCCGACGAGGAGGTCGTTCCAGTTCCCGAAGACGAGGCCGTGCTCGGCGCCGGCGCCCAGGGTCTTGGAGATCTGGTTGGTGGTCCGGGCGGGGTAGCCGCCCAGCTCGCCCTCGCGGTAGGTGCCCGACCCAGAGGAAGACCGGGTAGCCGGCCACGAGCGGGCGTGCGCTTCAGCACCCCCGCCAGGAGCGGGGTGGTCATCCAGGAGAGGCTCCCGAGGTCGGCGTTCTTGTCCGCGACCAGGGCGGGCATGGTGGTGATGTCGGTGAGGTCGGGGACGCCGCCCACCGCGTGGGACTGGACGTCGGCCGCGGAGTAGATCCCGACCGGCTGCTTGTCCGTGCCCTTCCCGTGGAGCGCCCCGAGGTCGAGGGCCAGGCCGTGGCCGATCGCGAGGTCGTTCCGGACGTCCGCCTCGACGTCGATCGAGGACATGACGAGCAGCTGCCGCGGGATCTGGACCTGCCCGATCAGCGTCTTGGGGGAGAGCGACACGTAGCCGTAGGCGGGCTCGGACTGCGGGGCGTCGGCCGGAGGGTTCTCCTCCATCCAGGTCACCGTCGGCGCGCCGGTCTTCTTGTTGAAGTAGACGACGCCCTGGAGGCCGGGGTAGAGCCGGGCGCCGGCCACCAGCACCAGGGCGCGGTTGCGGAGCAGGTCGATCATGTCGGGCATGATCTGCTGGCCGACCAGCGTGGCCCCGCCGGTCGGCTGGGTGGTGCCGAGGGCGCGCTCCTGGCGTCGCCCAGCTCGTCCTCGCCGCGGAGCCGCCAGGGGACCAGGATCCCGCCGTGGTCGGCGCCGGTCCGGTGCTTGGCGAGCTCCTCGTGGACCTCGGCCTCGAGGCCGTCGTAGCGGCCCCGCTTGCCGTCCATGATCTCGGCCTGCATCCGGATCGCCCGGTGGACGGAGTATCGCTTCCGGTCCCGGGCGGGCATGGCGGCCAGGGACTCGGCCGAGGGCTGGCCGGGGCCCTGGGTGCGGACCGCGCTTCA
The DNA here is from genome assembly GCA_963728475.1 of Candidatus Eiseniibacteriota bacterium. Taxonomy (GTDB): domain Bacteria; phylum Eisenbacteria; class RBG-16-71-46; order JABDJR01; family JABDJR01; genus CAVSKL01. Next base: position 187,456 of record CAVSKL010000003.1, read on the forward strand.
GGATCTCGCGGGAGACCTGGTCGGGGGTCAGCCCCTGGCGGATCCACCCGGCGGCCTTGGCGCTCACGCCGTGGGCCTGGGCCATCTCCATGATCTCGGCGGCCTCGGCGCCGCGGTCGCGGGTCTCGACGGGCGCGGGTGCCGGCGGAGCCGCCGCCGGCTTGGCCGGGGACTCGGTGCCCTGGGCGGCCGGCGTGGCCGCGGCGGGCGGGGTTCCTGCTTCGACACTCATGGCGCGTTCTCCTTCCATCGCGGGTTCCTCGATCGTGAACGTGACCAGATCGAGTCCTCCGGCGCGGGCTTCCGCCCGCGTACGGCCGAAACCGACCTTGTAGTCGGCGGGAATGGGTTCGGTGGAGACCTCGTAGGGCATCCACCGGCAGCGGTAGGTGGCGATCCCGGTCTTGTTGTCCTTGGCCACCATCTCCATGGAGAGGACCTGGTAGCCGACCGAGACCGACTTGATGTGCCCCTCGCGGAGCATGGTCTCCTGCTCCTGCCCCAGCGGGATCGAGGAGAAGCTGGCCAAGCCCCGGAGGCGCTTGCGCCCCTCGTCGAGGGTGACGTCGTTCACCGACCCGAAGTGGAGGAGCCGCTGGTGGGACTTGATGAGGGGGAGGCCGCTCCGGGCCCGGGAGAAGTCGACGTCGCCGGGGGCGTGGGAGAGGACCTCGTCGTACTCCTCCCAGGTGTCCCAGGAGAACCGGCGGACCGGGAACCTCGCTCGAGAACGTGAGGGGGTAGAGGCGGATCTCGCCCTCCGCGCCGTCAGCGCGTTCGAGTTCTACCTCGAAGTTCCGGTACTGGACCCGGGGCACGTTGATGGTGCGGGTCCGGGCGGGGGCTGCCGCTGCCGTGTTCATGCCACGAGTAGTGACGGAAACGGGAGCGGGCGACCAAGCTAAATGTCATTTGGATTGGTAGCTTCGTCATCAACAGTCGATCGCTACTAGCTAGCGGGGCTCACTAGGTCGCGTCGTTACAGCGCACCCGGTGTTTGGCATGTCCACCAAGCAGCTTCACGAGGGCTCGACGGACGAACCGCGTTCGTCTTTGGTCGAGCGCTAGGAACACCATGGCAACTGTCTGAGACTCGTAGGAACACCACCCAAGCTTCCCTGCTGACGCACGCATAGCAGCCACGCAGGCGTCGACTCGAGCAGCTGGCTTCGCCGCCCGCACGTGCTGGTACACCGCCAAGAGGCGGTCCTTTCGCGCCCCAAGCAGTGCTGCCAACTCTGGGGGTTTGGCGTACCTGCGTATTGGCGATCTTCTGCCAGCTGCGAGACCTGTGTCGGGATCGAGGAAGAGGTCGCCGGCGTGGCTGATCTCGGCGAAGTAACGCTTACGGTTATGAATCGATTCGTTATGTCGGATTACCTGGGATCTTTCGATGCGAAGAAGTCTGGCGTACAAGGCAAAGTCGTCAGGATTCCAAGGATCGGGATCTGTGATCATGGGATCGACAGCGAAATCTCGCAGCGCACTTTCCTCCTGGAGATACTTGAACAGCGAGCCCTTCCAGTGGTCGAGAGCGTCACCTAAGTAACCGAGGTTCATCGCCCACCCCTCTCCATTTCAGGGCACACATCGACCAAAGCACGTTCAAGCTCCGTAACAGTGCTGGCCGCCGCACGATTCATGAGACGAATCCGCGCGACACTGTTGACCACCCTTCCTATTGCCTCGCAAACGGCAAAGAAGGCGCGATCGGCCGTAACAAAGCAATCGACATCAATCAAGTGGCCGGCATGGAGTCCATCTAGAGGGTTTCCGTGGCCAATTTTATGACGGAGTTGAAAGTAAGTGGCTAGCCCGCAGATGCGATTGAGGGGCATGCGCAGTGAGTCAACTTCATGAAGCCAGAAAGACACGACAGAGGTCTCGTCCAGAAGGGCGGAGTCCGTGAGATAGGGGCCCAGGTAGTCTCTGTAGTCTCGTGAGGCTGGATCTTTGCGGATAATTGCGTTCTGCCAGACTCCCAGGCAATCGAGGCGCCACGCTTGGTCGGCGTCAGTAAGGTCGATGCGTTCCAAGGGCTCAGCTGCGGCGTTGCCTTCGCCTACCGCAAGAAACCAGGCATCACCGACATCTTCTTTACGAAACTCCTTTAGGCCACGCTGATGTTGACGTGCTCGGTCGATGCCAGACTCCGCGTCTCGGCGGTAGGCCGCGAATGCTTCTGATGGGGGAACCTCGCCTCGCCGGGCTTGGCGCCACCCCTCGCGGTGTGCCGCCAGAAAGGCCTTTGCCTTCCGATACCCAACCGGCGATCGAACCCACTGAGGGCGCAAACGGCGGAGTTCGTAAAGCACCTCCATAGCGTGGCGGTAACTCAGCGGAGTCTGCTCGAATTTACTGGCAATTCTAGTCAGGGCGGTCATCTCTCTGCGTCGATCGTTGTCGTCAGGAATTGCAAGAATCTCAAGAAGGTTCTCCGCCGATGCAAGGACCTGAATGCCGCCCCGTTTGCACGAGGCGTGTAGGGCTTCGACGTCTCCCAGGCTAGCGGCCATGCTGTAGACGTTTGTGTCGAGGTAGACCCTCACGCCATGCTCCTAGTCAGTGCCGGGAGTGCACCCGATTCTTCTTCTTTGGGAGAGGATGGAACTTCGCAGTATAGGCGCAATTCTCGCGGGTCACCAGACGCGGTGTACTCGGTTGTTGGCTCGAACTCTCTGGACAGACAACTACCGTGGGGTTGGCTGAGGCCGGAAGGTGCCCAATCTAAATCTCATTTAGATTGGTCGCGCGCTGCCGGTGATGGCAGCGTGGCGGCATGGCACCCGACCTCACGGCCCTCCCCGAAGTCGTTCCCCGCCGGGACCACCGTCTGTTACCGGCGGAGCCTCACTCATTACCCGGCGACCGCGGGCTGGACGCTCCGGCTCCACCTCGCCGGGGCGAGCGTCCTGGCCGTGACCGCCACGGCGGACGGGGACTGCGTTCGCGGTGACGATTCCCGCGAACGCCACCGGGGGCTCCTTTCAGCCCGGGCTCTACAAGTGGGTGGAGCGGGTGACAAACGCCGCGGGGGAGGTCTACGAGGTCGCCTCGGGGACCGTCACCGTGACGCCGGACCTTGCCGAGGCCACCGAGGGGAGCGAGCAGGAGTGGCTGGAGCGGGCGGTCGCGGCGCTCAAGGCCCACATCGAGGGCCGGCTCCCTGCAGGGATGGAGAGCTACCAGATCGCCGGTCGCGCGGTCTCCAAGATCCCGCTCAAGGAGGCCGTGGGCCTCCTCGGCACCCTCGAGGCCCGCCTGGCGCGCCTCCGGAACCCAGGAACCCTCACCCGGCCGGTCCTGGTCTCGTTCACCCCGCCGGGGTTCGACCGATGAAGCGCCCGTTCCGCCGGCGCCTCGGCCGGGCGTTCCGGCTGGCCTGGGCCGAGATCCGGGGCTCCCGGAACGTGTTCGACGGCGCCGGGATCCACCGGCTGCTCCTGGACTGGGTCGCCCAGACCCGCTCCGCCGACGAGGAGATCCGGGGGGACATCCGGCTCCTGCGCGCCCGGGCCCGCGAGCTCGGCCGGAACAACAGCTACGTCAAGCGCTACTTCCGGCTCCTCGTGAACAACGTCATCGGGCCCATGGGGATCAAGCTCCAGGCCCAGGTGAAGGCGGCCGGGGAGACCGACAATGTGTCCAACGCCGCCATCGAGTCCGCCTGGAACGACTGGGCGAGCTCCCCGGTCACGGTGGACGGCCGGCTCACCCTCCGCCGGTTCGAGAAGCTCATCCTCAAGACCATGGCCTGCGACGGGGAGGCGTTCGTCCGTCTCTGGCGGGGGTTCGAGGGGAATCCACACGGCCTCGCCCTCCAGGCCATCGACGCGGACCTGATCGACGAGACCTTCAACCGGCCCCGCCGGGGGAGCGAGAACGAGATCCGGATGGGGGTGGAGATCGACGCCCTCGGTCGGCCGGTCGGCTACTGGGTCTGGAACCTGGGGAGCGCCTCGGGCCTCGACCTCCTCCGCGAGCGCTACTTCGTCCCGGCCTCCGAGATGCTCCACCTCTACGACCCCGACCGGGTGAACCAGACCCGCGGCGTGACCTGGGTCCACTCGGTCATGGTCCCCGCCCACATGCTGAACGCCTACGAGGAGAGCGAGGCGGTGGCGGCCCGGATCGGGGCCTCGAAGATGGGGCTCTTCGAGAAGCGCGTCGACTCGGTGGCGGGGGACCTCGCCACCGACCCCAAGCCCGCCACCATGGAGGCCAACCCGGGAACGTTCGACATCGTCCCCGACGGCTACGAGTTCAAGTCCTGGGAGCCCGAGCACCCGACCGCGCAGTTCCCGGCCTTCATCAAGCAGATGCTCCGGAAGATCGCCTCCGGGTTCAGCGTGTTCTACAACGTGCTCGCGAACGACGCCGAGGGGGTGAGCTACTCCACGATGCGCTCGTTCGCCCTGGTGGAGCGCGACGACTGGCGCTCCATCCAGCAGGACTTCATCGACCTCTGGCGCAGGCCCCTCTACTCCGCCTGGCTCGGGATGGCGCTCCTCACCGGGGCGCTCAAGCTCAGCTCCCGCGATCCCGCCCGGTACCTCGCCGTCCGCCACCGCCCCCGCGGCTGGCAGTGGATCGACCCCGAGAAGGAGGCCCGGGCGGCGGTGATCTCGATCCAGAACGGCCTCGGCACCCGGACCGGGTTCCTGGCCGAGAAGGGGGAGGACCTGGAGGACGTGTTCGCCGAACTCGCTCGCGAGGAGGCCCTGGCCCGGGAGTACGGGATCCCGGTCTCGGGCGAGCTGAAGCCCGCGCCCGCCAAGCTCGACGGGGAGGACGAACCGCCTCCGAACGGAAGCAACGGGAACGGGGCCAAGGCGGGGATCGCTGCCGGGCTGAACCGGCTCCGGGACCGGGTCCTGAGCCGCTGAGGACGATCGACCACGCGGCCCGGCTCCGGGCCGAAGGAGACAGGAGACCATGAGCGCACTCTCGGACTACCTCGAGGCCGCCTACCTGGACCTCGTCTACAACGGGGTCCCGTTCGACTCGCCCACGGCGGTCTACGTGGCCCTCTACACCAGCGACCCCACCGACGCCGACACCGGGACCGAGGTCTCGGGGGGTGGCTACGCCCGGGTCCAGGTGAACCCGAACGGCGGCGGGGCGCCTGAGTTCGCCCTGGCCGTCACCGACGGGGCCGGGAAGCTCGTGGCCAACGCCTACGACATCGTGTTCCCGGCGGCGGTGACCGCCTGGGGCACCGTCACTCACTTCGGGCTGAAGGACGCGGCCGTGGGTGGGCACCTCCTCCACCACGGAGCGCTCGACGAGGCCCAGGTGGTCGGGACCGGTGGCGTGTTCCAGATCGTGGCCGGCGACCTGAAGCTCCGGATGGAGTGACCGGCCCGTGAACGCCGGGGAGCGGCCGAAGCCATGATCCGCGTTGTTGATCTCCCGTTCGTGGAGCCGAAGAGTGGGAAGATCACGCTCACCTCGCCCTCGACCTACGAGGCCGTCCTCGGCTCCGCCATGTGCATGACGGGGCAGGACGTGGTGCTCACTCAGAACTGGCGGGCGTACTTCAACTTCGACACCTCCGTCCTCCCCGACGGCGCCCGGGTCACCGGGGTCGCTTTCCTGCTCCGGGTTCCGATCTACCAGCCGATTGGGAATCCGGCCACCTACCGGCTCAAGTTCTCGATTGGGACCTTCATCGGGGCGACGCTCGACGGCAATTCCGCCGAGTGGAACGCGGGCACCCTCATGAAGACCCTGACCGCCAAGCCGACGGACAACACGTGGCTGGACCTCGCCGCGGGAGGGACCGGCGCCGAGAACTACGTGAATCGGGCCGGTGACACCGACCTCAAGGTCTGGGACGACAGCCTTCGGGGCGGGGGAGACCTCTCCTGGGGACTGAACCTCAACACGCCGAAGGCGAAGTGCCAGCTCCGGGTCACCTACCAGGTTCCCTCCGGGACGGCGACGGGGCGGGGGACCGCGCTGGGGGGCGCCCGGGTTCACGCGGCCGGAGGGGGAACGGCCACTGGGGCCGGTTTGGCCGAGGCCTCGGTCTGGGTGGCCGCGGTGGCGTCAGGGGTGGCCACAGGGCGCGGAACGGCCATCGCCGTGGCCGGCGTCCGGATCCCGGGGGCCGGCCTCGCCACCGGGTACGGGGGGGGCGTGGCCACGGCCTGGGTGCTCGCCTCGGGGCAGTTCCTGGCGACCGGGTGCGGAGCTGCCTCGTGCCGGCTCTCCGCCGCCTACACCGAGCCCGTCGCCCGCCATGAGGGAACCTGTGCCGTCCGGGCAGCCCACGCCGCCAGCCGTGCTGTGGCCTGGGCGGATGCCCGGCCCTGCGTCGTGGGAGGGGGGATCTGATGTCGGACCTCGCCGTCTCGATCACCGGGTTCGTGGCCGGGGACGACCTTGAGATCCGTCGCACCGTGACCGGCCTTCCCGCGGCGATCTCCGTGGCCTGGCTCACCGTGAAGCACTACCCCACCCAACCGGATGCGGAAGCCCGGCTCCAGAAGCGGATCACCCCGACGGAGGTGGTCGGCACCGGGCACGTCGTCGAGCCCGGCGGTCCCGGAGTGGACGGCGACCTCCGCTTCGACCTCTCACAGGGGGACACGGCCGGCATGACGACGAAGCGCTGGGTACACGACATCCAGGTCCGGCTAGTGACCGGGAAGGTCTACACGATCGAGAAGGGCACGATCCAGCTCACCGCCGGGGTGACGGAGACGGCCCTCTGAGGCCGAAGGAGTAACGCGGATGAACGAGGCATTGGAGATCGCACGGACGTTCGGCCTCGGGGGGTTGGGACTCCTGGCCACGGTGCTGTCGGTCCGGCTCGCTGTCCAGGCGGTCGACCTCGCGCGGTCCCAGCAGAAGCGCCGGAACGGGAACGGCCGGTCAGGAGTGGCGCTCGACGACCTCCGGGTGATCTGCCCGCTGGGCCCGAATGGGCACTCCCTGGACGACGTGCACGAGGTGCTGCTCCAGATCCGGTCGGGGATGGAGCGGCTGAACGAGACCCAGAAGGAGATCGAGACGGACATGAAGGAGCGGAGCCACCGCCTGAACGACGTCCTGAGCGCGCTCCGGCTCGAGCTCGCGCGGAGGAACGGGTGACATGACGGATCGCGGACTCTTCGAGCGGGCGATTGAGGTCGTCCTCGAACACGAGGGGGAGGCTTTCACCAACCACCCGCTCGACAAGGGTGGGCCCACCAAGTACGGCCTCTCCCAGCGATGGAATCCGGGGGTGAACGTCCGGGAGCTGACTCGGATCCAGGCCATTGGCATCTACTGGGAGCGCTATTGGCGGGGGCGCGGCTATGAGCAGCTCCCGGCCCGGGTCGCCATCAAGGTGTTCGACCTGGCCGTGAACCTGGGGGAGCGGACCGCGGTCATCTGCCTCCAGCGGGCCCTCTGGGCGACGGGCGCCCGGGTCCGGATCGATGGCCGGCTGGGGCCAGAGACCTGGGGCGCCGCCCACGCCGCCGACGAAGAGGCGCTCCTGGCCGCCCTCCGGTCCGAGGCGGCTGGGGAGTACCGGATCCGGATCGCCCGGGACCCAAGCCAGGGGGTGTTCGAGCGGGGCTGGCTCAACCGGGCCTACGCCTGAGAGGAGACGCTATGATCGGAGAGATCCTCGGGATCCTGGGAAAGGTGGCCGGCACCGTGGCCGAGCGGGTGTTCCCAGACCCGGAGCACGAACTCAAGCGCCTGGAGCTCCAGCAGGCCCTCCAGGCTGCCGTCCTGGAGCGGACCTCGGAGATTGAGCGGGCCGCCGCTGAGGTGGTGAGGGCTGAGGCACAGGGCCAGAGTTGGCTCCAGCGCACCTGGCGGCCCATCACGATGCTCGTCTTCGTGGCGCTGATCGTGGCCCGGTGGCTGGGCTGGTCGGCGCCCAACCTGGCTGAAGCGGAAGTTCTGAAACTGTGGGACATCGTGGAGATCGGGCTCGGGGGCTACGTCATCGGGCGTTCGGCGGAGAAGGTGTTGCCTGGATTGGTGGATTCGCTCAAGAACCACTGAGCTCGGACGTGCGGACGACACTCAGAGAATCGGGCGCGCTGTGACACTCCGACGGGGGGCTGGGAGTGCCACGAGGGGGAGGGTGGTGCTGGATGATCGTCGGGTCTGCGGGGGTGCCCCCCTCGTCACTTTCGGCCTCTTGGGATCGTGTGGTATAGCACCTCGTAGGTCGTCTCCGCCCCCGCCAGTCGACTCGAGACCTCATTGCGCGGGTCCAGGCGGATTATGACGTCCAGGTCACTGCCTGCCGCGGCCCGAGAGACGAGCAGGTCCGTGATGTCAAACCGGACCAACGTACCGGTCCGTTTGTCCATCACCCACCGCCGGGGTGTGGGCGGTTGCGCAGACTCCCAGGGAATGCTGTCTGCGTTCGCAGCCTCCCAGAGCTCCAGCTCCGTCCCTGCTGGGAGGGGGACTTGGAATCGCAGCTCCGCGTACGTCACGACTGCGTTCTTCGGGATACTACCCAATGGGAGCAGGAGGCTCGTGGTCGATCCTGCCGCAACTCCAGCCGGCCCGGGTTGAAGTTCAACGCCATCCAGACGGAGGACTTCCGCAGCCGCTCGTGGAACGACCCCGCCGACGATCAACCCGGCGACCGTGAGTGTCAGCCCCACCTTCATCATGAGCCTTGTCATGGTTTCATCCCTCCCAGCAGAGCTCGGTAGCCCGCGGTCAGTGCAGCCGGACGAGCTTACGCGTGGTCACCTCCCGGTGGCCTCCCGATTCCGTCCGGACCCGCACAAAGTAGACACCGAACCCGACCGGCCTTCCGCCGTCGTCCCGACCATCCCACTCGATCCTGGTGTCGGCCCGCAGGTTCTCCCAGCCCCGAACCCGCCGGCCCTGGAGGTCGAAGATCTCCACTTGAGCCAGTGCGCCCTCGCTCAGTTTCACCGTCAGAGCCGTCGTCTCCCGGAATGGGTTCGGCGTCACCGTCAGCACTCGCGGTGTGACGACCGCAACGCCAGAGGCCCTACTCAGCGGGCCGTTTCCGGAGGGCGGGTCACTCAGAGCTGGGGTATAGTCCACCTGGGCCGAGAACATCCCGGCTGGTGGGGGGTACGTTCCCCACCAGTTCAGCTCAGCCTTTGCATCCGGCATGCCGACAACGAGGGGCTTGACCCGCATGTACTTGACCGGATCATCAGCATAGATACTGTTGTTGCCCGCGTCAGCTTCGGTGCCCATATCAAGTCCTGTGGCGGGCCCAACATCCACACCGAAGCCAGAGAATCCAGTCACGCTGCCGCTTCTGAAGCGATGTGGCTCCATCGAGAGTCCACGAATCCCCGTCGAGCCTCCGGTAATCGCCACGTAATCGATCTCCGCGTCGTCGGTGCCAAAGTACCCACTCGTGTAGAGACCGGTGCTGCAGTTGTCGATGGTCAGATTGACGATCGAGCCGCCTAAGGAGGCCGCGTAAATGCCTGTTGTGCAATCACTGATGAGGGAGCCGTGCTCGCCACTCAGGCTGGGGCCCACGTTTTGGAAATCTTCACCGTTGCCAAAGAGCTGCACGCCCCACTTGCAGCCGCTGATGGAAAGCAGTCCATGGATCAGCGGCGCGTAGTCGGCGACGTAGACTCCTGCACCTCCGCTCAGACCGCTCACGGTGAGGGTGTCTATGTCCGCATCCTTCCCGTACCACCCAGGGGTTCCGTCGTATCCCTGCATATCGAGATAGAGGCCGTACGTGCCGGAGTTGTCACCATTGATGGCCACGCCGTTCATCGCGATGTCGTAGGCTTCATAGGTGCTCTGCGAATCCTTGATATAGATTCCGTAGGGCGCGCCTTGCATGTTGACGGTGCAGTGCGTCATGGACAACGACCTGTCGACATCCTGGTGCTGATGCAGGGGATAGAGGTAGACACCAGCCGACTGGACGTTGCCGATGGTCACGTTGTTGAGAATGAGGTCAGTTCCTGGGGTGTCCGTCTCCCCCTGGATTCCGTAGGCGGCGTCCAGGATGTTCACGTGCTCGAGCGTCACCAGACTCGCCGCTGGCTCCAGGACGATGCCGTACCACGCTCCGGCGCTCGGCGAGGCCTCGCTGGACGAAATCGTGATGGGGGCGTTGCTGGACCCCGAGGCGGTGAGAGGGCTCTGGAGGATCAGCTCGTTCCGACTCGGGTCGAGCCCGCCCTGGCTGTTATCATCCTCGTCGAACCTGAGGGTGGCGCCCGGATCAAGCGTCAGCCCATAGTAAGGGGGCACGGTCAAATCCTCCAGGATCAGAACATCTTCCGTGCCCGCAACCTCGGTCGGTCGGGTGAGGGTACCCCATCCACACTCTGCGCCGTGGGAGCCAATTTGGCCCGCGACGTGGTTCCCAGAGGTGCACGGCGAATCCAACCGCAGGCCGTATTCGGAGACCTTCCCCTCCCGCTCGTCGCAGAGGAGTGGGTCGGCTACGTTATTGGTGCCGCTGGTATAACATTGATAGTTGACTTCGTTTTGCCAGGCGCAGTTGTTTCCGATCGTCACGTTGGGGCTTCCCGTGCAGGCGATTCCGTAGCTGGAGGCGTTCATAACCAAATTGAAGCCAACGAAACTCACCGGAGGCATGCTCCCGCTGAGATCGATGCCGGTACCCCATCCGTCCGTCGTGTTCTGCCGGACAACCGGGCCGAAGGAAGCCCCCGCGCTTGTGAAGCTGATCCCCGCACAACTGGTGCAGCTTGACGCCAGGGTGTTCCGTTCGACCAGAACCGTGTGGTCGAATGAGCTGGACGCGACCGTGAAGGCGATTCCACCTGCGGACTGGTCCTGGAAGGTGTTGCCGGAGATCTCCGCTCCCACGAGAGATTGGCCACTTAGGCCGACGTCGCCACCGATCACGAGGCAGTCAAGAACTTTGCCCGATCCGCCCACGGCCACCCCTAAGCTGCCGGTGGTATTCTGGACCGTACAGTCTTGAAGTCGTCCGTCCCCGGTGATCCTGACCCCGGTTCCGGAGGTGCCGTCAATAGTGCAGTTTCGTAGGGAGCTCTCATCCTCCATGACCACCACTGCCTGAGATTGCGCGTGCCCATTGTCGTCGATGGTGCAGCTTCGGACCACACCCTGGCCCCGAACTTGCAGGACAGCCGCTGAGGTGTCACCGGCAAGGAGTATGAATCCATCGAGAATCGTCAGGGAGTCGGCGTCTGACGGGAATGTGACCGCTGCGAAGTCAGCATTCCCAATTATCGTTGGCGCTCCTTGGCCAGCCCGCACAGAGACCCTACGCTTCAGGACGATGTGCTCATAGTCAATCACGGGACTTTCATCTGCGATCACAATGTCTCCAAGATCGCTGCTATCTAGAGCTGCCGATATCCCCCCGGCCTCCTGGGCAGCAGTGATTGTCTTGAAATCGGGCGGACTCAGTACGATGGAAATAGCATCCAGAGTGTCAAACACCGCCTCCCCGGACAACTCTACAATTAGCGAATTGTCCTCATTCACCAAGTACCGCTTGCTCAGAGAAGCCACGCGCAACTCACTCTCGGTCACTCCCCCGCGCCATAGGCTGTCCCAACTGGCGGGGTAGCGATTCACCTCTACCTGGACCACACCATTGAGAACCAACCCCGTCACCGTATCCAGGTTCTCCAGGACGACTCTTAGCGAGTCCCGGCCTGTCGGTGCCTGGTATCGACCCAGGAGTACCCTGACCTCGGGATCTAAGACATCCCGCGCCGCAAGGCCATCAAAGCAGGTGTCTGAGGGGGTGAAGGAGATGTAGTCTCCGTTCAGGTCGGCGTAGGCCTTTTCCACCCACCAGGCGTAGCGAGGACCCAAGGGAGTGCCGCAGATGTTGCTGTCGCCGCAGGCGCTGCACCCTCCGTACTCAGCACATCCCAGGTTTGGATGTTCCGGATCATCCGTTTCGCAACTATACCCACTCACAAAGTCATCGCTTGCCTCACAACCCGGATTGAGTAGACCATTCAACATATCCGAATCCGCTGGAAAGGCAAAGTGATCTAAGCATTTCTGGTAGCACGGCTGGCATGGGTCGCACCAGTACGAACGCCCCACAAACTCCAATCCTAAGCCAGTCGTTCTCGCGCGTTCTGCGAGCGCCACATCGCGGACGATCACTCCGGGCGTGACCCATTGAGCTACCGAACCTGCATCGATGCCATCGAAGCATTCATTAATCTCGTATCCGAAGGTGTCGGCCGTCGTATCCGAGCCAGCGAAAAGTTGAGTGATCTTGCTCCTGGCGTAGGGTAGCGGCCCGACTGTTGTGGAAAAAGGAGTTGGCGTAGTCTCTGGGTGAAAACCAAAACCGCCCCGAGTGGGCTATCCCAAAGGACTACGCCAACATGAAGGAATCTATCACAGCCCTGCCTGCGCAGGCATCCGCCTTGGATCGACTCCGTGAATGCTTGACCGGAAAGGTCCGCGAGGCCATTGAGGAGCTGCTCCAGGCCGAGCTGGACGAAGTGCTCGGCGCCCTGAAGCACGAACGCACGGGAGAACGACGTGGCTACCGCAACGGCAGCTACGAGCGTCGGCTGGTGGTGGAGACGGGTCCGACGACGCTGACCGTTCCTCGGGCGCGGATCGAGGTGGGGTCCGGCAAGACCCGGGAGCACGCCAGCGAGATCGTCCCGAAGTACGAGCGCCGCAGCGGGCGGGTGAACGAGGCGATTGTGGCGTGCTACCTGGCCGGAGCCAACACCCGCCGTGTCCGCAAGGCCCTGGAGCCCTTGCTGGGCAGCTCTCAGCTCTCCAAGAGCGCGATTTCCCGGGTGGTGGGCCGGCTCAAGGCTCGCTTTGAGGCGTGGATGGAGCGGGATCTCTCGCAAGAGGGGTCCCTGGTGCTGTATCTCGATGGTATCCACCTTCCGGTGCGGCTGGCGCGCCGGGTGATCCGGGTGCCAGTGCAGGCGGTGGTTGGGGTACGGGAGAGCGGCGAGAAGCTCCTGCTCTCGCTTCGGGTTGCGCCGAGTGAGTCGACGGCATCCTGGAAGGGGGTGGTGGAGGATCTGGCCGAGCGCGGGCTCAAGGCAACGCAACTGGTGGTCGTGGACGGCAACAAGGGTCTGCTGCGGTCGATCCGGGAGACGTGGCCGAAGGCGGACATCCAGCGGTGTGCGAAGCACAAGCTGGAGAACCTGCTCGCGAAGGCTCCCAGGCACTGCCACGAGGAGCTCAAGCGGGACTACCGGGGCATTGTCTACGCGGAGGATCTCACCGCCGCCCAGAAGGCCTACGACGGGTTCTGCGCGAAGTGGACGAAGCTGTGCCCGGAGGTCGTGAAGAGCCTGCAGGAGGCCGGGAACGAGCTCCTGACCTTCTATCGGTACCCGAAGTCGCAGTGGAAGAGCCTGCGGACGACGAACGAGATCGAGCGGCTGAACGGGGAGTTCCGCCGGCGGACGAAGACCCAGGCATCGTTCAGCACCGAGAGCGCGGCCCTGGTCGTGCTCTGGGCCCTGGTCGCGTTCGGCCACATCAAACTTCGCAAGATCGTCGGGTGGCAGGACATGCCTGAGATCACATCGATGTTGAACGAAGCGGCGTAGATCGACTACGCTGCCAATCCGAGCCCGGAGGCTACATCAACCATTTTCCACAAGACACGGGGCACGACCTGGCGTAGGCGACTTGCCCGTAGAGATTTAGGTCACCCCTCTGTCGATCATCGGGGGCCCGGTAATCCGACGACCCGATGTGATGCCAACCAATTACGTTTGGCATGCAACTGTGTGCTCGGCAGTAAACCAGCAGAGAATCCATTCTAATCCCGGAGTACTCTGGATCCATCGGATCTGCGCCATCCACCGCGTGCGCGAACGTCGGGCCCGTTATCACGACGGTAGCGTCACTTGCTCGGAGGGTATCCACGGCCGTTCGCCAAACCTCGAAGAATAGTCCTCTGGACTCATCGCTGCCCGGTTCCATGCCATACGGGTGCCAACTTAGATCCGGTTCGTTCCACACGTCGTACTGGACCGGAACGGCGACTGTGTCGCCGTTCAAGATGGTCACGCGTGCGGAATCGAAGAACGCCCACATCCTCTTGCAGTGCAGACCCCATCTCGCAAGGTCCGCTCCGGGCTCAGCAAAATAGGGGCCAGCCTGCCAGGGGTCCGTCGGGTCGGGGTCAAGCGGCCAGGGTCCATCCAGCACTGCGACGACCGTCGCGCCCGTTCTCGCCGCCCAGGTCCAAAGACTGTCAGCCTCAGGCCAAAGGGGGGGTGCCCCAACGGACGAGGGTTTTAGGGGCTCTACCATGTTGAATGGCGTTGACCGACCGCTCATGTGACCCGTCCCGGTAGTCCAGGCCGTTCTGAATCCGCTCGCTATCGGGTCACCAGCCGCTCGCAGGGTACTTGCAGCGTCGATCGTGATACTTGCTTCTGCAAAGACTTTGGGTGTCGTCAGTAGTAGGACCAGGCCCACAAGGGATGCGGAAGACACAAAAGAGCGGCGATTCATGACGGTCCCCCTTGATCAGTCAGCCTGTTCGCCGAGGCCCTGATGGTCGGCGGCTCTCCGATCGCCAGTGCAACTCATCAACCATCAGGGTGTCAATCAGGGATTTGATGTCAGACAAAACTGGTAGGATTGTAACGCGATTGACATTATGATGACAAACTGTTCTAAGGCCCACTGTGATCCCAAATCTCTTGTCTCTCGGTTGGTGATCTGACTGTTCGATAACCCATTTCTCGCGCGGGAGGCGAGGCAGGGGTTATCCGCCATGTTGAGCCTTCTCGCCGTTGGGATTATGCTTGTTCTTTGCTGGGAGAGGTTGTACCGGTGTGGGAGGGGGGCAGTAGATCGGAGACCTAACTTCAAAGAGGGCCCACAAATGCCTTGGCCCATGAATCGGGTATGGCGTGCGCGTAGTCTATTCATACTCGCTGCGATCACTGGCGCGCTTACGCCGATGAGCTGTTCGAGTGACCAGAGCCCGGACACGACTCCCCCGGCTGCGGTGACGGATCTGGCCCTGGTCGGCAGCACGGATTCCACGCTCACCGTGACCTGGACGGCTCCGGGTGACGATGGGGATCGGGGGCAGGCCGCGTCCTACGATCTGCGGTACACCCTGGGCACGCTGCCGGCCGGGTGGGACTCCGCGACTGTCGTGGCCGGCATGCCTCTACCCCATCACGCGGGCCAGGCCGATACGGTGACCGTAGATGGCCTGGAACCTCACCTCCTTTACCGGCTGGCCCTCAAGACTGAGGATGACGCGGGGAACGTGTCTGGTCCCTCTAACGTATTGGAGGCCGAGACCGGTGACGTGACGCCGCCGGGGCGGATCACCGACCTCCAGGCGAAAGATCCGGCTCCTCATGCCGTGACCTTGGCCTTCACTGCCCCGGGGGATGACGGTGCAGTTGGTCAAGCAACGATCTACCTGGTTCGCCACGCGGCCGCTATTATCACCGATGCCACCTGGGATGCAGCCACACCCTTCGATGTGCCCCAGGGACCCGGGCCGGCCGGAACCGCGGACACGATTCGGATCACGGGGCTCAATCCCAGGGAAACTCTGCATTTCGCCGTAAAGGCCGAGGACAACGCTGGCCTCCTCGGGCCTGTCTCCAATGACGCCGTGGCGACTCTTCCCGCCGACACGGTAAGCCCTTCCGCCATCACCGATCTCGCAGTTGCGACAACCAGCCCTTTCACGGCCACCTTGTCCTGGGCGGCGCCGGGCGACGACGGGGACGAGGGGCAAGCGACCAGCTACCTCGTCCGCTACGCCGACATCGCCATCACCGCAGCGACCTGGGGCCAAGCCACCGTGGTAAGCGTCAGCTTACCGCCCAAGCCGTCAGGCGAAGCCGAGGAACTGGTTCTGACCGGACTCCCCGGGGACCGGACACTCTGGTTCGCGGTACGGGCTGTGGATGCCGCCGGAAACCAGGGTGGCGTGTCCAACTCCCCTTCCGGCTTCGTCCGGCGAGAACCCCGAACATGGGAGATCCGGGCGGACGGGAGCGGCGACGCCCCCAACATCCAGGCCGGGATCGACTCCTCCAGGGACGGCGACCTGGTGCTCGTCCATCCAGGGACCTTCTACGAGCACATTGATTTTCATGGGAAGAACATTCATCTCAAGAGTGACCAAGGTCCGGAAGCAACCATACTGGACGGATCTAGGGAGACGGGTACGCTCGTCACCTTTGATTCAGGAGAAACCAATGCAGCCGCTCTGGAAGGCTTCACCATCCAGAATGCCCACGCGGTGCCGCTCAACGGTCTGACTTATGCATTGGGAGGGGGAATCTTGATCCTCGACTCCTCACCCATCATCCGGAACAACCGGATCGTCAACAATCTAGCGGGGTTTCCTGATCGTGGGTATGGGGGCGGTATGTCCATCGACAGCTCCAGAGGATTCCGCCCTCTAGCTCATCCGGTCATTGATGGGAATGCCTTTCTGGGTAACCGGGTGGCCACAAATGGCGGCGCCATAATCCTTGGGGAGGCCATCGTAACAGTTTCCAACAACAACTTCCAGAGCAATAACGCAGTCTACGATGGTGGTGGTATCTACGTCGTCATGACCCAACCGGGAACTGCCCACTTCGTCGAAAATACCTTCTTCCAAAACAAGGCCGGTGATCACGGCGGTGCTATTGAAGTAGGCCAAGGGAATCCTGATTCCTCCCCCCTGGAGATCAGGAACAACATCTTTGTCCGTAATGAGGCTCGTGGAGAAGATTTGCCGACGGACTCCGGCACCGGAGGCGCCATTTCCATGCGCGGTTGGCCTGGGACCATCTCCAACAACACGTTCGTGGGCAACATCGGGACTGGGGGGGCACCCTGCACGGGAGGAGCACTTCTCCTCGGCAGTGGCTCCCTCCCCGTGTATGTGGAGCGGAACATCTTCGCCAGTTCCCAGGGATGTGCCGTAGTCTGTCGAGGTGACGCGTCGGGGACGCAGTTGACCAACAACATGTTCTGGAACAACGCCCCTGGAGATATTGGCAATGCTACGGGTTGCTTCCCGTATTCCGCAGGCGCCAACCTCTTCGTTTACCCCCTCTTCTGCGACCCCGCGCATGACGACTACCACGTGAGGAGCGATTCGCCGGCGCTTTCAGACACGCTGGTCATTGGGGCGTACGACACTCCGGGCTGCTCGCCATGAATCGCTATCAGCCAAGAGCAACGCCCGCGCTCTCGGGACGTCCTCTCCCCCGAGTTCGCCACGGCACCGATACTCTCGCCATCCCGTCTAGCCAAGGAGGACCCTAGGGATGTTCCCGAAGCACGGTCTCCGCGTTCGTGCCCTTGGGTTTGCCTTTCTCTCTGGTCTCTCATCCATCTGTGCCCCTTCCTTCGGCGCAGACGCAGTGATCGTAGACTTCTCGCAGGCTATCGGGCAAGCCGGTGATCCCGTTGGGACATATCTCACAGGTGCCTGGTCTTCGCCCCTCAGCCTTCCTGTGTCTCTCTACATGGAGCTCGATGGCAATGCGTAGTTCCCGAATCCGTCGATTCCTCGTCGTTGTACTCGTCATCGGCACCCTGGGCGTCCCGATCCTTACCCGCGCGCAGGACACCCTACATGTCGACATGGCCGCAACTCTGCGGGCCGCGCGCCCGATTGCGACAGGATTCACAGGCGGATGGACGGATTCCATCCCTGATTCTCTGATCACACTGATACGTCCCAGCAGCCTTCGGTGGTCTTATCCCCTTCAGACCGTCTGCCCCACTCCGTATGTTGTCCCTGGGGGGTGGACGCGATCGCATGAGTCTGAGCTGGTTGCCCAGACGGGTGCTGCTCGAATATGCCTCCTCGTTGGCCCCTACTGCTGGGTCTTCCCAGATTCCGACTGCACCCCTATGGACACCTGTCCTCCATTCACTTCGCTGATCCACCCCGACTCCGTAGCCACGTGGGCACGTTGGGTTGACTACCTGCATTTGGTGATCCCAAAGATCAAGGCGTTGCGGGACTCATTGGGAATCGCGACGGTTGGAGTCAATTTCTTCAATGAGGCGAACCTATGTAACGACTGGCCTTGCACGGCGACCGCCGAGCAGTTCTATGAAGCATGGAAGGCCACCCGTGACACGGTGCTCGCAATTGATCCTGATATGCTGTTCATCGGACCAGGATTTGCGGGAGTCATGTTGGACCCCAGTGACCTCTGGTGGACGGTACACCAGGACTCAGTGTGTGTGAAACAGAATGGTTGCGACGAAGTCCTAGCTCATGATCGCCCCACGCTCCGAGGGTTTCTCCGGTACTGCGATTCGGTGTCCGTTGCTGAGGGTCGAGACATCTTTCCGGATATTATTGATTGGCACTCAAGCTACCCCAGTGATGTACCTGCCGAGCAACAGGACTTGCTGGCGGAAGTGCGTCAAGTTAAACAGTTCCTTCATGATAGCACAATCGCATACAGCAAACCAGACACGCTCTTCGCCATATCAGAGGCGTTGAATGACACCGCGTATATGGTTCCCGGCAAGGTCGTCTGGCACTTTGCTAGGGCGGAGCGAGCGGTCCCGGAGGGGCTTCTGTGGATGGGGCGGACGGTGTTTCTTGATGACAATCACAACGAGCGTCTCAATGAGCTTATCAAACCATTCACCTTCAAGCCTCGCCTCATGTGGTGGCTTTACCGGGAGTACGCGGAAATCACGGGGCAATATGTCAGCGTAGAGGCGGGGAACGCGTTCGACGGGGTTGCGGGGTTCGACGCGTCAACGTCCAGAGCGCGCTTGCTAGCCGGGCGGTTTCTCACCACGGGCTCCGAGTCTCTGCTGGTTTCTTTTGAACACCTAGATTCCATACCCGGCCTTGTTCAGAGTGACATCGTCCAGCTTACGCTCATGAAATTTCCTGGGAATTGGAGCGCCCAATGGGACTCGCTTGAAACAGAGGCTGGGCTCATCGTACCTGAATTTAGCCATCGGTACCTGGTCTCCAACGGCAGGCTTGACGTCCTCTTGAACGGGGCTGCAGAGTTCGACACACTTGATGCCGTGTCGTTCACCCTTTCGCCCCCGGATTTCCAGACCCGGACCGCGGCCCAGTGAGCAGGCGCACCCGTGGGTGGCTGTCAAGATGGCGGCACCGCGCATTCGAGCGGCAACGGGCGTGGGCTGATGATCGCAGAGCAGGTGCCTGGAGGAGTGGAGCTTCTGAGAGCTTTCCTTCTGGCGCGAGGCCGGGATTTCATGAGTCCAAGTCCACGAGCTCCCGGAACTTCGCCTCTTGGTCTACTGTATTCGTGATTCCGGCAACGGGCCGCAGCGCCCGCTCGGTGATCGGCGGGTCGTGTGCCATGTCGGGGAGAGACAAGATGTTGTCCTGGATCTAGGGCGCTGGGCGGAACAGCCCCATGATCTGGGCCCCCAGGCGCGGGTGATGCCCCCCCGGTACGCGATGGCGGCCTGGTTGACGGCGGCGTCGGCCTCGAGGAGAGCTCGCCGCTCGATGGCCTTGCGGAGGAGTTCGACGACACGGGGCGGTCTGGGTTCCCTTGACTGTCTGGCTGTGCCCCGGCGGGCCGGAGCCGCGGTCACGGCGCGTTTCGAGGGGACGCGGCGGGTCAGGGAGGCCACGTTGCCGTTCAGGAACGCCCCTTGGGTCCAATGACGGTCTCGGTCGTCTAGTCGCGATAATTCACTGGGACGTCGGGGGTTGACCCATATGGGGCCACATGGGTGATCCGGAACGGGACCTCGGTCGGGCCGGGGCCGAGGTATCGAATACTGTTACGTTTGGGGAGCCAGTCTTTTGTAGCGAACTTCCCGCGTCCTACCAGTTGACGGAGAACCCTGAGAGCGAGAGCCCTCGGGGTCTCTTCGTAACCCGCCTCCTGAAAAGAGTTTCGCGCGACGCCAACCCGCCGGCCGCGTTCTCTGTTTCGTGAGAGAGCGACCGGGGTCCGGTGGGAAACGTGGGGTTTCCCACCGCGCCCCAGAAAACCGCCCGAAAACTCTCAAAATCTCCGGTCAACAACCCTCTCTGGGTTAACGACACCCTTTCGACCGTACCCCAATCCGACGCTTCGCTTCGGTAGGGTAAGCTCCGCCCATCCCGCGTCGCCGGCTATTCGACCTCTTCCAAGGAAAGGAGATCGTCCATGTCGTGTGTTCGTGCGGCGATTCCTCGGGAGGATTCTTGATGCCTTGACAAACCCTGCGACCAGCGGGATCGTACTTTCTACCCTGACAGGGCTTGGAGCACGAGCCTGACGGAGCGGGTTCGTTGCAGGCATGAAGGGAGCTGGTCCATGCGCCGTTCTCATAATGAACGCGTCGTGCGTCACGGAAAGCAGAAACTGGTCTCTGTCTTGCCGATTCTCCTTCTGCTCACCCCAGACCTCGTGTCCAGCAGTGTTCTGCACCCCTCGACGGACCACAATCCGTTTGAGAAGATCGACATCTACGTCGACCGGACGGCGGGCGTTCGCAATCAAGATCACCAGACGGTCTTTGGCTACCCAGCCTGGCTCACGGATCCTAATGCGCTAATTGTTCGGTATCGAGCCGGAACTTCCGGTGACACGCTCGCTGCAGCCCGCAGCTACGCGAACGACTGCACCTTCATCGACAGCCGGGCAACGGAACAGGGGTACGTTCAATACGCGGTCGATCCTCCGCGATTCGCAAGCTCTGTGCACCTTCTGGCCACTGGATACTACCTGTTCAACGACGTAAGCACTTATGAGGACCGGGGCATCCGATCCTGAAAGTGACTACCACGCACGAGGGGAGCGGCTCGTATGCGGACACGATGAACGTCGGGCTCGACATGCGAAACTACCGCAGCGGGACCGTCGCCGCCTGCGCTGACCCACTCCTTGAGTCGCGATTGCCCCTGAATCCGCTTTCCGGAGAGGTGTGGAAAGGGCCATGGGGAGCAACTGATACGTTGTACTATGACGTCTACGAACTCCCGATCCCGCCAGAGCTAAGAAACAAACGCATCACAAGTATCCGGCTGGACTCCCAGTATGAATGGGCGCACTGCTATGGCTCAGTGAACGTCTACGGAGGCGAGCGCATCAACGGCATCAGCGTTGATTCGAGGTTCCACGCGCGCAGACCAGATGGCACACAAGTGGTGACGCAATCGCAGTTGATCGGCATTCCATATGGCGGCTACGTGCATAGCGGAAGCGTGGTTGGCGCCTTCGGTACGATGCGCGCCTGGGGCTGCTTCCTCGTCTGCTGTTCGATGGTGCACAACTACTACGGCATATCATGCACTCCGGAGGCGTTGAATCAGTATCTGCAGCAGAATCGTGGATTCGGGCGAGACGTGGCGGCGACTATCGTCGCGATCCGTGGTCAGGCTCAAGGCGATTCGGTCAAGGTGCGCGTGCTCTGGAATACCACCCTTCGGCAGGGATGGACGATCCTTGTCGAACATGGCACGTACACGAATCCCGTGGCGACGCTGGAACTCCTGCAAGACACGCCAGGACACACAGAAGGATGGGCGAGAATCGCCGCCCTGCACGGCTCGGTCGATCCGCTCAATCTGGATGATAAGGCGTTCGTCTTCGCAAATGTCCGCGGCGACATAGCAGCCACGTATGCAGATGGCAGTCGCAAGTTCACTCTGGAGCGTTACCCAGTATCCCAGAACATCGCCGCCATGGAGCAGGCTCTGGCCGACTCTGTCCCGAGTCTTGTGCATACGCGCATAGACAGTCGGGGAGCACACCACTGGGTGCTGGCGGACGGCATGAAACCACACTTCTTCCCAGCCACCGGATCGCATCGTGGAACATACACGGTGCATGATCCGGCATCGGGGACGCGTGATGAGTTGCTCGATGCGCCTCTGAACAACGAGCTGACGGAAGGACGGATCGCCCGCAAAGTGGGTGGGCGGTCGTTGCAAGTGGGAGATGCATCATTTGTGATGCGCCTTACGGGGACGGCAATGCTGGCGATCACGGATCCGGTTGGGCGAACAATTCAATATGACTTCGAGAACGATCGGTATGTCACGGAGATTCCCTCCAGCGATGCGGATAGAGGATCGGCGATCTGGGATCCAGCCGACAGCATGGCCGAGACAGGGTCAGCAGATGCAATTGAGATTCGAGACGCCATGAATGGCGAATACCGGATCGAGGTGATCGGCGAGAAGGTAGGTGATTTCGGGATGTCCCTCCTCGGCTTCGATACGGCTGGGGGTGTGACTGGTTGGGCCGGGTCGGGGGAGACCTCTTCGAGCGGAAGGAGGGTGTACATCGCAACGTTTTCCTCGCAGCCTGGGGTTGGGATTGAGGTGCACGAAGAACCCGTGGGGATTCCAGATGGGAACGAAGGTGGGTCCCCGAGCGAGTGTGCTCTGGAAGTTCCGAACCCGTATCGCGTCGGTCAGGCACTTGTGGCTATTCCGACGAAGGCGCCCACCTGGTCCGAAGGAAGGCGCCCACCCGTTCCGAGCGAAGACGCCCGCCGGTTCCGAAGGATTCCGGCCACCGTCGGAGCGTAGCGACGCGGGGATTGTGTCGTTGGGTTCCTCGTCAGGGTCGTGGGTCGCATCTTACCGGGTCGGTCCCGGGTTGGTAGCCTGATTTTCCGGTCTCGGGTCCAGGCACCGGGATCCGACCTCGAGAGAAGCTCCAGGAGCGACGATCTCGGCCCGGCCGGGACCTGGGGTACCCCCCCCGGATCACGGGGTTCTGGATTGGGGTTTCTTCTTCTTCTTCTTCTTCTTCTTCTCCGTGGCCGGGGTCAGGGGTTCGGTCTGGCGCATCGAGGCTCCTTTGAGCGGGATGCGGTGCGAGCGGTGCAGGAGCCGGTCCACGATCCCGTCGGCCAGGGTGGGTTCCCCGATCGCCTCGTGCCAGGCGGTGATGGGCAGCTGGGAGGCGATGAGGGTGGAGGCCCGCTCGTGGCGATCCTCCAGGACCTCGAGCAGGTCGCGCCGCTCGGCGTCGCGCAGCGGAGCCACGAGCCAGTCGTCGATGGCCAGCAGCTCCACCTTGAGGAGCCGGGCCAGGAGCCGTTCGTAGGAGCCATCGCCGCGGGCGACGGCGAGTTCGTGAAGGATCCGGGGAGTCCGGACATAGGTGGCGGTGAACCCGCGCCGGCAAGCCCGCTCCGCGAACGCGCAGGCGAGGAAGCTCTTGCCGGTGCCGGTGGGTCCGGTCAGCACGAGGTTCTGGTGCTCCTGGATCCAGCCGCAGGTGCCGAGGGAGAGGACGACCTGGCGGTCGAGCCCCCGGGAGGCGCGGAAGTCGACGTCCTCGAGACAGGCCGGGTAGCGGAGCTTGGCTCCCTTGAGCCGGCGGGCGAGCTTGCGCTGTTCGCGGTGGGTCCACTCGGCGTCGACCAGGAGGCCGAGGCGCTCGTCGAAGCTCAGGCCGGCGGCCTGGCGGGAGGCGGTCTGCTGCTCGAAGGCCTCGATCATGGCCGAGAGCTTCATGGCCTGCATCTTGTCCAGGGTGGCTTGGTTCAGCATGGGATCTCCTTTGGGGCGGCGTAGTAGGCGGCGCCGCGGATGTTCTCGTGGGAGGGTGCGGCCGGGGCGGGCGACTCGGTCTCCAGCGGGAGCCGGTCGGTTCCGGCGGAGAGGATGTTCTTGACGGTGCGGTAGCTGTAGGAACGCAGGTGGAGCGCCCGCCGGGAGGCGGCTTCGAGACGCGCCTCACCGTACTTCTTGCCCAGGCGCATGAGGCCGAGACAGGAGCGGTAGCCCTGCTCGGGGTGGGGCCGGGTGTCGAGGATGTGGGTCACAAGTTCGGCGGCGTGGGGGCCGGTCTTCTCGGCCCAGCGAACGAGCCGGGAGGGGGTCCACTCGAGGTGGGCCCGGTGGGAGGCGGGCATGTGGTCGCGGTGAGTGGAGTGGCGTCCCCGGCCGCGTAGCCGCCGATGGGAGGCGACGCGCTTGGAGTGGAAGATGATCTCGACGGTGGTGGCGGTGGTCCGTGCCTCCACCACTTCCTTCAGGAGCTGGTAGGGGACGCTGTAGTAGTTGTTCTCGACCTCGACGTGGTAGTCGATGTTGACTCGGGGGTAGCTCCAGATGCCCTTCTCGTAGCGGCCGAGGGGGAGGGGCCGCAGGGCGGGGCGATCGAGTGCTTCGAAGAGCTGGCGGCGGCTCACCTTGAGCTTCTGCATAGGACGGTCGTTGAGGCGGTCGAGCTCGTCGCGGATGGCGGCGTTGAGCTCTTCGAGCGAGAAGAAGGTGCGGTTGCGGAGCACGGCGAGGATCCAGCGCTGGGCGAGCAGCACGGACAACTCGACCTTCGCCTTATCCTTGGGGCGCCGGACCCGGGCGGGGATGACCACCGCGCCGTAGTGGGCGGCGAGTTCCTCGTAGGTCCGGTTCACCCCCGGCTCGTAGCGACAGGGGGTGGTGATCCCGCTCTTCAGATTGTCCGGGACCCAGATCGCCGTGGAACCGCCGAGGTAGGCCGCCATGTTCTGGTGGGCGGTGATCCAGGAGTCCAGATCCTGGCTGGGGGTGGCCTCGGCGTAGACGTAGCCGCTGGCCCCCAGGGCGGCCACGAACAGCTCGACCTCGGTCACCTCCCCCGTCTTCGGATCCACGATGGCGGGCCTATTGCCCGAGAAGTCCACGAAGGTCTTCTCGCCGGCCACATGGACCTGGCGCATCGAGGGGGAGAGCTTCCCGGCGAAGCGGTGGTAGAGGTCACAGAAGCGGCTGTACTGGTACCCGTCCCGCGGATGACCGGCCCGGTACTCCTGCCACAGCAACGAGAGCGTGACCCCGGGACGGCGCAGCTCCTGGTGGACCCACGCCCAGTCGGGCCGGGGCCGCCCTCGCTCCGGGAAGGGGTGGGCGGCGGGGAACAGGAGCTGCTCCAGGTCCGTCTCGCTCCGGTCCTCGGCCACCGGCCAGGCCAGCCCGGCCCGCTGGGCCCGGGCCAGGTACTCTCGGACCGTGGTCCGCCCCAGCCCCAGGCTGCGGGCGATCTGGCGGTGGCTGAGTCCGGCGGCGCGAAGCCGCAGCACATCTTGGATCTTGCGCATGGGTAACCTCTTAGCTGGCACGCGGGGTCCTCCTCTGGGATGAGAGAAAGGCTCAGCGTAGCCCGGTTACCCCGCGCCGCCACCCCCGAACCGGGGTGGGCGGCTTCGTTCGGAACGGTGGGCGCCTTCCCTCGGAACGGTGGGCGCCTTCCCTCGGAACGGTGGCCGGCTTCGCTCGGAATCAGCGGGCGCGATCAGTCGGAAGGGTGGGCGTCTTCGCTCGGAATCGGGGGGCGGAATCGCTCGGAATAGTCAACTTGTCCTACAAGTACAAGAAGCGGGACATGGGAAAGTGGCACTGTACGATGTGCAGGGGAGAAGAGTCCAGGTGCTCTTCGATGATCGGGTCGCGCCTGGTCGCCTTGAGCTTCGCTGGGATGGCAGGACAGGGTTCGGCCGGAAGGTGCCCGCCGGTATTTACTATTTGGAAGCCCGTATCGGAAATCAGCAAATGCATCGGGCAATTGTCTTGGTGAGATAGGCGCGTGATGCAAGATGAGTCGCTGGGCCTTTGGAGGAATCGCGTCAGTGTGGCGCGGTGAGCTATACGTCCACGTCGTAGTTCGACTCATTGGACGGGGCCTTCTTGCCGCCCTGGGAGTGGGGATGATTCAAGCGACCGCGATGGAAGGGTGCGCCCAGGATGCGCGCGACGCTGGTGCGCGGAGTGCGGAGGTACATCGCGATGCTGGGCGTGATCAGAAGGAATCCAAGGGCGATACTTCTGAGCTTCGCGAGAGGAGGGGGAGGCTTGTGATCTCGTTGACTGGGACCGCGTTTCTCTCGATCAGGGATCCGGCTGGGCGCACTATTCAGTTTGACTCGGAGAACGAACGGTATATCTCGGAGATTCCCTCCAGTGATGCGGATAGGGGATCGGCGACCGTGGACCCGGCCGACAGCACGGCCGAGACAGGCTCAGCAGATGCAATTGAGATTCGAGGCGCCATGAATGGCGAATACCGGATCGAGGTGATCGGCGAGAAGGTAGGTGATTTCGGGATGTCCCTCCTCGGCTTCGATACGGCTGGGGGTGTGACGAGTTGGGCCGGGTCAGGCGCAACTGCCCCCGGTAGCCAGCTTCTCTACATTGTTCGGTTTTCCCCTACACCCGGGGATTCCATCAAGGTGCATGAGGCTGCGGCGGACAGTCTGCGAGAGCGTTAGAGGTGTTGCGAAGAAGGCCGACAGTCGATCAAACCCCCACCTACTGTCCCCGTCCTCGCTCATCGGCACGTCGAACCGTTGCTAGGGAAGCGCGGCCCATGTTCCCGCCGCACCGCACTGCGACGTTTTGAACTCCCGCGGGGCAAGGCTGACCGAACGCACCGCGGTCCACATCGCCCGCTGCTTCCGCCAGTCGGGGACGGCAGCGATGGGCCGGACCATCTTCTCTCGGATCGGGTCCCTACCCCCCTTTGAGCGCGGGAGGCTCAGGATCTCCTCCTGGATGTCCGGGGCCAGGTGGAGGAGACCCATGATCTGCGAGATGCGGGCGCGGGTCACGTGGGCGAGGTGGGCGAGCTCGGCGTAGTCGGCGACCTCGCCCTGGCGGATCAGGTCGTCCATGTGGATGGCGAGGGCCATGAGGCGCGAAACGCGGGGCACGCGGCCGAGGTCTGGGGCCTTCCCTTCGGCGCCCTCGCGCATGACCTTCCGCCCGCGCCTCGCCGTGCGGAAACTGACCTGCTTGGTGATCGTGAGCCCCCTCGTCATGCCTTCACCTCCGCGAACTCGCGCGACAGCATCTTGATTCCCGCCGGGTGGAAGGTTACCGACACGGTCTCCTTCTCCCCGTCGTAGTCCACGCGCTGGACCAGGAGGCGGATCACCCGGGCCTGCTCGCGCGGCGCGAGCGTCTCCCAGAGCGGGTCAAAGGCGGCCAGCGCCCGGGCGACGTCCCCCTCGTCCAGAAGCTCCCGCCGCAGGGAGATCAGCTCCTCGCGGACCTGGGTGCCACGCTGCTCCGCGGCCCGGATCCGGTCCTGAAGGTCGGCCACGCGGTCCGTGGCCGTTTCGTTCGTGGCGATCCGTCCGGCCAGCTCGCGCAGCTCGCCGTTGTGGCGGCGGAGGTCCCGCACCAGGGTGTGGCTCTCGGCCTCGAGTTCGGCGATGCGCGCCTGGGCCTGCGCCCGGGTCTCCTCCAGGGTGTCGGCCAGGAGGGCGAGATCCTGCCCGATGCAGCGCACCTGGTCCACGACGAACCGCTCGATCTCCGGCGCCGGGATCGACTTCGAGGGGCAGGCGTGCCAGCCGCGCCTCTGGGCGTTCGTGCAGACGTAGTAGCGGTAGCGCCGGGTCCCGTGCTTCACGGTCTGCGTGTGGACCATGGCGCACCCGCAGGGCGCGCAGTGGAGGAGACCCCTGAGCAGAGCGCCGAACCGGTTCCGCACCTCCCTCCCGCCGGTCGCCCCGTTCCGTTTGAGGAGGTGCTGAACCCGGCGGAAGACCTCTTCCTCCACGATCGCCGGGTGCTCGCCGTCGTGCACCTCGTCCTTGTAGGTGATCCGGCCCACGTAGAGGACGTTCCGGAGCAGGTTGTAGAGGCTGTGCTTGTCGAAGGGGCTCCCGCCGGCGACGTTCCCCTTCCGGTTCGTCCAGCGCTTGTTGGTCCAGCCCCGGGCGTCGAGTTCCTTGAGTGTCTCCATGAGGGACTCGCGCTCGAGATAGAGGTTGAAGATGGCCCGGACGCGTCCGGCCTCGTCCTCGTTGACCATGAGGCGCCCGCCGCGGGGATCGACGTCGAACCCGAGGATCGGCCTTCCCCCCGACCACTTCCCCTTGCGCCGCGCGGCGGCGATCTTGTCCCGCGTGCGCTCCGAGATGATCTCCCGCTCGAACTGGGCGAACGAGAGCAGGATGTTCAAGGTCAGGCGCCCCATCGAGGTTGTCGTGTTGAACTGCTGCGTCACCGAGACGAACGAGACCCCGCGCCGGTCGAGGATCTCCATGATCCGGGTGAAGTCGAGGAGCGATCGGCTGAGGCGGTCGACCTTGTAGACCACGGCGCAGTCGACGCGCCCGGCCTCGATGTCGGCCATCAGGCGTTTGAACGCCGGCCTTTCCATGTTACCGCCCGTGTAGCCCCCGTCGTCGTAACGATCTGGAAGGCAAGTCCAGCCCTCGCCACGCTGGCTCGCGATGAATGCCTCGGCCGCCTCCCGCTGGGCGTCGAGGCTGTTGAACTCTTGCTCGAGTCCCTCCTCGGTGCTCTTGCGGGTGTAGACCGCGCAGCGCACGGCGGGGGCGTCAAGTCTCCTGGCCATTGCCGTTCCCCTTCGTGCCGATGCGGAAAAAGTGGTAGCCGTTCCAGTGGGTCCCGGTGATCTTCTTCGCCACGGCGCTCAGGCTCCGGTAGACCCCCCCCTCGTACTCGAAGCCACGGGGCAGCACCCGGACCTCGATGGTCTCGCCCTTGTACCGGCGCGTGAGGACCGCCCCGGGCATCGGGAGCCGGCTGTCCGGCGAGAGCTCGATCCTGACGACCTTCGCCGGCCCCGCCGCGGTCGCGGCCTTGGTCCTCGGCGCGGTGAGACGCACGTCCGAGTCGGCTGCGAGCTCGTGGGCGCGCTGCCGGGTCCGCTCGGAAAGCCCTCCTTCCTCGTTGGCCTGCAGCCGCCAGACGATCCGGCGGATCAGGAACTCCTTGTGCCGGGACCGCGTGCTCTCGCCGAAGACTTCGGTATACCGCAGGCGGAGCTCGGGCACCGTCATCCTCCTCAGGGTCGTGATCTCCTTGCTGATGTTCAGCGTCATGCATTCCCCCCTCTCTGGTCTCGGCGGCGCTAACCGCCGGTCACATGAGGGCTTAGGGTCGCCGATACCTCAAGGGCTCTTTGGCCGGGCTGGGGAGCATGTTCCACGGCCTCGGGACCCGCGGCATCCGGCGTGGTTCGGGCCACGCGGGCCAGGCGGAGGATCCCGCGGGCGAGAATGTTCGCGATTTCGCGCCGGCGTTGATCGGGGGTCAGGCGGACGTCGTCGGGCGAATGCCACATCGTGGGCCGCGGGTTCGGATGGGCACTCACGAGTCGGCCTCGTTGTCGACGCGCGCCATGCCGGCGAGCAAGGCCCGCCGCAGCGCTTCGCCCGCCTCCCGTGTGACCGGATGGAACGTGCTGTGCCGCTTGCCGGTGGAGGAGGGCCTGCTGGGATACACGACGACCAGACCCCCCTGTCGCCCGCGCTCGATCCGGATGTCGTTCAGGACCAGGCAGCCCTCGATGAGGCAGGAGGCGTATGCGACGATCGGGCCCGAGGGATCCGGGGGAAGCCGCAGCCGGACCTCGCTGATCCGCAACGGCGTTGCCGGGTCCACGGCCGGGTGCCGGCGATCGGCAAGGCCTCCGGGAGGGGAGTCAGGGGAGTCCGGGGAGTCACGTTCCCCCCATTCACTTTTCATATCTTCTCTCTTCTTCATTTCCTCTTCTTCCCCCTTCTCGTACTCACACCGATCAAAAACCACTATCGAAGGAAACTGACTCCCCTGACTCCCTGACTCCCCCGGCCTCGCCCGCTCGGGCCACGCGCCAGAGGGCGGCTCCGTGCTCCTTGCGGTCCTCCGTCTCGAGGGCGAGCCCCCCGACGATCCGGCCCTTCCACCGGCGGAACTTGTCCCCCACCGGCCTTGCGCGGGGTCTCCGGCCGTCGCCCTTGGGGTCCAACCCGGCCAGGGCGGCGGCGAGTTCCTGGTCTCCGGCCCCGTCGAACGCCGACTCGATCGCCCGGGCCAGAGTCCGCGGCTCGCTCCCGAACGCGCTCCACCACGCTTCGAGGACCGTCCCCAGGGCCTCGAGATCGGCATCGGACTCCGTGCGAACTCTCGTTCTGCCGGCCACCGGGTCCTCGAACCCCAGCCACAGGACGGCGGCCCGGACCAGCGCGTCCCAGGCTTCGAACGATCCGACCGGGCACTGGCCGTGGTCGGGACGTCCGGCCGCGTGGAAGGCCCGCAGGAGGGTGAGCGCGGCGACCACCAGCCCCGTCCGTTCGTCCCGGACCCAGCGGGTCAGATCTCGGCGGCGGAAGGTTCTGTCCTCGGGGAACTCGACCTTCGCATCGAGGTCGATCGGCAGGACCCGGCGCCCGAGGTCGCCGCGGAAGGCGATGTTGTTCCCGGTCGCCAGCCAGACGGCCTCCATCGGAACGGTGAGGAGGCGGTTCGTGCCGAGGAGCCGATCCGTAAGCTCGCTCGCCGTGAGGGCGGCGGCCAGGGAGGGGGAGCCGAGAGCGCCCTCGACGTTGTCGAGGAGAATGCAGCGCGTGCCCTCGATCCCGATGGTCAAGAGGCGCTTTCGGACCTCCTCGTCCTCGCGCGAGACGGCGAAGAGGGTCGGCTCCCGCCCGGTGCCGATCAGGGTGATGGTGGAGGCGAGCAGCCCCTTTCCCGTGCCCGGCGTGGTCGCGCGGATCGCGAACAGCGGTGTCGGCCCGTCAATGGCCGGCCGGGCGAGGAGGGTGAGGACGCCCGCGAGCGCGGCCGACCTGTCGCTCCCGGCGACGAACGGGAACTCGCTGAAGGGCTCCAGGATCTTCTGGATGGCCGCCGCGAGATCGTCCGAAGTGGGCTCGCGGGGGACGGGAGGGAACTCCGCGCTCGGCTCGAAGAGAAGGCAGGTGGCCGGATCGTAGCCGGGAGTGTCGAGGATCGTCCCGTCCGGCCGCAAGGTCGGGGTCTCGATGACCGCCTCCAGCCGCGGGAACGGCCAGTCGCCTCGGGCGAGCAGAGTCTCGGGAACCCACTTGGGCGGGATCACGGGGCGGAAGCCCTCCTTCGTCGGCACGCACCATTGCGCGGGGCGAGCCAGGCGATCCCGCAGGTGCGCCATCGTCATCGTCTCGATCACGGGCACTCCGGGCGGTCGGGTAAGGCCCGCAGTCTTTGGCGTCTCCTCGCGGACGACGCGGACGAGCATCCTGGCCCGCTTGTAGATCCCGTGCTGCGGTGTGGCCAGGAGCAGGCGCTGCGCGTCATCCGCGCACTCCGCCAGATCGTCCCGGACAACGAACGGGGGGCGTTGGTCTCCAGCCTCGGCGCTCGTCCCCTCGGCGTCGCTGGTCCCGCCCGGCGCAGGGGTGGCAATCGCACGAGCCCGCCTCTCGTCTGGCGGGGGGCCGACGGCTCGCAGCGCCTCGGCCGTCCGGAGCAACGCCCGCTCGATCTCGACGGCGGTAAGCGAGGCCGCGTGGTCGCCCGTAGAGACGTCGTCCGGCTCGCTGATTGGGGCTGACTCGAGGCCGTTTCCATTCGGCGGGGTGTCGCCGTTCCGACGAACGGACTCCTCGAGCCGGGACTTCTCCTCCCTGAGCACGGCCCGGATCAGGCGGCGGCGGTCCGCGTCGCGATCCAGCCGGACGACATCGGTCGCAAGAGGGCTGTCGTCTCGCCAGATGGTGATGCGGGCTCGCGGTAGGCCGTCGGCATCGCTGCCGGCGTGCGTGACGACGACCTCCGCGCCGGTCTCTCCGATCGGCTCGCGCAGGACCCGGGGGAGCTCGTGGAGGGGCTTGCTCATTTCGGAGTCTCCGCCGCCGGGGTGGTCTCCACCCGCCTCGCCTGGTCCGGGAGCGGGGTCGGGGGACCACCTCCGGGCCAGTCCTTCAAGTCGATCGAGGCCCCGTCCAGGAGCGCGTCGTCGATCCCCTTGCACTCGGGGACCCAGCGGGCGATGGAGACGGGATGTCCGTTCCAGAACAGGTGGCGCGCGAGGTCGCGCTCGTGACGAGCCACGTGGGGGTTGATGACAGAGTCGGCGTCGTAGGCGATCGTAACGGCGATCCCTCGGGGCAGAAGGTCCAGGACGCCGCGCCAGGCGGCCACACCCGCAACACCGACCGTGGAAGCGGCAAGGTGCCAGGCGGCGATGGCGGCCTTGAGGCTTCCCTCGGTGATGACGAAGGTGCTGTTGGTCGTGAGTTGGGGCTGCCAGAAGGCGACGGGAGTGCCCGTGGAGATTCCGCCCCGCCTTCCGCGGGAGGAGTACCACAGGTAGCGAGCGCCGGAGGGGCCGCACCGGTCAAGGCGAACTTGGTAGCTCTGGATTCTCCCCGCGAAGTCGGGCACCGGCACCAAGATGCCCGGCGGCAGCCCGCGGCACGTCCAGTTGCCGCCTTGATCCAGATAGAAGCCGGGGACACCGCGCAGGATGTCGCTGCAGCCGAGACGATCGATGACTCGTTGGACGAGCCGGCGGCGCTCGGCGAACGCGCGAGGGGGCGTGGAGGCGAAGCCTTCGAGGGCAGGGGCGGGGAGACCGCGGGCTTGCCGAAGGTGATCCTCGTGTCGAGGGAGCAGGCCGAGCTCTCGGGTGAAGAACCGATAGACGCGGTCCCGTTGTTCCACGGGGGCGAGCGCTTTCGCGGCATCGCCGGCGCGGATGAGGGCCGGCGGAAAGTGGACTGGCTCACTGAGCCTGTGCAACCAGCCGCCGTTCTTGAGCGGGCGCTGCGACTCGATCCGCATGCAACAGGCGGCCGTTCCATCGCTGGTGAACGTGCACCAGTCGTGCCGACCGCAGACGCTGCAGGGGGATTGCCGGCTGACGCGGCGCCAACCGAGCGAAGTGGGCGAGTGTGCGTTCATGGCACGCGTCCTTCAGTCATGACCAGGCCGTCGTTCTTTTCCAAATCGTGACCGCTTGCGCCGTGGCGCGGTGCCGGCGGGAGATCAGCGAGCCAAGATCGCGTGGTCGGCGCGGTCGACTCGCCGTGCCCATCTGCCGCACATCCAAGTTCTGATGCATTCAAGAGGAGCCGACCAATCTAAATGTCATTTAGATGGGTCGCGAACTTTGCCGGCAGGTGCTCTGATAGCGTGAGCTGCTCGTCGCACAAACCCCCCTCACAAGACAAAGGGGGGGTGAGGGGTCTGAGGGGGACAACGAAGCCGTCGTCGAACCCTTGAGGCGCCGGGACCCTTCTCTACGCCAGATCCCGAAGGAGGCCGGGACCCGAGCGTCGGGCGGTGGGGCGAACGGTCACCGGTAGCGTCCTTGTGCGTTCACGGCGTGCCCGAGATGCAGTTGGTGATCAGCAGGAAGTCCGGCCGCGGCGGGAGTGTCGAGTAGAGGCCCGTGAACGCTATTCCTGCCCCGACCTAGCTGCGATTGGTGCCAGGACACCGGTCCCCTCAAACGAACGCTATGCAAGCCACGAGAACGCCAACGCCGGGTGTCCGGCGCTACGTCGGTCTGCGGGACGAGGCTGACCCGCCGGGGGACGCGGCTCTGGACAGGCTTTGAGCGCTCCCCGGGCCCGAGCGGGTATCGCAGAGATCCGGATTCCGAAACGAACGGAATGCAGGTGTGCGGCATTCCGTCCTGCGGGTACTGTGGGCGCGGGGCTCACCCCCCCAGAGAATCCGGCGCGGAGAACCGACGCGATTCGAACTTGTCCTATCTGGTTATGCCGCAATCAGATAGCCTCTTGTTGTCTCGGCTGCGCTGGTTCCAGCCCACTTGACTAAACAAGCTAGCTTGACAAACAGGTCAAGTCATACTATTTAGTCAAGTCATGAGAGTCCCGATCGAACGACAGGCCCTGCAGCAGGTGGCGGCACAGCTCGCCAAGCTCCTCGACGCGGCGGGCTCCACCGTTCGAATCCACCAGGAACTGCGGGCGCAGGGAGCCGACGCCGTCATCGAGGTGGGGGGAACCACCTTCGTCGTCGCTTGGAAGGGCTCGGGTGCAGCCGCGCCGACCGCCTCCGCGATCGAGCGGGTCCAGCAATCTGCGTCCGTCCTCGATCGGCGCGCGATACCGCTGGTTGCTGTGCCGTACATGGGCCCGGTGGGCGGCCGCCGCTGCGAGGAGGCCGGGGTCGCCTGGCTCGACTTGAGCGGCAACGCACGGATCGTCGCGCCGGGGATCCGGGTGCTGATCGAAGGCCAACCCAACCAGTTCAAGCGCCGGGGGAGGCCGATCAACGTGTTCGCACCCAAGAGCGCCCGGATCGCCCGCTGGCTTCTCATGCACGCCCGGCAGCCCACGGCACAGCGTGAGATCGCCCAGGCGACGGGCGTCGACGAGGGCTTCACCAGCCGGATCGTTTCCCGGCTCTTGGAGAACGGCCTGGTCGTCCGGGAGCCCGACGGGAGCATCCGCCCCGCGGACCCGGACCTTCTGCTCGATTCCTGGCGTGAGGTTTACGACTTCTCGAAGCACCAGATCCTCCCGGGCCACGTCGCTGCTCGCTCCGGCGAGGAGGCGCTGCGCCTTCTGGCCGGAGGCCTACAGGGCCAAAGGGTGCGATACGCAGCCACCGGGCTGGCGGCGGCTTGGCTCTGGACCAGGTTCGCGGGCTTCCGGCTCGTGACGCTGTACGTGACCGAGCGCCCAGCGCCGGAGGCCCTGGAACACCTCGGCTTGCGCGAGGAGGAGCGCGGGGCGAACGTATGGCTCGTGATTCCCAAGGATGAAGGGGTGTTCCAGGGGGCTGGTGAACGGGACGGCGTGGTGTGCGTCCATCCGGTCCAGATCTACCTCGATCTCAAGGAGCAGCCGGAGCGGGCGAAGGAGGCCGCCGATCACTTGCGTGCCGAGTTCATGAAGTGGAGTACCGATGGCTGAGAAACCGACGACCGCGGCCGGATACCGCGGTGAGCACATCGCGCGGGTGCGCGCGACGTGCCTGTACGTGGCCACCAAGCTCGGCGACCTGATGGATGATCTTGTCGTGGTCGGCGGCCTGGTCCCGTCGCTGCTCATCGATCAGGCGACTCTCCCCGAGGGGACCGATTCGCATGTTGGAACGATGGACCTCGACGTGGGCCTGGCCGTGGCGCTGCTGGACCAGGGACGCTACCGGATGATCACCGAGCGGCTCCGCCAGGCGGGCTTCGAGCAGGACGTGAACGAGGAAGGACATCCGACCCGGCAGCGCTGGAAGATCGAACGCGGCGGGAAAGTCACCGTGGACTTCCTGATCCCTCCGACGCAGCCGGACGACACCGGCGGGAAGCTCCGGGACATCGAGGCCGACTTCGCCGCGGTCATTGCGCCGGGGCTCCATCTGGCGTTCCAGGATCGCCGCCGGATTACCCTGTCCGGCCGGACGATCCTGGGCGAGGATGGCACCCGCGACGTGTGGGTGTGCGATGCCGGGGCCTATGTCGTTCTCAAGTCGTTGGCCTTCAGCTCCCGGGGGGAGAACAAGGACGCCTACGACCTCTTCTACGTGGTGCGGAACTTCGGATCCGGGGTCGAGGATGTCGCCGCGCATCTGCGACCGCTCCTTGGCGATCGCTCCGCTACCGAGGCGATCGCGGTTCTCCGGCGCGACTTCCTCAATCACAATGGCCTCGGTCCCCGCCGCGTTGCGGAGTTCCAGACGGGCGGGCCCGATGACACGATCCAGGCGGACGTAGTCGGCTTCGTGCGCGAACTCCTCGATCGCTGCAACTGATCTCCAGACAGGGCCCCTGACCTACGTCGTCTTCATGGAACATAGCGCTCAACGGGGGAAAGGGGGACATGAACGCCGACGACCCCTCGGTTGCCCGAGAGGTCATCGGGGGTCCGCGATGAGCGATGCGCTACGCTTCGCTCTGGACCGCCTTCAGGATGGCCTTGACCGCCGCCTCGTCGTTGCGCGCGGCGGCGACCGCGAGGGATCGGACGAACTTGGAGGCCTTGGCCGGCCCGGCCGCCTTGTGGATCGCGTCGCGCTCGGCGGGGGTCAGCCGGAAGGCGAACACGCAGAGATCCTCCTTGGGGGCCTTCTCCTTGGGCGCGGCGGGAGTCGTCGCGGCAGTGGCCTTCGCAACCGGCTTCCGCGGCTTCGCGGTCGCCTTCTTCTTCGTGGTCTTGGGCTTGCTCATGGTTTCAGCTCCTATCGGTTGGGGTTCACGCGCACGATTCGGCGCGGCTCTTTGCCGCAGCCTTCGCACGCCACTCGCCCGCCCTCACGGTCGATCTCGACCATGACGTCGGGCGTGATCTCCTCCCATCGCTCCCACATCCAGGTGTCTGACCCGGGGTAGGGGATGTGGCAGCAGGCGCAAACGATCGCGCCTCGCTCGTTCCAAAAGACCTGGTGCTCCTTCAGGCCGAATCGCGGCGTCCGCGTGGTGGTGGTCATGATCACTTCACCTCGCCCGGAAGGTCCGTCTCGAAGACGAGCGTGCCGTCCGCGCCGTAGATCTCGAGCCGGGTCGCGTTCTGGAGCTTCGATCCGGCCCCGCTTCTCGCGATGGCCTGCGTCGCGCGCAACGCGGTGAGGCGTCCATAGGCCTCGATCTCGGCTTCCCGTTGCTCGGTGAAGAGCGTCGGGTTCTCCTCGATCGTCAGGCCGCCCTTGAACTGCAGCTCGAGGTCCTTGAGCGACGCCTGGAAGACGATGTCCTCCAGCGTGCTGTGTTCCTTGGGGTCGACGACGACCCAGAACTTCTCTTGAGGTCCGTAGCGCATCGCCTCCTCCTATCTCGCCGCCGTGAACGCCCAGCCGGGCGCGTACGGCGAGTCGTCGCGCGGGTGGTTGCCCTCGACGATGTAGACCACCGAGTCCGCGTCATCGGGCTCCTCGTCGGGCTCACCCATGCCGCGCGATTCGTCGTCCGGCACCGCGATCCCGCCGATCCGGAACTGCAGGGGCCAGTTCGGCTGGAAGGCAAGGCGTAGCTCGCATTCGCCGAATCCGTCCTCGGCGACCTCTTGCAGGCGTTCGATCATCTCGTTGACCGTCATGCGTTCCTCCCTTCAGGTGCGGCGGGCCCTACGCCCGGCGCAGGGACAGTGACGAGCTTTCGGGCCCGGATGGGAAGTCAATTCGACCGGCCAACCGGAGCATTCCCAATGGCTTACGGGACGGATGGGGGTGGCCGGA
Source organism: Candidatus Eiseniibacteriota bacterium (assembly GCA_963728475.1). Lineage (GTDB taxonomy): Bacteria > Eisenbacteria > RBG-16-71-46 > JABDJR01 > JABDJR01 > CAVSKL01. The sequence continues at coordinate 224,237 of CAVSKL010000003.1, forward strand.
CCGGCCGATTTCTGACCGATTTGGCGGGGGCGCCCAAGGGCGCCGACAGCCCGGGGGAGGCGGTTCCTGGTCGGGGGGGCCCGGGGTCCGTGCCCACGGCGCGCCCCGGGCGCCCAGGGCGGCGACGGTGGGGAGCCCCCTGGCCACCGGGGTGCTCATCCGCGCCACCCGTCGATCCAGCCACGCCGCCGGGCCGGGGGGAGTGCGGGCGCTGGTTCAGCCGCCGGGGGGCCGTCGGCCGGCCGGGCCAGGGCGGTCGCACGCTCGGGCAGGGACTTCACGAAGATCGGCCCGAGGATGTAGAGGGCGGCGAGGGAGTAGACCTCCAGGTCGAGCGCCTCGTTCCGCTCGCGCGTCTTGATCCACTCGCGGACCGTGCCGCGGTTCTTCACCCAGCGCCGGACGGCCTTCTCGGCGGTGAGCTGCGCCACATACTCGGCGTCGACCCACTCCGGCAGGTGACAGTAGCCGGGTCCCGGCCCACCGATCCGGAGCCGCGAGAAGACGATCTCCTTCGCCGTGTCGACGCAGAGGGTGAAGAGCTTCGTCCGGTACCGGTTGTGCTCGCTGGGCCGGCCGACGACGGGCTTCCCGCGCTCGGAGCCTCCTCGGACGGCGAACACCCTCCTGGCCACGCGGGCCTTGCAGAACCGGTAGACCTGTTCCGAGTGATGCCCGCCGCTGTCGACGGTCACGCACGTGATGGGGACCTTCTGACCACACTCGTGCGTGAACTCCTGGCGAATGAACCGATCGAGGTCGAGCCAGACTGCTTCACGCCCGGGGTCACCATGGAACTGGGAGAACGCGATGAGCCAGGACTCCTCCCCGGCCCCGTAGCCCTTGACCGCGCACTCCAGGCGATCGCCCTGCACGTCCACGGAAGCCACGAGGACACCCACGCCCTTCGGGACTTCGGCGGGATAGCGCTCCGCACGGGCGAGCAGGCCCTCGGGCTCGACCGTCTCCCCGCGCTCCTCCCAGGTCTCCCCGAGCACGCTGTTGACCCAGTTCTTGAGGCGCATCGGGTTCTCCTTCGCCTCGAGAAACTCGGCGACGGCCGCAGACCAGGGGAGCCAGCCGAGGGGGGAGTAGAGGCTCGAGAGGTGGAAACCGATCGTCTCGCCGTTCCCAGTTGCGGTCGGGCGCCACTCGCCACGAGCGAGCATCTCCACCTTGAAGCGCTCCTCGATCAACGCGCCACAGGTGACGCAGGCAAGCGCGGCGGTCTTCGGGTCGTGTTCCTCCCAGCGGATGTTCTCCCACCGGATCCAGTCGAAGTTGCCGCAGTCGGGGCATGGGACGAAGTAACGGCGCTGGTCCGAGTCGAGGAACTCCCTCTCGATCCGGGAGACGCCTTTGATCGTCGGTGTCGAGACAAGGAAGACTCTCCGGCGCGAGTACGTCGGGCCGGTGGTCCGCTTCTCCGCGAGCGCGATCGGATCTCCCTGACCATCCACGTCCCCCGGGTACTCGTCGATCTCGTCGCAGAAGAGCCAGCGGATCGGCATCGACTTCACGCCGGTCGCGGAGTTCGAGCCGGTCAGGAAGAGCACGCCGCCGGGGAATTCCTTGATGAGGAGGCTGTTCCCGCCGTCGCGCGACCGCGATTCCTTCACCAAATCGTGCAGTGCGGGTGTGGTGGCAATCATGGGGTCGAGGCGCTGCCGGCTGAACCGCCGGGCTTCTTCGACAGTAGGCCGCACCACCAGGATCGGACCCGGTGAGTGGTGCATGACAAACCCGAGCCAGTTGTTGCCGGCTTCGGTGCCGCCGAGCTGCGATCCCTTCATGAAGACGACCCGCCGCGCCGGCGAACGGGGGCCGAGGGCATCCATGATCTCTCGGAGGTAGGGGGTCGTCGTGGTGCGCCAGTGGACGGCGGCATGGCCGACGCGGTTGCCGAGCACCCGATGCTCGTCAGCCCAGGTGCTCACGGTGAGCCGAGGCTCTGGACGCCACCCGGCGCGGTAGGCGGTCTCGTAGACCTCACGGCCGTTCTGCATCCGCGATCTCCTGGCAGATCCGCTCGATCTCTTCCTCGAGGATGCTCTGGACCTCGGCGGCGTCTTCGGTGGCCGCGAGGATGGCGGCGATGCGCTCGGGGAGGGCGATCAGCTGGTCACGCGCCTTGCGGGCCATGTTGAAGGCGCCCAGCCGGACCTCATCAGCCCGGATGAGGACGCCGCGCTGGCGGTCGAGCTCAAGCTTCGCGAGCTGCGCCTGGTAGAGCTCCCGGGCTGCGCGTGCCTTGGCGTAGCCGCTGGCGGTGCCGTTGCCGCCTTCGGAGCCGAAATCCATCGGCTCCGAAGGCTCGCCCGCGATGCGAGCATGCTTCGGGCTGCCCGTGATCCGGTTCCGGGGCTTCGACTGGTCGGTGTTCTCGTGCCACTCGCGGTCGGCCTGGTCGGGATCGATCCTGCCGTTCACGGTCGAGATGCGGCCCGCGCTGACGGCGCGTTGGACAGCCGAATGGGAGATGCCGCGCCGGCGGGCGTACTCGCGCTGGGAGATGAGCTCCTTCTTTCGTGTTCTGGCCAAACCTATTCATCCCGCGCGGTCCTGCGGTCCGCGGCAACCTCCTCGAAGGGGATCCCGTCTGCCTCCAGCACCGCCTTCTGGTTGGTCGCCGTTTGCCAGCGTTCGATGATGACGTCGCAGTACGCCGCGTCGAGCTCCATGAGGAACGCCCGCCGCCCAGCGTGCTCGGCGCCGATGAGCGTGCTGCCGCTTCCGCCGAAGAGGTCGAGCACGTTCTCCCCGGGCTTGGAGGAGTACTGGATCGCCCGGACGGCCAGCTCAACGGGCTTCTCGGTCAGGTGGACCATGCTCTGCGGATTGACCTTCTTGACCGCCCAGACGTCGACAGCGTTGGATGGGCCGTAGAAGGCATGCCCGGCACCTTCGCGCCATCCATAGAATGCCCACTCGTGGTTGCCCATGAAGTCCTTGCGCGTGAGCACCGGGTGTTCCTTCACCCAGATGACGGCCTGGCTGAAGTAGAGGCCCGAGGCCTTGAGCGCGGCCGGGTAGTTGGCGACGTTCGCGTAGCCGCCCCAGATGTAGAAGGAGCGACCGGGAACCAGAACGCGAGCGAGGTTCCCGAACCAGGCCAGGAGCATCTCGCTGAACGCCTCGTCCGAGATGAAGTCGTTAGCGAGCGGGCGGTCCTTCGGGCGCATGCGGCCGGTCGCCTTGGACTTCGTCTTGTGGCGAGCGAGGTCGAAGCCTTGGTGGTGCATGCCTCGGGCGTCGGATGCCTCGACCGCTCTGGACTTCTTCTTCGCCGAGGCGGTGGGCTTGGCCTCGATCCCTCGTGCCTGCGACCTGGCGAGCTGCGCGGAAGCCGTCATCTGGAACGAGGAGAGGCCCGCGGCGATCGCGTTGTTGGAGCGCGGTTCGACCTTCACGTTGTAGGGAGGGTCGGTGTTCACGAGGTGGATCTCGGCGCCGGCCAGCAGTCGATCGACGGCCGCGGGGTCGGACGAGTCGCCGCAGAGAAGCCGGTGATCGCCGAGCACCCAGAGGTCCCCCGGGCGAGACACCGGATCCTCGGGCGGCTCCGGCGCGGGCACTTCCTCCGTGGTCTCGTCCTCGAGCAGGGCATTCAGCTCGTCCAAGTCGAACCCGGTCAGGGCCAGGTTGAAGTCGAGGCCCTCCAGCGCCTGCAGTTCCTCGGCCAGCAGGTCCTCGTCCCAGCCAGCGTCAAGAGCCAACCTGTTGTCCGCGATGACGTAGGCGCGCTTCTGGGCTTCGGTGAGGTGGGTGAGCTCGATCACCGGGACCGTGGTCATCCCAAGCTCGCGGGCCGCCAGGAGCCTGCCATGGCCGGCGATGATCCCGGCGTCGCCGTCGACGAGGATCGGGTTCGTCCAGCCGAACTCCAGCAGGCTCGCCGCGATCTTAGTGATCTGCTCGGGGCTGTGCGTTCGGGGGTTCCGCTCGTACGGGCGGAGCCGGTCGATGGGCCAGTGCTGCAGCTTGCCCGGCAGCTTGACCGCGGACTCTACCGGCGGATCGGGCCGGGCGTCGGCGGTGGCACGCCGGGTGGCACGCTTGGAGCCCTTCGGAACACCCTTCTGAGTCGCGTCGTTCGCCGCCGGAATGGCCTCTGAGGCGCCCACGGCGGGCTTTCTGGCCTTCTTGGCCGTGGCACGGGTGGCACGGCTGGCAACTTGTTTCATAGGTCTCCCACGTCTTGAAAGCCGGGCGTCGCCGGCACCCGCTGTAAGTGCTGAAAGGAACCGCCGTTGGCACGGATGTTGTGCATACCATCCGCGACTTCCTCACGAATGTCCGCGCGTTCGCCCTGCTTGCGCGCCTCCCGCGCCTGCCGCCTCTCAACTCTCGCCTTCGCTCGATTGCATGGCAGACAGCACGGCGCGAGATTGCCCGCCGTGTGAAGGCCGCCCAGCGAGACGGCGACCCGGTGATCGATGGACCGGTTGGCGGGCGTCAATTCAATCCCGCACAAATAGCAGGACCGTGCCGCGAGCAGCGCGCGGACGACGGCCTCGGTGACCGAACCATCCGCGCTTGCCGCTGCGAGCCGCCAGTGATTGCCTGGATCTCCCTTCACGGCGAGGTCTGGATGAGTGAACCGAAAGACGATCGCCCGCTCGCGCTCTCGCTGGGCAAATTCCGGGTCGTTCTGGTAGCGCCATCGGAATCTCTCCGCCCCGCCCTTGAGGGCGAGCCACGGCTTGCGCTCGATGCTGTTCGCCGCGATTCTCTCCGCTCGCTTGGCTTCGGCCTCCGCGCGCTTCTGGGCAGCTCGCGCACGTCTGAGTTCCCTCCGCTCGGCGCCTGCCGCGCGACGAACGCGCCGCTTGTACTCGGTACGCTGCGGCCGACTCCTCTCGCGGCGCGCACGCACCTTCTCCGGGTCTTCCGAACGCCAGGCGCACGGCCCGCATTGCCTCCGCCCCTTCTTCCTGGGTCTCTCCCCGCACGTGATGCAGAGCGCGCTCATACGCCACGCCCTCGGGCACGCGCGATCGCGTTGATCACCTCGCGCTCCATCTCTTCACGGAACCACTTGTTCGCTTCCTTCTCGGCCGTCTCGACGAACCGCAGCCGCGGCGCGAGCTTTTTCCCCTTCGTGAACAGGTAGACGGCGCGCGTAGTCTCCTTGGCGATGCGCTGAAAGATCCCGACTCTCGGCACGAGGTAGGTTTGCGTTCGAGTGACCGCCGCGCGCCGGCGGCCGGTCTTGGTGCGGTCGAACCGGAGCTTCCCGACCCGTAGCTCGGGCGTGACCGATGCGGTGAACCGGGGGCGGGCAGGCCCACCGACGACGGGCTCGGCGACACGCCTCGCGGACGGCGTGAAAGGCTTGCGCTCTGCACCGCGCTCGAACGCTGAGAGAAGCAGGCGAGGCTTCTGTCCGACGGCGATCTCGGCGTGCGCACGGCCCTGGCGCACGCTGGCGAACGGCTTGATGATCGCGGCCTGGCGCCGGATGAACTCCTTCTTGCGGACGGTGAACTCTTCCTCTACGCGTCGGCGCTCTGCCTCCTGGATCCGTTTCGCCGTGTTGTTGATTGCGTTCACCACGGCATAGGCGAGCCGTCGTTGGCCGTTCTGCAGGCGAAGGACGAGCTGGGCGGAGTCGATCTGGAGGTTGATCCTCATCGGCGCGCGTGCTCCCCTGAGGAAGTGTCGGGCGCGTGTCCCGCAGGATCCCGGACCTCCTGGCCATGCCGATAGATCGCCTCGAGGGAGAGGCTGCCACCGGACATCTCGACGAGCGCCAGCGCGCGGGACGGATGCGGCGGATGACCCTGGAGCCACTCGTAGACGGACTGGCTCGTGATGCGGAGGTCAGGGTCGCGAGCAAGCGTGGCTACAATCCGTGGCACGCCGACATCGCTCACCCAGCGGCCGAACTCGGTGTCCCACCGCGAGGGCACCCGCCGATAGCGTCCCTTGGCTAGCGCGTCGTGTCGGAACATCTTCATGCCCTCGGCTCGGATCCGGCTACGCCGTAGCCTGGGTCAGCCGGGCGTGCCGCCTCCAAAGGACAAAGGGGGGGCAAGGGCTTAGAATGGGGACAGGTTCAGCCTCAGGTCCTGGGGTTCGCCGGGCGGCTCGAGACCTGACAAGGCCCATTGAGGGTGGTTAAGAACTGTGTAGCGAAGGAGTTACGTGGCAAGTAAAATACGGTGGTCGTGGCTACACGCGGTCGGTGGAGCGGGTCGAGATGCTCGATGGAAGCAGGAATCCTCTGGAGACGAAGCTTGTGGCTGTTCAGGAAGATAATGTGAGAAGCGCGTTTGACAAGTATAGGGAGAAGTACGAGCTCCAGGCCCCCAATCTCGCGACAATGCGTAATGAAGATGAGCTTCGCCAGATTACCGAGGACGAAGGACTGCTTGTCTTGGGACCAGGGCCCGCGAATGGCGTAGTTTCGGGGCCATTGCCGCGGTCCCGAGGGGACCAGGAGGATTCAAAATACCTCTGGGTGGTAGGGCAGGACGCCGTTCCGCACTCGCTTGAGCACGGCGAAAACAGAGCTACCTTGTCTCGCCGCTCCCTCTCGCACACGAATCTCACGGGCGGCGCGCCTGCGTACGCTGGCGGTGAAATGTGGTTCGCGGACGAAGAAACCGTGGTCCTTAACGGGGGATCTGGAAGGTATACACCGCGGTCCGAGATTGAACTACGTGACGTTGGGCGCGCGTTTACGGACTCCGGCTATCGGGTTGGGATCATGGGATACGATGCCGAGGCCGGGGGATTCTCTCGATTCGTGCGCGGGGAGCCAGAATGGCTGTAGAACTGGGTAAGGAGACGCTGGATCGGCTCTTTGGTTTGGAGAGTCGTGGAAGCGACATCGAGGCACGGGCCCGTACCTCCCGCCAACAGTTCGTGCGCAGTCAGGACCATCTCGCCTTCGCCACCCCGAGTGCGACCGGTCTTCGCCTAAGTGCCTTTCAAGCGCTGCAGTCGTTTGGCGTTGAAGTGCTTCTCGATGTTTTCGAGCATGGCACCGCTGTCCTTATAACGAGTCCAGAGGAGCCTGCTCAGACGCTGCGCGAGCAACGTGAGCGATTGGGGCTAGCGGTGGGAGACCTCGCTACTCGCCTGCAACTCAGGCCGGAAGACATCCGTGATGCTGAAGACCCCGCGACACGCACCGGCTTTCCCGTTCTCATCAGCCTCGCGCAGGCGCTTGCGTTGGACGAACTCAGATTGGGTTTTCAAGAGGGTGCGGGGGGCGACCCCGACTTGGCAGTTAGATTGCGGGAAGTCGCGGGACGACGTGCAGGCCTGAGACCGGCCACCGTTCTCGCACTTGATGAAGCAGCCTGGGTCACTGCAACTCAGGCGCGCCTTACCCGCTGGCTTCATTCTCTCAGTGACTACTGGAGTCACTTCACCCCAAGTAGCCAATATGGTCAGAGAGATTATCCGGCTTGGCAACACGGGTACTTTCTGGCTCATAAGACGCGAGAGATACTGGGCCTTGGCGACGAGCCAATCCCAAGCATGCGAGATTTGATCGAGAAGGTCATGGCCGTTCCGCTCATTCAAATGCAACTTCCGCGAGGAATTGGAGGAGCAACCATCTCAATAGGTGGCGAACGTGGAATTGTGGGTAACACGATTGGAGCGAACGAGAATCCATGTGTTCGACGGGCTACTCTAGCGCACGAGCTCGGGCACTTGCTGTGGGATCCAGACGATAAGCTCCGCCGTTTAGTGGTTGATGACGACACAGAGCTTGAAAGTCTGCATGCACGGGCTCTTGAACCGAGCTCGCTCAGGGACATCGAATTCGATCCCGTGGAAGCACGAGCCAATGCGTTTGCCATCGCATTCCTGGCACCTCAAAAGGCGGCTTTGGGCGTTTTTGAGAAAGCGAGTTCACCATCAGATGGACTTCTGGGCGTGATGAATGAATTCGGCATTAGTCAAACAGCTGCCAAGTACCATCTGTGGAATGCGTTGGATCGACGTATCGACTTGGCAATACTGGATTCGCGAGTGTCGGCAGATACGGAAAAGTGGAGAGCGACAGAAGAATCGACGCTCGACTTTTTCAGACCTGTGTCGGTTCCGATGTCGCGACGGGGTAGATTCGCTTACCACACAGTCATTGCCGACATTGAGGGAATCATCTCCACAGCGTCTGCCGCGGTGTACTTGGGGTGTACCCTGGATGACTATCAGGCACATCGAGAGGACATCAAAGGACTCTACGCCTAGGTTCGAGATGGCCGAATCTGAATCAAGGACTTTGTGGGTCGATCTGGCTAGGCTCTATCGAACTCCCACTCGATCTCCCGGATAGCCACGTGCGTGTGTGACGCTCCCCACGTCCGGACCTTCACCCGCAGATGGTTGTTCAGCCGGCCGAGCCCCGACTCGGCGATCTCGTCCGCCTCGAGGTAGGTCCACGACGTGCCCGTCAGCCCCGTCTCCGTGTGGACGAGCGTACCGAGCTCCCCGTAGACCAGCACGTCGTACTCGGTTCCTGGCTCCGCCGCCGTCGTCTTCCCCGAGTCCGCATAGCTCCACGTCCCGAGGCGGTTCCGGTGGGACCAGGACACCGTGAGCTCCCCCGTGATCGACGCCGGGTAGCTCTGCCCGTTGAACCGAACGTCGGTCGGGCAGTAGACCTTCTCGGAGCGGGCCGGCGTTGTCGCGACCACAAGAGAGTCATGGCAGGAGGCGAACGGGTAGTCGCCCTTGTTGTTGTATGGCTGGAAGCGCAGGTCGTTGTTGACGGTGTTGATGGGTGGCACGGGACCGCGGATGTTCACGATCTCACTGCCGTACGAGATGAACCAGACCCGCGCGCCAGCCGGGAACGCAGTCGGCGCCGTGTCGAGGCAGCCCCGCGCGAGGACCTGAAGCGTGAGGTTCCCGCCCCCCTGAACGACGGTCTGGAACGCGATGAACTCCTCGACGCCGGCGTTCTCGAGCCAGGCGACGTTCACGCCCTGAGAGAAGTCGGGGCCGCTCACCGACTCGACGCGATCGCTGTCGGGCCCCGAGGTGACCACGATCTCGCTGGTCGTCTCGTCGATCGAGGCAGCGAGGGTCCCTGAGGGGGTAAAGAACGGGACCACGCTCGGCACGAACCAGCCTCCCGCGCCGTTGTCGACATAGACCTTGCAGCCCATGGAGAGCCCGACCGCCCCACGCGCGGCCATCGCCACGGCCTGCTGGACGTCAGCTCCCTGGAACCCGTAGTCCTTCACCGCCTCGTAGGGGGCGGCGAGGGCACCCTGGTCCGTGAGGGCGGGGACGTCGCCGGCGGGGTCGGTCCAGCCCGTCGAGGGCGGAGGCGTGTAGGCTGTCCAGTCGATGGCGAAGACGTCCTCCATGGCTTCGATCTCGATCTTTCCCGAATCGAGCCGGCCGGTCCCGACCCGGACCACGCGGGCGACCATTCCCGTGATCCCGAGCGGAGGCCAGACGAGCTTGAACACGGTTCCGGGCCGGAACGACCAAGCTGAACGGTCGGCCTCGATCGTGATCGTGGCCAGCGGGTACGCGAGCGCGACGAGCGCCCGGGCTGCGGCTTGCTGCGCCGCCGTCGCGTTCGAGAACCCGCGCAGCGTGAGGTCCTGGAGCGAGACCTCGCCGCCCTGCACCTCGATCGACGCCAGGTCCTGCGCCTGGGCCGTCCTCTCGGTGAACCCATCCGCGCGGTCGACATAGGCGATGCGCACGGAGTTCTTGAGCTCACCCCACGACGGACGCCCGGAGGACTTCACCGTGCAGGAATCTGAGTCGAGGACGGGGATCGTCCCCGGGTCGTAATCGAACCGGACGAGCCGGATGGTGAGGAGCCCGGTCGAAGGCTCGACGTAAATGATCCCGTCGATGTGCCGGAGGATCTCGAGCACCAGGTCCTTCGCGGAGGTGGTTCGGTCCTGGAGCATGGAGAGCCCGAGAGCCTCGGTGGCCAGGGTCTGCCCCACGGAGCGGAACGCGTCGAGGTCGAGGAACCCCTGCGGCAGCCCGAGGCCGTTCTCGGCAGGCGCAGAGACGAGGAGGTCATAGATCATGCACGCCGGGTTCGCGTCCCCGGCGATGTTGTGGGCGCCGCCCGTCAGGCTCAGGCCGTTCGGGCACCGACGGACCACAGCCGAGACGGCCTTGATGTAGGGGCTCGTTCCCAGGTAGACGTGTCGGAAGACGGCGTAGCAGACACGCCGCCAGGCCGGAAGATCCTCCCCGATCTTGGCCTCGAGGTAGTCGTCCGGCTGCTGGACCGGCGTTCCGCGGTAGACATAGACGTCCCCGACCACGCCGCCGTCCGAGTCATCGCCGCCGAAGAGCTTGGGTTCGTCGATGTGGACCTCGGTGCGATCAGTCTGAACGTTGTAGCTGGCGTTCTCCGGGATCCGGTCGTCGAACCGGATCTCGATCACCTCGTCGATCTCGCCGCTGCAGAGGACGAGCTGGATGCCGAGCGAGTAGCGGTAGCCAGTCGTGACGTCGGTCGAGGAGAACAGGCCCGTCTTCACCCGTTCCTTGATCGCCTGCACCTCGAGGTCGCCGTACCAGGTGACCATCGGGCCGGCGACCTTGCAGGTCCCCCAGACGATCGGGATCGGCCGGCCCTCGCCGATGGTGGGAAACTGGAAGTCACCGAGAGCTGAGGGCGTCGGGGCGTCGAACTTGGGCTTCGGCCGCAGGACCTCGTAGAGGAGAGTGCCCACGACGTAGATGAGGACCGTGACCCACCAGGCCATCAGTCGATCCTCCCTACGAAGGGGTTCCGACCCGGGAGGCGCGACCAGCCGAGGTGGTTCACGAGGTTGGCGAACTTGTCGCGGCAGGTGGCCTCGAGATGATCGCAGCCCCAGTAGGCCCAGGCGATATCCAACGAGGCCAGGCCGGGGAGGGGCGAGATGAGGGTGACCGTGTCGCCGACGTGGTCGGCGATGAACCGTGTCTCGCCGGATTCGCTCTCCAACCGCCCTCCGCGGAACCACTGGTCCGGCCGCGTGGCGAAGTCGTTCGAGACGACCGTCGCCCCGTCGACCGTGGTCACCGTGATCTGATCACGCGAAGCCGTGGGATTCGCACCGCAGGGCGCCGAGTAGAGGACATGGTTGCAGGGGGTCTGCATGGCCAGCACCGGCACCGTGCGGGCGAGGAGCGCCATGAGGCTCGCCCCGGTGAGGATCGCCTCGGATTCCTCGAAGCGGGTCCGAATGACTCTGCCGCTGAAGATTGTCACCGCGAGGCCCTCGTCCCCGCGGTGGGCCCGGTAAACGGTCACCCACACGGGAGTCGACGGGAGGTCCCCGATGAAGAGCGCCGCGACCGGGTTCGTGCGTGGGAGGGTGAACTCGATCGTCTCGCCCGTGTCCTCCTGTGAGAAGTCGAGCTCGCTCCGCGCGATGGCCTCTGGCGTGAAGACGCCAGCGGGGAGGGCGATCTCGCGGTCGGCTGAGGTGAACAGCCAGAGGTTGGAGCCTTGTGCAAAGCGGAAACCCTCCACGGGCTGGCCGGAGTACCGGCTCTTCTCGCGGTCGTCGTAGGTCATACCGGCGCCTCGAGGGGGAGCTCGCGGACGCGGATCGTGGCCTCGGCCACGTTGGCGCTCGGGTAGGAGATCTCGACCAGGTCGTCATCGAGCCGGCAGAGCTTCAGGAACGAGAGGACGGTCTGATCCATCAGGTAGTCGCGGACCGCAACGGGGTCGAGCGTGAGAGTCTCGGAAAGGTAGTCGGCGGGGTCGGTCGCGTCGGCGATCCGGTAGTAATCCATGGGGCCGCCGCCCTCGGTCCACAGGGCGAGGTGCCGCCGGGCGCCGGTTGTCCCCCACATCTGTTGGCGGTAGCGGACCCACCGGATGGTGACGATCGACTGGTCCTGGAGGACGTCCTCCGCGAGCGACAGGTCCCACTGGAAGCTCGGGAGCCAGAACGGCACCGCGCGGCCGACCCGGGCGTCGAGGAACGCGCGCATGGCGGCGATCTCGGCCCGGCCGATGGCGGTCCAGGTGAACGGCCTGGACGGCGCCGGCGCCGGAGCCTGCTCGTCGGCCACGCGCTTCCCGGTCCTGGAGTCGAGGAGCACGAACTTCCGCCGGAGCTGCTCCTGGAACGGCCCCAGGCGGTTGTAGTTGAGGGCGAGGACGTCGTAGCCCAGGTAGGTCATAGGAGGCGCGCCTCCAGGAACGCGGCCAGGACCCCGCCCAGGACCCAGGGCACGACGTCGAGCGGGGCGGGGCGCCAGGCGCCGTTCGTGAGCCGCCCCGAGACGAGCTCCCAGGCCACCCCCAGGCAGGCGGCGAGGGGGATGGCCAACAAGGCGTCCCCGGCCCGGTGGGCGGCCACGAGCCCCAGGAGCGCCCCCCAGGCGAGGTGGGCGGAGAACGACTCGCGCTTGTGCAGGAAGTACTGGAGCACGCTCATGGCCGGAACCCGTCGATGTTGAACACGAGCGCGGTGGAGGCGATCGCCAGCGACTCCCAGGTAATGGCTTCTTCAGGCGACAGCCGGCCGACGACGAGGGGCAGCACCGAGGAGGCCGAGGTTAGATGGATCTCCAGGAGTCCCCGCATGTTCTAGGTCAGAGAGGCAGGATGTTCCCTCAAGTTCACAACTGAGCACAAAGGGAAGAAGATACAGAAGATGATGTTAGTAGCATATATGTACGCTTGAAATAGAATATTCCACTTGACTCATGACCGAGAACACGTCAACCGTCTGAGAGTATCAAGCGTCAGGCCTTTCCCCCGCCTGAGCATCCTAAGCTCTCAGCACCTGAGCAACCTTCTTCCCCTCTCGGCAATGAGGGACTGGAACGGAAGCCCACATCGCCGAATTGAGCGAGGGCTAGTGACCAAGAGAGCCAGGCAAGGAGGCCAAGATGACGCGGCACATTCTCATGATCGTTCTCGCGACGCTGGCCCTAGTGACCCCAAGGAGGGTGGTGAGTGAAGAAGAGGTGACCGAGCCAGGTCAATGGGTCACTCCGTTTCTTATCGAAACAAAACCATCTCCGGACCCTGGCCCGCAAACAATTATCTATGACGGAAGCACGATAGAGTCTCGGCTGATGCTGACGATGGACTCCCCGGACATCACCATAACCCCGCTTTCGAACACCGCACAGTCCGAGAATTCAGTGTTCGTCGATCCGATGAATCCTCTTCGATTGATCAACTCCAATAATTCAGAACTTTGGCCCCTCCCATCGCCGCGAGTAATTTACGGTGCTGACTACTGGGTCTCGAACGACGGCGGTCAGACGTGGACGGGCAGTGTCCAGGGGGCGGGAGGGCCCAACGGGGGAGATCCCGCCACGGCGATCAACTCCGACGGACGAATGTTCGTCAACTTCATCAATACTGCAAACGGAGGTCAGAGCATAGCCTACTCCGACAACGACGGGGCCAGCTGGAGCACGATCCAGATCGCCGCAGGGATTCAATACCCATACTACATTCTCGACAAGAACCACATGTGGGTGGATAACGGACCGGCTAGCCCGCACAACGGGAACCTGTACGTGGCATGGACCAATTTTCTAGGTGCGACGCCGCGTCAAGTCGAACTAAGCCGCTCGATCAACGGAGGGCTGAGTTGGTCGACGCCGGTGAATCTCAGCAGTGCTATCCAGGCGGGAACTGCGAACCATGGTGTAAACATACAGACCGGTGCCAATGGCGAGGTTTACGTTGCCTGGTCAGTCTACGATTCTGGTTACGTTAGCGAAGATGCCATAGGGTTTACGCGCTCCACCGATGGAGGTGTGACCTGGTCTCCGGCACGTCGCATCATCACGGGGATTCGTGGCCATCGAGGAATTCCCCTCGGTGGCGGCAAGACCATGCGCCACAACTCGTTCCCATCGGTGAGCGTGAACCAACAAACGGGGGAGATCTTCGTCGTGTGGACGAACATCGGGATTCCCGGCATCAACACCGGCGACCCCGACGTTTACATGATCAGATCGGCGGACGGCGGGGACAGCTGGGGCAGCCCTCAGCGGGTGAACCAGGACACGGTTGGAAACGGTAAGGACCAGTGGTTCCCGTGGATCTCGTGTGATCCGAGTACGGGTCTGCTGGCCTGCATTTTCTACGACTCGCGCGAGTTTCCAGGTAACGACATGGCGGAGACGTGGGTCGCCCTGTCTCTGGACAACGGAGACACCTGGGAAGATTTCCGGGTCAGCGACGTGGCTTGGTCCGGCGATGCTTACGTCGGCGACTATGCCGGGGACTACATTGCCATCGCTTCGCGCGATAATCAGGTGTACCCTATCTGGTCCGATAACCGGTCCGGGAACATGCTGGCGTACATCTCGCCATTCACCGTGTCGACCGTCGTCGAATACCCGGGAGATGGGAGGTACGAGACACTGCAGGCGGCTATCGACGACGTCGTCCCTGGAACCACGATTGAGGTGGATGGGTCTCAAGTGACCGAGTTGCATCCCGAGCCAGCCATCCGGATGAAGCGGGGTGTGCTCGTTCAGGCCAAGCCAGGGGAACCCGCGCCGGTCATCAACGCCCAGGGCGCGGCTTCGGGGGTCGTTTTCCCTTCGGACAGCGATGCTCGCACCGAGATCTCGGGGTTCCTCGTCGAGAACTTCTCGACCAACGGGATTGCGGTGGAGACGGACCCCATTGACGGGGCAACGACGGCCACCATCACGGCATGCACCATCCTCGGAGGGAACGTGGGGGTGTACGCCGAAGAGACGAACCTGGTGGTTCGCGACTGCGTGATCCGTGACCAGGGCGGAGTGTTCCCGCCCGTGGGCATCTACGTGGAGGACTACTGGTTCACGACCCCGTCGGGAGTGACCTCGGAGATCTCGGGCAACGTGATCGTTTCCTCTTCCACGGAGGGGCGTGGGATCCACATATCCGCTCCCGGGCGCCTGTTCACGATCACCGGGAACACGGTCGACGGCTGGGGGAAGGGGGTGGACCTCTACGACCTTCCGAACGGGGAGACGACGGTCGTGATGCGGAACATCGCCGTGAACGGGTCCGAGGCTGGATTCTCGAGGCAGTATGACACGGTTGATCTGCAGCACAACGTTGCGTGGGGGAACGGCGACAACAGCGTGAGGGACAACTTCGAGGGGTTCAGCAATCCCCTGGCAGGTGGGTTGAACCTGATGGTGGACCCCCTGCTGTGCGAGAAGCCCAACCAGTCCGTGGAGCCCTGGGCGCTGCGGATCGACTCGCCGGCCATGGACCCGGTGGTCGGGCAGATCGGGGCCCGGGGGATTGAGTGCGCCTGGGGGGACCTGGTGGCCAGCACGACCGTGCCGGCAACAAGCGTGACCGTGCTTGAGGACCTGACCGTACCGGCCGGGCTTAGCCTGACCCTGCTCCCCGGGGCTACCTTCTCCTTTGACGCGGCCGACGAGTCTGGGGGAGGGAGCTACATCGGCACCAACGAACTGATCGTGGCGGGGAGCCTCCAGGCCGGGGACCCAGCGGGGGCCCCGGTCATCTTCACGTCCGCGTCGGCGGCTCCCAGCCCATCGGATTGGGCCATGATCGAGATCCTGGGAGCTGCGACGGTCCAGATGGAGAACGCGGTCGTCGAGTACGCGGACATCGGGGTTCATTACACCGCTGACGACCCGTTGAACCGCTTTGAGGGGGTGACGTTCCGGAACAACGGCCTCGACGATGTCCGGGTGGACGCGCACATCGACGGGCCGGACGGTCCGGCCGGGACATTCGAGAACTGCACCTTCGAGGCCGCTGCAACCGGGGGCGTGGCCTACGCAGTGAGGGTCCACTGGGACGCCGAGGACCTCGTCTTCCAGGAGTGTACCTTCCAGGGCACAAGTCTCCAGCTGGCAGGTCTGTGCTTCGACTTCAGCGGAAGTCAGGTGTCCGGGGGGACAATCGGCGGCTACAGCATGGGAAGCGGCATCGAAGCCAGGAACTCGGTAAGCCCCTCGGTTCAGAACGTCACGCTGGAGAGCAACAAGTACGGCCTGCAGTGGCGGGACTCCGCGGGAGGCCTGATTGAAGGCTGCACGTTCAACAAGGGGGCCTCGCAGCCGACGGACATCTGGCTACGCAACTCTGCCTCACCGACGATCAGCACCTGCAGTTTCTCGGTGAATGCCGGGAACACCGGCATCCTCTGCGGCGACCAGACCGCGCCGACGATCGGTCCGGACAATGACATCCAGGCGCGGAAGTATGGAGTGTCCGCAGACTGGGCATCTTCCCCGAGGATTCGCGAGAGTACGATCACCGGGTGTTATGTCGCCGTGAAGTCCTCCTCAACGGCTGATCCGGACGTGGGGACGGTGGCCGATCCGGGGAACAACAACATCACCGCGAGCACGTTCCGGCACGTGGATGGAGGCAAGGCGCGTCTCTTTCCCCTGGTGGCGGAGAAGAACTGGTGGGGGCAGAGCCCTCCCGACCCAACCAAGTTCACGGCGAACGTGGACTATGATCCGTGGCTCGCCGCTCCTCCCTTGGGGTCGGCATCCTGGGAGCTGGCGGAGGTGAAGGCGATCACGATCGATGGCGCCTTCCCGAACCCGATGCAGGAGAGTACGCGGCTCCGGTTCCAGGCTCCTGAGGGCGGGAATGGTCAAGTCGAGGTGTTCGACGTCGCCGGAAGACTTGTGCACTCCTTTGAGTTGGGCTCGGTCGGTCCTGGTCAAGTGGAAGTGCCCTGGGACGGGCGGGACCAGTCGGGGAATCGCGTGGCGCCGGGCGTCTACTTGTATCGCTTCCGGGTCGGAAGGCAGACTACGTCCGGTCGGCTCACGGTCATTCGCTAAGACAGGAGGAAGCCATGAAACGCCGAGTGATGTGGCGATCCGCCGGCATTGCCGGGGGTATTCTGTTGGTGGCCAGTACGGTCGCGGTGGCCGGCCAGGTTGAAGTGCGGACGGAAGCGTGCGTGACGGTCACCAATCCCTCTGACGAGAGCGACGTGCGAGTGGTATTCCGATTCGACCTGCCGGAGGAGCTGCGGGGGAAGACGATCGAGGCAGCCTATGTGGACCTGGACGCGGTGGCGGGGAGCGAGACCGCGGCGGTCGTGAAACTGGAGGTCCGGCGGCTGAGCCAAGCCTGGAGCCTGGCGGACGTGAGCTGGCAGGGTCTGTGGTCTGAGGCGGAGGACGCGGCGCCGGAGGATGGGGCGTGCTTGCTTACACCGGGAACATTCGGCACAGCGCGCTTCGAGGTCACTGGGGCGGTACAGGCCTGGGTGGATGACCCGGCCTCGAATCGGGGGCTCGCGGTATCCGCTCAGCACCCCGGGACGACCCTGGAGACGACCCCCAGCCGGCAGATCGCTGGGGCTACGATTGGACCCCTGCTTCGCCTCTGGTACTCGGAGTAAGGCGCTGGAACGGCCGGACCTCCTTTGGGGGATAGCCCTGGGGCTGGCCATGCAGTGCTTGCAGGCATGGCCGGCCCAGGGGAGGGCCCTCCATGTGAAGCAGGACGGGTCTGGAGACGCGGTGTCCGTCCAGGGAGGGATCGATCTCGCGTCGAGTGGCGACACGGTGTGGGTGCATCCGGGCCGTTACCTGGAGAACGTCCGGTTCAACGGGCGGAGTATCTGCTTGATGAGCGTTGCCGGCCCTGACGCGACCATCCTAGACGGGAGCGGCCGGGAAGAGAGCGTGGTGCGGATGATGGATGGAGAGGGGCCGGCGACCCTCCTGCAAGGGTTCACGATCACCGGGGGCGGAGGGGATCACATCCTTGGCGCTGGGATCCACTTGATGGGGGCGGAGCCTACGATACGGGGGAACATCATTCGGGATAACGTCGCGGACTCCGGCGGGGGTGGTCTGTTTTGCACCGGGGCGTCCATAAGCGGAAAGTGGTCCCCATTGATCGAGGGGAATCGGTTCGCGAACAATGCCGCCCATACACTGGGCGGCGGGATCGAGGTGCATGGTAACGCGACTCCCATCATCGTTCGCAATACCATCGTGGAGAACGAAGTCACTCAAGGAGACGGGGGCGGCATATCCGTCTTCGCGCGTCTCGACGGGATCGTTATCCGTGAAAACTGGATCGAAGGGAACGTCGCTGGGGATGGCGGGGGGGGGGTTGCCGTGATCGGGGAAGGTCTGGACACCGAGATCGCTTACAACGTGATCGTGCGGAACACAGCGCACGGCACCCCGTGGGTGTCCCTGTCGAGCGGTGGTGGCATCGCGCTTTCCGGGACAGACGCCTGGGTGCACCACAACACAGTCGTTGGAAACACCGGATTCGGAGGCACAGGGGATTGGGGAGGGGGAGTCGAGGTTCTCGGCGGCTCTCCCGTGATCGAGATGAACATCATCGCCCACTCTGTCCTGGGTGGAGGGATCCTCTGTGGCCGCGGGAGTGTTCCCACGATCCGGAACAACCTCGCCTGGGATAACGTCGGGGGAGAGGGCTGGAGGGACTGCGAGGACTGGTGGCAAAGCGACGGAAACCTCATCGCAGACCCGCTCCTGTGCGACTGGGAGTCGGGGGTCTACACGGTGGCGGCGAACTCCCCCGCGCTGACGCACCCCGCCGGACCCCTGGGCGCGTTCGCAACTCCCGGTTGCGCTAAGGTTTCCGTGGTGACCACGACGTGGGGCTGGATCAAGAGTAATTACAAGAGGTGAGCGGAGGCATGTGAAGGTGAGAAAGTGTCCGTTGGGAAAGCAACACGTTGTCTTGCTGGTCTTGGTGATCGGGAGCACCCTCGCGTGCTCCAGCTCCAGCCCGACGAAGCCGATGGGCTCGGAAGATTTCCCGAACACGCTTGGTTCCTGGTGGACGTATGCGGTCTACGACAGCCTGACCCAGGAACGGGACACGGTCGAGGTCCAGGTTGCCGAACAGACTGAGGTGATGCTCTGGGGCGAGCTGCAGCCTGCCACACGGTGGAGGCTGAAGCCTGCTTTGGACGACTCCGTCTGGTACGTGATTACCACGGGAGACACGGTACAGGTTTGGGGTGGTGACGGAGGCAGTCTCCTGGGCCGCCGATTCATGTACGTGTTCCCACTCGAGGTCGGCAGCCGCTGGCCCCCGGAGGGCGGCTGCCTCGACAGCACGGAGGTGGTGGCGAGGAGCGAGGTCCCGATCCCGGATAGTGCCGGTCGGACGGCGTACTTCCTGCAGTCGAGAGGTTTCTGTTTCAACACCGCCTACAAGGAAGAAAGGTGGTTTGCTCCCGGCGTAGGGCTCCTCTCAGTGAATTGGTGGGAAGAGTGGCTGCCTTTTGTGTCACGGAACCAAACCTGGAAACTCATATCATTTCACATCGCAAGTGACTGATGTCGGAGCGCCTGCTGACGCGTGGCCATCGGTCAGGTGCTGTGTGCGACCGCCTCCGCGTCGTCGGCGCGGGACTGGGACTGGATCCGGAACGTCATCGTGGCCCGGCAGAACGCGGTCTCCCCCTGCTCGTACTCGAACCGGGTGCCGGCCTCGTCGGCCGCCTGGTTGGCGAGGCCATCGAAGGTCCCGGCCGCGCCGAGTGCCTTCGTTGCCCAGGCGAGGATCGGGTCGGCGGCCTTGTCGGGCTCGTCGCCGGCGGTGGCCCGGGTCAGGACCTCCACGTTGAGGAGCAGCGCCCGCCGGACGATGGGTCCGCGGGCGGAGCGCCCCGCGCGGAAGTCCCGCATGGTCTCCACCGTCTCGGCCGCTTGGTAGACGGTGAGCGCCGGAAGCTGGTCGGCCCCCGGCGAATCCAGCCGGGACCGGACCGGTGCCGGGATCCCGGCCGGAGCGCCGGAGGCGAGGGCGGTGACGGCGGCGGCCACGAGCCGCTCCCGGATCGAGCTCACGGCGTCCTCAGGGCAATCCGGGTCAGGGCTCCGTCGCCGTAGGGGAGCACCTTCAGGACCACGTAGCTCGTGCCGTCCACCGTGATCGGAGCGCCCGAGGTGAGGCCGGGCAGCGCGCCCGTCCGGACGTGGACCACCTCGTCGGCGGCCACCACCCCGGGCATGGCGTCGCCCAGGAGCTCGGCGGCCTCCAGGTCCCGGAGGCCGGTGGTGGTCGCCTCGCCGAGCGCGATCTCGACCCCGCCTCCGGCCTCGGCCAGGTCCGCGAGCATGGCCGCGATGTCCTCCTCGCCCAGGAACGCCACGGTCAGCTCGCCTTCCGGATGCCCAGGAACTCCACGCCGTAGTCGAAGGACGGGGTGCCGCCCCCGACCGTCCCCACGACCCGGACGTAGCGCTTGAGGTCGGCCACGTTCAGCTTCTTCACCTGGACCCCGGCCGTCCCCGCCACGTCGGTCACCTGGGTGAAGGCCCCCGCGTAGACGTCGGCGTAGGTCACGTCGTCGTCCGAGTGCTGGAGCTTCACGTCCAGGGTGGGGTCGGTCCCGGTGCCGGCGGAGCTGTTGAGGACGAAGAGCCCCACGCCCTCGTAGGCGAGGACGTCGATCCCGGTCCCGGTCAGGGTCGCGGTGCGCCGGGCGGCGGCCGCGAGGACCGACCCCGCGGCCTGGGCCAGGGCGTTGAGCAAGTGGGTCATGCCGTTACCTCCCGCCGGCCTTGGACCGGCTCCGCCGCCCCTCGGACGGCTGGGTGATGGGATCCCGGCTCTCGGCGGCCGGGTCCCCGTGGGTGACGACCGCGGGTCCGGGGGCCTCGGTGGCCCCCGGGGCGGCGGCCTCGGCGTCGGTGACCACGCGGGCGTAGCCCATCCGGACCTTCTTCCGCGCCTCGGCCAGAGGCAGGTCCCGGGGGGCCACCAGCACCTGCCCGGGGTAGACGTCGTTCCCCTCGCCCCCCAGACAGTGGCCGGTCGTGATCTCGATCGTGAGCATCTGCGTGTCCGCCATCGGTCGTCCCTTCTAGGAGAGCGTGGCCCCGGTGCCCTTCACGAACGACTCGCCCCGGCGGACCGCGGTGTCGCCCATGGAGTAGCTGGTGATGAGGATCTGGCCCCGCGCGGCCTTGGTGACCACGTCGACCACGATCTCGAGGTCGTTCCCCCACATCCCGACCAGGAGATCGTTCCAGTTCCCGAACACCAGCCCGTGCTCGGCGCCGGAGCCCAGGGTCTTGGAGATCTGGTTGGTGGTGCGGGCGGGGTAGCCGCCCAGCTCGCCCTCGCGGTAGGTCCCGACCCACAGGAAGACCGGATACCCGGCCACGAGGGGGGTGCGCTTCAGGACCCCCGCCAGGAGCGGGGTAGTCATCCAGGAGAGGCTCCCGAGGTCGGCGTTCTTGTCCGCCACCAGCGCGGGCATGGTGGTGATGTCGGTGAGGTCCGGCACCCCGCCCACCGGATGCGACTGGACGTCGGCCGCGGAGTAGATCCCGACCGGCTGCTTGTCGGTCCCCTTCCCGTGGAGCGCTCCCAGGTCGAGGGCCAGGCCGTGGCCGATCGCGAGGTCGCTCCGGACGTCGGCCTCGACGTCGATGGAGGACATCACGAGCAGCTGCCGCGGGATCTGGACCTGGCCGATCAGGGTCTTGGGGGAGAGGGAGACGTAGCCGTAGGCGGGCTCGGACTGGGGTGCATCGGCCGGGGGGTTCTCCTCCATCCAGGTCACCGTCGGCGCGCCGGTCTTCTTGTTGAAGTACACGACGCCCTGGAGGCCGGGGTAGAGCCGCGCCCCGGCCACGAGCACCAGGGCGCGGTTCCGGAGCAGATCGATCATGTCGGGCATGATCTGCTGGCCGACCAGGGTGGCCCCGCCGGTCGGCTGGGTGGTGCCGAGGGCGCGGGCCTGCATGTCGCCGAGCTCGTCCTCGCCCCGGAGCCGCCAGGGGACCAGGATCCCGCCGTGGTCGGCGCCGGTCCGGTGCTTGGCCAGCTCCTCGTGGACCTCGGCCTCGAGGCCGTCGTAGCGACCGCGCTTCCCGTCCATGATCTCGGCCTGCAGCCGGATCGCCCGGTGGACCGAGTAGCGCTTCCGGTCCCGGGCGGGCATGGCGGCCAGGGACTCGGCCGAGGGCTGGCCGGGGCCCTGGGTGCGGACCGCGCTCAGGATCTCGCGGGAGACCTGGTCAGGGGTGAGACCCTGACGGATCCACCCGGCGGCCTTGGCGCCCACGCCGTGGGCCTGGGCCATCTCCATGATCTCGGCGGCCTCGGCCCCGCGGTCGCGGGTCTCGACGGGCGCGGGTGCCGGCGGAGCCGCCGCCGGCTTGGCCGGGGACTCGGTGCCCTGGGCGGCCGGGGTGGCCGCGGCGGGCGGGGTTCCTGCTTCGACACTCATGGCGCGTTCTCCTTCCATCGCGGGTTCCTCGATCGTGAACGTGACGAGGTCGGCCTCGGCGCGGGCTTCCGCCCGGGTGCGGCCGAAACCGACCTGGTAGTCGGCGGGAATGGGTTCGGTGGAGACCTCGTAGGGCATCCACCGGCAGCGGTAGGTGGCGATCCCGGTCTTGTTGTCCTTGGCCACCATCTCCATGGCGAGGACCTGGTAGCCGACCGAGACCGACTTGATGTGCCCCTCGCGGAGCATGGTCTCCTGCTCCTGTCCCAGGGGGATCGAGGAGAAGCTCGCCAGCCCCCGGAGCCGGTGGCGGCCCTCGTCGAGGCTGACGTCGTTCACCGATCCGAAGTGGAGGAGCCGCTGGTGGGACTTGATGAGGGGGAGGCCGCTCCGGGCCCGGGAGAAGTCGACGTCGCCGGGGGCGTGGGAGAGGACCTCGTCGTACTCCTCCCAGGTGTCCCAGGAGAAGCGCCGGACGGGGACCTCGCTCGAGAAGGTGAGGGGGTAGAGGCGGAGCTCGCCTTCCGCACTTTCAGCGCGGGGCTCGACCTCGACCTCGAAGTTCCTGTACTGAACCCGGGGCACGGTGATGGTGCGGGTCCGGGTGGGGGCTGCCGCTGGCGTCTTCATGCCATGAGTTGTGGCGGAATCGGGAGCGGGCGACCAATCTAAATGTCATTTGGATGGGTGAGGGTCAGCGTGCGGCGGAGGAGACTGCCGCGACGGCTTTCCGGTCCAGCCCGCGATGCCCGTCGGCGTAAGTCTTGTACCGAAATCGGACAAACCTCTCAGTGAACGTCTGTGGAGTCCTTTGGGACGAAGCACACGGTAAAGAAGCGAGCATGGTCATCCGGTGGAAGAGGCTCGTTGGGGTCACTGATTCCACCAGGCTCTGAAATGAGGCAGAGCAGATCTCCCCGCTCGAGGGCCGATTCGCTGCTGAGAGGCCCTACAGCTGTGCAATCGGAAATGCGATGGGTCCAACCGCCACGTTTGAGCCATGCATATAGGCGATCGAGAGGCGATGGCGTCTGTGCCTGGGGATCGAATGTCCACCGAATCGAAAGACAGCATCCTGTGTCGCGTTGCCCGCAAATAGGATCGTCAAGCCTCCAAAAGGGGAAGCTCTTCATCAAGTCGGGGATATCAGCAAAGAGAACTGCAAGGCTGTCACAAAGTGGCTTCATTCCGGGGTATGAGCCTTCGATGAGCACCCCTGTTGGAGGCTGCTCGGGCTGGGTGATTGAATCGGCCGAGAGGTTGGCATTGGGGCGCCAACAACCTAGTGAAGCGGCAGCCACCAACACAACTGCAATCAGCCTAGCCATACCCCCCCCACGAGTTGCTCTCCCTAGCGGCCTGGCGTTCAGTTGCGGGAGCCGCGAACACCGACGTCGCGAACTTCCTCAGACCATCCTGCGGCGCCCGTCGGCTGCAACGGCCTGTTCGGCGGCGGTCGGTGTTCAGCCTGAAGTTCAAGTCAGCGCAGTCGGCTCATGTGCCACGTTCCTTCTGCTTGAAGATCGGGCGCGAGAGTGCACGAGACGGTACCCGTGATCAGATCAAGTTCCTGGGCAGGTAACGCGGCGCTGAACCGGAATTCCCCGATGGTGAACGCCAGCGTCGTACCTGACAGCTCAACGTTGCTGAGCATAACCTCACCACCATAGTCCCAGGCCATCCCGCAGGTCTGACACCCGCTTCGCCACGGGCCGTGACCAGAAAGCTCCCAGCTCGACTGAACGAGCTGCAGTCTGCCGCCGCCGCCGCAACCCTGCGGCACTGGCTCCACGGGACATGGAGCAGGGTCTATTGCTGAGAACGAGTAGCTCCACTCCCCCGTGAGATCAAATGAAGGTGGGGGGGAGGAAGGGCCCGTGGCCTCACGGCAACCAACGGTGGCGAGAGTCGCCACCCAAAGCATGACAGCAGGAAGACGCGGTGATTGCCGACGGTATCGCATATGTAGATCTCACCTCATCTCGGATCAAGTCGGCGGCAAGTCTCTGCCGCCGAACTTCAATTGTCTGGAACCGGGTAGCCCAGTCTCCCTGCACGGCAGTATAGGCCCGATTCGCGGGTTTCGTCAGCGCCATTGTATCCTTCATCCGGCCTACAGCTTGCCCGACGACTTGGCCGCATCCTCGGGGCGCTTGAGGCGCGCGACCCGGCACCTTCGACCTGACATGTTGTCGCCATCCGAGCAGCGCGACCAATCCAAATGCCATTTAGATTGGTCGCGTTCTCCCGGTGATGGCAGCGTACCTGCATGGCACCCGACCTCACCGCCCTCCCCGAGTCGTTCCCCGCCGGGACGACGGTCCGTTACCGGCGGCGGCTTGCCGACTACCCGCCGGACGAGGGCTGGACGCTCCGGCTCCACCTGGCCGGGGCGAGCGTCCTGGCTGTGACCGCCACGGTGGGCGGCGACGCTTTCGTGGTGAGGATCGCGGCCGACGCTACCGACGGCTCCTTCCAGTCCGGGCTCTACAAGTGGGTGGAGCGGGTCTCGAACGCCGCCGGGGAGGTCTACGAGGTAGCCTCGGGCGCCGTCACCATCCTGCCGAACCTGGCTGCGGCCACCGACGGGAGCGAGCAGGAGTGGTTGGAGCGGGCGGTCGCCACTCTGAAGGCGCACATCGAAGGGCGGCTGCCGGCCGGGATGGAGAGCTACCAGATCGCCGGTCGGGCGGTCTCCAAGATCCCGCTCAAGGAGGCCGTGGGGCTCCTCGGCACACTCGAGGCCCGTCTGGCCCGGCTCCGGAACCCCGGGACCCTTACCCGCCCGGTACTGGTGTCCTTCACCCCGCCGGGGTTCGACCGATGAGGCGCCCGTTGGGCCGGCGCCTCACGCGGGCATTTCGGCTGGCCTGGGCCGAGGTTCGGGGCCATAGGAACGTCTTCGACGGCGCGGGGATCCACCGGCTCCTCCTGGACTGGGTCGCCCAGACCCGCTCCGCCGACGAGGAGATCCGGGGGGACATCCGGCTCCTCCGCGCCCGGGCCCGCGAGCTCGGCCGGAACAACAGCTACGTGAAGCGCTACTTCCGGCTCCTCACGAACAACGTCATTGGGCCCATGGGGATCAAGCTCCAGGCCCAGGTGAAGGTGGCGGGGGAGACCGACGAGGCGGCGAACGCCGCCATCGAGGCCGCCTGGAACGACTGGGCGAGCTCGCCGGTCACGGTGGACGGCCGGCTCACCCTCCGCCGGTTCGAGAAGCTCATCCTCAAGACCATGGCCTGCGACGGGGAGGCCTTCGTTCGCCTCTGGCGGGGGTTCGAGGGGAACACGCACGGCCTGGCGCTGCAGGCCATCGACGCGGACCTCATCGACGAGACCTTCAACCGCCCTCGGCGGGGGAGCGAGAACGAGATTCGGATGGGGGTCGAGATCGACGGCCTCGGCCGGCCGGTCGGCTACTGGGTCTGGAACCTGGGGAGCGCGTCGGGGCTCGACCTCCTTCGCGAGCGCTACTTCGTCTCGGCCTCCGAGATGCTCCACCTCTACGACCCCGACCGGGTGAACCAGACCCGCGGGGTGACCTGGGTGCATTCAGTCATGGTCCCCGCCCACATGCTGAACGCCTACGAGGAGAGCGAGGCGGTGGCGGCCCGGATCGGGGCCTCGAAGATGGGGCTCTTCGAGAAGCGCGCCGACTCGGTGGCCGGGGACCTCGCCGCCGACCCCAAGCCCGCCGCCATGGAGGCCAACCCGGGCACCTTCGACATCGTCCCGGACGGCTACGAGTTCAAGTCCTGGGAGCCCGAGCACCCGACCGCCCAGTTCCCGGCCTTCATCAAGCAGATGCTCCGGAAGATCGCCTCCGGGTTCAGCGTGTTCTACAACGTGCTCGCGAACGACGCCGAGGGGGTGAGCTATTCCACCATGCGCTCGTTCGCCCTGGTGGAGCGCGACGACTGGCGCTCCATCCAGCAGGACTTCATCGACCTCTGGCGGAGGCCCCTCTACTCCACGTGGCTGGGGATGGCGCTCCTCACCGGGGCGCTCAAGCTCAGCTCCCGCGACCCCGCCCGGTACCTCGCCGTCCGCCATCGCCCCCGCGGCTGGCAGTGGATCGACCCCGAGAAGGAGGCGCGGGCGGCGGTGATCTCGATCCAGAACGGTCTCGGCACCCGAACCGGGTTCCTAGCCGAGAAGGGGGAGGACCTGGAGGACGTGTTCGCCGAACTGGCTCGAGAGGAGGCCCTGGCCCAGGAGTACGGGATCCCGGTCTCGGGGGAGCTCAAGCCCGCGCCTGCCGGCCAGAACGGGGAGGACGAGCCGCCCGCGAACGGAAGCAACGGGAACGGGGCCAAGGCGGGGATCGCTGCCGGGCTGAACCGGCTCCGGGACCGGGTCCTGAGCCGCTGAGGACGATTGACCACCCGGCCCGGCTTCGGGCCGGAGGAGACAGGAGACCATGAGCGCACTCTCGGACTACCTCGAGGCCGCCTACCTCGACCTTGTCTACAACGGGATCGCGTTTGATCCGCCGGCGGCGGTCTACGTGGCCCTCTACACCAGCGACCCCACCGACGCCGACACCGGGACCGAGGTCTCGGGGGGTGGCTACGCGCGGGTCCAGGTGAACCCCACCGGGGGCGGGGCGCCGGAGTTCGCCCTGGCCGTCACCGACGGAGCGGGGAAGCTCGTCGCCAACGCCCAAGACATCGTGTTCCCAGCGGCGGTGACCCCCTGGGGCACCATCACTCACTTCGGTCTCAAGGACGCTGCCGTGGGCGGGCACCTCCTCCACCACGGAGCGCTCGACGAGGCCCAGGTGGTCGGGACCGGCGGCGTGTTCCAGATCGTGGCCGGCGACCTGAAGCTCCGGATGGAGTAGGTGCCGTGGTGATCAACCCGGAGCGGCCGAAACCATGATCCGCGTCGTCGATCTCCCGTTCGTGGATGGGAAGAGCGGGAAGATCACGCTTACTTCCCCCTCGACCTACGTGGCCGAGACCGGCTCCGGCAACTGCCAGACCGGCCAGGACATCATTGCCGACCAGAACTACCGGGCCTACTTCAACTTCGACACCTCCGTCCTCCCGGACGGGGCCCGCGTGACCGGGGTCGCGTTCCTGATCCGGGTGCCGTCGTTCCAGCCCATAGGGAACCCTGGTGTCTACCGGGTCAAGTTCTCCATCGGGAGCTTCATCGGAGCGGCCCTGAACGGCAATTCCACCGAGTGGAATGCCGGTGCGCTCATGAAGACCCTGACCGCCAAGCCGCTCGACAACACCTGGTTGGACCTGGCCGCGGGAGGGACAGGCGCCGAGAACCACGTGAACCCGGCCGGCGACACCGACCTCAAGGTCTGGGACGACAGCCTCCGAGGTGGTGGGGACCTCTTCTGGGGGCTGGCCCTCAACGCGACCAAGGCGAAGTGCCTGCTCCGGGTCACCTACCAGGTCCCCTCTGGGACGGTGACCGGGCGCGGTTCTGCTGGCGCTGCCGCCCGGGTTCGCGCGGCCGGACGGGGAACGGCCACCGGGGCCAGCCTGGCCGAGGCCTCGGTCTGGGTGGCTGTCGTGGCGTCTGGGGTCGCCACGGGGCGCGGGACGGCCGTCACCGCGGCCGGTGTCCGGATCCCCGGGGCTGCCCTCGCCACCGGGCAGGGTGAGGCGCTGGTCGTCGCCTGGGTGCTGGCCTCGGGGCAGGTCCTGGCGACCGGGTACGGGGCCGCCGCTTGCCGGCTCTCCGCCGTCTATACCGAGCCCGTCGCCCGCCACACGGGGACCCGGGCTATCCGGGTGGCCCAGGCCACGACTCGGTCGGTGGCCTGGGCCGATGCCCGGACCTGCGTCGACGGAGGGGGGATCTGATGTCGGACCTCGCCGTCTCGATCACCGGGTTCGTGGCGGGGGACGACCTCGAGATCAGCCGCACCGTGACCGGTCTCCCCGCCGACATCGCCGTGGCCTGGCTCACCGTAAAGCACTACCCATCCCAGCCGGACGGGGAGGCCCGGCTCCAGAAGCGAATCACGCCCACTGAGGTTGTCGGCACTGGGCACGTCGTCGAGCCGGGTGGCCTCGGGGTGGACGGGGACCTCCGATTCGACTTCACCCAGGAGGACTCGGCCGGCCTGGGGACACAGCGCTGGGTTCACGACATCCAGATCCGCCTCGTGACCGGGAAGGTCTACACGATCGAGAAGGGAACGATCCAGCTCACGGCCGGGGTGACAGAGACGGCCCTCTGAGGCCGGAGGAGTGACGCGGATGAACGAGGCGTTGGAGATCGCGCGGACGTTCGGCCTCGGAGGGCTGGGACTCCTGGCCACAGTGCTGTCGGTCCGGCTCGCGGTTCAGGCGGTCGATCTCGCGCGGTCCCAGCAGAAGCGGAGGAACGGGAACGGCCGGCCCGGGGTCGCGTTCGACGACCTCCGGGTCATCTGCCCGCTGGGCCCGAACGGGCACTCCCTGGACGACGTGCACGAGGTGCTGCTCCAGATCCGATCGGGGATGGAGCGGCTGAACGAGACCCAGAAGGAGATCGAGACGGACATGAAGGAGCGGAGCCACCGGCTGAACGACGTCCTGAGCGCGCTCAGGTTGGAACTGGCCCGGAGGAACGGATGACATGACGGATCGCGGACTCTTCGAACGGGCGATCGAGGTCGTCCTCCAGCACGAGGGGGAGGCGTTCACCGACCACCCGCTCGACAAGGGCGGGCCCACCAAGTACGGCCTTTCCCAGCGTTGGAACCCGGGGGTGAACGTCCGGGAGCTGACCCGGATCCAGGCTATTGGGATCTACTGGGAGCGCTACTGGCGGGGGCGCGGCTACGAACGGCTCCCGGACCTGATCGCCATCAAGGTGTTCGACCTGGCCGTGAACCTGGGGGAGCGGAGCGCGGTCACCTGCCTCCAGCGGGCTCTCTGGGCGACCGGAGCCCGGGTCGAGATCGACGGCCGGCTGGGGCCGGAGAGCTGGGGTGCCGCCCAGGCCGCGGATGAGGACGCGCTCCTGGCTGCGCTCCGCTCTGAGGCGGCGGGGGAGTACCGGATCCGGATCGCCCGGGACCCGGGCCAGGCAGTGTTCGAGAAAGGCTGGCTCAACCGGGCCTACGCCTGAAGGGAGAGGCCATGATCGGGGAAATCCTCGGAATCCTGGGGAAGGTGGCCGGCACGGTGGCCGAGCGGGTGTTCCCCGACCCGGAGCACGAACTCAAGCGCTTGGAGCTGCAGCAGGCCCTCCAGGCCGCCGTCCTGGAGCGGACCTCGGAGATCGAACGGGCTGCCGCCGAGGTGGTGAAGGCCGAGGCCCAGGGCCAGAGCTGGCTCCAGCGGACCTGGCGGCCGATCACGATGCTCGTCTTCGTGGGACTCATCGTGGCCCGGTGGCTCGGGTGGTCTGCTCCGAATCTGGGAGAGGCCGAGGTCCTGAAGCTCTGGGACATCGTCGAGATTGGGCTCGGCGGATACGTCATCGGGAGGTCGGCGGAGAAGATCCTGCCGGGACTAGCGGACTCGCTCAAGAGCCGCTGAGTTTCGCTGTATGGACGGCGCTCCGAGAATCGGGCGCGCTGTGACACTCCGACGGGGGGCTGGGAGTGCCACGAGGGGGAGGGTGGTGCTGGATGATCGTCGGGTCTCCGGGAGTGTCCCCCTCGTCACTTCCGGCCTCTTGGGATCGTGTGGTATAGCACCTCGTAGGTCGTCTCCGCCCCCGCCAGTCGACTCGAGACCTCATTGCGCGGGTCCAGGCGGATTATGACGTCCAGGTCACTGCCTGCCGCGGCCCGAGAGACGAGCAGGTCCGTGATGTCAAACCGGACCAACGTACCGGTCCGTTTGTCCATCACCCACCGCCGGGGTGTGGGCGGTTGCGCAGACTCCCAGGGAATGCTGTCTGCGTTCGCAGCCTCCCAGAGCTCCAGCTCCGTCCCTGCTGGGAGGGGGACTTGGAATCGCAGCTCCGCGTACGTCACGACTGCGTCCTTCGGGATATTCTCCAACGGAAGAAGAAGCCTCGTGGCCGATCCTGCTGCCACTCCGGTCGGGCTGGGTTGAGGCTCAACGCCATCCAAACGGAGAACTTCAGAAGTCGCTCGTGGAACGACCCCGCAGACGATCAACCCGGCGGCCGTGAGCGTCAGCCCCACCTTCATCATGAGCCTTGTCATGGTTTCATCCCTCCCAGCAGAGCTCGGTAGCCCGCGGTCAGTGCAGCCGGACGAGCTTACGCGTGGTCACCTCCCGGTGGCCTCCCGATTCCGTCCGGACCCGCACAAAGTAGACACCGAACCCGACCGGCCTTCCGCCGTCGTCCCGACCATCCCACTCGATCCTGGTGTCGGCCCGCAGGTTCTCCCAGCCCCGAACCCGCCGGCCCTGGAGGTCGAAGATCTCCACTTGAGCCAGTGCGCCCTCGCTCAGTTTCACCGTCAGAGCCGTCGTCTCCCGGAATGGGTTCGGCGTCACCGTCAGCACTCGCGGTGTGACGACCGCAACGCCAGAGGCCCTACTCAGCGGGCCGTTTCCGGAGGGCGGGTCACTCAGAGCTGGGGTATAGTCCACCTGGGCCGAGAACATCCCGGCTGGTGGGGGGTACGTTCCCCACCAGTTCAGCTCAGCCTTTGCATCCGGCATGCCGACAACGAGGGGCTTGACCCGCATGTACTTGACCGGATCATCAGCATAGATACTGTTGTTGCCCGCGTCAGCTTCGGTGCCCATATCAAGTCCTGTGGCGGGCCCAACATCCACACCGAAGCCAGAGAATCCAGTCACGCTGCCGCTTCTGAAGCGATGTGGCTCCATCGAGAGTCCACGAATCCCCGTCGAGCCTCCGGTAATCGCCACGTAATCGATCTCCGCGTCGTCGGTGCCAAAGTACCCACTCGTGTAGAGACCGGTGATGCAGTTGTCGATGGTCAGATTGACGATCGAGCCGCCTAAGGAGGCCGCGTAAATGCCTGTTGTGCAATCACTGATGAGGGAGCCGTGCTCGCCACTCAGGCTGGGGCCCACGTTTTGGAAATCTTCACCGTTGCCAAAGAGCTGCACGCCCCACTTGCAGCCGCTGATGGAAAGCAGTCCATGGATCAGCGGCGCGTAGTCGGCGACGTAGACTCCTGCACCTCCGCTCAGACCGCTCACGGTGAGGGTGTCTATGTCCGCATCCTTCCCGTACCACCCAGGGGTTCCGTCGTATCCCTGCATATCGAGATAGAGGCCGTACGTGCCGGAGTTGTCACCATTGATGGCCACGCCGTTCATCGAGATGTCGTAGGCTTCATAGGTGCTCTGCGAATCCTTGATATAGATTCCGTAGGGCGCGCCTTGCATGTTGACGGTGCAGTGCGTCATGGACAACGACCTGTCGACATCCTGGTGCTGATGCAGGGGATAGAGGTAGACACCAGCCGACTGGACGTTGCCGATGGTCACGTTGTTGAGAATGAGGTCGGTTCCTGGGGTGTCCGTCTCCCCCTGGATTCCGTAGGCGGCGTCCAGGATGTTCACGTGCTCGAGCGTCACCAGACTCGCCGCTGGCTCCAGGACGATGCCGTACCACGCTCCTGCGCTCGGCGAGGCCTCGCTTGAGGAAAGGGTGATGGGAGCGGCGTTCGAACCCGAGGCCCAGAGCGGGCTCTGGAGGATCAGCTCGTTCCGATTCGGGTCAAGACCGCCCTGGCTGTTATCATCCTCGTCGAACCTGAGGGTGGCCCCCGGTTCAAGCGTCAGTGGACTTGCCCCGAAATAATGGACACTCGGTTTACGCAATGTGAGCGGCCTCGAAGGCAGCCGGGCTGACGTACCCGAGGTACGAGTGAAGGCGCTCCCGATTGTAGAAGGCCTCGATGTAGCGGAACGTGTCCCCCAGGCCCTCGGTGATCGTATCGTAGCCTTCTTCCGGCATCCACTCCGTCTTGTACGAGGCGAAGAAGCTCTCGGAGACGGCGTTGTCCCAGCAGTTTGCCTTCCGGCTCATGCTTGGCCGGATGCCCAGACGCTTGAGCTCTTTAGTGAAGGCCTTCGCCGCGTAGGTACTGCCTCGATCCGAATGAAAGATCAGGCCGGGCGCGGGCTTCCGGGTGGCCACGGCCATGGCCAGGGCCCGCAAGACCAGTTTGGTGTCGTTGTCCGTGCCCATGGCCCAGCCGACGACCTTGCGGGAGTAGAGGTCCAACATGATCGCCAGGTAGAGCCAGCGCTCCCGGGTCCGGATGTAGGTCACGTCGCCGGCCCACACGGCGTTCGGTTTCGAGACCCTGAATTGCCGGTCAAGCAGGTTGGCGGCGCAGGGAAGGGAGTGGTTCGAGTCCGTCGTCCTGCGGAACCGCTTTCTGCGGCGCGCCCCCAAGTCGTTCTCCCGCATCAGACGTGCCACGCGGTGACGTCCGCACCGATGGCCCAGAGCCCGCAGGCTCTTCGTCATGCGCGGACTGCCGTAGCACTGCCGCTTCGCTCTCTGCGCCGCACGGATCTGCTGGACCAAATCACGGTCCTCCAGCTCCCGCCGACTGGGCGGCCGCCTCCGATACGCGTAGTATCCAGCCCGGGATACCTCCAGAACCCTGCACATCATGACGATGGCGTAGCTGGTTTCGTTCATCTCGATCACACGGAACCTCGCGAGCGTTCCTTCGCGAAGTACGCCGCCGTTTTTTTTACAAATTCAAGCTCCTGGCGGAGTTGCCGATTCTCGCGCTCCAATCGCCGAAGTTCCTCCTCCGCCACCTTGACCCGACCCTTTCCTGGAAACGGCTCCACCGGATCGGCCAGAACCTGCTGCTTCCACAGGCCGAGCAGACCAGCACCGATCCCCAGCTCTCGGGCTACCTCCGCCACCGTCCGGTTCTGCTCCACGACCTGGCGAACCGCTTCGATCTTGAATTCCCGGGTGTACGACCGCCGAGCCTTCTTCATGGACTCCCTCCTCGGTGGGATCATCCCACCTTTTCAAGGTGTCCATCAAATCGGGGGAGGCCCACAGCCCATAGTAAGGGGGTACGGTAAGATCCTCCAGGATCAGAACATCTTCCGTGCCCGCAACCACAGTCGGGCGGGTGAGAGTACCCCATCCGCATTCGGCGCCGCGAGCTCCGATCTGGCCCACGACATGGTTTCCCGACGTGCAGCGTGAGTCCAACCTCAGGCCGTAGTGGGAGACCTTCCCTTCCCGCTCGTCGCAGAGGAGCGGGTCGGCGACTATGTTCGTGCCGCCCACAGAGCACTGGTAATTGACCCCGTTCTGCCAGGCACAATTGTTCCCGACCGTCACGTTGGGGCTTCCCGTGCAGGCGATCCCGTAGCTGGAGGCGTTCATGACCAGATTGAAGCCAACGAAACTGAGCGGAGGCAGGCTTCCGGTAAGATCGATGCCCTTACCCCAACCATCGATCGTGTTTCTCACCACATCCGGGCCGAAGTTGGCTCCTGCGTTTGTGAAACCGATCCCCGCGCAACTCGTGCAGCTTGAAGTAAGGATGTTCCTTTCAACCAAAACCGTCTCATCAGACGAGCTGGACGCGACGGTGAAGACGACCCCACCTGCAGACTGGTCCTGGAAGGTGTTGCCGGAGATCTCGGCGCCCACGAGAGCTTGCCCACTCAAGCCGACGTCGCCACCGATCACGAGGCAGTCAAGAACTTTGCCCGATCCGCCCACGGCCACCCCTAAGCTGCCGGTGGTATTCTGGACCGTACAGTCTTGAAGTCGTCCGTCCCCGGTGATCCTGACCCCGGTTCCGGAGGTGCCGTCAATAGTGCAGCTTCGTAGGGAGCTCTCATCCTCCATGACCACCACTGCCTGAGATTGCGCGTGCCCATTGTCGTCGATGGTGCAGCTTCGGACCACACCCTGGCCCCGAACTTGCAGGACAGCCGCTGAGGTGTCCCCGGCAAGGAGTATGAATCCGTCGAGAATCGTCAGGGAGTCGGCGTCTGACGGGAATGTGACCGCTGCGGAGTCTGCTGTGTTTGAGATGCTGGGAACTCCTATACCACTTATCACGACGACTCTGCGTTTCATCGGGACCGGTCCATATGGTACTTCCGCATAGTCGACTTTGACAGTGTCGCCAAGGTCACTGTTACCCACCGCCGCGCCTATTCCCCATGTTTCCTGTGCGGCGGTGATGCTCCTAAAGTTAGGGGGGCTAAGCACGATGGCAACGGCATCCAACGTGTCGAACGCGGCCTCGCCGGACAATTGCACAGTTAGCGAGTTGTCCGTGTCAACTACGTAGCGCTTGCTCAGAGAAGCCACGCGCAACTCACTCTCGGTCACTCCCCCGCGCCATAGGCTGTCCCAACTGGCGGGGTAGCGATTCACCTCTACCTGGACTACACCATTGAGAACCAACCCGGTCACCGTATCCAGGTTCTCCAGGACGACTCTTAGCGAGTCCCGGCCTGTCGGTGCCTGGTATCGACCCAGGAGTACCCTGACCTCGGGATCTAAGACATCCCGCGCCGCAAGGCCATCAAAGCAGGTGTCTGAGGGGGTGAAGGAGATGTAGTCTCCGTTCAGGTCGGCGTAGGCCTTTTCCACCCACCAGGCGTAGCGAGGACCCAAGGGAGTGCCGCAGATGTTGCTGTCGCCGCAGGCGCTGCACCCTCCGTACTCAGCACATCCCAGGTTTGGATGTTCCGGATCATCCGTTTCGCAACTATACCCACTCACAAAGTCATCGCTTGCCTCACAACCCGGATTGAGTAGACCATTCAACATATCCGAATCCGCTGGAAAGGCAAAGTGATCTAAGCATTTCTGGTAGCACGGCTGGCATGGGTCGCACCAGTACGAACGCCCCACAAACTCCAATCCTAAGCCAGTCGTTCTCGCGCGTTCTGCGAGCGCCACATCGCGGACGATCACTCCGGGCGTGACCCATTGAGCTACCGAACCTGCATCGATGCCATCGAAGCATTCATTAATCTCGTATCCGAAGGTGTCGGCCGTCGTATCCGAGCCAGCGAAAAGTTGAGTGATCTTGCTCCTGGCGTAGGCGACTTGCCCGTAGAGATTTAGGTCACCCCTCTGTCGATCATCGGGGGCCCGGTAATCCGACGACCCGATGTGATGCCAACCAATTACGTTTGGCATGCAACTGTGTGCGCGGCAGTAAACCAGCAGAGAATCCATCTTGATCCCGGAGTACTCTGGATCCGTAGGGTCTGCGCCATCCACCGCGTGCGCGAACGTCGGGCCGGTTATCACGACGGTAGGGTCACTTGCTCGGAGGGTATCCACGGCCGTTCGCCAAACCTCGAAGAATAGTCCTCTGGACTCATCGCTGCCCGGTTCCATGCCATACGGGTGCCAACTTAGATCCGGTTCGTTCCACACGTCGTACTGGACCGGAACTGCGACTGTGTCGCCGTTCAAGATGGTCACGCGTGCGGAATCGAAGAACGCCCACATCCTCTTGCAGTGCAGACCCCATCTCGCAAGGTCCGCTCCGGGCTCAGCAAAATAGGGGCCAGCCTGCCAGGGGTCCGTCGGGTCGGGGTCAAGCGGCCAGGGTCCATCCAGCACTGCGACGACCGTCGCGCCCGTTCTCGCCGCCCAGGTCCAAAGACTGTCAGCCTCAGGCCAAAGGGGGGGTGCCCCAACGGACGAGGGTTTTAGGGGCTCTACCATGTTGAATGGCGTTGACCGACCGCTCATGTGACCCGTCCCGGTAGTCCAGGCCGTTCTGAATCCGCTCGCTATCGGGTCACCAGCCGCTCGCAGGGTACTTGCAGCGTCGATCGTGATACTTGCTTCTGCAAAGACTTTGGGTGTCGTCAGTAGTAGGACCAGGCCCACAAGGGATGCGGAAGACACAAAAGAGCGGCGATTCATGACGGTCCCCCTTGATCAGTCAGCCTGTTCGCCGAGGCCCTGATGGTCGGCGGCTCTCTGATCGCCAGTGCAACTCATCAACCATCAGGGTGTCAATCAGGGATTTGATGTCAGACAAAACTGGTAGGATTGTAACGCGATTGACATTATGATGACAAACTGTTCTAAGGCCCACTGTGATCCCAAATCTCTTGTCTCTCGGTTGGTGATCTGACTGTTCGATAACCCATTTCTCGCGCGGGAGGCGAGGCAGGGGTTATCCGCCATGTTGAGCCTTCTCGCCGTTGGGATTATGCTTGTTCTTTGCTGGGAGAGGTTGTACCGGTGTGGGAGGGGGGCAGTAGATCGGAGACCTAACTTCAAAGAGGGCCCACAAATGCCTTGGCCCATGAATCGGGTATGGCGTGCGCGTAGTCTATTCATACTCGCTGCGATCACTGGCGCGCTTACGCCGATGAGCTGTTCGAGTGACCAGAGCCCGGACACGACTCCCCCGGCTGCGGTGACGGATCTGGCCCTGGTCGGCAGCACGGATTCCACGCTCACCGTGACCTGGACGGCTCCGGGTGACGATGGGGATCGGGGGCAGGCCGCGTCCTACGATCTGCGGTACACCCTGGGCACGCTGCCGGCCGGGTGGGACTCCGCGACTGCCGTGGCCGGCATGCCTCTACCCCATCAGGTGGGCCAGGCCGAGACGGTGACCGTAGATGGTCTGGAACCTCACCTCCTCTACCGGCTGGCCCTCAAGACTGAGGATGACGCGGGGAACGTGTCTGGTCCCTCTAACGTATTGGAGGCCGAGACCGGTGACGTGACGCCGCCGGGGCGGATTGTGGATCTCCGCACGGAGGATCCGGCCCCCCATGCCGTCACCCTGGCCTTCACTGCGCCCGGGGATGACGGCGCCCTGGGACGGGCTGCCGCCTATCTAGTTAGGCACGCAGCAACCTCGATCACCGAGGCCACCTGGGATGCGGCCACGCCCTTCGAGGTGACCCAGGGGCCCCAGCCGACTGGAGCCGCGGAGACCATCCGGGTCACGGGGCTCGGCCCCGCAGAGACCCTTCACTTTGCCGTCAGAGCCGTTGACGACATGGGGCTGCTCGGTCCTGTCTCCAACGATGCAGTGGTGGCTCTTCCGCCGGATACGGTCCCTCCCGCCGCCATTACGGATCTCGCGGTTGCGACGACCAGCCCTTTCACGGCAACCCTAACCTGGACGGCACCGGGGGACGACGGAGAGGAAGGACGAGTGGCCAGCTACCTGGTCCGCTACTCCCACGTCGTCATCACCCAGGCCACCTGGAACCAGGCTACCGCGGTCAGTGTCAGTCTGACCCCCAAGCCGTCCGGGGAAGCCGAGGAACTGGTTCTTACCGGCCTCCCCGGGGACACAAGCCTCTGGTTCGCCATACGGGCGGTGGATGCCGCCGGAAACCAGGGCGCAGTATCCAATTCGCCATCTGCCTTCATCCGCCGGGAGCCCCTGACGTGGCAAATCCGGGTGGATGGCACCGGCGATGCCCCCACGATCCAGGCCGGGATCGACTCCGCCAGCGACGGAGACGTGGTGCTTGTTCACCCAGGCACGTATTACGAGCACATCGACTTCCACGGACGGAACGTTCACGTGAACAGCGCTGATGGGTCTGACGTGACCATCATCGATGGATCGCGCACGCCGGGTCCCGTGGTGACCTTTCAGTCGGGCGAGACGCTTGATGCCACCTTGGAAGGCTGCACAATCACAGGCGGTAGCGGTGTTATCCGGGGAAACGGCGCACTAGTTGTCGGCGGAGGCATCTATAGCATGGATGCATCGCCCACGATCACCCATAACGTAATCATCGAGAATACTGTGGGGTACCCCGATCGCGGATGGGGAGGGGGGCTGAGTCTGAACAGTACGTATTCATTACACACACTACCCCATCCAGTAGTTACAGACAATGTCATAGCGAGAAACCACGCCAATACAAACGGGGGCGCTCTCTATGTCGGAGATGTAAACGTGACCCTCCAGAGAAACTCGTTTCGTGAAAATGAAGCGACCTACGATGGCGGTGCCATCTACATCTTCACGTCACAAGCAGGCACGGTCCAGCTCCTGGATAATGAGTTTTGGCAAAACGTTGCTGGCGATCACGGAGGTGCAGTTGAGGCAGGGCAGCAGGGCTATCATGCCCCCCCTCTCCTTGTGCATGGCAATCTCTTCGTTCGTAACGAGGCCCATGGAGAAGATCTCCCCACAGACTCCGGCACCGGCGGGGGCATCTCCATGCGCGGTTGGTCCGGAACCATCTCCAACAACACGTTCGTGGGCAACATCGGGACTGGGGGGGCACCCTGCACGGGAGGAGCACTTCTCCTCGGCAGTGGCTCCCTCCCCGTGTATGTGGAGCGGAACATCTTCGCCAGTTCCCAGGGATGTGCCGTAGTCTGTCGAGGTGACGCGTCGGGGACGCAGTTGACCAACAACATGTTCTGGAACAACGCCCCTGGAGATATTGGCAATGCTACGGGTTGCTTCCCGTATTCCGCAGGCGCCAACCTCTTCGTTTACCCCCTCTTCTGCGACCCCGCGCATGACGACTACCACGTGAGGAGCGATTCGCCGGCGCTTTCAGACACGCTGGTCATTGGGGCGTACGACACTCCGGGCTGCTCGCCATGAATCGCTATCAGCCAAGAGCAACGCCCGCGCTCTCGGGACGTCCTCTCCCCCGAGTTCGCCACGGCACCGATACTCTCGCCATCCCGTCTAGCCAAGGAGGACCCTAGGGATGTTCCCGAAGCACGGTCTCCGCGTTCGTGCCCTTGGGTTTGCCTTTCTCTCTGGTCTCTCATCCATCTGTGCCCCTTCCTTCGGCGCAGACGCAGTGATCGTAGACTTCTCGCAGGCTATCGGGCAAGCCGGTGATCCCGTTGGGACATATCTCACAGGTGCCTGGTCTTCGCCCCTCAGCCTTCCTGTGTCTCTCTACATGGAGCTCGATGGCAATGCGTAGTTCCCGAATCCGTCAATTCCTCGTCGTTGTACTCGTCATCGGCACCCTGGGCGTCCCGATCTTTACCCGCGCGCAGGACACCCTACATGTCGACATGGCCGCAACTCTGCGGGCCGCGCGCCCGACTGCGACAGGATTCACAGGCGGATGGACGGATTCCATCCCTGATTCTCTGATCACACTGATACGTCCCAGCAGCCTTCGGTGGTCTTATCCCCTTCAGACCGTCTGCCCCACTCCGTATGTTGTCCCTGGGGGGTGGACGCGATCGCATGAGTCTGAGCTGGTTGCCCAGACGGGTGCTGCTCGAATATGTCTCCTCGTTGGCCCCTACTGCTGGGTCTTCCCAGACTCCGACTGCACCCCTATGGACACCTGTCCTCCATTCACTTCGCTGATCCACCCCGACTCCGTAGCCACGTGGGCACGTTGGGTTGACTACCTGCATTTGGTGATCCCAAAGATCAAGGCGTTGCGGGACTCATTGGGAATCGCGACGGTTGGAGTCAATTTCTTCAATGAGGCGAACCTATGTAACGACTGGCCTTGCACGGCGACCGCCGAGCAGTTCTATGAAACATGGAAGGCCACCCGTGACACGGTGCTCGCAATTGATCCTGATATGCTGTTCATCGGACCAGGATTTGCGGGAGTCATGTTGGACCCCAGTGACCTCTGGTGGACGGTACACCAGGACTCAGTGTGTGTGAAACAGAATGGTTGCGACGAAGTCCTAGCTCATGATCGCCCCACGCTCCGAGGGTTTCTCCGGTACTGCGATTCGGTGTCCGTTGCTGAGGGTCGAGACATCTTTCCGGATATTATTGACTGGCACTCAAGCTACCCCAGTGATGTACCTACCGAGCAGCAGGATTTGCTGGCGGAAGTGCGACGAATCAAACAGTTTCTTCATGATAGCACGACTGGATACGCCAAACCGGACACCCTCTTCGCCATATCAGAGGCGTTGAATGACACCGCGTATATGGTTCCCGGCAAGGTCGTCTGGCACTTTGCTAGAGCGGAGCGGGCCGTTCCAGAAGGTCTTCTGTGGATGGGACGGACGGTGTTTCTTGGTAACAACCACAATGAACGTCTTAATGAACTTATCAAACCATTCACCTTCAAGCCGCGCCTCATGTGGTGGGTGTATCGAGAGTACGCGGAGATCACGGGGCAATACGTCAGTGTAGAGGCGGGGGACGCGTTCGACGGGGTTGCAGGGTTCGACGCGTCAACGTCCACCGCGCGTTTGATCGCTGGCCGGTTTCGAACGACGGGACCCGAATCACTGCTGGTGTCGTTTGAACACCTAGATTCCATACCCGGCCTTGTTCAGAATGACATCGTTCAGCTTACGCTTATGAAATTTCCTGGGAATTGGAGCGCGCAATGGGACTCGCTTGAGACAGAAGCTGGGCTCATCGTACCTGCATTTAGCCATCGGTACCTGGTCTCGAACGGCAGGCTTGACGTCCTCTTGAACGGGGCTGCGGAGTTCGACACGCTCGATGCTGTGTCGTTCACCCTTACGCCCCCGGATTTCCAGACGCGCACCGCGGCCCAGTGAGCAGGCGCACCCGTAGGTGGCTGTCAAGATGGCAGAACCGCGCAATCGAGCCGCAAAGCATGTGGGCTGGTGGTCGAAGACCAGATGCCTGGAGAAGTAGAAGCTTCTAAGAGCTCTCCTTCCGGCGCGAGACCGGGATTTCATGAGTTCAAGGCCACGCGCTCCCGGAACTTCGCCTCTTGGGCTATTGCATTCGCGATTCCGGCAATGGGTCGCAGCGCCCGCTCGGTGATCGTCGGCCGGCGGACCATCTCGTGAAGGGTACGTATTCCCGGATCAGGGGCGCAAGGCGGAGCAGGCCAATGACCTGGTCACGGGGGCGCGGGTCACGCCCTCTTGGCGGGCGATGGCAGCCTGGTTCGGGATCTGGCCGGACTCGAGGAGCGCCTGCCACTCCATGGCCTTCCGGAGGAGCTCGACCACCCGGGGCGGCCGAGGCTGCCGGGGTGGCCGGGGCCTGCCCTGGCGCCCTGGGGACGGCGCTGACGCCCGTGCCGGGGGCCACCCGGGGCCGGAGGGCCCCTACGTTGGCAGCCTCGAACGCCCCCTTGGGCCCCGGGGCGATCTCAACCGTCTGGTCGAGCAACTCGGCCTCGGCAATGACGTTGTGGCCGTCTGGAGCGGTGTGTAGAATCCGGAAGCAGCCCTCCCATCCGGTGCAATGGTTACGCAGAGGGTCACGTTTGGGGAGCCATCTCAATTAAGCGGACTTTTCGCGTCCTTCCGGTAAGCGGAGACCCCCGAGAGCGAGAGCCCTCGGGGTCTCTTCGTAACCCGCCTCCCGCAAAGAGTTTCACGTGGCGCCGCTTCGTCGGCCGCGTTCTCTGTTTCGTGAGAGAGCGACCGGGGTCCGGTCGGAACCCCCACGGTTGCGACCGCAGCCCAAAGAACCGCCCAAAAGCTCTCTGATTCTCCGGTCAACAACCCTCTCTGGGCTAACAACCCTGGAACGACCGCACCCCAATCCCGACGTTTCGAACCTTCCTGCCGTGCGCGAGCCGGGGGGACAATCGGTCAATCTGATCCTCCCATCGTTAGCCACACCCCTCTGTCGTAGTACTGGATCACGGAGCCC
The DNA here is from genome assembly GCA_963728475.1 of Candidatus Eiseniibacteriota bacterium. Lineage (GTDB taxonomy): Bacteria > Eisenbacteria > RBG-16-71-46 > JABDJR01 > JABDJR01 > CAVSKL01. The sequence goes on from CAVSKL010000003.1 coordinate 265,856, forward strand.
TTCGCGATGAAGCCGTCTTCGATCCCGTCATGGGTGACCGGAACAGGCGGCTGCAGTCCGTCCCGGGCAAAGCCATCACGGATCGTGGCTGAATCCGCCCGGCTGATCGATCTGGAGTATCCAATGCTGTCGGGGCCAAACGCCTGTAAGTACTGGCGATCACGAGCCCATTCCATCTCGATCGGCTTGACCAAGGAGCTAGAGAAGAAGACGATGATCGCAGAGGAGTCACCCCGAGAAGCCAGGCATGCCCAGTCGAGCGACCCATGTTGCTCGAATGCTCCCGAGATGACGTTGTGGGGATCATCCAGCGCGTGGACGGTCTGCGGTATGGTGAATCCGCGATCGCTCAGCCAGATTTGGATCTTGCCCGGCAGCCGCGGGAAGGCCGTCGGGGGCAGTCGCAGGATCGACCTCTCTGCCCTGGCCCAATCAGTCTCCTTTGGGGATCCGGGCGCGGCGGTCCCGAGCAACGGTGAAGAGGAGGTCGATTCCGACCTCTGCAAGGCGCCTTCATACGTACTTCCATCGCTCATCCACGCCGTCCACCAGCCCGTCTCATAAAGCGAATCTGCTTGCGGAACGTTGATCGAGAATCCCCCCAGCGTGCATCCTCCTTGAATCTCCCTTGCCGGATCAGTTCTCTCCCACTCGATGTAGACCTTGGGCTGGTCCTCGGTGCTCTGAACCAAGATGTCCCATCCATCGGGGCACGCATAGGAGCTTGGTGGAATGGAGTCCACCGTCGCGCCGATCGGCAGAATGGTCAGCTGATTCTCCCCTACGTGTCGTGGTGCGTAGCCTATGGATATCGCCGTGAGGGGGACAGTGCTCCCGTTGGTCACCTCGTATGAATACCTCATTCCACCGCTGTCCAGGATGGTACTTGCCGCCACGATGTGGACGGGTACCCGGCGCAGAGTGTCGTACCCGCTGGCCTGCGCAGGCCCGATCAAGGTGAGGATGACAACGATGGCTGGTAGCAAGACCCGATCCTCCGTCCGCAAGCCTCCTCATAGTCTACACCCGGAGATCCGCGCCCTTTCCCACCGCACCCCCATCCGACGTTTCGAACTCCGGCGGGGTAACCCGAATCCGCTGGCCCACCCGGCTACATCTCACCGGACGAGGACGGATCGGGCAAATCTCAGCCTCGTGCCGGCCTCGATCTTCACAAAGTAGGCCCCGGACGGGGCATTCCTTCCGTTTTCGTCATCGCCGCTCCACTCAACGTTGTTCCAGCCGATCCTTACGGTTCCATCGAACAGCCGTTTGACCTGGCTATTCCGACGAAGGCGCCCACCTGGTCCGAAGGAAGGCGCCCACCCGTTCCGAGCGAAGACGCCCGCCGGTTCCGAAGGATTCCGGCCACCGTCGGAGCGTAGCGACGCGGGGATTGTGTCGTTGGGTTCCTCGTCAGGGTCGTGGGTCGCATCTTACCGGGTCGGTCCCGGGTTGGTAGCCTGATTTTCCGGTCTCGGGTCCAGGCACCGGGATCCGACCTCGAGAGAAGCTCCAGGAGCGACGATCTCGGCCCGGCCGGGACCTGGGGTACCCCCCCCGGATCACGGGGTTCTGGATTGGGGCTTCTTCTTCTTCTTCTTCTTCTTCTCCGTGGCCGGGGTCAGGGGTTCGGTCTGGCGCATCGAGGCTCCTTTGAGCGGGATGCGGTGCGAGCGGTGCAGGAGCCGGTCCACGATCCCGTCGGCCAGGGTGGGTTCCCCGATCGCCTCGTGCCAGGCGGTGATGGGCAGCTGGGAGGCGATGAGGGTGGAGGCCCGCTCGTGGCGATCCTCCAGGACCTCGAGCAGGTCGCGCCGCTCGGCGTCGCGCAGCGGAGCCACGAGCCAGTCGTCGATGGCCAGCAGCTCCACCTTGAGGAGCCGGGCCAGGAGCCGTTCGTAGGAGCCATCGCCGCGGGCGACGGCGAGTTCGTGAAGGATCCGGGGAGTCCGGACATAGGTGGCGGTGAACCCGCGCCGGCAAGCCCGCTCCGCGAACGCGCAGGCGAGGAAGCTCTTGCCGGTGCCGGTGGGTCCGGTCAGCACGAGGTTCTGGTGCTCCTGGATCCAGCCGCAGGTGCCGAGGGAGAGGACGACCTGGCGGTCGAGCCCCCGGGAGGCGCGGAAGTCGACGTCCTCGAGACAGGCCGGGTAGCGGAGCTTGGCTCCCTTGAGCCGGCGGGCGAGCTTGCGCTGTTCGCGGTGGGTCCACTCGGCGTCGACCAGGAGGCCGAGGCGCTCGTCGAAGCTCAGGCCGGCGGCCTGGCGGGAGGCGGTCTGCTGCTCGAAGGCCTCGATCATGGCCGAGAGCTTCATGGCCTGCATCTTGTCCAGGGTGGCTTGGTTCAGCATGGGATCTCCTTTGGGGCGGCGTAGTAGGCGGCGCCGCGGATGTTCTCGTGGGAGGGTGCGGCCGGGGCGGGCGACTCGGTCTCCAGCGGGAGCCGGTCGGTTCCGGCGGAGAGGATGTTCTTGACGGTGCGGTAGCTGTAGGAACGCAGGTGGAGCGCCCGCCGGGAGGCGGCTTCGAGACGCGCCTCACCGTACTTCTTGCCCAGGCGCATGAGGCCGAGACAGGAGCGGTAGCCCTGCTCGGGGTGGGGCCGGGTGTCGAGGATGTGGGTCACAAGTTCGGCGGCGTGGGGGCCGGTCTTCTCGGCCCAGCGAACGAGCCGGGAGGGGGTCCACTCGAGGTGGGCCCGGTGGGAGGCGGGCATGTGGTCGCGGTGAGTGGAGTGGCGTCCCCGGCCGCGTAGCCGCCGATGGGAGGCGACGCGCTTGGAGTGGAAGATGATCTCGACGGTGGTGGCGGTGGTCCGTGCCTCCACCACTTCCTTCAGGAGCTGGTAGGGGACGCTGTAGTAGTTGTTCTCGACCTCGACGTGGTAGTCGATGTTGACTCGGGGGTAGCTCCAGATGCCCTTCTCGTAGCGGCCGAGGGGGAGGGGCCGCAGGGCGGGGCGATCGAGTGCTTCGAAGAGCTGGCGGCGGCTCACCTTGAGCTTCTGCATAGGACGGTCGTTGAGGCGGTCGAGCTCGTCGCGGATGGCGGCGTTGAGCTCTTCGAGCGAGAAGAAGGTGCGGTTGCGGAGCACGGCGAGGATCCAGCGCTGGGCGAGCAGCACGGACAACTCGACCTTCGCCTTATCCTTGGGGCGCCGGACCCGGGCGGGGATGACCACCGCGCCGTAGTGGGCGGCGAGTTCCTCGTAGGTCCGGTTCACCCCCGGCTCGTAGCGACAGGGGGTGGTGATCCCGCTCTTCAGATTGTCCGGGACCCAGATCGCCGTGGAACCGCCGAGGTAGGCCGCCATGTTCTGGTGGGCGGTGATCCAGGAGTCCAGATCCTGGCTGGGGGTGGCCTCGGCGTAGACGTAGCCGCTGGCCCCCAGGGCGGCCACGAACAGCTCGACCTCGGTCACCTCCCCCGTCTTCGGATCCACGATGGCGGGCCTATTGCCCGAGAAGTCCACGAAGGTCTTCTCGCCGGCCACATGGACCTGGCGCATCGAGGGGGAGAGCTTCCCGGCGAAGCGGTGGTAGAGGTCACAGAAGCGGCTGTACTGGTACCCGTCCCGCGGATGACAAGAGCCGGGGCGGGCCCGGTACTCCTGCCACAGCAACGAGAGCGTGACCCCGGGACGGCGCAAGCTCCTGGATGGACCCACGCCCAGTCCCGGGGCCGCCGCTGCTCGCCGGTCGGCTCCGGGAAGGGGTGGGCGGCGGGGAACAGGCGGGAGGCTGCTCCAGGTCCGTCTCGCTCCGGTCCTCGGCCACCGGCCAGGGCCAGCCCGGCCCGCTGGGCCCGGGCCAGGTACTCTCGGACCGTGGTCCGCCCCAGCCCCAGGCTGCGGGCGATCTGGCGGTGGCTGAGTCCGGCGGCGCGAAGCCGCGAGCACATCTTGGATCTTGCGCATGGGTAACCTCTTAGCTGGCACGCGGGGTCCTCCTCTGGGATGAGAGAAAGGCTCAGCGTAGCCCGGTTACCCCGCGCCGCCACCCCCGAACCGGGGTGGGCGGCTTCGTTCGGAACGGTGGGCGCCTTCCCTCGGAACGGTGGCCGGCTTCGCTCGGAATCAGCGGGCGCGATCAGTCGGAAGGGTGGGCGTCTTCGCTCGGAATCGGGGGGCGGAATCGCTCGGAATAGTCATGACCAGTCGTCCGCGGACATCATAGATATCAACCGTCCCTCGGACCGCGCTCGGGGAGTAGTATCGAATCCTGGTCCCCTGCGTTCCTGGGTTAGGAATTACTTCGACACCCTCGTGTACCTCAATGCTCGATGGCGGCACCGAGACGGGTGCGCTCTGCAAGACGCCCTCGTACTCCTGGCCATCCGTCAGGTGTGCAATCCACGAGCAGGTTTGGTAGAGGGAGTCGGCATGCGGCAGCTTCACGGCAAATCCACCAAGCTGCTGCCCGCCGAAAATGTCGCGTGCGGGATCGGTCCGTAGCCAGTAGATGTACTTAGTCGGTTGCTCCTCCGTCGTAAAGAAGTTGAACTCCCATCCGATTGGAGAGGTGTAACAGTCTGGTGGAATCGAGTCCGCAGTGGCTCCGATCGGCCAGGTGAGCAGCTGGCTCCCGTAGCGGGAGTCCCCTATCGAAATCGCCGAAATCGGAACGGCGCCGCCATTGACTACCTCGTATGAGTACTCGAATTCACCGCCGCCCAGCGGGGTCGTCGATACGACGATGTAGACGGGCGCGGCATTCTCGGCGGCGGCCCCTGGAGTGCTCGGCGTGGTGTTTGGCGGATCGCCTTGGCTTGTCATGTCCGGACCAGCAGCGACTCCAGTGAGTCCAAGCCACACAATGGTGATCGGAAGCATCCGTAAAGTCGACTTAGAGAATCTTGCTATGGCGTGCATGAGCATCGCCCTCCACTGCAGAGTTCGTAGTGAGTCGTGTCGTCAACCGGAAGCGGGCGGCAGAGGCCGCATCCGTGTGCCAAGGCGAGGCTGTTGATCGGTCCGCTGAACGATACCTCGATAGCGACTCCTAGCGTGTGGTAGCCCGCTGACCCTGCCGGGCGGTGTTTCCAGGGTCCATGAGCTGCGAACTCGGGGTTCACCACGTGCCGGATGGCGTCGCACGCGTGGTTGTCCTCGACCTCCTGGAGCTTGTAGTACTTGTCCCAGACCTCCCTGATGTGGAGCTGGTACTCCTGTGTCCGGAAAGCCGAGATCAACCTGACGCTGCCACCCGCCTGCTGTGCCGCGTCGATGAGGCACTGCAAGGCGTCCTTCATGGCTTGCGCGAGGTGATTGGTTTCAATCCCGTCGTGGGTCTCGAGGTACCGGGGTCAAGGAATCAGCGCTCAGGGGCGTCAGCGGAGGAACCGGGCAGGCTCGGATGCCAAGATTCCGAACGAGTCCCTGCGTCTGGTCTCCATGCCCGTCCTGCCAGACATCGATGAGGCCCTACCCTTCCAGTCCCAGTTCCCGACGGATCCGGCTGAAGTCGAACCTCTGCCCGGCGGACAGCCTGGCCTCGAGGTTTTCATTCTCCTTGAGCAGCAAATCGACCATCTGCCGGCCTGCTTTCGTCCTTACGGCCGCTCGAGGTGTCATCCCGGCAAGCGCGGGAATCGGGTGGTCGGCCCAATCGGCATAATGCTTTGCCTTCATCTCGAGGAGGATCCGATCCATCTCCTCGGAAGGCGGTACCTCAGGCGAGGCTTCCGCGGCGCGGCTGTCTTCCTGCATGGCAACTGCCGGATCCGCGTGCACTCGGCCTCGATGGGTGATCATGGGGCCAAGCGACGCCTCCAGGAGCCGCCGCATCGCGTCCGCCCGCTTGATGGAGTTGCATTCCACTCGGAGTCTGCTGCCAGCCATCGTGGCTCGACCGACGATCGTGCTCTCCCAGCCGCGGTGCATCTCATTACCGGGCTTGGTGAAGACGTAGATCTGCTCGGGATCGTCGGCTTCGGGCGGGTCCTCCACCTCATCGGTGGCCGCCAGGCGCCGTTGGATTTCATCCCGATCGGCGGGGTCGAACACGAAGTGGTCCACCGTGAGCAGCAGGGGATCCCCGTCGGTATTTTGCAGCACGGGGGGGCGACTCGCCCGAATGTCGGCCTTCGCCAGCGCGTCCTCCCAGCGGGCGATCAGGTAACGGCCGATTGCCTCTCCTCGCAACCGGTCGACAGGGATGCTGCTCTTACGTCGCAGGCGTCCACGTACCTGCGTGATCACCAAGGCCGCGCCCCCCGGGGCAAGGGGTCGAGGGAAGACGCCGCACAGCACCGAAGTCCCTTGGTAGTCGACCACCCGAGCCAGTATGGCGTCCCGCTTCACCAGTGACCGGGAAGCCGAGGCCTCCCGGACCAGTCGGGTCTCGCCGGTAAGGAGATCGCTCAGGGTCGCACTCCTGCCGGGCTCGACGTCGAGCACCTCCCACACGGAGAGCCACGCGGAACGCTGGGCATTGAGCCATGCACGCTCCCTTTCGGGAAGTCGGACGCCAGGATCTTCGAGGATCCTCTGGGCGATCGATTTGCCCTCGAATGGATGGTGATGGAACGCCCATGGGCCCATGAGCGCCTTGGGCATCGTGCGATCACGGAATGCACGGGCAACAGGGAGCATCCAATCCGGCCCGAAGCGGCCTCGGGCGTACCGCTCCATGCGAGCCACGACCTTCCGGTCCAGATTGTGGATTGTCGCAGGCTCAGCTCCAACACTTGTGGGGTCGGGTTCCCTGCGTTGATCACCCCGTGCCTCGACTTGCTCCCGCGGCAGGCAACAGAGCTTGTATTTCTTCCCGCTCCCACAGGGACACGGTTGATTGCGCCCAACCTTGGCTGCCTTCGAGGTTCGTTGTCCGCTCGGTGCCGCCGGGGGGGAGACAACCTCTCGGGAACGATGCGGCGTGTTTACCTTGAACATCTCCGCGGCTTCGTATGGTGCGGTGAACCGCACCTCGAGGTCGTCGTCGTCGAAATAAGACTCGCAGATAGGGTCGAAGGAACCCTGCTCGAAAAGATGACCGTGCTTGACAAAGAAGGCCGTCAACGACGTCGCGCAGGCGGCCATGATGCGGACATCCTGTTCGGACAGCGGCCGGGGGAGGCCATCGGGGTCCCGATGCTGCACCATCGGGTAGGCCTTCGCGTCGGCCACCGGCCACCCGTGCTTCAGCGCCTCCCGGCGCATTGAGGGGGGCAGGTCAGAACCTGTTTCGAAGTTCAGGGAGAGGGTCGTGGTTCCGAGGTCGGTGGGCGCTCCGGGCCGAGGTGGCGCTTCGGCTCGCTCGAGAAACCGCTCGAACCCCTCGATCGACGGGAAGAGAATCAGACCGATGCTCTGACCGAGAGCACCGATGATGGAAAGGCACGCCCCCTCGACGCCGTATGCCGGGATGTCCACGCGCAGGACCTGGCTGTCTCCGGCGACTTTCCAGGGGGCGACGTGATAGAGGACCTTTGCCGCGCGAAAGAGAGCTTCGATCGCTTCGATCCCGACGCGACCGTTTTCGAAGTAGCTCGGATCCTCGCGATCCTCGTCCTCCGACGTCGCCTCGGACATGAGTTCGATCACATGGTCCAGTTCGGGCGTTGGTGCTTCGATGATCCGAACTTCCGGGAGGACCTGCCTCACCTCCGCAGCCAAGTCGGCATTGGCCACCCGTACGGTGCCGGGTCGTCGTCTTGGACCGATCATGGGAGATTCCATGGCCTTGAGCAAGGCCGCACCGAATGACGCCGGGGCTTTCCTCCCGTCGCTCAAGTCGAAGTGCACGACGACACCTTCGGGAAGTTCCAACCAGAGGATGAGCTCCGGCCGGTACGGAGTGCCCTCTGTGATGTAGAAGGGGGAGACCACCCGGCCGCCGACCCACTCCGGGCCGCCCGGCTCGGAACGGTCGCGTCGCCTTGCACGACTCGTGTACTCGCTGGTACTCATGGGGGGATTCTACTTGCGTTCCGCCGAGCGATCAAACTCGCGCCCACCGCGCCTGCGTTTGAAGCGGCTTCGAGCGCGATCGTGGTTGGGATCGAACCCTCTTCCGCCTGCATCCTCCCGCCCAACCCGCTGCCGGACAATGAACTGGACTCTCCGGTGCCCGCGAGCGCTCATGTCCCAAGGGTTGACGAACCGAGAACCATGCACCTGGGGGAGGGCTCGACATGACGAGAAGCATCCAACGAGAGATCGATGGGTTCGGCGACATGACCGCCGCCGAGCTTCGGGAGCGGTACCGGGAAGTCTTCGGCGAGGAGACGCGGTCGCGCCACAAGGGGTTCCTTCGGAAGCGCATCGTCTGGGGCTTGCAGGCGAGGGCGGAGGGCGGCCTGTCGGAGCGGGCCCAGCGACGAGCCCGGGAGCTGGCTGATGAGGCCGCACTCCGGCTCCTGCCCGCCGTTTCCAGACCGGCGATGGCGCGGCGCGCGACGCCGCGTGACCCTCGCCTGCCCATGCCCGGGACGGTTCTCACCCGCGAGTACCGCGGCCGGACCGTCACGGTCACGGTCCTGGGCGATGGCTTCGAGTGCGCCGGCGAGACGTACCGGTCCCTGACCGCGGTAGCCAAGGCGGTCACGGGCACCCACGGGGGCGGCTTCCACTTCTTTGGCCTGAAGCGAGAACGGCCATGAGCCCCCGCACGATGGCGGCGACCAAGACCGTCCGCTGTGCGATCTACACGCGCAAGTCCACCAACGAGGGGTTGGACAACGGCTTCAGCTCGCTGGACGCGCAGCGCGAGGCGGCCGAGGCGTTCATCCAGAGCCAGCGGGGGGATGGCTGGACGTGTCTGCCCACGCGCTACGACGACGGCGGCTTCTCCGGGGGCACGATGCACCGCCCCGCCCTGCGGCGTCTCTTGGCGGACGTCGAGGCCGGCAACGTCGACGCCGTGGTCGTCTACAAGGTCGATCGCCTCAGCCGCTCGCTCCTGGACTTTGCGCGGATCATGGAGGTCCTGGACCACCACGGCGCCGCCTTCGTCTCGATCACGCAGCAGTTCGCGACCAACACCTCAATCGGGCGGCTGACCCTGAACATGCTGCTCAGCTTCGCCCGGTGCCCTCGACGCCCGATGGGAGACGCTTCCACCTCCGGAGCGCGCCCGGATCGCCCGGCGTCTGATCGAGCGGGTGGCCTATGATGGCGAGAAGGAGACGGTGGCGATCACGTTCAAGCCGGAAGGAATCAACGCGCTAACCCAGGAGGGCGGGTTATGAGCCCCGGGAGGTCGGCCGCGCCGCCCGGCCCCACGGTGGAGTTCAAGGTGCGCTTTCGGCGCGGCATGAAGGGAAGCCGGCGTTTGCGCCCGGGCAGAGGCAGGGTGGCAGAACTCGGCGAGCCGGGCCGTGTGCCCCGGATCTCACGGCTCTTGGCGCTCGCGATCCACTTCGAGGGCTTGGTCCACCGGGACGAAGTCCGGAACCACGCCGATTTGGCCCGCCTCGGAGGCGTGACTCCGGCGCGCATCTCCCAGATTATGGACCTGCTCAATCTGGCGCCCGCGATCCAGGAGGAGATCCTCTTCCTGCCCCGGACGGCCGGGGGTCGAGATCGCCATAACCGAGCGGCAGCTCCGACCGATCGCGACCGTCCCGGGCTGGCAGGAGCAGCGGGCCTTATGGCGGAACTTGAGGGTTGGGCCCAAGGGCTGAGGAGGATCTGCGGGCTCGTCGGAAGGGTCGCCCTGATCTGATGATTATATTTGTGATGCTGATTGTGCCCTCAGGGGGCACGAACGAACTCAACAGAGCAATTTCTTGGCTTGACCGAGGCCTATCGTAGGCCTAGAATGTGCCCCAGAAAGGCACGAAATGCGGACAAACAGTATATCTCTCAAGACCTTGGGCCCCCAAGGGGCCAAGCTGGTGACGACGCTCCACGAACGGAACCGTGTCGTCTTCCGCCTCGAGGATGTCCGGGACATCACGGGGCTCTCCGAAACCTCCGCCAGGAGCTTCATCCGCAAGCTCGTGGACCGGGGAGTGGCGACCCGGCTCAAGCCCGGTCTCTATGTCCTGGTCCCCTTTGAGCTGGGGAGGGAGCGGCAGTACCCAGGGAACCCGCTCGTCGTCGCCCGGGAGATCATACGCGGCGAGGAGTACTACCTCTCCCATGCCACCGCCATGGAGATCCACGGGATGACGACCCAGCCCCAGCTGGTCGTCACGGTCAGCAGCCCCAAGCCGCGGCGGCCCGTGACCGCGCTGGGCGTCGAGTTCCGGTTCGTCCGCTGCCGGCGCGAGCATCTCTTCGGTCTCACCGAACACTGGGTAACCAAGCAGGAGAAGGTGCGCGTGAGCGACCTGGAACGGACGATCATCGACGGGCTCAAGCAGCCCCAGCACTGCGGCGGTCTGACCGAGGTCGCCAAGGGCCTCTGGATGCGTCGCCGGGATGTGAACCCGGAGCGACTCGTTCAGTACGCCGAGCGGATCGGCGTCGGAGCCGTCGTACGCCGACTCGGGTTCTTGCTGGAGACCTACGAGCTGGCCGCGGCGCCGATCCTGGAGCGCCTCCGTGCCGGACTGACGGCGACCTACGTCCGCCTGGACCCCGTGCTCCCGGCCGAGGGGAGGCGCCTGCGCCGCTGGCGCCTTCAGCTCAACATCGCCCCTGAAGAACTCCGGGCCGTCGTGGGGACCTGACCGGTGATTCCGCAGCGCGACCTCTCATTGCTTTCCAACCGCCTCGCCGAGCGGGGAGGCCGGCGCATCCCGGAGACCGTCCTGGAGCGCGACTATGTTCTCTCGTGGCTCCTGGTCGGATTGTCCCGCAGCCCGCTCCGGGACCGCCTCGCGTTCAAGGGCGGGACCGCGCTCAAGAAGTGCTACTTCGCGGATTACCGGTTCTCCGAAGTCTTGGATTTCACGTTGATCGAGGAGACGCCGTGGGAGGAGATCGAACGGCACCTCGCCGGAGCCTTCGACGAGACGCGAAAGGTCTCCGGCGTGGAGATCCGCCTCGACCACCTGGACCGTCATTCTCACGAAAACAGCCACACATTCTACTTGGCCTACGATGGGCCTCTTCCCCGGGCGCGCGGAAAGTCCGTCAAGACCGACATCACGATCCGCGAGCGCATCGTCCTGGGCCTGGAGGACCGCCCGATTCTGCGCGGGTACGAGGAGTACCGCGATCTTCCCGAGGAGGCCCGGATCCAGGCCTACTCCCTGAACGAGGTCGCGGTCGAGAAGACCGTCGCGCTCCTGGACCGGGCCCGCAACGAACCACGAGACCTCTACGATCTGTGGTTCCTCACGTCCGGCGGCCACGTGGATCTCGCCGACCTGATGGACCCCATGGCACGGAAGCTGGAGTTCCGGGGGTTGACGCTGGCGGAGGTGGGCGACGAGTTCGCCGGCAAGGAGGCGCGCTACAAGAAGCTCTGGCAGATCCGCCTCGCCGCGCAGATGGCCGAGCTTCCCGAGTACGGCGCGGTCTACCGCGAGGTCCGGCGCGCACTTCGGCAGGCAGGGATCAGCGGATAGCCGCTGCGCCAGGCTGTAAACGGGTATGCACAAGGGGACTTCAGGTGTCCCCTTGTACATATCGACCTCCGGAACCGAGTTCGGCGCGCCGTCTGGAACCCGCCTCCCCGGATCGATCCCTCACCGGAACACGTCGGCGGAGGGCGTGGTCGGCTCAGCCCATCAGTCCCCGTTCTGTCCCCTTATCGGGCCTCCGGCGAGCTGGGTCCCGCCATCTCCGACCCCGGGCCGCTGCCGGGCGAGCTGCTCCGGGTGCCGGGGTTCGTGTCCGAGGTGATGGACTACTGCCTGGAGACGGCGCCCTACCCGAACGTCGCGATGGCGTTCGCCGGCGCGCTCGCGCTCCAGGCCACGCTCGCCGGGCGCAAGGTCCGCGACCCTGGCGACAACCGCACGAACATCTACCTCCTCGGCCTCGCTCACTCGTCGGCCGGGGAGGACCGGCCCCGGAAGATCAACGCCGAGATCCTGCACACCATCGGCCTGTCAGGCCAGATCGGCGGGCGGTTCGCCTCGGGCGAGGGCATCCAGGACGCCCTTCTCACCGAGCCCGGCATGGTGTTCCAGACCGACGAGATCGACGGGATGCTGCAGTCGATCAACAAAACGCGCGACGCCCGGTACGAGAGCATCATGGGGACGCTGCTCACGATGTACTCGTCGGCCAACTCGATCTTCCCCATGCGGCGCAAGGCCGGCAAGGAGGCAGCCGGGACGATCGACCAACCCTGCCTCGTGGTCTTCGGCACCGCGATCCCGAGCCACTACTACGAGGCGCTCTCGGAGCGGATGCTCACCAACGGGTTCTTCGCCCGCATGATCGTCCTGGAGTGCGGCACCCGGTCGGCCGGGCGGGAGCCGTGCCTGCTACCGCTTCCCGGGTGCGTGCTGGAGACAGCCCGGTGGTGGGCCGACTTCCGGGCCGGCACCGGGAACCTGCGCGCGCCGAAGATTCTCTGTTTTCTTGGGCCGTCGCGACTCGGCGGACTTGCCCAAGATGTCTCGGCTTCCGCGCGTCCCCGTCGGCGAGCTATCATCTCCCAGACCAGATGTGAGCGCTTCAACGACCGCGAGGCAAGAAACATGGTGAAACCCGAGGGCCACAGGTGGGTGTTCAGGTCCCGCTTCCGGCGGCACGCATTCGGCTGGAAGTCTCAGCCTGCGGTCAAGCGCGTCAAGGAGGCGGTTTCCGAGATCAAGAAGGTCGCGCGCAGGGACAGGGTTCTCGCGGCGGAAGGAGCAGTTCAGTTCCTGGAAAGGCTCTCCCCTGCGCTCGAGCGCGTCGATAGCTCCTCCGGTGCCATCGGTACGGCCGTCAACAACGCGATCGAAGCGCTCGTCCCCGTCATCGCCGGGGCTCCTGCGGATTCGCAAACCCGCGAAGCATGGCTGGAAAGGCTCTGGAACGCCTACCGGGAGGACGACATCCCATACCTCGAGTCCCTGGGCGACTACTGGGGTGAACTCTGCGCCTCCCCGGATGTCGCGTCGCGCTGGGGCGACAGGCTCATCGGCATCTGCAGAATGGCCTGGAGCCCGGATCCCGGCCTTCGTGGTTTCTTCAGCGGCACGACGAACTGCCTGAGCGCGTTGCTCGCCGCCGGGCGTCACCAGGAACTCCTCGACCTGCTCGAGATGGCGCCCTACGACATGTGGCATTACCGGCAGTACGGAGTGAGGGCCCTCGCAGCGATGCGGAGGCAGAAGGAGGCGGTCCGCTATGCGGAGGAGGGCGGTGGCCTGAACGACAGTCCCGTGGCCATCGCCAGGGTCTGCGAGGAGATCCTGCTGACCTCGGGGCGTGTCGAGGAGGCCTACCGGCGGTACGGCCTCGCGTCCAACCGGGCCGGGACCTACCTGGCCTGGTTCCGGGCCATCCGGCGGAAATACCCGCACAAGACTCCCGAGGAAGTCCTGGACGACCTGATCGAGTTCACTCCCGGCGAGGAGGGCAAGTGGTTTGCGGCGGCGAAGGACGCGCAGCTCTTCGACGTGGCGATCCAGCTGGCCAATCGAACCCCGACCTCCCCTCTGACCCTGACCAGGGCCGCCCGCGACTTCTCGGATGAGAATCCAGCCTTCGCTCTGGAGGCCGGAATGGCCGCTCTTCGCTGGCTCGTCGGGGGCTACGGCTACGAGGTCACCGGTCTCGAAGTTTCGAACGCCTACGCGTTCACCATGAAGGCCGCGGAGACCGCGGGTCGGGCGGAGGATACCCAACGACGCATCCGTGCTCTCGTGGCCGCGCAGCCCTCGGGCGCGTCCTTCGCGGCCGGGATTCTCGCTTCCGAGCTGGGGTCCGCCTGATGAGACGAAGACACCTGCCTGCCGCCGAGCCCGACCCGTCCGCCATCGACGGAGCGCTCTCGGCCATGAACGCAGACCAGCTGCGGGAGCTGGTTCGGGATATCCTGCCCTGGCTGGACAATCCGACCCACGGCCGCGTGGTCAACCGGCTCATCGACCGGGCGGCTCGCGGTGAGCCGGGCTGGGCGCCTCCACGGCCATCGAAGAGCAATGTCGCCGGGATCGTTTCCTTCGCCGAGGCCGCAAGGCACGTCGGATCGGCCGATCCCTCGGACGTCGACGGCTACCTGCGCCAGGGGTCCAGCGCGTTCCTCAGTAAGGACTACGCCGCCGCCTATTCGATATTCCGCGCGCTCCTGATCCCCATCGGTGACTGCGAGATCGATCTCGGGCAGCACGAACTGGTCGACGAGGTGCTCGGCGCCGAGGTCGCCGACTGCGCCGCCCAGTACGTCGTATCCATGTACATGACCGCCGTCCCCGACCGGCGTCCCGAGGCCGTGCGCAAGGCATTGAGCGAGGTTCGCGGCATCGGATACCTCTGGGAGCCTCTACGTGAGATGGAAAGGGTCGCCGTCGAACCGCTGCCGCAGTTTGATGACTTCCTTCCGCGGTGGCGGGCGGCGGTCGAAGACGAAGCCGTCCGCCCGCGTCGCCGCGACTGGGACACCGACGAGAATCGGTGGCTCCGGGAAGTCGTTCGACGGATCGAGGGAGCGGAGGGACTTGGGAGGGTCGCGCGTTTGACGCGGCGCGCCGAGGACCTGCGGGCCTGGTGCGGTGTGCTGCTCGAAACCGGGGACTGGAAAGCCGCTCTTTCGGCCTATGAGGAAGCCGCGGAGATCGTCACGGAAAAGGCGTTCTGGCGCGGTGAGTTCCTTGATGGGGCCGCGCTGACTGCGCAGGAGCTGGGGCGGAAAGACTTGCCCGCCCGGCTGGAACGCGCGTGGCGGGAAGCCCCCAGCATGTTGCGCCTGAGGCGCTGGATGGGATCGGCGGAAAGCCGAGCTGCGGTCAGGAAGCGGGCAGGCGAGGCGCTGGAGGCTTGCCCGACGAAGGCCCACCGCCAGCGGGCCTTTCTCCATGTCCTCGTCGGTGACTTGAACGAGGCGGCGAAACTTCTCTCGGACGCCCCGGGCTTGGGCTGGTCGGACAGCGAGCATCCAGGACATCTGCTTTTCCCGGTGTTCTCCGGCATCCTGCGTGACGACGGCCCCGGGCCAGGGTCGGATCCCGGGCCCCACACCGACCGTTGGACGAAGTTCGAAGAGCGTGAGTGGACGATCTCCGAGCGCGAGGGACCCCACCTCGAAACACCCGGAATCGACGACGTCTGCAAGATGGCCGGTGTCGGTGGTGGAGTAACGGAAGAGGCCCGAAGTGCCATGCTCCAGGCCATGCGGAAGGTTGCGGAGAATCGCCTGGCCGGGGTCGTCAGTTGCAAGCGACGCCGGCACTACGGCCATGCGGCGCTGCTCGTAGGGACGTGTGCGGCACTCGATCCGGCTCCTGACGCCGCCGACTGGGTGGCCAAGATCCGTGCCGAGTACCGCCGCTACCCGGCCTTGCAGCGTGAACTCGACGAGGCACTGTAAACTGAACCCGGCCTCTCTCTGATCCTGTACAACACCGCGGCGGAGCTGCCGACCACGGGATAGACCGGCGGCCCGCCGCGGGTGAAGTCGAAACCGCTCGATCCCGGGCCTTCCCGCGCCTTGAAGTGCTTGTTGAAATGCTTGGCGTGGAGAACCCACTTCGGCTATCATCGGGCCCTCTGAACGCTTGGGCTCCAGCGGAGCGTTGCCACCACCTCTTGGAAACCGACCCGGGCGGAGATGTGAAGTTGCGATGACCCTGCTCTCGCTCGGCGGCGTCCGAGGCGGCGGAGTGACCCTGGTCTGCCGGCTGACGCCGGGGGGACGCCTCGAGGTCGGGCCTGGGCCGTGCGAGGACGGCTCGCCGGTGCCGCCCAGGACCACGGAACGGATCATGGAAGCCTTCAGGGGCGGTCGCGGCCATGGGGTTCTGCATCTCGGGGTGGCGGAGCTTTCGACCGAACTTCCGCCGTCGCTTGCCTACTGGCGCGATCTGGGCCGGACGTTCGTCGGCCGGGTCTGCGGCGCGCTCGACCCCATCGATCCCGGGTCCCTCGTCATCCCCGAGCCGGACCCCGCCGAAATCGAGCCTCTGGCCCAGTCCGCTCCGCCCATGCCGGGCGGAGAATTCCTCGACGCCGATCTCCTTGCCGGTATCTGGTCGGACATGGGTTCGGCGCTTGCTAGCGAGGCCTCGGGTTTTGAAGACGGCGTCCAGGGCTATTTGCGAAAGCACGACTCGGTATGGAATGTGGTCGGCCGGGTCTGCTTCCACCTCGCCGAGAACAAGCGCGATCCGGAGTATCCTTTCGCCTTCATCGCCACGTACGCCCACAAGGTCTCCGCACGGGCCAAGCCGCAGCACCTGCCTCTCGGTCGAGCCTTGAAGGAGTACGCGGGGGCCGGTAACCGCCGGAAGCTCCTGGCCTTGCTGGCGCCGCTATCCCGCGCATCCGACCGGAGCGGGTTCGTCCGCGACCTGGTCGAGACCGGCGATGTCTATCGCCCGCTTTCCTGGACTCCCGGCGAAGCCCACCGGTTCTTGGACGAGGTCCCGCTCTACGAGGAGGCCGGCCTGGTGGTGCGTGTTCCCGCCTGGTGGAGCGCCAGGAACCGGCCCCGGCCCAAGGTCACCGTGTCGGTGGGCGGCAAGGCGCCTTCCGCCCTGGGAATGGAGGCCCTGCTGGACTTCGAGGTCAGCCTCACCCTGGACGGCGGGAAGCTCTCCCGGAGTGAGATCGAGGAATTGCTCGCCCCCGGCGAAAGCCTGGTGCTGATCAAGGGCAAGTGGGTCGAGGTGGACCGCGAGAAGCTCGCCCAAGTGCTCGACCAGTGGCGGGCCGCGGAGAAGCACGCCAAGGCCGGGGGGATCGGGTTCGGCGAGGCGATGCGGTTGCTCTCCGGGGCCCGTTTCGATGGGAAAGAAGGAGACGCCGAGGACGCGCGCCCGGAGTGGTCGGATGTCATCGCCGGCAAGTGGCTCGCCTCCAGGCTCGATACCCTTCGCTCGTCCGATCTGAGCACGGACGTCGAAGCAAACGCCGGCCTCCAGGCGCAGCTCCGTCCTTATCAGAAACACGGGGTGCAATGGCTTCTGACCCTGCGAAGCCTGGGACTGGGCGGCTGCCTGGCCGACGACATGGGACTGGGAAAGACCGTGCAGGTGCTCGGCGTCCTCAACCTGGCGAGGCGGGAGAAGGAGAAGAGCACCGATCTCCTGGTGGTGCCCGCCTCGCTGGTGGACAACTGGCGCCTGGAGATCGAGCGCTTCGCTCCCCGGTTGCGGGTGCTCATCGCCCATCCGTCGCGGATCCCCTCTCCGGAACTCGCGAAGCTCCCGGGGAAGCGGGTGGAGGCTCACGACGCCGTGATCACCACCTACGGCACCGTCATGCGCACCGGGTGGATCCAGGAACATCCATGGCGCCATGTGATCCTCGACGAGGCTCAGGCCATCAAGAACCCCGGTGCCAAGCAGACCCGGGCGGTCAAAGCACTGCCATCGCAGTGGCGCTTGGCGCTCACGGGGACGCCGGTGGAGAACCGGCTCGGGGATCTCTGGTCCATCTTCGACTTTCTCAATCCCGGCCTGCTCGGTTCGGCCAAGACGTTCAACGGGTTCTGCAAGTCCATGGCGAAGAGCCAGCGAGGCTACGCGCCTCTGCGCCGGCTGGTGCAGCCTTACATCCTGCGCCGCCTGAAGACGGACCGATCCGTCATCGCCGACCTGCCGGACAAGACCGAGGTCACCGCCTTCTGCATGCTGAGCAGGAAGCAGGCCGCGCTCTACCAGCAGTCGGTCGAGGAAATGAGGCGGGCAGTCGGGGAACTCGACGGCATCAAACGCCGGGGAGTGGTCCTGGCGTTCCTGATGCGCTTCAAGCAGATCTGCAACCACCCGTCCCAGTGGCTGGGGGACGGCGCCTACGAATCCGCCGACAGCGGGAAGCTCCTGCGGCTCGGCGAGCTGTGCGAGTCGATCGCCGCCCGGCAGGACAAGCTGCTCGTGTTCACGCAGTTTCGCGAGATGACCGAACCGCTGGCCGGCTACCTGGCCGGGATCTTCGGCCGGGGCGGCGTGGTGCTCCACGGCGGCACGCCGGTGAGGAAGCGCCAGAGCCTGGTCGAGAGCTTCCAGGAGGATGACCGCGTACCCTTCATGGTGCTCTCGCTCAAGGTGGGCGGCACCGGGCTCAACCTGACCGCGGCCTCGCACGTGATCCACTTCGACCGCTGGTGGAATCCGGCGGTGGAGAACCAGGCCACCGACCGCGCCTTCCGCATCGGGCAGAAGAAGAACGTGCTGGTCCACAAGTTCGTCTGCCGGGGGACGGTCGAGGAACGCATTGCCGAGCTGATCGAGAGCAAGTCAAAACTGTCCGATGACGTTCTGTCGGGGGGCGCCGAGGCCTCCTTGACGGAGATGAGCAACGAGGAACTGATGTCGCTGGTATCGCTCGACCTGAGGGCCGCGCTCGATGGTTAGCCGGTCCCGGCGAACGGGTCCCCTGGTTGTGGTCGAAGATGGAGGGGAGCACATGGCCAGATACTACGAGAACTATTGGCCGCCCTATGTTCCGGTTGGGGAGCGGCGTCGGCGCGCCGCCCGGAAGGTGGCCGAGATGAAGCAGGCCGGCCGGACGGTCTCGCCGGTCGAGATCCAGGGTCGCAGGATCACCACGACTTTCTGGGGCGACGCCTGGTGCCGGAATCTCGAGGCGTACAGCGACTTTTCCAATCGCCTCCCCCGCGGACGGACCTACGTCCGGAACGGTTCGGTTGTAGACCTGCAGATTGAATCCGGCCGCGTGCGCGCGCTTGTGAGCGGCACTGAGTTGTATACCGTGGATATCGTGATCAAGCCTCTGGCCAAGCCGCACTGGGCGAAAGTCAAGGGGAAGTGCGCGGGCCGTATCGGCTCCCTGGTCGAGTTGCTCCAGGGCTCCCTGTCCAAGGGCGTCATGGAGATCGTGACACAGAAGGGAGAGGGTCTCTTCCCGTCGCCTCGTGAGATCGCGCTCAGCTGCTCGTGCCCGGATTGGGCCACCATGTGCAAGCACGTGGCTGCGACCCTCTACGGCGTGGGTGCCCGCCTCGACCACCGGCCCGAGTTGCTGTTCACGCTGCGCAAGGTGGACGCGGCCGAGATGGTGGAAGCGGCGGTTCTTCGGCCGGTGCGCGGGGGCACGGCCGGCAAGCGCCGCGTCCTCGAGACGGAAGACATCTCGGCGGTCTTCGGTGTGGATATCGACATGAACGGCGCGCCCGCCCGCGGACCGTCCAAGAAATCCGCCAAGAAGGTCACGAGGAAGAATACGGCGGCGGCGAAGAAGGCGGCGAAGAAGGCGGCGGCGGCGAAAGAGACGGCGACGAAGCAGCCCAAGATGGCGAAGACGGCCAAAATTACCAAAAGGGCCAAGAAGGCCAAGAAGGCCAAGAAGGCCAAGAAGGCCAAGAAGGGAACGGGGGCCAAGAGCGCGACGGGTTCCGGGACGAGGGCCAAGGCAAGGAAGCCTGCCGGCAGAAAGGCCAGGGCGAAGTCCTCGACCCGGAAGTGGCCGGCCTAGAAACGCCGTGATACCCTCACGGAACCATGGAAATCACCTTTCTGGGCGGTGCCGACGGGATCGGCGCCTCCTGCGCCGTGGTCACGATCGGCAGCACCCGGATCGCCGTGGACTGCGGGATCCGGATGAGCGGCGAGGACCGCCTCCCCGACCTCGGCCTGCTCACCTCGCCCGAGTACCGGGACATCCAGGCGCTGGTGATCACCCACGCCCACACCGACCATACCGGGGCTCTTCCGGTCTTCCACCAGCACTTCCCGGCCGTCCCCATCTACATGACCGCCCCCACCCGGGCCCTGGTGGAGGTGCTGCTGCGCGACTCGCTGCGCATCATGCAGATGAATTCGGAAAGCGAGGGGGAGATCCCGCTCTACTCGCCGCCCCTGGTAGACGCCGCGCTGGAGCGGATCGTACCCGTGGCGATGGGGACGCCGGTGGAGATCGGAGGCGCGGCGGTTACCTGGTTCCCGGCCGGCCATATCCTGGGTGCCGCCTCGGTGGGCATCGAGGCCGGCGAGGGGGGGAAGACCGAGCGCGTGCTTTTCTCCGGGGACATCAGCGCCGAGGGCCAGATCACGGTGCCGGGAATGCTGGCGCCCCGGGCCTTCCGGCCCGACGTCCTGGTCATGGAGTCCACCTACGGCAACCGGCTCCACTCCCCGAGGGAGCTGGAGGAGCGGCGGCTCCTGGAGATGGTGAGCGGGGTGATCGAACGGGGAGGAAAGCTTCTCATCCCCGCCTTCGCGGTGGGCCGGGCCCAGGAGCTGGCGCTCATCCTCCTCCGGGAGTTCCGCCGGAACCGTGTCGACCGTTTCCCGGTCTACCTGGACGGCATGGTTCGCTCGGTGTGCGGGGTCTATTCGAGCTTCGCCGCCCACCAGGGGCCGTACCCGCGCAAGCTCGCCGAGCGGTTCGGAAACCCGTTCCTGAACGTGGTGGACGAGATCCAGGCCGTGGGGAAGCCCGACGACCGCGAACGAATCCTGGCCGGCCCCCCCTGCGCGGTGATCGCCAGCTCGGGGATGCTCTCCGGCGGGGCCAGTGTGTTCTATGCCGGGCGCCTGGCCGCCGAGCCCCGGAACGGCATCGCCATCACCGGCTACCAGGATGAGGAATCGCCGGGACGCAGGCTCCTGGATCTCGCCGAACGCACCGACCGGGACCTCGTGCTGGACGGACGCACCGTCCCCGTGCGCTGCTCCTTCTCCAAGTACTCCCTCTCCGCCCACGCCGACGCCAACGAGATCGCGGGCCTGATCGAGCGGATCCGCCCCCGCGAGGTGGTGCTGGTGCACGGGGACGGCCAGGCGCGCCCCGCTCTGGCCGAGCTCTTGTGGCGGCGGTCCTCCGGCAACTGCGTGCTCCACCTTCCGAGGACGGGGGAGACCTTCCGCACCGGCCACTCCAAGGGGATCGTCCGCCGGCGGGCTCCGGCCGGATCGGGGATCGGCAACGAGGGGCCGCTCGACGGGCAGTCCCTGGCCGCGATGGCCGCCCGGCTCCGGGAGCGGGGCGACGACCGCAAGGCGGTAAGCGCCATCGACCTTCTCCAGCTCTGGTTCGGTCCGGCGGGCTGGGACGAAGACGCTTACGCCACGCTCTCGGATCTCCTGGCCCACTCCGAGTACTTCCAGCGGCACCCGCAGCGGCCGCACTTCTACCGCGTGACCCGGAGCGACGCCCTCTTTCGCGACCGCGCCGGCGCGCCCGAGACCATGGACCCCAACGCCCTCGCCGCCCGCGTGGACGCCACGCTGGGCCCCGAAACCGGCCTCTACCGGAAGGGTTGGGACCAGGACCGGCACGTCTTGAGGCTCTACTTCGAATTCCCCGACGTCGCGCTCTCCCAATACCGGGATCGCATCGACAAGGTGGTCGAGGGCACGGGGTGGACGGTGGCGGTGAACGACCGCCCCCATCAGGGCCGGCTTGTCGAGGAAGCGGTGGCGGTCCTTCCCGCCGCGTCGCCCCCGATCAAGACCCCGTCCGTGCGCCTCGAGAAGCGCGAGGTGCGGGTTCTTCCCGCCGCCGGTCTGGACGAGGCGGCGGCGGCCTCCGCGGCGGAACGATTCCGCCGGCGCACCGGCTTCAAGCTGGTGTTTGACGGCGTCCCGGCGGCGAAGGCGGCGGCCTTCGTGCGGAACCGGTTCGAGCCGGAGGGGGCTTCTCCGGAAGTCCCGCGCGAACCGCTCCGCTTCGAGATGGCCGTTCAGCTGATCGAGGCGGCATTCGAGAAGGCCCCCGCAGGCGAGCGCCCGATCCGGTTCAAGCGCGTCACCGATGCCGGGGTGAAGGCGATCGAGATGAAATTTGTCTCCGGCGCCCTGGCCCGAAGGCATGGCGACCTCTTGCATTCCCTGGCCCGGGACACCGGGTGGCGGCTGCGGATCCATCGCGGAGTGCAGCAGCAGATCCTGGCCGATATCGCCCGGGAGGTGCTTCCCCCGGAGATAGGCCTTCTCCGAGCTCCTTCCCTGCACAACGAGCGGGAGACGGCGACCCTGAAGCTCGACCGCGACCTGGACGGGGGCGCCGCTGAAGCTGCGCGAGAGGCTTTCCGGGAGCGTACCGGCTGGGATCTGGACCTCGAGACCCCGGTGGGGCCGGTGGGGCGCGCGGCGGGCGCGGCCATGGAGATCAACGCCGCCTACCAAGCGCTTCAGAACATCTTCGCCGAGGCTCCGGACATCTGGCGCCCCTACAAGATGAGCCGGAAATCTGAAGGGGGCGCGGTCTTCATCGAACTCTCGTTCATCACCCCGGAGGTGGCCGGCCTCCAGCGCGACCGGGTCGAACAGGCATCGAAGCGGGTCGGCTACGAACTCCGGATCCGCCCCGAGGCCAACCAGGTCGCGCTCCTGGGCCTGGTGGCGCGGATCGTGCCTCACCCGTGGGGCCTTCGCAAGCAGGCCTTCCACAAGGTCGAGAAGACGGTGCGGATCCGATGTTTCTCCCCGCCCGCGCCGGGGAGCGACGCGTTCAAGGCCGTCCAGACCAGCTTTCGGGAAGCGACCGGCTACGGGTTGGAGCTGGGATGACCGGCGCCCCGGCCAGGATGGCGGTGGTCCGGAGGCAGCGGTCTGGTCCCGGCAGCAACGAGGGTGTCCGTGCGGCAAGACCGGGCCTCCCGGCGGTCAGGGCAGCCATGCCACCCGCCGGACGAGAGACCCGTCCGGGGTCGTCAGGCAGGCGAAGTAGATCCCGGCCATGGCGCGCCCGCCGTTGAGCGCCTCTCCCGTCCACGTGACCTCGTGGTGACCGGCCGTCTGCTCGCCCTCGACCAGGAGCGCGACCCGGCGGCCGGCGATATCGAAGACGTCGACCCGGACCCGGCCGGGCCGCGGAAGCTCGAACCCGATACGTGCGGCGGAGCGCGTGGGGTTCGGGCTCACCGAGAGCGAGAACGCGAACCCGGGACCGGTGTTGCCGACGCCCACCCCGGTACTGACGGTCAAGCGCGCCGCGGAACTCGTGACGTCGCCGCATTCGTTGGACACCACGCAGTCATAGGACCCGCTGTCGGCCGACGCGACCGAGCCGATCGCCAGCGACGGGCCGGAAGCGCCGGAGATCACCGAACCGCTCGGGGTCGGACCGTCCGTGAGCGGCACCTCGTCGCGCCGCCACGAGTATCCGAGGATGGAGTAATCCGGTGCCATTTCGACGTCGAAGCTCACGGTCCCGGACTGGGAGGTGGTCTTTGAGGTGGGTTGTTTCCGGAACCAAGGCGTTCCGGTGGGGGTGAAGCGGGCAAGGCTCGTGGTGAACGAAGAGCCGGCCTTGTCGAAGGTGCCGGCGGCCAGCACTTCGGTGGCGTAGGGTGAAAGGGCCCGGACCAGGCCGCTCGTGCCTCCGTCCATCGCGCTCCACCCCGTGCCGTCCCAGCGTGCGATGCAGTAGACCGGAGTCCCGTCGGCCAGGTTGAAATTGCCGGCGGCGTAGAGATAGCTCCCGATCGCCTTGAGCGC
The DNA here is from genome assembly GCA_963728475.1 of Candidatus Eiseniibacteriota bacterium. Classification (GTDB taxonomy): domain Bacteria; phylum Eisenbacteria; class RBG-16-71-46; order JABDJR01; family JABDJR01; genus CAVSKL01. The sequence continues at coordinate 289,256 of CAVSKL010000003.1, forward strand.
GTAGATCGGGCCGTTCGTTCCGCCGCCGGAGGTGGAAGCGCCGACCGCGACCCAGCCCGAGGCGGTGTACCGGGCGATGTAGTTCAGGGTCGTGCTGCTCGAGCCCGTGAACGTCCCGGCTGCGTACGTCGAACCGTTGTAGCGCTCGACCGCGTAGACGGAGCCGTTGAAGCCGTTCCCCATCGGCTGCCAGGGCGTCGTCCCATTCAACGCGCTCTCGGTCCAGTAGGCGATGCGGTTGGCCGGGGACCCGTTCGCGGTGGTGAAGTCGCCGCCGGCGACGACGACGTTGTTCTTGCCGAAACTCACGAAGAAGCTCTTGAGCGCACGCACGGCACCGTTCATGCCGGTGCCCATCGGTTGCCAGGCGCTTCCATCCCAGCGGCCGACCCGGCTGGTGGCGGCGGCTCCGGATGCGACGAACGCCCCGCCGGCGACGAACCCGCCGACGTAGGGCTCGACCGCGAAGACGGGCCCGGAGAAGCCGGCTCCCATCGGCGCCCAGCTGCCTCCGGGCGTCAGGGTTGGCTCGGTCCACCGGGCGATCCCGCTGGCGGCGAGCCCCCCGGCCTGGGTGAACGAGCCGCCGGCGATGAGGTGACGGTTGTTGGGGAACGAAGCGTCCGTGTAGCCGTAGAGCGCGAAGACCGGAGCGTCCGTTCCGGATCCGAGCGGCGAGATCGAGGTCCCGTCCCACGACGCGAGGTAGTACGCCTGTCCCGTCGCGGAGGCCTGGGAGAAGTACCCGCCCAGGCCTACCTTGTCGCCGTAGGCGCTGAGCGCGAAGAGATTCACGGGGGCGGACGGAGCACGCCAGTCGACGCCGGTCCAGAAGGCGAGGTTGCTGGCCGAAACGCCACCCGCGATGTCGAACGAGCCGCCGGCGCAGAGGAGGCCGTTGTAGTCACACAGGACGTTGACCGCCGACTGGGAAGGGCCGCTGGGGCATTCGGCGCCGACCCCGGTCCCGACGGGAAACCAGCCGGATCCGTCCCACATCTGCACGCGCTTGTAGTCCGAGGGCTCTTCCGGGCAACAGTACCCGGCCGCGTAGAGCTGTCCGCCCGACTCGAGGAACGACTGGATCGAGCACGGGCCGCCGCCGACCGGCTCCCAGGTGTCGCCTCCGGTATAGCGCTGAAGCCCCACCTCGCCATAGGCCCAGATGGCGCCCGAAAAGGCTCCGACCGCGGAGACGTTCCGGGAGCCGCCGGCCAGCGTGGGGTGGCCGAGCTCGGACCAGGCGGTTCCGTTGTAGCGGACGACGCCGTCCACGAACCCGAGCGGATTCACGATCCCGAGGTCGCCGGCCACGTAGAGATCGCCGTTCATCTGCGCGAAGTCCACCACTTGGCCGTAAACATCGGCCCCCATGTCGTCCCAGCCGCTGCCGTTCCAGCGGGCGAGATACTTGTAGGGGGTCAGGAACGTCCCGCCCGCGATCAGGGCGCCCTGGTAGACAGTGAGCGCTTCCACGGAGACCGTCCCGGTGGGATCGATGCCCGGGCCGAAGGTGAGCCATCCGGTACCCGTCCATGCCGCCAGACGCGGGGAGGAGACGCCTCCCACGGTGTAGAAGTCACCGCCCACCACCAGCCAGCCGTTATAGACGGTGAGGGACCGTACCGGCGCGTTGGCGCCGCCGCCGACCGGGCGCCACACGAGTCCGTCCCACATCGCGAGGTTGTCCGCGGCCACGCCGTCGATGCTCGAGAACTGTCCGCCCACGACCAGCACGGCCGGCTTGGGGCCGCCGCCGTCCGGATCCCAGTTCGTCATGGCCAAGATGGGCCCGTTCGCGCCCTGGACGTCGGGGGTGAGGGGGCCGGAGATCCAGTGCGGGCACTGGCCGGCTACGGTATGGGCGGAAGATGCGATGCCGGACAATACGAATATCAATATCGCGGGAAGACGACACAGGGGCAACCGCATGAGGTACCTCGCTCGACGATCAGAAGTGCCGTGCGCCCGCGTTTCCCCGGGGAGGGGACAGCGGCATGCTTGGGGCGCCGCCAACGTGGACAGAATATATCACGTTTCCCCCGGGTCCGGTCTCTGCGATCTCTTAGTGGACCTGCCTGCTCGGAGGGAAGGGATCCGGACGTTGGTCCCCTGGGCCGCCCGGCGCTCCTCAAGGAGAGAACCCGGCCACCGGGTCCGCGGCCGCCTGGAGACGGGACAGCTCCGGACCCAGAAGCCGCACCACCTGGACCGGGAGCGCGCTGGTGAAGCGGTAGCGGTCCGACTCGGGCCCGGGAACGAACGCGGTCATCACCCCGTAGAAGCGGTCGCCGAAGTAGAACACGAAGACCGAGGTCCGGTTGACCGGCCGGGAGGATATGACGTTGCCTCGGGAGTCGGTCGATACGTAGCGGTTGTCGCCGGTTCCCGTCTTGCCGCCGATCGGGACCGGGGCGCCGTCCGGACCGGTGATGGCGCCGCGGGCCCGTCTGGCCGTGCCCGCCTCGACCACGTCCCGGAGCGCCCCGCGGGCCGCGCGCGCCACGCCGGAGGAAAGCACCCGCTCGCCCGGGACCGGCTCGCGTTCGAAGGTGGTCTCGAAGGGGGTGCCGGCCGCGAACCGGAGCCGGTCCACCTTCACCACCGGGTAACGCACGCCGTCGTTGACCAGGATCCCGGCCAGCTCGGCCAGGGCCGAGGGCCGGTCCCCGGAACTCCCGATGGCGGTGGCCAGGGAGGGCGTCAGGTCCTGGAACGGGTATCCCAGCCGCCGCCACTCGCGGAGGATATTCGAGAACACCTCGGCCTCCAGCAGGGTGCGGATCCGGAGATCCTGGGCCTCCCGGTTCCTCGCCCGGAAGAGCCACTCATAGACCTCCTGGCGCGCGGCCGTGCTCGCGCCCAGCAGTTCCGGCAACGAGGCCTCGGGGTGCTGCGCCAGCCGGCGGGCGGTCCAGATCTCGAGCGGATGAAGCCCGGCCAGGTATCCCAGGTCGGCGAGGCTCAGCCCGGAGGGGTCGGCCCTCCGGTAGGCGTCGGCGATCGCTTCCGTGCGGGGTGGGGAGGCCGGAGGGTTCCGGCCAAGGAAGGCCGCGAACTCCTCGGGCGGCGCCTCGGGGAGGACGGACCGGAAGGCCCAGGCCAGGGGCATGAGGGCCGGGGTCACGTCCTCCGCGACCCGGTCCAGCAGCCGGTCGCCCTCCGCCCCGGCCAGCCGCCGTTGGAACCGTTCGACGAAGACTCGCCCCTCCTCGTCCGCGAACCGGGCCAGGTATTGCCGCCGGCGCGGGTCCGACGGGTCCTCCAGGATCCGGATCCTGGCCCGAGGCCCCCGGCAGAGGTAGTAGTCCTCGATGTCCCGCATGAGGCGGATGAAGGGCAGGTTCACCGACTGGCGGAACGCTTCCCGCACGCTCACCAGCCGCCGGTCGTAGGTCGTATCGAAGTTCGCGAAGGTATGGAGGCCCCCGCCGGTATAGAACCGCTCCCAGGGATTCCCCGAGTACCGGCGGTCCAGGGCCGCCTGGAGCGTCCGGTCCAGCGTGGCCTCCGGGTGCCGCCGGAGCCAGGCCGCCGTCCAGCGGGTGAGCGGATCCGTCCGCCCGGGAAGCAGCGCCTCCATCTCGTCCGGGTCCCGCCCGGCGAACCTCCGGTAGCTCTCCTCGATGATCTGAAGGTACGTGATGAGCGTCCGCAGCTTGGCGGTGGATCCAAGCTCCAGCCGTCCCGCGGTGTTCAGATCCACGGGCTGGTCGTAGTTGTCGGTCTGGACCCGGACCGCGTTCCCGAAGGGGGTGCGCTCGTAGAGGATGAAGCTGTAGATGACGTCCTCGGGTTTGCCGCGGCCCAGGAGCCGCCAGGCATCGAGCCCGTTCCTGCGGACGAAGTCCCGGTCGGCCAGGGAGGCAATCCGCTCCGACACCGCCTTCTGGACCTCCCGGTTGATGGTGGCCTGGACGGTCAGGTCGTAGCGGTCGAGGTCGTAGAGCCGGCCGGCTTCCAGGAGGTTCAGGAGTTCGAAACGGATCGAATTCGCGGCTTTCCGGTCCACGAAGGAGGTGGGGAGGAAGTTCGGCGCGCGGTCCCGGACCTCCAGCTTCGCGGCGAGAGCCGCCTTCTGCAGCGAGGGGGAGATGACCCCGTCCCTCCCCAGGACCCTCAGGTAGGCGTCGGTGAGCTTCCGCAGCTCGGCGCGTCCTTGGGTCCGCGCGAGGTACCAGGTGGGACGGCGATTGGCGAGCAGGAGGCTCAGCACCGCCCGGTACGCCCGGCCCGCCGAAGCCGGCGTCGCGTGAACGTCCCCGGCGCCGCCCTCCCCGGACGCATCCCGCGGGGCCTCGGTGCCGGTCTTCGGCCGAAGGGGCCGGAGCGGGCCCCCCTCGAGCCGAAGGAGGGGGTCGGCGGTGCGGTAATCCAGTCCGTACCATGCCCACAGGCCCTCGGCCAGCCCGGTCACCTCCCCCTCGCCGGCGGTGGCGGACAGGGGAGCCGCGTTCAGATACTCCAGCGCGATCCGCTCCTGGCTCTTCAGGGTCTCTTCCCCGTCGAGATAGGCCTCGATCGAGGCCGAGGCGACCTGCCTGAGTTTCTCGGAGGGGTCGGCGGTGATGCCGCCGGGAGAGTGTCGAAGTTTCTGGAGCTGGGTGGCGAGGGTGCTCGCTCCCTGAACGCTCCCGCCGATTCCCAGGATGCGTTTCCCGCAGTCCATGCCGGCCCGGAAAAGCCGGGGCCACTCTACCGCCGGGTTACGATGGGGGAGCCGGGGATCGAGCAGGTCCCGGTTTTCGATGTAGAGCAGCGTGCGCACCGTGACCGGGGGAACCTCGTCCAGGGTCCGGTAGAGCCGCCGGGGATAGCAGGCCGCGAAGAGCGTATCCCGGCCGTCGTCCAGGACGCAGAGCCCGCCGGCCATCTTCTCCCGGTAGATGGGGAAGAGTCCCAGGCCCGTCAGGTCCTTGAACCTCGAGGAGACGCGCGCCTGGCCGGTCACCCGGAACCCCAGCGACCGGAGCCGCTCCGTCATCTGCGGGATCCGGGTGTAGCCGAGGCGCTCGTCGTACGGGCCCTTGGCCGGAAAGACGATGCGGTCGCTCGGTCCCTGCTCCACCGACCAGGTGAGCTGCGAGGCGAGCCGCGAGAGGTAGCGGGCCTGGAGCCGGGAGGTGAGCGCCTCCTCGTACAGGATGAAGGCCGCCGTCGCCGCCATGACCAGTCCCATGAGGAGGGCGATCGCCTGCCTTCGCCGCGGGAAGGAGCCCACCCGGGGCCACCGCAGACCATGGGTGAGGGCCCGTTCCGTGGAGGCATTGATTGAATCGGACGCCACCCTCCCCCCCCTTGATGACTTGAGATGAATCCGGGCTTGCCGGGGAGTCGATTGCCACAAGAATAAAGCCCCGGGCGGGCTCTTCCGAGTCAAATCGGCGGCCGGAACCAATGCGATAAATATTCCGAGCCATCTCTAGGTAATTTCCCGAGTCCCCGGTCGGGCCTTCACCGAGCGGGTGTAATCGCCCGGTCGAGCCCGTCCGCAAGCGGGTCGGGAGGGTCCGAGGTCTCGCCCATCGACCGGCGCGCGCTCAGGACCGTTCGGATCCCCTCGGTCTGCGGGTCCGTTTGGCGGTCAAGCTCCGGTCGGCGAAGGCCACCACCTCCACCAGCTGCTCCAGGGGACCCGCGAGCCGGGGATCCCGGTGGCTTCTCTCCACCACTTCCTTGCCGAAGAGCATGGCCAGGTAGCGAAGCTTGAGGGCCGGGCTTTCGGTGACGGCACGGAAGTCCGGATGGGAGGTGTTGACCTGCCACCGGTCCTCCTGCATCCGCGACCGCCAGCGGCCACCGGGATCCTCCACGAACTCCGGCTCGGGAACCCCTTCGCTTCCGCCGCCGCGCCCGGACTCGTCCACCACCGTGACCACCGCCTCCGCCTCGGCTTCGAGGCCGGCGGTCCCGGCCCGCACCCGGAGCAGCCCTTTCCCGACGGTCCCGAAGACGGTGAGCACGACCTCCGAACCGGCATCCTCCCCGTGGCCGGGCATGCCCTCTCCCCGGAGGGGGGAGTGGATCTCGCCGGGCAGCCCCTCGAGTATCCACGCGAATCGCACCGGCTCTTCGATCCGCCGCCCCGAGGCGTCGACCGGCTCGGCCCGTACTTTCCTTCGCTGGTCCGGTTCCATGCGGATCGCCGCCGGCAGGATCCGGACCGCGGCCAGAGGGCCGGGGGGAGAAGTTCCAGGGTGGGGGGGCCGGCCTCCGCCGGGCCCCGGACCTCCGGCGGCTCGATGGGGGATCCTTCCCCCGCTCCCCGTCCGGAGGCGTTTTCAGTGGCACCAAGGGCGGGCTCCGGCGTTCGGACCGGAAGCATGGCGTAAGTCGGGCGCCGGCGGTAGAAATCTCGGAATGCCTTGCGAAGGTCGCGGATGACGCTGCGATCCTGCTCCTCAAGGCGTCGCCGCTCGATGCTCTCCAGGACGTCGCGGAGCGCCGGTTCCACCAAGGCGATCGACTCCGCGAATCTGGCCGCGGCATGATCCGGAATCACGCCCCGGCGGCTTCCCGGAGCGACCTGGAGATCCGGAAAGTCCACCAGCCCGACCAGGCGGTTGTCGGTCCAGGGTGGCCGGTCGAGGCCGAGCGCGGCCAGCTCGTGGAAGGAATCCGCGACCATGGTCCCCGAGGCATAGACCAGGATCCCGGGTTCCCGTTCGGCGCCCTCGGCGCCCCTCAGGTACAGCTCGAAGCGGATCGGGCTGTAGCCGGGGACCGGGACGGGCTCCAGGCCCTCGATTCTTTCGCCGAGGAAGCGGGGAGGGCGAACCAGGATCTGCTTGTCGGCCCGTCCCCGGGAGATCCGGTCCACCACCGAGAGCTCGACCTTCCGCGCGAGGAGCTGCCCCCTGAGCTCCGACGCCAAGTAATCGGCGGCCCGTCGTCCGATGAGCGCGGAAAGGGCTTCGCGGTTCAGCCCGGAGACGATCACCTCCGTCCGCCGCTCGTCCAGGGCCAGCCGTCCGGGGAGAGGTTCGATCAGAAAGTCGGGCCGGTCCCGGTAAAGGATCAGGCGATGCGGCTTCTGTCCGGGAACCATGCTCCGCATCTCCAGGCTGTGCCCCAGGCTCCAGAAGCCCAGGAGGCCGATTCCGTACTGGCCCTGGGTCATGAGCCTGAGCCGTTCCTGGGGGGAGAGCGAGCGCTTGCGGCTGTGTCCGATGCTGGTGGCGATGTAGCGCAGCGCGTCGGGCCGGTCCATCTCGGGAATCACGCCTTCTCCGTCGTCAAAGATCCGAAGGAATGGGATCTTCCGTTCACGGCCCCGCTGGACGGTGATCCGGGTCGCTCCCGCGTCGAGGCTGTTCTGGACCAGCTCGGCCAGAGCCTTTCGCGGGTCGGGTTGGCTGAGAGCCAACCATCGAATGAGCTCGAAGGGATCGTGCGCGCGAACCTTGCCGCGCAACACCGAACGCCCGGTGGGACCCGGCTTCCGTTTGGTATCTGATGAAGAGGGATTTCGCGCCATGGGCCGCCCATGCTACCACAGCCGCCCTCGGGGGGCGGCCACCGCCCGGCCAAAAGCCATGCCCACCGGCGGCCTTCCCGCTTCTTGCCTGAATACAGGGCGGTGCCATGTAACATGGCGCAAGTCGGGCGCTAAGCTCGATTGATCGGCCGGCGACCCCGCGGAAGCCGACGACGGCTCCTCCTCGTTTCATCAGAGGCGCGTGCCATGAACCGAGAACGCATCACGACCATCCAGGAGCCTTATGACGCCATCGTGGTCGGCGCCCGCGTCAGCGCCGTGGTGCTGTATGTCGACGAGAAGTCGCAGCTCGGCTCCTCCGTGAGCCCGTCTCGGACCGTCAGGCGGGGATCCTCCCGCGGAGAGTCTCCGGATCGTGCGGACCCGGCTCGGCGATGAGGTTCCGCGCGACCTCCATCTGGCCAAAGACGCCCCACGCCAGCACGCCTCGCACGCGGCCATCCGCAACGTAGTAGATGATCCCTCTGCGATTGGGCTCCTTCCAGTCGGAGACGACCTCAAGGCGTGGGTCAAGCACGCCGGCCGCCTCGTACCCGAGATCGAAGAGGTCCGAGTAGAAGAACGGCAGGTGGCGATAGGCGACCTCCGCCCCGGCCATCGCCCGGCCGGCTTCCCGCCCCATGGTGTTGGCGTTGTCCTCGTGTTCGACCCGGATGTGCTCACCCAGCGCCGGGTTCGGAAATCGGGCGACGTCACCGGCGGCGAACACGGCGGGGTCGGAACTGCGCAGTGCCTCGTCCACGAGAATGCCGTCGGTAGTGGCGAGCCCGGCTTCCGCGGCGAGGCGGTCGTTGGGAACGATGCCGATCCCCGCCACCACGAGGTCGGTCCGGATCTCGCTCCGGTCGGTCCGAAGTGTGAATCCTGATCCTTGTGACCCGAGCCCGGTGACCCGCTCGCCCGGCCGGACTTCGACGCCACGTTCCGCGTAGTAGCCGTTCAGATGCACTGCAAGATCTCGAGGGAAGCGGCGAGCGCCGATCCCCTCGTCGGGGAACACGAGGGTGACGCGGTAACCGGCGGTGGCGAGCGAGGCGGCAATCTCGGAGCCGACGAAGCCTCCACCGACGACCGCCACGTGCTTGCCCACCGGCAGCGCCCGGACGCGGCGGAAGTCGGCGACAGTCCTGAAGTAGACGATGCTGTCCCCGCCGAAGGGCAAACGGCGTGGACGGCCGCCGGTAGCGAGCAGGAGCCGCTCGTAGCCGACGGTCCCGCCATCGTCGAGCGCGACACGCTTCGCGGCACGATCCACCGCCGTGACGCGCACGCCGGTGCGGACCGAGACGTGCTCGACCGCGGGCAGCCGGATCGAAGCCTCCTCCCTCCCCGTCCAGAGTGCCTTCGTCAGCGGCGGGCGGACGTAGGGTTCCTCCGGCTCGTCGCCGAGCAGGGTGATCGACCCGCTAGGGTCCATTGAACGGATCTGGGCCTCCCCCAGTTTCGTAGACACTTCACTTGGCGCGATAATGCGCCTGGAGGTGGACATGACAAAGAGGAAAAGACGGCAGTTTACTGCGGAGTTCAAGGCTGACGCGGTCAAGCTGGTTCGGGCCGGAGGCCGCAGCATCGGGCAGGTGGCAAAGGACCTCGATCTGACCGAGACAGCCCTGCGGGAGTGGGTTCGGAGGGCGGTGATCGAGGCCGGGGAAGGTCCTCCGGGAGCCCTGACGCAGGCGGAGCGTGAGGAGCTGGCCAAGCTGCGGCGGGAGAACAAGCGCCTGCAAGATGGAGCGCGACATCCTAAAGAAAGCGACGGTCTTCTTCGCCAAGGAGAGCGAGTGAGGTTTCTTTTCATTCGCGCGGAGAAGGCCTGTTACCCTTTGACCGTCCTCTGCCGCGTTCTGGAAGTCTCCCGGAGCGGGTACTACGCGTTCGAGAAGCGGGGTCCTTCGATGCGCGAGCACGCGGATCGGGAACTCACGGAGCAGATTCGAGAGATCTACAAGAAAAGCCGGCGAACTTACGGTAGCCCTAGGGATTACCGGGAGTTTCGCGAAGGCCGACAGCAGCGGGTTGGGCGCAAGCGGGTGGCCCGTCTGATGCGATTGGCCGGCATTGTCGGCCGTCGGCGCCGCAAGTTCTGTCGCACGACCGATTCCAGCCACGGATTGCCGGTGGCGGAGAACCTGCTCAACCGCCGGTTCGAGATGACCCAGCCGAACCAGGGCTGGGTAGGCGACGTCACCTACATCCGGACGGTGGCGGGATGGCTCTATCTCGCGGCCATCCTGGACCTTTTCTCGCGCCGGGTGGTGGGCTATGTCCTGAGCCGGAACAACGACACGCGGCTTGCCCTGGCCGCCCTGGAGGCGGCGCTGCGGTGCCGTACAGTTCTCTCCGGCCTCCTCCACCACACGGACCAAGGGAGTCCCTACGCCAGCGACGACTATCAGGCTGCGCTGAAGACGCATGGGATCGTCTGCAGCATGAGCCGGCGGGGCAACTGCTGGGACAACGCCGTCTCGGAGTCGTTCTTCAGCACCCTGAAGAGCGACCAGGATCTCGATGATCCCGAGCTGACCCCCGAACTGGCCGCCGCTCAAGTCGTGGACTACATCGAGAACTTCTACAACCCCGAGAGGAGGCATTCTACCCTCGACTATCTCAGCCCGATCGAGTACGAATTGAGATACCAGAGCCTTCAGCAGGCTACATAACCCACGTGTCTACGAAAGCGGGGCAAGCTCACTCCAGGACCTCCGGCGGAGACGTCGCCACCGGCGGTTCGGTGACCACCACCGGGACGAACGCCGCCGGCTTCCGCCGGCCGGCGCTCTTCGTGCCCCGGAGCCGTCGGTGCCACCACTGCAGGGTCGTCGCCGGCACCCCGGACTCGGAGGCCAGCTCGAACCAGGTCAGGCCGCGCCGCTCCCGGCGGGCCAGGAGCTTCTCGATGTGCTTGGGGTCGTGGCGCTGTCTCATGCCGCCAGCATGAGACCGACAGGCGGGTCAAGGAAGACTGGGCGTCACAGAACGCTTACCCTGAGACCACATCGATGTTGAACGAAGCCGCGTAGACAGCTACGCTGAACACCCGCACCCGGAGGCTACATCAGACAATTTCCACAAGAAGCGAGGCCCGACCCACTGTGAGCCATCATGGTCGCAAGGAAATCTACGGCAGCCGGGACCGGACCTGGTACCAACGGAAAGACTGATCGCCGTGCATAGTTCCCCCAAGCCCGCTTCCGGCGAACCGCGAGGCCGCTATCTCCTGACCCTTTCCCTGACCGCCTTGGGGGTGGTCTACGGCGACATCGGCACAAGCCCGCTGTACGCCATTCGGGAATGCTTCGGTGGGTCGTCCCCGCTCCCGCCGACCCCGCCAAACATCCTGGGCGTTCTGTCGCTGGTCGCCTGGTCGCTGATCCTGGTGATATCACTCAAGTACCTGGTGTTCATCCTGCGCGCGGACAACGACGGCGAAGGGGGCATCCTGGCGTTGACGGCGCTGGTCACGCGGGTGCGCGCCAGCAGCGCGCGGCAGCGCCACCTGCTGGTGGTGTTGGGATTGTTCGGGGCGGCCCTGCTCTACGGAGACGGGATGATCACCCCGGCGATCTCCGTGTTGAGCGCGGTCGAGGGACTATCGGTGGCCGCACCGATCTTCGATCCGGTCATTATCCCGGTGACCATCGGTATCCTCGTCGGCCTGTTCTGGTTCCAGCACCGGGGCACCGCCGGGGTCGGCGCGGTGTTCGGCCCCGTCACTCTGGTCTGGTTCGGCATCCTGACGGTGCTGGGCGTCTTTCAGATCGTCCGGGAGCCCGGGGTGCTGGCGGCACTGAACCCCTGGTACGGTTTGCAGTTCTTACTGCACAACGAGTGGACGGGATTCCTGGTCCTGGGCGCGGTGTTCCTGGTGGTCACCGGCGGTGAGGCCCTCTACGCCGACATGGGGCACTTCGGGCCACGACCCATCCGCCTCGCCTGGTTCGCGCTGGTCCTGCCGGCTCTGCTGTTGAACTATTTCGGGCAGGGCGCCCTGCTTCTGATCCACCCGGACCGGGTGACCAACCCCTTCTACCACATGGCGCCGTCCTGGGCGCTCTATCCGCTGGTCCTGATGGCCACGGCGGCAACGATCATCGCCTCACAGGCGGTGATCTCCGGAGCGTTTTCCCTGACCATGCAGGCCATCCAGCTGGGCTACTGCCCCCGTCTGAGGATCGAGCACACCTCCTCCCGGAAGTTCGGCCAGATCTATATACCGGATATCAACTGGGCATTGATGGCGGCCTGCGTCCTTCTGGTCGTCGGCTTCCGCTCGTCGGGCCGTCTCGCCGCAGCCTACGGCGTGGCGGTCGCCACGACCATGGTCATCACCACCATGCTGTTCTACGCCGTGTCCGTGGACCGCTGGCGCTGGCCGGTGCCGCTGGCCGTCCTGCTTTGCGGTGGATTCCTGGCCTTCGACCTGTCGTTCTTGGGCGCAAACATCCTGAAGGTCGCCCACGGCGGGTGGTTCCCTCTGCTCGTAGCGGCTGTGGTGTTCACTGCCATGACCACCTGGAAACGCGGCCGAGAGTTGCTGTCCCACCGGCAGCGTATCGCCGCGGTGCCCGCGGCATCGTTCCTGGAGAAGATCGAGCAAGCGCCGCTGAGCCGGGTCGCCGGCACCGCGGTCTTCATGAACAGCGATCCCGAGGGCACACCCCCGGCCCTGGTCAACAACATCAAGCACAACAAGGTCCTGCACGAACGGCTGGCGCTCCTGAGCGTGCTCACCGAGGAGATTCCTTATGTTCCGAACCGGGATCGGGTCAGTGTGTCGTTGCTGGGCCCCGGGATGTACAGGCTGGTGATTCGCTATGGTTTCATGCAGGAGCCCCGAGTTCCGCAGGCACTTTCCGGGGTAACCCTGGGCGACTGGACCTTCGACCTGGGGCAAACCACATTCTTCCTCGGGCGCGAGACCGTGGTCTCGACAGCTCGGCCCGGCATGGCCCGCTGGCGGGAGTCCCTTTACATCTTCATGGCCCGAAACGCGCTCGATGCTACCGCGTTCTTCGGGATTCCGCGGGCTCGGGTCGTGGAGCTGGGCACCCAGATCGACATCTAGACCGGGTGACCCGGACGTGCGCCATTCCCGCGTCCGGCTCCCCAGGCTACGGATTTGTGCGAAGAAGCTGGCGGCTCTGATACCAGTGAACCGCGCCGGGAACCCCGGAGACTCGATGTCTTTCCCTCGGAACGCTGGTCAGGAGGGCGATCTGGGGACTCCGAGGCGTCAGCCCGGGGACCCGGCTCCGCGGCAGATGCAGGGGAGATGCCCTCATGGGGTTCCGCATGAAGTCGGTCGATGCCGGGGTGGACACCGCGAAGGGGGTCGGGGTCGTTCGACCGCCGGGGCCCGGGTTCTCAGGAGGGGCCGCCTGAGAGCAGGCCTCAAGGCGCGGTTTCGCGGGGAACGCGACGACGCTCCGGGGGCGCCCCCGTTTCGCTTGTCCTCATCCACGGCCTTCACCGGCCCATCGGCGGCGGGGTGGTCCGGCCGGGATTTTTTGGCTTGAATTCACGACCGGAAAAGTCCATATTTCCCCCGTCATCCATCTGGAGGCCGCGCATGGTCCGCCCCCCCCGCATCCCGGCGACCTATTGCTTGTTGGCGTTGCTCGTCCTGGCCGGGCCCGGCCGGGCGCTCGCCGCTTCCCCCGGTTTCGTCCTCCAGCGCTCCGCCGTGGCCGCCGCCGGCGGGGTGGTGGCCTCCGCGGGGATGGTTCTCGGGCTGAGCGCGGCCCAATCCGTCACCGGGACCTCCTCCGGCGGCGCCCTCCTCCACGAGTCCGCCGGATTCTGGACGGGATCGGGGGGTCGCTCCACCGTCGGCGTCGGCGACCCGGCGGCCGGCCCCCCACCGCTGCGGTTCGCCCTCGATCCGGTGTCCCCCAACCCGGTGGCGGGGAACGCCGAGCTTCGCTACACCGTCCCCGCCGCCGACGCGGACGCGAACCTCAACGTCTCCGTCTACGACGTCTCCGGCCGGCTGGTACAGGTCCTCGCCTCCGGGCCCCAGGCGCCGGGCCTGCATAGGGTTTCCTGGAACGGGACGAACGCGCGCGGAGCGCGGCTCGGCTCGGGCATCTACTTCGTCGCGCTGTCGGCACCCTCGGTCCACCTGGTGCGGCGGCTGGTTCTGCTGCGGTAGGGAGGAATCTCTATGGCCTCGGGCTTGCTGCGTCGGTTCGCGTTTCGCCTCGTCCTGGCTGCGGGGATCCTGAGCGCCTTGGTCGCGCCGGCCCTCGCCTCGGTTCCCCCGCTCATGAACTACCAGGGATACCTGACCGACACCGGAAACAACCCGCGCCAGGGCGCCTTCAAGATGACGTTCTCGATCTACGCGGATTCCACCCTGGGAGCGGCGCTTTGGACCGAGACCTATACGTCGGTCAACGTCGCCGGCGGCCTGTTCGACGTGCTCCTCGGCTCGGCGAACCCGCTCCCCGCCGACCTCTTCTCCGGCGCGCGCCTCTGGCTCGAGACCGCGGTCTCGGACACCACGCTCTCGCCGCGGCGCCCCCTGGTCACGGTTCCCTATAGCTTCCGGGCCCACACCGCGGACACCGCCTACGTGGCCCTCGCCTCCGCCGGCGACATCCAGGGCCAGGTGGAGGTGAGCTGCGGAAGCGGCTCGCCGAGCGTCATCGTCTACATCCCCGGGCGGTCCTTCACCGCCTACGTGGACAGCGCGGGTTCCTTCGACCTGAGCAGCGTGCCGCCGGGGACGTACCGCGTGCACTTCGAGAGCTTCGACCCGTCCCAATCCGCGGACGTTCCCGGCGTCGTGGTGACCGCGGGAGGCTCGGTCGATCTGGGAACGGTGACGCTGGGACCCGACCTCCAGACCGACCCCGGCAACTGCGGCTCCTGCGGATTCGCATGCTCTTCGATCAACGGGACGGCGTCCTGCGTCTCGGGCAACTGCCAGATCGCCTGCTCCCCGAGCTACGCCGACTGCGATGAGAACCCGGCCAACGGGTGCGAGGCCGCTTTGCAGACCGACGTGAACAACTGCGGGACGTGCGGAGTCGCCTGCCCGGGTATCTCCAACGGTACCGCCGTCTGCTCCAATGGCACCTGCGACGCCGTTTGCATTTCCGGCTTCGCCGACTGCAACGGCAACCTGGCCGACGGTTGCGAGGCCAACCTCAGCTCGGACCTCAGCAACTGCGGCGGCTGCGGACTCGCCTGCCCGCCCGTCCCCAACGGGATTCCCGCCTGCTCCAGCGGCTCCTGCTTCGCCGTGTGCAATTCCGGCTACGCGGACTGTGACGCCAACCGGTCCAATGGTTGCGAAGTCGACCTCGGCTCGGATCCGAACAACTGCGGCGCCTGCGGCAACGCGTGTCCGGCCGGCCATGCCTGTGTTGGCGGCGCTTGCCAGTGACCGCACCCGGCGGGCGGCGGGTGGCGGGGGCGATTCTCGCGGGAGTGATCTTCGTGGCGGGCGTCGCCGGCGCGAAGCCGCGTCCGGCGGCCCCGCCCGCCGCGTCCTCGATCACCAGCGTGCAGGCGGACTCGATTCTCTGGGAGCTTAGGCAGATCCGCACCCTGCTCGAGAAGAACCTCGCTCCAACGCCCCGCCCCGCCATCGCCGCACCGCCTCCCGAGCGGCAAGTCACCCTGCCGGACTCGTTGGCCGCGTTCGCCCTCGGGAAGTCCGACGCGCCGGTCACGCTGGTGGAGTTCACCGACTACCAGTGCCCCTACTGCCGGCAGTTCCACGTCTCCACCCTGGAGAAGTTGAAGCAGGAGTTCATCGACACCGGCCAGCTCCGCTTCATCAGCTGCGACCTGCCCCTCGACTTCCACGACAACGCCTTCAACGCGGCGGTCGCCGCGCGTTGCGCGGGGGAGCAGGGCAAGTTCTGGGAGCTTCGGAACGCGATGATCGTCAACTCGGACCGGCTCGACCGGGACGACCTGCTCACCTACGCGCGGGACCTCGGTCTCGACATGCCGCGCTTCGGGGCCTGCCTGGACGAGGAGAGGTTCGGACCGGAGATTCGCGGCGATCTCGCGGACGCCCAGGCGGCCGGGGTGAGCGCGACTCCGACCTTTGTCCTGGGCAAGACCACACCCGGGGGGATCCAGGGCGTGGTGATCGTGGGCGCGAGGCCGGTTGCGGATTTCGAGTCGCGGATCCGGAAGCTGCTCGCGAACTGACCTCCTGCGATCCGGTCCGCCCCCGGAAGAGTCCCGTGAGCGCCTGCGTGCGTCACCGCGGCCGGGGTGCGGGGCCGGTGAAGTCCAAGATCTTGAGATAAGACGCGAAGCGCTTCACCGGTGCGGCGGCCCGGATTTCCGAACCTCCTCTTCCCGGTTCCCCGTAGTTGACCACCGCCGCGTAAGACGAGGAGGTGAATGCGCGCCCGTCAAACGCATAAGGCGGGTGCGCCTCGTTCGGTAGCACTCCGACAGGTAGAGAATGAGGTGCTCCCGGCAGGGATGGGACTCGCCACGGACCCCGCGCCGGGTTAGACTCCCCCCCACTCACCCGGATCGAGGCGCGGCGCTCCCCGCGCCGGAGCCTCGGGATCCCTTCTCCCGCGTCCGGAAAGGAAGCGACACCCCTGATCGGCAAGACCCTCGGCCACTACGAAGTCACCGCGTTTCTGGGCAAGGGCGGGATGGGGGAGGTGTACCGCGCCCGGGACACCAAGCTCGGCCGCGAAGTCGCCCTCAAACTGCTTCCCGAGGACTTCGCCCGGGACCCCGAGCGCCTGGCCCGGTTCCGCCGGGAAGCGCGGGTCCTGGCCTCGCTCCAGCACGCAAACATCGCCTCGATCTTCGGCCTGGAGGAATCCGACGGGCGGGTCTTTTTGGCCATGGAGCTGGCGGAGGGGGCCGACCTCTCCGAGCGCCTCCCCGGGGAACCCGTTCCCGAGGAGGAGGTCCTCGACATCGCCCGCCAGCTCGCGGCGGGGCTCGAGGAGGCCCACGAGCGGCACGTCATCCACCGCGACCTCAAGCCCGCCAACATCAAGGTGAGCCCCGAAGGACGGGTCAAGATCCTCGACTTCGGCCTGGCGCGCGCCTTTGTGGGCGAGACCGCCGAAGAGGAAAACCTGGAGAATTCCCCCACCATCACCGCCGCCATGACCGGAGGCGGGGTGATCCTGGGAACCGCCGCCTACATGAGCCCGGAGCAGGCCCGGGGGAAGAAGGTGGACCGGCGGGCCGACATCTGGGCATTCGGGGTGATCCTGTTCGAGCTGCTCTCGGGGAAGCGCCTCTTCGAGGGCGAGACGGTGAGCGATACCCTGGCCGCGGTGTTGCGCGCTCCCATCGAATCGGACCGGCTCCCCGCGTCCACTTCGCCGGGGATGCGCTTGCTGCTCGAACGCTGCCTGGAGCGTGACCCCCGGCGCCGGCTCCGGGACGTGGGGGAGGCCCGCATATTCCTGGAGAACGGGGCCAAGGATTCCTCGATCCTGGCCATGTCGTCCCTCGCCATGCCGGCAGGGGAAAAGGGCGGGGCGCCGGGACGGCGGGGCGTGCCGGTGTGGGCCGCTGCCGCGGCGGGGCTCGTGCTGGCGGCGGGGGGCGCTTTCGTGGGCTGGAAGGTCCTCGCCCGGCCCGAGCCTCCGCCGGTTCTGAACCTCGCGGTGCCGCCTCCGGCGGGCGGGTCGTTCGTTCTGGGCACGAGCAACCCCGGCCCGGCGGCCCTGTCCCCGGACGGAACCATGTTGGCCTACGCGGCCCGGGATGCCTCGGGCCCGGTGACGCTCCACCTCCGGCGGCTGGACAGCCCCGACGCCACCGTTATCTCCGGCACCACCGACGCGGTCTATCCGTTCTGGTCGCCGGACAGCCGCTACATCGGGTTCGGGGCCGACGGAAAGCTGAAAAGAGTGGCGGTCGCCGGTGGCCCCCCGGTCAGCCTCTGCCCGGCCAGCAACATGAAGGGGGGCACCTGGAACCGGGACGGGGTGATCCTCTTCGCCCCCGACCACAAGAGCGGGATCCACCGCGTCCCCGCGGCGGGCGGGACTGCGGTCGAGATCACCAGGATCGACAAGGAACAGGGGGAGAATTCGGATCGCGAGCCGCGGTTCCTCCCCGACGGGCGGCGGTTCTTGTTCCTTGCCCGTCTGAACGGGAACCGGCCCGACAGCAATCGCGTCTACCTCGCCTCCCTGGACGGCGGCGACCCGCAGGTCATCGCGACCTCCCAGTCGCAGGCGGAGTACTCCGCCGGGCATCTTCTGACCGTCCGGGAAGAGGTGCTCCTGGCCACCCCCATGGGTCCCGGGATCGGAAAGCTGGAGGAGGACGGTGTCCCCCTGGTGGAGAACGTTCTCGTCCTGGGCGGAGGGGCGGCATGCGGCGTCTTCTCTTCCACCCCCGCCGGCATGCTCGCCTACCAGGTCTCGGCCGGGCACACGGCAAAGTACCTGGCCTGGACCGGGCCCGGCGGATCCCAGCTCGGCAAGGTGGGGGACCCCGGGGAATTCGCCCATCCGCGGGTGTCGCCGGACGGCACCCAGGCGGTGGTGGAGGTTGCCGACCCGGAGACGGAAAGTTCCGACCTATGGCTGGTGAACCTGGCGTCCGGTCTCCGGACCCGGTTCACCTTCGACCCCGGGAGCGAAGAGAACCCGGTCTGGACGCCCGACGGGAAAGCTATCCTGTACGAGGCGAGGGTGGACACCACCTACCGGATCGTGGAACGCGCGGTGGAGGGAACCGGGGGCGCGAGGATCGTATACGAGGGGAACGTGGAGGTCGTTCCCAGCGGGATCACCCCCGACGGCTCGATCCTCATGGTGTCCCGGGAAGACCCCGACACGGGCTGGAACGTTTACGACATGGCCGTAGACAGCAGCAAGATGGCGCTCAAGGTCGGGGACAAGGGTGTGGACGTGTTGGGGCGGATCTCGCCGGACGGTCGCTGGTTCGCGTATACCTCCGTCTCCGACGCCAACGAGTACGAGGTCATCGTCCGTCCGATGAGCGGAGGGGACCGGCGCTGGCAGGTCAATAAGGAGGAGGGGGTCTACCCGTTCTGGGGCCCCCACGGCGAGACGCTCTTCTACATCGGAATGACCGGCGACGTCATGGAGGTACCCGTGGACGGCAGCGGCTCCACCTTCCGGGCCGGGGCGCCCAAGCTCTTTGCCCAGGTCTCCCCCCCGGAAGCCGGAGGATACCCGGTGTCGCTGCACCCGGACGGGGACCGGATCCTCTACGTGGGGGGCGACGTCTCCCAGGACGAGAAGGGACACCTCCGGCTCGTCACCGACTGGCGGCGGGGGCTGGAGAAATAGGGAGCCGGCCCAAAGCAGGGGGCTCCGCCCGCCGCGGCCCCCGGGTCGGCGCATCACTCCCGTCGCGTGCCTGGCGTCCCGGCCGTGCGAATCGGTTCGATGGTTCGGAAGAAAATCATTCGGGGGGCGAGATCGACGGGAGAGCGGGGGAGGGGGCGCGAGGCGCTCCCTCCCCGGCCGGTGATACCAGCGCGAGGGAGGGGACTCGCCGCCGCTCGGCCAAGGCTTGGCCTCGTTCACCTTGAGCGCGCGTCCGTCGACCTCGTGGCTGTCGAGAGCTTGGATTGCCGCGCGGGCGCCGGTGCTCTGAACCGCCCCGATCATCCCGGAGGCTCGATTCTGTGGGGGGATGGAGCCGTGGGGCCACCAAGCAGGTTTTCACCGGAGGTTCCGGAGCGGGCGGTACCCGACGGTGCTGGAGCACCAGGGCGCGTACGGCTCCCGGTGGGGCGCGATTTGCTCGATCGCCAAAATGACCGGAACTATGGCTGAGACGTGGCGCCGCTGGGTCCAGGGGGGGAGCGGGATGTAGGGATCCGGCCCGGGCTGAGGACGGTCGAGAGACAACGGCGGAGGGAGCTGGACCGGGAGAGCGGGGAGCCAGTGTGAGGCCGCAGAAAGCAGGAAGCCACTGGGCTTCCCCTCGCTCACTCCGCTGCATTGCCTCCCAGTGGTTAAGACTGGGGCCCACCTATTCGGAGGCCACCGGGACTTCCGACGCTCAGGCCACATCGGCCAGGAAACTCTCCACCGCCTTCTCGACCGCCGGCCGGGAAAGATTCGGGTACCTGGCGTATGAGGAATCGGGAATAACCGTCACGAGGGACCGGAGCGTCTGGACATCCACCAATCCGCTGCGGATGAACTCTCCTGCATCATCAAGATCCCGCTGGAAGCCGCGGACGACTTTGAAGAGCACTTGGGAATACGGGTCGTAGTGATAGAAGGATATCGACCCGATCTTGTCGATGTACACATGTCGACCGGCGGTCCCTCGCAATGCCGGGACGAAGTCCTCCGGGCGAGCGAACTCGATGTTCATATTCAGTCGTTCCTTGATTCCCTGAATGTCCCGGAATACATCATCACTATCGGAGAAGAGATCGATGTCGATAGTCGACGGTCGCCAGCCCAAGAAGACAGCTGTTCCTCCGCCTACAAAGTACACGTTGTAGGAACCGCCGGGCGGGGCCGTCTGCGAGAGTTCATTCATGAGCAAGTGCAAGCGCTCCCGGGTGAGATCCTCACGCATCGGAACCTCGGCTCACACGGAAGGAGGAACATGCATCGGCGAAGGACTCCGCCTGCCGCAGATAGGCAAGGTAGCGGGAATGGGCCAGTTCAGCATCATCCTCTTCGAGCAAGCGATAGAGCCGGTGGTCCGCATCCGGGAACAGGACCTTTGGAAGTGGCACGCCCTCACGGCGCAGTCGGGGAGAGGCCAGGGACACCACGAGACTATCGACCGACTCCTCGGCTGCGGCCAGGGCAGCCAAGCCCCGATCGATCATTTCACCGCCAGGCAGCCCCAGTGCTTTGAAGGTGGAAGCTCCAAAGCGGGAGTGGATCCACCGCTGCATGGCCGCCTCACAGGCTACCGCCCGGCGCGCTTCAGGACTCATGCGCGCCGCCCGGGCATGGCCACCCTGCCGACCGTATTCCTGAAAGCGCTCCTGAACCCCCTTGGGAAGTCTCATGACGTCGTCATTATACTAAGGGGGTAAGCATTGTCAAGGACGTAAGCTGGACCGATACCGAGGTTCCGAAGGGGGATACGAACGGCGAGCCAAAACGGCACCGCGCGGCCGACCCGGGCGTCGAGGGCTGGCGGCTCGCAACTGGGCTATAAGCTATCTGTTGCCAATGCCTTAAATGATGGCAAAAGTACTAGGGGGAGGATGCCGATATTGGGGATGGGAGGGGGACCATTGAGAGCGACTCGTTCAGGACCGGAGAGGGTCACGGTACTGGCAATCTACGTCACGGTTGCCATGTCGCTGCTTCCCTTGTGGGGCTGGCTGACGGACGAGGGCGTACTTCGGTCGATTCTCCCCCGGCACGTGGCGATGAACCCGGCCACGGCCCTGTGCTTCCTGATCAGTGCGGCGTCACTTTGGCTTCTGAGGCGAAACCGCCTGTCGGGCGGGGAGCGATGGGGAGCCTGCCTTGGCGCGTGCATCGTCCTTCTGGCTGCGCTTATCAAGTTGGGTGGAGTTGTCACGGGCCGGGATATCTGGCTCGATCAGGCGCTCTTCCCGGACCGGCTTGCGACCGAGGCCACCTTGCCCGCGAATCGGATGGCGCCCAACACGGCCCTGGGCTTCCTCTTCCTGGGAGCCGCCTTGCTCGCCCTGGGGGTGAGAGGTACCAGATGGGCGAAGCTCTCCCAGGGACTGGCGGCGCCCCCGCTCCTCCTGGGGGCGCTTGCGTTTCTCGGCTACGTCTACGGCGCCAAGCCCCTCTACGGAGTGCCGGCCTTCATTCCGATGGCGTTCAACACAGCTATCCTGTTCATGCTTATGGCCGCAGGTGTGGTCTTTGCCAGACCCCGGTTGGGACTGCCTGCCATCCTCATGGCCGACGACCCGGGAGGGCACCTGTTCCGGCGCCTCTTGCCAATAGGCCTTACTGGGCTTGCGGTCTCGGGATGGCTGGAGCTCAAGGGAGAGGCGGCGGGCCTTTACGACGCACACTCCATGATTTCCGTGCTTAACCTCTTGTTCCTCACGATAGTCGTATACGCCAGTGCTCGGTCCTTGAGCCACGCGGACAAGGAGCGCCGAGACGCCGGCAAACAACTTCGAAAGGCCCGCGATGAACTCGAAGAACGAATCGCGGAGCGCACTTCAGAACTCGAGATAAATGCCCGACTGATGCATGAGAACGAAGAACGCCGGCGGGCCGAGGAGGCTCTGGCTGCCTCCGAACGATACTACCGGCTCCTGTTTGACGAGAACCCGCAACCCATGTGGGTTTACGATCGCGAGACGTTGGCCTTCCTGGCCGTGAATCAGGCCGCGGTCCGCCAGTATGGGTACTCCCCGGATGAGTTCCTGGCCATGACCATCAAGGATATTCGACCGGAGGAGGACGTTCCGGTCCTGATCGCGGACGCGAGGCATGCCACGCCCGAGCAACCGGGCCGGGAGTGGAAACACCGTCGCAAGGACGGGAGCCTGCTGGACGTGCAGATCTGGGCCGACCGGCTGCCGTTTGCCGGTCGCACCGCGGGGCTGATCCTTGCAGTCGACATCACCGAGCAGAAGAAGCTGGAAGCCCAGTTGCAGCAGGCACAGAAGATGGAAGCGGTCGGGCGGCTGGCCGGGGGGGTGGCCCATGACTTCAACAACCTACTGACGGTGATCCTGAGCTATAGCCAGTTCCTGCAGACTCGCTTGGGGGTGGACCACCCATCGCACAAGGACGCGGTCGAGATCCACAAGGCGGGCAAGAGGGCCGAGTCGTTGACGCGCCAGCTCCTGGCCTTCAGCCGCCAGCAGGTGGTCCGGCCCAAGGTGCTGGAGCTCGGCGCCGTGGTCGAGGACCTTCAGAAGATGCTCCGCAGGCTGTTGGGGGAAGACATCGAGCTGGTCACCGACGGCGACGGCGATCTGGGTAAAGTGAGAGCCGACGTGGGGCAGATCGAGCAGGTGATCATGAATCTGGCGGTCAATGCCCGGGACGCGATGCCGACCGGTGGCGCCCTATCCATCGAGACCAGGAACGTGGATCTGACAGAGGCCTATGCGAGAACTCACCTCGGCGTCAGTCCTGGACGCTACGTGATGCTCGCGGTCAGCGATAGCGGTCAGGGCATATCCCCGGAGATCCGGTCCCGGATCTTTGATCCGTTCTTCACGACCAAGGAAGTGGGGAAGGGGACCGGCCTGGGTCTCTCCACCGTATTCGGGATCGTGAAGCAGAGCGCGGGACACGTGGAGGTGTACAGCGAGCCGGGCTGGGGAGCCACGTTCAAGGTCTACCTGCCGCGAGTGGATGAGGAGGCCGAGCCGCAGATCATAACCAGGGCGCCCCGTCCCCAGTCCATGAGCACCGAGACCGTGCTCCTGGTCGAGGACGACGAGATGGTCCGCGAGGTGGTGAGGGACGGTCTGCAGCACTCGGGCTACGAGGTGATCGCGGTCTCGGGAGCCGCGGAGGCAATCCAGGTCTTCGAGACGGATCCACCCGAGATCGACCTTCTGGTAACCGACGCCGTAATGCCCGGCATGAGTGGCCCGGAGCTGGCACAGTCGCTTCGGGCGAGGGGTGCGATCGACCGAATCCTCTACATCTCCGGTCACACTGCCCCGGTGGCTCTCGCGCTGATGGAGGAAGATCCCCAGGCGCTGTTTCTCCAGAAGCCGTTTACCCCGGAGGTTCTGGCGGCCAAGGTGCGGGAGGCCCTGGAGCTTCGGGAAGCAGCCTGAGACAGCGCCGTAAGGGGACGGTGACACGACCCCGACGCCACCAAGGAGACGAAACCATTCCTGCTACTCGTTTGTTGTCCCATCAGGACCCTCCGGTCGGCTAGGATTCGGCCCCTCAACCAGCACTCCAGAAGCCGGGGCGGGCTCACCCGCCGCACCTATGGACCGGCGTCTACGCATGGCCACGCCGCGCGGCGCTGCCCTATACTTCCGGCCTGCTCCCAACCCCCAGAGTAACGCGTGTTGACTCGCACCAAGTTGCTCGTGATCTCAAATCGGAGGCGCATTGATGAAGACGCTGCTGGCCGTCCTGCTACTGCTCGCCTTGGGTCACACCCCCGCTTCCGGGCAGGCCCTCTTCTCCGACGACTTCTCCGGAGACCTATCGCGCTGGAGCATCGATGCGCCGTCCTACTGGTCCATCGCCGACGGTTGGATGCAAGTGCATTTGTTCAACGACAAGATTTCCAAGGCCCTGGTAGGTGATCCCGCGTGGTCTGACTACCGGGTCGACTTCGATGTGGTCCAGCTTTCAGGAGTCGACAAGTTCTGCTATTTGCGCTACCAGGATGAGACGATTGGCTACTTCGTCAACTTCCGAGGGCCAGTACCCGCCGAGAATGGCGATCCGGGGGCGGTCCGCCTCTTCCGGCTGAACAATCGGAATCAATGGCCCTGGGGAAGCTGGGACCTCGTGGACTTCGCCTTCTTCCCCAACAACCTTGGAACGACCTACCATCTGACCATCGAGGCTGTGGGAAACCGGATCACCGTCTGGGTGGACGGAACCGAGATGCTCTCATTCGCCGACACAGTAGCGCCGGTCCTGAACGGCAAGGTCGGGCTCGGGGGGTTCAACGGGGCCAGCGGCGGACCGTGCCAGGCAAAATGGGACAACTTCAGGGTGACAGTCCCGGCGGTGGCCACCGAAACGACCAGCTGGGGAAGGGTCAAGGCTCTGTTCCGATGACCTTGAGACCGTTCGATTCCTTCTCGAGAACCCATGCGCAGAGCGCCGAAGAAGGTCACTTGACCGATCGGAACCTGTCAACG
Organism: Candidatus Eiseniibacteriota bacterium; assembly: GCA_963728475.1. Lineage (GTDB taxonomy): Bacteria > Eisenbacteria > RBG-16-71-46 > JABDJR01 > JABDJR01 > CAVSKL01. The sequence continues at coordinate 313,510 of CAVSKL010000003.1, forward strand.
AGAATGAGACACTCATCGCGTGAATTTACTGTACGGCCTTGATGAGACCCGACCCCTTGAGAGGGGGGGTACTCCGGTGACTCCCCAGGTCGAGATCGTTGATCCTGGGACTTCCCTGTGCGTCGATCTCGCGTCGCGATCCGACGATTCCCTCAGTGGAGCGTTCGACCTCGATCTTCGGCTTGTTGATCCAAACCTCCCGGGGAAGCGCCGGCGGCTGAGGATTGCCGTTCGTGAACCGTTCCGGATGGGCGGCGTGCGCCTGCGCCAGCACGGCGGCGCGCCGGGCGAGCTTCTCCTGCGCGAGTCCGTAGTGCACGTCGTGCGGCGTCAGCAGCCCAAGTCCGCTGTGGCGGTGCTCGGTGTTGTACCACGGGAAGAAGTCACCGCCGTGAGCTCGGGCGTCTTGGATCGAGCCGAAGCGTTCCGGAAAGTCCGGCCGGTACTTGAGCGTCTTGAACTGGCTCTCGGAGTACGGGTTGTCGTTCGAGACATGCGGTCGGGAGTGCGTTTTTGTGACTCCTAGGTCGGCCAACAGGAACGCCACGGGTTTGGACTTCATCGACGAACCTCGGTCGGCGTGGATCGTGAGCTGGCCCGGCACGATCCCCTGCCTCGCGCACGACTCCTCGATGAGCCGCCGGGCCAGCACCGCCGACTCCCGGTACGCTACCATCCAGCCGACGACGTAGCGGCTGAAGACGTCCAGGATCACGTAGAGGTAGTAGTACGTCCACTTCGCCGGCCCCAGGAGCTTGGTGATGTCCCAACTCCAAAGCTCACGCGGGCGCGTGGCCAGAAGCTCGGGAGCCGCGTAGGACGGGTGCCTCAGCTGGTCTCGCCGCTCCCGCACTTCGCGATTCGCGGCCAGGATGCGATACATGGTCCGCTCCGAGCACAGGTAGTTTTCCTCGTCGAGGAGCGTCGCATAGACTTCGGCCGGGGCAAGGTCCGCGAATCGAGGCTCGTGAAGGACCTCAAGCACCGCATCCCGCTCCTCGGGAGTCAATGCCCGGGGGATCGTGCGAGGCTGGGGATCCGGCCTGGGACTCAGGCTCCGGTAGTACGTCGCCCGGGAGAGCGCCAGAGCGGCGCAGGTGGGAGCAACGCCCAGCCCGGGACCGACGGCCTGTACCGTCTGCATCAGCGCCTCCCGTTGCTCTCGGAGAGCTCGATCCCCAAAAGCTGCGAGAGTTTTTTTTGGACCTCGACCAGGCCTTCCGCACGCTCGGCACGCGCCCGGGACCGCCTGAGCTCGCGCTCCAGTTCTGAGATCCGCTTGTCCCGCGGATCGGGTGGCTGCACCTTGGGGCCGCGCTTCCTGGGCCGGAGCCCGGCCAGCTCACCCCGGGAACGGGCAGCTCGCCAAGCGGACAGATGCGAGGAGTACAACCCCTCGCGTCGGAGCAGCGCTCCCATCTCCCCGGGCTTGCTGCAAGCTTCGGCCTCCTGCAAGACCCGCCGCTTGTACTCCGCCGTGAACCGCCGCCGCTGTGCCTTGGCCAAAACCTCAACCTCTCGATCGTTCGTCCTGACTTCCGTCTCGCTCCCCATCGGAGACCCCTTACTCGCCCTCTACACTAAACTCCCGGGGGGTCCGTGTCTCATCCATATTGGCAGAGAGGGGATTATGCACTGACGAAGGGTCAAGCCCACTCTCAGTGGAACCTCCACGGCCCATGATCGTTTGAATGACTATTCCGGGTCCCGTCGGGTTGGCTCCGCAGGCGGCGGAGTAGAGGACGTAGTTGCAGGGGGCCTGAATGGCCAGGACCGGAACCGTCCCCGCCAGCTTGGCCATGAGGCTCGCGCCGGTGAGGATGGCTTCGGACTCCTCGAACCGGGCCCGGACGACCTTCCCGCTGAAGATCGTGACCGCGAGGTCCTCGTCGCCCCGGCGGGCGCGGTAGACAGTGACCCAGACCGGCGACAACGGGAGGTCCCCCACCAAGAGCGCCGCCACCGGAGACGGCCGCCCGAAGCCGCGGGGCCGATGGGGACCCGCTGCGTCTAATCAGGGGACGCCGGCGGGGGGCCGACAAAGCGATACCCCACTCCCGGCTCCGTCTGCAGGTAGAGTGGACGCATGTGGTCCTCGCCGAGCTTCTGCCGGATCTTTGCTACCACGATCCGAAGATAGTGCGTGTCCTCGAGGTGATCAGGCCCCCAGATCTCCCGAAGCAGGTGCTGCTGCGTGACCACACTGCCGGGATGACGCACCAGTATGGCTAACACTCCGTACTCCTTGCGTGAGAGGTGCACGGGCTCACCTCGGAGGATCACCAGCCGGTGCGCCAGATCGACCCTCAGACGGCCGTCATCGAAGAGGGGAGGGCCGTCCGCAGCCGCGCCTTGTTCCCGGAGCAGGCTGCGTACTCGCGCCATCAACTCCTGGATACCGAAGGGCTTGGTGACGTAGTCGTTCGCCCCGCCGTCGAGGGCCGCGACCTTCTCGGTCTCGGTGGCTCGGACGGACAGAACGATGACCGGTACTCGCGACCACTGGCGCAGCTCCTGCAGGACCTCGTGGCCGTCCATGTCCTCGAGCCCGAGATCGAGCACCACGAGGTCGGCCCCCCGTGTCGCCAGCTTCTCGATGCCCTCCCGCCCCGTCGGCGCCTCGTCCACCACGTATCCCTGCGAACGCAGGCTGATCCTGAGGAAGCGGCGGATCTGCGGCTCGTCATCAATGACCAGGATTCGTGCCGGAATCGTCGCCGCGTCGCTCATTCCGCATCTTCAGCAGCGTCTGGCTGGGGCCGCTGGGGAAGGGGTAGCGTGATGCGGATGGTCGTACCGATGGAGTCGGGTCCGCTCAAGGCCTCGATCTTCCCTCCGTGCGCCCCGATCATGCCCCGGACGATGGCCAGGCCTAGACCGGTGCCGCGGCGCCCCCGGTCGCCCCGCTCTGAGCTATAGAACATGTCGAATATCCGTCGCCGTTCATGTTCCGGGATACCGGGTCCTCGATCGATCGCCTCGACGATCAGCCGCTCTTCGTCGCTGGTCGCTCTGGCGATCACGGGGAATCCGGATGGCGAGAACTTGGCCGCGTTCTCGAGTACGTTATAGAGAGCCTGCTCGACCAATGCCGGATGGACGTACAACAGCGGCAGATCGGGCTTGATCTGCATCTCGAACGTCACTTCCGGAAACGGCTGGCGGACGCGGTTGATCGCCGAGCCCAAGAGCTCGTCTACCGCCACCCAGTCCCGTTGCAGCTTCAGGTTGCCGGAACCCAGCCGCGTCATGTCGAGGAGATTCTGGATGTATCGGTCGAGCCGTTCCCCCTCGGCCCGGATCGAGGCGAGCAACTCCTGGCGGTCGGCGGGAGGCATGGTTTCGCCGTAAGCGGCCAGGCTTGTAGCGGCCCCGATGACGGAAGCCAGCGGCGACCGCAGGTCGTGGGATACCGAGGAGAGCAGGGCCGTACGCAACCGCTCGGTCTCGCTCTCCACCTCGGCCCTTCCCAGATCCGCAACCAGGTTCGTCCGGTCCGCGGCCATCGCAATCTGACGCACCATTGCCTCAGCTATCTGGCGTTGCTCCTGGCTGAGATTCGGCCGGCCGGGGCCAAAACGAAACCCCACGACGCCCAGACAGGTTGAATCGACCAGCAACGGCAGCAGCCACCACACCGAGGCTGAAAGCGTCCCGGTAAAGCGCCCGGCCGGTTGGCGGTGCTCAGCCACCCACTCCGCGGCGGCTGCGTCCTTGGGGTCGAGGGCGACCGCCTGCGGTCTGCTGGCCACCAATCGCAACCGGCCCGACGCGCCGCCGGTTCGGCCGCTCCGCAACACAATCGTCTCGCAGTCCAGGGCGAGCGCCGCCTGCTCGGCGCCGGAGGCGAACACCTGCGTCTCGTCTGCGGCCCGGGCAAGGCGCTCGCCCAGCGCCTGCATGGCGACGGTGTATTCACTGCCGGCGCGGAGCGCGACCACCTGTGAGCGCAGCCGGGTGGCGAGGTGGCTGCACACCAGGGCGGCGACCAGGAAGGCAAAGACGGCGACCACGTCCGTACTGTGGGTAATCCGGAAGGTGAGCCGGGGATCGGTGAAGAAGAAATTGTAGGAGAGGAAACTCAGAAAGGCCGCGTACACCGCTATCCATCGGCTGGAACGAGCAGCGACGGCGATTACCGCGGTGAGGAAGACGAGGCTCAGGCTATCCACCGACAGCAGGTTGCGTAAAGCGAACGCGAGCCCGGTGGCGGTGGCAATTACGGCGGTGGAGACAACAAGTCCTGGGATTCGTGTCCGCCACGGCTCGTTACTTAGACGCTGTCGCTGTGGAGATACCCGCGAGTAGGGAGTGTCCACGATCGTCACGTCAAAATGTCCGCCCTTGCCGAGCAGTCTCTGGGTGATCGTCCGTCCGAGTGCTCGGGCCAGCGCGGGCTCATGAGTATGGCCGACGACGATGGTCGAAACGCCCCGTTTGTCGGCGTAGCGCAGGATTTCGTCTGTGACGTTGCTACCGTGCAAGGTCACCGTATCGCCGCCCAGTTGACTCGCCAGCTGAAACGCGCGTTGGAGGCTCTCGTGGTCGGTCCGTGGGTTGCCGGTGTCGACGTAAGCGACGGTCCACGGTGCCTTGCGATGCTCGGCGATCCGGCGGGCGATGCGGACGAGGTACTCTGTATGGGGATGGCCGTCGACGGCCACCAGGACCCGCCGCCGGATCAAGGCCCCCGGGGAGGCGCCGTGCGCACGCAGATATTCCCGGAGATCGGAGTCGATGCGGTCGGCCGCGGTCTGCATGGCCAGCTCGCGCAGGGCGGCCAGGTTGCGAGGCGAGAAGAACGACTTGAGGGCGGCTCGCGCCTGCTCGGGAACGTAGACTTTGCCCTGGCGGAGCCGCTCGATGAGTTCGCGTGGCGGCAGGTCGATGAGAACGATCTCGTGCGGGCGATCGAAGAAGCGGTCGGGGACGGTCTCCTGAACCCGCACCCCGGTTATCTGCCGTACCACGTCGTTCAGGCTCTCAAAATGTTGGACGTTGAGGGTGGTGAAGACGTCGATCCCGCTCCCGAGCAACTCCTCGACGTCCATGTAGCGGCGGTGGTGGCGGGCGCCCGGGGCATTGGTGTGGGCGAGTTCGTCGATCAGCGCTACCTTGGGGTGGCGCGCGATGAGGCCATCCAGGTCCAGTTCCTCGAGAATCCTTCCCTTGTACGGGAGACGCGCCCGCGGCAGCATCTCTAGCCCTTCGAGCAACGCCTCGGTCTCCGGCCGGCCGTGGGTCTCGACCAGGCCGACCACCACGTCTCCGCCCTCCCGCCGGAGCTGGTGCGCCGCGTTGAGCATCGCATAGGTCTTGCCGACACCGGCAGCAGCGCCGAGAAAGACCTTCAGGTTGCCTCGATGCTGCCGCTCGGCCTCGGACCGAGCGACGGCGAGCAGGTCGTCGGGATCGGGTCGCTGACTCTCCGGCATTGGAGTCGGCCTCAATCAACGCGACGAACTCGCCCGGGGGCGCCGGTGAGGTCGTCGAGTGCCAGGTTCAACTCAAGGACGTTGACCAGGCGGCCGCCGGTGAGCGGCCCGCCTGGAGAGAAGCCATGTTGCCGCACCAGCGCCTCCACGCGCAAGAGGTCAAGGCCCCTTGCCGCGGCGACTCGGGGGGCCTGGTAAAGGGCCGCATGCAGCGTGATATGGGGATCCAGGCCGCTGCCGGAGGCGGCCGCGAGATCCGCAGGAAGGGGACGCCCGCCGGATGCGCCGTAGCGGGTCGCGAGTTCGTCGGCCCGGCGGGTCAGAAATGGGCTGGTAGGAGACTTGTTGCTTCCACCCGCCGCCGCCGCATTGTAGTCGACCGCCGACGGACGCGGCCAGAAATACGCCGGGTTGGTGAACCGCTGAGCGACAAGGCGGCTTCCAACGACGCCGCCGTCGGCCCCGGTGATCAGTGATCCCGCGGCGGTGTAGGGTCCGAACACCTGCGCAAATCCGAGTATCAACGAAGTGTACCCGCCGACGCAGATGAGCAAGGTGACAAGGGCTAGGCGCAGGCTGGCGACGAACGATGGCATCCTGGTACTCCTCTTGCGGCGGTTAGTGGACGAACTGCAAGTGTTCGGCGATCGGTCCCAGCGCGGCAGCGGGAAAGAAAGTCAACGCGCCGAAGATCAGGATGGTGGCAATCAGCATCAAGCCGAACGTCGGGTCCTCGACGCCGAGCGTACCGGCGGTCTCCGCGGTCTTGCGCTTTCCGGCCAAGGATCCAGCGATCGCGAGCGGCAGGATAATGGGGATGAACCGGGCGAGCAGCATGATCACGCCGGTGGCGACGTTCCACGGTACCGTGTTGTCGCCGAGTCCCTCGAAGCCGGAGCCGTTGTTTGCGTTGGCCGAGCTGAATTCGTAGAGGATTTCCGAGAAACCGTGGGCCCCGGCGTTGTTGACCGTGCCCTGGCCCAGGGAGGTAGCGGCAAAGACCGCGGTGGGCACGAGCACGAAGAACGCGTGCACAAGCATGACCACCGCGGCCAACTTGACCTCGCGCCCCTCGACCCTGCGGTTCAAATACTCCGGCGTGCGTCCCACCATCATGCCGGCCAGGAAGACCGCGACGAGGATATACACGAACATGTTGATCATGCCGACCCCGACACCCCCGAAGGTGGAATTTAGCCACATACCGACCATCGGCATCAGGCCGGTGAGCGGGTTGAGGCTGTCGTGCATGGCGTCGACGGACCCGTTGCTCGTCGACGTGGTGAGGACCGCCCACAGTGGACCGGAGGCGGTGCCGAAACGCAACTCCTTGCCTTCCAGGTTCCCGACGGTCTGCTCCACCGGCGAGCCGGAGAACGCCTGGGTCGGAAGGCGCTCGAACCACAGCCCGCCCCCGACCTTGGCAAGGAGGAACACGAGCATCACGGCGAAAACCACCATCGCATGCCGCATCCGTCCGATGATCCGGCCGAACATCCAGACGCAAGCCATGGGAATCAGGATGATGGCGATCATCTCGATCGCGTTTGTCCAGAAGGTTGGGTTCTCGAAGGGATGCGTGGAGTTGGGGCCGAAGAACCCGCCGCCGTTGGTTCCCAGCTGTTTGATGGCGACGAAGGCCGCCACCGGCCCGCGGGCGATGGTCTGCACCGCCCCCTCGAGGGTGCTGGCCGATACCGCCCCCTGCAGGGTCATCGGCGTGCCGCCAAGGACCATCAGGGTGGCGACAAGCAGGGACAGCGGCAGCAGCACGAGAAACGTCACGCGCTGGAGGTCGACGTAGAAGTTGCCCATCTTCTCTTGGCCGGCGAGTCCGCGGGCGAGAGCTACGAGCGCGGCGATCCCGGTGGCCGCCGAAACGAACTGCAGCCACATGAGCGCGCAAAGCTGGGAAAGGTAGCTCATCGTCACCTCGCCCGAGTAGTGCTGCAGGTTGGTGTTGCTGGTGAAGGAAGCGGCGGTGTGGAAGATCAGGCTGCCCTCGATAGGCCCCTTGCCGTCGGGGTTGAGCGGCAGGTGCTGCTGCAGGGCCATGAAGGCGAAGCTCACCACGAACATGACCACGTTGAACACCAGCATAGTGAGAGCGTATTGCTTCCAGCCCTGCTGGGAGCGGCCGCCGGGGCCGGCGATGGCGGTGAAGATGCGTTCCAGGGACTGCCGGCGCGGCCCCGGCCCGGCCGGGTCCACCGCCCATTTCATGTAGTGGCCGAGCGGCCACGACAGCAGGGCGGTGCCGCCGACGATCAGGGTGACGAAAGCGACTGCTTCCATGGCGGTCAGTCCTTGCAGCGGCCGCGGTCGGCTGCGGGGATGAGGGCAAAGAGGGCGGCGAAGCACGCCAACCCGAGGAGTAGATAGAGGAGGTTGTTCATGGCGCGTCCCTCGCGGTGGCCTCAGCCGAGGCGCAACGCCGTCAGAAGGAGATCGATGGCCTTGATGCCGATGAAGGGCGTGACTACTCCACCGAGCCCGTAAAGGAGCAGGTTACGACGGAGAATCACCGCCGCGCGAGACGGGCGATACGCGACGCCTCTGAGCGCCAGAGGTATGAGAGCGACGATGACCAGTGCATTGAAGATCACGGCGGAAAGGATGGCCGACGTCGGTGAGTGCAGGTGCATGACATCCAGGGTGGCAAGGGGGCCGCGGGCGGTCTCGGCCGCGTAGAGCGTGGCAAAGACCGCCGGAAGGATGGCGAAGTACTTGGCGACGTCGTTGGCGATCGAAAAGGTGGTGAGCGCCCCGCGTGTCATCAAGAGCTGCTTGCCGATCTCGACGGTCTCGAGCAGTTTGGTCGGATTGGAATCCAGGTCGACCATATTGCTGGCCTCCTTGGCGGCCTGGGTGCCCGAGTTCATCGCCACCGCCACGTCGGCCTGGGCGAGCGCGGGGGCGTCGTTGGTGCCGTCGCCGGTCATGGCCACGAGCCGGCCGCCGCGCTGGTAGGTGCGGATGAGCTCCAGCTTCGCCTCCGGCGTGGCCTCGGCGAGAAAGTCGTCCACCCCAGCCTCGGCGGCGATGGCGGCGGCGGTCAACGGGTTGTCGCCGGTTATCATCACGGTCTTGACGCCCATTTCGCGCAGCGTGGCGAACCGCTCACGGATGCCTCCCTTGACGATGTCCTTCAAGTGGACGGTGCCCAGGGTGCGACCGCCCTCGGCGACGACCAGCGGCGTGCCACCGCCGCGCGCGATGGAGTCGACGGCGGCCTTGACCTCGGGCGGGATGGCGCTCCCGTGTTCTTGCAGCCACGCGGCGACGGCGTCGGCGGCACCCTTGCGGATTTGTCGCCCCGGGAGATCGATCCCGCTCATCCGGGTATGGGCGCTGAACTGGACGAAATGCGCGTCAATTTCGTGGAGCTTATGCTCGCGGATGCCGAAGCGCTCCTTCGCCAGGACGACGACGCTGCGACCTTCGGGGGTTTCATCGGCCAGCGAGGAGAGCTGGGCGGCGTCCGCGAGGTCCCGCTCGGGAACCCCGCTCGCCGGCACGAAGGCGCTGGCCTGTCGGTTTCCGAGGGTGATGGTTCCGGTCTTGTCGAGGAGCAGCACGTCGACGTTGCCCGCCGACTCGACCGCCTTTCCCGACGTCGCGATGACGTTGGCGCGGATCATCCGGTCCATTCCCGCGATGCCGATCGCCGAAAGCAGCGCTCCGATGGTAGTGGGGATGAGACACACCAGAAGCGCCACCAGTACGGTCACCGGGACCGGGAGGCCGCTGCCGGACGTGGTCACGGCGTAGATGGAAAAGGGCAGGAGGGTTATGGTGACAAACAGAAAGATCAAGGTGAGGCCGCTGAGGAGGATCTGCAGAGCGATCTCATTCGGGCTCTTCTGCCGGTGGGCGCCCTCGACCAGGGCGATAATTCGGTCGAGAAAGGTCTCCCCGGGGTCGCTGCTCACCCGAATGACCAGCCAGTCCGAGAGAACGGTGGTGCCGCCCGTTACCGAGCTTCGGTCCCCGCCCGCCTCGCGGATCACGGGAGCGCTCTCGCCGGTTACCGGGCTCTCGTTGACCGAGGCAATCCCGTCGATGGCTTCGCCGTCGGCCGGGATGATGTCGCCGGCCTCGACCAGGACCAGATCGCCCTTGCGCAGTGCGCTTGAGCCCACCGTCTCGAAGCCGGAGTCTCGCCCGGGGCCCGACAGGCGTTTGGCTGAAGTCTCCTCGCGGGTCTTCCGCAGCGCCTCGGCCTGTGCCTTGCCGCGGCCTTCGGCCATCGCTTCGGCGAAGTTCGCGAAGAGAACGGTCGCCCACAGCCAGGCGGTAACGGCGAAGATGAATCGCGCCGGAGCCTCTCCGGCCCCGATCAGGGCCTGGACCCACAGAGCGGTGGTGAGCAGGGCGCCTACCACGACGACGAACATGACGGGATTCCTGATCTGCACCCGCGGGTCGAGCTTGGAAAGACTCGCGACCAGCGCCGGCCTCACGAGGGCCGGGTCGAAGAGGGGACGCGGTTGACGGGTCATCAGAACTTCTCCGGCTTGAGCAGGGCCACAAAGAGGTAGATGACCAGCAGGCCGGAGATGACGGCTCCGATCCAGTACAGGGCGTGCATGCCGACCTCCTAGAAGGTGACGATCGCCGCGAACACGACAAGCTGCTGGTCGCGTGACGGCGTGGCGTGATCGGTGAAGACGGCGGCGTCGGATCGGTCCCGGCGCCCCTCGAGCTTGACGACAAGATCGGGGTGCGGGCGGAGAGCCACGGTGAGGGTGGCCTCATCCCAGGTTTGGGCCAATCCCGTAATGGTCCCACTCGCATCCTGCATCCGCTCCGCACGGGCGGAAATCGTCCATCGTTCGGTCGCTTCCCAGCGCCCCCAGAGTGCGAAGGCCGACCAGCGGTCGTCGGCGCCCGAAGGCCGCTCCTGGCGGCCGGCATAGCTCTCGCCGGCGAAGGCCCATCCCGGAGCTGGCCGCACGAGGGCGACAAGGTCGAGGAGCCGCCGGTAATCGCTCCCGTTGCCCGGGATCTCTGCGCCGTACCATGTGTTGACGGCGAGGGAGACGGTCTCGGTGTCCCAGGCCAACCTGGTGCCCAGGCTCTTGGAGCGATTGACGTCGCCGATCGTCTGCCAGCCGTTGCCGACGTGGAGCTCAGCCCTCCATCCCTTGCCGAGGCCGACGGAGGTCCTGATGCCGGCGTTGTACGAGGGCGTGAACGAGCCGGCAATGCTCTGGGTGTAGTTCCAGTTGTCGCGCGGCAGCGGGCTCTCGAACCCGATGTGGCCCGGGTACAGACCGGCCTCCAGGACGATCTCTCTTCCCCGGTCGATGGCATAGGAAAGGGATGCCTGGTAGAGGTTGTCCCAGATTTGGGGACCGGCCGCCTCGCCTTGGGGTTCTCCGCCGTGCAGGAGTTCCATCTCGGTGCCGGCCCCGGCCACGACCCGGAACCCCACCGGCTCCGGAGCGCGTGAGATCTCCAGTGCGACGAGATTGACGGCGAACTCATTGGCGCGTTTTGCGGAGCTCCCGACCCCCGGGTAGAAGCTGGTCTCGTCCGTACCCGCGGCGTGGTTCCAGGCGAAGTAGAGGTCGACGAACCCCCCGATCAGGCAGGCAGGCGTTCCGTGCTCTCGTGGCGCCTGCCGCGTCGTGTCCTTCGCCGCATCGACGAAGGGAGCGTCCTGGGCCTGCGCGGCCACGGCATCGACGGCGAGCAAGAGAGCCGGCAAAACGTGGCAGAGGATGCGAAGGGGGATTCGGCGGGGGGAGATCTTCAGCGGGCGTCCGGCGGTCATACTTGGCTCCATCGCCGGGCGAGCGCTCGACCGGCGGGCAAACGACACATGAAGCTCTCGAGCTTCCCATGTTCATTCACGGTGACGATGCGCGTACTCAGGACTTGCATCGGCACAGTGTGGATCCCGCGCGCGTAAAGAAGCTAGACCGGGAACCGCTCTTGCCCGTAAAGGATGAGCAAAGACGGAGAGTCGAGGTCCTCGGTTCGGGAAGCATGTAGATTCGCCTGCGGGAAGCGCATAACGCTTTGCTGGAAAGCACGTTGGGTTTGAGCATGCGGGCAGCAGAGTCCGTTGGTTGCGGGCGAGGTCCGCGGGGCCGCCTCCGACGCCGTGACCGTGCCGCCGAACCTCGCCGAGGTTACCCATGGGAGCGGTCAAGGGGTCTGGAACCCGGGGGAGCGTCTCGGGGATCGACCTCTTCCGCGAGCGCTCCTTCGTCCCGGCCTCCGAGATGCTCCACCTCCACGACCCCGACCGGGTGAACCAGACCCGCGGGGTCACCCGGGTGCACTCGGTCATGGTCCCCGCCCACATGCTGAACGCCTACGAGGAGTCGGAGGCCGTCGCCGCACGGATTGAAGGAACGGTTCGAGGCCGAGGTCACCGCCCGCCGCAACGAAGTCCTGCAGAAGATCCTCGGAACCCCCTGATCCCCTCCGTCAACCCGGGCGTGACCGAACGGTTACCGATGAACTCGTCGAGGCCGTCGTGCTCGAGCCAGCCGAGGTTGACCCCCTGGGAGAAGTCCGGCCCGCTCACCGAGGCTACCCGGTCGGTGGCGGGCCGGGCGGCCACGACGATCGCTTCCATCCGTTGGTCGATGGCCGCGACCACGGTCCCGGAGGGGGTAAAGAATGGGACGTCGGTGGGGACGAACCAGCTTCCAACGCCGCGGTCCACGTGCACCTTGTACCCCATCGTGAGCCCGGGCGAGCCCCGGGCGGCCATGACCACCTCCTGCTGGACGTCGGTGCCCTGGAGCCCGTAGTCCTTGACGGCCTCGTAGGGGGCTGCGAGGGGGGGGGCCGCACTTTTCAACCGCCCCGCCGACCGCCGCACTCTTCGACCGGCGTTTACAAGCGCGTACCGGAGCCGTCAACGGGAACCGGGCGGTGTGTGAAGAATTGTCTGCCGCGCCATGGAACCTTCCAGCCGGGCGCCGCTCTGCACGAAGCGAGGGGCCGGACCCGGAGGGTCCGACCCCTCGACGAGGCGGAATGCGGTCTCTTGGCGCTTGGGATCAGTTGGAGGACGGGTAACGCGCCTTGAGCGAGCCCCAACTGGTACGCTCGGTCGGCACCGCCGAGACCCGCACGATGCAGACGTCGTCGATCAGACCCCACGAGACGAAGTCACCGTCGTTGACGGTGGAGTCGTTCTCGGGGTTGATTGTGATCCACGACGCGTTGTTTGGGGCCGTCCAGTCGGGAAACGTGTAGGAAATCCAAGAGGTCGACGATGTGTTGGGCGTGGCGCCGATCACGTCGTTGGTCGAGGTCGCGGGATAGCCGGTGGGGGAACCCGCCGAGGCGGTGAGACGGAACCGAACGTATTGTGGAAGAACGAGGTTCCCATTATCCAGCCAGCGATAGCATACGGTGACGCTGTAGGTCTTCCCGGCCTGAATCCCGGCTCCAGGCAGATTCTGCTGGATTGATTCGCCGACCACGAGGTTGCCCCACATCTGGACCGATCCGGAGTCGGCCTGGCAGCCGTCGACGACGACTTGGGGGGTCCCCGTGAGCGTACTCCAGTCGGTGACCGCTCCGGGCGGGATTGAGTTGCCGGGGATCCAGCCGTCGGTGAAGTGGCCGTTGGAGACGATGGAGTCGTTGCAGTCCTGAGCGGAGACGGGAGCGGTGAAAGGCAGGAGCAGGGCAAGCGATGCGAGGAGCGCGCAAAGCACTCTCATGACACCTAGCCTCCTGAGGAAGATCGCCCCTTCTGAACGGGGTATTCCCTTGGATGACGGACTTGCTTGGAGGACCGGCCTGCAGCACCAAAGGGAAGACGATGACTATCCACGCAGCCGGTCAGCCGAACGAGGAACAATCGGGTCAGTTTGACCCGAAATGTCGGCTTGGCTGGAACAGTAGCACCCGGGGGTATAGATGACAAGATTGATAGTAAGTCTACCCCCGGGGACGAGGCCTACGCCGTCGACCCGTAACCAGGCGGAGGAAGGTGGAACCGCCAGGCGGATTCGAACCGCCGCATGGCGGATATGCAGACCTTCTCTGAGCCCATGTGTCAAACCCGCTCAGCTTCAGCGTTTCCAGGCCACGGAGGGGATCGCAGCTGCAACCCGTCTCAGTCCTGTGGAGGTCAACGGCTGAACGTGTCTGCCGGCGTTCGCGGATGCCGGACCTGGGACCGCGGAGTTACGCGGCGCTCAAGGGGCGACCATCGCCGCCAACAGCTCATCCAGGGGCACGGTGGCGAACGTTGTGGCGTGGTCGGACATGGCGTATGGAATGACAAGCAGCCGCCCGTGCAGAAGGCTGCCGCAGGAATAGACGACGTTGGGCACGTAGCCCTCCCGCTCGCTCTCGACCGGCTTGATGAGGGGCTCGCGCAGGCGGCCGATGACCCGGGCCGGGTCGTTGCGGTCGAGCAAGAATGCGCCGATGCAGTACTTCCGCATCGGCCCCACGCCGTGGCTGAGCACGAGCCACCCGGCGTCGGTCTCGATCGGTGAGCCGCAGTTGCCGATCTGGATGAACTCCCACGGGAACGCCGGCTTGAGAAGGAGCTTCGCGGTGTGCCAGAAATGCAGGTGCTCGGAGAACATCAGGTAGATGTTCTCGGAGTCCTGGCGGCTCAGCATCGCGTAGAGGCCCCCGATCTTCCGCGGAAAGAGCGCCATGCCCTTGTTCCGCACCGCCGGGCCGTTCAACGTGATGAACTTGAAATGGCGGAAGTCGGGCGTCTCGATGAACTGCGGCAGGATCAGCTTCCCGTCGTAGGCGGTGTAGGTGGCGTAGTAGGTCCGCGTGCCGTCCTCGTTCACGAACTGCACGAAGCGCGCGTCTTCGATGCCGTTCCTCTGCGACGGCGTGACGGGGAACAGCACCCGTTCGGACAGGTGGGAGTCCGGCGGGAACTGAACCTCGTAATTCGACTGGGCCAGCGCCAGGGTCTTCCTGGCCACCCCCGAACTCTCCTGGCCGCGAGCTCCGAGGCGCGCCGCCGCGATGCGGATGGCGGCGCGCAGCTCGTCCAGCGTGAACGCGTCTCCCACGCCTTCCAGGACCCGCCGGGTGAACTCGCCGGTGAGTCCGAGCTCCTGGAGCTTCCGTGCGAACAGCCCCTTCTCGAACGACGCGCTGGGTATCTGCGCAGGCTCCAGGCAGTAGCGGGTAGGGGCGGTGACACGGACGGTGCCCTCACGGTCCAGGTATCCCGTGCGAAACGTGATCGAGGAGATGTGCCCCTCGCCCGTGGCCCGCAGGCTCAAAACGAAGCGCAACGAGCCCGCGGGCAGGTCCGACTGGTCCGGGTGCGGCACGATGGAGGGATTGAACAGGGCTGAGGCTTCCAGCGAGTACTCGTGGGTGAAGTACGAGCCCAGCAGCAACATCTGCTCGTCGGAAAGCGACCGGGCGGCGCCCAGCGAGGGCCTTACCTGGTCGAAACGCCTCCGGAGGAACTCCAGCATCTGCAGGTGGCGGTCCCCGAACTCGGCCTCCACCAGCTCGAGCAACGCCCGGACCTCGCCCTCGGGCAGGGAGATGACTCGCTCGAAGATCTCGGCCGCGCGCTGCCTGGTCGCAAGATCGAGCGGCCGGGCGAGCACCCGCGTGTCGTCGGGATGAAGGACGAGCCCGCTGCGCCGGACGGTGATCCCGCTCATCGGGCAAGTGCCGTCAAGGAGCCGGCTCGTTGAACACGATCACCGCGTTCTGCATCAGGCGCATCTCCGCCAGCGAGAGGAGGAAAGCCAGCGTCGATTCGGCACCCTGATTCCCGTTGACGCGGTCCACGTGCAGCGCATCACGGCAACCTCCGGTGCTGGGGGCGTAGAGTTCCAGCCCGAGGTCGTTCCAGCCGAGGAACCAGTCGAACGCCCGGTGGGCCTGTTCGTACCACCGGCCGTCCGAGGTGGCCCGATACGCTTCCAGGCAGGCGGACACCATCGCCTGCGCCTCGATCGGCTGCTGGTCGAAGTGGGCGCGCGGGCCGCCCCGCCGGTAGAAGCCGATGCTCCCGATCGGCCGAAAGTGGCCGTCCTCGGAGGTCTGGACCTCCGCCAGCCATCGAAGCGCCTCAAGGCCCCGCTCGAACACCGCCGGTTGCCCGGCGGCGCGCCCGGTCAAGATCAGGGCATGCGCAAGCTTGGCGTTGTCGTAGGTCAGTTCCTCCTCGAACCAGGGCCAGTCTGCCCGGGTGGACCGGTCGAATAGCTCCATGAGCCGGTTGGTAAGGGCTTCGCGGCTCTGCTGGACCTGGCGATCTCCGCTCATCCGGCGCAGATACTCGTCAATGCCGAGGAGGCTGAACGCCCACGCCCTCGGGGAGGTGAACTCCCTCACCACCGGCAACGCCCGCTCGAAGAGCTGGCCGGCCATCACCTGGAAGCCGCGGTGGCGAGAACGCCCCGCCCCCATGCCCAGGGCCCAGAGCGCCCGGCCATGGGAGTCCTCCGATCCCTGCTGATCCAGCCAGCGGCGATCGAAGCTCAGGTAATTATGAAAGCGCCCGGTGGCGGAATCGAACGCGTAGTTCAGGAACGCTGCGTACGTGGTGGCCAGCGTCCGCGCCCGCTCTCCCTCCTCTCCCAGCTCGTCGAGCAGGACAGCAAGGATGAAGGCCCGGGCATTGTCGTCGGTGCAGTAGCCCTCGAAGAAGTTCGGCACGGTGAGGATCGCGTGCTGGAAGAGCCCGGTGGAATCGGTCATCCGCGAAAGGTGCTCGAGCTTCATTTCCGGCAGATCGCGCGGCTGCTGGTCGAGCGTCTTGGTCGCGAACGATTTGCGCGAGACCGCCGCCCCCTCCAGGCGCGCCAGCTCGAACGAGCGCCAGTAAAGCCGCGCGGTGTTGCTCCAGATCATCTCCCGGCCCAGCTTATATGCGGTCTTGCGCATGGCGTGCCGGCGGGTGTCATCGCGCAGCAACCCGGTCACCGCACGGGCCATGGCGTCGGCGTCGCCGAACGGCACGAGCACGCCGCGATCCTCCGCCAGCAGCTCCTCCGCGTGCCAGTACGGCGTCGAGATCACCGCCTTGCCGGCCCCGAACGCGTACGCCAGCGTTCCCGAGGTGATCTGCGCCTCGTTGAGGTACGGCGTGATGTAGAGATCGGCGGCGCCGATGAACTCCTTCAACTCCTCGAGCGCGACGAACCGGTTGTAGAAGATGACGTTCCTGTCGACATGATTCTTCTTCGCCAGACGCTCGAGACCAAGACGATAGGCCTCGCCCTGCTCGCGTAGCTCGTTCGGATGCGTGGCCCCCACGACGATGTAAACCACCTCGTGAAATTCCGAAAGGATGAGCGGTAGCGCATTCAGGACCTGCTCGATGCCCTTGTTCGGGGAGAGGAGACCGAAGGTGAGCAGGACCGTCCTTCCCTCAACGCCGAAAAGGTCCTTGTAGTAATTCGGGTCGACGAACGGAATGTCCGGTATGCCGTGCGGGATGAGATCTACCTTGGTGGGGGGCGCCTTGTATACGTCCTGCAATATCTGGCGCCCCCGCTCGGCCATGACTACCAGGCGGGTCGAGCGCGCGATCAGCTCCTGCGTCACGCGCCGCTGATCGGCGTTTGGCTCCCGGAGTATCGTGTGGAGGGTCGTGACGACGGGCATTCTCAGCTCGCGGATCAGCGCCAGCAGGTGTCGACCCGCGGGTCCACCGTAGATGCCGAACTCGTGCTGCACGCAGACAATGTCCACGTTGCCGATGTTGAGGAAGTCCGCCGCCCGCTGGTAGGACGCGAGATCCTGCTCCTCTATTTCGAAGCGGACGACGTTTGGATAGTCGTAGCCTCCCTCGATGTCGTTGACCGGCACCGCGAAGCACTGGCTCTGGGGGTAGCCCGATGCCACCGCGGCAAGCAGGTCGGAGGTGAAGGTCGCAATGCCGCATTTGCGGGGCAAATAATCACCTAGAAACGCAATACGCTCGATCTCCGACCTACTCGCCATGAGATCATCCATAGTCAGCAAGTGTCGTCGGGTGTAACTCAGGAAGCAAGAGGGTATTTGTTGCAGGCGGAGCCTCTCCGACGATCTGAACCGTCGAGCAGGTCCGAAGTGGCGCCAGCAGGGCCGTCAAGGCCCGAAGCCGGCGGCCGGGACGTGCGCCCCCAGGACCCCGTGGCCTCTCGCCGGGGCGCGATCGCCGGCGGTCGGGGCGCGGGCCCGCGCCCGGGAGTGGAGAGAACGCGGTCTGGATGGCCGCGAGGACGCAGCCCGGCTCCTCCGTGAGCCCGTCTCGGACCGTCAGGCGGGGATCCTCCCGCGGAGAGTCTCCGGATCGTGCGGACCCGGTTCGGCGATGAGGTTCCGCGCGACCTCCATCTGGCCAAAGACGCCCCACGCCAGCACGCCTCGCACGCGGCCATCCGCAACGTAGTAGATGATCCCTCTGCGATTGGGCTCCTTCCAGTCGGAGACGACCTCAAGGCGTGGGTCAAGCACGCCGGCCGCCTCGTACCCGAGATCGAAGAGGTCCGAGTAGAAGAACGGCAGGTGGCGATAGGCGACCTCCGCCCCGGCCATCGCCCGGCCGGCTTCCCGCCCCATGGTGTTGGCGTTGTCCTCGTGTTCGACCCGGATGTGCTCACCCAGCGCCGGGTTCGGAAATCGGGCGACGTCACCGGCGGCGAACACGGCGGGGTCGGAACTGCGCAGTGCCTCGTCCACGAGAATGCCGTCGGTAGTGGCGAGCCCGGCTTCCGCGGCGAGGCGGTCGTTGGGAACGATGCCGATCCCCGCCACCACGAGGTCGGTCCGGATCTCGCTCCGGTCGGTCCGAAGTGTGAATCCTGATCCTTGTGACCCGAGCCCGGTGACCCGCTCGCCCGGCCGGACTTCGACGCCACGTTCCGCGTAGTAGCCGTTCAGATGCACTGCAAGATCTCGAGGGAAGCGGCGAGCGCCGATCCCCTCGTCGGGGAACACGAGGGTGACGCGGTAACCGGCGGTGGCGAGCGAGGCGGCAATCTCGGAGCCGACGAAGCCTCCACCGACGACCGCCACGTGCTTGCCCACCGGCAGCGCCCGGACGCGGCGGAAGTCGGCGACAGTCCTGAAGTAGACGATGCTGTCCCCGCCGAAGGGCAAACGGCGTGGACGGCCGCCGGTAGCGAGCAGGAGCCGCTCGTAGCCGACGGTCCCGCCATCGTCGAGCGCGACACGCTTCGCGGCACGATCCACCGCCGTGACGCGCACGCCGGTGCGGACCGAGACGTGCTCGACCGCGGGCAGCCGGATCGAAGCCTCCTCCCTCCCCGTCCAGAGTGCCTTCGTCAGCGGCGGGCGGACGTAGGGTTCCTCCGGCTCGTCGCCGAGCAGGGTGATCGACCCGCTAGGGTCCATTGAACGGATCCCCTGGGCGGCCGCGTGTGCCGTCATTCCGCCCCCGACCACGACGTACTTGAAGTCAGTCATCAATCCCTCCAAAGTGCGAGCAATCCATCGCCCTCCCGGTCTCAAACCGGGATCGCATCCGGGAAGCCGGCCGGCTCACGGCGGGGAAGATCGCCGGGTGTCGTGTCATGTCACTTTCGGCCGCCCGTACCTGCGTCGAACTCCTTGCTCAGGCTGCCGAGAGCGAGCGCCCCGAGCGCAAGCCCCAGATCCCTCAGCGCGATGTCGTAGTAGCCTGGGATCAAGAGCAGGTTCGCCACGATCCCCAGGAGCCAGGCGGCGACGACGTAGGAGAAGATGCGCGGCCGGAACGCGATCCCGAATCCCGCCGCTATCTCGATGGCCCCGGCCGCCATCATGAACTCGTGTCCGTGCCCGCCAAGCAACTTGTTGACGGACGGGGCAATATACTTGTCCCAGTCGACAAGCAGGCCGAGGAACTTGTCGAGACCCGCGAGAAGCGGGGCGATCGTGAACCCCGTACGGAGGATCCAGAACGCCTGATACGCGGGGCGCCGGGCCGGGCCATGCTCCACCCGGGTCGCGCCGGCCTCGACCGGCGCAGGATTCACCGCTTGGATGCTGCTTCCACTCATCTCGCACCTCCTGTTGTTGTTTCGACCGTCTGTCGCGGGGCCGCGGTTTCCACGGCGGCGGTTGGACTTGGCCGGAGAACTGCCGACCCCACGATCCTTCTATAACTAACAGTAATTATCTATAGAGATCGGGGCACGGTCAAGTCTTTTCGTTAGCCTGGATTTGTTTTACAGTTGGAAAGAGAGAGGAGGGGTCTCTTGAACCTCGAAGAGCAGATCAAGAAGGTGGCGGCCTTGAGTGAGCCAACGCGCTGGGCCATCTATAGTTACGTTTCTGATCTTGGTCGCGAAGTGGGCCGGAACGAGGTTTCCCAGGCCCTTGGTATCTCCCGAGCCCTGGCCGCTTTCCACCTCGACCGCCTGGTGGAGGAGGGCCTTCTCGCCACGGCGTTCCGACGGCTGACGGGCAACACCGGCCCTGGGGCCGGCCGCCCCGCGAAGCTCTACCGGCGCTCCGAATCCCGGGTGGAGCTTTCTCTTCCCCAGACGCGGTACGAGATGGTGGCTCGGCTGCTGGTCCGCGCCGTTGCAGAGGCGGGTGCCGACTCGGCGGCGCCGGTATTGACGTCGCTCGCGACTGAGCAGGGAGTCGAGATCGGAGCCGGGGCGCGGCGGCGCGCTGGCTCGCGGGCCGGCCGAGCCGCTCTCCTCGGGAAGGCGGTCGAAGTTCTCGCTGAGTACGGTTTCGAGCCCATGACCGGCCCTCAGGGCGAGATCCTCCTCCGAAATTGTCCGTTCGACGCCGTGGCCCGGGAAAACAGGGAGATCGTCTGTGGGATGAATCTCGCCCTCGTGGAAGGTCTCCTGCGCGGGCTCCGTGTCCACGGTGTCGCCGCGAGACTCGATCCGAAGCCAGGCTTCTGCTGTGTCGCGATCAGTGCGTGGAGAGGCGCCGCGGGACAGAGGTGATGGGGCCGGGAGTACCGGCGGCCGTAGCGATTGGGGTCCTGCCCCGGGCCGCACGCAGCGGCGGGATCCGGCTGCCTGGACGCGGAGATCGCCGGGACCGTCTGCGGCTTCTCGGCGCGATCGTCGCCGGAGGAATCTGTGGCCGCCCCGGAGCGTAGCGGAGGGGCGATTCCCGACCCCGCCGTGGCGCCGGCGCGATCTGGCGAACCGGACTTCCGGCATGCTATCTTGCCGCCGGTGCTCACCGAACGCCCGCGATTCCCGGATCGAGGCGGTGGCAGCCGTTCCCGGGTCGGATCCGGAGCGGAACGCTTCCCTCCCGGTCCGGAGAGGGGCGGGGGGTGAGCTTCCTCACGACGAATACCGACCATGCGACCGGGGGGCCTCGGCTTGAGTGCCGGGCCCCACACGCCGGCGAAGGCCGCACCTTCATAAAGACATTCGATGCCCCATCCTCGCGGTCGGGGCGTGAGGGAGAGCGATGCGCGCTCCTGCTTTCCTCCTGTCTACCCTGCTCTTTGCCGGGACGATCTCCTCCCCGGCTCATGCCGGCACGGCGGCCCTTGCGGACTGGTTGGTGGTCGGCCCGGTCCGGAGCCCGTGCGCGGCGGTCGATTCGATCGCGGACTGGACGGCGACGGCTGCCTTCCTGTCTTCAAACCCGGTCGCACCGGAACAGTTCTGGCCGGCCGCGGGGAGTACGATCGCCCTCGCCCCGGGCACGGAGAGCGCGTTCACCCCGGGGGGCCTGACGTTCCCACCGCCGCCGGCCGGCGCCGCGGGGCTCGCGGCGGCCGGTGGGGCGCTCTATCTCGACTGTCCCGCCTGGCAGAAGGGAAAGCTCGAGGTCAAGGGCCGCGCAGCCTTCAAGCTCTACCTTGACGGCGTCGAATTGATCTCCCGGGCCGCCCCTGCCAAAGCAGACACCAGCGCCGAGTCCAAGTCCGTTACCCTCGACCAGGGGCTCCACCGCCTGTTCCTGCTCACCGCCGCCGCCGGCCGCGATTCGCTGGCCCATTGGGGTTTCACGGTGAGCTACAGCTCCGCGCAGGACACCCTGCCCGGCGGCTGGACCCCGAGGGCCGCCCTCTCACCGGTCCACCCCTTCGACATCACCGACTATTCCCTGCAGGAGTCCGTCGAAGACCTGGCGATCAGCCCCGACGGCATCTGGCTCGCCGTGGTCACCTCGCGGCGCACCTACGACAAGCTACAGCCTCGAAACCAGCTCAGTGTCTGGGACATGACGCGCAAGCAGAAGGTGTGGGATTACGGCGCGCCGGTGAGCCCGCAGGCGCTCCGCTGGGCGCCCGATGGCCGGACCCTGCTGCTGGGGATGAAGGGCGACGACGACGGCACCGACCTCTACCTGCTCTCCACCGGGAACTGGCTCCTGAAGCGGATCGGCAAGGGCCTGGAGGATGCCGCCGGCTTCCGCTGGGCGCCGGACGGTCGGGGGATCTACTACCTCCACAAGATCGCCTGGAAGGACAAGGACAAGGAGAAGGACAAGAAAGACTACAAGGTGATGTGGGGTCTGCAGGACCGCGAACAGGGCTGGCGCGACCAGACCGAGTTCAAGTATTTCGACGTCGAGAGCGAGACGTCGACGCTGGTGGCGCGTCTCAAGTACACCCCGGACGTGTATGCCGTAACCCCCGGCGGCGACCAGCTCTATCTCTACCGCACCGTGACCGCGACGGGCCGTCCCTATCATAAGATGGAGTTCTGGGCGGTGCCGACCCACGGGGGCGTTCCGCGGATGATCTTCAGCCAGCGCACCATCGAGCAGAGCGCCCTGGCCATCAGCCCCGACGGCAAGCTGGCCGCCTTCAGCGGCCCGGTGGCTCCGGTGGGGCCCGACGACGATCCCGCCCAGGCCCACAACGAGGCCTACCAGGATCTGTGGATCGTCGATCTCGCTTCCGGCTCCGCGCGGAACGTGAGCCTAGACTTCCCGCCCTCGGTCAACACCTCCGCCTACGGCACCGGTGATGGTTGCGACTTCGTCTGGAAAGACGACGGCATGCTCTACTTCAGCGCCTTCGACCAGGGCGAGATGCTGCTCTGCATCTTCGACCCGGGGAGCGGCAAGATCACCGGCCGGCAACTGGGGACCCCGGGGTTCGGCCGGCTCGCCATCCCCTCCGGACGGGGGGCGACCCTGATCGCCTACCGCGGCGACCGTCTGGCCCGGATCGGCGACGTCCAGTGGTACGACCTGAAAGAGAAGCGCGGCGGGCAGCTCGTCCCCCTGAACCGGGACCTGCACCGCGTGACCACGCCGCCGGCGCGGGTCGTCCGGTACGACTTCGTGAACAGCGACAGCATCACCGTGCCCGGCTATCTCTACTACCCGGCCGATTACGACTCGACAAAGAGCTATCCCTTGATCGTCGACACCTACGGCGGGGTCATCGGTTTCGGGGAGGGCTGGCTCTGGGGCAACGCCCTCTTCTCGGATCGCGGCTACTTCGACTACATCCCGGTGCCGCGCGGCGCCGCGGGCTACGGCCTCGCCTTTGCCGACGCCCATTGCGGCGACTGGGGAACGCTCGCCGCCCGCGACATGAACGAGGGGGTGCGGCATGTGATCGCCCACGTGGCCGGGGTCGACAGCGCCCGGATCGGTTTCGACTCCGGCAGCTACGGCGGCTTCCTGGCCATGTATCTGATGTCCATGGACAAGGACGATCCCGACTACTTCCCCTATGCCACCGCGGTGGGAGGCTACGGCATCGCGGACCTGGCCGACTACTGGGGCATCGGCAATTGGGGATCCTGGTACATGGAGGTCTCCGCGCCGGGGAAGCAGCCGTGGGAGACCCCGCAGTGGTTCATCGACCATTCGCCGGTGTTCCACGCCAAAAACATCACCGGGCCGCTCTTGCTGGTCCATGGCGACGCCGACGACAACGTCCCGGTCGGCAACAGCGACGAGATGTACACCGCGCTCAAGCTGCTCGACCGCAACGTGACCTTCATCCGCTGGCCGGGGGAGGGCCACGGCGTGGCCACCGACCGCGTCCACTACCTGGAGCGCAAGCGCATCGAACTCGAGTGGTTCGACAAGTGGCTGCGCGGCCGCGATGGAGCTTGGAAGGCGCGGATGGAGGGAGAGCTGGAGAAGTAGGCAGCCCCCCCGGCTTGGGAAAAGAGACAAACCCTGTAAGATGGTGCGATGAGCGCGACCTCGGACTCCGACTCCCACCCCCCGCATCTTCCCGCCGGCCTCACCGAGACGGTGGGAGTCGTGGAGGCGATCCTGGGCGAGGTGGTGGCGGCGGCGGAGGGCGAGGATCTCTACGACGCGGTCGAGGCGATCCGCCGGGAGATGGTGGCGTTTCGCGAGGGCGCGGACATCGCCGCCCGGGAGGTGGCGCTGGAGCGGGCGGCCGAACTGCTCAACGCTCTCTCCATCGACGAACAGCTGGCGCTGGCGCGGGCCTATACGTTGTACCTGGAGCTGGTCAACGTGTGCGAGAACGCATACCGGACGCACCGGCTCCGGGAGCGGCTCCGCTCGCCCGCGGAGACCGGCGCCCGGGCGCGCCTCACCTTCGTCCTCACCGCCCACCCCACGGAGTCGCGCTCCCCGGCGAGTATCCGGCTCCTGCGGCGGGTCCAGGACGAGATTGTTCAGGCGCTAGCCGGGTGCCGGCCGGTCAACCGGGCGGAGATCGAGAACCTTCTCCACGTGGCATGGCGGGTGGGGACCCATCCCCCGGCCAAGCCGTCGGTGGAGGACGAGGCGAACCACGTCTTCTCGCTCCTCACCGACCCGATCCTCGCCGAGCTGGTGGAGCTGGCCGGGACCGGGCACCGGGTTCTCTTCCGCTCGTGGGTGGGGGGGGACAAGGACGGGCACCCGGGGGTGGGGCCGGACCAGACCCAGGCCGCCCTGAACCTGGCGCGGGCCCGGCTCCTGGCCTTTGTGGAGGGACGGCTCCTCGGGCCGGTCCGCACCGACGTGGAGCTGGCGGGGGGCGAGTCCGGCCGGAGCGCGCTGTCCACGCTGGAGAGCACGCTTGCCGCTCTGAAAATCGTGACCGCCGGCGACGGCGGCCGTGTTGCCGCCCTGCACCGGGCGATCGGCGCGTTCCAGGCGGCGTGGCGAACGCGGCTGGGGATCGACCACCCGGGGGTGGCGCGGCTCGGCATCTTGCTGAAGATCTTCCCGGCCCTGGTCGTCCCGCTGGAGTTCCGCGAGGAGCGGGGCCGCTTCGAAGCCGGCCGGCCGATCGGGGCGATGATGGGGCGAATCGCGGAGATCGCCCAAGGTGGGCGGATCGACGACTACGTCCGGGCCTGCGTGGTCAGCATGGCGCGCGAGGCGGGCGACCTGGCCGAGGCGGCACGGC
Source organism: Candidatus Eiseniibacteriota bacterium (assembly GCA_963728475.1). GTDB lineage: Bacteria > Eisenbacteria > RBG-16-71-46 > JABDJR01 > JABDJR01 > CAVSKL01. Next base: position 338,185 of record CAVSKL010000003.1, read on the forward strand.
TGGTCGGCGAGACCTTCGGCCGCCCCGCGATCCCGGTCATCCCCCTCTTCGAGCTTCCCGAAGTCCTCGAGCGCGCGACGGACATCCTGGGCGCGGCGTGGGCGGACGAGACGTTCCGCGCGGGGATCGAGGCCCGCGGCACCCTGGAGGTCATGCTCGGCTACTCGGACACGGCCAAGCGGATGGGGGTCCTGGCCAGCCGGGTGGCCCTCCACGCCGCGATGCGCAGGATCGCCGCCTGGGCCGACTCGGTGGGCGTGGCGGTCCTCTTCTTCCACGGCCACGGCGGGAGCGTGGGGCGGGGCGGCGGGCGGATCGAGGACCTGGCCGCGTCCTGGCCGCCCGAAGCGCGCTCGCCCTACAAGTACACCGTCCAGGGCGAGATGGTCGAGCGCACACTGGCCACGCCGGAGATCCTCCGGAGCCTGGTCGAGAAGGTGGCCGCCGTCCAGGCCGTGCCGCCTCCCTATGCCGGGGCCGGCGGCTTCACGGCGGAGCTGGCGTGGGCGTCGCGGGACGCCTTCGCCCGAACCGTGGCCTCGGAGGCATTCCGCGCCCTGCTCGAAAGCGCGACCCCCTACGCGCGGCTCAGCACGCTCACCATCGGCTCCCGGCCGTCCAGTCGGTCCAAGGCCGGCGGGCTGGCGGAGCTGCGCGCGATCCCGTGGGTCCTGTGCTGGACCCAGACCCGGCTCCTCCTCCACGCGTGGCTCGGGGTCGGCGCGGCGTGGCGGGAGATGCGCGAGCGCGACGGTGCCGGGGCCCGGCTCGCCGAGGCGTACCGCGAGGATCCGCTCTTCCGGTCCTACGCCCGGCTCCTGTCGTTCACGATGGCGAAGACCGCGCCCGAGGTCTGGCGGCGCTACCGGCGGGTTCTGGCGCCGGACGCCCCGGCGGATCTGACCGAGGCCCTGGACGCGGACTTCGAAGCGGCAGTCGACCTGGCGCTCCGGGCCCGTGGCGGGGAGGAGCCCCTTCCGGAACGGCGCTGGCTCGCCGAGTCGATCCGCTACCGGGCCCCCATGATCCACCCCCTCAACCTCATCCAGATTGAGCTTCTGGCCAGGCCCGAATGGACCGAAGCCGAGGTCCGCCTCTTCCGCGAGACCGTGACCGGCATCGCCGCGGGGATGCTGACCACGGGGTAGGCCCGGCGCTCCCGGCGGCACTCGACCGGCGCGCGGGGGGCTGCCCTCCGGGGCGCTTCGATTCCGCCCCCCCCGGAAGGCGGCGGGTCAGTCTTGGCACAGGACCAGCATCACCTCGGCAAGCTCCTCCGCCGGCTCACCCTCGACCCAGCGGGGACCGGCAGCTGGCGGTGCAGGGCCTGGTCCGGAAGTGGGTCCGGGAGTTCGAACTGGAGCCCCACCTGCGGCTGGGATGCGAGGTCTCGTCCGTTGCGTGGTCCGAGGACCAGTGGCGCGTGGATACGAACCGGGGGGAGTTGAGTTCCCGGTACCTGGTGGTGGCCTCCGGCGTCCAGAACGGGCCCCGGATCCCGAAGGTGGCGCGCAGGGACTCCGCCATCGACGAGCTTCATTCGTCGGGGCTGGAACGCCCGGAGGAACTGGCCGGAAAACGGGTGACCGTGGTCGGCGGCGGCGCCTCGGCCCTGGACATGCTCGATCTGGCGGTCCGGAACGGCGCGACGGACATCCGGTGGGTGTACCGGGGTACGCGCTGGTTCTTTCCCTCGTCGAAGTCCAAGCAGGAGAACCCGCTCAACAACCTCCGCCGGCTTTCCCTGTTCCAGACCCTGGGTAAGTCTCCGGCCGAGGTCTCGGCGAAGGTGCAGGGCGAGCTGGACAGGGAGTACGAGCATTTCCGTCTGGAGAGCATCCGGCCCGCCTACGACATCGACTTCACCGAGCACCAGATCTTCCCGGGCCGCCCCGCCATGATCGGAAACCTGGACGCCATCTCGCGCCACCGAAGCGAGATCTCCGGACTGCAGGGGCACGAAGTCGTGCTGGAGAACGGCGACCGGTTCGAGACCGATTTCGTCCTGTGGGGGACCGGGTACCGGATGAACCTGGACTATCTGGGGCTGCCGGAGTTCCACGGGGTCGAGACGGTGAAGCAGCTCTACCCGAAGCTCGGATCGCTGGTCCGCTCTCTCGACTATCCCAACCTTTTCTTCGTGGGGATGTGGGTGATCCAGAGCAACACCTCCACCCCTTTTGCCGCCGCCGTCGAGGCCAAGAGCATCGTCGCGCACATGCAGGGCAGGTGTGAGATCCCGATGAGGAACATCCCGCACCAAGTCAATCACTGGAACCTCTTCCGGTTCTTCGCCGGGTTCGACCGCGCCACCTATCCCCGGTATTGGTGGAAAATCGAGTACGGGTTGCTTGCCTTGTGGTACCTCGCGTTTCCGAACAAGCTGGTGAAAATATAGCCGCCCGCCCCGGCCGGCGCGTCGCGACCCCGTTTCCTCGAACTCTCTTGATCCCAAGCAGCGAACAACAGCTGGGCTTCCCGATCAAGGGGACCACGGACCCCGGTCTCCGCCGCCGTTTGTGCGAGCTATCTTGCTGTGAGACAATAAATTGTGAAATCTGTTCTTGACATACATAGTGACGCTATGTATCGTGGCGCAAGGTATGGGCATCAACAAGGACCTCGTCGCCGCCTCCGCCACCCCTCTCGTCCTGGCCATCCTGGCCCAGGGCGACAGCTACGGCTATGCCATCCTGAAGCGGGTGAGCGAGCTGTCCGGGGGGAGCCTTGAGTGGAGCGACGGCATGCTCTACCCGGTGCTGCACCGGCTCGAACGCCTGGGCTACATCGCCGGAAAGTGGCAGAAGTCGGAGACCGGCCGGCGGCGCAAGTACTACCGGATCACCCCGGAGGGAAGAGGCCATCTCGCCGACGAGCGGCGGCAGTGGCAGGCGGTCGACGCCGCGCTCCGGAACGTGTGGTCGCTCCTGGCCGCCGGCGCCACCCCCAACCCTTTGCCCCAGGGAAGTTGATCACATGAACGAAAGCGCCGGCGCGATCGAGCGACAGATCCAGGAGTGGCGGCAGTTCGTCGCCCGCGCCCGGGCGATCGGGGACGCCGACGTCGAGGAACTCGAGGATCACCTCCGGGACCAGATCGAGGCCCTCACCGCCGCCGGTCTGGACGGCGACGAGGCCTTCCTGGTCGCGGTGAAGCGGATCGGGAGCCTGGACGCGCTTTCGCGCGAGTTCGCCCGGGAACACTCCGAACGTCTCTGGCGCCAGCTCGTGTTGGGAGGGGAGAGCGCGGCCGGGACGCCGGGGCGGGCCGAACCGCTCTTGGTGGTGGCGCTGGCGGCGGCGGCGGCGGCGGCGATCAAGATTCCGACGCTTTTCGGCGTCCCCTTCGCGGACGCCGGCCAGGAATTTTATGCCCGGAACCTCGTCTTCTTCGTCCTCCCGTTCCTCACCGGTTACCTGGCCTGGAAGCGGGGCCTCGGGGCCGGCCGCTTGGCCCGCCTGTTTGTCCCCTTCGCCGCGGCCGCCCTGCTGGTGAACCTTTATCCGTTCCAGCCCCAGGGACACACCTTCGTCCTGGCCGCGATCCATCTCCCCATCGCTCTGTGGCTGGTGGTGGGCCTTGCCTATGCCGGCTTCCGCTGGAGGGATTCGGACGAGCGCATGAACTTCGTCCGCTTCTCGGGCGAACTCTTCATCTATTACGTCCTCATCGCGCTCGGCGGGGGGGTGCTCTCGGGTTTCACGGGGGCGATGTTCCAGGCCATCGGCATCCATGCCGAGCCCTTCATCACGCAATGGCTCCTCCCCTGCGGCGCCATGGGGGCCGTGCTGGTCGGCTCGTGGCTGGTGGAAGCCAAGCAGGGCGTGATCGAGAACATGGCGCCGGTGCTCACCCGGATCTTCACCCCGCTTTTCACGCTCGTGCTTCTGGCATTTCTGGCGACCATGATCTGGACGGGCCGAGGCATCGACGTGAAGCGCGAGGTGCTGATCGGCTTCGATCTCCTGCTCGCGGTGGTGCTCGGGCTCCTGCTCTACTCGGTGTCCGCCCGCGATCCGCTCGCGCGCCCCGGCGCTTTCGACTTCGTCCAGCTCCTGTTGGTGGCGAGCGCGCTCGTGGCCGACATGGTGGCGTTGGTGGCCATCGCCGCGCGCATCTCGGACTTCGGCTTCACCCCCAACCGCACCGCGGCCCTGGGCGAGAACCTCATCCTCCTCGTCAACCTCGGGTGGTCGGCCTGGCTCACCACGCGTTTCCTCCGCGGCCGGGCCCCGTTCGGCGCCCTGGAGCGGTGGCAGACCTCGTACCTCCCCGTTTATTCCTTGTGGGCCGCGGTAGTGGTCGCCGTCTTCCCGCTCATCTTCCGCTTTGCGTGAACCAGACCCCGGCCCGGGCGCGGGCATCCCGGGAATGGCGAGGAAATCCCCCGGGCCGTTCCGGCGGGCTCCGCGTCCGATTGACGCGCTCCCGGGCGGGGATGCTAACCTGAGAGGCGATGACACGAACGAGGATCCATCTCACCCGTACCCTGGTGTTGGTAGCGCTGGCCGGCGCGATCGCGGCCGGGTGCAACAAGAGCACGGCCCCCAAGACCTCGGGTCCGGCTCTCGGGACCCTGGCGCCCGACTTCGCCATCCGCGACGTCAACCCCAACTCGGCCCGCTACCAGGCCCCGGTCTCCCCGCGCGACTACTTCGGCCGGGTGTCCGCCTGGTACTTCGGCCACGCCACCTGAGGCTACTGCCGGAGCCAGTTCGGCTACCTCAACGATATCCAGCACGAGCTGGACGCCGAGAGCCTCCCGGTGGCGGTCTCCATCCTCGGCATCAACCCGCCCGGCCTGGATTCCGCCGACAGCCTCATCTCCGCCGGGCGCACCATCGCCTGGCTGCAGGAAGAGGCTGGCGGCGACGACGCCTGGAGCGACTGGAAGGTCACCTATCGCGACGTGGTGATCCTCGACTCCTCGAACGTGATCGTGGACGTCTACAACCTGACCGAGCACGACCTCGCGTCGGCCGCCAACCGGGACACGCTGAAACAGAAGCTCAGGGCCGCCGAAGCCCACTAGCGGGCCGCCCATCCGGCTCCGGAGCGGCTTCCCAGGGGTCACGGCGAAGCGCGCGGGGTACGCGCTGGGGTTCCTCTGGAGACCGCCGAGATGCGAGGGATGCGGCGCCGCTCCCTCTCCCGTTTGTGTGCGGGTCGTGGTCCCGTCACGGATCCGGGAGAGGGGGCGGCGCCGGAGAATTCAGCCGTGGATCCGCTCGCCTCCGGTGGTCTCGAAGATCTCCCGGGCCTCCTTCCGGCGGTCGTCGTGAGCATAGACGCCGACCAGGATGCCGCCCTTCTCGATCTGCTCGGAGTAGAGCTTCGCCTCGTGCTCCGGGATGCCCAGCCCGATCAGACCCCCGATGAATCCGCCGGCCGCCCCTCCCGCTCCGGCTCCGGCCAGAGCGGCCACGATCGGCCCCGCAGCCACCAGGGCGACTCCGGGTACCAGGAAGACCCCCGTCGCGACCAGGCCGGCCGCCACCGCTCCCAGCACGCCCCCGGTCACGGCGCCGATGGTCGCGCCCTCGGGGGCCTTCGTCTCCTCCTCGATGGCGAACTCCCGGCCCCGGGTGGCGTCGGTGAGGACAAAGCTGATGTCGTTGCGCGAATATCCCGCGTCCGTGAGGAGCGCCACGGCCTCCATGGCGGCTTCGCGGGTGTGGTAAATGGCGGTAATGGACTTGGACATGACGACCTCCATGATGGTATCGGTTAATCGACGAAGCTGAATCGGACCCGTCCTGATACCTTCATTAGAAACTTGCCGGGCGGGCGGCACAAGAGAATTCGGCCGCTGGCCGCTGGCCGCTGGCCGCGCGCCGCTGGCCGCGCGCCGCTCGCCGGAGCCCGCCACCGCCCCCGCCCGGAAAAGGGGCTGAGTCGACCGGAACCGGGGAGTAGGATTTATGGGCGCCCGGTTCCCATCTGCCTCCGCCGGACGCCCCGTGCCCTGCCCGGATGTACGGGTTCCGGCGTTCCCTCACGGCGTTCCGGGCCGGGGATCTCGGGAACCGGACGGGTCCGGGCGACGGGCATGGGCTCTCGTATCGATCCGATCACGCCCCCAAACGGAAGGAGTCCTCACATGCGTTTCCTCATGCACGTCACGTTTCCGCACGAGCCCTTCAACAAATTCACGCGGGACGGGAAGATGGGCCAGAAGATGGGTCAGCTCCTGGAGGCGACCAAGCCCGAAGCCGCGTACTTTTGCGCCATGAACGGCAAGCGCGGCGGGTTTCTGGTGGTCGACCTGAAGGAGCCCTCGGACATGGCACGCTACGCGGAGCCGTGGTTCCTTTCCCTCAACGCGGACGTGGAATTTCTTCCCGCGATGACGCCCGAAGATATCCAGAAGGCGAACCTCGACGATATCGGAAAGTCGTGGAGGTAGGCCGCCTCGGCCTGAACGCGATCCAGGCATCCCGATCCGAGTCCCGGGGGCGGCCCCCCCGGGACTCGGCTATTTCACCGTCCGCGGGAATCCGCGCCGGAACCTCCGCGATCGGTCCCGTCACCCCCCTCCTGCCGCCGCCCGCACATACCGCGCCCCGTTCGCGAGGTTGAAGTTGACTACGCCGGTGAAGGTGCCGGCTCCGTCCCCTCCCAGGATTCCCTGGGGCGGGAGCACCGGGCCGAGGAACTGGTTGGAGGCATGGTTGTGATTCGCGTTGTTCACGAACGCACACACGCTGATGTCCCCGCACTGTGGTTGTCGCCGAACCCCGTCTGGGCGGCCCGGACCGAGGAAGCGGCGCCGTAACCGTCATGCTCCAGCGTTGGAGGGCGACCGGCTTTTCGCGAACCGGTCCCCCTCGGCTCGATGGTGGAAACCGGCGGGAACGACCTGGTGGCGCCCCGGCCGGGACACGGGAAACCCCGAGGGCGCCCGCCCCCGGGGTTCTCCTGCTGACCGGCGCCGGCTCGGGAGGGCCGGACCGTCCGCTAAACCACCGCCACCTTGACCACGTTGATGGGCGGCAGGGACTCGAACAGGCACTCCCACTCTTCGCCCCCCTCGCGCCCCATCCAGAGCTGTCCGGTGGTGGTTCCGAAGTAGAGCGCGGGGGTCTTGAGCTCGTCCACGTCCATGCCGTCCCGCAGCACGGTGAAGTAGCTTTCCTTCTTGGGAAGCCCCTTGGAGAGCTTCTTCCAGGAGTCGCCGCCGTTCTCGCTTCGCCAGACTCCCGGGGAGGCGCCGGGGCAGGTCCGGGTCATGGGCTCCAACGGGAGCACGTAGACGGTATCCGCGTCGTGCGGGTGGACTGCGATGGGAAAGCCGAAGTCCGAGGGAAGCCCCCTGGCGATGGAGCGCCAGGTCTTGCCGTGGTCGTCGCTCCGGAGCACCCCGATGTCGGGCCGCCGCCCCCCCGGGCCGTCCCACTCCCCCCAGCCGCCATGGTTCTGCATGTAGAGCCGTCCGGGCGCATCCTTGTGCCCGGCGATCTTGTGCACGCACTGGCCGAACTCGGGATAGGGATCGGGGGAAAAGCCGGCCCCCACCCCCTGGTTGGACGCCTCGAACGTCTTCCCGTCATCCTCGCTCAGGTAATGGCCGCCGGTCGAGATCCCGAGGTGCACCCGGTCCCCGTCACGGAGGATCGTGTGCATGCAGAGCCCGCCGTTCCCCGGCTGCCACTTCCGCGAGTGCTCATGATTGCTGATGCTATCGACCAGCTCCCATGAGTTCCCTCCGTCGCCGCTCCGGAAGAGCGACGCCGGCTCGACTCCGGCCCAGACCTCCTTCTTGCCCGGCCCCGGCTCCAGCGACCAGATGTTGGCCAGCGCCCGGCCGTCGTCGGCAGGGAAGGCCGGCGCCGACTTGGTCTCCTTGAACGTTTTCCCCAGATCGGTCGAGCGCAGCACCTTCATGCCGAAGAACGGGTTGCAGCTCGAGGCGAGAATCTGGGGCTTGCCGCGGGTGTCGATGAGCGCGGAATAGACCGGAACCCCCGGGCCGAACGGCCCGCGAAGCGCGAACTTCTTGCGGGACTTGGCCCCTTCGGCCACGAACAATCCCTTCTTGGTTCCGATGGCGAGGACGACGCGGTCGGCCATGTTCAACCTCCTGAAACGGCGGGCACGATGAGGATCACGTCTCCCGGGGAAAGCGCGGACTCGAGTCCTTCGAGGTCGCGCACGTGGGTCGAGTTCACGAAGATGTTCAGATGGCGCCGGACCGCGCCCGTTTCGTCGCAGATGTTCCGGTAGAGCGCAGGGTGACTCGCGGCGAGTTGCTCCAGGGCGGCGCCGACGGTGGGGGCGGACAGCGCCAGGTCCGAGGCCCCGTCGCAGTAGGCGCGGAGAACGGTGGGAACCCAGACTTTGATGGTCGCGGTGTCCGGCATGCCCGAAAGGACGGCTCCGTGGCGAAGGGTAATAAACGACCGGGAGTGTCGGATATTCTACTCCACACCCGGGGGCCGGTCCATGAACTTGAGATCCCCCCGTGGGGCGACCCGGCCCGCTAGGCCGAGAAGTCGCAGTCGGGCGGGGAGAAGGGGAGCGGGCCCCGGGAGGGGTCCCATCCGTGGATCCCCTTGAGGACCTCCTCCACGAACCAGCGGTCGAACGGGGCTTCGGAGGCGAGCATGGCGGCGAAAGCCTTCGGCAGGTCCTCGGCCTCCATGTAGACCGCCACCAGGTCGCCCTGGGGCGTGCTCTGCAACCCCACCACCTCCCGCTTCACCCCGATCCGGCGGCGGGCTTCCTCGTACTCCTTCCGGCGGGGTCCGTTGATGCTGGCCATCGCCTCCTTCCAGGCCTCGGTCTTGCCCGGGAGAATCGGGACCGCGAACGTCGAGACTGCCATGGGTTCACTCCTTCCTGGGGGTACAGGTGAGTCCGAACGGGAGAGAAGGGAGCCCTCGCCGCCGGTAGGGGCGGGGCCCGGGAAAGCGAGTGGCCAGTCTACACGCCGCCCGGACTGGGAGACAGGGGAGGGCCCGAGACCCGGCCGGTATTCGGTCGCCCCCGGCCCACGCGCAAAAACAGTTTGTTTTGCACCCGAACAAAGTGTATGCTCTGGAAGGAATTTGCGCGACTTTCGTCTCTTCCACGCGGTGGATCGCCGGACGCGCAACGCGCTCGCCCCGAGGGCTCGGCCGGCGCGGGTGGATTCACCCACAGGGAGGTCACTACCATGCTGACTCGGGCTACTGCGGTGCTCACGGTGGTCGTGCTGCTGTGCGCGGTCACCGCTACCGGCTTCGCCGTCACTCCCTACAGCCAGGACTTCGAGAGCCTGACCCAGTCGGACTCGAACGCCCTGGCCAACGACGGCTGGCTGGTCTACGGCAACGTCTACGCGCCGGACACGACGTACCTCTACGGGTACGGCCCCTATCCGGCTCCCAACCACAACCTCGCCTTCTGCCAGATCGTGGCCGGCGAGGGCGGCGTCGACCAGGGCAACCAACAGCTCTCGGTGTTCAGTGACTACGAGAACACCGATCACGCCAGCGGCGACCTCATCGAGTCGAACGTCTACCGCGAGTGGACGATCAGCAGCGCCGACACCGGGTTGGTGTGGACCTTCGCCTTCCAGGCCAAGCGCGGGAACATCCAGGACGCCTCCACCGCCGCGGCCTTCATCAAGACCCTGGATCCGAACAACGGTTACGCCACCACCAATTTCCTGACCGTGAAGACGACCGCCATCGACACCACCTGGGCCGGCTACCGGATCCAGCTCAACGTGGGCTCGGGCCTGGCGGGCCAGCTCTTCCAGATCGGCTTCGTGAACACGGCCACCCACTACGAGGGATCGGGGATCTTCTACGACAACGTGGCCCTCAGCTCGTCGAGCGCGACCGGCGTTCCCGACGCCGAGAGGTTCGTGGGCGCGACGCTGGCGGCCAACTATCCCAACCCGTTCAGCCCCAGCACCCGGATCGACTTCACGATGAAGGCGGTGGGGCAGGCGGAGGTCTCGGTCTTCGACCTGGCGGGCCGCAAGGTCGCCTCCCTGGCCGATGGCACGTTCACCGCCGGCGAGCACACGGTGAGCTGGAACGGGCGGACCGACGACGGAGCTCCCGCCGCCGCCGGCCAGTACTGGTACGTGCTGCGGACGCCGACCGGCCGGGTCGCCCGCTCCATGACCCTGCTTCGCTGAACCGTTTTCCGCCCCGGAGCCGGGAAGGCTGGTTCCGGTTCGGAGAGGCCGACGACAGACCGGTCGGACGCCAAGGTCCGGCCGGTCTTTCCGTGACCCGATGCGCGCGGCGCGGGATCAGCGAACCACCGTGACCCGCTTCGTCTCGGAGATCCCGCCCGCGTCCAGGCGGTAGAAGTACACACCCGAACGGACCCGCCGCCCGCTCCCGTCCCGTCCGTCCCAGGTGGCCCGTCCCGCCCCGGCCGGCATCCACTCGCCACGAACGAGGGAACGGATCAACCGCCCGGAGACGTCGTACACGTCGAGGTGGACCGCTCCGGCCCCGGGAAGCGTGTAGCGGATGACGGTGGAGGAGGTGAACGGGTTGGGCATTCCCGCGGAGAGGGTATAGCCCTCCCGGACGCCGCCGCCGGCGACCCCGCCCGCGTCGCCGGAGAACGCCAGGTAGTTGAGGTTGAACCCGGCGCTCTCGATGGCCACCCGCAGGGTCTGGGTCCCCGCGGCCAGCTCCACCGGGGTCGAGACCGTGGTCCAGTTCTGCCAGGCTCCGGTGACCGGCACGGTCAGCGTCCCGGTCTTGTCCACGCCGTTCACCTCGACCCGGAACGCCCCGCCGGAGGACTCTGACGCCACCCGGGTGTCCAGGGTGTACGCGCCGGCCGCCGGCACCTCGATGGTGTACTCCAGCCACTCCCCCGCGTTGGTCCACCCCACGTCGTACCCGCCGCCGGCGTCCGAGCACGCCTCCAGGTCCACCCCCTCGCCGGCGCGGTATTGCCCGCCGTTGTTCGAGGCGTCCTGGTCGTGGTAGGCCACGCCCTCGCCCCCGTCGTCGTAGTCCTCCGCCTCGATCCGGGCGGGAAGCGCGAACGGCGTACCGTGATAGGGAGCCCGCCCGCAGCCGGCGCCGACTGTGATCTCCACCGCGTCGGTGGCCTCCCCGCCCAGGTTGTCCAGCGCCCGCGCCGTGAGCTGGTAGCAGCCGTCGGGGACCGCGCTCCAGGTGAAGCTGTAGGGGGCGGTGGCGTCCGCGCCCAGGTAGTTCGACCCGTCGTAGAACTCGACCGACGCCACCGTCCCGTCCGGGTCCGAGGCGTCGGCGGTCACGGTGACGTCGCCGGCGGGAAGGTCCGCCCCCCAGGCGGGGGAGGTGATGGCCACGGTGGGAAGGGCGTTGGGGATGTCCTCGTAGACCCGCACGTAGTCCACCAGGTACTGCTGGGGGAAGCTCGCGCCGACGCAGCCGGGGTCGGTGCAGCCGGTGTAGTTCCCGCCCACCGCGAGGTTGAGGAGGATGTAGAAGGGTTGATCGAACGGGGCCCGCGCGTCGCCGGGGGCGCCGTCGGAGTACCACTGGGAGCTGGTCCGGGAGAAGTACAGCGTTCCGTCCACGTACCAGCGGATCTCGTCGGGGTCCCACTCCACCGCGTAGACGTGGAAGCCGTCGGCGAAGCTCCCGCCGCCCAGGGAATGGGAGCCGGTGGAGTAGGTGTTGTTCGGCCACTGGCCGCCGAAGTGGATCGTGCCGCCCACCGAGGTCATGGCGTTGGCGGCCTCCATGATGTCGATCTCGCCGCTGGCCGCCCATCCCCCGTAGACGTCGCTTTCGGGCATCATCCAGAAGGCCGGCCACATGCCGCCGCCCACGGGGAGCCTGGCCCGCATCTCGACCCGGCCGTAGAGCACGGTGCGCTTCCCCCGGGTGTGGATCTTCCCCGAGGTGAACGAGGCCCCGCCGTAGGACTCGGCCTTGGCGGTGAGTACGAGGTTCCCCCCGGAAACGGACACGTTCCGGGTCAGGTAGTACTCGAGTTCGCTGTTGCCCCAACCGCAGAGGTTCGGGCACCCGGTCCCGGTGTCGACGGTCCAGGAGCCGGTGTCGAGGGTCGTGCCGTTGAACTCATCCGCCCAGACCAGGGACCAGCTCGCCTCGACCCGGGCGGCGGGGGCGGCGGCGGCCAGCACCCCCAGGGCGATGACCCCCGCCTTCTTGAACGATCTCCACGCAATCACAAGCCACCCCTTGAGTTGCAGATTTCAAGCCGGCCGGCGGCGCTCCCGGTCCCGTCGCCCCTGGAAGAGGGAAGGGGCGACGGTGGCCGGCCGGGGGAGGGTCCCACGTTGCCCTCACGTCGGCGACCGGTCCCCGGCATTTGCGACTTGATTCGGTTAACGAACAAAGTGTACACTCATCCTGTGGGGATCGGCCACCAGAAACGCATCCGGAGAGTTCCGGAGACCGCGGGGCGATTCCACCAAGCCAAGTGCTTCGGACGCGTCAACCACACAAGGAGTCTGAGAGATGAGGAAGCTTGCTACCGCAGCCCTTCTCGCCATGCTCATTCCGATCGCCGGGCTCGCGTTGAGCGCGGGAACCGCCCAGGCCGACGTCAACGTGACGGTGGATCCCGCCGCGATCAACCTCGGCTACATGAACGTCTACAACCTTCCCTCCGCCGGCGGTGCCTACCAGTTCGGCAGCACCTGGGGTCTCTCCGACCTCACCGCCGTCTTCTCCGGCAACCTCCTGACCCTGGGACCGAACACGATCGGCGACATCAACGAGTACTGGTACCAGTGCGTCGGTGACTCGACGGCCCCGAACTGCGGGGGTCCCGGGGCCCCCGGCAACAAGATCATGGAGGCGAACTCCTACGCGGAGGTCAACGACGGGTCCATGGCCGGGCAGACCGTGACCTTCAGCGGCGTCGTGTCGGCCTACAGCCTGACCAGCGCCCACACCGTCGTGGCCTTCGTCAAGGATTACGCTCCCGATTACTCCTCGTTCACGCAGAACACGGTGGCCCTGACCGGCACCGGTCCGTTCACCGTCAGCCTGGCGACCGTCAACGATCCGAGCCGCCACGTGCAGTGGGGGTTCCAGATGGTGGGCGTCAACGTCTGGGCCACCGACGTCGGCCCCTACGGCACCATCACCGTGGGCCCGGAGGGTTCGGTGCCCACCGTGCCCACCACCTGGGGTCACGTGAAGGCGCTCTACCGCTAGCCGGCACGCAAGTTCCGGGGCTCTCCCCGGGCATGCTGCGGGAGCTTCAGGAACCGGCCCCCTCCCTGTGGGGGGGCCGGTTCATTTTTTCGCCGTTCGGGGAGTCCGGGGGGCGCGAGGCCGGCCAAGCGCATCCGGGCGCGGGGATCCGCGGGGAACGCGGCCGGCCGGGCCCGCGCCGCCCTCACTCCTTCTCGTAGGGCTTGCCGATCGCGGCCGGAGCGATCGCCCGGCCCATCACCCCCGCCAGCACCACCACGGTCAGGATGTAGGGGAGCATCCAGAAGAGCTGAGGCGGGATGTTCACGATCCCGCGCAGGATCTGAAGCTTGATCTGGAGCGCGTCGGCGAATCCGAAGAGCAGCGAGGCAAGGTAGGAGCCGGCCGGGGTCCAGCGGCCGAAGATGTTGGCGGCGAGGGCGATGAACCCGCGGCCGCTGGTCATGCCCTCGGTGAAACTCCCCACCTGCTCCAGCGAGAGGTTGGCGCCCGCGAGCCCCGCCAGCGCCCCGCTCACGAGCACCGCCACGTATCGCCCGCGCGCCACGTTGATCCCCACCGTGTCCGCCGCCCGCGGATGCTCGCCCAGGGCCCTCAGATGCAACCCCCACCGGGTGCGGAACACCGCCCACTGCGCGGCCCCCGCGATGAGCACGGTGGCGTAGACGAGCGGGGTATGGCTGAGGAAGATGCCGCTCACCCACCGCCAAACTTCGCCCGCCGCGCCCTGGGCCGGTCCCTCCACCCGGAAGAGGGGGGGGAGAGTGGCGGCGGCGTCGGTGGTTCCGGGATGCCCGTAGACGACCTCCATGAGGAACCCGGTGAGCCCCAGGGCGAGGATGTTGATCGCGGTGCCGGAGACCACCTGGTCGGCTCGCAACGTGATCGAGGCGAACGCGTGAAGGCCCCCGAAGGCCATCCCCGCGGCCACCGCAGCCAGGACCCCCACCCAGGTGTGGCCGGTGGCCAGCGCCACCGCCACCCCGGCGAAGGCCCCCACCAGCATCATCCCCTCCAGCGCGATGTTCACCACCCCCGAGCGTTCACAGATGGTGCCGCCGATCGCGGCCAGGGCGAGCGGGGTGGCCATGCGGATGGCGGATGCAAACAGGTCGGGGGTCAGGATGTGGCTAAGCACCGGTTACCGCCGCCTTCTGTCGCCGGCGGATGGCCCAGTGGACGATCGACTCGGCGGCGACCAGGAAGATCACCACCGCCTGCACGATGAGCACCAGCTTCTGGGGCACGTCCGCCTCGAGCTGCATGGTGCCGGCTCCCGCCGAGAGCGCCCCGAACAGGAGCGCCGCCGCCACCACCGCGAGCGGGTTGTTCTTGGCCAGGAGGGCCACCGCGATCCCGGTGAAGCCGAAGCCGGATGAGAACTGGTCGAACAGCCTCCCGTACACTCCCATCACCTCGACCCCGCCCGCCAGCCCGGCCAGCGCGCCGGAGATGCAGAGCGCCTTCACCGTGGTCGCTCCCACCGGGATGCCGGAATTCGCCGAGGCGAGCGGGTTGAAGCCCACCGCGCGGGCCTCGAACCCCAGGGGGGTGCGCTCGAGGAGCCACCAGGTCACGATCGCCGCCCCCACCGCGACCAGGATCCCCAGGTGCGCCCGGCCGGTCGCGAGGAAGGTGAATACCTCCGAGAGGCGGGGGAGGGTGGACTCGGGGGGGAGCGCCGCGGTCTGCGGGATCTGGCCGGGGGCCTTGAGCGGCCCCGTGACCAGCCACGACACCAGGTACCGCCCGATGTAGGAGAACATCATGGTGGTGATGACCTCGTGCGCCCCCACCCGCGCCTTGAGCACCGCGGGCACGAACGCCCAGGCCGCGCCCGCGACCGCCGCCGCCGCCAGGAGCGCGGGGACGTTGATCCACCAGGGAAGGCCGGCCAGCACGATCCCGAGCCAGGCCGCGGCGAGCCCGCCCAGAAAGAGCTGCCCCTCCGCCCCGATGTTGAAGAGCCCGGCGCGAAACCCGTAAGCCACCGCGAGGCCGGTCAGGATGAGGGGGGTGGAGCGCATGAGGGTCTCGCCGATCTGGTGCGAGCCCCCGAACGCCCCGTGAAAGAGGGCGGAGAAGGCGAGGAGAGGATCCCGCCCGGAGGCGAGAATGAAGGCGGACCCGATCAGGATCGCCAGCACCACCGAGGCCACCGGGACCGCCGCGCCCTCGAAGAGGGAAGCGGCGCGGCCGGCTCCCGCGCGCGGCGCGCCGCTCACCTGGGCCCCCCCGCCGCGGTCACGCGGAGGCCCCCGGCCCGGCTCCGGAACTGCCTCCGGTCATGAGGAGCCCGAGCCCCTCGGCGTCGGCGCGGCCGGCGTCCACTTCCGCCGCCAGCCGGCCCTCGAACAGCACCAGGATCCGGTCGGCCAGCGCCAGCACCTCCTCCAGTTCCATGCTCACCAGCAGCACCGCGGTGCCGGCATCGCGCTCGGCGAGAATCTGACGGTGGACGAACTCGATCGCCCCCACGTCCAGGCCGCGGGTGGGCTGGGCGGCCACCAGGAGCCTGGGCCCCCGGCCCAGTTCCCGCGCCAGCACCACTTTCTGCTGGTTGCCCCCCGAAAGGTTTCCGACCAGCGTCCCCGCCGAGGGGGTGCGCACGTCGTACTCCTCGATCCGCCGCCGGGCGTTGGCGGCGATCGCCGCCGGCCGGAGCATGCCGTGCCGGGCGAAGGGCGGATGCCGGTGGTCGCCGAGGATGAGGTTCCCGGCCACGTCGAATTCCAGCACCAGGCCCCGGCGGTGCCGGTCCTCGGGCACGTGCGACACCCCCGCCGCGATCGCGTCGCGCGCGCCGGAACGCGTGAGGTCGCGCCCCGAGAGCGCGATCGACCCCGACCGGGGCCGGCGCAATCCCACGATCGCCTCGATCAGCTCGTGCTGGCCGTTCCCGTCCACTCCCGCCACCGCCACCACCTCGGCCCCGCGCACCGAGAACGAGACCTCGCGCACCGCCTCCAGACCGCGATCGTCGGGCACGGAGAGGCTCCGGACCTCCAGCACCGGCTCCCGAGGCCGCGCCGGTGTCTTCTCCGCCCGGAGCGTGACCTCGCGCCCCACCATCATCCGGGCCAGCCCCCGCTCGTCGGTCTCCGCCGGACGCGTCTCCCCCACCACCCGGCCGTCGCGCATGACCACGATGCGGTCGGCGGCCGAGAGCACTTCCTCCAGCTTGTGGGTGATGAAGAGCGCGGCCATCCCTTCCGCGACCAGGGAACGGATCACCCCGAAAAGCTCCTTCACCTCCTGCGGGGTGAGGACGGCGGTCGGCTCGTCGAGGATCAGGATGCGCGACCCCTGGTAGAGCGCCTTCAGGATCTCGACCCGCTGCTGCTTCCCCACCGAGAGGTCCCGGATGCGCGCGTCCGGGTCCACCTGGAGGCCGTAGCGGCCGGAGAGGCCGGCCACCCGGGCGCGCGCCGCGCGGAAGTCGATGACCCCCGCCCGCGATGGCTCGCGGCCGAGCACGATGTTCTCGGTGACGGTGAGGGGTTCCACCAGCATGAAATGCTGGTGCACCATGCCGATCCCCAGCGCGATCGCCTGACGGGGGGAGCGCAGGCGGACCGGGCGCCCGTCCACCCGGACCCGGCCGGAGTCGGGGGCGAGAAGCCCATACACGATGTTCATGAGCGTGCTCTTGCCCGCTCCGTTCTCGCCGAGCAGGGCCACGATCTCACCGCGATCCAAAGAGAAGGTCACCCGGTCGTTGGCCAGGACGCCGGGAAACGCCTTGGTGATGTCCTGGATCTCGAGAATCGGCATCGCGTCTCTCGCGGGAAACCCGCCGGGGCCTCGGGGTGGGCGCTAGGAGCGGGAGGCGGGTACCGACACCGCTCCGCTCACGATGCCGGCCGACGCCTTCTCCACCGCGGCCTTGATGTCGGGCGGCACCTTGTCCTGGAAGTCGTGGAAGGGGGCGAGGCCGACTCCGCCCTCGCCGATGCCGAAGTAGCGGTTGTGGCCGCCCGTCCAGGTGCCGTCCAGGATCGATTTCACCGTGTTGTAGACCGCGACGTCGAGCCGCTTCACCGCGGAGGTGAGCATGACGTCCCCCGAGCCGGGCACGGTCTGGAACTGGTCGGCGTCCACCCCGATGAAGAGCGCGCCGCGCTCCTGGCAGGCCTTGATCGCCCCCAGGCCGGACTGCCCGGCGGCGGCGAAGATCACGTCGGCCTTCTGGTCGATGAGCGAGAGGCCGATCTCCTTCCCCTTGGCCTGGTCGTCGAACTTGCCCGCGTAGAGGATGAGCACGCGCGCCTCGGGGTTCACCGACTTGACGCCGGCCACGAAGCCGACCTCGTAGCGCTCCACCGGCGGGATGTCCATGCCGCCCACGAATCCGACCACGTTCTCGGGGTTGAGGCGCGGATCGTATCCGGAGCGGGTGGAGAGGCCGGCCACCACGCCGGCCAGGTATCCCGCCTCCTGCTCCTTGAACAGGATCCCCACGACGTTGGGCGCGGGGGACTCGAACGACTCGTCGATGGCCCCGAACTTGACCTCGGGGTAGTTCGGCGCCTCCTTGCCCAGCGCGTCCTGCATGAGGAAGCCGACGGTGAAGATGGGGTTGAAGCCGGCCCGGGCGAGCTGGTCGATGTTGGAGGCGTAGTCCGCGATCTCGTGCGATTCCAGGACCTTGATCCGGATCCCGAAGTCGGCCTTGGCCTTCTCGAGCCCGGCGTAGGACAGGTCGTTGAAGGAGCGGTCGCCGAGGCCCCCCACGTCGGTGACCATGGCCGCCCGGAGCGGCGTCTCGCCGGAACTCGTCTTCGCCTGGGAACCGGTATCGGTCTTCCTGGCGCACCCGGCGACGGCCAGCCCGAGCGCGAGAACCGCCGCCAGCGCCGCCCGTCCCCGGATCCTGGATCGCATACCCTGCATGTCTCTCTCCCTTCCCCTCCCGGACACCGTCCGAGGCCCCCATACTGCCCGACCCGGCGGGTTCGGTCCACGGTTAATGTCGGGCGCGGCAACGACCTGGAAGGGATTGCCGGCCCTCCGCCGCGGCCGCCGCGGCCGGCGCCGCCCGCGGCTACCCCGTCGCCTCCTCGATCGCCTCGATCAACTCCTCCTTGGACATCCGGCTCCGGCCGGCAATGTCGAGTTCCTTGGCCCGGTCGTAGAGATCCGCCTTCGACCGGTGGTGGAGCCCCTCCCGCGATCGCCGGCCGTTCCCGCCATTCCCCTTTGGGGCCCCGCCTCTCGTCTTCGACGCCCCGCCCTGCAACCGCTCCCTGAGCACTTCCATGAGGTCGATCACCTTGCTTTCCTCCGGCGCCCGCTCCTCGCGTTCGACCTCGATCACGTCCCGCTTCCGCTTGAGCTTTCCGGCGGCCAGCTTCTCGAGGGCCCGGGAGTCGCGGTCTTCCAGGGCGCCGGGATCGAACCGCCCCGCGTGTTCCCGGATCGCCCGGGCGAACGCCGCCACCTGTTTCCGGGGGACCTCGGCCGGCTCCGGAAGCCCGATCTCCTCCGGAACGCGCAGCTCCCCGGTGAACCGCAGCGTCTCCGCTTCCAGAATGCCCTGGCTGGCCAGGATCGCCACCATGTACGACCGGCCGCGCATCACGAAGGTGGCGATCCCCGCTCTTCCCGTGCGCTCCATGATCTCGGCAAGGAGGCGGTAGGCGCGGGTGCTGCTCCCGGCCGGCGCCAGGAAGAACGGCCGGTCCAGATAGAAGCGGGGGATTTCCTCCACCTTGACGAACCGCTGAAGCTCGATGTCGCGCGTGCGCTCGGGCTCGGCGGCCTCGATGTCCTCGTCCTCGATCACCACGAACCCGCCCCCGTCGAGGGAATAGCCCCGCACGATCTCATCGGGTTCCAGCTCGCGGTTCTCCTTCGGACAGAAGTAGCGCCGCGAGAGGGGCGTCCCCCGGGGGCCGATCATCCGGAGCGGCGCCGATCCCCCCCGGAGGCCGGCGTAGAAGTCCACCGGCACGCTCACCAGCCCGAAGGTGATGGTTCCCGACCAGAAGGCCTGGACGCCGCCGGAGCCGTCCTCGGGCCGGTCGCCGGAACCGTCGTCGTCTTCCCGTGCCATGTGCGCCGCCCTTTCTCAGGCCGCGTGCTTCCCGGCCTTCTTCAAGCTCTCCCGGAGCGCCTTCTCCAGATCCTCCGCTTCGCTGCGCCCGCGCCGCCTCGGCGCGCGGATCGTCTTGCCCGAGGCCTTGGCCTCCACGATCTCGCGCAGCCGCCCGGTATAGGTGTCCGGGTAGGCGGCGGGATCGAAGCTCCCGGACAGCGCCGATACCAGCTGCTCCGCCAGCTTCAGCTGCTGCGGGTCGAGCCGGGTCCGGCCGGGCGAAGGGAGCGCGCCGGCCGGCACCACCTCGCGGGTATGGCGGAGGCGCACCAGGGCGAGCCACTCCCCGTCGCTCCGGAGCGCGGCGAGCTGGTGGTGTCTGCGCATCGCCCAGCGCGCGATTCCGTCCCGGCCCGACGCGGCCAGGGCCTTGGCCAGGGCGAAGTAGGCCGCGGCGTCCCCGTCCGGGCCCAGGTAGTAGGGACGGTCGTACCACGCGTGACCGATGGCGGCGGTCTCCACGAAACGGTCCACGCTTATCCTTCTCTCGGTGGGGGGGGCGATCGCCTCCAGCTCCTCGGGCTCGAACAGCACGAACCGCCCCTCCTCGACCTCCAGGCCCCGGCGGATCTCTTCCGGCGCGACCGGCTTCCCGGTCTCCGGATCGACCATCCTCTCCACCACCGGCTCCCCGTCCTTCTCGTGAAGGAGCCGGAAGTGCACGCCGGTGTCCCGGACCGCCGCGTAAAGCCGGACGGGCACCTGGAGGCCCTCCCCCAGATCGAGATACCCCTTGAACATGGTCCGGGCGCTCATGCCCCGCTCCCCGGGCCGGGCGGCTCCACCGCACGGCGGGCGGCCGCCGTCACCGCGCGGCGCGCATTCTCGAATCCCGCCCACGGATCCGCTCCCGGCCCGCGCGTCCGGACGACGACCCGGTCCGGGGTGAATTGGAGCGGGCGGCGGCTCGCCTCCAGCTCCTCCCAGCTCACCGGAACCGCCACCGGCGCGCCCGGGCGCGCCCGCACCGAGTAGCTGCCGACCGCGGTGGCTCCGCGCTGGTTTCGCAGGTAGTCGAGGAAGATCCGCCCCTGCCGCGCGCTCTTCTTGAGGTTGGTGGTGAAGCGGCCGGGGGTTTCCCGGACCATCTCCCGCGCCAGCGCGCGGGTGAAGGCCTTGGCTTGGGCCCAGCCCAGGCGGCGTTCGATGGGAACCACCACGTGGATCCCCTTGCCTCCGGTGGCGCGCGGGAACGCGGCCAGCCCCAGGCTTTCCAGGCGCGCCCGGAGCAGTCCGGCGGTGGCGACGACGTCGGACCACGGCGTGCCGGAGCCGGGGTCGATGTCGAGGACCAGCCGGTCGGGGCGCTCCAGCCGGTCCGCCCGGGAGCCCCAGACGTGGAACTCGAGGACGCCGCTCTGGACCAGGGCGATCAGCGAGGGGAGGCCGTCGATCATGAGATAACGTCCCTCCTTCCCCACGTCGACCCGGGGCACCGTATCGGGCATGCCCCGCCCCGCGCGCTTCTGATGGAAACACTCCCCCTCGATACCCTCCGGGCACCGGAGCAAGGTCAGGGGGCGCCCCGCCAGTTCCGGGAGCGCCGCTCCGGCGACCGCCTCGTAGTAGAGGGCCAGGTCCCGCTTGCTCAGCCCCGCGCCCGGAAAGAGTATCCGGCCGGGGTGGGTGAGCCTCACCCCCGCGACCTCGGCACCGGATCTCCGGGGCGGTGGCGCCGGCGCCCCGGGCTCCTCCCGGACCACGTCCCGCGGGTCCCGGTCCTCCCGGAAGCCCTGGAAACTCGGCTGACGCACGTGGCCGGCGGACGTCCATTCCCGGAACGCGACCTCCACCACCCGCTCCGGCTCGGTCCAGTGCACGCCGGCAAGGCGCGGCCTCCCGGCCTCCAGGGCGCTGTCCGGGCGCTCGATCGACTCCAGATCACGCCGCATTCGGGGGAGGTCCTTGGCCCGGAAGCCGGTTCCGACCTTGCCGGCGTAGCGCAGGCGGCCGTCGTCGTGGACGGCCAGGAGGAGCGCCCCCAGCCCCGCGCGCGCGCCCGAGGGCTCGGTGAACCCGGCCACCACGAATTCCTGACGGTGGACGCACTTCACCTTGAGCCAGGAACGGCTCCGGCCGCTGGTATAGGGGGCATCCGCGCGCTTGCTCACGATGCCCTCGAGCCCGGCGCGGCAGGCCTCCTCGTAGAACCGCTCCCCCCGGCCGGCGACGTGGTCCCCGTATCGGATCGCGCCCGGCCCGTCGCTCCCGAGCAGGGCGAGGAGTGCGCGTTTCCGTTCCAGCAGAGGCGTGGAGCGGAGGTCGGAGCCGTCCAGAAAGAGGAGGTCGAACGCGGCCAGGACCGGGTCGGCGCCCTCCTGGAGGGCCTGGAAGCTCGTCCGGCCGTCGGGAAGGTAGACCACGGCCTCGCCGTCCAGCACCGCCGACTTCGCCCGGAGCCGGCCGGCGGCCCGCGCGATGGCCGGATAACGGGCGGTCCAGTCGTTCCCTTTCCGGGTGACCAGACGCACCCGGCCCGGAGCGAGGAAGCAGAGGAGCCGGTATCCGTCGAGCTTGATCTCGTGGACCCAGCCCGCGCCGCGGGGCGGAGCCTGGACCAGGGTGGCGAGCTGCGGACGCAGGTCCGCGGGAAGGGTGGCCATGAGTGTTCCCGTCGATGAGTCGGCCCACCGGGGAAGCCGGATGATGAGGTACGGCCGGGACGAACGATTGATTTCCGGCGGGCCAGGGTTTCATTCCAAGCTGCCACCGGGTGCGGGCGGTGTCAAGCGCGGCGGTGGGGCGGGAGGACCGCGGCCGCCGCGGGGTCTCCGGGCCGGAGCCGGCCGTCGTCCGCGTGCGGGCGTCCCGGAACCGGGACCCGGGTCCCGCCTCGAGAGGACCGAAGGGCCTGTATGATGAAGCCGGCGCCGGGCGGGAGGTTCGCAATTCCCGGACACCCGGGCCGGCGGCCCCACCCACCTTCAACCCGGAGTCCATGATGAGCGTGCGAGTCGTCCGCCTGGGGACACCCCGGCTTCCCGGAGAAGGCACGCGGATCGGAACCGTGCGCCGGCCCCCGCGCGGCGTGCCGAAGTCCGAGTTCGCGAAGCAGGACTGGTACGACGTGTGGTTCCCGAACCTCGCGCCCGCCAACGAGACCGTGAAGCTCGGGCAGGCGGCGGCGTCGCCGGCGGAGTGGAAGGCGTTCAAGCGGAAGTACCGGTCCGAGATGGCGGCCCCCGAGGCCAGGCACGACCTGGAGCTTCTGGCCGCGCTCTCGCACATCGCGGATTTCTCGGTCGGATGCTATTGCGAGAACGAGGACCACTGCCACCGCTCGGTCCTGAAGGAGCTTCTCGTGGAGCACGGGGCCGAACTCGGGTAGGGAGTCCGGCGTAGAGCCGGCCGTATGCGGAGCGCCGCCGGCGCCCGCGGCCGGGTCCCGGGAGCGCCCACGGCCCGAGCCCGGGAGCGCCGGGGGTCCGATCCCGGATCAGGCCATGGCGGCGACGTCGGCCAGGGACAGGGAACGGCCCTCGAGGCGTTCGGTCTCGAACACGCGGTCCCCCAGCTCCGACCGCAACGAAGCGGTCGCCCGCTCGAAGAGATCCAGCTCGATCGCCTCGAGGGAGGCCTCGATCCTCATCAGCAGCGCCTCGGCTGCGCCCACCAGCCGCGCCGCGGTCTTCGGCTCGCCCTCCAACCGGTAGATCTCGATGAGGGCGGGGAGGTCGTTGGCGACGCCGTAGGCGTTCTCCGTCTCCCGGTTGATCCGCATGCACTCGCGCAGGCGCTCCCGCGCCACGGCCGGGTGTCCCTCCAGCACGTCCACGATGGCGAGGTTGCCCAGACCGACCTGGACGCGCGTCAGATCGCCGGCCCCCTCCGAGTACGCCAGCGCCCGGTCGAAACAGCGCCGGGCTTCGGCGAGAAGGCCGCCCATCACCCCGACCAGGCCCACCGTCATGTCGAGGCGGGCCATCCCCGCGCGGTCGTCCAGCTCGGTATAGATCGCGCGGACCCGGTCCAGAAGGGCGTGGGTGCTCTCCGGCTCCCGGCGGTAGGAATAGATGTTGGCCATGTTGAGCATGGCCGCGGCCATTCGCGACTTGTTCCCGAGGCCGTTCTGGATGACGGTCTCCTCCCCGTAGAACGCCAGCCCGGCCTCGTAGTCGCCCTGGAGGAACGCCAGGCGCCCGGACCGGGAGAGGGCCGCCGCCCGGCGCCGGGGAGGGACGGCATCCCCCAGGTTCAGGGTTTCCGCGAACCACCCCCGCCCCTCGGAGTAGTAGCCGGGGACGAACCACAACCGGCTCAATCGCTCCGTCAGCAACACCGCCCGCTCCGGTTCGTGCTGGAAGCCCCAGGTCAACGCCCCCCGCAGGTTGTCCTCGTCGGCCTGCACCCGGTGCAGCACCACCACCTCGGAGTCCCGCCGCAGGTCCTCCCTCAGCCCGGAGACCCAGGCCAGGAAATACTCCAGGTGGGCGGCGCGCACCGCATCCGCCCGCCCCGACTCCGCCAGCAGCTCCACTCCGAACTGGCGCAGGGTCTCCAGCATCCGGTACCGCACCGGGCTGCCGTCGACGCGTTCGGTGACCACCAGCGACTTGTCGATGAGGCCGGTCAGGCGATCGAGCACCTGGAATTCGTCCGCCCCGGCCAGGCACGCGGCGGCCTCCAGCGTCCACCCGCCGGTGAAGGCCGAGAGCGACACGAACAGCTCCTGTTCGTCCGGGGCGAGATGATCGTAGCTCCACTGCACGGTCGCGCGGAGGGTGCGGTGCCGCTCGAGCGAGGACCGCGATCCGCCGGTCAGCAGCCGGAACCGGTCGTCCAGCATGTGCGCGATCTGTTCCACCGACAGCACGCGAACGCGCGCGGCGGCCAGCTCCAGGGCCAGCGGGATGCCGTCGAGGCGCCGGCAGATGTCGGCGACGATGCGGCCGTTGGCGGGGGCGAGCACGAACTCCGGATCGGCCTCCCGCGCCCGGGTCGCAAAGAGCCGGACCGCCTCGTAACGAAGGAGGTTCTCCGGATCCGGGTCGGCGCCGGCGGCCGGAAGGGTCAGGCTCTTGACCGCGAACAGCCGCTCTCCGTCGATCCCCAGCCCTTCGCGCCCGGTGGCCAGCACCTTGAGGTCCGGGAGCGCCCCCAGCAGGCGGTCGGCGAGTTCCGCGCTCGAGCGGAGGAGGTGCTCCACGTTGTCGAGCACGAGCAGGCACTTCAGGCCGGCCAGGCTCCGGATGACCGCGTCCTCGTGCCGCTCCGAGGCCTCGACCTTGGCCCCCACGGAGCTCGCGGTAACCTGCGCCACCAGCGAATCGGATTCGACCGAGGCCAGGTCCACGAACCACACCCCATCGGGATAGGTATCGAGAAGGCTCTCCGCCAGCCTCAGCGCGAGCCGGGTCTTTCCCGAGCCACCCACCCCGGACAGGGTCAGCAACCGGGTCTCGGCCAGGACCCGGGCGCACTCGGCCAGCTCCTTCTCGCGGCCGATGAACCGGGTCCGTTGCCGCGGCAGGTTGTGGGGGGTGGTGACCGGCCGGTCCCCGGCCAGGGGGGTCGGGGTGGACGTCCGGTCCAGCAGGAGGGCCTCCGCGAACCGGCTCATGGAGGCGAACCGGTCCGCGGGGAGCTTCTCCAGCGCCCGGCTCAGCGCCGCCGCCACCGGACCGGGAACGTTGGGGCGGAGGTCGTTCACCGGACGGGGGAGGGCGGTCAGGTGGAGGCGGAGGAGCGTCTCGCCGGTGGGGGCGACGAAGGGAGGCACGCCGGCCAGCATCTCGTAGAGCACGCAGGCGAGCGCGTATTGATCGGCCCGGGGGTCCGCGCCGGCGCCGGTCGTCTGCTCCGGCGCCATGTACTGCGGCGTTCCGAGCAAGGTTCCGGAAGATGTGGCCCAGGCGGCGGTGGCTGCATCGTCCGCCCGCGGCTCGGCGGGCACCGATCGCGCGATCCCGAAGTCGGCCACCAGGGGGATCCCGTCGGCCAGGAGCAGGTTCTCCGGTTTCACGTCGCGGTGGATGAGCCCGTGCTGGTGAGCGTGGTCCAGGGCGCTCGCGACCTCCCGGGTCAACCGGAGCGCCTCCTCCAGGCCGAGCTGCCTTTCGCGGTTCAGCCGGTCGCGCAGCGACCCCCCCTCGATGAACGGCATCACGTAGTAGACCCGCCCGTCGGCGGCCCCGGAGTCGAAGAGCGGGAGGATGTGCGGGTGGGTGAGGCGGGCGGCGATCTCGATCTCCCGCAGGAACCGGTCGTGGCCGATCGCCGCGGCCACGTCGTTCCTCAGCACCTTCACCGCGACCCGCCGGCCGTGCTTGAGGTCGTCGGCCAGGTAGACGGTGGCCATCCCGCCCCGGCCCAGCTCGCGCTCGATGCGGTACCGGTTGCCGAGAGTCGCCAGGGGGGCGCTCATGCGGGGCGCGACGGTGAAATGCGGCCGCCGGGGCCGGAAGAATGGTTCATGGGAGTGTGGATGCCTACGCTCCGATGAGTTTCGGTTGGACGCCGCCAGGGGGAAATCGAGCCGAGTATACACAACCCCCCCCGCCCGCAGGGCCGGCCTCCCTCGGGGGGCAAGCGGTGGGGGAGGGCGGCTAGAGCCGCGCGAAGCCGTCGAGCGCCTCCACCACCGCGCCCGGGAAGTGCTCCATGTCCCCGTGTCCGGTGTCGGGGAGCACGTGGAGCCGGCTCGTGGTCCAGCGCCGGGAGAGCCGCCACGCGGTCTCGAGCGGGCTGCTCACGTCGTAGCGGCCGTGAATGAGCACGCCGGGGATGCCGTTCAGCGCCGCCGCGTCGCGGACGAGCTGGTCCTCCTCCAGGAACGCGGCGTGCCGCCAGTAGTGGGTGACCAGCCGCGCGAAGCGAAGCCGGAAATCCGGGTCCGCGAACCGCGGATAGGGCCGGTGCCCCGGCGAGAGGGAGACGTGGGCGTCCTCCCAGGCGCACCACTCCCGCGCCGCCCGGTCGCACTCGGCGGGGTCGGGATCGAAGAGCAGGGTGTGGTAGGCGTCCACCAGGCGCATCCCCCGCAGGTGTTCCGGCACCGCCGAGGCGAACCGGCGCCACTCCTCGGGGAAGATCCGCCCCACCCCTTCGGTCATCCACTCCACCTCGCGCTGGGAGGTGGTGCCGACCAGGGCCAGCGCCAGGGCGGCGACCCGTCCGGGATGAGCCTGGGCATAGGCGAGGCCCAGCGTGGTCCCCCACGACACCCCGAGGAGGGTCCACCGCTCGACCCGGTGAAGCTCCCGGAGCGCCTCGATGTCGGCGATGAGGTGCTGGGTGGTGTTGGCGCTCAGATCGGCGACGGACCGCCCGGCGAGGGGGCGGCTGCGCCCGCAGCCCCGCTGGTCGAACAGCACGACCCGGTAGGCCTCGGGGTCGAAATAGTTGCGCGCGCCCGGGGTCAAGCCCGAGCCCGGCCCGCCGTGGAGATAGAGGGCGGGGCGCCCGGAGGGATTGCCGCAGCACTCCCAGTAGATCCGGTGCCCGTTCCCGGCCTCCAGCATGCCGGTCTGGTACGGTTCGATGGGCGGATACTTCGCGGTCACGCGCCACCCCCGGCCGCGGGGCATCCGGCCGGCCGGCCGCTCGGCCCGGAGCCCAAGGCGAGGGTCGGGAGCCGGTCCAGGAACCGGGGACGGCCGGATCCCTGGCCGGCAAGGGCGAGGCCGGAAACCGCCAGCAGAACGACGGACATCCTGGTGAACCGACGCATGGGGTGGGGTCTCCTATCGGCTTACGGGAGGTACCGGGGAGGCCGGAGCGGCGACGGCCCGGGCCGGAATGCCGGTATTCTAGTCAATGCGTGCCGGGAGCGTGCCCGTTCCTTCTTTCGATGGTTTCCGGGCGGGGGAGCCCGGCCGGCGGAAGCGAATTCAGAACAAGGATTGTCGGCTCCTGCCGATACCTGCTAGAGTAGCGGCTCGCGCGCAGTTCGGTCTGCGCCGGCGAAGAGGACGTACTCCTTACGGCCCCTTCAAACCCTCGATCATTATCCCGCCTAGACCGTCCCACAGCACATCGCTCTGGGTAGGCTGATACCCAGGAGCGCTTTCATGCCTTTTCGTGCTCTCGGCCTTCGGGCCGAGCTCGTTCGTGCCGTGTCCGAAGAGGGCTATGACCGGCCCACGCCGGTCCAGGTCCAGGCCATTCCCGTGGTTCTCGAGGGCCGCGACCTCATGGCCGGCGCCCAGACCGGAACCGGCAAGACCGCCGCCTTCACCCTTCCCCTGCTCCAGATCCTCGCCGAGACCCCCAGCCCGGAGCCCCCGCCCCGGCACTCGAAGCCCTACGAGGACCCGCGGCCCGGCGCGCGCCGTCGTGGACGCCCGGCCCCCCGGCCGGTCCGGGCCCTGATTCTCGCCCCCACCCGGGAGCTGGCCATCCAGGTGGCGGAGAGCGTGAACACCTACGGCCGCTATCTTCCACTCCGCTCCGCGGTGGTCTACGGCGGGGTGGGGATCGTGCCCCAGATCGAGGCGCTTCGCCGCGGCGTGGACGTCCTGGTGGCGACCCCCGGCCGGCTCCTCGATCTCATGGGCCGGCGATCGGTGGACCTCTCCGGGATCGAGATCCTGGTCCTGGACGAGGCCGACCGCATGCTGGACATGGGCTTCATCAAGGACATCCGGAGGATCCTCGGGGTGCTCCCGCGGAAACGCCAGAACCTGCTCTTCTCGGCGACCTTCCCCGACGCGATCAAGGCCCTGGCCAAGGACCTGCTCCACGATCCGGAGTCGATCCAGGTCGAGCGCCGGAACGCCCCCCCCGACCTGGTGTCGCAGGTGGTATATCCGGTGGACGGCGCGCGCAAGCGGCAGGCGCTCGCCCACCTCATCGGCACCAACCGGTGGAACCGGGTCCTGGTGTTCACCCGCACCAAGCGCGGGGCCAACCGCCTGGCCCAGCAGCTCGAGGACGACGGCATCACCGCGTCGGCCATCCACGGCAACAAGAGCCAGGGGGCGCGCACCAAGGCGCTTCACGATTTCAAGAAGGGCGCGGTGCGGGTCCTGGTGGCCACCGACATCGCGGCCCGAGGCCTCGACATCGACCAGCTGCCGCACGTGGTCAACTACGAGCTTCCCCACGTCCCTGAGGACTACGTCCACCGGATCGGCCGCACCGGCCGGGCCGGCAACGAGGGGGCGGCGGTGTCGCTGGTCGCCGCCGACGAGCGCGGGTTGCTCGGGGGCATCGAGAGGCTTCTGAATCGCGAGATTCCGGTGGCGGCCCTGGAGGGCTTCGTGCCCGTGCTCACCGCCCGGCGGCCCGGATCCGACAACCGGCGCCCGGGACCCGGCGGCCGGCGGCCCGGATCGGACAACCGCCGGCCCGGATCGGACAAACGGCGTGGCGGGCCGGACGACCGGCGCGCAGCGTCCGATAGCTGGCGCTCCGCGCCCGACGACCGGCGCTCCGGCGCGTCCAGGCCGGGCCGGGCCAAGGCGGTCCCGGCCCCGGCGGCCCCGGCCCACAATCGAAGCGGCCGCGCCCCCGGGGACGCGGTCCGGAACCCCGATCGTCCCCACCGGAAGGACGTGGTGAAGCCGGCCCCGGGCCGCCCCGAGTTCGGCCGCCCCCGCCGGAAGCCGTCGCGCCCCCGGCCCTGACGCCGTCCCGGTCGGGGCAAGCCCGACCTCATTACCGGGGAAAGCCTCAATTGACACCGCTTCCATCCCGGCTCTAGGTTGAGAAATCATGAGTGGCCGGTCGACGGGCCGGTTCGAGCCAGGCGGCCATCCGGCCGGTGGCGTTTATGGCCCGTCGATCCGCGACGAAGTTCTTGTGTCTCCTCCCCGATGCCATTGGAAGTGGGTTCGAGATGTTCGGAACGAAACGCCTGGCGGCCGGCGTCAGAGGCACCGCGCAGGGCGTAGGATTTCGTCCCTTCGACTGCGGCCTCGCCTCGCGCCTTTCCCCGGCTCGGGTCCGGCCATGTCGTTGACCGACGATTTCTACGCATACCGGCGAGAGTGCCCCGCCTGCGGCGAGGTGCTGGATCCCACGAGTCTCCACGGCCAATCCCTGCGCTGCCCGGGTTGCGGCCGTGTGTACGACGCGCGGCGGGCGGGGCGCTCGCCGGATGCCCCCGGCCTGCAGCTGGAGCCGGTCCCGCTTCTTGAGCTAGCGCCGGATCCGGGCCGGGGCGGGTTCGATTCCGGCGAGTCGTCCCTCACCTCTCCCGAAGGAGGAAGCTGACATGAAGTGGGTTCTGCTGGCCATTCCCGCGCTCGCTCTTCTCGCGGTCGCGATGGGGATTCCCGAGCTTCGCCGGTATCGGGAGATGAAGAGCATGTGAGGCGGGGGCGGCTTATCCCGCCCCACAGGAGAGACCGGCCCGGACTTGGAACCCTCCTTCCGAGTCCGGGCCGTGTCGTGTACGGAGCCGGAGCCGACTTCCGGAGCGCCACCTCCACTCGCCCGGCGATTATGGAAGCAAACCCTTGTCCCACCCCGCCAGGGAGGGCCCCGGGACCCCCCGGCGCGCTAGTTCGTTGACTTGGCGCACCCCATGGAGCATTCTCCCAATCCTTCATACCCACCCTATTTCCCGCACGCCAGAGAGGCCCGGCATTTCCAACCATGCCCCGCGGGATTCCGCTCACCCTTGACCGAAACGAGAACCACTACGGCCCTGCTCCCGCCTGCCTGAACCTCCTCTGCGACCTCGACCCCCGGTTGCTCCACGACTACTCCCGGGACTTCCAGGCCGGTAGCTATAGCCGCCTTTCCCGCCGGTTGGCCGGAATCCACGGGGTGGACGAGAACCGGATCATCCTGGGCTACGGCTGCGAGGACATCCTCAAGGAGGCGGTCCACCACTTCGTGCGGGCGGGGGACCCGGTGCTGGTGCCCACCGCTTCCTGGTGGTACTACCGGTCGGTGGCCGGCGAGGTGAACGGCAGGATCGTGGAGTACCCGCTGGTCGAGACCCCCACCACCTACCGTTACGAGCTGGACGCCCTGCTCGATCTGCGGCACCGGATCCCTCCGGCGATCCTCCTCCTCGCCAGCCCCAACAATCCCACCGGTAACCCGCTCAGATTTGAGGAATTGCTCGAGATCCTGGCCCGGTACCGGGGGGTGCCGGTGCTCCTCGACCAGGCCTACTACGGGTTCTCGGCGAACGGCTTCGACGACTGGGGCGGCCTGACCGACGAATTCCCCGACCTCATCGTGCTTCGCTCCTTCTCCAAGCTCTACGGGCTGGCGGGCGCGCGCATCGGCTACGCGATCACCGGGCCGGGAAACGGGGAGTTCACGCGGTTCTGCTCCCGGAACCTGGGATACAACCGCATCTCCGAGAGCCTGGCTCTGGCCGCCCTGGACAGCCCCGGCTACTACGCCTGGGTCCGCGACCTCATGGCGCTGGACCGGGCGGAGATCTACTCCGCCCTGCGCCCGATGGAAGGGGTGCGGGCCTACGAGTCGGAGGCCAACTTCGTGCTCGCGCGGTTTCCCCGCGAGGCGCTATCCGCCCTGGACCTCGAGCTCCGGAGACGCGGCCTCATCGTGAAGTTCTTCAAGGAGCCCGGGTTTCTCGACTGTGCCCGCATCACCCTGGGCACCCGGGAGGAGAACGCCTTGCTCCTGGAGGCGTTGGTCTCGGCATTGCCCGCGCTCCAGGTAGCGCGAGCGGTGGAGAAGACGGCTTGAGCCCGCGGCGGCGGCTCCGCGCCGCCTATCGGGCCGTGCTCAAGGCTCCCGAGACCGAGGAGTCCCTCGATCTCCTCTTCTTCCGCCCCCTGGCCTACCTGGTGGTCCGGGGGGTGGAAGGCACCCCTCTCACCGCGAACCAGCTCAGCTTCGTCAGCATGCTGTTCGGGGTGGCGGCGGGGTGGCTGTTCTGGGGGGCCACCCCGGTCTCGCTGGCCCTGGGCGCGGCGGCGGTGCTCGTGTTCAACGTGCTCGACTGCGCGGACGGCATGCTGGCGCGGGTGCGCGGCACCGGGTCCTCCGTGGGCTACGTCTGGGACGGTTTGTGCAACTACGTGGCCTCGGCGGCGCTGGTCGTGGGGCTGGGGCAGGCGTCGGCCTCCCGTCACCACGGGTCGTTGCTGTGGTGGGGCCTGGCGGTGGCGGCGGGCATTTCCCTCGCCTGGTGGTGCTCGGTGGTGGACGGCATGCGCCTCCGCTGGATGCACCGGGTCCACGGCCGCCGCCTCGACCGGGGCGGCGAGCTGGCCGGGCTGACCGCGGCCGCCGCGGGATGGCGGGCGAGACGGAGGCCACCGGTTCGAGCGCGCCCTGGTCGCGGTTTACGCCCTCTACGTGGGCCTGTGGGACGGTTCTGCGGACGGGGGGCAGGCCAAACCGGGCCCCGACGACCTCCTGCCCGCCGCGGATTGGGCCCGGGCCAACCGTCCCGTCCTCCGCCTGGCGCTGATCTACGGTTCCTCGGCCCAGCTCACCGGGATCATCGTGGCCGCGCTTCTCAACCGCCCCGAGTGGGCGCTCTGGGGCGCGGCGACCGCCGGCAACCTCTGGGGCGCGGGGATCCTGCTCTACCGCTGGGTGGTCCGCCGGCGCCTGCTTTCGCACGCTCTGGCCGAGGCATGAGGCTCCACGCGGTTCTCCTCGCCGCCGGACGCGGCGCCCGGCTCCGCCCTCTCACCGACACCCGGCCCAAATGCCTTCTGGAAGCGGCGGGAACCCCGCTCCTCACCCGGATGGTGGACATGCTCCTGGCCCGGGACGTGGCCCGCATCACCGTGGTGGACGGCTACCGGGGCGGGATGATCCGGGCCGCGCTCGGGGAGCGATTCCCGGGGGCCGCGTTCCGGTTCGTGCGGAACGCGGATTGGGAGAGCACCAACAACGCGTATTCGCTCCACCTCGCCCGGTTCCCCGAGGCCGGGCCGATGCTCCTCCTCGACACCGACCTCCTCTTCCAGCCGGAAGTACTGGACCGGATGATGGAGGACCCCCACCCGAACCGGATCGCGCTCCGGACGCGCGGGGGCTGGGGGGAGGAGGAGATGAAGGTGCGGCTCACCGGGGACGGGCTCGTGGCCGGCCTGGGCAAGGACATTCCCCCCGACGAGGCCGCGGGCGAGTCGCTGGACATCGAGGTCTTCTCCGCCGCCTTCACCCGGAAGCTCTTCACCGCCCTCGACCGGCGCGTGGCCTCCGGGGAGGGCCGGCACGAGTTCTACGAGGCGGCGTTCGGGGAGGTCATCGGCGCGGGCGAGCCGGTGCACGCGGTGGACCTGGGGGGGCTGGCCTGCATGGAGATCGACACCGCCGAGGATCTCGCGCTCGCCGAGCGCGCGTTCGGGACCGCGCGGTGACGCGCGGTCTGCTGGGGTTCGGGCTCGGCTGGCTGGGCTCGATGCCCCTGGCCGGCCCGGTCTCGCTCTTTGTGCTTCGGCGGGGCGTGGCGGGTCGTTATCGCGACGGTATTTCCCTCGCCGGAGGCGCGGCCGCGGCCGAGGCGGCCTATTGCGCGGTGGCGATATCCGGGTACGGCCTCCTCCTCGACCGGTGGCCGGCGGCCCGGCCCGTGAGCACAATGCTCGGCGCCCTGATCATGGTCGGAGTGGGCGTCTACCTCCTCCTGGCGCGTCATCCCCTCCCCGCGGGGGAAGCCGCCGCCCCTGCCGCCTTGGGCTGGCCCCGCGATCTCGCCCTCGGGTTCTCCCTGGTCGGATTCAACCCCATGGTGGTCGTCAACTGGCTGGCGGTGCTGGCCGCACTGCACGCGGTGGGGGTCACGGTGGGAGGATGGACTCAGCGCCTGGAGTTCGTGGGAGGGGTGGCGCTGGGGATCACCTGCTGGTTCAGCCTACTGACCTGGCTCCTCCACCACGGGCGGAGCCGGATCCGGCCGCGGGTGTTCCAACGGGTGATCTCGGCCTTCGGGGGAATCCTCTGCCTGGCCGGGATCTACGCTCTGGTCACCGCGTTCTCCTGACCGCCCCGGGCTCCCGCCGCCGTTCCCGCCTTCCGGCCGCTTCCCCCCGTCCGCCCGTGGGCGCGGACCCCCCGCGGGCGGGGACCGGGGTGTTGGAATTCTTGACAGCGGGCGTCGGGAGTGTGCTATAAGCGGAACTCGATTTTTCGCTTCCGGAAGGAGGAAAGATGCCGCGGATCCGGATCGTCCTGGTGGTGCTGGCGCTCTTTGGACTCTCCCTGCTCCTGGGGGCGGGAGTCTACGACTCGGTGGTGCTCGCCCCCAACCTGGCCGGGGGCGCCCAGGTCCTGGAGCACGGGCGCCAGTTCATGAGCCGGGCCACTCCCGGGACCTTCTACCGTCACGTCGCCCCCCTGGCCGCCCTGGGCCTGGTGCTGGCAATGGTGGCGTGCTGGCCGGCGCGCGCTTCCCGCTGGCTCCTGCTCGCCGGCTTCCTGCTCCTGGTTGTGACCGACACCATCACCTTCACCTATCACTATCCCCGGAACCACCTCCTCCTCCACGACCCGCTCGCCACCGATCCCGGAGTCCTGGCCCGGGCCGCCCGTGAATGGGCGTGGGGGAACCTGGCCCGGGTGTTCCTGGTGTTCCTGGCCTGGCTGGGGGCGGTGACCGCGTTCTGGAGGCTGGGGCCGGGGGCCCCTCGCCGGGAGGCCTGACCCCCGGAGCCTCCCCCCCGGGGGCCTCGGGAGGGGCGCGGCCGCGCCCCCCGCGCCCCGCCGGCGCGCTTTCCCCAACTCCTGCCATCCCGGTGCCACATTCGCGGGGTAGAAGGGAGCGGGGGCCGGGGACCCCGGAACCCTCAATCCCCCGCAGGGTATATGCTTCCGGGCCTCTCCCCCTCGTGGGCGCGGCCCGGGCTGGACCCCGGCCCCCGGCATGCGAGACGCTCGTAGCGAGTATTGGGACGGGGACAGGCGCCGCCGAACCGGACCGAGGGGGACG
Organism: Candidatus Eiseniibacteriota bacterium; assembly: GCA_963728475.1. Taxonomy (GTDB): domain Bacteria; phylum Eisenbacteria; class RBG-16-71-46; order JABDJR01; family JABDJR01; genus CAVSKL01. Next base: position 372,237 of record CAVSKL010000003.1, read on the forward strand.
AGTTGACCACCAGACGACAGGAAGTGCGACGGGAGCCCGGAGCCGGGACATGGCTTCTGGCCGGGTTGCTCACGCTCCTCCTGCACGTCGCGGTGGTGGGGGGGATCTATGCCGGCCGCCCCCCGTCCCCGCCGCCGCCTCCCGTCCCCGACCCCGCGCCCATCGAGTTCGTGTTCGCGCCCAAGGCGGCTCCGCCCGCGCCGGCCCGGGACGCCGGCCAGCCCCGGGAGTTCACCGAACTCCCCCCCGACCGCAAGGACCAGGCCCCCGAGCACGCCGACCTCCTCAGCAACGTGACCAGCCGGGCGCGGCAGGAAAGCCCGAGCGACCGGGACACCGGGCTCCCCCGGATGACCGGGGCCTCGGACTTTCCGCACGTCGCCCTCAGCCCGGGCGGAGGGCCCGCGCAACCGAAGCAGCCGTCCCCGGCCCAGGCGAACCCCGCCCAGACCCCGCCTCGAGAGCAGCCTCCCTCTCCGGACCGGACGGCGGGGTCCCCGGAAGAGCCCAAGGCCCCCGCCGACCCGTCCGAGGCCGTGAAGGACGGTTCCAAGCCTGCCGAGCGCATCCCGGGGAAGCCGGCCTTCGAACCGAACCCGGCGCCGCCGAAGCCCGCGCCGGACGAGAGCCCGCTCATCCGCAAGTTCGATCCGGATCACCCCGCGGCCCTGGACCCGGACAAGGCCCGGTTGCTCTCGCCCTTCGCCAACTACGACATCCTCCAGGACGCCATGCAGAACCCCGGCGGGGGGGCGCCGCTCCCGGGCGGGATCAGCCTCAACACCCTCGAGTGGCCCTACGCTCCATGGCTCCAGCAGTTCACCCGGGACTTCCTGGCCCGGTGGACCGCCCCCTACGCCTATCGCATGGGGATGATCCACGGCTCCCAGGTGCTGGAGCTGGAGATCGCGCCGGACGGGAAGCTGCTGCGCATGGACCTGTTGGCCGAGGAAGGGGACAGCGTGCTGGTTACGACCAGCGAGCTCACCTTCCGGGCGATGGCCCCGTTCCATCCGCTCCCCTCGGACTTCCCGGAGAAGACGCTCATTCTCCGCATCAAGCTCGTCTATCCCGACCTGCGGCGGGAGTACGAACAGCTCCAGGAGCGCCGCCGGGAGCAGGAGCCCGAGCGCCCCCGGCGCGGAGGCCGCCGCCCCTGATCCCCGCCGCAATCCCGCGGCTCCACCGGAGGTTCGTGAATGCTCGATTTCTTCGCCAAGGCAGGAATTCTCATCTACCCCCTGGGGCTGTGCAGCCTGGTCGCCTGCACCATCACCATCGAGCGGATGTTCGCGCTCCGCCGGAGCCGGGTGCTCCCGCGCGAGATCGTGGAAGTGGTGGACGCGGTGCAGCCGTCCCGGGACCTGAGCGTGGCCCTGCAGGTGGTGCGGAAGAACCCGGGAGTGCTGGCCAACATCATGCGGGCGGGGCTCGAGAACGCGGACCAGCCCTGGGAGATCATGCGCGACACCACCCTCGACGTGGGCCGCCAGGAGACGAGCCGGCTCGAACGCAACCTGGTCTGGCTCCAGACCGTGGCCCAGGCGGCGCCGCTCCTGGGGCTGCTCGGCACCGTGCTCGGCATGATGAAGGTGTTCACCGCGATCTCGGTGGCGGGCCTGGGGAATCCCAAGGTCCTCTCCGAGGGGATCAGCGAAGCCATGATCACCACCGCGGTGGGGCTGGGGATCGGGATTCCCGCGCTCATCGCCTACAACCTGCTCGAGGCCAAGGCCGAGGGGCTGGTCACCGCCATCGAGGCCCACGCCGGCGAGCTGGTCACCCGGCTGCGGCGGAAGCCGGCGGCGGGCGCCGCGGAATGAGCCGCATGGTCTTCCGGGAGCGGAGATCCCGGCGCCAGGTGCAGCTCAACGTCACCTCGCTGGTGGACGTGTTGTTCCTCCTCCTCATCTTCTTCATGCTCACCGGCACCTTCAAGCGGATGGGGGAGATGGAACTCAAGCTCCCCGAGTCCACCACCAGCACCCCCGCTCCGGGCGCCCAGCCCCACGCGGTGGAGCTGGACGTCCGGCAGAACGGGGAGGTGACCCTCGAAGGCCGGGCGGTGGACCCCGCCGACCTGGAGGAGCGTCTGCGGGCGATCGTGGCCAAGGATCCCGAGAGCCGGATCACCCTCAACGCGGACGAGACCGTGCCCCACGGCCGGGTCGTCCACATGCTGGACGTGATCCGGGACGCCGGGTTTGCCGGAGTGGGGTTCGGAACCACGCTCAAGACACCGCGCTGACCGGCGCTTTCGGGGCGGGCGGCGCGGGTCCCCGGAATCGGCACGTGGAAAGATCCCGCGACTCCGGGTTCGGATAGGAAGGCCGGGAGACCGCATTCCGCGGGGGCGCCCCTCGCCGCTTGCGGGATGGGTCCGGCCTGAGCGACCATCTCCCGGCCGTGATCCGCATCACCCGCCCGTTCATCGCCCTCCAGCACAGGAATTTCCGGTTGCTGTGGTGGGGACAGCTCGTCTCCGCCTCCGGAACCCTCATGCAGAACGCGGCCATCCTCTGGCACGTGTCGCTGCTCGTGCCCGACGACCGGAAGGGCCTGGCCCTGGGACTGGTGGGCCTGGTGCGGGTGATCCCCATCGTCATCTTCTCGCTGGTGGGGGGAGTGGTCGCCGACGCGGTGGACCGGCGGAAGCTCCTCTTCGTCACCCAGAGCTTCTCGCTCCTGGTCGCCGCCGCGCTCGCGTTCCTGACCTTCCGCGGGCTCCACTCGGTGTGGCCGGTGTACGTCCTGGCCGCCCTCGGCGCCGCCGCGGCGCCGTTCGACGGCCCGGCCCGTCAGTCGCTCATCCCCACCCTGGTGCCGGTGGAGCACTTCCCCAACGCGATCAGCCTCAACACCATCATGTTCCAGGTGGCCTCGGTGGCGGGCCCGAGCCTCGGGGGGGCGGTGATCGCCGCTTTCGGCGTGAAGTGGGCCTACGCGCTCAACGCGGCTTCGTTCCTGGCGGTGATCGTGGCCCTGGCGCTCATGCGAGGAGTGCCCAGGCGGCACGTTTCCGAGGCCTCGGAGATCAACTTCAGGGCGGCCCGGGAGGGGCTCAAGTTCGTCTTCAACGCCCCCATCATCCGCTCCACCATGCTCCTGGACTTCCTGGCCACCTTCTTCGCCAGCGCCACCGGGCTCCTGCCCATCTTCGCCCAGGACATCCTCAAGGTCGGCGCCCACGGTTACGGCATCCTCTACGCCGCCCCTTCGGTGGGGGCGATGATCACCAGCCTCTTCATGGTGCAGGCGGTGGAGCACATCGACCGGCGGGGGCTGGTGCTTCTGTGGGCGATCGTGGTCTACGGGGCGGCCACGGTGGCCTTCGGGTTCTCGCGCAGTTTCTGGCTCACCTTTCTCTGCCTGGCCGGGACCGGCGCCGCCGATACGGTGAGTACGGTGCTCCGGAACATCATCCGCCAGCTCGCCACTCCGGACCGGTTGCGGGGGAGGATGACCAGCGTCAACATGATCTTCTTCATGGGCGGCCCCCAGCTCGGGGAGATGGAGGCGGGGACGGTGGCGAACTGGCTGGGCGCCCCCTTCTCGGTGGTGACCGGGGGTCTGGCCTGCTTGGTCCTTACCGCGTGGGTCGCGGCCAGGACCCCGTCCCTGGTTCGCTACCGGCGGGAAAAGCAGCTGGAGTCCGGAATTTCCGTCTAGGAGGAATCGGAGGCCGTCATGCGTCTGTCCGTTCTGGCCCTGGCGCTGGTTCTCGCCGGCGCGGGTTCCGCCCCCGCCGGGGCGACGGGGCCCTTTCCCGCCGCCGGGCACGTGATCGTCATCCACGGCTTCCGCATGTACTACGAGGACTACGGCTCCGGCCCCGCGCTGCTGCTGCTCCACGGCGGCGCCGGGAGCGGCGCCCAGTTCGCCCCCCAGATCCCTTTCTTCCAGCGGCACTTCCGGGTGATCGTCCCCGACGCCTGCGGCCAGGGCCGAAGCACCGATCGCGACGGCCCTCTCACCTACCGCGGCATGGCCGAGGACGTGGCCGCGCTCATGGACAGCCTGGAGATCCGGAAGGCCGGCGTGGTGGGATGGAGCGACGGCGGGGTCCTGGCCCTCGACCTGGCCATGCACCATCCGGACCGGGTGAGTCGTATCGCGGCCTTCGGGGCCAATTTCCGCCCCGACGGGCTCAACCCCGCGGACGCGGCCTGGGACGACACCGCCGGCGCGGCCGACTTCGGGCCGGATATGGAGCGTTTCTACCGGTCGGTGAACCCCGACCCGGATCACTACGAGGCCGAGATGACCAAGATCATCGCGCTCTGGCGGGACCAGCCCAACTACACCCCGGCGGACCTGGCCCGCATCCGGTGCCCCGCCCTGATCGCGGCGGGGGAGCACGACGTGGTCCGCACCGAGCACACCGAGGAACTCGCCCGCTACATCCCGGGGGCCGAGCTCTGGATCGTGCCGGGGGCGTCCCACAGCGTGATGCAGGAGCAGCCGGAGCTGGTGAACCGGCGGGTGCTGGAGTTCCTGACCCGCTGAGGGGATGCCCCGCCGCGGGTGGGCGCAGTCAGCGGTGGGTGACCCCGGCGGCGATCAGCGCCGTCCCCACGGTCTGCACCAGGTGAAAGACCCCGTTGTGGTCGAACACCCCGAACCACGGCCGTCGCGGGCGCCGGGCGGCCTGGGCGCCTCCGGCGAAGAGGCTCACCAGGAGCCCCGAAGCGATCCGCCCCGCTCCGGGGAGCGCCCCCCGGAAGGCGAGCGCGTCGTAAACCGCGATGGCGGCGATGAGCGCGAGAGCCTCCAGCAGCACGAACGTGCGGAAGCGCGGCCGGAGCGCCAGCATCACGGTGCAGAGGGCACCGTAGCCCGCCCCCACCGCCGTCGCGACCCCGCCCGAGGCTCCGGAATCCAGGGCCGCCGCCGCCAGGAGCGCGGCCAGGTTCACCGCCAGCGCGGCGAAAATCGCGCCCCAGAGAAGGCGCCGGGCCCTGGGAGCGGGGGAAAGACCGTGCACCGCCGCCCCCGCCCCCGCCCCCGCGGCGAGCGATCCCAGCACCACGGTCCAGGCTCCGAGCCGGATCGACGCGCCTCCTCCCGCCGCGCCCGCCCACGCCGCTCCCGCTCCCGCCGCCAGCGCCAGGGCGAGGTCGGAGGCGGCGGTGGCGCGTTCGATCGGGTCGCGTACCAAGTCCATGAATGGGCCGCCGGCGGCGTTTGCCTGGAAACGGGTGGATTTGCGTAGGCTTCGCCACTAGAATGCCTCTGCATCTTATTCTGCCGCAAGCTTGAAGGAGCCCCCATGCCCCTCGGTCCCGGCCTGCGACTCGGTCCCTACGAAATTCTCGAGCCCCTCGGCGCCGGTGGAATGGGCGAGGTCTACCGCGCCAAGGACACCCGCCTGGACCGGCTGGTCGCGATCAAGGTGTTGCCCGGCCACCTCTCCGCCGACCCGGCGCTGCGGGAGCGGTTCGACCGGGAGGCGCGGGCGATCTCGTCGCTCTCCCATCCCCACATCTGCGCCCTCCACGACGTGGGCCACCAGGACGGGGTCGATTTCCTGGTCATGGAGTTCCTCGACGGGCAGACGCTCGCCGACCGGTTGTCCGGCGGCCCGCTCCCCCTGGAGGAGACCCTCCGGGTCGGACGCCAGATCGCCGAGGCCCTGGCCGCCGCCCACCGGGCGGGGGTGGTGCATCGGGATCTGAAGCCCGGCAACGTCATGCTCACCCGGGACGGGGTGAAGCTCCTCGACTTCGGGCTGGCCAAGATGGGCGTGGAGTCGGCGACGCCGGCCTCGTCCCTGACCATGCGGACGCAGTCGAGCCACAAGACGCCCCTGACCGCCGAAGGCACGATCCTGGGCACCTTCCAGTACATGGCGCCGGAGCAGCTGGAAGGGGAGGAGGCGGACACCCGCACCGACATCTTCGCCCTGGGGGCGGTGCTCTACGAGATGCTCACCGGGAGGCGCGCCTTCGAGGGAAAGAGCCAGGCGTCGCTCATCGCCTCGATCATGTCGGCGAACCCGGCGCCCATCAGCCAGCTCGTGCCGCTCACCCCGCCCGCGCTGGACCGGGTGGTGCGGACGTGCCTCAAGAAGAACCCCGACGAGCGGTGGCAGACCGCCCACGACGTGGCATTGCAGCTCGAGTGGATCGCCGAGGGGGGCTCGGCGGCGGGGCTCCCGGCCCCGGTCGCCCACCGGCGGCGGAGCCGGGAACGGGCGGCCTGGGGAATCGCGGCGGTCCTGGGCCTGGCCCTGGCGGCGGCGGTGAGCTGGTACGCGCTCAACCGCCCGGTGGAACCGGCGCGCCACATGCTCCGCTACCAGGTGCCGGTCCCGGCCGGCGTCTCCGCCGTAAACTCCCCCAAGCTCTCCCCCGACGGCCGGTACATGGCCTTCAACGCCACCGACACCACCGGGAAGGCGATGCTGTGGGTTCAGCCGCTCAACGCCCTCACCGCAAACCCCCTTCCCGGGACCGAGGGCGCCCGCCGGGCCATCTGGTCGCCGGACAGCCGGTCGGTGGCGTTCTTCGCCCAGGGGAAGCTCCGGAGGGTGGACATCGCCGGCGGCCCCGCGCAGATCCTCTGCGAGGCCGCAACCGGGGCCGACGGAGCCTGGAGCCCGCAGGGGGTGATCCTCTTCGACGGGAACGCGAGCGACTCCCTCCGCCGGGTCCCCGACACCGGGGGGATTCCCGAGGCGGCCACGGTCCTGGACCACGCCGATCACGAGCAGGCCGATGCCTGGCCCTACTTCCTTCCCGACGGCAAGCACTTCCTCTTCCAGGTGCAGTACTCCGACAACCGCCCCGCCGCGATCAAGGTGGGCGAGCTGGGTTCGTTCAAGGCGAAGGATCTCGAGAAGACCGACAGCCGCATGGAATACGTGCCCCCGGGCTACATCCTCTGGGTCCAGGACCGGACGCTGCTGGCCCGGGAGTTCGACGCCGGATCGCTGAAGTTCACCGGCGCGCCGTTTCCGGTTCTCGAGTCGATCGGGTCGGGCTCCCTGGGGCTCGCCCAGTTCTCGACGTCGCGCGACGGCATGCTGGCCTACCGGCAGCAGTACCAGTCCAACGATCATCTGGTCCTGGTGGATCGGACGGGCCATGTCTCGACCCTCTCCTTCGGGGTCGCCCACTTCGGGGATCCCGCGCTCTCGCCCGACGGACACCGGGTCGCGGTGGAGATGACCGACCCCGGGAACGGCATGAACGATCTCTGGATCCTGGACCTGGATCGTGGCACCCGGACGCGGCTCACCCTCGACCCCGGGGACGACGTCGTCGGCGTGTGGTCCCCCGACGGTCGCCAAGTGGCCTTCGCTTCCAACCGGGGCGGGCAGTACGACATCTACGTGAAGGCGGCGGACGGGACGGGAAGCGCGACCCCGGTGTTCCAGAGCGGGAACTACAAGGAGCCGTGCTCCTGGTCCCCGGACGGGAAGTACATCCTGTTTCATACGCTGGACCCGAAGACCCGGTGGGACGTCCTGGCCGTTCCCGCCGCCGGGGGCGACTCCATCGTGGTGGCCGGGGGCGCGTTCAGCCAGGGGAAGCCCGCCGTCTCCCCCGACGGGCGCTGGCTGGCCTACCAGAGCAACGAGACGGGGAAGGCCCAGATCTACGTCCAGGCCCTTCCCAGGGCCTCGGGCAAGTGGCAGGTCTCGATCGACGGCGGCACCGAGCCCTTCTGGACGGAACACGGCCGGGAGATCTGCTATCTGGACGCGGAACGGTACCTGATGACGGTGGAGGTGACGGTGGACACGGGGGGCGGGGTTCGGACCGGCGCCCCGGTGCGCCGGTTCCGCATGCCGGTGAGCTCCGACAACGCGACCCGGAACCGCTGGTGTCCCGCCGCCGCGGGCGACCGCTTCCTGGCCGTCTCTCCCAACAGCTCCGCCGAGCTTCCCCCGACCACCATCATGGTGAACTGGGTGGACGAGCTGACCCGCCGCCGGTGAGTACCGAGGAGGAATCGCGATCATGCCGTTGAACCCCGGGCTGCGCTTGGGCCCCTACGAGATCCTGGAACCCCTCGGCGCGGGGGGGATGGGGGAGGTGTACCGGGCCAAGGACACGCGGCTGGATCGCCTGGTCGCGATCAAGGTGCTGCCGGGGCATCTTTCCACCGACCCGGCTTTGCGCGAGCGCTTCGACCGGGAGGCGCGGGCGATCTCGTCGCTGTCCCACCCCCACATCTGCGCCCTCTACGACGTGGGTCACCAGGACGGGGTGGATTACCTGGTCATGGAGTTCCTGGAAGGGGAGAGCCTGGCCGAGAGGCTCAAGGGCGAGCCGCTCCCGCCGGAGGAGGTCCTGCGGCTCGGCGCGCAGATCGCCGAGGCGCTGTCGGCGGCGCACCGGGCGGGGGTGGTGCATAGGGACTTGAAGCCGGGGAACGTGATGCTGACCCGGGACGGGGTGAAGCTCCTGGACTTCGGGCTGGCCAAGATGGGGGTGGAGTCGGCGACGCCGGCCTCGTCGCTGACCATGCGGACGCAGTCGAGCCACAAGACGCCGTTGACCGCGGAAGGGACGATCCTGGGGACGTTCCAGTACATGGCGCCGGAGCAGCTGGAGGGGAAGGAGGCGGACAGCCGGACGGACATTTTTGCTTTGGGCGCGGTGCTGTACGAGATGGCGACGGGGAAGCCGGCGTTCAGCGGGAAGAGCCAGGCGTCGTTGATCGCGTCGATTCTCAAGGACCAGCCGGCGCCGATCAGCACGATCCAGGTGATGACGCCGCCGGCCTTGGACCGGGTGGTGCGGGTGTGTCTGGAGAAGGACCCGGAGAAGCGGTGGCAGACCGCGCACGACGTGGCGTTGCAGTTGCAGTGGATTGCGGAGGGCGGCTCGGCGGCGGGGGTGCCGCGGCCGGTGACCCGCCACCGGCGGACGCGGGAGCGGGGGGCGTGGGTCGCGGCCGCGGTGCTGGGGCTGGCGGTGATCGCGCTGGGGGCAAGGGACCTTACCCGCCCCAAGCCGCCCGAGCCCCGGACCGTGCGCTTCCAGATCGGCGCGCCTGCGGCGCTCTCCGCGGTGGGGATGCCCAAGGTCTCCCCCGACGGCCGCATCATCGCCTTCGACGCCACCGACTCCACCGGGACCACCCGGATCTGGATCCAGCCGCTCGATGCCCTCACCGCTCATCCCCTGGACGGCACCGACGGAACCACCCGGCCCACGTGGTCGCCGGACTCCAGATCCCTGGCCTTCTTCGCGGGGAAGCAGCTCAAGCGGGTGGACGCGGCAGGGGGCGCGGTGCGGGTGCTCCTCGACGGGGTGCAGGGCTCGGACTGCACCTGGAGTCCGGAGGGAGTGATCCTCTTCGATGGAACCAGCGGAGACTCCATCCGGAGCGTGCCCGCCAAAGGCGGCGTGGCCAGCCCCGCCAGCCGGCTCGACCATGCCCGTGGCCAGAGCGAGCACGCCTGGCCGCATTTCCTTCCCGACGGCAAGCACTTCCTCTTCCAGGCGCAGTACGGTGGATCCGCCGGGGACAGCCTGATGGTGGGGGAGCTGGGGTCGTTCGAGACCAAGCCCCTGGGACCCGCCAGCTCCCTCATGGACTACTCAGAACCCGGGTACATTTTGTGGGTCCAGGACGGGGCGCTCCGGGCGCGGCGATTCGACACCGGGTCCATGTCGTTCCGGGGTGAGCCCTTCCCGGTGACCACCCAGATCTCGAGCAGCTCCAACGGCCTGGCCAATTTCTCGGTGTCCCGGAACGGGGTCCTGGTCTGCCGGGCCGGGGACTCGGGCCTCCGCCGGCTCACCTGGGTGGACCGTTCCGGCAAACCTCTGGGAAATGTGGGGCCGCTGGGCGCCTACGCCGAGCCCGGGCTCGATCCCACCGGGCACCGCGTGGTGACGGAGGCCACGGACGCGGCGAGCGGCAACCAGGATCTCTGGATCCTGGACGACGCCCGGGGGGTGAGCTCCCGCTTCACCTACGATCCCGGGAGCGACTTCTCCGGCACCTGGTCCCCCTCCGGAGACCGGATCGTGTTCAGCTCCGACCGCGGAGGGCAGTGGGACGTCTACGTCAAGGACTCCCGGGGCATGGGGGGAGCGACCCCGGTCTGGCGGGACAGCACCCGGAAGATGGTCACGGACTGGTCGCGGGACGGGCGCATCCTCATCGCGCAGCGGTTGGGACGCGACACGGCCTGGGACATCTGGGCGGTCCCGATGACCGGAGACGCCAAGCCGTTTCCCGTGGTGGCCGGAAAGTTTGCCGAGGTGCAGGGCCGGCTTTCTCCGGACGGCCGGTGGTTGGTCTATACCAGCAACGAGAGCGGCAACGTCCAAATCTACGTCCAGCCCTTCCCGGGGCCGGGGGGGAAGTGGCAGGTCTCGAACGACGGTGGAAGCGAACCCTTCTGGCGGGGAGACGGGAAGGAGCTCTATTACCTCTCGGCGGACCGTGGGTTGATGGCGGTTTCGGTCGACGCGGCCTCGGGTTTCCATACCGGAACCCCCCGGCCGCTCTTCCACGCCGACGTCCCCGGCAGCTACGTCACCCGGAACCGGTACTGCGTCTCCGGCGACGGCGAGCGGTTCCTCCTGGTCTCCACCCGAATGTCCGAGCTTCCGCCCATCACCGTCGTTCTCAACTGGACCGCGGAGATCGAGAAGCAGTGACCTCACTCCCGGAGATACCCTGATGCCCTTGAACCCCGGACTGCGTCTGGGACCGTACGAGATCCTGGAGCCCCTCGGAGCCGGAGGGATGGGCGAGGTCTACCGCGCCCGCGACACCCGCCTGGACCGCGTGGTGGCGGTGAAGGTCCTGCCCGGCCACCTTTCCGCCGATCCCGCCCTCCGCGAGCGGTTCGACCGCGAGGCGCACGCGATCTCCTCGCTCTCGCATTCCCACATCTGCGCGCTCTACGACGTGGGCCACCAGGACGGGGTCGACTACCTGGTGATGGAGTTCCTGGAGGGCGAGAGCCTGGCCGACCGCCTTCATCAAGGGCCGCTCAAGCCGGCGGAGGTCCTGCGGCTCGGCGCCCAGATCGCCGAGGCGCTCTCCGCCGCCCACCGGGCGGGGGTGGTGCACCGGGACCTCAAGCCCGGGAACATCATGCTCACCCGCGAGGGGGTGAAGCTCCTCGACTTCGGGCTGGCCAAGATGGGCGTGGAGTCCGAGACGCCGGTCTCCTCCATGACCATGCGGACCGACACCGCCCACCCGCGGACGCCCTTGACCGCCGAGGGCACCATCCTCGGCACCTTCCAGTACATGGCGCCGGAGCAGCTCGAGGGCAAGGACGCGGACGCGCGCACCGACATCTTCGCCCTGGGGGCGGTGCTCTACGAGATGGCCACCGGCCGGGCGGCGTTCGCGGGGAAGAGCCAGGCGTCGTTGATCGCCTCGATCATGTCGTCGGAGCCGTCCCCGATCTCGAGCGTGGCCGAGATGGCCCCCCCGGCGCTCGACCGGGTGGTGCGGGTGTGCCTGGAGAAGGACCCGGAGAAGCGGTGGCAGACCGCGCACGACGTGGCGCTGCAGTTGCAGTGGATCGCGGAAGGGGGGTCGGCGGCGGGGGTGCCGCGCCCGGTGACCCGCCACCGCCGGACCCGGGAGCGGGCGGCATGGATCGCGGCCTCGGCGTTCGCGCTGGCGGCGGTGGGGGCGCTCGGGTACCTCTTCACCCATCGCGCCCATCCCGACGTGCAGACGCTCCGCTACCGGATCGACACCCCGCCCGCGCTCACCTTCATGGACTCGCCCAAGCTCTCGCCGAACGGGCGGTACCTGGCCTTCAACGGCACCGACTCCACCGGGGTGAGCCGGGTCTGGGTGCAGCCGCTCGACGCCTTCACCGCCCATCCCCTGGACGGAACCGAGGGCGCCCGGCGCCCGATCTGGTCGCCGGATTCGAAGTCGCTGGCCTTCTTCGCCGGCGGACGGCTCAAGCGGGTGGACGTCTCCGGAGGCCCCGTGCAGACTTTGACCGACGTGGTGAACGGCTCCGACGGCTCCTGGAGCCCGGAGGGGGTGATCCTCTTCGACGCCTCGGCCGGGGATTCGCTCCAGCGGGTCCCCGCCGGGGGCGGGGTGCCGGCGCCGGCCACCAAGCTTGACCGCGCGCTCCACGAGATCACCCACGGCTGGCCTTACTTCCTTCCCGACGGCAAGCACTTCGTGTTCCAGGTGGACTACGCCGACGCCAAGGTGGGCTCGCTCAAGGTCGGTGAGCTGGGCGACTTCAAGACCAGGGCCCTCGGGCCGGGCAACACCCGGATCGAGTTCGCCGATCCCGGCTACCTGCTCTACGTGGGGGACGGGACGCTCCTGGCCCGCCGGTTCGACCCCGGCGCGTTGAAGTTCGACGGCGACCCATTCCCGGTGACTGAGGCGGTCACCACCACCTCCTACGGCCTGGCCGACTTCTCCCTTTCCGGGAACGGCATCCTGGCCTACCGGCGGGGGGAGGCCGAGGCCCGGCGGCTGGCCTGGAGCGACGCCGAGGGCAAGGTGACCGGAACCCTGGGGAAGCCCGCCGGCTACCTGGCGCCGGCCATCGACCCCTCCGGCAACCGGGTGGCGGTGTCGATCGTGGACGACAAGGCCGGGACCTACGACGTGTGGGTGCTGGAGATCGCCCGGGGGACCGCGTCGCGGCTCACCTTCGACCCCGCCAACGACTTCTTCCCGGTCTGGTCCCCGGACGGAAGCCGGGTAGCATACTCCTGCACCGCCGCCGGCCACGCGGACATCCTGGTCAAGGACGCGAACGGGACCGGGGAGCCGGTCGCGGTGTGGACGAGCGACGTTTCCAAGTACCCGACTTCCTGGTCGCCGGACGGCAGGACCCTGCTCTGCCAGCAAACGGATCCCAAGACCGGGATCGACGTCTGGGCGGCGCCCATGACCGGGGACGGGAAACCCTATCCGGTGGTGCAGTCCCCGGGGCGCGACATCCTTCCCGCGTTCTCACCGGACGGCCGCTGGGTCGCCTACTCCAGCGACGAGAGCCAGGCCATGCAGGTGTACGTCCGGCCCTTCCCCAAGGGGGACGGGCGGTGGCAGGTCTCGATCGACACCGGCCGCGAGGCCCAGTGGAGCCGGGACGGCAAGTGGATCTACTACCTCTCCGACAACAACGACCTCATGCGGGTCCCGGTTCAGACCTCCGCGGGCTTCCAGGCCGGAACCCCGGAGCGCGTGTTCCAGGCCCACGTGGTCCAGTCCGTCAACGAGCGGGACCGCTACCAGGTGACCGGCGACCTCAACCGCTTCCTCCTGGTCACCGAGAACGCGTCCCAGACCCTGGCCCCGACCACGTTGGTGGTGAACTGGGCGGCGGAGATCGCGCGCCGATGATCCACTTGAACAGGAGAACCACATGCCGCTGAACCCCGGGCTGCGCTTGGGCCCCTACGAGATCCTGGAACCCCTGGGCGCGGGGGGGATGGGGGAGGTGTACCGGGCCAAGGACACGCGTCTGGACCGGCTGGTGGCGGTGAAGGTCCTGCCCGGTCACCTGTCCACGGACCCGGCGCTGCGGGAGCGCTTCGACCGGGAGGCGCGGGCGATCTCGTCGTTGTCGCACCCGCACATCTGTTCTTTGTACGACGTGGGTCACCAGGACGGGGTGGATTACCTGGTCATGGAGTTCCTGGAAGGCGGGAGCCTGGCGGATCGGCTGCAGGGCGAGCCGCTCCCGCCGGAGGAGGTCCTGCGGCTCGGCGCCCAGATCGCCGAGGCGCTCTCCGCAGCGCACCGGGCGGGGGTGGTGCATCGGGACTTGAAGCCGGGGAACGTGATGCTGACCCGGGACGGGGTGAAGCTTCTGGACTTCGGGCTGGCGAAGATGGGGGTGGAGTCGGCGACGCCGGCCTCGTCCCTGACCATGCGGACGCAGTCGAGCCACAAGACGCCCCTGACCGCGGAAGGGACGATCCTGGGGACGTTCCAGTACATGGCGCCGGAGCAGCTCGAAGGCAAGGAGGCGGATAGCCGCACCGACATCTTCGCGCTGGGGGCGGTGCTGTACGAGATGGCGACGGGCAAGCCCGCGTTCAGCGGGAAGAGCCAGGCGTCGTTGATCGCGTCGATTCTTAAGGACCAGCCGGCGCCGATCAGCACGATCCAGGTGATGACGCCGCCGGCCTTGGACCGGGTGGTGCGGGTGTGCCTGGAGAAGGATCCGGAGAAGCGGTGGCAGACCGCGCACGACGTGGCGCTGCAGCTCACGTGGATCGCGGAGGGGGGCTCGGCGGCGGGGGTGCCGCGGCCGGTGACGCGTCACCGGCGGACGCGGGAGCGGGGAGCGTGGCTGGCGGCGGGGGTGCTGGGGCTGGCGGTGATCGGGCTCGGGGCCAGGGACCTTACCCGCCCCAAGCCGCCGGCGCCGCGGTTGCTTCGCTACCAGATCCCCGCGCCCAAGGGGGTCGTCGGGATCGACTCTCCCAAACTCTCCCCGGACGGGAAGTACCTGGCCTACAACGCCATCGACACCACCGGCACCACCCGGATCTGGATTCAGCCGCTCGACAGCTTCGACGCGCATCCCCTGAACGGGACCGAGGGCGCCACCCGCCCCTGCTGGTCGCCGGACTCCAGGTCCCTGGCCTTTTTCGCCGGGACCCGGCTCAGGCGGATCGACGTGAGCGGAGGAGCGACCCAGACGTTGCTGGAGGGCATCCGGGGCTCCGACGACAGCTGGGGCCGGAGCGGCCTCATCGTCTTCGACGGCACCTACACCGATTCGATCCGGGCGGTTCCCGCGGCCGGGGGCATGGCCAAGCCCATGACCCGGATCGAGCGGGGTTTGGGGGAAACCGGAAGCGCCTGGCCTCACTTCCTCCCCGACGGGAAGCACTTCCTCTACCTGGCGCTTCATGGAGGTGGGACCACGGACAGTCTCAAGCTGGGGGAGGTCGGTTCCTTCGAGACCCGGACCCTGGGACCGGCGGGCACCCGGATGGAGTACGCCCCCCCGGGCTACCTCTTCTGGTCCCAGGACGGGACGCTCCTGGGCCGGCGCTTCGACCCCGCCAAGCTCCGCTTCGTGGGGGATCCCTTCCCGATCACCGAGCAGGTGGGCGGGAACGGCCAGGGCCTGGCCGACTTCTCGTTCTCCGACGCCGGCGTCCTCGCCTACCGTGAACAAGGCGGGCGGGTGACCCAGCCCGCGTGGGTGGACCGGTCGGGACGGACGCTCAAGACCATGGCCACCGAGGCGGAGTGGGGGGACCCGGCCCTCCCGCCCGACGGCACCCGGATCGCCATGGACAAGTCGAACGCCGGCAGCCCCGGCGATGTCTGGGTCTACGATACCGAACGGGGAACCGAGTCCCGGCTCACCTTCGATCCCAAGTGGGACTACGAGCCGGTCTGGTCTGCGGACGGGTCACGGATCTACTTCGGTTCCCAGCGGGACGGGTCCGGCGACATCTACTGGCGGGACGCCTCCGGGACCGGTGGGGCCAACCTGCTCTGGAAGGACGACGCGCCCAAGGACCCCGCCGGCGTTACCCGGGACGGGAAGTACCTGCTCGCCTTCCGCGCCGACGAGAAGACCGCGAACGACATCTGGGCGGTCCCGCTCACCGGAGACGCCAAGCCGTTCCCGGTGGTGGTGGGGGAGTTCAGCCAGACCCGGGGCGTCGTCTCCCCGGATGGGCGATGGATCGCCTACGTCAGCAACGAGAGCGGCACCAACCAGATCTACGTCCAGCCGTTCCCCAAGGGGGACGGCAAGTGGCAGGTCTCCACCGGGGGCGGGACCGAGCCCCAGTGGAGCGCGGACGGGACCGAGCTCTTCTACGTGGCGCTCCCCAACGTGCTCACCGCGGTGGGCGTGGACACCCGGGACGGGTTCCGCCCGGGGATCCCCAAGCCGCTGTTCGCGGCTCCGTTCGCGGTCGGGTCCGACGGGTACCGCAACCACTACGCGGTGCACGGCAATGGCGACAAGTTCCTGGTCATCGACGCCACCCGGCACGGGATGGTCCCTCCGACCTCGATCGTGGTGAACTGGGCGGGGAGTCTGCGACAGCGGTAATCGCCGCCACTCCGGGGCTTCAGGCGTCCCCCTCCGGGCCTCGGACCGGGCTTGACGAACCCCAAGATTAGACTTAGTCTAACTCTGGTCATGAAGACCCACGACGCCGAGCTTCTCAGGACCCATGGGATCAACCCCAGCGCCCAGCGGGTGGCGGTGGCGGGCTACGTGCTCCACACCGGCGACCATCCCGCCGCCGACGAGGTGTGGACGCGGGTGCGGAAGCGCTTCCCCATGATCTCGCGGGCCACCGTTTACAACACGCTCAACCTGTTCGTGGACAAGGGATTGCTCCGCCAGTTCGTGCTCACCGAGGGGCGGACGGTGTTCGATCCCCGGACCGAGGACCATCATCACTTCATCGACGACGAGACCGGAGAGATCGAGGACGTCCCCTGGGACGCGCTCAAGGTCTCGAAGGTGGGCCGGCTTCGGGGTTACGATGTCCGGGAGTACCAGGTGGTGCTGCGGGGGAGGAAGCGGGAGTGAACGGCCGCCGGTCTTCTTTTTTCGGCTGACTTTGGACCAAGTCTAATTCTGGACTTTATTGATCCCTGACCTGGGGTTTGAGGATCGAGAAAGGAGTACACGATGTCGAAGCTCTACAAGACGAAGAACGACCTGCCGGAGGGGACCCGGGAGGAGATTATCGGGATCTTGAACGCACGGCTCGCCGACGGGCTGGACCTGGTGATGCAGTCCAAGCAGGCCCACTGGAACGTGAAGGGCCCGCACTTCATGCAGCTCCATGAGCTCTTCGATTCGCTCTACGGGCAATCGGGGGACTGGGTGGACCTCATGGCTGAGCGGATCACCCAGCTCGGCGGCACCGCCGAGGGGACGCTCCAGGCGGTGAGCGGGCGGACCAAGCTCCCGGCCTATCCGCTGGATCTGAGCGAGGGGGGCGCCCACGTGGACGCGCTGTCCAGCGCCCTGGCCGCGTTCGGAAAGTCGGTGCGGGCGGCCATCGATGCCGCCGACAAGCAGGACGACAAGGACACCGCCGACCTCTTCACCGAGATCTCGCGCGGCGCCGACAAGATGCTCTGGTTCCTGGAGGCGCACCTCCAGGGCGAGCGGTAGTCCGCCGGCGACGGCTCCTTGCCGGGGCCGCGAGGGAGACTTCGCGGCCCCGTTCCGTCTCCGTGCCCGGCCGGGCTTCGGGCCCGAGGCCGGCCGCCGGCGTCCTTCCGGGGACCGGGGGCACGGTGTCGCCCGGTCTTTACCGGCTCTTCCAGGTGAAGCCGTGCGGCCAGAGCGAGGTGCCCCCGTTCACCCTGGTGTGGCACACGTTGCAGGCGCTGGCGCGGCCGCCGCCGCCGCCGTGCTCTTCCAGGAACTCGCCGGAGCCCCCGCCCTTGGAGGTCCGGTGGCAGGCGGAGCAGCTTCCGAGGGTGTTGTTGCTCTCGGTGTACTGAAGGACCTGGTAGTTGTCCGAGGCCTCGTCGCTGGGAACCATGGCGTGGGGGCTTCCGTGGCAGGCCGGACAGTAGAGCCCGCCATGGCCCTTGCTGTTCCGGTAGAGGACGCCCCCGGTGTCGACCCCGGACACGCCGGTGTGACAGGTGGAGCAGGCCGGCTCCGAAGCCCAGGGAACCCTTCCACCGCCGGTGATCGAACTGGCCACCTGGTCCATGGAGCCGTGGCAGGTGATGCAGTTGCCGTCGGGGGCGGTGTGGGCGTGGCTGCGGTTGCAGCTCGTGCTCTCGCCGGGGTGGCAGTCGTAGCAGGCGGCCCCGCGCGAGGCGTGGGAGCCGTGCATAACCGCCGAGAGGTACATGTTCGGGTTGCCGGTCGTGCTCCCCCCCAGGGCGGGGTCGCTGTGGCAGCTCGCGCACAGGACCGGGGCGGCTCCGGCCAGGCCGGTGCCGTGGAGGGCGTCGTGCTCGGTCAGGATGTTGGTGAACGCGTCGGTGCCGCCCCCCCCGATCGAGACGGTGCCGGGGCCGCCCTGGGCGTGGCACTTGGCGCAGTCGATCTCGTCCGAGGTGGGAACGGTCGCCCGGGTCATGGCCAGGGTGTCGCCCGACGAGTTGGTGACAAGGACCTCCATCACCTGGTAGGGGCTCCAGACCCCGGCATCGTCCACCGGGGTGACCGGCATGCCGACCACCTTGAAGTGATCCCCCTCGGCGACCATGGTGCCCGCGAGCCCGTTGTGCCGGGTGGGGTCCTCCAGGTTGAGGCCGGTGTTTACGGGGGGAGCGGCGCCGAAGAGCGCGGCGGCGTTCTGCCAGAACTGCGCGAACCTTCCCCCGAAGGAGTCGGTCTTGCCCGAGGAATAGGTGTTGTCGATGAGCCGGTAGTGGACGGTCAGCCCCTCGGTGGTCACCACCGGGGGATTTCCGCGCTTCACCACCTGAGCCCATACCGTGTTGTAGGGGGGGAGGATGACCATCCGGTCGTAGGTGGGATTCAGGCAGTGCATGCCGAGGTCGTTCCAGGCGAGCACCACGAAGTCGCCGGTGACCGAGGGCACCGGAGGCCGGGTCACCCCGGACTTGCCGGGGGACGAGCAACCCGCCGCCGCCATCCCTGCCGCCACGATCCACGCCGCCGGCCGTCTCGACCTCATCCTCTCACCTCCGTCACCGCGCTCACTGGAGCAAGAATTCGGATCATGTTCACCGAAATTCAAGCAAAACTATGTCGCTGGGGGCGTGTGGACAAGGGAGAATGGCCAATTCCACGCAACAGATATCCGGCGGTGAGGCCGGGAGGAAGGCGAGCCGGGGGCACGGGAAAGGGGGGGCGTCGCCGCCCCCCCTCCCGGTCCGGAGAGTCCCCGCATCGTTCCGCCGGCCGGAGCGTATCCGGCCCGGACCGTCACTCCACGGTGACTTTCGCGTTCTCCACGATGAGATCGTACTTGTAGCCCGCTCCGAAGTCCTTGTCGACGGCCGCGGTCCCGGTCACCAGCACCGTGTCGCCGACCTTGGCGCCGGCGTCGGTGGTCACGGTGAGGTCGTTGGTGCCTTCGGCGCCCGAACCGTCCCGCACGTGGATCCAGTTGCGGCCCATGATGCCGGTGTTGATCTTGACCACCCGGCCCCGAACCGTCACCGCCTTGCCCGCGAAGTCCTTTCGTCCGGCGAAGAGTTCGGCCACGGTGTTGCCGTCCTCGGCCTTCTTGATCCCGCCCAGGTCCACGGTGGCCGCGTGCTCGCCCAGGGGGGGATGTCCGGCGGGGAGCGCGGCCGGTTGGCCGCCGGCGGCGGGCGCGGCGCCCGCCTCGGGAGCAGTCGGTTCACCGTTCACGGTGACCGAGGACGCGAAGTAGACCATGTCGAAGTCCCGGTTGAGGCTGGTGCTGTGGTAATTGGACATGGGGAGCCCCGCGTCCACCTGCACCTGGTCGCCCTGCTTCACCTCGAACTGGGGGGCGGCGGCCCAGTAGGTCCCCTTGTCGGTCTCGACCTGGACGTAGGTGTAGCCGGCGGTGGTCATGGTCGCGACGGCCTTGCCCGGGCGGCCCAGGAACGCCGGGGCCTGAGCGGCGACGGTGCTCTGGACCGTGGTGGAATCGGCCGCGGCTGAATCCTGGGACTTCTCGTCGACCTTGCCTCCCGCGCAGCCGGCCAACGCGGCCAGCGCCAGGAGACCGATGCCGCGAGTGATGTGGCGCGTCTTCACTGGGGGGTCTCCTTCCTCCCGCGTTCCGCGGGCAAAGAAATGCGACCCGGCCATACCCGGGTCGGCGCGAAGGAGTATAGGATTTGCGGGCCCGGCCGGCTCCCAAGAGGAAAGCGATAAGCGAAATCGTTTTTGGGCGGCGGCGGGCGGCTCCGGGGGGGTCTGGGCGGCTGGGTTCGCATCCACGCCGCGGCGCCCCTGCGGAGAGGCCCGAGTATTACATTGTGCGGTAATAGGTTAGAGTATCGACCACGATCGGGATGGTGCGCAGGCGCCGGTCCTGGTCAGCCGGTCCGCGTTCTGGGCGGATGGTGCGGAGGGAGGCGGGAATGGGACGACGGGTGTCTCTCTCGATCGGCGCGGCGCTGATGTTGCTGCTGGGTTTGGCTCGCGGGGCGGGAGGGGTCGCGCTCCTTCTCAAGGGGGTCTCGGCGGATCCGCGCATCCGCGCCACCGGTCCGGCGGCGGCCGGGATCGGGGCGGCCTTGCTGGTGCTGGGGCTGGTTCTGGTCGTGAGCGCGGTGGGGGTGTTCCGGGGTCGAAGGCCGTTCTGGTTGCTCGGGGTCGCGGGCACCGTCGCGTTCGTGATCGACGGCCTGATCAACGGAACCGTGCTCTACGGCCGGCCCGGCGCCGGAGGGACCACGGCCAACCTCGCGGCCGCCGCGGCGATTCTCGTATTCCTCCTTCTTAGCCGGGCCGCGCTCCAGGGGGGGGCCGCTCAAGCCGGCGGCTCGCCCTCCGACTGAGCCCACGCCGGCTCGAACCCGGCCACGAGGTTCATCCGGTTTTCCCCCCCCGGCTAGAAATGCAGCTCCACCACGTCCCCCTCCTCCAGCACGTGCTCGCCGCGGACCTGCTGGCCGTCGAAGACGTGCTTCCCCCAGATCCGCCCGAAGCGGAGTTTCTCGGAGAACTCGCGGTGGATGGTCTCGGCCAGCGCGGCCACGTTGGCCCCCGCCTTGAGCGTGAACGGCTTTTCGCGATCCACCGGTCTCCCCGGCTCCTTGGTGCAGACGCGGATCACCCCCAGCGCGCTAAAGGTCGCCGCCGCCAGCGCCTCGAACCCGCGCCGGTCCACCGAGGACACCGGAAACAAGGGCCAGGGCCTCGACCAGAGCGCCTTCAGGATCTCCAGATTCTCGCCCGCGCCCGCCCGGTCCATGCCGGTCACCACCGCCAGCCCCGGGACCCGGGTCCAGTTCGGCTCCGGGGCCTCGGGGCGAGCCGCGCCGGCCGGCCCCGTGCCCTCGAGCGGGATCGTGTGGCCGTGGCCCCCGTGCGCCGGGTGGCCGGCGGGGGCCTGTCGGAGCTTGGCGATTCGCGCCTTCACGTCCGCCTGGAGCTTGCCCGTGCCCTTGTGCTTGGGCATGATGCGGAGCATCTCTTCCAGGGCCTCGAGCTTCTCCTCACGGGTCCTGGCCGCGCGGTAGCGCGCCTCCGCTCCGCGGTACTGCGGGGTGACGTTGGTGGGCATGGCCGGACCTCCGTCGGGGCGGCTGGCCCGGGGACCGGCCGGTTCATGGACGCAGGTCTCGAGGATACCGCAAGCGGCGGGGACCGGGTCGCCGGGAGAAGCACGTCACGACGGGCCCGGAGAGGGGGTCCCCCCCGCGCCGGGGCGGGGGGGACCGAAGGACGAAGGATCAGTACCTGGCCTTGAGGGTTCCCCAGGTCGTGGGCTTGGTGGGCACCGGGCCTTCCACGTCGGACTGCACCCGGAGTTCCAGGTTCGCGGGGAGCTGGATGGGGGCCCCGGTGGCGGTGTCGAAGAAGTAGTCGAGCACCAACTGGTTGGTGCCGTCCTCGATCAGGACCGGAAGCCCGGGGGCCGGAAAGCGGAGCGGCGCCCCCTCGGTGTCGGAGAGGAAGTCCATGGAGATGTGGGCGTTGCCGCCCCCATCGACCGAGAACTGGACGTGGATCTCGTCGCTGATCGCGCCGGCGTCGGGACTGCTCGCGGGCTCGATCATGTACATGGTGGCGTCGCCGGCGTAGCCGGGCTGGCTGTTGGTGAACCAGCACGCGTTGACCTGGGCGGTCTCGCCGGAGGCGAAGGCGTCGATGCCGCACTCGAAGAAGTTGTCGTACACGACGGTCGTGCTGTCCCCCTGCTCCACGAAGGCCAAATAGGCCGCCGAGGCGGGGGCGGAGGCCAGGAACCCGGACAGCACCAGCAATCCGAACGGGGCCACATAGCGCTTGAGCATGGTGTCTCCTGAGGGATGCAGAGTGAAGCCGCGGAAGGAGGGTCCCCCCACGGCCTGATGGGAGTCGGGAATGATGTCCTTTCCTGGTCTGGAAGTCAATCAAATTGGAGAAAGTTGGAATTCCTGTAGAACAACGCCGTCAAGTGTCGCGTGATCCACCCACCCCCGGCGGTCAACTCATGCCGAGCTTCCCCTCCGGATCCATCCACCGGTAGAGAGCGGGCAGCAACAGGAGCACGATCGGCCCCGAAAGCACGAACCCCCCGATCACCGCGACGGCCAGGGGCTGCATGAGCTGCGAACCCTGACCGAGCGCCACCGCCAGCGGCGCGAGCGCGAGCGAGGTGGCGAGCACGGTCATGGCCACCGGGCGGAGCCGGCGGCGAGAGGCCCCCGCCCAGGCCTCGCGGACGCCGCGGCCGGCCTCGAGTTCGCGCTTGGCCTCGTGGATCACGAAGATCGCGTTCTCGCCCACGATCCCCACCATCATGATCGCCCCCACGTAGCTCGAGATGTTGAGGGTGGTGCCGGTGAGGAGGAGCGCCGCCAGCACCCCGGCCAGAACCGCCGCCGCGCAGATCGCGGTGACCACCGGCGCCCGCCAGTCGCCGAACTCGAACAGGAGCACCACCGCCACCAGGCCGAGCCCCGCCAGCAGCACGTAGAGGAGCGCGCGGAAGGACTGCTGTTGCTGCTGGTAGAGACCGCCGAAACGGAGGCTCATGCCCGGGGGGAGCCGGAGCTTGCGGTCCAGCTCACGGCGGATGCGGGCGATTCCGGCGCCGAGGTTCTGCCCCGAAAGCCGCGCCGTCACCCCGAGGTAGGTGCGGAGGTCCTCGCGATCGATCTCGGCCTCGGGGGGGCCGGTGTCGATCGTGGCCAGCTCGCTAAGCGGCACCAGGGCGGAAGGGGGATCGTTGGCGCGCAGGCGCAGTTCCCTGATCGGATGGTCCCCGTTGGCCAGGACCCGCAGATCGTAGACCCGGTCGCCGACCCGGACCTGGTCCACCACGGTGCCGGTCACCGCCGGTTCCAGCGCCGCCTCCACCTCCTGGGTGGTCAGTCCGTAGCGGGCGGCGGCGCGGGAGTCCACCCGGACGTCCAGGGCCGGCCCGGCGATGGTGATCCCGTCGAAGACGTCCTCGATCCCGGGGATGGCCGAGATGATGTCCGCCACCCGGCGGGCCTGGTCCTGCAACACCCCGAAATCGCTCCCGAAGATCTTGATGTCGATGGGCTGCGGGCTCCCTCCGGTGAGGTCTCCGATGTTGTCCTCCAGGAGCTGCCCGAAATCGGTGTTGATGGCGGGCTCCACTGCGGCGATCCGCGCCCGCAGATCGTCGATCACCTCGTCCACCGGACGGCGGCGGCCCCGCGGCTTGAGGTTGATCACGTAATCCCCGGAGTTGGGCTCGGTGATGAAGAACCCGAGCTGGGTCCCGGTCCGCCGCGAGTAGCTCTCCACGTCCGGAACCGACTGGATCACCCGCTCCGCCTCGCGGAGCATGCGGTCGGTCTCGGTGAGCGAGGTCCCCGGCGGCGTCCAGTAGTCGAGGATGATCGAGCCCTCGTCCATGCTGGGGAGGAAATCGGTGCCGATGTGCCGGTAGGCGTAGGCGGCCCCGCCGATGAGCGCCGCCGCCACCAGCGCTGCGACCCAGGGCCGGTCGAGGAGGAACCCCACGAATCGGTCGTAGCCGCGGGACAGGGCGGCGGGGAGCGCGCGCCATCCCCGGGACGGCGCCGCGTCCCCCTCCGAGGCCTCGGATGGGGACGCGGGGGGATGGGGTTCGCGCCGGAGCCCGAACCGCCCCAGCGCCGCCGGCACCCAGAGCCAGGCCAGGAAGAACGACACGGTGAGCGCCACCGCCATGGTCAACGCCAGGGGGCGGAAGAATGCGCCCACCACCCCGGTGAGGAGCGCGAAGGGGAGGAGGATCAGGGTGGTGGAGAGGCTGGAGCCGACCAGCGCGGGGAGGATCTCGTCCAGGCCGCGTTCGGCGGGATCGCCGGGCCGGTGGAGCGACGCCTCGCGTTCGACGTTCTCGACCACCACGATGGCGTCGTCGGCAATGAGCCCGATCGCCGCCGCCACCCCGGCCAGGGTCATGAGGTTCACGGTCTGGTGGAGCGCCCCCAGGGCGAGTCCCACGATGGCCACGGTGAAAGGAATGGTGAGCACCGCGATCAGGGTCAGCCGGAACTTGCGGAGGAACACCAGGAGCACCAGCGCCGCCAGCACCACCCCGATCAGGATGGCGTCGCGGGTGCCGTTCACCGAGGCCGACACGAACCGCGCCTGGTCGTAGAACGTGGTCCAGCGGACGTCCTTCGGCAATAGGTCCGGGTTCTCGTGGAATAGCTTCCGGACCCCGTTCGCGATGGCCACGGTGTTGGCCGAGGGCTGGCGGATGAGGTTCACCAGCACCGCGGAGTCGCCGTCGGCGGTGGTGCGGATGTAGGAGACCTCGTTCGCGACCTCCACCGTGCCCAGCTCGGAAAGCGTGGCCGGCTGCCCGCCCGGAACCGCCACCGCCACCTTCCCGAGCGCGTCCAGCCCGTGCACCCGGCCGTCCACCAGGGTCAGGTAGAGCTCGTGGTTCTGTTCGGCGAGGCCGGCGGAGAGGACGTCGTTGTTGTCGCGGATGGCCTTGACCACGTCGCCCACCGAAAGCCCCCGCCCCTCCACCGCCCCCGGGTCCAGCCGGACCTGGAACTCGCGCTTCCGCCCCCCCTGGACCTCCACCCGCGACACCCCGGGGATCCGGCCCAGTTCCGGCTTGAGCGTGAACTCGGCCAGGCGCAGGAGGTCGGCCTGGGACTCCCGGTCCGAGGTGAGCGCGTATCCCTGGATGGGGAACGAGGCCGGATTCATCCACTCCACGTCGATCCGGGTGTCGGGGGGGAGGTCGGGCCGGATGCGCTGGGTCTCGGCCTGGACCCGCTGGAGCGCTACCTGCATATCGGTGCCCCACGCGAACTGCGCGCTCAGCTCAGAGGATCCGCGCGAGGTGGTGGAGCGCACCACCTGGATCCCGGGAACCCGGTGGATGGCCTCCTCCAGCGGCCGGGTCACCGTCGGCATCATCCGCGCCGCCGGCTCCTCGCCCACGTCCACGATCACCTTCACGATGGGGAAGGTCACCGCGGGGAAGATGGAGGAAGGGAGCCCGCGGGCGAGGAACGCCCCCGCGCCGGCCAGGATGAACACCAGCGCGAACAGCGCGGGCCAGCGCCGCCGCACCGAGGTGAGAACGGTCACGACCGGGCCCGGACCGCGGCGCTGTCGGGAAGCCCCACCTGGCCGTTCACGATGACCGTTTCTCCGGCGGACACGCCGGGTCCGGTGATCTCGACCCGGCCCCGGTCGGCGACCCCGGTGCGCACGGTGTCCCACACCGCGATGCCCCCCCGCACCGCCGCGACTCGTGAAATGCCGGTCACGTCGTCGGTGATCACCGCCTCCGCGGGAGCCGAGAGGACGCCCCGCCGCTCGCCGACCACGATGGTGGCGGTTCCGAAGAGCCCCACCGCAGGGACGTCGAGGCCGTTGACGAGGTCGATCCGCACCGGGGCGCTGAACGCGTCGCCGGCGGCGGTGGGAAGCACACCGTGCACCGCGCCGAGGAGGCTGTCGGCCCGAGCGGAAAGCCGGACCCACGCCCGCTGGCCCGGCTTCACCCGGGCCAGGTCGCTCTGAGAGACCTCGGCCTGGAACACCGCCGATCCCGCGGCTGCGAGCTTGACGATCTCGTCCCCCTCGCCCAGCCGGTCCCCTTCGGTCGCGGCGTGGGAGAGGACCACCCCCGCCGCGGGCGCCTTGAGCACCCGCTCCACCCACTCGCGCCGGGCCAGGGCCAGCGCCGCCTTTGCGTCGGCCGAATCGGCCGCGTCCCGGGCCGAGGCCAGCATCGCCTGCGCCCCCTCCATCGCCGCCTCGCTGCTTCGCGCCACCAACCGTCCCAGCAGGTCGCCTTCCCGTACCCGGTCGCCGTCGGTCACCCGGAGTTCGGTGAGGGTGCCGGCGAAGGGTGCGCGCACCGTTTCCTCACGGAGGACCTGGGTGCGTCCGGACGCGGTCACGATGACCCGCAGGGTGTCGCGAACGATCCGCCCCAGGTCCACCGGGACCGCCGCCGCGGTGTCGCCCGCGGGCGGCGATCCGGACTCGTCGCCCTTCCCCGAGCCGCCCCCCGAGCACGCGGCCAGCGCCATCAGGAGCGCCGCGGCCAGCGCGGTGCCGGCCGGGCGGTTCACGGCGTCCCCCAGCGGAGGGCCCGCGCTTCCGCTTCGCGATAGGAGTAGACGGCCTGGGCGGCGCTCCGGCCCGCCTGGACCCATTGATCGAAGGCGTCCAGCACGTCCAGAACCGACCCCTCGCCCCCGCGGTAAGAACTTTCGGCTTGCAAGTAGGCCTCCTCGGCGGCGGGCACCGCGTGATTCCAGGTCGCCACCTGGCGGTAGAGGTGCTCCATGTCGCTCCGGGCGCGGGTCCAGTCGAGGCGGACCGCGCGGCGCGTCGCTTCCGTGCTCAGGCCGGCCTGCCGGGCGCTCAGCTCGGCCCGGCGCAGACGGCCCCGGTACGCCCCGAAGTCCAGGAGCGGCCAGCTGAAGTTGAGGACGAACTCGGCTCCGCTCCCGGTTCCGGTGTTGAGGTTGGCGGGGGCCTCGGCGCCCAGGGTCGGCTCGGTACCCACGTCGGCCTCCAGGTCCAGGTGCGGCCGGCGCTCGGCCCGCACCTCGTCGATCCGGGCCAGCTCGCGCCGGTGGGTGAGCCGCGCCTCCTCCAGATCCGGCGCCGACTCCCACGAGCCCGCCGCGGGAGCCGGCGGCGGCGCCGGCGGAGGAAGCGGAGCCAGGGCGAGGCTGTCGGCGGGGGTCCGCCCCAGAAGGTCGTTCATCTCCAGGCGCCGTCCCTCCAGGCGCTGCGCGATGTCCTCCAGGTCGGCGGTCTCGCCGTCCAGGCGCACCCGCGCCCGGAGCAGGTCCCCGGCCACCGGATCGCCGGACCGGCGGCGCGCCTCGATCAGCTCCACGTAGCGCTCCAGCCGGGCCACGCCCTGCTCCGCCAAGCGCCGCTCCTCCTCCAGCCCGAGGATTCCCGCGAACCGGGTGCGCACCTCCAGATCCAGATCCGCGGCCGCCATGCGGTAGCGCGCCGTGCTCAGCATGACCTCCGCGCGGGCTCCCGAGACCCCGGCGCGGAGCCGCCCGCCGTCGTAGATGGGAAGGCCGGCGACGAGCTGGAGACGGGCGTCGCCGGAGGCGTACTTCCGGGGCGCGCCGTCGTGAAGATCGCCGTCCAGCCTCAGCGACGGCCCGAGCGCCCCCCGCGCCTCCTCCAGCCCCGCGCGCGCGACCAGGGTATCGGCGGCGGCCACCGGGAGTCCCGCGTTGGCCCGCCGCGCTTCCCGGAGCGCCTCGTCCAGGGTGAGGGGAGGTCCCGCGGACACGGTTCGCGAAGAGCAGAGCCCGAGCAGGAGAAGCGCTGCGCCTGCCACGGTTCCCGACCCGCGCATCCATTCGAGGTCGATCATGTTGCTGACGTACTTCTCCTCACGAACGGGTATGAGATGATCTAGCAGCGGATCCGCGAACCCGCCCGGACCGGACACGGATTCGCGAGCAATTGGAGCCCTCGTAAACCATACAACTCTATCAAGTGCCTATCGGGCTCGCAAGAAAGTGGCTGGAACGGGGAGGGCTCCCAGTCAATCCTTCTCGTCCGCTTCCTCATTGTTCCTCAACCTACCCTCCGCGGTGAAGACCAGCTCGTGACCCCCCCCGTTCAACGTAACGTGGAGTTCGTAGGTCGGCTCTTCCTTGCTTCCGGGGACCAGATGACGCTCCGCGCTCTTGATCTTGGCTCCGGCGTACTCGGACTTGCCCAGGCTCGTGAGTACCGCCGCCGGCAACTCGCTTGCCGCCAGCGTGGTCTCTTCCTCTCTCACCACGCCCACCGTGTCCAGGAGCGCATCCACGTGACGCCCGTCAATCTTCATTTCGGCCTCGAAGAAGGTCGAGCTGTTTTCAGTTTCCTTGGAAAATCCAATAAATGTCGCCGCGTGATAATGGGTATTCAGGCTGTCCATAACCGCCGCCGGGACTTCGCCGGGCTTGACCCTTACTTCCTTGGCCTGGGCGACGGGGATCAGAATCAGAGAAACGGCAGCCGCGAACAGGGCGCCGCGAAGCTTCATGCGCATTGCATCCTCCTCGGTAGCGGGATGAGATATGACCCCCTCATGGTCGGAACGCGAGAGGACACCTTAACAACCGAGCCCGAACTGAACCTTAACGGGGCGATTCGGGCCCCAATTCGGCCACCGGAACCTGGAGATCCCAGGTTGGATTCGACAGGGCGGGGAGCCCGAGCACGAAGCAGGCGCCGCCGGAGGGAGCCGGCCGGTAGACCACGTCGCCCCGGTGCGCCCGCGCCACCTGGCGCAGGATGGGGAGCCCCAACCCGAACCCATGGGTCTTGGCCCGGGCCTCAGAGCCTCGGAAGAAGGGATCAAAGAGGCGGTCCACTTCCTCCGGCGCCACCCCCGGCCCATGGTCCGCCACCGTGGCCTGCACTTGGGCGCCTACCAATTCGATGGTCACCTCCACCGCGTCGCCGCGCTGGGAGAATTTCAGAGCGTTGTCCACAAGATTGGTCATGGCGGAGGTAAGCAGGCTCGGGTGACCAAGGACAAGCACCTCGTCGGGCGCGGAGAGCCGCACGTCCTCGGCCCGGTCCGGCCGCGCGGCGACCTGCGCGCGGTGGACGTCACGCGCCACGTCGGCCAGGTTCACCGTCTCGAATTCTCCGGGGGGTCGGGCTCCCCCCTCGTTCAGGCGGCGCAGGAGGAGCAATGCATCGACGAGATCGTTCATGCGCTGGGCCTGAGCTCGGGCCGCGGCGATGCTCTCCGCCGCCGGGGTTCCGGGAGGTGTCGAGGAGCCGGCAAGCTCAAGTTCTCCAAGAAGGACGGTGAGGGGGGTGCGAAGCTCATGGGAGGCATCCGCAGCAAAGCGCCGCTCTCGTTGTCGCGCGTCGTCCAGTCCGGCCAAGAGCCGGTTGAACGCTGCGGTAAGCCGGTCTACCTCGTCGATGCCCGCGGGTTTGCCCAGGGAGCGCACCCCCGCCTCGGCGGACGCCGACCCGGCGCGACTGGTCATCTCCTCCAGCGGCCGCAACCCCCGGGTGGTGATGAGCCGCTCGGCCAGGACCACGAGAACGAGGAGAGGCAGGCCGGTCAGCACCAATGCCCGGATCAACGCGGCCATGTTTCGTCTGCGCCTCACGACCGAGATCGACGTTTCGACCGTGAAGCCCCTGGTCGACACGTATCGCCCATAGTGTCTCGGATCTTGCCGGCCCTTGCTTGCCATGGGGGTACCGGCGGCCGAAGAGTCCACCGCGCCGGCTACCCCCGCCCCCGCGGGCCCGGTCGTTCCAAGCACTCTCCCCTGCGAATCGTAAACAGTGAGGCGGACTCCGGCGGGGGCATCCTCCTTTACCGCATCCCAGACCGCCTCCTGCGGGCTGCTCCCGCGGGAGAGGTCCTCATCGATGTCGGCGCCGACGCCGTGAGCGGTCTGTTCCAGCTCGCGCGCTTCCTCCAGCAGCAGGACGTGGCCGGTTACCAAGACCGCGGACGCAGCGAAGATCACCATGGACGCGCCGATCGCCGCCCCGTGCAGAAGCGTGAGTCGGCTGCGGAGGGAGCGCCCGGTCACCGGGCAAGCTCCAGCACGTATCCTTCGCCGCGGACGGTCCGGATGAGGCCCGGGCCGCCCGCCCGACCCAGCTTCCGCCGGATTCGGCTCATGATCACGTCCAGGCTCTCCGAGGCCGACGAGGCGGCGTCACCCCAGGCGAGGGACAAGAGCTCGTCGCGACGCACCACGCGGCCGGCCCGGGAGGCGAGGATTTCCAGCACGCGCCACTCGCGAGCGGTCATCGGGACCTGGGCCCCGTCCCGGCGCAGAACCCGGGCGGCGAAGTCGATCTCCAAGCCGTCCGTCACCAGGCGCGTCGGCGGAGCCGTTCCCTGGCGGCGGCCGAGTGCCCGCACCCGTGCGTCGAGTTCGGCGAGGGCAAAGGGCTTGCGAAGATAATCGTCGGCCCCAGCGTCGAGGCCTGCCACCCGGTCTCCCACCGCGCCGCGAGCGGTAAGGAAGAGGATGGGTACCCGCACCCCGTCCAGTCGGAGCTGGCGACAGATCTCGAGGCCGTCACCATCCGGAAGCTGGATGTCGATGATGAGAACGTCGAAGTCCTCGGTTCGCGCCAACTCGTCTCCGGTGGCGGCCCGGTCCGCTTCCCGGACCGAATGGCCGCGGACGGTGAGGGAGCGGCGGATCAGCGAGCGAGTGGGCTCGTCGTCTTCGATAAGCAGAATTCTCATTTTCGGTTTCCGCTGCAGTCTCGAGCCGGCCGGCGCCGGCCCCGCCTCGTCCGGATGGGAGGGGCAGCGCGAACCACGGGTTCGACCGGCCCCGGAGCGTGCCGAGAGTATCCGGCCGGTCGCCGGTCCGGACAACCGGGTCTTTCCGGACGGGGTCTCGATGCCGGCGCCGACGCAAGCCTCCCCGTCCGGGGTGCTCCGGCGATCGATCCCTGAGAGGCTCCGCGGGGAGAGGGCCATGCCGAGGAGTAGGAGTTTGGTGCCGAGCAGATGCCTCCAGAGTTTCTCCCAGGCGAATTGGCCGGCCCACTGGATCGTCACCGCGACGACCGCGACGACCACCAGCCAGGCGAGGAGAAAACGGATACGGCGGCTCACCCCTCGAGCAGCTCGGTCAGGGAACCGAGGTCGTAGCCCGCGTCCCGGAGGTCCCGGATGATGCCGGGAAGCGCTTCGGCGGTCTGCGAGCGATCGCCGGGGAGATCGTAGCCCTAGCCGTCGTGAAGCAGCACGGTCGCGCCCGGTCGGCCGACACCAAGAAGAATGATTATCTCCGCCCGCGACGTCCTGCTGTCAATCGTCGGTCTCCGGGGGGAAGGGGAGGTGGTTAGGGGCCAGTTAAGGTTCGAACCCCGCGGCGGTCGCGGCCGCTTCGAGGCCCCGCCGCTCGTGATCCGACGAGTTTGGTCCGGCACTTGGGCTTGGCCGGGCGGCCCGATCCGCCCGGCATCTCGCCCCCTTCACCTCGCCGGCCGGATCCCGGCAGCGGCCGGCCCTCGACCTTCGGGGTTTCCAGGAACTTTTCCGGCCATTTTGCCTACCATGGGTTGAACCGCCGACCGGCACCGGTTCCCACGGGCCCCTCTCTCGGGCACGGCCGAGTGCCGTGTGCGATCGGATCGGACCGATCACCGGAGCGTGCATGCTTCATGGCTCTCGCATACCCGGCGCCGGGGGGGCGGGTCCCTGCTTCGGCGGCGCTCGGACCCCGCGGACGGGCGGTCACGATAATCGGTACCGATCTCAAATGAATTTCCGGGGGGGCACGTGGTCGCCATGAAGCTGCGTCGTTACGGTTCCGCCTTGCACAACCGCTTCCGCCACGGGAATGGACAGGGAACCGTACCGCCGCCGGTGACCAGCCTGCGCCCGCGGCGCGTCTCGGTGGTCATTCCCGCACGCAACGAAGAACACCTGATCCGCACCTGCATCGACTCCGTCCTCGCCCAGGACTATCCCGGCGACCTTGAGGTCATAGTCGTGGACAATGGGAGCTCCGACCGCACCGCGGAGCACGCCTACCGTTCCGGCGTGCGGGTGGTGGGCGAACCCCGCCCCGGGTACGTCGTCGCGCTCATGGCCGGGTTCCGGGAAGCCAGCGGGGACATCGTCGCGACAACCGACGCCGACACCGTCGTCCCGGCGAACTGGATCTCGCGAATCGCCTGGGAGTACGAGAACAATCCGGATGTAGTGGCAGTCGGCGGGGCCATTCATTTTCACGACCCGAACTGGCGGGGCTGGCTGTTCACCCGGCTGCTGCTCCCGGTGCTTACGCGTCTCGATGCGACCAGCCCTGCCGGAGCGCATCTCTGGGGAGCCAACTTCTCCGTCCGCCGCGACGTGTTTCAAAGCGCCGGCGGCTGGAGCACCGACTTCAATCTCCAGGCGGACACGGAGCTTTCGGAACGCCTTCGCCGCTACGGGCGCGTGGTGCGTGTTGAGGACCTTCGAGTCTCGTCTTCCTGTCGCCGGTGGAACCACTCGCTCCTCCACAGCATGTTCCTCTATGCATCCAATTTCGTGTGGTTCCGGATCACCCGACGGCCGCTATGGCATGAATTTCCGGAGATCCGGGAACTGCGGAACCTCATTCCCGCCGGGAGACCGCGCAGGAGATTCACCGTGCGGACCGGCGCCATTGCCGCGGTCGGCTTGATCCTGTTGGGGCTCGTCGGCTACGTGGCGTGCACCCCCTGGTCGAGCGCGTTCGGGAAGACCTATTGGCAGACCGCGGACACCGGCCGCGTCCTTGCGCTCACGTTTGACGATGGCCCCAACGGACCCTACACGAACGAGGTGCTCGACATCCTGCAGCGCGAGCAGGTACGGGCCACCTTCTTCCTGATCGGGGAGAACGTCCGTCTCTACCCGGACGTGGCCGCCCGTATCGCCAGGGAAGGCCACGCGATTGGTAATCACTCCGACACGCACCCCTTCGCCTTCGGGCTAGATCCTGTCCCCCTCCTGCGAGCACAGCTGGACCGGGCCGAAGAGACGATCCACTCCGCGACTGGGATCTACCCGCGGCTGTTCCGCCCGCCGCAGGGGATTCGCTCCCCCTGGCTGATGGAGACGCTGAAACGGGACTCGCTGGTCACTGTGACCTGGGACGATGCACCGAGGGATTGGTTGCATTATCCGGCGTCGCGCCTGGTGGAATCAACGGTTCGGCGCGCCCGCCCGGGAGCGATCATCCTTCTTCACGACGGGCTCAATTTGGACCATCCTGCCGATCGGAGCGCCACCGTCTCCGCGCTGCCCAAGATCATTCATCGGCTGCGCGCGGAGGGGTATTCGTTCGTGACCATTCCGGAGCTGCTCGGGTGCGAGTCGTCGTTGGCCGACTGGCCGGTGGCGGCGCCGAAGCGCGCAGGGTCGACGGGCGGCCGCGGGGGCGGTCGCCGGTGAGGTGAGACCCTTCGGGTTCCCACCGGGCGGCCCGGCGTGGGCGCCGGGGAAGGACGGATCCCTACTTCCAGACCTTCCCCAGGAACTCCCGGATCTCGGGGACGCCGCCCTGGAGCACGAGGTAACCGTCGTGGGGCTCCCTCGGGGTCATGTCGGAGGCGATGGGCGTGGTCATGAGGGTGCGGGCGGCGTCGGGGTCGCCGGGGTGGAGCCCCAGCGCCCAGCCGAGCTTGATGTAGGCGGTCTCGGGGAGCATGTTGGCCAGCGGCACCACCCCCAGCCCCAGGATCTCGCGTCCGGTCTCGTAGACGTGCATCTGCACGAAGCCCCACAGGGTCTGGAGCGTCATGAACACCAGCACTCCCGCCTCGCGCGCGCGCTCGAGCGCCGGGTACACCTTGCGATTCACGTGGCCGAGGCCGGTCCCGGCGATGATGATCCCCTGGTAGCCGCGCTCGATCAGGGCGTCGATCACGTCGGGCTGCATGTTGGGATAGTAATAGAGGAGGGTAACCTTCTCCTCGAACGCCGCCCGCACCGTGACCTCGCGGTCGGTGCGGCGCGGGGCGTAGTCCTGCTTGAGCGGCACGATCCGCCCGTCCTCCACCATGGCCAGCGGAATGTCGCCGATGGTGCGGAAGGTGCTCCTATACGAACTGTGCATCTTCCGCACCCGGGTCCCCCGGTGGAGGAGGTTGTACCGGTCCGAGGTCGGGCCGAACATGCAGACCATGACCTCGGCGATCCCCCCGCGGGCCGCGGCCCAGGTGGCGTTGATGAGGTTCTGGGCCGCGTCCGAGGACGGACGGTCCGAGGAGCGCTGGCTTCCCACCATCACGATCGGAACCGGCGGATTCTGGACCATGAAGCTCAGGGCGGCGGAGGTGTGGTGCATGGTGTCGGTGCCGTGGCCGATCACGATCCCGTCGTAGCCGTCCCGGATCGCCTCGCCGATCTTCCCGGCGAGAACGAGGTACTGCTCCGGGCCCATGTTCTCGGAGAAGACCCCGAAGAGCTTCTCGGTCTCCAGGTTGCAGATCTCGGCCAGCTCGGGCACCGAGCCGTAGAGTTCGCCGGGGCTGAACGCGGGGATCACCGCTCCCGTCCGGTAGTCGAGCCGCGAGGCGATGGTGCCGCCGGTTCCCAGGAGCTTCACCCTGGGCTTGTCCGGGCTCACCGGGAACTCCTTCTCCGGGATCTTGTAGTGGGCCTCCTTGAAGCCCTCCACGGTGAAGGAGCGGATGGTGTCGTGGCGGAGGCCCACGTTGTATCCGGTGTTGAGCTTGAGGACCAGGTGATACGGGTCCGAGGTCTCCGAGCGCGGGAGCACCAGCCCCCGGAAATCGCCGCGGTCGGTGTGCACGGTCACGATCGACCACACCGCGACCTCGAACCTCCGCATGAGGCTCACCAGGGGCTCGCGGTACCCCTTCATCCGGTCATCGCTCACCGGCGTCCTCCTTCCACGTCCCGGAAAGCGTTTCGGCCAGCCGCGCCTCCACCCGGAGGGGGTCCATCCGCCCCAGGAGCGCCGGCATCACCCGGCCCATCGCCCACCGGAGCACGGTTTCCCGGCTCTTTCCCGCCAGGCCCGGGGCCCGCTCCGCGGTGCCGGCCACCAGCGCCGCCAGCTCGTGCGCCTCGGTTCCGCGCGGCCGGTAGGCATCCAGGATGCGTTCGGCGGGGACCTCGGGTTCGGTGGCGACTCGCGCCAGGACCGCGTCGAGCGCCTCCGGCCGGAACTCGCCCCGCTCCAGCGCCCGGACCGCCGGGGCCAGCCGCTCCGCCGGGGGGAGGGCGGCCGGGCGCAGGTCCCGGCGGAGCCTCGGTCCCAGCTTCGCCAGCCCCGCGGCCAGGCGACGGGCCGGCGTCCCCGCTTGCGGCGCCGCCTCGGCAAACAGGCCGGCCCAGGGCGCGTCCACCAGCCGCCGCGCCGCCGCCGGATCCAGGCCCGCCCGCACCAGCTCCGCCTCGCGCTCGAACGGCCGCCGGGGGAGCCGCTCCCGGATCTCTGTCACCCAGGCGTCGGGGATCGGAACCGGCGGGGTGTCGGTGTCGGGGTACATGCGGTCGGCCCCGGGGAGGATCCGCTCGAAACCGGTGGTGCCGTCGGGGAATGCCTGCCGGGTCTCCGCCGGCACGCCCACCAGCGCCTCCCGGGCCCGGATCAGGATCTCCCGCACCGCGGTGTCCACGTCCCGCTCCGGCCCCCACACCGCCACCACCACGTCCTCGGGGCGGGCCCGGAGCGCGGTCCGGAGCTGCTTCCACTCCGCGCTCCCCAGCCCATAGCCGGGGATGTCGGAGTGGATCAGGAACGGGCGGGCGGTGAGGCAGGCGATCACCCGCGCCCGGCCCGCGAACTCGCCGGCGAAGGTCACTCCGGGCTGGGTGCGGTGGGTGAGGAGCCCGCCGAAACCGGGGAGCCGTACCGCCGCCGCGAACTCGCCGCGGTCGAGGACGTCGCGGACCGGGGCGAAGTCGGAACGGCGGAGCACCGCGGTGGCGTCGGTCACCAGCGCCGAGGTCTCCCACGCCTTGCCCGGATCGGGAAGGGGGAGCGCGCCGGCGGTGACTCCGCGGCGGGCCAGCTCCGCCCGGATCCTCAGGAGGTTGAGCTGGCGGAAGCCCTCGATGTGCACCAGGCGGGGAAGGTGGCGGTGGTTGTCGACTCCCTTGATCTCGGTCCGGCGGCCGCCGGCCACCGACACGTTCACGTCCTGGCGGGCCGCGCCGGGGCCTCGGCGCACCCTGTCCGAGGCCCGGGTGATCCGGGCAATGAGGCGCGCCCCCGCCTGCAGCTCCAGCGGGGTCAGGAGTTCGGGCTCGGTCACCACCTCGGTGAGGGGCATGCCCAGCCGGTCGGTGCGGAAGACGACGCGGTGCCCCACGTCCGAGACCTCGCGGCAGGCGTCCTCCTCCAGGGAGAGTTGGCGGATCGTGAGTTCCCGGTCCACTCCCAGGGCGGGTTCGCGGAAGGGGATGGTGCCGGCCAGGCCCATCATCGCGGTGCGCTGGAAGCCGGTGGGGATGGAGCCGTCCAGGTATTGCTTGCGCATCACGTGGAGTTCGGAGACCAGGTTCAGGTTGAAGAGCATGGAGATCTCGAGGGCGACCCGGACCGCTTCCTCGTCGATCACGAAGGGAGGGGTGTCGTCGATCTCGTAGGTGCAGACGGTACCCCGCTCCAGGAGGTAGACGATCTCCTTGTGGGTCTTGAACTCCATGAGGGCGGTGCCGTCGTACTCGCCCAGCTCACTCAAGGTGGGGCGCATGTGCCGCAGCACCTCGGCGT
Source organism: Candidatus Eiseniibacteriota bacterium (assembly GCA_963728475.1). Lineage (GTDB taxonomy): Bacteria > Eisenbacteria > RBG-16-71-46 > JABDJR01 > JABDJR01 > CAVSKL01. The sequence goes on from CAVSKL010000003.1 coordinate 408,462, forward strand.
CGTAGTGGTCCACGTAGACCCCGGCCGGGCAACGGCAGAAGAGCTTGGTGCGGGTGCGGAGCTGCTGATGCACCTCCAGCCCCGACATGAACCCGATCGCCCGGTAGTCGCCGGCGGACAGGGTTCCGAAGTCGCGGTCGGGGAAGTCCAGCGCCGGCTCCCGGCAGGGGTTCACGTCGCTCGGCGGCTCGAGGCCGGGCGCGGGATCTTGGGGCTCGACGGCGCTCATGAACGGGTTCCTCCAGGCGAGACGGGCATGAACTATAGGGCCTGGGGGGCGGGGCCAGAAGGGGAAAAGGGGATCAGTCGTCGTCTTCCAGCTCGATCGTGGGAAGGGGGGCGAGGACGTGGGAGTAAGCCAACCGGTGACCGCGGGACGGGTCGCGGGCGCCGTGAATGATCCCGATGACCCGGGTGATGAGGCGGTTGACCTCCTCCAGGTCCTCCGTCGAGAGCCAACCGGTGGCGCGTCCCCCCACAGGTTCCGGCGGGGCCCGTTGGGGAGAACGTCCACCGCCGCGAAGCCGGTCTCGAAATCCCGCTGGGCCATACGGATCGCTCCCCGGAGCACCCGGACGGTGGCCTGGCGCTTGGCCGGATCGTCGTGGTCGTAGAGGAGCCGCAGGCGGGGGTGAACGACCTGGAAGAGCGCCTCCTCGCGGCGGGCGGTCCGGCGGGTCCCCCCCTCGACCAGGAGGCCCACCTCGACGAGCTTTCTCACGTGGTAGTAGAGCGAGTCGGGGGTGCGCCCCACGATCCGGGCCAACTCCCGCATCGACAGGGGAGGGGCCCCGAGGAGGACGTCCACGATCTCCTGCCGGACCTGCGAGACCAGGGCCTCGATCTGTTCGAGCCGCTTGATGGTGTAGAAGCCGTCATCTTTCTGGTGGCTCATGGGACCTCGGCCTTGACTCTATTGAAAATCGGGGGTAAATTTCAACAGCGGACCTCGAGATTCCCGGCCCGAGGACACCACGGTACACACCCGCCGGGGGGGGCTTCCCCCAGTCCCCCGGCGGGCGGTTTCCGAGGGTCGGGGTTTGAACGGGTTCGGGCCCAACGACTTGGGCCGCTAGTGAAGGGGCGGCGGTACCGTTGAGGTGCCGCCGCCCTTCCCTTGAGCTTCCGCCCGGAGAGCGGGGTCCGGCGCTCCCCGGGCTCCCAGCGCCGGGTCTTCATCCCCGGGCCTTTGTCCCTACCGGCCGGACCGCGCTACCAGATCACGCAGCGGCCTTCCCTGGCCATGGGTTCCCCCGGCTTCACCCCGAACGCGCGGGCGAACTCCGGAACGTTGGTCACGGTGCCGTCGACCCGGAACCTTGCCGGGGGATGCGGGTCGGAGGTGACCTGCATCCGCAGGTACTGGGGGCGGGAGTCGGTGGCCCAGACCCGGGCGAAACCCAGGAAGAAGGTCTGGTCGGGGGTGAATCCCTTGAACATCGGTTCTTCCCCTCCGCCGGCCTCGGACATCCTGTAGGCGGTATAGGCCAGCTTGACCCCGCCCAGGTCCGCGATCGCCTCGCCAGTCACGAGCTTGCCCTGGACGTGGGCGTCGCCGTCCACCACGTAACCCGAGAACTGGTCGGCCACGCACTCGGTCGCCTTGTCGAACCGGGCCCGGTCATCCTTGGTCCACCAGTTCTCCAGGTTCCCGAGGGCGTCGAACTGGCTCCCCTGGTCGTCGAATCCGTGGGTGATCTCGTGGCCCATCACCGTGCCCACCGCGCCGTAGTTCCAGGCTTCCGGGGCCTGGGGATCGAAGAAGGGCGGCTGGAGTATCCCTGCCGGGAACACGATCTCGTTCATCGAGGGATTGTAGTAGGCGTTGACCGTCTGGGGGACCATGCCCCACTCGGTGCGGTCGACGGGCTTGCCGATCTTGTCCAGGTCGCGCTGGTTTTCGAACTCGCGCGAACGCATCACGTTGAGCACGTACGGCCCGCGGTCGATCTGGAGCTTGGAGTAGTCGCGCCACTTGTCCGGATACCCGATCTTCTGGTTCATCTTGGCCAGCTTTTCCTTGGCCTTGGTCCGCGTCTCCGGCCCCATCCAGCTCAACGTGTCCAGGTCGGCGGACAGCGCCCCGCGGATGGAGCGGAGGATCGCCTCCACCCGGGACTTGGACTCCGGGGGGAAGTACTCCTTCACGAACTCCTTCCCCACCGCGAAACCCAGCACCCGGTTCTCGGTCCGCACCACGCGCTTCCACCGCTCTTGCTGCTTCTCCATCCCCATGAGCTGGCTGGCGAAGTTGAAGTCCTCATCCACGAACTTCTGGGTGAGGTAGGGCGACACCGAGGCGATGAAGTGCCACCGGAGATAGGTCTTCCAGTCCGGGAGGGCGGTGTCCTGGAGCATGGCGTTCACCGTCTTGAAGAAGTCGGGCGTACCCATGTTGACCTTGTCCGGGGTCCCCAGACCCATCCCCTGCAGGTAGGAGGTCCAGTCGAATTCGGGGGTGAGGTCGATGAGCTGCTTCACCGTCATCGGGTGGTAGGTCGCGTGGGGATCGCGCATCTCGACCGGGCGCAGGGACGAGAGGGCGAGCCGGGTCTCGATCGCCATCACCGTGTCCGCGTGCGCCCCGGCCGAGGCCTCGTCGTCCCCCAGGAGCTGGAACATCGCCGCGACGTGCTTGACGTAGTTGTCGCGGATCTCCTTGGACTTGGGGTCGTCCTTGGTGTAGTAGTCGCGGTTGCGCAGGCCCAGGCCTCCCTGGAACGCGCCGCCGATCACCTCTTCGCTGTTCTTGAAGTCCTGCATCGACCCGAAGTTGAAGGGAGCGCGCACCCCGATCATCTGGAGGTGCAGGATCTCGGCCTGGAGGTCCTTGGCGGACTTCATCGCGTCGATCCGGTCGAGTTCGGGACGCACCGGATCGAGTCCGGCGGCCTCGATGGCGGCGGAGTCCATGCCGCTGGCATAGAAGTCGCCGATCTTCCGGGCCTCGCTCCCGGCGGCGGCGCCCCCGTTGGCGGCGGCGTCCTCGAGGATCCGGTGCACGCGCACGGTGTTGAGCTCGTTCAGCTCGGTGAACGTGCCGAAGGACGGGAATTCGGGGGGGGTGGGATGGTTCCGGATCCAGCCTCCGTCGGCGAATTGATAGAAGCTCTCGGCGGGGGAGACGGTGGTGTCCAGGTCGGCGCGGCTGAACGCGTCGGCGGAGAGATCCTTCGGTGCATCCCCGGCGGCGAAGGCCCGGGTGCCGGCGACGAGCGCGGCACCCAGAAGGGCGAGCAAGGCAAGGTACGGTCGCTTCATGATCTCCTCGTCGGGTGAGAGGGGGCCCCGTAGGGCTTGAGGACCAGGAGGGGAAGGCCAATAATGCCCCAGATCCCTCGGGCATGGGTATGGAAATCCGAGTCGATGCACCGGGGCCGCTTCCATGGAAGGTATGTTACGAGTTCACCGCGTAACCGGGAGGATTCGCATTGAATCGAACTATGCTCGCATTTCTCTTCGCGTCGGCGGTAGCGGCCGCTCCGAACGCCGCCGCGGGAAAGGCTCCCGAGAAGGGGAAGGCGGAGGAGACCGGCCCCTGGAAGGCGGCGACCTTCACCGGCCTCGCCTTCCGGTCGATCGGCCCCGCCTTGACCTCGGGCCGTATCAGCGACCTCGCGGTGGATCCCACCAACCACGACGTCCGCTACGCCGCCGCCGCCTCGGGGGGGGTCTGGAAGACCGGGGACGCCGGCGTGACCTGGACCCCGGTCTTCGACCATGAAGGCTCCTATTCCATCGGTTGCGTGACCGTGGATCCGAACCGGCACCTCACGGTATGGGTGGGGTCGGGGGAGAACAACAGCCAGCGAAGCGTCGCCTACGGCGACGGCGTCTACCGGTCGGTGGACGGCGGGGCGAGCTGGGAGAACATGGGGCTCAAGAACTCCGAGCACATCGGAATGATCGTGGTGGACCCGCGTGGTTCCGACACGGTGTACGTGGCCGCCCAGGGCCCCCTGTGGGGACCGGGGGGCGACCGCGGCCTCTACAAGACCGTCGACGGGGGGAAGACCTGGAAGCAGGCGCTGAAGGTCGACGAGAACACCGGGGTGAGCGACATCGCGCTCGATCCGCGCGATCCCGACGTGATCTACGCCACCTCCTATCAGCGCCGGCGGCGGGTATGGACCCTGATCGACGGCGGGCCCGGCTCGGCCGTCTACAAGTCCACCGACGGCGGGGCGACCTGGAACAAGATCGACCGGGGGCTCCCCGCCGTGGATCTGGGCCGGATCGGGCTGGCGGTCTCTCCGGTGAACCCCGACGTGGTCTACGCCCTGGTCGAGGCCTCGGACGGGAAGAGCGGGTTCTACCGCTCCGAGGACGCCGGCTCCCACTGGAAGAAGCGCTCCGACTACTCCTCCTCCAGCCCGCAGTATTACCAGGAGATCGTGGCCGACCCGGTGGACGTGGACAAGGTCTACTCCATGGACACCTTCATCATGGTGACCGAGGACGGCGGCAAGAGCTTCCACCGGATGTCCGCCCGCAACAAGCACGTGGACAACCACCTGCTCTGGATCGATCCCACCCGTCCCGCGCACATGATCAACGGCTGCGATGGAGGGCTCTACGAGACCCGGGACGGCGGGGAGAACTGGCTCTTCTTCGCCAACCTGCCGGTGACCCAGTTCTACAAGCTGGACGTCGACAACGACCAGCCCTACTACAACGTCTACGGCGGCACCCAGGACAACAACACCCTGGGCGGCCCCTCCCGGACCGCCAGCGCCTCGGGCATCGTCAACTCCGACTGGTTCGTGACCACCGGCGGCGACGGCTTTCAGTCGCGGGTCGACCCCGCCGATCCGGACATCGTCTACTCGGAGTCGCAGTACGGCGGCCTGGTCCGTTACGACCGCAAGAACGGGGAGCGGGTCGACATCCAGCCCCAGCCCGCGCCGGGGAAGCCCCCGCTCCGCTGGAACTGGGACTCCCCGCTCATCGTGAGCCCCCACGCCCACACCCGGATCTACTTCGCCGCCAACCGTCTGTTCCGGAGCGACGACCGGGGCGATCACTGGACCGCGGTGAGCCCGGACCTCACCCGGCAGATCGACCGCAACCGGCTCACCGTGATGGGAAAGGTATGGACCCCGGAAGCGGTGGCCAAGGACGCCTCGACCTCGTTCTACGGCACCGTGGTCTCGCTCAGCGAGTCGCCGGCGGCCGAAGGGGTGCTCTACGCGGGCTGCGACGACGGGCTCATCCAGGTCACCGAGGACGGCGGAAAGAACTGGCGGAAGATCGAGCGCGTGGACGGGGTCCCCGACGGGACCTACGTGAGCTATCTGGCCGCTTCCCGATTCGACGGCAACACCGTCTACGCGACCTTCGACAATCACAAGAACGCCGACTTCAAGCCCTACGTGGCCAGGAGCGCGGACCTCGGCCGTAGCTGGACCTCGATCTCCGGCGACCTGCCCGCGCGCGGTTCCGCCTACTGTCTGGCCGAAGACTCCAAGGACCCGAACCTCCTCTTCGTGGGGACCGAGTTCGGGGTCTTCTTCACCGGCGACGGCGGCAAGCACTGGGTCCAGCTCAAGGGCGGGCTTCCGGTGATCGCGGTCCGGGACCTGGCGGTGCAGGCGCGCGAGAACGACCTGGTCCTGGCCACCTTCGGCCGCGGGTTCTACGTGCTCGACGACTACACCCCCCTCCGGGGGCTCACGCCGGCTCAGCTCGAGGCCGGCCCCGCCCTCTTCCCGGTGAAGCCGGCCTGGACCTACGTGGAGCGGCGCCCCCTGGGCGGCCGGGGGAAGGCGTCCCAGGGGGACGCGTTCTACACCGCGCCCAACCCGCCCTTCGGCGCGACCCTCACCTACTACCTGAAGGAGAAGCTCCAGACCCTCAAGGAGAAGCGCCAGGCGGAGGAGAAGAAGGCGGAGAAAGCGAAGAGCAAGGCGGAGAGCGCGCCTCCGTATCCGGGGTGGGACGAGCTGACCGCCGAGGCCCGCGAGCCGAAACCGGAGGTGCTCCTCACCGTGACCGATGAGGACAGGAACGTGGTGCGCCGGCTCACCGGGGCCACCGACTCCGGCTTCCACCGGGTGAGCTGGGATCTGCGGTATCCGCCCTCGACCCCGGTCCGCGAACCGCACGGGGGCGGCGAGGAGGAGGAATTCGGGCGCGGGCCCACCGGGCCCATGGCCGCTCCCGGACGCTACACGGTGTCCCTGGCCCGGCGGGTCGAAGGGAAGGAAACCCCGCTCGGCGAGCCGCGAACCTTCGAGGTCCGGCCGCTGGGGACCTCGACCCTGCCCCCGGCGGACCGGGATTCCCTCCTCGCGTTCGAGCGCCGGACGGCGCGCCTCCAGCGCGCGGTCCTGGGAGCGGTGCGCGCCGCCTCCGAGGCCTCGGCGCGGATCGGCGCGTTGCAACAGGCCTGGCTGGAGACCCCGAACGCCGATCCCGCGCTCCGGGACCGGGCGCAGGCGCTGATGAACCGGCTCGAGGACATCCAGGTCAAGCTCACCGGGGACCCGGTGCGCTCCGCGCACAACGCCCCTCAGCCTCCCTCGATCAGCGGGCGGGTGTCGGACCTGGTTTACGGCGGATGGAACTCGACCGGAGCGCCCACCGGAACCCAGCGCGACGCCTACTGCTACGCCGCCCAGGAGTTCGCGCCGGTTCTGGGTGATCTGCGCACGCTGGTCGAGACCGATCTGAGGGGGCTCGAGAACGAGATGGAGGCGGCGGGGGCCCCCTGGACTCCGGGCCGGGTTCCGGTCTGGAAGCCGGAGTAGCCGCGGGAACGGGTGGCGGCCCCCCGGGACCGCGGGCTCCGGGCGGGGAGCCGCCCGGCCCGGGGCCCGGATTTGCTAGAGTTGTCCGCTCCGGAGGTGAGGCCGGCGGAAGGACCCCGACCACGGTCCCCGTCGCGATCCCCCTCCGGGTTTGCATGGAGGAACCTGCTCTTGCGTCGTCATCCGCTCATTCTCGTTTCTCTCGGTCTGGCCGCGGTGCTGGCGGCCGGCGCCCTGGGTACCGGCTGCTCCCGGGGGGGCAAGGACTCCGGCTCCGGCGAGAGCCTCATGGGAACGGTGCCCGGCTACTACAAGGCCTCGGGGTTGACCAAGCTCCCGCGGATCGCCTCCTCGGACCCGCTGGTCTATCCCGACGCCGTCCGGAGGAAGGGAGTCCAGGGCCGGGTCCTCATCCGGATGCTCGTTTCCGCCAGCGGCTCCATCGACTCCGTGCAGGTGATGGACGAGGTCCAAGGATACCCATCCCTGACCCAGGCCGCTCTCGAAGCCGCCCACAGTTGGAAGCTGGAGCCGGGGGAGCTGAACGGGAAGCCGGTCCCCACCGAACTCATCGTGCCGTTCGACTTCAAGATCAACGGACCGATTCCTCCGGACTCGCTGGACACCGATCCCTGACCGCGCGAGGAAGAGCCGGCCGCGATCGCGCCGGCCGGCTCCTGCGGACAGGTCCGGGAACGAGGTATCTCCGGGTAGCGCGGGGCGCACGATCCCGAAGCGGGACCCGGGTCCCGATGTTCAGCCCGGATTGAACGCAGCCTCGGCCTCCGCCCGCACCAGGTCCTCGCGATCCTCGTAACGCGGCGAGAAGTGGATCGGCTCCAGCACCCTCACCCCCGCCGCCCGCGCGATCTCGCCGGCGGCCCGGGCGGTGAGGTGGTTCTTGCGCTCGGCGTGGCCGCGGTCGGCGTGGAGGAACGCGGCCTCGGCGAAGAGCACGTCCACCCCCCGGACCAGCTCCGTGATGCGCCCGCGATTGGCCGGGGTGTCCCGCACGTCCACCACGTATCCCAGCCCCTGGCCGGGCACGATCCGGACCGCCCGCTCCACCAGGTCTCCCAGCCGCACCTCGCGCCCGGTGAACCCGGCGCCGTCCCGCCATCGCGCGCGAAGCACGGTGCCGGCGCCCGCCCCGGCCAGGATCGCCGCGCGCGCCTCGCGCAGCCAGGGCCCGACGCTCAGCCCCATCTCCTCCAGCCGGCTCTTCCAGAAATTCACGTGCTCGCGCTCCCGCACCGCGAACCCCAGGCAGGGGATGTCGTGATCGAGAAGGGCCGCCCGGGCTTCGAGCGCGCCGCGATTGAAGAGCACTCCCCCGGGCAACGCGACCTCCTCCGAGGCCTCGGCGGGGAAGCCGGCCCGGAGGCGGAACACGGCGCGGCGACCGGCCGGATCCATCCCGGCGCCGCCGCCCGGGCCGACTTCGGTCACCGTGAAGGTGAGATCCTCCTCGTAGCGGTGGGCCACGTTCCAGGTGTAGGCGGCGAGCTTGTGGCCGACCTTCTCGATCATCCCCGGCGGCCCGAACACCCGGAGCGAACGGCCCCGGCCCAGGGCCAGCCGCAGGAGCCAGTCGAAGTCCTGGAAGTGGTCCATGTGGGGGTGGGTGACGAAGATCTCGGTCACCCGGAGGAGCTTGCGGGGTGGAAGGCGGCGGAGATTCCCCAGGTCGAAGAGGAGCGCCCGTCTCTCGTACTGAACGTCCACGTAGAGGACCGGATCCTCGAACGGGCCGTTGACCAGGTGGGGATGAAGAAGAGGTTTCATGCGCGGTGCCTTCATCCCATGATCGCACGCCGGGAGCGGGGAGGGGACCGGGTCCCGGAACCCGGAAGCGCGCAGTCACTTGTGGCGCACGGGCTTGGGTCAAATAACCCCTTGACCCGGCCTCGGTCGTTTGTGGTATAAACATCAGGACACGAATGATTCTGACTGAAATGGCATCGGCCCCGGGGTGGGGCGGAGCGGCGCGCGCTCCCCGCGGGGGGCGAGCGAATCGGGGGGAGCCACGGAGATGGAGGATGCGGCGGTGAAACCCAGGGGCGAGTCCCCCGCCGGTTCGCGCTACGACGTGCGCATTCTCCAGGCGCTCCGGCGGATCATGCGCGCGGTGGAGATCCACTCGCACAAGCTTTCCGCCACCTACCGGGTGACCGCTCCCCAGCTCGTCTGCCTCCTGGCCCTGCGGGACGACGGCCCCCTCACTCCCACCTCCATCGCGCGCCGGGTGTCGCTCAGCGCGAGCACGGTGGTGGGGATTCTCGACCGCCTGGACGAGAAGGGGCTGGTGCGGCGCGTGCGCGACACCCACGACCGCCGCCTGGTCCTGGTCTCGGTGACCCCGGAAGGGGAGCGGGTGTGCCGCGAGGCCCCCTTGCCCCTTCAGGGAACCCTTGCCGAGGCGCTCACGAACCTGTCCGTCGACGAGCAGGCGCTGATCGCCCGGTCGCTGGAACGCGTGGTGGACCTCATGGAAGTGGGACATCTTCCCGCCGCGCCGTTCCTGGAGAGCGGCCCCATCGACGCCGATTCCGGCGACAGGTAAGACCGAGAGGAGAAGAGATCGATGAACGCCAAGGACGCCGGTGCCCTCGTGGACGCCGCCGAAATCACCGCGCCCGTGACCGTGGCCGAGGTCCTGGAATCGGCGGACCGGGTGCCGCAGCTCCAGGCCATCGCCGGGGTGGAGGTCCCCGAGCCGCTCAAGGAACCGGTGGAAGCCGCCGACCTGGCCCACCGCCGGCTGGACGAGAGCGAGTTCTGGAGGCGGATCCCCGCGTTCCGGAAGGTCTCCCGCGAGGAGTTCCTGGACCACCGGTTCCAGAACCGGCACAGCGTGACCCGGGTGGAGGATCTGGCCAAGCTCGTCCGCGACCTGGTGAGCGGGGAGTTCCTGGACGACGTGCGGCGGGGGATGGCGGCGGCGCCCATGAACATGCGCCTCTCGCCGTATCTGATGAGCCTGGTCGACTGGAGCGCGCCCTACGAGGATCCGCTCCGCATCCAGTTCATTCCGGTGGCCTCGACCCGGCTCCCCAACCATCCCAAGCTGGAGCTGGACTCGCTCCACGAGCAGGACGATTCGCCCACCCCGGGCCTGGTTCACCGCTACCCGGACAAGGCGCTCTTCCTCCCCCTCGACGTGTGCCCGGTCTACTGCCGCTTCTGCACCCGGAGCTACGCCATCGGCGGCGACACCGACACCGTGGACAAGGTGAACTACCGCCCGGTGGAGGCGCGCTGGGAGAAGGCGTTCGCGTATCTCGCCTCCCGCCCCGAGGTCGAGGACGTGGTGGTCTCGGGCGGGGACGCCTACCACCTGCCGCCGGCGCGGCTCAGGAAGATCGGCAAGACGCTGCTCTCCATTCCCCACATCCGGCGCATCCGCTTCGCCACCAAGGGTCCGGCGGTGATGCCGATGAAGATCCTCACCGACCGGGCCTGGACCGAGGCCCTGGTGGAGGTGGTGGACTTCGGCCGCCACCGCTCCAAGGAGGTCGCCCTCCACACCCACTTCAACAGCCCCCGCGAGATCACCGCGATCACCCGCGAGGCCATGGACCTGCTCTTCCGGCGCGGGGTCAAGGTGCGGAACCAGAGCGTTTGCATCCGCGGGGTGAACGACAGCCCCGGGGCCATGATCTCCCTGGTCAAGCGGCTCTCCTACCTGAACGTCCAGCCCTACTACGTCTACCAGCACGACATGGTGAAGGGGGTGGAGGACCTGCGCACCCGCGTCGCCGACACCGTGGAGGTGGAGCGCCACGTCCGAGGCGCCACCGCCGGTTTCAACACCCCGACCTTCGTCACCGACGTGCCGGGCGGCGGGGGGAAGCGCGACGTCCACAGCTACGACCACTACGACGAGACCACCGGGGTGAGCGTGTACCGGAGCCCGTCGGTGGACGAGGAGAAGGTCTACCTCTACTACGATCCGATTCCGCTCCTCCCCGATGAGGGGCGCCGCCGCTGGGCCGATCCCGCCGAGCACGAGAAGATCGTGGGCGAGGCGCTGGCCGCGGCCGGCCTCGGGGACCTGACGCGGGCGGTGGAGTGAATGGGAGCCCGGCGACGACGGACCGCGGTCCCCACCCGGCGGTTCACCCTGGATCTCCCCTCGGGGGAACGCGACGCGGTGGCCGACCCCCACAACCGCCGCCTCAAGGTCTACGGCCTGATCGACAAGGACGCCCAGGGGTTGAAGCCCAAGTCGCTCCTCGAGGCCGCCTCGGAGGGGGACGCGCTCACCAAGCTCACCCTCTACGCCCGCCCCGGCGAGCCCGTCGTCTGGAGCGACCACGGCTTCCGGGAAGAGGCCCGGATCCGCGGGTTCTTCGGCGACGACGCCGACGCGGTGCTCTGGGCCGCCTACACCGACTCCGCCCGCGCCCGGGCGGGTGACGCCGGGGAACTCGACCGCGTGGTGGAGACCGCGCGGGGGAAGGGTCCCGCCCGGCCCGCGCTTCCCGAGGGGTGGCGGAGCGAGCCGGCCTCGGAGAACGACGCCGGGGAGCTGAGCGACCTCCTCGCCTTCGTCTTTCCCGACTACCCGAGTTCGATCGACCCCGGCCACCTCGCCCGGCAGATCCGGATGCGGGCGAATCTCTTCCGCTGGGTGCGGGACGGCGACGGGGAGATGGTGGCGGCGGCCTCGGCCGAGATCGACCACCGGCGGCGGTCGGCGGAGATGACCGACTGCGCCACCCGCCCCGAGGCGCGCGGCCGCGGGCTCATGGTGTACCTCCTGCGCGCGCTCGAGGACGATCTCGCCGCCGGCCCCGGCATCACCGGTCTCTACACCCTGGCCCGGGCGGGGGAGGTGGGGATGAACTGCGCGTTCGCCAAGCTCGGCTACGACTACACCGGGCGCCTGGTCAACAACTGCCGCATGCCCGGCGGATGGGAGTCCATGAACGTGTGGTGCCGGTCCGGCGTTGCCTGGGAGCGGAACTGAGCCGATGACGCGCGGGCTCCGGGCGGTGCTGGCGCTGGCGGTCGCGATTCCGGGGCTCGTCCTGGGGGCGCCGGCGTCCCGCGCCGAAGCCCCGCTCCGGCTCGCCATGTCCGGCGCGTTCCGGCCCTTCTCCAGCACCGATCGCGAAGGGACCCTGGTCGGGTTCGACGCCGACGTCTCCCGCGAGGTGGCGCGCCGGCTCCACCGCGAGCCGGTCCTGGTCCAGACCGACTGGGCGGGGATCCAGGCCGGCCTGCACGCCGGGAAGTACGAGCTCATTTGCGGCTCCATGGCCATCACCCCCGCGCGGCTCACCACCATGGACTTTTCGCTCCCGTACTACGTGAGCGGGGCGCAGGTGTTCGTGCGCCGGGGGATGACGTCCTTGCAGGGGGCCAGGATCGGGGTTACCGAGGACTCCACCTACGAGCGCTGGATCCACGACCACCCCGCCGACTTCCCCGCCGCGGAGGTGCTGCGGTTCGGGAGCGAGGCCGGGATCGTGGCCGCCATGAACGCGGACAAGATCGACGCCTTCGTGTCGGACCGGATCGTGGGCGGTTTCTACGTCCAGCAGGGGAGCGCCGGCGGCATCGTCCCCCTGGGCGGCCTGCTCTACCGCGAGGCGTGCGGGATCGCCGCGCGGCAGGACGAGGGAGCGCTGGTGCGCCGGGTCAACGCCGCGCTCTTCGCCATGATCCAGGACGGCACCTACGCCCGGATCTACCGGAAGTGGGTGGGGAGCCCCCCCGACCTGGACGTGCTGCTGGGCGCCTGGGGCAGGTTCGCCCCCATCGTCCCCGCGGTGGGTGCGGACGGGACCGAGGCTCCCGCGAGCGCGAAGCCGGCCTTCGCCGAGCGGGTGCGGGGCATCGTGCCGCTGCTGGCCCGGGGAGCGGTGCTGACCCTGGAACTCTCGCTCTCGACCGCGGTGCTGGCGCTGGTGCTCGGCTCGCTGGTGGGGGTGGGGACGGTCTCGGGGACGGGCTGGATCCGCGCCGTCGCCAACGCCTACGTCTGGGTGATCCGGGGGACGCCGCTCCTGGTCCAGCTCTTCATCAGCTACTTCGCGGCGGCCACCGCGGTCAATCGCCTGGCCGGGACCGAGGTGGTGGGGGCGTTCGGGGCGGCGTTGATCGCGCTGGTGGTGAACACCGCCGCCTACAACGCCGAGACCCTGCGGGGCGGGATCAATGCGGTGCCGCGCGGCCAGTGGGACGCGGCGGCGTCGCTGGGCATGAACCGGGGCAAGATCCTTCGCCGGGTGGTGCTCCCCCAGGCCTTCCGCGATTCGCTCCCCTCGCTCGGCAACAACCTGGTGGTCCTGATCAAGGACACCTCCCTGGTCGGCGCCATCACCCTGATCGAACTCACCTACGCCGCCCGGAACGTGGTCTTCCAGACCGGGCAGCCGTTGCTGCCGTTTTTGCTCGCCGCGGGGTTCTACCTGGTCATCATCTCCGGGCTGACCCTCGCGGTGAACGCCTGGGAGCGGCGGCTGGGCCGCTCGCGGCAAGCGGTGGGGAGTAACCTGTGAGCGAGCCTGCCGTGCCCGCGACCCCGCCCGAGATCGAGGTGCGCGGGCTCCGGAAGCGCTTCGGCGCCCTGGAGGTGCTCCGGGGGGTGGACTTCGAGGTCGCCCCTCACGAGGTGGTGGCGCTGGTGGGGCCGTCGGGCTCGGGCAAGAGCACGCTCTTGCGCTGCATGAACCTGCTCGAGATCCCCGACGGCGGCGTCCTGCGCTTCGAGGGGGGCCCGGTGGAGTACGGCACCATGTCCTCGAGGGCGATGGCCGCCCACCGCACCCGCATGGGGATGGTGTTCCAGCACTTCAACCTCTTTCCCCACCGCACCGCGCTCCAGAACGTGATCGAGGGGCCGGTGCACGTGCTGGGGCGGCCGCGCCGCGAGTCCGAGGCCCGCGGGCGCCGGCTCCTGGACGAGGTCGGCCTCGGCGACAAGGTCGACGCCTGGCCGTCGCGGCTCTCCGGCGGCCAGAAGCAGCGGGTGGCCATTGCGCGGGCCCTGGCCATGGAGCCGGCGGCGCTGCTGCTGGACGAGGTGACCAGCGCCCTCGACGTGGAGATGATCTCCGGGGTGAACGACCTCCTGGCCAAGCTCGCCGCCGGCGGGATGACCATGGTGGTGGTCACCCACGACCTCGCCTTCGCCCGCGGGGTGGCGCGGCGGATCTGCTTCATGGACGAAGGGCGGCTCCTGGAGACGGGGACGCCGGAGGAGGTGCTGGACCGCCCGCGCCACCGGCGGCTCCGCGACTTCCTGGGCTCGGTGCTCTCGCTCCGGGGGTGACCGGGGTCCGGACGCCGGTCAGGATTCCTCCGGTGCCCGGGGTGCCCGGCCCCGGAACGTCCGCGAGGCGAGCATGAGCGCGATCCCGTAGGCGGCCAGCCCCACGAAGAGCGTCACCGGCCGGCCTCGGGGGAGATCCTCCACCACCAGCTTGATCCCTCCGAGCGCGATCACCGGATACACCAGCCACGCCAGCTCCCGGAGCCGGGTCCGCCGGCCCGCGACCACCAGGGCCACCGCGCACCCGGTGAGCACCACGGAACGGATCGCGGCCATCACGTGGGGCGCGGGCGCGGGGAGGATCGTCCGTCCCAGCCGGACTCCCAGCGCCGCCGCGGCCAGGAGCACCAGCGCTCCCAGGACCAGTCGGGGAAGGAGGCGCGGCCAGGGAAGGGCGGGAGCGCGCCGGTCCGACGCACAGATCGCCCACGCGATCGCCGCCGCCCCCGCGGCCAGGGCCGCGGACAGGCCGAACGGCGGCCACGCATTCCTTCCCGAGGCCCCGAACGCGGTCCCCGCGGCGGAGAAGAGACCCCCCTGCGCCGCCGCCGCCGCCAGGTAGACCGCGCCGTGGGCGCGCAGGGTGTGCCGCCGGAGGAGGGCGGCGGCCAGCGCCGAGATGACTCCGAGCCCGCCCCAGAGCGCGGTGAGGACGGGGCCCCCGGCCACCAGGGCGCAGCCGGCCAGCGCGAACAGGAGCCCCAGCCACCCGTAGAAGTAGAAGTTCCGGCGGGTCTCCGAACGCCGCTCCACGAACGCGAAGGCGAGAGCGTAGGCGGCGGCGGCCGCGGCCAGGGCGACCCCTCCCAGGACCCCCGCCCCTTCGCCGCTCGCGCGGACGATCCGCACCGAGCCGCCGAACCCCAGCACCAGCGCGGCCACCGCCTGGACTACCTCGAACGGCGCCACCTCCCGGCGGCGGGCCAGGGTGCGGAGCCCGATGCTTCCCAGGTACACCGCGAGCAACGCCACCGCCACGAGCTCCACCGAGGCGGGGCCCAGATCGGGGTAGGCGCGCCGCGCGGCCGCGGGGCCGGTGAGAAGGAAGACGGCCAGGAGCACCATGAGGTCGGAGGCGACCGCGGCCGGCCAGCGCAGGAGCCGCCAGTCGCGCCGGTACGAGACCCAGAGCGTGCCCAGGCCCAGCGCGATGGTGAAGCCGGTGAAGGGGATGAGCGCGCGGGTGGAAACCGCCAGCGCCCACGCGGCGCCCACCGAGGCCCCGGTGAAGATCCAGGCCGCGCCCCGGAGCCCCCGGCGGTCGGCGATCAGGAGCCCTAGTCCGGCGACGGCCGCGATCCCCGCCGCCGCCGCCCACGGGCCCAGGAGCCGGAAGCGCGCGGTGGTTTCCCAGAGCAGGGGAAAGGCCACCAGCGCGCCGGTGAGCGCGAAGAAGGAAGCGCTCAGCCGCCGGGTCGTCGCCGCCGGCCGGGCGGCGAGCCCGATCCAGACCAGGGAGTAGAGGAGTCCGAGCGCCACCCCCAGCTCCCGGGAGATCAGGCCTTCATCGGTGACCGCCCGGAGCAGGAAGGCGCCGCCCAGGCCGAGCACGGTCCGGCCGGTCACGGTAAGCGCGGAGGCGAGCCCACCCTCGCCGCCGGCCACCGCCGGAAGGACGCCGGCGGGGTCCGGGGTCCGGACGGAGGCGGGGCGGGCTCCCCGCTCCAGGGCCTCCAACCGGGCTTCGAGCGCCGCCACCGTCCGGGCAAGGCCGGCGACCGTCGACTCCAGGCGATCGAACTCGTCGTTCATGGGGAGGGCTCGCGGCGTCCGGCCGCGGCCGGCCGGCGCCCGGAAAGAGGACCCCCGCACACGGGAAGGCTTCCACCCACCCCGGATTCATAGCAGGTTCCCTTATCGGTAAGCACAAGAAAAATGCATGCAAAGCGACAAAGAAGGTGCGTTGTGTCGTGATTTCGGATACTGGATAAACGCCGTGGCGGCAACGGAATATGGCGGCTGTGCATGAACGGATGGATTCGGTCTTGTTATCCTTGAAGTTGGTTATCGTTTTTGTGTACTTCCCCCATCGCCCCCATCCGGATATTTCATTCTTTTTGTCTGTTGTCCGTCCGCGCGCGCCCGGACGCGCCGGAGAAGCGGTTCATACCGCGCCCCGCCGGAGCGGGCGTCCGCCGCCTCTTCGATGGGGTCACCACCTCCGGGAAGGGAGGGTTTGCGTGAACGACGGCCGCGTCCGGCTCGTGGAGTTCCTCCGCTGGCTGACGGCGCCGGAGAGCCCGCCGCCGGAGTCCCGGGCCGCCTCTCCCGCCCGGGCCACTCCCGGGGAGCGATCCTTCCCCGGGTGGCTCCTCGGAAACGACCCGCCCGATCCCGCTCCCAAGGCGGCCGCCGTCCCCCCGCCGGCCGGACCCGGTTTCTGGGCCTGGCTTCTCCGCCCCGAGCGGCCCGGAACGGCGAGTCCCGGTCCCCGCCCCGGCGGACCCGGTTTCTTCTCCTGGCTCTTTCTTCCCGAGAACCCCGACCGGGCGGGGGACCGCCCCCGCCCCGGCGCTTCGGACCCTCAACGACGAGGTGGTCATGAGACCCGATAGCCCCCTCTTCCACGCCAAGCACGTCTTCCGCGCGCTCATCCTCTTCCTGCTGGGCGTGGTCGCCCTGATCGTGGTGCGGTCGCTCTTGGTGCCGCCCTCCTGGGGCGCCTACGGCCACTACCGGGGGGACAGCCCCGCGGAATACAGCGCGCTCCCGGTGAGCTACCAGGGGCCCGCCTCCTGCGCCGCCTGCCACGACGAGGAGTCCAAGGCCCGCGACGCGGGCGTCCACCACACGGTGAGCTGCGAGGTCTGCCACGCCCCCCTCGCCCGGCACGTGAAGGACGGCGACGTGATCGCGGAGATGCCGGTGGCCAAGACCGACGCCCTCTGCCTGCGCTGCCACCTCGAGCTGGATGCGCGGCCCGCCACCTTTCCGCAGGTGCAGCCCAGGAAACACATCGAGGAGCAGGGCGGCACCGACGGCCCCACCGCCTGCTTCGACTGCCACAACCCCCATTCGCCGCTTTGAGCGAGGCCACTCCGATGGAGGATCGCACCATGTCCGATGAATGCAACCGGATTGGAACCGAGGCTCCGGCGGCCCCTCCCTCCCGGCGGGATTTCCTGAGACGGGCGGCGGCGGCCGCGGCCACCATGGCCGCCTACGGGGTGGTGGGACTCATTCTCCCCGACGACGCGGCCGGGCTCGAGACCGCCGGCTACGACTGGAACCAGCACACCTGGGTCTACCTCATCGACACCACCAAGTGCATCGGCTGCGGCTCGTGCGTGCGGGCGTGCCGGGAGGAGAACGACGTTCCCGAGGGCATGTTCCGCACCTGGGTCGAGCGCTACGAGATCCCGGTGAACGGCGAGACGAGGGTGGACTCGCCCGACGGCGCCGCCGAGGGATTCGGCCCCGACGCCTCCGGCAACGCGGTGCGCAAGGCCTTCTTCGTGCCCAAGATGTGCAACCACTGCCGCGAGACCCCCTGCATCCAGGTCTGCCCGGTGGGCGCCTCCTATCGCACCCGGGACGGAGTGGTGCTGGTGGACAAGACCCACTGCATCGGCTGCGGCTACTGCGTGCAGGCCTGCCCCTACGGGAGCCGGTTCCTGGATCCGCGCACCCGCACCGCCGACAAGTGCACCTGGTGCTACCACCGGATCACCAAGGGGCTGAAGCCGGCCTGCGTGGAGGTCTGCCCGGTGGGAGCGCGCATGTTCGGCGACCGCCGGAACCCCGACGATCCCATCAACGACATCCTGGCCACCAAGCGCGTGATGGTCCTGCAGCCCGAGCTCTTGACCAAGCCGCAGTGCTTCTACCTGGGTCTGGACATGGAGGTCCGGTGATGATTCCCGAGCTGACCGGTTATCTCTTTCCCAACGACATCCACATCCAGTGGAGCCTGATGATCGTGCTCTACCCCTACATCACCGGGCTGGTGGCGGGCGCGTTCTTGGTCTCCTCGCTCTACCACGTGTTCGGAAAGAAGGAGTTCGAGCCCCTGGGCCGGTTCGCCCTGGCCACCGCCTTCTGCTTCCTGCTCGTGGCCACCTTTCCCCTCCTCAACCACCTTGGGCATCCGGAACGGGCGTTCAACGTGGTGGTCACCCCCAACTTCTCCTCGGCCATGGCCGGGTTCGGAATCCTCTACACCAGCTACTTCCTGCTGCTGCTGCTGGAAATCTGGTTCGTGTTCCGGGGGGACATTGTGGCGCGGGCGGTGGAGGGGCGCGGTCTCAAGCGGGCGTTCTACTCGGTGCTCGCCCTCGGGGTCTACGACGTTTCGCCCAAGGCTCGGGACCTGGACCGCCGGATCATCCGGGTGCTGGCCGCGGTGGGGATCCCCGCCGCCTGCCTGCTCCACGGCTACGTGGGCTTCATCTTCGGCGCGCTCAAGGCCAACCCCTGGTGGTCCACCCCGCTCATGCCGGTGATCTTCCTGTTCTCGGCCATGGTCTCGGGGATCGCGCTCCTTATCGTGCTCTACCAGGTGGCGATGAGGCTCAAGGGCTGGCCCATCGACCAGGCCGCGATCTCGGCCCTGGCTCGGTGGCTATGGCTCTTCCTCATCATGACCGTGACCCTGGAACTCCTCGAGATCATGACCCTGAGCTACATGAAGGCGGAATCGTGGGAGGTGATCAGCCACCTTCTCACCCACCAGCTCTCGATCTCGTTCATCGCCATCCAGATGGTACTGGGTGGGCTTATCCCGCTGATCCTGCTCATGTTCGTGGTGCTCCTGGACCGCTACATGCATCCGACGATCCGGAACACGCTCACCTTCATCTCGTCCTCGATCCTCCTGGTCCAGGTGATCTCCATGCGCTGGAACGTGGTGATCGGCGGCCAGATGTTCTCCAAGAGCATGCGCGGCTTCCGCGAGGCCTACGTGCCCGGCCTTTTCGACAAGGAGGGGATCGCGGCGGCGGTGGTCATCCTCATCCTGCCCTTCATCCTGCTCCTGGTGTTCGAACGGGTGCTGCCGACTTTTTCGCACCTCAACCCGCCGGCCGGAGCCCCGGAAGCCTGAGCTCCCGGCAGCCCGTCGAACAGCCGGTCCCGGCCGCGCCGGCCGGCTCTTGCGAGCAGATCCAGCGACGAGGAGGAGGCGATGCCCCCGCACATCGCTAGCGCGCGGCCCCCGTCGGGGGGCCGCCCACCCGTCCCCCCCGGGCCCGGAAGTAGGCCCGGGTCTCCCGGGCCACCAACCCGCTCAGGAGAAGGAGCCCGATCAGGTTCGGAAGCGCCATGAGCCCGTTCATGACGTCGGAGAGCGTCCACACGAACTCCAGGCTTCGCACCGTGCCCACGAAGGCCGCGATCACGAAGAGCACCCGGTAGGGAACCACCGTCCATGATCCCAGCAGGTACTCGATGCTCTTCTCGCCGTAGTAGCTCCACCCCAGGAGGGTGGAGAAGGCGAAGGTGGCGAGCCCCACCGCCACCAGCCAGCCTCCCCAGCTGCCGGGAAGCCCGTCCCGGAAGGCGAGCTGGGTGAGGTTCGCTCCGTCCAGCCCCGACCGCCAGGCCCCGGTGGCCACGATGGTGAGCCCGGTGAAGGAGCAGACCACGATGGTGTCGATGAAGGTCTGGGTCATGGATACCAGGGCCTGGGTGGCGGGTTCGCTGGTCTGGGCGGCGGCGGCGGCGATGCCCGCCGAGCCCAGGCCGGACTCGTTGGAGAAGATGCCTCGGGCCACCCCGAACCGGATCGCCCGGGCCACCGCCACCCCCGCGAACCCCCCGGCGGCGGCGGCGGGGGTGAAGGCGTCGCGCAGGATGAGCGCGATCGCGCCGGGGATCGCCCCGGCATGGAGCGCGAGGGCCACCCCGGAGCCGGCCATGTAGAGCACGATCATGATCGGCACGAAGAAGCCGGTGAAGCGGCCGATGGACTTGATCCCGCCCAGGATCACCGCCCCGGCGGCCAGCGCGATCACCACCCCGGTGAGCCACATGGGGATGTGGAAGGAGTGCTCGAGAGCGGAGGCCACCGAGTTCGACTGCACCATGTTGCCGATCCCGAACGCGGCCACCGCCGCGAAGAGCGCGAACAGGATGCCGAGGGCCTTGCCCAGCGGCCCGCGGATCCCCTGGGTGAGGTAGTACATGGGACCGCCCGCCTGCTCGCCCCGCCGGTCCACCGTCCGGAATCTTACGGAGAGGAATGCCTCGGAGTACTTGGTGGCCATCCCGACCAGTCCGGTCATCCACATCCAGAACATGGCTCCGGGGCCGCCGGCGGAGATCGCGGTGGCCACCCCCACGATGTTCCCGGTCCCGACCGTGGCCGCGAGCGCGGTCATGAGCGCTTGGAAGTGGGAGATGTCCCCCTCGGCGCCCGGCTCCCGGCGCACCACCAATCCCAAGTAGAGCGCGCCCCAGAGCTTGGAGAACTGCACCCCGCGAAGCCGCAGGGTGAGAAAGAGTCCGGTCAGGAGCAGGAGCGGGATGAGCAGCCACGGTCCCCAGATGAAGCCCGAGGCCTGGTTGAGGAGTTCGGTGAGCCGGGTGAACACGCGCGCGCCCTCCTTGCGGTGACGGTCGACCCTCGGCGTCCGCGGTGGGGCGCCCCGATCGGGGGATATCCTAATATCGGCCGAGTAAAATGGCTAACCCGGAGCGAGAGCGGAATCGGAAGGGGGAGACGGCCTCTCGGAGGGGGGAGGAGCATGCGCCCGCGTGGACCGGCGCCTTTGAAGGTGCTAGTCTAACAAACTACTCATAGGCAAATATAATCTTATCCGGGGTGCGCCAAAAGATTGGGGGAACCGTGAAACGAACACAGGGGAACTCCACTTCGGTGCCCGTCGCGGTCCAGCCCATCGTGAAGATCCCGACCGGCATCCGGGGGCTCGACGCCATTCTTGACGGAGGGCTCCCCCGTGGACGGATGACCGTGCTGGCCGGGGGACCGGGAAGCGGCAAGACCGTACTTGCCCTGGAGTTCCTCTATCGCGGGGCCCTGGCCGGGGAGCCGGGGATCTTCATCACCTTCGAGGAAGCGGCCGAGGATCTCCGTGCCAACGCCGCCGCGATGGGCATGGACGTGGCGCCCCTCGAAGCTTCCGGAATGCTCCGGATCATGCATGCCAAGGTCCCCCACCAGGCGATCCATGCCGGTGAGTTCGACCTCCAGGGCCTGCTGGCGATCCTGGACGGACAATTCCGGTCCGTGGAGTCCGGGCGGATCGTCCTGGATGCCGTCGACGTTCTCATGCGGATCTTCGGCGATCCGAGGCGGGAACGGGTGGAACTGCATGTTCTGAACGACTGGCTGCGCGCACGCGGAGCGACCTCGGTGGTGACCGCCAAGGCCGGGCGGGAGGGAAGGCAGATCTATCCCTTTCTCGACTTCATGTCCGACTGCGTTCTCCTCATCGATCAGCGCATGGAAGGGCAGGTCCGGACGCGCCGGTTGAGCGTGATGAAATACCGGGGATCGGGCTTCCTCGAGAACGAGCACCCGTTCGCCATCTCCCCCCGGGGGGTGGTCCTGCTGCCGGTCGCCTCGACGGCGCTCTCCGATCGAAGGATCGACCGGCGCATCTCGAGCGGCCACGAGCAGCTGGACGTGCTCCTCGGGGGAGGGTATCTCCAGGGATCCTGCATTCTGCTGGCGGGTCCGAGCGGCGCCGGAAAGACGACTCTCGCCTGCACCTTTGTCGAGCGCGCTTGCCGGAGGGGTGAGCGGGTCCTTTATCTGTGCCTGGACGAGGCCCATCAATCGCTCCTGGTGGAAATGAAGAACGAGGGAATCGATCTGGAGCCGGCGGCCCACGCCGGAACGATCGCGTTCCAGGACATCATGCCCGAGACGGACGGCGTGGAGCAGCATCTGCTGAAGATTCTCGATGCGATCGAGGAATTCGAACCGCACCACGTCATCGTCGATTCCATCTCGGCGGTCCAGCGGATGGGTACCCGGTCGGCGGCCTTCGACTTTCTGCTTCGCCTTCTCGCCGAATCCAAGCGGCGGGGGATCACCTGCTTCTTCACCAATCAGATTCTGGACCTGGAGCGGGTCACCGGGGACGGCGGAGAGGGGGTTTCTTCCCTGGTGGACACCATGGTGGGCCTCCAGTACGAGGACGACGGCCGGAGGTTGCGGCGGCGGCTGCTGGTGATCAAGTCGCGCGGCACCGGCCATTCCATGCTCTATCACCGGTTTGAAATCACCGGTCACGGCATCGAACTGGCCGACGACGATCGGTCTCGGAAAGGCGAGGAGGACGGTGATCGGTGATCGGTGACCAGGAACCGGCCTCGCCAGGTCCCGTAAAGGAGAGAGCCGTCGACCGGCTGGTCCTGTTCGTGGCCGGGGACGAGTTCAACAGCCGCCTGGCCAAACGGAACTTGGCGGAGATCTGCAGCGGAAGGCGGTGCGAGGACTTCGCGGTCGAGATCGTGGACGTCCTTACGGACTCCGCGCTTGCGATCGAACACAACATCCTGGTCACCCCGACCCTGCTGGTGCTGACCGGGGGCCGGGCGACGATGGTGATCGGAAACCTGAGCGACCGGCAGGAAGTCCGCTCGGCGTTGCGATGGAAAGAGTGAGATGGGTGAAGACCTGAACCGGCTTCGTGAGCGGCTTGCCCGGGCCGAGGAAGTCCTGAGGGCGCTACGGGCGGACGAGATCGATGCCGTGATCGGAAATCGGGGCGTCGCGCTCCTCCGCCTGGGTGCCTTGGAACGGGCGCTGCGGGAGAGCGAGGAACGCCTCCACCTGGCGCTCGACGCGGCCGATCTCGCCACTTTCGAGATCGATCTCGGGACGGGCAAGATCTCGAGCGCGACCGGGATCTGGAAGATGCTGGAACCCGGACCGGACCGGACGCCGGCGACGTTTGACGAATGGATCGGATTGATGCTTCCGGAGGACCGGGACCGGGTGAGAAAGGCTATCGAGCGTTCGTACGCCACCGGCGAGAAATACGAGATCGAGTACCGCATCCGCTGCGCGAACGGAGAGGTCCGGTGGCGGCGCGGCAAGGGAGGCCCGGCTTCCGCGGACGGGAAGTCTCCCGACCGGGTAACCGGGGTCGTGGTGGACGTCACCGCGAAGAAACAGGCCGAGGCGGATCTGCGCAGGAGCCGCGACGAGCTGGAAAAGAGGGTGATGGAACGCACCGCCGAGCTCTCGGAGGTGGTGGCGGCCCTGAGGGAAGAGGCGGAACGCCGGATTGTCGCCGAGGAGGAGCTGCGCGAGCGCTCGGAGCGCTTGAGCGCCCTCTCCGCGTCGCTGACCCTCGCCGAGCAGCGGGAAAGGGAGAGACTGGCCCGGGTGCTCCACGACGGACTGCAACAGTACCTGGCCGCGGCCCGATATCACCTCGCCTCCCTGAAACACTCCACCGACCCCGTCGCTCTCGAGACCGAGAAGGAGGTGGATGGCCTCCTCTCCGAAGCCATCGAGACCGGACGCCTTCTGACCGCGGAGCTGAGCCCGCCGGTCCTCATCGAGGGAGGACTCGGGAGCGCGATGGAGTGGCTGGCGGCCTGGATGGAGGACAAGCACGGCCTCGCCGTGGATCTGGAGATCGAAGGCCGCCTCGACGGCGTCCGCAGGGACGTCGCCGTCCTCCTCTTCGAGAGCGTCCGCGAGCTTCTCTTCAACGTGGTGAAGCACGCCGGGGTCAAGACGGCCCACGTCCGGGCCTCTTCGCAGGGACCACAGCTCAGGATCGAGGTTTCGGACCGGGGGGTGGGCTACGATCCCCGGAAACTCATGGCCGGTAACCGGGGCTCGACAAGGTTCGGACTTCTCAGCATCGCGGAGCGCCTCGCCCTGCTCGGCGGGGAGATGGAGGTCGAGGGCTCGCCGGGCGAAGGGACGCGATTCACCCTGACCGTCCCTCTCGCCAAGTCGACCGAGGCGCCGGCAGCCAAAGCGGCCGGCCGGGGGCAGGAGCCGGCGCCCGCCGACGACACCGAAGCGGAATGCGACGACGCCCGGATCCGCCTGGTGCTGGTGGACGACCACACGGTGATGCGCCAGGGATTGGCGACGCTGTTGCGGGACGAACGGGACATGGTGGTGGTCGGAGAGGCCGCCGACGGCGAAACCGCGGTCCGGGTGGTCTGCGAGGTTCACCCGGACGTCGTGCTCATGGATGTGTCCATGCCGGGCATGAACGGAGTCGAGGCGACCCGGCTCGTCCATGAGCGGTGCCCGGCGGCGCGGGTGATCGGTCTGTCGATGTTCGAGGATCCGGAGCACATGGCCTCGATGATCGCGGCCGGAGCCTGGGCCTACCTCGGCAAGAACGGGCCGGCCGATAAGTTGCTGGACCACATCCGGAGGGCCGGCCGCACCATCCCCCGGAACCGCTCCGCCATCCGGCGCCCGCACCCCCCCAAAGAGCTTCGCTTCTGACCCCACTTTCAGCAACCGGGAGCGGGGGCCGGACGCGGTATACTTTCCGGACCTGAGCTGCATTGAAGGGCTTGGGCCGGTCCACCGGGGCTGAGCCCAATGCGATCGACGACCGGGGCCCCGGTCCAGCCCGAGGACACGATGACACGCCGATTCCTCCCGGCCGCTGCCTTGATGCTCGCCGCCCTCGCCTTCGCCCCCGCCCGGGCCGGCGAGACCGCCAATCCGCCCATCTACATCGCCTTCCTCTGGCACATGCACCAGCCCATCTACTGGCCGTATGAATCGGTGGTCGCGACCGACGCCAACCAGCGCTACGGCTACTCGGTCACCGACATCCACAATCAGCGGCTGGGGCCGTACACCTCGTGGCCCAAGGACGCGGTCTCGGCCGGGGTCGCCGCCGGTATGCCGCACTTCGGCGCCCAGGTGAGCTTCTCGGGCTCGCTCATGGAAAACCTGAACTCCCTGGAAGCCGCCGGGAACGGCAACTTCCAGAACTGGAAGTCGTCCTGGGATTGGATCAAGACCCAGACCACCTCGCTCGGCAATCCCCGGCTCGACATGGTGGGCTTCGGTTACCACCACCCGCTCATGGGGCTCCTGGGCACCCTCGACATCGAGCGGCAGATCGAGGCCCACCGGAGCATGATGGCCTCGAACTTCAGCGGGTCGTACTCGAAGGGCATCTTCCCGCCCGAGGACGCCTTCTCGGCCCGGATGATCCCGGCGCTGGCCGCCGAGGGGCTCCGGTGGGTGCTGGTGGACAACCTCCACTTCGACCGCGCCGCGGCGGGCTACCCGTACAACACCGGCGGGAACGTCGTGGAGCCCAACCGAGCCGACCAGCGGAATCCGGATCCGGGCGACTGGGTCCAGCTCACCGATCTCTGGGCGCCCACCAGGATCTCCGGCGGTTGGGGCCACCGGCCGCACGTTGCCGAATACGTGGATCCGGCCTCCGGCCAGGTGTCGCGGATCGTCGCCGTTCCCGCCGACCGCTACATGGGGAACGAGGACGCCCGCGGGGGGTTCGGGGCGCTCCAGTACGACGACGTGATGAGCCAGCTCGAGCCCTACAACACCGACCCCGCGCATCCGCTCCTGGTGGTGCTCCACCACGACGGGGACAACTACGGGGGCGGGACCGACAGCTACTACCACTCCAACTTCGACGCCTTCGTGAGCTGGCTCCAGGCCAGCCCCTCGCGGTTCGTGTGCACCACCGTCCAGGACTACCTGGACCGGTTCCCCCCGGACACGAGCGACGTCATCCACGTGGAGGACGGGAGCTGGAGCGGCGCCGACAACGGCGACCCCGAATTCAAGAAGTGGCTGGGCGACCCCGCCGCCGACGGCTACAGCCCCGACCGGAACAGCTGGGCGGTGGTGACCGCGGCCCGGAACATCGTGTCCACCGCGGACGAGGTGGCGCCGGGGTCGCCGGAGACCGCGCTGGCCTGGCACTACCTGCTGAACGCCGAGGCCAGCGATTACTGGTACTGGGACGGGTCTCAGGGGGGCGTCTGGGATTCGCATCCGACGCGCGCGTCCAATCTGGCGGTGCCGCACGCGTTGAACGCGATCGGGAGCGGCGCCGACCTCACCGGGCCCACCATCTTTCTCCCCCAGCGCGAGCCCTACAACCCGGGCGGCACCGAGTGGGGGATCGCCCAGCCCCGCGACTTCCAGGTCTGGACGTTCGCGTTCGACCTTGACGGGTTGTCGTCGGTCAGCCTGAAGATCCGCGGGGACCGGGACGGGGCGCTTCCGGCCGGGTCGTCGGACAACGATACCTATCTTGGGGGCCCCGCGGTGACCGCGTGGACCTCGATCCCCATGACCGCGAGCGACATGGCGTCGCGGACCGATCCATTGCCGCTCTATCGCGCTTCGCAGTACGCGGCCACCGTCACCGGTGTCACCGACTCGCTCCTGGATTACTACGTGGAGGCGGTGGACGGGCACGGGAACGTGTCGAGTTCGCCCATCCGCCATGTGTGGGTGGGAACCGGCACCAGCGGCGGGGGAGGGGGGAGCGCCGGGGTGAGCTGGACGCCGCCGTCGCCGGCGGCCGAGGACTCGGTCACCCTCACCGTGGCCGGCGCCGGGAAGGGCGGCAAGCTCCACTGGGGGGTGAACGGGTGGGGCGCTCCGGCGACGGGCTACCAGCCGGCGGGGACGGTGCCGTATAGCGGTGGTTCGGCAGTGGAGACGCCGATGGCACTCTCCGGGGGCGACCTCGCGCTCACCCTGGGGCCGTTCGACGATCCCGCCCAGCCGGTGCGAACGCTCGACTTCGTCATCCACTACGACGACGACACCTGGGACAACAACGGGGGACAGGACTACCACGTGACGGTCACCGGCGCCGCCGCGGCGAAGACGTTCACCGTGGACGGCGCGCTCGACGCGTCGGCGGTCAAGGTGGCGTCGGCGGGCGGGGTGGACCTGTACCTGGACTACAACGGGAGCGATCTCTACGTGGCCACTCAGGCTGCGGGAGGGAGCCAGAGCGACGCCTTCGTGTTCGTGACCGGCCCGCCCCCCGGGGCGATGGCCGCTTCGCCGTGGGCCAAGGCCGGCCAGGTGGCGGGGTGGTCCTTGTTCCTGGGGAACGAGAGCGGGAACAACTGGTGCGGCTGGACCGGCCAGGCCGGAACGGTGGCGCAGGCCGCCGGAACGTACCTAGAGGGGACGGTGAACCTGTCCTCGGAGTTTGGCTCGGTGCCGCCGGTGGTCTACGTGGCGGTCGGTCGCTACCAGACCGCCGACGGGGGGGCGCTGGTTGCGCAGGCCCCCGCGGGGAACGGAAACGGCGACCTCGAGGCCTCGGAGTACTACGCCTACGACCTCAGCGCCACTGGGGTGCCGGATGGAGCGGTCCTGGACCCGGGTCCGCTTCTGCGGAGCTATCCCAACCCGTTTCGCGGAGCGGCCACGGTGTCGTTCCGGCTTTCGACGCGGGGCGCGGTGCGGTTGTCGATGTACGACCTGAGCGGGCGGCTGGTGCGCGTCTTGGCCGCGCGTGAGTTCGACGGGGGGGAGCACCGGGTCGCCGTCGACGGTGCGGGCCTGGCCGGCGGGATCTACTTCGTGGAGCTTCGCGCGCCCGGCGTCCGCGCGTCGCAGCGGCTGGTGCTGTTGCGGTAGCGCAGGCGAGGCGAGAGACTTCTCTACCCACTCCCACGCATCCCCGCGTCGCGTGGCGGCCGATGGCACGAGCCGCCTCTCCGGCCGGCCGCGCGTCGTCGCCCCCTAGCACGCAATGGCGCGAACCTTCTGCGCACCCGGGTGCGCATGGCGCGCTCGGCATTTCCCCGGGGAAACGGGGCTCGATCGGGGACCCTCGGCTGGTTCGCGGGGCGGTCAGGGTGAGCAGCCGGGGGTGGTGAAGGCGCCGATCTTCAGGGCGTCGGACAGGGCGGGGGAATCGCTCCGCACGTGGAAGTCATCGTTGGCGGGATCACAGAAGAGGGGATCGGCGAAGAGATTCGCGGACTGCCAATTAGGAAAGCAGCCGAGGGGATCATCCACATCTGAGGGAGTGTTGAACCAGAAGATGTTCTTGGTAAGTCGCACATTAGGGTTTAGCCAGAATCGACATACCACGCCGCATCCTTGACCGAGAGCGAACACGTTTTGGGTGATGGTGATTGCCTTGGGGTCAAGGGTGCTGACGAGGACTTGTCCCCCGCTGCAACTTGAGATCCCTGTCCCTATGTTGCCGACAAATGTGTTGTTGGCTATGACCCCCGACCAGCCCCGCATGGAGATCGCGCCCCCAGTATCCGGACCTTGAGGTGTGTCTTGTCCATGGGCCTCGTTTCTCACGAACAAATTCTTCCGGATAGTGAGTGGAGGGGACTGGTAACCTTGCTGGCCCGCCTCAATCCCGCCTCCATGGTCTCCGGCGATATTCCCCCAGAACTCGCTATTGGAAATACGGGCCGTACCCGGCTCGCTCATAAAGACATAGATTGCTCCACCGTCATATTGGCATTGGTTTTCACGAGAACCAGCTGCTCGGCTTCGCCAGACAGCTTGGGGGTGAGCGAGACACCTACCGTGGCAGCCTGAACCCAGGTGGCATCAGTGATGGCGGCCTCGGCGTAGCGGACCAGGTAGGCGGCCGCTCGCCCTTCCTCCCCATCATCGCCCGGCGCCGTCCAGGACAGGGTTGCCGTGAAAGGACTGGTCGTCGCAACCGCGAGATCGGTGATGGCGGCGGGAGGGACCGTATCCGGCGGAAGAGCCACCACGGCATCGTTAAAGATAGGACCGAGTAGGCCCGCGTCGTCGACCGCTCGGACCGCGAAGTGAAGGGTTTCGCCGGGATCGAGCCCCGCGACCTGAATCGTCTCCGCAGCCCCGGCTGTCAGGGGCACTTGGGTCACCTCGAAGGGTGTCGCCGTGTCCCAGGTGGCCTCGGTGATCGCGGTAGCGGCGTAGCGAACCAAGTAAGCAGCCGCCCGCCCCAGGTTGCCGTTGTCCCCGGGCGCAGTGAACGCCAGGGTGACGGCATGGGGGGTCGGATTCTCCGTGTGGAGATCAGCAACCCGCCCCGGCGGGGTCAGGTCGCCGGTCTCGGCCTCGACGACGTTCGAGAGCCCCGACACGTTCCCCGCCTCGTCCAACGTCTCCAGCGCGAAGTAGTAGGGCACCAGCCGGGCCAGCGGGCCAACCCTCACGGAATCCCCCGGCCGGCGGGCTGCGGAGACGGCAAACCCGTGACCACCGTGGCCGAGTCCCAACCGGTGGCAAGCGGCTGCAACGAGTAGCGAAGGTCGTAGCGGGCGGCTGGCCCTGCGAGCCGTCATCCCCCGGAGCGGTCCACGTGAGGGTGACGGTGCTGTCGGTGGCCGCGGCTACGGTTAGGTCGGTCACCGCCGCGGGTGGGGTCGCGTCCGGCGCGGCCGACTTGCCGCAGCCCGCGATCCACAGAACGCCGATCGCCAACGCGAAGCAAAGCGGAAGCGCGGCCCACGCGAAACGGCGCACCGATCGCGTTCGTGCCGTCGCAACTGTCCATCGTCGGTCCGCGGCCATCCCCACAATCCCCCCCCGCGCCTCGATCCCGCCGCCCAACCGCAGCGGGAACGGGCACCGCCGGGGCATGATACCAGCCAGGCCCGGTCGGCAACGGGGGCGCCCCCGGCCGGCCGCGCCCTGTCCGGTCTGCCGCGTACTCGGGTAGTTCATTGTTACACATCACTATACGTGGACAGGCGGCCCGGTCCCGCTGGTTCGTCCAACCGGCCACGATTCATCTCTAAACGGCCACACTCTGTGGTAGTATGGCCACATACTGTGGCCCTGGAGGCGAGCCCATGACCCCGATGCTGATCGCGCTTTTCGGCAGCAAGTCCGCTGCCCAGACCCTCCTCTTCCTTCAGAACTACGGCGAGGGACACGCGCGCCGGATCGCCGCCACCTTCGGCGTCTCCCATATGGGGATCCAGCGGCAGTTGAGGCGGCTCGAAGCCGACGGCATCCTGGTCTGCCGCCTTGTCGGGAACACCCGGGTGTTCACCTGGAATCCGCGAAGCGCGACGGTCACGAACCTGCGCGCGTTTCTGGAGGCCGAATTGGATCGTTTGCCGCCCGAGGTGACGCGGGCGTACTTCCGGCAGCGACAGCGCCCGCGCCGGAGCGGCAAGGCCGGATAGCCGATGTCCATCAACCGGAACACCACGATCATCGAGCTGGCGGCCCGCGTCAGCCAGAGTCTCCAGGACGCGGGCATCAGGGCGACGCTCTCCGGCGGCGGTGCCGTGTGTGTGTACACCGACAACGAGTATCAATCCAGCGATCTGGATTTCGTCACCGCGGCGTCGCGAGACCGCTTGTCCGCAGCCTTGGCGCCTCTCGGCTTCGCCCTGGCACGCGGCCGGCGCCACTTCACCCATCCGGACACCGACCTGTTCCTGGAGTTTCCGGCGGGCCCTCCCCAGTTCGGGGATCGGGTCGTGCCGCACGACGAAATCCCCGTGCTCGAAACCCGGTGGGGTCCGCTTCGCGTTATCACCCCGACCCAGTGCGTGATGGACCGGCTCGCCGCATTCTGGCACTGGAGCGATCGCCAGTCCTGGGATCAGGCCGTCCTGGTGGCGCGCCACCGGGATGTGGACTACGAATCGCTCGCCGAATACGCTCATGAAGAAGGAGCCGACCCTAGAGACATCGACCGACTGCGCCGGAAGGCCGGCCGGTGAGGCAGGGCCCCCCGTGGCGGGGGCCTCCGTCCAGCTCGCCGGGGGTCGAG
This sequence comes from Candidatus Eiseniibacteriota bacterium, assembly GCA_963728475.1. Classification (GTDB taxonomy): domain Bacteria; phylum Eisenbacteria; class RBG-16-71-46; order JABDJR01; family JABDJR01; genus CAVSKL01. The sequence goes on from CAVSKL010000003.1 coordinate 439,148, forward strand.
CGATTCCGCGCCCTCCTCTAGACTGAAACCTTCCGGCGCGCCGATCGAAGGTGGCGGCTTGCCGTTCACCCGCGCCCGCCGCACGGAAAGGAACCGATGGCCGACCGCACCGCCTACTGGCCGCGACTCACCTGGCTCGCGCTCTTCGGCGCCGCCTTCGGCTTCGTTGAAGCCGCGGTGGTGATCTACCTCCACCGCATCTATTACCCGGCCGGCTTCGGTTTCCCCCTCATCCTCCCCGAGCTGCCGCTCCTCAAGGTGGAACTCGCCCGCGAGCTCTGCACCCTGGTCATGCTGCTCGCGGTGGCCATGCTCGCCGAGCGCCGTGCGTGGGCGCGCTTCGGCGTCTTCTGCTTCCTCTTCGGGGTATGGGACCTGGTCTACTACCTGGGCCTGTGGTGGGCGATCGGGTGGCCGCCCAGCCTCTGGACCTGGGACGCGCTCTTCCTGCTTCCCACCCTGTGGGTCGGCCCGGTGTTCACCGCGGTGGCGGTGGCGGCCAGCCTCACCGTGGCCGGCGCGATCATCGTCCGCAAGAGCGCCGACCGCCGTCCCTACACCCCATGGTGGGTGTGGCTGGGGTCGGCGGGCGCTTTCGCGCTCCTCCTGGTCGCGTTCATGGGCGACGAGGCCTCGGTGCGGGCCACGGGGACGCCCCACGACTTTCCGTGGGCGCCGTATCTCATCGGGCTCGTGCTGGGCTGGGCGATGTTCGGGACGGCGTTCCTCTCGCTCCGGACGGAGTATTCGCCGGAACCGTGAGCGAAAGCGCTCAGTCCTCCCCCGGCGCCGGAGGCGGCGACCCGAGGATCCACAAGAGCTCGGCCAGGACCATGGCGGTGGCGCCCCAGAGCTTCTCGCCCTCCAGGTCGAAGTAGGGGATGCGCACCTGGCGGTCCTGGAGGATCCGGATCTCGGATCGGAGCCGCTCGCGGCCGATGAGGTGGGAGAGAGGAATCATGAGAATCCGCTCCACCTCGGCCGGGTTGGGGCGCACCTCGGGGGTGAACGGGCTCACCCCGACGAAGGGATGAAGCAGGAACCCGCTCACCGGAATGTAGACCGGGGAGAGCGCGCCCAGGAGTCTCACTTTGGCGGTGTCGAGCCCGACCTCCTCCCGCGCCTCGCGTAAGGCGGCCTGGTTCAGCGCTTCGCCCGGCTCCACCACGCCGCCGGGGAGCGAGAGCTGCCCGCGATGGCTGGGCAGATCGCGGCTCCGCACCGTGAGCAGGAGGTACGGTACCTCGCCCCGGGGATAGAGGAGCAGGAGCGCGGCCGCGGGGCGGACCGTTTCGTCCGAAGGGGGAAAGACGGGGCGGGGCCTCGGGCGCATCCGCTCGTGGGCCCGGGGGCCGGGGAGGGGCGCGCGAAGGGCGTCCTCCAGCCCGTGAACGATGTGCTGAAAGGGCTCGCGTCCCGGCGACGGGCTCCGTTCGGCGGGGTTTTTCCCTGGCGGCATGAAAACGAGCATAGCCCAATCCCCCCGCGCGGGGTGAGACGGATCGGATCGCGCCCCGGGGCTTGGCGAGGCGGGTGACGCCGGCGCCGCCCAAGTAACCGCAGGGGCCTTGTCCCCCCGCGCGGCGCGAGGCGGATGACGCCGGCGCCGCCGATGGGCTATGGTCGGCCCCTCGTAGGACGCCGGGAGGGACCGCAGGTGGCCGAACCGATGCTCGACTGCGTGGAAATCGAACCCGAGGCTCCGGCCGGCGCCTCGGTGCTGTGGCTCCACGGCCTGGGGGCCGACGGCCACGACTTCGTGCCCATCGTACCGCTCCTGGGTCTCCCCCCGGAGCTGAGGGTGCGCTTCGTGTTCCCGCACGCGCCCAGGATGCCGGTCACCATCAACATGGGGATGGTGATGCGGGCCTGGTACGACATCTCGGCGCTGGACCTGCGCGAGGAGCAGGATGAAGCGGGGGTCCGCCGCTCCGCGGAGCAAGTCGAGCGGCTCCTGGACCGCGAAGCCGAACGTGGGGTGGCTCCGGAGCGCACGGTGCTGGCCGGCTTTTCGCAGGGCGGGGTGATCGCGCTGCACGCCGGGCTCCGCCGGCCGCAACCCCTGGCCGGGATCCTGGCGCTGTCCACCTACCTGGCCCTGGACGCGGCGCTGGAGGCCGAGGGCGCCCCCGCCGGCCGGTCCACCCCGGTCTTCATGGGCCACGGCCGCTACGATCCGGTGGTCCCCCTCGAGCGGGGGCGGGCGTCGCGGGACCGGCTTCTGGAGGCCGGCCACCGGGTGGAGTGGCGCGAGTACGACGTGGAGCACGGGGTGGCGCCGGACGAGATCGCCGACGTGGGGGCCTGGCTCGTCCGGGTGCTGAATATCGGAACCCCGGGGGCGGGTTCTTCGTAGTCCGGAGCACGAACGGGCCGAAGTCCGGCCCGCGGGAGGATTCGCGCTTGGTCCAGGAAGCAGGCATCGCACTCCGCACCTATCTCGCCCCGCTCTCGTCGTTCCGGGGACTGAGGAAGGGGAGCTTGGTGGCCGGGATCGCGGTGTTCCTCACCGCGGCCGCGTTCGTCCTCAGCAAGCTTCTCCCCTCGGTGTTCGGCGGTCTTCTCGGGGCGCTCCGGGGGTCGGTGATCGTCCCGGGGGTGCCCCTGGCCGCGGTCCTGGTGAGCGAGATGGCGCTCCGGGAGGGGATCACCCATCGCACCCTCCTGTACCCGCTTCTCGGCCCGGTGTCCCGGCCGATGACCGCAGTGGTGCGGACGATCGCCACCGGACTCCTGCTCGCGCTGGGGACGTCGTTGTTCCTGGTGCTGGTGGTGGCGCTCGACGGCGAACCCTGGACGGCGGTTCCCCGGGATCTGGCCGCGATCCTCTGCGGCTCGCTCGCCTACACCGCGCTTTTCGGGTTCCTGCACCTGGTCTCCCGCCGGGGGTTGGTGGTGGGGCTGGTGGTCTATTTCCTGGGCGACCAGCCCCTGGCCCAGCTCCCCTTCCTGCTCCGGCGGCTCTCTCCGTCCTATCACCTGAGCGTGATGGCCGACCGGGTGATCGAGATGCGCCTCCCGGTGAGCTTCCCCCCTCCCGAACCGCACAAGTTCGCCTCGGGGCTGGTGCTGGTGGCGGTGGCGGCGGCGCTGACCGCGCTCACCGCCTGGCTCTTCCGCCGGAAGGCGCTGGGAGAGCTCTGCTGATGGATGCGACCGCCCTCCGGGGCCCGAACCAAAACGGCGCCTGGATCGAGATGGATTCGGTCACGTTGTACCGAGGCGGCCGGCTGGTCCTCGACGACGTCACCGCCCACCTCGGCGGGCGCGCGGTCGGGCTGGTGGGAGCCAACGGCGCCGGCAAGTCGAGCCTGATCGGCACGCTTCTGGGCGTGCTCAAGCCGCGGTCGGGAAGGGTCCGGGTGCTCGGGCTCGAACTGCCGGGGAGCGCCATGGAGGTGCGGGCGCGGACCGGGGTCATGGCCGAGCAGGCGGGCATCTTTCCCGGCGGCTCCGGGGTGGAGGCGGTGGCTTTCGCCGGCATGCTGAGCGGGCTCTCCCGCCGCGAAGCGCTCCGGCGGGCCCACCGCGCCCTGGACGCCCTGGACGTGGGGGAGGAGCGCTACCGGCGGACCAAGGGGTATTCCACCGGCATGCGGCAGCGGACCAAGCTCGCCATGAGCCTGGTTCACGATCCCCAGACCCTGATTCTCGACGAGCCCACCGTGGGCCTGGATCCGCCGGGACGGATGCAGCTTCTCCACCTCATCCGCGACCTGCGCGACGAGGGGCGGCGGATCCTGGTCAGCACCCACATCCTTCACGACGCCGAGTTCCTCTGCGACGAGCTGTTGCTGCTGGAGGGGGGCGGGGTGGCCTACTACGGCCCGGTGGCCGACCTCATGGGGAAGGGCTCGGAGCTGCTGGTCGCGCGCGGAGAGGGCCTGGACGAGGCCTTCGCGGCGCGGCTCGAGGCCGCCGGTTTTGCCGTCCGCAAGCGCGACCCCGGCGAGCTGGTGTTCGAGGCGGGCCCGAACGCCGATCTCATGGACTTCTGGCGGCTGGCCGCGGAGCGCGGGGCGGCGGTGCGCCACCTGGGAACCGACATCCCCACCCTCGAGGACGCGGTGGTCTCGGTCATGGAGCGCGGCCGTGCCGGTTGAACGAATCTCCCCGTCCCACTGGCACGTGATCCGCGCCATCGCCCGGCGCGAGATGGGGATCGCTTCCCGGCGGAAGCTGGTGAGGTTGCTCTTCCTGTTCAGCATCCTCCCGCCCCTGATCCTGGGGGTGCTCCTGGTGGTGCGGGTGATGGCCAAGAAATCGATGGGGGTGGACCTGGGGTGGGACCCGGTGCTGCGATTCCTGATCGCGCAATCGTTGCCGGTGGCGCTCCTGAGCCTGGGGCTGGGGACGCCGCTGGTGGCGCGGGATCGTTCCGAGGACGTGCTCTACCTCTACGCGGTGCGGCCGGTGCTCCCCTGGCACTACACGGTGGGGAAGATGCTCGCGGTGGCCGCGCCCGCGCTCCTGTTGCTCTTCCTTCCCGGGGTCCTGATCGCGGTGCTCCGGCAGGGGGTGATGCCGGAGATGGTGACCACCGGCCAGTCGCTGGCGCTCACCGCCAAGATCGCCCTCGCTTCCGTCTTCCTCGCCGCGGGATTCGCGGGGGTGACGGTGGGCCCGAGCGCGGCCACCAAGCGCGCGCGGTGGGCGATCCTCCTCGCCGCCGCGTTCCTGATCATCCCCGACACCGTGGTCCAGGCGATCTGGCACGACGGTGCCTGGGCGCTCAGCCCGATCTCCGCGGGCAGGGATCTCCTCACCTCGCTTCTCGGCGACCTGGGCTTCACCCGTGGGCTGGTGGCGGCGGTGGTGCTGGTGCTCTATGCGGCGGCGGGGTCGCTGGTGACCATGGCCTCGGTGCGCCGCGAGATGATTCCATGACCGGCGCGGCAGCCTCTTTTCGCGACGACCGCGCCCCCGCGGCCCCGATCGTACTCGCCGGGGTGAGCGTGTTCTACGGCGAGGTGGTGGGGCTGAGCAACATGACCCTGGACATCGCCCCCGGTATCACCGGGGTGGTGGGGCCGAACGGGAGCGGCAAGACCACCCTCATGCGGGTCCTCACCGGCCTGGTCACTCCGGTCGAGGGGACGGTGCGGGTCCTGGGGGGCGATCCCTTCACGCACGCGGCGGTGCGGACGCGGACCCGGCTCGTGCCCGCCACCGAGTGCTTCCACACCGGGCTCTCGGGGCGGAGGAACCTGGAGATCGCGTTCCTGGCTCGCGGGGCGGCGCGGAGCCCGGCGCGCGAGCTGGCCGCGATCGCCCTCGAACGGGTGCGGCTCGTCCCCGACGGCGACCGGAAGGTCGGCACCTACTCGCGGGGCATGCGGCAGCGGCTGAAGCTGGGGCTGGCGCTGGCCGACGAGTCCGACCTGGTGCTCCTCGACGAGCCCTTCCTGGGGGTGGACCCGCCCAGCCGGCGCCAGCTTCGCGACCTGATCCTGCATCTGGGGGAGAGCGGGCGCACCGTGCTCGTGTCCTCCCATGTCCTCCACGAGGTCGAGTCGCTCACCGACCGGGTGGGGATCCTGGCCCACGGCCGGCTTCTGGGCTTTGGGAGGGTGGCCGAACTCCTGGTGGAACTCCGCGACCGGCACCCCCACCGGGTGCAGCTCACCGGACCCGACCCGCGCGCCCTGGCCGCCGCGCTGGTGGCCGCTCCCCACGTGCGCGAGGTGCGGATCACCGGGCCCGAGCGGGTGGAGTTCGTGACCGAGCGCCCGGAGACCGCCTACCGCGAGATCGCCGCCCTGGTGGCGGGAACCGGGGTGCCGGTGCGCCGGCTGGAGACCCTGGACAACACGCTCGAGGCGGTCTTCCGCCACGTCACCGCCGCCGGCACCCGCCGGCTCTAGCCAGGCCCACCCGGACGCGGCCGCTCCGGTGCGCCCGAAGGGACCGCGAGGGGCGGCCGAAAAGAGACGGGGCGCCGGCCCCTCGGACCGGCGCCCCCGGCGTTCACGGCGAGCCGCGAGCTTACGGCCTCGCCTCCAGGATCAGGTTGAAGGGCGTCTCCGCCGCCCGGCGCACCGAGCGGAATCCCCCCTCCCGGATCACCGCTTGCAGGCGCTCCGGGCCCGCCTGCGCCCCCAGCGCCGCGCCCACCTCCTGGGCCAGCGACGCGGGCGTGCAGACCAGGGTCGAGGCGGCGTAGAAGAGCCGCCCCACCGGGTTCAGGTTGTCCTCGACCTTGTCCCCGGCCCGCGGCTCCACGATCATCCACGTCCCGTCGGAGGCCAGCGACCGGTGGACGTGGGCCGCCGCCCCCACCGGGTCGCCCATGTCGTGGAGGCAGTCGAAGCACGCCACCAGGTCGTAGGGGCCGCCGGTGAAGGTCTTGCTGGTCGCGACCTCGAAGCGGACGTTGCCGTCGAGCCCGGCCGCCCGGGCTCGCTCCCGGGCCCGGGCCACCGAGTGCTCGTGGTAGTCGAAGCCGGTGAAGCGCGATTCGGGATAGGCCTTGGCCATGAGGATGGTCGAGGCCCCGAACCCGCAGCCCACGTCGGCCACGTTCGCCCCCGCGCGGAGCCGCGCCTCCACCTCGTCCAGGGCGGGAATCCACTCCGGAACCAGGTGGGCGGCGTAGCCGGCGCGGAAGAACCGCTCCGTGCCCTCGTAGAGTTCCGAGTCGTGCTCGTGCCACCCAACTCCCTTGCCGGACTTGAAGGCCTGCGTGATGGCCTCCTGGTCCCGGGTGGCGGCCAGCGCCACCTGGAAGAGGCCCGGGAGGTAGACCGGGCTCCCCTCGTCGGCCAGGGCGAACGCCTGCTCCGGGCTCAGCGAGTACCGCCCGGTGCCGGCGTCGTAGGTCACGTAACCTCCGGCGGCCTGGGCATTCAACCACTCGCGCACGTAGCGCTCGCTGGCGCCGGCGCGCCGGGCCAGGCCCTCGGAGGTGGTGGGCCCGCCCGCGGCCAGTCCCTTGTAGAGGCCGGCCTTCTCTCCGATCAGGACCAGCGCCGTGTTGAGCGTCCCGCCGGCGTCCACCACCACCTTGCCCAGGAACGCCTCCAGCTTGCCGTGGTCCACCGCGTTGACTTCGGGATTCATGGGTTCTCCCTCCCTCAGGGCAGCAGCATGCCGGTGAAGGACTCGGTCATCGTCTTGCCGTCCTTGTCCGTCCAGGTGAACTGCCCGGTGACGGCTTCGTTCTTCACCGTGCCCGACCAGGCCATGGTGCCGTCGGTGGGGCTCTGGGCGGTGCACTCGAACAGGGTTCCGCCGGCGCCGGCGTGGGCGGTGTACTTCTCCTTGGAGAAGTGGTACGGACGGCACTCGGTGGAGAGGAAGTAGCCGCGGCCGAAGACCAGGATGTCGGGATGGTCCGGGGTGCCGTCGGGCTTGGTGCCGGTGACCTCGAAGGTCATCCCGTCCAGGGCGGCCTTCATCGCCGGCATGGACGGCTTCTTGTCCGCCCCTCCCTTGGCCAGCGCGGTGCCGGCCAGCGCCGCCAAGGCGAGAGGAAGGGCCAGGAAACGAATCGCGCGATGCATGGGGATCTCCTTTCGTCGGGGTACGAGGGGACCGCACCACTACACCTCATCCGGGACGGGGGAATGAAGCCGCATGTTCATGCGGGGCCCGGGCCGGCGGCCCGATCCGGCGTCGTGCGCCCCGTGCGGGGTCTCGGGCGGGAGGCTCAGCGGAAGAGGCCGCTCCGGATCGCCTTCGCCACCGCTTCCGACTTCGAGTGGACGTGGAGCTTCTCGTAGATCCCGCGGATATGGAAGCGCACGGTGTCCTGGCTCAGCACCAGCTCGGCGGCGGCGGTCTTGTAGCTGTGGCCGTCGGCCAGAAGCTTGAGCACCTGGAGCTCGCGGGGGGAGAGGCGGCGGCCGGGGTCGCGCGGAGGAGCCGCGCGCTGGAACATGGCGACCACTTTGCGGGCGACATCCGGGGACATGGGGGCGCCTCCGGCGTGGACCTCGCGCACCGCCTCCAGGAGCCGCGCCGGCGGCGTGTCCTTCAACAGGTAGCCGCACGCCCCCGCGCAGATCGCCTCGAAGATCCGTTCGTTGTCCGAGAACACGGTGAGCATGAGGATCTGGAGTTCGGGACGCCGGTCCTTGAGCCGTCCCACCCCCTCCAGGCCGGACATCCCGGGGAGCCCGATGTCCACCAGGGCGACGTCGGAGCCGGCCGGCGCCTCCGAGGCGAGGGCGGCCTCCATGGAGTCGAAGCTCCCGCTCACCCGGAGCCCGGGGGCGGCGGCGACGAGCGCGGCCAGACCCTCGCGCACCGGGGCCACGTCCTCGATCATCAGCACCCGGATCGATCTGGGCATGCTCACCTCGCCGGCGGGAAGGGTGGAGGAAGGCGGACCGCGCGAGAACCATGCCTCATCCGTCCGGTCCCGCGCCACCGCCCGTTCATGCGGGGGGCCTCGGGCGGGATCGCCGGATGCCGGGGATGCGGCGGCGGAAACCCGGCCACCGGCCCCTCCCCAGGGGCGCCTCCAGCCGCACCGCGGCTCCCTCCCCCGGGGCGGACTCCACCGTGCAGCGGCCGCCCAGGGCCGCCGCCCGGGCTTCCAGGTTCCCCAGGCCGTTGCCGGAGAGCCGCGCGGCGGCGGGGTCGAAGCCCCGGCCGTCGTCCCGGACCGTGAGATCGAGCCGGTTCCCCTCGACCCGGAGGCAAACCGCCATCCGGCGCGCTCCGGCGTGGCGGGCCACGTTGGTCACCGTCTCCTGGAAGAAGAGGAGCAGGTGCCGGCGGCGGTCGGGGCCGAGCCCGATCCCCCGCAATTCGCGGTCGAGAGGGACGTCGAAGTCGGTCTCCACCCCGGCCGCCCGGAGCAGGTTGAACGCGGTCTGCCGCATGCGCCGGACCAGGTCCAGGAGCCGGTCCCGGCGCGGGTCCACCGACCACACGATGTCGTTCATGGACTGGCGCAGCGCCCGCGCCCGTCCCGCGGTGTGGTCGAGGAGCGCGTCGGAAGCCTGGGTCGCGTCGCCGCGGGCCACCTCGCTCAGGATCGCGATCTCGGCCAAGCCCGACCCGACCTCGTCGTGGAGATCGAGGGCGATCCGGCGACGGATCCCTTCCAGGGCCAGGATCCGGCGCACCCGGGCCCGGTGCCAGGCGAGGGCGGCCAGGAGGACCCTTAGGGCCGCCAGGGTCAGGAACCACGCGCGCTGGTAGAGCGGAGGGAGCACGGTGAAGGACACCGAGGCCTCGGCGGGGCCGGAAGGCGACCGGAGATCCAGCGCCTGCACCCGGAACCGGTACCGGCCGGGCGCGAGATGGGCGAAGTTCACCGAACGCTCGCCCCCGGTGTCGTGGAACCCGGAGTCGGCCCCCTCCAGCCGGTAGCGATAGCGGAGCGGTGTCCCGGGCCGGTAACGGAGCCCCACGAACTCCACCGCGAGGTGGTCGTGGGCGGGGGAGAGGACCAAGCCGCCGAGCGCGGTGGTGCCCCGCCCGCTCAGCATCGCTTCGCGGTCGTCCACCCGCACCCGGCTCAGGTACACCCGCGGGGCCGGGGGAGGAGGCGGGTCGCCGGCCGGGTCGAGCCGGGAGAGCCCGCCCGAGGTGGCGATCCAGATCCGCCCCTGGCGGTCGGCCAGGCCGTGGTTCACCACCTCCCCGGCCAAGCCGTCGGCGGTGGTGAAGTGGACCACCCCGCCGTGGAGGGGGTCGAGGCGGTCCAGCCCGCGCCCGGTGGCGAGATAGATCCGCCCCGCCCGGTCCTCGGCCACCCACCACACCGTCTCGCTGGCCAGTCCCTGCGGGGTGGAGTAGTTCTCGAACTCCGGGCGGTCGGCGTCCGGATCGCGGGTCATCGACACCCCGCGGTTGCGGAGGCCCAGCCACAGCCGCCCGCGAGAGTCCTGGAACAGGCAGCGGGCCTCGGTCTCGGGAAGGCCGGGGCCGGGGGCGAGCGTTTCCGCCCGCCCCTCCCGGAGGCGCACGATCCCCTGGAAGCCGGCCACCCACACCGTGCCTCCGCGGTCCTCGAAGATCTGTCGCGGCGCGAAGCCCGGGATGGAGGGAAGCGCGACCGGCTCCAGCCGGGGCGCCCCGCCCCCGTCCACCCGGCCGCAGAACAGCCCGCCGTCGCCCATCCCCACCCACAGGCGTCCGGCGACGCGGTCCACCCAGAGCCCGAGCACCAGGCGCCCGGCCGCGGGGCCCGGCACCGCCCGTGCGCGGGTGAAGTCCAGATCGGGCCCCGGGATCCGGTAGAGGCCCCGGTCGGTCCCCGCCCACCAGTCCCCGGCGGCGTCCCGGTCCAGCCGGTAGTTGAGGTTGGCGAAGCGCGGGTCGCTGGACCCCGGGACCGGGATGGCGCCGTCGCCGGACACTTCCACCACCCCGAGGCTGCCGGTGGCGTAGATGCGCCCGTCCACCCCTTCCGCGGTCAGGGTGCGCTCCAGCCCGCCGGTCTCCTCCCCGGCCAGGCTCACGATGCGCTCCCCCGAGTACTCGCACACCCCCACCGCGTTGGTGCCGATCCAGAGATTCCCCTCGTCGTCCTCGAGAAGCGTGCGCACGTAGCTGTCGGGAAGCCCCTCGCGGACGGTGTAGACCCGGGTGCGCCCGCCCGCATAGCGCACCAGCCCCCGCCTGGTGCCCACCCACAGGTCCCCGGCGCGGCCGGCGAGGAGGCAGCGGATCTCCCCGGGATGGAGCAGCTTGACCGGGAGGGGGCTCCATCCGGCCGCCGGCTCCCGCCCGCCGCCGTCCCGGCTCACCCACACGCCGGTGGAGTCGGCGAGGTAGAGCGCCCCGTCCGAGGCCTCGGCCAGCGCGATCACCGAGGCCGGGCGCGGGCGGCCCGGCCACAGGACCGGCTCCGGCCGGTTCCCGGCCATCCGGTACAGGGCTCCCCCGGCGGCGAGCCATACCGAACCGTCCCGGCGGCAGAGGCCGGCCTCGGGTAAGGCGGGAAGGGGGATGGGGGCGAAGCGCAGGCTGTCCCCGGCCGGATCGCCGCGGAAGACCCCGGCCAGGGTGAGGCACCAGAGCGAGCCGGGGCGGTCGAAGAACAGGTTGAACACCTCGCCGGCGCGGCGGGCGGTGTCGGGGCGGAAGGCGCGGAAACGGGGGAGGCCGGCGGGGCCGGGATCGTCGAGCCGCGCCACCCCCGCCCCCCAGTCCGCCGCCCACATGCGGCCGGCGGAGTCCTCGGCCACCGCGAACAACGCCGGGCGCTCGAGCCCGGCCTCGAACCCGTAGTTCACGAACCGGTAGCCGTCGAAGCGGCTCAATCCTTCCCAGGTGCCGAACCAGAGGTAGCCCCAGCGATCCTGGTGAATGGAGGTGACGCGGCTGTGGGCGAGCCCGTCGCGCACGTCCAAGCGGCGGAGCGGCACTTCCTGGGCAAGGCCGGCTCCGGCGGACCACGTGGAGGCGATGAGAAGGAGGGCGGCGCCGGCGAGGGCGCGCCCCCGGCGGGGATGCATCGTGTTCGGGTCCGGTCGTCGGGCGCGGAGGCGGTCCCCGCGCCGAGCGGAATCATAGCCGACCCCCATCCGCCGGATGAGCGGGGCTCGTCGCCGGTCGTCTTAACCATTTGTGGCCCTGACGGTTGCCCGGCCGGTTTCCCCGGGGAAAACGCCCTCGTGGGCTCCGGCCGGAGGCGGTACAATGCCAGCCCCTCATCCATCCGACGCTTCCCTTTCCGAACAGTCCGGAGGATTTCATGAGATTCCGTTCGCTGGCCGCCCTCGTCCTGGTGACGATCCTCGTCGCCGTCAGCTCCGCGGGCGCGGCCGAATTCGACGAGCTGAAGTCGGAGATCAAGAGCTTCACCCTTCCCAACGGGTTGACCTTCGTGGTCCTGGAGCGGCACGACGCCCCCGTGTTCTCCTTCCGGACCTACGTGAACGCCGGCGGGGTGGACGAGGTGACGGGGATCACCGGCGTGGCCCACATGTTCGAGCACATGGCCTTCAAGGGCACGCAGACCGTGGGCACCACCGACTACAAGGGTGAGAAGAAGGCCATGGACGCGGTGGACGCGGCGTGGCAGAAGGTGTCGGACGAGCTGGACAAGGGAGCCGCGGCCGACACCGTCAAGCTCGCCGGGCTCCGCGCCGATTTCAAGGATGCCCAGGCCGAGGCGCGGAAGTACGTGGTCTCGAACGCCTACAGCAAGACCCTGGAGGAGAACGGCGCGGTGGGGCTCAACGCCTCCACCTTTACCGACTGGACCCAGTACTACTACAGCCTGCCCTCCAACCGGCTGGAGCTGTGGGCGCGGCTCGAGGGGACCGCCTCACCAACCCGGTGCTGCGCGAGTACTACACCGAGCGCGACGTGGTCTACGAGGAGCGCCGGCTCCAGGAGTCCAGCCCCACCGGCCGGCTCTTCCTGAACTGGATCTCCTCGGCCTACTTCGCCCACCCCTACGGCGTGGGCGGGGTAATCGGCATCGCCTCGGACCTCAAGCGCATCACCCGGGACGACGCCCGGACGTTCTTCGCCCGCAACTACGTGGCCTCCAACATCTCGGTCGCGGTGGTGGGAGACGTCAAGTTCGACGACGTCAAGCGGTACGCCGAGAAGTATTTCTCGGGGGTTCACTCCGGGCCCAAACCGCCGCCCCTGCGGTCGGTGGAGCCGCGCCACGAGGCCGAGGTGCGGGTGATCCGCCACGACGACGCCCAGCCCCTGCTCCTGGTGGGCTACCACATCTGCAGCCGCAAGGACCCGGACTGGTACGCCACCGAGCTTCTCGCCGACATCGCCGGCGGCGGGCGCTCCAGCCGTCTCTACGACCGGCTGGTGAAGAAGGACAAGATCGCGGCCCAGGCCGGTTCCGGAGCCGGCTTCCTGGGCAATAAGTACCCGGCGCTGCTGGTGGTGCAGGCACTGGTGGCCAAGGGCTCCACCACCGATCAGGTGGAGGACGCGACCTACGAGGAGTTGAAGCGGCTGGCCGACGAGGGTCCGACCCAGGCCGAACTCGACAAGGTGAAGACCGAGGACCGGGCATCCTTCATTCGCGGGCTCCGCTCCAACATGGGATTGGCCGGACAGCTCGCCGAGGCCCAGGGCAAGCTCGGTGACTGGCATGCCATGTTCGAGTACCTGGACGGCATCAACGCGGTCACCGTCGAGGACGTCCAGCGCGTGGCCGCCGAGACCTTCCGTCCCGGGAACCGGGTGGTCGGCCTCATCGAGAAGCCCCAGTCATGAGCCGCGCAACGACTTCGATCCTGAATTCGCTCCGCAGGGAGGTGGACAGTATGCGTTCGATTCGAATGGGTAAGGGCTCCGCGGTGCTCCTCGCCGCCGTGGCCTGCCTCTTCCTGGCCGGAAACGTCCTGGCCGCCGGCCCCTTCGGTGATCCGGCCAAGGTCCCGGTTCCGCCCCTGGGCCAGATCCAGGTGCCGACGCCGGAACGGTACGTGATGGACAACGGGATGGTGGTCTACCTGCTCGAGGACCACGAGTTCCCGCTGGTGGACGCCCGCGCCCTGGTGCGGGCGGGCTCGATCTACGACCCCACCGACAAGGTGGGGCTGGCTTCGGTGACCGGCACCGTGATGCGGAGCGGGGGCACCAAGAGCATCTCCGGCGACGACCTCGACGAGAAGCTGGAGTCCATGGGCGCCTCGGTGGAGGTGGACCTGGGCCAGACCCAGGGGACGGCCTCGATGTCGGTGCTGAGCAAGGACACCCCCGTCGGGATCTCGCTCCTCGCCGACGTGCTCCGCAATCCCGCCTTCCCCCAGGACAAGATCGACCTGGCCAAGAAGCAGGAGAAGACGGACATCGCGGGACGGAACGACGAGCCGCTCAACATTCTCATGCGGGAGTTCCCCAAGCTCATCTACGGGCGCGAGCATCCCTACTCGCGCAACACCGAGTACGCCACCATCGACGCGATCTCCCGCGACGATCTGGTGAAGTACCACCAGGACTTCTTCCACCCCGACCGGATCATCCTCACCGTCTACGGCGACTTCGATCCGGCCAAGGTGAAGCAGCTCCTGCAGGATTCGTTCGGGGACTGGGCCAAGGCCTCGGCGCCGGTTCCGCCCGATCCCCAGGTGAATCCGAACCCCGTCACCGGCATGTTCGTGATCAACAAGGAGGGGATGACCAACTCGATGGTGGTGCTGGGCCAGATCGGGATCAAGATGGACGACCCCGACTACCCGGCCCTGGACGTGTACAACGAGGTGCTGGGCGGCGGCTCGTTCTCCAGCCGTCTGGTGAACGACATTCGCACTAAGCGGGGCCTGGCCTATGCCGCCGGGTCCTCGGTGGGGGCCGGCCTCCACCACCCGGGGGGAATGGTGTTCTACGCCATCACCCAGACCGATTCGACCGTGGTCACCCTGGGGCTGGTCAAGGACGAACTCGAGCGCTCGCTGGCCGAGCCTTTCACCGCCGGGGAGGTCCAGCGGGCCAAGGATCAGATCCTGAACGCGCTCGTCTTCGACCTGTCTTCCAAGCGCTCGGTGCTGAACCGGCTGGCCCAGTACGAGTACTACGGCTACCCGGCCGATTTCCTCCAGAAGTACCAGTCGGCGGTGAAGCAGATCACCCCCGCGGAGGTGCTGGCCGCGGCCAAGCGCCACGTGAAGTATCCCGAGATGGGCACCCTCATCATCGGGGAGAAGAAGAACTTCGCGGACGCGCTCGGTTCGGTGGGCCCGTATCAGGACATCGACATCACCATTCCCGAGCCGGCGGCGGAGCTGCCCGAGGCCACCGACGCCGACTTCCAGCGCGGCCAGGCGCTCATGTCCCAGGCGGCCAAGGCGATGGGCGCCTCCGCCCTGACCAAGGTCAAGGACATGACGGTGGACGAGTCGGGCAGCATCTCCATCCAGGGGATGGAGATCCAGATAGGCTCGACCACGGTCAAGAAGCTCCCCGACTGCGAGCGAATGGAGCAGAAGACCCCGATGGGGCAGGTCGTGACCGCGATCTGCGGCGACTCGGGCTGGATGCAGAGCCCGCGGGGGGTGCAGGACATCCCCGGCCCCGCCCTCGCCGAGCAGAAGTCCGAGAACGAGCGGGACCTGCTCACCTTCCTCACCTCGTATCCGGACATGAAGATCCAGTCGCTTCCCGACCCCGAGCCGGTCGACGGAAAGCCCGCCGACGTGCTCTTCGTCCACAGCGACGCGGTGAAGCAGTGGAAGGTGTACCTGGACAAGGACACCCATCGCATCGTCCGCATGGACTACCGCACCCGCAATCCCATGACCGGTTCCCCGGCCATGGCCCAGGAGACTCTCTCCGACTACCGGACGGTGTCCGGATTCCAGTGGCCCCACAAGCGGGTGGTGCTCCAGGACGGGGATCCCTTCGCCACCGTCACCGTGAACTCGGTGAAGGTGAATACCGGAGTGCAGGACTCGGTATTCAAGAAGCCGTCGTGACCGGCACCCCGCTTTCCTGACGGGCTCCCAGCCCGCCGGAACCGGCCGGGATCCGGGGCCCGGGCCGCCGCGCGCGGCCCGGGCCCTTTTCTTGGGTGGGGTGGGGCCTACGGTGAATCCCCGCGCGGCGCGGGCGGGACCGGACGAGGGCTTGTTCGCCAGGGGCCTCGGGGGTAGGCTCTCCGGACCCCTCGATACCCACCACCCCGGCCTTCATGCCATGAGAGGAATCGACATGAGATCACGCTTCCCCCTCATCGTGTCGAGCCTGACCGCGGTGATGCTCTCGACCGCGGCCCGCTGGACCGATGCGTCTCCCGCCTACTACCGCTATCCCGACATCCATGGCAACCAGATCGTCTTCACCGCGGAGGCGGATCTATGGGTGGTGCCGGATCAGGGCGGAGTGGCCAGGCGGCTGACCACTCACGTGGGCGACGAGTACTTCCCGCAGTTCTCTCCGGACGGCAAGTGGATCGCCTTCACCGGGCAATACGACGGGAACAGCGACGTCTACGTGATCCCGGTGGAAGGCGGCGAGCCCCACCGGCTGACCTGGCATCCCGCGACCGACCAGGTGGTGGGATGGACCCCCGACGGCAAGGACGTCATCTTCCGCAGCCAGCGCTCCGATCCCAACAACGAATGGGACCTTTACGAGGTGCCGGCGCAGGGAGGCGATCCGGTGATGCTGCCCCTGGGCTGGGCGGCGCGCATCGACATCGACCCCCAGACCGGGATGTGGGCGTTCAACCGGAAGTCCACCGAGACCTTCACCTGGAAGCGGTACCGGGGCGGCACCGCCAGCGACATCTGGGTGGGGGATCCGGCCAAGGCCGACTTCAAGCAGGTGACCGACTTCGACGGCACCGACGCTTTTCCCATGTGGCACGGGGGGATGATCTACTTCTTGAGCGACCGTGGCGGCACCATGAACATCTGGTCCATGAAGCCGGACGGGACCGGGCTCAAGCAGCATACCGACTTCAAGGACTTCGACGCCCGCTGGCCCGCCATGGGGGACGACGGCCGCATCGTCTACACCCTGGCCGCCGACATTTACGTTTTCGACCCCAAGGACGACTCCGTCCGCAAGGTGAACGTGGATCTCCCCAGCGACCGGGTGCTGACCCGGGTCCGCTACCCCGATCCCGGGAGCTACATCAGCTACTTCGACCTCTCGCCCGGCGGCGACCGGCTGGCGGTGACCGCCCGGGGCGAGATCTTCTCGATCCCGGCCAAGGACGGGGTGACGCTGCCGGTGTCGCGGGGGAGCGGCGCCCGTGAGAGCTGGGCCAGCTACGGCCCCGAGGGGAAGAAGATCCTCTACGTGACCGACGCCGGGCACGAGGAGTCGATCCGGACCATCGACGCCTGGGGCCGGGGCGAGGCCAAGACCGTGGTCCCGGCCGGCGACCACGGTTGGCACTTCGCGCCGGTGTTGTCCCCGGACGGGAAATGGGTGGCCTACGGGGACGAGACCCAGACCCTGTACGTGGTGCCCGCCTCCGGCGGGTCGCCCAAGAAGGTGGACAGCGCGCGCCAGGGGCCGATCGCGGACTACTCCTGGAGCCCCGACGGCCGCTGGCTCGCCTACGACAAGGCGCTCGACAACAACTACAGCTCGGTCTACATCTACGACACCGGTGACGGCAGCGTCCACGAGGTCACCGGGGCCATGACCAACGACTACGGCCCGAGCTGGGATCCCGACGGGCGCTACCTCTATTTTCTCAGCACCCGCGCCATCAACCCCATTCTCGGAACCCAGGACTGGGACAACGTGGAGGCGAAGAACACCCGGCCCTACCTGGTGCTCCTTCGCAAGGACGTGAAGAACCCCCTGGCCGAGCTGGAAGGGATGCCCGCCTCCGACGACCAGGACCAGGGCAAGTCGGGGGACAAGGACAAGGACAAGAAGGACAAGAAGGACGACGACAAGAAGGGGGACGAGAAGGCGGCTCCCGCGCCGGTCAAGATCGACTTCGACGGACTCGAGGCGCGGGTGGTGGAGCTTCCCGTGCCGCGGGGCAACTACAACGGGATCTCCGCGACCTCGGACGACGTGTTCTACGTCTCGAATCCCATCCACGGGTTCGCCGAGCAGCCGGGCCTGTTCCAGGAGAGCGGGCCGGAGGGGACGCTCATCTCCTTCAACCTGAAGAAGAAGGAGCCCAAGGACTTCATCACCGGCATCTCCGGATACTCGCTGGCCGCCAAGGCGGGGAAGATCGCGATCATGAAGCGCCCGGGCGAATTCTACGTGGTGGACGCGGGCTCGCCTCCCGGCGATCTTTCCGACGCCAAGGTGAGCATGAAGGACGTGGTCATCGATCTGGATCCCCGCGAGGAGTGGGACCAGATGTACTACGAAGCCTGGCGCCACGAGCGGGACTTCTTCTGGGATGCCGGCATGGGCGGCCTGGACTGGAAGGGCATCCGCGACCGCTATGCGGCGCTCCTCCCCCGCCTGGCCACCCGGAGCGACCTCCAGGACCTGATCGGTCAGATGATCGGGGAACTCAACAATTCCCACACCTACGTGTTCGGCGGGGACCCGGGAGTCCAGGTGCCGCACGTCTCGGTGGGGCTCCTGGGGGCCGACGTCCAGAGGGAAGGGAGCGCCTACAAGATCGTGCGGATCTACCACGGGGACCCCGCCGACCGGGTGGCCGCGCCCCTGGCCGACCCGGGGGTGAACGTGTCGGAGGGCGACTACATCCTGGCCGTCAACCACCGGGCGTTCACCGGCGACCGCCCCTTCCTGGCCTACTTCGAGGACATGGCGGGGAAGAACGTGGTCCTGACCGTGAACGGGAAGCCCACCATGGACGGCTCGCGCGAGGTCGTGGTCACCCCCGCCGGGAGCGAGCACGACCTGCGCTACTCGGACTGGGTGCGCCGGAACCGGGAGTACGTGGCCCGCAAGACCGGCGGCAAGATCGGCTACATCCACATCCCCGACATGTGGAAGAACGGGCTGATCCAGTTCAATACCTGGTTCTATCCGCAGCTCGACACGGAAGGGATGATCGTGGACAACCGCTGGAACGGCGGCGGCGCGGTCTCGCAGATGATCGTGGACCGGCTCCGCCGGCACCTGGACAGCTTCGACCGCGCGCGCCACGGGGCGCTCTCCACCTATCCCGGCAAGGTGCTGAACGGCCCCTTCGTGGTCATCACCAACGAGTTCGCCGGTTCCGACGGCGACATCTTCCCCGCCGCGGTCCAGATGGAGAAGCTGGCCCCGGTGATCGGCGAGCGGTCGTGGGGGGGCGTGGTCGGGATCAGCGGGGCAAGGACCCTGGTCGACAACGGCTTCCTGACCCAGCCCGAGTTCGCGTGGTGGCAGCCGCAGGGCGGCTGGACGATCGAGAACCACGGGGTGGACCCCGACATCGTGGTCCAGAACCTGCCCCAGGACCTGGCCAAGGACGAGGACGCGCAGCTCGACCGGGCCATCCAGGAGGTCATGAAGCTCCACCAGGAGCGCCCGCCGGTGGTGCCGCAATTCGGCCCGATCCCCCAGCGCACCCGGGCCGCGTTCCAGAAGGAACTCCAGAACATGAAGTGACCGGATCCCGGCCGCTTCGCCCCGTTCGGGGGCCGTCGCGCGGGAGCGCGGCGGCCCCGCGATCCGTCCGGGAGCCGGCCGCGGCCCCCGGCGCTACCCTTGCCGCCGCCCGCGACGCAACCTCGGAAGGGATCGCCGCGTACGTCCGGGGGGAAAGGAGACCCTACCCGTGAAAATCGACATCAGGTACCAGCCGTCCTACTCGCTCGCCATCGTCGCCCTCGACCCGGACGAGGTGGTCCAGGCCGAAGGCGGGGCCATGGTGAGCATGTCCTCGAACGTGGAGATCCAGACCGGGATGAAGGGCGGGCTGGTGGGCGCGCTCAAGCGGAGCGTGCTGGGGGGGGAATCGCTCTTCTTCAACACCTTCGTCTCCCGGGGCGGACCCGGCGAGATCACCTTCGCCCCCGCGCTTCCCGGCGATATCTCGGTCCTGGAGCTGAACGGCACGGAGCCGCTCTTCATCCAGTCCGGGTCGTACCTTGCCGCCAAGCCCGAGGTCACGGTGGACGCGAGCTGGGGCGGGGCCAAGACCTTTTTCGGGAGCGAGGGGTTGTTTCTCCTGAAGGCCACCGGAAGCGGTCCGGTGGTCTTCTCGAGCTACGGCGCCATCCACGCCGTCCCCATCTCCGGAAGCACCTACGTGGTGGACACCGGCCACGTGGTCGCCTTCACCGGAGGGCTCGACTTCAACGTGCGCCGGGTGGGGGGCTGGAAGTCCACCCTCCTCTCCGGCGAAGGGCTGGTCTGCGACTTCCGCGGTTCCGGGACGCTCTATCTCCAGACCCGGAGCACGCAGTCGTTCCTGTCGTGGCTCATTCCCAAGCTCCCCCAGCGGAACTCCGGCGGGGGACGGGGGGGTGGTTCGCTTCTCGGCGGGATCCTGGGGGGCGAGTAGCCCCCTCCGCAGGGGCCGGCCCCGGGGGGGACCCGGAACCGCGCCCCTTCCCGCCGCGGCCGGGCGCGACTTCAGGACTCTCCGCGAATCGCCCGGGTGAGCGCCGGGGTGAGTCCGATCATCCTCGCGTAGAGCGTGATCTGGCCCCGGTGGTACATCTCCTGGGCGATCCCGTGGTGGAGCCAGGCAAGCTTGGTGCCGTTCTTTCCGTCGAAGCGCTTGATGAACTGGAGGAGCGAAAGCTCCCCGGCGGCTTGGAACTGCTTCTCGGCGTCCTTCATCTGGTGCCGCAGCAGCGCCACCAGTTGCCGTTTGGTCTGGGCGTCGTAGGCGGGCCGGGCGTACATGTCGAGGAGCTTTGGAAACGGCGCGCGGCGAAGATCGGTGTCGGGGCGGGTGAGCTCCCCGGTCATCATCATCGCCACCTCCAGGATGTGCTGGACCAGCTCCTTCACGCTCCGCACCTCGGGGGTGGGGCGGAAGTCGAACTTGTGAGCGGGGATGTTCTGCACCTCGCCGATCAGCCCCTCGCGCACGTCGCGCCAGGACTCCAGGGTCTCTTCCAGGAACGATGCGAACCCGGCCATCGGAAATACCTCCTCCTGTGTGCGACTACAGTCTGATGATTCCGCGCTGAACCGCCGCCGCCACCGCCTCGGTCCGGTTGGATGCTCCCATCTTGGTCAGGATCGAGCTCACGTGGAACTTCACCGTGCGCTCGGAGATGTGGAGCCGCTCCCCCAGCTCCTTGTTGGGGAGTCCGCGGGCCAGCCACCGCAGCACCTCCGTCTCCCGGGGGGTGAGGCCGTCGGGGTCGGCCATCCGCCGCATGAGCCGCGACGCCACCACCGGCTGGAGCAGCGAGCCCCCGGCCCGGAGCACCCGCACCGCCTGGAAGATCTCCTCGCGAGGGGCGCCCTTGAGGAGATACCCCCGGGCCCCGGCCCGGACCGCGGCCAGGATCCGCTCGTCCGCGTCGAAGGCGGTGAAGACCAGGACCGCGGCCTCGGGTGCGTCGCGGCGGAGCGCGGCGATCGCCTCCACCCCGTCCATCCCCGGCATCTCCAGGTCCATGAGCACGACGTGCGGGCGCTCCCGCGCGGCCAGCCGTACCGCGTCCTCGCCCGAGGCCGCTTCCGCCACCACCCGGAAATCCGGCTGCGTCCCCAGCACCAGGACCAGCCCCTCCCGCACCACCGGATGGTCGTCGGCGACCAGGATCCGGACCGGCTCCGGGGTACCGCCGCCCCCGGGGAGGGGCCGGGGGCCGCGGGTCCCGGCCGGGGTCATCGCCCGCTCCGCAGGGGCACGGTGACCGCCACCCGGGTGCCGCGCCCGGGGCTGCTCTCCAGCTGGAGCGTGGCGCCCAGGAGCCGGGCCCGCTCGGTCATGCCCTTGAGGCCGAACCGGCCCCGGCCCGCCCGGTGGGGGTCGAACCCCCGGCCGTCGTCCTCCACGGTGAGGGTCGCCCCGTCGGGGGTGGCGGCCAGCTCCACCCGCGCCCGCCGGGGGGCGGCGTGGAGGACCGCGTTGGCCAGCGCCTCCTGGGCGATCCGGTAGAGCCCGGCCTCGACGCGGGGAGGGAAGGGGCGCCCCGCCCCCGGCGCCTCGAAGGTCACGCGGAATCCGCCCCGGCGCCCGGCTTCGGCGGCCAGGTCCTCCAGGGCATCGGCGAGGGTGCGCCCCTCCAGAGGCGCCGCCCGGAGATCCTGCACCGAACGGCGCGCCTCCTCCATGCTGGTCCGGGTGAGCGCCAGCGCCCGCGCGATGGCCGCTTGCGCCTGGGGGGTGAGAGCGCCCGACTCCAGAAGCGCCTCCGCCGACTCCAGCTGCACCGCGATTCCGGCCAGCCCCTGGGCCAGGGTGTCGTGGATCTCGCGGGCCAGGCGGTTCCTCTCCTCCGCCGCTCCCAGCCGCACGCTGCGCTCGTAGAGCCGGGTGCGGGCCACCGCGATTCCCAGGAGGTCGCTCACGGTGTGGAGGATGCGGAGGTCGTCGTCCCCGAGCTCTGTCCAGTCGCGCGAGGCCACGTTCATGACCCCGAGCTTTTTCCCGCCCGCGTAGAGCGGAATGCTGGAGTGGTATCGAAAGCCGCCGGTGCCCCGGCCGAGTCCGTGGAGCCGGCTGCACTCCACGGTGGTGATGTTGGCCGCGGCCTGCCGGTCGCCGCGGCGGAAGGTGTCGAGGCAGTAGCAGCGCCCCTCCATCCGGCGGGGATGGTCGCGGAGCGCCGGGGGGAGGTTCCGCGCCGCGGCCAGGTACGAGGCCCCGGTCTCCTCGTCCAGGAGCCAGATCCAGCCCGTTTCCAACCCCAGGAGTTCCACCACCCGGTCCAGGGTGGCCCCGAGCGCCTCGTCCAGCTCGATGGACCGGTTCAGGGTCTCCGAGATGGTGTTCAGGATCGCCAGCTCACGGTTCCGCCGTTCCAGCGGACCGGGGGCGGGCCTGGGATTCGGGGTGCGGGGCATGGCGACACCGGGGTTGAGGGTGTGAGGTTTCGGGACGGCTCCAAGCGTACCCGGGTTGGGGGCCCGCGGGAAAGGCCCGCCGGGCCTGTACCAAGGGACAGGGCGATTCCCGCCCTCGGGACGGCGCGCTCCGGCCGCGCCGCCGGGCATCGTTGACGGGGTCGGAACCGGGGCGACTCCGCCGCGGCATCCGCGAAAGGAGGCGACGCCATGCAGGAGAGGACTTCACGGAACGCGCTCATCACCGGAGGCTCCCGGGGCCTGGGGCTGGCCCTGGCGGTGGAGCTGGTCCGGCGCGGCTGGTCGGTGATCGTGGACGCGCGCGGTGAGGTGGCGCTGGGGGCCGCCTACCGGCGTCTCACCCGGGTGTCCGAGGCCTCGGGCCGGGGGGGAAGGATTACCGCGGTGGCGGGCGACGTGCTCGACCCCGAACACCGGAAGGCCCTGGCCGAGGCGGCTCTCGGGGAGGGCGGGCTGGACGCGGTGGTCCTGAACGCCGGCACCCTGGGCCCGAGCCCCCGGCCGCGGTTGCTGGAATATCCGCCGGCGGCGCTGGCCGAGGTGTTCGCGGTGAACGTCACCGCGCCCCTCGCGGTGCTGCAGGCGGTGCGGACGGGGTTGCGGCCGGGGGCGCGCGTCGTGACCGTGACCAGCGACGCCGGACGGGAGCCCTATCCGGGGTGGGGCGGCTACGGCGCGAGCAAGGCGGCGATGGACCACCTGACCGCGATTCTCGCCGTGGAGAATCCGGAGTGGCGGGTCTACTGCGTGGACCCCGGCGACATGCGGACGCGGATGCACCGGGAAGCCTATCCGGACGAGGACATCAGCGATCGCCCCCTTCCCGAGGCGAGCGTGCCGGGGCTGGTGGCGCTCCTGGAAGGCGATCACCCGGGCGGGCGCTACGAGGCCCGGAAGGTTCCACCGGGCGCGGCGGCCCCGGTGCCGGCGGAGGCGCAGCCGTGATCGCCGGAACGAGCGGCGTGGTGGCCTCGGCGCCCGGCGCGGGCGGCGGCGGGTTGCCGTTCGAGGTCCCGGGTGGTTTGGAGGCCCATGAGCCGCCCGAGGCCCGGGGACTCCCCCGGGACGGGGTGCGGCTCCTGGTGACTCGGGGGAGCGAGGGCGCGGCGAGCCATCTGGGGTTCGGCGACCTGCCGCGGATCCTGGAGCCCGGGGACGTGCTGGCGGTCAACGTGAGCGCCACCCTGCCGGCGGCGGTGCCGGGGCGGCGCGAAGACGGGGAAGCGGTGCGGGTCCATTTCTCCACCCGCCGGCGGGAAGGGCGGTGGGCGGTGGAGCTGCGACGGCCCGAGGGGAGCGCCACCGCGCCGCTCCCCGGCGCCCGCGCCGGGGAGCGGGTGGACCTTCCCGCCGGAGGATCGGTGCGGCTCCTGGGCCCACACGTCCCCGGGGGGGCACGCCTCTGGGACGCGTCGGTCGTTCTTCCGGGGGGGGAGCGGGCGTATCTGCGCCGGCAAGGAAAGCCCATCCGCTACCGCTACGTGCCGCGAGACTGGCCCCTTCGCGCCTATCAGACCGTGTTCGCCCGGGTGCCGGGGAGCGCGGAGATGCCCTCGGCGGGACGCGCGTTCACTCCCAGGCTGGTGACCCGCCTGGTGGCCGGCGGCGTCCAGGTGGCGCCGTTGGTGCTTCACGCCGGGGTGGCGAGCCAGGAGGCGCCCGAGCCGCCCTACGAGGAGCGCTACCGGGTGCCGCCCCCGACCGCGGAACTGGTGAACCGGGCGCGCGAGGCCGGCCGCCGGGTGGTGGCGGTGGGGACCACCGTGGTCCGGGCGCTGGAGTCCGCCACGGACCCCCGCGGCCGGGTGCGCCCGGCCGAAGGCTGGACCGGCCTCGTCGTCACGCCGGAAGGCGGGGTGCGGGCGGTGACCGCGCTCCTCACCGGCTTCCACGAGCCGCGATCGAGCCACCTCATGTTGCTGGAGGCGGTGGCCGGCCGCGAGCACGTTCGCGCCGCTTACGCCGAGGCCCTCCGCCGCCGGTACCTGTGGCACGAGTTCGGGGACCTGCACTTGATCCTGCCGTGACCCGCGGCCGGAGTCGGGCGCGTATGCCCCGGTTTGATCCGGGAAATCCACACCGGCAGCCGGCGTCGATATTTCGCGAACCATGATTCACTTGTTGTGGTACAACGAAAAAATCCGGGTACACGAATGCAGGCGAACTCAGTTGTGCTTGGCGTGCCGGCGTCTTGAAAGGTTCGGGGGAAGCAGCAGCCCTGGCGACCGCGCCGGTGCCTTCGCGTCTTGAATGGGATCGGGGGGAAGTGAGCCGGCTCCGGGGCGCGTATCTTGGGCCCACCCCGAACGGGCCGCAGCATTGATATACTGCGCATGTCAGCCAAGTCGTTGTGTGGCTTTACGATACCCGGGTATTCGGATACAAGCAAATTCGGTTGTACTCTGCCGCCCGCCCCGGGTCGTGGAGCGGGTCTCTCGTGGAGCGCCGTCCACCGACTTCGGCGCGTGGTTTGAATTGAAGTCCTGGAGTGAGCGGACCGGAGCCCTCGGCGTGTCTTGATCGGTGTGGACGGAAGCGGCCCGGCGCCCGCCGCTGATGGAAAATTTCCCCGGGAAACGGCGGGCACCCGCCGGCTGTCTTGAGTGAACGCGGAGGGAGCGGCCCGGCGCCCGAGCGCGGATGGCGGGCCTGAGGCGGCGAGGACCGGCTCGCCTGGCGTGGACGGCCGCGCCGAAGGGGGACCCGCCGACGCGAGCGGGACGCCGGACCGCGACCCGCCCGAACGGCGACTTTCATATAGTGCGCATGTCAGCCAAGTCGTTGTGTGGCTTTACGATACCCGGGTATTCGGATACAAGCAAATTCGGTTGTACTCTGCCGCCCGCCCCGGGTCGTGGAGCGGGTCTCTCGTGGAGCGCCGTCCACCGACTTCGGCGCGTGGTTTGAATTGAAGTCCTGGAGTGAGCGGACCGGAGCCCTCGGCGTGTCTTGATCGGTGTGGACGGAAGCGGCCCGGCGCCCGCCGCTGATGGAAAATTTCCCCGGGGAAACGGCGGGCACCCGCCGGCTGTCTTGAGTGAACGCGGGGAAGCGGCCCGGCGCCCGAGCGCGGATGGCGGGCCTGAGGCGGCGAGGACCGGCTCGCCTGGCGTGGACGGCCGCGCCGAAGGGGGACCCGCCGACGCGAGCGGGACGCCGGACCGCGACCCGCCGGTTTCCCAAAGACCGCGAGCGGGACGCCGGACCGCGTCCCGCCGGTTTCTCAAAGACCGCGAGCGGGACGCCGGACCGCTTCCCGCCGGAGCCCCTAGAGAACCTTCCAGACGGTGTCGATCACCGTCCCGTCCACCCACTGGATCACCGCCACCGGCTCGTCGGGCGAGACGCGGGCGCGCGCGGGTTTGCCGCCGCAGAGCCCCTCGACCTCGCGCTGGATGTCCCGGATCGGGCGGATGGGGAGCTTCGACCCGCGGACCGCGTCCAGGAGATCTTTCCGCCGGGGGTTCACCGCGATCCCGCGCTCGGTCACCACCACGTCGATCAACTCCCCCGGCCCGGTCAACGTCGTGACCTCGTCCAGGATGACCGGGATCCGGTCCCGGAAGGACGGCACCGCGAGGATGGTGCACCCCGAGAAGAGGCAGTTCTGCCAGCCGCCGATCCCGTGAAGCAGCAGGCCGTCGGAGTGGGTGTTGACGTTGGCGTTGAAGTTCACGTCCACCTCGGTCGCCCCCAGCACCACCGCGTCCACCATGGAGGCGAAGTTGCCCTTCCCGTGGAAGTTGTAGGAGGTGAAGGGCGAGGTGGCCACGTGGCGCGGGTCGCTCGCGATGGAGCGCACCGCTTCCAGGTCGAAGGTCTGCCCGTCGAGGATATAGTCGGTGAGCCCCTCCTCGAGCATCTCCACCAGCACCCGGGTGGAGCCGCCGCGGATGAAGCGGGCATGCACCCCGGCCTCGCGCATCATCTCGCGCAGATAGGCCACGAAGGCGAGCGCGATCCCCCCCGCCCCCGCCTGGAACGAGAAGCCGTCCCGCATGATCCCCGCCGCCCGCAGGAACTCGGCCACGTAGCGGGCGATCAACAGCCGGTCCGGGCTCCTGGTGATCTGGGTGGTGCCGGAGACGATCCGGGCGGGGTCGCCGATCGAGTCCACCCGCACCACGTAGTCCACGTTGTTCCCCTGGATCTGCCAGGGCACGCACGGGAAGTCCACCAGGTTGTCGGTGACCACGATCACCTTGTCGGCGTGGAGGGAATCCACCAGGGCGAACCCCAGCGAGCCGCAGGCCGAGGGCCCGTGCGAGCCGTCGGCGTTCCCGAACCGGTCCGCGGTGGGGGCGGCGATGACCGCGATGTCGATCCGGACCTCGCCGTCCTGCACCGCCTGCCAGCGGCCGCCGTGGGAGCGCAGGACGCCCATCCCGCGCATGCGGCCCCGCGAGCAGTACTCGCCGAGCGGGCCGTTCATGCTCCCCTCGATGTGATGCACCACCCCGGATTCCATGAGATCCACCACCGGCGCCTGGCAGGGGAAGGACGCGCTGGGGAACCACATCAGGTCCTTCACCCCCATCCGGCCCGCGGCCTCCAAGGCCTCCAGCGCCACCCGGTCCCCGTTCCGCAGGTGATGATGGTTGGAAAGGGTCATGCCGTCGCGGAGCCCGCACGCCTCGAGCGCGGTCTCGAGATCCGGCAGCACCTTGTTCCCGTCCGCCGGATAGTCCGCGCACGACCGCACCGGGGGGGCATGCTTCACGCCTTCCGGCCGGTGGCCGTTCACTCCCCGGTAGGGAAGCGCCTCCCGTCCGTTCACCACCGCCGGCACCCGGCGTCCCGCCTCGTTCTGGACCAGCTCCGGCTTCTTCGCCATCACCGCGCCTCCTCGCGCACCAACCCCATCTCGTGGGCGAGCCGGACCAGCTTGACCGCCCGGGCGACCACCGGCGGGTCGATCATCTTGGATCCCAGGCTCACCACCCCCAGGCCGCAAGCCTGTGCGTCCTCGTAGGCGGCCACGACCCGCATCGCCTGCTCGATCTCGGCCGCCGCCGGCGCGAAGGCCCGGTGAAGGACCGGAATCTGCCGCGGGTGCACGCACCCCATCCCCTCGAACCCCATGGCTCGCGATCGCAACGCGTAGGCGAGAAGGCCGTCCAGGTCCTCCACGTCGCCGTAGACCGAATCGATGGCCTGGGCCCGGGCCGCCTTGGCCGCGGTGACCAGCCGGCTCCGGGCGTAGAGCGACTCCGCCCCTTCGGCGGTCTTCACCACCCCCAGGTCGGCGGTGTAGTCCTCGAGGCCGATGGTGAGCGCGGCCACCCGGGGGGAGGCCGTCGCCACCGCGAACGCCCGTTCGATCCCCAGCGCGGATTCCAGGATCGGCATGAGCCAGAGCGGCCGGTCGGAGCGGATCCGCTCCAGCGCCGCGGTCACCCGGGCGTCCACCTCGCGGACCTGGTCGGGGTCCTCGACCTTGGGGATCAGGATCACGTCCGGAGCCTCGGGGACGATCGCGTCGAGGTCGTCGAGACCCAGAGGCAGCTGGTTGATCCGCACCATGCGCTCGGACGCCCCGAAGTCCACCGTGTGGAGCGCGTTCCGGACCAGCAACCGCGCCGCGTCCTTCTCGTCGGGGTGGACGGAGTCCTCCAGGTCCAGAATCACCGCATCGGCCCCGTGGAGCCCGGCGTTGACCTGGAACTTGGGCTCGCTCCCCGGAAGATACAGCCGCGAGCGCCGCAGGCGGTCGCGCGCGGAGGGGGGCGGGGGAGCGTGCCGGTCGGGAAGGGCGGCGTTGCCGTTCCCCAGCCCCGCGCGCCGCACCGAGGCCTCGATCCGGGCCAGGATGACCGGCGGGAGAGCGCCCTGGTCCTCCACCACGACCCGCGCGTGCTCCACCGCCATTGTTGAGAGCGCCCGGCGCACCAGGGCCCGGGTGGCCTCCCCGTAGAACGCCTCGACCTTGGAGTTGAACTCGAGATCGATCCCGCCGGAAACGCGCCCCTCGACCTCCACGTACAGATCGGAGCGGACGTCCGGCCCCCGCCTTCCCGCCGCCCCGGTCACTTCAGGCGCTCGAGGACGGCGCCGGTCATCCGGCCGGTGGTGGCGGCGCCGGCGGCGATCGCCCCGGCCCCGCCGGGGAGCCGCATCATGTCGTAGGTGCGGACGCGCCCCTCGCGCACCACCGCCCCCACCGCGGTCCGCACCCGCTCCGCCTTGTCGGCCTCGCCCACGTGGTCCAGCAGCATGGCCGCGGAAAGGATCATGGCGATGGGGTTCACGATCGACGGCTCCAGCTCCGCGTACTTGGGCGCGGAACCGTGGGTGGGCTCGAACACCGCCACCTCGTCCCCGATGTTGCCGGAGCAGGCGAAGCCCAGGCCCCCCACCAGCCCCGCGAACGCGTCCGAGACGATGTCGCCGAAGAGGTTTTCCGCCACCAGCACCCCGTAGTCCTCGGGGTTCTTGGTGAGCCACATCATCTGGGCGTCGATGTTGGTGGACCGGAGCCGGATGCCGGGGAACTCCTTCTGGGTTTCTGCCGCGATCTCCTCCATCATGCCCGAGGTCTCGCGCAGCACGTTGGGCTTCTCGCACACCGTGACCGACTTGTAGCCGTGGTCGCGCGCGTACCCGAACGCGGCCCGCATGATTCGCCGCGCCGCTCCGCGGGTCACGATCCGGGTGGAGACGGCCAGGTCCGGTCCCGGCGTCCCCGCGAACGGCTTGAACTTGGGGTGCGACTCCAGGGCGGCGCGCACGCCGGGGGGCGGGTCGGTCCACTCCACCCCGGCGTACATGCCCTCGGTGTTCTGGCGAAAGATGACCGCGTCCACCGGCGGCTCCTCGAATCCACCGTCGGGGGTGCGGCGGATGAAGTTGAGGGGGTTCCCGGCGAAGGAGCGGCAGGGACGGATGCACACGTCCAGATTGAACCGTTGGCGCATCCCCACGATGGGGCTGAAGTAGCTGAAGCCACGGTCGCGGAGCGCCGGCGAGAGCTCGCGGGCGGCTTCCCCCTTGGGTTTGGAGGTGATGGCCCCGAAGAGCCCCAGCTTGTGCTCGGCCAACAGGTCGATCGTCCGCTGAGGGAGCGCGTTTCCCTCGCTCACCCAGAAGTCCCAGCCGATGTCGGCATGAACGTATTCCGCGTCGAACCCTACCGCGTCCAGGACCCGGATCGCCTCGGGGAGCACCGTCTTCCCGATCCCGTCCCCGGGCATGCTGACCACCGTGAACCGCGCCATCCTTGAAGCTCCTTCTGGTGTGTGATCGTCCGAAGCGCGCCCGGCACCGCGCCTGCGCGCCGAAGGGTCTAGACCCGGGCCCGCACCAGGTTCTCCACCCCGCCCGCCACCACCAGCTCCTGGGCCACCGGGCTCAGGGGAGGGAACCGGTAGGTCTCGCCGCGGTAGCGGATGGTGCCGCTCTTGAAATCCACCTCGACCTCGTCGCCGGGGGTGAGGGTCCGCGCCGGGGCCTCGGAGAAGATCTCGCGGAGCCGCCGGACGAAGCGCGGGCACTCGACGCACAGAAACCCGTTGTTGAACGCGTTCCGGAGATAGGTCTGGGAGAAGGTCCCCGCCACCACCAGGGGAATCCCCTTGGCCTGGAGCGCGGTCACCGCCTGCTCCCGGCTGGAGCCGGTGCCGAAGTTGAAGCCCCCCACCACCACGTCGCCCGCCTCCACCCGGTCCTTGAAGGTCGGGTCGTAGTTCTCCATCACCACCCGGGCCATGCCGTCGGGGGTCATGTCCTCGCGGTAGGTGTAGTCCTTGCCGTAGATGCCGTCGGTGTTGAGGTTGTCCTGGGGGAGGAAGACCAGCTTCCCCTTCACCCGCGCCGGGAAGCCCTCCACGATCTCGGCCTCCTCGGCCGGCGCGTCCTCGGGGGCATCGAACTCGGTGAACGCCCGCTCCAGCCGCCGCTCCACCCACTCCGAGGGCCCGGTGATGTAACCGGCGGCGGCCGACGCGGCCACCACCTCGGGGCTGGCCAGGTAGCACTGTGCCTCGCGGGAGCCCATCCGCCCCTTGAAGTTCCGGTTGGTGGCGCTGATCCCCACCTCTCCCGGCTCCAGGAGTCCCGCCCCGAGGCCTATGCAGGGGCCGCACCCGGGGGGAGCGGCCTCGCCCCGGCGTCGAGGAGGGTCTTCCAGTAGCCGCGGCGTTCGGCTTCGTCCTGAACCCTCTTGCTGGCCGCGGCCACGTAGAGTTCCACCCCCGGCGCCACCCGCTTGCCGTCCAGCACGCCGGCGGCGGCGGCGAGGTCCTCCACCCGCGAGTTCACGCAGGAGACGATGTAGGCCTTGCCGATCGCCACCCTGCGCGCGGCCATCCCGGCCAGCGAGGTCATGACCTGCACGCTGTCGGGGCCGGAGACGTGGGGGGTGAGGGCGGAGAGATCGAGCTCGATCCGACCCGCGTAGACCGCGTCGGGGTCGGGGCCCAGCGGATCCCGGCGCCAGCGTTCGAGGTCCGCCGGGGTGAAGCGCTCGATCCCGCGCGAGGCCAGGTCGGCCCGCCGTTCCGAGAGGTACTCGATCGTGACCGCGTCGGCGGGGAACCACCCCACCAGCGCCCCCCATTCGGTGCTCATGTTGGAAATGGTGAGGCGGGCGTCCACGGAAAGCGACGCCACCCCGGGACCGGTGAACTCCACCGCCGCGTTCAGCGCCTCGCCCCGGTTGTAGAGGCCGCAGAGGGCGACGATCACGTCCTTTCCGCCCACCCCCCGGGAGAGCGCGCCGGACAGCACCACCTGCACCGTGCGGGGCACTTGCCACCAGAAGGTGCCGGTGGCCCAGATGGCGGCGGCGTCGGTCCGCACCACCGGGGTGCCGGCCGCGCCCAGCGCGCCGTACATGTTGGAGTGGGAGTCCGAGGCCACCACGAACGACCCCGGCACCACGTACCCTTCCTCCACCATGATCTGGTGGCCGATGCCCAGGCCCGCGGGGTGGAAATCCACCCCCTGGGCGGCGGCGAAGGCCTCGATGGCGCGGTACTTGGCCAGGTTGGCCTCGGTCCGGTTCTGGATGTCGTGGTCGAGCGTGAACACCGGCTGCCGCGGATCGCGGATCCGGGGGATGCCGAGTCCCTGGAACTTCTTCATGACCGCGGCGGTGTTGTCGTGGGTCATGACGTGGCGGGGGCGCACGGAGACGAAGTCCCCGCTCCGCACCGGCCGCTTCGGGGGGCCGCCCGCGAGATGGCTCTGGGTGATCTTCTCGACGACCGTCTGTCCCACGGCTGGCCTCCTATCCTGAACGCCCGCGCAGGATTATAGGGCCTGGGCGGGGGCTTCTCCCAGGGGGCACCGGCGGCGCCCCCCGGACGCGGCGTCCCCGCCCGAGGCCCCGCCGCCCTCCCCTCCGGCCGGGTAATCCGCACGCGGCCATGAAGCTACGGGTTCGGAGCCCCGGTTGGCGCCCGGTCCTTCATCCGGTATACATTGAAAGAGGATCGCATCGTCGAGGTCCGGATTTCTTCATTTCTCTTGCGGGAGCTCATCATGAATCAATCGGTCAGATCCCCGGAATTCCCGGCCGGCCGGCTGGACGCCGCCATCTTCGACATGGACGGGGTCATCACCCGAACCGCGCGCCTCCACGCCGCCGCCTGGAAGGAGATGTTCGACCGCTACCTGAAGCGGCGGGCGGAGGAGGAGGGGGGGGACTTCGAGCCGTTCGACCCGGGGGCCGAGTACCGGAAGTACGTGGACGGGAAGCCGCGCTACGACGGGGTGAGAAGCTTTCTGGAATCGCGGGGTATTTCGCTCCCCGAAGGGGACCCCGACGATCCGCCGGACCGGGAGACGGTCTGCGGCCTGGGGAACCGCAAGAACGAGATCTTCCACCGGCTCTTGGACGAGCGCGGGGTGGAGACCTACGACTCCTCGCTCGACTTCGTCCGGAAGCTGAAGTCGCGCGGGCTCCGCGTCGCGGTCATCTCCGCCAGCAAGAACGCGGAGGAGGTGCTGAGGACCGCCGGCGTGCTCGGCCTCTTCGATACCAAGGTGGACGGCGTGGACGCCCGGAACTCGAAGCTGGCCGGCAAGCCGGACCCGGCCATCTTCGTCGAAGCGGCGAAGCGGCTGGGGGTGGCGCCGGAGCGGAGCGCGGTGGTCGAGGATGCCCAGGCCGGGGTGGAGGCGGGCCGCCGCGGGGGATTCGGGTTCGTGATCGGCCTGGACCGGGACGGCCAGGCGGCGGCGCTGAAAGACGAGGGCGCGGACCTGGTGGTGGGGGACCTCTCCGAGGTGCGTCTCGGCGGCGGCTCGGGCGAAGGCCCGGGCGAAGGCTCGGGCGGCTGGGCCTCGGGCGGCGGCTCGGGCTGCCCGGCCTCGGGCGAAGCCTCGGACGGAACGCCGATGAACGCCCTTCCCTCGCCCCGGGAGCGCCGGGACGAGATCCGCGAGCGCCTGGGCGGGCGCCCCCCCGCGGTCTTCCTGGACTACGACGGCACCCTCACCCCCATCGTGGACGACCCCGGCGCCGCGAACCTCCCCCCGGAAACCCGGGAGGCGGTGAAGCGCCTGGCCGCGGTCTGCCCGGTCGCGGTGGTGAGCGGGCGCGACCTGGACGACGTCCGCCGGCACGTGGACCTGAGCGGGATCTACTACGCGGGAAGCCACGGCTTCGACATCCTCACTCCGGAGGGGAAAAGCCACCGGCACGAGAAGGGGAAGGAGGCGCTTCCCGCCCTGGACCGCGCGGAGGAGGCGTTGAAGCAGGCGGCGGACGGGATCGAGGGGGCCCGGGTGGAGCGGAAGCGGTTCGCCGTCGCCCTCCACTTCCGGCAAGTGGCCGACGAGGCCTCGGTGCAGGCGCTGGAGCGGGCGGTGGACGGCACGGCCGGGCGCGAACCCACCCTCAGGAAGACCGGAGGGAAGAAGGTATTCGAGCTTCGCCCCGCCGCGGACTGGGACAAAGGTCAGGCGGTGCTCTGGCTTCTGGAGACGATGGGAAGGGGGGGAGGGGGCCGTGCCGGTCTACGTGGGGGACGACGTCACCGACGAGGACGCGTTCCGGGCCGTCCGCTCCCGCGGCCTGGGAATCGCGGTGGGAACGGAGGAACGGAAGACCCTGGCCCGGTACGTACTGGAGGACCCCGGCGAGACCCGGGCCTTTCTCCGGTTCCTGGCCGAACTGGTGGGGGGGCGCTCATGAGCGAATGGACGCTCTCCTACCGGGGGTTCGAGCCCGGGAAGGAGGGGCTCCGGGAGGCGCTCTGCACCCTGGGGAACGGGTACTTCGCCACCCGGGGGGCATGGCCCGAGACCGAGGCGGACGGGGTCCACTATCCGGGGACCTACTTCGCCGGGGTGTTCAACCGGCTGGAGACCGGGATCGCCGGCCGCCGGATCGAGAACGAGAGCGTGGTCAACGCCCCTAACTGGCTTCCCTTCACCTTCCGGCTGGAAGGCGGAGCATGGTTCCATCCCGGGGCGTGGACGCTCCACGACTACCGCCAGGACCTGGATCTGCGGCGCGGCGTCCTCACCCGCTTGATCGAGGCCGAGGACGGCCACGGGCGGCGGGTGCAGGTCACCCAGCGGCGGCTGGTGAGCATGAACGAACCCCACCTCGCCGCCCTCCAGACCACCATCGTGAGCCGGAGCGGGCCGGCGCGGCTGCACGTCCGTTCCGGCCTCGACGGCCGGGTGGAGAACGCGGGGGTGGAGCGCTATTCGGCCCTGAACGGAAAGCATCTCGAGCCGATCGAGACCGCGGACCGGGGCGAGGACGGCATCTTCCTCCTCGTGGACACCGTGCAGTCCCACATCCGGATCGCCGAGGCGGCGCGGACCCGGGTGGCCCGGGAAGGGGAGCCGGCGGCCACGGAACGCCGGGTCGTTGCCGGGCCGGGCCGGATCGCCGAGGAATGGGTGCTGGAGGCCGGGGCCGGCGAGGCCGTCACCTTCGAGAAGACCGTGGCGGTCTGCCACTCCCGCGACCGGGCGATCTCCGAGTGCGGCATCGAGGTCCGGAATCTGCTCGCCCATGCCGGCGGCTTCGAGGACCTGTTGCGGGAGCACGCGCTCATCTGGAACCAGCTCTGGCGCCGTTGCTCGATCGAGATCGAGGGGGACGAGCAGGCCTCCCGCATCGTGAACCTGCACGTCTTCCACATCCTCCAGACCGCCTCCTACCACACCGTGGACCTGGACGTGGGGGTGCCGGCGCGGGGGCTCCACGGCGAGGCGTACCGGGGACACATCTTCTGGGACGAACTCTTCGTCTTCCCCTTCCTGAACTACAGCCTTCCCGAACTCACCCGGGCGCTCCTCCTCTACCGCTTCCGGCGCCTCCGGGAGGCTCGCTGGGAGGCCCGGAAGGCGGGTTACCCGGGGGCGATGTTCCCCTGGCAGAGCGGGAGCGACGGGCGCGAGGAGAGCCAGGTCCTCCACCTGAACCCCCGTTCGGGCCGCTGGCTCCCCGACCGGTCGCACCGGCAGCGCCACATCAACATCGCGATCGCCTACAACGTGTGGCAGTACTACCAGGCCACCGGGGACCTGGAGTTCCTGGCCTACTACGGCGCGGAGATGCTGTTCGAGATCGCCCGCTTCTGGGCCGGCATCGCCGCCTACGAGCCCGCCGGCGACCGTTACGAGATCTGCGGGGTGATGGGACCCGACGAATATCACGACGGATATCCCGGCGCGGAAGAGGGGGGCTCGACAACAACGCCTACACCAACGTCATGGCGGTGTGGGTGATCTGCCGCGCCCTGGACGCCCTCGACGTTCTCCCTCCGGAACGGCGGCGGGAGCTGGTGGAGGAGCTGGGGATCGACGAGATCGAGGTCGAGCACTGGAAGGACGTGACCGGCAAGATGAAGGTCCCCTACCACGACGGCATCATCAGCCAGTTCGAGGGGTACGAGGACCTCGAGGAGTTCGACTGGGCGAACTACCGGAAGAAGTACGGCGACATCCAGCGGCTGGACCGGATCCTGGAGTCCGAGAACGACACCCCCAACCGCTACAAGGCGTCGAAGCAGGCGGACGTGCTCATGCTCTTCTACCTGCTCTCCTCCGGCGTCCTGCGGGAACTCTTCGAGCGCATGGGATACCCCACCGGGGAGGGAGCGATCGGGAAGAACATCGACTACTACCTGAAGCGCACCTCCCACGGTTCCACCCTGAGCCGCGTGGTCCACGCCTGGGTGCTGGCCCGCCGGGACCGCGAGCAGTCGTGGAGGCTCTTCTCCCAGGCGCTCGAGAGCGACTACTCCGACATCCAGGGGGGCACGACCCCGGAAGGGGTCCACCTGGGCGCGATGGCGGGGACGGTGGACCTGATCCAGCGTTGCTACGGGGGGATCGAGGCCCGCAACGGCGTTCTCTGGCTGGACCCGGTCCTCCCCGACGAGATCCGGGGCCTCCGGTTCGCGGTCCGCTACCGGGGGCACTGCATCAGCGTGGACGTGAACCACCAGAGGCTGAGGCTCAAGGCCGAGCCCTGCGCCGCGGCCACCGTCCAGGTGGGGGTGAAGGGGCGGGTGATCGAGCTGGCCGCGGGGCAGAGCCGGGAGTTCGCGGTCGAGGGGGAGGGGGTCAGCTCTCCGAAGCGCGGGTGAGCGCCAGGAACTCGCTCACCGGGCCCGCCTCGTCCAGCGCCCAGACCGCGTCCTTCAACCGCCTGCGGGCGCCGGCGGCCATCACCGGCCCGGCCAGGGCGTCGAACTTCTCCTCGATCTCGCGGTCGGACAGGGGATTCCGGGGGTCGCCCTTGGGGAAGTCCAGCGTCCTGGCCACCTCGTTCCCGTCGGCCGTCTGGATGGTGACCGCCACCCGCTGGAGAGCGGGGAAGACCCTCTCGATCTCGGGGTCGGCCACCACCTTGACCTTGGGGAGCTGGGCCCGGATGACGGGATCCTCGATCTTCTCCGGCCTGAACTGCGCCGGGGTCACCTGCCGGTCCACCAGCGCCGCCGCGATCACGTAGGGAAGGGAGTGGTCCGCGGTCTCCTTGGAGTGGGGATCGTACTTCGAGGGATCGGCGAGGATGTCGGCGGCGCGGGCCAGGGACCGGATGGTCACGGTCTCCACCTGCTCCGGCTTCAGGTCGTGCTCGTGGACCAGGTCCAGGACCGCCGAGATCGGCGCGTGGGTGAGCGCCTCGGTGGGGAAGAACTTCATCCCGCAGCTCGTGATCCGCCAGCTCTCGCCCAGGCCCCCGGTCAGGACCTCCAGCTTCCAGTCCGGCCCCAGGCAGTGGACGATTCCCTCCTTCCCCTCGATCACGTGCTCGGGCCCGGTGTACCCCTTCTCGGCCAGGAGCGCGGCCAGCACCCCGCTCTGGGTGGCCATGGGGTCGACGGTGTTCTTCATCATGGTGAGCCGGCCGGCGGTGACCGCGCCCAGGGTGGCGTGCCGGCTGGCCGAGATCCCGATCGCGTGCTGGATCCGGTCCGCGTCCAGGTGGAGCATGCGCCCGGCCACGATGGGGGAGACGAACGCGGTGAGGGTGGCATGGTGCCAGCCCCGCTCCCGGATTCCCGGCACCGCGGCCTCGCAGAACCGCATCTCGAACTCGTGGCCGAGCACGATCCCCGCGATGAGTTCCCTGCCGTCCCCCCCTGCCCGCTCCGCCCCCGCCATGGCCGCGGGAATGAGGTCGGAGGGGTGCGAGGGATCCTGCTTCCAGTAGATGTCGTTGTAGTCCATGACCCGGATCATGAGCGCGTTGGCCAGGGACGCCGATACCGGGTCCATGCGCTTCCCGGTCCCGATCACGGTGGCGGGGCCGGGCCCGGCGATCTCGTCCAGCACCCCCAGCGCGATCTTGACGTCGTGCTGGAGGAGCCCGCCCAGGGCGCAGCCCAGCGAATCCAGCAGGAACCGTTTGGCCTGGTAGACCGCCTCCGGGGAGAGGTCCT
The DNA here is from genome assembly GCA_963728475.1 of Candidatus Eiseniibacteriota bacterium. GTDB lineage: Bacteria > Eisenbacteria > RBG-16-71-46 > JABDJR01 > JABDJR01 > CAVSKL01. The sequence goes on from CAVSKL010000003.1 coordinate 476,317, forward strand.
CGTACCGGAGCCCGGCGGCGAAGCGGGCGATGTGCGCGCTCAGGGTGGGGGCGGTGCTCTTCTCGCTCATCGGGGGTTCTCCTCGGCCGGCGGAGCGCGGCGGCGGCGCGCCGCGCGCGGCGGCGCGACTCAGGAAACCAGATTCTTGAACGGCAGGTAGCTCATGAAGTCGGCGTGGTGGACGATGATCGCCTCGGTGGAGCGGCGGACCAGGTTACCCTCCTCGGAGTGGGCGGCGATGAGGTGGCAGACCGCATCCGGCACCCCGCACTCCATGGCCACCGCCACCCCGGTGAAGGGATGGCGAAGCGCCTTTCCGCGCGCGCTCTGCCGCGCCTTGCCGTCCACCTTCTCGTATTCCAGGAGTTTTCCCACGTCGATCAGGATCGCGCCGGCGATGAGCACGTCCATGTCGATGGGGAGCGCCGAGCCCATGTGCTCGGTCATCGCCTCCGCGGACCGGCGCGCGATGTGGACCACCGCCCGCTTGTGCTCCATGAAAGTGACCGGACAGTTCGGAACCAGGAGGGTGAACGGAATGGTAGTGAGGTCCTCGGGGGTGAGGGGGCTCAGCTCGAACGCCCGGACCCAGGCGGCCAGGGTCTTCTCGCGGAGGTCGGGGTCCCGGATCCACTCCAGTTCCGGCCAGAGCTGCTTCACCGCGTCGCGCATGGCGTCCCTCCGTCCCGGCCGGGCGCCGGGGTCGATCAGGTTCCGGATGGCGGGGGCACTGCGGACCGGAAGGACGGCACGGGGCGGCCCCAGGCTCCGATCCGCGGCCCAGACTCTAGCCGGGACCCGGGGCCGGTGTCGAGACGCCGGGATCGACGGCTCTCGGGGGACGTCAGTGGCAGGCGTGGACGAGCCGCGCCCCCAGGACCAGCGCCGCCACCGCGATCCCGGCTGAGACCGTGCGGAGACGGCCGCGGCGCCCCATGGCGTCGAGCCCCGCCCCCGTGAAGAAGCCGGCGAAGACCAGGAGCGTCCCGAACACGTTCGCGCCCAGAAGTCCCGCGTTGGGGCCGCGGCCCAGGGCCCAGGAGGCCGGCACCCGGTTCGCGGCGTAGAGGATGCCCACCGCGATCCCCGGCCAGAACGCCAGGTGGAAGGCGATCCCGCGGGCGCGCTTCCAGAAGAAGAGCAGGAACGCGGGAGCGAGCCCCAGCACCATGGTCCCGCTCACCGTGGTCGCCTTGAGGATGGCGGCCCCCATGAAAAGCGGGATGGAGCCGATCAGAACCGCCAGCACCATCATCACCCGGCCGAGCTTGATGGTGTCGGCGCGGGCCAGGCGGCGGGAGAGCCGGGTGAAAAGTCCTCCGGGGACGCCGCTCTCGCGCCCGCCCCCCACGTCCAGCACCACCGCCTTGCTGAACGAGCTCAGGGTGGAGTCGAGGGTGGAGCCGGCGGAGACCATCATGAGCACGGTGGTCACCACCAGGGCGGCCAGCCCGAAGGAGCGCGCCACCTGGAATGGGGTGTCCTGGGCGGGATCCAGGCCGGCGTTCCGGGCATGGACCCCGACCAGCCCGAAGAGCGCGATGAAGGCGCCGGCGATGAGCCCGGACCAGAGGTAGCTCTTGAGCATCCGCTTGGCGTCGGTGATGAAGGCGCGGTCGGTGAGGACCGGGTCGTGGAAGGGGTAGCTGAAGGACTGGAGGAGCGCCACCAGCAGCAGGTCCACCCCCCCGGCCAGGGTCCAGTGGCCCGAAGCGAGAAGCTGGTGGGCCCCGTCCGCGGGCACCACCAGCCCCAGCACGATCACCAGGAGCACCACCCCCACCGCGAACTGGATGCCGTCGGTGAGGATGGAGCTTCGGAGCCCGCCCCGCATGGTATAGGCCAGGGTGATGATCGCGAACACCATGGCCGCCCCGAAGTAGGGAAGGCTCCCGGCCCGGCCGAAGTAGGTCCCCACCACCCCGGTGTTGGACCAGACCTCGTTCACCAGCCGGATCATCACCACCAGCATGAACGCGCCGGTGGCGGCGCGGCCGTACTTGTGGGTGAGGAACTCGGCCAGGCTTCCGGCCCCGGTGTGGCGGCGGATGAGGAAGATCACGAACCCGGCGACCGGGATCGAGAGGTACCACCCGGCGTAGGCCACCGCGCCCACCAGCCCGAACTGGTCCCCCAGGTTGGCGGCGTTGGTGATGGACTTGGCGAAGATCCACGAGATCACCACCGAGCTGGTGAGGAGCGCGGAGCCCACCTCGCGATCGTCGGAGCGGCGGCCGGCGTAGAACTCGCCGAAGCGGCGGGCGTTGGGCGAGATGGCGTACATGATCACGGCGTAGACGCCGAGGATCACCCACAGCAGCACGGTGATCACGGGCCCCCCCCGATTCCGGTTGCGGCGCCGCTCACCCCCGCCACCCCGTCCGAAGCCTCGGAGGCGACGGCGGGGACCCGCTCGACCGGGAACCGGCGCCGCCGGCCGTTTCCCCGCCCGCCCGCGCCCAGCCGTCGGCGCCCGGTGGGGGGGAGGCGGTGAACACGACCACGGCCGTCCGGGAGGTCGCCGGACGGCCGTGCTCGGGCGCGCTCGCCGGGGGCGAGGGCGGGATTCTGGGGGAAACGCGCGACCCGCTCATTCGATCACGGGATACGGGAGCCGCCGGGCGGTGTGACGTCGCCCACGCTGCTGGAGTGGACCGAAAGCTCGGGGTGCGCCTCCGCCACCAGGCCGGCCAGGAGCTGCACCGCCCGTTTCACCCCCCAGGTAGGGCGGGGGAAGCCGAGGACGGCCGGCTTGATCAGGAGGCGGCCGTCGGCGCGGGGGAGGATCGAGAGCGCCAGCTCCTGCACGAACTCCCCTTCCTGGACCCGCGCCTCCACCAGCCACTCGCCGCGGTCGGCGCGCGCGAACACGGAGAGGAGCTGGATCAGGACCCTGAGTCCCCGTCGCTCCTCGTCCCAGCTCCGGGCGCGGAAACCGGGGAGCGGATCGCCTCCGACCGGCTGTCCCTCGAACATCACGTTGGGCATGGCTTCCAACCTTTCCACGTGGGGCGGCTCGGGCCCGCCGCCGGCGGTCCGCCGCCATTCGAAGTACCGGATGGCCGAGCCCGCCTCCACCCCGCGCCGCTCGTACTTGGTGGTGCCCCGGCCGGGGATCGCGTCTGCCCATGCCGTGGGATGGCACGAGCTCAGGGCGCGTTGCGCGGCGATTTGCTCCGCGATCCAGTCCGCGTACTCCGCGTGGTCGGTGACCACGGTGAGCTTCCCCCCCGGACGGAGCCGGCGCGCGGCCAGGTCCAGGAACCGGGGCTCCACCAGCCGGCGGCGGTGGTGGCGGAGCTTGGGCCAGGGGTCGGGGTTGTTGACGTGGATCTCGTCCAGGGAATCGCGGCCGAAGGCGTGCTCCAGGAGGAACCCGCCGGCCCCCACCAGCACCCGGGCGTTGGTGAGCCCCCGGGCGTCGAGCCGGCGCAACAACCGCTGCGCCGAGGCCCAGGAGATCTCGATCCCCACCCAGTCGGTGCCGGGATCGCCCGCGGCCAGCCCTTCCAGGAACTCGCCGTTTCCGAACCCCAGCTCCAGCCCCAGCCGGGCGCGCCGGCCGAACACCGCCTCCCAGTCGAGCGGCCAGTCGAGGCGGGTCCACGGGACCAGGAGATTCTGGATGATGCGGCTCAGCGACACCGAAGGCACGCCGGCGAGTATAGACGGGACCGGCGCGGGGGGCGAGGCGGGGCGCCCCGGCGGCCCCGGCGGCCCGGCGCCGCGCCGGCACGGTCAGCCCTCGTCCGGCACCACCAGCACCGGGCGTTCGGAGGCGGCCAGGACCTGCAGCGTGACGTCGTCGGCCCGGAAGGGGGAGCGCGCCCGGGGCGCGGTGGCCCCGACCACGACCAGGTCGTAATCGCCGGCCCGCGCCTCCTCCAGGATCGCCTGCACCGGCGGCGACCCGGTCCGCACCCGGACCGCGTTCGGCACCTCGAGCGCGCGGAGGGTGGCCGAGGCCCGCTCCAGGTACCGCGTCACCCGGTCCGGCGACTCGCCCGGATCTCGCAGCGCGTGGAAGAGCACCGCGCGCGCCCCGGCCCGGCGGGCCAGCCGCCCCCCGAAGCGGATGTTCGACTTTCCCGGCCTCCCCAGGGCGGTGGTGATGAGCACGTTCCGGAGCGGCCGCGCCCCCGCCCCCTTGGCCACGTAGAGGGGAGCCTCGGCCCGGTCCAGAAGGGCCAGCACGGTCTCGTTCCGGCGGTCCGGCGACGCGCCCCAGCGCTCGCCCGCCCCCACCACCACCAGGTCGTGGAGCGCCTCGCCCAGCCGGCGCGAGATCTCCACGTCCGCCTTCCCGAAGCGGACCAGGGTCTCGGCGCCGGGGAGTCCGGCGCGCTCCAGCCGCCCGGTGAGCGCGGCGCGCTGGGCCTCCGAGGCCTCGGGATCGCGCCCCACCGACAGCACGGTGGCGCCGGCCCCGATCCCGGTCATGAGCTCCCGCGCCACCGCGAGCACCTCCGGTTCGCCTTCCGGCGCGTCCCACACCAGGAACGAGAGCGGCGGCTGTTCCAGGATCCGCCACGAACTCAGGCTCACCCACGGGGAGGCGGAGGAGATCGGGTCGCGCGCGGACTGGAGCGCCTCGATCACGAACTCCTCCTGGCCGAACTCGGGGGGAGGGCTGATCTGCCGGGTGCGGGCGAGCCGGGGGAGGCGCACACGCAGCCGGAGCGAGGCCCCGGCGAACCGCTGCTCCAGCACCTCGCCCCGTCCCAGCACCGGCGCGTCGCCCTCGGGGCGGCCGGGGGTGAGGCGCACCTGCTCGGGTCGGAACATGAGTTGCACCCGGACCCCGGGCTCGTGCGGAACCTCCCCGGGGATGGGGAGCGAGAGGTCGCCGAAGCGCGCGCGCCCCTCCACCTCCCGCCCCACCAGCACGTTTCCGGTGCCGACGAAGGTGGCCACGAAATAGGTGCGCGGACGCTCGTAGAGCCGCTCGGCGGAGCCCGCCTCCAGGATGCGTCCACGCTCGATCACCCCCACCCGGTCGGCCAGCTCGAAAGCCTCTTCCTGGTCGTGGGTGACGAGGATGGTGGTCACCCCCAGTCGCTTCTGGATCTCCTTGAGGCTCTGGCGGAGCTGGGCGCGGATCTTGACGTCCAGGGCGCCGAACGGCTCGTCGAGGAGCAGCACTCTCGGTTCGTAGGCGAGCGCCCGCGCCAGCGCCACCCGCTGCTGCTGCCCCCCCGAGATCTGGTCGGGATAACGGTCGCCGAGCCCGCCCAGGTCCACCAGGTCCAGAAGCTCCTCCCGCCGGCGGCGCCGCTCGGCGGCGGGCACCCCGCGGATCTTGAGCCCGAACTCGATGTTGTCGGCCACGCTCATGGGCCGGAAGATGGAGTAGTTCTGGAAGACGTAGCCGGTCCCGCGCTTCTGGGGGGGGAGCGCGGTGACGTCGCGCCCGTCCAGCACCACCCGCCCCCGGTCGGGGCGGGTGAGGCCGGCGATGAGCCGGAGCACGGTGGACTTGCCGCTCCCGCTCGCCCCCAGGAGCACGAAGAGCTCGCCCCCCGCGACCTCGAGGTGCACGTCGTCCACCACCACCAGCCGCTCGAAGCGCTTGGTGAGGCCGTCGAGAACGATGGACATCGCGCGCTCCTAGCGGGCCCGCCGCCCGAAGGTGTAGCGGTGGAGGACGAAGAACACGATGAACGAGAGGAGCGCCAGCACCGCGGCCACCGCGTTCGCGTTGTTCAGGTTTCCCGCCTCGAACTGGGCGAAGATGTAAAGCGGCGCGGTCTGGGTCCGGAGCCGCAGGTTCCCCGACACCATCACCGTGGCTCCGAACTCGCCCAGGGAATGGGCGAAAGTGAGGAGCGCCCCGGTGAAGATTCCGCCCCGCAGCGCCGGGAGCAGGACGAAGCGGAAGGTCTGCCACCGGCCCGCCCCCATGGTGTAGGCGGCCTCCTCGTAGGTCACCTCCAGCTCGTCCATGACCGGCTTCACCGAGCCCAGCATGTAGGGAAAGGTGACGAAGAGGTGGGCGAGCAGGACGCCGGCGGGGGTGAACATGGGCTGGAGCCCGTACGGCTCCAGTAGCCGCCCGAGGAGCCCGATCGGGCCCCACAACAACAGGAGCGAGGTTCCCACCACCACGGTGGGGATGGCGACGGGGAGGTTCACCGCGACGGTGAGGAACCGCTTTCCGGGGAAGACGTACTTGCTGAGGACGTAGGCGGACCAGGTGCCCAGCACCGCGTTGGCGCCGGCGGTGGCGAAGGCGATGAGAAGGCTGAAGCGGAGCGCGAACAGGGCCTCGGGGGACTTGAGCGCGCTCCAGAAGGCGCCCGGCCCGCCCCGGAACGCGAACGCGAACACCGCGGCCAGGGGCATGAGGAGCAGGGGGAGGAGCACGACCAGGAGCCCGGCCACCGGAAGCGGCACCGCCCAGCGCGAGCGGATCGCGGCCTCGGGAGCGCGCGCCCGGCTCATCGGCCGGTCTCCTTCAGCACCCGGTCCCGCCACACCCGGTCCACGATGTCGCGCTTGGCCCGCTCCCAGCCGCCGTAGTCGGCGATCAGGAAAGGGTCGGCGATGACCCCGAACCCGGCGCCGGCCGCGTTCAACGAATCGTCCACGCTCCGGAACCCGTACCGCACGAAGATCCGCTGCGCCTCCTCGCTCCAGAGGAAGTTCACGAACGCGTCCACCAGCTTGCGCTCGCCCGGGTCCACGTTCTTCCCCACCACCACCAGGGTGTGTTCGCTCAGGATAGTGCTTCGGGGATAGACGATGTCCGCCTCGAGCCGGCCCTGCGAACGGTCCCGGAGCGCTTCCTGCTCGTAGGTGATCAACGCGTCGCCGAAACCGTTCTCGAACTGGGTGCGGGCGGCCCGGGCCGAGGCCGCCTGGGCCACCACGTGGCTCCAGACCCCCTTGAGGAGCCGGTAGCCGGCCTCGGGCGAGCCCCCGGCGGCGCGGGCGCCGGCGCCGTACTCCGCCACGATCGCCCAGTTGGCGCCTCCGGAGGTGAGCGGATCCGGGTGGACCACCCCGATCCCCTCCCGGGCCAGGTCGGCGTAGTCGTGGATGCCCTTGGGGTTGCCGGGGCGGACCAGGATCACGAACGGGGTGCGGTTCACCACCCCCTGGTGGGGGAGCGACTTCCAGCTCCCGGGCGCGATCACCCCGGCCCGGGCCAGGCGCCCGGCGTCGAGTTCCAGGCTGAGGAGGGCCACGTCGGCCGGCACCCCCAGGATCATCTGGTTGGTGATCGTGCCGGAACCCGAGAACGATCCCAGGAACTCCACCGTCTCGCCGGTCCGGGCCTTCCAGTCGCGCTGGAATGCGGGGAACACGCCCTGGTTCATGGCCTCGCCCAGGATGCTGAAGCCGTAGAAGATCACGGTGCGGGCGCGATGCCGGTGGCCGGGGAGCGGAACCCACGGCCACACCGCGAAGACCAGGAGGAGGGCGAGAACGAGGAAGGGGAGTGCGGTCCTCCCCTCGTGGATAAGCCTCCGGAGCTTCGCCGTCACCGACCTCATGCGTCCCGTCCCTGGAAAGTCCCGCCGATGCCGGCCGGGGTCAACGCGCCATCATCATACGGCAACCGGCCCCGCCTCCGGGGGCCGGTTTTCAGGAGCCCCGGACTCGGGTATGGTGAGAGAAGGCCCGCCGCCCGGCGCGGGGGCCCTTATCCGAACACTTATCCGGGTCGGCCCCGCGGCCGTCCGGGCCGCCGCCAAGGAATCGAGGTGATGCCGCCATGGGCGAGCGTTCGCTCAAGACCTACCGTAGCAAGCGGGACTTCCGCAAAACCCCCGAACCCCCCGGGGGGAAGAAGAAGTCGGGAAAGAAACGGATCTTCGTGATCCAGAAGCACGACGCTTCGAGCCTCCACTACGACTTCCGGCTGGAAGTGGACGGGGCCCTGGTCTCGTGGGCGGTTCCCAAGGGCCCCTCCACCGATCCCCGGGAACGGCGGCTGGCGGTGCGCACTGAGGACCACCCGCTGGACTACGCCGGCTTCGAGGGGACGATTCCCGAGGACGAGTACGGCGGGGGGTCGGTCATCGTGTGGGACGCGGGCTCCTACCGGAACCTGAAGGTCGGGGACGACGGGGCCGAGGTCCCCATGAACAAGGCGATCGAGGACGGGCACGTCACCGTGAGCCTGTCCGGAAAGAAGCTCCGGGGCGGCTACTCGCTCGTCCGGACCGGGAAGGGGAAGAAAGAGCGCTGGCTCCTGGTCAAGATGGACGACGAGGGGGCCGACGCCCGGCGGAACCCGGTGAGCACCGAGCCGCGGTCGGTGTTGAGCGGCAAGAAGGTGGAGGAGGTCGGGAAGTCGTGATCGCCCTCCTCCGCGACCTATCCGAGGACGACCGGGAGGCGCTCCGCGAACGCGAGCCCTTCCGCTGGAAGTCCCCCATGCTCGCCACCCTCACCCGCGACCGCTTCAGCGATTCCGGCTGGATCTACGAGCGGAAGCTGGACGGCGAACGCTGCCTGGCCTTCCGGCACGGGGCCTCGGTCCGGTTGCTCTCCCGCAACCGGAAGAAGCTGAACGACACCTATCCCGAGATCGAGGAGGCGCTGGCGGGGCAGGCGCGGCGGGACTTCGTAGTGGACGGCGAGATGGTGGCCTTCCGGGGAAACCGGACCAGCTTCGAGCGGCTGCAGGCGCGCATGCAGACCCGGGACCGCGAGGAGGCGCAGGCGAGCGGAACGGCGGTCTACTACTACGTGTTCGATCTCGTCTATCTGGAGGGATACGACCTCACCCGCCTCGCGCTCCGGAGCCGGAAGGCGATCCTCAAGCACGCGTTGGCCTTCGACAACCGGCTCCGCTACACCCCGCACCGGAACCGCCGCGGCGAAGCGTACTGGGAGGAAGCGTGCCGGAAGCACTGGGAGGGGGTGATCGCCAAGCGGGCCTCGAGCGGATACGCGACCGGCCGCTCCCGGGACTGGCTCAAGTTCAAGTGCGTGAACCGGCAGGAGTTCGTGATCGGGGGCTGGACCGATCCCGAGGGATCCCGGGAGGGGTTCGGGGCGCTCCTGGTCGGCTACCACGAGGACGGCGCGCTCCGGTACGCGGGGAAGGTGGGAACGGGCTACGACGAGAAGATCCTGGCCCGGCTCTCCCGCCGGCTTTCCCGGCTCGACCGCGACACCCCGCCCTTCCAGGGCGGCGGCCTGCCGTCGGGGGGCGTCCACTGGGTCACCCCCAAGCTGGTGGGGGAGGTCGGGTTCACCGAGTGGACCCGGGGCGGCCGGCTCCGCCACCCCCGGTTCCTGGGGCTCCGCCGGGACAAGGACCCGGAGGACGTGGCGCGGGAGGATCCCGGATCATGAGCAGGGTCACCTTCGGCCCGTACTCGTTCGACCTGTCCCACCCGGACAAGGTCCTCTTCCCCGGGGTCGGGATCACCAAGGGGGACCTCGCCGGCTACTACCGCGAGCTGGCCCCGGTGATGCTGCCGTACCTGGAGGACCGGCCGCTGTCCCTGCAGCGCTTCCCGGACGGGATCGACGGCGACGGCTTCTACCAGAAGGAGGCGGGAGGGCACTTTCCGGATTTCGTGGACCGGGTGACAGTGAAGAAGGAAGGCGGCAGCGTGCACCAGGTGGTCTGCAACAAGGCGGCGACCCTGGTCTACCTGGCCGGCCAGGCGGTGATCACCCCCCATCCCTGGCTCAGCCGCACCGGCCGGCTCCACCGGCCGGATCTCTTGGTCTTCGACCTGGATCCTCCCGGCGAGGGGTTCGAGCCGGTGAAACGCGCGGCTCGCGACGTGCGGGAGATGCTGGAGGAGATCGGGCTCATCTCGTTCGTCAAGACCACCGGCTCCAAGGGGCTCCACGTGGTGGCGCCGCTCGACCGGAGCGCGGACTTCGACGCGGTGCGGGCCCTGGCCCGGGACGCGGCGCGGCTCCTGGCCGCCCGCCACCCGGACCGGCTGACCGTCGAGGTGCGGAAGGACAAGCGGAAGGGGCGGCTGTTCCTCGACACCGCCCGGAACGCCTACGCCCAGACCGCGGTCGCTCCCTATGCGGTGCGGGCGCTTCCCGGGGCGCCGGTGGCGGCGCCGCTCGACTGGGAAGAACTCGGGGACGGGAAGCTCGACGCCCGGAGCTACACCCTGCAGAACGTCCGGCGGCGGCTGGGCCAGCGCGAGGATCCCTGGAAGGGGATGATGCGCCGCGCGCGTTCGATCGAAGGCCCGCGCGGGAAGCTCGACCGGCTCCTGGGCTCCGAGGACGAGGACGGGGACGGGGACTGATCCGGCGGCCGGGACGGCCGGCGGCCCTCCCGGCCGGGGGTGAGCGGTTCCGATCGAACCGGTCGGGCGCCGTTCCGGACGAGGTGCGGAGAGCGCGCTTCCCAAAAACGGGACCCGGGTCCCTATTTTCCCCGGGGCCGGGCGGCTAGCCCGGCCGGACGGCTAGCCTGCGCCCCCCAGGGCGGGGAAGTGGCGCGCGTAGTCGCGCCGGCTTCGCTCGATCACTTCGTAGGCCTCCTCCACCCCGTACACGTGCGTGACCTCGGTCCGCGGGGGCGTGCCCCCCGGCGGCTCCTTGTAGGTCAGGAAATAGTGGCGCAGGCGGTCCACCAGCTCCCGCGGGCAATCGGCGATGTCGCGGAAGCCCCCGTAGGCGGCGTCTTCCTGGAGCACGGCCACGATCTTGTCGTCGGCTTCGTTGCCGTCCAGCATCCGGAGCCCCCCCACCGGAACCGCCTGGACCAGGATGTTGCCGTGGGAGAGGTGCTTCTCGGTCAGCACGCAGATGTCCATGGGATCCCCGTCGCCGGTGATTCCCCGCCGCCCGGTCTTCTCCTCGCAGAACCCGGCCACCTCCTCCGCGCACAGGGTGCGGGGGATGAGCCCGTAGAGCGAGGGACAGACGTTGGAGTACTTCTGGGGCCGGTCGACCTTCAGGTAGCCGGTGGCCTTGTCGATCTCGTACTTCACCGCGTCGGTGGGCACGATCTCGATGAACGCGGTCACCACCCGGGGCGCGCGATCCCCGATGGGAATGCCGTGCCACGGGTGCGGTTTGTAGAACGAGGGACCGGTATCGTCGTAGTGGGGGTGGTTCGGGGGCATCGAGGCTCCTTTCGGGGAAATCGATCGCGGGCGCCGGGAAGATTGCAGCAAGGCCGCCGGCCCGGCAAGGGCGGCCGCGCTCCGCCGCCACCATCGTTGTGCTAGGCTTCCGCCCATGAACCTCACCGGCGCCGACAAGCGCGCGCTCCGCGCGATGGGGAACGGGCTCAAGGCCACCGTGTTCGTGGGCAAGCAGGGGGTGACCGGCGAGGTGCTGGCGACCCTGGACGAGGCGCACCGCCACGCCGAGCTGATCAAGGCGCGGGTGCTCGACACCTGTCCCCTGGACCGGAAGGCGGCGGCGGCGGAGCTGGACGCCCGGAGCGACTCCACCGTGGTGCAGGTGCTCGGAAGGACCATCCTCCTCTACCGCCGCCACCCCGAGGAACCGAAGATTCCGCTCCCCTCGTCCCCCCTCCCGGACAAGGAGTAAACCAGCCGGAGGAATCCATGCCGACTTCTTGCCGTGCGCTCGCGCTCGCCGTGGGCCTGGCCCTGGCCGCCGCCGCCCTCCCCGCCCTCGCCGCCCCCATCGGGTCCGCCCCACCGGAAGCGGTGCTCCCCCCGGAGCTTCCCTGGAGCGGGGCCGACCGGAACCTGGTCCTCGCGCCCGGCGACCCCTGGGCCACCCCCTGCGAGAAGAGCGGCTTCCGGCGGACCCCCCGCTACGACGAGACGGTGGAGTGGCTCCGGAAGCTGGTCCGGGCGGCTCCGGAGCTCGAGATGGTGCCGATCGCCGAGAGCGGCGAGGGGCGGACGGTGTGGATGGTGGTGGCCTCGGCCGGCCGCGCCTTCACCCCCGAGGCGCTCCGCCGGAGCGGCAAGCCCACCGTGCTCGTCCAGGCCGGGATCCACGCCGGGGAGATCGACGGCAAGGACGCGGGGATGATGCTGCTTCGCGATCTCACCGTGAAGGGGACCGCCCGGGCCCTCCTCGACCGGGCCAACCTCCTCTTCATCCCCATCCTCAACGTGGACGGGCACGAGCGGTTCTCGCGCTACGGCCGGATCAACCAGCGGGGGCCCGAGGAGATGGGCTGGCGCACCAACGCCCGCAACCTGAACCTGAACCGGGACTATTCCAAGCTCGACACCCCCGGGGTCCGCGGGGTGGTGGGGGTTTTGAACCGGTGGGATCCCGATCTCTACGTGGACGTCCACGTGACCGACGGCGTCGACTACCAGTACGACGTGACCTTCGGCTACGTGGGGCCGTTCGGCCACTCCCCCAACGCCGCCGCCTGGCTCGACACCTACCTCACCCCGGCCGCGGACAAGGACCTGGCCGCGCTCGGGCACGTGCCCGGACCGCTCGTCTTCGCCCTCGACAACACCGACCTCGGGAGGGGGATCGTGGACTGGGTCCCGTCCCCCCGATTCTCCGACGGCTACGGGGACGTCCGCCACACCCCCACCGTGCTCGAGGAGAACCACTCGCTCAAGCCCTACGAACAGCGCGTGCTCGGCACCTACGAGTTCCTGGAGAGCGCGCTCCGCACCGTGGGCGCTCACGGGGCCGAGCTGCGCCGGGCGATCGAGGCGGACCGCGACCTCCGCCCGGAGACGGTCACCCTGGCCTACAAGGCCCCGGACACCCCGCCCGCGACCCGGCCGTTCCTGGGGGTGCGGTCGCGGGTGAGCCCGTCGCCGGTCTCCGGCGGGCTCCGGGTCGAGTGGCTGGGAGAGCCGGTTACCCTGGACGTGCCCTACATCGTCCAGAGCGAGGCCTCGGTCACGGTGTCGAGGCCCAAGGCCTACTGGATTCCCGCTCCCTATCGCGACGTGATCGAGCGGATGCGCCGGCAGGGAATCCGGGTGGACACCCAGGACGCTCCCCGGACGCTGAGCGTCACCGAATACCGGATGACCGGCGCGGGGATCGATCCCGAGCCCTCCGAGGGACGAGCCCGCGCCCACGGCACGCCGGTGGCCGAGACCCACACCGAGACCTTCCCGGCGGGGTCGGCGCGGATCCCCACCGACCAGCCGCTCGGGGACCTGGCGGTGCTGCTGCTCGAGCCCGGGTCCCAGGACTCGTTCTACCGGTGGGGGTTCTTCCTGGGGATGCTGGAGCGGACCGAGTACGTGGAGGGTTACGTGATGGAGCCCATGGCCTCGCAGATGCTGGCCGACGATCCCCGGCTCGCCCGGGCGTTCATGGACTCGCTCCGGACCGGCCCCGCCTTCGCCGGGGACCCCCGGGCCCGGCTCCGTTTCTTCTACGACCGCACCCCCTACGCCGACTCGCGCTACGACCTCTACCCGGTGGCCCGGGAGGAGTAGGCGCGGTGCCCGGCCTATCCGCTCGCGCATGACCCCGGCCCACGCGCGCCTCCCGGTGGCCCTCGCCCTGGCCGGAGGCGGCTTCCCCGGAGCGTTCTGGGAGTTCGGAGCGGTGGCGGCGCTGGAAGCGGGGCTTCCGGAGTGGCGGCCCGAGGCCTCGACCCGGGTGGTGGGGACGAGCTGCGGCGCCCTGGTCGGGGCGGTGTTGGGCCTGGGAGTGAGGCCGGAGGAGGCGCTCGACGCGCTCCGCCGCCCCGGCCATCCTCTGAGCCCCCGCTTCCGCGAGCTTTCCGCGGTGCCCTGGCGCCGTCACCTGGCCGGATGGGGACGCGCCGCCCGCGCCTTCCCCGCCGCCCTGCGCGGCTCCTCCGAGGGGGGCCGGCCGCGCCTCTGGGACGCGATGCAGGATCTGGGACGCGAGTTCCCCGCAGGAGCGTTCTCCAACGAAGGGGTGGAACGGCTGGTGGCCCGGGCCGCGGAGCGGGCGGGGCGGGCCGACCGCTTCGACGCTCTCCCGATGACGCTGCTGGTCACCGCCACCGACCTCGACACCGGGGAACGGGTGGTGTACGGCCCCGGGTTCGACAACGCGCCGGTCTCGCTCGCGGTGCGCGGATCGACGGTGATCCCGGGCTGGTTCGAGCCGGTGCGGATCGGGGAGCGCGACCTGGTGGACGGGCAGATCGCCGATCCGGTGCACCTGGATCTGGCCGCGGCGCCGCCGGCGGCGGCGGTGATCGTGGTGAGCCCGCTCGCGGTCTACGTCCGCGACCGGGGGCCGCGGGTGGGCGGGGAGGGGGCGGCCGCGGTGATGGACCAGATGGCGCGGATCAGCGCCGCGCGCAAGCTCCGGGGGGTGCGGGAGGCGCTGGTTCGCGAGCGGCCGGAATTGCGTTTCCTGGAGGTGGCGCCCGAGGCGGAGGAAGCGCTCACCCTCATCCGGGCCCGCTTTCGCCCCCGCGACCTGGAGGTGGTGTGGAAGCTGGGGTTCGAGGCCGCCCGGCGCGCGCTGCGGACGCCGGCGGGGGCGGCGGCGGCGGCGGCGGGGGGCCTCGGGGTGGACCCGCGGGGGCTGGAGAAGGCGGCGGACCGGCTCCGGACCGGCTGACGCCCGCCTGCAGGGCGGCTCTCGGGGTGGGCCGCCCGCCGGCCCCGGGGGTTTACCCGCGTCCGGGGCGGGTCGCGGCCACGGTCAACGCTTCTCCTTCACCGTCTCCGGCGCCGTCTCCCCGGCCGAGGCCCCGTTCCCCCCGGACTCGCCCGCGGCCCCCGAGGCCGGCGGCTCCTCGTCCTCCTCCACCTCGACCTCGAGCGGCGACTCCAGATAGGTGTAACCGTCCAGTCCCGCCATGAAGTCGGCGATGAAGGTGTTGGCGTCCTGCCGCGACAGCCCTCGGCAGCGTCCGACCTTCCGCCGGAAGGTGGTGACCAGCTCGGAGGAGTGGAACTGGACGTACTGGAGCACCTCGGTCACGGTGTTCCCGTGCACCACGTCGGTGACCTCGTAGCTGTCGTTCTGGAGCCGGATGTGCACCGCATTGGTGTCGCCGAACAGGTTGTGGAGGTCGCCCAGGATCTCCTGGTAGGCCCCGGTCATGAACACCCCGAGGATGTAGGGCTCGTTGGGCCGGATCGGGTGGAGTTCCAGGGTCCGTTTCATCCGCCGGCCGCCCACGAAGGTGTCGATCTTGCCGTCGGAGTCGCAGGTGATGTCCTGGATCGTCCCCCGGCGGGTCGGCTCCTCGTCCAGCCGGTGAACGGGGACGATGGGAAAGAGGTGGTCGATGGCCCAGCTGTCGGGAAGCGACTGGAAGAGCGAGAAGTTCAGGAAGTAGCGGTCGGTGAGGACGTCCCCCACCTCGGCCACGATGTCCTCGTGGGCCTGGGGGTCGGAGAACCGGAGCACCGCCTCCAGGATCTTGAGGTAGAGCTGCTCGGCCCGGGACAGGTCCCGGAGCGAGAGCACCCCGGAGTTGAACAGGTCACGCGCCCGCTCCTTGGCGAAGATGGCGTCGTGGTAGACCTCGCGCAGCGACCGGGTCGAGACCTCGTTCAGGCTGTCGCTCAGGGTCAGGAGCACCTGATGGTCGTTCTCGGGGTCCACCGGGACCTCGGGGGCCACCTGCTGGCTCTCCACGTCGATGACGTTGATCAGCAGCATGGCGTGGTGGGCGGTGAGCGCCCGTCCCGACTCGGTGATGATGTGCGGAGCGGGGAGTTCGTTCTCCTCGCATACCTCGTTCAGGGTGTAGACGATGTCGTTGGCGTACTCCTGGAGCGAGTAGTTGGTGCTGGAGGAGCGTCCGGAGCGGGAGCCGTCATAGTCCACCCCCAGCCCGCCCCCCACGTCCACGTGGGTGATGTCCACCCCGAAATTCCGGAGCTCCACGTAGTAGCGGGCAACCTCGGCCAGGGCCGCCTTGATGGTGCGGATGTCCGGGATCTGCGATCCCAGGTGGAAGTGGATGAGCTTCAGGATGTCCAGGTTGCCGGTGGACTTGAGCTTGTCCAGCACCCGCACCAGCTGCGGCGGGTTCATGCCGAACTTGCTCTTCTCGCCCGCGCTCTCCGCCCAGCGGCCGGAGCCCGCGGAAGCCAGCTTGATCCGGATCCCCGCGGTGGGCCGGATGTCCATCTCCTTGGCCACCTTGAGCAGGACGTCCACCTCCTGGACCATCTCCAGCACGATGAACACCTGGTGCCCGAGCCGCTGGCCCATGAGGGCCAGCCGCATGTACTCCTCGTCCTTGTACCCGTTGCACACGATCATGTGCGACGTGTCCTCGGTCAGGGCCAGCACCGCGTGGAGCTCGGGCTTGGAGCCCGCTTCGAGCCCCACCCCGAACGTCTTCCCGAATTCCACGATCTCCTGGATGATGTGCCGCTGCTGGTTGACCTTGATCGGGTAGACCGCGGTGTAGCCGTTCTTGTAGGCGGTCTCGTTGATGGCCTGGCGGAAGGACTTGGACAGGGTTTCGATGCGGGACTTGAGGATGTCGGAGAACCGGAGGAGGAGCGGCAGCCCCACCCCCTGGTCGTGGAGATCCAGGGCCAGGGCGTAGAGGTCGATTCCCCGTTCGGGATTGCGGTCGGGGTGAACGGTGAGGCGTCCCTCGTCGTTCACGCCGAAGTAGCCCACCCCCCAGCCTTCGACGTTGTAGAGCTCGAGCGCGTTGCGCACGCTCCAAGGTTTCCTGGAAATGGCGATATCCTCCCCGGCGAACGGAACCGGCCCCGGCGGCTTGCGGGCAGGGAGTATAGCAAGCCGGGGACGCGATCCAAGCGGAACCCGGTGGCCCTCTCCGGCCGGGGCTGGACCCCCTCCCGCCCTGTCCGTCAGAATAAACCCGTCCCCCCGGAGCCGTCACCACTCCCCCCCGTCCCCGAAGGAGCAGGCCGTTGAGAAGAAGCTGGCCCCTTGTCGCGCTCGCGCTCACCGCGCTCGCCTGCGGCGTCACCGGCGACATGGATTCCAAGGTCTACGACCTGAGCTGGCGGATCGCGGTCACCGGAGTCCCCGCGGGCGCGCGCGAGGCCAAGCTCTGGATCGCCGTCCCCCAGGAGCGTCAGGAGCAGAAGGTCTCGGACCTCCGGGTGGACACCGGCTACGACTGGAAGCCGACCGAGGACCCGGACTTCCACAACCGGGCGGTGCTGGTCACGGTGCCCAACCCTCCCGACAGCTTTTCGGTGAGCCTTTCCGCCCGGGTGCGCCGGTTTCCGGTGGAGGCGCCGGAGCCGGCCAGCCTGAGCAGCGCGGAGCGCCCCCTCTACCTGCGGGACGAGGGGATGGTGAGCCTGAGCCCCCGCATCCGCGCCCTCGCCGACAGCATCGGAGGCGGGGACCGCGCCCGCTACGACTACGTCCGGACCGTCATGACCTACGACAAGACCGTCCCCGGCTGGGGGCGCGGCGATTCGGAACGGGCCTGCGACGTCCACAAGGGGAACTGCACCGACTTCCACTCGCTGTTCATGTCGCTCTCGCGGGCGGAGGGGGTGCCCGCCCGCTTCGAGATGGGCTACGCCACCCTCCCCGGGGGGGAGACGGACCGGGCCGGGGGATACCACTGCTGGGCCTGGTTCTACCGCGACGGCGCGTGGGTGCCGGTGGACATCTCCGAGGGAAACCTGAACCCGGACCGGGCCGGCTTCTACTTCGGCCACCTCGATGCCGACCGGGTGGCGTTCTCCACCGGGCGGGACGTGAAGTTCCCGGAGATGCAGGGGCCGCCCCTGAACTACTTCCCGGCCGCCGCCTACGTCGAGGTGGACGGGCGGCCGTTCGACGGGGTGACCCGCCGTCTCACCTACCGGACGGAGGGGGAGAAGGGGGGCGCCGCGCAGGTCTCGGTCCGCTGACCGGGCCGGCGGGCGGCCGTCTCAGTCCCGGCGCTCGGAGTCGGGGACCGAGGGCGCGGGGTTGGGGACGGGCTTGAGTTCCTCCCGCACCAGGGCCAAGACCGCGCTGTTGGGGACGATGAGGTACTTCTGCTCCTCGAAGGTGATTTCCACCGCCGCCCGGCGCAGGAAGATGGCGAAGTCCCCCTCCTCGGCCTGCGGGGGAACGTAACGCGCGTGGCGTTCGGCGGCGCGGTCCTGGCGCATCCAGGGCTCGTCCCCATCCTCGTCGACCGGATAGGGGATGGGGGCCCCCGGGCCCACTTCCACCACCCAGCCCGCCATCACCGCGTCCGACTCCGCCACCGACGGGGGCAGGTAGAGCCCGGACCGGGTCTTTCCCTGGATGTCGGGGCGGACCATGACGTGGTCACCGACCACGATGAGCTTCTTCTTGAACATGGCTTGATTCTAGCAGGTCGCCGGGGGGGAAACCCGGGCTAGCCGCTCCGGGCCGGGGGGCTTCCAGGGGCCGGGCCGGGCAAAGGACGACCCGGCCGGGGGGGCCGGCCGGGTCCGTGAGCCTCCGGGGCCGGAGCGCGGGCGCTCCGGATCGCCGGCTACTTCTTCAGCGCCGCGAACTCTTCCTTCATCTTCTGCAGCGCCGCCTTGGCGTCGCTGAAGAACATCATGCAGTTGGGATACTCGAAGAGGTCGTTCTTGATGCCGGCGAAGCCCGAGGCCAGGCTCCGCTTGACCACGATCACCGTCCGCGCCTCGTGGGTGCGCAGGATCGGCATCCCGTAGATGGGGCTGGTCTTGTCGTGGAGCGCCACCGGGTTCACCACGTCGTTGGCGCCGAGGACGATCACCACGTCGGTGTTCTTGAAGTCGTCGTTGATCGCGTCCATCTCGAACAGCCGGTCGTAGGGGACGTTGGCCTCGGCCAAGAGCACGTTCATGTGGCCGGGCATGCGGCCCGCCACCGGATGGATGGCGTAGGAGACCTTGATCCCGTTCTTCTCCAGCAGGTTCCCGAGGTCGGCGGCCGCGTGCTGGGCCTGGGCTACCGCCAGGCCGTAACCCGGGACGAAGATCACGCTGGAGGCGCTCTCGAGCAACATCGCCGCCTCTTCCGCCCCCACCGACTTCACGTTCACGTACTCGCTCTTGCCGCCCGCGACCGCGGCCTGGGCCCCGAAACCGCCGAAAAGGACGTTGGCCAGCGACCGGTTCATCGCCTTGCACATGATGTCGGTGAGGATGATCCCCGAGGAACCGACCAGCGATCCGGCGATGATGAGGAGGTTGTTCTTGATCACGAACCCGGTGAGCGCCCCCGCGATCCCCGAGTAGGCGTTCAGGAGGCAGATGACCACCGGCATGTCGGCGCCGCCGATGGGGATGGTGAGTCCCACCCCGAGGAAGAGCGCGGCGATCCCCAGGATGATCACCAGCAGGATCGAGGTGGCCTCGGGGGAGTGGACGAAGCCCGCCCAGCCGCCCAGGAACACCGCGGCCAGGACGAGGAAGATGTTGAGCAGGTGGCGCCCGGGCATGAGCACCGGTTGCTCGCTCACCCAGCCCTGGAGCTTGGCCGCCGCGATCATGGAGCCGGAGAAGGTCACCCCGCCGACCAGGATCGACAGCATCACCGTCACCGCCACGTCCACCCCGCCGCCCGCGTCCGGATTGACGAAGGCGAGCACCCCGCCACCCATCCTGATGGAGTGCTCGTAGAAGTACGAGTAGGCCACGAACATGGAGGCGAGGCCGCCGAACCCGTTGAACACGCCCACCATCTGGGGCATGGAGGTCATGGGCACCCGGTGCGCCCACACGATGCCGATGAGCGTTCCGATCACGATCGGAGCGATCATGAACTGCAGGTGGAAGCGGCCGGTGGTGAGGAGGTCGAGCAGGGTGGCGGCGATGGCGAGCAGCATGCCCACCAGCGAGATGAAGTTGCCGCCCCGGGCGCTCCGCACCCGGGAGAGCCGCTGCAGCCCCACGATGAACAGGACCGCGGCGATCATGTAGAGAATCTGGATGATGTTTTCCATGGTCGGCCTCTCAGTCCTTCCGCTTGAACATGTGGAGCATGCGGTCGGTCACCGCGTACCCGCCGGCCACGTTGATGATGGCGAAGAACACGGCGAGCGTCCCCAGCAGGGTTCCGGTCTCGAAGTGGCCCTGGCTGGCCTGGACCAGCGAGCCCACGATGGTGATCCCGCTGATCGCGTTGGATCCGGACATGAGAGGGGTGTGCAGGGTCGGAGGCACCTTGGAAATCACGTAGAAGCCGACGTAGGTGGCGAGGATGGTCACGTAGAGCGCCACCAGGAGCGGGTGATAGGGAATGTTGAAGTTGCTGAACATGAGTCCCAGCACCAGAACGGCGTTTCCCGCCAGCATGTCCAGAGGCATCATGACTTGGCCCCTCCTTTCACCAGCTCCGCCACCTCGGGGACCCGCACCTCGCCCCCGTGGGTGACCACGCACCCGGCGTTGATCTCATCCTCCATGTCGAGGTTGAGCTCGCCCTTGGGGTAGAGATGGAGCACGACGTACATCAGGTTCTTGGCGTACATGTCGCTGGAATGGAACGGGACCGTGGCCGGGATGTTGAGGGTGCCCATGATGGTCACCGCGTGCTTGACCACGGTCCGGCCCGGCTCGGTGAGGGCGCAGTTCCCGCCGCGCTCGGCGGCGAGGTCCACGATCACCGTGCCCGGCCGCATCTCCTGGACCATGTCCTCGGAGATGAGGCGGGGGGCCGGCTTTCCCGGGACGAGGGCGGTGGTGATGATCACGTCCGCCTCCACCACGTGCTTGCGCACGATCTCCCGCTGCTTCTTCAGGAATTCCTCGGACGCCTCGCGGGCGTAGCCGCCGGAGGTCTCCATCGATTCGTCGGTGGGAACCTCGATGAACTTCCCGCCCAGGCTCTCCACCTGCTCCTTCACCGCGGGGCGGACGTCGGAGACCTCGACCACCGCGCCCAGCCGGCGGGCGGTGGCGATGGCCTGCAGTCCGGCCACCCCCGCGCCCATGATCACCACCTTGGCCGGGGTGATGGTCCCGGCCGGGGTCATCATAAGAGGGAACATCTTGGGGAGCTTCTCCGCCGCCATCACCACCGCCTTGTAGCCGGCGATGTTGGCCTGGGAGGAGAGCGCGTCCATGCTCTGGGCGCGGGTGATCCGGGGCATACGGTCCATGGCGAAGGCGGTGATCTTGTGCTGCGCCAAGGCCTTGACCGCCTCGGCGTTCTCCATGGGCCACAGGAAGGAGATGAGAATGGCCCCCTCCTTGGGCAGCTCCGCCTCGTGCTTCCCCAGTTTCTGGTTGGGGAGCGGAGGCTGGAACTTCAGCACGATGTCGGCGGCCCCGTAAAGGGCGGCCAAGTCAGAACCTACGGTGGCCCCGGCCTGACGGAAAGCGTCGTCCGGAATGCTGGCGGCGTCGCCGGCCCCGGATTCGATGGTGACGGTGAAGCCTTCCTTTACCAGCCGCTTCACCGTCTCGGGAATGATCGCCACCCGCGTCTCACCGGGAGCGATTTCCCTGGGAACAAAGAGCGTCGGCATCTGGTCCTCGCTTCTTGGGATGTTCACGTGCCGGACCCCCCGCTAACAGAGCGCCGGGAGGCCAAACGCGGGCCATTCTACGGGTGCTTCCCCGGAATCGTCGAGGGCCGAATCTCGAATCGGCATATCGGGCGGTCCGCTTGGACGGGGCGCGGCAAGGGGTTGAGGCGGGATCGAACCTGGATAGAAGTTATGCACTTTTCGGATGATCGGGATCGTCGAGGGAATCGGTATGGTAATTCCATCGGGAGGGGGGCAGGGGCGTCCGGACCCGGCGTGCCCCGGCTCTCCCGGGAAGGAGTCTGACGGCCATGAACATCGACTGCCCCGGCAATTCCCCGGAATTCGACCCCACCGGTCTCTTCCGGACGGTCCTCATCCCGGTCGACTTCACTCCCGCCTCGCGCCAGGCGCTCATCACCGCCTGTGAGATGAGGCGCCGGTTCGGCTCCGAGCTTCACGTGTTCCGTCTGAGCGCGTTCGGCGAGAACGACGATTTCATCCGGGGGCTGGGCGCGCCCTGGTCCGAGGTCGACGTCGCCGAGGAGACCCGGAACCAGCTCCGGATGTTCGGCGAGAGCATCTGCCGCGGCACTCCCTGCCTGCACTACGAAACCCTGGTGGGGGAGGACCCGGTGGAGGGGATCGCCAAGGCGGCCCGGGACGTGGACGCGAGCCTGGTCCTGTTGCCCGTCAACCCCGGGAAGTCGATCCTTCGCAGCAAGGCGGAGAAGATCGCCCGCGCCCTGGACGTGCCGGTGATGCTGATCCGCGAAGGGGTCCGGATCCCGATTCCGGCCTGACCGCGCTTTCCGGCGGCGGCTCCGCTCCGCCCCGGATCCCCGCGGGCCGGCCCCCCCCGGGTGGTTTCGCCGCTCCGGGCACGGTAGGATTGGGCCCGGAACCCGACGTGACCGCCGCGGGGGTTCTTGCGTCCTTCCGGGGAGCCCCGGGAAACGGGCGCCCCTCCCGGGGAGTGCCCCCGGGTCCTCGTACCACATGCCATCGGGAGGTTGCCGGAGTGCCGGGAGTTCATTCGGAACCGGAGAAGCTCGTCGTCATCGGGTCGGGACCGGCCGCGTTCACCGCGGCGATCTACGCCGCCCGGGCGGAGCTGGCTCCGCTGGTGTTCGAGGGGTCGCTGGCCAACGACCGGGGCGAGATCCCCGGCGGCCAGCTCATGACCACCACCGAGGTCGAGAACTTCCCCGGTTTCCCCGAGGGGATCGGAGGAGCCGACCTGATGGACTTGATCCGGCGGCAGGCGGAGCGATTCGGCGCGCGCCTGGTGCAGGAGGACGTGATCCGGGCGGAGCTCTCCGGACTCCCCTTCCGCTTCACCCTCGGCAACGGCGAGACGGTGAGCGCCTTGAGCGCGATCGTGGCCACCGGCGCCCGGGCCAAGAAGCTGAATCCCAAGGGAAGCGAACTCTTCTGGCAGAACGGGGTCAGCGCCTGCGCGGTCTGCGACGGAGCGCTCCCCATCTTCCGCGACCGGCCGTTGGTGGTGGTCGGGGGAGGGGACACCGCCATGGAAGAAGCGGCCTTCCTCACCCGGTACGCCTCCAAGGTCTACATCGTCCACCGCCGGGACGAGTTCCGCGCCTCGAAGATCATGCAGGACCGGGTGCTCGGCAACCCCAAGGTGGAGGTGGTGTGGAGCCACCTGGTCGACGAGCTGCACGGTGGCGGCCGGCTGGAAGCGGTGACCCTGGTCTCCACCCGGGACAGCTCCCGCCGGCGGCTGGAGGTGGGTGGGCTCTTCTACGCCATCGGGCACGTTCCCAACACCGCGTTCCTGGAGGGCCAGCTCGAGACCGACCCCAGCGGCTACCTGGTGCTCAAGCAGGGGCAGGAGACCGGCGTTCGCGGGGTGTTCGCGGCCGGGGACGTTCACGACCATCGCTATCGCCAGGCGGTGACCGCGGCCGGGTCCGGCTGCGCCGCCGCCCTGGACGCCGAGCACTACCTGGCCGGGCTGGCCCAGGACCGGCCGGAGCTGTTCGAGGAGCGGCCGGTGGAGCCGTTCCCGAATCCGTCCTGATTCCGACAAATTCAATCGTCTATAGGTATCGACGGCCAATTAGGGTTGTATACCCCAAACGAATTTCAGTAAGGTGGACGGCATAAGCAGGCGCCCCCCCCTTGCCGAACTTTCCCCCAGAACCGATCCCGGCCCCGGGTTCGATCGTCGGCCGCCACGGGCGGCGGGCGTGTCCCGAAGAGTTGCCCATCCCGCGTCCCCCCACGGGTGAGCGCGAGGCGGTCCGACCGCCTCCACCGGCCGAAGGCCGAAAGCTCTCCGTCTCATGCCTCCCCGGCGACGGTCGCCCGCCGGCGACACGTCGAACGGAGGTCATCATGAAAGCCCTGTCCATCCTTTCGGCCCTGGTCATCGCGGCCGCGCTCGCGGCGCCCGCCTCCGCCCAGGGACCGCTTCTGCCCCAGGCCCAGTGGGGGAGTCCGGGTACCGCCCCCGGACAGTTCCTTCGCCCCTACGGTATCCAGGTCAGCGCCGCCGGCGAAACCTGGGTGGCGGACCGGAACCGCAGCGACGTCCAGTGCCTGGACCAGGCCGGCGCCTGCATCGAGGTCTGGGGCGGAATCGGCGACACTCCCGGCCTCCTGCGGAGCCCGCAGGCCCTGGCGGTGGACCCGCAGAACCGGGTCTACGTGGCCGACACCTACAACAACCGGGTCCAGATCTTCACCTCGAGCGGCGTCCTCATCCGGGAGGTGGGGAGCTTCGGCCAGACTCCCGGCAAGTTCGTGAAACCGCAGGGGATCGCCGTCGCCGTCGACGGCACCTTCTACGTGGCCGACGGGCTTCGCCGCATCCAGAAGTTCGACGCCCAGGGGAACTACCTGGCCCAGTTCGGGGGCGACGGTTCCGGCCCCGGCCGGTTCTCGGTGTACATGGGGGTGGGGAAGATCGTGCTCGACGGGCAGGGTCACCTCTACGCCCTCGATCCCGGAAACCACCGGGTCCAGGAGTTCACCACCGGCGGCGCGTTCGTCACCTCCTGGGGCTCCTACGGCTCCGGCTACGGCCAGTTCGCGTACCCGGAGGGGATCGCGGTGGACGACGCGGGCCAGGTCTACGTGGCCGATACCCAGAACAGCCGGATCGAGGCCTTCTCGTCCACCGGTGCCCTGCTCTACGTCCAGGGCGCGTTCGGAACCGGGCCCGGCCTCCTGAACAAGCCCACCGGCGTGGCCTTCCACGACGGGAGGATCTACGTGGCCGACACCGGGAACGCCCGCGTTCAGGTGTTCGCCCAGCCGCGGTGGGTGCCCGGCACGATTGCCGACCCGATCTCCCGCGACCCCGGGGCCTTCCTGGTCCTGGTCCAGGATCTATGGACGCTCAAGGTGTCCCAGTACGACCTCTCCACCCTGCGCCTGAACGGGGCGGCGCCGCTCCGGATGACGGTCATTCCCCGAAGCGGGATCTACATGATCTTCAGCGTCAACCAGGCCTTCGAGGGCGAGGGGGGCCTCCGTCAGGGGGTCCTGACCGGGCTTCTCCACGACGGATCGCCGGTGGCGGCGGTCCAGTTCGTCTCGGTGGATCCCGCCCCGAAGCGGGGCGACTCCGAGGCGGCCGGAGTCGTTACCCGGAACCGCGGGGGGGTGGTGGACCTCCACTTCCGGTTGCCCGAGGGGGCCGACACCCGGCTCACCGTGTTCGACATCCAGGGGCGGGTGGTGGAGCGGGTGGTGGACGGTTATCTCGCCGCCGGTGAACAGTCGATGACCTGGTCCGGCGCCGGACTCCCCTCGGGGGTCTACTTCTACCGCCTGGAGGCGGGGCCGGTGAGGGCCACCGGCAAGCTCATCCTCACCCGTTGATCCCGTCCGGGTCTCCGGATTTCGCGTGAAAGCGAGGCGCCCCGGCCGGCCGGGGCGCCTCACCGGTTCGAAGGCGGAGGGGGGTCAGGCCGCCCCCCCCGGCCTCGGGGGCCGGAATCCGAGGACGGGATGGGCACGGTAGTGCTTCTCCAGACGCGCCGTCTCCTCCGGGTCGAGCCTGATCTCCAGCGCCTGGACCGCGTCGGTGATGTGCTGCACCTTGGTGGCGCCCACGATGGGGGCGGTGACCCCCGGGGCCTGCAGGAGCCAGGCCAGGGCCACCTGCGCCGGCTTCACCCCGCGCTCCCCGGCGATCGCCTCCACCGCCTCCAGCACCTGGAAGTCCTCGTCGGCGAAGTACATGTCCTTGGCGAAGCCGTCGGTCCGGGCCCGCTCGGTCGGTTCCTCGAGGCCGCGTTTCCGGTTCCCGGCCAGGAACCCTCGCGCCAGCGGGCTCCAGGGGATGACCCCCACCCCCTCGTCCAGGCAGAGCGGGATCATCTCCCGCTCCTCCTCCCGGTAGATCAGGTTGTAGTGGTTCTGCATGGAGACGAAACGGTGATGCCCCCGGTCCCCGGCCAGGTGCAAGGCCTTGGCGAACTGCCACGCGGCCATGCTGCTCGCCCCCAGGTAACGGACCTTGCCCGCCCGGACCAGGGAGTCCAGCGCCTCCACCACCTCCTCCGCGGGGACGTGGGGATCCCAGCGGTGGATCTGGTAGAGGTCGACGTGGTCCAGGCCCAGTCGGCGAAGCGAGGCGTCGCAGGCGTCCAGAATGTGCTTCCGGCCGAGCCCCCCCGCATTGGGGGCCTTCCGGGAGGGGAAGAAGACCTTGGTCGCCACCACCGTTTCGTCCCGGCGGGTCATTTCTCGCAGGCAGGCGCCGGTGATCTCCTCGCTCCGCCCCCGGGAGTACATATCGGCGGTATCGAAGAAGTTGATGCCGGCGTCCACCGCCGCCCGGAAGTGCGCCCGCGCTTCCTCCTCCGGCAGTACCCAGGAGCGCCAGTCCGGGTCCCCGTACGACATGCAGCCCAGACAGATCCGGGACACCTCGAGCCCGGTGCGGCCCAATCTTACGTATTGCATCCTCCGGTTCCTTTCCGCGGGACCTCACCTCCTCCGATCGCGATGCGGGTTCGATTCTGCCGCTCCCGCCGCCTCCCTGTCCATGCATCCTCCCCCAGGCCCGGTTGAGACGGAGTCTCGGGTGCGATGCGCCGGTCAACCGGTTCCGGATCCGCCGCTTGCGGGATCAAACTCCAAAAAGACCCGTTTTACAAATTCTGGATTTCGTCATTATGCTGTCGGGATTGCCGATGCGCGTGTCAGGATACGCGCGTTCGTAACCGACTTGGGAATCCCGGAGGCGCTTCCGTGCCCGATCGCGACAAGAAACGGATATACCCCGGCCTCGCCTACAACCTCATCACGCTCCTGGGAGCGGCGATGGCGTTGTTCGGGCTCGCCGCCATCATCATCCTCTTCATCCTCAACCTGTTCGCCCACGGGTCCAACCCCTACATCGGGATCTTCATCTTCATGGCGTTCCCGGGGATCCTGATCCTGGGGCTCTTGCTCATCCCCCTCGGGATGTGGCGGGAGAAGAAGCGCCAGGAGCGGGGGGAGACCCGGCCGATCCAGGTCGACCTCGGCAACCCCCATCACCGCAACGCCCTGGTCACCTTCGTGGCCGGGACCTCGCTCTTCCTCCTGGTCACCACCATCGGGCTCTACCAGGGCTACCAGTGGACGGAGTCGGTGGAGTTCTGCGGCACGGTGTGCCACACGGTGATGAAGCCCGAGCACACCGCCTACCTGAACTCGGCCCACGCCCGGGTGGCGTGCGTCAACTGCCACATCGGCCCCGGTGCCGGCTGGTACGTGAAGAGCAAGATGTCGGGGGCGAGGCAGGTGTTCAAGACCGCCCTCCACATCTACCCCACGCCGATTCCCACCCCCGTCCACAATCTGCGTCCGGCTCAGGAGACCTGCGAGCAGTGCCACTGGCCCCAGAAGTTCTATCCGGCCAGCCAGGTCACCCGGGACCACTTCCTGGGCGACGAGCACAACACCCACTGGCAGATCAATCTGTTGATGAAGGTGGGGGGGACCTCCGCGTCGCCGGAGGGGCACGCCTCCGGCATCCACTGGCACGTGGACAAGGCCAATCACATGGTCTACGTGGCCGGAGACTCCCTGCGCCAGTCCTTCGAGCAGGTGATGTGGAACCAGGACGGCAAGGAGATCATCTACGCCAGGGGGGGCAGGCCCCTCCCCGATTCGGTGATGGCGGAGCGGCAGTCCGAGGGGCGGGTTCGCCGCCTGGATTGTATCGACTGCCACAACCGGCCGTCCCACAACTACCACTCGCCCATGGACGCGGTGAACACGGCCATGGCCGCGGGGAGACTGAGCGCTTCCATCCCGTGGATCAAACGGGAAGCGGTGCACGTGCTGTCGGTCGAGTACGCCACCACCCAGGGGGCCATGGACTCCATCGCCGCCGGGATGGAAGGGTTCTACCGGGACAAGGGGATCGCTCTTCCTGCGGAAGCGGTGAAGGCGGTCCAGGGTATCTACAGCCAGAACATGTTCCCGGAAATGCGCGTCCGCTGGGATCGCTATCCCGACAACCGGGGTCACCTTCTGTTCCCGGGCTGCTTTCGTTGCCACGGTTCGGACCTGGCGACCGCGGACGGCAGGACGATCAGCGCGGACTGCAACCTCTGCCACACCATCGTGTCGCAGGGGGTGGCCAGCGCGATCGGGGACACCCTGGTCTACGGAGGTTTGAAATTCCGGCATCCGGTGGACATCGAGGGCGCGGAGACGGAGATGCCCTGCACCGAGTGCCATATCGGGGATGACTCCATCTACGGGATGGAAGACTGATGCGGATCAATTTCATGTTTCGAGGTGCGCGCAAGTGTCGGTGAAGGTCCCAGGCCGGTGCACCGGTCCGGACCGGGAGGTGAATGGAAAATGAAAGGTAAGAAGGCACTGGTCGTTCTTTTGATGGCGGGGTCCATGACCCTGACCTGGCTCGTCGCCTCGGCCCAGGAGGCCAAGGAGGAGGCCAAGAAGGACGCCTACACCTACGTCGGAGCGAAGACCTGCAAGATGTGCCACAGCAAGGCCGCGACCGGGGATCAGTACGCCAAGTGGGAGGCAAGCGCCCACTCCAAGGCGTACGCCTCCCTGGCTTCGGACGAGGCCAAGGCCGCGGCGAAGAAATTGGGGATCGACGACCCCCAGACCGCGGACGCCTGCCTGAAGTGCCACGTGACCGCGTATCCGGTCATGAAGGACATCGCCAACCAGAAGATCACCCTCGAGGAGGGGATCTCCTGCGAGAGCTGCCACGGTCCCGGGAGCGCCTACAAGGGTCTGAAGACCATGAAGGATCTCCACGCCGGCACCGTCAAGCCCGAGACGGTGGGTCTCCTGGTCGCCGATGAGAAGACCTGCCTGAACTGCCACGTCGCCGAGGGGAACCCCTTCTACAAGGAGTTCAAGTACGACGAGTACCTCAAGAAGATCGCGCACCCGATTCCCGCGGCGGAAGGCAAGTAGACCGTCGTAAGGCCCAGACGAGAAGGATTCCCGCCCGCTCCGGCATCGCCCGGGGCGGGCGGTTCCGTTTGGGCGCCCGGCATCGGCGCCGGCCCGGAGGCGCAAGCCCTCCTCCCCGCGGGGGGCGGCGGGGAACGAATGGGTAAGGGCGGGGAGCGCAGGCACCAAACGATAAGATACAGAATCTATCGTTTTTGTTCCGGCATTGCCTATCCAATTACTGAAGCCGGCTTCCAACCGGCGACTTCCGATCGCGGAAATACTCTTATCGGTAATTTGGACTGGGACGCGAGGTCGCGTGCAGGTAGTTTTTCGCAGCGGGAAGAGCTATGAAGGCGGTCTTTCTCCGGAGGGGGCCCATTGAAAGAGCATGTTGCGGGACTGAAACGATACGTACCGGTGCTTTTCCTCCTCATGTTCGCCGTCCCTCTCTCCGGATCCCAGACCGGCCCGGCCGCCGGCGAGCATCCCCGCGAGGCGGAGGCCTGCCTGGAATGCCATGAGGGATTCGGCGACTCGTTGGCCATGACCCCGCACCGGATTTTCGAAGCCTCCGGCGATCAGCAGGAACTGCGGATCGCCTGCACCGACTGCCACGCCGGGGATCCCCGCCACTACCAGGAGGATCCCGAGCAGTACCCCATGACGAACCCCGCCGCCCTCGATGCGGCCGCCGAGGGAAAGGTCTGCTCGGCCTGCCACCTGAACGGCCACCAGCAGAACATGGCGGAGAAGAACGTTCACACCGCTAACGACGTGAACTGCAGCTCCTGCCACAGCGTACATGCCTCGAAGACGGCGCCGCTCCTCCGCCAGGCGCAACCGGCGCTCTGCCTGAGCTGCCACAATTCGGTGAAGACCGAGTTCGCGCGCCCCTACCGCCACCCCGTCGATGACGCGGTGCTGGAATGCACCGACTGCCACAAGACCATGGACGCCGGTACCCGGGACCTGTCCCGGAACGGCAGCACCATGTGCACCAGCTGCCACGGCGAGTTCCAGGGGCCGTTCCCCTTCGAGCACCAGGCGACGGTGGACTACTCCACGCAGGAAGGCGGCTGCCTGAACTGCCACGAGGCGCACGGTTCGTACTTGCCTCGCATGTTGAAGCAACCCTACGAGGCCCCGGACTTCCAGCTGTGCAAGCAGTGCCATACGGTCCCGCTGCACCAGATGAACTCCCATCACGGGACCGAGTGGGCGAACATCGCCTGCAACGAATGCCATGTGGACATTCACGGCTCCTACACCAGTCGAAACTTCCTGAGCGAGTCGCTCCGGGACCGGGGTTGTCTCAAAGCAGGATGTCACCAGTAGTAGGACGGAGCGAATGAGAATGAAGATGCGCGCGACGATTCCGGCCCTGCTCATCATCGGGCTTGGGGCGATTCCGCTCCGGGCGGCCGCGTGGACGGGGACGGTGAAGGTGGGTGGCATCGTCCTCGACGAGGTGGGGGACCGGTCGGCGGTCCAGGAGACCTACAACATCCACGACGGGTTCTCCCTCACCCAGCTCCGGCTGGAGGGCGCCCCCACCGGCGGCGACCACCTGATGCTGGACCTCCACGAGATCAATCTGGGAAGCCGGCAGGGACGGCTTCTGTACCGGAGCCCGGGCAAGTTCAAGCTGAGCGCTTCCCTCGTCGAGAACCGGCAGGTGTTCGATCCGGGCCGGAACACGACCTCGGACCGCCGGAACTGGGATCTGGACGCTCGTTTCACTCCGGCCCGCTGGATCAAGCTGGAGGGTTCCCTGGGGTACACCACCCGGACGGGGGACCGGCTTCCGTATCCGGAAGGCACCCTGGACGCGCTCGGGCTGCGGTACGACAACGGGCTGCTCTCGGGCCACGTGTCCGCGGAGGCCCGGAAGGACCGCCGGGTGCTGGCGGTGGACTACCGCGCGTCCCACTTCGACGACCGGGAGAATTCGGCCGCCGACCGCACCGGGCAGGTGGTGTCGGCCCGGATCGCCACCCCCTGCCTTTTCTACGACCGGTGGACCCACCTGGTCCGCGCGGCCTACGGGGTGAGCAAGCTTTCCAACGCAGGACTCGACTACACCCTGGCCAACTTCCAGTACACCGGGGTGGTGGACCCGATCAGCCGGCTGCGCTTCAAGTACGACTTCGACGCCCAGCGGGTCGACGATCAGAGCACCGGCCTCAAGACGGACCGGTTCGTGAACGGCGTGGACGCCACCGTGTTCCACCGGTACGGCGACGTCTCCCTGGGTTACTCCTACGAGACCAACGACGACCAGCTCACCCTGACCTACTACAACAGCTGGCGGGCGGCCACCACCTTCCGCTACAACCGGCTGCTCACCGCCCGTTTGCGGTACGCCGGCCGGCTGAAGAAGGACCAGGAGGAGCTGACCCTCCTCAAGGACGTCGAGAGCGAACGCTTCCAGGGCGACCTGGAGGTGAACCCGCTCAAGGGCCTGAGCGTCGGCACCGGATTCCGGGTGCGCGACCGGGACTTCCCCGACATCGACGTCAACGCCCACGGCCAGATCGCCAACGCCTACGCGTCCTACGCCTATGCGGGTTGGGGCGGGATCACCGGGTCCTACACCTACAGCAACGACGAATACACCGACCGTGTCGGCGGCTTCCGCGCCTGGAACAACAGCGTGACCGGGCGCGTCGACCTGGAGAGGATCAGGAATCTCCGGCTCTCGACCGGACTCACCTACCTGAACGTGGGCGGGGATCTGGACATCGAGAAGTCCATTCTCTTCTTCGAGGGAATGTATACCGTGAAGAAAGACATTCATCTCGAGGCTAAGTACAACATCTACAACTACGACGATTACGTTCTCTTGGATCGCTACTACACGGCAAACGTAGTCTGGTTCAACGTCGCTTACGACCTGCACGGGAAGTAAGCGCAAGCAGAAAAGGCAAAGAAGGAGGCCTAGATGTCCGTCGCAAGAACCTTCCTGGCATTCGGGGCCGTGGTGCTCCTGGTGGGCGCGCAGGCGTGCGACCGCACCATCACGCGCGTCGAATCGAACAAGCCCCTGTCGTGCGCCGATTGCCACGACTCCAGCAACCTCATCACCGGCAAGCAGACGGAGTGGGCCACGTCGGTTCACGGCACCGGTACGACCTACCTGCGCGCCACCGAAGCGGGTTGCGCCGGCTGCCACTCCGGAAGCGGATTCCAGAAGGAAGTGGCGGCCGGGTTGAACCCGACCGAGGTGACGCAGGGTGAAGCGGATCCGACCCGGGTGGATTGCCGCGCCTGCCACATGATCCACGACACCTACTCCATGGCGGACTTCGCCTTGCAGACGGTGAAGCCGGTCGAGCTGGCTTCCGTCCCCGGCGCGACCTTCGACGGCGGGGAGGGGAACCTCTGCAGCAATTGCCACCAGCCGCGCCGCGACGGCCCGGTGGCGGTCAACGGCGTGATCACCGGCATCAGCAGCCACTGGGGCCCGCACCACGGTCCGCAGAGCGCGATGCTGCTGGGGGTCGCCGGGGCCGGGGTGGTGGGGAGCCCGAGCGGGCACTACGGCGCGGTGGACAACACCTGCGTGGGTTGCCACATGGGTGCGGATGCCAACCACACCTTCGTGCCTTCGCTGGAGACCTGCCAGAAGTGCCACCCCGACGCCACCAGCTTCGACGTCGACGGCGTCCAGACCGAGATCGAGGACCTGGGGAACCGGCTCGGGGCGCTGCTTCTGAACGCCGGCCTCATCAACGAGAACGACGAGAACGGTCACCCCACCGTCACCTCCGCTCCCGAGGCTCAGGGGATCGCCCTCTACAACTGGCTCTACGTCATGCACGAGGACAAGAGCATGGGCGTGCACAATCCGGGGTACGCCCGGGCGCTCCTCCAGGAGGGCCTGACCAGGATGGGGGCGGCTTCAGCCGCGAAGTAGACTCGATCCGCCCCCGTGGCCGGCCGGGCGCCCCGGAAGGGGCCCGGCCCGTCATGAGGGAGGGCGGACCCGGTCCGAGGTCCAGCGACCCGGTCCGGGCCGTCCGGGATTCACAGCGACGACAGGCCTCTTGAAGTCGGGCGGGCGTCCGGATGGGCGCCCGCCCGGTTCCTGTCCCACCCACCCCGGAAGGGTCCCCGCGGCGGCCCGGTTCAAGGGCACATCTCCCTCCTCCCCAGCGCGTTACCCGGTCCGCCCGACCGGCCCCTTCGCCGTCCCCCCCCCCAGCCCCGTCATGGATCGGCGAGGCCGGAATTCCGAGTTGCCGTCCAATTCCGGATATGCGAGTTTATAACTCGAATTGGGTGGGAGCGACTCCCACTCATCAACCGTTCGGAAGGGGAGGGGTCGTCCGTGAAGGAGGTTGTCATGAGAGGGTCCATTTGGAGGGCCTTGGTCCCGACGGCCCTGGTCGGGGTGGCGGTGCTGGCGGCGCTGGCAGGGTGTACCGACGAGAAGAAGGTGTTCGTCGAGCGCCCCATCTACCATCAGCCTCCCGGGGCCGCCCAGGGCTTCCTGGGATACGACCAGGCGGACAAGAAGCTGACGGTCTGCGGCAATTGCCACGTGGGTGTCCAGGCCAAGTGGGAGAAGTCCCTCCACGCGAACGCCTGGGACGATCTGCAGGCGAGCGGGCATGCG
The DNA here is from genome assembly GCA_963728475.1 of Candidatus Eiseniibacteriota bacterium. GTDB lineage: Bacteria > Eisenbacteria > RBG-16-71-46 > JABDJR01 > JABDJR01 > CAVSKL01. Next base: position 509,622 of record CAVSKL010000003.1, read on the forward strand.
TCCGCGGCCTGCGAGAACTGCCATTCGGTGGGGCCCAACGGCAACTCCGCCACCGACGGCGGGTACGCCTCCACCGGGGACGCCCGCTACTTCGACGTCCAGTGCGAGAGCTGCCACGGGCCGGGCCTGAACCACGTGACCAACCCGGACGCGACCCAGCCCCTCGCCTCGATCCAGGTGGCCCTCGTCACCGCCGGCGACACGACCTTCGTCGGCTGCGGAGAGTGCCACAACGGGGTCCACAATCCCTTCGTCGAGGAGTGGGTCCAGTCCGCACATGCGTTCCCCGAGCCCACCCCGGCGGGGCGGGCCGAGTGCATCTCCTGCCATACCGCCCAGGGCATTCTGGCCGCATGGAACGAGGACGACAACTACCAGGAGAAGGACGCCCCCCTCGGCCAGCAGCAGGGGATCGTCTGCGCGGTCTGCCACGACCCGCACGGAAGCTCCTACGAGGGCCAGCTGCGCTTCCCGCTCAACTCCACCGATCCCAACACCCAGCTCTGCATGAAGTGCCACCAGCGGAACAGCCAGCCGGACCTGACCTCGACCACCCTGCGGGGTCCGCATTCGCCGGAAGGCCCGCTCCTCCTGGGCGACGCGGGGTGGTGGCCGCCCGGGTACCAGCCCAGCGACCGGATCTCCGGGACCCACGGCTCCAGCGCGAACCCCCGGCTCTGCGCCACCTGCCACGTGTTCGCGTTCGACGTGACCGACGCCAGCACCGGCGCCTTCAAGTTCCACGCCACCGGCCATCTGTTCCAGGCCATTCCCTGCATCGGCTCCGACGGCCTTCCCACGGTGGGCGACGACTGCGAAGTGGACCAGCGGTACTTCGGTGCCTGCGCCACCAGCGGGTGCCACGGCACCCCGGACGCGGCCCGGTCCGCGTACCTCACCGCGGTCGACCGGATCGACAACCTGACCGGCCAGCTGGACGGGATGCTCACCCAGGTGGGGCTCAACCCCGGCGCCTCGAGCATCGCGCTCACCGGCGGGTTCGAGGTGAAGGACGGCGCCTGGTTCAACTCCAAGCTCGCGCACCTTCCGGGCACGCCGGTCCACAACCCGTTCCTGACCGAGCAGCTTCTCATCGCCACCATCAAGGCGATGCAGGACACGTACGGCCTCTCGGCTCCGGTCGTCCAGCTCGATCGCGAGCTCGAGTAACCGCGCGAAGACCGGCCGGGGGGCCCCCGGGGGGCCCCCCGGCGCCCCCGCTCGCCCGGTCCCGGAGGGCGGTGGGGGCCTCGGTCCGGTCGTTCCGGACTCCGGGACCGGAGCGCCGCCCCCGTCCCTCCGATCGGGTAGGGGGCCCATCGGCCTTCCGCAGCCCCTCCCCCCGGGCCGCCGGAGCCCGGGCCGGCTCCCGCCGCAGTTGCCGGAATCCCGGAAGGCGTGCACTCTGGTAAGGCACCGGCGCGTCGCCGGCGCGGAGGGAGAGATTCCGGCGTGGTAGGAACGAGCAGGCGGCCCTCCGGGGACACCCCGCGGAGGCGGTGGCGAGGCGCGTCGATCGCGTTGCCGGCGTTCCTGATCGCCGCGGCCGCGTTCCTGGCCATGCCCGGCTGTGGCCGGGGGAAGCACCAGGAGCCCCGGGTCCAGGTGCCGGACAGCGATCTCACCCCGGCGGAGCTCCTCGAGAAGCGCATCGCCGGAAACCCCACCGACCGCCGGATGGCCGAGGTCCTCGGCGCCCAGGCGTTCGCGAACGATCCCCACACCTTCGCCTGCAAGGTCTGCCACGACCGCTTCGTCCAGAAGGCCCCGGAGGAGTGGAGGAAGACCTGCTACAGCGTGGGCTGCCATCCCCGGGCCTGGCCCAAGACGGTCATGCACCGGGTCGATCCCGCGGTGTTCGAGAACTGCCTGAACTGCCATCATCCCCACACCTGGCGGGCGAACGCCGGGGACTGCCTGTCCTGCCACGGGGACCTCGGGGGCCCCCGGGGCACGGTGCCCGCGACCGAGGTCTCGGGCGTGGGCACCTTCCCCCACGGGCCGCACCTGGCGCTCCCCTGCGCCCGCTGCCACGACAGCACCCATCAGCACGCCAAACTGCTGGTGACCTCGGCCGCCCAGTGCCAGTCGTGCCATCATGGGGCGTCGGGCGCCGCCGCCTGCACCACCTGCCACGGCGGCGCCCAGACCGATTTCACCCGGAACCTGGACGTGAGCATGAAGCTGAGCGTGTGGCCGGCCGCGGAGACGCGCACCCTGCCCTTCGACCACGGGAAGCACCGCCGGCTGGCCTGCGAGTCCTGCCACGCCCCCGGCCACGTGGAGACGCCGGTGGCGCGGTGCGCGAGCTGCCACGACGCCCACCACCGCCCCGAGGCCCGCTGCATCGCCTGCCACCGGCCGCCCGCCGCCGGCGCCCACGACCTCGCCGTCCACACCGGCGGCTGCCGGACCTGCCACGGAGCCTCGAGCTTCGCGCACATGATCCAGAGCCGGAACTTCTGCCTGGGCTGCCACCAGGAGCAGGTGGACCACATGGAAGGGAAGAACTGCGCCGGGTGCCACAAGATCACCGCGGCCGGCGCGGGAGGGGGAGGATGAACCGGACGAGTCGCGGGATCGGGGCGGCGGTTCTGGTCGCGGCGCTGGCGGCCGGGGCCGGGCCGGTTTCCGCCCAGGGGGTGCGCGGAAGGTTGAGGCTGGACGCCTCTTTCGTGCAGTTCCGCGGCGTGATGCGGGTGAGCGTGCCCGAGAGCCTCGCCGTCGGGGACCAGGTCACCCGGCTCCTGGAGGACGGGACGGTGGTCACCTGCGAGCCGGGGGGCGACTGCTATTACTACCGGGCGGGAGGGCTCCTCCACGCCGGCCCGGTCACCCAGGATCTGAGCCTGACCGCCTGGTCGCGGCTCCCGGGGCTTTCGGCCACCGTCCAGATGCGAGGGAGGTACGGGAGCGACGCCCTCTGGCCCCGGTCCAGCCAGAGGTTCCAGGCCCTGGCCGCCTACGTGAACTTCGAGCGGTCCGGTTACCGGCTGCGGGCCGGACGCCAGTCGCGGGGGAGCGGCCTGGGCTTCGACTACTTCGACGGAGCCTCGCTCCTCTGGCGCAGCCTGGGCAACGTCCGGGTGGAAGGCTTCGCCGGACGGAGCCTCTCCGGCAACCTCGATCAGACCGCGACCGGGGACCTCCTCGCCGAGGCCGACGCCCTCGCCCCCGACCGGCCCTCCGTGCTCCTGGGGCTGGAGAGCAAGGCCCGCTGGGGGCGGCGCTTCGCCGGGAGCCTCCTCTACCAGCGCGAGATCCGCACCGACCGGGCCGGGCTCTACTCGGAGCGCATGGCCCTGGACGCGCGCCTCGCCACCCGCCCCGCCACGGTGTCGCTGGCCGGCACCTACGACGTGGCCTCGGGCGAGTTCAACGAGGCCAAGCTGCGGCTGGAGCGGTCCGTCACCCGGGAGGTGTTCGCCTCGGTGGAGGCGCGGCACTACAAGCCCTTCTTCGAGCTGTGGACGATCTGGGGCGTGTTCTCCCCGGTGGCCTACAACGAGGGCCGGGCCCGCGCGTCCTGGCGGGCGTCTCCGGAACTCACCGCGGACGTCGAGGGCTCCTACCGGAACTACGACGACGCCCATCGCGAGGTGAACGCCGCCCCCGTCGAGGGGGACGGCTGGCGCGGCCGGGTGGGGGCGAGCTGGAGCCGCGACGCGTGGTCGGCCGCGGCCTCGGTAGGGGTGTTCAAGGGCTACGGCGCCTACCGGAGCCTGCTCCAGGCCTCCGGCGGCCGGAGCTTCCCCGGGCGCGGATACCTGGGACTCTACGGCTCGGGGACGCAGCAGTTCTCCGAGTTTCGCTTCGGCGAGGGGACCAGCCGCGGGATCGGGTTGGAGGGGCGCCTCGGCGTGGGCCGCGCCGACCTGGACGGGTCGCTGGCCGTCTATCGCCAGACCTTCGACAACCGCCCCGGCTTCAGCGACTACAACCAGGTCCGAGGCCGGCTGGGGATCACCGTGGGCTTCGGGACCGAGGCGGGCGGGACGCGCGCGGGAGCGGGGGACTACGGCGCGACGCCGGCTCGCCGCGGGCGCGAGGAAGGAGAGTCATGATCCGGAGGATCCTGATCCTGGGTCTGGTGGCGGGGGCCGCGGCGGGGGCGTGGACCGGCATCCGCGCCGCCCGCGCCCAGGACGCCCCGTCTCCCCCTGCCGTCCAGGACGTCCCCTTCCCCCACGCCGCCCACCAGGGTCTCTTCCCCGACTGCGCCGCCTGCCACGCGGGGATTCCCTCCGAGGACAAGGCCACCATCTTCAGCGTCACCGCCAAGGATTGCGCGGGCTGCCACGACGGGGACACCATGCCGGAGATCGAATGGGCCGAGCCCGCGTTCCCGGCCGGCAACCTCAAGTTCAGCCACGAGATCCACGTGGGCGAGAACGGCATGAAGTGCGGGGACTGCCACCAGGCCGGAGGCTCCACGGATCGCATGGACGTGGTGCTTCCCAAGCCGGAGATCTGCATGGACTGCCACGGCGAGGGCCCGCACACCTCCTCCGTCAACGAGTGCCGGACCTGCCACGACCCCATCGCCCAGGCCCCCCAGGTGCCGGCCTCGGCGATCGCCGGGTATCCCCGGCCCGCGGACCACGGGAAGGCCGGCTTCCTGTTCACCCACGGCATCGAGGCGGAGGTGAACACCGAGCGATGCGCGGTCTGTCACGCTCGGGAGAGCTGCAAGCGTTGCCACCTGAATGCGGACAGGGTCGCGGCGATCGGGAAGCTGGCATCCGATTCGCGCTTCGCGTCCCTGACCGAGGGCAAGCCGGGAAGCTGGCCCGCGCCTCCCAGCCACCTGTCCTCGGACTGGGTGGAACGCCACGGGGCGGCGGCCCGAACCAAGATCACCGAGTGCGCCAACTGCCACCTGCGTGGGAGCTGCGCCGGGTGCCATGGGGAGAAACCGCCCATGGATCTCTCCGCGCTTCCGGTGGGGAAGCCCGGAGAGCGCCGGGGAGTCGGCCTGGCCGGTGTGCGGCCGCCGGACCACGTGCCCGGCTTCGCCACCCATCACGACGTGGCCGCGGCCAGCGGCGCCCTGGACTGCCGGAGCTGCCACTCGCAATCGTGGTGCGCGGACTGCCACACCGGGGACGAGCGCCCCCGCTTCCACCCCCCGAACTACCTCACCCGGCATGCCGCCGAGGCCTACGCCCGGGACACCAACTGCGCCAACTGCCACTCCACCGAGGTGTTCTGCCGCGACTGCCACATGAAGTCGGGGCTCTCGGTGGGAGCGCCGGCCACCACTTCCTATCACGATGCGCAGCCGCTCTGGCTCCTCAACCACGGCCAGGCCGCCCGCGAGGGGATGGAGAGCTGCGCGAGCTGCCACCAGCAGACCGACTGCCTGCGTTGCCATTCCGCGCGGAGCGGATGGCACGTCGATCCCCACGGGCCCGACTTCGATCCCAACCGCTACGGGAACCGGGCCACCTTCATGTGCCGGACCTGCCATTTCGGGGATCCACGGGGGGATTAGAACCGAATCGGTCCGGTTCCGGCGCGGCCGGCGGGGATTCCACCGGCCGCTCCCTGCCGCAGGGGGCCTCGGGCAGCCGCCGCCGGGCGGGGAGGGCGCCCGCGCGCGTGCCTCCCCGGCGAATTCCCCTATCCATGTGGACCGTCCTCCGGGGCGGACCTAGAATCGATCGCGAACGTTCGGGGCGCCGGGTGGGCGCCCGGCCCGGGATTCCGGGGGGGATCGGAAGGGGCCCGGGAGGGCGCCGTGGACACCAGGGAAGCGATCGAGAAGCTGGAGGAGCTGCGGCGCCGCGTGCAGGCGATGGGCGGGCCGGAGCGGGTGGAGAAGCAGCACGCGGCGGGGAAGTGGACCGCCCGGGAGCGCATCGACGCTCTCCTCGATCCGGGGACCTTCCAGGAACTCCACGCCTTCGCCCGCCACCGGGCGGTGGACCTGGGAATGGCCGGTAAGGAGATCCCCGCCGACGGCGTGGTGACCGGCGCGGGGGCGATCGACGGCCGCCTGGCCTTCGTCTCCAGCCAGGACTTCACCGTGGCCGGCGGCACCGCCGGCGAGATCCACGCCCGGAAGATCGTGTCCCTGCTCGACCAGGCGCTCCTGTGCGGGGCCCCGGTGGTGCTGTTCAACGACTCCGGCGGCGCCCGCATCCAGGAAGGCGTGGACGCGCTGGCCGGCTACGGCGGCATCTTTCACCGCAACACGCTCCTTTCCGGGGTGGTGCCGCAGATCTCCGTGATCAGCGGGCCCTGCGCGGGGGGCGCGGCCTATTCCCCCGCCATCACCGATTTCATCATCATGGTGAAGGGCATCTCCCGCCTGTTCATCACCGGCCCCGAGGTGATCAAGGAGGTGACCGGGGAAGAGGTCACCGCCGAGGAACTGGGCGGAGCCGAGGTCCAGACCTCGCTCTCGGGGGTGGCCCACTTCCTGGCCGAGGACGAGACCGACGCCGTCCGTCTGGTGCGGCGGCTCCTGGCCTTCCTCCCCAACAACAACACCCAGGACCCCCCCGGCCCGCCCGGGGGAACGCTGGTCTACGAGAGCGACCCCGCCCTGGACGCGGTCCTCCCCGACGATCCCCGCGAGCCCTACGACATGCGGGCGGTGATCTTCCGGGTGATCGACGGCGGCGACTTCCTGGAGGTTCACGAGCACTTCGCCCCCAACATCCTGGTGGGGTTCGGCCGCATGCAGGGCCGCACGGTGGGGGTGGTGGCCAACCAGCCCTCGGTGCTGGGGGGGGCGCTGGACATCAACGCCAGCGTCAAGGCCGCCCGGTTCATCCGCTTCTGCAACGCCTTCAACATTCCGCTGGTCAACTTCGTGGACGTCCCCGGATTCATGCCCGGGGTCAAGCAGGAGTACGGCGGCATCATCCGGCACGGGGCGAAAATGCTCTTCGCCTACGCCGCCTCCACCGTGCCCAAGATCACGGTGGTGACGCGGAAGGCCTACGGCGGCTCCTTCCTGGCCATGTGCGCCAAGAGCATGGGGGCGGACCGGGTGTTCGCGTGGCCCACCGCGGAGATCGGGGTCATGGGCGCCGAGGGCGCGGTGCAGATCCTCTACGGGCGGGAGCTGGCGTCGGCCCCCGACCCCGCCGCGTCCCGGCGCGAGCGGATCGAGGAGTACCGGTCCCGCTTCGCCTCGCCTTACCTCGCTGCCGCCCGCATGCACATCGACAACGTGATCGAGCCCCGCGACACCCGCGAGTACGTCTCGTTCGCGCTGGAGACGCTGCGGAACAAGCGCGAGCTCCGTCCCCCAAGAAGCACGGGACGATGCCGCTGTGACCGGGGAGGGGGGACGGTGACCTCGGGGCTGGTGCTGGCGCTGGTGGGATTGGCGGTGACCTTCTTCGCCCTCGCCGCCCTCGCCCTGGTCATGGCGGCGATCGGGGCCTGGGATCGCGGCCGGCGGGAGCGGGCCGCGCGGCGGTCCCGGGAGCGCGCGATCTCCCGCTCCGAGGCCCCGGAGGAGATTCCGGGCCCCATCGTGGCGGTGATCGCGGCGGCGGTGGAGTCGTCGTGGGGACGGCGGGCGCGCGTGCAACGGGTCCGCTACCTGGCCGGCCAGGAGGCGGCATGGGCCCGGATGGGCCGGCAGGAAGTGATGGCATCCCACGCGGTGGTGCGGAGGCGGACATGAAGAAGCTCAGGGTCACGGTGAACGGAGTCGCCTACGAAGTGGAGGTGGAGCTCCTGGAGGACGACGAGGTCCATCCCGCCCCCGCCAACCGGCTGAGCTACGGCGAGCTGGTGGGTTCGGCGCCGAGCGTGCTCCCGCGGCCGGCGCCGGAAACCCCCGGTCCCGGCGAGCGGGTGGACACCCGCACCGTGGTGAGCCCGATGGCGGGCACGGTGCGCAAGGTCAACGTGAAGGCGGGCGAGCAGGTGGCCGAGCACAGCGTGCTGGTGGTGATCGAGGCCATGAAGATGAACAGCAACATCGTCTCTCCGTCGGCGGGCCGGGTCCGTACGGTGGAGGTGGAGGCCGGGGCCACCGTCCAGCAGGGCCAGGTGCTGGTGACCTTCCAGTAGGGGATCGCCGTGCACTACACCCAGATTCTCTCGAAGTTCTTCCATGAGAGCGGATTCCCCAGCCTCACCTGGGGAGCGGCGGTGATGATCGCGGTGGGGGCGCTGCTCATCTACCTGGCGGTGCGGAAGGACTTCGAGCCCCTGCTCCTGGTGCCGATCGGCTTCGGCGCCATTCTTACCAACCTCCCCCTGGGGGGCATTCTTGCCGAGCCCACCCGGGACGCGGTGGGCGGGCTCTACCACTACCTGGGCCTGGGAGTGCACCTGGAGATCTTCCCTCCGCTCATCTTCCTGGGGGTGGGGGCGATGACCGATTTCGGGCCGCTCCTGGCCCGGCCCGCCGTCTTTCTCCTGGGAGCGGCGGCCCAGGCCGGGGTGTTCGCGGCCATGCTGGGGGCGCTGGCCCTGGGGTTCGGGCCGGGGGAAGCGGCCTCCATAGGAATCATCGGCGGCGCCGACGGCCCCACCTCGATCTTCCTGGCCACCAAGCTCGCCCCGCAGCTCCTGGGCCCGATCGCGGTGGCGAGCTATTCCTACATGGCCCTGGTGCCGGTCATCCAGCCGCCGATCATGCGGCTCCTGGTCCCGCGCCGCGAGCGGATCATCAACATGGGCACCATGAGGATCGTCTCCCGGCGGGAGAAGATCGTGTTTCCGATGGCGGTGATGGTGGTGGGGACGCTCATCGTCCCCCCGGCGGCCCCTCTCCTGGGCATGCTCATGTTCGGGAACCTGCTCCGGGAGAGCGGGGTCACCGCGCGCCTGGCGGTGACCGCGCAGAACGAGCTCATCAACGTGGTCACCATCCTCCTCGGATCCTCGGTGGGGGTGACCATGACCGCGGAGAGCTTCCTCCGGTGGAGCTCGATCAAGATCCTCATCATGGGCGCGGTGGCCTTCGCCATCGCCACCGCCGGCGGAGTGCTGCTGGGGCGCCTCTTCTGCCTGGCGAGCCGGGGGCGGATCAACCCGCTCATCGGCGCCGCGGGGGTCTCCGCGGTTCCCATGTCCGCCCGGGTGGTCCAGAAGGTCGGCCTGGAGGAGGACCCCCAGAACCACCTCCTCATGCACGCCATGGGCCCCAACGTGGCCGGGGTGATCGGCACCGCGGTGGTGGCCGGCTTCCTGCTGTCGGTGCTGCGCTGAGTCCGCCCGGTGCCGGGCGCCAGGTTCCGGACGATCACCCCTCGAGCGCGGGCAGCACCGTCCCCCGCACCTCGCCGAAGCCGATCCGGTACCCGTCCCCCTCGCACCGGCCGCGCAGAATCACGGTGTCGCCGTCCTCCAGGAACCGGTGCTCACGCCCGGACGGGAGGCGGAAGGGCCGGGTTCCCTTCCAGGTCAGCTCCAACAGGCTTCCGAACGAATCCTCGGTGGTGCCGGACACCGTGCCGGAAGCGTAGAGGTCCCCCGGCCGCACGTTGGTGCCGTTCACGGTCTGGTGGGCGAGCTGCTGGAACGCGCTCCAGTACATGCCCCGGAAGTTCACGGAGGAGAGGCGCATCGCCTCGCCATCCCCGGCCGCCTCGAGCCACACCTCGAGGTGGATGTCGTAGGCGCCGTCGCCCTCCGGCCGGAGATACTCCAGCACCGGGGGCTCCTGGGCGGGCCCGGGCACGCGGAAGGGCTCGAGCGCGTCCAGGGTCACCACCCAGGGCGAGACGCTGGTCCCGAACGACTTGGCCAGAAACGGTCCCAGCGGCACGTACTCCCAGCGCTGGATGTCGCGGGCGCTCCAGTCGTTCACCAGCGCCATGCCGAACACGTGCTCGGGGGCGCGGCCGGCCGGGATCGGTTCTCCCAGCGGATTTCCGGGACCGGTGAAGAAGCCCACCTCGAGTTCGTAGTCCAGGATGCGGCTGGGGCCGAAAACCGGGGTCTCCGAACCGGGGGGAAGGATCTGGCCCCGCGGGCGTCGCACCGGCGTCCCCGAGACCACGATCGAGCTGGCCCGCCCGTTGTAGCCCACCGGAAGGTGCCGCCAGTTGGGCAGGAGCGCCCGGGCCGGATCGCGGAACATCTTCCCCATGTTGGTGGCGTGCTCGATCGAGCTGTAGAAATCCGTGTAGTCCCCGATCCGGGCGGGGAGCAGCATCTCCACCGCGTCCCGTTCGAACAGGGCCCGGTCACGAAGCGGCCGGTCGTCCCGGAGCACGGGGTCGCCGTCGCTCAGGAGCCGCGAAAGGCGCGCCCGCACCGCGCGCCAGGCCGGCCGGCCCCGGGCCATGAAGGCGTTCAGCGCCCCCGCCTCGAACACCGCCGGCTCGACCCCCGTTCCCTCCAGGAGCCCGGCCCGGGCGGTCGCGGCCAGGTCGAGCACGAGGTCGCCGATCGCGGTCCCCACCCGGGGTTCTCCCCCGGGCGGGCGGAACACCCCGAACGGGAGGTTCTGGATGGGGAAGTCGGAGCCGGCCGGGGCGGGAACCCAGGAGCGCAGCCGGGGGTCGTGAGTGGCGTCCATGAAACGTCCTCGGGTGAAGGGGATCAGGGGAGAAGGCCGAGCGCTTCCAGGTCCTCCACCGGCTCGGTGAAGCTGCAGCTCCCGAACGAGAGCACGTAGCTCCGGCGGGCGGCTTCGATCTGCCGCACCCCCGCCCGGTGGTTCTCCCACGAGAGGCCGGCATCGTCGAAACGGAAGGCGTCGGGGCGTTCGTCCTCGAGCATGGCGGCGAGCGCATCGGCCCCGAGGTCCCGGGCGTAGGCGAGAGAAGCGCCGGCGAACACGTTCAAGAAACCGTGCATGCGGGTGCCCACCTCCTCCCGGTGGCTCCGCACCGGGTGGTGCAGGCCGGCGGTGGCCTTGACCGGGAGCGCCGCCCGGCGGCAGGCGTCCAGGTACCGCGCCACCCGGGCGGAGGAGGGGAAGGCCGGGGCCTCGGTGCCGCCGGTACGGACCTTCAGGCCCAGCCGGAGCGGAGCGACCCGCCGGGACTCCTCGGCCAGGATCGTCGCGGCCCGGGGGAGGACCTCCTCCCAGCCGTCGGTGAACCCGGTCTCGTAGAACACCGAACCGATCGTGGCCGGCCCCGCGCCGACCGCCGCCGACGCCCGGCGCAGGGTCTCCCGGATGGCCTCGGGATCGCCGGCCGAGAGCACCGCCGCGGGCAAGCGCACCTCCACCGCGTCGGGGGCGGCACGGCCCCGGCGGCGGGTGGCGAAGGCCGAGGCCAGGGCGAGGTCCTTCTCCAGGCCGTCCAGAAAGGCACCGGCGTCCTCGCCCCCCCGGCCCAGCACGCTCACCCGCCACGGGACCGGATCGTCCTCCATGAGGCCGGCGGCGTGGCCCTCCATCTCCTCCAGCCGGGTCGCGGGGCAGATGAAACGCCCCAGCATCCAGCTCAGGTTGCCGGAGCGGTAGGCGGCGAAGTTCTCGACCGCGGTGCGCATGTCGAGCCGGGCGGGGGGGAAGAGCCCCGCGTAGTCCACGATCTCGTTCATGAGGGCGGCAAGGCTCTTGAGCATCTGGGCAAGGCTCCCCCGGAGAGGCGTCACGGTCCGGCGGCGGCGCCGCCGGTCATCGAGTATATCGGTTCCGCCGGGGTTTGTCGGGCAGGGGTGGTGGGCGAGAGCGAGGCGGAGCGGGCGGAAACGCGGCCCGAGGCGGCGAGAGCGAGGCGGAGCGGGCGGAAACGCGGCCGCGGCGGGACCCAAGGCGGCGGGGGAACGGTCCGGAGCGAGCCCGGCTATTCGGCGCGGCGCCCGGGAGGTGTGCCGGCCCAGAGAACCGACGGGTCCAGGAGCGCGGCTACCGAGAGGGCGGCGAAGCCGGTGGCAGCGAAGCCGTGGTCGCCGAGGGGCGTGTCGGGGGGCGCGGCCACCCCCACGTAGGGGGCGAAGGCGGTGTCCTCGAGCGCCCGGGCGAACTCCCCGATCCGGCTCGCCCCGGTGGTGTCGCCGGTGGCGGCGCCGTACTCGGCCAGCAGATACAGGAACCCGGCTCGCTTGGAGCGCTCCCAGGTGTTTCCGGTGGTGAGCCAGCGGGCGGCCCCGGGCCAGCTCGCGAGCCCGATCGAGCTTCGGAAGTACCGGCCGAGCGCCTCGTCGAGCACCACCCGGGTGGAGTCGGAGCCATAACGGCGCACCCACAGGAGGCCGTCGATCACGTAGAAGAGATCGCCCAGCTTGGACGGATTGAGGTTCACCGGCCGGGGGGCGTCGTGGGGATGAAAGCGAACCGCGCCGAAGGGCTCCACCGTACCGGCCAGGAACCGCGCCGCGGCCTCGGCCGGGGCCAGATAACGTTTCTCGCCGGTGGCGGCGTAGAGCGCGGCCAGGCTCGCCGCCTGCACGCCGGTGGCCACCGAGTAGGGGTGCCGGTACTCGCGCCCCCGGTAGGTCAGGTTGGGGAACGCCCCGGAGTCGAGCTGGTTGGGCACCGCCAGCGAATCGGCGAACCGGCGGGCGGACGCCAGGTAGCGTTCCCGGCGCTGTGCGTCCGCGTGAGGCGCGGCCACCGCCAGGCAGAGCGCCATGGTCCCGGCGTCGGCCAGGTTCCGGCTGGTTCCCTCGCGCGCGGTCTCCGCCGCCCGGGGACAGCCGGCGCTCCCGAAATACTGGGCCGACCACGAGCCGTCGGCGTGCTGCTCGTCCACGTACCGGTCCAGCACCCGGTAGGCGCCCTCGGCGTAGGCGCTGTCCCCGAAATACGCCGCCGCCGCCAGCAGCGCCCGCACCGGAAACGCGTTCTCGTACCAGTTTCCGTTCCGGGAAAAACCTCCCTCGTGCGGCTGCCGGGTCAGGAAGTATTCGCAGTAGCGGGAGAGCGCGGCCCGGGCGGCGGCGGTGGAGTCGCCCCCCCGGCCCCCGGGACGGGCGGGTTCCGGCCTTGGCGGTGGATCACCGGAGTGCGGACCGAGGGCGCGTCGGCGGGAACGTAGACGAACACGCCGTTCACCGCGAAGGCGTCGCAACCCCGGGCGGCGATCCGGATCCGGTGGCGGAACGCGCCGGGAGGATAGTCGAAGGTCACGTCGGTAAAGCTCCCCGCCCCGGTGCGGACGGTGATGCCGGCGCCCTCGTCCACCGCGTCCAGGCGGATGGGGCCGCGGGCGGTGTCCGCGTCCCCCAGGGTGAGCACCACCCGGGTGGCGGCGATCGGGTCGGTGCCCAGCACCAGGACCGCGTTCTCGCCTTCGAGGAAGTCCTGGACGTAGAGATCGGGGCCCGGCCGGACGACCATCCGCACCATGCCCTCCGACCAGTAAAGGGACGGGGCGAAGCGGGTGCCGTCGTAGAACCCCACCCCCACCGCGGCCTCCCCCGAGGCTCCGAAGTCGAAGGAGTAGAGCCGCCGCCAACCTTCCTTGCCGGCGCCCGGGCCCCGGTAGGGCGTGGCGGCGACGCGGGTCCCCGACGACGGTGCCCCCGCGGCCCGCGCGCCGCCCTCCGCGGCCAGGGGCGCCCGCGGCGAAGGCGCGAAGAGCGCGGCCCCGAGGGCGATGAGCGGCGCCGCCAGGGCGATGTGCAGCGTCCGTGGAGACAGGGTCCGTCCCCGCGGCGGCTTCGATTTCTTCACCGGTCCTGTCCTCGGCGCCGGCACCCGGAACCCGTCAAGGAACCGGATCCGGCCGGTGCGGCCGCAAACGGCTCCCGATCCGAGTTCCGGTAAGGTGTCGCTGCTGAGGCCAGGACCCCGGCTTCCGGTCGCGCGTTGATGGTCGCCATCCAGCATATCGGCGGAAGCCGCCGGTCTCAAGGCGGAGGAAAGGGATGCCGCGGTTACTTCCGATTCCGGGGGGGAGGCGGGAAGAGCGCGTCCAGCTTGGCCAGGCTCCCCATGCCCAGCCCGGCGAACCCGGTGGCGGCGAGCGCGTGGCGGCCGGCGGGGCCGTCGAGCGAGGAAAGCACCCCCGACTTCGGCGACCGGTCCCGGTCCTCCAGGTACCGGAGCGCGCTGGAGGTCCAGGCCTCCTGGGCGGGAGAGGGCTTGGCCAGGGAGGCGTACTGGGCGAGCAGGAACAGCATCCCCGCCCGCTTGGAATTCTCCCAGGGGGATTCCTTGGCCATCCACGCTTCCGGGCTCGGCCACGACGCGAGCCCGTTGGGGCTCGAGAAGTACCGGTCGAGGGCCCGCAGGATCAGGGCGCGGGTGGGCTTGTCGGCGTACCGGTGCGCCCACACCAATCCCTCCAGGAGATAGAAGAGATCGCCCAGCCGGTCGGGCGGGGTCACCCGCGGGTTCGGCTGGTCGTAGGGATAGAACAGGACGCTCCCATCCTCCCGGATGGTGCCGGCCAGGAACACCGCCGCCCGCCGGGCGGCCTCGCGGTAGCGCCGGTCGCCGGTGACCGCGTAGAGCGCGGAGATGTCCGCCGCCTGCACCGCGGTGGCGACGGTGTAGGGATGGCGGTACACGGTACCCTCGTAGTTCAGGTTGGGGAAGGCGCCGGACTCGAGCTGGTTGGGCAGCACCACCGAGTCCGCGTAGGCCCGCGCCGCCCTCACGTAGAGCGCGCGCCGGTCCCGGTCGGCCCAGGGGGCGGCGATGGAGAGGCACATGGCCATCGTTCCCACGTCGGCCAGGTTCCGGCTGCGGGCGCCGTCGCGGGTATCGCGGGCCAGGTCGCAGGTGCGCTTTCCGAAGTACTGCGACGCCCAGCCCCCGTCGGGCTGCTGCTCGTCCACGAACCGGTCCAGGCAGTCGAACGCGGCCTCGCGATACCGCCTGTCCTTGAGGATGGCCGAGGCCAGGATGAGGGTGCGGATCGGATAGGCCGACTCGTACCAGTTCCCACTCATGGCGAAGCAGCCCTCGGGAGGGCGGTTCTCCAGGAGATACTCCCCGTAGTCGCGAAGGGCGTGGGCGGCGCCCTTCCGCTCGTTGCGGTCCATGCCGGCAAGGACGGGGGAGATGCTGTCGGGGATGGCGATGGCGGGCGCGGCCGCCGGGGGGGCGAACCGGGCGGTCACCCCTCCCGAGAACCCGTACACCGCCACTCCGTTCACCGCGAACGAGCGGCAATCCCGGGCGGCGAGGTGCAGTTCCACCCGGTCTCCGGGGGGGAGGACGAACTCCACGTCCAGGAACTCGCCGGGTCCGGTGGCCAGGTCCCGGGCGACGGTGCGGCCGTTCACCAGGAGGTCGAAGGGCCCGCGCTCCCGGGCGGCGTCCCCCACCGTGAGCACCGCCCGCAGGCTCTCGGCGGGGGCGGTGGCCAGCTCGAGCACCGCGTCCTCGCCCTCGATGAAGTCTCGGAGGTAGGAATCGATCACCTTGGGCCGGTCCCCGACCCGCGCCATCCCCCCCCGCCAGAACGCGTAGGGGACGGCGCGGTCGGCATCGTAGGGGGTGGAACGGGCGAAGACGTGGTCGCGGGTTCCGAAGTCGATCCGGTAGATGAGGAGGCGGAGGCCCAGGTTCGGAGCCGGGGGAAGATGAGGCTCGATCAAAAGCGGCGGGAGCGCCGTCATTGCGGAAGCGGCCGGCTCCACCTCCGCGGGAGATGCGGCGGGAGGAGAGGCGGGGGAAGAGCCGGAAAGCGCGAGCGGCGCCGGGACCGCCCCGCGGCTCCCCGCGCAGCCGGCGAGCAGAGCGGCCGCCGCCAGCGTCCCCGGAATCCGCCCCGTGCTCCAACTCCATCTCGGATGCTTCATCGCGGACCTCCGGACCGTTGGGAAGGAGAACCGGGGAAAAGCCGCTCCGGTTCCAGGAAAGCGATCATGCCCAGCCCGGCCATGCCGGTGGCGGTGAGGGCGAACCGGCCCCGGGGCGAGCCCGGATCCGCGCCGATCCCGAAGCGGTCCGCGTAGCCGGGGTCGGCGAAGTGGGCGGCGAGCTTGCCGGCCAGGCTCCTGACCCGGGGGTCCTCGGGGCCGCCGGCTTGGTAAAGCTCCAGGAGGTAGAGGAGCCCGGCCCGTTTGGACTCCTCCCACGGCTTCTGCGGATACCACCAGGCCCGGTTCGACTCCCAGGTCGCCACCCCGCGGGGTCCCCGCAAGACCCGCCCCACCGCCGCGTGAAGGGTGTCGGCGGAGGGGCCGCCGGCCACCTTCGCCGCCCACAGCATCCCCTCGATCACGTAGAAGTAGTCGCCCAGGCCGAACGGGTCCTCGGCGACGTTCGCGGTGCGCCGGTAGTCGTAGAAGACCACCTTGCCGTCCGGGCGGCAGGCGGCGGCGAGAAACAACCCGGCCCGGACCGAGGCGTCGCGATACCGCGCGTCCCCGGTGGCCAGGAAGAGCCCGGCCAGGCTCGACGCCTGCACCCCGGTGGCCACGCTGTAGGGGGCGGTGTACTCGTGCCCCTGGTAGAGCAGGTTGGGGAAGGCGCCGGACGGAAGCTGGTGGGGAAGCACCATCCGGTCCGCGTAGGCCGCCGCCGAGCGCAGGTAGCGGCTTCGCCTGGGCTCCAGGGAGACCGAGGCGGCCAGGGCCAGGCAGAGCGAGACCGTCCCCACGTCGGCCAGGTTCGCGCTCACCGCGTCCGCCGGGACCACCGGGCACCCGCGCCGCCCGAAGTACTGGGAGGACCAGTTGGCGTCGTCGTGCTGCTCGTCCACGAACCGGTCCAGGCAGTCGCCGGCGGCGTCCGCCAGCCCCGGGTCGTCGAGGACGGCCGAGGCCGCCAGCAGCATCCGGAGCGGAAACGCCGACTCGTACCAGTTGCCGCTCCACGCGAAGCATCCCTCGTCGGGGCGGCGGCCGAGCAGGAACTCGCAGTAGCCCCGGAGCACCGTCCGGGCTTCGGTCCGCGCGCGCCCATCGTGAGCCCAGGGGACGGGTTGCGTCTCCCCCGAGGCCCCGGGAGGGAAGAGCGGCCGGAGCACCGGCCCCGCCGGGACCGGATCGCCCGAGGCGCGGTAGACGGCCAGCCCCGCCGCCGCGAACGCGCCGCAGTCGGCGGCGGTGATCCGGACCGCGATCCGGCCGGTCCCGGGCTGGGTATCGCCCACCACGTCCCGGCTTTCCCCCGGGGGGACGGTGAGCCCGGACGCCAACGGCCTGCCGTTCAGCTCCACGTCCATCGGGCCCCGGGGGGAGCGGGGATCGCCCAGGCTCAACCTCACCCGGTACCGGCCCGGGGCCACCCCCACCACGAAGGTGGCGTCGGAGCCCTCGATGAAGTCGCCGAAGTAGGGGCCGGCCGCCGGCCCCCGGTCCACCGCGCGGACCAGCCCCCCGGTCCAGGTCGCCTCGTTGTACCGGGAAGCGGGGTCCAAGGCCACCGCTCCCGAGGCCCTCCGGTCCGCCGGGCCGAAGTCGATCCAGAGGACCCGGGTCCAGGGCCCGTCGGTGGCGGGGGGAGGGACACCGGCATGGGCGGAGCCGGCCAGGGCAAGCGTCAGGAGGGCCGCGGGAAGAGAGCCGGCAAGGGGGCGAAACTGCGACCGTGCCGAAGGAAGGTGAAGCGTATGGGCTCCAGCCGGTTGTGGAGCGGCTCCGGGGGCGCCGCGCGGGGGTTCTCCGGCCGTCCGGCCGGGGGGAACCGATCACCCCGGATCGATTGAGAGACAGCATAGGAGAAATTGGAGTCGAATGCCAACGAATTCTAACCCCCGCAAGAGGAGAGCGCGGTCCGGGCGATGCGACGCCTCCGGGCCGGGCCGGCGGCGGGCGGGGGAACCGGGTTGCCTCCCCGGGCGCGGTTCGCCACCATGGGGAGGCGTGACCGCGGCGGGAGCGCCAAGCCATCGGAAGGAGGCGACATCATGAGGACGCGCGCGCTGGGACGGAGCGGGATCGAAACCCCGGTGGTCATCTTCGGGGCGTGGGCGATCGGCGGCTGGTTCTGGGGGAGGTCCGACGACCACCTGGCGGTGGAGGCCCTTCACCGCGCCCTGGAGGTGGGGATGACCGCCATCGATACCGCCCCCGCCTACGGCGTGGGCCACTCCGAGAAGGTGGTGGGCCGGGCCCTGGCCGGCCGTCGCGACCGGGCGCTGGTCATGACCAAGTGCGGGCTCCGCTGGGACGACGACCGCGGGCAGTTCGACTTCGAGATGGTGATGCCCAACGGCGACAAGCACCCCCTCTACCGGAACCTGCGCCCCGACTCGGTGCGGCTGGAGTGCGAGCGCAGCCTCCAGCGCCTCGGCACCGACCGCATCGACCTCTACCAGTGCCACTGGCCCGATCCCACCACCCCCATCGCCGACACCATGGGCGAGCTGGCCCGGCTCCACCGCGAGGGGAAGATCCGTGCGGTGGGGGTCTCCAACTTCGGCCCCGGACAGATGCGGGAGGCCCAGGACGCCCTGGGCGACGTTCCCCTGGCCTCGGACCAGCCGCGCTACAACCTGCGGGACCGGGCGATCGAACGCGACGTCCTCCCCTGGTGCCGCGAGCACGAGGTGGGGGCGATCGTGTACTCGCCACTCGACCAGGGGCTCCTGACCGGCAAGATGACCGAGGGCCGGGAGCTGCCCGAAGGGGACGAGCGGGCCCATCGCTGGACCATGAGCCGGGAGAACCGGCGCCGGGTGAACGCGGTGGTGCGCGAGGTCCTGGAGCCCCTCGCCGAGCGGCACCGGGCCACTCCGGCGCAGCTCGCCTCCGCCTGGACCTTCCACCAGCCCGGGGTGACCGCGGCCATCGTGGGCGCGCGGAACCCGGCCCAGGTGGACGAGAATGCGGCGGCGGGAGACCTGGAGCTGAGCGCCCCGGAACTGGAGACGATGAGCCGCGCGTTCGAAGCGCTGGAGCTGGTCCGGTCCTAGCCGCTCGTCGAAAAGCTGGATCTGGCCCGGCCCTGGCCGCTGGTCGAAGAGATGGAGCTGGCCCGGCCCTGGCCGCTGGTCGAAGAGATGGAACTGGCCCGGCCCCGGCCGCTGGTCGAAGCGCTGGATCTGGCCCGGCCCCGGTCGCTGGTCGAAGAGATGGAGCTGGCCCGGCCCTGGCCGCTGGTCGAAGCGCTGGATCTGGCCCGGCCCTGGCCGCTGGTCGAAGAGATGGAACTGGCCCGGCCCTGGCCGCTGGTCGAAGAGATGGAACTGGCCGCGTTCGGAGCGCCTCGTCTCCGGGGGGGGCTCGGGCGGATCGGGGGGTCGTCGTGGTGGTGCGGGGCGCGCGGGCGGATCGGGAGGACACCGGGTGGCGGCCGCGTCCGCGGTTCGCCCGCGGCGTCGATGCGACTTCTCCTCCCAGACCATGCCGGCGGCGGCCGGCGGGAGTCGCGACGCGCCGGCTTCCGGCGACCCGGGCGCGGGTTTCCCCGGGGAAACCGTTTCCGATGGGTGCGTGATATTGGCGTCAGACGGGTTAATATCATGGGTGCCTTGGCTCGTCCATGATCCGGATCGGTGATCCCAACTTGATTATTCACAAATATTTAACTTGACTGTCTGGTTCGCGCGCACTACAATAGAACTATTGCTTCACTTCCCCCGTCCTCGCCCATGGAGGACTTCATCATGCCTTCGTTCCGGCCCGGCCTTTCCGCGCGCGAGGTGGACGCGCGCCTTCGCGAATCGGTCCGCGTCCAGCGGGCCGAGGAGCGGAACATCGTCCTGTTCTTCACCGACGTCCTGAACCGCCGGCTCTACCGGGAGCTGGGTTACGGTTCCATCTACGCCTATGCCGGCGAAGCCCTCGGCTTCTCCAAGCCCCGCACCGCGCAGCTGCTCCGGCTCTGCGGCGCGCTGGAGACGCTCCCCGGGCTCCGGAGGGCGGTCTCCGATGGGGAACTGCCCTGGACCAAGGCCCGGGAGGTGGCCCGGGTGGCTACTGCCGAGACCGAGGGGAAGTGGATCCAGGAGGCCCGTGCCGTCAGCCGGCGGAAGCTGGAGGGCCGGATCGCGCGGGCGCGGTCCCGGGACCGGTCGCGAAGGGACCATCCGGGGCAGGGGGAACTCCCGGCGCCGGCCGTCTTGAATCCCGGCCCGCCCGGCGCCGCCGGCACCGGCACCGGCGGCGATCGCGCCCCAGGCGTGAATCCGCCCGTTCTGGAACGCGAACCGGTCGAAACCCCGCAGACCGTGAGCTTCCGGCTCTCGCCGGCCGAGTACGCCCGCTACGAGGCGCTCCTGGAGCGGCTGCGGAAGGCGGGGGCGAGGGGGGCGCGGAACCGGCTCCTGCTCGAAGCCCTGGACGCGCTGGCCCAAGCCCAAGCCCAAGCCCAAGCCCAAGCCCAAGCCCCGGCCCAGGCGCAGATGCAAGCGCAGGCCCAAGCGGCGGGCGGCGGGCCGCGCGCAACCCCGGATCGGGCCGAGGCGTTTCCCCGGGGAAACGACCGGCCTACTCAGGTCGTGATCCACGCCTGCGAGGAGTGCGGGTCGGCCTCGGTGGCCACCGGCCGCGGCGAGCTGGCGGTAAGCCGCGCCACCCTGGCCGCCGCCCTCTGCGACGGACGCATCCACCGGCCCGGAGAGCGAAACCGGGCCGCCGTCCCCGAGCCGGTCCGCCGGCAGGTCCTGGCCCGGGACCGCCACCGCTGCCGGGCGCCCGGATGCGGGAGCGCGCGGTTCCTGGAGGTGCACCATCGCCGGCCCCGGGAGCGGGGCGGGAGCAACGATCCGGACAACCTGATCACGCTCTGCTCGGGATGCCACGCCGCGCTCCACCGGCTGGCGGAGACGCGGGGAGCGGGGGCGCCGCTCCTGCTCTTGGGCAATCGGCCCGGGTCACGGAACGGCCCGGCGACGCGAGGCCGATCGGGAGCGCCGGTGTGACCGGCACCGGCGCCAGGAGTCACTCCGGGATCCAGGGCCGGGAACCAGCGCGCCCTCCCCGAGCTTGAGGACTCGCGGGGAAACCCGGGAACCCGCTACCGTGAGACATGGGGGCGCCGGCGGCCGGGACTTCGGAGGCGTCCCGGCAACGCGCCGCGCCGGCGGCCGGGTCACCGAGGCGCGCCGAGGGCGCGCGCCGCCGGCCGGAATTTTCCCGGGGAGACTCCGGGCGCCCGTCACTCCCCGCCGAACGCGGGTTCCAGGAGGACCTGCCGGGACTCGGGATCCATGCGGAGGCGGGTGCGTCCCTCGAAGAGGGCGGCGAGGTCGTCGCCCACCGCTTCCCGCCGCCAGCCGCTCAGGAGCGGAGGGGGGTTGCCGTTCCGCTTGCCGCTCAGCCACGACACCAGCGAGGCCAGCTCCTTCTGGCTTCCCAGGTACGACGGGGCGATCCGCATGTCCCGGGCCCGGAGCCGGAGGAGCACGCCCAGGAGGTCCACCGCGTGCGCCGAGTCGGGATCCTCCCGCGGGGGCTTGGGGGGGCTGGGGAGGTCGGAGTCGGAGACCTCCATTCCTCTTTGGATCGCGGCCAGGATGGCCTCGCCGCTCTTCTCGATCTCCCGGGGATGGAGGCGCCGGAGCGGGGTCAGGTCCTGGATGCGCTTGGGCTTGCGGAGCGCGATGTCCACCATCACGTCGTCGGCCACCACCCGGCCGCGCGGGACGTCTCGCCGGGCCGCCTCCTCCTCGCGCCAGCGCGCCAGCTCGCGGAGTAGCCCCAGGCCCCGCCGGTTCAGCGTCCGCCACCGCGACACCCGGAAGTACAGGGTGTCGGGATCCTGGGTGTAGAGCCCGGGGTCCTCGTAGAAGCGGAGCTCCTCCATGAGCCAGTCCCGCCGGCCCAGCTCCTCCAGTTCCTGGTTCAGCTTGTCGCGGATGGGAAGCAGATAGCGCACGTCGTCCAGCGCGTAGGCGAGCTGGGCGTCGCTGAGCGGCCGCCGCCCCCAGTCGGTGATGCGCTCCTTCTTCTCGACCCGGTTCCCCAGCACCCGCCCCACCAGGGACGCGTAGCCCACCTGTTCCCCCATGCCCAGGAGCGCGGCCGCGATCTGCGTGTCGTACAGGTTCCGGGGCGGATTGCCGGAACCGAGGTAGAAGATCTCGGCGTCCTGGCGCCCGGCGTGGGTGACCTTCTCCACCAAGGGATCGGCGATCAGGTCGTAGAGCGGGGTGAGGTCGTGGAGGGCCAGCGGGTCCACCGCCGCCGCCTCGTCGTAGGTGCCGACCTGGATGAGCTGGAGCTTGGGCCAGTAGGAACGCTCGCGCTCGAACTCCATGTCGAGGGCGAAGGCGCCGGCCCGTCGGAGCCGGCCGGCAAGGGCGAGGAGGGCATCGGGGGTGGTGATGATCATCCCCAGAGAGTACGCCCCGCGCCGGGTCGAGCGAAAGGGCGTGACGCGATGCTCTCGCGGCGGGGAGGGCGGCGTCGCCGGCCTCCCCGCTCCGCGCGACTACACCGAGATTTCGTCGCGCCGCTCCGCGGCCCCTTCCAGGAACCCGGGGGGAACGCGTCCACCTGCACCGCTTCGGTGCGGGCGCGGTCGGCGTCCCGGATGAGCCGCGCCTCGGCCTCGGTGATGACCTTCGCGGCGATCCCGGCTTCGGTGAGCGCCTCCCGGTCCCCGCGCGGAATCCTCCCCCCGCGGGCCGCCTCCCGGAGCCGGGCCTCGATCGGCGCCGCCGCCGTCACCTGGGCCAGGGTGGCCTCCAGGAATCCCAGCCCCGGGGCCTCGCCGGCGGGGACGAAGATGTCGCGGGTGAGGCGGTCGCGCTCCTCCCGCCCATCCAGGATCCGGCTCGCCACCCGGTGGCGGAGCCGGTCGCCGGGTGCGCGCCGCCGGCGCCCGAGGGGGAAGAGGAGCGGGGTCAGCGCGCGCCGCACCCACGCCACCGGGTAGTTGTCGAGCACTCCCCCGAGAGCGTTCTGGATCTCGAAGAGGGCGGTGGTGAGCCCCCACTCGGCGAAGGGGAAGTCGTCGGGACGGCGTCCCTCGGACTCGTATCGCTTCAGCACCGCCGAGCCGAAGTACATCCAGGCCAGGGCGTCGGCCATGCGGCCGTTCAGCATTTCCTTCCGCTTGAGCGCCCCTCCCAGCGTGCCCATGGTCACGTCGGCGAGGAAGGTGAAGGCGGCGCTCATGCGGGAGAGGTTCGCGTAGTACCCGGCGAGGGGACCGGATCCCCGGCGCGCGGGCCGCGAGCCGGTGAGCCCGAGGATGAGCGCGCGGACTCCGTTGGTGAGCGTGAAGCCCAGGTGCGAGAAGACCGCGCGGTCGAAGCGGCCGGCGTCGCGCGCCTCCACCGAGTGGATCTCCTCCAGCACCCAGGGGTGGCAACGGATCGCGCCCTGCCCGAAGATGATGAGCGTCCGGGTGAGGATGTTGGCTCCCTCCACCGTGATCCCGATGGGAAGGGCGGTGTAGCCCCCGGCGAGCACGTTCCGGGGACCCCGGCTGATGCCCGCCCCGGCCAGCACGTCCATGCCGTCGTTGACCACGATCCGCATGAACTCGGTTTCGTAGGCTTTCATGAGCGCCGACACCACCGAGGGCTTCTCGCCCCCGTCCACCGCCCCCGCGGTCATCACCCGGGCCGCGTCCATGAGGTAGGCGTATCCCGCGATCCGGGCCAACCGCTCCTCGATCCCCTCGAAGCGCCCGATGGGGAGCCCGAACTGCTCGCGGATAGTGGCGTAAGCGCCGGTCACCCGGGCGGTGATCTGGGCCGCCCCCACCGAGAGCGCGGGGAGCGAGATGGACCGCCCCGCGGCCAGGCTCTCCATGAGCATCCGCCACCCCTGTCCGGCCATGGCGGGGCCGCCGATGATCGCGTCCAGGGGAACGAACACGTCCTTTCCGTGGATCGGCCCGTTCAGGAACGGCACCCCGAGCGGATCGTGGCGCTCGCCGATCCGGATGCCGGGAAGCCCGCTGGGGATGAGAGCGCAGGTGATGCCCGGGTCGCCGCCGCCGCCCAGGAGGTGCTCCGGATCGCGCAAGTGGAAGGCCAGCCCGATCACCGTGGCCACCGGGGAGAGGGTGGCGTACCGCTTCTCCCAGTCGAGGCGCATGCCCAGCACCTCGCGCCCCTCGTAGCTGCCCCGGCAGACGACGCCGGTGCTGTGGCCGGCGGCGGCGTCGCTTCCGGCCAGGGGTTCGGTGAGCGCGAAGCAGGGGATCTCCTCACCGCGGGCCAATCGGGGCAGGTAATGGCTCTTCTGCTCACCGGTGCCGTAGTGGAGCAGCAGCTCGGCGGGGCCGAGCGAGTTCGGCACCATGACCGAGACCGCTCCGGCCACGCTCCGGCTCGCCACCATGGTCACCACCGCGCTGTGGGCCAGCGCGCTGAACCCGAGACCGCCGTACTCCTCGGGGATGATCATGCCGAAGAAACGCTCGCGCTTGAGGTAGGCCCACACCTCGGGGGAGAGATCCCCGTCCCGGCGCGCCCGCCAGTCGTCGATCATGGCGCACAGGGTCCGGGCGGGGCCGTCCAGGAACGCCTGCTCCCGGTCGGTGAGCGCGGGGACGGGAAAGTCCAGGAGCTTTCCCCAATCGGGATTCCCGGAGAAGAGGTCGCCGTCCCACCAGATCGTGCCCGCTTCCAGGGCCAGCTTCTCGGTGTCGCTGATCCGGGGGAGCACCCGCGCCATCGCCTTCATGAGCCGGGGAGTGACGGTGCGGGCGCGGATGGAGGGGATCCCGAACACCACCGCCAGCGCCACGAAGGCCGCCGCGGCGGGCCAGAACAGCCAGAGCAGCTCCCCGGTCACCCGCCAAGCCACCAGCCAGACCGCCACCGGCACCACCCAGGAGTAGAACGGCCGCCCCCGGTAGAGAAGGATCACGGCCAGCGCCGCCACGACGATCAGGATGACCAACCACATCGCGCGCCTCCGGGGTCCCGGCCCCCACCGGTCCGGGCTCCATCCTCCGCCTTCCGGGCGGAGGAGCCGGCCATTTCCACCGTAGCAGATCCCGGTTCCGGCGGCGTTCGCCGGCGGATCGCCCCCGGAACCCTTTGTCCCCGCGGTGGGGCCTCGGGTACAATGCAGAGCAAACGAGTCTTGTTTGGCGCGGCTCCGTCCGGATCGCGCCGGCGTGGCCCCACCGGGACCGGTACATGGGCATTCGTAATATCGTCAATTCGGCGCAGGATCCTTCACAAATCCTGGATTCGCCCCCCTTGGCCCTGACCGGGGCCGCGGAGGTGGAGATCCGCCGGCGGCTGGCCGGGATCGAGGGGGAGGGCGAGCACGCGTTCTTCGTCATCACCCAGGAGTCGCGCCTAGGGTTCAACGTGGGGGTGGGGTTCGAGCCGCAGGCGTCGGACCGGCCGCTCCGCCCCGAGTATCCGGTTCCGGTCCAGGTCACCGACGAGGACATGGATCGGCTTCGCGGCTACACCATCGACGTCCGCGAGGGGCGCTTCGTCACCTTCACCGACACCGCGGTGCACGTGAGCGGCACCCCCAACCCGGAGTCGCGCAAGTTCGTGGTCACCCGCGCGCTTCTCACCGAGGGGAGCGCCACCTACAGCGCGCCCGCCGGCGACCACGACCCCATCCTGGTGCGCTTCCTGATGGAGCTCGAGGGGGTGAAGTCGATCTTCCTCATTCGCAACTTCTGCACGGTGACCCGCGCCCCGGACGCCGACTGGGACGAGTTGCAGGTCGAGGTGGGGAAGCGGCTCCAGGCTTACTTCGCCCACGGCGGCGCGCCCATCGTGCCCGCGCCCCGGGACCCGGATTCGCTGGGCGAGGTCGAGCGGCGGATCGTGGACGTGCTCGAGGACGTGGTCCGGCCCTCGGTGCAGCGGGACGGCGGGGACATCGTGTTCGCGGGCTACCAGGACGGGGTGGTGCAGCTCTTCATGCTGGGGAGCTGCGTGGGCTGCCCGTCCTCCCTGGCCACCCTCAAGATGGGGGTGGAGAACCTGCTGAAGGAGGCGATTCCCGAGGTGCGCGAGGTGGTCGCGATCGACTAGCCGGCCTCCGGCGCTACCCCGCCCTCCGGTCATCGTGGAGCCTCTTCCGCCCGCCCGCGCCCCAGCAGATCCTCCACCGCTCCCAGGTACCGGGCCACGTCGAACCGGGACGGATCGATCACCGCCTGGACCGCGCATCCCTCGATGAAGCTCACCGCCGCCGCCGACAGCCCCTCCGCGTCCCGGCGCGGGAAGGAGTCCGGTTCCGCCGCCACCATGGCCTCGGCGCGGTCGCGAAAGACCCCGCGGTAGCGATGGAGCGCGATCCGGATGCGCCGGCGGATCTCCGGGTGGCGCGTCCCCCGGACCCAGTAGTCGAAGAAGAGCTCCACCTGGGTACGCTTGGCCGGAATCGCCGCCACCTCGCGGCGGACCGCGTCCAGGAAGGCCTCCCGGGGGGTGGCTGCGACCCCGGGAAACGGTTCGCCGGCGCGGGTGTCGGCGAGGAGGGTGGTTCCGAGGAGCCAGTCCAGCAGGGCAAGGAGGAGCGCCGCCTTGGTCTTGAAATGGAAGAAGACCAGGCCGGGGGAGAGGCCGGCCTCGGATGCCACCGCGCGGACGGTGAGGCCGTGCAGGCGCTCCCGGGCCGCCACCGCGAAGGCGGCGTCCAGGATCTGCCGCCGCCGTTCCTCTTCGCTGGCCCTCTTTCCCGGCATGGTTCGCTCCCCGCTCACGCGGCGTTGACCGCGCCGCCCGACTCCACTATGCTAGAGGCGTATTGACCAACGGGTCAATAACTGAAACGGCGGCCGGAAGGAGGGGCGATGCCCCCGCGCGCGCAGACCCTGATCGAGGAACTCGTGAACAGCCTCACCCACGGGGTGGGCCTGGTCGCGAGCCTGGGGGGGACGGCGTTCCTGGTGGTCACCGCCGCCCGGTACGGCGGTCCCCGCGCGGTCACCGCGGTCTCGGTCTACGGGGCGAGCCTGATCGCGCTCTACCTCGCCTCCACCCTCTACCACGCCGTCCGGGGCCCCCGGGCCAAGCACCGGATGGAGATCCTGGACCACGCCGCCATCTTCCTTCTCATCGCCGGCACCTATACCCCCATCGCCCTGGTGGCGCTGGGAGGCGGTTGGGGCTGGACCATGTTCGGGGTGGTGTGGGGGCTGGCCGCGCTGGGGATCGTGTTCAAGGCATTCTTCACCGGGCGCTTCCACCGGCTCTCCACCTTCCTCTACCTGGGGTTGGGGTGGACGGCGGTGGCGGCGGTGAAGCCCCTGGTCGACCGGGTCCCGGCGTGGGCGCTGGTCTGGCTCCTGGCCGGCGGGGTCGCCTACACCGCGGGCACGGTGTTCTATCACAACCGCCGGCTCCGCTACGCCCATGCGGTGTGGCACGTGTTCGTGCTGGCGGGCAGCGTCTGCCACTATCTCGCCATCGCGCTCTACGTGCTGCCGCGAAGCTGAGTGCGCGGCCCGCGGCCGTTCGGGGGGGCGGAGCCCTACCAGCCCCGCGCCCGGCGGAGCTCGTGGATGCGCTTCAGGTGGAGCTCCCCGTGCCCTGCGTACGTGTCCAGCAACTCCTCCAGCGTCACCGTGCCCGCCTCGGGATGGTGCGCCGCGCGCGTCCATCCGTCCCCGGGAACGGTCTCCAGGAACGCGGTCCAGCGGCCGTGAAGCCCCTCCAGGATCCGGAGCGAGGATTCCACGGGAGCGGTCCGGCCGTCGGGGAGCGCGGCCCACGCGTCCTGGTCGTAGGGTTTCAGGGTTGGGCGGTCTTCGGTGGCGATGAGCTTCATCCGGACGAACGCGTTCAGGTGGGAGTCGGCCAGATGGTGGATGATCTGGCGGGAAGTCCACTTGCCCGGCCCGTAGGGGGTGTCGAGGCGGGCATCGTCCAACTCCCGCACCGCCTCGGCGGCCAGGCGCGGAAGGTCGCGGATCCGGTCGATGCGGGCGCGGCGATCGGCTTCGGTCATGGCGTGTCTCCTCCGGTGGGTTTCCCGGCCGGGGCGGCTCCGTCGCCCCAGGCGGCGCGGAAGGCCTCCCAATCCTCCTCGGTGGGCCGGAACGCCGTCCGCGGCGACCGCCACCTCAGGGTGAGGGCGAAGTTTACCAGGAACGCGGCCACCCCCAGCGCGACCGCCCGCATCCCCCAGTCGATCGCCGCGTTCCGGCCCGCCAGCATCCCCCCGGCGGTGAGCGCGGTCCCCGCGGTGAGCGCCCATCCGGTCAGGTGCTGGAGCCGGTGGCTGTAGAGATCCATCATCGCCGGCACCGGCCGCCGGCCGAGTTCCTTCAGGAACCGTTCCTGCCATACCCACATGGGCACGATCTTGAGGGCGAACGCGGTCACCGCCAGCGTGTTCCAGCCGGCCAGGGCGGTGAACCCGAAGGCGAAGAGGGCGCGGGAGCGGAGCGCGGTTCCCAGAGGGATGATCCCCAGCGCCAGGACCGTCCCGAGCAGGGTGTCCAGGGCCAGGAAGAGGAGCGCCGCCGACGCCCAGCGGCTGGCCCGGTCCCGGACCCGTCCGGTGAGGAAGCGCGCCAGCGGGCGGGCGACGTGGAGGAGCACGGCCACCGCGAGGAGCGCCGCCGCCCCTCCCGTGAGCCGCGGCGCGACCACCACCGTAGCCCCGGTGGCCCACGTCCCCGCCACCAGCAGCCCCAACCGGATCCGGCTCTCCCACGGTTCCCGCGAACGGGGCGGGGAGAGGGGCGGGAGGAGCTTCCGCCCGAAGCCGAGGATGAGGACGGTGAGCCACCCCGCCTCGGCCAAGGTGAAGTGGAGCGCCACCCCGGCCAAGGGCGGCACCGGAAACCACCCCCGGCTCCGGGCCAGCCCCAGGAGCGTCCCGGCCACGGCGGCCAGGAGCAGGTTCACCAGCGCGGCCGCCGCGTAGGCCGCGATCAGGTTCCCCCGGCGGGCGCGCGCGAACACCTCGCGGTGGAGGAGGGCGAGGAGCAGGACGGTCAGCACCAGGAGGAGCGCCGCCGTCCACACCCCGAACCACATCCCCTGCAACATGTGCAGCGCGAGCCCGGTGAATCCGGCCAGCCAGAGGAGGTAGAGCGCCGAGCCCGCCCGCCCGCCCAGGGGCCGGGTGCCGAGGATGGGCGGGGCCAGCCGGAGGAACACCCCGATCGCGGCCGAACTCACCCAGCCCAGGGTGACGAGATGGGTGAGCGCCAGGACCTCGGGCCGGTGGAAGGGGCCGTGGAGGAGCCCGGGCCGCGCCACCGCCCACGCCGCCGCCGTGCCCAGCGAGAGGAGACCGGTGGCGATGAACGCCTCCGCCCCGCGCCCGCCCGGATTGTGTTTCCCCGGCACCACGTGTCCCGCGTCCGGAGCCGTCATCCCCGCCTTCCCGTTCCCCCGCCCGCGCTCAGGGCCGGGCGAGGTCCCGGTAGAGAACCTTCACGAACACGTCGGGCTTCATGAACCCCCCGCCCCAGGTGGCGTCGTACTCGGCGGTGGGCTTGGTGGCGATCACCTGGTCCTCGGTCATGCCGCGCCCGATCGCCTTCTCCACCCGGGCCGACACCAGCGCCAACATGTTCCGGTAGGCGCGGAGATCGTCCGGAGTGGCCAGCGGGCCGTGGCCGGGGATGAGCCTGGTGTTCGCGTCGCAGAGGGCGAGGATCGAGTCCGCTCCCGCGATCACCCCCTTCACCGACCCGCCGGTGGAGATGTCGATCAGGGGATACATGCCGCTGAACAAGATGTCTCCGGTATGGATCACGTCGGCCTGGGCGAACCGGATCACCGCGTCGCCGTCGGTGTGGGCGTGGGGGAGATGGATCACCCGCAGGGTCTCGCCGTCCCAGTGGAAGGTGAGGCTGTCGGCGAAGGTGATGACCGGGAGCGCCCCGCCCGGCGAGGCCAGGGTGGTGTCGTCGAAGACGGCGTTGAACTGGTCGGCGCTCATGCGCTTTCGCACGTTCTCCTGCGAGACCACGATCGCGCCCCCCTCGCGCATGTTCTCGTTCCCGCCGGTGTGGTCGCCGTGCCAGTGGGTGTTGACCACGAGCCGGATCGGCTTGCCGGTGACCGTGGCCACCGCCTTGCGGATCCGGTCGGTGAGGGGGGCGAACTCGTCGTCGATCAGGAGCGCCCCGTCGTCGCCCACCAGGAGCCCCATGTTCCCGCCCGCCCCGGCCAGCATGTAGACCGGACCCGAGACCGGGGTCACGGTGATCTTCACCCGGTCCATGTTCTGGGCGTGAAGGGGAGCGGCCACGGCCGCGGCGGCGACGACAAGCGGGGCGATGAGTTTCGTGCGCATTCCGGGTCTCCGGGGGGTGGCCGATCGGGGGCGGACCGGGCCACTATGCCACGGCCCCCGGACCCCGGCAACCCACACCGAGGCCATCGCGCGGGGCGGGGGTGTTAGAGTTTTCACCCACCGGGAGTCGCGGGGTCTCCGGCTCTCCGGGAGCGGAAACGGGCGGGACCTCGAAAGGAGAATGCATGTTCAAGCGGGGAACCCCCGCCGCCATCCTGCTGATGCGGCTCTTCGTCGGACTCAACTTCGTCTTCGCCCACGGGCTGGGCAAGGTCTCGAACCCCGAGGCGTTCCTTCACGGGAACGGCGTGGGCAGGTTCCCGGTCCCGGTCGTCTTCGGGACCCTGGCCATGCTGTCGGAGTTCGTGGGGGGGACGCTCCTCACCCTGGGCCTCTGGACCCGGGTGGCCGCGCTCTTCATCCTCGGGACCATGCTGGGGGCGTCGCTGGTGGTGCACGGCGCCGATC
The DNA here is from genome assembly GCA_963728475.1 of Candidatus Eiseniibacteriota bacterium. GTDB lineage: Bacteria > Eisenbacteria > RBG-16-71-46 > JABDJR01 > JABDJR01 > CAVSKL01. Next base: position 540,006 of record CAVSKL010000003.1, read on the forward strand.
CCTGGGCCCGCAAGGAGCTGGCGGTGGCCTACGCGGTGATGGCGCTCTTCTTCCTGGCTCACGGGGGCGGGGAGTTTTCGGTGGACCGGTTGATTCGCGGGAAGCGTAAATAGTTGCAGATCATTGGATTGGGCGGAATCGCCCCCCGGGAGGCGGCTCCCGGCCCCCGGACCGTCTTCCGGCGGAGTACACTTGATCGGCCATGAAAGCGATCACCTATCCCGGCACCGTTCCCGCCATGATCGACCATCTCCGGTCCCGGCTGGCCGACGTGGTCCCCGATCCCGAGATCCGGCTCAAGGCCGAGGTCGCGGTGGAGGTGAACCGGCTGAAGCGCGAGCGGAACGCGGTCATCCTCGGGCACAACTACATGGAGCCGGTGCTCTACCATTCGGTCCCCGACTTCACCGGCGACTCGCTCTACCTCTCGCGGGTCTCCGCCGAGTCCGACGCCGACATGATCGTGTTCTGCGGGGTCCGCTTCATGGCGGAGACCGCGAAGATCCTGAACCCGGCGCGCACGGTCCTGTTGCCGAGCGCCAAGGGGGGCTGCTCCCTGGCCGCCAGCATCACCGCCGAAGACGTGCGGCGGCTCAAGGCCCGCTACCCCGGGGTGCCGGTGGTCACCTACGTCAACACCTACGCCGACGTGAAGGCGGAGTCCGACTACTGCGTGACCTCGGGGAACGCGGAGCAGATGGTGCGGAAGCTCCGCGAAGCCGGCCACGACCGCATCATCTTCCTCCCCGACGAGTACCTGGGGGGGAACGTGGCCCGCGACACCGGGATGAAGTTCATCGTGCCGGGGGTGAGCGGCGGCGACCGACCCGCCGGGGACGCGGAGCGACTTCGCAACACGGTGATCGGGTGGGGCGGCCGCTGCGAGGTCCACGACAAGTTCACGGTGGAGGACATCGTCAATGCCCGCAAGCAGTTTCCCGACGTGGTGGTGCTGGCGCATCCCGAATGCAGCCCCGAGGTGGTGGCCGCCGCCGACTTTTCCGGCAGCACCACCGGCATGATCCGCTACGTGGAGAACATGAAGAGCGGCCGCTATCTCCTGTTGACCGAGTGTTCGATGGGGGACAACATCGCCTCCAAGAACCCCGATCGCGAGATGCTCCGGCTCTGCAGCGTGCGCTGTCCCCACATGAACGAGATCACGTTGGAGGACACCCTGGCCTCACTCCGGGAGCTGCGCTACCGGATCGAGGTCCCGGAGCCGGTGCGGGTGCGGGCCCGCGCGGCCCTCGACCGCATGATCGCGGTGGGCTAGGAGCCGGTTCCCCCCGGCGCGTGGGACACCGCGCCCGGCGAGCGCTCCCCCGTGGCGCTACCAGTACCGCTCGTAGTGCACGTCGACCGCCCCCCGGCGGAGGTCGGAGTTCATGCCGCGGTCGCGCTCCAGGATCTCCACCAGCCCCGGGGCCTCGGGGAAGACGCGCCTGCCGGTGAGAAGCCGCGGCGGTCCGATCATCCCGGGATTGCCGCACAGGAAGACCTGGGTGCGCCCGGGCTCGATGGCGAACCCCGCCGCGCTCTCGATGGTTCCGTCGGCGAAGAGATCCTGGAGCCGGCGACCGTCGAAGTCCGGCTCCCGGGTGGCGATCGCGTGATAGCGATAGCGGGGAAAGAGCCCGGCCAGGCGACGGTGCACGCCGTCGTAGGCCAGGTCCCCGCGATACCGGACCGAGACCACCGAGGCGATCCGCCCGGGGTGGCCGCGGCGCAGCAGCTCCCAGATCATCCGGTTGTGGGGGGCCTCGCCGGTCCCGGTGGCGAGAAAGAGCAGGTCGTCCTCGGGGCCGACCGGGGCCAGGGTGTAGTTCCCCAGCGGCTCCCCGGCCAGGAACAGCCGGTCTCCGGGTTCCCGGCAGAAAAGCCGGCCGGTGAGGTTGGGCACCCGGCTCGCCCGCTGCGCCGGCGGAAACACCAGGCTCAGGAAGAACTCGAGCGAGGTCTCCTCGTCCCGCCGGACGAGCCGGCCCCCGCCCGGGTCGAGGATGGGGGAACTCACCGAGTAGGCGCGGCGGATCACCGAATCGGGGGCGAGCCGCTTGGCGGTGCCGGCCTCGGCCCCCGGCATGACCGGTTCCCATACCCCCAGCCCCAGCTCCACCCACTGGCCGGCCATCGGTTGCGGGAGGGGGCCGTCGGGGACCACCCGGATCACCATCACCGAGTCGCGGCAGACCCGCTTGTGCACGATGGCCGCGTTGTAATGGGTTTCTCGGAGCCGGTCCTGGTCCATGGGTGCGCCCGGGAAGGGCCGGCGGGGGCTTCCGCCGGCGGTTCAGTCCAGGTGGGCGGTCACCGGGGCGTGATCCGAGGGCTTCTCGCCCCCCCGCTCCTCGCGGTCGACCACGACCTCGCGCACGCGACCGGCGACGCCGGCGGAGACCAGGAAGTGGTCGATCCGGAGCCCCCGGTCCCGCCGGAAACCGCCCATGCGATAGTCCCACCAAGTATAGATGCCGCCGGCTTCGGTGTGGAGGCGTAGCGCGTCGGCGAGTCCGAGTCCAAGGAGCGCCCGGAACCTCTCCTTCTCCGGCTCGCTGAACAGCACCTGCCCGCGCCATGCCGCGGGATCGTGAACATCGCGGTCCTCGGGAGCGACATTGAAATCGCCGCACACCAGGAGCCCGGGATGCTCCTTCAGCTCCCGTTCGAGGTGTTCGCGGAAGCGGTCGAGCCAGGCGAGCTTGTACGCGTACTTGTCGGTTCCCACCGCCTTCCCGTTGGGAACGTACACGTTCACCACCCGGAGCCCGGCGTAGCCGGCGGCGATCACCCGGCTCTCCGCGGCTTCGTCGTCGCCGGGAAGCCCGCGGCGGACGTCTCCGAGAATGCCACGGGAGAGGAGCGCGACCCCGTTGTAGGTCTTCTGGCCGAAGCTCTCCACCGTGTAGCCCAGCGCTTCGAACTGGGCCCGGGGGAAGGTCCCGTCCACCGTTTTGATCTCCTGCAGGCAGAGGAGATCGGGCTCGTTCGCCCTCAGCCAGTCGAGAACCCGGGAAAGCCGGGCGCGGATGGAGTTGACGTTCCAGGTGGTGATTTTCATGGGTGCGAACCGGTCGCGCGATCGTATCAACCCGGGGACCGGGTCGTCATGTTCTTTGGGGGCCGGGTACGCCCGTGCCGCCCGGCGGCCGGACGGCCTTGACAAACACTCACCACCCGAACCGGAGGTCGAACCATGACGCGTATTCTGCGCATTCTCCTTCCCGCTCTCGCACTGGTCCTGGCCGGTGGGCTCGCCACCGCCCGCGCGGGGAACGCCGCCACCAACGGAAAGGACCACAACCAGAAGTTCACCTTCACCGACGTGGCGTTTCCCGACGGCACCTCCGGGACCATCCGGGCCGGAGTGAAGATCAACAACCAGAGCACCGACGCCGAAGCCGGGTACTACACTCCCGACGACCAGTACCTGGGTAGGTACCAGGAAGTGGACGGCTTCGCCTCGACCGATCCCGACTCGGTCCGGCGGTGGGCCCTGGATCACTATGCGGACCGGCAATAGCGTGCCGTTCGCGTGAGCATGGGACGGGCCGGGTTCCGGAGGGCCCGACCCGTCCGATTCCCGGCCGCCGGGGACGCCTTGCGCGCCGGGCATCGTCCCGCCGCCCGTCTTCCCGCCGGCCGGCACGCGGTCAGCTCGAAGCGAGCAGCTCCAGGAACCGGTCGATGTGCTCGGGGGAGTTGTAGATGTGGGGGGAGACCCGGATTCCGTCCTCCCGGAGACTCACCACCACGCCGTTCTCCCGGAGCCCGGCGTGGGCGGCCCGCACCCGGGCGGGGTCGTCGGTCTCCACCACCAGCATCGGGCCCGGCGGCTCGCCCCGCGGCTCGCGGCGCCGGAACGGCGCGGGCAGACCTCCGGCGAGCCGGTCCAGGAGCCCGGTCACGTGGCGGTGGATGTCGGCGAGGCCGATCTCGCCGATCAGCTCCGCGCTTCGCGCCAGCCCCGACACGTTGATGTAGGAGGCCGCCTCCGGCGCGTCGTAGCGCCGGGCGGTGGCGGCCCAGCTCCAGTCGCCGCGCGGCAGGGTGTTGAAGTTCTCCGCGCCCTCGGCCGCGGTCCAGCTGAGCGCGGTGGGCGGCACCCGGTCCCACCACGCCGGATCCAGCCGGGCGAACCCGGTGCCGTAGGGGGAGAGCATCCACTTGTAGGCGCCCACCGCGAGAATGGAAATGCGCTGGGCGACCACGTCCACCGGCATCACCCCGCAGGCCTGGGTGGCGTCCACCGCCAGGAAGATGTCGCGCTCCGCACAGAAGCGTCCCAGCCGTTCCACGTCCCGCACCTGTCCAGTTCCGAAGTCGACCAGGCTGGCCACGATCACCCGGGTATCGGGGGTGACCGCGTCGAGGAGATCCTGGGTGGTGGCGGCGCGGCCCCGGCCCCGGACGTAGACCGGCCGGGCCCCGTGGCGGCGGGCCGCGTTCGCCCAGATGTAGATGTTGGAGGGGAACTCCGAGGCCCCGATCACCACCTCGTCGTGGGGTTCGAAGGGAAAACCGAGAGCGGCCAGATTCATGCCGTGGGCGGAACCGGTGCCGAGGGTGATCTCTTCGGGGCGGGCGCCGATCAGGGGGGCGATGGCCGCGCGGGCGCGGTCGGGAAGGCGGAAGTAGATGTCGTCGGGGACGCGGTTGGGGTAGGTCTTGAGCGGGATCGCCTCCTCGATGGCCCGGACGGTGACCCGGGGGAGGGGGCCGTGGTTGGCGCAGTTCAGGTAGACGAGGCCGTCGAAGTCTTCGAAGTGCGACGCGCCCCCCTCGATCATGCCTTTCCGTGCTTCTTCATGATCTCGGTCCAGGCGGCCGGGTCCAGCTCCTCCGATTCCTCCACCAGCATGTTGGGGATGCCGTCCTCGACCTTGTAGCGGCGGCGGGTCTCGGGATCGGTGGAGACGAGGGTGTCGCCGTCCAGCACCAGGGGCGCGTGGGAAACGGGACAGACCAGGATGTCGAGCAGTTCCTTGCTGATGGTCACGGGCGGCTCTCCTCTGTTCCGGGGAAGGCGTCGGGTCCGGACCGGTGATTCTAACGCAGGGGCGGGGGGGGGGGAATCGGGGCAACCCGGGAGCGGGGCCTCCGGAGTTCGATGTGGCCGACTGCAACGCCAGGATCTCGGATCTGCCCATGCCGGAGAACGCCGGCCACGTGTGGTTCCCGGCCCGCGCGGGCCGCCGGAGCTGTAACCCCGCCACCGCGCCCGGCGAACGGAGCCTGCGGCACGGTGCCGATCCGCGCCGGTGCCCCCGGGGGCCGGCTGAAGGCGATGTACCGAACCGGCCGTTTCCCCGGGGAAACTCACGCCGGAAGGCGCCGGGGGCAATGCGGCTAATTCTTTGTGGCACTTGACGGTACCCGGGTTCGCGGGTGCAGGCGGTTTGGCTCGTGCGCCAGGCCGGCCTCCGTCCGGCCGGCGCGGTCCAATCCCGATCCGCGCCGGGACGGTGTGCCCCGGAGGCCGGCGCTACGTTCCGAGCACCACCCCGCGAAGCGCGCTCGACTTGATCAGGAGGTGCACCTCGCGGCCGGGTTCGATCCCCAGTCCCTGCCGTGAGGCCTCGGTGATCTCCGCCCAGACCGTGGGACCCGCCGTCGCGCCCGCGCCGGAACCCGCGCCGGAACCCGCGACCGAACCCGGCCCCACCTCCACCGCCGCCAGCCAGAACGGCCCCGCCGGCTCCAGCCGGGTCACCCGGCCGGGAAGCGCGTTCCGCGCGCTGGTCCGCGGCGGCTCGCCCACCGCGAGCAGCACTTCCTGCGCACCCACCGTGACGTAGGCCTCGGCGCCGGGACGCGCGCCCTCCAGGGCCAGCACCAGCCGCGCGCCCCCGCAATCCACCACCGCCTGGCCGCCGGCCGTCTCGACGACCCGCCCCGAGAGCGTGGTCTCGACCCCTTCGCCCCCGGCCCCGCCCAGGGCCCGGCCCATGAGTTCCTCCGGCGCCCCGGTGGCGAAGGTCGTCCCCGCGTCCATGAGCGACATCTCCCCCACCAGCGACAGGAAGTCCGAGAAGACGTGGCTCACCAGCATCATCCGCACGTCCAGGCTCTCGCGGAGGCGCAACAGGTACGCCAGCACCCGCCGGCGGAGCGCCGGGTCGAGCCCGGTCAACGGCTCGTCCAGGAGCAGGAGCCGGGGCCGGGCCAACAGCGCCCGCCCCACCGCGGCCAGCCGCCCCTGGCCCCCGGAGAGCTGGGACGGCCGGCGCTCGAGGAGCGGCTCCAGGTCCAGGAGCGCCACCACCTCGTCGAACCCGGGCCCGGTCACCGATGGCGGCACCCGGGGAAACCGAAGGTTCTCGCGCACGGTGAGATGCGGGAAGAGCCGCCCCTCCTGGAACACCATCCCCACCCGCCTCTGCTCGGGAGCGAGCGACACCCCCCGGGCGGAGTCGAAGAGCACGGTCCCGCCCACCTCGATCCGCCCCCGGCGCGGCGTCAGCAGGCCGGCCACGGCCAGGAGCAGGGACGTCTTGCCGCTCCCCGAGGGACCGAAGAACCCGCTCACCCGGGCCGCGGTCTCGATCTGGACCGACACCGGGAACCGCCCGCGGAGGAACTCCACCTCGATCCGGATCACCGGCCGCTCCTCCGCTCGCGCGCCGCGATCCACTCGGTGACGAGCAATGCCGCCACCGAGAGCCCCACCGAGACCGCGGCCAGCCGGAAGATCTCCGCCTCGTGGCCGGGAATGGCGGCCTGGCGGTAGATCTCCAGCGCCAGGGTCCGGGTGCCGGGCACGTTCGGCGCGACCATGACGGTGGCGCCGAACTCGCCGAGGCCTCGGGCGAATGCGAGGACCGCCCCCGCGATGATCCCGGGGCGGGCCAGGGGCAGGGTCACCTTCCAGAGCGTCCGCCAGGGCCCGTGACCCAGGGTGCGGGACGCCGCCTCCAGCCCCGGATCCACCCCTTCCACCGCCAGCCGCACCGAGCGGACCAGAAGCGGCAGCCCCACCACCGCCGCCGCCAGCGCCATCGCCACCCAGGTGAAGGCGATCTGCACCCCCAGCCCCTGCCAGGCCAGGCGCCCCAGCCCGCCCTCGCGGCCGAACACCACCAGCAGCAGGTAGCCGGTGAGAACGGGGGGGAGCACCAGCGGCAGGAAGATCAGCGCTTCCAGGAGCGCCTTGCCGCGGAAGCGGCGGCGGGCAAGGAGCCACCCGAGGAATACCCCGAGCGGGACGGCCACCGCCAGCCCCGCGCCCGCCACCAGGAGCGACATGCGGAGCGCGGACCACTCGAGGGCGTTCAACATGGGTTCACCGGTGGGCCGGCCGGACTTGGGGCGGCCGGCGGGCGGGGGGCATCGCTAGGTTCCCAGGAACCCGCGCTGGCGGAAGATGGTCTTGCCCTGGGGGCCGGAGAGGAAGTCGAGAAAGGCCCTCGCCGCGGCCTCGCGCGGCGTACCCGCCACCACCCCGCCGGTATAGACGATGACGTCGTGGGTGCCCTCGGGGAGGGGGAAGAGGATGTCCACCCGGTCGCTGGATTCGGCGTCGGTGGTGTAGACCACCGCGCCGTCCACCTCGCCCCGCTCCACCTTGGCCAGGACCTCGCGCGCGTTGGCCCCGAAGACCGCGTGCGGGGCCACGTCGCCCCAGACCCCGAAGAATTCGAGCGACTGCCGGGTGTACTTCCCGAGCGGCACCGAGGTGGGCTCGCCGAGGGCGATCTTCGGGAACTTGTCGAGAAGATAGTAGTTGGGCGGCCGAATGGTCGCGTCCTTGGGGACCACCACCGAGAGCTGGTTCCAGGCCAGGACCCGCGTGGTGCCGGGGACCAGCCGGCCGCGCGCCTGGAGGGTATCGGTCCAGGCCGGGTCGGCGGAGACGAAGACGTCGGCGGGGGCACCCTTGAGGATCTGGGTGGCCAGGAGGCTGGAGCCGGCGGGGTTGATCTCCACCGGGGCGCCGCCCTGGGAGGTGTAGGCGCGGGCGGCGTCCTCGAGCACGTCGGTGAGGGACGCGGCCGCGTAGACCGTGAGCTTCCGGCCGCCGCAGCCGGTGAGAGCGGCGCAGACGAAGAGGAGCGTGACCGCCGCCGGAACCGCCCCGCGTCCGGCAGAGAGGCGGCGCCTGCGACCGGGCCCTGGGGAGGCGGCCGCGGGGGGCATCATGTCGACTTCTTGGTCGCCCTCTTGGCGGTCTTCTTTTTTGCGGCCTTCTTCTTCGCGGTCTTGCCGGACGCCGTCTTCTTCGACGCGGCTTTCCGCGGGGCGCGCTTCTTGGTCACCGGCCCCCGCGCCTTGCGCGCCTCGATCAGCTCCACCGCCTGCTCCAGGGTGACGGTGTCGGGGTCGGAGCCCCGGGGGATGGAGGCGTTGATCGAGCCGTCGGTGACGTAGGGGCCGAACCGGCCGTCCATGAGCTTCACCTCGGCCCCTTCCAGCGCCTCGGCCTTCCCCAGGACGCGCAAAGGCTCCGAGGCGCGCCGACGCCCCTTCTTGGGCTGGGCCAGGAGCCCCAGCGCCTGCTCCCGGGTTAGGGTGAAGAGATCGGCTTCGCTCTCCAGGCTCCGGGTGTCGGCGCCGCGCTTCAGATACGGCCCGTAACGGCCGTTGTTGACGATGATCTCCTCGCCCGCGTCGTCGGTGCCCACCGCGCGGGGGAGGCTCAGCAGCTTGAGCGCTTCGGCGAGATCGATCGCATCGGGGGTCATGCCGCGGAGCAGCGACTGCGTCTTGGGCTTCTTCTTCCCCTCCACCTCGCCGAGCTGGACGTAGGGTCCGAACCGGCCGTCGCGCACGGTCACCGTCTCCCCGGTTTCGGGGTCGGCTCCCAGCTCCCGGGGGCCCTGCTGGGCGGTCTCCAGCAGCTCCACCGCGCGGGCCAGGGTCATCTCGTCGGGGGCGGTGCCGTCGGGCACGGGGGCGGTGTCCTCGCCCCGCTGGAGGAACGGCCCGTAGCGGCCGACCCGCACCGCGACCTCGCGGCCGGCGCCGTCACTCCCCAGGAGGATGGTGCAGACGGTGCGGGGGTCGATCCGCTCGGCCTTGTCCTGAAGCTGGGGTTTGAGCCCCTGCTGGCCGTTGCCGAAGTAGAAGCGCTTGAGGTAGGGGACCGACTCGGCCTCGCCGCGGGAGATGGCGTCCAGGTCGTCCTCCATCCGGGCGGTGAACCCGGTGTCGACCAGCTCCGGGAAGTGGTTCTCGAGCAGGTTCACCACCGCGAAGGCGAGCCAGGTGGGGACCAGCGCCGTCCCCTTCTTGAACGTGTATTCACGACGCTCGATGGTGTCGATGATGCTGGCGTAGGTGCTGGGGCGGCCGATCCCGTTGGCCTCGAGCTCCTTCACCAGCGAGGCCTCGGTGAACCGCGCCGGCGGCTGGGTCCGGTGCTCCCGCGGCTCCAGTCCCTTGCAGTCGAGGGGGTCGCCCTCCTTCATGTCGGGAAGCACGGTCTCGCGCTCGGCCAGGTTGGCCTCGGGGTCGTCGGACCCTTCGACGTAGACCCGCAGGAACCCGGGGAAGTCGATGACCTTGCCCGAGGCCTGGAACACCGCGTCCCCGGCCCCCAGCCGCACCGTCATCCGGCGGCCGCGGGCCTCGGCCATCTGGCTGGCCAGGGTGCGCATCCAGATGAGCTCATAGAGGTGGAGTTCGTCGGAACCCATCTCCCCCTTGAGCTGGGCGGGGGTGCGGAAGCGGTCCCCGGCCGGGCGGACGGCCTCGTGCGCCTCCTGGGCGTTCTTGACCTTGGTCTTGTACTGCCGGGGCTGGGGCGAGAGGTAGGTCTTGTCGTAGAGTTCGGTCACCGCGTTCCGGGCGGCGTTCACCGCCTGGTCCGAGAGCGTGGTGGAGTCGGTCCGCATGTAGGTGATGAACCCGTTCTCGTAGAGGCGCTGGGCCACCTGCATGGTGCGGCGGGCGGTGAAGCGGAGCTTGCGCGCGCCCTCCTGCTGGAGGGTGCTGGTGGTGAAGGGGGCGGGCGGGTTCTGGACGAAGGCCTTGGTCTCGGTTTCCAGGACCTTCCAGTTCGCGCCGCCGAGTTCCCCGGCCAGGGCCCGCGCCCGGGCCTCGTCCACCAGCGCGGCGCCGTTGTTGGCGAGCCGGCCGGTCTCCGGGTCGAAATCCTTGCCGGTGGCCACCCGCTTGCCGCCCAGCGAGACCAACCGCGCCCCGAACTCCTCCCCGGACCGGGTGGAGAACACCCCTTCCAGGTCCCAGTAGACGCTTTCCCGGAACCGCATCCGGGCCTGCTCCCGGTTCACGATGATCTTGATGGCCACGCTCTGAACCCGGCCGGCCGAGAGCCGGGGCCCGATCTTCTTCCACAGGAGCGGCGAGACCTCGTAACCGTAGAGCCGGTCCAGGATCCGCCGGGTCTCCTGGGCCGAAACCAGCCGCTGGTCGATGGGGCGGGTCCGGTTCAAGGCGTCCTGGATGGCCTCGCGGGTGATCTCGTGGAAGACCAGCCGGCGGTAAGGGATCTTGGGCTGGAGCAGCGCCACCAGGTGCCAGGAGATGGCCTCGCCCTCGCGGTCCTCGTCGGTGGCGAGCAGGAGTTCCTCCGCCCCCTTGAGCTCGTCCCTGAGCTCGCTCACCTTCTTCTTCTTTTCCGAAGGGACCACGTAGAGGGGCTCGAAGTCGTTGTCCACGTTCACCCCGAGGCGGGCCCAGGGCTCCTTCTTCAGCTTGGCCGGGATCTGGGCGGCGCTTCCAGGCAGGTCGCGGACGTGGCCGATGGAGGAATCGACCACGAAATCCTTGCCCAAGAAGCGCGATATGGTGCGCGCCTTGGCGGGGGATTCAACGATGACGAGGCGCTTGGGCATGCGGTGTCTCCGGCAAAACCTGTTGGCAAAACGCAGGGGTGGATTGTATAGGGAATCCGCGCCAGGATTGCAAGGGCGGCCGTGGTGATGTGATAATAGATTTTGAGTAAACGCGTTATGGCGATTAGCTCGCGTAGTTGATTACTCGGGGCCCCATTCCCGGACCGAGACCCAGGGGGTGGCGAAGGCAATTTCGCCGTGAGACGGGCGGCGCATCCAGCCGGCCAGGGCGGGGTACCGGCGGAGGTCCTCGGGAGTGGCGGCGACCAGGAGCAGGCCCGGCCGGGCGGCCCGGGCCGCGTCCGCGAAGGCGGCCCCAAGGTCCCCGCCACCCCGTGCGGCCTCCAGGAGCCTCCGCCGCCGGAGGGCGGTCTCGCCCCGCCACTGGCCCAGGATCTGGAGCGCGTAAGGGTCGGCCAGGTAGGTGGAGCGCCCCAGAGGGAAGGTGAGCGGGGAGTAGTCCCGCCCGGGGTCGATCCGCCAGAGGACCGCGTCGGGGGGGATGCCCGCCTCCGCCACCGCGTGGGCGACGGCGTGGCGGGCCGCCGGGTCCAGGTACCCGGGCGGGCGTTCGCGCCAGAGCGCCCCCGCGGTGAGGAGAGGGGTGGGGACGAAGAGCGCCAGCGCCGGGATCGCCGCCCACGGAACCCGCCGGGTGAGCCGGACCAGCCCCGCCCCCGCCACCGGGGCCAGGATCGCCAGAAGCACGAAGATCGCCTTGTACTCGTTACCGTCCACCAGGTGGAAGAAGAAGGGGAGCGCCGCCGCCGGCGCCCCCACCGCGAGCCACTGTCCTCCGGCCCCCTCCAGGAACGCCGGGGTGAGCGCCGGAACCGCCAGGAGCCAGAGCCCCAGGACCGGCAGGTTGAGCGCCAGGGCGCGAAGCGGCTGGAGATGGAGGGTCTCGAACCCGCTCCCGGTCCGCGCATGGAGGATCGAGAGCGCGTACGGAGCGGTGACCGCCGCTACCGCGGCCAGCGCCGAGGCCTCGGCGCGCAACCCCGGGCGGTGGGGGGGCGGCCGGAGCGCGCTCCCGGCCCATCGCAGGGTGAGCCCGGCCGCGACCAGGCCCCCCACGGCGGGATGGAAGAGGAGGGAGCCGGCCACCAGGAGCCCGTGGCGCACCCACCCCGCCGCGTGGCGCGCCCGGGGGGGGATGGCGGCCAGCGCGGCCAGGGCCAGGCTCATGGGGAGCGCGTTGGTGACCGCGATCTTGGTGAGCGCGGCGGCGAGGCGCGGCTCCTCCGGCGAGAGGAGCGGGAGGTAGGCCTGGATGCCGTAGGCGCGGGCCAGGGCCCAGTTCACCTGAGGATGGGTGAGGTGGGCGGCCGCGAGCCGCATCCAGCCCCAGGGCGAGAGGCCGAGTCCGGCCAGGAGCAGCCCGGCCGCCCGCGCGGGGGGTGGGAGTTCCAGCCGCCGGCCCGCGCGATCCAGGGCCAGGAGCAGGACCGCCAGCGCCTGGGCGTTCAGGAGCGCGGGTGCCAGCGCCGGCGGGAGCCCGGTGAGCCGCGCCGTGCCCGCCAGCACCACGTGATAGAACCAGAAGTACGCCAGCGGCCGTCCCGCGAGGAACGGATTCGCGGGAGGAAAGTCACCGCGGAGCACGCTCTGCACGATCGGGAGGTGGAGCTGGGCGTCGGAGGTCACCCGGAGCGGGTCGCGGAAGAGGGGAGGGAGGACGCCCAGGAGCCACACGAACGCCCCCGCGCCCGCCGTCACCAGCGCGGCGCGGGGGAGGAAGGCGCGGGCGCCCTTTCCGGCGGCCTTCCGGGAGGGGTCGCGTCCCAGCGCCAGGCGGAGCGACCCGGCCACCGCCCCGAGGAGGACCACCGTCCCCGCCGCGGCGGGAAGCGGGAGCCCGGCCAGCCGTCCCAGGCCGACCCCGATCCCGAACGCCACCGGACCGGCGGCGAAGGGGAGCCAGTAGGAGTCGGGCCGGCGGAGGGTGCGGGGTGAGAGGCAGAACACGGCGCCGGGGAGCCAGAGCGCCGCCCCCCAGAGGAGCGGCGCGAGCGCCCGCGAGGGGGGGCCGGCCACCGTGCTCCAGGCCGCGACCGCGGCGAAGAGCGCGTAGACCGCGAGCAAGAGGGCGCGGCGCAGGTTGTCGGGGTCGGTTCGAGCCATGGCGCTGGTTTCCGCGCGGTTTTCCCGAGGAATCCGCGCCGGCATGGGACAGAACCCAGTCTGCCCCACCCTCCTCCGGCGCGCAAAGCCCCAAATGCGGCGGCGGGGCCTCGATGGCGGGCGCAACGGGGCTGGGGTACACTGGGGCGGAGCCATGAACACCGCATCGACGCCCGCCCCGATCCCCGTTTCCGACTGGCGCCGCCCGGGCGCGCCCTCCCGCATCGTGTGCCTGACCGAGGAGACCACCGAGGTCCTCTACCGGATGGGGGAGGAGGCCCGGATCGTGGGGATCAGCGCGTTCACGGTGCGCCCCCCCCGGGCCCGGGACGAGAAGCCGGTGGTGTCGCAGTTCACCAAGGCCGAGATCGGGACGATCGCCGGGCTCGAGCCCGACCTGGTGCTGGGGTTCTCCGATCTCCAGGCGGATATCTGCGCCGAGCTCATCCGGCTCGGGATCGAGGTGCACTGCTTCAACCAGCGGTCGGTGGCCGAGATCCTGCGCATGATCCGCGCCCTGGGAGCGCTGGTGGGCGTGCCGGAGAAGGGGGCGGCCCTGGCCGGGGAGCTGGCGGGGGAGCTGGAGGCGATCGCCGGCGCGGCCGCGCGGTTCCCCTGGCGGCCCCGGGTCTATTTCGAGGAGTGGCACGACCCGATGATCTCCGGCATCCGCTGGGTGTCGGAGCTGGTCGAGATCGCGGGCGGGACCGACATCTTCGCCGAGTTCCGGGCGGGGCGGCTGGCCCGGGACCGCACCGTGGCCGGGCCGGAGTTCGTGCTTCGCCGGAACCCCGACGTGTACCTGGCCTCCTGGTGCGGGCGGAAATTCCGCCCCGATTACCTGGAGAAGCGTCCGGGCTGGTCCGCGTCCGACTTCATGCGCCAGGGGCGGGTGTTCGAGATCGATTCCTCCACCATTCTCCAGCCCGGTCCGGGTTCGCTCACCGACGGCGTGCGACAGATCCACCGGCGGCTGGCCGAAGTGTCCGGGGGGGAACCGGCGTCGGTGGCGCTCCGCGACTCCGGCTGGGGGAAGCCGGCGGCGTGAGCGCGGCGGAGTTCGCGGCGTGAGCGCTCCGGGAGTGGATCCGGCCGGGGCGGCCCGCGACTACCTGCTCGCGCTCCAGGACCGGATCTGCGCGGCGCTGGAACAAGCCGACGGCGCGGCCCGCTTCGGCGGGGAACGCATTGCCGGCGAGGGCGGCGGGTTCGCCCGGCCGCGGGTGCTGGCGGGCGGACCGGCGATCGAGAAGGCCGCGGTCAATTTCTCCCATTCGGTGGGCGAGTCCATGCCCGAGGCCGCCACCGCCCGGCGCCCGGAGCTGGCGGGGCGGTCGTTCCAGGCGGTGTCGCTGTCGCTGATCGTCCACCCCCGGAACCCCTACGCGCCCACCACCCACCTGAACCTTCGCTACTTTCAGGCTTCGCGGGCCGGCGCCGAGCCGGTCTGGTGGTTCGGGGGCGGCTTCGACCTCACGCCGTTCTACGGGTTCGACGAGGACTGCGTCCACTGGCACCGCAACGCCCGCGACGCCGTCGCCCCCTTCGGCGCCGATCTCTACCGCGGGATGAAGCGCGACTGCGACGCCTACTTCTACCTTCCGCACCGGCGGGAGGAACGGGGGATCGGCGGGATCTTCTTCGACGACCTGGACGCGTGGGAATTCCCGGACACCTTCCGGTTCGTGCGGGCCGTGGGCGACGCGTTCCTCCCGGGCTACCTGCCGATCCTGGAACGGCGCAAGGACACGCGGCACGGGGAGCGGGAGCGCGCGTTCCAGCTCGCCCGCCGCGGCCGTTACGTGGAGTTCAACCTGCTCTACGACCGCGGCACCCGCTATGGGCTCCAGTCGGGGCGACGGGTCGAATCGGTGCTGGCCTCCATGCCCCCGGCGGTGACCTGGCCCTACCGCTTCCACCCCGAGCCCGGCTCGCCGGAGGAGCGCCTCCTCACCTACTACCTGCAGCCCCGGGACTGGCTCGCGGGGGACGGGTAGCCCCCGGCCGCCTACCTCAAGAGCACCGCCCGCCGCGATCCGGAACCCCGGAAGCGGCCCTTGCCGAGGAATCCCGGTTACGCGTTCTCCCCCTTCCGGTACCGGTTGCGGATCTCCGGCACCAGGTACTCGTCGAAGGCCCGCGCCGCCTCGTAGCCCGGGTTCCAGGCCCATTCCCGGCGGGCGGGCCCGTCGTCCACGTCCAGGGGCCAGGTGTCCACGATCGCCTGCCGCTTGAGATCGGGCTTGAAGGTGATGTCGGCAGCGGGGAATGCCTTCACCACCCGGTCGCGGATCTCGCCGGCACTGAGGCTGAAGCTGGTGACGTTGTAGATCCGGCGCTTGAGCTGGGAGGCCTGCGCCCCCGCCAGGAGGAGCAGCGCCTTGATCGCGTCCGGCATCACCATGAACGGGATGATGCTGTCCTCGCGCACGAAGCAGGCATAGGGCTCCCCCTTGGCCGCGGCGTGGATCATCTCCGGGGCGAAGTCGCTGGTGCCGCCGGTGGGCATGGTCACCGCGCTGATGATCCCGGGGAAGCGCAGGCAGCGGAAGTCCACCCGCTTGGTGTCGAGGTCGACGGCAAGCTGCCGGTAGTGCTGGGCGAAGTACCGCCCGAGGTTCTCGGTGTAGAGCTTGTTGCAGCCGTACATGGTGGTGGGGTTGGTCCACTCGTATTCCTTCACCTTCCCCGCCCGTTCCTTGGTGGCGAGGTCGGGAAGGCCGTAGACCGCGATCGAACTCGGGTAGAGGAACTTCACCGGCTCTCCGCGCCAGCTCGATTGCTCCAGCGCGAGCTGCAGGAGCCCCATCGTCCCTTCCACGTTCACCTGGTGCGCGGTCTCCGGCGCGTACTCGGCGCGGGTGGAAAGGAGCGCGGCCAGGTGGTAGATCTCCCGCACCTCGTACTCGCTCACGATGCGTTCGGTGAGATGGCGGTCGAGGATGTTCCCCACGAAGGTGGCCCGGCACTTGGCCGCGAGCCGCTCGTCCACCGGATCGAGGTCCATGGCCAGGATGTCCTCGTGCCCCTGCGCCGAGAGCTCGTTGATCAGCCCGTGCCCCACCTCGCCGTTCGCTCCCGTGATCAGGACCACCGGTTTCCGCATCGTCCCCTCCTGTAGGCCCCCTGGTTTTTCGGGAACCGAATGCCGATATCGCTTGTTTGTAATGCCGGAGCGGGCCGGCGACCCTCTATTCTCGCCCAACCGGGAGGCGAAGTCGAGGCCGCCGCCCGCCTGCGGCGCCGCCCGGGCCGGACTCGCCGGCCTTCACCTTCACCCCGACATGAGAGTCGCATGAGGCCGTCTCGAATCGCGCACACCGGTCCCGCCGCGGGGGCCGTTCTCGTCTCCGCGGGCCTCTTGGCCGTGCTGCTCGGCGCGTGCAACTCGGGCTCCAAGACCCTCCTCCAGGCCGACCCGGGAGCGGTGCCCGCCCACCCCACCTACGCCATGGTCCACTCGATCGTGGACCGCGCCTGCGCTCCCTGCCATAAGTCGGGCGGAGCCGCCGACACCACCCTTACCGGGAGCAGCCGCTTCCACGAGCACGACCTCGACTACGCCACCTGCGCCGGGATCCAGGACGGAATCCAGGGGCTGATCGACACCGGGGTGGACCGGGAGAGCATGCCCCCGGGAGCGTGGCCGCGGCTCACCGAGGAGGAGAAGCTCGTCATCCTGCGCTGGGTGGCCGACGGCGCGTGCTCCCCCTGCCGGCCGTGCCGGTGAGGGGGGCGTGGGCGGCCGCGGCGGTCGCGGCGCTGGCGATCGGGTTCGCGGCCTCGGGCCCGGCCCGAGGCACCCCCCTCTACGCCGCGCGCGCCGGCCGCACCTGCGACAACTGCCATCTGGACCCCGGCGGCTGGGTGAACCCTCCGCTCTCCGGGCGCCGGTGCGCGCTTTCCTGCCAGAGCTGCCACGTGGACCCGGCGGGGGGCGGTCTCCGGAACGCGGCCGGCCGGTTCTACGGACGCTCCACCCTGCCCCTGATCGCGACCAGCCCGCGTCCCACCCAGGACTGGGACCGCGACCCCTTCCACATTGGGCGGCGCGACCGCGCCACCACCTACAACCACGACCTTCCCCGGGGGCCGGGGGACTACGCGGCCAGCCGCGACCCCGGGTTCGCGCCCCACGACCGCTGGGGGGTGGGATCGCCCCTGGGCGGCCCCGGACCCTACGCCTACTACGCCGGGCGCTACGGGGCGCTCAACGCCGATCCGCTCCTGCGCTTCGGGTGGGACCTGCGGGGGGGGGGGCTCCTCTCCCAGGGCGGGCTGGTGTTTCCCATGCAGGCCGACCTCGAGGCCGCGCTCCACCCGGTGGAGCACGTGACGGTCATGGCCTCGGTGGGGGCGCGCGGACGCACCCAGGGCTTTTCCGACACCGCGAACGACCCGGCCACGCCGTACCTGCGGCAGGCGTTCATGCTGCTCCACGAGTTCCCGTACGAGGCGTACGCGAAGGCGGGCCGGTTCGTGCCCTCCTACGGGCTCCGGCTCGACGATCACACCGCGTTCATCCGGCGCGGGCTCGGGATCGACGACGGCATCCCCGAGGCGCGGGTGACCGGGGTCGAGCTGGGGTTCGCGCCGAACTATCCCTTCCTCAACGCCTCCTGGTTCCGGAGCAAGGCGGAAGGGGTGGCGCCGGCCCCCTTCGACGTCCTGGATCACGACCGGAGCCGGGGCTGGGCGCTGAACGCCGGCTACCGGGAGATGGGGTGGGGAGTCGGCGCGAGCGCGCTCCACCGCACGCGCCCCCCGGCGGAGGGGGGCGATCTCACCGCCACCGGCGGGTACCTGATGTTCAACCCGTTTCGCGGACGTCCGGGCCTGCCGCTCACCTTCCAGACGGAGTTCGACCGCATCCGGCGCACCAGTCCCAGCGGCCGCCGTTCCACCGGACTGGCCACCTACCAGGAAGTCGACTACCTGCTCGGCAATGGCGTGAACCTCCTCCTGACCCACGACTGGGAGGATCCGGACCGGGAGATCCGGAACGACGAGGCGAGCCGGGTCTCGGCGGGGGTTCAAGTCACTCCGGTACCCGGAGTTACCCTGGACACCCGGTTCCGGGCGTTGGTGCCGGCGGGGGGGCGGGCCGGCTCCGACCTCTTCCTCCAGCTCCACCTCTGGAACTGAATCCACGGGAATAGGGGCCGGGCCGGCGGGGTAGCCTCTGCATTCATGGAATTCGTGTTCAATGCTATGCTCGTCACTCCGGTGGGCCCTGGCCCGGCTCCCGTTCTTCACGCTCCGGCGGCGAATTCGGCCGGAGAGAGAGGCCATGCCATGAAGGTCGAGATCGGCCCAGATCCCGAGCTGGAGACCGCGCTTCTCTGCCGCCCCACCGGGCGGCTGGAGGCCTCGGAAGTGGGCGCGTTCTGGGAGGCGGTGACCGCGCAGCTGGCCCCCGGCCGTCCTTCCGTTCTTCTGGACATGGGCGGCGTCCAGAGCGTGAGCAGCTCGGGGCTCGGGGTCATCGTGCGGCTCCTCGGCCGGGTCCGGGAGCTGAACGGCTCGCTGGCGATCTTCGGCTGCGCGCCGCGGGTCTGCGCGATCCTCCACGTGGTGCGGCTGGGTCCGGTGCTCAATCTGTCGCAGACGCCGGCGGAGGCCCGCGAAAAGCTGACCGCGGCCGGGATCGCCTGAGTCGCGCCGGTTTCGTGGTCGTGGCGCGGGCGCGCGCCTGCCCGCGGGCCGGCGCCCCGGAGCCCGCGTCCCGGAGCCGAGGCCCTACGGCGTGGGCGGGGTGAACGCCGTCTCGTCCACCGTGGAAGAGAGGGTCACCACCGGGAACACGATGCTGGCATCGGCGTTCTCCCCCTGCTGGACCTTCCGTTCGGAGAGCTTGATCCCGCCCCCCACGCCCTTCCAGTCCTCCCAGGCGAAGGCGCTGGGCGGGCCGCTCCCGCGGTTGCCTTCCTTGTCCTGGAGGATGAACTCCCAGCGCTCCATGAGATGGCTGGTCTTCGACACGAAGCCCCAGTAGTGGTCGTTGGAGGTCAGCCCCACCCCGTTCCCGAAGGTGAGCTCGACCACGTCGTAGTCGTTTCCATTCACCGTCTTGGTGCCGTCGTAGGCCAGGTTCACCCCGTCGTCCAGCCACTTCCAGGGCATGAGCAGCCAGTAGGAATCGTTGATGTATTCCCCGTAGGCCTGCTCCAGGTACTGATCCGACTCGGTGCCGGTGACCTCGTTCCCGGAGAGCCAGACCCGGCCCTTGCGGTCGTTCACGTTGAACAGCGCCACCAGGTCGCGGCCGTCCTTGGTCGTGGCCTCGAGCCGGTATCGCCCCGTCCACCGGTCCCATCGATGCGTGCGGCTGACCAGGGTCTTGCCCCCCCGGACTACGGTGAAGGTGAAGGTGAGCATGCGCTGGGCCTGATAGCTGTCCTTGCCACCCATCGCCTGCATCATGTTCTCGGCGACCTCCACCGCCTGGGGGTCCTTGTCGGCTCGGGCGGAGCGGGGGGCCGCCGCCGCCAGGCCGGCCACGGCCAGCACCACGATTGTCTTCAGGGTCATGAGAACGTCTCCTATTGTGCGCGGGCCGGGGCCGGGCGCACGGTGAGAACCGGGCAGGGAGCATGGCGCACCACCCGCTCGGTGACGCTGCCGAAGAGCACCCGCGAAAGGCCGCCCCGCCCGTGGGTGGCGATCACGATCAGGTCGGCGTGGTTGTCCTTGGCCGATTTCACGATCTCGTCGGACGGGGAACCCACGCGTACGTGAGGCGCCACCTTCACGTCGGGGAACACCCGGGCGGTGATCTCGGACAGGTGCGCCTTGGCCTCGTCCACCAGCGTGCCCCGCCTCGCCTGGTACTCCTGCTCCGCCAGCCACCACGGAACGTCCTGGGGACGCTCCAGGGCGTGAACGAGGTGGATCTCGGCGCCGAAGCGCTGGGCCAGCGCCCGGGCGTAGTGGAGCGCCTCCTCGGCGAACGGCGAGAAATCAGTAGGGGCCAGAATCGTCCTGAAGTTGATCTCCATACGGCCTCCTTGTCCGGACCGGGCTCGTCGGGGGTCTCCGGGTGAGACTAGCCCCCGCATCCCGCTCCGGCAAGCCGGCCGGCCGGGCGCGCCCGGATCTGCGCGACGCGCCTCTTCCAGTGGACGGGCAGGGCGGGCGTTTCGTACGGAACCCGGCGAGGGGGATTTCCGCCTTGGTGCGCCCCCGCGGCGGGGTCTATGATCCTGCTCATGTATTTCGGCGCGTTCGGTCGCGGGCGGTGGCATACCGCCGGGCCCGGCCGGTGGGCTCGGGCCTCGGTGGCGCTGCTCTTCCTGGCCGCCCTCCTGTTCGCGGGCGGGGTCGAGGCGATGGGCATCCATCATCACGATCCCACCGCCCCCGACTCCCGGTGCCTGGTCTGCCGGGTGGCGGCGAACTACGCCGGCCCGATCCCGGTCACCGTCACCGGGGTGCCGGTGGATCTGCCCGAGACGCGATACGTCTCCCCGTACCGTGCCGAAGTCCTCATTGACGCCCCCCACCTCGCCGTCCTCCGGCTCCGCGCCCCTCCCACCGCCTGATCCCCGCCACGAACTCACCTACCGTCGTTCGCGCCTTCCGGGCCTGACCGCGCCCGCTCGCGCGTCCGGCGGCGTCGCACCGGTGCAGGCGGCCCGGACGGGCCCAGGTGCCCGCTCCCGCCGGTCGCCTTCCCGGGGCCCGGATACCCGTTGGGAGGTTCGCTTCGAATGAAACGCCTCGCTATCGCCTGTGCGCTCCTCGCTTCGGCGTGGACGGCTCTGCCGGCGTCCCCGCAAACGCGCTCCATCTACTCCAACCTGGCGAACCCCGCGATCGGGTTCAATGCGCTCTTTCTCGACCAGGTCGCTCCCGATCTCGACCAGCCTTACGGGCCGCGGTTCCAGGAGTCCGAGATGAGCCTGATCTCGGTGGTGGACCCCTACTGGCTGCTCGAGGCCAACATCGTGTTCGCCCCGGACGGGGTGGACCCGGAGGAGGTGTGGGCCCGCACCTCCAGCATCCCCGGCATCCAGCTCAAGCTGGGCAAGATCCGCGCTTCCTTCGGCAAGCACGGCCAGCTCCACACCCACGCCTTCCCGTTCGTGCAGGCCCCGGTGATCATGGCCAACACCATCGGGGAGGAAGGGTTCAAGGACGCGGGGCTGGAAGCGTCCTGGCTGACCCCGCTCCCGTGGTACGCGGAGGTCATCGCCGGGGCCTATCAGGCCGAGGCCCCCGACGACGAGAACCCGCTCGACTTCGGCTCCCCGGCCCACGGCAACATCCCCTATCTGGGCCGCCTCAAGAACGTGTTCGATCTCAACGACGAGACCACCGTGGAGGTGGGGGTTTCGGCGCTCCGCGGTCTGGGGGAGGACGGGCATCCCCACGCCGCCTACGGCGCCGACCTCACCGTGCGGAACGTCCCGCTCCGCAATTCCAACCGGCGCGGCTGGATCGTTCAGGCCGAGTACCTGGAAAAGGGGACCTACGCCGCCGGCTATCGCCGCGAAGCCCACGGCGGCTACCTCTCCTTCCAGGACCGGCTGGCGCAGCGGTGGTGGGCGGGGGTGCGGGCCGAGCAGGCCAGGGACAGCTTCACCGACGTCCTGGTGGACGACGCCGGCGATCCGGTGGCGGGCAAGGTCACCCGGGCCTCGGTCAACGTCGCTTGGACCCCCACGGAGTTTTCGTTCGTGCGGCTCGAGTACAGCTACGCCAAGGCGGACGGCGGATCCGGCTTCAAGCCCAAGGACCAGCGGCTGATGGTGCAGATGGACTACACCGTCGGCTATCACCCCGCTCATGCGTACTGAGGCGGCGGCCGTGACCCAAGCGACCGGCCTTCCGGTTCAGACCCGCATCCATTCGGAGGTTTCCATGAGAGCACTTTCCCGTTGTCTTTCGATCACCCTCCTGGCGCTCGCGGCGGCCTCGCCCGCGCTGGCCGATCTCCGGGTGGCCACCTCTCTCAGCGACCTGGCCTCGGTGGCCCAGTTCGTGGGCGGGGATCACGTCAAGGCCCGGAGCCTATGCGCGGGCTACGAGGACCCGCACTTCGTTCCCGCCAAGCCCAGCCTGATGAAGGAGATCCAGCACGCCGACGTGTTCGTGTCGGTAGGCCTGGAGCTGGACGGAGGGTGGCTCCCGCTGGTCCTGCCCGGGAGCCGGAATCCAAAGATCCAGCCAGGGCGGCCCGGCTTCGTCGACGCGTCCGACGGCGTCAACGTGCTCGAGAAGCCGGTGGGGACGGTGAGCCGCGCCGAAGGCGACATCCATCCTCTCGGCAATCCGCACTACTACTGCGATCCCGGGAACCTGAAGGTGGTGGCCGACCACCTGGCCCAGGTGTTCACCAAGCTCGATCCCGGCAATGCCAAGGACTACTTCGCCAACGCCAAGGCGTTCGACGCCCGGATCGACTCCTCCCTGGTGAAGTGGGAGGCGGAGCTGGCCCCCTACCAGGGACAGCCGGTGGTCACCTACCACAAGAACTTCGTCTACTTCGCCGACCGCTTCGGGCTGAAGATCTTCGGCCACGTCGAGGAGAAGCCGGGCATCCCTCCCAGCCCCCGGCACATCGCGGAGCTGGCGGAGGCCATGAAGGGGGCGGGGGTCAAGGTCGTTCTCTACCAGCCGTACTACAAGGCCGACGTCAGCAACGGACTGGCCCAGAAGGCCGGCGGGGTCGCGGTGGAGATCGCCACCGAGGCCGGCGGCCTCCCCGGCACCGACGACGTCTTCTCCAAGTTCGACGTCCTGGTCTCGTCCATCGCCAAGGCCCTGTCGGGAAAGTGAGGTAACCCCCATGGAATTCATCGCCGTGATGGCCCTGCCGCTCCTGGCCTGCCTGCTTCTCGTCCTGATCCTTCCCTCCCTCGGCCAGCACGTGCTGGCCCGGGGGGTCATTTTCGTGGACCTGGCCCTGGCTCAGATCGCGGCCCTGGGAGGAAGCGTCGCCTTCCTCCTCGGGGCGGAGCCTCACGACCCCAGCATGTACTTCTGGTCCTTCGGGTTCACCATCCTGGGGGCGGCGCTCTTCAGCTTCCTGTGGGACCGGAACCATTCGGTGCTCCAGGAGGCGTTCATCGGGATCTCCTTCGCCCTGGCCACCGCGGCCACCCTCCTTCTGCTCGCCAACGCCCCGCACGGGGCGGAGCACGTGCAGGGAACGCTGAGCGGAGAGGCGCTGGGGTGGGTAGCCTGGAGGGACATCGTGATCATGGCCGGCCTCTATGCCGTCGTCGGAGCTTTCCTGTACTTCAACCGGAAGAAGCTGGCCCTGTGTTCCGAGAATCCGAAGGAAGCGCGGCGCCGGGGGCTGTCGGTCAAGAAGTGGGATTTTCTCTTCTACGTCGCCTTCGGGCTGGCCGTCACCAGCGCGGTGAGGGCGTCGGGAGTCCTGGCCGTCTTCTCGTACCTGATCGTCCCCTTGGTGGTCTCGACGCTCCTGGGCCGGCACGGCCGGTCGCGGCTCCTCACCGCCTGGGGGATCGCGGTGGTGATCTCGGTCCTGGGCGCGGTGCTCTCGTACAACCGCGACTGGCCGATGGGAGCGACCATCGTGTGCCTGTTCGGGGTCACGGTGGCGGTGGTGTCGCTGTCGGTGCGTTTCCGGAACGTGGACGCCGAGGAGGGGGCGGAACGGCCCGCGCCGCTGGAACCCCGGACCGCGAACTCGCCCGGGGGGGACTGAGGGAGGACGGGGGCGGGGCGCCCCGGGTAACCCCCGGAGCGCCCCCAGACCGGTCCCGAGGCTACTTCAAGAGCACCAGTCGTCCGCTCCGGACCGCGTCGCCGGCGACCAGGCGCACGTAGTAGATGCCGGCGGGAAGGGCGACCCCGCCGCCGTCCCGGCCGTCCCAGGTCACCCGGTGGAGGCCGGCGGCCAGCGACCCGGAGGCCAGGACCCGCACCTGCTTCCCGGTGGCGCTGAAGATCCGGAGGTCCACCCGGGCCCCGGAGCCGGGAAGCTCGAAGGCGATGCTGGTGGCGGAGCGGAAGGGGTTGGGGACCCCCGCCCGCAGCACCGGCCCCGGCACGTCCGGGCGCTCGCCCACGCCGGTCACCGCCACCGGCGACGCGGGGGCGCTCTCGTTCCCGTTGAAGTCCACCGCGGTCACCTTGTAGTAGGTCTCGGAGCCGTCCGGGGAGGGATCGGTCCACGAGAGCGCGGTGGTGGCGTCGACCCGGGTCGACGGAGAGGGGATGAACGAGGCGTCGGCGCTCCGGTAGATGCGATAACCGGCGAGGTCGGCGTCGGCGACCTCGTCCCACGACAACGCGAAGGTCCCCGAGGCATAGGCGGCGGACAGGTTGGCGGGGGCGGCCGGGCTCAGGTTGTCCACCGAGTAGCCGCTGTCGGGGACGCTGTCGTAGTACGTGGTGGGGGTTGCGGTGAACGCGCGGAGGAAGAAGGTGGACCAGCAGACCCCCACGTCGTTGGAGTCGCAGAGGGTGGGGACCACGGTCTGGTAGACGGTCTCGCCGGTGGCGGGAACGCTCAGCACGTAGTCCCAGTCCCCGGGCGGGGTGGCCGCCGCCCCCAGCACCCCGGGAGCGAGCCCGGCCTGCACCTTCCGGTATATGCCGTACCCGGTGATCGGGGTGGGCGAGCCGGGGGCATCGCCGGGATGGGGGGACCAGCGTACCCGCACCTGGCGGCCCTGATCGTTCCCGACGTCGGCCACCGCCAGGATATCGAAGCTCAGCCCCTCGTCCACCTGGCCGTCGCAGTCGTTATCCACCCCGTCGAGGAGTTCGGGTGCGCCCGGGTAGACGTCGGCGCGGGAATCGTCGCAGTCGGTGTCGTCGGACACGTATCCCGGCGGCGGCGAACAGGCCAGGACGGTGACGCCGGCGTCGCCATAGCCGTCGGCGTCGGCATCCGCGTAGTAGGCCTGGCCGCCGGCGGCGTTGTCGTCCGTGATGCCGTTACAGTCGTCGTCGATGCCGTTACAGACCTCGGTCGCGCCGGGGTGCACCGCGGGATCGGTATCGTCGCAGTCGGTGTCGTCGGACACGTATCCCGGCGGCGGCGAACAGGCCAGGACGGTGGCGCCGGCGTCGCCATAGCCGTCGGCGTCGGCGTCCGCGTAGTAGGCCTGGCCGCCGGCGGCGTTGTCGTCCGTGATGCCGTTACAGTCGTCGTCGATGCCGTTGCAGACCTCGGTCGCGCCGGGATGGACGTTGGGATTGGTGTCGTCGCAATCGAGACCTCCGCAAGCGGCGTCGGTGTAACCGTCCGCGTCGGCGTCGGGGCAGACTTCCGGCGCGCTGGTGGAATCCGGTGGGGCTGCCGGGAGGGGGCCGGAGAATCCTCGGGCCGCAGCGGGGGGAGTGGGGCCGGCGGCCGCCGGGGCCGGACCGAGGCCGGCCGATACGAGGATGGGCAGGGCGAGGAGGAAAGCAACGGTGCAGGCGAAAGGCGATCGACGCATGGCGTGCCTCCGTCCGATCGAGGTCCGGGAATAGAGGAGTTTCGGATGGGAAATATTAGCAAAGAGTCAGGACATACTGCAATAAATTGGATTTGCAGCACCTACCCCATCCGCCGGAGACCACCGAAGGTCCCGGTCAACCGCCCGGACCCGCGGCGCGGGGGGCGCTACTCCATGGGGAAGGCCGCCTCCAGCCGGGAGAGAGTGTCCCACTGCTCCTCGACCATCCGCCGCGCCGCCTCCACGTCCACCGTGCCCTTGCGGAAGCGGCCCTGCTTCCCGAAGTACTCCTCGAGCGGGGTGCCGTCGGGTTGGGCGTTGATGCGGTAGCGGCGGCCGCCGAACACCTCGTAGAGCGGGAAGAGGCCGCTCGCCACCGCCAGCCGCACCAGCTCCACGCTCTCCGCCGGTTCGGATTTCCAGCCGGTGGGGCAGGGGGAATGAATGAGGAGGAAGCGGAAGCCGCGGATCGACCGCGCGGTCTCGATCTTCCGGAAGAAGTCCTCGCGATCGGCCAGGGACAAGGTGGCCGCGTACGGCACCCGGTGGGCGGCCATGATCGCCATCATGTCCTTCTTCGGCTCCAGCTTTCCCGTGGGGGTGGTGCTGGTCACCGCCCCCGCCGGGGTCGCGCTCGAGCGCTGCCCGCCGGTGTTGCCGTAGATCTCGTTGTCGTAGCAGATGTAGATGATGTCCTCGTTCCGCTCCGCCGCCGCCGAGATCGTGGCCATGCCGATGTCGTAAGTGCCGCCGTCGCCGGCCCAGCAGATCGTCTCCCCCGGGTCGCCGTTCATGAGCTGGACCGCGCGCAGGCCGCTGGCCACCGCCGCCGACGAGGCGAAGGTGGTGGCCACCACCGGCACCCCGTAGGCCGAGGTGGGGAACGCCCCCGCGGTCACGATGCCGCAACAGGCGGGAATGGCCAGGGTGACCGGGGTCTTTCCCATGGCCGCCTCCAGCCAGTGATGGGCCAGGGACATGCCGCACCCCGCGCAGTTGGTATTGCCGGGCCGGAGCAGGTAGTCCGCGAGTTCCTCGGGGCTTCGCGGCGCCGCCTTCCGGGTGTCGTCCACCGTGCTCATACCGCCACCCCTTTCCACGCCGGCTCCCCGGCGCGCTCACGCCCGGCCAGGTCGTCGATGATCTCGTCGATCATGGGTCCGGTGACGTCCCCGCCCCCGAGACCCACCAGGTAGTCCTGAAGCAGGAGATCCGCGCGCTCCCGCACCGACACCGCGACCTCCTGCCAGAAGATCCCGCCGGAACCGGGCGAGTGGTCACGGTCGAGCACCCCCACCCGCTTCGCCCCGGCCAGGGCCCGGGCCACCTCCTCCCGCGGGAACGGCCGGAACATCTTGAGCTTCAGGAGCCCCACCTTCTCGCCCCGCGCCCGCCGGGCCCGGACCGCGTCGCGCGCGGTCGAAGCGAGGGTGTTGGTGGCCACCAGCACCGTGTCCGCGTCCTCGAGGCCGAACCCGGTGACCGCTCCGTCCGGAACGCGCCCGAACACCGTCTGGAACTCGCGCCGGGCCTCCTCCAGGACCGGGGGGACGGCCTCCATCGCCTGCTGAAGCTCCCAGCGGTGGCCCGAGGTCTGGTCGGGCCAGCTGAGCCCGCCCACGGTGGCCGGGTGGGCATGGTCGAGCTTGTGGGGAAGGTCCAGGTCCGGGAGGTAGCGGTCCACCTGCTCCTGTTCGGGCAGGTCCACCCCCGCCGAGGTATGGGAGATGATGAACCCGTCGTAGGCCACGATCGCGGGCAGGAGCACCCGGCGGTCCTCGGCCACCCGGAAGGCGAGGAGGATGGAGTCGGCCACGTCCTGGTGCGACTCGCAGTAGAACTGGAGCCAGGCCGCGTCCCGCAGCGCCAGGCTGTCGCCCTGGTCGGCCCAGATGTTCCAGGGCGGGCCCAGGGTGCGGTTCACCGCGATCAGCACCGTCGGGAGCCGGTAGTAGCCCGCGTTGAACACGTTCTCGGTCATGTAGGCGAGTCCGTTGGACGAGCTGGCGGTGAAGGTCCGCGCTCCCTCCAGCGCCGCCCCGATGCACACCGCCATCGCGCTGTGCTCGGACTCCACCGGAATGACCGTTCCCTTGGTGAAGGGGAAGGCGCGGAGCACCTCCACCACCTCGGTCTGGGGGGTGATGGGATAGGCGCCGGCCGCGCAGCCCCGGGCGCCGCGGTTCGCCTCGCCCGCCAGCCCCAGCACGTGGCCGGCGACGTGGTTACCGGTGACGAGTTTCCTGGTCATGATTTCCCCCGATGGTCAGATCTGTTCCATGTAGACCACGCCGCGGGGGCACTCGAAGGCGCAGAGCCCGCACCCCTTGCAGAAGTCGTAGTCGAACGCGTAGGAATCCCTCTCCCGCAGCAGCACCCCCTCCGGGCAGTGCTCGCGGCAGATGTCGCACTCGTTGCAGGAGCCGCAGCTCAGACAGCGTTCCGCCTCGGAGACCGCGGCGGCGTGATCCGGGGTCTCGGGGAAGCCGCGACGGACCTCCACGGACCCCTCCCCGAACCGCTTCTCCACCTCCAGCACCCGGCCCCGGTGGGGGGCGAGATGTTCGAAGCGGTCGAATTTCATCTCCGCTTCCGGGATCACGTCGGTTTCCGGGCCCGCGCCGAGGTCCTCCCCGGCCAGGGTCTGGTGGATATGCCGGGCCGCCCGGCGCCCGCTGGCAATGGCGGCGGCCACCGTGCCCTCGTTGGTGGAGAGGTCGCCGCCGGCGAAGACCGGTGCGCCCGCCAGCCCCAGGGTGACCTTGCCGTCGGTGATCGCGCTCCCCTCCGGGAAGATCGACAGGTCGCCGAACTGGCCCAGCGCCAGCACCACCCGGGTGCAGGTCACGTTGAACTCGGCGCCGGGTCCGGAATCGGGGACCGGGCTCCGCCGGCCGCTCCCGTCCGGCTCTCCCAGCTTCATCCGCCGGCAGGTTACCGAAAGCCCCTCGTGGATCTTCTTGATCCGGGTCGGAGCCACCAGCTCGTGGAGCGCGATCCCCTCCTCCAGCGCCTCGTCGATCTCCTCGGCGATGGCGGGCATCTCGTTCCGGGTGCGCCGGTAGAGGATCTTTACCTCCCGCGCCCCCAGGCGGAGCGCGGTGCGGGCGGCGTCCATGGCGGTGTTGCCGCCTCCGATCACCAGCACCTTGTCCCCGTCCATGCGCACGCGTCCGCGGTGGGCGTCGTCGAGGAAGGTGATTCCCTGCAGGATCGAGTCCGGATCGTCCACGCCCAGGTTGAGCGCCCGCGACTCCTGGAGACCGGTGGCCACGAACACCGCGTCGAACTCCCGGGTCAGCTCCAGAAGCTCCGGCCGGCCCACCCGGACTCCGGTCCGGGCCGCCACCCCGTGCTCCAGGATGAAGGCGATTTCGCGGTCGAGCACCTCCGGGGGAAGCCGGTAGGCGGGGATGCCGTTCCGCATCACCCCGCCCAGCTCGTCCATGGCCTCGATCACGGTGACGTCGTAGCCGAGGCGCCCCAGGGCGTAGGCGGCGGTGAGACCGCCGGGGCCGGAGCCCACGATCGCCACCCGCTCCGCGCGGGCCGCGCCGCGCTCCACCCGCGCCTTGCCGTGGTCCCCCACGTAGCGCTCCATCTCGCGGACGTTGACCGCGTCGTCCAGGTGGTTCCGGTGGCAGGCCTCCATGCAGGGAGCGGGGCAGACCCGGCCGCACACCGCGGGAAAGGGGGAAGTCCGGTGGATCACCGCCAGCGCCCGGTCGAAGTCCTTCTCGGCCACCGCGGCGGCGAAGCCGCGAACGTCGTTCCCGGCCAGGCAACCGTCGTTGCAGGGCGGGGTCCACTCCCGGCGGCGCGGCCTTTGGGTGGCCCAGGTCCCGGTCCGGATCGCGGGCGCCGCCCCCACCGAGGGATCCAGGATGCTGGTGTAGTGAGCCAGCGGCGGAGCGGGCTCGGTCCCGGAGACGGGGGCCTGGGGCCGGCCTCCGGTGGCCACCGCGTCGTAGGCGCTCCGGGCGGCGGCGAGGTTCGGTCCCCCGAACCTGTAGTCGGTGATCGCAATCTCGGCCGCCTCGTACGGCAGCCCGAGGATCCGCGCGGCGGCGCCCAGGAGCGTGGTGTTGACGATGGGGGTGGCGCGGGTCCCGAGCTTGTTGCCGACGGCGATCCCGGTGGCGTCCACGGTGGCGATCCGGTAGCCGGGAAAGTCGTCCGCGAAGGTTTGGGGCGGTTCCGCGCTGTTGAGGAGGATCCACCCGCCCGGCTTCAACCCGGCGGCGATCCGCGGACCGATGAGGCTCCGGTCGAGCACGATCACGTGGTCCGGCCGGTAGATCTGGTTCCGGTTGGTGATCTCGGTGTCGTCCACGCGCACGAAGGCGTTCAAGGGCGCGCCCGAACGCTCGGCGGCGTAGACCCCGAACGCCTGGACGAACTTGCCGCGGAGAAAGTAGGCGTTGGCGATGAGCTTGGCCAACGTGACCCCTCCCTGGCCGCCGCGCCCGAAGATGACGATCTCCATCATGAGCTACCCCGCTTTCTGGCGCCCGCCCGTTCCCGTCCACGGATCCGGGGAAGCCGGCCGCCGCTCGACACGTCCACGATTCGCCGCGACCGGGTCGCGACACTCGCCGCGGATCCCGAGGCGCGGGATCGCATCCGGCCTGGGGGTCTGCCGGGCCGGAGCCGGTTGTCGTCGCGCGGGGACCAAGGGGGGGAGGAGGCGAACCGGGGAGGAACAGGTCCGGCCGAGACGGCTGACAAATCCCGCGCGACGCCGGCCAGCTGCATGCAAATCCTCCCTGGGGTCGTCCCAGGCCACTATATGGGCAGGGAACGGCGCGGGTCGGGGGTGATTAGGCAGTTACAAATAATGAAGAGCGGCCCGGTCCCGAATCGCCGCCGGGAAAGGCGCGGCGTCCTTCGGGGCCGGGCCCGCCCATCGGGGCCGGGCGCAAGTGGCGGCGGTGCCGGGAGTTGAGCTTCAAGTCCGCGGGGGGGAGAGGTGGGTGGGGAGGCGGGTTTCCCCCGCCGTCCCCCCCGTCAACGTCCTGGATGCGCGGCGGTGCCGGACCCGTCTCCGGGAACGGTCAGACGATCCCGACCACGTAGCCCACCCAGCCCTCCTGGTTCTCGAAGAAGGTCCGGCGGCGGAACACGCCGTCGGCTTCGTCTTCCTCGTCGTCCCAGCCCTCCAGGTAGACCTCGGCCGACCGGAACCCTGCTTCGAGCATGATCTCCTGGAGCTCGGGAAGCGTCCACAACCGCCAGTCGTAGGTGAAGGCGCGCTTGATCTTGGTGCCGTCGGAGAACTTGAAGTGGATGTGGCAGAGGATGTCGTGGTTCACGATGTTGAACTCGGCCTGGTCCCATACGTAGGTGAAACGGGGGAGCCGGGTCCCGTCCGGCGCCTCGCCCCCCACGATGGGGCGGTCTTCCTCCTCGGCGTCCATGGCGCTGGTGCCCCCGAAGGCGTCGACCACGAACAGGCCATCGCCGGTGAGCGACTCGCGCACGCTGCGGAAGTAGCGGCCCAGGGCCTCGCGAGTCTTGAACACCTGGTAGGAGAAGTTGAGCGCGGCCACCAGCTCCACCTTGGGCTCGCGCACGTCGAGCACGTTCTCGCAGAGGAGGGTGAGGCGCTCGGCCTCCGGCCCCAGGCGGGAGACGTGGTGCTCGATCCCCCAGTCCAGGGTGGGGCGGTGGAGATCCACCCCCCAGGCGCGGTTCTCGCGGTTCCGCCGCAGGAATTCACAGGCCAGGGCCGCGGTTCCGCAGAAGTCCTCGCGCAGGAGGCGATAGGGACGCTTGCGTTTCTTCTTGAACACGCGGTGAAAGAAGTCGAGGTCCGCCTCCACGCATTGCACCGAGGCCTCGTAGAGGATGTGTTTGTCCGCGGTGGCGGCGGTGAGGCGCGCCCGCGTCCTTCTCTTCTTCCTGCCGGGGGTGGCGGACTCGTTCTGGCGGCCGGAGGCGTGCTTCTTGCCCATCGTTTCCTTTTCATGATCTCGGGTGGCGGCGGCCGGGCCGCGGCGAGATCGGCGGCCGCGGCGAGGATCGGCCGGGGAGTTTAACGGGGCCGGGCCCCGGGGGAAACCCAAGGAAGTCCGGCGGCCGGCGGCGGGTAGAAGGTTCCGGGCGCCGAAGGTCCCGGCGCTTCTGCCAAACTTCTGCCATGGCCGGGGAGTAGGCTGATGCCGCCGCCCCCTCGGGGCAGTCGCGCCGCGCGCGAGGAGGATTCACCGCCGCCATGTACGTATCGAGCCGGCCCCGGTGGGCCGTTTCCGCCGCCTGCCTGGTTCTCGTGATCTCCGGTTGTGGGGGGGAGACCCTCCGGTCGGAGCCGCCGCCCGCCGGGATCAGGATCGACGGGGACCCTTCCGAGTGGGCGGGGAGGATGGTCTCCGAGAAGAAGCCCGAGGGGAGCCTGGGGGTGGCCAACGACGGCCGCTATCTCTACCTCTGCCTCGCCTCCACCGATCCCACCGTCCCCCGCCGGATCCTCGGATCGGGGCTCACGGTGTGGTTCGACCCCAAGGGGGGCGGCGACCACGTGTTGGGGATCCGCTACCCGGTGGGGCTGGCCGGGGAGCGAGGCGGCCCGCCGCCCGGGGACGCCGCGGGGGACGCGCCCGAAGGGTTCGGGGGCTACGGCGGCTCGCCCGCCGACTCCGGGGACACCCACCGCGAGCGCGTCCGCCGGCGGATGGAGGACATGATGGAGGCCCTGGAGGTGGTGACCGCCGACGGGCCGCTCCGCCAGACCGTGGAGGGTGCCGCCGCCGAGGGCATCCTGGCCCGCGCCGGATGGATCGACTCCACCTTCGTGTACGAGCTCCGGGTTCCCCTGGCCCGGTCCGGCGCCATCCCCTTCGCGGTGGGGGCGGAGCCGGGGACGACGATCGGGCTGGGGCTCGAGACCGCCGCGCCCCGGCATCCGCGGTTCGGAGGCATGCGCCCCGGGGGCGGGGAAGGAGACGAGGGACCGGAGGGCGGTGCCGGCGGGTTCGGCGGTGGGCGCCGCGGAGGTTTCGGGGGAGGGCGCCGGGGCGGCGCCGGCGGACCCGGCCGGTTCGGGCGGGGCCCGGCGGAGCCGATCAAGCTCTGGCTCAAGGTGGCGCTGGCGCCCGGCGACACCAGCGCGGTCCCGCGCTAGCGGGCGGCCGGGAGGCGCCGCCCCCGCTCCCACAGGAAGTAAACCGGGACCGCCGCCGCCAGGATGCCGAGCCCGATGAGGGAATCGACCGTGCTCTCGCGGATGAGCTGGACGAGGAGACCGGCCGCCACCACCAGATAGATCAGCGGAGGGAGCGGGTAGAACGGCACCCGGAAGGGGCGGGGGTGGTCCGGCCGGCGCACCCGGTGGAGGATCACCGAGCCGATGATGAACACGAACCAGAGGGTGGCCACGAACACGAAGTAGCGGATGATGCTCTCGAAGGTGCCGACCAGCGCGTAGATCGCGGAGATGATGCCCACCGCGGCCAGCGCGGCGGCGGGGGTGCCCCGCCGCGGGTGGACCCGGCCCACCACCGACAGGAACAGCCCGTCCCGGGCGATGGCGTAGAACACCCGGGAGGCGGCGATGATCATGGCCATCACACTTCCCAGGGTGGAGACCAGAACCAGCGCGGTGACGAACGCGGTCCCCCCCCGCCCGAAGACCCGCGCCGCCACGTCCACCGCCACCGCGTCCGAGCGCCGCACTCCCTCCACCCCCAGCACGTAGACGTAGGCCAGGTTGGTGAGAAGATAGATCGCCGTGACCCCCAGGGTTCCGATGAGGAGCGCCCGCGCCACGTCGCGCTTCCGGTCCCGGGTCTCCCCGGCCAGGGTGGGGCCGTCGGCCCAGCCCTCGTAGGTCCAGATGACCGCGGTGAGCGCCAGCGCCGCGCCTCCCGCCGACCACCCTCCCGGCGGCGCCTGCCAGAGCGGGGCCAGGTTGGCGGCGGCGCCCCGCCGGGCCAGGAGCGCCACCCCGAACACCGCGATGAGCGCCAGCACCTTGCTCGCGGTGAAGAGCTTGAGCGTCCATGCCCCCAGCCGCACCCCCAGGACGTTGAGCCCGGCCAGGACCAGGCAGAGCGCGGCGGCGACCACGGGCCGGGCGGGCTCCGGAACCGGGACCACCCGCGCCAGGTACGCGGTGAACACCACCGCCACCGCCGCGATCGACGCCGGGTAGGTGACCAGGAGCTCGCTCCACCCGAACACGAAGGCGGGCAGCCGCCCGTAGCCCTCGCGGAGGAAGACGTAGGCGCCCCCGGTCTTCGGGAACATGGACGAGAGCTCCGCGTAGCAGAGCGCACCGCAGAGGGCGAGGAGCCCGCCCAGGGCCCAGATCGCCAGCATCGGCCCGGTGGAGGGAAGGGCTCCGGCCACCAGCGGCGGTGTCGCGAAGATCCCCGAGCCGATGATCACCCCCACGATCAACGCGGCCGCGTCCCAGGTCCCCAGCACGCGCCGAAGCTCGCGCTGGGGCGGGTGGGCGCCGCCGGCCGGCCCGGTTCGGATGTGGGCGCTCATGGGCGCGGATGGTAGCAGAGGGCGCGATTTCCCGGCGCCGGTGCCGCCCACGCCGAGGCCCCGCCGGTGGGCGCCGGCGGGGCCTCGGAGGGTTGCGGTGCGATGGGTCGCGGCGCCGCCGCCGCTACCCGGAGGACTCTAGGAGGCGCCCTGGTTCAACCACCGGCGAAAGGAGTCGAATCCGTAGGGCCGGCCCAGGAAGTGCTCCACCAGGTCGGCGGCGTCCTCGGTTCCGCCCGGTTCCAGCACGTCCTTGCGGTACTCGGCGGCCACGGTGGGGTCGAGCAGGTTCCGGTGGTCGAACTTGCTGAACATGTCCTTGGCGATGACCAGCGACCACATGTAGGTGTAGTACATGGCCGAGTAGCCTTCGAGATGGCCGAAGGAGGCGACCATGTGCGTGCCGGGCTCGTAGGGGAAGGAGCTGTACTTCGCCTGCAGCTCCGGCACCATCGCGTCCAGGTCCACCTGGTCCGGGGGCCGGTTGTGGGCGTCGAGCGAGATCGCCGAGTAGAAGTTCTGCTGGCGCACGTAGAGGCCGTTTCCGAAATCCCGTGCCCGGCGAAGCTTGGCCACCAGCTCCGTGGGGATGGGTTCCCCGGTCTTGAAGTTGCGGGCGAAGGTGGCGAGCACGCCCGGGTCCTGGGCCCACTCTTCCAGCATTTGGGACGGGGCCTCCACGAAGTCCCACTCGGTGGCGATTCCGGACAGGCCCGCCCAGTGATGGTCGCCCGCGAACAGGTTGTGAAGCAGGTGGCCGAACTCGTGGAGGAAGGTGGTGACGTCGTCGTACTCCATGAGCGCGGGACCGTCGCCGCTTCCCCCCGGGAGGTTGCAGACCAGGGCCGCTTCCGGGATCTGGCGTCCCGCGACCCCCACCCGGATCGGGAATGCGGCGGCGTGGCTGAACTTGCCGTCGCGGGGGTGGAGGTCCAGGTAGAACCGTCCGATGACCTTGCCCCCGTCGAGCATCTCGTAGCAGTCGACCGAGGGATCCCATACCTCGGCGCCGGCCACCTTGCGGTAGGTCACGCCGAACATCCGGGAGGTGACGTCGAGGATCCCCTGCTGGACCGCGGGAAAGTCGAAGTACTTCCGAAGCTCCTGAGAGTCGAAGTCGTACTGCTCCTTCTTCACCAGCTCCTGGTAGTAGCTCTTCTCCCAGTCCGCGACCACGGTGGCCGAGGGATCGTCCTTCTGCTTGCGGGCCAGCAGCATGGCGTAGTCGTGGTCCGCGCGCTCCCGGCAGGCGGCGTCGAGCTTCTCGATGAACGCCTCCACGTCGGCGGCGGAGCCCGACATCTTGTCCTCGGTGACGTAGTCGGCCCAGTTGTCGTAGCCCAGGAGCCCCGCCAGCTCCGCGCGCTTGGCCAGGATCTGCTTCAGAACCTCCCGGTTGGCCGGATAGGCCCGGTTGGTGAACTCGTGGTAAAGGCGCTCCCGGGCCGCGCCGCTCCCGGCGTAGGTCATGAAGGGGATGTAGTCCGGGTACTCGGTGGTGATCCTGATCTTGCCGGTGGAATCGGGCTGGTGCGCGCTCACGTAGTCGGCGGGAAGCCCGTCCAGATCGGCCGCGGAGTCCAGGTAGATCCAGCGGGTCCCCTCCCGGATGTTCCGCTCGAAGTCCTGGCCGAGCTTCACCAGGTCGTTCTGGAGGGCCTCGATCCGCTTCCGGGTGGCTTCGTCCTTGTCCACCCCCGACCGGCGGTAGTCGCGGAGCGTGCGGGCGTAGAGCCGGTCGGCGAGCCGGCCGGCGCCGGTGGTGTCCATCGCGGCCAGTGCGTCGTACACCCCCCGGTTCAGCGAGAGAGCGTTGCCGAACGCCTCCACGTCCCGGCTCGCCTTCTCCGCGGCCTCGCGCACCGCCTTGTCCGGGTGTACGTTCTCCATCAGGTTGGACTTGCTTCCCGCCGCGTCGAGCTCGATCTGCAGGTCGTTCCAGGTCTCGAGGGTGTTGGCCTCCGTCCGCGGGCCCTTCACCGCCAGGAGCTGATCGAGGAGAGCCTGCGCCCGGTCCAGGTGCCCCTGGATCTCGGCGGTGAGGGCCTGGGTGCCGGCGTCGCCCGGCTGCGCGGCGGCGGCCGGTACCGATCCGGGCCCGGCCATCATGGCCGTCCCCAGGGCGAGGGCGGCCGCGCCCCCGGCCAGAAACCCGCGTGGGCTCCGAAAAGTGCGAAAAGGGCGTGTTCTCATGCTGTCTCCGAAGAGGGGTTGGTTGACGGGCCGGATGAACTCGCGAGGACGCTTCGAGGAGTTCGCAGTATAGCCTACGGAAGCAGCACCACGCGAGCCGAGACCCGGGGGGCGCCTCCCCGGCGCAGATAGTACACGCCGGGAGGGGCGGCCCGTCCCTCCCCGTCGCGTCCGTCCCACCGGACCGAGGCCTCGGCGGAAGCGCCGGAAAGCGTGCGGATTCTCCTCCCGGCCACGTCGAACACCTCCACCCGGTAGGGGCCCGAGGACGCGGGCCCCACGGTGATCTCCACCCCGGCACCGCCGGCGCGGAACGGGTTGGGGGCGGCGCGGACGGGGGCAGGTCCCGCCTCCGGGACCGAGGTCACCACGCCGGTGTAGGCGATCCGGTGCAGTTCGCCCGGGAACTGCTTGACGTACCAGATCGCGCCGTCGGGCCCTTCGTTCATGTCGCCGATTCCGGCGAGCCCGGTGCCCCAGTCGGAGGCGTTCGGCTGCCCCGGCACCGGGTCGAGCGCCGACCACGAGCCGTTGACCCGCTTCGCCGCCCGCACAAAGCCCTCGTAGTACTCCGCGTAAAACACCACCCCGTCGTAGGAGCCGGGGAAGGTGCGGGGGCCGCCCGCCACCGGATGGTAGTAGGGCCCGCCGATGATCGCCTCCGAACCGCCGCCGTGCGGGTAGTAGGCGATGGGTTCCACGAAGGTCTGCGAGCCGGATCCGCCGGGCTCGGGGCACACGCTCACCGCGATCGTGGCCGGCCCCTCGCGCCAGGGCCAGCCGAAGTCGTCCCCGGCCGTTCCCTCGTCCATCTCCTCCCAGGTGTTCTCGCCCACGTCGCCGATGTAGAGCCGGCCGGTGGGGGCGTCGATGTGGAAGCGGAAAGGATTGCGGAGGCCGTAGCAGTAGATGAGCCCGGCGTTGGCGTTCGCGCCCACGAAGGGATTCCCGGCCGGGGTGATGGCGGCGCGGGAAGGCGGGCCGCCCGCCCCGGCGGGGAGTCCGGAGACGTCCACGCGGAGGATGCACCCCTGGAGCGAGGTGGTGTCCTGCGCCTCGCACCGGTCGGCGTCGTCCCCCAGGCTCAGGTAAAGGAAGCCGTCGGGGCCGAACCGCAAGGTGCCGCCGTTGTGGTTGCTGGCGTTGTCGGGCATGTCGGTGATGATGTCGTAGCGGTCGCCCAGGGAGATCGCGGTGGAGGCGGAGTCGGCGAGGCTCCCGCTCGCGGTCATGCGGATCAGGTAGTTCACGTTGCCCGGGGTGCGGGTGAAATAGAGGTAGAGGTAGGGGCGGGCGGGCCAGCCGGGGTCGACGGCGATCCCCAGGAGACCCCGCTCTCCGCCCGAGGTGTTGACGTCGGGAAGAGTGGTGAGCGGGGTCGCGGCCACCGTTCCCTGCGCGACCAGGCGCACCTCGGCCGTGATCTGCTCGGTGACCAGGATCCGCCCGTCGGGGAGGAAGGCGAAGCTGGTGGGCTGGCTGAGCCCGCCGGCGACCAGCTGGTCGGCGAAATCGGTGGGGAGCGCGGCGCGGCCGGGAGCGGGCCAGGCGATCGCGACGAGTCCCGCGGCCACGGCGAGGGCTCGAATCGGGGCGGGCATGGGGCACCTCCGATGGTTTCTGTTTCCAAGCGATTGTGCGATAATGAGTTGTCCGGCAGGACGGGCGTCCGAAGGGAGGCCGGTGCCCCGCCGGCAACGTCATCATCCCTCATCCGAGGCCCCGGCGCCACTCCCGCCCGGAAGCGCTTTGCGCTATGCTAGATCGGCTCGCGCCCCCGCCCCTTGCGGACCGGACGCGATGCCGGCACCGGGCCCACACCGGCCCGGGGAGATCGGGCTCCAGCGGGGCCGCCACAAGGAGGAGTTCGCCATCGCGAAGAAACGCAGCAAGATTCGTTCGAAACGGCGGAAGCGAAAGCAGAGCAGCAAGACCGCCGGAACCACCACCACGTCCACCGGTCCGGCGCAGCGGCCCGACGCGGTGGTGGTGGAAGGGATCGTCATCGACAGCCTGCCCAACGCCCGGTTCAAGGTGCGGATGGAGAACGGGCACGAAATCCTGGCCCACATCTCGGGGAAGATGCGCAAGCACTTCATCAGGATCCTGAACGGGGACAAGGTGACGGTCGAGCTGTCCCCCTACGACCTCACCCGCGGCCGCATCACCTATCGTTACAAGTAGCCTTCCCGCGGGACCCTTCGCCCGGCCGCCGGCGCGCTCCGCTCCCGCGGGGGACTCTTCCCTCCCTTCCGGCGTCCATATCATTGCGAGGCAATGGGTTGTCCCGGGCGGGGAAGCCGTTCCGGGCTGAAAGTGTATACTTTCGGTCGGATATCCGGGGCGTTCCCGCCCCCCATCGCAAGGAGTCGTCACATGGCCCAGGCCCAAGCCGAAATCGTCCACGTCACCGACGCCGCCCAGGCCGAAGCGCGCCGCCTGCTTTCCGAGGAAACGGCTGAAGGGTTGGGGCTCCGCCTCGGAGTGCGGGGCGGAGGCTGCTCGGGGCTCTCCTACGAGCTGGAGTTCACCCGCCAGGAACCCGGCGACACCGTGATGGAGCTTCCGGCGGGGCTCCGCGTCTTCGTGGATCCCAAGAGCCTTCTCTACCTCAAGGGCGTAACCGTGGACTACCGGGCGGGACTCTCCGGGAGGGGCTTCACCTTCCAGAACCCGAACGCGCAGAACACCTGCGGTTGCGGGGAATCCTTCTCCGTGTGACCGCGCCCGATCCCCGGTGCTCCCACGCCCCGGCCGAAGTGCGGGCCCTCCGCGCGCGGGCGGGGCTTTCCGTATCCGCGGTCGCGGCGGTCGCGGAGATCACCGGCCCCGACGGAGCCTCCTTCCTCGACGCCCAGCTTCCGGCGGCGGTGGCCGCGGTGCCGGTGGGGGACGGCGTCCACACCGCCTACCTGGATCGCAAGGGACGCATCACCCACCAGGTCACCCTCCTGAACCTGGGCGGATCCTTTCTGGCCCTGGCCGGGCCGCCGGCGCTGGCCCCCTTCCTGGAGAAGCTCGAGGCCTTCCACTTCCGGGAGCGCGTGGAATTCCGCGACCTTTCCCGGGAACTTCTGGTATGGGAACTCCACGGCCCCGAGGCGCCCTCGATCCTGGCCGCGGCGAGCGGGGAGCGGCCGGAGTACGAGCCGTTCCGCCACCGCGAGCTGACGGTGGGGGGAGCGGCGGTGCGCTTCGCCGCCGATCCCTGGACCGGGGACGTGGGGGGAAGGCTCATCCTCCCCCGCGCCTCCGCCGGCGCGGTGCGGGAGGGGCTGGAGGCGGCCGCCGCTCCCGGGGAGCTGGCCGCGCTCTCCCTCGAGGCCCTGGAGATCCTCCGGGTGGAGGGGGGGCGTCCCCGGGTGGGCGTCGACACCGACCCGCGCACCCTGGTCCTGGAACTCGACCGGGAGGACATGGTCTCCCACGACAAGGGCTGCTACCTGGGGCAGGAGACGGTGGCGCGGGTCCACTCCCGGGGCCACGTGAACCGGCTCCTTAGGGGCCTGGTGCTGGAAGGGGACGCGGCGCCGCCCCCGGGCACCCTGGTCCTCCTCGGCGAGGAGCCGGCGGGGGAGACCCGGAGCGCGGCGCTCTCGCCGAGCCTCCGGGCCCCGGTGGCGCTGGCTTTCCTGCGGCGCCGGGCGGCCGATCCGGGAACGGTGGTGCACCTCCGCCTGGGGGGGCGGCACGTGGCGGCCACCGTTCGCGAGCTTCCCCTCTACCGGCCTCCGGGCCCCCGGGACCGGGCCGAGGCTCTCTATCGCGAGGGGCTGGCCGCATTCTCCGCCGACCGATACGAGGAAGCGCTCGACCGGTTCGAGCGGGCGCTCCTATTGGATCCGCGCCGCTACGACGCCTGGGAATCGGCGGGGGTGTGCCAGGACCGGCTGGGGCGGACCGGCGACGCCGCCGACACCATGCGCGCCCTCACCGAGGCCGACCCCGGGAACGTGATGGCGTGGACGAACCTCAGCCGCTACGAGGCGGAGCGCGGGAACATCGAGGAGGCGGAGCGGATCAAGGGCCGGGTCACCTACCTGGTGTGGAAGCGGGAGATGGGGGAGCGCGAGGCCGAACGCCGCTCGGCGGAGGAGCGCGCGGCCCGGGCCCACGACCTGGAGGAGCGGATCGTTCTCTTCCGGCAGGTGCTGGAGCTCGACCCCGGAGACGTGGTCGCCAACTTCGGCCTGGGCAAGGTGCTCCTGGACCTGGAACGTTGGGACGAAGCGGCCCCCTGCTTCGAGAAGGCGATCGCCGGACAGCCGGACTACAGCATGGCTTTCAACCACCTCGGGACCTGCCTCGCCTGGTCGGGGCGGACGGAGGAGGCCCGCGAGATCCTCCGCCGCGGGATCGACGCCGCCGGCCTCCGGGGGGACTTCATCCCCAAGCGGGACATGGCCCGGAAGCTGCGGGAGCTGGATCCGGGCCCCGCCCCGGACGCGGCCGGGCCGGGAGCCCCGTAAGCCCTTCCGGAACAAGCGAAAGACCGCGCGCCGGTCCCGGGGAGGACGCCGCCCCCCCCTTCCGGCTTGCCCGGCGTGCCACAATGGGGGCCTCGCGTTCGCCGGAGGAGGGTCTCATGCAACGCCGCGTCGTCCTCACCGTGGCCGGGTCCGATTCGGGAGGGGGAGCCGGGCTCCAGGCTGACCTGCGTACGGTGGCCGCGCTCGGAGGCTTCGGCGCCACCGCCGTGACCTGCGTGACCGCGCAGAACCTGGAGGGGGTGGATTCGGTCTTTCCCGTTCCGCCCGCCGAGGTTCTGGCCCAGATCCGGGCGGTGCTGCGGGGGTTCCGCGTGCGCGCGGTGAAGACCGGCATGCTCTACTCCCGCGGGATCATCGAGGCGGTGGCCCACGAGGCCATGCGCACCGACTTTCCGCCCCTGGTGGTGGATCCGGTGATGGCGGCGGCGAGCGGAGCCCGGTTGCTCGAACCCGGCGCCGAGGATGCCTACCGGGACGAGCTCCTTCCCCTGGCCTCGATCATCACCCCCAACCTGGACGAGGCGGGAGCGCTGCTGGGCCGCGAGATCGGCACCGAGCGGGAAATGGGCGAGGCGGCGGAAGAACTCGGCCGCACCCTGGGGGTCTCGATCTTCCTCAAGGGGGGGCATCTTCCCGGAGACCCGGTGGACTTCCTCTGGCACGAGGGGGACCTGCATTGCTGGCCCACCGACCGGGTGCACGGCGTGAACACCCACGGCAGCGGGTGCATCCTGAGCGCGGCCATCGCCACCCGGCTCGCCCTGGGCGACGCGATGGTCGCCGCCTGTTCGGAGGCGCGCCGATTCCTCCTCGACTCCTTCCGCCGGCCCGCCCGGCTGGAGGGGGGGAACGCGCTCCCCGGCATCCCCGGCCGGGACTGACCCGGGGAACCCGGCCGATTTCGACGGGAACCGCCCCCTTCCGCGCCGGGTATACCTAGCGTGGCCGCCGGCGCCTCGGCCGGGTGGCCCGGCCGGCGAAGCCGCCCCTCAGATCCCGGCTTCCGTCCAGAACTCTCTCGGGCTGTCTGGAAAGTGGTCGCATGACCCCACGTACCATGTCGATGTCCGCGGTGCTGGCCGCGGCGATCCTGCTCTCACGGGGTGCGGGGATGGCGGCGGCGCAGACCGAGAACGACTCCGCGCGGCGGCCGGACATGCCGCCGGTGCCCGCGGAGCCGCTGGTCAAGACCTTCTTCTGGACCCGGAGCCCGGGAAACGCGCAGACCCCGCATACCTCCCCTCTCGATCCCGGCTGGCGGGAACACAGCTTCCACGATCACACCCGGTACGCGGTGATCTGCGCCGGGGGGACCCAGTGCCTGCAGGCCTTCGCCGACGGCGCGGGGTCGGTGCTCTACCGGGAAACGGATCCCGTTCCCACCCCCGACCTGCATCTCACCTGGTCGTGGCGGGTGAACGAGTTTCCCCGGCACGAGAACCTCGCCTCCAAGGGCGGCGACGACCGCGCCGCCGGGGTGGTGATTCTTTACCACAAGTCGATCCTTCCCTGGAAGATCCGCGCTCTCATCTACGTGTGGAGCGACGTGCTTCCCCAGGGGACGGTGGTCCCCAGCCCGTACGCCAAGGACGTCAAGGTGATGGTGCTCCGGACCGGGCGACGGTCGGGCTGGGTGGAGGAGGATCGCGATCTGGCCGCCGACTACCGGAGGGCCTTCGGCGAGGTGCCGGAGTCGGTGAAGGCGCTCGGGGTATATACCGACGCCGATGAGACCAAGAGCGAGGCGCGCGCCGCCTACGGTCCCCTCTATCTCTTCCGGGAGCCCGCGGGGGGGTTGGCCGCGGCAGGTGCGTCCCCGCGCTGAGCGATCCCCCCCGGGAAACGAGGAAGGCCTGCGCGCGAGCGCGGGCCTTCCTTCATCTGCGTCCGGAAGCCGGCGCCCCGATTCCTAATCCTCTTCCAGGAGGAGGAGGGAACGGGGGTCGAGCCTCAGGTGGAGATCCTCGACGTTGGGATTCTCGTGATCCTTGAGCAGCCGGAGCTGCACCGCGTGGTCCAGGGGCTCGAGCTGGACCACCACGTCGAACCAGCTCTCGAACCGGGCCACCGGGTTCGGGATTCCCCGGGGATGGGTGATGGGATCCTCCCGGTGGGTGAGGGCGGAGAGCCACAGCTCCACGTTGAAGTTCCGGGCGGTGTCCCGCAGCGTGGCCACCTCCGCCTCCTCGAAGTCGGACAGGTCCACCCCGTCGACCACGATCACTTCCGGATCGAAATGGGCGTGGGTGCGATAGAACTCCACGTCCCGGGTGAGCCTCTCGGGGGTGAACTCCACCCCGCGGTAGGTGTGGATGATCCGGCAGCGCTCCACCGCCAGGCTGGTGGCGGCGGCGTCGGCGAGATGGGAGGTGCGGCGGATCTCCTGGAAGATCTCCTCGTAGAACTCGCGAACGTGGTCCACCGAGTCCTTGTTGGACACGTGGAGCACCTTGCGCTCCCGCATGAGGTCGTCGAGCGCGATCCCCATCAGGCACGCGGTCTTGCCCACACCGGCCCGGGACGTCACCACGCCCAGGTTGCCCTTGCCGAGGCCCCCGTGGATCGATTTCTCGAACACGCGGAGGGGGCTGCGGGCGTTCACTTCCTTGGTATACATGGGTTCGCCTCTCCTCTTCCGGTCCTTACTTGTGCTCCGCGGCTCGCTTCTCCGCGTATCTCTTGATCAGCTCCTCGGAGATGGACTGGGGAACCGGCGCGTACCGCGAGAACTCCATGGAGAACTCGGCCTTGCCCTGGGTGACCGAGCGGAGGCCGGTGGCGTAGCCGAACATCTCCGAGAGGGGCACCTCCGCCTCGACCCGGATGAAGCCGGCGTCCTCGGTGGTGCCGATGATGATCCCCCGGCGCTGCATGAGCGTTCCCATCACGTCCCCCTGGAATTCCCCGGGAGTCTCCACCGCCACCTTCATCAGGGGCTCCAGGACCTGGGGCCTGGCCTTGGGATAGACCTCGCGGAAAGCGCCGCGGGCCGCGGCCTGGAAGGCGTTGTCCGAGGAGTCCACCGCGTGGGAGGCGCCGTCCTCCAGCACCACCTTCACTCCCACGATGGGATACCCCACCAGGGGCCCCTTGTCCAGCACCGAGCGGAACCCCTTCTCGCAGGACGAGATGTACTCGGAGGGGATGTTGCCGCCGGTGACCTTGTTCTCGAACTCGAACTCGCCGCTCTCCGAGGGCTCCAGGTGGCCGACCACCTTGCCGTACTGGCCGGCGCCGCCGGTCTGCTTCTTGTGCACGTAGTTGAACGGCGCCTTCTGGCTGATCGCCTCGCGATAGGCGACCTGGGGGGCGCCGGTCTCCACCTCCGCGCCGTACTCGCGGCGCATGCGCTCGATGTACACGTCGAGGTGGAGCTCGCCCATCCCCGCGATGATGGTCTCCGAGGTCTCCTCGTCGACCATGGTGCGGAAGGTGGGGTCCTCCTTGGTGAACCGCTGGAGCGCCTTGGACATGTTGGTCTTGGCCTTGTTGTCCTTG
Source organism: Candidatus Eiseniibacteriota bacterium (assembly GCA_963728475.1). GTDB lineage: Bacteria > Eisenbacteria > RBG-16-71-46 > JABDJR01 > JABDJR01 > CAVSKL01. The sequence continues at coordinate 584,019 of CAVSKL010000003.1, forward strand.
GGCTTGATCATCAGCTTCACCACCGGCTCCGGCACGTACATCGAGGTCATGGAGACCTCTACCGTGCCGTCGGTGAAGGTGTCGCCGGACGCGCAGTCCACGCCGAACAGCGCCACGATGTCCCCGGCGGTGGTGTCCTCGATGTCCTCCATGTCGGAGGCGTGCATGCGGACCAAGCGCCCTACCTTGACCCGCTTCTGGGTGCGGCTGTTGACGATGAAGTCGCCCTTCTTGAGCGTTCCCTGGTAGTTGCGCACGTAGGTGAGTTGCCCGTAGGGGCCGTCCTCGAGCTTGAACGCCAGGGCCACCAGGGGCTTCTGGGGGTCGGCGACGACCTCGAACTGCTCCTCGTTCCGCTCCAGGTCCACCGCGTAGTTGCGCACCTCGGTGGGATCGGGAAGATAGTAGGTGACCGCGTCCAGGAGCGGTTGCACCCCCCGGTTCTTGTAGGCGGAGCCCATGAGCACCGGGCAGAGCTTCAGGGCGATCGTCCCTCTGCGGATGGCGGTACGGATCTGGTCCACGGTGGGGTTGCCCTCCAGCACCGCCTCCATGAGCTCGTCCGAGAACATGGAGACCGCGTCCAGCATCTCCTCGCGGCGGGTCTCCGCCTCCTCGCGGAGCCCGGCGGGGATCTCCTCCTCGCGCACGGTCTCGCCGCTCTCGCCGTCGAAGTAGAGAGCCTTCATGGTCACCAGATCGACCACCCCGGCCAGATCCGACTCCAGGCCGATCGGGATCTGGAGCATCGCCGGGTTCAGGCCCAGCTTTTCGCGCAGCTGTTCGGACACCCGGTAGGGGTTGGCGCCCACCCGGTCCAGCTTGTTCACGAAGGCCAGCCGCGGCACGTTGTACCGGCGCATCTGCCGGTCCACGGTGATCGACTGGGACTGCACGCCGGCCACGCCGCAGAGGACGAGGACGGCGCCGTCCAGCACCCGCAGCGACCGCTCCACCTCGATGGTGAAGTCCACGTGGCCGGGGGTGTCGATGATGTTGACGTGGTGCCCCTTCCAGGAGCAGTAGGTGGCGGCGGAGGCGATGGTGATGCCCCGCTCCCGCTCCAGATCCATGGAATCCATGGTGGCGCCCACCCCGTCCTTGCCCCGCACCTCGTGAATGGCATGGATACGCTGGGTGTAGAAGAGCACCCGCTCGGTCAGGGTCGTCTTCCCCGAGTCGATGTGGGCGCTGATCCCGATGTTACGTACTTTGGTCAGGTCCTTGAGCATCTCGTGACCTCGGAATGGGCAGGGTTCAACCCCTCGGGAGGGGCAGGGAGCCGGCGGAATACGGACCGGGGCGGCGCCGCCGGGTGCGAAAAACCGATTGCAAAAAGGAACGAGAGAGTCTAGCAGACTTCCGGCACGGATCAAGCCCAAAGTGAACGGGAGCCTCCCGGAGCCGCCCCACGGTCGAAGGCGCCCGCGCGGTTCGGCCCCGGCCCCTCCCATGCTCGACCGCGGCGGGCACCGCGTCAAGGGCGGGGCCGCCGCGCGGCCGGACACCGGATGCCCCCCCGCGCCGCGCCCGCCTCTCCACGGGTGAAGGCGATCCGGGCCGTGCCGGGGCCGGGGGGACGTCGCCGGGCCGCGACACGCGAATCGCGCCCATGCCGGCGGTCCGCCGGAGCGGCGACGGGGGTGGCGCCGGTCAGAACGGCACCGGCGTAAACCCCGGGTAGTAGTGGTTGAAGATGGCGGAGAGGAGGAACGCGTCCACGATGAGATGAACCAGGAGGACGTAGAGGAGACCCTCCGATTCCTCGAACATGACTCCCTGGGTGAGGGCGAAGGCGTAGACCAGCGCCGGCCCGATCCCGGCGAACGCCATCCGGTAGAGGACGGAGGTGTAGATCACCGCCTGGGCGGCGTTGGCGACCCGGAAGGGGAACACGCTCCGGAGCACCGCGAAGACGGTGTTCACGAAGAAGAGCTCGTCCCAGACCCCGACGCAGTTGATGCCGATGAAAAGCCGCCAGCTCGCGTCGAGGTCGCGGGCGGCGGGGAGGTGCCACCGGGTGGGCATCCAGGGGTCGAGCCAGCGGAAGTAGAGTTCGAACGCGCCCCAGGCCAGCGGGATCGCCAGCGCCACGTAGATCACGTCCGTCCACCGGAAACGGAGGGGGAGGAAACGATACCGGATCACCCCGCGATCGGCGCGGCGGAGGATCACCGCGGGGCCGGCCACCGCGAGGAAGAGGGGGACGCCGAGGGTCGCGAAATGGCGGTCGGCGGTGCCGGTGTTGATCGGCGCCGCGGCCAGGACCGCCACCGCCCCCAGGAGGACGCCCAGCCTCCGCCGGAACGCGGGGTCGGGATCGCGCAGGGTGAGAACGGCGGAGAGGATCCACGCGGCGGCGCCCAGGGGGTAGGAGCGAAGCGCGATCAGGAGCGCTCCGGAGGCGCAGAAGCCCACGAGCGCCGTCATCCGGGACCGGGAAACCGGCCCGGGGGGCGCGACGGCGTGGTGGAGGCGGGTGGTCACTACGGGCGGCTCTCCCTGGGGGCCCCGGATCCGGACCCGGATCCGGAGGATGGAGGATACCGGGAGCGGGCGGCCGGCTCAAGCGGCACGCGGGCGCGGCGGGGAGCGGGCCCCGGCCGCCACCGGGGGCAGCGCCTCCCTTCCGAGGCCTCGGACCGGGGGTCAGCGTCCCGAGCGCACCACCACCAGCTTCTTCGACACGGTGGCGCCGCTGGCGGTGAACCGGTAGAAGCACACCCCTCCCGCCACCGGGCGGCCGGCGCGGTCGCGGCCGTCCCAGCGGAGGGCGGTCTCGCCGGCGGGGGCGGGGCCGTCGAAGAGGGTGCGGACCAGGCGGCCGTTGAGGTCGAAGATCTCCAGGCTCGCCCGGACCGGGGCGGCCAGGGTGAAGCGGAAGGCTCCCTCGGCACCCGCGGTGAGCGGATTGGGGGGCGCGTCGAGGAGCGCGGTCCGGAACCCCGGGGGCGGGATGTCCGGGACGCCCAGCGAAACCTTCGGCGGGCAGGGTTTCGACGGCAGGGAGCCGAAGAATCCCAGTACCTCGGCCACCCGGTCGTTCACCGCCTCGGTGCCGGCGCAGTCGGCGGCGTCGCGGCGGGCGGTCAGCGACTGGCCGTCCACCATCGTGCGCACCTCCGGGTTGCTCGGAGTAGTCGTTGGCGACGGAGGCGAACTCCACCGAGCCCTTCACCGGGCCGGAGTACCGCTCGTCGCCCTGGGGTATGCCGATGGCCGGGGAGAAGATGCCGAGGACGTCGAAGGACCGGAGCTCGGGGCAGCCGTTTCCGCGGGCGACTTCCCCCGCGCGCGCGTCCACCGCGGCGAAGGCGCCGGTTACCGGATCCAGGCTCACGCAGTTCACCGAGTCCGCCGCGCTCCCGGCGGGGCAGTCTGCATTCCGGAGGGTCGCGCACCGATAGCTGGTGGCGCAGCTGCTGTTCAGGAACTGGCCGGGGGACGGGCCCTCGGAGCCGCCCTCCGACGCGATCGTCTGGGCAAGGTTGTCCCCGGCCAGGTAGAGGCCGCATGCGGTGTAGTAGTCGTCGAAGCCGGATCCGGCGAGGTTGAGACACGGGAGCAGAACTTGCGCGTCCTCCTTGGTGAGGTTGAACGCGGACATCGTGCCCGAGTCCCAGACCATGTACGCGTAACCGTCCAGGAGCTGGGTGTCGGTGGCGCCGTACTGCGTGTTGAGCGGCCTTCCCAGCGAGGACTCGTGGCTGGATGGGCCTCGCACGTCGAAACGGTCCCACGGCACGTTCTCGTAGTTGTCGGATCCGCCGGGAAGGTAGGCGCGGAGGGCGGTCTCGACCACGGCCCGCACCGTGCTGCTCCCGGCGTCGTCGCCGTGATCCACGAATAGGAGGCAGTTGTTGGTGGTGTCGGGGGCCATGGACGAGGGTTCCACCTCCATCTCGTAGTACCGGCCCCCGGTGGTGTCGGGGGTGATGAACCAGGGCCCCCCGCTCAGGTAGCGGGCCTTCGCGGCGTCGGCGCCGTCCCCGCGGAGGGCGGTCTTGCCGGAAAAATGACCGGGGGGCCGGATTGCTCCGACCCCCCGGGGGTTCGGCTCCGTTCCCTGGAAGGGGAAGGGAAGCCAACTCGATCCGGCGATTGCCGGGTCGGTCAACTAGCCGCTAGTTGCCGGTCCGCACAACCACCATCTTCTTCGCGTAGTCCTCGCCGTTGGTGTTGAGGCGGTAGAAGTAAACGCCGCTGGCCACCGGACGCGACGCGGAGTCGGTTCCGTCCCAACGGGCCACATTCACTCCCTGCTCCGCCACGCCGCTGAACAGCGTCCGCACCAGCCGCCCGTTGAGGTCGAACACGTCCAGCTTGGCCTGGCCCCGCTGGGCCACGGTGAACTGGATCGTCCCCTTGGCGCCGCTCATGAGCGGGTTGGGGGCGAAGTTCGCCAACGCGGTCTTGAAGGCGGGCTGCCGCGGGGTCACCGGGACGTCCAGACCCGCGGTCGGGTCGGAGCACGCGCTCAGGGTGCCGGTGTAACCGAAGTAGCCGAGCACTTCACGCAGGCGCTCTGCCACCGCGGGCTCCGGAGTGTTGCCCGTGGTGAACTGGCAGTTCGAGGGATCACGGCGGTAGTGCAGCGACAGGCCGTCGAACACGGTCCGGAAGTCCGGGCCGCCGGACACGTCGTTGACCACGGACGCGAACTGGACGGTGCCCTTGGCCGGCCCGTTGTACTCCTCGTCACCGAGGGGCGTTCCGATCCCGCCGTTGAACACGCCGAGAACGTCGAACGAACGGAGCTGCGGGCACCCGTTGCCCTGGCCCAGGTGCTGCACGCTGCGGCCGCCGCTGAGGCTGCCGGCGACCGTCGCCCCCGTCACCGGATTGATGTTCATGCAGGACACGGTGTCCTGGATGCCGGAACCCGAGGGGCAGGTCGCGTCACGCACGGTGGCGCAGTTGAACGACACGCCCATGAGGTCGTTCATCAGATGCAACGGAGCGGGACCGGCGCCGGCCACCTCGCCCGCGATCGACTGAGCGATGTCGTCGCCGTTCAGGTACAGGTTGTTGAACCCGAGACCCGGTTCGGTGAGGGTTAGCCAGGGATTGAGGATCTCGGCGTCTTCCTTGGTCACGTCGAACGCGCCCAGGTTACCCGCGTTCCAGATGATCGACTTGTAGCCCAGGGTCTGGACCACGGTGGCCCCGTACTGGGTATTCAGGGGTCGACCGAAGGAACCCTGGTCGCTGGACGGCGCCCTCACGTCCCACCGGTCCCAGGCGGTGTTCTCGAAGTTGGCGGATCCGCCCGGGATGACGCTGGCGAGCGCGCCCTCGACGAACACCTGCGCGCCGCGGCCGTCGAAGTGGTCGACGTACAGCACGCAGTTGAACGAGGAGTCCGCGGCCATCGAGGAAGGCAGAACCTCCATCTCCTGATACACGCCGCCGGTGGTGTCCGGAGCGTTGTACCACACCGTGTTGCCGACGTACCGGGTCTTGAAGAACATGTTGATCCGGGTGCCGGCGGTGAACAGGTTGTCCGGGAAAATATCGTTCACGAGCCGGGTGGCCTGACCCTGCGGGTCGAGGTCGTTGGGGTCGCGAGCGGTATCGCTGGGATTCGGACGTCCACCGGGGTTGCTCTCGTGGTAGGCGGTCATCCACTGGCCGGACGTCTTGGCGCCACCGCGCTCGGCACTGTCGCACCGGGCGGTGTACCAGGTCTGGCCGCGGCTGGTGCCGGCGGCCTGGAGATAGCCGCTGGACAGCCAGGAGGAGAGAGCCGCCGCGTCGGTCCCGGGGCCGGGATCGATCGCGAACTGGACCCACACCTCGGACCCGCCGCCGCCGCCGACCACCACCAGGGTGTCACCCAGGGAGGTGTTGGGCCCGGGCGGGTAGACCGGAAGGACGTTGTTGCAGTCCACCCGGCCGGGAGCGTCGAGACGAAGGGTCCCGTTCTGCGGGAAGGCGTCCTGGGGAACGTCGATGGTCCGCTGGGAGATGAACGGTGCGTTGGGGTCGCCGTACACGCCCATTCTCACGTCGTCGAACCAGGGAGTGCCGTTGGACACGCCGGTGCAGTTCGCGTAGTAGCGGCAGTAGGAAAGCACGCCGAGGGCGACGCGCACCTGCTCGGCGCCGACGTCGATCACCGAGCTGAACTCGAGAATGACCGAAGCACCCTCCGCGCCGCGGCGGCAGGTGGGCACGCCGCCGAAGTAGCGGACGAACCCGTCGGAGGTGATCGGACTGACGATCAGCTTGCCGGTGTTCGGGCAAACCTGGGGATACCACTGCGCGTCGGTCTGGACAAACACGTAGTTCAGGAGCGGCATTTCGAAGTAGCCGTCGAACTCGATGAATTTGCCCGGAGACCCGGCCACGCCCGCGGCCAGGAGGTCGATCCACGGTGAAACCGCGATGTTGTCCTGGTAGAGGCCGTGGCCGCCCACCGACAGGTCCTCGAACACCAGCACCGAGTCCTGCAGGTCGCAGCCGCAGGGGGTCAGCACCGAGGGAAGCGAGGTGATGTCGGAGATGTTGGACCATTCGCCGCCGGGTCCGGCGGTCGGGGACTGGAGCGTCCAGCCGTCGTTGCCGGTCTCGAACGTTGCGCTATGGACGACGGCGCCGGTCATCGCGATGTTGTCCACCGCGAAGGCGCCGCAATTGGTCGGATTCCCGCCGTCCTCGTCCGAGGCCCCGCCGTCCGACACCACGCAGAATTTCACGATGATGGTGGAGGCGACGCCGGGAAGGGTCACGCCGGGGGTGAGGGTGAGGTTGGCGTGGCCGCCCACGACACCGGTATAGGCCTTGGCCTCGGCGTCGTCACCCAGTCCGGTCGTGTCCACCACGACATAGGTGTAGTCCCATCCGTTCTCGGTCTCGTTCCGGTAGTCGTACTGCAGCGTGATGTTCTGTCCGCCGCCCGGATAGGAGAACGAGTGTCCGATGCAGAGGTTCCAGCTCGTGCCGTACCCCTGTCCGGCCGCGTAGCAGAGGGCATCGGCCTCGCTCTGGAGCACGCCGGCCCAGAACGAGTAGTTGCCGCCCAGGCCCGCCGGGGTCCCGACGCAGGTGTCGGGAGCGCCCGCGAAGTCCGAGACGCCCATGCGCCGGAAGTAGGGGAGCTCGCTGTACGAGTTGTCAATCCCGTACCACCCCTCCATGTAGGCATGGAGGGCACCGTTCTTGAAGGGGTTCACGAGAGGATCGGAGTGGTTGAAGTTCGATCCCACCCCGGTGTCGAAGGTCCACATGGAGTCCTGGATGGCTTCCCACCGGCTGGAATCCGCCGCCCAGAACGTGCCGCCGAAATAGGTGGTTCCGGCCAGAGCCGAACCAAAAACCCCGACGTTACTGGTCGTCTTGGCAATGTCCAGATCGTGGGAGGGTCCCACCATCATGAACTTCTCGAACCCGGCGGACTGATCCACCGGGGTGGCAAAGGCGGCCACCGGCAGAAGCAGGGCCAGGGTAACCGCTAGCAGACACACGGAGATGCGCGCTTTGGACATGTTGAGAATACCTCCTAAGGCAGGATGTCCAGGTACTTCACTGCCTTTGTAATTATATGGGAATGGTTAGATAGTAGCCACACGAAAGCGTAAAAGTACCGATTTAGAGAAACTAATAGGATCATTTTAGTCGCCACTGCGGTGATACTTTAATCAAGATAAGCATTGAGTCTTATGCCCTCATCGGGATCGAGGTTCAGGGCACAACCCCGCTCACCGCGGCCACGTGGCGGTGGCCCACCGCCCGCGACTCGCGCCACAACCATCCGTCCACGAAGACTTGGAGACGGATCGCGCCCCAGCCCAGATTGTCCGCGCTTACGTAGATCCGGTCCCCGGGAAGCGCGGCGAACTCGAGGGCCCAGGGCGAGACCGCGCGGACCCTCAGCGTCCCCCCCGAAGCTCCGGTATAGGTCAAATCCAGGGAGGCGGGTCTTTCCGAATCGATCTGGTAGCGAATCCTTGGTGATGTCATGGTCCCCGAAAAGACCGAGGGGTTGGAGTTTGCACTCCAACCCCTCGGGGGTTCGGCCTATTCCCCAGGGGATGGGGAGGATAGGCTAGGAGCCGTTACGCACGACCACGAGCTTCTTGGAATAGTCCTCTCCGTTGGCCCGCAGACGGTAGAAGTACACGCCGCTGGCCACCGGCCGGCTCGAGGAGTCGGTGCCGTCCCAATGGACGGTGTTCACGCCCTCCCCGGCCACGCCGTCGAAGATGGTCCGCACCAGGCGGCCGTTGACGTCGAAGACGTCGACGGCGGCTTTCCCGGGCTGGGCCATGGTGAACTGCACCGTGCCCCGGGTCCCGCTCAGGAGCGGGTTGGGGGCGAAGTTCGCCAGGGCGGTCTTGAAGGCCGGCTGGCGGGGAGTGACCGGCACCGAGGTCCCGGCGGTGGGATCGGTGCAGGCGTCGATGTTGCCCGCGTACCCGAACCAGGTCAGGACCTCGCGCAGCCGCTCCTCGACCGCCGGTTCGACCGCATTGCCGGTGGTGAACGAGCAGTTCGAGGGATCCCGCCGGTAATGGACGGAGATCCCGTCCACCACCGTCTTGTAGTCGGGGCCGCCGCTCACGTCGTTGATCACCGAGGCGTAGTCGACCGTGCCCTTGACCGGGCCGTTGTACGATTCGTCCCCGACCGGAGCCCCCAACCCTCCTATGAAGGGTTGAAGCACGTCGAACGACCGTAGCTGCGGGCAACCGTTGCCCTGGGCCAGATGCTGAACGCTACGCCCGCCCGGGAGCGCCCCCGCCACGGTGGCGCCGGTGACCGGGTCCACCGGGATGCAGGCGGTGGTGTCGGCCAGCGCGTTGCTCGGAGGACACGAGGGACTCCGCACCGTTCCGCAGGTCAAGCTCACTCCCATGAAGTTGGTGAGCAGGCGTTCGGCGCTGGGCGCCGACGCCGCCTCGCGGGAGATGCTCTGGGCGATGTCGTTGCCGCTCAGGTACAGGTTGTCGAACCCCAGGCCGGGCTCGGAAAGGGTCAGCCAGGGGATCAGAATGTTTCCGTCCTCCTGCGACAGATTGACCGCGTCCAGGTTGCCGGTGTTCCACAGGATGGCCTTGTATCCCAGGACCTGGCTCACGGTGGCGCCGTACTCCGTGTTCAGCGGGCGCCCGAAGGAGCCCTGCTGGCTGTCGGGAGCGCGGACGTCGAACCGGTCCCAGGCGGTGTTCTCGGAATTGGACGAACCGCCGGGAAGGATGCTCCCCAGCGCCGACTCGATGAAGGGTTGCGCCCCGCGGCCGTCGAAGTGGTCCACGTACAACACGCAGTTGTAGGTGGAGTCCGCGGCCATCGAGGACGGCATGACCTCCGTCTCGTACCAGGCGCCGCCCGAGGTGTCGGGATCGGTGAACCAGACGTTGCTGCCGATGTAGCGGGCCTTGTAGAAAAGGTTGACCCGCGTTCCCGGGGTGAACAGGTCGTCCGGGAAGATGTCGTTGGCCAACCGGGTGGGGCTCCCGCTCGGGGGCAGATCGTTGGGATCCAGGTCGGTGTCCGAGCCCGAGAAGTTCGGATCGCTCTCGTGGTAGGCGGTCATCCAGACGCCGCTGTGCGGGCCGCCCGCCTCCGAGGTGTCCATCCGGGCCGAGTACCAGTCCAGACCGTTCCTATGCTCCTCGAACTGATTCTGGGCCAGCCAGGAAGCCAGCCGCGCCGAGTCGATCCTGGGTCCGGGGCGAACGGAGAACTGGACCCGGACCTCGGAGCCGCCGGTACCGCCGCGGACGATCAGGGTGTCGCCCAGGGAGGAGCCGGCGGTCGGCGGGTAGATCGGAAGCACCTCGTTGCAGTCGATCCGGCCCGGGGCGTCGGGCCGCAGGGTGCCGTTCTCGGGGAATGCGTCCTGCGGGGTGTCCACGGTGGTGGTGGCGAGGTAGGGTGCCTCGGGGTTGCCGAACACGCCCACCCGGACGTTGTCGATCCAGGGGGTGCTGTTGGACACGCCGCTGCAGTCCGAGAAGAACCCACAATAGCTGACCACCCCGAACGCCACCCGGAGCTGTTCCGCGCCGGGATCGATGAACGAGCCGTAGGGATCGCGCTGTCGAACCGTCCCGGTGGTGGTGCAGAGCGGGGTGTCGCCGAAGTAGGTCACGAACCCGTCGGTGGTGAAGGGGCTGAGGATCAGCTTCCCGGTGTTCGGGCAGACCTGCGGGTACCACTGCACCTCGATCAGCATGAACACGTAGTTCAGGAAGGGCAGCTCCGTGTAGAAGCTGTACTCCAGGAACTTCCCGGGGGCGCCGACCAGATTGGCGGCCTTGAGGTCGATCCACGGCGAGACCGCCACGTTGTTTTGATCCACGTTGTGGCCGCCCAGGCTGAGATCCTCGAGCACCAGCACCGAATCCACCAGGTCGCATTCGCAATTGGTCAACGGGGCGGGAAGATCGCTCAGGCTCGCGATGTTCGACCAGTCCCCGCCGGGTCCGGCCTTCGGTGGAAGGAGCGACCATCCGCCGGCGCCGGATTCGAAATCGGAGGAACTGGAGATGCCGCCGCCGCTGAGGGCGACGTTGTCCACCGCGAACCCTCCGCACTCGGTCGGATTGAACCCGTCCTCGTCGCTGGCGCCGCTGTCGGAGACGAAGCAGAACTGGACGTCCACCGGACCGGCGTCGGATCGCATGGTGACGCCGACGGTCAGGTTCAGGTTGGCGTGACCGGACACGGTGCCGGTGTAGGCCTTGGCCTCCGCGAAGTCGCCGGCGCCGGAGGTGTCGACGAGCACGTACGTATAGTCGTACGTCGGCTCGCTATCGTTCCGGTAGTCGTACTGTAGGTTCACCGGATTCCCCGAGCCGTCGTAGTTGAACGACTGGTGGATGCAGATGTTCCAGAGGTTCCCGTAACCCTGGCCCGAGGCGTAGCACAGCTTGTCGGCTTCGGACTGCAGCACGCCGCACCAGAAGGAGTAGTTGCCGCCCAGGCCGGCCGCCGTACCCACGCAGGTATCGGGCTGGCCGGCGAAGTCGGCGATGCTCAACCGGCGGAAGTACGAGAGGTCGCTATAGCTGTGGTCGATGCCCACCCATCCCTCCATGTGGGCGTGGAGGGCCAGCCCGGGCGGCGCGGGATTGTTGGGTGCCCCGAACTTGTAGGGGTCCACGCTGGGGTCGCTGAAGTTGTAGTCCGACCCCACCCCGGTGTCGAAGGTCCAGGTCGAGTCCTGGATCGCCTCCCACCGGTTGGAGTCCGCGGCCCAGAAAGTGCCGCCGAAGAAGGTCGTTCCCTGGGCGGCGGACTGGAAGATCCCCCGGTCGTTCGCGGAAGAGATCCCGGGCCCCGGTTCCGTCCGATTGATCATCCGAAAGTCCGGGAGCCCATCAGCTTGGGTCGCCGGGCGTGCCCAACTCACCGCCGCCCAGGCCGCGAGCAGGATACAGGTCATCAGCAATTTGCGATGCATGTGTGCACCTCCAATGACGCGGTTGGTTTGGTCAGAGCGCAGAGAAAGCGTTGCGAGACGATTGGATGCCGGCCATCACCTCCTTTCCGGCGTTCGCGCCGGACGTCCTGGGTGCCTCCCGTCGAAACGGTCATGGTGCGCCGGGAGCCGCGCCTTGCCCGCGGCCCCCGGCGCGCCCGCTCCATCCCGCGATGGAGCCGGCGAATCCGGGCCCCGATGCCGAAGGGGGGATATGTGTCGCGCGTCACCGCTCCGCCCGGATCCCCGGCGAGCCCGGGCCGCAGTGGCCGTCTCGCCCTCGGGGGCCGGTCGTTTTCCGTTCGATCGGAGCCGCTGGCGCCGTCTCTGAGGGTGACGGCAGGCTTCGGCGTGACTGAGGGAAGGTCGGAGGATGGTTCTCATTCACGCCGAGGGGGTGGAAGAGAGGAGAGAACCATCGCTACGGATAACAATATAAGCTAGATATAGTAATGTGTCCACAAGTTTCTTGGTCAATTATATGTAAAGCCCGGAATCCCGCTCGTCAATGATCGTGATGGCTCCGCCGGTACCCCCGGTACCACCGCGGGAAGCGGGCCGGCAGGCGCTCCCCCGTTATCAAGCCGGTTCCCATCGTCGGTAACCATGTATCCACCGGGCCGCCGCCGGCTTGACAATTTCTTCACGGGCCTTGCGCGAAATCCCCCGATGGGACCACCATGGATATCCGGGGCGCCGGCGCCCCCGCCGCTTAATCAAGGAGAGAGACATCATGAACCCCGCCGAACTCTGGTCCCACTATCGCCGCGTGCTCTGGCTCGATCCCGAACTCGGGATCGGCGTGGACGTGAGCCGCATGGAGCTCGACGAAGAGTTCCTTTCCGGCCTCCGCCCCGGCATGGAGGCGGCCTTCCGCTCCATGCGGGCGCTGGAGGAAGGGGCGATCGCCAATCCGGACGAAGGCCGCATGGTGGGGCACTACTGGCTGCGGGCGCCGGAGACCGCCCCCGACCCCGCGATCGGCCGGGAGATCCGCGAGACCGCGGATCGTATCCGCTCCTTCGCGGCCCGGGTCCACTCCGGCGAGGTACGGCCTTCCCGGGCCCAGCGGTTTACCCGGCTTCTCTCGATCGGGATCGGGGGATCGGCCCTGGGTCCGGAGTTCGTATCCCAGGCCCTGGGCGGGCCCGGCGACCGGCTTCAGGCCCACTTCGTGGACAACACCGATCCCGACGGCATCGACCGCACCCTGGCCGCGATCGGCGACGACCTCCCCCGTACCCTGACCGTGGTCATCTCGAAGTCGGGGGGCACCCGGGAAACCCGGAACGGCATGCTGGAGGTCGAGGCGGCCTACCGCCGGCTCGGGCTCGCCCTGGGCGCGCACGCGCTGGCGGTGACCGGCGAGGGGAGCGCGCTGGAGGAGGTCGCCCGCCGGGAGAGTTTTCTGGAGGTGTTCCCGATGTGGGACTGGATCGGAGGACGCACCTCCGAGACCTCGGCGGTGGGGCTGGTCCCGGCGGCGCTGCAGGGCCTGGCCGTCGACGAACTCCTGGACGGAGCCCGGGAGATGGACGCCCGCACCCGGGTCTGGAGGTTCGAGGAGAATCCCGCCGCGCTCCTTGCCGCGGCCTGGTACAAGGCGGGGAACGGACGGGGCGAGCGCGACATGGTGGTCCTTCCCTACAAGGACCGGCTGCTCCTGTTCAGCCGCTATCTCCAGCAGCTGGTGATGGAGTCGCTGGGAAAGGAAAAGGACCGGGACGGCAACCCCGTCCACCAGGGGATCGTGGTCTACGGCAACAAGGGCTCCACCGACCAGCACGCGTACGTGCAGCAGCTCCGGGACGGGCCCGACAACTTCTTCGCCACCTTCATCCACGTGGCCCGGGACCGGGACGGCGCGTCGCTGGAGGTCGAGGAGGACGCCACCGCCGGCGACTACCTGATGGGATTTTTGCTGGGGACCCGGCGCGCACTCTACGAGAAGGGAAAGCAGTCCATCACCATCACCCTCCCCGAGGTCTCCGCCCGCTCGATCGGGATGCTCATCGCGCTCTACGAGCGCGCGGTGGGTTTCTACGCGGACCTCGTCCACGTCAACGCCTACAACCAGCCCGGGGTGGAAGCGGGGAAGAAGGCGGCGGGCCGGGTGCTGGAGATCCAGCGGGGGGCGCTGAACGCGCTCCGCGCCGAGCCGGGTAGGGTGTGGAGCGCGGAAGACCTGGCGCGGCGGGTCGGCGCTCCCGACGACGCGGAGACGGTGTACCACGTGATGGAGCACGCCGCCGCCAACCCCGACCACGGGGTGGTGCGCTCGGGCGGGCCGCGGCCGGAGCAGGCGCGCTACCGGAAAGGCTAGGCGCCGCTCAGGACTCGGCCGGATCCGGCGCTTGTCCGGCCCGGGACGGGCCCCCCGGGGGGCCGGCCCGGCGGACCTCTCCGGCGCGGCCGGCCGGGGCCGGAGCGGCGCGGAGTGGGAGGCGTCACCCCGGCGGCCGCGGACGGAACCGCAGCACGAACAGCGCCACCCCGGCCAGGAGCGCGATCATGAGCCCGGTCAGGATCCCGGGGCGCCGCCGGAGCCAGTCCAGGCCGAACCCCGGAGGGGCGTGGAGGGGGTTGGCCTCGGGCGGGCCCAGGGCGGCGGGGAGATAGCGCGGCGCCCGCTCGGCCGCGTCCTCCAGATACCAGTCCCGGGGGCCCAGGAACCGGTCCCCGTAGGCCAACCACAGCCGGGCGCCCGGCCTTGGCGGGGGAAACGTCCACCGCACCGGGATGGCGGCCACCCCGGTCACGGTGATGGGAGGGTTGGGGGGGTCGGCGCCGGAGACGGTGATCCGGATCGCATCGGTACGGACGGGATCGAAGGCGATCTCGTTTTGGACCTCTCCACGAGCGACCGGTCCCGGCTCGTCCGCGGGGAGCCGGCCGGCCACCGGGCGCCAGCCTCCACCCCGGATCCTCGACTCCACCGCGATCGGGGGCCGGGTGAGGGACTCGGGGCGGGTGAAGCGGACCGCGGTCACCGCCCGCGCGGGGCCGGTCAGTTCCAGCACTGCCCGCCAGCGCCGTCCGTCGAACCCCCGGGAGCGGACCCGGAACCGGACCTCCTCCCGGGGCACCTCCCGCTCCACCAGGGCGTACGCACGCAGCGTATCCCGGGGGGCCGCCCCGCCCCGGGGCTCCACGGTGAGTTTCAGGTACCGGTCGGGGCGCTCGACCACGGTCCTCCCGGCCCCGGGGGCCGCGGCCCCGGCCGGTTCCGGGAACGGTCCGGTGGCGTCGGGACGCCACTCCGCCCGTTCCGGGTCGGGGCCTCGGGCGGACTGCACCAAGGCCAGGTACGCCCAGGGCGGCAGCTCCACCACCACTCGCGCCGGAGGATCGGCGCCCAGGTCCAGGATCCGGGCGAAGCTCTCGCCAGAGCGGGCCCCGCCCAGGGGCGCCGCCGCCACCGGATCGAGCCGGAAGTCGTCGCGGCGGGGAGTCAGGGTGGCGAAGGGGACGGATTCGCCGGCCTCGTTCACGACCCGCACGTCCGCGAAGCCGGGCCCCGAGGCCCCGGCGAGGATCGAGTCCTCGGCCACCGCCGGCCAGCCGCCGGTCGAAGCGGCGGGGTCGGGGAGGAGGATGGGGCGCCGGAAGGGGAGCGCGCGGACGTCGCGTGAGACCTCGGCCCGCGCCGCGCCGGTCGCTCCCGCGAGAAGCGCGGCGCTCGCGAGAACTCCGGTGCACGCGAGAACCCCGGCCGCTCGTCTCACGCCCGCCGCTCCCGCTGGAAGAGCACGGAGATCGCCAGCAACAGGAGCCCCACCCCCACGAACGAGGCGATCCGGTACCCCCGCTCCAGCTCCTGCAGGTCGAAGAGAAAGACCTTGAGCACGAGGACGCCGAGGACGGCCAGGCCCAGGAGCCGCACCGCGCGGTAACGGGCGAGGAAACCGGCCAGGATGAGCGCGCCGGCGTAGACCGCCCAGATGAGGGAGAGGGTGAGGAGGGCGGCCAAGTCCCGCGGCATCCCGGTGGCCAGCTCCCGGGCCCGGAACGCCGCCACCGCTTCCACCGAGATCCTCCAGAGCAAAAGCACCGCCGCCCCCAGCAGCAAGGGGGTGGCCAGCGGCCGCTCCGCCGGGACGAGCGTGTCGCGCCGCCGGGCGTAGACCAGCGAGGTCGCGGCCACCACCACCGCGACCGCCGCCCCCGCCCAGAACCCGCCGCCGGTCAGCGGCCGGAACCCCGCGGCATGGTCCACCGCGTGGACGGTGTCGAGGGTGACCACCCGGCCGGCGGCCAGCGCGTAGACCGCGAGACCGAGCGCCCGGTGCGAGGCGCTCCGGATCCGGAAGCCGGACCACACCAGGACCGCGCCCAGGAGCGCCCACGCCAGGGTGATCCAGGCCAGGTCGAACTGGACCGGCACCGCCACCGCGGCCAGGGCGATCCCGGTGTAGTGGGTGAGGCGCACTCCGGGGAGGTCGCCCCGGCGGGCGGCGGCCGCCCGCGCTCCGGCCGCGTAGAGGAGCGCGAGCGCGGCCAGGGTTACCCCGCGGAACGCCTCGTAACCGGGACGCATGAGCCAGTACAGGAAGACCGCGAAGGCAAGGCCGTTGACCACCGTCACCGCACCTCGGGCCACGCTCCAGAACCCGCGCCGGGGCGCGGCTAGAAGCGGCGCCCCCGCGTAGAGGAGCCAGAGCGCGCCCACTCCGGCCAGCGCCGCCCCGCGATGGGCGGGTCCGGCGGGCGAGGCCCACCAGCTTCCGACCAGGATCGCGGTGCCGAACCATCCGGTCAGGGGGAGGACCGGCCACCGGCGGCGCACGGCCACCGCCACCGCTCCCGCGTTCACCGCCACCAGGTAGGGGAGAAGGATCCGGGTGGTGTCTCCCCCCTGGTGGAGGAGCGGCGGGGTGAGGAGCGCGCCGGCCAGGGTAAGGGTCGCCACCATCCGCGAGTCCTGGCTCAGCGCCACCCACGCGCCGACGAACGCCGCCCCCAGGAGGAACGGATACACCACCGCCGCCGGCACCAGGTGATGGAAGCCGTAGGCGGCGTACGCGGCCAGAAAAAGCAACGCCACCCCGCCGCCCACCAGCCCTTGCCCTAGAAACCGCTGGGTGCGCCGGGTGAAGAGCGTCCCCGCCGTGATGAAGAGCGCCCCCACCAGGAGCCCGGTCGCGATCTGTCCCATCCCCGAGAAGGGGCTCTCCCCCAGGTCGTAGGCCAGGAAGAACGCGGTGCCGAAGAAGATCGCCAGCACCCCGATCCAGGTCAGCCACTGCCCGCCCACCACCGCCTCCAGGTCGCCGGGAAGCCCGCCGCGTCCGGGCCGGCCGGCCGTGGACGCGGTTTCCTCCGGGAGCGTCGACACCGGCCGGGTCCGGGAGACGGGCGGGGGAGCGATCCCCGGAGCCGGCGGGTCGGCCGCCGAGGCCTCGGAGGCCGGAGCACGGGGGACGGGGGTCCCGAGGCGGCGCTCCAGCTCCGCGAGCCGGACCTGGGCGCGTTTCAACTCGCCGCGGGTGGTGAGCGCCAGCACCAGAGCGAGCGGCCCGATCGCGATCAAGGCCACCAGGGCGAGCACGATGAGACCGATCATGGCGGGAGCCTACCTTGTGCCCGGGCGGTAGGCCAAGGGCGGGAGGCCGCCGGTGGGCGTCTAGCGAAGGAAGAGGAGGGCCACCCCGGCCACCGCCGCCAGCGCGCCCAGCGCGGCGCGACGGCTCACCCGCTCCTTGTGGATCCCGATGACCAGGGGAAGGACGAGCACCGGGGTGAGCGCCATGAGGGTGGCGGCGATTCCGGCCTTGGTGAGCCGGACCGAGACCAGCGAGAGCCACACCCCGAACACCGGCCCCAGGAAGGTGGCGCCGAGGGTGGCGTAGCGGGCCACCGGGTTCCGGATGATCACCCCCAGCTTACGGTTCCGGCCGGTGGCGGTGCCGAGCACCCAGATTCCGGCGGTGGCGGCGGCCATGCGGATGGCGGTGGCGGGAAGCGGGTCCACCGCATTCGCCATGCCGACCTTGGACAGGACCAGGCCCAGCGCCTGGGCCAGCGCCGCCGCCGAGCCGAGGACCGCCCCGCGGATCCGGTGGCCCCGGGCGGTCGTGGCCGGACTCCGCTCCAGCACCACCCAGGCCACCCCTCCCAGGATGAGCGCCATGGCCAGGAGCGCCTCCGGCCGCAGGGTCTCGTGGAGGAGCGGCACCGCCAGGAGCGCGGCGAACGGGGGGGCCAGAGTCATGAACAGAGTGGAGAGCCGGGGGCCGATGTCGACCAGGGCGCCGAAGTAGGCCCAGTCCCCCAGGGTGAGCCCGATCAAGCCGCTCACCGCCAGCACCGCCACGTCCCGGCCGGTGGCCGCCGGCGCCCAGGCGGTTCCCCGGGTGACGAGCAGGATCAGCGACAACGCGATCAGGGCGAGGGTGATTCGCGCCTGGTTGAGCGCCAGGCCTCCGGCGCGCCGGGCTGCCGCGGCGAAGAGAAGCGACCCGGCGGCCCAGAAGGCGGCGGTGGTGAGGGCGGCGAGTTCCCCGAGATAGGGCATGGGTTGGTCTGTTCATTCCCTCTGATGGCCGGGGGGCGGAAGTGGCGGAGAGGATAGGGATCCCCTCGCGCGCCCGCAACCGTTCGCGCCGGCCGGGTTTAGTGGCAAACTTGACAAAATTGCTGTCATTTCCGTACTTCTCGGCTATTCTTCACGTGGGCGGCCGCCGCCGGGCCGTCATCCGGTCCCGCCCACAGCCTTCCACCCCCGGAAGGCTTCGATCCTCCGCACCCTGGTTACCGGCTTCAAAGGAGATCTTTCATGATGCCACGGTCAATTCATCCCCGGATCCCGCTTCCCGTTGCGCTCCGGCCGGTCGCGGCCGTCCTCGTGCTGCTGGCCCTCGGATTCGCCGCGGTCCCCGGAGCCCAGGCGGGCTCCATCTTCCTCACCGGCCACGATCCCGACTTCCACGCCAGCCTGGGCACCAACGCGGCCGGCGCCCGCGCGATCAACAACGCCGCCATCGACTTCATCCGGGACCCCGGTTTCAATCCCTACACGGTCATCGCCCCCAAGTTCCTGTTCGTGGAGTCGAGCATCGCCCCTCCCCCCGGCCACACCGTGGGGAAGAACGGGATCGTGGCCAGCGGATACGTCGAGGGCGTCGACTTCGACCATCACGACGCCTCCAGCCTCGCCGCCGCCCTCAACCAGCTGGGCCAGCCCGGCGGGTACTGCGCGCTGGTCATCGCCTCGGACTTCGGCGGCATCCTCACCCAGGCGGAACTCGACATCCTGAACGCCCACCAGTCGCAGATCGGAACCTTCCTCAACAGCGGGGGCGGGCTCTACGCGATGTCCGAGGGGAACTCCGGCGCCCATCTCACTCCGTCCGGGGGGCACTACGCGTTCATCCCCACCGTGGTCTCGGCGGCAAGCGTGGATCAGAGCGAGACCGGGTTCACCGTGACCCCGTTCGGGGCGGGGCTGGGGCTGACCGACCCCGACGTGAACGGTAACGCCTCCCACGTGGTCTTCACCTCCATCGCCGGCCTGAGCGTGGTGGATACGGACGCCGCCGGGCGCATCCTGTCCATCGCGGGGCGGGAGCAGGTGGTTCCGGTGCGGGCAAGCAGCTGGGGCGGGATCAAGATCCGGTACTGAGTGGGCCCGGTGATGGTGCGGGCCGGGGTGCGGCGCCGAGCGCCGCGCCCCGGGCCCGCCACGCCCTCCGATGGAGCCGCCTGGTCCGGGCGCCCCCGGCTCCGAGCCGGGCGGCCGGAGCCGGTTCCCGTCGCCTCCGGGGGGAACCCCTCCGGCGCCTACTCCCCGGCCGAGCCCTCGGCCGTCACCGGCACGTCCATCCCGGCCCGGCCGAGCACCGCTTCGATCGCCTTCAACGTCCGCGACCGGCTCTCGCCCGCTTCCATCCGCACCGCCACCCCCTCCTTGCCCAGGGTCCAGCGGGCGGCGAGGCGCGCGTCGTTGAACACCAGGCCCTGATCGATGTTCCCGCCGTGGTAGCGCGTCTTGTAGGCGGTGAGGAAGGGATCGCCGGGGGGCACCACCGAGACCCCCCGCATCTGGGTCTTGCGGACGTGGACCAGCGCTTCCAGGTCCTTGGGCTTGAGGAACGACGGGATCTCCTCGCCCTCCATCAGCGCCTCGTCCACCCGGTGCTTGGCCATGAGCTTGCGGGCGGCGGCCACGGTGACCCCCAGCCAAGCCGCGAGGTCAGCGGCGTCCACCGGGCCGTAGGAGGTGAGATAACGCCCCACCAGCGAGTGGAACTCGCGCGCGGGCTCGATGACCTTCTGGAGCCAGTCCTCGGTCCAGACGAACACCGCCTGCTGGCCGTCCCCTTCCTTCCAGACGATGTGTCCGGCCTGGGCCGCCTCCCTCAGCATGAAGAGCCGGGTGGTGGCGTCGCCGATGGCGTCGCGGAGGGCGTCGCGGGAGATCTCGACCGGACAAAGCCGTTTGAGGAGCCGGAGCCGGGCGGTGGTGGAGAGGTTGGATCGGGCATCCAGGAAGCGGCGCCAGCGGGGGGCGGTGACCCCGGCCGCGGCGAGATAGACGTCGAGTTCGGGGGTGGGGAGGATCTGGAGCGCCCCCCGGACTCCCCAGGTCCGGACCAGACCGCGCTTCTCCTGAAGCGACTTCAGAAGCAGGTCGGGGGTGTAGTCGGGAAGCCGCGCGGCCAGGACCAGATGGGCCTGATCCAGCCGGTCGGAACGGATCCCCCCGAGGGCGCCGACCAGGGCCGCCGGGCCTTTCTTCTTGAGAAAGGCGTCGCCGAGGAGGCCGGTTTCGAACGCGACGCGGGTGAAGACCTGTTGGGGAGTGACCAGCCGGGCGGGCACTGCGCCTCCTTCCCTGTCGGCGAACGTCGGGTTCGCGCCGGGCTCGGATGCCAAAACTCATTCAACGATATGGAGGTACGGTACACGGCGACCGGCCGGTTGGGAATCCCCCAATGCCGCCGGCGCGGGGGGGTGCAAGCGGATCCTTCTCCTGGAGTATATTCAGGGGAACCATGCCCGCCCACCGGGCGGCTTTTCGGAGGCTTTGAGCTTGTTTCAAGACACCCACGATCATCGCGGCAAGACCCTGGCCATCCTGGTGGGGGGGGGGCCCGCCCCGGGCATCAACGGAGTGATCCGCTCGGTGACCATCCAGGCCATCAATTCCGGGCTCCGGGTCCTCGGTCTGTACGACGGCTATCAATGGCTGGCGGAGGGCGACTCCAGCCGGCACGTCGAGCTCCGGATCGACGACGTATCCCGGATCCACTACGACGGAGGCTCCTTCCTTCGCACCTCCCGCGCCAATCCCGCGGCCAGCGAGGAGCGCCTCGAGGCCACGGTGCGCGCGCTGTCGGAGCTGGGCGTGGACTTCCTGGTCACCATCGGAGGCGACGACACCGCCACCAGCGCCATGAAGATCGACCGCCTGGCGGGGCCTCAGCTCGAGGTCGCCCACGTGCCGAAGACGATCGACAACGACCTTCCCCTCCCCGGGCACATGCCGACCTTCGGCTACGAGACGGCGCGGCACTTCGGGGTGGGCATCACCCAGTCGATCATCGTGGACGCGCAGACCACCACCCGCTGGTACTTCCTGGTCTCCATGGGACGCAAGGCCGGCCACCTGGCCCTGGGAATCGGCAAGGCGGCGGGCGCGACCCTTACCATCATCGGCGAGGAGTTCCGGACCGAGAAGATCTCGCTTCAGACCCTCTGCGACATGCTCGAGGGCTCGATCATCAAGCGCATGGCCATGGGGCGGCCGTTCGGGGTCGCGGTGCTGGCCGAGGGGCTCTCGGAGCGGCTGGACCCCGAGGAACTGGCGAGGCACACCGAGATCGAACGCGACGCCCACGGCAACATCCGCTACTCCGAGATCGAGCTGGGGCGGATGCTCAAGAACGAGGTCCGCCGCCGCCTGAAGGAACGCGGCATCAACATCACCATCGTGGACAAGGACATCGGCTACGAGCTCCGCTGCGCCGATCCGATCCCGTTCGACCTGGAGTACACCCAGGATCTGGGGTACGCGGCGGTGCAGTTCCTGCTCTCCGGCGGCACCGGATCGATCGTGACCATCGATCGCGGGCGGCTCATCCCCATCCCCTTCGGGGAGATGCTGGACGAGCGCACCGGCAAGGCGCGGATCCGCGAGGTGGACGTGGACAGCGATTCCTACCGGGTGGCCCGCCACTACATGATCCGGCTCTCCGGGGAGGACTTCGCCGACCCCAAGACCATGGCCCGGCTGGCCACGATCGGAAAGCTCACCCCGCAGGAGTTCGAGGCGCGCTTCCACTACCTGATCAACGACCCGCCGGTCCGGGTGGACCCGGGGAGGGCGGCCGCGGGCGGCGAGGAGCGGCAAAAGTCCAAGGCCGGAGGCGGCCGGGGGTAGCGCCGGGGTTCCCGGTTCGCTTCCGGGGGCGCCGGGGTTCCCGGTTCACTTCCGGGGGTGGCGCCGAGATTGCAGGTTCACGGCCGGCGGCGCCGTTCGCGCCGCGCGGGAGGATCGATCCGCCGGTGATCGTCGTCCGCCCCGGGTCGCCGGAAGACGGCGGCTGGATCCACGAGGTCTTGAAGCGCGCCTGGGGCTCCACCCAGCAGGTCACCCGCGGGCGAATCGTGGACGCGTCGGCGCTCCCGGCCCTGGTGGCGTGCCGGGGCAAGGAGTGCGTGGGGCTCCTCACCTACCGTCCCGATCCGGCGTCGTGGGAAATCGTGACCCTGAACAGCCTCCAGGAGGGAGCCGGGGTGGGCGCCGCGCTGGTGGCCGCGGTGCGCGACGCCGCTCGCGCCGCCGGGTGCCGGCGGCTCTGGCTCGTCACCTCCAACGACAACCTGGAGGCGCTCCGGTTCTGGCAGAAGCGCGGCTTCCGCCTGGTCGCGGTCCATTCCGGCGCGGTGGACCGCTCGCGCGAGCTCAAACCGGAGATCCCCCGCGTGGGGAGGCAAGGCATCCCCATCCGGGACGAGATCGAGCTGGAGGACGCGCCGCCGGGAGCGTGATTCCCCCCCCGGATCGTGGTACTCTCGACCTGCTTCCGATCACGCCGCCTCCCGCCGGCAGGCTTCCCCGTCCGGGGAGAAGTTCCATGCCGCGCTTTCCGCTTCGCATCCTGCTGTTCGCATTCCTATCGTTTCTACCGGCCGGACCGGGGGCCGGCGCCGCCGCCGCCGGCGAGCCGCCGCCGGGCCTCCAGTCCGACCCCGCGCTCGCCGCCGGCGGAGCGCTCCTCTATGCGGCCTGGACCGACGGGCGCGATCCCGGGACCAGCCGCCTCTACTGGACCCGGCTCGCCGCCGGGGTTCCCGACTCCGCCGCCTCGCCGGCCACGCCGGCCGGCTCGAACGAGTTGCACGCCGCCACCGCCGCCGGCTCCGGGTGGGCGCTGGCGGCGTGGGAGAGCTGGGACGCCGACGGCGGGGTGCGCCTCGCCGCCGCCACCCTCCCCGCGAGCGGGCCGCCCCGGTTGCTCGATCCGGTCACCGTCACCGCCGGCCTGGGGCCGGTGCACCGCCCCGCCGCCGCCCTCGGCGGCGGGACCGCGATCCTGGTCTGGGAGGACGAGCGATCCGGGGTCGCGCGCCTCCGCTACGCCCGGTGGGACCGCGACGCCGGGCTTCTCGATCCCGAAGGGACCGCGTTCACCGCCGGTGCCGCCGAACAGCGATGGGTGTCGGCGGCGGCCGGCGGTTCCGGGTTCCTTGCCGTCTGGTCCGAGGCCCGGCCCGACGGCTCCTGGCGGGTGAAGGCGCAGATCCTGGACGCCGCCGGGGCGCCGGCGGGGGCGCCGGCGGACCTCTCCGGCCCCCTCGCCTTCGGCCCCGCCACCGGCACCGCCTTCTCCGGCGACCGGTACCTGGCGGTGTGGCGGGGAGCCGGCGCGGGCGGGGGAGACCTCTACGGCCGGTTCGTGAGCCCGGCCGGCGCGCCCCTCGGTCCGGGCCCGTTCCTTGTCGCGGCCTCGGCGGACCTTCTCTACTCTCCCCGCCCGGCCGGCTGCCCCGGCGGGTTCGCGCTCCTCTGGACCGCGTCGGGAAGCGCGGGACGGTGCCTTCGCCGCGCGACGATGGATACCGCGGGCACGGTCCGGCCGGAGGGGGGGGTCGCTCTCACCGATCCCCTGGACTACGTCGCCGAGGCCTCGGAGGCGGTGCGTGGATCCACGGTGACCACGGCGTGGCGGCTCCCGCTGCCCGCCGACGACGACGACCTCATGGCCGCCGCCTTCGCCGCCGGGGACAGCATCGCCGCCCCGGCCGCCGTCCCGTTCACGGTGGTCCCGGGCCCGGAAGTGAGCGCGGCGCCCGGGATCTCGCCGCCCCCCGCGATCCGGGCGGTTCCCAACCCCTTCCGGACCGGCGTGCGCCTGGCCGGTGCGTCGATGGGGATCCGGATTTACGACATGTCCGGTCGTCTGATCCGCGCCCTGCCCGCGGCCGGCGAAAGCGGGGTCCGTTGGGACGGCCGCGACACCCGGGGCCGCCCGGTCCCACCGGGGGTGTATCTGGCGCGCGGCTCCGGAGATGCCGCGGTGCGGCTGGTCCGGCTCCCGTGACCCGGCCGCGCCCCTCCGGCCCCCTGCCCTCGCGTGCCTGATCTCACCCCTCCTTCCCGCGCCGGTGAACGGATCGGGGCCCCGGCCTCCGCCGGGGCCTCGTTTTTCTGGAGCCGAAACCCTATTTTGTGTACAATTAACCAGTTAGGACCCCGTTCCCCGGGGTTTCGCATTACAAGGATGGCATCCTTTTCCCCCGGTACGGACCTCGGGCGCGGTTCCGATGGGCGGAGAAGAAAGGTACAAGGACCCATGCGACGTTCCCCCCGTCTCCGGCGCCTTCGGGCCGCTTTCTGCCTTCTGTTTCCGCTGGCCGCGATCCTCGCCGCCGTTCCCGCGCAGGCGTTCCGGATCGTGGCCTACAACTGCCTCGACTACGACAACCTGGCTTCTACCCGCGATCCCGCCTTCCGCACCGTGTTGAGCGGCATCTCCAACATCGACGTGCTGGCGGTGGAAGAGATGACCCACCAGTCCTCGATCACCAACTTCCTCAACAACGTCCTGAACGTGGTGGAGCCGGGCCAGTGGGCGGCGGCGCCGTACTATGACGACCCCTCCTCCAACTTCAACCCCGGGCTCTTCTACCGCACGTCGGCGGTCACCTTTGTCTCGAGCGACACCCTGGGGAATACTCCCCGGAGCATTCCCTACTACACGCTCCGGCCCAAGCCCTACACTTCGGGCGAGGCCTCGTTCGTGATCTTCGTCTGCCACCTGAAGGCCAGCGACACCAGCACCGACGCTCAAACCCGTTACGAGGAGGCGACCCGCATCCGGAACCGGATGAACTCCTTCCCGGCCGGCACCAACATGATGGTGGTGGGCGACCTCAACCTCTACACCTCGAGCGAACAGGCCTATCAGAAACTCCTGGGATCCGAGGCCAACAACATCGGGCGGCTCCAGGACCCCATCAATACCCCGGGGAGCTGGCACAACAGCGCCACCTACGCCCCCATCCACACCCAGAGCACCCGGACGGGGTATCTGAACCCCAACGACGGCGGCTCCACCGGCGGGATGGACGATCGCTTCGACTTCATCCTGCCCACCTATTCGCTCGCCGATGGGCAGAAGCTGGACCAGCTCTCCTCGACCTATATCTCGTACGGGAACGACGGGCAGCACTTCAATCTCAACATCAACGACTCGCCGACCAACTCGGCGGTGGGACAGACCATCGCCGACGCGCTCCAGCGGGCTTCGGACCACCTGCCGGTGCGTCTCGACTTCCAGGTGCCGGCGATCGTGAGCGCCGACGCCTCGCTCACCTTCGGCACCGTGATCGTGGGGGCCACCGCCCAGCAAACGCTCCACGTGAGCAACGGCGCTTCCGCCCCCGCGGACATCCTGGACTACACGCTGGCCGGGCCCACCGGTTTCACCGCTCCGGGCGGCACCTTCCACGCCACCGCCGGCGCCGGAAGCAACGACCATACCGTGACCATGGCCACCGCCTCGGCGGGGGTGAAGAGCGGGAACCTGGCCATCGCCAGCGACGATGTGGATCATCCGACCACCGACGTCCCCTTGAGCGGCACCGTGTTGCGGCATGCGGTGCCCTCGCTCAGCGCGTTGAGCCCGGTGTCGTCGACGAACCTGGACTTCGGCGCCCACGACGAGGGCGGCTTCGTCCCCGGGGACGTGGGCGTGGCCAATTACGGTTACGACTCGCTCCAGGCGCTCCTCAACGTCTACGACGCGAGCATCACCGGCGGCGACGGGCGCTTCTCGGTCTCCGGCGGCTTCACCGCCTCCGACGTGGGGGGGACCGCGGCGGGCTACCAGATCATCTTCGACGACTCCGGGGCCTCGCGGTCGGCCGACACCACCTACACCGCGACCCTGACCTTCTCCACCCGCGACCAGCAGGGGCTGGCCGGGGCGGCGAACCAGCCGGATCTCACCGTGAACCTGAGCGCCACCGTGAACGGAACCGGCCAGACCGGGATCGGGGACGAGCCCCGGCCGGTGGTGACCGCGCTCCGCGCCAACCATCCCAACCCGTTCCTGGCCGCCACCAGCATCCGGTTCGACCTGGCCCGGAGCACCGTGGTCCGGCTCTCGGTGTTCGACATCCAGGGGCGGCCGGTCCGCACGCTGGTGAACGGGACCCTGGGCGCCGGATCGCACGACCTGGCCTGGGACGGCCGGACCGGCTCCGGCCGCGCCGCCGGACCCGGGATCTACTTTTACCGCCTCGAGACGCCGGAGTACACGGCCACCCAGCGGATGGTCAAGCTCCGCTGAGGCAAGCGATTGTGCTCTTCCCGCCCGCCCTTCACGGCGGGCGGGAAGCCTTGCCCCCGTCCCGTGGTAGCCTTGTAGCCGTATGAACCGCTCTTACGACCGGAACATCAATCCCGGGATCCAGCGCCGGCTCCGGGAGTTCCTCTCCCAGGACGTGATCCGCGATCTCCACCGCCGAAGCGCGTGGAAGCATTTCGCCCTGGTCGCCCAGCAGGTCGTGCTCCTGGTCGCGATCGCGGTGGTGTGCTACCGCGTCCCTTCTCCGTGGGTGTGGGTGCCGCTGGCCGCCCTCCAGGGTTTCGTGATCCTCTCCTTCATCATCCTTCTCCACGAGCAGGTGCATAACCTCATCTTCGCGCGCCGCCGGCCGGGCTGGGAGCGGGCGATGGGGCTCTTCTACGCCCTCCCGAGCGCGATCTCCGCCAGCCAGTTCAAGCGCTGGCACCTGGACCACCACAGCGAGCTGGGCACCGAGGACGATGATCCCAAGCGCGCCTACCTCACTCCCAAGCGGGTGGCCCGATGGTACAAGGCGCTCTATCTCACCCCGGCGCTCTTCGTGATCTATTCCGTGGCCTCGGCCAAGGCGGCACGGCGCTACCCGGCGCCGCTCCGGCGCACGATCGGCCTGGAAAAGGCGGCGGTGATGGGGCTCCACCTGGGGTTCGCGGCCTGGCTCTGGATCCAAGGCGGGTTCTGGCTCTGGTTCCGGGTCCACGGAGCGCCGCTCTTCCTCGCCTTTCCGGTGGCGTTCATGCTCAACCGCCTGGGCCAGCACTACGCGGTGGATCCGCGCGACCCCGCCAAGTGGGCCACCCTGGTCCGGGGGCACTGGTTCTGGAACTGGATCTTCGTCTACTCCAACTTCCATCTGGAGCACCACTACCTGGTGGGGGTGCCGTGCTATCACCTCCCCGAGCTCCAGCGGCGGCTGTGGCCGTTCTACGAGAGCATCGGGGCCCGCCCCCTGGGTTACGGCGAGATCCTCTATCAGTGGTTCGTCAGGAACCGGGTGCCGCACACCAACTGGACCGGGGACGAGGAGGCCGCCGTTCCCGTCCCCGCGCCCGCCGCCCGCTGAACCGGCGCCTCTCCCCGTCATGATCCGTTTGAACGGTGTCCGCGTCGCCATCGGCCCCCGCGTCCTGTTCGAGGACGTGAACTGGGTGATCGCTCCCGGCGACCGCTGCGCCCTGGTCGGGCCCAACGGCGCCGGCAAGACCACGTTGATACGGGTGGCGCTGGGGGATCAGCAGCCCGAGGCCGGCATCCGCACCGTCTCCCGGGACTCCCGGGTGGGCTATCTTCCGCAGGAGGCGGCCGAGCGCTTCGACGGCACCGTGCTCGACCGCGCCCTGGCCGGGTTCAGCGAGCTCTTCGCCATGGAACGGGAGCAGACCGAAATCCATGAGCGGCTCTCCGGCGTCTCGCCCCAGGATCCCGATCTGGAAGGGCTTCTCCACCGGGCGGGAGAGATCCAGCACGCGTTGGAACATCGCGACGTCCACGCCCTGGAGCCGCGGGCGCGGCGGATCCTTTCCGGCCTGGGATTCACGACCGGGGACCAGGACCGGCCCCTGGCCTCTTTCTCCGGCGGCTGGCGGATGCGGGCGGCGCTGGCCGCGCTCCTCATGCAGGACCCAACCGCCTTGTTCCTGGACGAACCCACCAACCACCTGGACCTGCCCGCCATGGAATGGCTGGAGGAATACCTGGGGGGGTTCGAGGGGGCCCTGGTGGTGGTCTCCCACGACCGGGTTTTCCTGGACCGGGTGGCGGGGGAGGTGCGCGAGCTGGATTCGGGGCGCCTCAACACCTATGCCATGGGGTTTACCGCCTATCTGGATGAAAAAGAGGAACGGCGGGGACGGATGGAGTCGGAGAACCTCCAGACCGCGAAAAAGATCGCCCAGCTCCAGCGGTTCGTGGACCGGTTCGGGGCCAAGAACACCAAGGCCACCCAGGCCGCGAGCAAGAAGAAGCAGATCGAGCGCCTGGCCGCCGGCCGCCACGTGGTGCCGCGCCGGGCCAAGGGCATCCACTTCACCTTCCCGCCGCCCCCCCGGCCGGGCCGGGTGCTGGTGCGGGCGTCCGGCGCGGCCTTCGGCTACGACGAGCGGGACGTGTTCAGGGACGCCGAGGTCACGGTGGAGCGCGGGGACAAGGTGGCCATCGTCGGGGCCAACGGGGCGGGGAAGACCACGCTTCTCCGCATGCTGGCCGGCCAGCTCCCCCCGCGGGCGGGGGAGCGGGAGGAGGGGGACCTCACCCGCTCCGCCTATTTCGCCCAGCACGCGGCGGAGACCCTCGATCCCCGCGACACCGTGCTCGAGACCCTGGATCGCGAGGCGTCCGAAGCCTGGCGTCCCAAGCTCCGGGGGCTCCTCGGGAGCTTCCTCTTCACCGGTGACGACGTGTTCAAGCCGTGCGGGGTGCTTTCGGGCGGGGAGCGCCAGCGCGTGGCGCTCTGCCGGATGCTGCTCCAGCCCGCCAACCTTCTCCTCCTGGACGAGCCCACTCACCACCTCGACCTGGGTGGGAAGGAAGTCCTGGAAGAGGCGCTGGTCCAGTTCGCGGGGGCGGTGGTGGTGGTGACCCACGACCGCTCGCTCATGACCCGGGTGGCCACCCGGGTGGTCGAGGTCTCCGGGGGCCGTGTCACCGTCTACCCCGGGGGCTACGACGAGTACGAGGAGGCGCGGGCGCGGAGGGCGGCGGCGGAGGCGGGCGCCGCGGAACCGCCGTCCGAGGCCTCGGAGCCGGAGGGGGCGGACCCGGAGGCGGCGCGGGAGGCCGGCCGCCGGAACCGGAACGCGGGGAAGCGCGAGGAGCGCCGTCGCGACGCGGAGCGCCGGCGGCGGGAGGAGGCGCTGGCGGGGCTGGAGGCGGAGATCCGGGCCGCCGAGGGGGAGGTGGCCGGGCTGGAGGCGCGCCTCGCCGACCCCGGACTGTATGCGGACGGCGGCCCCGAGGCCGCGGACCTGGTGCGCGAGTACGAGGCGCGCAAGGCCGAGCTGGACGCCCTCTGGCGGAGAATGGAAGAGCCGTAGCCCCGGCTTGCGCGGTGGGGGCGGCGGGTGGCGTTGAAGCCGGGCCTGAGGCGGGTGGCAGGTGCGGGCGGGTGGCAGGTCCGGGCGGGTGGCGTTGAAGCCGGCTCTGAGGCGGGTGGCGCCGGAGCGGAGGGCGCGGTATCTTCGGTACGGGGGGAAGCGCCTCGCCTCTCCCCAGCTCCACATCGTCCGAGATGGAGGAAGCTCATGACCGGGATGCATGCCCCCGGCGTCGCCCGGCTCCGGTGGGGAAGGCCGTGACCGGGGGGGGCCCACTCGCGGCCTGGCGCGCCCGGGAGTCCGAGGTCCGCAGCCTGCTCCGGATCGGGGCCGCGCTCATCTTTCTCTCGGCGGGCACCATGAAGCTTTTCGCGGTGCCGGTGGGGGTGCCGCCGGCCGGCGGCCACGTTCCGTACTTCTCCGAGGTGGGGCTGGCCGGCCTCCTGGAACTGGTGGGCGGGTTCCTCCTGGTGCTCGGCCTCTTCACCCGGCCGGTGGCGTTCGTGCTGGCGGTGGAGATGGCGGTGGCCTACTTCCAGGTGCACTTCCGGCAGGGGTTCTGGACGGTGGGCAACGGCGGCATGCCCGCCGCGCTGTTCGCGCTCGTCTGGCTCTATTTTTCCGTCGCGGGGGCGGGTCGCTGGAGCCTCGACGCGCTCCGCCGGCGACCGGCCCGGGTCGGCTAGCTTCAGGGGGCTTCACCGAGGGCCCGGGGCAGATCCGCCTTCGGCCCGAAGCACTTCGCCGAGGGCGCGAGGCGGCTCGGCCCGAAACAGTTCACCGTGGGCGCCCTCGCGCCCCGAAAAGAATCGTCCCGGCCTGTTGATTCCCGCCGCCCCGTTCGCCGCAGCGGTGAGAGACGGGACCGGCCGGCACCGTGATCGATTCGATCCCACCTCAAAGGAGACCGACGATGCGCGTCATGGTGATGGTCAAGGCCACTCGGGAATCGGAGGCGGGCGGGCTGCCCGACGAGAAGCTCCTGTCCGACATGGGGAAGTTCAACGAGGAACTGGTGAAGGCGGGGGTGATGCTGGCGGGGGAGGGGCTCCACGCCTCCTTGGAGGGGAAGCGGGTGAAGTTCGACGGCCCGGAGCGGACGGTGATCGATGGCCCGTTCGCCGAAACCAAGGAACTCGTCGCGGGCTTCTGGCTCTGGCAGGTCCGCGACATGGACGAAGCGGTGGAGTGGGTGAAGCGATGCCCCAACCCCTTCCACGGCCCGTCCGAGATCGAAATCCGGCCGGTGTTCGAGGCCGAGGACTTCGGCGAGAGCTTCACTCCCGAACTTCGCGAACAGGAGGAGCGGCTGCGGGCCGAGGTGAAGCGGAAGGCCGAGCAGTAGCGCAGGGCGGAACCGGCGACCGGCCGGGCGCTCGAGACGGTGTGGCGGATGGGGTCCGAGGCTGGGGTTCGCGAAATGTCACCGGCGATGGGCCGGCCGCGGCGCCCGCCCGTCCTTCCGCCGCTCAAGTCGAACAGAAATAGGGACCCGGGTCCCTAATCCCGGGGCGGACCGGACGAACCCCGGCTACGGGGAGGGCGGGCTCGCGCGGTACATCTCGAACCGGCGGCTCCGGGGCCGGGCGCGATCGCCGTCGCGGCCCGCGCACCGCCCCCCGACCGGGGGGTCAGGCCCGCCCGGCATCGGGCGCAGGCCCACCGGGCGGAGGCTCAACGCGGTCGCGTGCCTGGAGTCCGGCCAGCACCGAGCCGGCCCGGATCCTGAGCCACACCGTCTGAAGCACGTTCCCCACCATCATCGCCGCCAGCCCCACGTAGATCCCGGTCACC
Organism: Candidatus Eiseniibacteriota bacterium; assembly: GCA_963728475.1. Taxonomy (GTDB): domain Bacteria; phylum Eisenbacteria; class RBG-16-71-46; order JABDJR01; family JABDJR01; genus CAVSKL01. Next base: position 615,089 of record CAVSKL010000003.1, read on the forward strand.
GGCGACCACTTTACCGCCGCCGCGAGGATCAGCACTGCGGCGGCGAGGTACACCGCCACCGACTCGGTGATGCCGCGCGTCCGCCGGGCGTGGACGAGCGCCCCCTGGTACCAGCTCTGAAGCGCGGTGAGCCCGGGGATGAGGAGCGGAATCCAGATCGCGCTCACCGCCAGCCGCGACAGCCGCACCGAGAGACCGGACACGGTGTGGAACCAGAACCACCCGAACGGGGTCGCCGCCACCAGAGCCAGGATCAGGGTGAGGGCGCCGGCCAGGACCAGCGAGAAGCGGAAGAGCGGCCGCGCCGAGCGCGGCTCCTCCACCAGCGCCACCGCGACCTCGTTATAGGCCAGCCCCAGCGCCCGGAGTCCGAAGGTGATCCCGTTGATCACCGGCCACACCGCGAGCGACGCCAGCGCTTCGGGAAGGCGGCTGACCGCCGCGCTCAGGAGCGGCAATGCGGTAAGGGTGAGGAGCGGGGTCAGCGCCAGCGGCCCGTAGAACCGGAGGAACGGCGGCAAGCGGAGCGGCTCCGCCGCCGGAGGGGCATGGCGGAGAGGGCCGCGGAGCACCGGCCGCACCGCCCAGCCGATGAACGAGGCCTCGGAGACGACCCCTACCGCCACCGCGACGGTGCCGATCACGATCCCCGAAACGTGTCCCACCAGGTATCCCGCGGCCAGCACGCTGAAGTTCGTGCCCAGCCGCACCGCGGTTCCCACCCCCACCGTCCGCGAGCGGCCGAAGCGGATGAGCACGCCCTGGTGGAACCGGCGGTAGGCGATGGAGCCGGTCCACGGAGTCATGATGATGAGCCCCACCCGGGCGGGCCCGAGCACCGCCGGGGGGACGCCGATCAGCCGGCCGGCCACCAGGCCGTAGAGCGGGGTGAGGGCGATGGCGAGGTGAATGAGCGTGAGGCCGGCGGCCGACCAGGCCATGAACCGCCGCAGCCAGCGGTAGGACTCGAAGTCGCGCGCGAGCGCCACCGAGGCCGCGAGCAGCATGATGATGGGCGCCTCCACCAAGAGCGCCAGGGGGAAGACCACCCCGCCGTAGGCGGCAAGGCTCACCTCGGGATGGACGAGCCGGGCCATGACCGCGCTCACCGCGGGAAGCTCGAAGCCCATCATGAGCCAGCTCGCGGCCAGCGGCCACCAGGTCGAGAGGATGCGGCGGTAGGTGAGTTGTCCGTTCAAGGCGGGGAGCATACACGGCGGGCGCCGCGAGGCGCCATCCGGCGCACCGCACGGCTATCCGGCGCACCGCACGGCTATCCGGCGCGGCGCACGGCTATCCGGCGCGCCCTCCGGCGGAGCCGGGCGGCGCGGGCCGGCCGCGGGGCGCGTCCTCCCGCGGGATCAGACCGCCGGAAACGCGAACCGCGCCCGCTCGGCCTCGAAGGCCTCGATTCCGGTCGCTCCGTCCAGGGCCAGCCGGGCGAGAATGCGCCCGGTGAGCGGACCGAACTTGAAGCCGTGGCCCGAGAACCCCGCGCCCACCACGACCCGGGGCTCGCCCGGCACCCGGTCCAGGGTGAAGTCCTCGGCCGGCGCGTTGGTGTAGAGGCAGGTCTCGGCGGCGATCCGCTCCGGCGCGGGGCCGGTGAAGAGCCGCGCCGCGAACCCGTCGAGTTCGCGGAGCGCGGCCTCCGACGGCGCGCGGTCGCCGTCGGGGTCGTCGGACTCGCGCCCGGCGATGGCATGGCGCGCGGCCTTCACCCCCTCGCGGCCGAACTCGGGAAGGCCGTAGTAGAAGTCGTCGTTGTCCCGGCCCAGGTACGCCCACACCGGGAACCGCTCCGGGAGCATCGCCCGCGGATCCCCGGGCAGGCGGTAGTACCCCACGTGCTGGCGCTTCACCGAGAGCCGGTGCGCGAGCCCGGGCAGGAGCCGCGCCGTCCACGGCCCCGCGGCCACGATCACCCGGTCGGCTTCCAGAGCGCCCCGCCGCGTCCGGAGCGCCAGCCTCGCGCCCCGCGGTTCGATCTCCGTCACCCGGCATTGCTCGCGGACGTCCACTCCGGCCTGCCGGCAGAGCCGGAGGAGCGCGTCCAGGACGGCGCGGGCCGCGATCACCCCGGCGGTGCGGTCGTGGAGGACCGCCGCCGCGCCGCCGAACCGGAACGCGGGGAAACGGCGCGAGGCCTCGGCGGGGGAGAGACGGTCCACCTCCTCGGGGAAGGCGCCCATGGCCCGGTCGTAGGGCTCGAAGATGCCGCCCGGAGGGCCGAAGAAGATCCCGCCGTGGCGGTGAACAAGCGTTCGCTCCGAGTCGCGCTCCAGCCTCGGCCAGTCCTCCGCGTTGGCCTCCCGCATGAGCCGCGCGTAGACCGCCTCGCCGTAGGTGGTGCGGGTGATCCGGGCCGCTCCGTGGGAGCTTCCGCGGTCGTGGCCGATCCGAAAGCGTTCCAGCAGGATGACGCGCGCCGCGCCCAGACGGCGGGCCTGCCAGGCGGCGGCGAGGCCGGCCAGCCCGGCCCCGACGACCGCGATCTGGGGGCGGGTGCTCACGCGCGACATCGCGGAAGGCTACGGTGCGCCCCGCCGGGAGTCAAACCCTGAGGGGACTGCCGGCGCAGCTCCATCGCCGTAGCGGGTTTCCAGATGGAATCCGACCAGCGAGAACTCCCAAGTTCATGTGGGAGTTTATGATACCCGGGAACGCGGAGGAAACGGGGAGGGAACGCGGCGGGAACGCGGAGGGAACGCGACGGCCCGGCCGCCTCCGGCTCGCGCGCGGGACCGCGTGATATAGTTGGCGCCTCATGAGCACCCGGGAGCCCCATCAGCCGTGACGCTTCGCCTCGCCGGATCCCCCGCGCGCCCCGCTTTCTCCGCCACCCCCCGACCGGCCTGACCATGTGCGGCATCGCCGGATTCTTCGACCCCCGCCACCGCTTCGCCGGCGACCCGCCCGGGCGTCTCGCCGCCAGGATGGCCGACACCATCGCCCACCGCGGACCCGACGACCACGGGGTCTGGGCCGACCCGGAAGCCGGGGTGGCGCTCGGCCACCGCCGGCTTTCCATCGTGGACCTCTCGCCGGCCGGCGGTCAGCCCATGACCGACGCCGGCGGCCGTTTCCACGTGGTCTATAACGGCGAGATCTACAACCACGGCGAGATCCGGCGCGACCTCCAGGGCCGGGGGGTGCGGTTCCGAGGCCACTCCGACACCGAGGTGCTCCTCGCCGGCATCGCCGCCTGGGGCCTCGTGCCCACCCTGAGGCGCGCGGTCGGCATGTTCGCCTTCGCCCTCTGGGACGCCGCCGACCGCTCGCTCACCCTTGCCCGCGACCGGTTGGGGATCAAACCCCTCTACGCGGGCTGGCAGAACGGGGTGCTCCTGTTCGGCTCGGAACTCAAGAGCCTCCGGGCCCATCCCGCCTTCGCCGGCGAGATCGACCGCGGCGCCCTCGCCCTCTACGCCCGCCACAGCTACGTGCCCTGCCCGTACTCCATCTACCGCGGGATCGAGAAGCTCCCCCCCGGGACCACGCTCACCATGTCCCGGGACGCCGCGCCGGGGCCGCTCGCCCCCGTCCGCTTCTGGGACCTGCACGAGGTGGCGGAGCGCGGCCTCCGCGAGCCCTTCCGTGGCACCGAGGAGGACGCGGTCAACGAACTGGACCGGCTGCTCCGCGACGCGGTGGCCCTCCGCATGGAAGCCGACGTGCCGGTCGGCGCCTTCCTCTCCGGTGGCGTCGATTCCTCCACCGTGGTCGCGCTCATGCAGGCGCAGAGCCCGGGCCGGGTCCGCACCTTCAGCATCGGCTACGAGGAGCCCGGCTACAACGAGGCGCCCTACGCGAAGGAGGTGGCGGCGCATCTCGGCACCGATCACCGCGAGCAGATCGTCACTGCCGAGGAGGCGATGGCGGTGATCCCGCGGCTCCCCGCGCTCTACGACGAGCCGTTCGCGGACTCGTCGCAGATCCCCACCTTCCTGGTATCCGCGCTCGCGCGCCGCGAGGTCACGGTGAGCCTTTCCGGGGACGGCGGGGACGAACTCTTCGGCGGCTACCGCCGGTACGCGTACACCCGGGAGGTGTGGCGGCAAATCGCGCGCGTGCCTTCCCCGCTGCGCGCGGCGGCGGCGGGAGCGGTGGGCCTGGTCGCGCCCCGGCGAAGCGACACCCGGCTCCAGCGGCGGCTCCGCACCTTCTCCCGGACCGCCGGTCAGGGGGACGGGCGCGGGGTCTACTGCTGGCTCCACGGCCACTGGCGCGACCCGTCCGAGGTGGTGGTGGGGGGCGGGGAGCCCGAGACCCTGTTTAACCGGCCCGCGGCGTGGCCTCGTAGCGGGTCGCTCCTGGAGTCCATGATGTTCATCGACGCCGTCACCTATCTGCCCGACGACATCCTGGTCAAGGTGGACCGGGCGAGCATGGCGGTGAGCCTGGAGGCGCGGGTGCCGGTGCTGGACCACCGGCTGGTGGAGTTCACTTGGTCGCTCCCGCCGGCGTTGAAGTTCCGCGACGGCCGGGAGAAGCCGCTCCTGCGCCGGGTGCTGGACCGCTACGTGCCGGCGCCGCTCATCGACCGCCCCAAGGTGGGGTTCAGCGTTCCCATCGACGCCTGGCTCCGGGGGCCGCTGCGCGGATGGGCCGAGGAACTCCTGGACGAGGGGCGCCTCCGCCGGGAGGGCTACTTCCACCCCGGGCCGGTGCGCCGGAAGTGGGCCGAGCACCTCGCCGGGACCCAGAGCTGGCACCACCACCTGTGGGACGTGCTCATGTTCCAGGCCTGGCTGGAGGCGTCGGCGGCTCCGGTTCCACGCTGATCTCCCGGCGGGCCGCCCGGCCGCCGCTCAATCGTCTTCGGAGCCGCCGGGGAAGAGCGGGTTGGGGCCGGTCCGCTTCCGCTTGAATTGCACGAGCCCGTCGGCGAGCTTGTCCAACCGCTCCTCCTGCTTCTTGAGCGCGCTCCCGGAGGAGAAGAGGTCGCGCAGCGTCTCCTCTTCCTTCTTCTTCTGGGCCGAGAACCGGCGGAGCTCCTCGTCCACCCCGGCCGCGGTCTCGCCGCGGGGGAGTTTCTCCAGGGCGAGGTGGTCGCGGATCTCGACCCGCGACTCGAACGGTCCCTTGAGCATCCGCACGATCCCCTCGCGCTCGAGCGAGGCGGCCAGCACCCCGGCCCACTCGCGGGAGACCCCCACCAGGTCCGCCGCCTCCTCCACCGTGGGGGGACGGCCCTGGTTCCGCGCGGTGAGGACGCGGACCGCCGCCACCAGGAGGTGGCCCTCGTTGTAGCCGGCGCGGACTTCCATGGCCACGATTGTAGACCCGCAGGCGCGCCCGAGGAAGCGCCGGGACGGCCCGGCCCCGGAACCCGGGAGCGCCCGGCTCAGAACCCCGGGAGCGCCCGGCTCAGAACTCCGGGAGCGCCCGGCTCAGAGCCCCGGGAGCGCCCGGGTCAGAACCCCAGGAGCGCCCGCGTGTTCCCCCCCAGGATCCGCCCGCGGTCGGCGGCGGAGACCCCGGCCTCGTCCAGCGCCCGGGCCTGCTCCGCAAACAGGTCCGCACGCCAGCCTCGGGGGAAGATGCTGGAGTCGGTGCCGAAGTGGATGCGCCCGGCCCCCACCACCTCCAGCGCCCGGCGGAACACGCCGGCCAGGGTGAGCCGGCCCGGGTGGAGCCGCATCCAGGAGTTGCTGCTGGAGGTGTCCAGCGACACGTTGGGCCGCCCGGCGGCCAGCTCCAGGGTCTCCTCGAAGTAACCGCCTCCGAAGTGGGGGATCACGAACCGGATCTCGGGATGGCGCCCGGCCGCATCCCGGAGCCGCGCCGGAGTGGCGAAGCCGATGTCGAAGTCCGAAGGAAGCTCCAAGAGGTCCCGCACCTGCACCCGCAGCGTCCCCATGTGGGTGATGAGCGGGAGCCCCAAGCGCTCCACCGCGGCGTAGAAGGGCTCCACGAGCGCGCTCGAGAGGTCGTAGCGGTGCATGGCGGGGAAGAGAACCAGCCCCTTTACCCCGAAGCGCCCGGCCAGTTCCTCCACCCGCGCCACCGCATCGGCGGCGACGGGGTTCACCAGGCAGAAGGGCACCAAGCGTCCACCCGAGGCCTCGGCGCCGGCCGCGACCGAGCCCATCTCCTCCGGAAGACTGGCGAAGGTCACCATCCGCTCCACCCCGTGGCGGTCCATCTCGGCGGTCCAGCGGCGGGCGTGCTCCTCGGGCGAGCCGGAGGGGACCTCGATCCCGGCCGCGCGGAGCCGCGCGTAACCCGGTTCCACCTTTCCCCCGGAACCGGCGCTCGCGGCCAGGATCCGGAAGAAGTCGGGGCCGAAGAAGTGGGTGTGGACGTCGAACACACCGCCGGGAGCCGTGGTCACGTCAGGAACCTCCATGGCCGAGCCAGCGGCCGATGAGCTTGGGAACCCCCATGAGTTCGGCCGCGGAGACCACGACCGCCACCGCCAGCACCACCCGCACCAGCTTCTCGCCCTTCCGCACCGCCATGTGCGCGCCCAGCCATCCTCCCCAGGTGGTGCCGAGGGCGAGGGCCAGCCCCGGCACCAGGGCCACCTTGCCGTGGGCGATGAACAACGCCAGCGCCAGCACGCTGTAGACCAGGATCAGGAACACCTTGATCAGGTTCGCCCGCACCAGGTTCAGCCCCTGCATCCCCACCAGCACGGCCAGGTAGAAGAAGCCGACACCGGCCTGGAGGAACCCTCCGTAGATCCCGATCAGGAAGTACACGGGCCAGGTCCACCAGTGGAGCTTCACCCTCACCGGACCCTCGGGCGGCTGCGGCCGGGACCGGCGAAGCAGCGGCACCAGCATCACCACCAGGATGACGCCGATCGCGCGCTTCATGATCGCCTCGTTCAGGTTCACCGCCAGCCGCACCCCGATGTAGGCGCCGGCCACCGAGGGGATCAGGAGCAGCATGGCTTCGCGGCCGAGCTTGAGCCCGTGGCGGCGGAAGCCCGCCATCGCCCCCATGTTCTGGAGCACGATGGCCACGCGGTTGGTGCCGTTGGCCACCGTGGGCGGGAGTCCGGCGAAGATGAGAAGCGGGAGGGTGATCAGCGATCCCCCGCCCGCCATGGTGTTGATGATGCCCGCCACCAGCCCGCCCGCGAAGATCGCCGCGAGCAGGAAGATGTTCAGTCCGCCCATCCCGCCCCCCCGTTCATCCGGCGCTTAGACTGCTTCCGCGTGCCGCGGGGCGGAGGCCGGCGCCCCCTCGACCCTGGGATACCCCAGCCAGGCCAGGAGCAGGAACACCACGTCGCGCAGGAGCGCGGTCCAGCCGGTGCGGGTGGCGTCGGCGGTGCCGAAGCAGCCGCAGGCGATGTCCAGGTGGCGGACGATCGCGCTCAGGATGGCGAGCAGGAACACGGCGAGGAAGAACCCCAGGACCCAGGTCGCGCCCCGGGGAGCCAGGTTCAGGATCAGCGCGAGCCCGGCCACCAGTTCGATCCACGGGATCACCATCGCGAGCACGTTCTCGATCGCGATCGGGAGCAGGTGGTAGTTGTGGAGATCGGCGGCGAAGCCGGCCAGGTCTCCGATCTTGGCCAGCGACGCCCACACGAAGATGCCCCCCAGGATGAAGCGGGCGAGGTAGCGCCAACCCCAGCTCGGTCGTTCGATCATGGATTCGCTCCGGTGGCGGTGGGGTAGCCGGCGTCCGACCAGCCGGGATAGCCGTCGGTGAGGATGAGCACCCGCTTGTGGCCGACCTGCGTGATCACGGTGCCCAGGTCGAGCGAAAGCTCGCAATCTCCGCCGTCGCAGTAGACCAGGATCGGTCGCGGGTCCTTGGCCGTCTTCATGATCCAGTCGGGGTCGCCCGCCTTCTGATCGTAGGGCGCGTCCACCGCCCCCTGGATGTGGCCGTCGGCGTACTCGCCGGGGTCGCGGGCGTCCAGGACCAGGAGCCCGCCGCGGTCGTAGAAGGTCTTGGCCTTGGCCAGGGAGACGTTCCTGGGGAGGTCGGAGGCGGGGATGTCGGAGTAGAGATCCTTCCCCGCGGCCGGCGCCTTTCCCGCGTCCGGGGTGCCGGCCGCCGCCTTCCCCGCGGCCGCCGCGCCGGCCTCGTCAACGGTCTTCCCGGCCGCCGCCTTCCCCGCGGCCGGGGTGCCGGCCGCCGCCTTCTCCGGTTCGCTCTTCATGCCGGTCTGGGCCCCACCGGCGGCCGGGGAAGCGCCGGCGGCCTCGTCCGAGGCCTCGGGCGGGGTCTGGGAGGTGGAGGCGGGCGGCTCGACCGCGCCGGCCCCGGAATCGGCCGCGTCCAGGTCGACCGCGATCTTCGGCTCCGCCTTCCACGGGAGCGCGCGGGGGCGCACCAGGTTATAGCCCAGCCCCAGGATCAGGCCGAGGGCGATGATGACCAGGATGCTCTTCAGGGGGTTCATGGTATTCATGGTCCTCGATTCTAGCGGCTGGGAGCCGGATGAGAAACTGCTTGCGTGGCCCGGCGCGGGGGGGCCGCCGCCCTCGGGGGGTGCGGAGCGGCCGCCGCCGGCGAGCCGTGGCCGGCCGCTCAGTTGGGTATAATGCGCGGGATGAAGCTATTCCCCCCAATCTCCCGGCGGTTCCGGCCGGCGGGGTCCCGGGCCGCGGTCCGGGCGCCCGCCCTGCTCGCGGCCCTGGCCGCCCTGGCGGCGGTCCTCACCGCGGCCGCGCCGGTGCCGCCCCGGCCTCCGGATCCCTCGGTGGCCCCGGTCCGCCCCGGCCCCCTTCCTCTCTACGAGATCGACCTCAGCCTTCCCGACGCCTGGGGCAGGTTCCTGGGGCTGGACCTGGATTTCCTCCAGGTGCGGCGGGGGTACCGGGCCACCGTGCTGGGGTGGCCGGGAACCAGGGAGGTCCTGGACGACGCCCTCCTCTGCTACACCGAGACCACCCCCGACTACGGCGCCATGCTGGCCCGCGGGAACCGGGTGCGCCCCCGCGCCGGGGTTCTCCGCGCCGCCTCGGGGTCCGGGGCGTGGAACGTGCCCCCCATCGGCCGGGGCTCCTTCGCCGGGTTCCGCTCGCTGGAGGAGGTCTACGCGCTCCTCGACTCGCTTGCCGCCACCGACCCCGCGCTGGTGACCGCGCTCGACACCATCGGAACGAGCGTGGCGGGGCGGCCGATCCTCGCCGTCGGGATCACCGACCGGAGCCGCCCCCTGGGGACCCGCCCCGAGGCGCTCTTCACCTCGCTCACCCACGCCCGGGAGCCGGAGGGGATGGAGGCGGTGCTCTATTTCATGGAGCGGCTCCTGGCGGGCTACGGCTCCGATCCGGTCCTCACCTATCTGGTTCAGAACCGCGAAATCTGGTTCGTGCCGGTGGTGAACCCCGACGGCTACGGGCTCAACCAGGCCTACTGGGACTCGACCGGGAGCTACTACTTCTGGCGGAAGAATCTCCGCGACAACAACGGAAACGGCGTCTTCGACACCGGGGACGGGGTGGATCTGAACCGCAACTTCGGGTACGAGTGGGGCTACGACGACCAGGGCTCCTCGTCCTTCACGGTGAGCGAGATCTATCGCGGCCCCTCGGCTTTCTCGGAGCCGGAGACGCGGGCGGTGCGCGACCTCTGCGACGGGCACGCCTTCCGCACCGTCGACAACGTCCACACCTTTTCCGAGGACGTGCTCTACCCCTGGAGTTACATCCCCGCCGACGCTCCCGATTCCCTCGCCCTCATCCGGCTCGCCGACGCCCGCGTCCGGGTCTCGCACTACGGCTACGGCCGCTCCGGACAGCTTCTCTACCCGGTGAACGGCGACGCCAACGACTGGATGTACGGAGACACGGTGGACAAACCGCGCGCCCTGGCGTTCACCACCGAGGCCGGCAACGACGACGACGGATTCTGGCCCGCCCCCGCGCGCATCCTCCCGGTGGCCGCGGAGAACCTGGAGAGCTTCCTCGCCCTGGCCTACGCCGCCGGGACCTATCTCCGCGCCGACAGCGTGCGGACGGCGGCCGGGAGCGGCATCGCCCGTCCCGGCGAGGTGTTTGGACTCGAGGTGCGCCTCCGCGACCTGGGGGCGGCCGGCGCCGCCTCCGCTCCGGTGACGGTGACCGCGGCCTCGGGGACGGCCGGCATGAGCGTGACGGCGGGCACCGCGGACTACCCCACGCTCGTGCCCGGACAGAGCGCGTGGCCGGCGGCGGGACCGGAGATCCGGGTGGCGGTGGACGGCGCAGTGGCGCCGGGAACCCTGGCGCGCCTCTCCCTGGAGATCGCCGACGCCGAGGGCTACGTCGGCCGGGACACCGTCTCGTTCCGGATCGGCGAGCCCACCGTGGTGTTCGCCGACAGCGCGAACGCCGGCCTCGCGAACTGGACGGCGTCCGGGGGGTGGGGGCTGGAGTCGGTGGGCGGAAACCAGGTCTTCTCCGATTCGCCGGGGGGCAATTACGCGCCGAACGCCGACGCCGTGCTGACGCTGAACCACGGCCTGGACCTGAGCGGGGCGGCCGCCGCGGCGCTCCGGTACCGGGCCCGCTGGGACATCGAGGTGGGCTACGACTTCGGCCGGGTGGAGGCGAGCGCGGACTCCGGCGCCACCTGGACCGCTCTCGCCGGCACCCGCACCCGCCCCGGGCACGGGACCACCGGCGGCTACGCCGGCGGCACCCAGCCCGCGGGGGAGCCGGGCTACGACGGCGACCGCCGGTTCTGGGACGTGGAAGAGATGGATCTCTCCGCCTTCGCGGGAGCGCCCGACCTGCGGCTCCGCTTTGTCCTCACCAGCGACACCGGCCTGCAGCTCGAGGGGTGGAAGCTCGACGAGGTGACCGTGCTCGCCTACGCCCCTCCCTCCCCGCTGGCGGTGGCCGGGCCCGGGCCGGAGCCGCCGGCGGCGCCGCGGGTGGAGCGGGTGAACCCCAACCCGGTTCGCGGCCGGACCGAGATCACCTTCGACCTTCCCGCCGCGACGCCGGTGCGGCTGAGCGTGTTCGACGTGGCGGGGCGGCGGGTCCGGGTGCTCACCGAGGGATACGCCGGGGCGGGGGAGCGCCGGGTGGCGTGGGACGGGCGCGGGAGCGACGGCGTCCGGCTCCCCGCCGGCACCTACTTCGTGCGGCTCGACACCCCGCGCCGGTCGGCCTCGATCAAGCTCCTGCTCCTGCCGTAGCGGCTCGCCGCGACACGAATGCCGGACGGGGACAGTTCCTATCATTTTCTTGAGCGCACCCACCGGTTCTCGGTGCCGCCCGAGGATCCCCATGGATCGAAACGAGGTCCTGGAGTAAGACTCGGGTGAAGCGGGGGAGCCGCCACCAAATGGCGACCGTTTCCCCCGGGGGCCGCACGCCCGGCCGCTCTCCCGCGGAGCATTGTTCCGCTCCTCCTCGCGGCCCTCATCGCGCTCCTCTCCTCCTGCGGGCGGCGCGCGACCGATCCCGGCTCCCCGGAGTGTCTGGTCTTCCCCAGCTTGGTGCAGTTCGGGTGGGTCCGGGTCGGGGACAGCACCGAAGCCGGGTTCAAGGTCAAGAACATGGGAGCCGGCGTGCTGGAAGTGACCCCGCAGCTGGACTCCCCACGGCCAACTGGGGGCTCGTGATGCGGGAGCCCGGGCCGGTCGGCTAGACTGGGGGGAGGAGGTTTCATCATGCAATACGGGATGTTCGTGGACGGCGCCTTCACCGCCACCAAGGAATCGAAGACGGTCAAGAGCCCCTACGACCAGGAGCCGGTGGGGGAGATCGGGCGGGCCTCGGCCGCGGACGTGGAGCGCGCGATCGCGAGCGCGGTCCGCGCGGCCCCGGTCATGGCCGCGCTTCCCGCCTGGCGGCGGAGCGAGATCCTCCTCCGCGCCCGCGCCCACGTGGAGGCGCGCAAGGACATCTTCGCCCGCACGTTGATGGAGGAGGCGGGTAAGCCCATCCGCTACGCCCGCGCCGAAGTGGAGCGCTGCCTGGACACCCTCACCGACGCCGCCGACCTGGCGCGGACCCTCGGCGGGGAGATCCTCCCCCTGGACGCCTTCAAGCCCGGCGAAGGGCGGGTGGGGCTCCTGAAGCGCGTCCCCGCGGGGCCGGTGACCGCGATCAGCCCGTTCAACTTTCCCCTGAACCTGGTCGCCCACAAGCTCGCCCCCTCGGTGGCTTGCGGGTGCCCGGTGGTGCTGAAGCCCGCCTCGCAGACTCCGTTCTCGTCCATGCTCCTGGCCGAGGCGTTCGCGGAGGCGGGCCTGCCCCGCGGCGGGCTGGCTGTACTCTCCACCGACTCCGCCACCGCACGGCCCCTGGTCGAGGACGACCGGATGAAGGTGCTCACCTTCACCGGGAGCGCGGAGGTGGGCTGGGGGCTCAAGGCCCGCGCCGTCCGCAAACTGGTTGCCCTCGAGCTGGGCGGGAACGCCGCGGCGGTGGTGGAACGGGACGTGGATCCCGTCGCCGCCGCCCGCCGGATCGCTCCCGCCGCCTACGCCTACGCCGGCCAGTCCTGCATCAGCGTCCAGCGGGTGCTGGTGCATCGCGACGTCTACGACCGCTTCCGCGACGCCTTCGTGGAGGCCGCCCGGACCCGGGTCCCCACCGGCGACCCCGCCGATCCGGACGTGGTGGCGGGCCCCTTGATCACCCCCCAGGACGCCGACCGGATCCTGCAATGGTCGGCCGACGCGGAGCGGAAGGGGGCCCGGCGGCTCCTGGGTGGAGAGCGCGAGGGCTCGGTCCTGAGCCCGGTGGTGCTGGAGAACGTGGCCCACGACGCGGACATCTCCTGCAAGGAGGCGTTCGGGCCGGTGGCGCTCCTGGAACCCTTCGACGATTTCGAGGCCGCCCTGGCCGCGGTCAACGACAGCGTCTACGGCCTCCAGGCCGGGGTGTTCACGAACGACCTGCCCAAGGTGCTCCGGGCCTGGGACGTGCTGGAGGTGGGGGGGATCATCCACAACGACTACCCGACCTACCGCGTGGATCACATGCCCTACGGCGGGGTCAAGGAGAGCGGCCAGGGCCGGGAAGGCGCCCGCTACGCCATGGAACACCTGACCGAGCGGCGGCTCCTGGTCCTGAACCGGACGATCCCGGGGGCGTAGCCGAGCCAGTGGGGCCGCCTCCCCGCTTCCGGCTTGACGAAACCCCACCGGGGCGGGGACATTCGTGGCCCTGTCGGACCCGTTTCCGTCCCCCGGCGCCGGAGGCAACCGGCCTTTCCAGGAGGAGCCCCGATGGTCAGGTCCATCCTTCAGCTTTTCGGTAAGTCCCCGTTCGGCCCCGTCCAGAGCCACATGCGCAAGGTCCACGAGTGCGCCTCCCAGGTTCGGCCGCTGTTCGACGCGCTCATGGCCGGGGACCGCGAACGGATCGAGGCGATCTCCGCCGAGCTTTCGCGGCTCGAGCACGAGGCGGACGAGATCAAGAACGAGATCCGCGCCAATCTTCCCAAGAGCATCTTCCTCCCGGTGGACCGGCGGGATCTCCTGGATCTCCTCGGCGTTCAGGACGCCATCGCCGATCAGGCCGAGGACCTGGGGATTCTCCTCCGCATGCGCGAGCTGCGGATCCCCGGTCCGCTGCGGGTCCTCCTCCCCAAGCTGGTGGAGAGGTCCACGGTGGTGCCGGAGGAGGCCAACCGCCTGATCGAGGAGCTCGACGAGCTGGTCGAGGCCTCGTTCGCCGGCCCCCAGGCCGAGAAGGTGATCAAGATCATCGACAACCTGGGGATCCTCGAGCACGAGTGCGACAAGGTGCAGTGGGAGTTCGCCCGCCAGGTGTTCCTGATCGAGAACGACCTCACCGCGGGGGAACTCTGGATGTGGCTCAAGCTGGGGAACAAGCTGGGCGACCTCGCCAACAGCGCGGAGAACGTGGGCAAGCGCCTGCATCTCATGCTCCACAAGTAAGCTCGAACTTCAGGGGGCGGAATGGGGTTCGAGCTGGTCATCGTGCTCATCGCGGCCGCGGCCGGGTTCTACATGGCGTGGAACATCGGCGCCAACGACGTCGCCAACGCCATGGGCACCTCGGTGGGGTCCCACGCCCTCACCCTCCGCCAGGCGGTGGTGGTGGCCGGGATGTTCGAGCTGGCGGGGGCGATCCTGGTCGGGGCGCACGTCACCCAGACCGTGCAGAGCGGCATCGTCTCCCCCGAGGCCTTCGGCGCCGACCCCCATGCCTACATCTACGGCATGCTGGCCGCGCTCCTCGCCGCCGCGGTGTGGCTCCACCTCGCCACCCAGTTCGGCCTTCCCGTCTCCACCACCCACGCCATCGTGGGAGCGGTGGCCGGCTTCGGAATCGTGGCCGGCGGGTTCGGGGCGGTGAGCTGGGGGAAGATGGGTCAGATCGTCCTCTCCTGGTTCACGTCGCCGCTCCTGGGGGGGCTCCTCGGTTACCTGGTATTCCTCCTGGTGGGGCGGGCCATCCTCGATTCCGAATCCCCGGTCCGCCGGGCCCGTGTGCTCGCCCCCTGCTTCGTGTTCGTCACCGTGTTCATCGTCGCGCTCTCGATCCTGTTCAAGGGGCTGAAGAACCTGAACCTGAACCTGCCCCTGGGGCGCGCCTCGCTCCTGGCCGCCGGCGCCGGGCTGGCGGTGGCGCTGGTCTCGCTCGGACCCATGCTCCGTTACCTGCGGCAGCGCGAGCGGGCGGAGCTGGCCGACCAGTACCTGTTCGTGGAACGGATCTTCCGGTACCTGCAGATCATGACCGCGGCCTCGGTGGCCTTCGCGCACGGCTCCAACGACGTGGCCAACGCCGTCGGGCCCCTGGCCGGGATCGTCAACGTGGCCCGAGAAGGGCTCGTGGGCGGGAAGGCGCCGGTCCCGTTCTGGGCTCTCATGCTCGGCGGCGGGGGGATCGTGGTCGGGCTCGCCACCTGGGGCTACAAGGTGATCTACACCATCGGCTCCCGCATCACCGAGCTCACCCCCACCCGCGGGTTCAGCGCCGAACTCTCGGCCTCGGCCACCATTCTCATCGGTTCCCGGCTGGGAATGCCCATCTCCACCACCCACGTCCTGGTCGGCGCGGTGGTGGGGGTCGGTTTCGCCCGCGGGATGGCCGCGCTCAATCTGCGCATGCTGCGGGACATCGCGTACTCGTGGCTCTTGACCGTCCCCTTCACCGCCGTCCTCACCGCCGGGCTCTACGAGGGGATCGTGCTGGCGCTCCGGGCGGCGGGCTGATTCCGGGCCCCGCGGACCGGCGGTTAGCCCGCGACGCTCCGGTCGAGGAACTTCCGGCAGGCCGCCGCGGCCTCCTCCCGCGCGTCCCAGTGCACCCAGTGTCCCGACTCGGGGAAGACCGCCTGGTCCAGCCGGTGCGCGCGAAGGAAGAGCCTGGTCTCGGGGGGGGAACTCTTCCCCCCGAGCAGGTAGAGGCGGGGCTGGGGGAGCTCCCGGTACCGCCGGCCCAGCTCGGACCCGGAACTTTCCGCCACCAGAGCGTGGGAAGCGTCGAGGAATGCCTCCGCGTCGCTCCTTGAGAAACTCACCAGGTAGCGGAGCTTTCCCGCCTCGCCGCGCCCGCCCTCCTCCTCGTACCGCGCGACCACTGAGTTCCGCCAGCGGCCGTAGCGTCCGTCGTGCTCCGCCCGCACCGCCTCGCGGCTCAGCGTGCAGTCGGGCGGGGTGAGGTTTCCCTCCAGGCTCAGGATCCCCAGGCAGCGGTTCGGCGCGGTCTCGGCCAGGTGTACGGCCACCGCGCCCCCCATGGAGTGCCCGACCACCACAAACCTCCGGATCCCCAGGGCGTCGGCGAGCGCCAGGGCCAGCGCCGCTTGCCCGGCCAGGGCGCGATCGGTGCCGGGATGGCGCGGGCTCCGGCCGAATCCGGGGACGTCGGGGGCGAGCGCGCCGAAGGGTCGCAGGTCGGGGACGGAGAGGAACTCGGGGAAGGTGAGGTGCGAATCGCCGAGGCCGTGGAGGCAGAGAAGCGTGGGCTCGCGCCCCGCCCGCGCCGCATAGTGCACGGGGGACGCCCCCCCTTCCCAGGTGCCGGAGGAGAGACCCGCTCCGGCCAGGATCGCTTCCATGCCGCGTCCGCCTTTCCGCGGGTGCGTCGCCCCGCTCCCACGCATTCTAGCCCCGGGGGGGCGCCGCCCCAAGCCCCTCTTGGCCGCGGGGCGGCGGCCGGGTTAGGCTCACCGCCTTCCGGTCCGTAGGCTTCGGGTTCCCGCGCAGAGGAGTTCGACCGTGAATTATCGTCGTCTGGGACGCTCCGGGCTCAAGGTCAGCGAGGTCTCGCTGGGATCGTGGCTCACCCTGGGGGGGACGGTGGACCAGCCCGCCACCGACCGGATCATCCACCGGGCGCTCGACCTGGGGATCAACTTCTTCGACACCGCCGACGTCTACAGCCAGGGCCAGGCGGAGACCGTGCTGGGGAAGGCGCTCAGGGACGTGCCCCGGCACGAGCTGGTGGTCGCAACCAAGGTCATGGGCCCGGTGTGGCCGGGGCCGATGGGGCGCGGGCTCTCCCGGAAACACGTGATGGACGCCGTGGATCGGAGCCTCGGGCGGCTGGGCATGGAGTACGTCGATCTCTACCAGGCCCACGCCTCCGACGACGACACTCCGCTCGAAGAAACGCTGTCCGCCTTCAACGACCTGGTCCGGCAGGGGAAGGTCCGCTATCTGGGGGTCTCCAATTTCACCGCCGAGCAGACGGTGGAGTGCATGCGGATCTGCGAGCGGAACGGGTGGGAGCGGATCGTCTCGCACCAGCCCCCCTACAACCTGCTCGACCGCCGGGTGGAGCCCGGCCTCATTCCCCGCTGCCGGACCGAGGGAATCGGGCTCATCGTCTACAGCCCCCTCGCCCAGGGGGTCCTCACCGGCAAGTACCTCGGCGGGAAGACCCCCGAGGGATCACGGGCCACCACCGACGGCGCCAAGTTCATGGGGAAGTGGATGGAGGAGAAGGAGATGACCCGGGTGGAAACCCTGGTGAGGATCGCCGGACGGTTGGGAAAGAGCCCGGCCCAGGTCGCGGCGGCATGGACGCTGCGGGATCCGGTGGTCGCCTCCGCCATCGTGGGCGCCTCCAGCGCCGGGCAGCTGGAGGAGAACGCCGGCGCCTCCGGCATCGTGCTCGATGCCAAGGACTTGACCGAGCTGGAGGAGGCGTTTCCTCTCTCCGGGATTCCACTGTAGCCGCCCCTTGAAGGTCCGGTCCCGGCCGCCCGTTCCGCCGGTTCGAAATCCGTCGGAAGGCCTCACCTGATTATCGAGATCAATTGACCCCAATTCGAGTCGTGCAGTAGTCTGATTCTCGTCGTCGGGGCTCGTTTCGAGTCAAGCCTTCCACAGCGCTCGCGGGGGTGGCCCGTCGCGGGCGCTTCCAATCCTCGATCCGCATCACAAGACGTGCGTTCGCCAAGGAGGTCCGCATGAAGGCCTTGAGATACCGGGGAGCCGTTCTGGCCCTGGCCGCGACGGCGATTCTCGCCGTGGCTGCTTTCGCCAACGTGTATCTCCTCGATTTCACCGGGTACGACTACTGGCAACCCAGCGGGTGTTACAACGCGGTCGGGTTCGTGCCGGCGGTGAACCCCGACTACCTGAGCTTCGACTACTCCACCAACCAGTACACGTTCAGCCTGCAGAACATGTGCGCCGCCTCGATCGACACCGTGAGCGGGTACATCGTCTACTCGTTCTCGAGCGGGACCTTCGACGTGTACTGCGACTCCCTGGCCGGCGGCACCGCCGCCGACTACGGAACCAACCCGCCCAACGCCACCGCCCCTTCGACCTTCGAGGACGGCGAGTGCGTGCTGGGAGGCGACATCACTTCCTTCAGCATCGTCTACGATCCCTCCACCGGGACCGGCGATCTGGACGGCATGATGTCGCTGAACCGCGGAACCCAGCTCTCCAGCATCCCCCCCGATCAGCGGACGGGATGGACCCTGGCCGCGGTCCGCGACGACACGCCGGAGTTGCCCGCCGGTTACCGGTGGCAGATCACCGGTCGCGTCTCGATCAACGAGCCCGTGCCTACCCGGCCCACCACCTGGGGTCACCTGAAGCAGCACTACACGGGAGGGGAATAGCCATGAGGTTCAGCTACACCCGCTTCGCGATCATCACGCTCGTCGGCGCCCTGGCCCTTCCGGCCGGCGCGGCCCTGGCCCTCACCAACCCGGTCCTGGACCTCGGTGACGGATATGCGACCGAGGGGAGCCGGGCGCCCGGGGTCCGTACCTCGGTGGCCGGCGACACCCTGACCATCGTGGGCCACGTGATCCAGTTCAACGACCCGCTCCAGGATCTGGACGCCAACGACCCGAACGTCGAGTACACCTACATCCTGTCCGGGCTGGCGTCGGGGGGGTCCACCAGCGACGCTCTCTACTACAACACCAACTACGGCGGGGGATTCTTCCAGGTCTACTGCGACAGCTCCCTGAACGCGGACACCGCCGACCGGTCGACCTTCACCGACGGCACCCTCATCCTGGAAGGGACGTTCTCGGGCTTCGTGGCCAAGCTTCGCATCAGCCCCTCCAGCTGCGCGGGGAGCATCAACTCGGACCTCCAGTTCACCGGCGGGACCCTGTTCAGCCGGCTGAGCCAGAGCGGGGTCGGGTTCGCGGGCCTGCTCACCGGCGCCTACACCGCCTGCACCAGCGAGGTGCCGACCGCCCAGCAGAACCAGGGGTACTTCGGGCTGGCCAAGCCCAAGATCGACGTCACCCCGCCCACGCCCACGGTGCCTACCACCTGGGGACATCTGAAGAACAGCTACGAGTAGCACGCGGCGCCCATCGTGACCGGGCCTCCGGCGGGCAGCTCCCGCCGGAGGCCTTTTCATTTTCCGCCGCGCCGCCGGCGACCCCGCCTTCAGTTTTGCTCTGGCGTTTTTCTTGCCGCTCCTCCTATCATGCCGACGTCGGCCTCGGTCGGCGTCGAGGAGGAGCGGTGTGAGCTCGAGCCCCCGTCGATCTTCGGAAGCGATAAAATCGGAAGTCCGGGCCGCCCTGGACGCGTGGCCCGGCGCGGTCGCCCGCCGGAGACTGCTCGCGTTGTGCAAGGGTGAGGATCTGGACCGCCTGAACCTGGTCGGCTACGCCCTGGCCCGGTGCGGTAGCCCGCGCCGTGCCGCCTCGGATGAATTCCTGGCCGCGTTCCAGGACGACCGCCGGTACGCCGTGCGCACCGTGGTCCTCTACGCCCGCGCCTACCTCCACGACACCGATCCCCGCGCGTTTGTGCGCGAGATGGGGCGGGTGGCCTCGCTTCCCGGCCGGCGCCCCTGGATCCCGATCATGGAGGAGCTCTACTGGATGTGGTCGCGGGCACCCCGCGACATGTTCCGGCTCATGTCCCCCTGGTTCGCCCACCGCGACCCCCGCCGCCGGTGGGTGGCGCTCCATGGCCTGGAGATCCCCGCCCGCCGGGACCCGCGCGCCGTGCTGAAGGTGCTCCGGAGTTTCCGCGGGGAGCGCAACGCCCGCGTACGCCGGCTCCTCGGCCACGTGCTCGGTCAGTGTCTCTACCCACGGCACCCCGACCATTCCCTGGAGGAGATGTCCCGATGGCTGAGCGACCACGCGGCGGCGGCGCCGGCGCTGGTGCGCCGGGCCGAACAGCAGGTCGGGATCTGGTTCGACTCGGGGCGGGGGAGCGACCGGCAGCGGCGGCGGCTGCTCCGGGTGAGCCGCGACTACGCCGAGAGCCCCCAGCCCGCGGTGCGCGCCCACGCCCGGAGATTGATGCGCGTCCTGGAGGGGTGACCCCCCGACGGCCTCCCGGGCCTGTGATAACATACCCGGTCGGTCGTCGATGGGGCTGCGGGCCGCTCCGCGGGCTCGCACTGGCCTCCCCGCGTATCCCCGGCGGAAAACGGCGCATACTGGAGCCATGGATTCCAAGACCCTAGAAAAAGAACGCGTTCGCCTGGACGACGTGGTGATCCGCTTCGCCGGGGACTCCGGCGACGGCATGCAGCTCACCGGAACCCAGTTCTCC
Organism: Candidatus Eiseniibacteriota bacterium; assembly: GCA_963728475.1. Taxonomy (GTDB): domain Bacteria; phylum Eisenbacteria; class RBG-16-71-46; order JABDJR01; family JABDJR01; genus CAVSKL01. Next base: position 634,977 of record CAVSKL010000003.1, read on the forward strand.
ACCACCACCGCGGTGGCCGGAAACGACCTGGCCACCCTCCCGGACTTCCCGGCCGAGATCCGCGCCCCCGCGGGGACGCTCCCGGGGGTGTCGGGTTTCCAGATCCGGTTCTCCAGCCACGACATCCACACCCCCGGCGCCGAGCCGGACGTGCTGGTGGCCATGAACCCGGCCGCGTTGCGGCTGAACGTGAAGGATCTGAGGCCCAACGGCATCCTCATCATCAACACCGACGCCTTCACCCAGCGGAACCTGGAGCGGGTGGGCTACGACGCCAACCCCATCGAGGACCACACCCTGGACGCCTACCGGGTGATCCCGGTCCCGCTCACCGACCTCACCCGCAAATCGCTCGACGCCACCGGGCTCACCCCCAAGGAGAAGGACCGCTGCAAGAACTTCTTCGCCCTGGGGATCATGTACTGGCTCTACAACCGCTCGCCGGAGATCACGGTCAAGTGGGTGGAAAGCCGGTTCAAGGCCCGTCCCGACCTGGTGGAGGCGAATCTCCTGGCGCTCAAGGGGGGGATGGAATACGCGGGAGCGGTCCAGCTCTTCCAGTCCACCTACGAGGTGCCGCCGGCGGTCATGCCCCCCGGGCGCTACCGCAGCATCAACGGTAACGGCGCCCTGGCCCTGGGTCTGATCTGCGCCGCCCGCAAAGCCGGGCTGACCCTGTTCCAGGGGTCGTATCCCATCACTCCGGCCAGCGACGTGCTCCATGAACTCTCGCGCTACAAGAACTACGGGGTGGTCACCTTCCAGGCCGAGGACGAGATCGCCGCGGTCACCGCGGCCATCGGCGCCGCCTTCGCCGGGGCGCTGGGGCTCACCACCACCAGCGGCCCCGGGATGGCGCTGAAGGGCGAGGCCCTGGGGCTGGCGGTGATGACCGAGCTGCCGCTGGTGGTGGTCGACATCCAGCGCGGCGGCCCCAGCACCGGGCTCCCCACCAAGCCGGAGCAGGCCGATCTGCTGCAGGCGATGTTCGGCCGGCACTCCGAGTCGCCGCTCCCGGTCCTGGCCGCGGCCACGGTGGGGGACTGCTTCTGGATGGCGTTCGAGGCCGCCCGCATCGCGCTCAAGTACATGACTCCGGTGATCCTGCTGACCGACGGCTATCTGGCCAACGGCGCGGAGCCGTTCCGGATCCCCGCGGTGGAGGACCTGCCCGAGGTCCCGGTCCAGTTCGCGGCCTCGGACAACGGCGCCGAGTTCATGCCCTACCGCCGGAATCCGGATACCCTGGCCCGGCCCTGGGCCCGCCCGGGGACCCCGGGGTTGGAGCACCGGATCGGCGGCCTGGAGAAGGCCGAGGTCACCGGCAACGTCTCCTACGATCCCGAGAACCACGAGAAGATGATCCACCTCCGGGCGGAGAAGGTCGCGAGGGTGACCGCGGAGATCGCCCCCCTCGAGATCTACGGGGCTGGGAAGGGGGACGTCCTGGTGGTCGGATGGGGTAGCACTTACGGAGCCATCCGCGGAGCCATGGAGGAGTGCCTGGCCAAGGGAGTATCGGTGGGCCACGTCCATCTGCGCCACCTCAATCCCCTGGCCGCGGACCTGGGCGAGATCATGAAGCGCTACCGCCGGGTCCTGGTGCCGGAGATGAACACCGGGCAGCTCTCCATGCTGATCCGGGCCCGGTACCTGGTGGACACGGTGGGATTGAACAAGATCCAGGGACGCCCGTTCGCGGTAACCGAGATCGTCGAGAGCATCGAGTCCCTGGCCCGGGAGGCAAAGTCATGAGCACCACCACCGATCCCGGCGTGCCCGCGGGCGCGCCCCTCACCAAGAAGGACTTCCAGACCGACCAGGAGGTGCGGTGGTGCCCGGGCTGCGGGGACTACGCCATCCTGAACGCGGTCCAGACCGTGTTCTCGCAGCTGGGGATGGCCAAGGAGAACTTCGTGGTGGTCTCGGGGATCGGCTGCTCCAGCCGTTTCCCGTACTACATGAACACCTACGGCTTCCACACCATCCACGGGCGGGCCCCCGCGGTGGCCACCGGGATCAAGATCGCCAACCCCGCGCTCGACGTGTGGGTGGTGACCGGGGACGGGGACGCGCTGTCCATCGGGGGAAACCACCTCATCCACGCCATGCGCCGCAACGTCGGGCTGAAGATCCTCATGTTCAACAACCGGATCTACGGGTTGACCAAGGGGCAGTACTCGCCCACCTCGGAGATGGGCAAGCGGACCAAGTCCACCCCGTTCGGGTCGGTCGACCGCCCGCTCAATCCCCTGAGCCTCGCGCTGGGCGCCGAGGCCACCTTCGTGGCCCGGTCGGTGGACGTCTACCAGAAGCACCTGATGGAGGTGCTCAAGGCCGCCGCCTCCCACCAGGGGACCGCGTTCGTGGAGATCTACCAGAACTGCAACATCTTCAACGACAAGGCGTTCGAGAACTTCACCGAGCGCGCGGTCAGGAGCGACACCAACCTGGAGATGGAGCACGGCAAGCCGCTCCGCTTCGGGGCCGAGGGCGACAAGGGCCTGCGCTGGACGGGCGCGGGCTACGAGGTGGTGCGCCTCGGGGACGGCGTCTCCGAGTCCGACCTGGCCGTTCACGACGCGCATGCCGCCGAGCCCGTCCACGCCTTCGCCATGAGCCGCCTCCAGCCCCCCCACTTCCCGGTGCCTTTGGGGATCTTCCGCGACGTGCAGGTGCCGTCGCTCGAGACCAACATCTGGGACCAGGTGAAGCGGGTGCGGACCGAGCGCGGCGAGGGCGACCTGGCCGCCCTTCTGGGGGCCGGGGAAACCTGGGAGGTGAAAGCCTGAGTTCCGCCGAACCGCGACCGCTTCGCTTCGAGGATCTCTTCAACCATCGCCGGGCTTCGCGCCCCCGGGTTTCCCCCGACGGGCACTACGTGGTATTCACCGCGTTCCAACCCGACCCCGGCGCGGACCGGAACGTCTCCCATCTCTACCGGGTGCCGGTGCGGGGGGGGGAGGAGGTCCAGCTCACCCGGCACGGGACCTCGAACGGCGAGCACGCGTTCTCGCCGGACGGCAAGTGGATCGCGTTCGTCTCCAACCGGAGCGAGACCCAGCAGATCTGGGTAATGCCCACCGACGGAGGGGAGGCGCGGCAGGTGACGCGCTTGAAGCTCGGTGCCCACCGGCCGGTGTGGTTCCCGGACGGGACGCGGTTGGCGGTGATCTCGCAGGTCTATCGCGACACTTCCGACCCCGGGGAGATCGAGCGCCGGGAGGAGGAGCGGGAGAAGGAGAAGCCCGCCTACCGGGTGATCGACGGGCTTATGTTCCGGCACTGGGACGCCTGGACCGACGACAAGATCGAGCACCTGTTCACGGTGGAGGTCGCGACCGGGGACGCCCGGGACCTCACCCCCGGCCCCTACCCCGTGCCGCCGTGGGCGCTGGGAGGCGATCCCGACTTCGCGGTGTCGCCGGACGGGAACGAAGTCGTTTACGCCTGCCTCCGCGACGACGCCCAGGCGCTCTCCACCTCGGTGGCGCTGTGGACGGTGCCCGCCGGGGGAGGTACCCCCCACCGGATCAATCCCTGGGACGGCGCCGCCGCCCACCCGGTCTATTCGCCCGAGGGCGGACGGATCGCCTACTGCGCCATGCGCCGGGCCGGCTACGAGGCCGACAAGCGCGAGCTCCTGGTCTACGACCGCAAGACCGGCAAGACCGCCGAGGCCGCCCCTGGGTTCGACCGTTCCGCCGGCCCCCCGGTCTGGTCCCCGGACGGAAGGCGCCTCTTCTTCGCGGCCCAGGACCGCGGCACCACCGGTATCTACGCGGTGGACGCCGCCGGCGGCGAGCCCGCGGCCCTCACCGGAGGGGCCACCGACCACGATCCCGCGGTGACCCCCGACGGGGAGTGGCTGGTGTTCGGCCGGGAGACGCTCTGCGCGCCGCCGGAGATCTACCGGGCTTCCACCGGGGCCGGCGCCGAGGCCTCGGCGCTGACCGCGCTGAACGCCGAGGCCCTCTCCGGGATCGCGATGAACGAGGCCGAGGAATTCTGGTACGAGGGGGCGAAGGGGGCCAAGGTGCAGGGGTTCCTGCTCAAGCCTCCGGGGTTCGAGGCGGGAAAGAAGTACCCGGTGGTGTTCATGATCCACGGCGGGCCGCAGGGGATGTTCGGGCTCGACTTCCACGAGCGGTGGAACGCCCAGCTCTTCGCCGCCCCCGGCTACGTGGCGGTGATGATCAACCCGCGGGGAAGCACCGGCTACGGGCAGGCCTTCACCGACGCCATCCGGGGCGAGTGGGGGGGCACGTGCTACGAGGACCTGATGAAGGGCTTCGACCACGTGCTGGAGACGTACCCCTTCTGCGACCGCGAGCGCACCGCCGCCGCCGGCGCCAGCTTCGGCGGGTTCATGGTGAACTGGATCGCCGGCCACACCGGCCGCTTCCGCTGCCTGGTGAGCCACGACGGCATCTTCAACAACGAGATGATGGACTACGCCACCGACGAGCTCTGGTTCTCGGAGTGGGAGTTCGGGGGGGCGCCGTGGGAGGCGCCCGAGGAGTACCGCAAGTACTCGCCGCACCTCCACGTCCCCGACATGAAGACCCCGGTCCTGGTGATCCAGGGCGAGCAGGACTTCCGCTGCCCCGCCAGCGAGGGGCTGGACTTCTTCACCGCGCTCCAGCGGCGCGGGGTGCCCTCGCGGCTCCTCTACTTCGCCGACGAGGGGCACTGGGTGCTCAAACCCAAGAACCGCAGGGTGTGGTGGGAGACGGTGATGGGGTGGCTCGCGCGATACCTGAAGGACTAGCGGTCCAATTCGGATCAACGGGCGCGCCGGCTTCCACCCCGGCGCGCCCGGATTTCCTGCCCGCCGCCCGGAGGCGCGGCGCCCCCCGCTACGGCCCCGTTTCCTCCCGGAACCAGTCGATCGACCGGTTGAACACCGTTTGCGCCCCCGTCTTCTCGAAGTAGTACATCGGGAATCCGAACCACTGCACCGCGCCCTGGGTGCGGGCGGGATCCGGGTTGTGCCAGCGGAGGGCGTCCAGGCGGCCCTCATAGGGTGACGAGCGCCCGATCGTCGGGCCGTAGGCGGCGGAGACGTAGAGCGAGTCGAGCACCCCGCGGAACCCGTCGGAGAGGTGGGCGGAAGCGTCGATCAGCCCGAAGATCGCGTCGCAGAACGGGATTCCATGCCGGAACGGGCTCACCTTGGTGGTGTCGATCCGCATGGCCGGGTAGACCGGGGGCTGGTTCCGGCGATAGTCGCCCACGGGGTAGGGGAACGGGTTGACCGCCACCAGGTTGTTGTTCTGGTTCGCTTCCTTGTCGTTGCGGACGTCGTCGGTGTAGAGCTTCAAATACTGCCAGGCGAAGCTCCCCGGGGAGACCGAGAGCGGATAGTTGAGGTTGACGTAGGACCCGCCCGGCACTTCCGGGAGCATGGTGGGCACGGTGTAGGTCCCGGAGATCCAGGCCTGCCCCCCCGCGCCGAGGTAGGCGTCCAGCTGCCGGTTGACCGAGGCGGCCTGGTAGAGGCCGGCCCCACCGCCGGAAGCGGCGCCGGCCACGTCCCAGATCTGGAGCCGGTAGCGGCCCATCTCGGCCAGGGACGGCGGCGCCGGGGTCTGGGAGAGCCGGTCGTCGGGGCCGTAGGTCTCGTAGGCGAAGTACTGGTTCGCCGGGAACCGGCCCGAGTCGTCGAACAGGCTCTTCCAGAAGGCGTCGTTCTCGCTGTCGCGCGGATAGGTGGCGTTGTAGTTGTCGTCGACCAGGAGCGCCGGCCGGTCCATGGGGACGTCCACCGGGTTCAGGACCAGGACCACGGCGGCCACGGTCCCGTAGGTGTCCCGGACCTGGACGCTCACGGTCTGGATCCCGATTGCCTCCAGGGTGATCGGCGGAAGCGCGAAGTTCGTGGTCCAGGCGGAGAACCCCGGCCCGTTCTCCGGGTCGGCGAGGTTCAGCCCCCAGCGGAGCGCGTCGCACGCGCCCCCGTAGTCCTCCGCGCTGCAGGAGACGTTCAGGTGGAGCGTGATCCCGGACGGGAGGTTGAAGTCCCGGGTGGTCACCGCGCCGCTCGACGTCACGGTGGGGATCTCCGCCGCCGCCACCGTGATCCTTGGAATCCCGCCTCCGGCGGTCGAGGCGAACTTGACCGCGTTCCGGCCGAAGGTGAGGAAAGGCTCCACCGCTCCCGCCTCGTCCACCGCACGCACGCCGAAGAGGTAGCCGCGGCCCGCCCGCAGCGGCAGGTCCAGCTTCAATTCCGGTCCCGGGACGTAGGTCCAGGCTGAGTCGCCGCCCGAGAAGAGGAGCTGGGGGGTGTCGATCTGGATCACGGGGATGGGGCCGAGGGTGGAGAGATCCAGGAGCCGCACCTCGTATCCCACCGGCAGTCCGGTGGACCCGTCCGGATCGACGCCGTCGGCCCGGACGTGGAGGGTGTCCCCAAGGGTGAATAGGTCGGTGCCTCCGGAGAGATCGGGTGAGCGAAGGGTCGCCCGCGGAGCCACCGTGGTCGCGTTGAATGCCACGTGCGCGGGATCCCCGGCCAGCCCCTCGCCGTCCACCGCACGCACGTACACCGCATGGAGACCCGAGAACCGGCCCAGGGGCCGCTTCAACGATCCCACCATCTCGGAGTCGGGGTTCGGGGTCGCGAACTCCAGGGTCTCGTTGAAGTCGACGGTGTGGATCCAGTCGAAGGACGCCCCGCCCTCCTTGGTCACCCGGGTGGTGTCGGGCTCGCCCCCGGTGCCGGGGATGTCCATTTCCGAGATCCCCTGCCCCCCGCGGGCGATCTCGTCCTCGGTGAAGGCCGCCGGCGGGTCCACCGCGACCTCGAAGTGGTCCACCCGGCCGTCCGGGTCGTTGGCCGACCAGTCGAAGCGGATCCGGTAGGAGACCGTCCCGCCTTCGATTGGGCCCCCGGTCAACTTCACCACCGGGGGCTGGTTGGGAAGCGCCCGCCCTTCCTTGGGCGAACAGCCTCCGCCCAACGCAGCCGCCGCCCCCCCCAGCGCCGCGAGTCCGAACCACAGCCAATTCGTTCCTCTCATGCCGTTCTCCCCCCGGCAAGCCCTCGCCGGAGACACCCGCCCGTCCGCACCTGCAGGGTGTCTCCCATGGTGAAAAGGGAAGCCCCCGGACCCGACGGCGGCCGGAGGTCCGTGGTGGGCGCCACGGTGCTGGCGGTCGAGGCGGCCTGCGCGGGGCCGCCGGCCGGCAGAGCGGCCGCTCCGAGAATGGAGAGAGACCGTAAACGCGCCCTTGGGGGAAAGAGCTCGGCCGCGGATGCGGCGAGACGGGCCGGACTGCGGTGAGTCAATTTCGGGTACTCCAGGCACCCGTCGAGGGGGATCCGCCTGCACTATAGCGCCGCGCCGGGTGGCGGGTCAATCTGTCCCCCGGGGCCCCTGCCCCCCCCGGGATCACTCCACCGGGAAGTCCTCGTCGTCGGGCCCCTGCACCACCACGTGGGTTCCGTGCTCCCAGTAGCCGGGATCCAGGTCGGCCTGGGGTAGCTCGTCCCACCGGAGGCGCCGGGAGACCAGGGTATCGGCGTTGACGGTGCCGAGCCGGAGCGCCTGGAACGCGTCCCGGAGATCCTGCGATTCGAACCCGCTCACCCCGTGGATGCGAAGCTCATTCCGTTGCACCCGCGCCCCGGGAAGCGCGAACAGGAAGTTCGACGAGAACGGCGCCCCCACCACCATGGTCCCGCGCCGGGCCATGACCTGGAACGCCTCGTGGGCGAGCGACGCGTCGGGGGAGAGCGCCAGCACCGCGTCGGGCCCGGCGCCGCCGGTCTCCTGGAGAATGGCGTCCCGGAGCGGCTCCTCGGGTACGCGGATCACGCGGGTGGCGCCGCTCCACTCCGCGCGCTGGCGCAGCGTGGCCGAGGCATCGGCCGCGTAGACCCCGCGGATCCCCTGGTGCCGGGCCAGCCGGATGGCCACCTGGCCCACCAGCCCCAGCCCCAGCACCAGCAGCGTGCGCGCGTGGTCCGAGCGGGCTTCGCGGAGGATGCGGGCGGCGAAGGCGGCGGCGGGGAGCAGGGTGGCCCCTTCGGCGTCGATCTGCCCCGGAAGCTTGACCAGCGCCTCCCGCAACGCGGGATCGTCGGGGATCGACAGGTAGGTGCTCAGACCGGGCAGGGGATCGGTGGAGGCAGGGCGGGGGAGAAGGATCGCGCGATCCAGCGCATTCCACCCCGAGACCCCGTCGCCGGCCGCGGCCACCTCCAGGATCGGCACCCCCGGCGGGGTACGGTTGACGTAGAGGTTGGGCGCCACGTCGTCGGGGCCGACTCCGGCGGCGAGGAGCCGGAACACCACCTCGCCCGGGCCGGGGCGCTCGAGCGCGGATTCCTCGATCCGGAACCGTCCGCCCCGCTCCAGCACCGCCCGCCGCACCCGCTCCGGCAGGGGGATGAACTCGCGCATTCCGCTCCCGTTTTCCGGCCGCCGCCCGGCGGCCCCCGCGGCCTCGCACCCCGGGCGCCCGGCGGCCCGGCGGTCTCGCTACCCGAGCCCCTCGATCAGGTCCCGGTCCAGATCCTCGAACGTCTTCAGGTGCTCCACCCGCTCGCGCCGGAGCCGCTGCACCAGCCGCTCGTACTCGTCGAGCCGGTCCTGGGACTGGTAGAGCCGGCGCGGACGGAGGATCGCCTCGTCCTCGCCCTCGATCCCCGGGACCGATTCCGCGACCTCGTACCCGAAGTCGGGATCGTGGGTCCAGTGGATGGTCCCTTCCGCGATCGCCTTCACGATGGCGCCGGTGTGGGGGATGCGGATCTTGCGGGACCGTTCGTCGTCCTCGCCGCCCCCCACCCGGCCGGTATTGAGAAGGTAGACCACCAGGTCCGATCCGGCCAAGAGCCCCTTCATCCGGTTCCCCTGCTGGGCGTGGCGGAGGGGGAAGAAGGGGTTGGTGCCGGGCACCCGCAGGGACTTCCCGGCCTCCTCCTTTCCGCCGGCGCTGGTCCCCTGGGTCTCGCCGAGCATGAAGAAGGCGGCGGCCTGGGCCCCGTGGAGCCGGGCCGCCGCAGGGATGATGTTCTCGTTCCGGTTCAGGATGAGGAGGATGTCGGCCCGGCCCAGGTCGCGGGCGTCGGCGGCCCCCTTCACCCTGGACATGGGGAAAGTGGCGCGTCCGTTCCCGGTGTAGGAGGTGTCGAAGAAATCGACCTCGCCGGCATCGTCCTGGGAGACGGTGGTGCCGGAGAGGCCGATGATGAGCGCCACCTTGCCGTCCTCCCCCACCGGGATCACCTTGCACCCAGCGTGGAGCGCCAGCCCGCCCCGGTCGTAGACGATCTTGTTCCACATCCGGAGCCCGCCCTTCTTGGACTCCCCGAAGTAGTCGGAGTTGAGCACGCGGGTGATCCCGCTCTCCAGGTCCACTGCGATCACCCGGTCGTCGGGATAGCCGGGGGCGGTCAGGTTGGGGGTGTAGATCACAGTGAGCCGGGGCTCGAAGTCCTCGTCCATGACCGACGGGTCCTCGGTGTAGTAGAGCTGGCGCTGCATGGCCGCGATGTTCGCGTTCCGCGATTCGACGATGAGCCTGGCCGGCACCCGGAAGGTGCGGTCGTTGCCGATGAAGCCGTTCACCACCACCATCTCCCGCTCGGCGATGTAGGCGTCCCGGCGGCGGGCGATCTCCCCGAAGTCCGCCCGGGACATGGTCTGGTCGGAGTGCTCGCGGGGCCGGTCGGTGGCGATGTAGGTGCTTCCCTTGCTCCGGGCGGTGACCCGGGTGCGCACGTTCAGGTTTCCGAACCGGGTGGGGCGCGCGTTGGCCATGCGCTCGACCAGTTCGCGGAGCTCGCCGGCAGAGGGGTTCAGCACGACGCTGCGGGGACGGACGGGAAGATGGATGACGCTTTTCATGATTGCTTGCTCCTCGGGAATCCGGTTCTTGAATCCTTCATGGGCCCGGGCGCGGCGAGACCGGGTCTCCGCGCGGCGGGGCGAACGGGGGAACGGTGATTACTCGACGAGTCCCTCCGAACCATTCATGGTATCGGGTGGAGCGCGGGCCTGCAACCCGAGCCGCACCCGGCTCCGCCTCGCGCCGCTTGATCCACCTGGGCGTTTGCGTCATGCTTGCCTTCCTGAATGTTTGTGGTGAAAGGAGCTGCACCGTGACGCTGCGCAAGAGCGAGGACCGGACCGGCCGCCGCCCGTCCGCCGTCGAGGGAAGGACCTGGGGATACCTGGGAGGCAACGTCGCGTTGCAGGTGCCGGACGTCTCCGCCGCCGTCCGCTATTACGAGAAGAGCTTCGGCTTCGACGTGGTGGAGATCTCCGACCAGAACCGCTACGCGGCCCTCCGCGCGGGCAAGTTCAGCTTCGATCTGGTGGACGAACACGGGGCGGGAACGCGGGCGGTGGGGCGTCCCGGCGAAGGGGTGGCCATGTACGTGTTCGTGGACGACGTGGCCGACCAGCTGGCGCGGATGGAGCGCTCCGGGGTTCCCATCCTCACCCGGGTGAACCGCCGGACCGCCGGAGTGGAGGAGTTCTCGGTGCGCGACGAGTACGGCCTGCTCTGGATCTTCACCCAGGCAACCTGATCAGGCGGTCGCCCCCGGAGGCCGCTCCGGCCGCCACACCGGCTCCGCGCGGCCCGCGCGGCGGTTGACCGCGCGCGCCATCACGAACAACAGGTCCGAGAGCCGGTTCAGGTAGGCCAGTCCCGCGTCCGGAAGCGGGAGGGTCTCGCCGTCCCGGGCCGCCACCACCCGCCGCTCCGCCCGCCGGCACACCGCCCGCGCCACGTGGAGGACCGCCGCGTCCTCGGTCCCGCCGGGAAGGATGAACGAGTCGAGCGGGACGAGCTCCGACTCCAGCGCGTCGATCGTCCGCTCCAGCTCCCCGGTGCGCTCCCCGGAGAGGGGAGGGAGCACCGTGCGCGCCTTGCCCGCGTCGGCGGGGGTGGCGAGATGGGCGCCCAGGTCGAAGAGCGCCGCCTGCACCCGCTCCACGATCGCGGCGAGATCGGCCTCGCCGGTGCGGCTCACGAACCAGCCCAGGTAGGCGTTGAGTTCGTCGAGGTCCCCGTAGGCCTCCAGCCGGCGATGGTCCTTCATCACCTTGTGTCCGCCGAAGAGGGAGGTCCGCCCCCGGTCGCCCGTTTTCGTGTAGATCTTGACCACGTTCCCGTCCTTTGCCGAAGCGCCCGCATCGCCGGCCGGCGTCACCGATCGCGCTTGTTCGAGCCCGGCGCCGCCATTAGGATGATGCGCCATGGCGGGTGAGGCAAGGAAGAAGACGGCGGGCCGGAAGCGTGTGATGCCCGCGGTGTGGCGGCTTCGCCGGAGCGAGAAGCCGTACCGGGAACGCGGGGTCCGGCTCCTGGCCGGGGTGGACGAGGTTGGGGTGGGCCCCCTGGCCGGCCCGGTGGTGGCGGCGGCGGTGATCATGCCCGCCGGGAGCGCCATCCGCGGGGTGGACGACTCCAAGAAGGTGTTGAAGCGCGCCGATCGCGAACGTCTGGCCGGAGAGATCCGCTCCGAGGCCCTGGCGATCGGGATCGGGGTGGCCCGCCCCCGCGAGATCGACCGCATCAACGTCTACTACGCCACCCTCAACGCCATGGCCCGGGCGGTGCGCCGGCTCGACCCCGCCCCCGAGTTCCTCCTGGTGGACGCCCGCAAGGTGCCCGGCATCACCGTGCCCCAGGAAGCGCACGTGAAGGGGGACGCCCGCTTCTACCAGATCGCCTGCGCCAGCCTGGTGGCCAAGTCCTTCCGCGACACCCTCATGGTCCGCATGAACGAGCGCTACCCGGGCTACGGCTTCGACCGCCACGTGGGCTACCGAACCCCGCAACACCTGGAGGCGCTCCGCCGGCTCGGCCCCTGCTGGATCCACCGCCGGCATTACGTGGACGTGGCGGAGACTCTCCAGGGGGACCTGGCCGGGCTCTGGGGCCTCGCGGCGGAGGCGGCCGCCCTGGAAGAGGAGGGGGCCTAGCGGCCGGTCGACATGCCGGTCCCGGTCGAGCCGCCGGCCCGGTGGGCGGCGGCGCTCCGGCCGCGGCCGGACCGCCGTCCCGGACGGAGGGCTAGAACGCGGTCACGTGGAAGCCGGCGTCCACGAACAGGGTGGTGCCGGTGATCCCACTCCCCATCTCGCTCAGGAGAAACAGCGCCGCCGCTCCCACCTCGGCCTGGGTCACGTTCCGGTGGAGCGGGGTGCGGGCCTCGTAGATCTTGAGGATGTCGGTGAACCCGGCCACCCCGCGGGCGGAGACGGTGTTGACCGGTCCGGCGGAGATCGCGTTCACCCGGATCCCCTCGGGACCCAGGTCGTAGGCGAGCTGGCGCACCGCCTGCTCCAGGGCCGCCTTGGCCGTCCCCATCACGTTGTAGTTGGGCACCGCGCGCTCCGCCGCGATGTAGCTGAGCGCGACCATCGAGCCCTGCCGGTCCTTCATCAGCGGCGCGGCCAGCCGGGCCATCGGCACCAGGGAATACGCCGAGACCTCGAGCGCGATGCGGAAGCCCTCCCGGGTGGTGTCTCGGAACGCTCCCTCAAGTTCCTCCTTGGGGGCGAAGGCCACGCTGTGGACCAGGTAGTCCAGGTGCCCGAACTCGCGCTTCACCTCGTCGAAGGCGGCCTCGAGTCGGTCGTCGCGGGTCACGTCGCACTCCAGGAGCAGGCGGCCGGGCATCTCGGCGGTGAGCTTGTCCACCCCGTCCCGGAAGCGCTCGCCCTGGTAGGCGAAGGCGAGCCGGCAGCCGGCCCGGTCGAGGTGCTCGGCGATCCCCAGGGCGAGGCTCCGCTTGTTGGCCACTCCGAAGACGATGCCGGTCTTGCCGGCGAGATCGAGCGTGAACATGGGGGTGGGTCCTCCTGTGGAATCAGGCGGGGATTCTCCACGATGACACCGGCGGCGTCAAATCCGCAGGCGGCCCCGGGGCCGCGGTTGCCCCCCGGGGCGCCGCCCGTAGAATCCGGGGGTTCACGGCGCCGGAGGGGCGCCCGGATTTTCGGACACGGGGCAGCGGAAGGGAGACGGATCGATGCGATATCTCTTGATCACGATGCTGGCGGGAGCGCTCGCCCTCCTTGCCGGTTGCGGCGGGGGGCAGAAGCAAGGGGGAGAGCAGGCGGCGCCGGCGGGGAGCGTCCAGGAGAACGGAGGCGCTGCCTCCGACACTTCCGCCCGGGCCGCCGGGGCCGGAGAGGAGAGCGCGAAGATGAGTCCGATCGTGGAGCGGTCGATGAAGAAGGACCCGGGGCCGGCCGACGAGGTGGCGGTGTTGAAGACGAACATGGGGACCGTCACCCTCCGCTTCTTCCCCGAGCAGGCCCCGCTGGCGGTGGCCAACTTCAAGGGCCTGGCCGCCAAGGGTTACTACAACGGCGTCACCTTCCACCGGGTGATCAAGGGGTTCATGATCCAGGCCGGCGATCCCACCGGGACCGGCGCCGGGGGAGAGAGCCTCTGGGGCGGCACCTTCAAGACCGAGAACGCGCCCGGCCTCCGGTTCGACCACGCCGGGGTGCTGGGGATGGCCCGCAAGCCGACCCCCGACACCAACTCCAGCCAGTTCTTCATCACCGTGGCCCCCCAGCCCAGCCTGGACGGCAAGTACACCGTGTTCGGCGAGGTGGAGACGGGGATGGACGTGGTGAACGCCATCGCCGCCGTGCCCACCGACAGCCACGACCGGCCCCAGAGCCCGGTCACCATCGAGAGCGTGACCATCGAGACGGAGAACAAGTAGCGGTCTCCCGCGCCGGGGCGGGTTCCGCCCCGGCCCCCTTCCGGGGGCGCCCGCGGCGCCCACCCGACCCCGTGGAGAACCGAGAACGCCATCGCCATGAGCCCGGCCGCCTTCGTTCACAGCCCCGCCTACGACGCGGACATCGGCCCCCACGTCTTCCCCACCGGCAAGTACCGCCGGGTGCGGGAACGGCTGGCGGGGATGGGGCTCCCCCCGGAGGCGTTCACCGAGCCGGTTCCCCGCGACCGGGAGATCCTGCGGCTGGTCCATGACCCCGGTTACCTGGAGGAGTTCTTCGGGCTCCGCTTCTCCTACCGCACGGTGGGTTCGGAACTGCCTTTGAACGAGGAGGTGACCCGCTGGTTCGAAACCGCGGTGTGGGGGACGGTGACCGCGGTGGAGGCGGCGCTGGCCCGGGGGGCGGCGCTCCACGTGGGGGGCGGCTTCCACCACGCCTTCGCGGATCACGCCGAGGGGTTCTGCTACCTGAACGACGTGGCGGTGGCGGCCAGGTGGGTGCTGGCGGAGGACGGCGGCGCCTCCCGGGTGAGCGTGGTGGACCTGGACGTGCACCAGGGAAACGGCACCGCGCGCATCTTCGCCGGCGACGACCGGGTCTTCACCTTCTCCATGCACCAGGAGAACAACTATCCGGTCAAGGAGCGAAGCGACCTCGACCTCGGGCTCCCCGACCGGATCGGGGACGACGAGTACCTGGCGGCGCTCGACGGCGGGCTCCGGACCGCCGTCGCCGACCGGCGGCCGGACCTGGTGTTCTACGTGGCCGGCGCCGACCCCTTCCGCTACGACCAGCTCGGCGGGCTCGATCTCAGCCGCGAGGGGCTGGCCGAGCGCGACCGCCGGGTATTCCGGGCCTGCCGGGATGCGGGGTCGCGGGTGGCGGTGCTCCTGGCCGGGGGCTACGCCTCCCGTCTCGAGGACACGGTGGAGATCCACCTCGCCACCGCCCGGGCCATGCTCGAGTTCTGGCCGTGGGAGCCCCCGGAGGCCTGACCGTCCCCGCAACCCCCGGCCGCCGGTCTGCGTAGTTCCCGATGCCCCTTGCCGGGGGGGCGCGCTTGGGTCACTCTCCACCGGAACGGAACCGGACCGGGGAGGCAGGCCCGCCCCGGCGAGGGGCCAAGGAGGTACGGATGCTCATATTTCTCGCCTTCATCGTCATCGTGGCGCTGGTGGTCCTCTGGGTGGTGGGGATGTACAACGGGCTGGTGCGCCTGCGCCAGCAGGTGAAGAACGCCTGGAGCCAGATCGACGTCCAGCTCAAGCGCCGCTACGACCTCATCCCGAATCTGGTGGAAACGGTCAAGGGATATGCCGCCCACGAGAAGGAGACGTTCGAGCGGGTGGTCCAGGCGCGCAACGCCGCCGTCGCCGCCACCGGAGTCCAGGCCCAGGCGCAGGCCGAAAACGTGCTCACCGGCGCGCTCCGGCAGCTCTTCGCGGTGGCCGAGGCGTACCCGGATCTCAAGGCCAACCAGAACTTCCTGGCCCTCCAGGAGGAACTCTCCACCACCGAGAACCGGATCTCCTTCGCGCGCCAGCACTACAACGACATCACCGCCACCTACAACACCCGGATCCAGTCGGTCCCTACCAACATCCTGGCCGGGATGTTCGGGTTCACCGCCGAGCCGTTCTTCCAGATCGACGATGCGGCCCAGCGCGAAGCGCCGAAGGTGCAGTTCTAACCGGCCCGGCGGCCAGGAACGAGGCGGGCGGTGCCGGCCACCTTCTACGACCTCATCGCGGCCAACCGGCGGAAGTCGGCGTGGCTGGTGTTCGGGTTCGTGCTCCTGTTCGGGGTCACCGCGTACGTGTTCGCGCTCTACCTGGGCGGCGACGATCCGCGCTCGGGGATCGTGCCCGCGGCGATCGCGGTGCTGGCGGCGGTGGGGGTGGCGGCCGCCAGCTGGTACGGGGGTTCGAGCGCGATCCTGGGGATGAGCGGGGCCCGCGAGATCCGCAAGGAGGACGATCCCCAGCTCTGGAACGTGGTGGAGGAGCTGTCGATCGCGGGCGGGCTCCCCATGCCGCGGGTCTACGTCATCGACGACACCGCGCTCAACGCCTTCGCCACCGGGCGGGACCCGCATCACGCCTCGGTGGCCATCACCCGGGGCCTCCGGGAGAAGCTCACCCGCCCCGAACTCCAGGGGGTGCTCGCCCACGAGCTCAGCCACGTCCGCAACTACGATACCCGTTTCGCCATGCTGCTCGCGGTCATGGTGGGGTTCCTGGTGCTGGCCGCGGACCTCTTCCGGAGGTGGATGTGGTGGGGGGGGGGCCGGCGGCGCTCGCGCCGGGACCGAAGCGGCGGGGGAGGCGGGGCGGCGATCATCGCGGTGGCCGCCATCCTGCTCTCGATCGTGGCCCCGATCCTGGCCAAGCTCATCCAGCTCGCCGCCTCGCGCCAGCGCGAGTACCTGGCCGACGCCTCGGGAGTGGAGCTCACCCGCTACCCGGAAGGGCTGGCCTCGGCGCTCGAGAAGCTCGGCCAGGACAAGGAGGTGCTGGAGGTGGCGAACCGCGCCACCCAGCACCTCTATATCGTGAACCCGTTCAAGTCGTTCGAGAAACGGGCCCAGGGGCTTCTCTCCACCCACCCGCCGCTCGAGGACCGTATCCGCCGCCTGCGGGCCCTGGAAGGGAGCGGGCCCCGGGAGCCGGAGGCGTGAGCCCGTCGAAGGTGCCGCCGGAGGAGCTTCGCGCCTCCTACCGCCTCCCCGAGACCGACGAGGAACTCCTGGCCGAGTGCGTGGTGACCGCGTTCAAGTCCTCGGGGCCGGGGGGGCAGCACAAGAACACCACGCTCTCCTCGGTGCGGCTGCATCACCTTCCGAGCGGGATCGTCACCATCGGGCGGCGGGAGCGCTCGCAGCGGCGGAACCTCACCGACGCCCTTGCCCGGCTCCGGGAGAAGCTGGCCGCCGCGCTCACCCCCCCCCGGAAGCGCAAGCGCACCCGGGTCCCCCGGTCGGCCAGGGAAAAGCGGCTGGCCGAGAAGCGCCGCCGCTCCGAACGGAAGCGCAACCGATCCGGCGGCTGGGACTGATCCCGGCCGGCCGCCGGCCGGCGGCGGGCAGCGCCTCGGGCCCGGCCGGCGGGTGCGGCAGGTTCCGCGGGCCGGTGGCCGGGCGGGAAACCCCGGCCCCGGTCGACGGGCGTGGAGGGCACTAGGCGCGTCGCGCCCCTCTCCGATAGGCTCTCCGGCATCCTGAAAGGAGGGCCGGGTGCCGTTCCTACCGCTCTTCCTCATCCTGGCCGGGGCGTTCCTGTTGCTGGTCACCGGCCGCGTTCATCCCGACGGGGTGGGGCTGGCGGTGATCGTCGCGCTCATTCTCACCGGGAGCGCGAGTCCCGCCGAGGCGTTCGCCGGGTTCAGCCACCCGGCCACCCTCACCGTGGCCGCGGTGTTGATCATGAGCGCGGGGGTGCAGCGGACGGGGGTGGCCGACGGCCTCGCCCTCTGGCTCCGCCGCCACGCCTGGCAGTCGGAGGGGCGGCTCCTCCGGCTCCAGTCGGTGGTGGTGGCGGGGGTGAGCGCGTTCGTGAGCAACACCGCCACCATGGCGGTGTTCCTTCCGGTGACCCTCTCGGTCTCGCGGGACCGGAACTTCTCCCCCAGCAAGTTCCTCATCCCGCTCTCGTTCGCCTCGATCCTGGGCGGCATGTGCACCGCCATCGGCACCTCCACCAACATCGTGGTGGCGAGCATGGCCGCCGAGCGGGGGATGGCCCCCTTCCGCATGTTCGAGTTCCTCCCGGTGGGGGCGATCCTGGCGGTGACCGGGCTCCTCTACCTCACCACGGTGGGGCGCCGGCTCGTGCCCGCGCGCCGCCCGGCGGAGGATCTCTCCACCGCCTACCAGCTCCGCAAGTACCTGACCGAGGTCGAGATCGCCCCCCGCTCCCAGTTGGCCGGGCTGACCCTGGAGGCGGCCCGCCTCTCCGAGCTTTACGACCTGGACGTGCTGGAGATCCACCGCGGCCCGGGCCGGTTCGCGCCGCAGCCTCGGACCGAACTCCTGGAGCGCGACGTGTTGCTGGTGCGCGCTCCCGTCGCCGGCATCCAGCGCATCCAGGGGACCCAGGGGATCCGGCTCCGGAGCGAGGTGAAGCTGGAGGCGGGGGACCTGGTGACCGGGGGAATGGTCCTGGCGGAGGCGGTGGTGCCGCCCGGTTCGCCGCTCGACGGGCGGTCGCTCAAGCAGTCGGCGTTCCGGAACCGCTACGGGGTGACCGCGCTCGCCCTCTACCACCACCGCGAGAACATCCGGGAGCGGGTGGGGCGGATCCCCATCCGGATCGGCGACGTGCTCCTCCTCTACGGCCCCAAGACGCGGCTGCGCGAGCTGGCCATGAGCACCGAGGTGCTGAGCGTGGTTCAGTTCTTGCCTCCGCGGCCCCGCCGGAAGCTGGCCCGGGTCTCGCTCCTGGTGGTGGCGCTCACGGTGATGGTGGCGGCCACCGGACTTCTGAGCCTGGTGAAGGCGGTGGTGGGGGGCGCGGCGCTCATGGTGCTCTCGGGCTGCCTGAGCCTGCGCGAGACCTACCGGGCGGTGGACCGCCGCACCGTCTTCCTCATCGCGGGCATGATCTCGCTGGGGCTGGCCATGGAACGGGCGGGAGCGGCGCAGCGCCTGGCCCGCCTGTTCATGGAACGCGGGGCCGGGCTGGGGCCGGTGGGGCTCTTGGCCGCCACCTTCGTGACCACGGTGCTGGTGACCGAATTCATCAGCAACAACGCCTGCGCGGTGATCATGACCCCCATCGCCATCGCCGCCGCCCGCGACTTCGGGCTGGACCCCCGGCCCTTCGTGCTGGCGGTGGCCTACGGCGCCTCGGCGTCGTTCCTCACCCCGTTCGGGTACCAGACCAACATGTTCGTCTACGGCCCCGGCGGGTACCGGTTCACCGACTTCGCCCGGGTGGGGCTCCCGCTCACCCTCCTCGCCCTGGTGGTGGTGTTGGTGTTCATTCCCGTCTTCTTCCCCCTGGTGGCGGCGCAGTGACCGGCCGCGCGGTGGCCCGCCGGACCGGCCGCGTTTCCCCGGGTGAACAACCGGGCCGCCAGCAAGTATCCTCTTCGCCATGGCCGTGAACCCCTCCGAACGCCTGGGCCGGCTGGCCCTGGACCTGGTCCGCATCGCGAGCCCCAGCGGCGAGGAGCGCGAGATCGCGCTCTTCGTCGAGCGCTTTCTGGGTGGGCGCGCGGCGGCCGGGTTCGTCCGCCGCCACGGGAACGCGGTGGTGGCGGGCCTGGGGTTCGACCCCGAGGCCTCGGAGGGAGCCCCGCGGGAGCCCGAGATCATCCTGGCCGGCCACCTCGACACCGTCCCTCTGAACGGCCACCCCGAGCCGGAGCTGGCCGACGGGATGCTCGCGGGGCTGGGCTCCACCGACATGAAGGGGGCGCTGGCGGTGATGCTGGCGGTGGCCGAGGACCTGGCCGCGGCGCCGGGGAAGCACGTCCCGGTGGGCTTCGTGTTCTACGACTGCGAGGAAGTGGCCTACGAGCGTAACGGGCTCCGGAAGGTGTTCGCGGTGGAGCCGTGGACGGCCCGGGCCGGGTTCGCGCTCCTCATGGAGCCGACCGGGAACGTGGTCGAGCTGGGCTGCCTGGGAACCCTTCACGCCCGGGTCACCTTCCACGGCACCGCCGCCCACAGCGCGCGGCCCTGGACCGGGGAGAACGCCATCCACAAGGCGGGGCCCTTCCTGGCCCGGCTCGGGGGAGCGACCCCCCGCGAGGTCACCGACGGGCCCGCCACCTTCCGCGAGGTGGTGACCGCCACCCTGGCCGAGGGGGGGAGCGCCCGGAACGTGGTGCCGGACCGCTTCACCTTGAACGTGAACCTGCGCTTCGCCCCCGACCGCTCGCCGGAAGAGGCCGAAGCTTACGTCCGCTCGATCCTACCCAACGGGGTCTCGGTGGAGATCGCCGACCTGGCCCCCGCCGCCCCCGCCCGCACCGAGAGTCCGTGGGTGCGGCGGCTGGTGAAGGAGGAGCGCCTGCCCGCCCGGGCCAAGCAGGCCTGGACCGACGTGGCCCAGTTCGCGCTCCGGGGGGTGCCTGCGGCCAACCTGGGGCCGGGAGTGCCGGAGCTGGCCCACAAGCGCGACGAATCGGTGCCGGTCGAGAACCTGGTGCGCGCCCACGAGATCCTCGGCCGGCTGCTGCGGAGAACGGCGTGACCGGGCCGTCGCTCCCGCTCAGCCCGTACCTTCGCGGGCTTCCCCCCTATCCCTTCGCGCGGCTCGACGAATTGCGCGCCGGGGTGGAGGCGCGCGGGGTGCGGGTGGTGGACCTGGGGATGGGCGATCCCCGCGAACCGACCCCGGAGTTCGTGAAGCGGGCGCTGGCCGACGCGATCCCGGTCCGCTCCACCTACCCGCGGGCGGTGGGGATCGCCGCGCTCCGCGAGGCGGCCTCGGGCTGGATGCGCCGGCGGTTCGGGGTGGCGGTGGACCCCGCCACCGAGGTGCTCCCGGTGAACGGGAGCAAGGAGGCCATCTTCACCCTGCCGCTGGCAGTGGTGGATCCGGTCCAGCGGCCGCTGGTGCTCACCCCCGACCCGGCCTATCCGGTCTACGACCTGGGCACCCGGGCCGCCGGGGGAGTGACCCGTCCGATGCCGCTCCTCGAGAAGAACGGGTTTCTTCCGGATCTCGCCGCGATCCCGGAGTCGGACTGGCGGCGGGCGTCGATCCTCTGGATCAACTACCCCAACAATCCCACCGGAGCGGTCGCTCCGCGCGAGTTCTTCCGGGACGCCGCGCGCCGGGCGCGCGAGCACGGCGTGCTGCTGGTGAGCGACGAGGCCTACGCCGAGATCTACTACCGCGATCCACCCGGTTCGGCGCTGGAAGAGGGGACGGGGAACCTGCTCGCGATCCACACCCTTTCCAAGCGCTCGGGCATGGCCGGGTTCCGGAGCGGGTTCATGGCCGGGGACTCGCGGCTCATCGCCGCGCTCAAGCGCTTCCGCCCCGGGTTGGGGGTGGCGACCCCGGAGTTCATCCAGTCCGCGGCCCGCGCGGCCTGGGACGACGATGCCCACGTGGCCGCGATCCGCGAGCGGTTCCGGGCGCGGATGGAGGCGGCGGTGGCGGGCCTCCGCCGGCTCGGCTTCGCGGTGGAACCGCCCCCGGCCGCGTTCTATCTCTGGTTCCGGGTCCCGTCCGGATTCACCTCGGAGTCGTTCGCGGCGCGGGCGATGGAGGCCGGGGTGGTGATGCTCCCGGGAAACGCGCTCGGCCCCTCCGGCGAGGGGTACGTGCGGCTCTCGCTCACCGTGGAGCTCGAGGAGATCGAAGAGGCCCTGGCCCGGCTGGGGCGGATCTCCGTATAGTGGCCGCTCGCCGGCGCGCGGGCGGGACCGCGCCCTGGCCGCGGCCGCCGCTCCCGATCCCGGATTGAGCTCGAACGGAGGCATCCCATGAATCCCACCGACTGGACCGAGGCCTCGGACGTCATCCACCGCGCGTGGGAGGATCCGGCGCGGCGCTCCGACCCCGAAACCGTGCTCGCGGTGGATCGCGCGGTGGAGGGGCTCGACCGGGGCGAGATCCGGGTGGCGGAAAAGCGCGACGGCGAGTGGGTGGTGAACGGATGGGTGAAGGAGGCGGTGCTCCTCTACTTCGTGCATCGCAAGGTGGTGACGATCGAGCACGATCCGTTCGAGTACCGGGACAAGCTTCCGCTGAAGCACGGGTTCGAGGCGGCGGGGGTGCGGGTGGTGCCGCCGGCCACCGTGCGCTACGGCGCGTTCGTGGAGCGGGACGCGGTGCTGATGCCGTCCTACGTGAACATCGGGGCCTACGTCGGAGCCGGGACCATGGTGGACACCTGGGCCACCGTCGGCTCCTGCGCGCAGGTCGGCCGCGGCGTGCACCTTTCCGGGGGCGTGGGGCTCGGCGGGGTGCTGGAGCCGGTGCAGGCGGCGCCGGTGGTGATCGAGGACGGCGCGTTCATCGGGTCGCGGTGCATCGTGGTGGAGGGGGTGCGGGTGGAGGAGGAGGCGGTGCTGGGCGCGGGGGTGGTGCTCACCGCGTCCACCGCGGTGGTGGACGTGACCGGGCCCCAGCCGGTGGAGTACCGCGGGCGCGTCCCCGCGCGCTCGGTGGTCATCCCGGGCACGCGGCCCAAGACCTTCCCCGCCGGGACCTGGTCCATCCCCTGCGCGCTCATCATCGGCCGCCGGAAGGCCGCCACCGACCGCAAGACGTCCCTGAACGAGGTCTTGCGCGACTACGGCATTCCCACCTGATGGCCCACGAAATCCTCCTGGTCGCGGTGGGGCTGGCGCTTCTGGCCGGGGGCGGCGAGGTCCTGGTTCGCGGCGCGGTGGGGCTGGCCTTGCGCCTGCGGGTGACCCCCGCGGTGATCGGCCTCACCGTGGTCTCGGCCGGGACCTCCATGCCCGAGCTGGTGGTGAGCACGGTGGCCTCGGTCCGCGGCCGCGCCGACGTCGCGGTGGGAAACGTGATCGGCTCCAACATCTTCAACGTCGGCCTGGTGCTGGGGGTATGCGCGCTCTTGGTGTCGCTCCCGGTGGCGTGGAACACCATCCGGATCGAGTGGCCGTTCCTGGTGGCGGCGAGCCTGGCCGCGATCGCGTTCATGGCCGGCGGCCTGATCTCCCGGGCGGAGGGCGCGGTCCTGGTGTTCGCGCTGGCCGGATTCACCTGGTTCATGGTGCGCCTGGCCCGCCGCGACGTGGAGCGCGCCGAGGCCCGGGCGGACGCCCTCGGCCGCGGGGCGGCGCGGGCCCCCCACCCCGGGATCTGGAGCCGGAGCGCCCTGGTCCTGGCCGGGCTGGCGGCCTTGTTCTTCGGAGGCGAACTCATCGTGGACGGGGCCACCGGGCTCGCCCTGGGGCTCGGGATCTCGGACCGGGTGGTGGGCCTCACCGTGGTGGCGATGGGAACCAGCCTGCCGGAGCTGGCGAGTTCGTTGATCGCGGCCCTGCGCGGCCAGACCGAGGTCGCGGTGGGGAACGTGATCGGCTCCTGCGTGTTCAACCTGCTCGGGATCTTCGGGGTGGCCGCGCTCGCGCACCCCTTGCCCGTGGACCCGCGGTTCCTGGCCGGCGACGTCTGGTGGATGCTGGCCTTCGCGGTGGTGGTGGGGCCGCTCGTCTTTCGCGACCGGCGGGTGGGGCGGTGGGACGGGGTGGTGCTCCTGGCGCTCTTCGCCGGCTACATGGTGACGGTCTTCCGCGGGGCCGGGGGGTAGACGCGCCCGCGGAGCCTGCCGGGAGGACGCGATGGCTCGATCCAGGCCCATCCTGATCCCCACCCGCCACGGCGGGGTGAGCGCGACGTGGGATCTCCCGGCGGGCGCCGCCGGATCCTCCGGGGCCGCCGTGAAACGGGCGCCGGCACCCGGGGCCGCCGTGAGAGCGGCGCTGGCTCTGGCTCATGGGGCCGGGGTCGCCCGCGACCATCCTGCCCTGGACCGCCTGGCGCGGGCGTTGGCGGAGGACGGTTTTGCGGTCCTCCGGTTCAACTTCCCCTACACCGAGGCCGGCCGGAAAGCCCCCGACCGGGAGCCGGTCCTCACCGCGGTGTGGGCGGACGTGTGGGCCTGGTCCGGATCCGCCGCCGCGCGCGTGGGCGGCCCGGGCCTGCCGCGGTTCGCGGGCGGCCGCTCCATGGGGGGCCGGATGGCCTCGGTCCTGGCCGCGCGGCCGCCGGAGGAGCGAGAGGGGTTCGACCCCGCGGGATTGATCTTCTTCGCGTACCCTCTCCACCCCGCCGGACGCGAGGACGCGCTCCGGGTGGAGCATCTGGCCAGGATCGAATCGCCGATGTTGTTCCTCTCCGGAGACCGCGATCCCCTGGCTCGGATAGACCTGCTTCGTCGAGAGGTGCGGCGGCTGGGCCGGCGCGCCCGGTTGCACGTGCTGCGGGGCGCCGACCACGGGTACGAGGTGCTCAAGCGGAGCGGCCGGGACGCCGGCGCGGTCGCCGCCGAGGCCTCCGCCGCCGCCGCCCGGTGGCGCGACGACGATCTGGCGCGGGGCGGGCGGAGTTGAGATGATCCGGGAGCGGTTGGGCGCTTCGGCCCGTCGCGGAGGGAGCGTTCAGTGATGGCCAAGGCGATCGGGATGCGCGAGCTTCGGCCCGGGGAGCCGGGCTATCCCGAGCGCGCGCTCGAGATCCCCGGGCGTCCACGGGTGTTGCGCGTGGCGGGGGACCGGCGGCTTCTGGCCGCGGGTCCCGCGCTGGCCGTGGTCGGCACCCGCGCCCCCACCGAGGTGATCGAACGCGACACCCGGCGGGTGGTGGAGGTGGCCGCGGAGTTCGCCATGGTAATCCTGAGCGGGATCTCGCCGGGAGTGGACGCCGCCGCCCACGAGGCGGCGCTGGCGGTGGGGCTCAAGACCCTGGCCGTGCCCGGGTGCGGACTGGGGACGCTCCTTGCCTCGGACCGGGGGGATCTGGCCCGACGGATCGTGGACGCGGGGGGGCTGCTGGTGAGCCCGTTTCCTTCCGACGCCCCCGAAACCATGGATCGCCGCTGGTGGCGGAATCGGCTGATCGCAGCGCTCTGCCACGGCCTGGTGGTGGTGGCGAGCGAACCCGAGGGGGGCGCGTGGGAGGCGCACCGCTGGGCAGGCCGCCTGGAGCGCCGGCTCATCGAGCCCGGGATCGGATCCGGGGCGGGCGCCGAGTAGGGGGGCTCCGGCCGCGGTGGCGGGGGCCGGAGGGGGAACGCGGGTTGGTGGGCCCGGGCGGGCTGGCGGGCGCGGGCGCGGGTCGGCGGGCGCAGGTTAGTGCGGGCGCGGGTCGGCGGGCGCACCCGGCGGGTCCGGGGGCGCGGGCCTTGACGGCGGTCCGGCTCGGAGTCCTCGGTTCACTCCTCGACGGTGTAGATCTCCCGGTGGCTTCCGCGGGCGAGAGGGATGAACCGCGGATACCAGGCCCGCCACGCGGAGTCGGCCATGAGTTCCCGCGTGTCCTTCTCGAACGCGGCCAGGGACTCGTGGGTGGTCTCCACCACGAGGGTGTATGCGGGACCGGTGACGTCGGTGAGAAGCCGCATCTCCCAGCGGCCGCTCGTCGCCTTGCGCGCCTCCGCGGCGCCGGTCTTCCAGAGAGCCACCGCTTCCTTGGCTTTGCCGAACTCCAGTTGGAACACATTGCGGACGACGATCATGAGGGCCTCCTCGGGATGGGGGGGTGGACAACGGGGGACGGGGACTCTCGAAGGGTACGGCCAACCCCTCCGAAGCTACACCCGCACGATCATGCGGGGCCGGGAATTGGCCGGCGGGGCCGCCCGACGGGAACTTTGCGCGATACAGACACCACGAACCGGGCGAGCCCGACTCGCCCCGGGAGCATGCTACGGGGGCAGTGCGAACCGGCGAGCTCCAGCCCGTCGCGCTCCACGCGCATCTAATGGAAGCTGCGCGGACCGGGCGGAACCGGGAGGCCGGTGCCTCCGGTGACCGCGAACGAATCGGGACCCGGGTCCCTATCTGAACCGGCGCCGGAGCCGCGGTGTCCTGCTGCGCCGGGGGCGGACGGCTCAGGCGCGCCGGCGCCGGAGCCACAGTGTCCTGCTGCGCCGGATCCGGAGCCGCGGTGTCCCGCCGCGCCGGGGGCGGACGGCTCAGGCGCGCCGGCGCCGGAGCCACAGTGTCCTGCTGCGCCGGATCCGGAGCCGCGGTGTCCCGCCGCGCCGGGGGCGGACGGCTCAGGCCGGACCGGCAACCGGGGCCCGACCGGAACTTCGCGTGCGGAATCGCCACGAACCGGGTGAGGTCCCCCCCTGGCGATGCGCCGGGGCGCGTGTCGCGGCAACTGCACGAACCGGACGTGCCCCGGCAGAAGGGGCGGTGCGTGCGACGCGAACTGCGCGAACCGAAGGCCGGCTTGATGCTGCCGGTCCACTCGCGAAGCGCGCGCAAACGATAACGTGCCGATATTTTCGAGAATTCCGTAGCTTTCCTGTTGACCCACTCCTCGCCATGGCGTACTATGCATCTGTTGCCCACCCACCGGCTTCCCTGAAACACCGTGAACCGTCGCGCCCGCGCGCGGTGGCACGTGTGCGGGTCCCCGCCTGACCCGGATTGGAGAAGCCACATGCCTGCATTCGAGCCCGGACTTTCCGCGGCGGAGGCCGACGCCGCCCTGAGGGAGTCCATTCGCGAATTCCGCAGAGTCGAAGGCCACCTCGTTCTCTGGTTCGACGACATGTTTCGCCGCCGCGCCTTCCAGGACCTCGGATTCGGTTCCATCTACGCCTACGCCGCCGGCCGGCTCGGCTTTTCACGGGCGAAGACCGGCCAGCTCGTTCGATTGAGCCGGGTCCTCGACGGCCTGCCGGCGTTGCGCGGGGCGCTGGCCCAGGGCGACCTCACCTGGACGAAGGCCAGGGTGATCGCTCGAGTCGCGCTGCCTTCCACCGAGGCGGCGTGGATCCGGATAGCGAAGACCGCCGGCCGGAGGGAACTGGAGCTCCGCGCGCGGGCGGCGCGGACCGGGGCCCGCCGCGCACGGTCGTCCCAGACCGGGCTGACGCTGGCGGGCCACCCGGCGCCCACGACCGATTTCCCGGGGGTTCGCGCCCACGGAGCGGGATCGGGATCGCCGCCCCCCCTCCGCGGCGACTCGTCGGTTGGGGAGGGCGAGGTCCCGGTGCATGCGCGCCGGGAGGCTGGGTCCGGTACGGCTCGTTGTGCGGGCGCGTCCGCCCCGGGCCGGGGCTCGGGAACGTCTCGCGAAGGCCGAGATCCGGGCGCGGCCGATCCCTCCGCCGCGCCGGACGTCTCCGGCGACATCACGACCGACCTGAGCCCGCTCGACGTGGAGGTTCCGGTCCAGGTGAGCCTCCGCTTCACTCCGGAGCAGTACGCCCGCTTCGAGGCCCTCCTGGAAGCCGCCCGGAAGCGGGGTATCCACGGCTCCCGCGAGGAACTGGTGCTGGGTGGGATGGAGGCGGCGATTTCAATGTCGAGGGAAATGGAAACCTCAGCCGGTCACCTTGCCGGTGGCGCGGGTGGAAACGCCTCTACGCAGGCGGGCCCCGAGCGGGGATCGGGGATAGGGACCCGGGTCCCTACCGGCGGCGGGCCGGTCGAGCGGGCTGGGACCGGAGCCCCATGGGCAGGGGAGTCGGCTCCCGGCCCGGCGGGGAAGTCCGGGCGGAACCGGCGGGCCACGGTCGGCGGGCCGTCGGGAACAATGCCGCCGGCCTTGCCGGCGGCCGAGGCTCCGCCCGTTGATCGGAGAGCGCTTGCGCCCTTCTACCAGGTGGTGGTCAGTCAATGCGACACCTGCGGCCGGGGCCGTGTAGTCACGGGTCGCGGTGATCGCGCGCTGAGTACCGCGACTCTCAAGGCGGTGCTTTGCGACGCCCGGGTCCACCGGAAGGGGGAGCGCAACCGGGCCACGATTCCGCCCTCGGTGCGGTCGGCGGTGCTGGAGCGGGACGGATTCCGGTGCCGCCTCCCGGGCTGCCGCCGAACCCGCTTCCTTCAGATCCATCACGTTGTCCCCCGCGAGGCTGGAGGCGACAACCGGGTCGAAAACCTCGTCGCCCTCTGTTCAGGCTGCCACCACGCGCTTCATCGCGGGGGGGATCTGAGGCTCGCGTCGCTTCTCAAGGCGCGCGGAGGGCGCGGTGGGCGCGGGGGCGAACGCAGGCGTGGCGGTGGAGTCGGGGACGAAGGGAATGGGCAAGGCAGCGCGCCGTCCGCCGGAGGTCCCGCCCACAAGCAGGAGGAAGCCGCTACGGCGGGTTGATCGATCGGAGGCGTGCTCGGGTGGAATGGCGGAGGGGTCGCCGGCTCCGGGCTCGGAATCCGGAGCGCCGCTTCTCCGTTCGCGTCATCCGCGGGCGGGGCGGGGTGCGCCCCGGCCGGCCCGTTCCCTCGGGGCGGCGGCGAAGGGGAGGTGGGCCGGCCGCGCATCGGCGGCGCTCCCCGGCATCCGGCGCTCCCGGCATCCGGCGCTCCAGCGTCCGGCGCTCCCCGGCATCCGGCGCTCCAGCGTCCGGCGCTCCGGCATCCGGCACCTCCGGCGCTCCCGGCATCCGGCACCTCCGGCGCTCCCGGCATCCGGCGCGGCCGCGCTCGACCGCGAGCGGGTCTGGTATTCCAACGGGCGCCTAGTACCCGGCCAGTTCCCTGAGGTCGGCCGCGATGCGCTCGGCGCTGGGGAGGATGACCTCTTCCAGGTTCGGGGCGTAGGCCACGGGGACGTCCATCCCCGCGTGCCGTCGGACCGGTGCGTCGAGGTATTCGAACAGGTTCTCGCCGATCCAGGCCGCGATCTCGGCTCCGTAGCCCCAGGTGCGGTTGTCCTCGTAGGCCACCATCGCCTTGGCCGTCTTCTTCACGCTGGCGGAGACCGTCTCCTTGTCCCACGGCGAGAGCGAGCGGAGGTCGATCACCTCCACCGACAGGCCCTCCTTCTCCAGTTCCTTGGCCGCCATCTCGGCCCGGCGCACGATCGCCCCGTAGGTGACCACGGTCA
This sequence comes from Candidatus Eiseniibacteriota bacterium, assembly GCA_963728475.1. Taxonomy (GTDB): domain Bacteria; phylum Eisenbacteria; class RBG-16-71-46; order JABDJR01; family JABDJR01; genus CAVSKL01. Next base: position 663,199 of record CAVSKL010000003.1, read on the forward strand.
CGTCGGTCCCCTCGCGGGTTACCCGCGCCTTGCCGAACGGGATCATGTAGTCCGGCCCCGGCTTGGCCCCCTTGGCGTAGGGCTGGCGGTAGAGGTGCTTGTGCTCCAGGAACAGGACCGGGTCGTCGGAGCGGATCGCGGTGCGCAACAGGCCGTTCGCATCCAGCGCGTTGGACGGCATCACCACCCGGAGCCCGGGGCTGTGGGTGAACAGCACCTCGCCCGACTGGCTGTGGTAGACCGCGCCTCCCCCCAGGTAGCCCCCGATCGGCACCCGGATCACCACCGGGCACTTCCAGTGGCCGCCGCTCCGCCACCGCATCATCGCCAATTCGTTTCTAATCTGGTGGAACGCGGGCCAGATGTAGTCGAAGAACTGGATCTCCACCACCGGCTTGATCCCCCGGGTGGCCATCCCGATCGCCCGGCCCACGATGTTGGCCTCGGCGAGAGGGGAGTTGAACACCCGGTCCGACCCGAAGCGGCGCTGAAGCCCCGAGGTCGCCTTGAACACCCCGCCCTTCCCCTTCACCACCGGCAACGCCTCTTCCTTGGTGGCGTCGGCCACGTCCTCTCCGAACACCACGATCCGGGGATCGCGCTCCAGCTCGTCGTGGAGGCAGAGATTGATCAGCTCCACCACCGAGACCTCGTCCCCGCCCGGTTCGGGGTCGGTGTCGAACTCCGGGGAGGTGGGATCCACCTCCTCGGAGTAGAGGTGCGCCTGGACCGAACCCGGCGCCGGCTTTCCGGCCTCGGTGGCGGTGTCGACCGCCGCCGAGATCTGCTCGTCGACCGCGGCGTGCAAAGCATCCAGCTTGGCCTTGGTCAGCACCCCGTCGTCCAGGAGCATCTTCTGGAACCTCACGATGCAGTCCCGCGCCTCCTCCTCGGCCAGCTCCTCAGGGGTCCGGTAAGCGCGATGGTCGTCCGACATGGAGTGGCTGTAGGGACGGGTGACGTGGGCATGGGCCAGGGCGGGACCCTTCCGCTCGCGGCAGTGGGAGATCAGGCGATCCAGGGCCCGGTATGACTCCACCGGATCGGTGCCGTCGAATTCCTCGATCAGGAGCCCCTCGAATCCGGAGAGCGCCTTGCTGATGCTGCCGCCCGGCGTCTGGACCCCGACTGGTACGCTGATCGCGTAACCGTTGTCCTCAACCATGAACAGCACCGGGAGCCGGTTCACGCAGGCGGCGGAGGCCGCCTCCCAGAACTCGCCTTCGCTGGTGGCGCCGTCCCCGATCGACACGTAGACCACCTCGTCCTCCTGGAAGCGGGGCTTGCCGGGGAGGTCGGGATGGCGGGCGAAGAAGAGGCCCGCCTCGGCGCAGCCCACCGCCTGCAGGCACTGGGTGCCGGTCGGACTCGACTGGGAGACGATGTTGTACTTGGCGTGACCCCAGTGGCTGGGCATCTGGCGGCCCGCGCTGGCCGGGTCGTCGACCGCCCCCACCCCTTCCAGGAGCATCTCCCGGGGAGAGACGCCCAGCTCCAGGCACAGCGCCCGGTCGCGGTAGTACGGGTAGAACCAGTCGTAGCCGGGGCGGAGCAGCATCCCGGCGGCGGTGAGCGCGGCCTCGTGGCCGGCCCCGCTGATCTGGAAATAGTACTGGTTCCGCCGCTTCAGCCGGATTTCGGCGTCGTCCATGCGCCGGGACAGGACCATGTTCCGGTAGATCCCGATCAACTGGTCCTGATCCAGGGCGCGTTCGCCGGACTTCTGATCTCTCACGGCCATGACGCTTGAATCTCCTGCTCTGAGTCGATGAATCGAAGGCGAGACGGCGCTGCCGCGGCCGGCTGCCGGCGCGAGGACGGCGCATGCATGACAAGCGGGCGGGGCGGGAGGCCGCGGCTCCCGGTAAGCCCGATCCATTCTACTAGATTCCCCGGTCCCAAGCCAACCGGTTGCGCGCGTTGACGGTACGGCATCCCACCAAGGTCCCGGGCCCCGGATCGGGGGGGGAATCGAGGTCGGAGCCGCGAGACCGGGGGCTGGGGGCCGTGTCGGCGGGGCTGAGGCGGAACTGAGGTGGAACTGAGGCGGAGCCGAGGCGGAACTGAGGAACTGAGGCGGAGCCGGGGCGGAGCCGGGCCGGAACCGGGGTGGAGCGGAGCCCGAGTCGGAGCCCCCCGCCGGGGTCCCGATTCCCGGCCGGGAAAACGGTTGGCTTGCCCGCGGCTTCCGGTTACCCTAGGCCCCGTCTTTTTGGCCGGGTGGCCGGGTGGCCGGTCGGCGCCTCGCGCCCGCGCTGGCTTCGGCCTTGTACCTCCTATCGAGGGCACGATGGAGTCAAAACCGATCTCGTCCCCCGTCCCCGAGGCGGCGGCACACGCTGACATCTTCCGCAAGGCCTACACGTTCACGCGGGCTCGTGAGGTCAAGGAAGCGGGCTTCTACCCGTACTTCATTCCCATCAGCGCGTCCGCCGCCAATGAAGTGACGGTGGACGGCCACCGGCTGGTGATGGCCGGCTCCAACAACTACCTGGGGTACACCCACGACCCGCGGGTGATGGAGGCGGCGGCCCAGGCCGCCCGCAAGTACGGCACCGGCTGCACCGGGAGCCGTTTCCTGAACGGCACCCTGGATATCCACGAGAAGCTCGAGGCGGACCTCGCCGAGTTCAACCACAAGGAAGCGTCCCTGGTGTTCAGCACCGGCTTCCAGACCAACCTCGGCACCATCTCCAGCCTGGTCGGACGCGACGACGTGGTGGTCACCGACAAGCTCGACCACGCCAGCATCGTGGACGGTTGCCGGCTCTCCTTCGGCGAGACCCGCCGTTTCCGCCACAACGACATGAAGGACCTGGAAGCGGTCCTGAGCGCCATCGATTCCCGCCGGGGACGGATGGTGGTGGTGGACGGCGTGTTCTCCATGGAGGGGGACCTCGCCCCGCTCCCCGAGCTGGTTGCCGCCTGCCGCCGCCACGGGGCCCGGCTCCTGGTGGACGAGGCCCACGCGGTCGGGGTGATGGGCAGGTCCGGGATCGGGTCCGCCGAGGAGAAGGGCGTCCTCGACGAGGTTGACCTCCTGGTCGGCACCTTCTCGAAGTCGTTCGCCTCCATCGGCGGCTACGTGGCCGGCGAGGAGGCGGTGATCAACTACATGAAGCACCACGCCCGGAGCCTCATCTTCAGCGCCAGCATGCCCCCCTACGCGGTGGCCACGGTGCAGAAGTGTCTCGAGCTCATGAGACAGGAGCCGGAACGGCGGGACCGGGTGAAGGAGATCGGCCGGCGCATGCGGGACGAATTCCGCCGCATGGGTTTCGACACCGGCGACTCCGAGACTCCCATCGTGCCGGTGGTGATCGGGGCGATGGAACGCACCTTCATGTTCTGGAAACGGCTCTATGAGGAGGGCGTCTTCACCAACCCCGTGGTCGCGCCCGCGGTTCCCGAGTCTTCGAGCCGCATCCGCACCTCCTACATGGCGACCCACACCGACGAGAACCTGGAGACGATCCTCGCCGCCTTCAAGAAGGTGGGTCGGGAGCTGGGCATCATCTCCTAGGGATCCGCCGGGCCGCCGGCCCCGGCTCCCGGGGGGATCTTCCGGCGTGGCGGCGGGTTCAGTACTTTAGCCGGAGTCAGGACACATGCCGCTCACCGTGGAGCCGGTCCGGACCGGCAAGGACGTGCACGCTTTCGTCGTCTACCCGTGGTCGTTGTACCGCGATGATCCTCACTGGATCCCCCCCCTCATCGGCGACGTGAAGGCGCTTCTCGACCCCGGCAAGAACCCTTTCTTCGAGCACGGCGAGATGCAGGCCTACCTTGCCCGGCGGGACGGGCGGATCGTAGGCCGGATCGCCGCCGTCCGGAACCGCGCCCACGAGGAATTTCAGCAGGAGGCGGTGGGATTCTTCGGTTTCTACGAGTCCGAGAACGAGCCCGCGGTGGCCTCGGCGCTCCTGGACGCCGCCCGGGGATGGCTGCGGGAACGCGGGCTCCCGGTCATGCGCGGCCCCGCCAACCCCACCTCCAACGACGAGTACGGAATGCTGGTCCAGGGTTTCGATACCCCGCCCATGGTGATGATGCCGCACGCCCGGCCGTACTACGACGCGCTCATGACCGGCGCGGGCCTGGAGAAGGAAAAGGACCTCCTCGCCTACATCTACGAGGACTCGGCGCGGGCCGTCCCCGAACGCCTGGAGCGGGGGGCGGCGCTGGCCGAGAAGCGGAATCCCGGGGTCGTCGTGCGGCCGCTCGAGAAGAAGCACTTCGACCGGGACGTGGGCGCGTTCCGCACGGTGTACAACCAGGCCTGGGAGCGGAACTGGGGCTTCGTCCCCATGACCGCCCACGAGATCGACCACATGGCCAAGCAGCTGAAACCGGTGGTGGACCCGGGCCTGGTCCTGATCGCGGAGAAGAACGGGCAACCGGTGGGGTTCGCCCTGGGGCTGCCCGACCTCAACCAGGCCATGAAGAAGGCCAACGGCCGGCTTTTTCCCCTGGGGCTGGTCAAGGTGCTGCTGGCGGCGCGGAATCTGGACCGGGCGCGGATCCTGGTCCTGGGGGTGATCAAGGAGTACCGGAAGACCGGGATCGACGTCCTCCTCTACCGCGACCTCTTCCGTTACGGGTTGAAGAAGGGGTACCGGGTGGGGGAGTTCTCCTGGATCCTGGAGGACAACATGGCCATCCGGACCCCCCTCGAGAATTTCGGGGCGCGGGTGTACAAGGTCTACCGGGTGTATCACGGGCCGACCGGGAAGTAGGCGGGCGCGGAGCGACATGGCCAGGGCGCTGGTAACGGGGGCCAACGGGTTCGTGGGGAGCCATCTCGCGGAGCTCCTGCTCGAGCGGGGGTGGGAGGTTCGCTGCCTGGCCCGCAAGTCCTCACCGGTGCGCTGGCTGCCCCGTTCCGGGGTGGAGATCGCCTGGGGCGAGGTCACCGATCCCGGAAGCCTCCCCGCCGCGCTCCGGAACGTGGACGTGGTGTTCCACCTGGCCGGGGTCGTGCGCGCGCCCGACGAGGCCGCCTACCTCCGCGTCAACGCGCAAGGGACCCGGAACCTGGCCCGCGCGGCGGCGGCGGCGGAGACCCCTCCCCGGCGGATCCTCTTGATGAGCAGCCTGGCCGCGGTGGGGCCGACCACCCGCGATCATCCCCGCCGCGAGGACGATCCCCCCGATCCGCAGGGCGGCTACGGCCGGAGCAAGCTCCGGGCGGAAGCGGCCCTGGCCGAGGCGGCGGGGGGCGTGCCCTGGACGGTGGTGCGCCCCGGCGCGGTCTACGGGCCCCGCGACGACGCGTTCCTTCTCCTCGCCAAGCTGGTCCGGCGCGGATGGTTTCCGCAGGTCGGCCGGGAGCCGCAGCCGGTGCAGATCGTCCATGTCCGCGATGCGGCCGAGGGCTCGCTGGCCGCGGCGGAGTCGCCGCGTTCGGTGGGCCGGGTCTACCATCTCGCCCATCCCGAGCCCGCCACCTGGGAGTCGCTGGGCCGGATCATGGCCGCGCGGCTCGGCCGGCCGGTGCGCCGCCTCCCCGTCCCGCGGTGGGCGGTGGGCTTGCTCGCCCGCGGCTCGAGCCTGCTTTCGAGCGCCACCGGGCGGGCCAACCATCTTCCCGGGGACCGGCTGCGGGGGCTCCTGGTTCCGGCCTGGACCTGCGACGTTTCGCGGCTCCGGGAGGAGGTCGGCTTCACCGCCGGGATCGACGCCGGGGCCGGGGTGCCGGCCACGGTGGACTGGTATCGCGAGGTGGGCTGGCTATGAGGCGCGGCGAGCGGGGAAGGGGGAAGCCCGCCGAAAAACCTCCGGCCGCGACGGGCGGGATCGCGAACCCCACCGCCTTCCGACCGGTGGATCTCTACACCCTCGCGTACCTAGCCTTCGGCCTGGCGCTCCTCCTCCTCTTCCCCGGCCGCGTGCCCCATCCCTACCGGCTGGCCGCCTACCATGCCGCGGGAATGGCCGCGCTGATCGCCGCGCGGCGCCTCGGGCTGGGACGCGCCCGGCTCGGGACGATCCTCCTCGACTTCTATCCCCTTCCCCTGTTCGCGGCCCTCTACACCGAGGTCGCGGTCCTGAACCGGCTCCTGCACCGGGGGGTCTTCCTGGACGCCGGCATCCAGCGGGTGGAGGCGTTCCTGTTCCGGAGCCAGCCCGCCCGCGACCTTCACCTCATGGTCCCCTGGCGGCCGCTCGGCGAGTACCTGCACCTGGGTTACTTTTCCTATTACTTCCTTCTCCCCGGACTCGCCTTTACCCTCTGGTTCCGCCGCTCCCGGGAGGCGTACCACACCGCGGTGGCCTGCGTGGGCCTGGCTTTCTACGTCTGCTTCGGGTTCTTCATCGCCATGCCGGTGGCCGGACCGTATTACGCGTTCCTTCACAGCGACCCCGACAAGGTGGGGTATCTCCTCCCTCACCTGGTGCGGTGGCTCCTGAGCCGGGGCTCCTCGATCGGGGCGGCCTTCCCCTCCAGCCACGTGGCGGTGTCGGTGACGATCTGGATCATGGCCATGCGCTACCACCGGCGGTTGGCGACGGTCTACGCGTTCCTGGTGCCGGCGCTGGCCCTGGGCGCGATCTACGGCGGGTATCACTACGCCACCGACGTCACCGCCGGGGCGATCCTGGCGGTGCTGGTGGGGACCTTGGGGCACCGCGCCACCCTCGCGCTCTACCGGCGCGCGGCCACCGGCTCCGGGTTGAGCGCGGCCCGCCGAGGGAGTTGAGGGAGGTCCGCCGAGGGAGTTGAGCGCGGCCCGCCGGCCGATTCCCGCGGCGGGCGCGCGGCGAGCCCGGCCCGGTTCAGCCCCCGGAGACGACCAGGAGCCTCGCCGCCTCGGCCTCCAGCTTCTCGGAATCCACCTGCTCGGCGGAGTAGCGAATGAGAAGCCGGTCCTGATTGCGTTCGAAGGCCACGTCCTCCACCCCACGGATGCGCAACAGGTGCTTGACCAGGACCCTGCGAACGTCGGCCGAGGCCCCGTGGGTGGAAAGTTCGAGCACGGTCAGCTCTTCCGGGTCCTCGAAGCGGGTGGCGATGATGACCCAGACGAGCGACGAGCCGGCGAGGATCCAGTAGAGGGCCTCGACGTTCCGCTCCAGGAAGATCCCGGAGATGAGCCCGCCCACGAACGCGCCGCTGAACTGGCTCATGTTGAAGATGCCGGCGGCGGTTCCCCGGTTGGCCTGCTGGCAGGTCCTGGTCAACAACGCGGGGAACAGCGGTTCCAGAAGGGCGAAAGCGATGATGAAGAGGAAGAGCCCGAGCACCAGCGCCGCCGTCCCCACCCCGGGCTCGTGGACGCTGGCAGGAACGGTGAGCGCGATCACCGCCAGGGCCGCGGCCAGGAGCGCCTTGCCGGCCAGCGCCACCCTCTTGCCGGTCCCGGCGCGCTGGCCGAAGCGGGGGCCCAGGAGCATGACCGAGAACCCCACGGTGAGAAGCGGCAGGAAGAGCCGCCACTGGTGGCCGGGGGGGATGAAGTCGTTGAGGAGGAAGGGGACGGTCACGAAGAGGGCGGTGAGCGCCATGTGGAGGTTGAACGCTCCGGCGTCCAGCCGCAGGAGCTGCCGGTTGGTCAGCACCTCGAACAGGTGCTCCCCGGAGTACTCCAGCTCGTCGTGATGGGAGATCCGGGGCGGATCGGGCACCTTCCACCAGAGCCAGGGCACCGCGGCCACGGTGAGTCCGGCGGTGACCCAGAAGAGCGCCGGCACCCCCAACGTCTCGGCGGCGGACGGCCCGGCCAGGAGCCCCACCGCGAAGGAGCCGCCGATCGAGATCCCCACCATGGCCATGGCCCGGGTCCGGACCTGGTCCCGGGTCAGGTCGGCGAGCATGGCCACCACCACCGAGGCGATGGCCCCCATGCCCTGGATCAGGCGCCCGGCCACCATGACCAGCGCGCTGTCGGCCTGGGCGCAGACCACCGAGCCCAGGGCAAAGAGGAGGAGCCCGACGGTGAGGACCGGTTTCCGCCCCCACCGGTCGCTCCAGGTTCCGAAGGGGACCTGGAACACGGTCTGGGTGAGGCCGTAGACCCCCACCGACAACCCGACCAGGAGCGAGGTGCTTCCGGCCAGACCCTTCACGTAGGGGGTCAATACCGGCAGCACCAGGTAGAAGCCGAGCATGCGTAGGGTGAGGAGGGCGGTCAACCCGCCCACCACCTCCCGTTCCCCCGGGGTGAAAGCCATTGGATCGATCCGGGGGGACCGGGGTTCGGAACCATTCATGGACAAGTAGGTTAAGGGCCCCGTTCCCCCCCGGCCACCGCAAAAGGGGCTGGCCGGGGGGGCAGGCGCAGAGATGACAATTGTTGTCGTCTTTAAGAACGCGTTATGCTCGGGACGGGTTCCTGCACGAAGTAGGGTCGGCTCCATCCGCCGGCCGGGAGATAATGTGCCCATGTTCGATCTGGAAACCGTCCGCGCCGATTTTCCCGCCCTGGCCCAGTCCGTGCGGGGCAAGCCCCTGGTCTATCTGGACAACGCCGCCACCACCCAGAAGCCCCGGCCGGTTCTGGACGCCCTCCGCGACTTCTACGAGACCAAGAACTCCAACGTTCACCGGGGGGTGCACACGCTTGCGGAACGGGCCACCGAGGCGTTCGAGGCGGCCCGGGTCAAGGTCGCCCGGTTCGTGGGAGCGCCGTCTCCCCTGGAACTGGTGTGGACGCGCGGGACGACCGAGGCGGTGAACCTGGTCGCCTACTCCTGGGCGCGGCGGACGCTCCGTCCCGGAGACGAGATCCTCCTCACCTCCATGGAGCATCACTCGAACCTGGTCCCGTGGCAGATCGCGGCCAAGGAGACCGGAGCCCGACTCCGCTACATCCCTATCCGCGAGGACTTTACCCTTGATCTCTCGAAATTGGATGAGCTTCTTACCGGGCGGACCCGCCTGGTGGCGGTGACCCAGATGTCCAACGTGCTCGGCACCGTGAACCCGGTGCGCGAGATCGCGGCCCGCGCCCACGCCGTCGGCGCGCGGGTGCTGGTGGACGGAGCGCAGTCGGTGCCTCACATGCCGGTGGACGTCAAGGACCTCGACTGCGACTTCCTCGCCTTCAGCGGGCACAAGATGCTCGGCCCCACCGGAATCGGCGCCCTCTACGGCAAGATGGAGCTTCTGCTCGAGATGGGTCCCTTTCAGGGGGGAGGGGAGATGATCAACGAGGTGGGGCTCGAGAGCTCCACCTACAAGGACCCGCCCCACAAGTTCGAGGCGGGCACCCCCGACATCGCGGGCGCGGTGGGGATGGGGGCGGCGGTGGACTACCTGAGCGGTCTCGGGATGGAGGCGGTGCGCACCCACGAGGAGGCGGTGACCGCCTACGCCCTGGAGTCGCTGGCCCGGCTGGACGGGGTCCACGTGCAGGGCCCGTCCAGCGGCCGCGGGGGCGCGGTCTCGTTCTCGGTGGACGGGATCCATCCGCACGACCTGGCCACCATCGTGGATTCGGAGGGGGTGGCGATCCGCGCCGGGCATCACTGTGCGCAGCCGCTCATGCGTTGGCTGAAGGTCACCGCCACCGCGCGGGCCTCGTTCTACCTCTACAACACCCGGACCGAGGTGGACGTGCTCGTCCGCGCCATCGGGAAGGCTCAGAGCATCTTCGGCAAGGCGCGGCAGCCGGCCTGAGCCGGCCCTCGAGCGCCGCGCATCCCACCCGGGGGCCCGGGGCGGTCACGCCCGGTCCAGCGCGCTCCCACCCGGTTGGTCGCGCCCTGTCCGGCGGGCGGTCACGCCCGGTCCAGCGCGCTCCTACCCGGTTGGTCACGCCCTGTCCGGCGGGCGGTCACGCCCGGTCCAGCGCCCGCCGGAGCCGCTCCCGGGCGTCCTTCATGAACGGCCGGAAGACCTCGGGGTTCGGGATCACCCGGATCATCGCCTCGGGGTCCATGATCGCGATCACCGCGTCTCCGCCGTCGTCCTCCGTCACCACCACGTTGCAGGGGAGGAGGAGTCCGATCGCCGGGTCCGCGGTCAGGGCCGCGTGGGCGAGTTGGGGGTTGCAGGCCCCCAGGATGACGTACTTGCGGAAGTCCCGGTCGAGCTTCTTCCTGAGGGTTGCCTTGACGTCGATCTCGGTGAGGATGCCGAAGCCCTCGACCTTGAGCGCGGCCTCGATCCGCTCCCGCGCGGTCTCGAAGGAAACGCCCTTCAGCACTCGGGTCATGGCATAGTCCACGTTCATCATCGTTCTTCTTCTCCCTGGTCCGCGGCGCCGGTAGGAGGCGTGTCGCATTGCCGGTAGGTGGGTTGTCGCATTCCACCGTATCACCGGAGGGACGCGCGGGGGCGCGGGAGGTCACGGCCCGGCCCCGGCCCGCGCGGGCCTGTGCGCGGGCTTCCGCGCGGGCTTCCGCGCGGGCTTCCGCGCGGGCGCGGGAAGTCCCGGCGGTCCCGGGTTCTCCCCGGGCGGTCGCTCTCCCGGTTCCCCCGGGACGACCGGGTCCCCTCGCGGTTGTCCGCATAGGGACCCGGGTCCCTACCCGGTGGCCGTCATCGACGGCACCGGACCCGCGGCTGGGCCCGTCCGCGCCGCCCGCGCCCCGGGAGGCGAGTTGCCATGGTTCCGGCTCTGGATCAGACACGGACCCGGGTCCCTACCCGGTGGCCGTCATCGACGGCACCGGACCCGCGGCTGGGCCCGTCCGCGCCGCCCGCGCCCCGGGAATCGTCGGGAAACGACGCGCCGCTCCCCGGCCACGGTTGTTTCCCCGGACCGGGGGCACGGCCCCGGCCCGGCAACTCACCACCCCCGCCGTAAGTGTCCGCAAACGGATGACGGGCCGCAGCCGCCTTGTTACCCTTCATGGTTCCGTGCGGCGCCCGGCGGTTCCGAGCGCCGTCCGGAAGCCGTGAAAGGGGACCGCTTCCGCCATGAAATCGCCGATCGGAATGCCGCTCCGGGCCGTGATTCCCGCCGCCGTGATCCTGGCCTGGGCCCTGGCCGCCTGCGGAGGCGGGCACAAGGCCAAGGCGCCGGAGGACGACGCCGCCGCCACCGACCCCGCCATGATGGAAGCGCGCAGCGACTATCGCTTCTACTGCGCCGCCTGCCACGGGAACGACGGGCGCGGGGCCAAGAACCTGTTCCCGCCGCTCCGCGGCTCCCGGTGGTTGAACGGGGATCCCGCGGTCCCCATCCGGGTGGTGCTCCACGGACTCTCCGGAGCGATCACGGTGGAGGGGGGGGAGTTCATGAACCAGATGCCGCCCCTGGGCGCGCGGCTCCCCGACGCCAAGATCGCCGAGATCCTCACCTACGTGCGGGCATCGTGGGGCAACACCGGCGGCCCGGTGACCGCGGAAATGGTGAAAGAGGTTCGGGACGGCACCCAGGACCGGAACCGCCCCTTCTCGCCGGAAGACCTGAAGAACCTCAGCTCCCAGTAAGGCGTTCCACCGCGGACAGGATCTTGGCGGTCATCGAGGAGATCGGGTACGACCCGACCGAGGCCCCGTCCACCCACGTCCGCTGCCCCCCCGCCGCCCGGGGCGGCCGCCGCGCGCGCACCGCGAAGGCCCGGACGGTGATCCGGCGATAGGTGATGCTGTGGCGGGCGCGGGCCAGCTCGCCTTCCACCGAGAAGCCGTGCGCCAGGACCGAGACCAGGTGCCCGGAGAGCGCTTCCCGCGGGTCGTCACCGGGGGGAACGTCCACCCCCGGAAATTCCCAGGTCCCGTCGAGGAGCCTGGGGTCGCGGCGCAGCACCAGGAGCACCCGCCCGTGGTGGCGGATCACCGCCAGCGCCCGTTCCACCGCCACCGTCTCCCGGGCCTTGTCGCGCCGGGGCCAGCCCTCGGGCTCGCCCACGGCCCGGGCCCGGCAGGTCTCGCGCCAGGGACACTCCCCGCAGCGGGGGGCGTGGGGGAGGCAGACGGTGGCCCCCAGCTCCATCATCGCCTGGTTCCAGTCGCCGGGCCGCGCCGGCTCCAGCAGCCGGTCGGCCAGATCCCACAGCGCGCGCCGGACGGGGGCGCGGTCGGTGGAGGGCTCGAGCGCGATCAACCGCGCCAGCACCCGGATCACGTTCCCGTCCAGCACCGCCCGCGGGATGCCGTGGACGATGCTCCCCAGGGCGGCGGCGGTGTAGTCGCCCACCCCGGGAAGCGCGCGCAGGCTCCCGAGGTCGGCGGGGAGCCGCCCCCCGTGCTCGCTCACGACCGCCCGTGCCGCCGCCTGGAGGTTCCGGGCCCGCCGGTAGTAACCCAGGCCGGACCAGGCCGCCCGCACCTCGTCTTCCGGGGCCTCGGCCAGATGCGAGAGGGTGGGGAACCGCGAGAGGAACCGCTCGAAATAGGGAAGCACGGTGGCCACCTGCGTCTGCTGCAGCATGAACTCCGAGACCAGGACCCGGTAGGGCTCGGGCCGGTCCCGCCAGGGAAGGGAGCGGCGGTGGCGGTCGTACCAGGCCAGCAGCGCGCGGCGGAGCGCGGCGGCCCCGGGCGGATTGGGGATGGGGAGGGGTTCCAGCATCGGGGAAGTGTCGGCGATGGCGCGGGCCGGGGCAAGCGGCAACCCCGTCCGGCAGGCCCCGGAACCCGGTATGCCGTTTGATTGAATTGGCTTTTCACGGTCGGCGGGGCCTGGCCCGGGCTCTATACTGGGTCTCGATATCCGGTATGCGTCCGCTGCCTTCAGGCTCCAACCGCGAAGGAAGGAGGGGCGTTATGGCTCGGAAGTTCATGAAAATCGTGGCTCCGACCGACTTCTCGGAGACCTCGCGCGAAGCGGTGCGTTACGCCATGGACCTGGTCGCCCCCGGAGGGACGATCCTGGTCTGTCACGTGGTGGACGACGTGCAGCTCACCTACGGGTACGTGGGGGTGGCGGTCCCTCCCCCGGAGCTGGACCGCCGGGTGACCGACGAGGCGCAGCGTGAGCTGGCCGATTTCGTGCCGGCACCGGTCCCCGAGGGGGTGACGGTGGAGCAGAAGGTGCTCCACGGCTCCCCCTACCTGGGGATCGTGAAGATGGCGAAGGATCGAAAGGCGGACCTGATCGTGATGGGAACCCACGGGCGCACCGGTCTCAAGCACATGCTCCTGGGGAGCGTGGCCGAGAAGGTGGTGCGGCGAGCCCCCTGTCCGGTGCTGGTGGTGCACCAGCCCGACGGGGAATTCGAGACCGCCTGACCCGTGGACGTCCAGGCCGACCACGTCGAACCCCCGGCCGGGTTCCGCCCCCCCGAGGTGGACCTCTCCGGGCTCCTCCGGCCGCGTTCGGTGGCGGTGATCGGGGCCTCGACCCGCCGCGGCACCATCGGAGGGGAGATCTTCCGAAACCTCCTCGCCACCGGCTTTAACGGCCCCGTCTACCCGGTGAACCCCAAGGCGGACTCCGTCCAGTCGGTCAAGGCCTTCCCCCGGGTGGGCGACATCCCGGACGAGGTGGACCTGGCGGTGGTGGTGGTGCCGGCGCGGCTGGTGCTCCCGGTGGTGGAGGAATGCGCCGGGAAGGGGGTGCGCGGGGTGGTGGTCATCTCCGCCGGGTTCAAGGAGACCGGCGAGGAAGGGGCCGTATTGGAGGCGCAGCTCAAGCGCCTGGTCCGCGACCGTGGGATGCGCATGGTGGGCCCGAACTGCCTGGGGGTCTTGACCACCGATCCGGACGTGCGCCTCGACGCGACCTTCGCCCCCACCTATCCGCCCGAGGGCACGGTGGCCATCGCCAGCCAGAGCGGAGCCCTCGGGGTGGCGATCCTCGACTACACCCGCGAGTACAACATCGGGGTGAGCGAGTTCGTCTCCATGGGGAACAAGACCGATCTTTCCGGTAACGACCTCGTCCAGTGGTGGGACCGCGACCCGCGCACCCGGGTCATCCTTCTCTACCTGGAGTCGTTCGGAAACCCGCGCAAGTTCACCCGCCTGGCCCGCGAGATCACCCGCCGTAAGCCGATCGTGGCGGTCAAGAGCGGCCGGTCCCGCCGCGGCGCCGGCGCCGCCACCAGCCACACCGGCGCCCTGGCCGGGGCCGACGTGGCGGTGGACGCGCTCATGGCCCAGACCGGGGTGATCCGGGTGGACACGGTGGACGAACTCTTCGACATGGCCGCGTTCCTGGCCAACCAGCCCGTGCCCACCGGCCGCCGGGTGGCCATCCTCACCAACGCCGGAGGGCCGGGCATCCTGGCCACCGACGCCTGCGAGGCCTACGGGCTCATCATCCCCGACCTGGACCCCGCCACCACCGCGGGGTTCGGCGAATTCCTCCCCCCCGAGGCCAGCGTGAAGAACCCGGTGGACATGATCGCCTCCGCCACCGCCCGGAGCTTTGAGCGGGGGACGCGCCTCCTCCTCGAGGACCCCAACGTGGACGCGGTGATCGTGCTCTTTGTGCCCCCCATCATCACCGAGCCCAAGGAAGTGGGGCAGGCGATCGTGGCCGGAGCGGAGGGGACGAAGAAGCCGGTCCTCTCCTGTTTCCTGGGCCGGCACGGGGTGCCGGAAGGGCTGCGGTCGCTGAAGCGCGGCCACATCCCGAGCTACGCCTTTCCCGAGAGCGCGGTGCGGGTGCTCTCCCGCGCCGTCCGCTACGGGGAATGGCTGGAGCGGCCGGAGGGGAGGGAACGCGCCTTTGCCGACTTGGACGCCGCCGCCGCCCGACGCGCGCTGGAGTCCGCGCGCTCCCGCCTCGACGGCTCGGCGGGATGGCTGAGCCCGCCGGAGGTGGGCGCGGTTCTCGGCGCCTACGGGATCCGGGTTCCCGAGGCCCGGCCGGCCCGCGACGGGAAGGAAGCGGTGGCGGCGGCGCGGGAGCTGGGCTTCCCGGTGGTGGTCAAGCTCTTCTCCCACAACCTCGCCCACAAGACCGATGTGGGCGGGGTGCGCCTGGACCTGCGCACCGAGGAGGAGGTCCTGCGGGCAACCGCGGAGATCCGGAGCGCGCTCGAGGCGCGCGGCCTGGCCCACGAACTCGAGGGGTTCACGGTGCAACCCCTGGTCAAGGAGGGGGTCGAGATCATCGTGGGGGTCACCCAGGATCCCAAGTTCGGCCCCCTGGTGGCGTTCGGGCTGGGCGGCGTGCACGTGGAGCTGATGAAGGACGTGGCCTTCCGGCTCCATCCCCTCACCGACCGCGACGCCGCCGAGATGGTGCGGGCGGTGAAGGGCTATCCGCTTCTCGACGGGTATCGCGGCGCGCCCCGGGCCGACGTGCCCGCGGTGGAGGAGGTGCTCCTGCGCGTGTCGGCGATGCTGCGCGACCTGCCCGAGATCGCGGAGATGGACCTGAACCCGGTCAAGGTGCTGCAGGCGGGCCACGGCTGCCTCACCGTGGATGCCCGGATCCGGCTGGGGGAGTGACGCGATTGTTGTCGATTTCGCAACGCGTTGCCGCATGGTTACTTAGGTCCGGAGACCGAGGCCCCGCCGCTTGTCTCGGAACGCCGGGAGGGCTAGCCTTGTCCCGGGGGGCGGCGAACGGGGCGTCCCGGTCCGAACGGGAAACCTGGAGGTAGGGGAATGAAATCGACCATGGCATTGCTCCTCGCCACCGCCTGCGCGGCCTCGGCCGTCCCCTCCCCGGCGCGGGCCCGGCAGGGCGGCGCGCCTCCCCCCCAGGTGCTGAACGTCACCTCGGCCGGGGAGACCTTCCCGGGCACCGGCACCGACGACTCCTTTCCCCGGCGGATCCGCGTCGCCGCGCGGGGCGAGTCGTGGATCCTGGACGCGCTGGGCTCGGGAATGCGGAAGAAGCTGATCATCAAGGTCTACGAAGGGGTCGCCTACGCCGACACCTCCGCCGGCCTGGGAGCGGATCCCTTCGCGGCGCTCATCGACGGCGACTTTCCCAAACGGATCCTCATGCACTTCGTGCACGACGTCGACTCGGGCAAGATCCGCGGCGCGTTCGAGGAGGGATTCGACAAGACCGCGCCCGAGGCCGGACGCACCCCGGAGCTGAAGGCCGACCTGGCGAAGTTCCTGGACTATTTCCAGGGTGAGGGAGTGAAGGACGGGGACGACATCGACTTCATCTGGATGCCGGGGATGGGGCTCTACACCGTGATCGCCCGGAGCCCCAAGCCCCCCATCGACGACCCCGCGCTGGCCCGGGCCCTGTGGGGAATCTGGTTCGGCGCGGACCCGGTCAACGACGGCCTCAAGCGCGACCTGGTGCGCTTCGTGACCGGTCCGCAGAAGTAGGAACAAGGGGAAGGGACGGGAGGAGGAAGAATTGGCGACCACCATCACTGAGGAATGCATCGGCTGCGGGGCGTGCGAGCCCGCGTGTCCCAATCAGGCGATCGCCCCCGGCGACGACGCCTACGTCATCGACCCCGGGCTCTGCACCGAGTGCGTGGGATTCCACGACGAGGAGCAGTGCCAGGCGGTCTGTCCGGTGGAGTGCTGCCTCCCCGATCCGGCGCGCCCGGAGACGGAGGAAGCGCTCCTGGAGCGCGCCCGGCGGCTCCATCCGGAGGTCGAGTTCGGCCCCGATTTCCCCAGCCGGTTCCGGAAGGTTTGAGCCGGTGGAGGGGCCTCTGACGAGGAGAGTAGACGAGGAGCGCGCCGGAGGGCGGCGCGCGAACCACCCAGAACCGCCCCCGTCGATGCCGCGCGTGAACACGAGGGGATTGGAGGATAGAGGAGCATGAACGCCGATCTGGAACAATGGGTTGCGGAGTGTGAACGCCTGGCCGGGCCCGATCGGGTGGTGTGGCTCGACGGCTCCCGGGAGGAGCACGAGCGTCTGATGGCGCAGGCGGTGGAAGAGAAGGTCTTCCACCCCATGAACCCGAAGACCTTTCCGAACTGCTTCCTGCACCGGAGCGATCCCACCGACGTCGCCCGCACCGAGAGCCTCACCTTCATCTGCAGCCGGAAGAAGGAGGACGCCGGCCCCACCAACAACTGGATGTCGCCGGCCGAGGCCAAGGACAAGGCGCGGCCGCTCTACCAGGGCTGCATGAAGGGCCGGACCATGTACGTGATCCCCTACGTGATGGGCCCGCTGGGCTCACCCATCAGCAAGGTGGGGATCGAGCTCACCGACAGCCTCTACGTGGTGGAGAGCATGCGGATCATGACCCGGATGGGGAAGGCCGCCCTGGAACAGCTCGGCGATTCCACCGACTACTGCAAGGGCTTCCACTCCATGGGCGACCTCTCGCCCGAGCACCGGCTCATCCTGCACTTCCCCGAAGAGCGGCTCATCTGGTCGATCGGCTCGGGCTACGGCGGGAACGCGCTCCTGGGCAAGAAGTGCTACGCGCTCCGCATCGCCAGCGTGATGGCCCGCGACCAGGGCTGGTTCGCCGAGCACATGCTGATCTCCGGGGTGCAGAGCCCCGACGGCGAGATCAAGTACGTCGCCGCCGCCTTCCCCAGCGCCTGCGGGAAGACCAACCTGGCCATGCTGGTGCCGCCGGAGTCCATGCCCGGATGGAAGATCTGGACGGTGGGGGACGACATCGCCTGGATGAAGTTCGGCCCCGACGGCCGGCTCTGGGCCATCAATCCCGAGAACGGGTTCTTCGGGGTGGCGCCGGGGACCAGCATGAAGACCAACCCCAACGCCATGAAGACCATGCAGCGGAACTCCTTCTTCACCAACGTGGGGTTGACCGCCGACGGCGAGCCGTGGTGGGAGGGGATCGGCTATCCGGCGCCGGAGGAAGGGCTCATCGACTGGCTGGGGCGGCCGTGGAAGCCGGGGAGCCCGGACAAGGCCGCTCATCCCAACTCCCGCTTCACCGCCCCCGCGGGACAGTGCCCGTCCATCTCGGACCGGTGGGAGGCTCCGGAGGGAGTGCCGATCTCGGCCATCATCTTCGGCGGCCGCCGGGCCCGGGTGGCGCCGCTCGTCTACCAGTCCTTCGACTGGGACCACGGCGTGTTCGTGGGGGCGAGCGCGGCCTCGGAGACCACCGCCGCCGCCACCGGCAAGGTGGGCGTGGTGCGCCGCGACCCGATGGCCATGCTTCCCTTCTGCGGCTACAACATGGCCGATTACTGGGGCCACTGGTTCGAGATGGGCACCAAGAGCGGGAAGATGCCGAAGATCTTCCACGTGAACTGGTTCCGCACCGGGGAAAACGGCGAGTTCCTGTGGCCGGGCTTTGGCGAGAACGTCCGCGTGCTCAAGTGGATCCTCGAGCGCACCGCGGGGAAGGGAGGGGCGGTGGAGACCCCCATCGGCCACGTGCCCACCCCCGGCTCGCTCGACATGCAGGGGCTGAACGTTCCCGCGGCGACCATGGAGTCGCTCCTCTCGGTGGACCGGGCGGAGTGGAAGGAGGAACTCACCGGCATGCGCGAGTTCTTCGCCCGCTTCGGGGACGCGCTCCCCGCCCGGATGTCGAAGCAGGTGGACGAGCTCGAGAAGCGGCTGGGCTAAAGTGTCCGGTCCGCCACCGGTCGATCGCGGCGGGGCGCCCCCGGGGGCGCCCCGCTTCGTCTTCCGCCCCCTGGCGGGGAGCGACCTGCCGCTCCTGGCCGAATGGCGCGGCCGGCCGCACTTGGCGGAGTGGGGGGGCGCGGGCGCTTCCCCGGAAGCGATCCGCGAGGAGTACCTGCCCGCCGCGCCCGGTCCCGCGGGCGCCCGGCCGTTCCTGGCGTTCCTCGACGGCCGGCCGGTCGGCTACATCCAGGTCTACGACGCCTCGGCGGGGGATCCGGCGTGGTGGCCGGACCACCCCGGGCCCGGCGTCCGCGGCATCGACCAGTTCCTGGCCGACCCCGCGCGGCTCGGGCGGGGGCTGGGGACGGCGATGGTGCGGCAGTTCGCGGCGCAGGTGTTCGAGGATCCGCGGGTGACCGAGATCCGCCTCGATCCCCGGACGGAGAACCTCCGGGCCGTACGCTGCTACCGGAAGGCGGGCTTCCGCGAGGTGGGTCCGATCGTCACCCCCGACGGTCCGGCGGTGCTCATGGTGCTCGACCGCGCCGCGTTCGAAGGGCCGGGTTAGGTTAGGGACCGCGTCGTTGGGGCGGCGACCTGCAAGTCTCTCGCCGCGTGGCGCCGAAGGGATGCCGAAAGACGAGGCAAAGGCCCGCGCAGATGCGGCAGTTCCGACACAGGTGCGCCAAGCTTGGAAGGCACCTGCCGCGCGCGGTGTGCCGAGCCCCTCGGCGTGTTTCCGAATTGTCCTTGAATCAGGTCGCCCAAGGGACTATAAGTGAGGGCGTTACGTTGCGCCGCCGGGGGGCGAACTCACCCACATCTGAGCCCTCCCTCAACTTGGAGACCACCTCGCCGCGGCCGCCGTCGGTTGGCACACTCGGGAAAGAAGGTCGCATGCGTTCCTTTTCCCGCGTGCGACGGAGCGGACGAACGGGCTTTCCCCCTCCCTGGCTCGTCACCGCCGCCGCATCTTGTTGCAGGCTGGGACAGACCTTGCGACCGGTCTCCCGCATGCCGGCGGGCATGGTCGGAGCCGCTCTCGGGGAGCGGTGCGGCCCTGAGCGCCTGCGGCGCGGGCCGGGGTCCCACCGCCGCTCTTGCAGCCCTGGCGCGGAGCGACGCCTCCGCCGTTCCCCTTCCGGCGCTTCAGGGAGTGGGGCCTCCCGATTCTCCGAGGAGTCGCGCGCTCGGCGGACAGGCGCCCCCGACGCACGCCCGGCGCAGGTTCCGGTAGCGCGACTTCTCAACCTATTTGGCGTAGGGATATTCCTCGTTCTGGGCGCTTCATCCTGTGGACGGGGAGCGACCAAGCCGGGCAAGCCTCTCTGCCTGGTCGAGCCCGATACCCTGGACTTCGGCCGGGTGGAGATCGACAGCATGGAGATCCGGACGTTTGTCGTGCGGAACGCGGGAAGCGCCGGGGAGCCGGTCTCGGTTTCGCTGGGCTGCCCGCCTTTCGAGCTCCTGGAGGGAGGGGGGGACACCACCCTCGCCCCCGGTGAGTCCTTGGCGGTTCGGGTGGAGTTTGCACCCAGGGAGCGGGACTCGGTGCGGTGCGTGGTGGACCTGGGGAGCATCTCCTGTGGCGGGGTGGCGCTCATCGCCAATGCCTCCCGCACCTGGCGCGTTCGACCGGACGGGACCGGCGACGCGCCCACCGTGCAGGCGGGGATCGACAGCTCGGAGGACGGTGACGTGGTGCTGGTGGGTCCGGGAACGTACTACGAGAACATCAACCTTCGGGGGAAGGCGATTCACCTCCTGGGGGAGAAGGGGCCGGAGGTGACGGTGCTGGATGGGAGCCGGGAGGACTCCACGGTGGTCATGTGTGATTCCGGGGAAGGCCAAAACACGGTCATTGAGGGGTTTACGATCACGGGTGGAAGGGGGTGGACTCCGCCGTGGGATGCCTCATCCAGGTTGGGAGGGGGGGTTGTCTGCTTTGACTCTACTCCGATCATCCGCAGCAATGTGATCCGGAACAACGAAGCTCTGGACGGACCATCCGGTGGGAACTCGAGAGGAGGGGCGATAGGCGTCGGAACCTCCGGCTCGTTCCCGCCGGTCGTGATCGAGGACAACGTGATCGCGGACAACTACTGCTCGCGAAACAGTGGCGGAATCAACATCGCCGGTCCCTGCATCATCCAGGACAACGTGATCCGGGGGAACTCGACGGGGACTGGGGACGGCGGTGGCCTGTACCTGCTCGGAGACGTTGGGAGGGTCATCATCCGACGGAACCTGATCGTTGAAAACTACGCCGCGGACCACGGGGGCGGTATCTACATCGGTACGTTTCTGGCCTCAGCCGACATGACGGAGATTTCCAAGAACGTCATTCTGCGCAATACCGCCATGGGAAGAGACGGCGGAGCCGATTGTTCCGGCGCCGGGATCTGGATCGGAGGAGGGGCACTTACAACCCAGAACACGATTGCATTCAACCATGCTGAAAACTTGGGAGTGGTCCCCGCGGGGGGCGGCTGTTGCCTCGAGAACTCAGTGCCCGGCACGTCGGTCAAGCTGACTATCTTCTATGCAAACGTGGGCGGCGGCCTGGTAGCAACGGAGGCGGCGGAAGGCGAGGAGGGAGACAACATCATCTTCGGAAACAGTTTCCCGGGCTTCTTCGTGGCGCAGGGTACACACATCAACCAGGAAGGGGACTTCCGTGTGGATCCATTGTTCTGTGACACAACCGCCACGAGCGTGGGACAGTTGCGCGAGGACTCGCCCGCCTTCGACTCAATAGGGGACGTGATCGGAGCCTTGCCCACCCCGAGCTGCGCTGGACGCGATTCGATCCCCACTAGTGGTCCCACGGGAAGGCGGCAATAGGCTTTCTTGCCTCCCCTTGGCCGGGGGCAGGAAAGTAGCCATAGGGCCAAGAAGGCGGGGGCGGGGCGGTGCCACGCTGACCGGCGAGATGCACCGCCTCACGCCCCCATACCAGAGAGGAGGTTGGCGATGAAAGCCACCTTGATCTCCACCCTGGTGCTGATCCCCCTGGGAGGACCCGCGACAGGGATTGTACAGGCAAACACCATTACAGTTCCATCCTACCGAAAGACGGTCTCCCTGGCATGCCGCTGGCAGCGTCCGGCGATACCATCCTCGTGTCGGACGCTGACGCATTCCACCCCGACAGCGCCTACGCCGACGCTTTCACGGTGAAGTCGGGGGTCCGGGTCGTGGCCAAGAGCGGCCAGACCCCCATCATCGACGGGGGCAGCCTCCGTGCCACGGCGGTGGCCTTCGCGCCCGGCGCCTCGTCGGGTACGATCCTCCAGGGGTTCACGATCCGCGGAGGCACGGACACCGTGGTGGTGGTGAGGGGAAGCGGGACCATTCGGGACTGCACCATCGGCGACATTTCGAGCACCATCCCGCCCTACGGCAGCGCGGGGATCCACATCGAGGGGGACGGCAGCGTCAAGCACTGCACGATCTCGATGACGAAGCACGTTAACGCCGGGATCAGAGCGCTGGGACCGATCCTGGTCGATAGCTGCACGGTCGAGACGAACAGCACGGGTGGGCCAGCCGTCGCCGTTGCCCTCGTGGAGTCCGACGGAGCACCGCTCCTGCAGGCGTCGTCGGTCAGCGGCCCCGGTGCGGGGCTAAGAGAGGCCGTCACCGGTGAAGGGACGGTCTCGCTTGACAACGTCAACATCGGCCTCACGGGCGGGTCGGGGGTCACCGGGATTCAACATAGCGACGGGGGCCTGACGCTGAGCAATTGCGTGATCGACCTCCCCGACGGGACGGGGATTCTGTGCGGTTGGCAGAGCGTTGCGACGACCTTGGCCATGTTCGATTGCACCATCGATGTGGACTATGGTACCGGGATTGATTGTGAGGCAGGGTCGGTAGCTGGATTCAATACCGTCGTCACCATTCACGAAGCAGACACGTACAACACCGGCATCCAGGTTGCAACGTCGAGTGGGCCGAACGTGTCGACGGTGAAGGGTGTCTTGGTCCGTGGACTGACGCACTACGGCGCCGGGGTTGACGTCTTCGACGACGGCGCGGTGATCGAGAACGTGACCGTGGATGGATTCGAGCTGGGCTTCTACGACAGCAACCATGGCTCGGTCAAGAACACGGTTCAGAACTGCATCGCCAGCAACTACGGCAACGTGGGGTTCGACTACGTGACGGCGGCCTACTGCATCGCCGATGGCAGCGGGTCGACCGCATACGGTGACTGCGTGACGGACGCCACGGACAAGACCGAGGACCCGCTCTACTGCGACGCCTCGGGGGGCGCGTTCACCCTGCGGGTCGACTCCTACGGGAACCCGCACAACAACGGCAGCGGCGAGGAGATCGGCGCCTACCCGGTGGCCTGCATGTACGGGACGCTGGTCCGGGACGCGGACTACGAGGAGGGCGGCACGCTGGACTTCCCCGGCGATCTCACGGTGCCCTCCGGGAAGACCCTCACCCTGGGGGCGGCGACCACGGTGAAGGCGGGGCCGGGGGATAGCCAGGACGGCGGGGCGGATACCACCCTGACCGAACTCGTCGTGGACGGGACCCTGGACGTGACGGGGACCTCCGCAGACGGGGTCACCTTCGACTCGGGGGCGTCGCCCAGAGGCGAAGGGGACTGGTACGGCCTCTACGCCGGGGACGGGTCCACCATGAACCTGGCCTACGCGACGGTGAAGTACGCGGAGACGGGGGCAGCTTACGACGACGCGGACGGAGGGATCGTGCGCCACTGCACGTTCTCCAACAACGAGAACCTGGACCTCGTGGTCGGCGTCTACTCCAGCTCGTCGGTCGAGGTCGACACCTGCACGGTGGACGTGGGAGGCGGGAGCGGCATCCAGCTCACCAACGACGGGAGCGGAGTAAACCTCATCGGGAACTCCGTTTACGGAGGTTTCTCCAGCGTCCGGGGGATCTACGGCCTCCTGGACTCGGGGACCGGCACCGCAAGCGGTAACTCGGTGAGCGGCTTCGTGTTCGGCTCCGCCATCGGGATCCACTCGGGCGGGATGACGTTCGTCAAGAACAACGTCTCCGGGTCCAAGTACGGGTTCGAGGTGACCGGGGGGACGGCGGTCCTGGGCGACACCACCGACTCGGGGAGCGACAACCTGGCCCACGGGAACACCGACGGCCTGTACTGCACCGGGGCCGGGGTGGCGCCCACGGTGCGGGAGTCCCAGTTCTACTCGAACAGCGTGGGGGTGCTGGCCCGGAGCAGCGCCTCGCCGGACCTGGGGAACAGCGCGCACCACGGCTACAACTCGTTCTACAGCAACACGAGCTACTGCGTGCGAAACACCACGTCGGGAACGGCGGTGGACGCGCTCGGGGACTGGTGGGGGAGCTGCAGCGCGCCGACCTGCACGAGCGGGCCGGTGCTGACGTTGCTGTGGCTCTGCAGCCAGCCCGCGAGCGTGGAGGAGCCGATCGCCCAGGTGGGCGACGGCCGGCCCGGGTTCCGGGTGATGGGCGCGGCCCCCAATCCCACGGCGGGAGCGGGACGGATCCTCTTCCACCTGGACGGCGCCCCGTCGCGGGTGGAGGCCCAGGTGTTCGACGTGGCCGGGCGGCTGGTGCGGTCGCTGGGCCCCGAGGAGTTCCCGGCCGGGGATCAGGCCCTGACCTGGGACGGCCGGGACCGCTCCGGCCGGCCGGTGGGCGAAGGCCTCTACTTCGTCCGGGTCCAGGCGGGGTCGGAGCCCGCCGCCACCACCAAGATCCTGGTCGTCCGGTAGGAAAGGAGTTGGGTGTCATGAAGTCGCGCAAGATGAGCTTGCTGTTGGTGATGGCGGCGGCGGCGCTCTGCCTCCCCCGCCTTGGTGAGGCCAAGGTGCTGACCCTGAGCCCGGCCCAGGTGGCCGCGCTCCCGGCCGACTCGCTCCGGCAGGCGCGGGCGGCGGTCCAGTTCGACGTCTCCGCGCTTCCGGATGCGGCGAAGATCCGGATCGACTCGGCGGTCTTCCAGTGCCCGGTGCCCGAGGCGTCCTCGCGCGAGGAGACCGGGTTTCAGGTGTTCCCGCTCGAGAACGCGTGGTCGGTGAACGCGGTGGGCGCGGGGAGCTATCCCCAGGCGTCCGCCACCGAGGCCACGGCGTGGGCGATCACGCCGCTGGACTACGAGCGGGAGGGAGGGGGGTTCCTTCGCCTCTTCCTGGACGACCTGGTCCAGGGGTGGGCGAAAGGGACGACCGCCAACCACGGCTTCGTCATCGTCACGGACCTGTCGTCCACCGGGCTGGTCAACACGCTCAGCGCCGGCACGCTCACCATCCGCTGGGTCTACAAGGAACGGTAGGCACATGGCCGGGGCCCAGGCGCGGGCCCCGGCCGCCCCCGCAATCCCGTTGCAATCATAGGGTTCCAGGCCGCCCGGAGAGGTGCGCAGCCTGGCCTCTCCCACCGGCATCCTTTGTGCCCACTCGGCTAGTTAGCGCTCGCGCCGGGTCAGCGCTCGCGCCGGGTCAGCGCTTGCGCCGGGCCGGCCGCGCCTTCTGCACCTCGCTCCAGCGGAAGCAACCGGTCAGGTGGTCGTTGACCATCCCGGTGGCCTGCATGAACGCGTAGACGATGGTGGGGCCCACGAACTTGAACCCGCGGGCGGCCAGCGCCTTGCTCATGGCCTCGGACTCCGGGGAGCGGGCGGGGAGATCGGCGGTGGAGCGCCGGTTGTGGACGATGGGGGCGCCGCCCACGAACGACCACAGGAAGCCGGAAAAGCTCCCGAGGTCCTCGCGCAGGGCCAGATAGGCCTTGGCGTTGGCCACCGAGGCCTCGACCTTCTGGCGGTTGCGCACGATCCCGGGGTCGGCGAGGAGGCGCTCCCGCCGGGCCTTCCGGTAGCGCGCGATGCGTTCGGGGTCGAACCCGTCGAAGGCGCGGCGGAAGTTCTCGCGCTTGCGGAGGATGGTGATCCAGGAGAGCCCGGCCTGGAATCCGTCGAGGAGGAGCTTCTCGAAGAGCGCGCGGTCGTCGCGCTCGGGCACCCCCCACTCCCGGTCGTGGTAGCTCAGGTACAGGGGATCGGTGCCGGGCCACTCGCAGCGGGTCCTGCCGTCGGCGTGCTTCATGACGCTCCTATCGTCTCCACCGGTAGGCACCCTCCACCGGGAGGGTCACCCCCGAGATGTGGCCGGCCGCGTCCGAGGCGAGGAACGCCACCGCCCAGGCCACGTCCTCGACGGTGGCCGGCTTGCCCAGGGGGATGGAGCGGACGAGCGCCCGCCCCGCCTCGGTGGCCAGCTCGTCCTTCACCATCGCGGTGAGGGTCCATCCCGGCGCCACCGAGTTCACGGTGATCCGGTGCGGACCCAGCTCCACCGCCAGCGACCGGGTGAGCCCGTCCAACCCCGCCTTGCTCGCCGCGTACACGGAGTGGAGGGGCTCGCCCAGGATCGAGGCGGTGGAGGAGACGTTGATGATCCGCCCCGCCCGCGACGACTTCAACAGGGGGACCGCCTCCCGGCAGAGCGCGATCGCCGATTTCAGGTTGGCGGCGAGGGTGCGTTCCACGAACCCGGGTTCGTTCTCCTCCGCCGAGGCCCCTTCCCAGATCCCCGCGTTGTTGACCAGGACGTCCAGCCCGCCGAACCGCTCCCGCGCCGCCGCCACCAGGCGCCGGGCGGTCTTGGGATCGGCGAGGTCGCCCCAGGCGGCCTCGGCGGAGAGGCCGTGGGCCCGGAGGGCGGCCGCGGCCGCGCGGGCCGCGGTCTCGTCCCGCCCTCCCGCCGCCACCACGTTTGCGCCGGCCCGGGCCAGGAACAGGGCGGCGGCCCGGCCGATGCCGCGCGACGCCCCGGTCACCAACGCGGTCCGCCCGCTCAGGTCGATTTCCAACGGCATGATGCACTCCTCGACGCTCGGCCGCGGGCCCGCAGGGGCAAGACCGCGCTTCGCGTGGACGCTCGGGGGACCTTGGTGTATCATCGCGGGCCAAGTTGCCGCAACCGGCATTGCGATGGGAGGACTGGGTTTGCGCGACCAGGACATGGAAAGCCTCGTGCGCTCGGTGGTGGAGCGGGTGGTGGACGCCGCCGCCGGCCCCGGCGGGGGAGGGTCGCGCCGGGTGGCGGTGGGAGCCGACCACGGCGGGTTCGCCCTCAAGGAGGAGATCAAGCGGTTGCTCCCTTCCCTGGGCTGGGAGCCGGTGGACTGCGGCACCCACTCCGTCGAGGCGGTGGATTATCCGGACTACGCGGCGGCGGTGGCCCGCGAGGTGGCCGGCGGCGCCTGCGTCTTCGGCATCATGGTGGACGGGGCCGGGATCGGCTCCGCCATGGCCGCCAACAAGGTTCCCGGAGCGCGGGCCGCGCTCTGCTACGACCTCTCCACCGCCCGGAACGCCCGCGAACACAACGACGCCAACGTCCTCACCCTGGGGGCGGGGCTGATCGGAGCCGTGCTCGCCCGCGACATCGTGAAGACCTTCCTCTCCACCGGCTGCACCGAGGAGCGGCACCGGCGGCGGGTGGCCAAGATCGACGCCCTGGACGGCGCCGCCGCGAGGATCCGGTGAGCGGCCGTGAGGAGCTGGTGGAGCGGATCGTGCGCGAGGTGCTTCATCGCCTCCAGGCCGGTGGGGCCTCGGGTGGGGACGCGCCGGCCGTCCCGGTTCCCGCCGGCGGCGCGCCGGCCCTCCGGGCCTACAACCGCTCCTACGATCCCTATCCCGGCCCGCCGCCCGCCGGCGATCCCGCCCTTCCCCCCGGCGCTCCGGGAGCGGAGCCGTCCCGCGACCGGCCCGCCTTCATCCATCCCAGCGCCGCCGACGGCGAGGACCGTGCCCGGGCCACGAACCCGGCCGGACGGAGCCCGGAAACCGTGCGCACGTTCGTGGCCGCGGGGGCCTCGCGCATCTCCGGAAGCGCCGGGAGCCCGGCGGTGCCCCGCGACATCGCCCACTACATCGACCACACCATGCTCAAGCCCGACGCCACCGACGACCAGATCCGGGTGCTGTGCCGGGAGGCGCGCGACAACCACTTCGCGTCGGTCTGCGTGAACCCGAGCTTCGTCAAGCTCTGTGCGGACGAACTCCGAGGCTCCGACGTGCTGGTCTGCACCGTGGTCGGGTTCCCGCTCGGCGCCACCACCGCCGCCGCCAAGGCGTTCGAGGCCCGCAAGGCCATCCGCGAGGGGGCGCGGGAGGTGGACATGGTGATCAACGTGGGCGCGCTCAAGAGCGGGGACTACGCGCTGGTGGCGGAGGACATCGAGGCGGTGGTGGAAGCCTGCCACGAGTCCGGGGTGCTGGTGAAGGTGATCATCGAGGCCGCCCTCCTCACCGACGAGGAGAAGGTGGCCGCGTGCCTGCTGGCCAAGCGCGCCCGCGCCGAGTACGTGAAGACCTCCACCGGCTTCGCCTCCGGGGGGGCCACCATCCGCGACGTGGCCATCATGCGGGCCACGGTGGGGCCGGAGATGGGGGTGAAGGCGGCGGGAGGGATCCGCACCTACCTCGACGCCATCGGCATGATCGAAGCCGGGGCCACCCGCATCGGGGCCTCGGCGGGGGTGCGGATCGTCAAGGAAGCCAAGGGCGAGGCGGTGGACGCCCCGTCCGGGAAGGGCCCGTATTGATGGCGAAATCGAACATCGACCTCCGCTCCTACGTTTTCCTCGACAGCCTCCAGGCGCAGCACGCGGCGTTCCTGGGGACGGTGGCGGGCGGGTTCCTGCCGGTCCCCGGCCAGGCCGCCCTCTACGTCGAAATCTCGCCGGGGATCGAGATCAACCGGATCACCGACATCGCGGTCAAGTCCACCCGGGTCTACCCGGGGATGCAGGTCGTGGAGCGGCTCTACGGATTGCTGGAGGTCCACAGCGACTCCCAGGGGGACGTGCGGCAGGCGGGCCAGGCGATCCTGGACGCGCTGGAACTGGTGGAGAACGACCGGCGCAAGCCCAAGGTGCTCTCGAGCCAGGTCATCCGCCGCATCGACCCGCTCCAGGCCCAGCTCATCAATCGAATGCGCCACGGCAACATGCTGGTCCCCGGCCACAGCCTCTACGTGATGGAGCTGGAGCCGGCGGCCTACGCGGCCCTGGCCGCGAACGAAGCGGAGAAGGCCGCCCACATCAACATCCTGGAGGTTCGCGCGTTCGGCTCCTTCGGACGGGTGTATCTGGGCGGCGAGGAAGCGGACATCGACGTGGGATACCGGGCGGCGGAGAAGGCGATCGCCGGCATCGGCGGACGCGAAGCCTGACCCACGTCCTCGGTTCTCTGTGACGGACACGATCCGGCGCCGCGCTCCCGCGGCCGCCGACAACCACGACAACGGAGGGAGCGATGGCTGAAGCGCTCGGCATGATCGAAACCCGCGGGTTTGCGGCGATGGTGGAAGCCGCCGACGCCATGGTCAAGGCGGCAAAGGTGGAACTGGTCGCCTACGAGAAGATCGGAGGCGGCTACGTGACCGCCATCGTCCGCGGCGACGTCGCGGCGGTGAAGGCGGCGGTCGACGCGGGGGCCCGGGGGGCGGAGAAGGTGGGCGAGGTGGTCAGCGTCCACGTCATCCCCCGGCCGCACGTCAACGTCGACATCGCGCTGCCTCTCGGCCGGGCCAAGGAGGCCAAGGCCGAATCGGGCGTCAAGCAGTAGCCGGACCGGAGCGGCCGAGGCCCGCGCCCCGGCCGCGTCCGCCGAGGAGTTCTCATGCTGTTGGCTCGAGTGGTGGGCACGGTGGTGGCCAGCCGCAAGGAGGAGTCCATGGAGGGCCTCAAGTTCCTCCTCCTTCGCCAGATCACGGCGGAGGGTAAGGACACCTCCGGTTTCGTGGTGGCCTCGGACGGGGTCGGGGCGGGCGTGGGGGAGGTGGTGCTCTTCGCCACCGGATCCAGCGCCCGGCAGACCGCCGCCACCAAGGACCGGCCCTGCGACGCGGTGATCATGGCCATCGTGGACACCTGGGAACTGGACTCCAAGCGGGTCTACGACAAATCCAACGCCTAGCGGCCGGCGCGCGCCGGCCGCCGATCCAGGAGGAGCGGATGAGCATCTCCCGCGAGGAGATCGACCGCACGGTCAAGGACGTGCTCCAGGGCTTCCGCGCCGGAAGCGGCCCGGAAGGGAAGGCGTTGCCGCCGCCCCCGGCGCCCGGATCCGACGGGATCTTCGCCGACGTGGAGAGCGCGGTCGCCGCCGCCGCCGAGGCGCAGCGCGCCCTGACCGAGGCCAGCCTGGCCCTGCGCTACGACATCGTGGCCCAGATGCGGGTGGTGCTGCGCCACCACGCCCAGATGCTGTCGTGGATGGCCCGGGAGGAGACCGGCCTCGGCCGTTACGAGGACAAGGTCGAAAAGAACCTCCTGGTCACCAACAAGAGCCCCGGCCCCGAGGACCTGGAGCCCCTGGTCCAGACCGGGGACCACGGGCTGACCCTCATGGAGCTGGCCCCGTTCGGGGTGGTGGCGGCGATCACCCCCACCACCAATCCCACCGCCACCGTCATCAACAACACCATCGGCATCGTCTCCGCGGGGAACTCGGTGGTGTTCAACGCCCATCCCAACGCCAGGAACTGCTCGGCCAAGACGGTCCAGCTCCTGAACCAGGCGGTGGCCGCGGTGGGCGGGCCGCCCAACTTGATCACCTGCGTGGCCGACCCCACCATCGAGAGCGCCCAGACCCTGATGCGGCACCGGCGGGTGAACCTGCTGCTCGTGACCGGAGGCCCCGGGGTGGTGAAGGAGGCCATGGCCAGCGGCAAGCGCGCCATCTGCGCCGGCCCCGGCAACCCGCCCGCGGTGGTGGACGAGACCGCGGACCTCGAGAAGGCGGGTCGCGACATCGTCAAGGGCGGCTCCTTCGACAACCAGATCGTCTGCACCACCGAAAAGGAAGTGATCTGCGTGGAGTCGGCGGCGGACCGGCTCAAGAAGGCCATGGTCGCGGCCGGCGCCTACGAGATCACCGGCTGGCAGCTCCGGAAGCTCGAGAGCGTGATCTTCAGCGAGCTTCGCGGCCCCGGCCAGCCCGGGGTGGTGCGCAAGGAGTTCATCGGCAAGAACGCCTCGGTCATCCTGAAGGAGATCGGGGTCACCGCGGGCGACTCCACCCGGATGGTGCTGGTGGACGTGCCCAACGACCATCCCCTGGTGTGGACCGAGCAGATGATGCCGGTGATGCCGCTCACCCGGGTCCGGGACGTGAACGCGGGGATCGACCTGGCCCGGCGGGCTGAACACAACTTCCGCCACACCGCGACCATGCACTCGCGGAACGTGGATGCCTTGAGCCGCATGGCCCGGGTCATGGACTGCTCCATCTTCGTCAAGAACGGGTCCTCGCTCGCGGGACTGGGCGCGGGGGGGGAGGGATTCACCTCCTTCTCCATCGCCAGCCCCACCGGGGAGGGGATGACCCGCGCCCGGAGCTTCACCCGCTGGCGCCGCTGCGTGCTGGTGGACCGCTTCCGGATCGTGTAGGGAGCCGGCATGGATTCGATCGAAGCGTCCAACCTGGCCCCGGGGATCACCGTTCCCGCGCTCGGGCTCCTGGAATTCTCGAGCGTGGCCCTGGGGATCCGGGCCGGCGACGCCATGGTGAAGAAGGCGCCGATCCGGGCCCTGGTGGCGGGGACCGTGCAGCCGGGGAAGTATCTGGTCCTGGTGGACGGCGACGTGGCCAGCGTCGAGGAGTCGCTGGCCGCCGGGGTCGAGGCCGGCGGATCCTCGGTGGTGGACCGGCTGTTCTTACCCGACGTCCATCCCGCGGTGGGGAACGCGGTGGCGGGGGAGCGCTGGTCCGGGGAGATCGACTGCCTGGGCGTGCTCGAGACCCGCACCAGCCCGGCGGTGCTCCGCGCCGCCGACGCCGGCATGAAGGGGGCGATGGTGCGCTTGGTGGAGATCCGCCTGGCCAACGGCCTGGGGGGGAAGGGCCTCTGTCTCTTCGCCGGGCTCCAGCACGACGTGGAGGCCGCGGTGGAGATCGGGTCCGGGCGGGTGGAGCCGGGGAACCTGCTCCAGCGGGTGGTGATCCCACGCCTCCATCACGGGATGGCCGAGAACCTGCTCGCCGCGACCCGGTTTGCGGCGCAGTGGAACCGGAGCGAGGGCTGATGCAACTGGGCCGCGTCCGGGGCACCCTGGTGGCCACGGTGAAGAGCGACGGGCTCACCGGGATCAAGCTCCTCCTGGTGGAGCCCCTGGACCGCCGCCGGGCCTCCGCCGGCGATCCGGTGGTGTGCGCCGACGCCACCGGCCAGGCCGGCCCCGGCGAGCTGGTCTACTTCGTGGGCGGCCGCGAGGCCGCACTCGCCCTCCCCGAAACCTTCGTCCCGGTGGACCATGCGATCGTCGGCATCGTGGACCGGGTGCAGGACCTCTGACCGTGTTCCTGGGACGCGTGAGCGGTACCGTGGTCTCCACCATCCATCATCCCTTCTACGGGGAGCGGCGGCTGCTCCTGGTGGACCGGGTGGACGGGAAGCTCGAACCCGACGGCCGCTACGTGATCGCCATCGACTCGGTGGACGCGGGAGCGGGGGAGCTGGTGCTCGTGATCGACGAGGGGAATTCCGCGCGGCAGGTGCTCCGCGACCCCTCCGGACCGGTGAGGGCGGTGATCGTGGGGGTGGTGGACGAGGTGGACGTCTCCCCTTGACCTCCGGCGGTCCGGCCGGTTCCCGCCGGCGAGGAGCCGCCCCGTTTCCGCGGGGCCGGGTCCGGGACCGGTTTCGAGCGTTGCGCGGCGGGCTCGCGTTGGTGTACATCTCGGGCGCGCCTCCCGGCCCCTTCCCCGGCCTCTCCGGGGACGGGACGGGGGCTTCATCGCCGGGCCGCTCCCGCCCGCCGCCCCGCTCCGGAAGCTCCGCGGGGCCGCCGCCGGCGGAAACCGCCGAAGGAGGAAAAGTGGCGAACTATACCGGTGCGAAATTCCTGTCCGACGTCGCCGAGTCCGTGGAGATGTATCGCGCCTCGGTCCACCGCGACCTGGAGGCGATGACCGAGGCCTCGATGTGGGAGCGCCCGGTCCCGGGAATGGCCTCCGCCGCCAACCTCGCCCTTCACCTGGCCGGGAACCTCCGGCACTTCGTGGGCCACCACCTGGCCGGCTCCGGCTACGTCCGCGACCGGGACCGCGAGTTCTCGGAGGAGCGGTGGGCCGGCAAGGCCCGGGTGCTGGAGATGTGGGACGAGGCCTGCGTGGAGACCCGGACCGCGCTCCTGGCCCTGGGCGCCGACATCGTCTCCCGGCCCGCCCCGGTGCCGAACCACCCCGGCGGCGCTCCCGTCCACACCTACCTGGCGCGGCTGGCCACGCACCTGAGCTATCATGCCGGCCAGATCCGGATGCTCCGCCGCCTGCTCGTCGCGGAACCCTGAACCGCGTCCGCTCCGTTCGCCCGCCAGAAGGGGGGATCATGATCCGGTCCGCACGCCGCGCCGCGCTCCCGCTCGTGTTCCTGTCCGCCCTCGCCGCGCTCCCGCTCGGGGTGGCGCCCGCCCTCGCCGCCGGCGACCCCTACGCCCCCGACACCCCGGAGGCGGGAAGCGTGGACGGGATTGCCGGGTACACCACCTCGCCGAGCTACCTGCCGTCCTCGGTGTCCTACGTCCCCGCCTCGGACACAGTGCCCTCCCCCGAGAAGGTGCTGGGGCACCTGGCCGGCGCTCCCGGGGAGCTGAGTTCCACCGCCCAGGTCTACGACTACTTCCGCAAGCTGGCCGCGGCCAGCCCCCGGGTGCGGGTGGAGAAGATCGGAACCACGGTGGAGGGGCGCGACATTCTCCTCGCCGTCATCTCCTCGGAGGAGAACCTGGCCCGGCTCGACACCTGGAAGGGGATCACCGCCCGTCTCGCCGATCCCCGCGCCGTGACCGGGGCCGCCGCCGATTCCCTGGCCGCCGGGGGGAAGGCGATCTACTACCTCATGGGCGGCCTCCACTCCACCGAGACCGGTCCGCCGGAGATGCTGATGGAGCTGGCCTACCGGTTGGCGGTGAGCGAGCGGCCGGAGATCCGGGAGATCCGGGAGGACGACGTCGTCCTCATCACCCCGGTGATGGAGCCCGACGGCCGCGACCGGGTGGTCCAGTGGTACTACCGCCACCTCCGGGGAAAGAAGCTGCCGTTCGAGGAGCTGGACGAATTCAGCTCGCCGCCCTACTGGGGTCACTACGTGTTCCACGACAACAACCGGGACGGGATCCAGCTCACCCTGCCCCTCACCCGGGCGGTCGACGACGTCTACTGGGAGTGGCATCCCAACGTCATCCACGACCTCCACGAATCGATCCCGCTCCTCTACGTGATGACCGGCCACGGCCCCTATTCCGGCGCGGTGGACCCGGTGACCATCGGCGAGTGGACCCAGTTCGCCTACCACGAGACCGCCGAGCTCCAGGCCCAGGGGCTGCCCGGGGTCTGGACCTGGGGGTTCTGGGACGGATGGTGGCCGGGCTACCTCTTCTCGGTGGCCAACAACCACAACTCCATCGGCCGGTTCTACGAGACCTTCGGCAATTCCATGGCCGAGACCTTCGAGCGGAAGCTGGGCGACGCCCGGTTCGCGGGGAAGCCGGTCACCGAGACCCAGTGGTACAACCCGTGGCCGCCGGACAAGAAGGTGAAGTGGTCGCTGCGCGACAACACCAACTACATGGAGGCGGGGGTGCTCGAGGCGCTCCACTACGCCGCGCTCCACCGGGAGGAGCTGCTTCGGAACTTCTGGGTCAAGGGGAACCGGGCGGTCCGCAAGGGCGGCACCGAGGCCCCGTTCGCCTGGGTGTTCCCGCCGGAGCAACGCGATCCCGCCCGCCTCGTCGAGCTCATCGATCTCCTGATGGACCATCATATCGAGATCCACCGGCTCACCGCGGAATTGGCCCTGGCCGACACCACCTGGCCCGCGGGGAGCTACGTGGTGCGCATGGACCAGCCCTACCGGAACGTGGCGGTGAACTTCCTGGAGAAGCAGGACTTCCCCGCCGACGAGCCCAACCCGCCCTACGACGACGTGGCCTGGACCCTCCCGCTCATGTACGGGGTGGACGGGGCACGGGTGAACGACCGGAAGGTGCTGGAGGCGGCCATGGAGCCGGTGGCCACCCCCCCCGCCCCTTCGGGGAGGGTCTCCGGGAGCGGGAAGCTCTTCCTTCTCCGCGATACCGGCCAGACCGCGCTCCTCTCCGCCCGGGTGATGCTGGCCGCCTACCGGATCGAGGCCGCCGAGACCACCTTCACCGCCGGAGGGATCGAGTACCCCGCGGGGAGCTGGATCGTGAACGCTCCCCCGGCGGAGGTGCGGAAGGCGGCGGAGAGCCTCGGGCTGGTCTTCACCGCGGCCGATCGCGCTCCCGGGGTCCCCCGCCACGAACTGGACCTTCCCCGGGTCGGGATCTACCACACCTGGGTCGCCACCCAGGACTGCGGCTGGGTCCGCTACACCTTCGACCGCGCCGCGATCCCCTACACCCTGATCAACGACGACGATCTGAAGAAGGGCGGGCTCCGCGACCGCTTCGACGTGATCCTCTTTCCCAACACCTGGGGCGGCCTCGGCACCATCGTGCACGGCATCGATCCCAAGTACGGGCCGCTCGCCTACACCAGGACCGACCGGTATCCGAGCCACGGCATCCCCGACGCCTCGCCCGACATCACCGGGGGGATGGGCTTCCGGGGCCTCGCGAACCTGCAGGCGTTTCTCGACGCGGGGGGCGTGTTCGTGACCATGCTGAACGCGGGGACCCTGCCGGTGGACGGGGGACTGGTCCGCGAGGTGCGCACGGTCTCCCGGGGATCGTTCAACTCCCCGGGCTCCATCCTCCGCACCAAGGTGCTCCAGCCGCTGAACCCGATCGCCTACGGCTACCCCGGGTACGCCACCGCCTTCCGGGGCAACGGCCCGCTCTTCGACGTCGACGACTTTTACCGGGACCGGGTGGTGGTCCAGTTCGGGACCAAGAAGGTCGAGGAGGACGCGGGGGCGTACGCGGAGCCGCTCTCCGGGGCCTCGGGGGAGAAGGCGGCGGCGGCCTTCGCCGCCGGGAGCGCCCCCTCCGATACCACCGGCGGGGAGGCGAAGACTCCGCCCGAGGACCGGAAGCTTCTCCTCTCCGGCTATGTGAAGGGGGAGGAGGTGGTGGACGGGAAGCCGGCCATCCTGGACGTGCCCGCGGGCAAGGGGCGGGTGATTCTCTTCGCCTTCAACCCCATGCACCGCTACCTCAACCACGCCGACTTCCGCTGGCTCTACAATGTGATCCTGAACTGGAACGACCTCCCCGAGGTGAAGCGGTAGCGGGCCGCCGGAACCGCGGGGCCTCTTTCGCGGCAGGACCGCCCATGCCCAAGCCGTCCGGGATCGTCGCCGCCATCCTCCTCGTGATGGCGCCCGCGTTCGCCGGGGCCGCCCCCGGACCGGGAGCGGCCTGGAAGGCCGACTTGCGTTCCCTGGCCGGCCGCCGCACCGCGTGGCTCCTGGTGGCGGGGGGGGCCGCCGCCCTGGCGGCGGAGCGGGTGGAGGACCCCGATGCCCAGGCCTCGTTCCTTGGGGGGCGCGCCTTCGACGGAGCGAGCGACCTGGGAAACGTCTACGGAAACGGAGCCGTCCTCGCCGGGGGGGCTTTGGGTCTCCTGGCGGTGGGGACGTTCGCGGACCGGCCCAACCTCGCCCGGGCCGGCGGGGAGGCCGCTCGCGCGCTGGTCTGGAGCGCCGCCGCGGTATGGGTGCTCAAGCCGGCGGTGAACCGGCGGCGGCCCGACGGCGGGTCGCGCTCCTTCCCCTCCGGCCATACCGCCACCGCGTTCTCGGTGGCGCCGGTGGTGGCGGCTCGCTTCGGATGGGAGGCGGGGGTGGGCGCCTACGCTCTGGCCGGCGCCACCGCTCTCGGGCGCCTGGAGGACCGCAAGCACTATCTCTCGGACGTGGTGTTCGGCGCCGCGCTGGGGCTGGCGGCGGGGGAGGCGGTGGAGCACCACGACCGCAAGGGGAGGCTGCCCGAGGTGAGCGCCGGCCCCGGCGGGGTGACGGTCACCGCCGGCTTCTGAGCCGGTCCCGGCCCGACCGGGACCCGCGAACCACGGCGAGGATTTCCCGCGCGGCGCGGATGCTCCGGGTGGCCGCGTCCTGGAGGAGTACCGGATCCCGGGCGGTCGCCGCCGCTCCCATGTCGGCGAGCAGGCGGTCGTACTCCGCCGCCCTGGAGCCGCCCTCCTTCCGCTTCATCACCTCGGGACGGAGTCCCTGCCAGGCCAGCCTGATCTTCGCCAGCAGGCTGTCCGCGTTCCCGAAATCCGCCCGCTCGGCGGCAAGGATCAGGGTCCGCCCGTAGACGTCGAGCCGCACCGCCTCCACCACCTCGGGCGGGGCGAAAGCCGCGTAGACGTCCGGAAGCAGCAGGTCCACCCGGTGCACCGAGAGCCTGAGGCGCCGGGCGCTCAGGCGCACCACCGGATCGCGGAGCCGCGCCATCGCGTTGTCCATGCCGGCGAGGGTCTCCTCCGGCACCCCCGCCTTCCGCGCCCGGGGCTTGAGGGTGGCCCAGTCGTCACGGATCCGCTTGGCCAGCGAGTCCGCCCCGGCCAGATCCCCGGCGTAGGCGCGGTCGAGGAGCGCGCGGGTGTCTTCGGTGATGGCGTTCAGGAGCGGGGGCGCCTCCGGCCGGGCCCGGGGTCCGCAGCCCACGGCCCCCGCCGCCGCCAGCCCGGCCAGCGCCAGGGCCAGGGCCGGGGCGAGGCGGCGCCCCGGGCGCGGCCGGATCCGGCGTTCGGGCCGCGGGCTAGTCTCCGGCATCGGACTTCCGGAAGACCTGCTCCAGCCGGTCCACCGTCTCCAGGCTCTGGGTGGCGGCGTCCTCGAGGAGCGCCGCGTCCCGGGCCCGGAGCGCGGTGGTCATCGCCTCCACGCTCAGATCGTACCCCGCCGCCGCGGGCTCGCCGTTCGCTTGGTCCGCCACCCGGGGCCGGAGCTTGTTCCAGATCGATCGGATGCGGGTGAGCGAGCCGTCCGCCGCCGCGAAGTTGGCCACCCGCGCGTCCAGCTCCACCGCGCGGCCGAGGTAGTCCAGTTGCCCGACCTCCGGGGGGACCTCGGTGTGGTAGAGCCCCAGGAACTCGGGGGTGAAGCGGGTCACCTCGTTGGCCGCGGCGGAGAGGCGGTCCGGGTCGTTCCGCACCTCCGCCCCGCGGAGGCCGGAAACCGCCCGGTCCATCCCCTCGAGGACCGGCGCCGGGGCGCCGTCCCGCTCCGCCTGAGGACGGTAGCTCTGCCAGTCGGCCTCCACTACCCGGACCAGCGAGTCGGCGCCGTCCATGGGGTTCGCCGCGGCCAGGTCCAGGATGTCCTCGGCCGAGCTCTCCAGGTCCTCGAGCACCGGGGGAGGGGATTTGGGAGCCCTGGCGCAACCGGCGCCGGCCGCGGCCAAGGCGGCCAAGGCGGCGAAGGCCGCCGCCCACCATGCCGAAACTCGCATCGCATCTCCTTCACGCCGGCCCGCGGCCGGTCCCGTTTCCCGCCGCCGGCGCCGGCCCGCGTCCGGCCTCCACGCGGCGGTCTTCAGCCCAGGATACCGATTGCCCCCCCGATCCGGCAAAGGGCCGGGGGGCGGCCTCACGGCTCGTAGCCTCGGAAGAAGGCCGCGTACAACGCCAGGTAGACGAGCTGCATCGCCGCCGCCAGATAGAACGGAAGCGCCAGCCGCCCCGCCTCGAACAGGTAGCCGGCCACGGTGGGGCCCACCGTCGCCGGAAGCTGCATCGAGACCGCGTTGAGGCTGGAGGCCAGCCCGCGCCGGTCGTCGGAAACCAAACCCATGACCAGCGCCTGCCGGGCCCCGGCCGAACCCCGGTTGAAGGCGACGCGGAGCGCGTAGGCGGCGGAGGCCAAGCCGTACCGGGGGAGGACCGGGAGCGCGAGGAGGAGCGCCAGCCCCACCGACCGCGCCGCCACCACCGACCGCACCAGCCCGAAAGGGCGGGTGAGGGAGCCGGTGCCGAGCGAGGCCAGCCCGGTCAGCACGAACGCCCCCGCCATCATTGGCCCCACGCTTCCCGGGCCCACCCCGAACCGGAGCGAGAACCAGTAAGCGATGAGAGGTCCGGTGAGGCCGATCGCCACCCCGTTGAAGGCGTTGGTGAGGACCAGGAGCACCAGCGCCCGGTTCTCCTTGCCCCGGCTCATGCCGGAGTCGCGAGCGGTGGGAGGGCCGCCGGCGGCGGCCTCCCGCTCCGCCTTCCCCGACCGAGGCCCCGGCTTCCCGCCGGGGGTGCCGGCCAGGATCGCCAGGTTCGCCATCGCCGCCCCCGCGGTGAGGAGGAAGAGCGGCCGGTAGGCCTCGGGGCCGGGAAGGAGGCGTTCCAGGAGCGGCACCGCGCCCGCCGCCAGTCCCCCCAGCGCCATTCCGAAGAAGCCCAGGGCCGAGTTCAGGCTGTAAACCAGGCCGCGGTCGCGGGGCGCGATGCTCTCGGCCAGCCACGCCCCCTCGGCGGGGGAGAAGGGCCCCGCCGCGCCGCTCTGGCCCCTCCCGAATCCCGCCACCACCGCCGCCGCGGCCAGGACCGGCCCCGACGCGGTGAGGAACGCGGCCAGGCCGGCGATCACGATCAGGCTCTCGTAGGCCAGGAGGAAGGGTTTGCGCCCGTGCCGGTCGGTGACCAGCCCCACCACCAGGCTCAGCCCCGCCCCCCCCAGCCCGGCGGCGGTGAGAAGCAGCCCGATCCGCCCCGCCCGCCAGCCGAGGGCGTCGAGGTAGAGCGCGAACGAGGCCACCAGCGCCCCCTGGCCCACGCTCCGGAGCGCGCGGCAGGCGAGGAGGCGGCGGGCGGCGGGGTCCAGCGCGCCGAAGGTGGTGCGCGGGAGAGGGATCAGTTGTCCGGCCAGCCGCGGAAGGGGGGCTTGGCCAGCTCCGTCCGCAGGAACGAGGCCACCCGGTCGTAGTAGTCCCCGTCCAGGAGCGCCGCCGGCTCGCGCTTCGGATCGTGCGCGGCTCCGGGGATGATCCAGAGGTCCTTGTCGCGCGGGTAGCGCCGGTGGAGGTCCTCGGCCATCCAGGTGGGAAGGCTGAGCTCGGCGTCGCCGGCGATGAAGAAGATGGCCCCGTTGAACCGGTTCACCACCTTGTCGGGGTCGTCGCGGCGCTTCCATCCCTTGGGGACGAAGTAGGTCCGGTCGGGATCCTGCTCCTTGAGCACCCCCAGCCATTTCTCCGGGTTGTAGGGGGGAAACTCCGCCACCACCGCCCGCACCTCCGGCCGCTCCCCGGCCAGGGCGAGGGCGAGGTAGGCGCCCATCCCTTCGCCGTAGAGGGCCACCTTCGTCGTGTCCACCTCGGGGCGCGCCCACAGGACGTAGAGCGCGGCGTGGGCGTCCTCCAGGAACTGCGGATAGAGGAGCGCGTCCCGGGCCACCGTGAACGGCGAGCTCTGTCCCCGCCCCCGGGTGTCGAAGGTGAGCACGTCGAAGCCGCGGCGGGCCAACGCCGAGACCGTGCCCAGCCGCGCGTCCATGGTGTCGCCGTCCCCGGGCAAGACCAGCACCGCCGGGCAGCGG
Organism: Candidatus Eiseniibacteriota bacterium; assembly: GCA_963728475.1. GTDB lineage: Bacteria > Eisenbacteria > RBG-16-71-46 > JABDJR01 > JABDJR01 > CAVSKL01. Next base: position 703,040 of record CAVSKL010000003.1, read on the forward strand.
CCCGGGGCGGGGGCCCCGGCCGAGTCCTGGGCGGGGACGAACCAGGCGGCCAGCCGCGCGGAGTCCGGGGTGGTGATGGTGAGCCGGAGGAAGTCGAGGGGTGGGGTCAGGGTCCCCGGGTTCCCGGTGTACTCCCAGGCTCCGGCGGGGGACGCGGCCAGCGTCCCCAGCGCCAGGGCGAGCGCTGCTGTCGTGATCCTGTTCATGGTTCTGCGTTCCATATCAAGGCGATCCGGAGCCCGTGCTCCCGGGACCGGATCCAGTTGCCGTCCTGGCCGCTCTCCAGGGTGCCCGCGGCGTAGCGGAACCCGTAGGCCAGGGCGAGGTCGAGCGAGCGCCCCACCGGCCGTTCCACCCCCGCCCCGGCCTCGGCCAGGGTGAGGCTCATGGTCATGGGGCCGCCCTCGCTCCGGTGAGTATTCCAGCGGTTGCCGGTTCCCGCCCACCCCCGGAGCCGGAGCCTCGTCCGTTTCCCCAGCGGCCGGGCGTATTCCCCCCCCAGCATGGGGAGGGGGAGGAACTGGAGGTAGTCCTCGCGGCGGTCGTGGGTGGGGACCGGGGGATCGGCGTCCATCTCCAGCACCGGATGGTAGTGCTCGAGGCCGGCCAGCACCCGGATCCGCGACCCCGCCGGCGTGCCCCACACCCGGTAGCCCGCCTCCAGGCCCAGCCGCACCGTGGTGAGGGTGGAGCGGATCCGGCGCCCCGGCGGGTAGGCCCCGCCGTTGAAGTTGAAGCCGTCTCCGGCGTCGCCGGTCCCGCGCTGGCGGGTCCACGACCCGAACGCGGCCAGCCGCCAGCGGCCCAGCCGCCGCTCCACCCGGAGCGCCCCCTCGAATCCGGTCCGGTCGAGCCCGGGGGTGCGGTCCAGATCGAGGAAGGTGCCGGGGACGTCGCTCTCGCGCACCCGGGCCTCGGGTTCTCCGCGGAGGAGCGCGCCCTGCGCGGCCGCCGACCACGATGCCCCCGCGGCGGGCGCCGCCGCCCAGGCCGCGGCCAGGGCCGGCGCCGCCACCGCGAACCACCGGATCCGCGCCCTCATGCTTGCCTCCGGCGCGTCGAGCGCGCACAATCGTCCGCCCAGCCCATGCGAACCTCCGCTCCAGACGACGCCAAGACCATACGCGATCCGGTCCACGGCGACATCCGGGTGTCGGCCGAGGACCTTCCCCTTCTCGATTCCCCCCGGGTCCAGCGGTTGCGGGGGGTGAAGCAGCTCGGGAGCGCGTTCCACGTCTACCCGGGGGCTCAGCACACCCGGTTCGAGCACTCGCTCGGCGCCTACCACGCGGCCCGGCGGCTGACCGAGCGGATCCGCGCCAACCACCGCCGCGACCCCGCCTCCTGCCGGAACCTCACCCCTCGCGAGGCGGCGGTCATCCGGGCGGTCGCGCTCCTCCACGACGTCACCCACATCCCCCACGGCCACGCGGTGGAGGACCAGGACGGGCTCTTTCCCCGCCACGACCGCGCGGATCTCCTGTCCCGGGCCGTCCTCTCGGGGGAGCTGGGCCGCGCGCTCCGCGCGCGCCGGCTGGCCGCCCCGGTGGCCGCGCATCTCACCGAGGCCTCGGCCCGCCGCTCCGCGACCCCCTTCCTGAGCCTGGTCGCCAACGGCCCGGTGGGGGCGGACATCCTCGATTACCTGCGCCGCGACGCCTACTTCACCGGCCTCCGAATCGACTACGACGACCGGCTCCTGGACTACGTCAAGATCGACCCCGCCTCCGGCATCGTCTACGTGGACCTAGTCAAGCACGACATGGACCGCGAGGACATCCTCACCGAGGTGATCGGGCTCCTGCGCTGCCGTTACGTGTGCTCGGAGCGGATCTACTACCACCACGCCAAGGTGGCCTCGGGAGCCCTCATCTCCCGGGCGGTGGAGCTGGCCATCCTCGGCGGGTTCACCCGGCGCGAGGCGGAGGGGGCCTCCGACAGCGGCTTGTTGACCCTGCTCCGCCGGCGGTCCTACGATGCTCACCCTCTCGGGACGGAAGCGCCCCGGGCCATCGGCCGCCTGCTCGACCGGTTCGAGGAGCGGCGCCTGCTCAAGCGCTGCTTCGTGATCGCGCGGGAGGGAAACGAGGAGCGCCAGGATGCCCTCGTCCGCGCCTTCGTCAACAACCAGCGGGAGCGGATGCGGGTGGAGCGCGAGATCGCGACGGCCCTGGGCCTCTCCGATCCCGCCGAGGTCATCGTCTACTGTCCCAACAAGAGGATGCAGCTCAAGGAGGCCTCGGTGCCGGTGCGCAGGGCCGGGAAGGGGATCCGGCCGCTCGCCGCCTACGCCGGCGAGTTCCCCGCGCTCGGCCAGCTGGTGGACGCGTACCGGGACCTGTGGAAGCTCTATGTGTTCGTGCCCGCCCGCGACCGCGAGGAGCTGGCCTGGGCGGGCCGCCGGGTGGAGAGGATCCTGGGACGGCGGTTCCCGGGGATCCGGAACCGGTACCGGCCCTGACCCCCGCAACCCCCAAACGTGAAGGATGAGCTCATGAAGGAATGGAAGGACGGCATCGGCGCCGAGATCCGCGACGTGCTCTTCACCCGGGAACGGATCGCGGCCAAGGTCCGGGAGATGGGGGAGGAGATCCTCAAGGACTACGACGGGCGGCGGGTGCTGATGGTGGGCATTCTCAACGGCTGCTTCCCCTTCATGGCGGACCTGGTGCGCTCGGTCAACACCCACCTCGACGTGGATTTCATGTCGGTCTCCTCGTACGGAGGCGGCACCCGGTCCTCGGGGGTGGTCCGGATCCTCAAGGACCTGAACCAGGCGATCGAGGGGCGCCACGTGCTTCTGGTGGAGGACATCATCGACAGCGGCCTCACCGCGCGCTACCTCCTCGACAACCTGCTCACCCGCCACCCGGCCTCGGTGGAGGTGTGCGCGCTTCTCGACAAGCGCGAGGCCCGCCGCGAGGAAGTGCCGGTCAAGTACGTGGGTTTCGAGTGCCCCAACGAGTTCGTGGTGGGCTACGGCCTCGACTTCGACGGCCTCTACCGTAACCTCCCCTACATCGGGGTGCTGAAGGAAGAGGTCTACCAGGTCTCGTGAGAGCGCCGCGGTCCCATCGACACCTGGTGGTCCGGGGGGGAACCCTGGTCACCATGGACCCCACGCGCCGGGTGCTGCGGGGCGACGTGCTGGTCACCGACGGCCGGATTGCCGCGGTGGGGCCGGATCTCGCCGTCCCCCCGGCCACCCGCTCCCTCGACGCGGGAGGGCTCCACGTCCTGCCCGGCTTCGTCCAGGGGCACGTTCACCTGGGCCAGTCGCTCTTCCGGGGGCTGGCCGAGGACCGCGAGCTCTTGAGCTGGCTCCGCGACCGGGTGTGGCCGCTCGAGGCCTCCCACACCGCGGAGAGCGCCTACTGGTCGGGGATGCTGGGAGCGGCGGACTGCCTTCTCTCCGGCACCACCACCGTCCAGGAAATCGGCCTGGTGCGGGGGATGGAGGGGATCTTCCGCGCCGTGCGCGACTCCGGGCTTCGCGCGGTCGCGGGCAAGTGCCTGATGGACGCCGGGGACGGGGTTCCGCCCGCGCTCCTCGAGGATCCCGCAGCGGCGCTGGAGGAGGCCGAGGACCTGTTCCGCCGCTGGGACGGCGAGGAGGACGGCCGGATCCGGGGCGCGGTCTGCCCCCGGTTCATCCTTTCCTGCTCGCCGCTCCTCTGGGAGAAGACGGGGGAGATGTCGGAGCGTCTCGGCGCTCCCATTCACACCCATCTCCTGGAATCCGAGGCCGAGGAGCGGGCGGTGCGGGCCGCCCTGGGCCGCGGGCAGATGGAGTTCCTGAACGAGGTGGGAATTCTCGGGCGGGATCTCCGGGTGGCCCACGCGGTGTGGCTGGGGGAGCCGCAGCTCGAGGTCTTGGGCGGCCGGCCGCTCCGGATCGCCCACTGTCCCTCCTCCAACCTGAAGCTGGGCTCGGGGATCGCCGACCTCCGCCGGCTCCGGGACGCGGAAAACCTGGCGGTGGGGATCGGCGCCGACGGCGCCCCCTGTAACAACGACCTCGACGTCCTGGAGGAGATGCGCCTGGCCGCGCTCCTCCAGCAGCTCAAGCAGGGGCCGGGGCGCTTTCGCGCCCTGGAGGCGGTGGAGATGGCCACCGTGGACGGGGCCCGGGCGGTGGGCCTGGGTCCGGAGCTGGGGAGCCTGGAGCCGGGGAAGGCCGGGGACCTGGCGATTCTGGACCTGGAGCGCCCGCAGAGCTTCGGTCCGGAGGCGGTCTCGGTCTATGATCGTATCGTTTACGGAGCGGGCCGCGACGCCGTGCGTTGGGTCGTGGTCGACGGTGAGGTCGTGGTGGAGAAGGGAACGCTTCCGCACCTCGACCTCGGGCACATCATGACCCGGGCCGGGGAAGAGGTGCGCGCCCTCCTCGCCCGAACGGAGCTGCACTAGATGAATTCCGACCGTAGCGCCGGAACCGGCGCCCAGGGCCTCGATCCCGAGACCGCCCTCCTCCTGGAACACCCCACGTTCCTCCGGGAGATCCCCAAGACCGACCTCCACATCCACCTCGACGGATCGCTGCGGCTGGAGACGGTCCGCGAGCTGGCCCGCGAGCAGGGGGTGGAGCTGGCCACCCAATCCGAGGCGCAGCTTCGCGAACGCCTGGTGTGCGGCGACGCCTGCGAGTCGCTGGAGGAGTACCTGGTCGCCTTCGACACCACCCTTTCCGTGCTCCAGGAGCCCCAGGCGGTGCGCCGGGTGGCGCGCGAGGTGGTGGAGGACGCGGCCCGGGAGAACGTGCGCTACGTGGAGGTGCGCTTCTCGCCCATCCTTCACCTCCAGGGGGGATACGAGATGCACCAGATCCTGGAGGCGGTGCTCGCCGGGCTCCAGGAGGCCTCGGAGGCCACCGGCACCCTCACCGGGGCCATTGTCTGCGGCATGCGGAACCTCCCTCCCGAACGCACCATGGCCCTGGCCGACCTGAGCGTGGAGTACAAGAGCCGGGGGGTGGTGGGCTTCGACCTGGCCGGGGCGGAGAAGGACTACCCGGCCAAGGATCACGTGGAGGCGTTCTACAAGATCCTCAACAACAACATCAACTGCACCTGCCACGCCGGAGAGGGTTACGGCCCGCCCAGCATCAGCCAGGCCATCCACTACCTGGGGGCGCACCGGATCGGCCACGGGACCCGGCTCCACGAGGATCCGGACCTCATGGCCTACGTGAACGACCACCGCATCCCCATGGAGATCTGCCTGAGCTCCAACCTCCAGACCGGGGTGGTGTCGCGGCTCCAGGATCACCCCTTCCGCCTCTACCACGACGAGGGGCTCCGGGTGACCCTCAACACCGACAACACCCTGGTCAGCGCCACCACCATCACCAACGAGTACCGGCTGGCGGTGGAGGCGTTCGGGCTGGGCATCCCGGACGTGCGGAAGCTGGTCCTGAACGGGTTCAAGAGCACGTTCCTGCCGTTCAGGAAGAAGGTGGCTCTGTTGACCCGGGTCCTGGACGAGCTCGACGGCATCATCGCCCGCACCTACGGATCCAAGCACGTGCCCCCCCGGGACCACTTCTAGACCGCGCACCGAACGGAGAAGTCGCACCCAACATGGAACGACCGCTCTTGATCGGGATCGCCGGGGGATCCGCCTCGGGCAAGTCGCTGGTGACCTCGACCCTCATCCAGAACCTGGGCTCGAGCGAGGTGGTGATGCTGGCGCAGGACGCCTACTATCGCGATTTCGCGGGCCTGTCCCTGGAGGACCGGTCCAAGCTCAACTTCGACCACCCCGACGCCTTCGACCGCGAGCTTCTCCTGGACCACATGGAGACCCTGCTCCGCGGCCAGCCGATCGAGAAGCCGGTCTACGACTTCACCAACCACACCCGCCGGCCGGAGACGGTGCGGGTGGAGGGGCACACCGTGATCGTGCTGGAGGGGATCCTGGTCCTCGAGGATCCCGCGCTCCGCCGGTTGATGGACATCAAGGTGTTCATCGACACCGACGCCGACGTGCGCCTCATCCGCCGCATCCGGCGCGACACCGTGGAGCGGGGGAGGAGCCTGGAGTCGATCCTCAAGCAGTACGAAGAGAGCGTGCGGCCCATGCACCTCCAGTTCATCGAGCCCTCCAAGCGCTACGCCGACATCATCATCCCCGAGGGGGGCCGGAACCGGGTGGCCATCGACCTCATGGTGACCAAGGTGCGGAGCATGTTGCGGGAGACCACGTGAGCCGGGGACACGACCTCATCGAATTCGATCCAGGGGCGGTGGCGGGGGCGGCGGCGGTGGTGCGGGCCCGGACCTCCGTCGCGCCCCGGGTGGCGCTGATCCTCGGCTCCGGCCTGGGGGGCTACGCGGACCGGTTCGAGGACGCGGTGGCCGTCGCCTACGGGGACATTCCCGGGTTCCCGGTCTCCACCGTGGAGGGGCACGCCGGTAAACTGGTGGTGGGAACCGCGAACGGGGTTCCGGCGGTGGCCCAGCAGGGCCGGTTCCACCTCTACGAGGGCTATTCCGCGGCCCAGATCACCTTTCCCCTCCGGGTCATGCACGCCCTGGGAGCCCGGGCCCTGGTGGTGACCAACGCCTCGGGCGGGGTGGACCACCGCTTCCGGCCCGGCGACCTGATGCTGATCGAGGATCACGTCAACTTCCAGTTCCGCGGCCCGTTACGCGGCCGGGGCCCCCTGGTGGACGCCGACCGCTTCGTGGATCTGGCCGAACCCTATTCGCGGCGGCTCCTGGACCTCGCCTTCGCCACCGCGGCGGAGCTGGGGCTCTCCCGGGTCAGGACCGGGACCTACTGGGGGAACCAGGGGCCGACCTACGAGACGGTGGCGGAGATCCGCATGGTGAAAGCGCTGGGCGGGGACGCGGTGGGCATGTCCACGGTGGCCGAGGTGGTGGTGGCCCGGCACCTGGCCATGGAGGTGCTGGGCATCACCTGCATCTCCAACCTGGCCGCCGGGCTCTCGCCCGAGCCCCTCTCCCACCGGGAGGTGATCGAGGTCACCGACCGGGTCCGGGGCGACTTCACCCGGTTCGTGCACGCCCTCCTCCCCCGCATCGCCCCTTCCCCGGGCTAAAGCCGCGTTCTGACAACGAGTTGTCATGAAACTGTCAAGCAAATGTGATTGAAACCCGGTTCCGGTTGTTATAAACTGACGCGACAAGAAGCTTCTGATGGGGGGTTGCATCGGTCCGCCTGCGCCACATCTCCCTCCGGCGCTACGCCAAAGGAGGACCGAGCATGCAAGGGGGTACGAGCATCATGAGATCTTCCTCGATGCGGTTTTTCTTTTTCCTTCTTCTCGCGGTCGGACTCGTCGCCTTCGCCGGCAATGCCCTTGCCCAGATCCAGATCAACGAGGTCCGGACGGACAACACCGGGGCCGACACCGACGAGTACTTCGAGCTGAAGGGGGCTCCCGGCACGAGCCTGAACGGCTACACCTACATCGTGATCGGCGACGCCTCGGGGACCACCTGCGGCACCATCGAGTCGGTGACGCCGCTGGACGGGTTCTCGATCCAGGCCGACGGCTACTTCGCCGCGGTGAAGAGCGGCGACTCGCCGGTCCTCACCGGGTACGACGCCGTCCTCACCATGAACTTCGAGAACTCCGACAACGTGACCCACATGCTGGTCCAGGGCTTCACCGGGACCAACGGGGAGGACCTGGACACCAACGACGACGGCGTCCTGGACATTACTCCCTGGTCGAGCGTGTCGGATTGCGTGGCGCTGATCGGAACCGGCACGGTGGATTGCGTGAGCGTGGAGTACGTCTACTGCTCGACCCAGGTGGGGCCGGACGGGACCTTCGTCACCAGCCACGCCTACCGTTGCAGCGACACCGGCGCGTGGAAGATCGGGGCCTCGTTCAGCGTCAGCCCGAACGTGGACGACACTCCCGGCTCCGCCAACCCCGGCTGCCTCAACCCGCCCCCGAGCCCGGTCGGCACCCAGCGCACCCCGTGCGTGCCCTTCCCCGGCAACCCGGCCACCGTGGACGCGTTTGTGACCTCGGCCACCGGCGCCAACCTCCACTACTTCGTCAACGGCGGTCCGGAGAACGTGCTGCCGATGAGCACGGTCGGATCCTCGGGCGACACCACCACCTTCGAGGCGGTGATCCCGGGCCAGGCCAACAACGGCGACAAGGTCCGGTACTACGTCGAAGCGTTCAACGGCAACCCCGACACCACCCTCGGCTTCGACCGCGGCTACTTCGTGGGCACGGTGGACATGGGCCCGCTGCACGCCAGCGACGCGAACGGCTCGGCGCTCTACCGGTTCTACGGGGCCCGGGTGCACGGTAACGTGACCGTGCCTTACGGCCTCCTCCAGACCGCCAACACCGACTACTACGTGCAGGACGCCACCGGCGCCCTCGACGTGTTCAAGTACGGGACCCACACTGTGCAGCCCGGCCTGGGCGACGACATCACGGTGGAAGGCGTCCTCGACCAGTACAACGGCAAGCTCGAGATCACCACCGGGGGCGGATGCGACTCCCTCCTCGTGGACGTCAACGGCCCCGGCTCCCCGCCCGCCCCGAAGTCGGTCACCACCTGCGACAACTTCGAGAGCTTCGAGAGCGAGCTGATCGAGTTCAAGATCGCCACCCTGACCACGAGCCCGGACACCATCCGGACCGCGGGCACCGGGACGTCCTACCCGATCGCCAACTGCCACGGCGACACCACCGTGGTCATGTACGTGGATACCGACACCGGCATCGGCGGGACCCCGGCCACCTCCAACGTGGTCAACGTGATCGGGATCGCCAGCCAGTTCGATTCCTCCTCGCCGTACTTCGGCGGGTACGAGATCGTTCCGCGCTACCCGAGCGACATCACGTTCCTGAACGCTACCGGGATCGGCGACCGCCAGGTGGGTCCGGTGGCCAGGCTCATGCAGAACTTCCCCAACCCCTTCGGGCGCACGACCTCGATCTCCTACACCGTGCCCAGGGGAGCGAAGGCGGACGCGGCCAGCCCGGTTCGGCTCACCGTGTTCGATCTGCAGGGCCGGGTGGTCGCCACCCTGGTGGACGGCCTCCAGGACGCGGGGGACCACAGCGTCAACCTGAGCGCCGGCGCGCTCGCCAAGGTAGGGAACGGGATCTACTTCTACCGCCTGGAAGTGGGCGACCAGACCTTCACCCGGAAGCTGGTCTTCATCCGCTGACCGCGGCGGTTCGACGATGACGGAACGGGGGACCGGGCGGCCGGTCCCCCGATTTTTTCGCCCCGGGGCCTCCCCCGGGACGCCGGGCGATGACGCCGGGCCCGGTTCCGGTTTAGCATCGGGGACATGCTCCTCCGGCGCCCCCATCTCCCCGCCCCTTTCCCGCTCCTCGTCGGGATCCTCGCTCTTGCCGGCTGCGCCGGCCATCCCGCCCCGATCCCCGAACCGGTGCCTCCGGCCGCCCCGCCTTTCGTGGATCTCCGCCGGCTGGACGGGAGCCCCGATCTCACCGGCCCCCGGGTGGCCGGACGCCCCGGGGACTGGCTGCTGGAAAACCAGAGCGTGGTGGCGGTGGTGGCGGCCGGGCCCGCCTGCCCCTGGTTCCTGAGCGGAGGCGACCTGCTCGACGCCGGCCCCCGGGGCGGCGCCGATCTGGTGCGGGGGGCGATGCTGGCCCTGGGAGCCGGATTCCTCCGGCAGGCCGTCTACGACACCGTGTTCGCGGAGGCGGCCGGTGATTCCTCGGAACGGGTGCTCACCGCCCGAGGCTACGACGCCGGCGACCCCGGAATCTCGGTGGAGACGCGCTACCGGCTGCGGATGGGGGAGGACCGCCTGCGGATCGCCACCGTCCTGGTCAACTCCGGCGAAGACACCGTCACCGCCTACCCGGTGGCGGACATGGCGCTCTGGGGCGGGGCCGCGACCTGGCTCCCGGGAACCGGGCCGGGGCCCCTTGCGGACGGGACCGGGGCGCCGTTCCTGCTCGCGGAGGACCGGGGCTCCGGAGCGGCCTGGATCCGGAGCGGCGGGGCGCTGACCGTGCACGGCGCCGCGGGGTGGACGCGCGCCGGGGTGGTGGTGCCGGTCCTGGCGCCGGGGGACTCGGTTGCCTTCGAGCGTTCGCTCGTGCTGGTGCCGGGAGGGGCGGCGCGGGCGGCGGAGGCGGCCTGGTCCGGCGGCGGCCGGCCTCTGGGCCGGCTGGCGGTGCGGGTGGCCGGAGACCATGGGGAGGCGGTGGACTCGGCCCAGGTGGAGGCCCGGGACGGGAACGGCGCCCGCGTGCTCGCGACCCGGGTGGGGCCGGAGGGAGCGGCAGTGCTCGCGCTTCCCGCCGGCCGCTGGCGGATCGATGCCGTGGATCCCCGCCGGGGGCGCTCCGAGACCCGCGAGGTGCATCTGGCCGCGGGGGGCGACGCCCGCCTCGAGTTCCGGCTCCATGCGCCCGCCCGGCTCAGCCTGGCCGCGACCGGCGCGGGGGGGGCGGCGATTCCGGCGCGCTGGACGCTGGTCGACGGGGCCTCGGACGCATCGGCGCCGGCGGGGGAGGTGGGCACGGACGCCTCCGTCCGGACGCTCTTCACCGGCCCCGGGGGCGAGACGGTGGAGGTCCCCGCCGGAAAGTACCGGGTGATCGCGAGCCATGGGTTCGCCTACGAGGCGTGGACGGCGTCGCTGGACCTCCGGCCGGGGGGGTCGGCGTCGCTCCGACCCGCGCTGGAGCCTCTCGCCTTCCCTCCGGGGTGGATTGCGTTCGACGCCCACGTGCTCACCGACGCCTCGCCCGGATGCGTGGCCACGCCCGGGGACCGCTTGCGGCAGCTCGCCGCCGACGCCGTGGACCGGTTCGCGATCGCGGGGCCGGGAGCGGACGCGGGCGCCGGCGGCCTTCCCATGAGCGAGGTGGACGCGCCGGGGACCGGAAGGTTCAGCGGCTATCCCGCCGGTCCGTCCGGGTTCGCCGAGCTCAGCACCGCGGGCGCCGGCCCCCTCCTCGCGGTGCTCCGGCGCGACGGCGCGCTGGCCCAGGTGAATCTCCCCCGCCCGGAGGGGGAAGGCTACTTCCAGGCCCAGGGCCTGGACCCGGGCGCTCTCGCCGCCGCCCCCGAATCGCTCCTCGCCTTCGACGCCCTGGAACTCCTGAGCGGCCGCCGGCCCGGCGGCCTCCCCGCCTACGGGAAGGCGTGGAGCTCGCTTCTGGCCGCGAGGCGCTCCGTCGCCGCCGTCGCCGGCTCCGATCTCGACGGCCTTGCCGGGGACCGCCTACCTTCCCCCGTCACCTACGTACGTACCGGGAGCGACGCCCCCCTTTCGCTCGTCTCCGCGCTCCGTGCCGGCCGCACCGAGGCCTCGGCGGGGGCCTTCGCCCGCTTGACCCTGCTGGGGGCGGAGGTGGGGGACACCGTGCGCACCGCCGCCGGACCCGCCATGGCCCACGTCACCGTGATCGCGCCTCGCTGGGTGCGGGTGAGCCGGGTGACGGTGCTGGTCGACGGCGAGGTCAACGCGGTGTATATGACCCGCGGCAGCGACCGTCCGGTCCGGTTCGACGAGGACGTTCAACTCGAGCTGAACGCTTCCGGCTTCATTTCGGTGCGCGTAGAGGGGGACGCCGACCTTGAGTGGGCCCTCCCCGGCGTGCGGCCGCCCGAGTTATCCACATCCAAAAAAGGTATAGCCGTTAGCGGTCCAATCTGGGTGGATATTCCCAGGGCCACCCGCTAGAATGCGCGGCTAACCCTCGTGCCCCCAAGGCGTCTCCGCCGTGGCGCGGGTTGACAACAGTCTGACACAGGGCCGGTCCATGCTCGCGCACCGCGCGAGGAAGGATCCGGCCGTACAGGTGGGAGTGGGTGGATCGGGTGCCGGTCCGTCGTCAGACGATGCTCCCGCCGCGAGGTCGGGCGAACCACCGCCTGGCCCTCAACCGACTCCGTCGAGGAGAAAGGTCCCGTCAAATGTTGATAAGGACACGGAATGCGGCGGCGATCCTGACCGCCGCCCTCGTGATGGCTGCCTTCCTGATCCTCCCCTCGTTCGCCCAAGCCCAGGCTCCGGCCAAACTCCTGATCACCCAGGTGGAAGTCTCGGGGAGCGAGTACGTGGTGATCAGGAATCCGGGCAGCGCGGCGGTGGATCTCTCGAACTACTACGTGACCGACGCCACCTTCGCGAGCGGAAACCAGTTCTACTACAACCTGCCGGACCCGTCGCTGTCGACCGGAGGAGGAGCGTTCTACGACTTCATCGCGCGCTTCCCCGCCGGCGCCTCCATCGCCGCCGGACAGGAGGCCTCGATCGCCATCAACGGCAGCACGGGATTCCTCGCCGCGTACGGGGTCCAGCCCACCTTCGAGCTTTACGAGGACGCGGCCGCCCCGGACAACGTTCCGGACATGCGGCCCGCCCGGACCGGCTCCATCGCCGGCACCCCGGCCCAGCTTCCCACCCTCACCAACACCGGTGAGGCGGTGATCCTCTTCTACTGGGACGGCCAGTCGGACCTGGTGACCGACATCGACTACCTGGTGTGGGGGGACAAGGCGGCGGCGGCCCCGGCGGCGGTGGACAAGAGCGGGATCTCCATCGACGGCCCCGACGCCGGCAGCACCCCCACCGCCTACCAGGCGGACACCCCCATCGCCCAGCAGGACTTCCTCCCCCCCAACCCCACCGGCACCTTCATCCGGACGAACATGAGCGAGGGGACCCAGAAGACCTCCGGCGGCAACGGGGTGGGAGGGCGCGACGAGACCAGCGAAAACCTGACCTCGACCTTCACCTCCAGCACCAAGGGCACCCCTCCCGGAAGCACGCCTTCCGACACCACTCCGCCCACGCTGGCGTCGGCGAGCGGGTCGGCGGGGGCGAGCGCGGTGACGGTGAACTTCTCGGAGGCGGTGGCGGCGGGGGCCTCGACCGCGTCGAACTACACGGTGTACGTGACCTCGAGCCCGTCGACGACGATCGCGGTGAGTTCGGCGAGCGCGAACGGGTCGACGGTGACGTTGACCCTGGCGTCGGCGCTGGCCGCGGGGACCGGGTACACGGTGAAGGTGTCGAACGTGCAGGACGCCGCCGGGAACCCGATCGCCGCGAACTCCACGGTGGCCTTCTCCACCTCGGGGGGGAGCGGGGGCGGCTTCCAGGTCGCGGGGATGTTCCAGTTCGGTCCGAAGCAGGTCGCGGTGGCGTTCTCGGACAAGGTGAACGCGAGCCAGGCGACCACGGCGTCGAACTACACGCTGACCCCGCAGGGGGGGGCGGCGGCGGTGACGGTGCAGAGCGTGACGCTTCAGGAGAACGGGCAGACCGCGATCCTGAACACGGCGTCGAACCTGCCGCTCTCGGCCACCTACGGGGTGGCGGTGAGCGGGGTGACGAGCCAGGGCGGGACCGCGCTGGGGTCGGGGGGCCCGAGCACGGTGACCACGTCGAGCACGCCGGTGACGGGGATCGCGGACATCCAGGCGAACACCGCGACCTACAACGGGCAGACGGTGACGGTGATCGGGCAGGTTTACTACCCGCAGCCGAGCACGGGCACGGTGACGAGCTACATCCAGGACGGGACCGGGCACGGGATCAACGTGTTCGGCGGGTCGATCGTGCCGGAGCTGTCGAGCCGGGGGAGCGTGGTGAAGGTGACGGGACCGGTGTCGCTGTTCAACACCACCACGGAGATCAGCGGGTTCACGTCGAGCGCGGTGGCCTCGGGGCAGCCGTTCCTGGCGCCGAAGGTGCTGACGGTGGCCCAGTCCCAGTCGACGAACTGGGAAGGGACGTACATCCAGGTGACCTCGAACCTGACCGCGGATCCGACCGCTTCGGGATCGAGCAACTACAACTACCCGGCGGATCCGATCATCTTCCGGGTGAACAACGCGACGGGAATCAACTCGGCGAACTTCCACTCCGGGGACCAGGTGACGGGAGCGGGGGCGGGTAGCCTGTTCCAGACGACCTACGAGATCCTGGTGGGGAACGCGTCCGACTTCGTGAAGGGCACGGGGGGCGGGAACGACACCACGCCGCCCACGCTGGCGTCGGCGAGCGGGTCGGCGGGGGCGAGCGCGGTGACGGTGAACTTCTCGGAGGCGGTGGCGACGGGGGCCTCGACCGCGTCGAACTACTCGGTGTACGTGACCTCGAGCCCGTCGACGACGATCGGGGTGACGTCGGCGAGCGCGAACGGGTCGACGGTGACGTTGACCCTGGCGTCGGCGCTGGCCGCGGGGACCGGGTACACGGTGAAGGTGTCGAACGTGCAGGACGCCGCCGGGAACCCGATCGCCGCGAACTCCACGGTGGCCTTCTCCACCTCGGGGGGGAGCGGGGGCGGCTTCCAGGTCGCGGGGATGTTCCAGTTCGGTCCGAAGCAGGTCGCGGTGGCGTTCTCGGACAAGGTGAACGCGAGCCAGGCGACCACGGCGTCGAACTACACGCTGACCCCGCAGGGGGGGGCGGCGGCGGTGACGGTGCAGAGCGTGACGCTTCAGGAGAACGGGCAGACCGCGATCCTGAACACGGCGTCGAACCTGCCGCTCTCGGCCACCTACGGGGTGGCGGTGAGCGGGGTGACGAGCCAGGGCGGGACCGCGCTGGGGTCGGGGGGCCCGAGCACGGTGACCACGTCGAGCACGCCGGTGACGGGGATCGCGGACATCCAGGCGAACACCGCGACCTACAACGGGCAGACGGTGACGGTGATCGGGCAGGTTTACTACCCGCAGCCGAGCACGGGCACGGTGACGAGCTACATCCAGGACGGGACCGGGCACGGGATCAACGTGTTCGGCGGGTCGATCGTGCCGGAGCTGTCGAGCCGGGGGAGCGTGGTGAAGGTGACGGGACCGGTGTCGCTGTTCAACACCACCACGGAGATCAGCGGGTTCACGTCGAGCGCGGTGGCCTCGGGGCAGCCGTTCCTGGCGCCGAAGGTGCTGACGGTGGCCCAGTCCCAGTCGACGAACTGGGAAGGGACGTACATCCAGGTGACCTCGAACCTGACCGCGGATCCGACCGCTTCGGGATCGAGCAACTACAACTACCCGGCGGATCCGATCATCTTCCGGGTGAACAACGCGACGGGAATCAACTCGGCGAACTTCCACTCCGGGGACCAGGTGACGGGAGCGGGGGCGGGTAGCCTGTTCCAGACGACCTACGAGATCCTGGTGGGGAACGCGTCCGACTTCGTGAAGGGCACGGGGGGCGGGAACGACACCACGCCGCCCACGCTGGCGTCGGCGAGCGGGTCGGCGGGGGCGAGCGCGGTGACGGTGAACTTCTCGGAGGCGGTGGCGACGGGGGCCTCGACCGCGTCGAACTACTCGGTGTACGTGACCTCGAGCCCGTCGACGACGATCGGGGTGACGTCGGCGAGCGCGAACGGGTCGACGGTGACGTTGACCCTGGCGTCGGCGCTGGCCGCGGGGACCGGGTACACGGTGAAGGTGTCGAACGTGCAGGACGCCGCCGGGAACCCGATCGCCGCGAACTCCACGGTGGCCTTCTCCACCTCGGGGGGCGGCGGCGGGAACCTCAGCGTGGTCACCGCCTTCCAGTTCGGGAAGGACTACGTGGCGGTTGCCTTCTCCGCCCCCGTCAACCCCTCCCAGGCCGTGCAGACCTCGAACTACAGCTTCACCCCGGCGCTCACGACCTCCTCGGCCTACCTCCAGGACAACGAGCAGACGGTGGTGCTGAAGTCCGCCTCCCCCCTTCCCAAGGGGACGAGCTACTCGGTCTCGGTGAGCGGGGTGGGCGGGGCCGCCGGCGAGACCCTGAGCGGCGGCTCGGCGACCTTCCAGACCAGCTCCGCCACCATCACCGACATCGCCGACGTTCACGCCGCCGGTCCGGTGGCCGGACAACCGGTGACGGTGATCGGCCAGGTCTATATCCCCACCAGCAGCGGGACCCCGAACATCTACATCCAGGACGGCTCGGGCCGCGGGTTGAACGTGTTCGGCGGAAGCGCCAACAGCGCCTACGGGAACCGCGGGGCGGTGGTCCAGGTGGCGGGACAGGACACCCTCTACTTCACCACCCTGGAAATCGTGAACCCGACCTCGGTGAGCGTACTGGCGACCAACGCCCCCCGGCTGGCGCCGAAGGTGCTGTCGGTGGCCCAGGCCGCCAGCTCGCAGTGGGAAGGGACCTACATCCAGACCACCTCCACCCTGACCGCGGAGCCGGTCGCCTCCGGCGCCAGCAACTACAACTACGCGGCGGGCGGGATCACCTTCCGGGTGCGGAACAACATCGGCATCAACGCCGCCGACTACCACACCGGGGACACCGTTACCGGCGCGGGCGCGGGCGGGGCGTTCCAGACCACCTATCAGATCAACGTGGGCAACGCCGACGACTTCTCCAAGGGCGGCGGCGCCAACGACACCACCCCCCCCCGGATCGGGTCGGTGTCGGGAGAGGCCGGATCCAACCGGGTCAGCGTGGTGTTCACCGAGCCGGTAGGCACCGGGGCCAACGTGGCCTCCAACTACTCGGTCTATCCCGCCGGGAGCCCGGGCCAGACGATCTCGGTGAACTCGGCCACGGTGTCGAGCGCCACCGTTACCCTCACCCTCGCCGCCGAGCTGTCCGAGGGGACGGATTACACGGTGGAGGTGAGCAACGTCCAGGACCTGGCCGGCAACGCCATCGTGGCCGGATCCTCGAAATCGTTCACCACCAGCGCCGCCAAGCCCGGTTCGGCGAAGATCAGCGTGCCCGCCCAGACCCTGGTCAAGAACATGAAGGGGTCCGGGGAGGTCATGTCGATCATCTGCCAGGGCGAGGCCAACGCGAAGGCGGTCTGCCGGATCTTCGATTCCCAGGGCCGGTTGGTCCGGGTGCTCTTCGACGGCGTCCTGCCCGACAACGGCAACACGCAGGCGACGGTTACCTGGGACGGACGGGACCAGAGCTTCGAACTGGTTCGCTCCGGGATGTACATCTGCCATCTCGAAACCACCACCTTGAGCGGTCACGTGACCACCGACCAGGCTCCGATCGTGGTTTCGGCCCGTCTGGACTAGGGGAGACAAGGAAATGAGGATGAGCATGAAAGCAACGACCCTGGCGTTGGCCGCAGTGGCGGTGTGCGTCCTTGCCGGCAACGCCCGGGCCGCGTTCGAGGACATCGAGGTCTCGCCGCGGGCGCGCGCGATGGGCTGGTCGTACCTGGCGCTCGGGGCCGACGCCTACGCCCCGTTCCACAGCGCGGCCTCCCTGGCCTGGGTTTCCAGGACCGAGGGTGCCGCCTCCTACGTCCGCCCCTTCAGCTACGACTTCTCCAACCAGAGCGTGGTCTCGGGAATCACCGGGATCGGGCGCTGGGGCGGGATCGGCATCGGAGTGCGGCACTTCGGAGTGGACTTCAAGGGTGAGAACCTGACCGGAGAGACCACGGTCTCGCTGGCCCACGGGTTCCAGGTCCTTCACGATCTGGAGAGTTCGGTGGCGGTAGGCTGGACCCTGAACGTCTACTCGCTGAGCTACGGCACCTCCCTCACCGGGATCGACCCCGGGAGCGCGACCTCGCTGGGGTTGGACCTGTCCGCCCAGGCGGTGGTCCACGACCGGACCCGGGTCGGGTTCTACGCGCTCAACGTGAACAACGCCTCGATCGGCAGCACCGACCACGAGGAGCTGATCCGGCGGGTGGGGGCGGGGGTCTCCTACGAGCCCTACACCGGGGTGACCACCGCTCTCGACATCTCCAACGAGCTGGGCGAGCCGGTCCAGTTCCGGGGGGGAACCGAGTTCCAGGTCACCGACTTCATGTGGCTGCGGGCGGGCGTCCGGACCGAACCCGACATCTTCACCGCCGGGGTGGGCATCAGCCACTTCGGCATCAAGCTGGACTACGGGTTCTCCACCGGAGGTGGAACCCTGGACGCGACCCACCAGTTCGGGGTGAGCTACGTCATTCCCGCAGGAAAGTAGGAGGCTGCCGTGTTGAGCAAGCACCGAGGACTTCTGATCCTCATCCTGATGCTCGGCTCCTGGGCGGCCGGAGCCCTGCCGGCGGCGGCACAGGACACCACGGCGGTGCCCGGAGACACCGCGGCGGTGGCCGCGCCCTACGGCCGGGAGAACCAGCTCGACCTGAACCGGGCGTCGCTGGATGAGCTCAAGTCCCTTCCCATTCCGGAGCGGGTGGCCGAGAGCATCTATCGGTTCCGGACCTATCGAGCCTACTTCGAGAGCCTCTACGACCTGCTCGAGGTCGAGGGGATGACGCCGGAGCTTCTGGACCGGATCCGCCCCATGGTGCTGATCACTCCCTCCTTTGAACTCCAGGAAGAGGAGATGCGCGAGGAGGAGCAGCGGGCCCAGGAGCGGTACTACGTGGTTCAGCGTTTCCTCTCCGAGGAGGGCGCCAGCGAGGGCCTGGTCGACGAGTACATCGACCGGCTCAAATTCCCGGTCGACATCAACCGCCTGAGCTACTACGACCTGGTCTCCTTCCAGAACGTCTCCCCGGTGGACGCGGTGGCGGTGATCCACGAGCGGAGCCAGTCGGGCAAGATCGAGAACCAGCGGCAGCTCCGGTCCTCGGACGGGCTCACCTACTGGGGTTACCGGAACCTCCGGGACTTCATCCGCTACGACGAGCCCTCGGGCGAGAACAAGCGGGTCACCGGGTACTATCAGTTCCGTATCTACAACACCCCGTACCTCCTGGACAACGCCGACGTTCTCAACGAGAACATCGTGGGATC
This sequence comes from Candidatus Eiseniibacteriota bacterium, assembly GCA_963728475.1. GTDB lineage: Bacteria > Eisenbacteria > RBG-16-71-46 > JABDJR01 > JABDJR01 > CAVSKL01. The sequence continues at coordinate 721,723 of CAVSKL010000003.1, forward strand.
CACGAGTTCGCTCAGCGCCCAGCAGAAGCTGAACTTCCGCGACTACGACCTCAACACCTGGGGGGGGCGGCTGGGCATCAACCGGGGCGCCAAACCGTACCTCACCAACAAGCTCTTCCTGCGCTACGGGAGCAACTGGCGGGGCGGGGCCATCACCCACCGGAACATGGGCGAAACCCACTGGGACGAGACCTCCAAGTACTTCGTGGAACTCCAGGACCTGCGACCGGTGGCCACCCCCTTCGGCCGGTTCCAGCTCCACCGGGCGGTGCTCGGCAACTACAACGCCACCTTCGGCCAGGGCCTGGTCATGGACGCCACCGATTTCTACATGCCCCGGCAGACCGGATACGGGTACAGCCAGCGGTCCATAGGGGTCCACGGCGATCTGTCCCGGTCCGACGAGTACACCCTCAAGGGCGGGGCGCTGGAGGCGAGCCTGGGCCGGGTGCGGGGCACCTTCCTGTATTCCAAGGACAAGAAGGACGCCATCCTCAACCCCGACCACTCCTTCAACTCGTACTTCGCATCCGTTCCCCGGCTCAGCAACGACGTGCTTCAGCAGGTCAAGGAGGACATCGCCTCGGGGATGTTCGCCGGGCTCGGGGACACCAGCGCCTTCCAGCCCATGCGGGACGTGATGGAGGAGCGGGTCACCGGAGAGAACCTCAAGTTCGAGTTCCGCCCCGGCACCTACGTGGGGCTGACCGGGTTGCAGATGAAGTATCACAACCTGGCCTTCGACACCCCCGGCGCCGACCGCTGGAATCCCGATCCGCTCACCATCGTGATCGACCAGGGGCGCCTGGAGGACCGCGATTCCGAGATCGGGGCCCGCTACAACAGCGAGGATCTCGGCAACTACCGCCGGATCTGGGGAGCCGACGCGCAGACCGTGTTCAGCAACGTGTCCCTGGCCGCCGAGTACGGAAAGCTCGAGACCTCGGACGACCCCAGCGCGGCCAAGCGGGTGCTCTCGGCCGGTCCCGAGGCCTTCGTGGCCAACGCCTACGTCCAGTACGAGAACTTCAACGTGATGGCCCTCTATCGGGACTACGACCTGGGCTACGACGACCCCTACGACCGGGCGTTCTCCGAGAACAGCAAGTACCAGCAGACCATCATCGACGGGAACCCGTTCCGGCTCAACAACCCGTACTGGTCGGACCTGGCCGTCGATAATCCCCAGCCCAAGGCGGAGCGGGGCTACTACCTCAGTACCCGCTACCAGTTCACCCGGCTCTTCACCGTCACCGGCCTGGAGTACGACAGCTACACCCGGAAGTCGGACGGGGCCGACGAGCAGCGGCTCACCCTGCGGGCGGAGTACCGTCCGGTGTTCCCGATGCGGTTCCGCGTCCGGCACCGGATCTCCAACCGCCACTACCAGCGGCCCGACGATATCCGCGGTTTCGACTCCTGGGACACCCGGCTGGAACTGAGGGTCGCGCTCTCCAACTACGACGAGGTGAACTTCCTGTACTCGACCTCGAACGTGAAGTTCGCCGACCGAGGCCGGTTGAGCGCCCCGCCGAACGGCGGCGACACCGGCTCCAACGAGGTGGGCAATGCGGGCATTCCGGCCAAGGCGCTGCAGGCCTCGCTGACCCACAACTTCGGCGACTTCCTGACCGCGACGGTATCCTCGGAGATCTACAACGGGTTCCTCTACAACTTCGAGGACAACGAGTTCATCGTGGTGGACGGGCGCGGATTCCGGAACTGGTTCATGGTCCGGAGCCGGCTTTCCGAGGCCCTGTCCTGGCGGTTCAAGTGGACCACCGATCATCAACTGGCCAAGTCCTACGTGGACATTCGCAACTTCGGCGTCAACGCCGCCGGGGATCCGGACCCGAATGCCACCAATGCGCGCTTGGACACCGCCTCGTACCGGTTCCAGCTGGACTACACGTTCTAGGCCCAGCGCCTCACTCAGCGGGAGAAAGAGCATGAAGCGAAGCATCTTCACCCTGGTCATGGCCGCCGTGCTGGTCGCGGCGGCGCAGCCGGCCGGTGCGTTCTCGTTCCTCGATAAGTCGTACGGGACCCCGCAGCTGGGCCTGTCGGCCCGCTCGCGGGCCATGGGCGGAGCCGGCGTGGCCCTGGACACCGGCATCTACAGCCTGGTGGACAACCCGGCCGCGCTCGTCCTGACCCCGGGTACGCGGGTCCAGTTCCTGGGATCGGTGTCGCGGGCCAGCGAGAACCGGCTGGTCCCCCTGTTCGACACCTTCGACTCCTACGTCACCGAGACCGCGATCGCGGTCAACGACAACGGCTACGCCGAGGCCGAGGGCGGATTGGTTCTCGACCGCTGGGGCGGCCGCGGAGTCCGGGTGGCGGTGGGGGTGTTCGACCGTTACGATCCCCGCTACGACTACAAGGACGAGCGCCGCGGCAGCGCGTCCTCGAACCAGGACCAGGTCCTCGACAACCGCTACCTCACCACCGACGGGACGCTGCGGGCCGCCACTCTCGGCGCCGCCCTCCCCCTCGGGAACGGCTCCAGCCTGGGGGCGGCGGTGAACTACTACTTCGGGACCTTCACCAGCCGGGACGCGCTGGTGTCCCGCCAGGACCCTTCGAGCTCCACCGCCACCCGCGAGAAGCGCTCCCTGGACGGCTGGTCGGTCACCCTGGGAGCGCTGGCCCACGTGGACGAGCGGATCAACGTGGGCGCTTCCATCGAGACGCGGGCGCGGCTCCACGACGACTACACCCAGTGGGTGAACGACGAGGTCGTGTCGGGGGCGAGCACCAACGGCGATCTGAACTACCCCATGCGCATCCAGGGCGGGTTCACCTACCGGCCCCGGAACACCTTCAAGACCACCTTCGCCGCGGACGTGGTGTACATGCCGTGGTCGGATCTCGAGGACCACCTCAATCCCAACCTGAAGCTCTACGACACCTGGGAGGCGCGGTTCGGCCTCGAGCACGTGTTCTACAATGGACTCCCCGGCCGCATCGGCTTCCGCTACGGCCAGGACTACGCCATCGACCAGTCGGAGCACGTGTTCTTCACCGTCGGGGTGGGGTACGCGGTGAACAAGATCAAGCTGGACGTCTCGGGTGAAGTGGGGAAGCGGAGCAGCCGCCAGGATCCCATCCGGTCCCGCGAGGGGCTGGCCGGATTCGGCATCGGCTACGGCCAGGACCGGGTGGAAGACACCCTGGCCCGCGTCTTCGTGGGTGTGGATTACGGGCTCTGAGGTCGGAACCAAGCCGCCATCGGGTGACCTGAACCCCACCGGCGCGCGACGCGAAGGAAACCAGCGATGAAGCGATTCAGCCTGTTAGCCGTCCTCGGGCTCCTGTTTCTGGGGGGTGCCGCTCCGGCCCCTCAGGGGCCGATGAAGCTGGAGGTGCTCTACACCAGCGACATCCATGGGCACATCGCCCATGACGAGGCCACCTTCCTCAATCCCAACTTTCCTCCGCCCCTGGGAGGCGGCGCCTCCGCCACCACCATCTTCGAACGGGTGCGCCGGGAGGCCGAGGCGCAGGACCGCCCGGTGGTCCTGTTCGATTCCGGCGACTGGTTCCAGGGAACCCCGCTCGGGATCAACACCAAGGGGAAGGCGATCCTGTCGTGGATGAACGACATGAAGTACACCGCCGCCTGCCTGGGCAACCACGACTTCGATCTCGGCTGGGAGAACGCCCGCGACCTGGCGGAGATGGCCAAGTTCCCGGTGCTCGGCAACAACATCGTGGACGCCAAGACCAAGGAGCGGGTGCCGTGGGTGGACCCGCCCAAGGTCTGGGACATCCAGGGGGTCAAGATCGCGGTGCTCGGCTACTGCACCGAGACCACCGCCAACATGTCCTTCGCCAAGAACCTCGAGGGGATCGAGTTCCAGCCGATCTACGACGTGATCCAGGGCGACGTGAAGAAGATGCGGGCGGACGGAGCCGACCTGGTGTTCGTGCTCATGCACGCCGGGTTGCCCTACAAGCCCGAGCGCGAGCAGGAGTACCGGCGGATGATCGACCGCGAGAAGGCCGGGGAACTGCCCCACTGGGGCATGAACGCCATGGAGATCGCCCACATGGTGTGGGGGATCGACGCCATCTTCGCCGGCCATACCCACCAGGGGTACGACCAGCCCTGGGAGGACCCGCGCACCCACACCCTGGTGTTCGAGCCCTACGCCAACGGCTCCAGCGTGGGCTGGGTGACCATGTCCATCGACCCCCGTTCCAAGTCCCTGCTCGGCTTCCAGACCCACGCCGACCGCGGCGCGCTGGTCTCCCTGTTCGAGGACGAGTTCTGGCCGGATCAGCTCCAGTCCGAGATCATCGGGGCCCAGGTGGCGAAGGCCGAGGCCGGCCTGGAAGAAGTGGTGGGGCGGACCGAGGTTCTGCTCCAGCGCGGCTCGGCCAACAACGCTCTCATGGGGTTCGTGGTCGCCGACGCCTACCGGGAGGAGCTGAACGCCGATTTCGCGTTCCAGAATACCGGCGGCGTGCGCGCCGACATCTCCCCCGGCGCCATCACCAAGCGGGACCTGTTGGCGGTGTCGCCGTTCGGGAACCAGATGGTGCTGATCAACATGAAGGGATCGCTCCTCAAGTCGACCCTCGAGGACAAGCTCTACGGCAACGGAGGCGGGATCTTCATCTCCGGCGGCAAGGTCCACTACGACCTGAGCCGCCCCGAGGGCGACCGGATCGTGAGCCTCACCATCGGCGGCAAGCCTTTCGATCCCGACGCCACCTACAAGGTGGCCATGACCGACTACCTGGCCCAGGGCAACAGCGGCATGTGGCGGGTCCGGGACGAGGTGCATAGCGAGAACATCCTCTACACCGGGTACACCGATCTGGAGGTGCTCACCAACTACGTCCGTCACCAGGGCACCCTGAGCCCCCGCAACGACGGACGCTGGGTAAAGGTCAGTCCCAGCTAACGGTCCGAGGAGACCCTGATCCCGGGCGCCCGCAGCCGCTGCTTCAAGGGGCGGGCGGGGCGCCGCCGGGGCCCGGCCCCCAGGGTGGGGCCCGGGCGAGGGGACCGGCATCGGCAAACGACGCGGGGCGGGAACTCTCCCCGCCCCGCGCGCGTTTCCGGGGCGACTGAAGCCGCCGGGCCCGGCCCGGCGCTCCCGGTGCCGGCCGCCACTTGTCACCGTGCGCCCGGGGGCCGAGGATTGAGCGGGAACCGGGGCGGGCGGCCGGCGCGGCGCCCCGGAATGGATTCCTCTTCCTCGTGGGGGTGTGCGGTGAACCCATCGTTGCGGCTCTCCCGGGCGGCGGCCCTTCCGGCGCTGGCCCTGCTTCTGCTCACCGCGGCCGCGGGAGCCGGATGCGGCCGGCACCGCCACGCGGCCACCGGTCCCGCCGGGCCGGATCTCACCGTGGCCGCCGCTCTTCCCCGTGGCGAGACCGGCACCCGGGCCTCGGTGGACGTGGTGTTCGACCGCCCGGTGGTCGCGATGGGGGCCGCCGACCCGAATCCCGACCAGGGCCGGAAATACCTCGAACTCGACCCCATGCCCCCGGGCGCCTATCACTGGATCGGAACCCGCACCCTGAGCTACACCGTCCCGGGGGGGTTGCCCGCCGCCACCCGCTTTCGCGCCCGCGTGCCCGCCGGGCTCAAGGCGGTGGACGGGTCCCGGCTCAAGTCGGAGGTGGCGTGGGAGTTCTCCACGCCCCGCCCCCGGCTCACCGCGTCCATCCCCGAGGACGGCGCGAACGCGTTCCCCCCCGGCGATCCCCTTCTCCTGGTGTTCAACCAGCCGGTGGACCCCGGCACCGTGGCCGGCGCGGTGGAACTCGACCGCCGCGCCTCCTGGCGCGCTTCCCACCCGGACAGCGCGTTTTTGGCCGCGGCGGGCTGGCGGTTCCGGGAGACCGACCCCGCCCGTGCGGTGCTCCTGCGCCATGAACGGGATCTGGACCCCGACCACGCCTACAAGCTCCGGGTGTCGGGCGGGCTGGCCGGCCTGGCCGGCCCGCTCACCCTGGGGGCCGACACCACGGTGAGCTTCCACACCTACGGGCCGATCGGGCTCGCGGGGGTGGCCGGAGGGGCGCAGATGGTGCTCCGCTTCACCACCCCCGTGGACCCGGACTCGGTGAGGTCGCACCTGGTGCTCTTCCCGGACCCCGGACCTCTCGACGTCTGGGGGAGCCAGGCCCAGGCGGTGGTGGGCGGCCTCGCCCCGGGGACCACCTACAAGGTCACCCTCACCCCCGGACTCGCCGATTTCTTTGGGCAGGTGCTGGCAAAGCCGGTGGACTTCACCTTCACCTCCGCCGACCGCGAGCCGTTCCTGGAGATCCTCCCCGGGAACGCGGTCCTGCCCGACAGCGCGGCCAAGCGGGCCCTGGTGCGCTACGGCGGCCTCACCGAGGTCCGGGTGCGGGTGGGCCGGCTGGACGTGGCCGGGGAAGTGCGGGCCCGCGCGGGCCAGCTCTCCCCGGAACCGGCGTGGGACCTGGACCGGGTGGTGTACCGGGGGGCGCCGGGAAACGCCCTTCAGACCGAGACCCTGGATCTGGCCCCCTATCTTGATGAGGGACGGGGGGCAGTGGAAATCCTGGCCACCGGCAAGGACGCCTCCACCGGCGGGGACCGGGCGGAACGCACCGAGCGCGCGGTGATCCGGTTCAGCGGCCTCGGGCTCACGGTCAAGGCCGGAAGCTCCGGAGGCACCGCGTGGGTCACCGGACTCCTCTCCGGGGACCCGGCGCCGGGGGTCACCGTCCACCTGCGGGACCGGGCGGGCAAGCCGCTCTGGAGCGGGGTGAGCGACCCCCGGGGGCTGGTGAGCTTCCCCTCCCCGGCGCGTTTCGGGAAGCGCACCTGGGAGACCGCGCTCACCGCGTCGCGGGGCGCGGACGCCGCCCTTTGCAACCTCACCGGGGACTGGCGGCTCTCCGCCTGGCGGTTCGGCATCCCCGGCTCCTACACCGAGGAGTCCACCGACCTGCACGCCTACATCTACGGCGATCGCGACCTGTACCGGCCGGGCGAGACCGTACACCTCACCGGGCTGGTCCGGCGATTCAACGAGGCGGGAGTCTCCGCGGCCGGGATCGACAGCCTCTCGATCACCCTGCGCAACCCGGTGGGGGAGACCACTGCCGACACCGCGCTGGCGGTGGATCGTTTTGGGGGGTTCGCCCTCGCCGTGCCGGTGGCCGCCTCGGCTCCCACCGGCGCCTACTGGGTGAGCGCGGTGGTGGTCTCGCCCGACCGCAAGCAGCAGGTCACGGTGGGGAGCGCCTCGGTCCGGATCGCCGCCTACCGGGCCCCCGCCTTCCGCGCCACGGTGGACGCCCTCACCCCCGGCGCCTACCCCGGCACTGCGGTGGCCGGACGGGTGGAGGCGGGCTACTACTTCGGGGCCCCGCTGGCCGGAGCCCCCTTCACCTGGAACCTCCTGCGCGAGGCGGCCCCGTTCACGCCGCCCGGCTTCGAGGACTACGACTTCTCCGACCCCGAGAACCAGGAACCCGAGGCCGCGCAGGTGGCGGCGGGGGCGGGGGCCCTGGGCGATTCGGGGCGCGCGGCGGTCACGGTTCCGGTCGGAAGCCCCACCTGGTCGGGGTCCCAGCGGTTCACCCTCGAGGCCTCGGTGCGGGACCCCTCGGGGGACACGGTGACCGGGCGCGCCCTCATCCCGTACCATCCGGCGTCGGTGGCGCCGGGGATCGCGCTCTCGCGCCGCTTCGTCCCCGCCTCGACCCCGGAGACGGTGAAGCTGGTCGCGGTCCGCACCGACTCCGCCGCCCTGGTTCGCGGCGTCCCGCTCACCGTGCGATTCATCCGCCGGCAATGGCGGACCACGCGGAAGCTCTTGGTCGGAGGACGGGTCGGGTTCGAATCCACCCGTCTCGACAGCCTTATTGAATCACGCGAAGTTACGTCCGGAATTGAGCCTTTGACAATCAGTTGGCAGGCTCCATCCGCGGGGAGCTACCGGGTCGAGGCGGAGGCGGTGGACCCCCTCGGGCGCCGCGCCCTGGCCGCGACCTCGTTCTACGTCGCCGGGCCGCGGGGCCCGCAGCTCGGCCCGCCCACCGAGGAGCCCTTCCTGGAACTCACCGCCGACAAGGCGCGTTATCGCCCCGGCGAGACCGCGCACGTGCTCCTGACCACGCCGGTACGGGCCGGGCGCGGCGTGCTCACCGTGGAGCGCGAGGGGGTGCTCGAGGCCCGCGTGGTGCGCCTGGACGGCCCCGCCCCCAGCTTCGACGTTCCGGTCACCGACGCCTACGCGCCCAACGTCTTCGTAGGCCTTTCGGTGGTGGAGCCGGCGCGTTCGGAAGCCGAGGCGCCCGGACTTCCCGCGGAGGCGCGCCTGGCCCGGTTCGCCGCGGGGTACGTGGAGCTGGCCCTGGACGCCTCGAACCACCGGTTGACGGTGGAGGCGGCGCCGGCCCGCGACACTTATCGTCCGGGCGAGGAGGCCACCGTGACCTTGCGCGTGCGCGGGGCCAACGGAGCGCCCGCTCCGGCCCGGGTGAGCGTGGCGGTGGTGGACGAGGCGGTGCTGGCGCTCCTGGGAAATCCCGGGCCGGACCCCTTCGGGTTCTTCTACGCGGAGCGGGGGCTGGGGGTGCGCACCGACGACTCGCGGCTCGCGCTCCGGCTCGGTGCCCAGGAGGCGCTCGACCGGATGAAGGGCGAGGCCGGCGGCGGAGGCGGCGAGGGATCCGGTTACCGGACGCTCTTCGCCACCACCGCCTACTGGAATCCCGCCGTCCTCACCGACGACCACGGCGATGCCTCGGTGACCTTCAAGCTCCCCGACAACCTGACCCGCTTCCGGGTGATCGCCACCGCGGCCTCCCGCGCCGATCGCTTCGGTTCGGGGACGGGGGAGTTCACCGTGACCCGTCCCGTCACCGTGACCTCCGCGCTCCCGCGCTTCGCGCTCACCGGCGACCGGTTCGACGCGGCGGCGCTGGTGGTGAATCGCACTGCCCAGCCGGTCACCGGGACGGTGTCCCTGGCCACCGGCCTCACCGCCGAGGGGCGCACCGAGGCCGCGGTCCGGGTGGAGCCGGGGGGCTCGGCACGGGTGGCGTTCCCGGTGCGGGCGGCGCGCGCCGGTTCGGTATCGGTGGCGTTCCGGGCCGACTTCGGTCCCTACCAGGACGCGGTCCGGGCGCTGGTCCCGGTGGTGGACCCGCTTCTCACCCGGGCCGCCGCCGCCTCGGGCCGCACCTCGGGGTCCACGCCGGAGGATGTGGCCCTGCCCCCGGAGTCGGTGCCGGGGAGCGCCGGCCTCGCGCTCACCCTCTCCCCGAGCATGGTGGCGGGGGCGGAGCAGGCCTTCACCTATCTCCTCGACTACCCGTTCGGATGCCTGGAACAGACCGCGAGCAAGCTCCTCGGGCTTTCCCTCTACAAGGAGCTGATCGTAAGCGGAAACGGGACTTGGTCGGACAGCTTGAAGCTGGATGAGAAGCTGGCCGACGGGGTCGCCCGGATGCAACGGCTGGCCCGTCCCTGGGGGGGCTTCACCTTCTGGCCGGGGGGGGAGGAGGCCTCCGCCCCGCTCCAGGCCTACGCCGTTCTCGCCCTGGCCCGCGCCGGGCGGGCGGGAGCGCCGGTCCCGTCGGGGCTCCTGGAACGGGCCGGGCAGGATCTCACCAACCGCTGGCAGGCCGCCGCCTCGCGATGGAACGCGGAGGGGAACAGCGCCCCGGTGGGGCCCGTCCCCTTCGGCCTCTACCTCTTCGCCGCCGCCGAACTCTCCGGGCCCGGCGGGGCCGGCGTCCTTCGTCCCGGGGACCTGGACGCGGTCTCAGCCCACCTCGGCGAGCTGGACACCGACCAGAAGCTCTTCCTCGCCCTGGCTCTGAACCGGCTGGGCACGCGGCCGGAGATCGTGGGGAGCGTGCTCCAGGCCGCCGAGAACCGGGTGAACCTGACCGCGGGGGGGGCGGTCGTGCCCGCGGAGGAAGTGGGGGAGACCCCGAGCTTCCTGGGCTCACCGACCCGCAGCACCGCCCTCACCCTCCTCCTCGCCGTCCGCGTCCGCGCCGACGATCCGCTGGTCCCGCGGCTGGCCGGCGGGCTCCTGGGGCTTCGCGAGCACGGCCGCTGGCGAAACACCCACGAGGATGCCCTCGCTCTCTTCGCGCTGGTGGAATACCGTGAACGGGTGGAGCGGGGGGAGGCCGGGCCCTTCACCGCCCGCGTCGCCCTCCAGGGACGGAGGGAGCCGCTCCTCGCCCGCGAGTTCGCGGCGGGGTCGCTGGCCGAGGCCCGCACCCGGGTTCCATTGCCCGCGCCGTCCAGGCGGGGCGAGACGCTCCAGCTGCAGTTCTCGCGCACCGGCACCGGTTCGCTGGTCTACGACGCCGTCCTCCGCTGGAAGGAGAGCGCGCTCGACCGCGCGCCTCGCGAAGGCGCCTATACCCTGGTGCGCCGGGTCGATCCCTTCCGCGGCTCCGCCGAGCCGCGGGTGGGGGACCTGGTGGTGGTCACGCTTCAGATCGTGGTTCCCGCCGAAGCGCACTACCTGGCTCTGGTGGACCCGCTCCCGGCGGGGCTGGAGGTGGTACAGACCGGCTTCAGGGTGGAGTCGTCGTCGGCGAACCTGGAGCTGGAGCGGTGGCGGGGCGGGTTCCCGGAGTTCCCGGCGACCTATGCCGACCGCCGCGACCGCGAGACCCGGTTCTTCGCCGACCTGGTCGAGCCCGGGGTCTACCAGCTCCGCTACCTGGCCCGGGTACGGGCTGCCGGCGACTTCGGCCATCCCGCCGCCACTCTGGAGGCGATGTACGCGCCCGAGCTCGGCGCCTCCAGCGCCTCGCCCGCGTTCCGGGCGTCGGGTCCGGAGGGAGGGGGCGGGCGGTGAGCCTGGGGCTTCGCCGCATCCGCCCGAGGCCCCGCCGCATCCTTCCGGCCGCGCTCGCGGCTCCGGTTGCCGCCGCCGTGCTCGGGATCGCGCTCGTGCCCTGCGACCTGGGGGCGCTCGACTACCGGGACGTGGCCTCGGTGGAGGTCGTGGCGCGCGACGGGACCCCGCTCCGCGCCGTCCTCGGACCTCGCGACACCCGCGCCCGGTGGGTGGCGCTCCGCGACGTCTCCCCCTACCTGGTGGCGGCGACCCTCGCCGCCGAGGACCGCCGGTTCCGCCTGCATCCGGGGATCGACCCGCTTTCGCTCGCCCGCGCCGCGTGGAGCGATGTTTGCGCGGGGCGGATCGTGCGCGGGGGCTCCACCCTCACCCAGCAGCTGTCCGGGCTTCTCTGGCCGGAGCCCCGGACGGTGGGGGGAAAGCTCCGCGAGGCGGCCCGGGCGGTCCGGCTGGAGCTGGTCCTGTCGAAGGACGAGATCCTTGAGCAGTACATGAATCGAGCGCCCTATGGGCATGGTATCCAGGGAGTTGGACTAGCCTCTCAATCCTACTTCGGCCGGTCCGCCGCCATGCTCACCCCCGCCCAGGCGGCGGCCCTGGCCGCCCTTCCCCAGGCCCCCGGGCGCTACGCCGGGGCGGGGAGCCGCTTCCTGGCCCGGCGGAACCGGGTGTTGCGGGAGATGGCCGGCTGCGGCCGGCTCGCTCCCGACCAGCTCCGGAGCGCCCTCGCCGAGGCCACCCCCCTCGACGCCGGCCCGCCCGCCTTCAACGCCCCCCACTTCGCGGACTGGGTGCTGGCCGGCCGGCCCCCCTCGGTCCTGGGCGCGTCGCGGCTCGTGACCACCCTGGATCCCGCCGTCCAGCGCGAGGCGGAAGGGGTGGTGCGCGCGTACCGGGAGCGGCTGGCCCCGTGGGGGGTGAGCCAGGCGGCGGTGGTGGTGGAGAGAATCGCCGACGGGTCGATCGCGGCGATGGTGGGCTCGGTGGACTGGGGCGACTCCACCGAGGGGCAGGTGAACGGGGCGACCGCGCTCCGCCAGCCCGGGTCGGCGCTCAAGCCCTTCCTCTACGCCGAAGCGTTCGCCGAGGGGCTCTCGCCCGCGGACCTCCTCGCCGACCTACCCCTCCACGCGGTGGATCCCGACGGAGGCGACGTCGCTCCCCGGAACTACGACGGCGTCTACCACGGCCCGGTGCGGGCCCGGGTGGCCCTGGCCAGCTCGTTCAACGTGCCTGCGGTGCGGGTGCAGATGCGGATCGGGACCGCCCGGGCGCTGGCGACCCTGCGCGCGGCCGGGCTCTCCTCGTTCGACCGCCCGCCCGGCGCCTACGGCCTGGGGCTCACCTTGGGAGTGGGGGAGGTCGCGCTGGTGGATCTCGTGAACGCGTACGCGGGCCTGGCCCGAGGCGGCGTTGCCCGCCCGGTGCGCGCAATCACGGCCGCCCTCGACCCGCGGGGGCGCGAGCTTCCGCTCCCCGCGGTGACCGGGCGGAGGTGGGTGGATCCGGCGGCGGCGTGGTTGGTCCAGGACGTGCTCGCCGACGCCGCCGCCCGGGTCCCCGGGTTCGGCGCCGCCTCCGCCCTCGACCTTCCCTTCCCGGTGGCGGTCAAGACCGGCACCAGCACCGGCTACCGGGACTCCTGGTGCGTGGGCCTCGACGGGCGTTACGTGGTCGGGGTGTGGACCGGGAACTTCGACGGCGCTCCCGTCCGCGGCCTGGCCGGGGTGCGAAGCGCAGGGCCGGTCTTTCGCGACCTCATGCTCCGGCTCCACCAGGACGGCGATCCCCCCTGGCCGGCGGAGCCGCCGCCGGGATGGCGCCGCCGCCCGGTGTGCGCCCTTTCCGGGGACCGGCCCGGCCCCGCCTGCGGCGCCACCCTGCTCGAGTGGTTCCGGGACGCCGACTACGCGCGCCGTCCGCGCTGCGCCTTCCACCGGTTGCGGGAGGGGCGCGCCTCCGTGCAGTGGCCGGCGGAGTACCTGGACTGGGCGCGGGAGCGGGGTCTCCTGGCCGGCGCCGGCGAGACCGCGGGGGCTCCGCGCATCGTCTCGCCCCAGGAGGGGACGGTGTACTTCCGGGACCCCGCTCTCGGCGACGCGGCGGGGGTGCGGCTCGCCGCCGGGCCGGTTGCCGCCGGCGCGCGCTGGTTCGTGGACGGGAGGGCGGTGGGATCGGGCCCCGAGATCCTCTGGTCCCCGGTTCCGGGCGAGCACCGGGTGGAACTCCGCACCCCCGCCGGCACCGACCGGGTGCGCTTCACCGTGCGGTGAGCGCGGCCCCGGTCTCCCGGGCCGCGCGCCGCCCTATTCCCGCGGCTTCGGCAGATAGGGCTCCAGCGCCCGCTTCCAGATCACGTACCCCACCGGATCCATGTGGAGGCCGTCGGGGAGGAAGAGTTCGGGCCGGGGAAGGCCGTTGTCCTGGAGCATCGGCGTCCACACGTCCACGTAGTCGAGGAGCGAGTCGGACCTCGCCCGGGCCTCCATCGTCTCGTTCACCCGGTGCATGGCCGGCAGCAGCGCCCGGCGGGCCAGGCTGGGCTTGACCGAGAGGAACGCCACCGGGGTGCCGGGAAGGTTCCGGTGGATGCGCGCGACCACGGTGTCCAGGTCCGCGGCCACCCGTTCCGGGCTCTTCCCCGCGGCGAGGTCGTTGTCTCCCTCGTAGAGCACCACCATCCGCGGGCGGTAGGGGTAGACGACCCGGTCCAGGTAGCGGATGAGGTCCCCGGTCTCGGACCCGCCGAAGCCTCGGTTGAGGACGGGGAGGCCGGGGAAGTCCTCGGCGAGGCTCGTCCACATGCGGATCGAGCTGCTCCCCACGAACAGCACCGGGTTGGCCGGAGGCGGCGTCGCGCGGTCCCCGGCCTCGAACTTCCGGATGTCGGCGGCGAAGCGGAAGGTATCGGCGGCGGCGGGCCGGAGCGCGGCGTCGTCGGCCCCCGCGGCCGGCGCCGAGGCCCCGGCGAGAAGGGCGGCGAGGGCTCCGGCGGCCAGGGCGGAAGCGGTGATCGAGCGGGGCATGGGGGATCCTCCCGGGGATGAGAAAAAAAACCGGGCCCGAGCATGACAGAAGGGATGCGCCCCCGCCAGGGGCGGAGATCCCCCGCCCGACGCCCCTCTGCGATCTGGTAAAATAATGCGCGCCTATTCACCACCGCATCAGGAGAACCACCATGCGCTTTCCCCCGGCGTTGCTCCTCTCCGCCGTGCTCCTCGCTCTCGCCGCTCCCGCGCCGGCCACCCCCAGGCGTGCGCTCTTCGACAACACCCACGCCGAGACCGCCGGGAACGCGGACTGGGAGATCGACACCACCCAGCCCCTTCCCACTCCCGACCAGAGCGCGGTGACCTGGTCCACCCCCCGCACCTACTGGCTGGGCGCGGTGTCCTCCTGGGGGATCGACCTGGCCAAGCGCGGGTACACCGTGGCCACCCTCACCTCGAGCTACGGGATCACCTACGGCAACTCCGGGAATCCGTACGACCTCTCGCAGTTCGACGTGTTCATCGTGCCCGAACCCAACACCGTGTTCACCGCGGCCGAGTCCACCGCCATCTTCGACTTCGTCCGGGACGGGGGGGGCCTGGTGGCGGTCTCCGACCACGCCGGCTCCGACCGGAACGGGGACGGGGTGGACTCGCCCAGGATCTGGGGACGGCTCGACCGGGGTTATCTCTTCGGCGCCCACTTCGACTCCTCCGGTGAGTCCTACAACAACATCAGCCAGGACAGCGGGAACGTGGACGCCGATCCCTCCAACCCGGTGGTGAACGGGGTGAACGGTTACGCCGACAGCCTCGCCTACCACAACGGCGCCACCCTGGTGCTTCACCCCGAGGTGAACCCGAGCGTGACCGGGGACGTGTGGATGAACGGGATCGCCCACGGCACCGACCGGGTGATGGCCGCCCACGCCGCCTACGGCCAGGGGCGGATCTTCTTCGTGGGGGATAGTTCCCCGGTGGACGACGGCAGCGCCACCTCCGGCAACAGCAGCATCTACGACGGCTGGAGCGAGGTCTCGGGCCGGGACAGCCTGCTGGTCATGAACGGCACCATGTGGGCCACCCGCGCTCCGGCGGCGAGCGGGATCCCGGGCGGCTTCGCCGAGGGCCCGGTTCTGGCCCCTCCCTCGCCCAACCCCAGCCGTGGCCCGGTCGCGCTCTCCTTCCGCCTTCCCGCCGGTGGACGGGCGCGGGTGGAGATCGTTGACCTGAGCGGCCGCCGGGTGTGGGAGCGCACGATGGCGGGAGCGGCCGGCGGGACCCTCGCCGTCACCTGGAACGGCACCGGCGACGACGGCCGCCGGGTGGCCGCCGGCCTCTACTTCGTGCGGGTGCGGGTCGCGGGCGCGAGCGCCGCGGCGCGGATCATCCGGCTCTAGCCGTCCTCGAAAGACCGGTCCCGCGCGGCGTGTCCGGCCCGCCTGCTACAATGCCGCCATGAGCTTCCTCGATCGGGTCCAGGACCTTCCCCCGCTGGGCCTGGGGGTCTCCACCGAGTACGGAGCCGGCGACGCGCCCACCGGGCTCGACGTGCCCGAACTCCGGCGCCTCCATCCCGGCTACGCCGCGTTCCTGGAGGTGGGGGTGGAGACGCTCTCCGGGCTCGATCGCCACGCCCGGGCGTGGGTGGAGTCGGGCCTTCCCGCCACCTACCACTTCCTGGACCTGAACCCCGACGATCCCGCCGAGTTCGACGCCGCCTGGCTGGACGAGGTGCGCGCGCTGGCGGCGGTGATCCGCCCCGCCTGGTTCTGCGGTGACGCCGGCATGTGGCACTTCGGCGGACGCGAGCCGGGGCAGATGCTCCTCCTCCCGCCGGTCCTCTCCCGGGACTCCGCGTCGGCGATCGCCGGGGGGGTGGCGCGGCTCCGTGCCGAGACCGGCTACGAGGTCCTGCCCGAGAACCCGCCGGGCGCGGTGTTCCTGGGCGACCTGCACCTCCTGGATTTTTTCGCCCGGGTGTGCGCGGAAGCCGACACCGGCATGCTCCTCGACTGCGCCCACCTCGGCATCTTCCAGCGTCTGCGCGGCCTCGCTCCGCTCACCGGCCTGGACGGCTTCCCCCTGGACCGCATCGTGGAGATGCACGTGGCCGGGGGAAGCGAGCGCGAGCACGACGGCTGGCCTTACGTGGAGGACGACCATACCCCGGCGGTGCTGCCCGACACCTGGGAGATCTTCGAGCATCTGGCGCCGCGCTGCCCCAACCTCCGGGCGGTGGTGTTCGAGTGCGAGCGGAACGCGCTCCCCGGCACCCTCCCCGGGTTCCGCCGCATCACCGAGGTGCTCCGGGGCTCTCCTTCCCTCGGCCTGATCGCCGGCCGCTAGCCCGCGGGTACCGGAATGGCTCACGCGGCGCTCCAGCGGGTGATGGTGCGAATGCTCTACGACTCCGCTTTCGCCGCGCGGGTCCTCGGCGAACCCGGGGCGGCGCTGGCCGGAACCGGCCTGACCGGCGAGGAGGCCGCCTGGCTCCGGGCGCCGGATCCTCGGGCCTGGGGCACCGACCCCGAGCGGCCGGTGCGCGCGCTCAACATCCTGCTGCAGCAGTATCCCACCGCCTGCGCCCTGGCCGCCCGCGGGCCGGAGGGGGGGGCGGGACTCCTGGAGTTCTTCCGCTCCCGCCGGTTCCATGACGCGGTCCAGGGCGGCGGCTCCATGGCGCTGGCCTTCGGCGCGTTCCTGGCGGAGCGGGTGGAAGCCGGCGCGATCCCCGACCGGCGGACCGCGCCCCTCGCGGAGCTGGAGCGGGCGATCGTGGAACTCCGCCGCGGGGCCCCGCCGGGGGCTCCCGCCGCCCCGGCGGGAGCGATCCGGTTCCGCCTGTCCCCCGACAAGGCGGTCTGCCGGGCGCCCGCGGGCACCGCGGACCTCCACGAGCAGGTTCACGCCGCCCTGGCCCGCGCCGGCACCGGGCTTCCCCGGGCGGTGCTGAGCCCCGCGATGCCGCTTCCCACCCTCGCGCCGGACCCCGGGGAAAGCGAATGCCTGCTGCTGGAGCTGGTCCGCGACGACGGCCCCCGGGTGCGGTACCCGGTCGGGGTGACCGAGATCACCGAGGGGCTTCACGACCTTCTCGTCTTCGCCGGCGAGCCGCGCGGGGCGGAGGCGCTCGCCGCGGAGATCGTGCGGCTCGGCGCCGACCCCTCCGAGGCCCCGGAGCTGATCGAGGGGCTGGCCGCCGACGGCACCCTGGCCGGGGCCGACTGAAGCCGGCGCGGCCCCGGGCCGCGCGATTCACCCTTGCCCCGCGGCGCCGGGCCGAAGAGAATGGGCGGGCACCCCCGGCAGACCCTGGTACGTCCCTGTCCACGCGCTCCCCGTCCGGCGCCTCCGGCGGGGTGCGCCACCGGGAGGTTGCATCATGCGCCGGCGTTCACGACTGTTTCCGCTGGGCACGACTCTCGCCCTGTGTGCCCTGGGATCGATCCCCGCCCTCGCGGGAGCCCCCCGCACCCACGACGGATTCTTCCTCCGCCTCTCCGGCGGCCCCGGCTACGCCTCTCCCTCGCTGGACTACCTGGATTCCAACTTGAAGCTCTCCGGGTCCTCGGGCGACCTGAACCTGGCGGTGGGAGGCATGGTCTCGCCGAACCTGGCCCTTCACGGCACCCTGCTGAGCTGGGTGGTGAGCAACCCCGACGTCTCGTGGGGCGGCCCCGGTTCGGTCCGGTTCGACGGGGACCTGTCCATGGCCGCGATCGGCGCGGGGCTCACCTACTACTTCATGCCCGCCAACATCTACGCGTCGGGTTCGGTGGGCTTCGGTTCGCTCACGCTGGATGCGGCGGAGGGGCTCGACGGCGAGACCAAGGACGGTCCCGTCGTCGATCTCACGCTGGGAAAGGAGTGGTGGGTGGGGAACTCCTGGGGGTTGGGCGCGGCGCTCGCCTTCGGGTACCACTCGTTTCCGGAGAAGCAGCTCACCACGAACTGGACCGGCGGAAGCCTGGCGCTGCGCTTCAGCGCCACCCTCAACTGATCCCCCTCCCGCCGGACGCCGGCGGAAGGCCCGCCCCGGCCCTCAACCAGGAGCCCACGCCATGCGCCCCATCCTCGTCTCCTCGCTCGCCCTCGCCGCCCTGGTCTCGGCGGCGCTCCCCGCTCGCGCCGCCGACACCGTCCCCGCCTCCGAGGCCTCGGAGCAGGTGGGAAGGACGGTCACGGTCTGCGGCACGGTAGCGTCCGCCTCGCACTTCGACCGGCTGAAGGGGGAGCCCACCTTTCTCAACTTCGACCGGCCCTATCCCGACCAGGACTTCACCGTGGTGATCTGGGGGGAGACCAACTCCAAGTTCGACCGCCCGCCGCACGAGCTCTTTCGCAACAAGGATCTGTGCGTGACCGGCCGGGTGGAGATGTACAAGGGAAAGCCGCAGATCACCGTCCGGGACCCCGGACAGATCGCCGTCACCTCCGAGAGCTTCGACGCCGGGGCCCTCCGCTACGAAGACCGGGTGCTGATGAAGGCGATGCTGGCCGGGCTGGGCTATCCGGTGGACGAGGGGACCGGCGCGTGGAGCCGCGCCGACGACGATGCGCTCGGCGCCTATCGGGCCGCGAGCGGGGCGGGGGAGGGCGATACCGGGCTCTTCCGGGCCCTGGCCGCGTCGGTGGATTCGCTCGACGCCGAGGCGCGCGGACGGGTGCTGAAGCTGGTGCTGCTCAACCTGGCTCAGCGCGGCGGGCCGGAGGGGAGCCGGTAGAAGTCCGCGACCACCGGCAGGTGGTCCGAGGCGACCGCGGTGTCCTCGGACCGGAGGCCGGCCGCGTCCAGCAGGCTTCGCGCGAGCTCCGGCGTCCACAGCACGAAACTCCGGGCCAGCCCCAGCACGCTGTCGGTGTAGACCACGTAGTCGAGCCGGCCGGGTGGGAAGGGGCCGCCGTCGCTTCGCCAGGTATAGATCTCGTTCCCGGTGAGGTGGTACGGGAAGGCGTCGGCGAAGGGGGTGCCGTCCCCGTCGGGGGGCGCGGCGGGGCCGAAGGAGGCGGTGTCGAAGACCGCGCCGTCCAGAAGCGCGGCCCGCTCGGCCGCGTCGCCCACCAGGTTCATGTCCCCCGCCACCACCACCGGCTCCGCCGCGGGAAGGCGCCCGGCGTCCCGGGCATCGCGGATCCACGCCGCCAGGGCGTCGAACACCTGCCGGCGCCCGGCCGCGTCGTTGCAGCAGGGGGGATGGGGGTTGAGAAGCAGGATCTCACCCCCCGGCGCTTCGATCCGGGTCCAGCCGCCGCGGCGGCGCGGGCCCACCGCCCCCGAATCCCGGATGGGGTACCGGCTCGCGGTGACTCCCTGGCCGCCGTCCCCGGCCGCGCTCCATTCCCGTCCCGGTAGCGCCTCCGCCATCCACGCCCGCACCTGTTCGGGGGTGTGGGTGTAGATCTCCTGGAAGCACACCACGTCGGGATCGAGGGCGCGGAGGATGCGCCGGAAGGGCTCGGGGCGGTCGAAGAGCCCGTCGAAGCGCACGTTGTAGGAGACCAGCCGGAGGTTTCCGTCGCCGGGGGCGGGGATCGCGGCGGGGACGAGCGCCGCCCGGGGGCGGCGGTCCAGGCGGAGTCCGAGCGGACCGGTGGAGAACGTGCCGCCGTCCGCCCCGGGTGCCCGGAGCGCGAAGGACAGCGAGTCCCCGGGGAGGAACGGAGCCCCCGCGATCAAGCCGGCGCGGTCGAAGGAGACCTCGAACTCGCGGGAGGAGACGGTGGGGGCCTCGCGCAGGTTCACCGCGGCGGGGGAGACCCGGAGCGGCACCCCCATCACGGCCGCGCGCCCCTCGTGGTCGGCGAACGTCCAGCGGAAATCGACCCCCAGCCCGTCCGCGGGCGTTCCCGTCGCCCCCGAGGCGTCGGTGTCCACCTCCAGGACCAGCCCCCCCTCGTCCTGGAGCCGGGTCTCCCGGGCCAAACGGAACCGGAGGTAGACCCGGGCGGAGTCGCTTGTGGCCCAGACCGCGGCGACCGGAAGGCCGGTGGAGCCGGTTCCGGCCGCGGGGTAGAGGCGCTCGGCGTTGGACCAGTCGTCGAACCGCCCGTCCACCACCGGTCCCGGAACCGGCGCGGCCGCGGAAGCGGCGGGCCGGAGGCATGCGAGCAGCAGGGCGGCTCCGAAGGCGGCGGGGTGTCTCATGGGGTGAACGGTGTCCTCGGTTGGGCTCGCGCCCGGTGGGGCTCTCCGGACGGGCGGCGGCGAGTGTACACCGCGCGCCCCCCCCGGGGTTAGAGTTGAGGCCGCATCTCCGTCCGCGCGGCGCCCATCCCGGGCCGCCGCCCGGGGTGGGGGGAAGAACGCGAGGAGCCCGCTTGCCCAGATCCCGGCCGCCCGGACGGGGCGCCCGCCCGCCGGGGCTCACCGTCCTCTACGAGGACGACGATCTCGTGGTGGTCGACAAGCCGGCCGGGCTCCTCACCATCGCCACCGACACCGAGCGCGATCGCACCGCCTACCACCGGCTGACCGAGTACGTGCGGCGGGGGTCGCCCCGCTCGCGGGCGCGGGTGTTCATCGTGCACCGGCTGGACCGGGACACCTCGGGGGTGCTGGTCTTCGCGCGCACCCCCCTCGCCAAGAACCGGCTGCAGGAGAACTGGCGCGAGGTGGAGAAAATCTACCTGGCGGTGGTCGAGGGGGTGCCGGCGGAGCGAACCGGGATCATCGAAAGCCGTCTCGCCGAGAACCCGGCGCGGGTGGTCTACGAGACCGCCGACCCCGCCCGGGGCAAGCTCGCCCGCACCGCTTTCCGGGTGATGCGCGACGACGGCCGCCGGGCGCTGCTCGAGATCACGCTCCTTACCGGGCGCAAGAACCAGATCCGGGTGCAGCTGGCCGGGCGCGGGCACCCGGTGGTGGGGGACCGCAAGTACGGCGCCGCTCCCGGGCGCGCCCGGCTCGCCCTCCACGCCCGATCCATCCGGTTCAAGCACCCGGTCACCGGGGACCCGGTTCAGGTGGAGGCGCCGGTCCCGGAGGAACTCACCCGACTCGTCCGCTCCGATCCGCGCCCCCCCGGCAGGGGGAAGCCGGCCGGGGGGCGGCCGTGATCCTCCCCGGGCGGCCGGCCGCGCCGCCCCCCCGGCCGGCGCTTGCGCGGGCGCCGGGGCGGGCGCATCCTGGGGAAGGTCGGCACCGGGCCTGGAGGGAGCGCGCCGGCCGGGCGCGTTGAAGAGGGGAGGACGCGATCATGATCGGTGGGAGTCCGGTTCGGGCGCGGAGGGCGTTGCTGGCGGCGGTGATGGTCCTGACCCCGGTCCTCGCGGCCTGCGGGCGCGCCCCGGGCGCGGCGGGAGGGTACGAGCTTCTCTCGGCCGCCGCCGGGGGCGGCGAGGCGCGGCCGGCCGGCCCCGCCTGGTTCCAGGGGCGCCTTCTCCTCGGGGCCGACGGCAGGTACGCCTTCAGCATGACTGACTCCACCCGCCGGGAGTTCCGGGCGGGAGGGGCCTACCGGCTCCGGGGCGCGAAGCTCACCCTGGACGGCTTCGCCGGCGGCGAGGCGTTCACCGTGGCCGTCGCGCGCGACGCCGCGGGCCTCACGCTTTCGGGGAGCGCCGACCCCTGGACCGGTGCTCCCTTCCGGTGGAACTACAAGCGGCGGGGGTAGGGCGCGGCGCGGCGGGCGGCCGGCGGCGCCTCCGCCCTCAATCCTCCAGGTTCTTCCAGGAGTAGATCTCGTAGTGCGGCACGGGCTCCGGCGCCCGGCGCACCTCGAGCACGCTCGGCCCCTGGTTCACCCGCAGGGTATCGCCTTTCGCTTCCACCACCAGGATTCGCTCGGTGACGCCGCTCAGGATCCAGGTGCCGGGCTCGTCTCCCTCGGTGACCCGGTACCCGTCTCCGAAGTCCAGGCGGAGCGCCGTGGTCTGCTTCGACGTGAAGAGCATGTTGGTACCGGCGAGGTCCTGCCCGCGGTCCCATCCGTCCCCGCTCTTCATCTCGAACCGGTAGTCGGGAGCCAGGAGCGCCTCATAGGCCGCGGTGTCGCGGTCGGCGAATGCCTGCTCCAGGCAGCCGAGGACGGCGTCGGGCTTGTCCCCGGTGCAGTAGGGCCGGGCGACGGCCGCCGCCCCCGCCAAGAGAAGCGCTCCCGCCGCCGCGGCGAGCGCGACGGAACCGATACGTGACGTGCCAGCCATGTTGAACCTCTCCTTCCGGGGATGCATGCCCCGTTCAACCCCCCGCGCCGGGCCGGGTTCCCCCCGTTGCCCGTCGAAGAACCGGTCCCGGCCGGATCCGGGGGCCAACCCCCCTCCGAGGCCGGGTTCCGGCTTCATAAATATCTACGGTTATGAGGTTTACGCCACGGGCCGGTCCCGGGGCGGCCGGAGCTTCGGCCGGCCCCCCGGAGGTGCAATAATGTCGTGTTTTCCGCGAGAACCGGCCGTACCCCTGCAACCGGCCGGCCGGATCGTGCGTACGTGGGCGCAGGGAAAGGAGATACCTCTATGTTCAGGACGTTGCGTGCCGTGCGGTTCCTGTTCGTTGGACCCATGCTCCTGGCGATGCTGTTCGTGATCAACCTCATGACCTCGCCGGGACACTGGTGGGTGCAGTGGGCGGCGCTGGGGATCGGGATCGCGTGGGTCATCAGCCTCTTCCGGGTGCTGAGCGCGCTGGTTCTGGCCGGAGGCTTGGTGGCGCTCCTCGCCTACTTCCGCAAGCAGCAGCGTTGATCCGCCCCGTCCCGCTTCGAGGGCGCCCCGCCGCGCGAGAGAGCCGGAGCGCCGCCGGCCTCAGTCCCCGCGATGCCCCAGCACCGCGTGGACCGTCATCTCCTTCCCGTCCCGGATGAGCACGATCTCCACGTCGTCCCCGGGCTTGTGGGCGCGGAGCGCGTAGGTGTAGTCGTAGAGGTTGTCGATCTTTCTGCCCCCGAAGCGCACCACCACGTCGCCGCCCCGGATCCCCGCCTTCTCCGCCGGCCCCCCCGGGGTCACCCCCGAGAGCATGGCCCCGCCCTCGTAGTCGCCGAAGTCGGGAATGGTGCCCAGATACGGCCCGTAGCCGCCGCCCCCGCCGCTCCCATGGGGGCCCGCCGAGTCCTCGGCCGCCTTGGCGAACTCGACCCTCGCGTCCCGGTCGGCAAGGTCGAGCGTCGTCGCATAGACCGCGCGGGTGACCTCGGCGATCCCCTCCGGATCGATCTTCCACCAGTCGTCCGACGGCTTGTGGTAGTCCTCGTGCAGGCCGCTGAAGAAGAAGAGCACCGGCACGTTCTTGGCGTAGAACGAGGTGTGGTCGCTGGCGCCGTAGCCGCTCTTGCTGGTGGCGATGGTGAGCGGCGACTCCTCGTCGACCCGCCGGATGAGCGGCGCGAACTCGGGCGAGGTCGCGATACCGCCCACGGTGATCCGGTCGTCCTTGGGCCGGCCCACCATGTCCATGTTGATCATGGCTTGCACCGTGGTGAGCGGCACCGGCGGGTGCTCGGCCAGGTAGGCGGAGCCCAGAAGCCCCAGCTCCTCGCCGCTGAACGCGGCGAACACCAGGGTCCGGCGGGTGGGGCCGGTCCTGCCGAATACCCGGGCCAGCTCCATGAGCGCCGAGGTCCCGGAGGCGTTGTCGTCGGCGCCGTTGTGGATCTCGCCGATCTTGTCGGGGGCGAGCGAGCTCGAGTTGCCGCGTCCGAGGTGGTCGTA
Source organism: Candidatus Eiseniibacteriota bacterium (assembly GCA_963728475.1). Classification (GTDB taxonomy): domain Bacteria; phylum Eisenbacteria; class RBG-16-71-46; order JABDJR01; family JABDJR01; genus CAVSKL01. Next base: position 745,193 of record CAVSKL010000003.1, read on the forward strand.
GTGGGCGCCCAGGATGAGCGCTCCGGCGTTCGGATCGGTCCCCGGGAGCATCCCCACCACGTTCTCGGTGGAGCGGCGGTCCTTGGCCACGTCCACCGAGAGGGCGACCGTCTCCCCGTCCAGGGGCCGGGACCGGGGCCGGAGGTCCTTGTCCACCGACGCAGTCCACTCGCGCACGTTGATCCCCGCCCGGGCCAGCATGGCCTCGGCCACCGCATGCTTGACGTGGAGGGCGAGGAGGCCCCCGCCCCCGATCCCTTCCGCGCCGTCCAGCCGGGTCAACTTGTCCTCGGCGTAGCCCTCGCTCCCGGGTCCGGTGAACACCAGGAGCGCCGCCGCCTCGTGTTCGCGCGCGTTCATCGCCTTGGACCGGAAGAGCGCGTGCTGGGTCCAGGAGGTTCCATTGAACACGCTGGTGCTGTCGTTCTGCTGGGGTTCGTGGCGGAGGGCCAGCACCACCTTCCCCCTCACGTCGAGATCCTTGTAGTCGTCGTAGCCCGCCTCATCGTCGGTGATGCCGTAGCCCGCGAACACCACCGGGGCCTCCACCGCGCCGCTGTCGCTGAAGCCGAAGGGTTCGAAGTCCTCCTTCAACTCGAGCGCCCCGAGCCCGGGGACCCCCTTCACCACCATCTCGTTCCCCTCGCCCAGGCGCACTCCGACGGTGGCCTCGTAGTGCTGGAACCAGGTCCCGTCGTCGCCGGCGGGGGAGAGCCCCGCCGCCTTGAACCCGGCGGCAATGTATCGCGCCGAGGCCTCGGCCCCCGGGGTGCCGGTCATCCGGCCCTCGCGGGCGTCGTCGGCCAGCCACTTCACCGACTGCATCAGCGAGTCCGGGGAGACGAGAAGACCCCCGGAAGCGGGGGCCGCCGCCGGCGCCGGCGCGGCGGGGAGGGCGGTGAAGCACAGCGCCCCGCCGGCGACGAGGGCGGCGGAGGCCAGGGACCGGATGGAAAAGCGCATGGGATGGAACCTCGTTCTGTGGTGGCGTGCCCGGTGCGGGCGGCGTTCGGTCCGGGTATCCTGGGGCGCGGTGGGGCCCCCGGCGCCAGGCATTTTAATCGAAACCGGATATCCAGATTATTGATCCCGGGCATCCGCGGAAACCCGACCGTTTTCGGCTAGAATCTACCTGCCCGATGATAGACCGGATCCGGCCCGGGTGGCCGGGGCCGGTTTTTCAAGGGGCTGCCGGCGGTATCAAAGGGAGTGCATCCACATGATCCAGAACCAGGAAGATCCCCGGGTCGCCGCCGCCCTCGCCCGTTGCCGGGAGACGATCCCCGCCGCCGTCCCCCTCCTCGATCTCGCCGGTTCCCACCCCGACGGCTACGAATTCCGGCCGGACCGGTCCGATTTCGAGTTCGCCGCCTTGCGCGAGGTGGACGGCCGGCCCAACCGGGCCATGCTCAAGATCTTCACCATCGCCGACGGCCCCCTCCGGGGGCAGGCCGCGGTCTTCTTCTACAAGCGGAGCCAGGTGCCGTTCAGCCGCGACCGCTTCTCCTACGGGGTGGTCACCCTCCCCCCCGGGGCCGGCCCCGGCGAGGTCGCCGGCTGGCTCGACTTCGCCTCGGGCGGGTTCGATCCCGAAGCCCGCCCCAGCCGGCTCCGCCTCGCCTTCACCTTCACCGTGCCCGATTAGACCGGAGGATCCCCCATGTCCCAGCGTCTGAACCCCGGCGAACTGGAAATCGACCTCTTCTGCAAGGGCTTCCGGATCGACGCGAGCTGCACCCTCGGCGAGGACGGGCGGCTCCTGACCCGGACCCGGGCCGGGCTGGGGAGCGGGCTCGAGATCGTGATCCCCGGCGACCTCAAGGATCTCTGGATGAACGTCCCGGTGGAGGAGGACTTCGTCTACGACTCCCCCTACGTGCTGGTCAAGCAGGGGGCGGCCTATGCGGTGCGCGACGACCGGAACCGCGAGGACTACGAGGTCCGGATCCCCTCCGAGCCGGAGTGGTACACCGCCTCCACCTCGCGGGGGACCCCCATGCACAAGGTGGGGGTGCTCCAGGGGACCTACCTCGGGATCTACATCTCCAACTCCTGCGCCTTCTGGTACCACTCGCCGAGCCTGGGCTGCAAGTTCTGCACCACCGGGCTCAACGTGGGGGTGAACGAGGCGGCGGAGAAGGACCTGGGGGACGTGGTGGAGGTGGCGCGGGCGGCCAAGGAGGAGTCGGGAGTGACCTTCGTCCACTTCAACTCCGGCTACTCGGGCAAGGACAAGGGCCTGGATGCGGCCGCCCCCTACGTGAAGGCGATGAAGGAACAGGTGGGGGTGCTGACCGGCTTGCAGGTGACGCCGAGCCCCAACCTGTGGAAGTACGACTGGCTCACGGACTGCGGGGTCGACCACTTCTCCTTCTGCTACGAGTTCCAGAACCCGGCCTTCTTCGCCGAGCTCCTTCCCGGGAAGGAAAAGCTCCTCGGCCAGCGCACCTTCTTCAACGCCATCGAGTACACCGCGAAGAGGATGGGCAAGGGCCGGGTTTCGGGCGAGATCATCGCCGGCGTGGAGCCGATCGAGGACACGCTCAAGGCCATCGACTACATCACCGGGATGGGGGCGTTTCCCACCGTGTGCATCTTCCGCCCCACCATCGGCGCGGAGATGGAGCGCTACCCCTCCCCTTCCTACGAGGACATGCGAGGGGTGATGGAGTACATGTGGGACGCCTGCCGGCGGAACGGCATCCCCATCGGGGTGACTCCGGGGATCGAGGTGAGCCTCATCGTCTCCCCCGACGACGCCCGCTACCTGCCCAGACGCGACCTGAAGTGGCGGGCCTACGAGTTGAAGCTCGCGGCGATGCGGCTGGGAGCGAAGCCGATCTTCGCCCGGGAACTCCGTCCGCGCCGGACCTCCGGGGATCCCGCCCGCTATCCCGAGGGCTCGCCGGAGCCGGTGGCCCCCATGTCCGGCGAGGCCGAGCTGCTCGCCGCCCGGGCGGGGGTGGGCGCCGCGCGCTGACCCCGGAGGCCGCCCGCCTCCGGGATTGACGGCGCCTTCACGAAGTGACAGAGTCGGATTCCGTCATGCGTCCCGTCTTTCCCCCGGCTTCACGGACGGTTTGGCCGCGCCTCGCCCCGTTCCTCGCCCTGCTCACGGCGGTTCTGTGCGCCGTGCCGGCGGCGTGGGCACAGGGGCCTCGGCCCGCCCCCTCCTTCGCCGCTCCCGGCCTCCCCCCCCACTACGACCGGATCCGCGACTACGACGTGATCCACACCGTTCTCCGGGTGCGCTTCGACTGGGAGCGGCGGGCGGTGTCGGGGACGGTCGTCCACCGGCTGACCCCGTTCCGGGACGGTCTCACCGTGCTCGATTTCGACCAGCACCGCATGCGCTTCGACCGGATGCGGCTCCTGGACGGGCCCGATCTCCAGTGGCGCGCCGCCGGCGACACCCTCGCGGTGGAGCTGGACCGGGCCTACTCCCGGGGCGAGACCCTCTCGGTGGCGATCACCTACGAAGCGGTGAACCCCCCCGAGGGCCTCTACTTCAACGAGCCGGACAAGGACTATCCCGACCGCCCCCGCCAGGTCTGGACCCAGGGGGAACAGGACGAGAACCACTTCTGGTTCCCCTGCTACGACGCGCTCAACGACCGCATGACCACCGAGGAATACGTCACCGCCGACGACGGCTACACCGTGATCGGGAACGGCATCCTGGCCGGCACCCGGAAGAACGGCGACGGCACCTCCGAGTGGCATTACCGTCAGGACGTTCCCGCGCCCACCTATCTGATCTCGCTGGTGGTGGGGAAGTACGAGGCGTACGAGAGCGAGTGGGACGGGATCCAGGTCCTGTCCTACGTGCGGCCGTCCCTCCGGGCCCAGGCCCCGCTCGCCTTCGGGCGCACCGCCGAGATGATCCGCCTCTTCAGCGAGCGGACCGGGGTACGCTATCCCTACCCGGTTTACCGTCAGACCGAGGTCGCGGACTTCCTCTTCGGCGGCATGGAGAACATCACCGCCACCACCCTCACCGCGCGCACCCTGCATCCGGAGAGCGTGGCCCCGGCCTACGACAGCGACGACCTGGTCTCGCACGAGCTCGCCCACCAGTGGTGGGGCGACTACTGCACCACCGGGAACTGGTCGAACCTCTGGCTCAACGAGGGTTTCGCGGCCTACTTCGAGTCCTTGTGGTGGGAGTTCTCCGGGGACAGCCTCCGCGCCCAGTGGACCCGGATCCACGACCTGGACGAGTATCTCCGCTCCGACCGCGGCGGGCGGCGCCCCCTGGTCACCCGCTACTACGACACCTCCGAGGATCTCTTCGACGCCGTCTCCTACGAGAAGGGCGCGCTGGTCCTCCACATGATCCGGGAGCGGGTGGGAGACGCGGCGTTCTGGAAGGGGCTCCGGATCTACGCGGACCGGCACGGAGCCTCGGACGTGGAGAGCGGCGACCTTCGCGAGGCGATGGCGGCGGCGGGCGGCATTGCCCTCGACCGTTTCTTCGACCAGTGGGTCTTCCACGGCGGGCACCCCGAGTTCCGGGCCTCGTGGGACTGGGACGGCCGGTCGAAGCTGGTCCATCTCGTGCTTTCCCAGACCCAGAAGACCGACGACCTCACCCCGCTTTTCGCGATCGACGTGGACGTGGACCTGACCGGCGAGGGGTGGCACCGCCGGGTGGTGGTGCGGAGCGAACGCGAGCGCGGCGACTTCTACCTCCCCGCCCCGTCCCGGCCCGAGCTGGTGGAGCTGGATCGGGACGGGAAGCTGATCAAGACCCTGACCTTCGACAAGTCCACCGGGGAATACGTCCGGCAGCTCCGTTCGCCCGCTCTCCCCTCCCGGGTGGCCGCGGCCCGGGCGCTGGGGGAGCGGCGGGACGAGTCGGCGGTTCCGGCCCTGGCCGCGGCCCTGGCCGATACCGCCGGGTTCTGGGGGCTGCGGGGCGAGGCGGCCGGGGCCCTGGGCAGGATCGGGGGCGACGCCGCCCGGGATGCCCTCCTGGCCGGGCTCGACCGTGCTCCGGCCCGGGCGCGGGGGGACGTGGCCGAGACGCTGGGAAACTTCCACGAGAAGCGGGTGGTGGAGCGGCTCCGGTCGGCGGCGCTCGGCGATCCCATCCCCCAGGTCTCCGAGGGCGCGGTGAAGGGGCTGGGCGCGCTCGGCCGGGCGGGGGTGGACGGCGCCTACGACGCCCTCGTCGCCGCCTCCGGGCGCGACAGCTGGAACGACACCGTCCGGAACGCGGCGGTGGGGGCGTTCCGCACCGACAAGGACGTGCGGGCCCTGGACACGGTGGAGCGCTACACCCGCCCGGGGGTCGCGATGCGGACCCGGGAGTCGGCGCTCAGGACCCTCGGCGTTCTCGGGGCGGAACTCGAGCCCAAGGACCCCCGCGAGAAGGCCGCGCGGGAGATCCTCACCGCCGCCCTCGCCGACCCCTTCCTCCGGATCCGCGAATCGGCGGTGGCGGGGCTGAAAAGCCTGGGCGATCCCGCCGCCGCCGATGCCCTGGACCGGGCGGCGGCCGCCGACGACGACCGGGGGATGCGGAGCGCCGCCGCCGAGGCCTCGGAGTCGGTGCGTGGCGGCGGGGAGAAGAGCACCGTGGCCGGCATCCGGAAGGATCTGGACCGGCTGCGGGAGTCGAACGCGTCCCTGAAGGACGAGATCCGACGGCTGGAGAGCCGGATCCAGAACGGGGAGGGATCCGCCCCGGCGGAGCACAAGGACCGGACCGACCGGTAGCTCCGGGGGCGGCGCGGTCACCAGCGGCCGCGCAGGCGCTCCTTGGCGGGAAGGATCTCCAGGCAGGTGGTCCACCATCCGCTGAGGATGGTCTCCACGAACTCCGCGGGGAGCCGCTCGTCGCGCATCTCCCGGGCAAGCCGCCGGTGGTCGTACTCCACCGGCACGAACTCCGTCCGCCATCCCCGCGTGGGGTCCGCCTCCAGCACCGTGTACCAGACCCGGGTAGTGCCGTCGTTCTCGGGACGGCCCAGGACCCCCACGTTCACGAACCCGCGCCCGTCGGCCAGCCGGCGCTCCCACTTGATCCCGGTGTGGGTGCCGAGCAGCAGGGCCACCTCCGCCGCGTCCAGGAAGTTGCGCAAGAGGCCGTCGGGGGTGCCGCTCTCCCACAGGAACTCGTTGGTCCGTCGCGGGGAGCCGTGGCAGGTGAGAACTTCGGCGGTTCCCAGCCGGAAGCGGTAGGCGGGTGGGAGCGACCCCAGCCAGCGCTTGTTCACCTCCGAGGTGTTGGCGAAGGTGTAGTCGTAGGAAATCTGGGCGAACCGGTTGTCGCGGGGGTCGGTGTAGCCGCACCCGCAGTCGTCGAGCCCCCCCGAGACCGAGACGTCGTAGTTGCCGCGCATCGTCCGTACCCCGTGGTCGCGGATGAGCGGGAACACCCGGTCGGGATACGGCCCGAACCCGCCGAGGTCGCCCAGGCAGAACACCGCCTCCGCCCCGCGCCGGCGCGCGTCGTCGAGGGCGGCGGCCAGGGCCAGGTGGTTGTTGTAGATCCCGCCGAACACCGCGACCCGCCGGAAGGCGCCGGGCAGGCGCTCGGCCCCTTCCACCGCGCCGAGGACGCGTTCCCGGAACGGGGAGGAGGAACTCACGGTCAGTAGTTCCCGCAGGTCATGCCCGTGTCGTAGCAGGTCCGGCAGGCGTGGTGGGTGAGCGGGACCGGCCCGAGGCCCGCGGCCAGGGAGCCGTGCCCGGTCAGCGCCACCCGCTTCCCGACCAGGATGGGGCAGGCGTAGATCCCCTGGGCGGTGACCACCCGGGTCTCGGCGCACTGCAGGAGGAGCGGATCCATGCCTTCCAGCATCGACCCGGTCACCGGGCCTCCCTCGGCGGGATCCTCGAGCTTCCCGGTGTGGAAGACGGGGAGCACCTTGAGCCGGGGCCGCTTCATCCCTGCGTCCCGGAGCACGGCCAGGAACCGGTCGTAGACCCGCCCCGGCCCGGGATCGGCGTCCGGCCCCAGCAGGTACTCGGTCGCGGTCACGATGGGGAGGAGACCTGCCCCCTCCAGTCGCAGCAGGGCCCGGAGAGCCTTGGCGTGGGCGCCGGGGCCTCGGACGGCGTCGTTGCGGCCGGGGTCGGGGTGGTCCATGCTCACCCGCACTTCCAGCGAATAGCGCGAGGCGGCCGCGATCTCCCCCAGCGCCCCGGCGATCCGCTCGGTGACGAGGGTACCGTTGGTGAGCACGGTGGCGGGAGCGACGGCGAGGGCGTCCCCCAGGATCGGAACCATCTCGCGGTGGAGGAAGGGCTCCCCGCCGGTGAAGTAGACCTCCTTCACCCCCAGCGCCTCCGCCTCGCGGAGATAGACCGCGATCGTCGCGCGGTCCAGGAACGCCATGGCGTCGTTCCGGGGGGAGGAGTCGACCAGGCAGTGGGTGCACTCCAGATTGCAGAGCAGTCCGGTCACCTGGAACCAGATCGAGTTCAGGCGCTGGAGAGGGAGGCGGGCCGGCCGGTCCGGCCGGGGGGCCGTTTGAAGATCGGTCAACGTGTTCTGGCTCATACGGAAACGAGTACGAAAGGACGCCCGAAGTGGGACAGACAAGGATACCGGTCGGCGCCGGACCCGGTCGACGGGAAAAGGCCCCCGGGGGCAGTGGGGGAGAAGGGGCGCCCCCCGGCCGCGGCCGGCTCGGGAACCGGCCCGGCGGGTCCGCCGTCCGCCTCCGTCCGCCCGCTCCTTGACACCGGTGCCGTCCGGGACCTAGCCTCCTACTGGTCGGGCTTGAAGTCGGGTGGCAAGAATGATGAACGGAATCAGAGTTCCGGCTCCGCGCCCGCTCCTCCTCCGTACTCCTGCCCCGGTTCTCCTGCTCGCCGCCGCGCTGGCCACGATCCTTCCGGTCGAAGCGTCCGCGCACGAGTCCGGCCTGGAGCGCCCCCTCGCCTTCGGGCGGGACGAGTCGAGCTTCTACGGGATCGCTGAGCCGAACCTCTTCGTTCACGACGCGGGGCTCCTCCGGCTCCAGATCACCAACGTGGGGATCGTGGGGAATCCGTTCTCCTCCCGGTTTTCCGCCGAATGGCGGGGGAACGAGTACCTGTACCTGGGCGGACTCTGGATCGGGGCGATCGGCAAGGACTCCGTGCCCCACGTATCGACCGCCGACTCCTTCGAGCTTCGGCCCGAGATCGCCCCGGCGTGGACGATCTACCGGTCCTACCAGGGTGCGCCGGGGGGAAACCGGGTGGGGGACGGGGGGTACTGCTCCGCCGACGACGACCACGACGGCTGCTCGGGTGCCGACGTGGTCGACCCCGCGCTCATCGACGAGGACTTCCAGAACGGCCTGGACGACGACGGGGACGGGCAGGTCGACGAGGACTTCGAGGCCCTGGGCCAGCAGATGTTCTCCTGCTCTTACCGCGACGACGCCCCGGAAGTGCTCGCCCAGGAACCCGGTCACTTCCCGCTGGGCATCCTGGTGCGGCAGCGCTCGATCCAGTGGTCCGGGGCGGGGGCCGAGGGGTTCGTCGGGTTCGATTACCGCGTGGAGAACGTGGGAGACCAGCGCCTGCATCAGGTGTTCCTCGGTCTCTACACCGACGCCGACATCGGCCCCAAGACCGCCCCGGACTACGGATCCGACGACCTGGTGGGTTGGGCGTGTATCGACACTGCCTTCACCGATTCTAATCTGCCCGGCGCCTGCGCCTCCCGCGACGCCTCGGTCGACGCCGCCTACATGTGGGACGCCGCGGCCTCGGGCCGGGTCCCGGGGGTGATCGGGACCGCCATTCTCGGCCATGCCACCGATCCCGTCGGATTCCAGGCTCCGGCGGCGGTCGGGATCACCACCCTGGCCTGGTTCACCGGATCGGACCGGAGTCCCGGGCCCGCGAACGACGAGGAGCGCTTCGCGCTCCTGAACTCCAGGAGCCGGCCCCGGTCCGACGCCTCCGAGCCCGGAGACTACCGGTACGTGGCGGCGGTCGGGCCTTTCCTGCAGCTCGATCCCGGTGAGTCCATGCGGTTCCAGATCGCCTACGTCGTCGGAGACGGCCAGGCCGGTTTCCGGGCCGGGGCGGCCCGGGCCAAGCAGGTGTTCGACGGCCGCTACGTGGATGCGGACCAGGATCCCTCCACCGGGGTGCAGGGGAAGGAAACGTGCATCCACGCCCTCGACAACAACTCGCTGGTGAATTGGGACGATCCCTGCGACACCCTCGCCACCTTCATCGTCATCAAGGGAACGCACTGCTACTGGGTGGACGGTGACTGCAACCCCTGCACCGGGACCAACGGCGAGGAGACCCCCATCCGCTGGGTCGCCGGGGTGGCACCGCCGGCCCCGAACACCAACACCGATTCCGGGCCGCGGCCGCTCCCCGACCCGAACCTCTCCGCGTACGTCTCTCCGGCCGGCGACCACCGGGCGATCATCCAGTGGGACGATTCGTCGGAGCACCGTCCCGATCCGATCACCGGGGTCAACTATTTCCAGGGTTACCGGGTCTGGCGGGCGGATGGCTGGGCCCGTCCGGCGGGCTCGATCGGCCCCGAGCCGGGGGACTGGATGCAGCTCGTGGAGTTCCGAAGGGACCCGGGCACCGCCGCGGGCCGGGTGACCCGGAACCTCGATGAGGCGCTCTGCCGCGGGGTTCAGCCCGGGAGCGCGCCCCGACCTTCAGCAGGCTCCGGGGGAGCCCGCTACTACTGCTACAGCGACACCTCGGAGCTGGTAAACGGAAAGGTCTACTTCTACGCGGTGACCGCGTTCGGCCTCGTCCGCCACCGGAACCCCGGGACCACCTCGTACGACACCACGGAAGTGGCCGGCCTTCCCGCGGCCATCGAGGCGGCGGCGGTGATCCCGCGATGGGACGCGGCAGCAGGATGCAGCGACGTCCGGGTCGTCCCGAACCCCTACCGGGGGTCCGCGGCCTGGGACCTCGGGCCCGGTCCGGGAGCCCTCCCCGAGACCAGGATCGCCTTCCGGAACCTGCCCCCGGCGCGCTCCACCATCCGGGTCTTCACGCTGGCCGGGGACCTGGTGGTGGAGGCGGAGCACGACGGGACCGGCGGCGACGGCACCTGGTTCTGGGACCTGGCCTCGGGAAAGGGGCGGACGGCGGCCAGCGGGCTCTACCTGTATTCGGTGGAGTATCCGGGCGGCACCTGCCGTGGACGGTTCGCGATCATCCGGTAGGGGAGAGGCCGGGCGCGCGCGGAAGCGCGCTCTACCGGTGTTTCGGTGCGATTCCGAAGGAATTTCTTGACAATCACGGGAACGCGGACCTAGATTCCCTTCGACCGGGCTTGAGAACGGATGAAGCAGCATGTCGCCTGTCATCCGCCTCGTTCTCCGTCGGCGGTTCCGTCCCGCGTTCCGGATCCCGGCCTGGAGCAGGCTGGGCGTTGCCGTGGCCGGAGCCCTCCTCGTCGCCGCGCCCCCGAGCGCCTCGGCGCATCGGAGCGACCTGGAGCCGCCCCTGGCTTTCGGCCGCGAGGCATACGGGCTCAATGCGAACCGGCCTCCCCACATCTTCACCCACAACGTGGGACTCCTGAACCTGCAGATCACCAACCTGGGGATCATCGGGAACCCGTTCGTTCTCGACCTCATCTCCGCGGGGTGGCGGGGAGGCGAGTACCTCTTCTACTCGGGCCTCTGGATCGGCGCCATCGGCTCTGACTCCGAGCCGCACGTGTCCACCGCCAACCAGCTGGAGCTTCGTCCCGACCTGAGCCCGGTATGGACGATCTACCGGTCCTACGAAGGGGTGAAGAACGGGAACCGGCTCGGCGAGGGGGGCTTCTGCACCGCCGACGACGACCACGACGGCTGCTCGGGCGAGACGGTTCTCGACGCCGGTCTCATCGACGAGGACTTTCAGAACGGGCTGGACGACGACGGGGACGGCCGGATCGACGAGGACTTCGAGTCCATCGGGCAGCAGATGTTCTCCTGCATGTACCGGGACGACACCCCCGAGGCCGTTGCCCAGGTCGCCGACCACGTCCCCCTGGGCATTCTCGTCCGGCAACGCTCCTTCGAGTGGTCCACCGCCACCATCAACGAGTTCGTCGGCTTCGACTTCCAGATCATCAACACCGGCGACCAGCGGCTGAAGAACGTCTACCTGGGGTTCTTCTCCGACTCCGACATCGGGCCCAAGTCCACGCCGAATTTCTGGACCGACGATCTGGTGGGGTGGGCCCACATCGACACCACCGTCACCGACGCGCTCCGGCCGGGGGCGTGCTCGGTGTTCGACCTCTCCATGGATACCGCCTACATGTGGGACGCCAAGGACGACGGGACCACCATCTCGGGCGGCGACGTCCCCGGCGTGTTCGGCACCCTGTTCCTGGGCCACACCACCGACGACTCGGGGATCAAGGCTCCCCAGAACGTGGGCCTGACCACCGTGGTCTGGTTCAGTTCCTCCGGCCAGAACTCCGACCCCCAGAACGACGACGAGCGCTACGCGCTCCTCGCCTCCGGCAACAAGCCGCAGCGGAACGCGGTCAAGCCCGACGACTACCGTTACGTGGTGGCGGCCGGCCCCTTCCAGCAGCTCAACCCCGGGGAGTCCCTGAACTTCCAGACCGCCTACGTGATCGGCGAGGGGCAGGACGGCTTCCGGGCCAACGCGGTCAACGCCCAGCGCGTGTTCAACGGCCGGTTCGTGGACGGCGACCGCGACCCGTCCACCGGCATCAACGGCAAGGAACGCTGCATCCACGCCCTCGACGGCAACTCCGTGGTGCAGTGGGACGACCCTTGCGACACCCTGCAGACCCAGATCACCTTCAAGGGCACCCGGTGCAACTGGGTGGACGCGGACTGCGATCCCTGCACCGGGGTCCAGGGCCAGGAGACCGCGATCAAGTGGGTGGGCACCACCGCGCCGCCGCCCCCGAACCTGAACACCGATCCCAACCTCGACCCCATTCGGGATCCCAACCTGCGGGCGTTCCAACCGGCGGCGGGGGACCACGGAATCCTCCTCCAGTGGGACAACTCCCCGGAACTCCGCAAGGACCCGATCACCGGGCAGAACCTGTTCGAGGGATACCGGGTGTGGCGGGCGGACAACTGGCAGCGGCCCGAGGGCTCGATCGGCCCCTCTCCCGAGGAGTGGATGAAGATCGCCGAGTTCCGCAAGGATGCCTCGGCCAATTCGCAGGGCGCCCAGAGCCTTCACGCCATCGAGAACCGGGACGTGGCCGCGGTGGGGCAGACCGACGACGGGAAGCCGGTGTACCCTATCGGCCGGTACGAGTACGCCGACTCCTCGGGGATCGTCAACGGCAAGGTCTTCTTCTACTCGGTGACCGCGTTCGGCGTGACCACCCGGCGGAATCCCGACACCGGGGTGGAGGAGGAAGTGGTGCTGGACGGGCAGCCGTCGGCGGTGGAGGCGGAGGCGGTAGTGCCGCGGTGGAACGCCGCCCGCGGATGCGACGACGTGAAGGTGGTGCCGAACCCCTACCGGGGGGGCGCCGACTGGGACCTGGTTCCCAGCGACAAGGATCCCACCGGGACCAAGATCGCGTTCCGGAACCTGCCCCAGGCCGAGTCCACCATCCGGATCTACACCCTGGCCGGGGACCTGGTGATCGAGTCGGTGCACGACGGGACCGGCGGTGACGGGACCTATTTCTGGAACATGATCACCCGCAACGGTCAGAACGTGACGAGCGGTCTGTATCTGTATTCGGTCGAGTATCCCGGCGGCATCTGCCGCGGGCGCTTTGCCATCATCCGATGAGGATTTGCCGGAGGATGCGGGCTCAAGGAGGTACTGCGGTGAAACGAATGGTGGCGGCGGTCACACTTCTCTGCCTGGCCCCGGTGGGGTTGATGCCGGGCAAAGCGGAGGCGGCCAAGTTCTTCGAGAAGGTCGGCACCTACGACGGCCAGTTTCTGAAGATCCCGATCGGGGCGCGGGCCACCGGGATGGGGGCGGCGTTCGTGGCGGTGGCCGACGACGCGTCGGCGGTGTACTGGAACCCGGCGGGGGTGGCGCGCCTGCAGGGGAACATCATCTCGGTGAACCACATCAACTGGCCGGCGGACGTGAACCTGACCCAGGGGGCGTACGTGTTCAGCCTGGGGTTCCTGCCGGGGATGCTGGCGTTCCACGCCCGGTCCCTGTACGTGGGGAGCATGGCCCGGACCACGGTGTACAAGCCGGATGGAGACGGGACGTATTTCGACGCGGGGTACACCGCGTTCGGGGTGACCTACGCCCGGTCGCTGACCGACAAGTTCTCGGTGGGGGTGAGCGCGAACCTGGTGCACGCGGGCCTGGACAACCTGTCCGCCAACGCGCTCTCGTTCGACGTGGGGACCCTCTACGACACCGGGTTCCGGTCGTTGAAGATCGGGATGGAGATCCAGAACATGGGGTCGGAGCTGTCGTACATCGACAAGTCGAAGGCGTCGAAGCTGCCGATCCTGTTCCGGGTGGGGGCGTCGATGAACATGCTGCAGAGCCTGGACCACAAGATCCTGACCACGGCGGAGTTCAGCCATCCCCCGGACAACAACGAGCGGTTGAACGCGGGGCTGGAGTACGGGTTCAAGGACTTCTTCTTCCTGCGCGGAGGATACAACTTCGGTTACGACGCCGAGTCGTTCAGCGCGGGGGTGGGAGTGAACTTCCCGACGTCGCTCTCCTCCGAGACCCGGTTCGACTACTCCTACACGGACATGGCCGACCTCTCCGGCGCACACCGCTTCTCGCTGGAGATCGGATTCTAACCGCCGGTCGGGAGACCGGCTTTTCGACGGGCTGCTATCCCCGCTTCAGCACCACCAGGGTGAGGTCGTCGCGGGCGTGGCTCTCCCCGCGAAAGCTGGAGACGTCGGCAAGCAGCGCGTCGGCCAGGCTGTCCGGGGTGTCCACGTCGCGGCGCGAACAGGCGGCATCGAAGAACGCCTGCATCTGTCCCTCGTCGTACTGGGCGCCGGTGGGGTTCTCGGTCTCGGGAATGCCGTCGCTGAACACCAGGAGCGAGCTTCCCTTCGCGAGCACCGTCTCCTCCTCGGTCCGCGTCATGCCGGCGATGAGGGCGACCGGGGTGCCGGTGGGCTCCAGCGTCCGCACCCCGTCCTCGTCCAGGATGAGCGGCGGACAGTGGCCGGCGTTGACGTAGCGGAGCCGCCCCTCGGCGGGCTCGAGGATCCCGGCAAACAGGGTGAGGAACTGCCCCGGCTCCACGTGGGCCTCCAGGTGCCGCTCCAGGCGGGTGACCAGGTCCAGCGGATCCCCGCACTCGTCCTCCAGGATCTGCAGGCTGGCCATCACGCTCGACATGAGGAGCGCCGCCCCGATCCCCTTGCCGCTGATGTCGCCGAGCACGATCCAGAGCCGCCCCTGGGGGCAGGCGCGGACGTCGAACAGGTCGCCCCCCACCTCGTAGCAGGGGGTCTGGTGGGTGAACACCGAGTAGCCGGGCGGAGAGGTGATGTCGTGGGGAAGCAGGTTCTGCTGGATGCGGGCCGCGATCCCCAGCTCCTGCTGGAGCCGTTCCCGCTCCCGCTCCGACTCCTCCAGACGGATGTTGGTCATCTTCACCGCGGTCATGTTGGCGAGCAGCGTCAAGAGCCGCAGGTCGTCGGCGGTGTAGGTCACCCCGGGAATGCGCGAGTCCACGTAGATCGCCCCCAGCACCCGGTCGTTGTCGAAGAGGGGGGCGCCCATGGCGCCCTGGATCCCGGCGGAGACGATGCTGGCGGTGGGGGAGAAGTCCTGGGCGGCGTCGGCGGTCAAAAACGAGCGCCCCTCGTTCAGCACCTGCTTCAGCATGGTCAGGCTCATCCGGAGCGGCTCGTCGGGTGAGGCCCCGTGCACCCGGGCGGCCAGCGGCTCTCCGATCACCCCGTGCTCTCCCGCCGCCATCAGGATCACCCGGCTGGCCCGGATGAACCGCTCCAGGAGGTCCAGCATCCCTTCGTAAAGCTCCTGCTCCCCGGTGGGGCGGCTGAGGAGCTGCCCGGCTTCGTGAACCGCGGCCAGCACCGCCTCGGACCGCTTCTTGGTGCTCTCCTCGCGGATCTCCCGGACCGAGGTGGTCATGGTGACCATCGTCCCCTCGGGGGCGAAGCGGGCGAGATCGGTGGTCTCCTGCCCCTGCAGCACCAGGTTGGCGTGGCCGATCCGGACCTGGTCGCCCGGCTTGAGCTCGGTTTCGCCCTCCAGGCGGTTCCCGTTCACGTAGGTCCCGTTCATGCTCCCGAGGTCGCGGAGGATGACCCGGTCGTTCTCGAGCTCGACCTCGGCATGACGGCGCGAGACCGCGTTGTCGGCCAGGTGAACCGCGCAGTCGGAGCTGCGCCCCACCACGTGGAGTCCGGATTGAAGCTGGAAGCGGAGCGGGTTGGCGCCCAGGCGCCCGGCGAGCACGAAGCGAAGCATGAGGTTCCTCCGGGGAATTGCGGATGATCTTAACCCATGCCGGAAGGACCGGCGACCGCTTCGCTATACTCGGATCCCATGGATCGCCTGAAACTGAGCGCCCAGGCCAAGTTCCTGGCCCGGGAAGCGGGGTTCGACGAGGCCGGCATCGCCGTTCTCGACCCGCTCCGGGCCACGCCCGAGGCCGGCCGGTTCACCCGCTGGCTGGCCCGGGGACGCCACGGAGCCATGGCCTACCTGGCCCGCGACCCGGAACGCCGGCTGGATCCGGGGCGGGTCCTCCCCGGGGCCCGCTCCATCCTCTGTGTGGCCCTCAACTACTGGCGGCCGCGGGAAGAGGCGGCGCCGGCCCCCGGGACCGGACGGGTGGCCCGCTATGCCCGGGGCCGGGACTACCACAAGGTCTTCGCCGCCCGGCTCAAGGACCTGGAGCGGAGGCTGGGGGAGGCGTTTCCCGGCGTCCGCACCCGCCGTTACGTGGACACCGGCCCCGTGCTGGAGAAGCTCTGGGCGGAGCGGGCGGGGCTGGGATGGCGGGGCAAGCACACCAACCTGGTGAGCCGGACCCGGGGATCGTGGCTGCTGCTGGGGGAGGTGCTGCTCGACCTCGAGCTTCACCCCGACGAGCCCGGGGGGGACCATTGCGGCACCTGCACCCGCTGCATCGACGCCTGTCCCACCGGGGCCATCACCGGACCCTACCGCCTGGACGCCCGGCTCTGCATCAGCTACCTCACCATCGAACTTCGCGGCTCGATCCCGGTCGAGCTTCGGCCCCTGATCGGCGACCGGGTATTCGGATGCGACGACTGCCTGGAGGTCTGTCCGTGGAACCGCTTCGCGGCCGAGGCGCGGGAGGCCGGCTTCCGGCCGCGGCCGGGAAGCGCCGCTCCGCTCCTGGTCGAGCTGGTGGGGATGAGCGAGGCGGCGTTCCTGGCCCGGTTCGCCGGCACCCCGGTCATGCGGGCCAAGCGCGAGGGACTGGCCCGGAACGCGTGCGTGGCCCTGGGCAACACCGGGGGCCCCGGGGCGCGCGAGGCGCTCGCCGCGGCCCGGGAGGATCCCTCGCCGGTGGTCCGGGAGCACGCGGCGTGGGCGCTCGAGCGGCTCGCCGCCGGACCCTGAGCGGCCGGCTTTTCTCTCCGGCCTTCCGGCTACCCGGTTGTAAACGCCGGTCAGCCGGCGCGGGGGGGAACGGAGCGGAGCGGCCCGGTCACTCCCCCCAGACGTGCACGGTGAGACGGCGCGTGTGCGGGCGCCGCCGGTGCTCGAACAGGTAGAGTCCCTGCCAGGTCCCCAGCCCCAGGCGCCCGTCGGTCACCGGGATCAGTTCCGAGGTCGAGGTGAGCGCGGCCCGGATGTGGCTCGGCATGTCGTCGGGCCCCTCCGCGGTGTGGCGATGCTCGGGGTCGCCGTCGGGAACCGCCCGCTCGAACCAGCGCTCCAGGTCGCCGCGCGCGGAGGGGTCCGCGTTCTCCTGGATCACCAGGCTCGCCGAGGTGTGGTGGACGAAGACCAGGCAGAGCCCGGTATGGATGCCCGAGCGTTCCACCACCTGGGCCACCCGGCCGGAGACGTCGTGGAGTCCGCGGCCCCCGGGAGATACGTTCAGCGCCTCCTGATGCTGCCTCATTGGACCGGCGTGCCGCCCGGGGCCGGCGGCGGATCCGGGGGTGGGCCTCCGGGAGGGAGCCCTGCCGCGGCGGGACCCGGGGAGGCCGGTCCGGCGGGCGGCGGTCCCAGGCCGAGGTCGGGTCCGGCGGGCAGCGGCCCCAGTACCCGATACCGTTCGCCGAACTGGGCCAGGAACTCCAGGCTATACGACCGGTAGGTGACGTGGACCGGGAGGAGCGCGACGGTGCCGACGTAGGGGATCGCCAGGAGGACCAGCCCCACGCAGCAGGTGGCGATCCCCAGCGCGGCCGCCGCCGCCATCACCGCGATCCACCCGGCCAGGACCACGATGCCGTAGAGGAGGAAGTAGCCGGGCTGCTCGCGGAAGAGGCCCAGGAACATGCCCCAGGCCGCGGTAGCGGTGAGGTTGTAGCGGTACATCATCGGGACCACGAAGTCGTCCAGGAAGAGGATCACGTAGCTCACCGGGATCAGGACGATCAGGAGCATCCCCACCAGGGTCAGCACCGCGCCGCCGGCGAAGAGGCTCGAGACCCGGAGGGTGGCCATGATCCCCGAGGTGATCACCAGCGGAATCACGATCGCCAGGATCACCAGCATCACCGCGATCAGGAACACCAGCCGCCAGAGGAAAAGCGAGTCCCCCAGGCGGGAAAAGCGGTGCCAGGGCCCGGTCACCCTCGACCGCCCGTGGACCACGTTGTCGAGGAACATGAACTTGCCCCGGGAGCCCACCCAGAGCAGGACCACCACCGCTGCGAGCCCGGCGAGGCCCGCGAACAGCACCAGCGCCAGGATGCCGGCCTCGCGCTGGAGATGCTGGATGGTTGCGGCGGCGCCCTCCAGGGCGCGGGCGCCCCGTCCCGGCCGGAGGCCCAGGTCGATGCTCCCTCCCGAGCCGTGGCCGCCGGCCAGGCTCGCGATCCAGGCGGTGAAGCCGAGGACGAACCAGAAGCCCAGGTTGAACGGACGGAAGAGCAGGACCCGGGCGCGATTCCAGGCCGCGGTGAGCGGCGGCCAGTACGAGATGTTCACGTTTCCCCCCCGCATCCGAACCCGTTCCCCGGTTCCGCCCGGCGGCGGAGCGAGCCGGGGCGCGGATCAGAGTCCGTAGAGCGGCTCGAACTTGCCCCGCAAGTAACGCGAAAAGGGCTCCGGCGAGAGCTTGGCGCCGCTGGCCTTCTCCACGATCTCCGACGCCGACATCGCGCGCCCCTTCCGGTGCACGTTTTCCACCAGCCAGTCGGTGAGCGGGGTGAGCTTCCCCTTCTCGAACCCGGCCTCCAGGCCGGGGATGTCCCGCCTGGCCGCCTCGAAGAGCTGCGCCGCGTAGAGGTTCCCCAGGGAGTAGGTGGGGAAGTAGCCGATGAGCCCGCTCGACCAGTGGATGTCCTGAAGCACGCCCTGGTCCACGGAGGGGGCGGGAAGACCGAGGTATCGCTTCACCCGGTCGTTCCAGGCGTCGCTCACGTCCTTTACCGCCAGCCGTCCCGAGGTCAGCTCCCGCTCCAGCTCGAAGCGCAGGATGATGTGGAGGTTGTAGGTGACCTCGTCGGCCTCGATCCGGATGTAGGAGGGGCGCACCCCGTTCACCGCCAGGAAGAACGCGTCCAGCGGCGTCTTGCCCAGGTTCTCGGGGAAGACCGCCTGCAGGCGGGCATAGAAGTGGTTCCAGAACGGCCGGCCGCGTCCCACCATGTTTTCCCACATCCGCGACTGCGACTCGTGCATCCCCAGCGAGGTGGCGGTGCCGAGCGGGGTCCGGCGGAGGGCTTCGGGGAGGTTCTGCTCGTAGAGGCCGTGTCCGGCCTCATGCATGGTGCCGAAGAGCCCCACGCTGAGGTCCGGCTTGTAGCGGGTGGTGAGCCGGGTGTCCCCGGCGTGGATGCCGCTGGTGAAGGGATGGTTGGAGAGATCGAGCCGGCCCGCCTCCAGGTCGAAGCCCATGGCCGCCACCACCTCGCGGCCGAACGCGTCCTGGCGGGAAGCGTCGTAGGGGCCGGCCAGAATGCCCGGGTCCGGTTTCACCGAGGACCCGGTGATCGCCTGGACCAGGGGGATGAGAAAGTCGCGGAGTTCCTCCAGGGTATGGGCGACGTCGCTCACCCGGCTCCCCGGCTCGAACTCGTCCATCAGCGCCTCGTAGGGTTCCTCGCGGTAGCCGATCGCCTCGGCCACCTCGCGCTTGAGCTCGATGATCCGGGTGAGGTAGGGGGCGAAGGTCGCGAAGTCCTTGTCGGCGCGAGCCAGCGCCCACACCGCGGTGGACTTCGACTGGAGCTGGGCCAGCGTTCGCACCAGGTCCGCCGGCACCTTGACTGCGCGGCCGCGGAGCCGGGCCAGCTCGGCGACCTGGTCCCGGACGGTGCCGTCGAGTCCGGCCCCGCCGCCGGTCAGCGCTTCCAGGTCTTCGCCCAGCGCGGGATCGGTGAGCTTCTCGTGGACGAGTCCGGCCATGGTGGCGATGACGTGGGAACGCCCGTCCACCCCTTTCTTCGGCATGAAGGTCTCCTGGTCCCAGGCGACCAGCCCTCCTGCGCTCTCCAGGTCGGCCAGCTCGGCCGACCGCTCCAGGACTCGTTTCCAACGCTCGGTGGGGGAGACGGCACTCATGATGGCTCCTTGGTCGTTTTCCGGGTGCGGGGGGCGACGCGGAGCCGCGATTCTATCGGTTGGGCGGGGTCCAGGTCGACCCCCCGGCTCATCGCCCCGGGTCGTCGCCGGGATCGACGGCGGGGCCGGGAGCGGTGATCGCGGGTCCGGCCCCCACCGGGAGCCCGCTCAGCGCGGGATCGAGGCGGTAGAGCATGAGATAGACCACCACTCCGGTCACCGACACGTACATCCACACCGGCCAGGTCCAGCGCGCGATCCGCCGGTGGCGGGCGTAGCGCCGGCGGAGGCCTCGGGTGAGGGTGATGAGCACCAGGGGCACCAGCGCCGCCGCCAGCACGGTGTGGGTGCCCAGGATTCCCAGATACAACCCGCGAATCCATCCCTGGGTATGGAAGCGGTTGGTGCCGGCCAGGAAGTGATAGGTGAGGTAGCCGGCCAGAAACAGGATCGAGGTGGTGAAGGCTCCCAGCATGCAGGTCCGGTGGGCGGCGATGCGCCGGTGCCGGATGAAGTAGTAGCCGGCCAGAAGCCATACCCCGGCCAGGGCGTTGAGGACGGCGTTGACCTCGGGCAGCCGGGCGGGGAACATCAGGCGCCGCCGCGGGCCGCCAGCCTCCGGGCGTCGGCGGCCAGCCTGGCCATCGCGTCCCGGTCCAGCGCGTCGTAGTAGCCGCGGATGGTCCCGGAGCCGTCCACCAGCACGATCCGCTGGCTGTGGAGCGTGGGCTCCCGCTCGCTTCCCGCGCTGTCCTGGACCGCCAGGTGGAAGCCCCGGGTGACCAGGTCCCGCATGACCGCCTTCTCGCCGGTGAGGAAGATCCAGTCGCCGGGGTCGGCCCCGTGCTCCTGGCCGTAGGCCGCGAGCACCGGCGGGGTGTCGAAGCCGGGATCCACCGTGAACGACACCAGCTTCCAGCCCGAGGTCCCCTTCAGCTCGTCCTGGAGGGCGGCCATCCGCTGGGCGAGCATGGGGCAGAGCCCCCGGCAGCGGGTGTACATGAAGTCCGCCATCCATACCGTTCCCTCGAGGTCCGCGCGCCGGACCGAGGCCCCGGTCTCGCGGGTCAGCGTGAAGTCCGGAGCCGGACCCAGGTCGTCGAGGGGCGCCCCCTTGGGCCGGAGCATGGACACCGCGGCCACCGCTCCCACCGCCAGGATCCCGGTGACCAGGATGGCCCAGATGAGGCCGTCCCGGCGGGCGCTCACTGGAGGTCCCCCCGGGTGGTTCCACGGGCCACCCACGAGGCGGCGGCGTAGAACACCGCGGCGAAGGCCAGCGACACCACCACCGCCGGAGCCAGCCCCGGCAGGCCGGCCAGGCCCGGATCCCCGGGGAAGAGGATGCGGCGGAGCGAGGTCACGCCGTAGGTGAGCGGGTTGATCCGGATAAGCCATCGCATCCACACCGAGGCCCCGGCGGGGGGGAAGAGCGCTCCGGAGAGGAGCCACATCGGGATCATGAGGAAGTTCATGATCGCGTGGAATCCCTGGATGGACTGCATGCGCCAGGCGATCACGAACCCGAGCCCGGTGAGCGCGATCCCCAGCACCGCCAGCATCCCCAGCGCTCCCAGCAGCGTGGCCGCGGTGAAGTGCACCCCCACCGTGGGAGCCAGGGCGAGAAAGATCACCGCCTGGATGAAGGCGAGGAACGCCCCTCCCAGTATCTTTCCCAGCACCACCACGCTCCGCGGCACCGGCGCCACCAGCACCGACTGGAGGAAGCCCTCCTTGCGGTCCTCGATGATGGAGATGGTGGAGAAGATCGCGGTGAAGAGCAGGATCAGCACCACCATCCCCGGGAAGAGGTAGGGAAGGTAGTGGCTGTCGCCGGTGGACGGGCGGAACGAGCGCCCCACCCCCGAGCCGAGCAGGATCCAGAAGAGGAGCGGAGTGCCGATCGCTCCCACCACCCGGTTGGGCTGGCGAAGAAAGCGCACCACCTCGCGGCGCCAGAGGGTGATCGCGGGCAGGAAGAACGTCATCGCCGGCGCCTCCCGCCGCGGCGGGCCGCTTCCCGGAGCGCTTCCGCCTCGGCCTCGGCCTCCTCGAACCGGAGCCCGGTGAGATGGATGAACACGTCCTCCAGGGTGGGCTTGCCCACCGACACCGAGTCGATGCGGCCGGGGAATGCCTCCACCAGCTCGGTCACGAACCGGTGGCCCTCGCGTTTCTCGATCCGCACCCGACCGCCCACCACGGCGGTGGCGAGGCCGAAGCGGCGGCCGATCTCGCCGGCCAGCGCCTCGGGATCGGCGGTTTCGACGATGACCACGTCTCCCCCCACCCGGTCCTTGAGCGCGGCCGGGGTGTCGAGGGCGACCAGGAGCCCCTGGTTGAGGAGCGCCAGGCGGTCGCACACCTCGGCCTCGTCCATGAGGTGGGTGGTGAAGATGATCGAAACCCCCCCGTCCCGGAGATCCTTCAGGTGCGCCCACATGTCGCGGCGGGCGCCGGGATCGAGCCCGGTGGAGGGCTCGTCCAGGATGAGGAGCCGCGGCCGGTGGATGAGGGCCTTGGCGATCTCCAGCCGCCGGCGCATCCCCCCCGAGAACTGCGAGACCCGTTCGGAGGCGCGGTCGGCCAGCCCCGCCCCCTCCAGCAGCTCGGCCATGCGGCGGGTGAGGTCCGCCCCGTGGATCCCGTAGAGGTGGCCCTGATGGAGCAGGTTCTCGCGGGCGGTGAGCATGGGGTCGAGGCTCGGGGACTGGAACACCACCCCCATCCCGCGGCGGGCGGCCACCAGGTCGCGCCGGGGGTCGCGGTCGAAGAGGCGCACCGTGCCCTCGGTGGCGGGAATCATGGTGGAGAGGATGCGGAAGAGGGTGCTCTTTCCCCCTCCGTTGGGCCCGAGGACCCCGAACACCTCGCCCGCGAGCACGGTGAAGGAGATGCCGCGGAGCGCCTCGCGGCTCCCATAGCGGTGCTTGAGGTCGGCGACCTCGATCACCGGTCGGGCGCCGCCGGGGGCGGGCGCGTCGGAAGCGGGGGACGGGGATGCATGCATGGGGAGCGGCTCCGGACTAGTGGGGGAGTTTGTCGATCATCATCAGCACCAGCAACGCCGGAAGATAGACGATCGATCCCAGGAACAGCCATCGCGCCCTGGGGTCGGCGGGGCGCCGCGCCATCCACAGGCTCAACCCCCCGTAGCCGAGAGCCAGGAGCAACGCGCCGTAGAAGTACACGCTTCCGGTCATGCCCAGAAGCGTGGGGGTGAGGCTGACCGGGGCCAGCGCCACCGCGCTCAGCGCCACGTGGCGGCCGGTGAGCAGGCCACCGGGGTCGATCACCGGGAGCATCTGGAAGCCGCCGCGGGCGTAGTCCTCGCGGAGCATCCAGGCGATGGCCAGGAAGTGCGGCACCTGCCACAGGAAGACGATCAGGAAGAGCACCCAGGCCTCGCGGGAAAGCCCCCCCGCGGCCGCGGCCCAGCCTCCCACCGGCGGCAGCGCCCCCGGAATCGCCCCCACCAGGGTGTTGAGGGTGCTCTTGCGCTTGAGCGGGGTGTAGACGAAGACGTAGGTGGCCAGCGTCGCCCCGGCCAGGGCCCCGGTCACCAGGTTGAGAAGCAGCGTGGTGTAGACGATTCCGCCCAGGCCCAGCACGGTCCCGAACGCCAGCGCGCTCCCCGCCGAGACCCGCCCGGCGGGAACCGGACGGTTCCGGGTGCGGAGCATCCGGGCGTCGGCATCCCGCTCCCGCACCTGGTTCAGCACGCTGGCCCCCGAGGCCACCAGCGCGGTCCCGATCATGGTGTGGATGAGCCCCCACGGGGCGAGCCCGGCGCGGCTGGCCATGAAGTAGCCCACCGCCGCCGTCAGCACCACCAGGAGGGTGATGCGGGGTTTGGTCAGCTCGACGTAGTCGGCGACCGACGACGCGCGTAGCTCCGCCCCTCCGACCGCGACCGAATTCTTCACGCCGTGGCCTTCCCGAACCCGGCCGCGCCCTCGCGGGTGTACAGGGTCTCGGACCCGGAGTGGGGGAGCCGCATCGCTCTCCAGCTGCGGGCGGTGAGGACGAGGCTGGTGGCCAAAAGGAGCGCCCCGGTGACCACGTGGGCGGTGGTCACGTCCACCCGGCGCTGGGTCCAGATGATGAGCCCGCCGAGCAGGATCTGCACCGTGACCAGGATGAGCATGCCGATGGCGGGGCTCGCGAACTCGGCGCGTTTCCCCGCGGTGCGGAGCGTGCTGACCGAGGCCCCGACCACCGCGATCAGCGCGGCCAGCGCCCCCACCCGGTGGGCGAAGTGGACCGCGATCTCGGGCGTGAACACCGACGGGACCAGGCCGCCGTTCACCAGCGGGAAGGTGGGGATCACCAGCCCCGCGTTCATGTGCCGCATCACCGCGCCCAGCACGAGCTGGACGTAGATGACGGCGGTGGCGATCGTGGTCCAGACCGGGAGGTGCGAGTCCGAGGCCTCGGGCATGTGCACGCCGTCGTTCCAGCCCGGGCTCAAGGCCAGCGCCATGAAGACCGTGAGCATGAAGAAGGCCTGGGCCAGGCAGGCGTGGGCGGCCGACGTCCAGACCGGCAGATGGAGGAGCACGGTGAGCCCCCCCAGCACCCCCTGCACGATCACCAGCCCCACCGCGAACCAGCCGAGCTTGCGCATCCAGGATCGGGGGTCGCGAACCCAGATCCAGACCGCCAGGATCACGGTGAGGAGCCCGATCAGGGTGGCCACCATGCGGTGGCCGTGCTCGAACAAGACCCCGCCCCGCATCGGGGGCATGACCTGCCCGAAGGAGAGCGGCCAGTCCGGGACAGAGAGGCCGGAGCCGGTGCTGGTGACCAGGGCTCCGGCGACGAGAAGGAGGATCACCGCCCCCGCGGTGAGCTGGGCGAAGCGGTAGAGCAGGGTCCGGGTGCCGGGGGAGCCCCGGCGGCTTTCATCGAGGTTCATGGCACCTTGGGTCAATCCGGGACCGGAGGATGAACGAATTCGACGACAACGGTGAACAACCGGCGATTGTAGCACGGTCGCTCCCGGGCGGCACCCCCGGGGCCCCGATGGTAAGTCCTCCCCGGGAAAGGAGTTCCGGACCCCGGGCCCGGGGCGCGGGCGGCCGGGGGGTCCATCCATTTCCGCGATAACGATTATCTACTGCGGAGAGGGGTTTCCCGGGCTAGATTGAGCCTGACCCCCGCCGCCGGCCCCCGGGGCCACTCTTTGAGGAGGCGCGTTCAGGGGATTTGGTTACCGGGTATCGACGTGGAACCGGCGGATTGCGCCGGCGGTTCTCCTGCTCCTGCCGCTCCTCCTTCCCTCCTTCGCCTCGGCCCAGGCGCTTCCTCCGGTGGCCATGGGCGCCCCCGTGGGCGAGTTCGGGTCCTCCGGCTCCAGGGACGGCCAGTTCTCGAACCCCACCGACGTCGAGGTCACCTCCACCGGCCGCATGTTCGTCTCGGACACCGGAAACGACCGGATCGAGGCGTTCAGCCTCGACGGCGACTTCCTGTTCGCATTCGGGACCCCGGGCAGCGGGGATTCCCAGTTCGCGGGCCCCACCTACCTGGGCGCGCCCTGGGCGGGCAACTCCCTCTACGTCTCCGATCCCGGCAACCACCGCGTCCAGAAGTTCACCCTGGACGGCGCCTTCGTGACCGCGTTCGGGAGCGAGGGCTCCGGGCCCGGGCAGTTCGAGGTCCCTTCCGGCATCTCGTCGTCGACCGACGGGGTGCTGGTGGCCGACGCGGCGCTGGGACGGGCGCAGGCGTTCGACGCGGCCGGCAACTACCTCTCCACCCCCCTGACCGGCCTCGACGAGCCCCGGGGGATGTCCGTCGACGGGCGGTTCATGGAGGCGGGGAGCGGGTACGTGAACGGAATGAACTTCGGTCCCACTCCGGGCGCGAACGCCACCCAGGGCACGGCGCTGGGTCCGCTGGACCACCCCACCGAAGGCTACCTGGGTTGCTGCTACTGGTACGTGCTCTCCGACACCGGGAACGACCGGCTGGTGGTGTGGCTCATCGGGGATCCGGTCGGGCGAACCACCTGGGGCTCCCTCAAGACCCGGTACTGACCGTCGCGGGCCCGTGAACGGATTCGCAGGGGATGCGAGCCCGCGATTGCGCCCTTCCGGCGACCCGAGCGCCGTGGTATGGTCTGTCGCGATGAGCATCGGGGTGGGTCCCGCGCGCGGGGGCCCCGGGATCAGGTCCGAAGAGTCGAGCCCCTGGAAGGCTCCTCTTCCCCGGTGGCAGGCCCAGACCCGAGGACCGAACCGGGTCGCAACCGAACATCCCGCGGAGGGCGACGCGCCGCGAGCGCTCATGCCTCCGGGTTGGAGCGCGGTCGTAAGGACGCGCGTCAAGCGGGGTGCCGCCGACGATGGCGGGGGAGGTGTCTGCCTGTGAATAGTAGTATGTGCCTGAGGAGCCCGTTCTAGACCGGTAACGGTCTGGAACGGGCATCTTCGGAATCAGGGCCGGGGGACATGTCCCGCGGCCCTGTTTCTTTTTCCTGGGGGCGCGGCCCCGTTCCACCCCGGTTGACTCCCGGCGGCCTCGAGTCGAAGCTCGATGGAGCCCGGACACGCCCGGCCGGCCCCCCCGGACGTGCCGCGGCCTCTGGGAAGGTGGCACGGTGCTTCAGTCCGGACTCCATAACCCCGTCCGAGGCCTCGGATGGATGCTGGGGGTGCTGGCGCTCCTGGCCGCCGCTCCCGCCGGGAACGCCGCCCCTCTCCCCGGGTCGGCCGCGGTCGCCGGCGGCCCCGCGCGGGCCTCGGTCCCGCCGCCGGCCGCCGGCCCCGCCTCCGGCACCACCGCCGCGGCCCCGGTCGCCCGGACTCCGCCTCCCCATCCCTGGACCCCCGCGCCCCCGCCGGTGGACCTCCTCGAGCCGGTCCGCCCGTTCCCGAGTCCGCCCCGGTTCGCCCTGGTCCTGAGCGGGGGCGGAGCGCGCGGCTTTTCCCACATCGGCGTCCTGCGGGCGTTCGAGGAGGCCGGGATCGCCCCCGACCTGGTGATCGGATGCAGCATGGGGGCGGTGATCGGCGGGCTCTACGCCTGCGGCTACTCGCCGGCGGAGCTGGACTCGGTGATGCGGGGCGTGGACTGGTCGAGCTTCTTCTCCGGCGCGGTGCGGCGGCAGTACGCGGGGGTGGCCCAGGAGCTGTCCGCCGTGCCCGGCCTCTTCACCGTGGGCTTCGGCGGGGCGGGAACGCTGGAGGTCAACCAGTCCCTGGCCAGCAGCGCGGGCGCCGAAGATCTCTACACCCGGCTCACCCTCAGCTCGGAGTACCTGGCCGGGGGTAACTTCGACCGGCTGGCCATGCCCTTCCGCGCCGCCGCCACCGATCTTCGGACCGGAACCCTCGTCCTTCTCGACCGCGGCGGGCTGGGACGCGCTCTGGCCGCCAGCTCCGCGGTGCCGCTGGTGTTCCGGCCGGTGGGGATCGACAGCCTGTGGCTGGTCGACGGGGGGGTGATCGACAACTTCCCGGTGTTCGCGGCCCGGGAGACCGGGGCGCGATTCGTGGTGGGAGTGGACGCGGCCAAACCGCTCCGGCCGGAACCCTCGTTCCTGGGGCCGGTGACGGTGGCGTTCCGGACCTTCGAGATCCTGAGCCAGCAGACCAAGGACCGGAGCAACGACATGGCCGACGTGATCGTGACCCCGGAGCTGGGCCCGGTGCCCACCACCTCCTTCGACCGCGCGGACTCCCTGGTCGCCGCCGGCTACCGGGCCGGGCAGGCGGCGGTGCCCCGCATCCTGGCCGTGCTGGATTCGCTGGGGGTGCCCCGGGAGAGCCTGCGGGAGAACCTGGAGGCGCGCCGGGCCTTCCGCGTCCGTGCCCGGGACGCGCTTCAGGGAAAGCGCATCGGGAAGATCTCCGTGGACGGGCTCCGTCGCTACGAGCCGAAGGTCGTGCTCCAGGAGCTCGCCTTCGCCACCGGGGACCGCTGGGACATGGGCCGGGCGATGGAGAGCCTGGGGAACGTGGACGCGACCGACCGCTTCCGCTACGTGCGCCTGGAGCTGCGGCCCTACCGCGGGGACGGGCTGGAAGCGGTTTTTCACGTGGCCGAGAATCCGGTCATCCACACCGGCCTCGGGGTCCGGGTGGAAAGCGACCGGGGCTGGGAAGCGCGGCTCCGGTTCGAGAACACCAACGTATGGCGCACCGGGAGCACCGGCACCGTGGATCTCATGGGAGGGGAGACCCGCCAGTTCGCGTCGCTGGAAGCGCGGACGCCGTACCTGCTCCCGCGGCGCTGGACCCAGCGGAGCCGGGCCTACGGTTTCTTCGACCAGCTCCCGCGCTACACCGGGGCCGGCCGCGCCGCCGGCGCCGTCCACCTCCGCCGGATCGGGTTCGACTTCCCCCGCCTCGGGTACCTGCTCGGCCGGAGGGGCCTGATCGAGGCCGGCTACCGCCGCGAGTGGACCCGGACCGGCCCCTTCCGCCGCCAGGGGATCGCGGGGGGGGAGGACGACTTGAGCTCCCTCGCGCTGTCCGGCTATTACCTCCGCTCCGGCGGGGTGCCTCAGGGGACGGTGCGGGTGGACGCCTCCGCCGAGGTCGAGTGGGGATTCCGCGCCCTCGGCGGGGACGCCGCGTTCTTCCGTTACGACGCGCACCTCGCCGGCCAGCGCCCGGCCCCGCTGGTTCCGGGCTCGATGGGGGCCACCTTCGACGCCGGCGTGCACGACCGCCCGCTTCCCGCCGCTCTCCAGTACCGGCTCGGCGGTCCGGGAAGCCTGGCCGGGCTTCACCGGGACGAACTCCTCGGCAACGTTCTCGTCCGGGGAGGGCTGTTCCACGAGTCGCCGCTGGTGGGGCCGGTCAACCTGCGGATCGGCGTCGATCTGGGCGGGGTATGGAGGCAACGCCGCGACGTGCGGCTCGCCGGGCTCCGGGCCGGGCTCGGCGCCGGGATCCGCATCAACCTCCCCGCCGGTCCCCTGGCCGTGGATTACGGCCACACCGCCGGGGGCCGCGACCTCTGGACGGCCTCCCTGGGCTACGCCTTCCGCCGGCCGCGCTGAAGGCCGCGGGCGGGGGGGCGCGGGGAGTCCCGCGCCACGCCCCGGGGGCGCGCGGAAACGGCCGAGCCCGTATAATCCCGCTTCGACCCGCCCCCCGTTGATACGGCCGCCGCAGGCCGAGGAGAACTCCGTGAATCGCACGCGTCAGCCGGCCGCCGCGCTTGCGGCGACCTTCCTCATGGTCGCGACGACCCTCGCCGCCCCTCCCCTCGCCGGCGCCGCCGACGAACTCTTCGGCCCCGTCCGGGCCCGGGTGACCGAGGCCTCGGCGGAACTGGACCATGCGCGGGGGGCGCGGATGCGCGCTCCGCTCCTGCTGGAGACCGGCGCCCACGACGAGGCGGCCGGGCTCGTCCCCGAGCTGCTCAAAGCGGGGGTGCCGGGGAGGATCCTGGCCGCGAGAACGCTCCTCGCGGTCTCCGATTACGCCGCCCTCCGCCCGGTGCTGGAGGGGCTGGCCGCCGACGCCCCCCAAGACCCCGGGGTGCGCGACCTGTTGTACCGCTGGTGGGCGGTCGAGGACGACCTGGCCCGGGTCGACTCCACCCGGAAGGCGCGGGAAGCGGCGGGGGACCAGACCTTCCCCGACCGCCTGGCCGCGGCGCGGATCCGGGCCATGCTGCTCGACAACGAAGGGGCGAAGACCGGCTACCAGGACGCGCTCGGCCACGCCGCGGATGCCGCCGACAGCGCCCGCGCGCTCCGGGGCCTCGGCGATGCCGAGTACCAGCTCCGGGACTACGACGGCGCCCTCTCCGACCTCACCACCGCGCTCGCGCTCTCCGGCCCGGACCCCGACCTTCTCATGAGCGCGGGCGAGACCCTCATCCGGCTGGGGCGGACCGACGAGGCCATCGACGCCGCCGAGCTGGCGGTGAAGATCGCGCCTTACCACGAGCGCGCCCACTACTACCTGGGAAACGGCTACGCGCGGAAGAACTACACCCAGCTCTTCGCCGCCTACCCCGGCGCGTTCGCGGACTCGGCGGGGACGGCGGCGCTCCACGCCGCGGACTCGCTCCTCGCCGCCGGGCATCCCGAGGAGGCGCGCGCGGGCTACCGCGCCGTCGCCGGCGCTCACCCGGGCTGGGCCGACGTGTGGACGCGGCTCGGCTCCATGGACTGGGACGAGGGGCGCTACGAGGACGCGCGCGCGGAGTTCGGGCGCTCGCTCGCCGATTGCCCCGAGTACGGGCGCGCCCACAATGGGATGGCCAAGGCGCTGGAGGCGGAACGGCTCGAGATCGAGGTGCATCTCCCCGGCTACGAGACCGCCTTCGCCGCCGCTCCCATGCCCGACGTCCCCGGCATCGAGACCTTCGTGGAGAACTGGAAGTCGCTGAGCCCGCGCCACCGGAAGCGGGTGGCGCTCTCGATCGCCCCCTGGAAGCGGTTCATCCCGGTGCTGGTCGCCTCCGGCGAGACTTACTACATCAAGCCGCTCTACGAGCTGCTTTCGGAGACTCCCGGGCAGGAAGTCCTGCGGGATCAGCGGATCAGCTACGACTCGCGGCTCTGGGACGACGTCCGAGGCTGCGGCGGATACCACACGGTGACCGGGGTGGAGGACGTTGAGCGCACCGTCCACGACCGCTACAACACCGTGCTTCACGAGCTGACCCACCAGGTCCACGGGGTGCTCCCGGCCGAGCGCAAGCGGGCGATCCAGGAACTCTACCGGCGGGCCAAGGAACGCGACGACAAGACCGGCGACGCCTTCCTCTCGCGCTATGCCGGAGGGAGCGTGTGGGAGTACTTCGCCGAGGGGGCCAACTCCTACGAGTCGCCGCGCCGCGACGATTACGACACCCGGGACATCGTGAAGGAGCGGCTCCAGGAGAAGGATCCGGACCTGGAACGGCTGGTGGTCGAGATCATGAACCGGGCCGGTGTGGACAGCTGCTACGCCGTGGGTTTCACCAACCGCGGGGACGACCAGCTGGAGCGGGGCGACGCCGACGCCGCCATCGCCTCCTATGGGAAAGCGCTGGAGCGCTCGCCGGGAGAGGAGACCGCCACCGGTTCCCTCATCTACGCGCTGGAGGTGGCGGGCCGTACCGGCCCGGCCCTGGACCTGGCCGGGAAGTCGGTGGCGGCCGACCGGAAGAGCGCCTCCCTCGTGCTCCGGCACGCCGACGCGCTCTGGCACGGGGGGCGCGGGCTGGACGCGGCCATCGATGCGCTCCGGCGCGGGCGCGGCGAGGTGCGGGAGGAGGAGCGCTACCAGGTGGACCTCGCCCTGGGCCGCCTGCTCTGGACCCAGGGGGATGCGGCGGGGGCGGAGGCCGCCTATCGCCGGGTCCTCGGATACCAGAGCGACAGCCCCGAGGGGTTATGGGGCCTGGCTTCGGCCTTAGCGCTGGGCGGGGAGCAGGACTCCGCCTGGGTCCGCTACGAGGCGGCGGTGCGGATCCGGACCGGGGTGGTGGACCTCCGCAACGACTATGCCCGGGACCTGTTGAACTCGGGCAGGGTGGAGCGGGCGCAGCAGGAGATCCAGGCCGCGCTCCTGCTCGATCCCGAGGACCCGACCACGCTGGCGTTGGAGGGGTGGGCCGAGTTGGAGACCGGCGACGCCCAGGCCGCGCTGGCCACCTGCGAGAAGGCGGTGGCGCTCGCCCCCTGGTGCGACCTCGCGGTGATCACCAAGGCCCGCGCCCAGGCCGCGCGGGGGGACGCCGGGGGGGCCCGGGCCACCGCCGCCCCGCTCCGGGAGCGGATCTCCGGCGGCGCCCCCCCCGGCTACGTCTACCGGGAGAAGTGGGGGCGCTACGACGAGATCCATACCCTGCCGGCGGTGGAGCGCTCGCTCCTGGCCGGGGTCGAGTAGCCGGAGTGGCCCGGACCGCGCGGGATCCGGGGGGCGTCCCCACCGACCGCACCGTGTACGGCCGCCGCGGGGCCTGCGCCACCTCGCATCCGCTGGCGGTGGAGGCGGGGCTCGGCATCCTCCGCGCGGGGGGGAGCGCGGTGGACGCGGCGGTGGCGATGGCGGCGGCGCTGACCGTGGTGGAGCCCACCAGCAACGGCCTCGGCTCCGACGCTTTCGCCCTGGTGTGGGCGGAGGGACGGCTCCACGGCCTGAACGGCAGCGGCCGGTCGCCGGCCTCGCTCTCCGAATCGGCGGCCCGCGCGGCGGGGGGCGGCCGGATGCCGGTCCGAGGCTGGCTCCCGGTCACCGTGCCGGGCGCGGTGGCGGCCTGGCGCGATCTTCATGAGCGTTTCGGGCGGCTGAAGTTCGAGGACGTGCTGCGCCCGGCGGTGGACCTGGCCTATTCCGGGCACCCGGTGGCGCCGGTGGTGGCGTATTTCTGGGAGCGCTCCGCGCGCGTATTCGGCGAGTTGCCCGAACCCGAGTTCGCGGGGTGGGGGCCGGCCTTCCTCCGGAACGGCCGGGCTCCCCGGGCGGGGGAGCTGGTCCGGTTGCCCGGACACGCCCGCACCCTGGCCCGGATCGCGCGCTCGAAGGGAGAGGACTTCTACACCGGCGGCCTGGCGCGGGCGATCGCGCGCTTCGCCGCCGGAACCGGGGGGCTCCTCACCGCCGGGGACCTGGCCGCCCACCGGAGCGAGTGGGTGGAGCCGCTCTCGGCGCCCTATCGCGACGCGGAACTCTGGGAGATTCCCCCGAACGGGCAGGGGATCGTGGCCCTGGCCGCGCTCCGGATCCTGGACGGGTTTCCCGCGGGCGGGTCGTGGGACGACCCCGAAGCGGTGCATCGCTCGGTGGAGGCGGTCAAGCTCGCCTTCGCCGACGCGCGGTCGCACGTCGCCGACCCCGAACACATGCGGGTTTCCCCCGAGGCGATGCTGGCGCCGGACTACGCGGCCTCGAGGCGGGGGCTCATCGGCCCCCGGGCCGAGCTCCGCGCGAGCGGCCTCCCCCGCGACCACGGCACCGTGTTCCTCGCCGCCGCCGACGCCGGCGGCATGATGGTGAGCTACATCCAGTCCAACTACATGGGATTCGGGTCGGGGGTTACGGTGCCGGGGACCGGGATCGCGCTCCAGAACCGCGGCGCCGGTTTCGTCCTGGAACCCGGCCATCCGAATTGCGTGGCCGGAGGCAAGCGCCCCTTTCACACCATCATTCCCGGGTTCCTCACCCGGAACGGTGTGCCGTGGGGGCCGGTGGGGGTGATGGGGGGGCACATGCAGCCCCAAGGCCACCTCCAGGTGGCGCGGGCGCTGGTGGACTTCGGGCTCCCGCCCCAGACCGCGCTCGACCTTCCCCGCTGGCAGTGGACCGACGGGCTGGAGGTGGAGGCGGAGTCGGCGATGCCCCCGGCGGTGCTGGACCTGCTTCGGGAGCGCGGCCACCAGCTCTCCGTGACCGGTGATCCCTCCCCGTTCGGGCGGGGGCAGATCATTCTTCGCGACGCGGCGGGCGTCTACGCGGTGGGCAGCGACCGGCGCGCCGACGGGCGCGCGGCGGCGTACTGAGCGGTGCGATTCATCGACGGCTGGGGCGGCAAGATGGCGCTGGCGGCGGTCTCGCTCCTGGCCACCACCGCGCTCGCCGGCTACCAGCGCCGGACCGGACCCACCTGGCCGGTGGCGGTGAATGCGACGGTGGCGGGAACGCAGGTGTCCGGACATCTTCCGCGCACCCATCCCGGCCGGGGCGGGGCCCGGCTGGAACTCACCGCACCCGCCCCGGTCGCCGGCGAGGTGCGCTGGCGGCGGTATCCCAGCGCCGATCCCTGGAGCGCCCTGGCCATGACCCGGGACGGCGACCGACTCTCCGCCACCCTTCCGCATCTCCCGCCGGCGGGCAAGCTCGAGTACAGCGTGCGGCTCCGGGCCGGCGGCGAGTCGGTGGTGGCGCCGGCGCCGGGGGCGGCGGTGGTCCGCTACCGCGGCGACGTCCCCTCCGGAATCCTGCTTCCGCACATCCTGTTCATGTTCCTGGCCCTGCTCCTGGCCGTGCGCGCGGGGCTGGGGGCGGCGCTCGGGGAGCTTCGGACCGCCCGGTTCGTTCCCTGGACTCTGGCCCTCCTGGTGCCGGGAGGACTGGTTCTGGGACCGCTGGTCCAGAAGCTCGCGTTCGGGGCGTACTGGACCGGATGGCCGTTCGGCGAGGACTGGACCGACAACAAGACCCTGGTCGCGGTTCTGGTATGGGGGGCGGCGTGGTGGCTGGCCCGCCGGCGCCCCCGTCGCGAGGCCGCGGTGGTGGCGGGGGCGGCCGCGGTCATGATCGGGGTGTATCTCGTCCCCCACAGCATGAACGGAAGCGAGCTCGACTGGTCGGCGGTTCCGGCGGAGACCGCGCGCTGATATGGATTGACCCGTCAAGGGTTACTTTCGCGTCAGGTTCAGGGGGGCACCGGGTTCTGGGCCCCCCTGTTTCTGTAGCACGACTCCTGGAGCCAGCGGGCCATCGGGACCTTCCTTCGACGGTCGATCCCTCTGATATTCGTGGGTTGGGTACCACCGGTCATCGTTCCGTCAGGGAGCTGCCTCGGTCTAGTGTCGTGCATACCGAAGGCGGCGCACATAGCGCTAACGAGGGTTCTCCCCGATCCGTGGCCGCGATGACCCGCTGACCTCAGAAGTCGCAACCGAGTGTCCCCCCGCCTACCTGCTGGTCCCGACGGTGGACGGCTGCACCAGGCACGCCGTGGCCCAGAGGAAGCCGAGCAACTCCCGGGCGATCGCGGTGATCACCTTGTTGTGGTGTTTCCCGCGGGCGGTTAGCTTTCGGTACCGCCCGCACAGCCGCACCTGCGCCTTCCACGCGATCTCCTGGACCGCGTCCGGTTGTCCTTCCAGACGCTTTCGAAGAACGGCCGTACGCCGAGCGGGATGGCGGTAGGCCCAAGCCGCCTCGACCAGGCACCGGCGCACGTGGGCATTACCCGTCTTGGTGATCGATCCGGTGCGGTGGGTCTGACCCGTGGCCATCAGCGAGGGCACCAACCCGACGAACCCCATGACCTCCCGGGCCTTGGTGAACCGCGTCAGGTCGCCCAACTCCGCAACAGTGGTCGAGGCCGTGATCAACGACACCCCGCGATGGGCGCTCAACGCGTTCACCACCGGGGCCATCGACCACTGCGGCACCAACTCCCGGATCTGACCAGCCAGCCGGGTCACGCGCCTGCCCGCCTCCTCGGTCGCCTTCAGGTACTCCTCCAGACAGAGCTGCTGCGCCGGGTGAGAGAACGTCTGCTCCTGGATCCACCGCAGGTGGGAGGCCGTCCAGTGGGATCGACCCCCATACCGCCGGCCGTGGCGCAGAAGGAACGAGCCGAGCCGTTGCCGCGCCCGGGTCTCGGCGTACTTCGCGTCCTCCCGGGATCGGGTCAGGTCCCGCATCGCCTCGCTCTCGGGATCCGGGACCCACACCGCGGTCAATTCCCCGGCCCGATGAAGCCGGGCCAGGGTCGCCGCATCCCGCCGATCGTTCTTGATCCGGTCCCCCGGACGACGAGGCATCTTCGACGGCGCCACCACGATGCACTCCGCGCCCAGCGACGTCAGGTGCCGGTGCGTCGCGTAGCCGCAGGGGCCCGCCTCCACCGCGAAGCTCAGGTCCCGGGGACGCCCCAGCTTTCGCACCAGCTTGGTCAGCGCTTCCGGAGTGTTGGCAATGACCCCTTGATCCCGAACTTCGCCCCGGCGGCCCAGCTCGGCTACCGCCACGGCAAGGCTGTCCTTCGCTTCATCCAGCCCGACAAACAAGGTAGACTTCCTCATGACCGACCCTCCGTAGGTGGCTCTGCGCCACGGTTGGTTTCCCCATCCGCAGCGTAACCCACGGCTTGCGGATGGGTCGGTCAATCCATGATGTCTAGCCCTCCGTCGATCAGCCGGATCCGGCG
Organism: Candidatus Eiseniibacteriota bacterium; assembly: GCA_963728475.1. Taxonomy (GTDB): domain Bacteria; phylum Eisenbacteria; class RBG-16-71-46; order JABDJR01; family JABDJR01; genus CAVSKL01. The sequence continues at coordinate 780,659 of CAVSKL010000003.1, forward strand.
CGGTGGGGCTCCGGACACGGCCGGATCCCGTTTGCCGGGGGCGGCCAGGGGAGCCGGACGGGAAGCGCCCGGTCCCCGGAAAGGATCGCGGATGGCGGATCGCATGCCGGCGGTCTTCGTGGGGCACGGCAACCCCCTGAACGCGCTCTCGGACAACGACTGGACCCGCGCCTGGCGGGCGCTGGGGGCGGCGATTCCCCGGCCCCGGGCGGTGCTGGCGGTCTCCGCCCACTGGTACCTCCCCGGCCGGGCGGTGACCGCCATGGCCGTCCCGCGCACCATCCACGACTTCGGCGGGTTTCCCCGCGAGCTCTACCGGGTGGGCTATCCCGCCCCCGGCGACCCGGAGCTGGCGGAGCGGGTGCGCGCCCTGTTCGCCCCCGATCCGGTGGCCGCCGACCTCCGCTGGGGCCTGGACCACGGGACGTGGTCGGTGTTGGTGCACCTGCTCCCCGGCGCCGACGTCCCGGTGGTGCAGCTCTCCATCGACGAGACCCGGGGGCCGGCGTCCCACCACGAGGCCGGCCGCCGCCTGGCCCCGCTCCGCGACGAGGGGGTGTTGATCCTGGGAAGCGGCAACCTGGTCCACAACCTGCACGCCTATGCGTGGGGGCGGCACGCGGTGGAGCCCTACGACTGGGCGGTGCGGTTCGAGACGCGGGCCCGGGAACTGGTGGCCGCCGGCGACCACGGGCCGCTGGTGGACTACGAGTCGCTGGGGCCGGACGCGGTCCTCTCGGCCCCGACCCCCGACCACTACCTCCCGCTCCTCTACGTGCTGGGCGCGGCCGCGCCCGGCGACCCGGTCACCTTCCCGGTCGAGGGGTTCGACGGGGGCTCCATCTCCATGCTCTCGATCCGGGTGGGCTAGGGCGGGCTTCCCGGGGAAACGTCCGGCCTTCCCGCGTTCCGCGGAACCCGAGCGAGCCCTGCCGGGTCAGAGGCCGGCCGCCTCCCCGGCGGTCTCCGCGGCCTTGGCCTCGATCACCCGCGGATGCGGCGGGATGAACAGGCCCAGCACCAGCCCGACCAGGAACCCGCCCACGTGCCCCAGGTAGTCGAAGTTCAGGATGGCCGGGAGCACCAGGATCACGAAGAGCGGCGCGTACACCCGGCGGGTCTTCCACCGCTGCCGGAAGGTGAAGAGCCGGTAGCGGCGGATGAGGAACGTGGCCACGCACCCGGCCAGGCCGAACACCGCCCCCGACGCCCCCACGCTCAGCGGCGGCCCGGGGTGCCCGTAGTACGAGATCGCCATTCCCCCGGCCCCGGTCAGGAAGTACGCGGCCACCGTCCACCGGCGTCCCATCAAGAACTCCACCGTCCCGGAGGTCACCAGGAGCGCCACCATGTTGCTGAGGAGATGCTTGGGCCCGGCGTGGAGGAAGATCGTCACCGCCCACCACCACACCTGCCCGTGCTCGTGGACCGCGTACCACCAGCCGGTGGCCCACCCCGAGAGCGCCCGCAGGTACTCGGTCCGGAACGCCACCATGAGCGCCGCGCTCACCACCAGGTTCACCAGGATCAGGACCTCGGTAGAGGAGAACCCGCGGCGGGGGAACACCACGTCCCGTAAGCCGGGGAGAGGTGGCCCCTCCGCCGGCGCCTGGGGGAGCAGGGCGCGCCGGTACTCGAGGAGGTCGCCGGCCCGGATCCAGCCGCGTCCCTCCACCAGCACCTCGGCCTGGGGGGGAATGCGCCCATCCTGGACCCAGATGGCCCACTCCTCCGGCTCCAACCGGATCACCTCGTCGCCCAGCCTTACGCCGATCATCGCTCCGATTCTATCAGCCGCCGCCGCGTCCGGGCCGGTTTGCCCTGGCGGGCCGTCCCGGCTAGGATCGGAAACGCGGGCCCCGGCGCCCGCCCATCATGCAACCGTCGTTCCGAAGGATGGCGATCGTGTCACAAGCATTGGACCCGGCCCGGGCGCCGGCGTGGCCGCGGACCGGGAAGTCATAGCCCCCGTGCGACCGGGACTCCCCGCCGGCCGCCTCCGGCCGCTTCGCGCGATCCCATGGGCGGCGGTCCTGATGGTGCTCGCCGGTTGCGGCGGCCCCCGGGAGCAGGGGACCGTCGTCACCTTCCCCGGCAGTGCGGTCGGCGCCGAGGCCTCGGTGCTGCATCGCCAGCTCGTCCGGTTCATGCAGCTCAACCCCGGCATCCGCGTGGAGGAGCGCCGGACTCCCGACGCCGCCGACCAGCGGCACCAGCTCTACGTCCAGTGGCTGAACGCGGGGGCGAGCGAGCCCGACATTCTCCAGCTCGACGTGATCTGGACCCCGGAGTTCGCGGCGGCGGGGTGGATCCTCCCCCTGGATCGTTTCGGCCCCGACCGCGGCGCGTACTTTCCCGCCGCGGTCCGGGCCGACACCTGGCGCGGCACGCTCTACGCGATCCCCTGGTTCGTGGACGTGGGCATGCTCTACTGGCGGACGGACCTCCTCGACCATCCCCCCGCCACCTTCGACGAGCTCGAGGCCCAGGCGAAGCGCGCCATGGCCGGGGGGGGCCTTCCCTACGGCTTCGTGTGGCAGGGGGCGCGCTACGAGGGGCTGGTCACCGTGTTCGAGGAGTTCCTGGGGGGGTACGGAGGCGCGATCCTGGATGCGGGCGGGCGGGTCACGGTGGATTCGCCGCCGGCGATCCGCGCCCTCACCGAGATGAACGCGCTCATCCGCCGCGACGGCGTCACCCCCGAGGCCGCGCTCACCTGGCACGAGGAGGAGACCCGCTTCGCCTTCCAGAACGGCCGGGCGGTGTTCCTGCGCAACTGGCCCTACGCCTACCCGCTCATGGAGGACTCCACCAAGTCGCATGTCGCGGGGAAGTTCGCGGTGGCGCCCATGCCCGCGGCCCCCGGGGGTGAGCCCACCGCGGCCCTGGGGGGCTCCCAGCTCGCGGTCAACGCCCACAGCCGGCACCCGGAGGCGGCCTGGAAGGTGATCGAGTACCTCAGCCGGCCCGAGCAGATGCTGGAGCGGGCGCGGGTGGCCGGCCAGTATCCCTCGCGGGCCGCGCTCTATGACGATCCCCGGCTGGCAGCCGCCCTTCCGGTCCCTCCCGCGGAGGCGCGCCGGGTGATCGAGGCGGCCCGGCCCCGCCCGGTGACTCCGGTCTACACCCAGCTTTCGGAGATGCTCCAGATCCAGCTCCACCGCGCGCTCACCGGGCAGGCCGACCCCGCCTCGGCCCTCCGCGAGGCCGCCGGGGAGATGCGGGACCTGCTCCACCGGGTCGGGCTGGCGCCCGACTCCACCGCGGCCGGCGCGCGGGGAGCGGGTGGGGAGACCTCGCGATGACCGGCTCCGGCGGGGGCGGCGCCCCCAACGCGCTCCGGAGGTCCGAGACCCGGTTGGCCTGGGCGCTGATCCTTCCCGCGGTGGCGGTGATCGCGCTGGTGGCGCTGTTTCCGCTCCTGTGGGCGGGGTGGGAGTCGCTTCACGTCCATGACCTGCGGATGCCCTGGCGCGGGTACCCGTTCGTAGGCTTCCAGAACTACCTGGAAGCCTTCCGCACCCCGCGGTTCCGGGAGTCGCTGGCCCACACCGCGGGGTTCGCGGTAGTGAGCGTGGGTCTGGAGATGGGGTTGGGGCTCTTCCTTGCCCTTGCCCTCAACCGCGCCTATCGCGGCCGGGGGCTGGTGCGGATGGCGGTCCTGGTCCCGTGGGCGATTCCCACCGTGGTCTCGGCCCTTCTCTGGCGGTTCCTGTTCGAGAGCCGGGCCGGGGTGGTGAACGCGATCCTGGGCGACCTCCATCTCGTGCACGGGTCGTTCGTCTGGTTCTCGCATCCCTGGGCGGCGTGGGTGCCGGTGGTGCTCGCCGACGCCTGGAAGATGACGCCGTTCGTGACGCTGTTGCTGCTCGCCGGCCTCCAGAACATCGACGAGACGCTCTACGAGGCGGCCCGGGTGGACGGGGCGGGGGCGTGGACGCTCCTCGTGCGGATCACCCTGCCGCTCCTGAAGCCGGCGATCCTGGTGGCGCTCGTCTTCCGGACCCTGGACGCCTTCCGGGTCTTCGACCTGGTCTACGTGCTCACCGGCGGAGGGCCGGGCACCGCCACCGAGCCGGTGGCGCTCTACACCTTTGACTCGCTGCTCCAGAACCTGCGCTTCGGCTACGGGTCGGCGCTGGCGGTGATCGTGTTCCTGGTCACCTTCGCGCTGGCCCTGGCCTACGTGCGGGTCCTGGGGGCGGGGCTCACCGGGGAGCCGGAGCGATGAGCCGGCGCGCGGGGTGGATCGTGCTCGGGGCGCTGGTGGCCGCGATTCTGTTTCCGTTCTACTGGGCGCTGGTCTCCTCGCTCACCCCCGAGTCGATGCTCTTCCGCCGCCCGTCGGTGGTGCCGTCGCACCTCACCCTGGAGAACTACCGGACGCTGTTCGCCGGGCGCCGGTTCTGGTTTCCCATCCGGAACTCGCTGGTGGTGGCGGGAGCGACCACGCTGCTCTCGGTGACGCTGGGAGCCTTCTGCGCCTACGCGGTGGCGCGGCTTCGATTCCGGGGGAAGAGGCCGGTGCTGGCCGGGATCCTGGCCGTGACCATGTTCCCCCAGATCTCGATCGTATCGCCGCTCTACCTGCTGCTCCGCGCGCTCCACCTCATCGACACCTACCCCGGGCTGGTGCTTCCCTACATGACCTTCGCCATGCCGCTCACGGTGTGGCTCCTGGTGGGTTTCTTCCGCCAGCTTCCCGCGGAGCTGGAGGAGGCGGCGATGATCGACGGCGCGAGCCGGCTCCGCACCTTCTGGGAAGTGATCCTTCCCCTTTCGATCCCGGGACTCGCCACCACCGCCATCCTCACCTTCGTCTATTCATGGAACGAGTTCCTGTTCGCGCTGGCGTTCACCCTGGGCCCGGAACGCCAGACGGTGCCGGTGGCGATCGCGCTCTTCCGCGGCCAGTACCAGGTGCCGTGGGGCGAGATCCTGGCCGCCGCGGTGGTGGCCACCTTCCCGGTAGCGGTCCTGGTGCTCCTCTTCCAGCGGCGGATCGTGCAGGGGCTGACCTCGGGGTCGGTCAAGTGACCGGGCCCGGGCGAAGGATTCCGAGACGGTGAAGGAACCGGCGGTACCGCCCCGCGAGGTGGAGTAGAATACCCGGATGCATAACCCCGGACGCACCCTCGCCGCCTGCATCGTCGCGCTCTCCCTCTTAGCCGCCGCCGGGGCCTCGGGCCAGGACCGGAGCGTTCTGGAGGAGCGGGGCGCGCCGCGGCCCGGCGCCAACCTGGCGCCCTTGACCCTCCCCGCGGGATTCGCCCATCCCCGGATCCTGTTGGCCGGGGACAGCTGGGCCCAGTACATGTGGGACGACGGCTCCCACAACGACATCCTCGACAAGTTCGGCCAGGCCGACAAGACCGCCCTCAGCCGGTCGCTCGGCTCCGATCCCGGTCCCGGCTACTCCGGGCCGGAGTATGCGATCTCGGGAAGCGAGGCCCGCCAGTGGGTGGACACCGCGAACTATCCCTGGGTCGCCAACATGACCGCCGCGCTCCGGGCCAACCCCACCATCGACTACGTGATGCTGAGCATCGACGGCAACGACGTCCTGGCCGGGAAGTCCGACGGGGGCTGGTACAAGGACATGGACCTGGACGCGCCCGGCGCCGAAGACTCGCTGTTCGCGCGCATCCACCGCGACACCGACGCCATCATCGACTCCGCGCTGGCGGTGCGGCCGGAGTTGAAGGTGCTCCTCTCGAGCTACGACTATCCCAACTTCAACGTGGGTTTCTGGTGCTTCGTCTACGCCTGTCCCGAGCGCAAGAACCTGAGCCGCGATCCCACCAACGACTTGATCACCGACCAGGAGCTGAACGGGATGATCGTGACCGCGGAGACCCGGAGGATGGCGTGGGTCAACGCGCTCCCACGCGCTCTCTACGACGACGGGGTAGGGCTCACGCACTACTGGTACGGGGACGGGCAGAGCGCGGCGCTCACCCTGCCCTTCCCGGGCCAGTCGCCTCCCGACTACCTGCCGTTCCCGGGCGGGAACCCGCTCCGCCCCACCCTCCGGTCGAACTTCCGGGTGCCCAACGGGATCGACGCCGATCCGATACACCTGAATTTTGACCCTTATCAGTACAAAATTACGAACCAAGTGGAGACGACGTTCTTCCCCGCTTTCCGCGGGGTGCCCACCGCCACCTTCCAGGCCGCCGGGGGCGGGATGGACGGATGGACCGACGGCGCCTCCACCGGCACCGGAGCGATCCGGGTGGGGGACACCGGGGCCGCCCTGGTGGACGGGATCGTCACCTTCGATACCTCGGCCATTCCGGACGGGGCCGCGGTGACCGGGGCCGCCTTCTATCTCGTCCGGCAGACCGCGGCCGGAACCTCGCCCTTCGCCGGCGGCGCCCTCGGCCTTCCCGCGGTGGACGTGGCGAGCGGAACCTTCGGCGCCCCCGCGGTGGAGGCGGGGGACGCGACCGCCCCCGCCGGCGCGGTGGACGCGGGGACCGCGGTGGGCTCGGCCAAGGCCAACGGCTACGCGGTGCGGGTGGAACTCTCCGCGGCCGGGATCGCGGCCTTGAATCTCCAGGGGCTCACCCAGTTCCGGCTCCGGTTCCCGGCACCGGACGCCGACGGCACCGCCGACTACGCCGCGTTCTATACTGGGGATGCCGGCCCGCCTCCGGTGAGCGCGGCCAAACCCACCCTGGCCGACTACATGGGAAGCTACCGGCCGTTCCTGGACGTGACCTACAGCGTGCCCACCGGGGTGGCCGACGGTTCGGGCATTCCCGCTCCCCGGATCTTCCAGAACTCCCCCAACCCGTTCGGGCCGTCGACGTCGATCGCGTTCGCGCTCCCCGCGCGCGCGCCGGCGCGGATCGAGGTGTTCGACGTGGCCGGCCGGCGGGTGCGCGCGCTCCTCGACGCGACCATGGACGCCGGTCCCCATGCCGCGACCTGGGACGGGCGCGATGATGCGGGCTCCCGGGTGGCGGCCGGGGTCTACCTGGCCCGGCTCACCGCGCTCGGCCGTTCCTCCACCGTGCGCATGGTGGTGCTCGACCGGTAGCTCCGGCGGGCCGGGGAGAGGGCGGTCTGGCCGGTTCCGGGACCCGGGATTAGAATGCCCGAGGCCTCGGTCCGGGAGCGGACCGTCCGGAGCGCGGCGCGCAGGCGGCGCCGGGCACCATCACCCCCCAACCCACGAGGAGCGCCATGGCGGGCAAGAACGGATCACGCGATCGCGCCGGCATGAGCCGGAGGAATTTTCTTCAGAAGGCCGCGGCGGGAGGGGCGGTGTTCGCCGCCGGGCCCACCATGGCCTTCGCCGCGCCCGCCGGCGGGGGCGGCGCGGGGTCCGGTTCCGGATCCGGCGCGGCGCCCCCCTTCGACCTGGAGGAGACCACGGTGGCCGGGCTCCAGGAGCAGATGCGGCGCGGGGGCACTTCGCGCGAGATCACCCGCAAGTACATGGTGCGGATCGACGCCATGAACGAGCAGGGAGCCGATCTTCGCCACGTGATCGAGCTGAACCCAGAGGCGCTGGCCATCGCCGAGGCCCTCGACCAGGAGAGGAAGCAGAAGGGCGTGCGAGGGCCGCTTCACGGGATCCCGGTCCTGATCAAGGACAACATCGCCACCGCCGACCGCATGCAGACCACCGCGGGGTCGCTGGCCCTGGCCGGCGCGGCGCCGCCGCGGGACTCGTTCGTGGCGAAGAAGCTCCGCGAGGCGGGAGCGGTGATCCTGGGGAAGGCGAACCTGAGCGAGTGGGCCAACTTTCGCTCCACCCATTCCTCGAGCGGCTGGAGCGCCCGGGGGGGCCAGGCCCGCAATCCCTACGCGCTCGACCGCAATCCCTGCGGGTCCAGCTCGGGATCGGGAGCGGGGGTGTCGGCCAACTTGTGCGCGGTCGCGGTGGGGACCGAGACCGACGGCTCGGTGGTCTGCCCCTCCGCCACCAACGGCGTGGTCGGAATCAAGCCCACCCTGGGGCTGGTGAGCCGCTCGGGGATCGTGCCCATCTCCCACACCCAGGACACCGCCGGCCCCATGGCACGGACGGTAACCGACGCGGCGATCCTGCTCGGCGCCCTGGCCGGCGCCGATCCCGACGATCCCGCCACCGGGGCATCGGCCGGACACGTGGAGGCCGATTACACCAAGTATCTTGACGCGGGTGGACTCCGCGGCGCGCGGATCGGGGTGGCGCGGGAGAAGTTCTTCGGCTATTCCGACAAGGCCGACCGGGTGATCGAGGCCGCGCTGAAGGACCTGTCGCGGCTGGGGGCGACGGTGGTCGATCCCGCGAACATTCCCCACGCCGGCGAATACGACGACGCCGAGTTCGACGTGCTTCTCTACGAGTTCAAGGCGGACCTGGAGAAGTACTTCCGGGAGTGGGCGCCTTCCGGCGCGGTGAAGACGCTCCAGGACGTGATCGACTTCAACGAGCGGAACCGGACGTCCGAGCTCCGGTACTTCGGACAGGAGATCATGGTCATGGCCCAGGAGAAGGGGCCGCTCACCGACCAGGCGTACCTCGACGCGCTGGCCAAGTGCGGCAAGCTCTCCCGCGACGAGGGGCTGGACGCCCTGTTCAACGAGCAGCGCCTGGACGCGGTGGTGATGCCCACCGGCGGTCCCGCCTGGACCACCGACCTGGTGAACGGCGACCACTACTCCGGCGGGAGCTCCACTCCGGCCGCGGTCTCGGGCTACCCCAGCATCACCGTCCCCGCGGGATTCGTGTTCGGGTTGCCGATCGGGCTCTCGTTCGTGGGGCGGGCGTGGAGCGAGCCGGTGCTGCTCCGGTTGGCGTTCGCCTACGAGCAGGGAACCCACCACCGGCGGCCACCCAGGTTCCTGCCCAGCGCGGACCTGACCCTGCCGGGGTAGGGGCTTCGGCTCCCCTCCTTGCGTCCACCGGGGAGGGCGGTCGCAGCTCTTCAAGACACGGGGAGTATGGAGGCAGCGGAGATTTCCCCGGGAAGACGCCAGGCGACGGGCGCACGAGGCCGGTCGATTCGGGTTGATATCAAGGGCGCGACGGCTCGGGCCGGGTCGGAAACAGCGCTCACCGCTCCTGTGCTTGCATTCAAGAGAATCTGCTCTCGGAACCGAACGGCCATGATCTGCCGGCCGCTCGCCTTGGCGGCGCCGGCGGTGGAAATTTCCCCGGGGAAATCTCCGGCTGTTCCGGGAAGAACCCCAGCACTTGGGCCGCTTTGCTTTCCGCGAGCCGGTGGAGCGCGGCGTGGCATCCCGAGCAGAGCGTGATCAGGTTGTCCGGATCGTTGCTCCCGCCCCGCTCCCGGGGCCGGCGATGGTGCACCTCCAGGAACCGCGCGCTCCCGCATCCGGGCGCCCGGCAGCGGTGGCGGTCCCGGGCCAGGACCTGCCGGCGGACCGGCTCGGGGACGGCGGCTCGGTTTCGCTCTCCGGGCCGGTGGATGCGTCCGTCGCAGAGGGCGGCGGCGAGGATGGCGCGGCTTACCGCCAGCTCGCCGCGGCCGGTGGCCACCGAGGCCGACCCGCACTCCTCGCAGGCGTGGATCACGACCTGGGTAGGCCGGTCGTTTCCCCGGGGAAACGCCTTGGCCCGATCCGGGGTACCGCGCGGCCCGCCGCCCGCCGCTTGGGCCCGCGCTTGCATCTGCGCCTGGGCCGGGGCTTGGGCTTGGGCTTGGGCTTGGGCCTGGGTTTGCGCCTGCGCCTGGGCCAGCGCGTCCAGGGCTTCGAGCAGGAGCCGGTTCCGCGCCCCCCTCGCCCCCGCCTTCCGCAGCCGCTCCAGGAGCGCCTCGTAGCGGGCGTACTCGGCCGGCGAGAGCCGGAAGCTCACGGTCTGCGGGGTTTCGACCGGTTCGCGTTCCAGAACGGGCGGATTCACGCCTGGGGCGCGATCGCCGCCGGTGCCGGTGCCGGCGGCGCCGGGCGGGCCGGGATTCAAGACGGCCGGCGCCGGGAGTTCCCCCTGCCCCGGATGGTCCCTTCGCGACCGGTCCCGGGACCGCGCCCGCGCGATCCGGCCCTCCAGCTTCCGCCGGCTGACGGCACGGGCCTCCTGGATCCACTTCCCCTCGGTCTCGGCAGTAGCCACCCGGGCCACCTCCCGGGCCTTGGTCCAGGGCAGTTCCCCATCGGAGACCGCCCTCCGGAGCCCGGGGAGCGTCTCCAGCGCGCCGCAGAGCCGGAGCAGCTGCGCGGTGCGGGGCTTGGAGAAGCCGAGGGCTTCGCCGGCATAGGCGTAGATGGAACCGTAACCCAGCTCCCGGTAGAGCCGGCGGTTCAGGACGTCGGTGAAGAACAGGACGATGTTCCGCTCCTCGGCCCGCTGGACGCGGACCGATTCGCGAAGGCGCGCGTCCACCTCGCGCGCGGAAAGGCCGGGCCGGAACGAAGGCATGATGAAGTCCTCCATGGGCGAGGACGGGGGAAGTGAAGCAATAGTTCTATTGTAGTGCGCGCGAACCAGACAGTCAAGTTAAATATTTGTGAATAATCAAGTTGGGATCACCGATCCGGATCATGGACGAGCCAAGGCACCCATGATATTAACCCGTCTGACGCCAATATCACGCACCCATCGGAAACGGTTTCCCCGGGGAAACCCGCGCCCGGGTCGCCGGACGCCGGCGCGTCGCGACTCCCGCCGGCCGCCGCCGGCATGGTCTGGGAGGAGAAGTCGCATCGACGCCGCGGGCGAACCGCGGACGGCGGCCGCCACCCGGCGTCCTCCCGATCCGCCCGCGCCCCCCGCACCACCATGGCGACCCCCCGATCCGCCCGCGCGCCCCGCACCACCATGGCGACCCCCCGGCCCACCCGCGCGCCCCCCGGTGACGAGAGGCCCCGGACCACGGCGACCCCCCGCCGTCACCGCACTCCGCCCAGCTCCTGCATTCGCGCCAGGCGCCCGGGCTCGCCCTCCCGAAACCAGGGGTCCTGCGAGAGCACCGCGTAGGCCTTGGCGAAGTGGGGCGTGGCCTCGGACGGACGGCCCAAAGCGGTGAGGCACTCGCCGAGTTCCTCCTCCACGTAGCCGTCCTCGGCCCCGGCCGCCTCCAGGTCGGAAGCGAGCGCTTCCTGCTCGGCCAGCGCCTCCCGCACCCGGCCCAGGCTCCGGTGCGTCCGCGCCACGCACCAGCGGGCGACCCGGATCTGCTCCGGGGTCCCGTGCTCGCGGCGGAAGGCCAGGGCCTTTTCGAACAAGGCCAGCGCGCGCTGGTACGCGCCGCTCTGGTGGTAGGTCCAGCCCAGGTTGTTGTAGAGCGATCCCAGCCACCCGCGCGCCCGCTCGCTCGAGGACGACTCCGCCAGCGCCATCGCACGCTCGTTCCAGGCCACCGAGGAGTCGCCCGTCTCCACGATGCCCAGCATGTGCGCCGCGTCCACCGCGTAGAAATCCAGGCTGTCCGCGCGGGCGGCCGCCCACGCCCCCAGGAACAGCGGCTTCGCCCGCTCCGGCTCGCGGGAGGAGTTGTACACCCGGCCGCGCTCCAGCAGGTACCGCACCCGGGCCACCGGGGTGCGCTCGGAGAGCAGGCCTTCCGCCTCGTCGAGGGTGCGATGGGCGTGGTCGAACCGGCGCTGGAGCCCCTCGGTGCGGGCGATCTGGGTCAGGAGCTGCGCCAGCGCGTCCGGGTCGCCGGCGGCGCGGGCCCGGGGCAATAACTCCCGGAAGCGGGCCTCGGTGGAGTCCGGATGGTCGTAGTTCCACCAGGAGTCGAAGTTCGGAAGGGCGCCGGGCGCCGGGGTCTCCGCCATGACGGGTCCTCCGCTCAGAAGCGCGAGCGACAGCAGGCCGCGCGCGACCCGGGGGCCACCGCGAAGGCGCACCGGTCAGGACCCGGCCGGCGCCGTCGAACGGGCGGCCAGAAGCCGCTCCATGGCCTCGGTGGCTCGCCCCGCGTGGTAGGAGGATCGCACCAGCGGCCCCGCCTCCACGTAGACGAACCCCATCTCCATCCCCGCGTCGTGGACGGCGCGGAACTCCTCCGGGGTCCAGTAGCGCTCGATCGCCAGGTGTTTCCTCGAAGGCTGGAGATACTGCCCCACGGTGAAGATGTCCACGTCGGCGGTTCGGAGGTCGCCCATGAGCGCCAGCACCTCGTCGTGGGTCTCGCCCAGGCCGGCCATGATCCCCGACTTGGTGGCCTTGATGCGCGTGCCGCGCGCCTTGGCCGCCCGGGCCAGCAATTCCATGGACCGCTCGTAGACCGCGTAGGGGCGCACCCGGCGATAGAGCCGCTTCACGCACTCGGTGTTGTGGGAGAGCACGTCGGGACGGGCGTCGAGGAGGGTCTCCAGCGCGTCCCAGTCCCCCTGGAGGTCGCTGATCAGCACCTCCACCCGGCACTCCGGCCGCCGCTCCCGGATGGCCTCGATGGTCCGGGCGAAGTGGGCGGCGCCGCCGTCGGGGAGGTCGTCCCGGTTCACCTGGGTGATCACCGCGTGCTCGAGCCCCAGCGCCGCTACCGCCTCGGCCACACGGCGGGGCTCTTCGGGATCGAGATACCCCGGCTGCCCCTTCTCCACGTTGCAGAACATGCAGCGGCGGGTGCAGACGTCGCCCATGACCATGAAGGTCGCGGTCTTCTCCCGCCCCCAGCACTCGAAGATGTTGGGGCACCGCGCTTCCTCGCACACCGTGTTGAGATGCAACCCCTTCACCAGGGATTTCACCTCGCGGTAGGCGTCGGTGTTGTTGAGCTGGATCTTGATCCACTCCGGCCGCCGCGCGGCCGGACCCTCCTTGCCCTTCACGCTTCTCCTTTCGCGCCGCCGCGCCCGGCCGGCGCCGCCGCGTCTCCGGCGGCGGCCCGTCCCACCGCGTCCCCGCCCGAGGCCCGGGCGGGCTCCGGAGGCCCCGTCCACGCCACCTCCCGGTCGAAGATCGCGGCGAAGTGGCCGGCGAACAGGCGCCCGGCGGCCTCCAGCGACGGCGGCGAGGCCATGAGCCGTTCCATGCTGGTCACCCCGTGGGTGCGGATCCCGCAGGGGACGATGGTGTTGAAGTGCTCCAGGTTGGTGGTGACGTTCAGCGCGAAGCCGTGGCTGGTGACCCAGCGGGAGATGCGCACCCCGATCGCCGCCACCTTCTCCCCCCGCACCCACACCCCGGTCATGCCCTGAATGCGTCCGCCGGAGATCCCGTAACCGGCAAGGGTGCGGATCAGCGCCTCTTCCAGGCCGCGGACGTACTTCCAGACGTCCTTGCGGTCCGGGGCCAGGTTCACGATGGGATAGCCCACCAGCTGGCCGGGCCCGTGGTAGGTCACGTCGCCTCCGCGCCCGCACGAGGAGACCTGGATCCCCAGCCGCTGAAGCGCCTCCGCCGAGGCGACCACGTTCTCGCCGTGGGCGTTCCGGCCCAGGGTGATCACCGGATCGTGCTCCAGGAGGAAGAGCGCCTCCCGGGCGCGCCCCTCCCGGACCGCGGCCACCCGCTCCTCCTGGAGCGAGAGCCCGGCCGCGTAGTCCACCCGGCCCCGGTAGGAGGCCTCGATCACGCGCGGTTCCATGGCTGGATTCTACACCCGCTACTGGATGTTCCCGGACTCGATGAACTTCTTCACGTGGGCCATGAACATCTCCGCCATGGCGCCGTCCACCAGCCGGTGATCGTAGGAGAGCGAGAGGTAGCACCGGTGCCGGATGGCGATGGCGTCGTCGATCACCACCGGCCGCTTCTCGATCGCCCCCACCCCCAGGATCGCCACCTGGGGCTGGTTGATGATGGGAGTGCCGCCGAGCCCGCCGTAGACCCCCGGGTTGGTGATCGAGAAGGTGCCGCGCTGGACCTCGTCGGGGGAGAGCTTCTTGGTCCGGGCCCGTTCACCCAGGTCGTTCACCGCCCGCGCCAGACCCAGGAGATTCCGTTCGTCGGCATTGCGGATCACCGGCACGATCAGCCCCTTCCCCCCCTCCAGCGCCACCGCGATCCCGACGTTGATCTCCTTCTTGAACACGATCCGCTCGCCCATCACCGCGGCGTTCAGATACGGGAACTTCTGGAGCCCGTCCACGATCGCCCGGATGATGAACGGCATGTAAGTGAGCTTCACCCCCTTCTCGGCGAATCCGGCCTTGAGCTCGCGCCGCTCCCGCGCCACCGCCTCGAAATCCACGTCGAAGAAGGACGACACGTGGGCGGAGACGGTCTGGGAATACACCATGTGGTCGGCGATCTTCTTCCGCATGACCGACATCGGCTGGATCTCCACCGGCTCCCCCTCCACGTAGGGGGGGATGTGGAGATCGGGCACGAACACCGCCCCCTCGACCGGGGCCGCCGCCGGCGTGGGCGCGGGGGCGGACGGGCGCGCGGGGGCGGCCTCGGCCGTCCTCGGGCCGGTCTCGAGGTATTCCAGGATGTCTTTCTTGGTCACCCGGCCGGAAATGCCGGTCCCCTCGACCTCGGCCAGATCCACGTCGTGCTCCTGGGCGATCTTCCGGACGACCGGCGAGGAGCGCACCTGCCGAAGCTCCTCGGGGGAGTAGCGGTCGTAGGGCTTCTCCAGCTGGCGCCGGCCGTTTCCGCCGCCGCCGCCCTCCGCCCGCTCGGTCCGGGGAACGGGCCGGGACTCCGCCGCCGGTTGCGGCGCGGACGCGGGCTCCGGCTTCGGCTCCGGAGCGGGAGCGGTCTCCCGGGGCGCGGGGGCCTCGGCCTTCGCCGACGGGGCCTCGGTCCGGGACGCCGGCGCCTCCTCCTGCGGTTTGGAGGCCTCCTCGGGAGCGGGCGCGGCGCCCCCTCCACCCGCGGCGGCCTCCCCCGAGGCCCCGATCCGCCCCACCACCGTGTTCACCGCCACCGTCTCGCCCTCGCCGTGGACGATCTCGGTCAGGGTGCCGGCGGCGGGGGCGGGGATCTCGGCGTCCACCTTGTCGGTGGAGATCTCGAAGAGCGGTTCGTCGCGCTCCACGGTGTCGCCGACCTTCTTGAGCCACTTGGTGATGGTCCCCTCGGCGAGCGACTCGCCCATCTGGGGCATGATGACGTCCTGAGCCATGGTCTTGCCTCCGTCAGTAGGCCGCGAGCTTGCGGGCGGCGTTGATGATGATGCCGGTGCCGGGCATAAAGAAGTCCTCCAGGGGCGGACTGTAGGGGACCGGGGTGTCCAGGCTTCCCACCCGGAGGACGGGGGCGTCCAGGTATTCGAACGCCTTCTCCGCCACCCGTGCCGCCAGCTCCGCTCCCACCCCGCCGGTGAGGGTGGCCTCGTGGACCACCAGCACCTTGCCGGTCTTGCGCGCGGTGGCGAGCAGCGTCTCCTCGTCGAGGGGGGACAGGGTCCGGAGATCCACGACCTCGGCCGAGATGCCGGCGGGGGCGAGCCGCTCCGCCGCCTCCAGCGACCGGTGGACCATGCTCCCGTAGGTCACGATCGAGAGATCCGTGCCGGGGCGGCGGACCGCCGCCTTCCCGATCGGGATGAGGATCTCCTCGTCCCCCGGGAGGTCCTCCTTCACCCGCCGGTAGAGGTATTTGTGCTCCAGGTAGAGAACGGGGTCGTCGTCGCGGATCGCGCTCTTCAAGAGTCCCTTGGCGTCCCGGGCGGTGGCGGGGGCCACGATCTTGAGCCCGGGGGTGTGGAAGAAGTACGCCTCCACGTTCCGACTGTGGAAGGGGCCGCCGCGCACCCCGCCCCCGGCGGGTCCGCGCAGCACCATCGGCATGGAGAGCCCGGTGCGGTAGCGGCCGGTGGCGATGAAGTTGGTGATGGCGTCGAAGGCGCAGGCGATGAAGTCGATGAACTGGAATTCCACCACCGGGCGGAACCCCATGATCGCCGCTCCCGCCGCCGCCCCGGTGAACCCGGTCTCGGCGAGGGGGGTGTCCAGCACCCGGTCGGGTCCGAACCGGTCCTTGAGCCCGCTGGTGGTCCCGAACGCCCCGCCGTAGGTGCCCACGTCCTCCCCGATCAACAGCACCCGTTCGTCGCGCTCCATCTCCTCGAACAGCGCGCTCCGGACCGCTTCCAGGTACGACGTCTCGGTCATCGCCCGTCCTCCCCGCGGTAGGGGGCGAGGGTGTCCGCCGCCCGCGGCGGATCGGCGAAGACGTTCTCGAGCGCGACCTCCGGCTCCGGAAGCGGCGACGCCTGGGCCGCGTCCACCTCCGCCTCCAGCTCCGCCCGGATCTCCGCGTCCATCAGGTCAAGGGACTCGCGGGTGGCGTGGCCGGCCTCGAGGAGGAACGCGGTGAACCGGTCGACCGGGTCGTTGTGCTCCGCCCACGCCTCGATCTCGCCGGGGGGAACGTACTTCTGGGTGTCGTGCTCGGCGTGTCCCTTCCGCCGGTAGGTCGTGACCTCGACCAGGGTCGGGCCCTCCCCGGCGACCGCCCGCGCCCGCGCCGCGCGAACCGCGTCGTAGACCGCGAGGGGGTCGTTCCCGTCCACCGTCACCCCCGCCAGCCCCAGGCCCGCCGCCTTGTCCGCGATGTGGGCGACCGCCATCTGGTGGGCGGTGGGGGTGGAGTAGGCGTAGCCGTTGTTCTCGGCCACCACGATGAGGGGAAGCCTCCACACCGCCGCCAGGTTCATGCCCTCGTAGAAGGCGCCGGTGGAGGTGCCGCCGTCCCCGATCCAGGTGAGCCCCACCCGGTCCTCCCGGCGGAGCTTGAAGCTGAGCGCGACCCCGGCCAGGACCGGGATCACCTCGCCCAGCATGCTGATGGGGGTGAGGACGCCCTTCTCGACCGGATTCCCGAAGTGGACGTTCAGGTCTTTCCCGCCGGTGGGGCCGCCGGAGCGGGCCATGTACTGCATGAGCACGTCCCGCGGCCGGTAGCCCTTCATGAGCACCGCCCCCATGTTCCGGATGAGGGGGGCGATCACGTCCCGGTCTTCGAGCGCATAGGCCGCCCCCACCGTCTCCGCCTCCTGCCCGAGGCTCCGGTAGAGGCCTCCCACCACCTGGTTCTGGCGGTAGAGGTTCACCAGGCGTTCCTCCAGCCGCCGGGTGAGGAGCATCCAGCGGTGGATTTCCAGGAGCCGCCCGGGAGCGAGCGCGGCCGACGGGCGCCCCGCGTCCGCCTTGGCGGCCCCGCGAACCCCGCGCCGCCCCCGCCCGCCGGTTTCAGATGTGGATGCTTTCGCCATGCAGGTTCTCCGCCGCCTCCATCACCGCTTCCGAGAGCGTGGGATGGGGATGGATGGCCCGGAACATCTCCTTCACCGTGGTCTCGAGCGTCATCCCCACCACCGCTTCCGCGATGAGCTCGGTGGCCTTGTAGCCGATGATGTGCACCCCCAGCACCTCATCGTAGCGCGCATCGGCCACGATCTTGACCAGGCCGGTCTGGTGGTTGCCGATCATCGCCTTGGAGTTGTGGGTGAAGGGGAACTTGCCCACCTTCACGTCGTAGCCGGACTCGCGCGCCTTGGCCTCGGTGTAGCCCACCGAAGCCACCTCGGGTTCGCAGTAGATCGCGTTCGGCACCGTCTCGTAGCGGATGGGGCGGACGTCGAGCCCCGCCATGTGCTCCACCGCCAGGATCCCCTCCTTGGAGGCCAGGTGCGCGAGCCCCTGGGTGGGAACCAGGTCGCCGATGGCGTAGACCCCCGGCTCGGCGGTGCGCATGAACGCATCCACCGGCACGAACCCGCCCCGGTCGGGACGGATGCCGGTCGTCTCCAGGCCGACGTCCCCGGAGATCGCGCCCCGCCCCACCGCCACCAGGAGCACCTCGGTCTCCAGCGTCTCGTCCTCCCCCCCGGCGGAGGCCACCGCCACCCTCACGCCGGCGTCGGTCACTTCGGCCCCCTTCACCGTGACCCCGGCCCGGGCATCGATCCCGCGTTTCCCGAAGGCGGCGGTGAGGGCCTCGCTCAAGTCCGCGTCCTCGTTGGGGATGAGGCGGGGGAGCGCCTCCAGCAACACCACCTTGGACCCGAAGGAGTGGTAGATGGAGGCGAACTCGCTCCCCACCGCGCCGGAGCCGATGACGACGAGCGACTTGGGCACCTCCGGAAGCCCCAGCGCCTCGTCCGAGGTGATGACGCGCTTCCCGTCACGCTCCAGGAAGGGGAGCATCTTGGGATAGGAGCCGGTGGCCAGGAGCACGTTCTTCGCGCGCAGGGTCTCGTTTCCGCCGGCGCTCAGCTCCACCGCGACCGTCCCCGCGCCCTGGAGCCGGCCGTGCCCCTCGTAGACGTCGATCGCCCCCTTCTTCATGAGGGCCTTGACCGCGCCGGTGAGCCGGCGCACCACCTTGGTCTTTTCCTCCATCGTCTTCTTCCAGTCGACCTCGATCCCCGGCGACTTCAGGCCGTAGCGCCCCATGCCGCGGAACTCGTCGAGGAGGGTGGCGGCCTGGAGGAGGAACTTGGTGGGGATGCAGCCGCGGAGAAGGCAGGTCCCTCCCAGCGCCTTATCGCGCTCGACCACCGCCGTCCGGAGCCCCAGCTGGGAAGCGCGCACTGCGGCCACGTACCCCCCCGGTCCCGCCCCGATGATCACCACGTCGTAGTCGCGTTCTTCCGCCACCGTTCGTCTCCTTTGCGTCGTCGGAGGCCGGACCGGGATGATCCGGTGCCCGGAGCCCCGGTTTCGAGCGGGTTCGGGGTCCGGGGGGCCAATGGGATCGAAAAGGGGGCGGCGCCCGGCAAAAAAGACGAAGCGCCCCGGAAAACGCGAGCTTACTCCGCACTCGGGGGGTTGACAAGGCGAACCACCGGAGGTAAGTAAAGTTTTACTAACCTGAACCCGGGAGGCTCGCATGGCCGGCACGGAACGCGCCGAGGACCGCATCCGGCGTGCGGCGGTGGAACTCATGGCCCGCAAAGGGGTGGCCGGGACCACCACCCAGGACATCGCCCGCCGGGCCCATTGCTCGCAGGCGGCCATCTACAAGTACTGGGACGGGAAGGAGACGCTGGCCCGGGAGCTTTTCGACGGGGCGCAGACCCGGCTCATCGAGGGGATGGAGGCGGGGGCCCGGGGGGTGAAGGAAGGGGGCGAACCGGTCCTGGGCGCTCTTCTGGGGCTCTTGCTCTTCGCCCGCTCCCACCCCGCCGACTACGCCTTCCTCTTCCACGTCTTCCACTCCGACTACGCGCGGTGGCTGGTCGATCACCCCAAGCCCCGGGACGTGGTGCTGCGCGAGCTGACCGCCGGCGCCGCCGCCGGCCGGCTCCAGCCCGGAAACCCCAGCGCCAAGGCGGCCATGCTGCTCGGCATGGCCATCCGCCTGGCCTTCTTCGAGCGGCAGAATCTCATCGAGGGGGGGAGCGCCGCCGCCGAGGAAGCGCTCTGGCTCGGCGCCGCCGCGGTCCTGGAGAACTGACCGGACGGGGTTGTGGAAAACTCTGCAACACAATGTTGAATTGGTGATTAAGGCATGGCCCGTCTCCCTCCGGCCCTTCTCCGGGGAACCAGCCCCTTCCTGGCCGGGGTATGATCAGGTCTCCGGGACCGGCACGAGCGATGCGCGGCCGGCCCGATCGGGTTGATTCCCGGCATCGCGCGATGCCAGGATCGGAGGCTCTCGGGCGCGCCGCTCCCGCTTGGTGGGGGCCCGGCACCGTCCGCCCGAGGCCTCGGCGGATGCCGCACGACCCGTCCGCCAATCGCCGGCTACCGTCGCGGCCGGCACTGTGAGGAAGGAACACACGCAACATGCATTCTCGCCCTTCTGACAGCAACGGGTCCTGGTGGGCAAACGACTGGAAGGGAACCAACCGGTTGAACACGGACAAGGTGGATGCCTGGGAGATCACCCCCCTCGAGCTGCGCCGGCGCCTGGACCTGGGGGAGCCCCTGGTTCTGGTGGACGTGCGCGAGTCCTGGGAGGTGAACCTGGCTTCGATCCCCGGGTCGCTGGTTATCCCCTTGAACGAGATCGAGTACCGGGCCGAGGAGGAACTCGACCCCCTGGACGACATCGTGTTGATCTGCCACCACGGCATCCGCAGCATGGAGGCGGCCCTGGTGCTGTGGGATCTGGGCTACGAGCACGTGATGAGTCTGGCCGGGGGCATCGACCGCTGGACCACCCAGGTCGATCCGTCGCTCAACCGTTATTGAACCAATCGCCGGGGCGGCGGATCCCCGCCGCCGCCCGTCGCGTTTCCGTCTCCGGCTCCGTTTCCCGCCAGGCGGTCGCGCCGTGAGGGATTACCGGCCGGAGACCCCCGATCGAGGGAGGCTCTGATGGGTTTCATGCGGGACGACGTGAGGTCATGGCTCCGGGGGCTGGCCGAGGTGCCGGAAGACCCGGTGCTGGAGGCGATGCACGCGGAGGCCGCCGAGCGCGGCTTTCCCATCGTGGGCCCCGAGGTGGGCCGGCTCCTCTTCCAGTCGGCCGTGCTCACCGGGGCCCGGCGGGTGTTCGAGATGGGCTCGGGCTTCGGATACTCCACCCTCTGGTTCGCCCGGGGGATGGGCCCGGAGGGGCGCGTCTACCACACCGACGGCGACCCCGCCAACACCGCCCGCGCCCGCGACTACCTGGACCGGGCCGGGCTCCTGGACCGGGTGGTCTTCACCACCGGCGACGCCCGGGAGATCCTCCGGCGCACCCCCGGCGAGTTCGACGTCATCTTCATGGACATCGACAAGCACCAGTACCCCGACGGGTACCGGGCGCTCCGGGACCGGGTGCGGCCGGGAGGCCTGGTGATCGTGGACAACCTGGTCTGGAGCGGGCGGGTGGCCGAGGGGCTCACCGATCCCGATACCGAGGGCGCCCGCGAGTATCTCCGTCTCATGTGGAACGACCCCGACTTCGTGTCCAGCCTCATGCCGGTCCGGGACGGGGTGGGCCTGAGCCTCCGCCGGCCATGACCGACGGCCGGTCGCGACCCGCCCGCGGAGCGCTCACCTGGGTCGAGATCGACACCGCGCTCCTCGTCTCCAACCTCCACGCCTTCCGCCGCCGGCTGGGCACCGGGGTGGAACTCGCCCACGTGGTCAAGTCCAACGCCTACGGCCACGGGCTCACCCTGGTGGCGCGCGAGGACGAGGCCTCGGGGATCGTGCACCGGCTTGCCGTGATCTCGGTGGAGGAGCTGGCCCGCATCCGCGACGCCGGGGTCAGGCTCCCGGTCCTGCTCCTGGGCTACGTTCCGCCGTCCGCGGCCGAGGCGGTGGTGGATGCCGAGGGGAGTCCGGTGGTGTTCAACCGGGAGTCGCTCTCGGCGCTTTCCCGGGCCGCCTCCGAACGCGGGCGCGAGATCAACGTGCACCTCAAGGTCGAGACGGGCACGCACCGGTACGGGATCGCCGGGGACGAACTCCTGGACTACGTGGAGATGGTGCGCCGGCTGCCCGGCCTCCGGCTGGAGGGGCTGACCACCCACTTCGCCAACATCGAGGACACCACCGACCACAGCTTCGCCGGGGAGCAACTCGAGCGCTTCCGGGCCGCGGTGGACCGGGTCCGCGCCACGGGGGTCGAGGTCCCCGTGCCGCACGCGGCCTGCTCCGCCGCCACCATCCTCTTTCCCGAATCCCATTTCGCCATGGCCCGGGTGGGGATCTCCTCCTACGGAATCTGGCCCAGCAAGGAGACCCGGGTCTCCTCGCAGCACGTCGAGGGGGCGGACCTCGATCTCCAGCCGGTGCTCAGCTGGAAGACCCGGGTGGGGCAGGTCAAGCGGGTTCCCGCCGGCGGCTACGTGGGCTACGGCTGCACCTGGCGGGCCCCGGTGGAGAGCCGGATCGCGGTCCTGCCGGTCGGATACGCCGACGGGTACGACCGGGGGCTCAGCAACGTGGGCCACGTGCTCATCCGGGGCGTGCGCGCTCCCATCCGGGGGCGGGTCTGCATGAACGTGACCATGGTGGACGTTACCCATCTCCCGGAGGCGGCGCTGGAGGACGAGGTGGTGCTGATCGGTTCGCAGGGGGACGAGCGCATCGGGGCGGCCGACCTCGCCGGATGGTGCGGCACCATCGCCTACGAGATCGTGGCCCGGATCGCCGAGCACCTGCCCCGGGTCCGGGTCCAGAACCCATCCTGACCCGGCGCTCCGGGTAAGGCGGGTCTTTTTGTCTTTTTTCCTCCATCCCGCCCCTCCCCAGGCCGAAAACCCGGTAATGGACCCTACCGAGACGACCGGGCCCGGGCCGGAACCCGATGTCATCCTCCTGGTCGAAGACGAGGACGCGGTGCGCGGACTCGCCCGCGAGGTGCTGGAGGAAAGCGGATTCCGCGTCCTCGAGGCCCACGACGGCGACGAGGCGCTGGCCATCGTGGCCCGTGAGACCGTGATCGATCTCATGGTCACCGATGTGATCATGCCGCGCATGAACGGGCGGGAGCTGGCCGACCGGGTCCGGTTGGTTCGCCCGGATCTCGCGGTCGTCTTCACCTCCGGCTATCCGGGCGATTCCCTGCTCGAACGGCGGCGGGGGGAGGATCCGGTGATCTTCATGGCCAAGCCCTATTCGCCTTTCGATCTCGCCGAGAGAGTCCGGCAGGTCCTCGATTCCCGGCGGGGCTCCGCCCCCGGCGGGGAGGACCGCTCCGCCGCCTGAATCCCGGCTGCGGCCACCCCGATCGGGGCTGACAGGCGCCCCCGGCCCGGCTAAGGTGTCCCTTTACCGCCGCCGCCGTGCTTTCTCAGGGGGTCCGCCGCATGGTCTTCGTCCGCGCCGCCGTATGCCTGGTCCTTCTCGCGATTCTCTCCGCGCCCGCCTCCGGCTCCGACCTTTCCGCGCCGGCCGCTCCCTCCCTCGACGACTGGTCGTTCTTGCCCACCGACGTGATCGGGGCGCGCACCTTCCGCCACGACCACCCGGAGTGGGACGGGCGGGGAGTGGTCATCGGCATCCTTGATACCGGGGTGGACCTCGGCACCGAGGGGCTTCTGCGCACCTCCGACGGCAAGCCCAAGATTCTCGACGCCCGCGACTTCACCGGCGAGGGGGACGTCAAGCTCACCGAGGCGGTGCGCGACACCGTGGATGGGCGAGCCTCATTCCGGGACGAAAGCGGCCGGAGGGTGTTCGGGGCGGACCGGCTGCCGGCAGTCTCCGCCGACGGGAAGTACCTCCTGGGATTCCTGGAGGAGTCGCAGTACGAGAACAGCCCCGTCCACGACCTCAACGACGACGGCAAGACCGGGGAACGGTTCGGGGTGCTGGTCTTTCCCGCCCGCGAGGACCCCGCCGACAGCGACTGGGTGGCGCTGGTGGATCTGGACGGGGACGGGAACCTTGACGACGAGACTCCGGTCCGGTCCTATCACGTGGCCCGCGAGACCCTTCGTTTCCGCTCCGACACCGACCAGCCCAAGCTCCACCGCGAGACCGGCGGCCTCACCATCTTCCCCCACGAGCGCAAGGTCGAGATCTACGTCGGGGGCGGGGCGCACGGGACGCACGTGGCCGGGATCGCCTCGGGCTACCGGCTGGGCGGGACCGAGGGCTACGACGGGGTCGCTCCCGGCGCCCAGCTCCTGAGCCTCAAGATCGGCCACAACAGCCTGAGCGGAGGCGCCACCACCACCGGGAGCGTGAAGAAGGCGCTGGAGTTCGCGGCCAAGTGGTCGAAGGACCACCGCCGGCCGGTGGTGTTCAACATGTCGTTCGGGATCGGGCCCGCCGCCGACGGGGCCACCGCGGTGGACTCGCTGGTCGACCGGTTTCTCCTGAAGCACCCCGGCCTGGTGTTCGTGACCTCCTGCGGGAACAACGGGCCGGGGACTTCCACCGCCGGCACGCCCTCCGCCGCCCCCTTCGCCTTCACCACCGGGGCGCTCTTTCCGGCCGGGCTCTCCCGGGAACTCTACGGGGGGGCGCTCCGGCGGGACCTTCCCTTCCACTTCTCCTCGCGGGGGGGGATCGCGATGAAGCCCGACGCCCTCGCCCCGGGGGCGGCGTCGTCCAGCGTCCCTCCCTACGCCGGGGGCGACGTGATGTGGGGGACGAGCATGGCCTCGCCCCAGGCCGGCGGCGCCATGGCGCTCCTGGTTTCGGCGGCGATCGCCACGAAAACCCCCTATACCTGGGCCACCCTCAAGGAGGCGGTGCGCGGGACCGCCAAGCCGCTCGCCGGCTACACCCCGCTCGACCAGGGCGCGGGGGTGATCCAGGTCCCGGCGGCGTGGACGGCGGCCCAGGGGCTCGCCCCGCGGGTGGGGTCGCCGTTCCTGGCCGCCCGGGTGAGCGCGGAGAGCCCCTTTCCGGACGGCGCCGAGGCCCAGGGAGCCTACTGGCGGACCGGCGGCGTCTTCCCGGAGCCGCCGGACGGCGACGAGGTCACCGTGACCCCCGCCTTCGCCGATACCGCGAGCCCCGACCGCGACCAGCGCTTCTATCGCACCTACCGTCTCGAGAGCGACGCCCCCTGGCTGCGGGTGGACCGCGACCGCACCTACCTGAAGAGCGCCGCCGCGCAGAAGTTCACCGTGTTCTACGACGCCTCGCGCCTGAAGGAGCCCGGCCTCTACGTGGGGCGGGTGCGCGCCTACGCCGAGGGGGTGGGGGGACCGCGGGTGCCCGAGTGGGAGTCCTGGCACACGGTGATCGTGCCCTACGAGTTCAACGCCGTGAACGGGTTCCGGCGGTCGTGGACGGGGGAGGGGCTCGAGCCCGGAGGTATCCGCCGCTACTTCCTCCGCGTCCCCGCGGGAGCGACCAGCCTCACCCTGGACCTCTCGATTCCGGAGGGGAAGCAGGGGCGGGCGCGGCTCATGGTCGACGACCCCCGGTCGACCCCCGTGGGAGGCTATCGCGGTTACGCCGAGGCCTCGGACCGCGCGCACGACGTGCTCACGGTGAGCGGAGAGGCGCTCCGGCCGGGCACCTGGGAAGTGACGGTATTGGCGTCGTACAAGAACGGCTTCGACAGCGCCTACGAGCTCACATCCGAGGTGGAGGCGTTCGGGGTGGAGCCGGATACGGTGCGCACCCTGGACCTGCCGCAGGGGGAGGCACCGCGGGCCACGGTAACGGTGACCGACCTCTTCGACCGGCGTTTCCGGGGAAGCGCCGAGGGTGCGATCGAGGGCTACCGGCGCGAGCGGACGGTGACGGTGGACGGCTCCAGCCGCTGGAAGTCGACGTTCCGGATGGGTTCCGATCTCCGGCGGGCGGAGTTCCGGTTCCGGCTTCCGGCGGACGTCTACAATCGCCTCACGGACTGCTCGGTCCGGATCCTGGACAAGGACGGGAAGACGCTGGCGGGGGATGCGTTCGGGACCAAGGAGCTGACCCTGGCCCTCGACAATCCCGCCCCCGAGGCCCCGGAGCCCGCGGCCTACACCCTGGAGGTGTGGGGCGGCTTCACCGAGCCCGGAGCCGACTCCCCGTGGAGCTTTTCCCTCCGCGAGTCCTACCTGGAGAAGTCGCCCGACGCGGTGACGGTGACCCGCGGCGAGCGCGCCGTCTTCGATCTCTGGCCCGGCGCACCCGCGGAGCTGACGCTTTCGCTGGCCGGGCCGCCGCGAATGGCGCCCGCAGGCACGGTACGCTTCGGCGAGGTGCGCTTTCTGGACGCCCACGACCAGCGGGTGCGCTTGCGGTTACCGGTGGCGCTCACCGGCTCCTGACCGGAGCGGCCGGGCCGGGCCGTCTCAAGAATGAGAGGCTCCCGGCCGGGTTTTGGTTGGACAGACACGCGGATGGGCGCCGACACTGAATGCGAGGGCATGCGGAGACCCCCTGCGCGCGGGACTCCGGAGATGCTTCCTTCCCGGATTGCCGGCGCCGAACGCGTGTCGTGGGGGTGTTCCTAGGCTGTCTGGCGCGCCTTTGGCGCGCCTGGGGGAAAAGCCGACTCGCACCCCGCCCTACGCCGAGGCGCCGGCAGTTCGCCTTCGCTTCGCCGCCCGGGCGCGTTCCGTCCCCGGGGGCGGAGCCCGCCTCGCCCTCCCTCTTCGGGCGTCGTTTTCCTTCGAATGCGCTCCAACCTCGACTTGCGCTATAATGTTGGCCGCCTTCGCCTTTCCCCCGCGGAGGAAGAAACGTCCAACAGGTGGGCTCCTGGAAGGGCCTTACGATGCCGGCCCCGGGGCGTTCCTCTGCGCGCACTTCTTCCCCAAGGGGCCGCTCATGTCCGTCGCGCGATTCCGGCCGGCCGCAGGGGCCATCCCGGTGGTGCTCCTCGGAGCGGTCCTGTGCCTGACGGCGCCCCTCTCCGGCACGGCTTCCGCACAGCCCCTCACCACCATCTCCCCCCGCGACTCCACCGACTGGCGCCTGCAATTCCGAACCGAGGGATGCTACGTCTCCTGCCGGGTCATGAAGAAGGGGGACGACAATCGCTACTGGGTGTTCCAGGGCACCGCGAAGCAGGGAGACTGGAACCAGGAGGCGCAGATGATTCTGCGCCTGAAGGATTTCGGGATGGACCCGGTCCCGGTAGAGGACGCCGAGTACTGGGCCTGGACCTGGTTCGTGAATAACACGCAGGACGCGGACCGGGTGAGAATCCGTGTCGAGGACTCGGAGGGTCGCGGTCTGGCCCTGGCCGCCACGCGATCCCTTTACGACTTCGCCGATGACGTGTTTCCTACGCCGGACAGGATTCGGGAGGCCTACACCACCCTTTCGGAAGAACGGAAGTTTCTTGGTTCCCACATGTCCGCGGTCGATACCTTGAGCAATGTATCGGCGGTGATCGTTTATTTTCAGGCGCCATATCAACAGGAGCTTTGGTTGGGCCCCATATCGTTCGGACCCGCACGCGAAGACTACCACCCGGCCGAGCGCGCTCCCCTTTCGCGTACCGCTCGCGGGAGGATGCTCTGCGCCGACCTGGACGGCGACGGGGTGCCGGAGGCGCTGACCCCGTGGACGGCCGGCCCCAAGCTCTGGAGGTACGATCGTGCCCGCCTCGGATTCGAGCCGGTGGCCGGGGCGGCGGATCTGTCCCGGGCCCGGCCGTTCAACCTGATGGTGGCGGGGGATCTGGACGGCGACGGGGATCTGGACCTGGTGGCCTCGGATCCGGACGACGAGGTCCTGCACGTTCTCATGAACCGGCGCGACGGCTTTCGCGGGGACACTCTGGACGTTCCCCGCCCCGGCCTGGGATCCATCCTCACCGACCTCACCCTGGCCGACGACGATGACGACGGTCGCCTCGACCTGTTCATCGGCTATCACATCATCGACAAGGATCGGTGCTGCATCCGTCGGGCGCCCGGCCTGCCCGGGGGCGGATTCGGGCCGCCCGTTCCGCTCCGCGGATCCCGCTACGAACTCCTGCACGGCATCTACCAGATCCAGCTCGCGGACATGAACGGCGACGACGTCGACGACATCGTGACCGCCTCCGGGGGGGAGATCGGGATCGACGTGCTTCCGGGGCTCGGAGGGGGTCGTTACGGAGACGCACGGAAGGTGAATCCCCTGATCGGCGGAGGATTCACCCGAGGCCTCGTTCTGGCCGACCTGGACGACGACGGTCTTCTCGACATCTTCCATCCCCAGATCTCGAGCCTCAGGCCGAGCTCGCCGCAGATGAACTTCACCTACGTGAACCGCGGAGACTTCCGCTTCGACGACGTGAGCCGCCGGTGGGGGCTCTACGGAGACGGCCACACCCCGAGCGCGGTGTGGGCGGGGATCCTCGGGGAGAAGCTCCCCGGACTGCTGATCCTGGACACGGTGGCGGGGGCGGTGGCTTACGATCTCTCGCCGATCCGGCGGGACAGCGAACCGGCGCGGGCCGACACCGTGCTCTCCGATACCGGAGACATCGCCGGCGCCGAAAGCGCCGCCTTCGCCGACCTGGACGGCGACGGCCGCGTGGAGGCGATCATCGGGCGTGCGGACGGGATCTCGGTGGTGCCGCTTCCGGGCACGGGGCCGGTGAAGCGGGTGCGGTTGCGGGACCCGGGTCCCAACTCGGGCGGGATCGGGCGGGTGGTGTGCGGATCGAGCGGGTGGCGGCTGCCGCTGGTGTCGACGAACCGGGTGGGGCCGCTGCCGCTCCTGGTGGCGGCGTCGGAGAGCGTGTGGGTGGAGGGGGGGCCGAAGCCGGGTCCGAGTGTGACCACGCCGGGGGGTCTGGAGACGCTGCGGTTCCGCGCGGAAGGCGATCCGTTCCACGCCGGGAGCGCCGTCGTGGCGTGGCTGCGGTGGAAGGCGCCGAAGCTGTGGGAGTACCCGTGGCTGGCGGCGCGGGAGCGGACGGTGCAGGCGGGGTTGGGGCTCCTGCTCCTCCTGACCGCGGGAGGGGTGACCTTGCGGAGCCGGCGGGCCAGCCGCAAGACTGAGGAGCAGAACTGGCGGGAACTCCTGGCCCGGATCGGATTCTCCTCCCACGCCGCCTGGCGGAAGGCGGTCACCAACCTGTCGCGCGCCGCCCGCCAGGTGCGGGACGACGGGGCCTCGGAGGGAAGCGCGCCGGGACCCGAGGAACTGGCGCGGCTCCGCGAACACGTGCCGCCGGAGATCCTGGCCTCGATCCGCGAAGGGGTGGAGATCGCGTGGATGCTTCGCCTGGACGGAGCCCGCACCGCCCGGGAGGCGCTGGACGCGCTCGACCGGCTCCATCGCGACGCCCACCCGGACCTGGACCGGCTCCTGGCGGCGGGGAAGGGGCTGGAATCCTCCCTCAACCTCATCCAGGGGCCGCTGGCCCGGCGGTTCACCTGCGACGCGGAGGCGGCCTACCGCCGGCTGTTGCGTTTCCGCCGCCCGAGCTTGGATGATGCGCTGGAGACCGGCTGGATACCGGACGGCGAGGGCCTGGCCCGGCGCTTTCCCCTCAAGGCGGAGGACCTCTTTGCGTGCCTGGATGAATTCCTGGCCAACGCTATGAAAAAGAATCCGCGCCCGGGCCGGGTCCTGGTCACGGTGCGGGCGCCGAGCCCCCAGGTGGCGATCCTGGAACTCTGGGACGACGGCGCCTCGATGGGGGAGGAGTGGAGCCGGGATGGGCGGGTGGGGAGCCGGTCCGGGCTCCGGCGGCTGAGCGAGCTTCTGGCCCCCTACGGGGGCAACGTGCGGCTCCTGAACGGCGCGAAGGGCGGAGTGATCGCGCAGCTGCGCACCCCGCGATTCGATCTCGATTGAGGAGCGCCCCCGGCGCCGAGGCGGGGGAAGGCTCCGGACGGAGGGGGAATGAAGTCGAAACCGCTGGTCGCGCTGCTCGACGACGATGCGGGTTTCCGCAAGGAGGCCGCTTATCTTCTGGGAGCGGACTACGAGGTGGAAACCCACGCGGTTCCCGAGGACCTCTACCGGAGCCTGGTCGAGCGGGAGCCCGACCTCCTCTTGCTGGACCTGGAGCTGGGAATGGAGGACGACGGGTTCAGCGTGTACCAGGAACTGCGGAACCGGGGGTATGGCTTCCCGGTCATCCTCCTCACCATCTACGCCGGTACCCGGACCACCGCCCGGGCCATCGCCGAGGGCGTTCCCTATCTCAACAAGGACGACAAGCTCGATCCCGC
This sequence comes from Candidatus Eiseniibacteriota bacterium, assembly GCA_963728475.1. Taxonomy (GTDB): domain Bacteria; phylum Eisenbacteria; class RBG-16-71-46; order JABDJR01; family JABDJR01; genus CAVSKL01. The sequence continues at coordinate 809,992 of CAVSKL010000003.1, forward strand.
CACCTTCCGGAGCGAGGTGGGGCGGGTGATCGACCACAGCCTGGTCACCGCCGAACTCGAGCACTACCGGAATCTCCTGGGGGCGGTGCCTCCCGCCGGCCGCTGCCCGTGGCCGGAGAGCCCGTCCGGACGGGAGGTGCTCGATCGCCTCGTTCCGTTCTGCGAGAACGCCCGGCCGCTGCTCCTGGCCGGGCCGCGGGGGACCGGGAAGTTCACCACCGCCCGCTGGGTGCACACCCGCTGTCTCTCGGAGGGGAGCCCGTTCTTCCCGGTCACCGCGCGCGGCCGGAACCCCGAGGAGTTCGAAGAGGAGCTCTACGGGCGCGGGGGGGAGACGGCGCGGGGACGCCGGGCGCTCTCGCCGCCGCCGCCCGCGGCTCAGTGTTCATCCAGGGCCTGGAGACGCTTCCCGAGAAGAGCCTGGAGCGGCTCCGCCTGGTCCTCGGCCAGGGGCGATACACCCCGGTGGGCACTACCCGGGCCCGCCGGCTCCAGGCCCGGGTCTTCGCATCGCGGCTCACCGGCGTCGCCCGGCCCGGTAGCGGCTGGTCCGAGTCCCTGGAGGCGTTCTGGAAGCCGTGGACGGTGGAACTCCCCCCTCTCGCCTCCCGCACCGCGGACCTGGAATTCCACGCCCGCTACATCGCCTCGGTGGAGGGTGCGGGCGGGGAGCACGGCATGGGCGTGCTCGCCCCCGGGGATCTCCCGCGCCTGGCCCGGCTGGCTTTGGCCGGCAATTTCTACGATCTCCGGATCGCGGTCCTGTGGGGCGTGGACACCCTCGAGCGCGCTCCCGGCGATCCCGCGCTGTTCACCGTCCAGGCGATCTCGCGCATGCCCTGGTCCGCGGTCCACGCCAGGATCCTCTCCGCCTACGTGAAGGCGGTCCACCGCATGCTGGACAAGGACATGGAGGCGTGGATGCGGCACACCGGGTACTCGCGGGCCACCATCTACCGCTGGTGGGCGGACCATCTGGACTGACCGGTCAACCGCCCCCGGCCGGGACCTCGTCCTCGGCCCGGCACCGGGCGGGAGGACGTGAGGCGAACCGCTCGAAGAAGGGCCGGTTGCGGGCGACGACGCGATAGCCGATCTCCACCCCCCAGACCAGGGGCGGCATCGCCAGGACCCGCGCCCCGACTCCCCAGCCCACCCGCTCCAGCACGTAGAGCGAGGCCCGGCCCGCTTCCAGCCGCCGGCCCTCCGGCGTCACCACCTGCACCGCCCGCCGCGCGCGCTGCCGCAGCGCCGCGTCCATGGGGGGGTCGGGGGCGTGCTGGAAGGCGACGATGCGAAAGCGGCGCGCCGCGCCGTGCCGCCGGACCCAGGTCACGGCCCAGCAGCAGAAACCTCACCCCCCGTCCCAGAAGAGCCACGGACGGGAATCGGCGCCGGCCCCGGGAGCGGACGGCTGGAACTCGTGGGGAACGTCTTGCATGAATCCACTCTAGTCCAAATACCGGTCCCGGTCGCGGGTGCGGGGGCGCCCCCGCCTTTCCGGCGGAGCCTCGGAGGGGTCGCGCCAGGGCTCCGGGGCGCGCCGCCGCCGTCTCCTGCCCCGCGCGGGAGGATGGTAAACTGCCCCGGACCGGGATCACGCGCCGATTGCCGGAGACCATTGGGAAAGGACTCATCCACTTGTCGCATGCTCATGTTCGCGAGCCGGGCCCTCCGGGGGCCGCGGCCGGCCGGCGTGTTCGCGCCGCCGGACGCCGATCTCCGGTCGTTCCGCTTCTCCTGGGAATTCTCCTGGCCGGTTGCGCGCACCATCCCGCTCCCGCTCCCGGTCCGCGCAACGCACCCGAGGACGCGTGCGCGCTGGTCCCGGGACGCGCATCCGCCGGAGGCAGTCTCAGCCTGGGGCTCCTGGACGCGGTGGATCCCGCTCGCGCCCCGCAGCCGGCGGGGGCCGGCGAGCGCCTGGTGTTCCGGCAGCTCTATCAGACCCTGGTGCGAGTGGACTGCTCGGGAGCGTCCTATGCCGGGCTGGCCGCCTCCTGGACCTCGCTCGAGGGGGGACGGGTCTGGATCTTCACTCTCCGTCCCGGCGAGCGGTTCTGGGACGGGAATCCGGTGACCGCCCGCGCCGTGGCCGACGCCTGGGCGGCCACCCGCCGCGCCAGCGACGCCGGCGCCCCGCCCTGGACCTGGATCCGGCCGGAGTCGGTCCGGGTGCTCACCCCGGAACGGCTTTCGGTGAACCTCCCCTTCGCCGACTCCCGGGGACCGGAACTCTTCGCCGATCCCGCGCTGGCGGTGGCGAAGCGCGGGAAAGGGCGATGGCCGGTGGGGACGGGGCCCTTCCGGGTGGACGAGGGAGCCTCCTCCCGGGCCGAGATCGTGCTCCGGCCCTCCGGGGAGCCGGGGACGTTCGGGACCGCCCGCTCCTCGCTCCACGTGCGCACCTATCCCGGCGCCGATGCCCGGGACGTGCTGGCGCATGGACTGGACGCGGTGGTGGTTCGCGACCGGTCCGCGGTGGACTACGCCGACCAGCTTCCCGGATATGCGGTGCGCACGCTCCCCTGGGACCGTCTCTATCTGGTGGTCTCGCCGCTCCTGCCCGGCTCGGGGAGCGCGGCCGCCGCGCCCGACAGCGCCCGCCTGGCTTCGGAGCTCGCCTTCCGGCGGGAGATCGCCCGCGACGTCGCCGTCGCCGACGCCCGTGCCGCCGCCGGATTCGCCTTCGACGAGGACGCGGCCGGCGGCTGCCTCTTTCCCCGGGGACGGTTGAAGGGGGGGGTTCCCCCTCCGCCGCCGGGGCGCCGCATCCTCTACCCCGAGGGGGACGCCGACGCCAAGACCCTGGCCGCGCGCCTGGTGGCGCTGGCCACCGGCGACATCTCGTCCCGGAGGGCGGATCCCGCGCCGCCCCGGTCCTTCGCGTTCCTGCGCAACGGCGGCGGCACCCCGCTCTCGGTGGGGATCGCCGGCGGCCGGATGATTCCGGAGGTCCGCTCCGCCGGCGACGCCGCCTATGTCCTCCCCGTGGAGCGCAACGGCTTCGATCCCTGCCTCCAGGAGCTGGGGTTCCTGGAGAGCGTGAACTGGCTGGGCGCCGCGGCGTCCCGCGATGCCGGGGACTCCACCCGGGCGGTGCTGGGGCGGGGGGCGATCCCCCTCGTCGTCACCCGCTCCCACCTGGTGATCCGGGTGGGTATCGTGGGGATCGACGTGGACGGCGACGGAATCCCGCTCTTCGAGCGCGCGGGCTGGACCACGGAGGGAGCGCTTCCGTGAGCCTACGGGCGAGAATCCTCCTCGGTTCCCTCATCCTGGTGCTCCTGCCCCTGAGCGCCCTGGTCCTGGGTATCCGCGAGGAGATGTCGCACCGGCTCACCGCCCAGTACACCCAGCGGGTGGGGGGGCTGGTGCAGGTCATCGAGCAGGACCTGGCCGACCGGGGCGAGGAGATCGACGGCCGGCTCAAGGCGCTCACCGCCCGCATCGCCGACGACAACCGGTTCCGCCTCGCCGCGGTGGAGGGTCTGGAAAGCCAGCGCCCCTACCTGCTCGACTACGCCGGACAGAGCATGGAGCTCATGGGCCTCTCCATGCTCCAGATCCAGGATTCCCGGGGCCGGATCCTGAGTTCCGGCCACTTCCGCAATGAATACGACCGGCTGGAGCGGGCGCTGCCGCGGCTCCTGGAGAAGGCTCCCGCCCGCACCGCCCTGGTGCGGGCCCGGCTCCCCGAGGGCGCCTATCTGTCCCTGGCCCGGGTCCGGACCTTCGAGCTGGGCGGGCGCACCTTCAGCGTGGTGGGCGGGATCACGGTGGGCAAGCGCATGCTCATGAGCTTGGCCCGCGACCGCGACATCGAGATCTCGCTCCTCTATCCCGGGGGGGCCCTCTCCTCGGACGACTCGCTGGCCATCCGCCTGGATTCCGCCGTCCGCGCCTCCACCTCCGAGGCCTCGGAGGCCGGCGCGGAGGACGCGGGGGACGGCGCCTCCGCCGGCACCCCCCCCGCCGGCACCGCCGACACCGCCGCGGCCCCGGACTCGGCCGCCACGCCCGATACCGTGGCCGCCCCTCCCTGGCGCGCGGTGCTCCCCGAGAGCGACTATCTGGTCCAGACGGTGACCCTCCCCTTCGCCGCCGCCGGCCGCGAGCCCTCCCGGCTCTCCGCCGCCACCGTGCTCGTGAGCTATCCCCTGGCGCCGCTCCATCGCCTCCTCCACAACCTGGACATGTGGCTGGCCGGGGTGCTGGTGGCGAGCTTCGTCGGCTCGCTCCTCATCGCGGGATGGCTCTCGGCCCGGATCAGCCGCCCCATCGTGGACCTCGCCCGCAAGACCGCGGCGCTGGACCTCGACCATCTCGAGGCCGATTTCGAGAGCCGGCGCCGGGACGAGGTCGGGGTGCTCTCCCGGTTCTTGGCCGCCCTCACCGACCGCCTGCGGCGGAGCGCGGAACTCCTGCGCGAGGCCGAGCAGCAGGCCACCCGCGGCGAGATGGCGCGCCAGGTGAACCACGACATCCGGAACGGTCTCACCCCCATCCGCCACGTGTTCCGTCACCTGGCCCAGGTCGCCGAGCGGGAGCCGGACCGCCTGGGGGCGGTGTTCAAGGACCGGGAGCGGGCGATGGACGCGAGCATCGGCTATCTGGAGGAACTCGCCGCCAACTACGCCCGCATCTCCACCCGGGTGGAGCGGACCGCCTGCGACCTGAACGAGACCGTCCGCCACGTGGTCCAGGGCGGGGGAGGCCGGGACGGGGTGGAACTACGAGCCGAGCTGGCTCCGGATCTCCCCCCGGTGGCCGCGGATCCGGTCTCGCTTCGCCGGGTGGTGGAGAACCTGGTGCGCAACGCCTGGGAAAGCCTCGAGGAGGGCGGGGGGCGGATCACCGTCACCACCGAGCCCGTGGACCGGGACGGCGGGGGCCGGGCGGTGCGCCTCACGGTGGCCGATACCGGGGTGGGAATGTCCCCGGACCAGCTCGAGCGGGTGTTCGCCGACTTCTATACCACCAAGAAATCCGGGGCGGGGCTGGGGCTTTCCATCGTGCGGCGCCTGGTATCCGACCTGGACGGCTCGGTGCGGGCGGAGAGCGAACCCGGGCGGGGGGCGACGTTCATCGTCATCCTCCCCACCGCCGCGGCCGGCCGCCCCGCCGCTCCCCGGAAAGAACGGAGTCGCGCATGAGCCTGATCCTGATCGTGGACGACGTCCCCGCGGTGTGCGAGCAGTACGCCTACGACCTCGAACGGCTGGCCGGCCACCGCACCTTGACCGCGGCCAACGGCCGGGAGGCCCTGGAGGTCCTGGATCGGGAGCCGGTGGACTGCATGATCCTGGACCTGGAGATGCCGGGCATGGACGGGTTCGAGGTGCTGAAGGCGATGGGGACCCGGGAGCTGGACGTTCCGGTGGTGGTCTATACCGGGACCGGGAACTTCGACCGCTGCGTGCGCGCGGTCAAGCTGGGGGCCTACGGCTTCATCGACAAGTCCGAGCCCATGGAGAAGGTGGTCCGCGAGATCGACAACGCGCTCGAGCGGGGCCGCCTGGTGAGCGAGGTCCGCACCCTCAGGCGGAAGCTCGGCGAGGAGACCCCGCTCCTCGGAGACAGCGCGGCGATGAAGCGGCTGAAGGAGGCGGTGGCCCGGGTGGCCCCGGTGCCGAGCCCGGTCCTGGTGGTGGGGGAGAGCGGGACCGGGAAGGAGCTGGTGGCCCGGGAGCTTCATCGCCTGAGCGGCCGGGGCAAGGCCGTCTTCCTCGCCATCAACTGCGCGGCCCTTCCCGAGAACCTGGTCGAAAGCGAGCTCTTCGGCCACGAGGCCGGAGCCTTCACCGGCGCCGACCGCACCCGCAAGGGCGCTTTCGAAGCCGCCCACGGCGGCACCCTGTTCCTGGACGAAATCGGGGAGCTTCCGCTCCCCGCCCAGGCCAAGCTCCTGCGGGTGCTCGAGGACCGGTTGGTGACCAAGGTGGGGGGGACCAAGGCGGTGGCGGTGGACGCGCGGGTGGTGGCGGCCACCAACCGCGACCTGGAGGAGGAGATCCAGGAGAAGCGGTTCCGCCCCGACCTCTACTTCCGGCTGAACGTCCACTTTCTCCAGGTCCCGCCGCTCCGCGACCGGCTCTCCGACGTGCCGCTCCTCGCCCGCCACTTCCTGGAGGAGATCTCCTCCCGGTTCGGGACGCGGCCCAAAACCCTCGCCCCCGAGGCCCAGGAGAAGCTCCAGGGCTATTCCTGGCGCCGCAACAACGTGCGCGAGCTCCGGAACGTGATCGAGCGGATGATCATCGCCTCCGACGCCGAGGTGCTGGGGGCGGACGCGGTCCCGGCGGAGATCCGGAACGGCGGCGGCGCCGACCCCGAGGCCCCGGAGGTGGGGACGTTGAAGGATCTCCGGCTCCGGGCTGAGCGCGAGATTCTTCTGGCCGCCCTCGAGCGCAACGACTGGCACATCACCCGCACCGCCGAGGAGCTGGGCCTGGCCGATCACGCGAGCCTGCTCAAGATCATGCGCCGCCACGACCTCAAACGCCCCTGACCCCTTTCCGCGTGTCCGCCGGGACACGAAACCGCGTGTCCGCCCGGACACGAAGCCGGGGCCGCTTCGCTCCGGCCGGCGCCCCGGCCAGGGACATAAGTATCTGGTAAATAGCCCGTTGTGGAGTCGTCCGGCCTCTCGGCGGGAATTGGCAGCGATCTTGCGTTTCCCACCGGCGTACCCCTGGTCCAGTTCACAATCGACCGGCAGGCGGCCGGAGGGGGCGAAAGGGAAAGCAGCATGAAGGGCCATTCGGAAACCATCAGCCATCACCGGCAGCCGGTCGGTAGCGTGCGGGTCGGTAGAGTGCAATTGGTTGGTTATAAACAATCTAACAATCAGTCGGACCATCATGATCAATCGCATGACCGGGGGCACAAGATCGGGGCCGCTGCGGCGGCCTCGATCCTCGGTTTCTCGCTCCTGGTGTGCGGATGCGGACGTACCGCGTCCGACACTACGAGCGCCCCGTCGGTCCCGGCTCGGGTCAGCGCAGAGCGAAGCGTGCTGCCCCCTGCAAGCGAGCGTCCTGAGCCGGGCCGTTCTTCCCCGTCCCCGACCCCGATCCGGAGCGCGTCCGAGGAGGGCGCTCCGGCGGTCGCCGCGCAGGCCACGGCGCGGACGGCCGAGGATGCCGAGGAGATGACTCCGCCCCTCTCCGAGGCCTCGGGACCGGATTCGACGGGGGTGGAGGATGCGTTGGCACTCTACCGCAGCGGCCGGTACGATGCCGCCGCCGACGCATTCTCCGCGTACGTGACGCGCCACCCGGATAGTGCCTGGGGCTGGTACATGCTCGGCACCTCCTACCGGCGCGATCTCCGCCCCGGGGACGCCCTCGAGGCCCTGGGCAGATCCGCGGAGCTCGACGGCGAGGCCCCGCTCACCCGCATGAACCTCGCCCGGCTACTCATGGCCGGCGGCCGGTATCCGGAGGCGCGGGAGCAGGCAGAGAAGGCTCGCGCGCTCGCCCCGCAGTCGGCCGAGGCCTCGCGGGTGCTGGGGCGCGCGTACCAGAACCTGAACCGGAACGACGAGGCCATCGCGGCCTACCGGCAGGCGGCGACCCTGGATCCCGAGGACGCCTGGGCCATGAACAACCTGGGGCTGATCCATATCCAGGCGGGCCGGTTCGCCGAGGCGCTGCCGCCCCTGGCGCGGGCCAGCGAGTTGCGGCCCGACGTCCCGGTGTTCCAGAACAACTTGGGCATCGCCCTCGAGCGCTCCGGACACTACCAAGCCGCCTCCCAGGCCTATCAGGGGGCGCTGGTGGCCGATGCCTCCTACAATCGCGCCGCCGCCAACCTCGCCCGGGTGGAGGGCCGCCGGGATGATCCCGGGGTGACGCCGGTGAGCGTGGCCGACCTCGCCCGCCGCTTCCAGGAAGACCTGGCTCAGGTCCACCCGGCCGCGGCCGGTGATCAGTCGATCGCTTTGGAGGGCCGCAGGGCCCAGTGAACGGCCGCGTGCGGTCGAGATGCGGGGCGCCTGGACGTGGACTCCGCCGGGCGCCCCGCTCGCTTTTCCCGGAGTCCGCAGGAAAGGGGCTGGACGTGAGAAAGACGACTCTCATTCTCATCGCGATCTCGGCCCTGGCCGCCTACCCGGGAGCGGCCTCGGCCCAGGGCGACCGCTTCTCACTGGGAGCGGTGGTCGGAGACCCGACCGGCATCACCGGAAAGCTCTGGACGGGTGGCAACAACGCGGTGGACTTCGCCGCCGCCTGGTCCACTTCCCACGAGGACGCGGCCGAGCTTCACGCCGACTGGATTCACCACGACTTCGGGGTGTTCTCGGTGCAGAATGGAGCGCTCCCGCTCTACTACGGCATCGGCGGACGCATGATCCTCGCCGACCAGAACCGGGCCGGCGCGCGATTCCCGCTGGGGATCTCCTATCTCACCGAGCGGCGGAACCTGGAGTTCTTCCTCGAGGTCGCACCCGCCCTCGACCTCGTTCCCGACACCGAGTTCGATCTGGGCGCCGGAGTGGGTTTCCGGTTCATGCTCCCCTGATCGAGCCGGGCGCAGCCCAGTCGATCGTGCAGGAAGGGGCCGTCCCGATAGGGCGGCCCCTTTGATTCCGGAGCGGGAAAGATTACCGGTTGCCGTGGACACCGCCCCCCGGTAGATTCAGGCCACCTCCCATGGTCGGTTCCGGGAAGAACCAAGCCAAGACACGAGTCGTGGGAGGTGTCGCAAGGACGGTGGTAGGCCAATTTCCCCGGCCTGCCACCGTCCTTTTCTTGCCGGTCCCGTCGCGGCCCGCCCGCCCCCGACCCGGCTCCGCCGCCGGAACCGGGATGTCTCAGGCCGAGACCAGGGACTTCCGCTTCTCCTCCAACTCCTTCATCAACGCGTCGAAGGGCTGGTTGAACTTCTCGATCCCCTCCGCCACCAACGTATCGGTGACCTCGGTCAGCGAGATCCCGATCTTCTCCAGCCGCGCGTGGCACTGCTTCTGGCCCTCCAGGTCGTTCTCCAGGGTGTCGGCCACCCGGCCGTGGTCCCGGAACGCGTCGATGGTCTCGTCGGGGAGGGTATTGATGGTGTGGGGGCCGATCAGCGCTTCGACGTACTTCACGTCGGAGTAGGCCGGGTCCTTGGTCGAGGTGCTGGCCCAGAGCGGCTTCTGGAAGCGGGCCCCGGCCTTCTCGAGCTTCTCCCAGCGCGCCCCGGAGTAGGTGGTTTTCCACATCTGGTAGGCCAGCCGGGCGCTGGCCACCGCGGTGGTGCCCCTGAGCGCCGCCGCCTCCTCGGCGTGGTCGCCGGCGGCTTTCATGGCGTCGAGCCGCTTGTCCACCAGGACGTCGATCCGGCTGAGAAAGAAGCTCGCCACCGAGGCGACGGAGGCCAGGGGCTGCCCGGCTTCCCGGCGCGCCTCCATCGCCGCCAGGTGCGCCTCCATCACCTCCCGGTAGGCGTCCAGGGAGAAGAGGAGGGTGATGTTCACGTTGATCCCGTCGGTGAGGGAGCGGCGGATGGCGGGAACGCCTTCCACGGTGCCGGGGATCTTGATGAAGATGTTGGGCCGGCCCACTTCCTTCCACAGGCGCTTCGCCTCGCGGACGGTGCCCTCGGTATCCCGGGCGAGGTGGGGGAGACCTCCAGGCTCACGAAACCGTCGATCCCGTTGGTGCGGTCGTAGACCGGGCGCAGGAGGTCGGCGGCGTCCCGGATGTCCCGGATCGCCAGCGCCTCGTAGATCTCACCCACCGGCTTGCCCGCCTCGGCCAGCTCCCGGATCTGGTCGTCGTAGGCGCTCCCCTTGGTCATGGCCTTGTTGAAGATCGCGGGGTTCGAGGTGACCCCGGACAGTCCGTCGTCCTCGATGAGGCCCTTGAGCCCCCCCTTGCCAACCAGGTCGCGGGTAAGATTGTCGAGCCAGACGCTCTGGCCGTGTTCTTCGAGGAGCAGCAGGGGATTCTTTGCCATCGGCCGTCACCTCCCGGATGAAACAATGCGTTGCGGGCCGCGCGACCGCGCGCGGAAGCTTCACGACCAACTATACACCCCGCCCCGCGGGAGGCATCAATACGGGGAAACCGGGGGGATCAGTGGAAGCCGTGAAAAAGCCAGGGAATACCCTGGCCGAGCCAGCGGCCCAGGAACTCCATGCGGCCGGTGAGGAGCGAGATGCGGGCCATGACTGTGTAACCGAACGATGCGCCGAAGGAGATCATGAGGATGTAGATCCCGTACCGGCTCACCTTCGCGGTGGCCCCGGTGCGCTCCTGGGAGAAGAAGAAGTAGACGAGGCCCGAGAGCACCCCGGTCACGATCACGAGGTTGGAGAAGCTCTGCCCCAGATGCAGGCTGCCGCCGGAGCGGTCCACCAGCGGAACCATGCTGTGGCCGATCTGGGACACGAAATCGGACTGGATGTAGCGGGTGAGGTTGGTGCCGGCGGTGAACCCGATGATCAGCCCCATGGCCAGCCGCGAGAACTGCGAGATCTTGGGGATGAGCCGGGTGAGGAGCAGGATCCCGAACACCAGCGGGATGAGATACCAGAAGTTGGGCGACTTGTCGGCGATCGAGGGGAGCGCGAAGCGCACCATGGGGGGATAGAGCCGCCCGAACAGGTTGGGCATGAGGGTGGCCCAGAAGCCCTGGACCATCCAGTAGGCGGCGCTCACTCCCACGAACAGGTGTTCCGCGAACTTGTAGAACGGATTGTCCCGGTAGAGGAACGAGAAGATCATGAAGGTCAGGAGCGCTCCGACCCAGAGTTCCAGGCCCTGGTAGAAGTTCATCGCTGCCCCACCCCCAGCCTCGGCTTCTCCCGCCCGCCCGCGAGGTAGGCGATGTTGCCGATCAGGATGAACCCGATGATCACCAGGTGGGCCACGGTCTGCGGGCCCATGCGGGTGATGGCGGTGGCGGAGACGCTCCGGTACTGCGGATACTTCCTGACCAGCTCCCCCTCGTACTCCGCCGCCCCCTGGAGGCCTCCCATGAGCCCCAGGAGCTGCTTGGGGTAGTACGGATAGAGGAGCGGGGCTTCGACCGCGGTCACGCCCCCCGCCACCGGGACTCCCGCCGGGTCCCCGCCGAACTGGATCCACTCCTTGACCCCGGGGAAGCCGGACCCGATGCACACGATGAGGTCGAAGTCGGCCAGCCGGTGGATGGCGGCCATCATGGGGATGTTGTCGACGTTCTGGCCGCGCGAATCCACCGGGAACGCGATCTTGAAGTCGGCGTAGGCGGAATTGATCACTCCCTGGTTCCCGGCCTGGTACCCGAGGTTCACCCAGTCCTCCCCCTCCTTCAGGCCGGGGAAATTGGTGTCGATCACGTCCTCCCTCATGGTGGACAGCATCGGCGGACCGGTGGCCCAGAGGCTGATGAAGTACACCTTGAGCCCCTGGTGGAGGGCGTGGCGGGCGATGGCGTCCAGCATGGGCTGGTTCTCGGGCACCGTGCTCGGGCCGTAGTCCGCCGACACCAGGACCCGCGAACCGGGCGGGAGGCTGTCCACCTTGTCGAAGATGTTCTGCACGATGGGGCTGGTCAGAACCGGGAACACCAGGTGGAAGGCCAGGGGGATGATCACCGCCAGGGCGATGGTGAGGAAGATCCAGCGCCGGTCGAGGTGCCCCATTCTCCGGAGGAAGCCGATCATCTCAGGACTCCCTCCCGCCGAGGTAGGACCGTTCAATGCCGAGGATGATCTTGAGCGAGGTGGAGATCACCCCCAGGCTGATCCCGATCATGATCGCCCGTTGCCCGGCCAGGTTCACCGTGGACATGACCCAGTTGGAGAGGTTGGGGATGGTGAGGAATTGGAGGCTGGCGGGAAGCCAGGCGGTGAGCCACGCCCCCACGAAGGTCCGGCCGAGCAGAATGATGAGCGCCGCCGCCAGGAGGAGGGTCGCCTCCACGTTCCTGGCCCGGAACGCCCGGTAGCTGGCCGAGGCCACGAAGAAGGCGAGGATCGAGAACATGGTCGACTGGAGCGGGGTGAACATCCCGTCGTAGGCGAAGTTGAACAGCGACCCCTGGGCGTTGATGTTCCCCTGCCAGCCCTGCGGGTTCCCGATCTTGAACAGCCCCGCGATCAGGGTGAAGAAGAAGCCGGCCAGGGTGACGATGCTGTACCACCACCCCGGGCGCCGCCGGTATAGCTTCTCCAGGTGGATGCGCAGGAGGTTCCCGCCGCCGAGGACGAACGCCACCGCGGCGATGATGTCGAACCACTGCGAGAAATAGTTGTCGGCCAGATGGAGGGGCGGCAGGAACATGGCCATCACCAGGAGAACGCCGACGATCGAGGCGATGGCGACCGGAATCGTGACCCGAAGCAACCGGTGCTCCCTTCCTTATCCCTTGGTCCCGAAGGCGACGTTCACCAGCCATCCGGCCAGGGCGTGGAACCCCCCGCCGGTCACCGCCTCCACCGTGACCAGGAGCGTCCCCACCGCGATGAAGAACATGGCGAAAATCTTCCCGAAGTCCTGCCCGCGTAGGCTTCCCAGCAGCCGTGGATCCTGGCTGAGGTAGGCGCTTGCCGCGAACAGCTCCTCGCCGATCAGGGTGTAGTCGCAGGCGGCCACGAAGAACGGCAACTGGGTGGGCATGGCGGTGCCGGCGATCTGGATGGCCCCCACCGAGTAGCCGGTCTCGGCCAGGATCAGCGACTCCGCGAAGAACGCCCCCATGTAGATGCAGGTGGCGGGTTCGTTCCTCACCATGTACCCGTCGAGATAGGCCACGTAGCCGAACTGCTCGTCGGTCACGTAGTAGACCATGTCGTCGTTGTAGGCGTCGGGCCGGCCGGCGGCGGAGAACGCCTCCTTGACCGTCTCGCGGGCGGTGGTCATGACCAGGGACCGGGAAGTGGGGACCTCGAGGTGGGCGTCGTACTCGGCGATCCGTCCCGCCACCGAAGCGAGGATGGTGATCCCGGCCACCGTCTGCACGTTGTCCAGGTCCTGGATGCCGGGCACGAACAGCACCGGCTTCCCCATCTCGGTGGCCCGCCCCACCGCCTCCTCGATGGCGTCGATCCCGGCGATGCGGCGGATGGAGTACGTCACCCCCCGGGTCGCGCGCACAGTGTAGAAGAAGATCGCGCCCCCCACGATGAGGAGGATGATGAGGAGATTGGTGCGATCCACGAAGTACCAGCGACGGAGTCCGTGGAGATGCGCGGGAGCGGCTCCGGCGGGAGCCCCCGCGGCCGCGGCGGCCGACTCCGAGGCGGTGCTGGTCCGTCCCACCGGCTGCGGCGAGGCCAGGGTGTCGGCGGCGCGCTGCGCGGCCAGGCTGGGAGGTGGGCCGGGAAGGGGAGCCGGACTCAGGGTGTCGGCGCCCGCGGCCGGGGCCTGGGCGAAGACGGGAACCGAAGGCAGGAGGAGAAACAGGAGGGCGGCGAGGACGCCGGGCAGGAGGAGCCGCGCGAGCGCCGGGAGGCGCAGCCGGTGTCGAGCACCGGCTTTCATGCCGGATCGAGCGGGCAACGGGGTGACGGATACCTCATCTCAGGGCCGGACCTTAGCCACTCGTCGCTCTCCTGGCAAGCCCTTTCGGGATTACAATCGAATGGGAACCCGCGGAACCGGCGCATCCACCGGGGAAGGAGAGGACGTCATGTCCCGTGAAACGGACAGGATCATCGAGCAGCAGGTCCGGCGCTGGGCGCTGGAGCAGAAGGCGATGATGGAGCGCGAGGCGGGGGAGCGGTGGGACCGCGAGGCGGGAATGCCCCGTCCCATCATCACCGTGTGCCGGCGCCTCGGAAGCGGCGGCACCGAGCTCGCGGAAATGGTGGCGAGCCGCCTCGACTACCAGCTCTTCGACCAGCAGGTGCTGGACATGGTGGCCGAGGAGACCGGAGTCCAGCGCCAGATCCTGGAGGCCCTGGACGATCACACCAAGGGCGGCATCGAGAACTGGGTGAACGGAGTCCTCCACAACCGGCTGGTCACCCCCGCGGAGTACGTGCACGCGCTGGGCAAGGCGCTCATCTCCATCGCCCGCACCGGTTCCGCGGTGATCGTGGGGCGGGGAGCGAACTTCATCCTGGCCGGAGAGCCGGGATTTCACGTCCGGGCCACCGCCCCCACCGATCACTGCGTGAACCGGGTCATGCGGGTGCAGGGGGTGGACCGGGAAGAGGCCCGGCGGATGGTGGAGCGGGTGGACCGGGACCGGGGCGAGTTCGTGCAGGACTACCTCCACCGGAGCATCGACGATCCCACCGCCTACCATCTCACCCTCAACCTGGGAGCGGTGGGGTTGTCGCCGGCGGTGGATACAGTGGTGCAATTGTATCGGGACCTGTACAATCGGCATTGAGCCGCTAATGGCTCGTTCTTATCCCATGAACGCACCCGCCTTACATCCATGGAGGGCGACCCCGTCGCCCTTCGCGCCGTTCCTCCGGAACGGCAGGGAGGCTAAACAATGAGTCGCAGGATCTTCGCCCGGATCATGGTCCCCGTCGCCGCCGCCGGCCTGAGCTTCGCCCTCGGCTGCACCACCAGCGGCATCAACAAGGGGGACATCAGCCTCATCTCCATCGACGAGGAGTGGCAGCTCGGCGATTCCCTCTCCAAGGACATCGCCGCCCAGAAGCACATTCTCGACACCCCCGAGATCGACGATTACGTGACCCGGATGGGAGAGGCGATCGTCGCCCAGGCCAAGGGCGACACCAAGGTCGCGGACATGCCCTGGCACTTCCACGTGATCGAGGATTCCACCGTGAACGCATTCAACATCCCCGGCGGGCACGTCTACATCCAGTCCGGGCTCGTCGCCGAGAGCGACGACTATGCCCAGCTCATGGGAGTGATGGCGCACGAGTGCTCCCACGGCTTCGCCCGCCACGGGGTCGAGAACCTGACCAAGCAGTACGGGATCGCGATCGTGGCCTCTCTGGTGCTGGGAAAGAACCCCGCGGTGTACGAGGAGATCCTGGCCCAGGTCCTGGCCGGCGGCGCGGTGGCCAAGTTCAGCCGGAGCGCGGAGGCGGAGGCGGACCGCCTGGGGGCGCGCTACATGTACGAGGCCGGGGTCGATCCCGAGGGCATGGTGCAGTTCTTCCGGAAGCTGCTGGCCCTGCGCCAGAGCCGGCCCACCTCCATCGACCAGTTCTTCGCCACCCACCCCCTCACCGAGGACCGGATCACCAGCGTCCAGAGCGAGATCGACAAGTTCCCGCCCAAGTCGCCGCTCGAGGACCACGACCCCGGGTTCGACGCGTTCAAGCGGGCGGTGGCGGCGGCGGCGCGCTGAGGGCGGGCGTTGCCGCCGGCGGGGGCCTCGGTTATGGTACGCGGGTCCCCCCGGGGCGCTCCCGAGCCCCGGATCCGAGGAGCCTGAGCATCCTACCCGAGGAATCCGAACCCCGAGGAGGCCGCCATGGCCCGTGAGGCCCCCGTTCCCTCCCCCTCCCGGCCGTATGTCCCCGCCGAGGTCTCGCTCCCCGAGTTCACGCCCAAGGCGTTGATCCTCGGGATCGTGCTCTCGGTGGCCCTCGCCAGCGCCAACGCCTACCTGGGTCTGTTCGCGGGAATGACGGTCTCCGCCTCGATCCCGGCGGCGGTGATCTCGATGGCGGTGCTGCGGATGTTCAGCCGCTCCAACATCCTCGAGAACAACCTGGTCCAGACCGCGGCCTCGGCGGGGGAATCGCTGGCCGCGGGGGTCATCTTCACCATCCCCGCCCTGGTCATCCTGGGGTACTGGCAGCGCTTCGACTACTGGCAGACCACCATGATCGCCGGCCTGGGCGGGGTGATCGGGGTGCTGTTCACCATCCCGCTCCGCCGGGCGCTGATCGTGGAGCATCCCCTCCGATTCCCCGAGGGGGTGGCCACCGCCGAGGTGCTGGCCAGCGGCGAGCGAGGGGGGAAGGCGGTGTGGTACCTGGCCGCGGCCGCCGCCACCGGCGCCCTGTTCAAGTTCGGCGAGGCCGGGCTCAATCTCTGGACCCCCACCGTGGAAAAGGCCCGCTACCTGGGGAAGGGGATCGTGTACGGCGGCTCTAATCTCTCCCCCGCGCTCCTGGCCGTGGGTTACATCGTGGGGCTCAACATCGCGGTGCTGGTTTTCGCCGGGGGCGCCATCAGCTGGCTGGTGGGGATCCCGATCTGGCTGGGCGCCCACGGCCGCGCGGAGGTCCTGGCCGCCGGAGCCGCGAACCCGGTGGACGCGGCCAACTGGATCTGGAGCCACTACATCCGCTATCTGGGAATCGGGGCGATGGTGGTGGGAGGGCTGTGGGCGCTGGTGAACCTCCGCGGATCCCTGACCGCGGGAATCCGGAGCGGGATTGCGACCTATCGCGCCGGTCCCGAGGCCTCGGCGGCGGTGCCGCGGACGGAGAGGGACGCGCCGATGCCCTACATCCTGGGGGCGATCGTGCTCTCGGTCATCCCCATCTTCCTGGTCTACCTCTACGTGGTGAAAGTCCTGTGGGTGTCGGTGCTGATGGCGGTGCTGATGCTGGTCGCGGGCTTCCTGTTCAGCGCGGTGGCCGCCTACATGGCGGGCCTGGTGGGAAGCAGCAACAACCCGATCTCGGGGGTGACCATCGCCACCATCCTGAGCGCCTCGCTCCTGCTGGTGGCGCTGGTGGGGACCGCGAGCCCGGTGGGGCCGTCGGCCGCGATCTTCATCGGCGCGGTGGTGTGCTGCGCCGCCGCCATCGCCGGCGACAACATGCAGGATCTGATGGCGGGCCACGTGGTGGGAGCCACGCCGTGGAAGCAGCAGACGGCCCAGATCCTGGGCACGGTGACCTCGGCCTTCGTGATGGCGCCGGTCCTCATGCTCCTCCTGAAGGGCTACGGGATCGGGGCGCCGACCGCCGCCCACCCCAACCCGCTCACCGCGCCCCAGGCCACCCTGATGGCCAGCGTGGCCGAGGGGGTGTTCCGGGGCGGCCTCCCCTGGGACATGGCCGCGATCGGAGCGGTGATCGCGGTGGGGATCATCGCGGTGGACCAGGGGTTGCGGGCGCGGGGCTCGGCGTTCCGCGCCCCGGTGCTGGCGGTAGCGGTGGGGATCTACCTGCCGCTCGAGCTCTCGGTGCCGATCTTCGCCGGCGGCCTGGTGAGCTTCGCGAGCAAGCGCTGGCAGGCCGGGCGGAGCGCGGCCGACCGCGACGAGGCGGAGGCGGAATCGGATCGGAACGGGCTCCTCTTCGCCAGCGGGCTCATCACCGGCGAGGCGCTGATCGGGATCCTCCTCGCCGTCCCCCTGGTCGCGTTCGGGAAGAACGTGTTCGCGCTCTTCACGACCCAGCGCTTTTCCTGGCCGGGGGTGGCGCTGCTCTTGGGGGTGATGGCCGCGCTCTTCTGGAGCGCGACCTCGGGGTTCCGCCGCCGGTGAACCCGGCCGGACCCGGCCGGCGGCGCCTGCGGGCGAGCCTGGTCGCGGGGGCGGTCTACGACCTGGGCCTGGGGGCGTTCATCATGACGGCGGGGCCGCGGGCGATCCGCGCGGCGGCCGGGCTCCCCCCCGCCGACCTCTTCACCTTCCGCCTCGCCGCCCTCCCGCTCTTCCTCCTTCCCGCGCTCTACCTGGCCGCGGCCCGGGCGCGGGCCGTCGATCCCTTCCGGGCCCCGGTGCTGTGGGCTCGAGGCGCCGGCGGCGCGATCGTGATCGCCCTCGCCGTGCTCCACCATCCGCCGGGAGCCGCGGTGTACGCGGCGGTGGGGATCGCGGACCTGGCGTGGGCGGCGGTCCATGCCGCCCTCTGGGGCCGGCCCGCGGGGTGATCCACCGCCTCCGCCCGCCGCGATCCGCCCCGCTCCGCCGTTGACCGGCTCTCCGGGCCCCCGTACCCTCTTGCCATGGCCAACGAGGATACCCGGCTCACGTCGCTGAGCCACGGCGCCGGCTGAGCCTGCAAGATCGCGCAGAGCGCGCTCGCCCAGGTTCTGGACGGCCTTCCCAAGTTCGTCGATCCCGACGTCCTGGTCGGCAGCGAAACCGCCGACGACGCCGCGGTCTATCGCGTCTCCGACGATCTCGCCCTGGTCCAGACCGTCGACTTCTTCACCCCCATCGTGGACGATCCCTACGACTTCGGCCGGGTGGCCGCGGCCAACGCCCTCAGCGACGTCTACGCGATGGGGGGCGAGCCTTTCCTCGCGCTCAACATCGTGGCCTTCCCGGTGGATACGCTCCCGCTGTCGGTGCTGCACGAGATCCTTCGCGGCGCCGGCGACACGTGCGTGGAGGCGCGGGTGGCGGTGGCGGGCGGGCACTCCATCGACGACAAGGAGCCCAAGTTCGGGATGGCGGTGACCGGCCGGGTCCACCCCGGCCGCATCCTCCGCAACACCGGGTCGCGGGACGGCGACCTGCTCGTCCTCACCAAGCCCCTGGGAATCGGCATTCTCACCACCGGGATCAAGCAGGGAAAGGTGGGGGAGGAGGCGGTTCGGGACGCGGTGGAGCAGATGGCCGCGCTCAACCGCGCCGCCGCCGAGGCGGTGATCGAGGCGGGAAGCGCGGTGCACGCCTGCACCGACGTTTCGGGCTACGGGCTCCTGGGCCACCTCTACGAGATGGCGGCGGGCTCGGGCCTCACCGCCCGGGTCTTCGGCGGGAGCGTCCCCGTCCTCCACGAGGCGCTGGTGCGGGAGCTGGCCGCGGCGCGGGCGGTTCCCGGCGGCACCCGCAAGAACCTCGCCTTCGTGGAGCAGTACGCGGTCTTCGCCGAGGCCCTGACCGAGGTCGACCGGCTCCTTTTGGCCGACGCCCAGACCTCGGGCGGGTTGCTGGTCGCGGTGGACCCGGCAGCGGTCCCCAGCCTCCTGAACTCCTTGAGTTCCAGGGGGGTGGCGGGAGCGGCGGTGGTGGGCCGGTTCGGCTCCGGGGGCCCCGCCTGCCTCGAGGTCCTCGCCGCCCCGGCCCCGGCCGGGCATTGATTGCGGGCCGCGGCGGCCCCCGTCGCGGGGCCCCCTCCGGCGCCGGTTTTCCTTGACCCGCCTGGGCCGGAGGACTATCGTTGATATGTGACCTAAAAAGTCACGTTTCGGTGCTGGCCGTCCCGGATCCCCCACCGGGCGCCGGCGCCGGCAAGCTTGGGCCGGTCCCCCAAGGCGGACTGAACATGAACTTCGCGCGCGACATCCACTCCCGGACCCGGACGGCGTTGCCGCAGCCGGTGCCCCGTCGCGCCGGTATTTGTACGCACCCGGCCCCGTGTACGCGTGGGACCGGAGGAGGGAGTGGATAGACCCGCGGGTCCTATCGTCGGCGACCGTCGAGCCAGCCCACTCCCGCAACCGGGGTGGGCTTTTTTCATGACCGGGAGAGAGAAGGCGGGTTTCATGAGCGCGATCCACGATCCGAGATTCTCCATGGCCCCGGAACCGGGATCCGGCGGCGCGCCGGTGCTCGGGCTGATCGGCAATACCCCGCTCCTCAGGCTCCGCAGCCTGGAGCCCCGGCGGGGGGTGGAGGTCTACGCCAAGGCGGAATGGGCGAACCCGGGGGGCTCGGTCAAGGACCGCGCGGCCCTGGCCATGATCCTGCGCGGGGAGCGGTCGGGCGCCCTGGGGCCGGGCAAGACCATCCTCGACGCCTCCTCGGGCAACACCGGAATCGCCTACGCGATGATCGGGGCCGCCCTCGGCTATCCGGTCACGGTGGTGCTCCCCGCCAACGCGTCGGGGTCCCGGCTCCGGCTCCTGGAAGCCTACGGGGCAACGGCCGTGCTCACCGATCCGCAGGAGGGCATGGACGGCGCCATCGAGGAAGCCCGCCGGCGCCACCAGGCCGACCCCGGGCACACCTTCTACCCCGACCAGTACGGGAACCCCGCCAACTGGCGGGCCCATTACCACGGCACCGGCGAGGAGATCCTCCGCCAGACCCGCGGCCAGGTGACCCACTTCGTGGCCGGCCTCGGGACCGGCGGCACCTTCACCGGGGTCGGGCGCCGGCTCCGCGAGACCCGGCCGGACGTGGTGCTGGCCGCGGTCCAGCCCGACTCGCCGCTCCACGCGCTGGAGGGGCTCAAGCACATGGCCACCACCGGGCACGTCCCGCCGATCTATGATCCTTCTCTGGCGGACCGCATCGAGGAGGTCTCCACCGAGGCGGCCCAGACCGAGGCCTTCCGGCTCGCCCGGGAGGAAGGGATCCTGGTCGGCCCCTCGGGGGCGGCGGCCGCCGCCGCCGCCCGGCGGTTGGCGGAGGGGCTCCGGGCGGGGACGGTGGTGACGGTCTTTCCCGACAATGCCGACAAGTACCTCGACGAGCCGTTCTGGCGGCGGGGCAGGGAGCGATGAGCCTGGTGCTGAGCGCGCGGGATCTCACCGCCATTCGCCGGCGGGGCGAGGAGAACTATCCGCACGAGTGCTGCGGGTTCCTGCTCGGGCACGAGCGGGAGGGAAAGCGCGAGGTGGCGCGTCTTCTCGACGCCGACAACGAGCGCGAGGACTCGCCCCGGAACCGCTACCTCATCTCGCCGGAAGCGTACCTGGCCGCGGAACGGGCGGCGGAGCGGGAGGGCCGCGAGGTCCTGGGGTTCTATCACTCCCATCCCGACGCGGAGGCGCGACCCTCGGAGTTCGACCGCGCCCACGCCCTCCCCGGGGTGTCGTACGTGATCGTCTCCGTCCGCGAACGGCGGGCGGGCGAGGTGAACTCCTGGGTCCTGCGGGAGGACCGCACCCGGTTCGAGCCGGAGCCGATCGAGGGCTGAGACCGCGGGGCGCGCCCCCGCTCGGAGGAGACGATGCCGGTCAGAATTCGCATTCCCACGGTGCTTCGAAAGTACGCGGACGGCCACAGCGCGACCGAGGTGGACGCGGCCTCGGTGGACGAGGCGCTGGCCGCCCTCGCCGAGCGTTTTCCCGCCCTCCGGCCCCATCTCTTCGACGGCGACGGAAGGCTCCGGAACTTCGTGAACGTCTACTTGGGGGACGAGAACGTCCGCCACCTGGATGCCGGGGCCCGCACGCTCGCGGCGGGGGCCGAGCTCAGCATCGTGCCCGCGGTGGCCGGGGGGAGCGGGGGCTCCCCCGGGCGGGGGGGGAACGGGTTACCGGACTTCTCCCCCGAGGAACTCCAGCGCTACAGCCGCCACCTCATCATTCCCGAGGTGGGGTTGGCGGGGCAGAGGAAGCTCAAGGCGGCCTCGGTGCTCCTGGTGGGGACCGGGGGGCTGGGCTCGCCCCTGGCCCTCTACCTGGCCGCCGCCGGGGTGGGCCGCCTGGGGATCGTGGACTTCGACACCGTGGACTACACCAACCTCCAGCGCCAGATCATCCATACCACCGCCGACGTCGGCCGCTCCAAGCTCGCGTCGGCCCGGGAGAAGATCGCGGCGATCAACCCGTTCGTCCGAGTGGAACTCCACGAAACCCGGCTCTCCTCGGAGAACGCCCTCGGGATCCTCGCCGGTTACGACGTGGTGGTGGACGGGACCGACAACTTTCCCACCCGGTACCTGGTCAACGACGCCTGCGTGCTCCTGGGAAAACCCAACGTCTACGGGAGCATCTACCGGTTCGAGGGGCAGGCCTCGGTCTTCGATGCCGCGCGCGGGCCCTGCTACCGCTGCCTCTACCCCGAGCCGCCCCCTCCGGGGCTGGTCCCGAGCTGCGCCGAAGGGGGTGTGCTGGGCATTCTTCCCGGGATCATCGGCACGCTCCAGGCCAACGAGACGGTCAAGCTGATCCTGGGAATCGGGGATTCCCTCGCCGGCCGGCTCCTCCTGTTCGACGCCCTGGCCATGGAGTTCCGCCAGGTCCGGCTTCGCAAGGACCCGGCCTGCCCGGTGTGCGGCGACCATCCCACCGTGACCGGTCTCATCGACTACGAGGAGTTCTGCGGGATCGGGGGGCAACCGGCGGCCGCCTCCGAGGTTCCGGAGATGTCCGCGGCGGAGCTGGCCGCCCGCCGCGGCGAGGTGGACCTCATCGACGTGCGGGAGCCGTTCGAGGCGGAGATCGCCCGGATCGACGGTGCGCGCCTCATTCCCCTGGGTGAGCTGCCGGCGCGGCTGGACGAGCTGGACCGCGGGCGCGAGATCGTCGTTCATTGCCGCTCCGGCATCCGGAGCGCGCGCGCGGTCCGGACCCTCCTGGACGCCGGCTTCCCCCGGGTTTGGAACCTTCGGGGAGGCATCCTCGCCTGGGCGGAGGAGATCGAGCCCGATCTCGCCCGCTACTGATCGCCGGGAGGGGATCCAACCCCCTGGGCCGCGCGGCCCGGGTCCGCTATGCTGATTGAAAGGGCTCACAACCTCCTTCGATGCAATCATGATCCGCAGACTCGAGACGACCTGGCAACTCATCCGCGACACATACCTGGAGTGGCGGGCCGACCGCGCCCACCGGCTGGCCGCCGCCCTCGCTTTCTATACCGCGTTCTCGCTGGCCCCGCTCCTGGTCATCGGGATCGCGGTGGCGGGGGCGTTGTTCGGCCAGGAAGCGGTGCGGGGCGAGATCGTGGGCCAGGCCCGGGGGCTGATCGGCGACCAGGGGGCGCGGGCGGTGGAAGCCCTGGTCCGGAACGCGCGGCGCCCCGGCTCCGGGGTCCTCCCCTCGATCATGGGGGTCGCCGCCCTGATCTTCGCCGCCCTCGGGGTGTTCAACATGCTCCAGGACGCCATGAACACGCTCTGGAACGTGAAGGGCATGCGGCGGAACTGGTGGAAGAGTTTCCTGGTCGACCGCGCGGTTTCCTTCGCCATGATGCTGGCCACCGGATTCCTCCTCCTGGTGTCGCTCCTGGTGAGCGCGGGGGTGTCGGCCGCGCGCCATGTGGCTCAGGGATACCTTCCCGCCTGGCTCGATCTCCTGGGCTGGGTGAACGTGGCCTTGGACCTGACCGTGGTGACGGTGCTCTTCGCCTTCATCTTCCGTTTCGTCCCCGACACCGAGGTCGCGTGGAAGGACGTGTGGTGGGGGGCGGCTCTCACCTCGATCTTTTTTACCGCCGGCAAGCTCGGGATCGGCCTCTACCTGGGCAACAGTTCCATCGCCTCGAGCTACGGGGCGGCGGGGTCGCTGGCGGTGATCCTGATCTGGGTCTACTACTCGGCGCAGATCCTCTTCTTCGGCGCCGAGTTCAGCCAGGTGTATGCCCACCGCTGCGGTTCGCGGAAGGGCATGAAGCCCAAGATCCTCTCCACCGGCGGCCCCGGCCGCTCACTTCGCGGATGACCGCGGGCGGGCACTCCCGATAGACTCCCCCCGATGATCGAAGAGCGGGTAGGAACGGTGGTGCGAGCCCGGAGCCGGAGCTTCATCGTGCGCCTGGGTGGGGTCGAGGTGGCGGTGGTGGTGCCGAAAAAGCTCCGGTGGCGCGACCGCGTCCAGGTGGATCCGGTGGCGGTGGGGGACCGGGTGCGGGTGGCCCTCTCCGGGGGCGATTCGGTGATCGAGGAAATCCTTCCCCGCACCAACGCGCTTTCCCGGCCCGCCTCCGGCCGGGCGGGAAGGCGGCAGGTGGTGGCGGCCAACCTGGACCTCGCGATCGCGGTGCTGGCCGCCGCCCACCCGGCCTGGAAGCCGGCCACCTTGGACCGGTATCTGGTGATGGCGTCCTTCGGCGGGGTGCCGGGCGCGGTCTGCATGAACAAGATCGACCTCGACCCCGCCGCCGCCCGCGCTCCCGAACTGGAGGTCTATCCCCGCCTGGGGGTGCCGGTGTTCCGGGTCTCCGCCCGGACCGGAGAGGGGCTCGAGGAGCTGGCCGCGGCGCTCGATGGGCGCACCGGCGTCTTCATCGGACCCTCGGGAACCGGGAAGAGCAGCCTCATCAACCGGCTCGCCCCCGACGCCGCCCTTCCGGTGGGGGAGGTGAGCGACCGCACCCGCAAGGGGCAGCACACCACGACCTGGACCGAGATGCTCGACCTGGCCGCCGGGGGCCGGCTGGTGGACAGTCCCGGGCTGCGCGTACTCGACCTCACCGGGCTCCCGGCCGCGGAGCTGGCCGGGCATTTCCCCGAGATCCGAGAGCACGGGGGCCGATGCCGGTTCCAGGATTGCCGGCATCTCTCCGAGCCCGGCTGCGCGGTCCGGGAGGCGGTGGGGACCGGAGCGATCGCCCCCCACCGTTACGACTCGTACCGCCGGATCCACCGGAGCCTGGAGGCGGGGGAAGGATGAGCGCGGGATTGAGGAACCTGGTGGCGATCATGTTCGGGGGCGCGCTGGGGGCCGCCGCCCGTTACGGAGCGGCGGGTTGGATCCAGCGGCAGAGCGGGGCGAGGTTTCCCTGGGGAACGCTTCTGGTGAACCTGGCCGCCTGCTTCCTGCTCGGTTTCCTGGCCGGACGGTGGGAACGCTCGACCGCGCCCGCGGCGTGGCGGCTGATGTGGGGCGTGGGTTTCCTGGGCGCGTTCAGCACCTACAGCACCTTCGCCCTGGAGACCACGCATCTGATCCGCGACGGATGGTGGTCGGGGGTGGGGACCTATCTCGCCCTTCACCTGGTGGTGGGAGTGGCGGCGGTATTCTTGGGGATGGCCGCGTCCCGCTGGCCCTGAACGGATCCGGCGCCGCGGCAACGAGGAGGCGACGATGACCATCTGGTCGGGACCGGGAATGCTTCTCCGGATCTTCGTGGGCGAGGACGACCGGTGGAAGGGAAAGCCGCTCTACGAGGAGGTGGTGAGGTTCCTGCGCGCCAAGGGCATGGCCGGATCCACCGTTCTCAAGGGAGTGGAGGGGTTCGGCGCCCACAGCCGGATCCACACCGCCCGGATCCTGCGCCTTTCACAGGACCTCCCGGTGGTGATCGAGGTGGTGGACCGCGAGGAGGCGATCCGCGCCGTGCTCCCCGAACTCCAGGCGATGATCCAGGAGGGGCTGGTCACCCTGGAACGGGTGGAAGTGCTCAAGTACACCCACCGCGACGCCGGGACCGGGGGGCAACCGGCCCCGGATTGAGCCGGATCGCGCGGCCGGGATCAGTCGGTGAGAGCCGCCGGGATCAGTCGGTGAGAGCGACCTCGAACAGAGGGAAGGAGGGGCGGGACTGGAGGCGGCGTTCCTCCCGCGCGGCGTCGGGAGAGATCTGGGCGAGATAGAGATGCCGGCACCCCCAGCGCTGGGCCGCCTCCCGGCTCGAGAACCAGACGTCGGCGCGCTTCGCGTACCGCGGGGCCATGGTGTCCTCGACGCGGAACCGGCCCACCCCCTCCACCTCCACCAGGTCGCCGAACGCGAAGGGAGCCCCGGGGGTGAAGTTGCGGAGCAGATCGCGCGACAGGGCCAGCGTTCCCGAGCGGACGCGCGTATTGCTGGCGGTCACGAACGGAGTGTCGTCGGTCTGGTCCTCGGTGCTGCTGTATCCGGTGATGAGCACCCGCATGTGGAAGAGCTCCCGCGGCGCCTGCGCCGCCGGTGCCGGAAGTTCCGCCCGCAGGCTCCAGAGGGGCAGACCCGGCGGAGGGGTGATGGGGTCTCCGGCCCCTTCCGCGCCGAGGACGCGGGCGCCGGCCAGGGCAAGGCCGCCCGCGAGCGCCAGAGCGGCGATCAGCCGGAGGCCGCGGTCGGTGAGGCGAGTGTCCCGGGGTTTCGTACTCATAGGTCTTCCCCTGCTAGAGCAAGAGTCAGGCCAATCAGATGCGCCGACGGGGGTTCCAAGGTGGCGCGCTCAGGAGATCAAGCGGAGCGTCGATCGAAGCGGTAATTATACCGGTTTCCGCCTCCTCAGGTCAATCTACCCGCCGCGGGCCCGGATCATTCCCGGGTCCGAACGCCCGCCTCCCCGGCGGGACGGACGGCCCCCCCGGATTCCTATGACATACCGGGCATCGATCTGGGTTTTTTCGCGAATTTTCCTTTGTCGTTGACCCGGAGGCGAGGTGAGCGTAATGTAGTGTGGCTCTTGGGCTTGGCAGAAGCCCCAAGGCCCTGTGCAGGACTGGCTGCAGGAGATCGGGAAAGGGGCCATGAACAACCTGGAACTCGGCCGCCGTATCAAGCAGTTACGCCTCTCCCAGGGGTTTACCCTCAAGGACATCGAGGGGAAGGTCGGCGTGTCCGCCACCCACGTTTCCGAGATCGAGAGGGGCAAAACCTCACCCACGGTGGGGGCGCTGGCCCGTATCGCCGAGGCTCTGGAGGTGAATCCTTCGTTTTTGGTCGACATCCCGGTGGGGGACGACGTGTCCCATACCCATACCGGGGAGCGGGACCGCATCGTGGGCCCGCGCAACGGCACCGGCTGGGAGATCCTCACCACCGAGAAGCCCTACGCCGAGATCTCGATGTTCATCCTCGAGCTCGGCGCGGACATGGGCGAACCCATCGTCCGCCCTCCCCGTCCGGGGGACAAGTTCCTGCACGTGATCGAGGGAGTGCTCCAGATCGAGCTCAACGAGGAGACCCACGTCCTTCGTCGCGGCGACAGCATCCACTTCAAGGCTTCCATCCCGCTCAAGCTCCTCAACCTCGGGGACAAACCCTGCCGGGTGTTCTGGGCGGACTGGCCCCGCTTCACCCTCTGACCCGCGTTCCAAGGAAATACACGCCATGATATCGAAGGAAGAGCTGGGCACCCGGATCCGGGTGGTGCGCAAGCAGCGGGGCCTGACCCTGAAGGAGCTGGAGCGGGTTTCCGGTTTCTCCGCGACCCACATTTCCGAGATCGAGCGCGGAAAGACTTCTCCCACCATCGGCGCGCTGGTTCGCATCGCGCAGGCGCTGGGCAAGGAGACTTCGTTCTTCCTGGAGGAGGAGCAGCTGAACGAGGTGGCGTTGGTGCGGCGGGACGAGCGCGCCACCATGCCCCGGGAGGAGATCCGGGTGCGGGGCGAGTACCTCACCCCCGGCATCCCCGGCGGCCGCCTCAACGCCTATATGCTCTACCTGGAGCCGGGCGACGTCCGCGACGTGATCTACGAATCCCACGGCGGGGAGGAAGGGGTGTACGTCCTCTCGGGAACGGTGGAGTTCCGGGCGGGCGATCGCACCTTCGAGGCGCGGGAGGGGGACGCGGTCCACTATCCCGCCGACCGCCCGCACGGGTTCCGGAACGCGGGCGAGGTGGAGGCGCGGCTCCTGGTCGTTTCGACCAAGCGGGTGCGCCGCAACAATTCCTCGAGCGGCACCACCGGCCGCGTCCTCTAGCCGGGCGCGGGAAAGCCGGACCCGGCCGGGCCGGGAGCGCCGCCGCACCGCCGCGACCGGGGTCTTGGCTGGCTCAGAGGCCCCGTTCCTTCGCCTCGTTCCACAGCGCGTCCATCTCGTCGAGCGTCGACCGCTCCGGGCTCTGTCCGCGCTCGTGGAGGCGTTTCTCCACGTGCCGGAAGCGGCGGAGGAACTTCTCGGTGGTGGAGCGGAGCGCCCGCTCGGGGTCGATGCGTAGATACCGCGCCAGGTTCACCACCGAGTAGAGGAGATCCCCGAGTTCGTCCTCCAGCTCCGCCTCGCGGCGGCCGCCGGCGAGTTCGGCGCGAAACTCGCCGGTCTCCTCCTCGAGCTTCTCCAGCGCCCGCTCCACCCCGGGCCACTGGAAGCCCACCGCCGCCGCCTTCTCCGAGATCCGGTACGCGGTGGTGAGGGCGGGGAGCCCGGCCGGCCGCCGCCCCAGCGTCACCGGCGCCTCCTCCGAGGCCTCGGAGAACCTCTCCGCGCGCTTGATCTCCTCCCACTGGCGGAGCGCCCCCTCGGTCGCAAGCCCGGGGCCGCCGCCGAACACGTGGGGGTGGCGCCGGACCAGCTTCTCCACCACCTCGTCCGCGATCTCCTCGACCCGGGCCCAGCCCGCGTCCTCGCCGCACGCGGCCATGAACAGGACGAGGAAGAGCAGGTCCCCCAGCTCCTCCCGGAAGGCGGCGGGATCGGCGGCGGCCACCGCCTCCACCACCTCGAAGGTCTCCTCCTGGAGGTAGGGGGTCATGGTGCGCACCGTCTGCTCGCGGTCCCAGGGGCAGCCGTGGGGGCTCCGGAGCATGCGGGCCATGGCCATCACCCGCTCGAGGGGCGAGGAGACCGCGCGAACCGAGGCTTCCTTGTCGGCGGGGGGGAGGGAATCGGACATGGCCGGGGACGATACCACACCCGCCGGGGGGGGCGCCCGGCGCTGGGTCCGGTCCCCGCCGCGTGATAGAGTTGAAGGCCGGCATCGAGGCCCCCAACGCCAGCGAGGTGCCCTTGAACGACGAGAACCGAGACCTGGAGCTTCTGCGCATGGCCCGCGCGGCCATGGGCTTCGCCTACAGCCCCTATTCCGAGGTCCAGGTGGGGGCGGTGGCGCTCACCGCCGACGGGCAGATCTACCCCGGCTGCAACGTGGAGAACGCCAGCCTGGGGCTCACCGTGTGCGCCGAGCGGGTGGCGCTGTTCAACGCCCTCGCCCACGGAAGCGGCGACGTCCGGGCCGTGGTCCTCACCAGCAACCACCCCAAGGTGGCGACCCCCTGCGGCGCCTGCCGGCAGGTCCTCCTGGAACTGGCTCCGGAGGCGCGGGTGGTGTTCGGGGACGGGGAAGGGGTTCGCAAGGTGTGGGAGTCTCCCCGGGAACTGCTCCCCGACGCCTTCGAGGGGGACTGGCGCACCTGATCCGCTCCGCGTCCAACTCCTTGTCCCGGGGAAGCTTGCCTCCGGTGAAACGATATGTCTCATATGGAGTTTGGATGACCGCAAAAGCGGACCCCCGGGTAGAATGTCCCCGTGCCCTGAAACAAAACGTTTAAGACCATGAACACGCGAGAACCCGACCCCATGCCGATCGCCGACCCCGGAACCGGGCTCGATCCTCTCTTCCTTCGCGCCTGTCGCGGGGAGCAGGTGGAGACCACCCCGATCTGGCTCATGCGCCAGGCCGGGCGCTATCTTCCCGAGTACCGCCGGGTGCGCGAGGGGGCCGACTTCCTCACCCTGTGCCGGACCCCCGACCTGGCGGTGGAGGTCGCCCTCCAGCCCATCCGCCGGTTCGGGTTCGACGCCGCCATCCTCTTTTCCGACATCCTGACTCCGCTGGAGCCGATGGGGCTCGAGGTGGACTTCAACCCCGGCCCGGTGGTGGCGAACCCGGTCCGCACCGCCGCCGACGTGCGGCGGCTGCGCCGGCCCGATCCGGAGCGGGACCTGGGCTTCGTGCTGGAGATCGTCCGCACCCTGCGCCGGGAACTCCCGGCCGCGGTGGCGCTGATCGGCTTCGCGGGCGCTCCCTTCACCATGGCTGCTTACATGGTGGAAGGCCGCGGGTCCAAGGACTTCCACGTCCTCAAGAGCCTCATGTACCGGGAGCCGCTCGAGTTCCACGCGCTGATGGAGAAGCTGACCCTCACCGTCGCCGACTACCTCCGGGCCCAGATCGCGGCCGGAGTCCAGGCGGTGCAGCTCTTCGACACCTGGGCCGGCCTGCTTTCTCCCGCCGACTACGCGGAACACGTGCTCCCGCACGTGAGCCGGATCGTGGCATCGGTCCGGACCGAAGGGGTGCCGTTCATCCTCTATGGGAACGCCACCGGGAGCCTCCTGGAACTCATGGCCGGCACCGGCGCCGACGTGATCGGTCTCGACTGGCGGGTGTCGATGGCGGACGCCCGCCGCCGCCTGGGAGACGCCCGGCCGCTCCAGGGGAATCTGGACCCGGCGGTGCTCCTGGCTCCGATGGAAACCCTCCGGGCCCGGGCGCGGACGATCCTGGAAGAGAACGGCGCCGAGGCCCCCCACGTCTTCAACCTCGGCCACGGGATCACTCCCGACGCCCCTCCGGAGGCGGTGGCCGAACTCGTTCGTTTCGTGCACGAGGACGGCCGGCGCCTGCGGGCGGGCCGGGTGGTCGGCGTCACGCCGGCCGGCAAGGCAGGGAATCATGACTGAGACCGTGCGGGGACTCGCCGTGACCGGGGACCTCCTGGCCCGCTACGACCGCCCCGGACCCCGTTACACCAGCTATCCCACCGCGCCCGAGTTCAGCGCGGAGTTCGGGCCCGGCGAGTACGCGGAACGGCTCCGGGCGGCCTCGGAGCGTCCCGGCGAGCCCCTCTCGCTCTACGTGCACGTTCCCTTCTGCGAGCGGCGCTGCCACTTCTGCGGCTGCCACGTCGTCATCACCAAGCGCGACGACGTGGTGGAGGACTACCTCCGGCATCTCCTCAAGGAGATCGACCTGGTGGCGGACGCCCTCGGCGCGCGGCGCGGCGTGCTCCAGCTCCACTGGGGCGGCGGCACTCCCACCCACCTCACCCCGGAGCAGTTGCGGCGGGTATTCGGCGCCATCGCCGCCCGCTTCCGCATCCTCCCCGAGGCGGAGGTGGCGATCGAGGCCGACCCCCGGGTCACCACCCGCGAGCACGTGGACGCGCTGGCGGAGCTGGGCTTCAACCGCCTGAGCATGGGGGTCCAGGACTTCACCCCCGAGGTGCAGGCGGCGATCGGCCGGGAGCAGACCTGGGAGGAGACGCGCGCGCTCTACCTTTACGCCCGGGACAAGGGGATCACCGAGGTCAACATCGACCTGGTCTACGGACTGCCCCGGCAGACCCTGGAGGGGTTCGGGCGGAACCTGGACGAGGTGATCGCGCTCGCCCCGGGCCGGGTGGCGGTCTATTCCTACGCCCACGTGCCGTGGATCCGGCCCAACCAGCGCTTGATCGACCCCGCCGACCTTCCCGGCCGCGAGACCAAGTTCGCGCTCTTCGCCTCCGCCATCGACGCCTTCACCCGCGCCGGCTATCTCCAGATCGGCATGGACCACTTCGCCCGTCCCGACGACGAGCTGGCCCGGGCCCGGCTGGACGGAACCCTCACCCGGAACTTCATGGGCTACACGGTCAAGGCGGCGCCGGACATGGTGGCGTTCGGGATCAGCGGGATCGGGGACGTGGCCGGGGCCTACGTGCAGAACGCCAAGAAGCTCTCGACCTACTACGAGGCGCTGGACGCGGGAACGTTCCCGGTGGAAAAGGGGTTCCCCATCTCCGAGGACGACCGCCTCCGCCGCTTCGTGATTCATTCGCTCATGTGCAACTTCGAACTCGACCTGGACCAGGTGGCCGGACGCTTCGGGGTGGATTACGACGCGTACTTCGCCGGCGAGGAGAAGGAGCTGGAGGCGAGCCTGGATCCCGGGTTCCGCGAGCGCCGCGGAAACCGGATCGTGGTCCTCCCCCTGGGCCAGCTCTTCATCCGGAACCTGGTCATGGCCTACGACAAGTACCTGAAACGGACGCCCCCGGACAAACCGATCTTCTCGCGGACGGTGTAGAGGAAAATTCCCGTGCGGAACGGCAGCCACCCCAAAGGAAACGGAAGCACCCGGCCGGAGTCGGCCGCGGGCGCGTCCCGGGAAGGCGCTCCCGCCGACCTGGATCTCCTGGTGGTGGGGGGCGGGGTGTCCGGTCTGGCCCTGGCGCGCGAAGTCCTCGTCCGCCGCCCCGGATGGCGGATGGCGGTGCTCGAGGCCGAGACCCGTCCCGGCGGCACCATGCGCTCGGACCGGGTGGCGGGCTGCCTCTGCGAATGGGGGCCCAACGGCTTCCTCACCAACGTACCCCACACCCGGGACCTGGCGGTCGACCTTGGGCTCGGGGACCGGCTCCTGCCGGCGGACCCCGCCGCCGAGCGCCGGTTCCTTTACGTGCGCGGCGCCCTCCGCGAGCTCCCGATGAAGCCGGCCGCGTTCCTCCGGAGCGACCTCCTCACCGTCAGGGGCCGGTTGCGGGTTCTCGCCGAGCCGTTCAAGGGGCGGCGGCGGACCGGGGACGAGAGCGTGTTCGAGTTCGCCTCCCGCCGGATCGGCCCCGAGGCGGCCTCGGTGCTGGTCGACGCCATGGTCGCGGGCATCTACGCCGGCGACTCCACCCGGTTGAGCCTCCAGGCCGCCTTCGCCAAGATGGCCCGGATGGAGGACGAGCACGGGAGCCTGTTCAAGGCCATGCTCGCGCTGCGCAGGGCCCGGAAACGCGCCGGCGCCCCGGCGCGGGCGGGCGGGCCCATGGGTCCGGGCGGCGCCCTCACCTCCTTCGACGAGGGGATGGAGGTGCTCGTCCGGCGCCTGGCCGGGATCCTCGGCGAGCGGCTGGTGACCGGGTCCCGCGCGACCTCGCTGGAGCCGGTCCCCGGCGGCTACGCGGTGGAGAGCGAGGAGTCGGGCGCGACCGTCCGGCGGACCGCGCGGCGGGTGGTGCTGGCCACCCCCGCCTACTTCTCGGCCGCGCTGCTCGAGTCCTCCCGGCCCCGGCTGGCCCGGCGGCTGAACGAGATCGCTTATGCCGGCATCACCGTGGCCTGCCTGGTCTACGAACGGGGGCAGATCCGCCACCCCCTCGACGGCTTCGGCTTCCTGGTTCCGCGCGGGCAGGGTCCGCGGATCCTGGGATGCATCTGGACCGGGAGCATCTTCCCGCCCCACGTCTCCGGCCAAAACGTCCTTCTGCGGGCCATGGTCGGCGGCGCCCGCGACCCCGAGGGGGCGATGCTGTGCGAGGGGCGCACCGTGGACCTGGTCCACACCGAGCTGGACCGCATCCTGGGCGGGATCAGCGGGCGCCCCGGCGCCGTCCGCCTCTACCGCCACCCCAAGGGCATTCCCCAGTACGAGCTGGGGCACCCGGAGCGGCTGCGGGCCATCGCCGGGGATCTTTCCAGCGCCCCCGGACTCCACCTGATCGGCAACGCCTATCGCGGGATCGGGGTCAACGACTGCGTGCGGGAGGCGCGCGAGCTGGCCGACACCCTCGCCGGGTCCGGCTCCGAGGCCTCGGTGGAGGTGCAGGGGCCCGCCGGAAGCGAGGCGGCGAGATGAACGCCCGCGACGTCATCCGGGCCAAGCGCGACGGCCGGGAGCTCACCGGGTCCGAGATCGAGTTCTTCGTGCGCGGGTTCGTGGCCGAGGAGATCGCGCCCTACCAGATGAGCGCGTTCCTGATGGCGGTGTTCCTGCGCGGCATGACCCCGGCCGAGACCGCGGTGCTGACCCGGCTCATGGTCGAGACCGGCGAGACCCTCGCTTTCCCCGGGATCGACGGCTGGAAGGTGGACAAGCACTCCACCGGTGGGGTGGGGGATCTGGTCTCGCTCCCGCTGGCGCCGCTGGTGGCCGCGTGCGGCGTGCCGGTCCCGATGATCTCCGGCCGCGGGCTGGGGCACACCGGCGGCACCCTGGACAAGCTCGAGAGCATTCCGGGACTGCGCACCGACCTCGATCCCGGGCGCTTTCGCGCGGTGCTGGCGGAGGTGGGCTTCGCCATGGGCGGCCAGACCGCCGACCTCGCCCCCGCCGACCGGCGGATGTACGCGCTCCGCGACGTGACCGCCACCGTGGAGTCCATCCCCCTCATCGTGAGCAGCATCCTGTGCAAGAAGGTGGCGGAGGGGATCGACGCGCTGGTGCTGGACGTGAAGTGCGGGCGGGGGGCGTTCATGAAGACCGAGCCGGACGCGCTCCGGCTGGCCGGGGAGCTCACCCGGGTGGGCACGCTCATGGGGAAGGAGGTCGTGGCCTTCGTGACCGACATGGACGTGCCCCTGGGAACCGCGGTGGGGAACACGGTGGAGGTGAAGGTCGCGCTGGAGTGCCTCCGCGGCTCCGGGCCCGGCGACCTCATGGAACTGGTCACGACTCTGGGCGCGGCCATGCTGCTTTTGGGAAAGCGCGCCGCGAACTGGGAGGAGGCGAGCGAGGCGGTGGCGGCCGCGGTCGCCGGCGGGACCGGGCTCGCCCGGTTTCGGGCCATGGTGAAGGCGCAGGGGGGAGACCCCGGGGCGGTGGACGATCCGGAGCGGCTCCCCCGGGCCGCGGTCCGCGAACCGGTTCCCGCCCCCGCCTCGGGCTACGTGACCGACGTCGAGCCGTTCGGGCTGGGGGAAGCGGTGGTGGAACTGGGCGGGGGGCGCCGCCGGGCCGAGGACGCGGTGGACCCCTCGGTGGGGGTGCTTCTCAGCCGGCGCTACGGGGACCGGGTGGAGCGGGGCGAGCCCCTGGCCGAAGTGCTGGCCGCGGACGAGGCGACCGCGAAGCGGGTGGCCTCGGAGTTCGTGGCCAAGGCCTACCGGGTGGGCCCGGAGCCCCCTCCCCCCCGGACCCTGATCAAGTACCTGGTGACCGCCGGCGGCCCCGCGCCCTGGCGGGGCGGGGAGACCTGGACGCGCCGCCGGTGACGGCGGCGATGCCCGGTTCCGGCGCCGGGCGCCGGAGCAGGTGAAGAGAAGGCCATGATCAATACCAAGTTGCTTTTGACCGCGCTCCTGGAACTCCTGCCGGTCCTCTACGGGGTGGCGTTCTTCAACTACACCCTGGTCTTTCTCTCCGAGGACGCCACCGTGCGCCGGCTGGCCCGGCCGCTCCTGTGGCTGGCGGTGGGGGTGAACGTCGCCTACTTCCTCGGTTTCACCGTCTTCTTCCAGCACATTCCCATGGTCACGGTGTACCAGGTGTTCGGGGCGGTGGGGTTCGCGGTGGCCGCCACCTACCTGTGGGTGGAGAGCCGCACCCGCACTCCCTACACCGGGCCCTTCATCCTGCTCCTGGTGCTGGTGTTCCAGGTGCTGAACTCCCTCTTCCCCAAGCTGGATCCCCACGTTCCCGACATCCTCCGGAGCGCGATCTTCAGCTTCCACGTCTCCGCCGCCGTCCTCGGGTACTCGGCGTTCGCGGTGGCGGCGGTCTACGGGCTGCTCTACCTCCTCCAGTATCACGAGATCCGGAACAAGAAGTTCGGCCTCTTCTTCCGGCGGCTGCCGTCGCTGGACATTCTCGACCGGATGAACTACTACGCCTCCCTGGCCGGATTCGCGCTCCTCACCGTGGCCATCATCCTGGGCGCGATCTGGAGCAGCGAGGTGTTCGGGGCGGTGCACCCCGACCCCAAGGTGCTGGTGGCGGTGGGGACGTGGTTCCTGTACGGGCTCGCCATCCTCGGCCGCCAGCTCACGTCCTGGCGGGGACCCCGGATGGCCTATTCCTCGGTAGTGGGCTTCGCGGTGGTGTTGTTCTCGATGTTCGCGGTGAACTTCTTCCTCACGAAGTTCCACGTGTTCGTGAGCTGAGGCGGGTGTGAGATGGGATTGATACTGCTGGGCCTGAGCCACCGGACCGCGCCGCTTCCCGTGCGGGAGCAGCTGGTGTATTCCCGGGACGAGGCGGTGGCGGTGCTCCGCCGCTTGCGCGAGTCCGCGGCGGCGCCGCAGGCGATGCTGCTGAGCACCTGCAACCGCACCGAGTTCTACGCGGTGGTGCCGGATCCGGAAAAAGCCTACGAGGTTCTGGTGGACGACCTGTTCCTCAGGCGCATTCCCGAGGGAAACGGCGACCGGCTCAAGTACATCTACCGCGAGCAGGGGGACGAGGCGGTGGCCCACCTCTTCCGGGTGGCCTGCGGCCTGGACTCGCTGGTCCTGGGCGAACAGGAGATCCTGGGCCAGGTGAAGACCGCCTACCAACTCTCCCGCGCCGCCGATTCCGCCGGCACCGTCATGCACCGCCTGGCCGCCCGCGCCTTCCACGTCGGCAAGCGCGCCCGCACCGAGACCCACATCGGCCTGGGGGCGGTGTCGGTGGCCTTCGCCGCGGTGGAGCTGGCGGAGAAGGTGTTCCAGAGCCTGGAGGGGCGCGGGGCGCTCCTGGTGGGAGCGGGGGAGAACGGGGCGCTGTGCGCCACCCATCTCCTCGCCCGGAAGACCGACCCGCTCCTCATCGCCAACCGCACGGTGTCCCGGGCCGAGGAGTTGGCCCGTACCCTCGGCGGCGAGACCGTGTCCATGGACCGCCTCCGCGACGCCATGGCCCGGGTGGACATCGTGGTCTCCACCACCGGCGCCCCCACCGCGGTCATCGGCCCCGACCTGGTGCGCGAGGTGATGAAGCTCCGCGACGGCCGGGCCCTGGTGCTGATCGACATCGCCGTTCCCCGCGACGTGGATCCGGCGGTGGACGAGATCCAGAGCGTGTTCCGGTTCGACATGGACGCCCTCACCAGTATCGTGGACAAGAACATGGCCCGGCGGGCCCGGGAGGTCCCCGAGGTCGAGCGCATGGTGGGGATCGAGGTCGATCACTTCATGCGCTGGTGGAAGAGCCTGGACGCGGGCCCGGTGATCCGCGACCTGCACCACACGTTCGAGTCGGTGCGCGACGCCGAATTCGAGCGCAACGCCAAGCGGTTCGTGGACAAGGACCGGGAGCAGCTCGACATCTTCAGTCGGAACCTGGTGCGGAAGCTCCTCATGGGGTTGACCACCGAGATCAAGCAATACCGCTCCGAGGACCCGGTCCAGATGGAGCGGCTGGCCGCGTTGCGCCAGGTGTTCCACCTGGACGCCGGGACCGGCGCGGAGGAGGGGGAGGAGGAGAATGGGCTCGAAGACTAGGGCGGTGATCGCCACCCGGGGCTCCGACCTCGCGCTCTGGCAGTCGAACTGGGTGGCGGACCGCCTTCGCGAGGCGCACCCCGGGCTCACGGTGGAGCTGAAGGTGCTCCGGACCAGCGGCGACCGTTTCCAGGCCGCGTCGCTTCAGGCCATCGGCGGGAAGGGCGCCTTCACCAAGGAGATCGAGGACGCGCTCCTCGACGGTTCCGCCGACGTGGCGGTGCACAGCCTCAAGGACCTCCCCACCGAACTCGGCCCCGGGCTCCGGATTTGGGCCCACCCTCCCCGCTTCGACCCCCGCGACGCCTGGATCGGCCGGGAGGGCCTCCGGTTCGAGGAGCTTCCCGAAGGGGCCTCGGTCGCCACCGGTGCGCTCCGGAGGATGGCGCAGCTCCTCCACCGCCATCCCACCGCGTCGGTGGAACCCATCCGGGGCAACGTCGACACCCGCCTCCGCAAGTTCGGCGAAGGCTCCATGCACGGCATGTTCCTGGCGATGGCGGGCCTGAGCCGCCTCGGCCTCACCGACCACGTGACCGAGGCCCTGGACCCCGCCCGCTTCCTCCCCGCCCCCGGCCAGGGGGCGCTGGCGGTGGAGGGGCGGGACGATTCCGGGTCGCGCGAACTCATCGCCCCCCTCGACGACCCCGACACCCGCACCGCGGTGACCGCGGAACGGGCGCTTCTGGCCGCGCTCGAGGGTGGCTGCCAGGTACCGGTGGCGGCCCTGGCCCGGCGGGAGGGAAACACGGTGGCGCTGGAGGGGCTGGTGGCGGCGGTGGACGGGAGCCGGGTCCTGCGCGCAGTCGCCCGCGGACCCCGGGATGAGGCGGAGACGGTGGGCCGGAACCTGGCCCGGGAGCTCCTGAGCCGCGGCGCGGGAGAGATTCTCGAGGCCATCCGCGGCGGGACCGAGGGGTGACCCCGCGCCGGGGGGGCGCGGTCTGGGTGACCCGTCCCGCGCCCGACAACCTCCGCACCGCCGATGCCGTCGCCCGCGCGGGCTACCGCGTGCTGGCGGTGCCGCTCATCGAGATCCGGACCGTGCCTCCGGCCACCGCCCCCGCGGCCCCGCCGGACCTGGTGGTGCTGGTGAGCGCCAACGCGGTGCGGGGGCTGGCCGCCGCCCTCGCCGATCCCCGTTTCCCGCGGGTGGAGCCGGCCTCGGTCCGGGCGGCGGCGGTGGGGGCGAGGACGGCGGCCCTGGCCGCCGAAGCGGGCTGGCGGGTGGAGATCGTGCCCGGGGCCGGGACCGGCGACGCCCTCGCCAAAGCGCTGGCGGCGGCCGGGGTGGACGGGCTCTCGGTCTGGATCCCCGCCGGGAATCGCGAGGGGAGCGCCACCCGCGATCTTCCCGGGCGGCTGGCCGCGGCCGGCGCCCGCCCCGAAGTCTTTCAAGTCTATGAGACCCTGGACCGGCGGCCCGCTCCCGGAGAGCTGGCGCGCCTGGCCGCGGAGACGCCGGGGGCGGTGGTGGTGCACAGCCCCTCCATCGCCGGGGCGCTCTTCGGCGCGGCCGAACCGGAGATCCGGCGGTGGCGGGAGGAGGCGGCGCTGGTGGCGATCGGACCGGCCACCGGGGAGCGGCTCCACGCCCTCGGTGCCGGCCGCGTGGTCCGCTGCGCGCGCCCCGCCGACGAGGCGATCGCCGCCGCCCTCGACGCCCTCGACATCGTGCCCACGGAAAGGAATCCGAGATGACCTCATATCCCACGAGCCGCATGCGCCGGCTCCGCAAGCACCCCGGGGTGCGCCGGCTGGTGCGCGAGACCCGGCTCTCCGCCGACGCCTTCATCTATCCCGTGTTCGTGTGCCCCGGCACCGGCGTGGACAAGCCGGTCGGATCCATGCCCGGGGTGAGCCAGTGGTCGGTGGACCGGCTGGCCGAGGAGTCCCGGCGGATCTTCGGCGAGGGGATTCCCTCCATCATCCTTTTCGGGATCCCCGGCGAGAAGGACGCGGTGGGCTCGACCTCCTGGCGCGAGGACGGCATCGTCCAGCGGGCCTTGCGGGCGGTGAAGAAGGCCGCCCCGGAACTGGTGGCGATGGTGGATCTCTGCTTCTGCGAGTACACCGACCACGGACACTGCGGAGTGCTCCGCGGACACGAGCTGGACAACGACGCCACCCTGGAGAACCTGGGGAAGCAGGCGGTGTCCCTGGCCCGGGCCGGGGCCGACGTGGTCGCCCCCTCCGGCATGATCGACGGCATGGTGAAGGGGATCCGGCAGGCGCTGGACGGAGCGGACTTCGACGAGCTTCCGGTCCTTTCCTATGCGGCCAAGTACGCCTCCGGATTCTACGGTCCCTTCCGGGACGCCGCCGAGTCCACCCCCTCCTTCGGCGACCGCCGCTCCCATCAGATGGACCCCGCCAACGGCGACGAGGCGCTCCGGGAGGTGGCCATCGACCTGGAGGAGGGCGCGGACATGGTGATGGTGAAGCCGGCCCTGCCCTACCTGGACGTGATCCGGCGGGTGAAGGACCGTTTCGGGGTCCCCACCGCCGCCTATCAGGTAAGCGGCGAGTACAGCATGATCCTGGCCGCGGCCCGGAACGGCTGGATCGACGGCGACCGGGTGATGATGGAGAGCCTGACCGCGATTCTGCGGGCGGGAGCGGACATGGTGCTGACGTATTTCGCCCGGGACGCGGCGAAATTGCTGGCGAAGGGATGGAGGCCATGAGCGGGTTCGATCTGGAGCGGAGCCGGGCTGCGATGGCGGCGGCGCGGAAGGTCATCCCCGGGGGGGTGAATTCGCCGGTTCGCGGATTCGGCGGGGTGGGGGGGGACCCCCCTTTCATCTCCGAGGCCTCGGGCGCCCACCTCCGCGACCTGGACGGCAACGATTACGTGGACTACGTGGGCTCCTGGGGCCCCATGATCCTCGGCCACGCCCATCCGGAGGTGGTGGAGGCGGTGCGCGAGGCGGCGCTGCGCGGCACCAGCTACGGCGCCCCTACCGAGGGGGAGACCGAGCTGGCCGAGCTGGTGGTGTCGCGGGTGCCGGGGCTGGAGATGGTGCGGCTGGTGAACAGCGGCACCGAGGCCACCATGAGCGCCCTCCGGCTGGCCCGGGCCCATACCGGGCGCCGCCGGTTCGTGAAGTTCGAGGGGTGCTACCACGGGCACGGGGACCCCTTCCTGGTTCAGGCCGGGTCCGGGGCCGCCACCCTCGGCGTCCCCACCAGTCCCGGGGTGCCGGAGGCGGTGGTGGCGGACACGCTGTCCGCGCCCTACAACGACCTCGAGGCGGTGCGGGCGCTCTTCCGCTCCCGGCCCGGAGAGATCGCGGCGGTGTTCGTGGAGCCGGCGGCGGGAAACATGGGACTGATCCCGCCCGCTCCCGGTTTCCTGGAGGGGTTGCGCGCCCTCACCCGCGAGGAAGGGGCGCTCCTGGTCCTGGACGAGGTGATGACCGGCTTCCGGCTGGCCCCCGGGGGGGCCGCCGAACGGTTCGGGGTGACCGGCGACCTCGTCACCATGGGCAAGATCATCGGAGGGGGGCTCCCGGTGGGCGCCTACGGCGGTCCGCGCGCGATCATGGAGAAGATCGCCCCCGCGGGACCCGTCTATCAGGCCGGCACCCTCTCCGGGAATCCGCTGGCGGTGGCCGCAGGCCTCACCACCCTCCGCCTCCTGGGGCAGGGGGGGGTCTATGGCCGGCTGGAGGAGCTGGGAGCGCGCCTGGAGCGGGGCGTGGCCGGCCTCCTCGCGGAGAAGGAGTATCCCGCCAGCTTCACCCGGATCGGCTCCATGTTCTGTCTCTTCTTCACCCGGGGGCCGGTGCGGAACTACGGGGACGCCCGGGGGTCGGACACCGGCGCCTTCGCCCGGTACTTCCACGCCATGCTCCGGCGCGGGGTGTACCTGGCGCCCTCCCAGTTCGAAACCGGGTTCCTCTCCGCCGCCCACGAGGAAGAGGACGTGGACCGCACCCTGGACGCGGGCCGGGAAGCACTGGCGGAGGCGTTCGGGCGCTGACCGGCGGGGGGGCGGCTCCGGCGCGGTTCCGGGGCCGGGAGGCGCCCTCGGGAGCGTGGATCAGCGGTTGCGGGTCCCGCCCACGTGCCGCTCCTCCTCCTTCTCCTTGTTCCAATCCTTGTTCCGGAGGTCGGTCCAGCGCTCGCGCAGCTTCATGTTGAGCGAGGTGCTGTGGAGGTAACAGGTCTCGGTGGGGACCTTGCCGGCGAGGAAGTACTCGTGGTGGGTGACCGGGCAGTTGGGGGTGGCGAGAAGTCCGGTCTCGTCGCAGACCGCCCGCCGCACCACCCCCTCGGGAATCTCGAAGGGGGTCGGAGGATCCCCCCGGGTGGCGCCCAGCATGATGTCGGTCCAGATCGGCAGCGCCGCCGCGGACCCGGTCATGCCCCTCCCGATCGGCTTGTGCTCGTCATAGCCGACCCACACCCCGGCCACCAGGTGGGGGGTGAACCCCATGAACCAGGCGTCGCTGTAATCGTCGGTGGTCCCGGTCTTCCCCGCTGCGGGAAGGGTGAATCCCATGCTCCGCGCCCCCGATCCGGTGCCCCCGTTCATCACCGAGGAGAGCATGTCGTCCAGGATGGCCACCGGGGCCGCCGGCAGCACTTCCTTCCGGGTGGGGCGGTACTCGTTCAGCACGTTCCCGGCGCGGTCCTCGACCCTGGTGATGTAATAGGGAGTAACCCGGATGCCCTCGTTGGCGAAAACCGCGTAGGCATAGGTAAGGTCCTCCAGGGACACCTCCGCGGTGCCGAGGGCGATGCTCCGGAACTGCGGGATGGGGGAGGAGATGCCGGCGTCGTGGGCGGTGCGAATCACCGCCGGGGTGCCGATCTCCTCCTGGAGCTTGATGGTGGGAACGTTGAGCGAGTGCTGGAGCGCGGTGCGCAGGGTCACCGGACCCCGGAACTGGCGGTCGTAGTTCTCGGGCCGCCACGGGGGCTGCCCCTTCTCGTAGTACACCACCGGTGCGTCCATCACCGTATAGGAGGGATAGAAACCCTTCTCGATCGCGGTCAGATAGATGAACGGCTTGAACGCCGATCCGGGCTGGCGCAACGCGCTCACCGCCCGGTTGAAGTTGCTTTCCTCGAAACTCCGCCCTCCGATCAGCACCCGGAGCGCCCCGGTTTCCGGATCGGCCACGATCGCCGCGCCCTGCAGGTACTCCGGGGTGGGGTTCTTCCCCTTCTCCCGGGCGGCGAGGTACTCAACGCGGGATTGCTTGGACCGGAGCCGCCCCTCCAGCTCGGTGAGGCGGTTCTCCATCGCGCGCTCCGCTTCCTGCTGAAGCGGTAGGTCGAGAGTGGTGTGGACGACGAGCCCTCCCTCGTAGATGGCGGCGGTGCCGTACTGGTCCTCCAGGAACTGCCGGACCATCTCCATGAAGTAGGGCGCGTTGTCGGGGTTCAAGGGCGCCGCCACCACGTCCAGGGGCTCCGCCGCCGCCGAATCGGCGCGGGCGTGGTCGATGTAGCCCGCGTCCGCCATCGCCCCCAGCACCACCGAGCGGCGCCGGAGCGCGGCCTGCGGGTGCCGGCGGGGGGAGTAGCCGTTGGGATTCCGGGGGATGCCGGCCAGGAGCGCACACTCGGACAGATCCAGATCCTTCACGTCCTTCCCGAAGAACCGCCGCGCCGCCGCCTGCACGCCGTAGGCGCTGTCCCCGAAGTAGATCTGGTTCAGGTACATCTCCAGGATCTCTTCCTTGGAGTAGTTCTGCTCGATCCGGATCGCCAGCACCGCCTCCTTGATCTTCCGCGACCACGTCTGGGTCTGGGTCAGGAATAGGTTCCGGGCCAGCTGCTGGGTGATGGTGCTCGCCCCCTGGCGGGTGTGCCGGGTGAAGTTGGTCATGGCCGCGCGCAGGATGCCGAAGGGGTCGACCCCC
Source organism: Candidatus Eiseniibacteriota bacterium (assembly GCA_963728475.1). Lineage (GTDB taxonomy): Bacteria > Eisenbacteria > RBG-16-71-46 > JABDJR01 > JABDJR01 > CAVSKL01. Next base: position 852,134 of record CAVSKL010000003.1, read on the forward strand.
CAGTGGTCCCAGAAGCGCCGGTCCTCGGTGGCCACGAACGCGTCCACCAGGTTCTGCGGCACCTCGTCGAGGCTCACCAGGGTGCGGTTCTCCCGGAAGAATTCGCCGATCAGCCGGCCGTCCTTGTCCAGAACCCTGGTCTTGGTGGCGGGGGTCACCGCCTGGAGGTGGGACGGCGAAGGGAGGTCGCGCCCCACCACCTTGAGCAGCGAGGCGAGGCCCAGGGCCCCCACCAGCATGAAGACCAGAAACGATGCGAGAAACGCTTTCATGACAGGATGTTAACCGGGAGGCGCCGGGGGGTCAAAGCTCGAACCCGGCCGGGGACGGGTGCGCGGGGGGCCGGCCCCGTGCCGGTCCCCATGCGCCCACTGCCGGTAGTACCGTTCCTCCCCGGGGTTCGTTCCCGGAATCCCCGGTGGGGCCTCGGGCGGGGGGGGCGGGGAGGAGCGTCCCGGCCCGGGGGCGGCGGTGCGGCCGCCGGCGGCGGCGGGCCCCAACGCGACCGGGCCGGATGCTAGACTCTCCGCTTTCCTCGAGACCCACAGGGAGGCACCCAGGCGATGCCCGTTCCCGCACGTGAACAGCTCCGGCAACTCGCGGCCGGCACCGAGGAGATCCTCCCCGAGGAGGAACTCCTGGAGAAGCTCGAGCGCTCGGTGGCCTCCGGGAGCCCGCTCCGGATCAAGATGGGGTTCGATCCGTCGGCCCCCGACATCCACCTGGGGCATGCGGTGGGGCTGCGCAAGCTCCGCCAGTTCCAGGACCTGGGCCACTTCGTGGTGCTGATCGTGGGCGACTACACCGGCATGGTGGGGGACCCCACCGGTCGGAGCGCCACCCGCCCCAAGCTCACCCTGGAGCAGGTGCGGGAGAACGCGAAGACCTATCTCCGCCAGCTCTTCAAGGTGGTGGACGAGTCGCAGAGCGAGGTCCGCCACAACGGCGAGTGGTTCTCGAAGATGAGCTTCTTGGAGGTGATGGATCTGGCCTCGCGGTTCACGGTGGCGCGGATGCTCGAGCGCGACGACTTCGAGAAGCGCTACCGGGGCGGCCAGCCGATCTCGATCCACGAGTTCTTCTACCCGATCATGCAGGGCTACGATTCGGTGGCGGTGCGGTCCGACGTGGAGGTGGGGGGAAAGGAGCAGAAGTTCAACCTGCTCATGGGGCGCACGCTCCAGGAGGCCCACGGGCAGAAGCCCCAGGCCATCCTCACCACCCCCATCCTGGAGGGCCTGGACGGCGTCCAGCGCATGAGCAAGAGCACCGGAAACTACGTGGGGGTGGACGAGCCGCCGCGCGAGATGTTCGGCAAGCTCATGTCGATCCCCGACGCGCTCATCCTCCGCTACTACGAGCTCACCACCGGCTGTTCCATCGAGGAGGTGGAAGCGGTGCGCCGGCGCCTGGAGGTGGAGCGCGCCAATCCCCGCGACGTGAAGGCGGAGCTGGCGCGGCGGGTGGTGGCGCTGTACCACACCGTCGGGGAGGCGGCCGAGGCCTCGAACGAGTTTGACCGCATGTTCCGCCACGGCCAGGCGCCCGACGACATGCCCGAGCACCGGGTGAAGGCGGACGGAGGGGAACTCGCGCTGGTGCGCATCCTCGCCGAGGCCGGCCTGGTGAAGTCGAACGGTGAGGCGCGCCGCATGATCCGCCAGAACGCGGTGCGGGTGGACGGCGAGCGGGTCGAGGACGAGGCCGCGGCCCTCGCTCCGCGCCCCGAGCCGTACCGGATCCAGGTGGGCAAGCGCCAGTGGGCGCGGGTGCATCTGGAGGGTTAGCCCCCCGTCGAGAAGCTGGATCGCGCGGGAGGCTCCGCCCGGAGCGTTTGGACCCCCTTGACTTTAAGTTGCCCTCCTGTAATCAGTTATGGGTTGGACGGAAAAATCGCGACGCCCCCCGGGGGCCGTGCGGGGGCGCCGAGGCCCCGGGCCCGGCCGGTGAAGTCCATTGCAAATGAAGGAGTTAGAGCCGGAATGCAAGAAAACCCGGACGAGGGTGCGGTTGGCGCTTGACCCGAATCCCCCCCGTGATTAACATGCTTCTCCGCGTCTGACAGGGGCATGGCGTCCCTCTCAGGCCGAGATCTTTGAAAGTTTAATAGCGCGCGTGATCGATGAGCCCGCTGTGGGGTGAGCCCGGGCGGCTTCGGCCGTTCAGGCAAATCCCTTGTTCAGCTCTTTAGAAGCGGGATGACCCGCTTCTTCCGTGTTTTTTGAATACGGAGAGTTTGATCCTGGCTCAGAACGAACGTTGGCGGCGTGGATTAGGCATGCAAGTCGTGCGTGAAAGGGGGCTTCGGCTCCCGAGTAAAGCGGCGAACGGGTGAGTAACGCGTGGGCAATCTGCCTCTAGGTGGGGGATAACACTTCTAACGGGGTGCTAATACCGCATAACACTCCCTGGTTGCATAACCGGGAAGTCAAAGCTGGCCTCTGCTTGCAAGCTAGCACCTGGAGATGAGCCCGCGTCCGATTAGCTTGTTGGCGGGGTAACGGCCCACCAAGGCGACGATCGGTAGCTGGTCTGAGAGGATGGTCAGCCACACTGGGACTGAGATACGGCCCAGACTCCTACGGGAGGCAGCAGTCGAGAGGCTTCGGCAATGGGGGAAACCCTGACCGAGCGACGCCGCGTGAGGGATGAAGCCCTTCGGGGTGTAAACCTCTTTTCCAGGGGAAGAACCTCATGGGAGCGAATAGGTCCCATGACTGACGGTACCCTGGGAATAAGCTCCGGCTAACTCCGTGCCAGCAGCCGCGGTAATACGGGGGGAGCAAACGTTGTTCGGAATCACTGGGCGTAAAGGGCGCGTAGGCGGCCCGGCAAGTGGTGTGTGAAATGCCCTGGCTCAACCAGGG
>CAVSKL010000003.1:860000-908743 GCA_963728475.1 Candidatus Eiseniibacteriota bacterium
CCACCGCCGCGCCCTTCCACAACTGGAACGCCCGCATCCAGCGCGAGTGCTACGGTCCCAACCGGGCCGCGCGGATCCTGGACGGCGAGAAGCGCATCACCGCCATCGTCAACAACTACGCCCGGATCTCGTTCAACTTCGGCCCCACCCTCCTGGACTGGATGGTCCGGAACGATCCGGTGACGCTGGAGGCGCTGGCCGAGGCCGACCGGGAGAGCCGGCGGCGCCTCGGTCACGGAAACGCGCTTGCCCAGGGCTACAACCACGCCATTCTCCCGCTGCTCGACCGCCGCGACAAAGTGACCCAGGTCCGGTGGGGAATGGCCCACTTCCGGGCCTTCTTCGGCCGGGAGCCGGAAGGGATGTGGCTTCCGGAGACCGCGGCGGACCTGGAGAGCCTGGACGTGCTCGCCGAGGCCGGAATCGGCTTCACCGTGCTCGCCCCCTGGCAGATGACCGAGCTTCGCCCGGGCGGCCGGCCGGACACCCCCTGGCGGAAGCCCGCCGGTTCCCCGGACCTGGGGCGGGCCTACCGCTGCCGGACCTCGGAGCGCCGGTCCATCAACCTCTTCTTCTACGACGGGGACATTGCACGCGACGTGGCGTTCGGTAAGCTTCTGGAAAGCGGCGACGCGTTCGCGGGACGGCTGGCCGGGAGCGCCGCGGCCCGGCCCGAGGGCGCGCCGCTCCTGTCCATCGCCACCGACGGCGAGACCTACGGCCACCATCACCGGTTCGGCGAGATGGCCCTGGCCTACGCCCTCGATCGCCTGGCCTCCTCCGACCGGGTGGAAATCCTGAACTATGCGACCTACCTCGAGCGCCAGCCTCCGGCCTGGGAGGCCCGGGTGCTGGAGCCGGGGTCGTGGAGCTGCGTCCACGGGGTGGAACGCTGGCGCTCGGATTGCGGATGCAGCACCGGCGGAAAGCCGGAATGGAACCAGAAGTGGCGGACGCCGCTGTTCGAGGCCCTCGGCGAGTTGCGTGGCGCCCTGGCCGGAAGGTTCGAGGAGGAAGGGGGGAGGCTGCTGCGCGACCCCTGGGCGGCGCGGGACGACTACATCGAGGTGCTTCTCGACCCCGGGCCCGAACGCCGCCGACGCTTCCTCGACTCCCATGCGCGGGCCGGAGATCCCCGGGCGGTGTGGCGGCTTCTGGAGATGGAGCGCCACGCTCTCCTCATGTTCACCTCCTGCGGCTGGTTCTTCAACGATCTGGCCGGCATCGAGACCCTTCAGGTCCTCCGCTACGCGGGGCGCGCCCTGGAGCTCTACGCGGGCTCCGGAGACGACGGGGTGCGAGAGCGGTTCCTGAAGATCCTGTCCGGCGCCCACACCAACGCCGAGCCGGTCCGGAGCGGCGCCGATCTCTTCGAATCGGTGGTGCTCGGCTCGCGCGTCGACCCGCCCCAGGTGGCGGCGCAGGCGGTGCTGGCCAAGCGGCTGGGGCTGGGCCGGGGGGAGGTCCCCGATCCTCCCGCCTACGGCGTCACCGTCACTCCCCTCAGCGACCGGGGCGAGGGGACGGTGGAGGCGGTCCACCGGCGCACCGAGGAGCGGACCGAGTTCTACTATCGGATCGAGCTCGAGCGCACCCCCCGGATCGCGGTGGCGCTTCAGCGCAGCTCGCCGCGCTTCCCCTGGGAGCCCGCCTCCGGGGAGCCGGGGGAGCGGGTGCTGGGGGTGGAGGACCTGGATCCGGAGACGGCCAAGCTTCTCACCGACCGCTTCCTGGGGCGGGTGGAGCGCAAGACCATCTTCCGGCTCAAGTCGCTCCTGGAACGTCGGAAGCCGGTTCTGCGCTTCCTGGAGGAACGCCGGATCCGCCCTCCGCGCGCGCTCGCCCGCATGGTGGAGGTGGTCTGGATGGAGGATCTCCTGGTGGAGATGAACGCCCCGGCGGGGCGAGAGGGGGTGGACGTGGCCTCGTGGGGGCCGCGGCTGGCGCGGTTCGAGGCGCTGGGGCTCTCCCGCAACGAGGCGCGGCTGTCCGAGGCCCTGGCCGGACGGCTCCTCGAGGAGGCCAAGCGCCTTTGCCGGGAGCACAGCGAGGAAGCGGCCCGCGCACTGATCCAGGTCCTGGAGGTGGCGGAGACCCTCTCTCCCGCCCCCGATCTCTGGGAGACCCAGAACTTCATCTACGACTGCGCCCTCGGGCGCAACCCGGCGGCGGGAGGCAAGCCCGGGCCCGCCGCCGTCCCCGCCTCCCTGCGGCAGGAGACGGCTCGCCTGCTGGGATTCGCGGAGACGGCGTTTCCGGCCCCGGAGCGCGTCGAGGAACCGGATCGGGCCGCGTCCGGGGCGGCCGCCGGCCGGAAAACGGAGGAAAAGGATGGCAGCGAAGGGCGAAGCTGAGAAGTGGACCGAGGCCGCGCGGGCGTGGATCGCGGACGATCCCGACCCGGGCACCCGGGCCGAGCTGCAGGCGATCCTGGGCCGCGGGGACCTGGACGAGCTCCGGGAGCGGTTCGGCGCCCGGCTCGAATTCGGCACCGCCGGACTCCGCGGGGTGCTGGGGGCGGGGCCCAACCGCATGAACCGCGCCCTGGTCCGCAGGGTCACCGCCGGGGTGGCCGGCTATCTGCTCGACACCGTTCCCGGGGTGCGCGAGCGGGGGGTGGTGGTGGGCCGCGACGGCCGCCGGCTCTCCACCGAGTTCGCCGAGGACACCGCCGCGGTCCTCGCCGGCGCCGGGATCCGTGTCCACTTCTTCCCCGGAGTGGTTCCCACTCCGGTCACCGCCTTCGCGGTGACCGAGCTCGGGGCCTCGGCCGGGGTGGTGGTGACCGCGAGCCACAACCCACCCGCCTACAACGGGTACAAGGTCTACTGGGGAAACGGGGCCCAGATCATCCCGCCCCACGACTCCGGAATCAGCGCCGCCGTCGACGCGGTGGGCCCGGTGCGGGAGATCCCGCTGGCCGACCTCGCCCGGGCCCGGGCGGAGGGGCGGGTGGCGGACGTCCCCGATTCGGTGGGGGAGCGCTACCTGGCCGAGGTCCTGGCGCTCCGCCGGCATCCCGAGTCGCCCGCCGACCTCACCGTGGTCTACACCCCGCTCCACGGGGTCGGCGGGCGCTGGGTCCGGGAGGTTTTCGCCCGCGCGGGATACCGGAGCTTCCACACCGTCCCCGAGCAGGCCGAGCCCGACGGCGAGTTCCCCACCGTGAAGTTTCCCAATCCCGAGGAGAAGGGGGCCATGGATCTGGCCCTGGCCCTGGCCGGCAAGGAGGGCGCGGACCTGGTCCTGGCCAACGACCCCGACGCCGACCGGCTCGCGGTGATCGTGCGGGACGCCTCCGGCGCTTTTCGCCCCCTCACCGGGAACCGCATCGGAACCGCGCTCGCCTGGTACCTGTTGACCGAAAACCCCCCCGCCGGGGAGAAGCTGGTCACCACCACCGTGGTTTCGTCGAGCCTGCTCGGGCGGATGGCCGCGGACCGCGGCGTGCGCTACACCGAAACCCTGACCGGGTTCAAGTGGATCGCCAACGGGGCGATCGCCGCCCGGGCGGAACGGGGATGGCGGTTCGTGTTCGGCTTCGAGGAGGCGCTGGGCTACACCGTGGGGGAGCTGGTGCGGGACAAGGACGGAATCGGCGCGGCCCTGGTCTTCGCCGACCTCGCCTCGTTCTGCCGCGCCCGGGGCGGCAACGTTCTCGACTTCCTGGAAGAGGTGTTCCGGCGGTTCGGGATCTACGTCAGCTCCCAGAGAAGCGTCACCCTGCCCGGAAGCGAGGGCTCGGCCGCCATCGCCGCGATCATGGAGGCCTTCCGCGCCGACCCGCCGGCGCGCCTGGCCGGGCGGGGGGTGCGCCGGCGGAGCGACCTCGCCACCGGGGAGACGGTGGAGGCCGGGGGCGGAACCGGGAAGGCGAACTTCCCGCGGAGCAACGTGCTGGTCTACGAGCTCGAGGACGATTCGCGGGTGCTGCTCCGCCCCAGCGGGACCGAGCCCAAGATCAAGTACTACTTCGAGGCGGTGGAGCCGGTAGAAGCGGGTGAGAGCTACGCGGCCGCGGAGGCCCGGGCGGAGAAGCGGCTCCACGCCCTGGAGGAGGGGTTCTTGGCGGAAGCGGAGCGGCGCCGCTCCTGAGCCACTTTCTCACAAGCACGAGGCCCCGCAGGTTTCCCCGCGGGGCCTCGCGCGTGCTCCCCGTGAATCGGTAGGATCAGGAGTCCCCGAACCCCGTCTTCCGGTCGTAGCTCCGGCCGTCGTCGTGGCAACCCTCGCAGGAGGGTTCGCCCTTGCCCACCCCGGCGGTATGGCAGGTCTCGCAGTCGATCTCGCCGTGGGTCGCCCCCAGCTTCACTCCGGTGACGTCGTGCTTGAAGCCTGCGGTCCGGAAACCCTGCTCGTGGCAGCTCGTGCAGGTGGGATCGGGCTTCTGGAACGCGCCGCTCGCCCCGTGGCAGCTCCGGCAGTCCAGATGGGCGTGGTAGGGGGCCAGCGGCCATCCGGTGTCGGCGTGGGAGAAGAGGTCCTTGGGGTCCCGGCCGTGGCACTCGGTGCACTTCTGGTCCTGGTGGCACTGGAAGCACACGGTCTGGTGGATGTGGGCCTCGGACGGATCCCCCATGGGATGGCGGCCGTTGGCCCCCGCCGTCACTCCCTGGGTGTGGCACTTCGTGCACCCCTGCTGGGCGTGGCACTCCACGCAATCCCGCTCGTACTTCTCGCTGTGGTTCCGGTGGTGGAAGGGGACCACGTCCCCGGGGGCGTAGTTCGTCTTGAAGGTGATGAGGTCGTCAAGCGGGATCGCCCGGTAGTGGCTGTGCCCGTTCACCGCGGAGGCGGTGCCGTGCAGTGCCCCCCCCGCCTTCTTTTCGTGGCAGACCTCGCAGGCGGTGTCCCGGTCCCACTCGCTGTGGCAGCTCAGGCACTGGCGGTGATAGGCGCCCTTGAGGCTCGGCTGGGCCAGGTTCTCCTGGGCCGCCGTCTTGGGGTGGCAGTCCTTGCAAGAGGGGTGAGCGGAGTCCGGGGGCGTGTTGTGATGGCAGGTCACGCAGCCCCTGGACATCCCCGCCATCTGCGCATGCGCCCGGTGGTTGAACCGCACCGGCACGTACATGTCCTCGAGTTCCTTCAGGATCACCACGTCGGGGCCCTGGGACGCGGTGAGCCCCTTCGACTCCCGGCCTCGCGGGCAGGCCTTCAGGCAGGGCTCGGCTCGCGTAGGGGCCGGGCAGGCGTGGCACTCCGCGCAATCCACCGAACCGCCGTGCACCGGGGGCGCCGCTCCGGCCCCCGGTCCCGCCGCGGCCAGGGCCCACAACAAAGCCGCTCCCGCCGCGGCCGACAATCCCATCCACCTCCCGTAGCGGCCCATCTAACCCTCCTCCTCCGCCGGCAAGACCGGAAAGATCGTCACCAGCACCCGGTACACGAACATCAATCCCGCCATGAGCCCCACCGTGACCGCCACCTCCCCGATGCTGGGGAAGTACTGCGCCTGCTTGTAGACGGGGTGATAGGCGGTGATGAAGACGTTGATCCGATTGAACAGCACCCCGAACACGACCAGCGCGGCGGCAGTGAGGAGGAGCCGCGGCGACCGCCGCACCGCGGGGCAGATGAACATGAGGAGCGGCAGGATCACCCCCAGCCCCAGTTCGGCCATAAACATGTACGACTGCACGCTGCCGTCGGTCAGGTAGTGGGCGGTTCCCCGCACCGACATGTCCCCGAGCTTGAACGCGAGGTAGAGGAACAGGATCGCGGCCACGACCTTCCCCAGCGGGCCCAGCACGTGCATCTCCGGCTTCCGGCCGAAGGACCGGGCGGCGACCAGCGACTCGAAGATCACCATGGGGAAGCCCACCGAGATCGCCGAGAGGAGGAATAGGAGGGGAAGGATCGGCGTCCACCACAGGGGGTGCATCTTGTAGGGGGCGAGCACCATCAGCCCGCCCAGCGACGACTGGTGCAGGGTCGAGAGCACCACCCCCGCGATGATGAAGACGAACATCACCCGGTTCACGGTGTTGTCGATGAGCTTCAGCAGCCCCTCGAAGAACCCGTTGAGCGGGCGGAGCGCCCCCGGAAGGTCGACCCGCCCCCGGAAGCGTTCGGTCACGATGGGCATGAATTCGAGGTAGAGCACGGTGAGGTAGATCATCACGCACATGCCCACCTCGAACAGGACCGAGTGGCCGGACCACATCATGGGGAGGAGGGGGTGCCACACGTTGTAGTAGCGCCCCAGGTCCACCAGGAGCCCCAGCACCACGAAGGTGTAGCCGAGCATCGCCGTCAGAAGGGCGGGGCGGGTGATCACCTCGTAGCGCTGGCGGTGGAAGATGTGGGCGAGGGCGGCGGAGGTGAACCCGCCGGCGGCCAGGGCCACCCCCGAGGCCACGTCGACCGCGATCCAGATTCCCCACGGGTACTGGTTGTCGAGATGGGTCATGGAACCGATGCCGAATAGGAACCGGTAGAGGGCGAAGCAGAGTCCGATCGCCATCAACCCCAGGAGAACGAACACTCCGGGGGTGAACAGGGGCCGGCGGAGGGGCGCGGACGCCGGGTGATGCCGGCGTCCCGGCGCCGCCAGGGCGGGGCTACTCATGGTCCCCTCCCTTCCCCGCGTCTTCCGATCGCTGAAACAGCTTCATCAGCCCTCCCAGGAAGATGTAGAGCGCCACCGGGGGCAGGAAGTTCTTGAACACTCCGTGCTGGATGGTCTCGGTGATCCGCGGCGGCGCGGCCTCGCCCACCTCGGGGAACCCCAGCTCGGTGAAGGGGACGGCGGCCAGGTACATCCACGAGGTGCCCCCGGCCTCGTGCTCGCCGTAGACGTGGTCCACGTACTTGCCGGGGTTCTGCGCGATGGTGCGGTGAGCCAAGTCCAGGAGTTCCGATCGCCGGCCGAAGACCAGGCACTGGGGCGGGCAGATCTCCACGCAGGCGGGAACCCCGCCCTCCTTGGTGATCCGGTCGTAGCAGAAGGTGCACTTGCGCACCTGGGGGGTGAGCGCGTTGTCGTACTCGTAGGCCGGGATCTGGAAGGGGCAGGCCACCATGCAATAGCGGCAGCCCATGCAGCGCCAGGGGTCGTAGACCACCGCGCCGTTCTCGCGCTTCTGGAACGCGCTCACGATGCAGGCGGAGGCGCAGGCGGGGTCGTTGCAGTGCATGCACTGCACCTTGGCCCACACCGGCCGGTCCGAGCCCTCCGGGCCTTTCCACTGGTTGACCACGGTGTAATGGCCGGCGTCGGGCCGCCGCATGGCGGCGAAGACGGACTTGTCCTCGAACGTGCTGAGGGGCTGGACCGGGAGGTGGTTGGCCTGGTTGCAGGCCCATTCGCACTTCCGGCAGCCGATGCACTTGGAGGTGTCCACAAGAACGCCGTAAGGGTTCTCGGGAACGAGGACCTCATTGGACGCGGACGCCTCGCCCGCAGCCACGGTGGCCGCGCAAGCCCCGGCCACCGTCTTAAGGAACTCCCGTCGTTTCATGCCGTCACCCCGCCTCCCCTCGCCCGGCGCGGGAATGAACCGGCGCGTCGGGCTCGACCCAACCGGCCCGGGGCGCCGCTCCTCGCAGACGATCGCGAACCCTCATCGGACGGATTTGGTCCGGAGGGGAGCGGCCCCGGGCGGAAGCGGCCGGAATCGCTTCCGACCTGAGCCTACCCCCGGGGGGGAAAGACAACCTGATTCGTAATGTGAATACCCCGATTCTATGCGCCGTCAAACCTACGAAATAAATACACTTAGGCCCGCTTTACACCCATGCGCGGGAGGGAGAAGGACGTGGTGATGGAGGCAGGGATGAACGGGTCGGATGGGAACGCGGAGACGGCGGCGCCGAGGCCTCGGATCGGCCGCGCCCTCGCCGCTATCCGGGGTTTGAAGGTCCTCAGATCGATATTCATGGTCGGGCTCGGGCTGGCGCCGGCGGTCGCGTTCACCGCGGCCCCCGCGCGGGCGAGCGTGAACGAGACCTGCCTGGAGTGCCATTCCGATCCCGCCTTCTCCACCCAGCACGGCCGGAACACGGTCTCGCTCTTCGTGGACTCCAAGGTGTTCGGGGCCTCGGTGCACGCCTCCCTGGACTGCACCGATTGCCACTCCGACGCCGATCCGGAGAACCTGCCTCATCCCGAGGGCCTGGCTCCGGTGGAGTGCGGGGCCTGCCACGATCAGGCCGAGAAGGCGTTCGAAGGGAGCATCCACGGGCAGGCCCTGAAACGGGGCGCCCCCTACGCGCCCTCCTGCAAGGACTGCCACGGCACCCACGACATCCTCTCGCCCCGGAACACCGATTCCCCGACCTACCACATGAACATCCCGTACCTGTGCGGGGGATGCCACCGAGAGGGTGCGCCGGTGGCCAAGGCCTACCGGATCGCCGAGCACAACATCATCGAGAATTACAGCCAGAGCATTCACGGCGAGGGGCTGTTCAAGAAGGGCCTGACCGTCACCGCCACCTGCACCGATTGCCACGGCAGCCACACCATCCTGCCCCATACCGATGCCAAGGCCTCGATCGCCCCCGGCAACATCGCCCACACCTGCATGAAATGCCACTCGCGGATCGAGCAGGTTCATACCAAGGTGATCCGGGGAGAGCTCTGGGAAAAGGCGCCGGGGAAGATTCCCGCCTGCACCGACTGCCACATCCCCCACAAGGTGCGCAAGGAGACCGTGGCCATGACGATCTCCGACCGGGACTGCCTCAAGTGCCATGAGCGCGACGATCTCAGGCACGGCGCCGCCGGCGATACCCTGTCCCTGACCGTGAACAAGAGCGATCTGGCCGCCTCCGTCCACCAGAACATCCCCTGCGTGAAGTGCCACTTCGACGTGGACCCTCGCCTGGCCCGGCCCTGCACCACCGCCGGGCGGGTGGACTGCTCGAGCTGCCACGCCAAGGTCTCGGAGGAGTATTTCGCCAGCGGGCACGGGCAGGCGTACCTGAACGGGGCGGTGCAGGCGCCCTACTGCACCACCTGCCACGGCGATCACAAGGTCAAACCGGTCAAGGACGAGGAGGCCCGTACCTACCGGGCCAACGTGCCCGCTCTGTGCGGCGGCTGCCATCGCACCAACGGCAAGGCGGGGGAGGCGGCGGACCTGGCCGAGAAGAACGCCTTCTCGGACTACTCCCAGAGCGTTCACGGGCGGGGCCTGACCGAGAAGGGCCTTCTTCCCAGCGCGATCTGCACCGACTGCCACACCGCGCATTTCGTGCTCAAGCACGGCGATCCCCGGTCCTCGGTCTCCAGGAAGAACATCCCCGCCACCTGCGCCTCCTGCCACCGGGGGATCTACAACTCATACGTGAAGAGCGTTCACTTCGCCGCCAACGGCAAGAACGTGGACAAGCTCCCCACCTGCACCGACTGCCACTCGGCTCACACCATCGGCGACGTGGACAAGGACCAGTTCATGACCGAGGTCACCGGGCAGTGCGGGTCTTGCCACGACAAGCTGGCCACGTCCTACCTCGAGACCATGCACGGTAAGGCCTACAGCCTGGGGTACCTGAAGGCGGCCAAGTGCTCGGACTGCCATGGGGCCCACGACATCTACGCCATCAACGACCCGCGCTCGGCGGTGGCGGTCCAGAACATCGTGCACACCTGCAGCAAGTGCCACGACGACGCCAACACCCGCTTCACCGGGTATCTCACCCACGCCACCCACCACGATCCGGTCAAGTACCCGATCCTGTTCTACACCTACTGGTCGATGACCTTCCTGCTGTTCGGGGTGTTCGGATTCTTCGGGGTGCACACGCTCCTGTGGCTCCCGCGGTCCTTCCGGGCCATGAAGGAGCGGCGGAAGGAGAGCGCAGGGGAGGAGGGCCGGTACTTCGTGCGCCGGTTCACCCGGTCCCAGCGGATCACCCACGTGTTCGTGATTGTGAGCTTTCTTTCCCTGGCCCTGACCGGGATGATGCTCAAGTTCTCCTCCATGCCCTGGGCGGAGTTCGTGGCCGGCCTCCTGGGTGGAGTGCGGGTGGCCGGGGTGATCCACCGGATCGCCGCCTGCATCACCTTCGGGTACTTCGGGTTCCACGTGTTCAGCCTCCTTCGCCACAAGCGGCACCGGCACCTGAGCTTCAAGGAGTTGCTGTTCGGGAAGAACGCCCTGATGTTCAACCTGAAGGACGCGAAGGATTTCCAGGGGACGCTCAAGTGGTTCTTCAACCGGGGTCCGCGCCCGAACTACGGCCGCTGGACCTACTGGGAAAAGTTCGACTACCTGGCGGTGTTCTGGGGAGTGGCGGTGATCGGAGCCTCGGGGCTCATGCTGTGGTTCCCCGAAGCCGCCACGCGCGTGCTCCCGGGCTGGCTCATCAACGTGGCCACCATCATCCACAGCGACGAGGCGCTGCTCGCGGTGGGCTTCATCTTCACCATCCACTTCTTCAACACCCACCTCCGGCCGGAAGCGTTCCCCATGGATACCGTGATCTTCACCGGAGTGACCCCGCTCAAGCAGTACAAGGAGGAACGGCCCGAGGAAATCGAGGAGCTTCGCCGGACCGGGGAGCTGGGGAAGCGGGTGGTGTCGCGGGCTCCGGAGCGGAACCGGAGGATCATGGTCCGGATCTTTGGGTCGCTGGCCCTGGGGATGGGGGTGCTCATCATCGTGCTCATCGTCTACTCGGTGCTCTTCGGGTACCGGTAGCCCGGCCTTCCGGCCGATCGACGCGGGATCGCCGGGCCCGGGAGCCCCTCCCGGGCCCGGGGCCCTTGGCTCGGACGGGCCTCCGTGATAGCGTTAACTTGCCGCCGCACGCATCCGGCGCGTCCACCCCCCCCTCGGCGGGGCGATGGTGGGCTCCGGATCGAGCGCCTCCCGCCGGTGGGGGCCGGCTTCCCCCTTGCGGCCGGTTGTGGAGGGCCGGGCTTGATGGACCTGCGCCGGGTCGCCAAACAAAGCGTGTTGGCCGGGAGCCGGCGGCTCGGGGTCAACCGGTGCGTGCGGAGCGCCCTCCGGAAGCGGCTCCTGGTCCTCTGCTATCACGCGGTGGTTCCCGACGACCATCCCCGCCACCCCTGGCGGACGCGGGTCGCCACCCGGGCCGGCGACTTCCGAGCCCAGCTCGCCCTTCTCCGCCGGTTGTTCAACCCGATCTCCCCCCGCGACCTTCTGGACCATCTCGAGGCGGGAACCCCCCTGCCGCCTCGACCCGTCCTGGTCACCTTCGACGACGGATTCCGGAACAATCTCACCCGGGCGGTTCCCGAGCTGGAGCGCCTGGAGGTGCCCGCCCTCTTCCATCTCACCACCGGGCACATCGGGGGGGGCGGCCTCCTGTGGACGCAGGAGCTGGATGAACGGATCGCCGCCTGGCCGGAACCCGCGCTTCCGCTCCCGGGGGGAAGACCCGCGGCGCCCCTGCCCCCGGACCCCGAAGCCCGGTGGCGGCTCGCCGACGCCGTTCGCGCCGCCTGCAAGCGGCTCCCCGACGCCGAGCGCATCGCGTATCTGGACCGGCTTCGCGGCGACGCGCCCCTCCCCGTGAACGGCGCCCTGGAAGAGCTCTACGGATTCCTCGACTGGGACGAGGCCCGGGAACTCGTCCGCCGCGGGTTCTCGGTCGGTTCCCACACCGTCTCGCACCCGATTCTCACCGCCGTCACCCCCGACCGTCTCCGCCGGGAGCTGGAGGAGAGCAGGGCGGCCATCGAGTCCGAGGTGAGGCGGCCCTGCCCGTGGCTGGCCTATCCCAACGGGGGCCCCGCCGACGTCTCGCCGGCGGTGGTGGAAGCCGCCCGGACCTCGGGCTACCGGACGGCCTTCGCGCTGGCCGGAAGGGTGAATCCGCCCGACCCCGGCCCGCTCGGTATCGATCGCGTGGGGGTGCCGGGAGAGATCGCCATGGACGCGTTTCATGCCCGCCTCCACGGCTTCCTCTCCCTTCTGGGCCGATGATGGCGTCGCGCGAACCGACCCCCGCCTCCGGTCTTCGGGCGAATCTGGTCACCGACTTCGCGGAACTCGAGCGGATCGCGGCCGAGTGGGACCTGCTTTGGGAGAGCGATCCACGGAGCACCGTCTTCGGAAAGTTCGCCTGGGCCCGGGCGACCTGGCGGGCGTACGGCGCGGGCCTGAGGTTGTGCACTCCGGTGGTCCGGAGCGGGGAGCGTCTGGTGGGGGTGTTTCCCCTGGCCCGGAATGGGGGCGGCCTGCGCTTCCTCTCTGACGGGCGGGCCGACTACAACGACATCCTGTGCGCGCCGGGGACGGGAGACGAGGTGGTTCCGGCGGCCCTGGAGGCCCTCGCCCGGACGGCGGGAGCGTGGACGGGCTGCGTCCTGCGGAACGTCTCCCAGGACTCGAACCTCCTCGCCCACCTTCCCGCGGCGGCGGCGGCGGCCGGGCTCCTCGCCGCCTCCGTGCCCGACGCTCCCTGCCCCTACATTGACCTCGGGGCGGAGGACGGGCGCCATCTCGCCTCGCTCATCGAGAAGAAGAGCCTCAGGATCTACGAGCGGAACCTGGGCCGCATCGGCCCGTTGCGTTTCCGCCACCTGGTCGACCGCGACGAGGCCCGGGCCCACCTCGAAGGGCTGTTCCGCCAGCACATCGCCCGCTGGACGATGACCGGCGGGGTGAGTCTCTTCCAGGACCCGGCGGCCCGGAGTCTCTACCGGTCGCTCCTGGAGGACCTCGACCCGGCCCGGGAACTCCGCTTCTCGGTGATGGAGGTGGGGGGCAAGCCCGCGGCCTACCACTTCGGATTCCAGGCCAAGGGCGTCTTCATCCTCTACAAGATCACCTTCAACGTGGACTTCTGGGACCAGTCCCCGGGCCAGGTGCAGATCAAGAAGCTCCTGGAATACGCCCGCGACGAGAGGCTCCGCCGGTTCGACTTCACCGCCGGCGACGAGTCCTACAAGTTCCGTTTCGCCAACGGGGTGGCCATGAACCACACCGTGCGCCTCTTCCCGCCGGGTCCGGGGGGAAGGGGCCGCCTGGCCGCGTTCCGGATGAGGGAGGGGCTGAAGCGGACCGCGCCGGCGGGACCGGTGTGGCGGCGGGCGCGGCGGTGGACGGGCCGGGCGAGGACGGTGGGGGAGGCGTTGAGGCGACTGGGGCCCGCCCGGTTCGGCGCCAGGCTGGCCCGGCGGGGGTGGCATCTTGTCTTTTCCAACGACATGGTGGTGGTGTTCTCGAGGAGCCGCGCCGTGCCCGGGGACCGCCGCCCCTTGCCCCGGAGCGGGGAGGTCCGGCCGGTCTTCGGGACCGGGAGCCTCGGGGACCTGGCCGCCCTGGCCGAGGAGCACCGCGAGTTCCGCGACGTGGCCCGCCTCGCCCGGGCCCGGGACCGCCTCCGGAGGGGGGACACCCTGCACCTGGCCTGGCTGGAGGGCAGGCTTGCCCACGTCGCCTGGAGCGCGGTCCGGAGCGAGGTCACCGGGACCTACGAGGTCGGCCCCAAGTGCCGGATCCCGCTCGAGGAGGAGGGGGTGGTGATCTACGACTGCTGGACCCCCCCGGCGATGCGGGGGCGGGGGATGTACCCCCGGGTGCTGCGGGAGATCGCCGGGGAAGGCGGCCCGCCCGGACGCCTCTTCTGGATCTACTGTCGGAGAAGCAATGCCGCCTCCATGCGCGGCATTCTCAAGGCCGGATTCGAGCCGCGCTACCGGATGCACCGGGTGCGCATCCTGCGCTGGTCGGCGTTCAACTCGGTGAAGGAGATCCGGTCGGGCCGGTAGGACGGCCGGCTAGGACGCGTGCGCGGTCACGGTCTCCGGCTCCTCCGCATCCTCGTCGGCGGGAGCCTCCTTCACTGCGGTGTCGGCGGGGTGCTCCTCGTGATACGCGTCCATCGGCATCTTGCCGGTCACCCAGGCGGGGTTGCCCGGCCAGGTTCCGGGCCGGAAGACCGTGAAGTACATGTGCCAAACCGCGATGGCCAGGGTGGCCAGCCAGGCTTCGTAGAAGTGGATCACCAGGAGCACGTCGAGAAGCCCCTTGGGGAAGATCTTCACCGCCACGTTCTCGAACCAGAGGAAGAACCCGGTCCCGGCCATCACCACGGTGCCCCAGATGAGCGCCCAGTACTCCGCCTTCTCCACGAAGGTGAAGCGGCCGAACTCGGGGTGATCCTTCCGGCGCCCCAGGTTGAACATCACCATCTGGTAGACCTGGACCACGTCGTTCCGGTTGGGCAGCATCCCCTTTCCGAACGCCCGTCCGTTCCGGGTGCGGAGATAGAAGAGGTGCCAGAGGGAGGAGAAGACCAGGACCACCGCCGCCGAACGGTGGATCACCCCGCGGATCCGGAAGCCGCCGTCCCATCCGAACAGGCTCTTGAAGATCCAGGCCTCGGAGTAGCGCAGGGCGAACCCGGTGATCACCAGCACCAGGAAAGACACGGTGAGGAGGCCGTGCTGGAAGATGGCGTTGGCGTCCATCCGCCGCGTCATCGGCTTGGCCAGCATCTCCCGGTTCTTCTTGCGGATGTCGAGGAAGACGTAGGCGACCATCCCGCCGATGATGAGCACGATCAGCGCCAGGTAGAGCCGGGTGAAGAACGCGGCCCAGCCGGTCTTGGTTCCGGCGTTGTTGACGTGGATCTTGGTCTGGGCGAGCTGGGTGCTGATGTTGGGATGGCACTGCCCGCAGGTCTTCTGGAGGTTGGCCTGGTTGATGGAAGAAGAGGGGTCGGAGCTGGGCAGGATCCGGTGGGCGCCGTGGCAGCTCGCGCAGTTGGCCACGGTGACGTCCCCGGCCCGGCTCTTCAGTCCGTGATAGCTGTCGATGAAGGTGGCCAGCCGGCCCGCCGGGATCCCGTACTTCTCGTTCAGCCGCGCCTGTTCGTGGCACGGAGAGCAGGTGGCCTCGGCGACCTGGGTCGGGCTCACGTTGGACCGGGGGTCGTCCGGCGGCAGGATCCCGTGCTCGCCGTGGCAATCGGTGCAGACCGGGGTATCGGTCTCGCCGCGGGCGGTGAGCTGGCCGTGGATCCCCTCCCAGTAGTCCTGCTCGATGCCCTTGTGGCACTTCCCGCAGGTCTTGGGGATGTTGAAGTGGTTGATGCTGGACTGGGCATCGCCGGGTCCCAGGATCCGGTGCGCGGTGCCCTCGGTGGAATGGCAGTCGGTGCAGGTGGCGGCGACGTAGACCCCGCCCAGGGCCGCCCGCCCGTGTACGCTCGATTCGTACACCTGGACCGGCTTCTTCAGCATGATGTCGTGTTTCTTGGCCAGGTCCAGCTTGCTGTGGCAGTTCCCGCAGGTCTCGGCCAGGTGGCCGGGATTGACCGCGGAGTCGCGGTCGCTGGAGGGGAGGATGGAGTGGCTGCCGTGGCAGTTGGTGCACTCGGGGATGTCCTCGGTCACCCCCACGATCCCCCGGCCGTGGCGCTTGTAGAGAGTGGCCTCCTCCTCGTGGCAGGTGGCGCAGTCGACCGGGGCCAGCTTCTCGGGGTGGGGGAGTTCGGTGATGTCCCGGTGGCAGTCCACGCAGGCGAACCCGGCGTGCGAGGACTTGGCCAGGATGTCCTCGGTGACCTTGGGGATGGACGCATCGTCCCCGTTGTGGCACATCGCGCAGTCCTGGCTGCCGATGGCCGGGGCCTCGCGGAAGGAGGGGCGGGCCGGGCCCGCGAACGCCAGAACCGCCAGAACCGCCATCACCGCCGACCCGAATCCGACGCGTTTCATCTCGACCGCTCCCTCGCCTGCCCGGGCCCAGCCGTGCATGGTTCGACTTCGACCCTTTTGTTGCACCGGCATTGTAGGAGCCGCGGCGGGGGAAGCCCCCATCGATTCTCAGGATAAGCGCCTTACATGAATGCCGCCGGTCCGGCTTGCGCTCCAACTCCAATCGGACCGCAGGGTTGCTGCCCGGGCCGGCGCGGCGGCGGGGAAGCGTGGAGGGAACGGGAGTCCCCGGCGAGCGCCTCGTGAACCCCCCCGGGGCGTGGAACAATGTGTTCCCCTCCCCGGGGGCGGCGGGTGACGGGCGCCCCTCCCTCCACCCCCCCGGCGCCCGGTTTGACCCCTGGTTGGGGGGGCGGCTAAGCTCTCGTTCGGCGGCCCGTTCGAAAACGGCGGCCGGGGCTTGACCAGGAAGGAACGTGAACCATGTTCGTCGGCGGCCTTCGATCGAGCCGTTTCCGCCGGATTGCCGTTGCCGGGCGGCCGCGGTCCCGGGTCCCCGGGATCGCCTTCCTCCTGGGCGCGTTCCTGGTCCCGCTCTCCACCTCACCCGCTCCCGCCGCGCCCGCGGCGCCCTCTTTGGGCCGGATCCTGGACGCCCACGGCGCCCCCGCCCTCACGCACGGCTTCCGGGGAGCCCTGGACCCCGCCGGGTTTCGCATGTCGTTGGCGCCCGACGGCTCTCCGCGTTTTCTTCCCGAGGCCTCCGTCCCCGCCGACCGGAACTGGGACGACCGCTTCCCCTTCCCCGGCGCCGGCGGACTGGTCAAGGCGGTGGCGGTGCTGGGATCCGATCTCTACGTGGCCGGGGACTTCCTCCAGGTGGGCGGCGTCGACGTCCGGCACATCGCCCGGTGGAACGGCCGCGCCTGGGACGACGTGGGAGGCGGGCTGTCGGCCCGGAGCTCCACCAGCGGAACGGTGAATTCGCTGGCGGTGCAGGGGGACAGCTTGATTGCCGGCGGCTTCTTCACCCATGCCGGGGACACCACCGCCGCGCCCAACCTCGCCCGCTGGAACGGCTCCGACTGGGCCCCGGTGGGGGGCGGGGTCGGGGACGAGGTGGACGTGGTCTGCGCCCACGGCGGACGGCTCTACGTGGGCGGGCGGTTCCTCAGCGCGGGCTCGACCTACGCCCAGCGGATCGCCATGTGGGACGGGAGCGCCTGGACCGCGTTCGGCGACGGGCTGGGGGACAACCTGAATCCCAGCACCGTCCGCGCCATCGCGGTTTCCGGCGACACCGTGTACGCGGGGGGTGACTTCCTCGCCCTCGCCGATACCACCGCCGGATCCATCGCCCGCTGGGACGGGTCCGCCTGGGACGACCTGCAGGGAGGAGTGGACGGAGTGGTCTATGCCCTCGCCCTCTTCCAGGGGCGGCTCTACGTGGGAGGCGATTTCAACCGGGTGGCGGGGGAGCCCGGCTTGGCCCTGGCCGCCTGGGACGGCTCCTCCTGGAGCGGTCCCGGGGGCGGGGCCGACGGCCCGGTTTGGAGCCTGCTCGCCGCCGGCGGGCGTCTCTACGTGGGGGGCGCCTTCAGCCACGTGGGCACCGAGGCCCTGAACCGGATCGCGGCCTGGGACGGCGCCGGGTGGTCGGGCCTGGGGGTGGGGACCGACGCCGTGGTCCGGGCCCTGGCCGCGGACGACGGGGGAGACCTGTACGCGGGAGGGGACTTCATCTCCGCCGACAACGTTCTCGCCCGGCGGGTCGCGATCTACCGGGACGGCGGCTGGAACGCGCTGGGCGAGGGGCTGGAGGCCACGGTGAGGGCGGTCGCCCCCGGCCCCGGCGGACTATACGTGGGCGGCGATTTCAGCTCCGCGGGGGGCGAGCTGGTCAACCATATTACCCGGTGGACCGGGGCGGGATGGGACACGCTGGCCTCGGGGCTGGACGGGCCGGTGTACGCGATCGCCGCCTACGGAAACCAGCTCGTGGTCGGCGGCTCCTTTACCGGCGCGGGGGGGGTGCCCGCGGCCAACGTGGCCCTTTGGGACGGCGGGGAGTGGCACGCCATGGGCGCCGGTTTCAACGGGATCTGCCGGTCGCTGGCGGTGACCGACGACGGGGAACTTTATGCGGGGGGGAGCTTCACCTCGTCGGGAGGGGTGCCTCTGGGACGCCTGGGGCACTGGAATCCGGTGACCAGGATCTGGGAGCAGGTAGGCGGAGGCTTCTCCAATCCCTATTCGGTGGAGGCCATGGCCGCCGACGGGCCGTCCCTGGTGGTGGGGGGGATCTTCAACGGGGTCGGCGGGGTGACCGCCTCCAACATCGCCCGCTGGAACGGAACCGCCTGGGAGGCGCTGGGCCCGGGAGTGAACGGCGAAGTCTACTCGGTGGCGGTGGCGGGGGGGCGGATCTACGCCGCTGGCGACTTCTACTTCGCCGGCGACACCCAGGCCAACGGGGTCGCCTACTGGGACGGCGCAGCCTGGAACACCGGGTTCGCCGCCGGCCTCGACACCCGCACCATCCTGTCGGTCGCGGCGACCGGAGACAGCCTGTACATCGGCGGTTCGTTCACCGTGGTCGGCGACACCGCCGCTTCCGGGGTCGCGCTCTGGACCGGGACCGGGTGGGAACCCCTGGGCAGCGGGGTCAACGGGCCGGTCTCGGTGATGACGCTGGAAAACGGACACCTGGACGTCGGAGGCGGGTTCACCCGGGCCGGAGCCTTCCCCTCCTATCACTTCGGGCGGTGGGAGGTGGGGGGCATGGTGCCGGTGACCCTGCTCTCCTTCACCGCGGGCCGAAGCGGATCCGGGATCGTCCTGCGCTGGTCGGCGGATGGGGCCTCGGTCGACCATGCGGGTTTCGACGTCTACCGCGAGGACCCGGACGGCCGAAGGATCCGCCTCAACCTCGGCGTCCTCACCAGCGGCCCCGGCTACGCGTTCACCGATACGGATCCGCCCGGGGGGGCCGCGCGCTACTGGTTGGCCGAACTCTCCCGCTCGGGCGGCGTGACCTGGTACGGGCCGGCCTCGGTGGAGCCGGCGCCGGTCCCCCGGCCCCGGCTCCGGCTCGCCCAGAACCGTCCCAACCCGGTGGCCGGGACGACCCGGATCGCGTTCGCCACCGCGGAGGCGGGCCGGGTGCGGCTCCGGGTCTACGACCTCGCCGGGCGGGCGGTGCGCACCCTGGTGGACGAGGGGCTGGACGCGGGCGACCACGAGGCGGCCTGGGACGGAAACGATGCCGCCGGCCGGCGGGTGGGTCCCGGAGTCTACTTCTACCTGATCGAGACCCCCTCCGGGAAGCTGGCGCGGAAGTTGGTGGTGCTGCGCTGACCGGCGCTGGAGGTCGCGGCCGCCGGGGGCGGGCGCTCCGGCGCCGGCGGAGATTCAGAAGCGGAAGCTGGACCGGCGGAGAGCCTGGTAGGCGCGGCCGGGGAGCGGTTCCCCCAGCACGCCTTCCAGGAAGGCCGAGGCCCCGACCAGCGCGTCCAGATCCACCCCCGTCGCCGCCCCCAGCCCCTCCAGCATGAGGACCAGGTCCTCGGTGGCCAAGTTGCCGGTGGCCCCGGGCGCATAGGGGCAGCCGCCCACCCCGCCTGCGGAGGTGTCGAAGATCGCGATCCCCAGGGTCAGCGCCCGGTAGCAGTTGGCCAGGGCCATCCCCCGGGTGTCGTGGGCGTGGAGGGCCAGCCGCTCCGCCGGCCACCGGCGGAGGAGCCGGGTGAAGACGTCCTCGATTCTTCCGGGATGGGCGACTCCGATGGTGTCGCCGATCGAGAACTCCCCCACCCCGATTCCGTCCAGGAGTCCGATCACCTCGACCACCTTCTCCGGGGGGACCGTTCCCTGGTAGGGGCAGCCGAAACAGGTGGAGACGTAGCCCCGCACCCGCACGCCGCGCGCACGGGCGGTCTCCACGACCGGGCGGAAGCGCTCGATCGATTCCGCGATCCCGGCGTTGGTGTTCCTGCGGTTGAAGGTCTCCGAGGCCGCGGTGAACACCGCGACCTCCTCCGCCCCCGCCGCCAGCGCCCGCTCCAGCCCCTGGAGGTTGGGGACGAGGACCGGGTAGCGGACCCCGGGACGCTTGTCGATCCCGGCGAGCACGCGGCCGGAGTCGGCCATTTGCGGCACCCACTTGGGGCTCACGAACGCGCCCACCTCGATCACCGGGAGTCCGGCCGCGGAGAGGCGGTCGACGAACTCCACCTTCGCCTCCAGCGGGATGGTGGCCCCCTGGCTCTGGAGCCCGTCCCGCGGTCCCACCTCGACCACCGTCACTCGCCCGGGGAGGGTCATGCCTCGTCCTCCTCCAGCTCCACCAGGGGCGCCCCCGCCCGCACCCGCCCCCCTTCGGCGGCCAGGAGGCGCTTCACCCGCCCCGCCCGGGGCGCCTTGATCTCGAGCTGCATCTTCATCGCCTCCACCACCAGCAGGGGCTGGTCCGCCTCCACCCGGTCTCCCGCCGCCACCAGCACCTTTTGCACCTGCCCCGGCATGGGAGAGGCGAGTCCCCCGGGGGCCGCCCCCCGCGCCCGCCCGCGCCCGCGGTCGATCTCGAAACAATAGGTCCGCCCCCGGAACCGCACCCAGACGGTGTCGCCGTCCCGGACCGCCTCCGCCCGATGCAGGCCGTCCTCGGCTCGCACCGCCAGGCTTCCGTCGGCGAGACGGATCACCGCGACCGGCACCGGATCGCCGCTCCGTCCCTGCACCGAGACCGTCCCCGGGGCGTCGCGCCGGGCGCGGAAGACGTGGCCGCCGCGGCGGAGTCGCACGTCCACGTCAGCGCCCCTCCGGGGCCGGCCAGTTGCCCAGGGTCGTCCAGGGGGTGGGGATCTCGCCCCCCTCGCCGGACCCCGGGCGGTTGAGCCCCTCTACCGAGGCCTCGGCGGCGGCCGCCACCACCTCCGGGGGCGCCTCCTCGGGGCCCTTCCATACCGGAAGGAATTCCTCCAGGAATCCGGTGTGAAGCCGGGCCTCCCGCCAGGCGGGAAGCGCGAGCACGTCCATGAGGAAATCGACGTTGGTGCCCACCCCGAGCACGGTGGTGCCGGCGAGCGCGCTGTAGAGACGACGGGTGGCCTCGTCCCGGTCCGGGGCCCACGCGGTCACCTTGGCCAGGAGCGGGTCGTAGTAGGTCCCCACCTCGCGCCCCTCGCCGAGCCCGGAGTCCACCCGCACTCCCGGGCGGACGGGGAGCCGGAGCCGGAGTACCCGTCCGGTCTGGGGGAGGAAGCCGTGGGCGGGATCCTCGGCGTACACCCGGGCCTCGATGGCGTGGCCGCGGGGGGTGAGCGAATCCGGGTCGAAGGGGAGCGGCTCCCCGGCCGCGGTCAGCACCTGCGCCCGCACCAGGTCCACCCCGTACACCAGCTCGGTGACCGGGTGCTCGACCTGGAGCCGGGTATTCATCTCCAGGAAGTGGAACCCGCCGGAGCGGTCGAGGAGGAACTCCACCGTCCCCGCGTTCCGGTAACCGGCGGCGGCCGCGGCCGCCGTCGCCGCCTCGCCCATCCGCGCGCGGAGCGCGGGATCGACCGCCGGGGACGGGCTCTCCTCCAGGATCTTCTGGTGGCGCCGCTGAACGCTGCACTCGCGCTCGCCCAGGTGAAACACGCGTCCGGAGGCGTCTCCGAACACCTGGATCTCCACGTGCCGGGGACGCTCCAGGTACTTCTCCAGGTAGACCCGGCCGTCCCCGAACGCGGCCTGGGCCTCGTTCCGGGCCAGGGCGAGCGCGGAGGCCAGCTCGGCCGCCCCTCGCACCACCCGCATCCCCTTGCCTCCGCCCCCGGCTGAGGCCTTGACCAGCACCGGGAAGCCCAGCCGCTGCGCCGCCCGGAGGAGCGCCCCGTCGTCGGCTCCGGCCTCCTGGTAGCCCGGAACCACCGGCACCCCCGCCTTCTCCATGGCGGCGCGGGCCGCGGTCTTGGAGCCCATCAGCCGGATCGCCTGGGGCGAGGGGCCGATGAACACCAGGCCGGCGGCGGCGCACGCCTCGGCGAAGTCCGCGTTCTCCGACAGGAACCCGTAGCCGGGATGGACCGCCTCGCAGCCGGTTCGTCGCGCCGCGTCCACCAGCTTCCCGGCGTCCAGGTACGACTCGGCGGCGGGGGCGGGGCCGAGGTTCACGGTCTCCACCGCGGCGAGCGCGTGGGGGGCGTCGAGGTCGGCCTCCGAGGCCACCCCCACCGCCGCGATCCCCATCTCCTCCAGGGTGCGCATCACCCGGAGCGCGATCTCGCCCCGGTTCGCCACCAGGACCTTGTCGAACACCTCAGTCCTCCTTCCGCCAGGCGGGGGAGCGCCGTTCCAGGAAGGCGCGCATCCCTTCCTGGCCTTCCTCGCCGGCGCGGGCGTCGGCGATGGACCGGGCGGTATGACGGCGGGCGTCGGCGGGGCTCTTTCCCGCCACCAGCGGCAACAGCGCCTTGACCGAGGCCTGCGCCCGGGGGCCGCCCGCGAGCAGGGCCTCGGTCACCGCCTCCACCTCGGCGTCCAGCGCCCCCGGATCCACCACCCGCTGCACCAGGCCGGTCTCGCGGGCGCGGGCGGCGTCGAAGCGCTCGCCGGTCAGGAAGAGTTCCCGGGCGGCGGCGGGCCCGATCTTGGCCAGCACGAAGGGGGAGATGACCGCGGGGAGGATCCCCAGCCGCACCTCGCTGAACGCGAACACGGTGCCGGCGGCGGCCACCGCCACGTCGCACACCGCCACCAGGCCGGTGCCGCCCCCGATGGCGGCGCCGTGGATCCGGCCCACCACCGGCCGGGGGAGGGCGTTCCAGGTCTCGAACATGCGGGCCAGCGAGACCGAGTCGGCCAGGTTGGCCTCGTCGGTGTAGTCCACCATCCGCTTCATCCAGTTGAGGTCGGCGCCGGCGCAGAACGACTTGCCCGCCCCCGCCAGCACCACCACCCGCACCGCGGGATCGGCGCCGAGGCTCTCCGCGGCCCGTTCGAGCCCCTCCACCATCGCGTCGTCGAACGCGTTCCGGAGATCCGGCCGGTTCAGGGTCACCCGGGCCACCGGGCCGTTGCGCTCCACGATGAGATGTTCCTCGGTCATGGTTCCTTCCGTCACATCCTGAAGATGCCCATGGCGGGCTCGTCCCAGGGGCCGTTGTAGGAGGCGGCGATCCCCAGCGCCAGATACCGGCGGGTCTCCGCGGGATCGAGAATGCCGTCGTCCCAGAGCCGGGCGGTGCTGTGATAAGGGCTTCCCTCGTTTTCGTACTTCTCGAGGATCGGGGCCATGAACGCCCGCTTCTCGTCCTCGGTCCACGACTTCCCGCGCCGGGCGTGCTGCTCCTCCTTGACCTGCGCCAGGACCATCGCCGCCTGCTCGCCGCCCATCACCGAGATGCGGGCGTTGGGCCACATGGTGAGGAGCCGGGGGCCGTAGGCGCGGCCGCACATTCCGTAGTTCCCCGCCCCGAACGACCCGCCGATGATCACGGTGAACTTGGGGACGGTGGCGTTGGCCACCGCGTGCACCATCTTGGCCCCGTCCTTGGCGATGCCCCCCTCTTCGTACGCCTTGCCCACCATGAAGCCGGTGATGTTCTGGAGGAAGACCAGCGGGATCCGCCGGAGGTCGGCCATGGTGACGAAGTGGGCGGCCTTGAGCGCGCTCTCGGAGAAGAGAACGCCGTTGTTGGCGAGGATGCCCACCAGGTAGCCGTGGATGCGGGCGAAGCCGGTGATCAGCGTGGTGCCGTAAGTCTCCTTGAACTCGTGGAAGCGGCTGCCGTCCACCACCCGGGCGATCACCTCGCGCACGTCGAACGGGCGGCGGAAGTTGGCGGGCATGATCCCGTAGATCTCGCGCGCGTCATAGAGGGGGTCCTCGGGAGCGGCGCGGTCCTCCGGGACCCGGGGCCGGCGGTTCAGGTTGGCCATGATGGAGCGCACGATGTGGAGCGCATGGTCGTCGTCCACCGCGTAGTGGTCGGCCACCCCGCTCTTCATGGCGTGAACCCCCGCCCCCCCCAGCTCCTCCGCGGTCACCTCCTCGCCGGTGGCGGCCTTCACCAGCGGCGGTCCGCCCAGGAATATCGTGCCGGTGCCCTTGACGATCACCACCTCGTCGCTCATGGCGGGAACGTAGGCGCCGCCCGCGGTGCAGGAGCCCATCACCGCCGCGATCTGGGGGATGCGCCGGGCCGACATGCGGGCCTGGTTGTAGAAGATGCGCCCGAAGTGCTCCCGGTCGGGGAAGACCTCGTCCTGGAGGGGGAGGAAGGCCCCGCCGGAGTCGACCAGATAGACGCAGGGAAGGCCGTTCTCGAGCGCCACCTCCTGCGCGCGCAGGTGCTTCTTGACCGTCATCGGAAAGTAGGTTCCCCCCTTGACGGTGGCGTCGTTGGCCACGATCAGCGCTTCCCGCCCCGACACCCGGCCCACCCCGGTGACCAGCCCCGCCCCCGGCGCCTCCCCTTGATAGAGGTCGCAGGCGGCGAGGGGACTCAGCTCCAGGAAGGGGGTGTCGGGGTCGAGGAGCCGGCTCAGCCGTTCCCGCACCAGGAGCTTCCCGTGCTCGCGATGGCGGGCGTGGGCCTTCTCCGGGCCGCCGGCACGGGCTTCGGCGGTGCGCTCGCGGAGCCGGGCCACCAGCTCCTCCATGCGGGCGAAGTTCTCACGGTACTCGCGGGAATTGACGTCGATGCGGCTTTCCAGGGCGTCCATGTTTCCTCGGCGCGTGGGGACCGGAGACGCGGCCGGAGCGGTCTCCTCTGATCCTAACTGTATGCAGGGTTGAGGCTTAGTGCCAAGCCCGGAAGCATAGCATGGTTGCCGGACGCGGGACAGCGCCCCCCTCGGTCCCGCGGCGAACGACGTTCCGGGGCCCGCCCTTCCCGGTCTCCGGCGGGGAAGGGCGGGGGATTTCAATAGCTTGCGGACGTATTGTTTCGACCTGCGAGGTATTTGAAGAAGAGCGGGAGGGAACGGGCGGGGGCCCGGGGCGAACTCCGCCCGCCGGGGCCCCGGCGCTCGCTTCCGCCGCGTCCCCGGACCCGGTGGGCCGGCAGCCGCCGATGCGGTAGCATCATGCCTTCGAACCGCGGCGCGCGGGAGATTCGCGCGCCGGTGAAGCATTCACCCCCCCCGGCCGGTCGAGGCATGAACCAGCAATACACGGTCTACGCGCGCGATCTGCGAAAGCGCTACGGGCGTTTCATCGCGGTGGACGGGATCGATTTCGAGACCCGGCCCGGGGAGTGCTTCGGCTTCCTGGGGCCCAACGGCGCCGGCAAGACCACCACCATGCGCATGATCGGCTGCTCGAGCCCGGTGGGGGAGGGAACGCTCCGGGTGTCCGGCCTGGACGTAAAGACCCGCGCCCGCGAGGTCAAGCGAGGCCTGGGGGTGGTGCCCCAGGAGGACAATCTCGACACCGAACTCTCGGTGCGCGAGAACCTGGAGGTCTACGGACGCTACTTCGACCTCCCCCGGCCGCTCCGGGACGAGCGCGGCCGGGAGCTGGTGGACTTCGTCCAGCTGGGGGAGAAGATCGACGTCAACGTGCGGTTCCTCTCCGGGGGGATGCGGCGGCGGCTCCTGATCGCCCGGGCCCTCATCAACGACCCCCGCACCGTTCTCCTCGATGAACCCACCACCGGGCTCGATCCCCAGGCCCGCCACCTGGTGTGGGAGAAGCTGCGGCTCCTGCGGGACCAGAAGCGCACCCTGCTCCTCACCACCCATTACATGGACGAGGCGGAGCAGCTCTGCGACCGGCTGGTGGTGATGGAGCGGGGGAAGATCGTCGCCGCCGGCACCCCGCGGTCGTTGATTCGCGAGAACGTGGCCCGCGACGTGATCGAGATCTCCGCCTCGGCGGAGGTGCGGGAGCGGGTCCGCGCTCGTTACCGGGACAAGGTTTCCCGGATCGAGGTCCTGGAGGAGCGCATGCTCCTCTTCTCCGAGGACGGGGACGCGCTGCTCCACGACCTCACCGGGCAGAAGCTCGACCACGCCGAGTTCTACGCCCGGCGGGCGAGCCTGGAGGACGTCTTCCTCAAGCTCACCGGAAGGAGCCTCACCGAATGAACCGGACCCTGGCCGGCGTCTCCTTCCGGGCCGCCGGACACGTGTGGATGCGAAACTTCACCGTGTACCGGCACACCTGGAAGCTCAACATCCTCCCCAATTTCTTCGAGCCGGTGATCTACCTGGTGGCCATGGGGATCGGCCTCGGCGCCTACATCACCCGCACCATCGAGGGATTCAGCTATCTCAACTACATCGCTCCCGGCCTGGTGGCGGCCAGCGCCATGAACGGGGGGAGCTTCGAGACCACCTACAACATCTTCGTCAAGATGCACTTCAACCGGATCTACGACGCGATCACCGCCACCCCGGTGAACCTGGAAGACGCCATGGTGGGGGAGATCCTGTGGGCGGTCACCCGCGGGATCATCTACGGGGGGATCTTCGCCGCGGTGGTGGCGGCGATGGGGCTCATGCACGGGTGGGCGTCGCTCCTGATCGTGCCGGTGATCGTGCTTACCGCCTGGCTCTTCGCCGGGCTGGGGCTCCTGTTCACGAGCTTCGTGCGCGTGATCGACATGTACTCGTTCTACTACACGATCTGGCTCACCCCCCTCTTCCTGTTCAGCGGGATCTTCTTCCCGGTCTCGGGACTTCCCCCCTGGGCCCGGACCGCGGCCTGGTTCACCCCGCTCTATCACTGCGTCAACCTGGCCAAGGGGGTGGTCCACGGGACCTGGTCGGCCGGGAACTGGGCGGACCTGGCCTGGGTCCTGGCCGCCGCCGCCCTCTCCTCGGCGTGGTCGGTGTGGCGGATCCGGAAGCGGCTCTTCCAGTGAGCGCCCGCCGGACCGGGGATCGTCCCGCCGCCGTCGCCCGCGCGCTCGCCTTCATCCGCGATCCCGGCGCCGGCCGGTTCGAGGACGCGGCGCTGGCGGTGTTCGCCTTCCAGTACGAGCGGAACGTCCCCTACCGGCGGCTCTGCGACCGGCGGGGGGCCACCCCCGCCACCGTGACCGCCTGGGTGGACATCCCCCCGGTCCCCGCCGCCGCGTTCCGGGAAGCGGCGCTCACCTGCGGCCCGCCCGCCCGGGTGTTCACCACCAGCGGCACCACCGGGGGCGGGGAGAAGCGGGGGCGCCATCTCCTCCCCGAAACCGCCCTCTACGAGGCGGCCTGGGGGGAGCCTTTCCGCCGCCATCTCCTTCCCGATCGCGGCCGGATGCGGATCCTCTCGCTCATCCCCCCCGGCGCGCTCCTTCCCGGGAGCTCGCTCTCCTTCATGGCCGACCGCATCCTGGAGCGCTTCGGCGCTCCCGGGAGCGGGATCTACCTGGGGGAGGGCGGGCTCCGCTTCCACGACCTCCGTCGCGCCCTGGCCGAGGCCCCGGAGCCGGTGATGCTGCTCGGGACCGCCCTCGGCTACCACGAGTTGCTGGCGATGCTGCAATCCTCCGGCGACCGGGTGCGGCTCCCGGCGGGGAGCCGGCTCATGGACACCGGCGGGTTCAAGGGACGCCGTCGCGAGGTGGCGCGGGAGGATCTCCTCGACCGCTACCGGGAGTTCCTGGGCATCCCGTCCACCCACGTGGTCGGCGAGTACGGGATGACCGAACTCTCGTCGCAGTTCTACGAGACCTCGCTCCGGGACGCGGCGGCGGGAGAGAGCGGGGAGCGGCTCTACGCCGGACCCCCCTGGGTACGGACCCGGGCGCTCGACCCCGACACCCTCGCTCCCCTTCCGGAGGGGAAGACCGGAATCCTGGCCCACCTGGACCTGGCCAACGCCTGGAGCGTGTGCGCAGTGGCCACCGAGGACCTGGGCGCGGTCCACCCCGGCGGGCTCCGGCTCCGGGGCAGGGCCCGGGGAGCGGAGCTCCGGGGGTGTTCCCTGGCCACCGAGGAGCTTCTGGGGGGCTGAACCCCGGGGTCATCGCTATTTTGGATACGCCGTTTCCGTTTCGCCCTTGACCCGGGGCGCCTGGCGGCGCTCTATTGAAGATCTTGGTTCCGGACTCCGCCCCGGGAGCCCTTGGTTTCCCCCCTCGGAGCCCGTCGGGACCGGACCGGTCCCTCGACGGGCCCCCCGCCAAGGAGAACGCGATGGTGAGCAAGATTCAGCGCGCCAAACCGGCGCCCCTCGACCTGGAAGTCCTGGAGGTGGAGCGCCGGCGCAAGCCGGGCTGCAACTCCTCGAGCACCAGCCCGCTCTGCACCTGCCCCATCAAGCTGGCCGACAAGGACAAGACGTAGCCCCGGCAACCCCGTGCGGGTGGCGGGACCTCCCGCCGCCCGCGCGTCCGCCCCGGTTCCGGCCCTGCCGGGACGCGGGTGCACCGGGAGCGTTCGCGCTCCCCTCCGGCCCGCCGGAACCGCGTATCCCCCCGCCCCTGCGGGATCCTGCAACATCCAACGGCAAGGAGATCGTCATGGAGAAATCCCAGAACCTGAAGTCGCTGCCGCTCAACCTCGAGGTCCGGGAAGTGGAGCGCCGCCGGAAGCCGGGTTGCTCGTCTTCCAGCACCAGCCCCCACTGCACGTGTCCGGTCTGGGTGCAGACCCCCGAGATCAAGAAGTAGAGCCGCGATCGCGGGATGGGGCGCGCGGCGCCCCGTCCCGCCCCCCCGCCCCCCATGGCCGAACCCGCCTGCCTGTTCGCGCTCCTCTACGCCGATCGCGAGCAACACGAGACCGTCCTGGAGGAGATCCTCACCCCGGCGGTGCGCGAGTTCCGCGGCCGGCCGGAGCTGGACTCGCTCTTCTTCGCCCGCTACAACGAGCCCCGCTGGCAGGTGCGATTCCGGGTCCTGGGCCGGCCGGAGTGGGTGGAGGGTCCGGTGCGGGAGCGGGTGACCGCCCTCATCGCCCCCCTGGAGGCGCGGGGGGTGGTGGAGGGGAGTGAGTTCGCCCGGTACCAGCGGGAGTACGAGCGGTACGGGGGCCCCGAGGGCATGGCCCTGGCCGAGCGGATCTTCCTCCAGGACACCCTCTTCTGCCTCGACTACCTGGACGCGGAACGCCGGGGGGCCGCGGCCAGGACCCGCCGGGAAGTGTCGCTCCTGCTTACCCACCGCTTCCTGGACCTCATGGGTTTCGACCGCCCGGCCCGGATCGAGTTCTACCGGTATGGCTACCGCTGGGCGCTGGAGATGAAGACGTGGCAGGAGGAGGAACTCGCGCTCCTCGATGAGCACTACCGCTCGGTGAGGGACGGCCTGGCCGGGCTTCTCTTCGGCGGCGGCGACCCGGTCGAGGCATGGGGGGGCGAGGAGCCGGCCGCGCTCGCCGAGCGGTGCCTGGCCGACACCCGCCCGGCGGTGGACGGGCTCCGGGCCGCGCTCGCCGCCGGCCGGATCCCCGCTCATCCCGTTCAGCTCGCGTGGTCCTACACCCACATGAGCTGTAACCGCCTGGGGATCGACCCCGGCCCCGAGGCGATCCTCCGCTACTTCATGCACCGCCTTCTCACCGACGAAGCGGTGTCCTCGGCCTGATTGCGCGCCGCCTCCGGTCCGCCGCCGCCCCGCTTCGCGCTCCTGCGCGTCACCCTCTTTCCCTTCGAACTCCTGGAGGGCCTCGCCGCGCCCGCCGCGATCCGCGCGCTGGATCGCGTGCTGGAGGCGGAGACGGAACTCGCCCGCACCGCGGACGCGCTGGAGGGCGCGCTGTTCAACGCCGCCGGTCCGCCGGAACCCGGCGCCGGCCCCGCCGCGGGCCGCTCCCGGCTCCCGGTGCTGGCGCTTCGCCGCGCCGTGCACAACCGGCGGCCGCTCGCGGGCGCAGCGCGCGCCGAGGCCTCGGAGAGGATCCCGCCGGAGACGGAGGCGGCGCTGGACGCCTACACCCGGGAACTCGCCGCCCTCGAGGATCGTCGGGCCGCCTACCGCAGCGCCCACGCCCGCGGCGAACGGGCGGGGTGGGAGGCGCTTCTGCGCATCGCCGCCGACCCGCGGTTCGCCGAGGGGATCTTCCTCGCCGGGCGGGACCTGGACCGCGCGCGCCGGACCGCGCTCGCGCGGGGAGCGGGGGCGCTCCGGGCCGGGGATCTCTTCACCCTCTCCAAGCTCGCGGCCTACCTGGGACGGGCCGCCACCAAGACCAGCCCCCAGGGGGTGTTCTGCGCCACCGCGCCGGTTTCGGTGGGGGACGCGCCCCTGCGGGTCGCCGGGGAGAACGGGCCCGAGCGCCTCGAGATCCTGTTCAACGTGTTCGAAGCCAGGAAGGCGGTGGCGGTGCTGGCGGCGTCGCCGGAGATGGAGGCGGGGGTGGCGCCCCGCCCCAACCCCACCCTTCGCCGGACGGGGGACGGCTACGCCTACTGGCGGCCAGCCTCGCTCCGCGCGCCAGAGGACGACGAGGTGCTCACCCGGGTCGGCGCGCATCCCGTCCTGGACGCCCTGATCGCCGCGGCGGAGGGGGGGCGGCTGGGGGTGGCCGGGCTTCTCGAACGGACCGCCCGCGAGACCGGGGTCGACGGGGAGTCGCTCCGGGGCTTCTACGACCGGTTGGTGGAGGCAGGGATCCTGATCGCGGAGGTCGAGATCCCCTATGACGAGCCCCGCCCCCTGGCCGCGCTGGCCCGCCGGGTGGGGTCCCCTCCCGCCGGAGCCCGCGCGGAGGAACTCCTGGCGCTCGAAGCGCGCCTCGCCGAGGCCGCCGCCCTTCCCCCCGGGGAACGGGTGCACGCGCTGGACGCGGCGGGCGAGGCGCTGGAGGCGCTTCCCCACGTCCGCCCGCCGGAACGCGACCGCGCGCTCCGCGTGGATGCGGCGAGCGGGTTCCGGGTGGGGATTCCGCGGGCCTGGGTGGAGGAGGTGGGGGACGCGGTCGAGCTCTACGCCCGGTTCTTCGCCGCCGCCTATCCGGCCGCGCCGGGCGGCGGGTACGCGGAGCGGTTCCTGGAGCGTTTTCCCGCCGGCCTCGAGGTGCCGCTCCTCGATCTTTACCACGGGGTGTTCGAGCCGGAAGCGCGGATGCGCCCCGCCGCGCTTCCCGACCCGGAGTCGGTGGAGTCCGGGAAGGGCGCCGGAGCGTTCACCCGGGTGCGCGCGTTCCTGGCCGCGCGGGCGGCAGAGGCCGGGGAGGCGCGCGAGGCGGCGCTGGACCCGGGCGCGTTTCTGGCCGCGGTGGGGCCGGTGGCGCCGCCGCGGTGGGCGGCGGGGGCGCTCTTCCAGGTGGGGGTGGAATCGGTGGAGGCGGCGGCCGGGCGCGAGACGCGCTTCTACCTGAACGCGCTCTTCAACGGGGTGGGGCTCGCCCTCTCGCGCTTCCACCGCCTCCACGCCGCGGAACTGGGGGAGGCGGTCCCGGCGCTCATCCGCGGCGCGTGGGAGCGGATCGCCCCGCCGGGCGCGGTTCCCGCCGAGCTCACCTACTCCCACTGGGGGCCGACCGCCAACGCGAGCCTCCGCCCCCGGGTGTTCGCGCACGAGATCGAGCTCCCCGGGGACCGGGCCTCGGAGGGGGCGGCGGTGATCCCCCTCGCCGATCTCACCGTCCGCTACGACCCGGAGCGTGCGCGGTTCACCGTCCGCTCGCGGACGCTGGGGCGCGAGGTGGTGCCGGTGCTCTCGAGCGGGGTGGAGCCGGAAGGGCTGGTATCGTTCCTGGTGCGGGTGGGGCTCCAGGACCTGCAGCCCCTGGCCTACTTTCCCGGGTTCGATCTTCCCGGGATGGTCCACTGGCCGCGGTTCACGGTGGGGCGGGTCGCGCTGTTCCGGGAGCGATGGGTGTTCGGGGCCTCGGACCTGCCGGCGCCGGGAGGGGGGGAGCGGCGCGCGGCGGGAGCGGACATCCTGGAGTCGGTGCATCGCTGGCGGCGGCGGCACCGGCTTCCGCGGCGCGCGTTCGCTTCGACCGTCCGCAATCCCAAGCCGTTCTTCGTGGACCTGGAGTCGCCGGCCTTCGCCGGGCTGCTGGTCCGCGCGCTGGCGCCGGGCGAGGACGGCCTGGCCCCGCGTCTCACCCTGACCGAGATGGCGCCGGGACCGGACGCCCTCTGGCTCCGCGACCGCCTCGGGCGCTACGCTTCGGAGTTCCTGGTCCAGCTCGAGGGGGGCCGGGCCCCGGCGGGAGCCGGGACCGGCGGGTCCCTCCCGGAGGAGATCGACGGTGACGCCACGCCATGACCCCTACGCGGAGTTCGCCTCCCACTACGACCGGCAACGCTGCGACTGGTTCGCCGCGACCTACGGCCCCGCCCTGTTCGCGCTCCTGGAGGAACGGGGCTTCCGCGGCGCGCGCGTGCTGGACGCGGGCTGCGGCACCGGGACCTTGACCCTGGCCCTGGCCGGCCGCGGCCACGACACCGCGGGCATGGATCTCTCCGAGGCCATGCTCCAGGTGGCCCGGGCCAAGGATCGCGAGCACCGGGTCGCCTGGTCCCGCGGGGACGTGACCGGCTTCGATCTCGGTTCCGGGAAACCGTTCGACGTGGTCACCTGCGTGGGGGACACCCTCAACCATCTGGAGCGGCTCGAGGAGTGGGAGGCGGCGTTCACCGCCTTCGCCCGGCATCTGCGCCCCGGCGGCGCGCTCTTCTTCGACGCCGTGACCGTGAGGGGCCTGGAGCGCCTGGACCGGTACGCGGTCACCGACCTCGAGGACACCGCCATGCTGGTCGGCTTCATCTACGAGCCGGCCGGGCGCCGCTCCACCATGAAGCTCACCTCCTTCGCCCGGCTCGCCGGGAGCGGCCTCTTCGAGCGCGCCTCGGAAGTGGTGACCGAGTGGGGGCAGCCGGCGGCGGGGGTGCTGGCCGCGCTGGAGCGGGCGGGGTTCGGAAGCTGGGAGCGGGTATGGGCCCGCTCCGGGGATCCCGAGGCGGACGAGCGGCTCACCGTCCTCGCCCGTCGGGACTGACTTGCCCTCGGCCCCCGGGACTGAAACCCTTCCTCCATGACCTCCGGACCGACCGATCCCGTCCGCCGCCTGGCCCGGCTCCGCCGCGCCGCCCGCGGGCCGGCCGCGCTCTCCGACCAGGAGCTCCTGAAGGGGCTCGCCCGGGCGCTCCGGCTCTGGGCGGGGCCGGGCGGGTACGCCGCCCGCGCCGCCCGTGAGCTGGCCCGCCTGGAGGGCGCGAGCGAGGTCATGCTCCGCTGCGGCCTCAACCGCACCGTGCGGGCCCATTCCCGCGCCGCGCTGGCCCGCTGGCTGGCCTCGGCGCGCCGCGAAGCCGGCGTGGCCCCCGGCTTCCCCGCGGCGGGCCCGAGGGCGGTGGTGCAGATCCTGGCCGGGAACGTGGCCGGGCTGGCGCTCCCGGCGGCCCTGGAGGCGCTCCTCGCCCGGAGCGCGGTGCTGCTCAAACCCGCCGCCGGCGATCCGGTCACCCCGGCTCTCCTGGCCGAGAGCCTCCGCCGGGCCGCGCCGGTTCTGGGAGCGGCGGTGGAGGTGGCGTCCTGGACCGGCGGCGACCGCGCGGTGGAGGCGCCGGTGTTCGCGGCAGCGGACTTCGTGATCGCCTCCGGGGGGGAGAAAGCGATGGACGACCTCGCCCCACGTCTCGGGAGGGCGAGCCTCCTTCACGGACCGCGCTTCTCGGTGGGGGTGGTCGGCCCGGGCTGGACCCGGGCGGGGGAGGGCTGGTTCGGAGCGGTGGCCCGCGAGGTGGCGCTCTGGGACCAGAAGGGCTGCCTCTCTCCGCGCATCCTCTTCGTCTCCGGCGACCGCACGCGGTTCGCGCGCGCCCTGGCCGGGGCCATGGCCCGGCGTGAACGGAGCTGGCCCGCGCGCCCCCGCACCCCGTCCGAGGCCTCGGAGGTGCATGCGTGGCGGGCCGGGTTCGAGCTTCGCGCCCGCCGCGACCTGTTCGCTCCGTCCGGGACCGCCTGGACGGTGGGGGTGGACGACCGCCCCTCGCTGGAGGCCGGCCCCCCGGCCCGGGCGGTGCGGGTGACCGCGCGACCGGCCCGGGAGGAGCTGGCCGGGCTCCTCGCCGCCAGCCCGCTGGCAGTGCAGGCGGCGGGGCTGGCGCACCTGGGGCGGGACACCGTGGGCTGGCGCCGGGCCCTGGCCGGGGCGGGGGTGCCGTTGACGCCCGCCCTCACCGCCATTCAGGATCCACCCGCGGGGTGGCGCGCCGACGGCCGGTCCGGGCTGGCCGAGCTGCTGCGGACCGGCCGCTGAGGGCGCTGACCCGGAGCAGTCAACCAAATGGATATCAACCTATGAGCGAGCACAGTTCGAGCGATTTCGATGGGTGGCGGGCCGCCTTCCTGAGCCACGTCGCCCAGACCTCCGGGGCGCCGATCGGGCTCGTGGTGGACCACGCCAGGGGGGCCTGGATCCACGCCGCCGACGGCGAGCGGTACCTGGACCTGCTCTCGGGGATCGGGGTGGCGAACCTGGGCCATACCCACCCCGCGGTGGTGGCGGCGGTGGAGCGGCAGAACCGCCGACATCATCACGTCATGGTCTACGGGGAGTACGTCCAGGAGGAGCAGGCCCGCTTCGCGCAGGAGCTGGCGCGGGTGCTCCCGGGGGACTTGGACCGGGTGTACTTCGTGAACAGCGGGACCGAGGCGGTGGAGGGGGCGCTCAAGACCGCCCGGAAAGCCACCGGCCGGGCCGGGTTCGCGGCCTTCGCCGGCGCCTATCACGGCGATACCTTCGGTGCCCTGAGTGTCGCCGGGAACACAACTTACCAGGATCCCTTCAAGCCGCTTCTGGGGCCGGTGAGGCTGCTTCCCTTCGGCGACCCCGGCGCCCTGGGTGCCATCGACGAGTCGGTGGCCGCGGCCATCGTGGAACCGGTGCAGGGCGAGGGGGGGGTGCGGGTGCCGCCGCCGGAGTTCCTGCCCGCCCTGGCCCGGCGCTGCCGCGAGACCGGGGCGCTTCTTATCCTGGACGAGGTCATGACCGGCTTCGGCCGCACCGGCCGGCTCTTCGCCTGCGAGCGGTGGGGGGTGGTCCCGGACCTCCTGGTCCTGGCCAAGGCGCTGGGGGGTGGGTATCCGCTGGGGGCGTTCGCGGGCCGCTCCGAGCTTCTCGACACGCTCACCCACGACCCGCCGCTCGCCCACGTGACCACCTTCGGCGGCCATCCGGTGAGCTGCGCCGCCGGGCGCGCCGCGCTGGGGGTGATGCTGGAGGAGCGGCTTCCCCAGCGCGCGGAGGGGGTGGGGAACCGCTTCCGGGAATCGCTGGCCCGGCGTCTCGGTCCCCATCCCTCGGTGCATTCCATCCGGGGCCTCGGCCTGTTCGCCGGCATCGAGTTCTTCGACGGCCCCACCGCCGCCCGCTTCACCCGCGCCTGCCGCGACCGGAGGATCCTGGTGGGGTGGACGCTCCACCACGACAACGTGATCCGTCTGGCTCCCCCCCTCACCATCGCCGAGAACCTCCTCGAGGAGGCGGTGGAGGCGTTCGCGGAGGCGGTGGAGGAGGCGGCGGGATAGGGCGCGGAGCGTGGAGGCAGGGGCGCCGCCGGCGGTCGCGCCCCTCTCGACCGCATGAACGAGGGCGCCCGGGAAACCCCGGGCGCCCTCGATTCGAAGCCTTCGCCGCCGGCCGGCCCGCGCGCTACAGCATCTGCTCCAGCGGGGTGTACGGCAGCCGGAACGCATCCGCCACCGCCTCGTAGGTGATCTTGCCGCCCACCATGTTGACCCCGGGGGCCAGGTCGCGGTGAGCGCGCACCGCGCCCTTCCACCCCTTGTCCGCCAGCTTCAGCATGTAGGGGAGGGTGGCGTTGGTCAGGGCCAGGGTGCTGGTGCGCGGCACCGCCCCCGGCATGTTGGCCACGCAGTAGTGGAGGATCCCCTCCACGGTGTAGACCGGATCGTGGTGGGTGGTGGGCTTGGACGTCTCCACGCACCCCCCCTGGTCCACCGCCACGTCCACGATCACCGAGCGCGGCTTCATCAGCTTCAGCATGTCCCGGGTCACCAGCCACGGCGCCCGTCCGCCCGGGATGAGGACCGCGCCCACCACTAGGTCCGACCGCGCGATGCACTCGCGCACGTTGTGGGGGTTCGACATCATCGTCCGCACGTTCTTGGGCATGACGTCGTCCAGGTACCGCATCCGGTCCAGGTCGATGTCCAGGATGACCACGTCGGCGCCCATCCCCGCCGCCATCTTGGCCGCGTTGGTGCCGACCACGCCCCCTCCCAGCACGGTCACATAGGCCGGAAGCACCCCGGGCACTCCGCCCAGGAGGATCCCGCTTCCGCCGCGGCGGTACTCCAGGAAGATCGCGCCTTCCTGGATCGACATCCGCCCCGCCACTTCGCTCATGGGGGTGAGGAGGGGCAACTCCCGGTCGGGAAGCTGCACCGTC
Source organism: Candidatus Eiseniibacteriota bacterium (assembly GCA_963728475.1). GTDB lineage: Bacteria > Eisenbacteria > RBG-16-71-46 > JABDJR01 > JABDJR01 > CAVSKL01. The sequence continues at coordinate 895,877 of CAVSKL010000003.1, forward strand.
TCGTAGGCGATGGCGATCGCCCGCGACTCCATCACCGCCTTGGTGAGCTCCTCGCTCGCGGCGAAGTGAAAGTAGGTGAAGACGATCTGCCCCTCGCGAAGCAGCGGATACTCCGCCGCCAGCGGCTCCTTCACCTTCACGATCATCTCGGCCTTGCCGTAGACCCCGGCCGCGGTGGGAAGGATCTCCGCTCCGGCCGCCTCGTAGGCCTCGTCCGTGAACCCGCTCCCCATGCCGGCATGGGTTTCCACCACCACCTTGTGACCCCGGGCCACGAGCTGCTCGGCTCCCACCGGAAGCAACGCCACCCGGTTCTCGTCCGCCTTGATCTCCTTCGGCACGCCGACCAACATCCCATCCTCCTTACGGCGATCCTCCGGAAGCCCCACCGGCCCCCGGCCGAGGTTCGGCCAAAAAGCGCGAGCATTATAGCAGGGCGGCGCCGGTTCCACCGGGCCCCCGCGTCCCTCCGAGGCCTCGGAGCGGACCCCCCGGCGTCCGTGGTATCCTTGCCCGTCCGTCGAACCCCTGTTCCCCGCAGAGACCCGCGCCGGCCCCACGGGAGCGCCGGCGGAGAGGAGACCGCATGCCGGAGCCCAAGCCCAAGTCCATGACCGTCGAATCCCTGGCCGAACTCGCGTTCGTGGGGGATCCCCAGCTCTCTCCGGACGGGACCCGCATCGCCTATACCGTGAAGCGAACGCTGTACGAAGAGAACCGCCACGCGGTGAACCTCTACACCGTGCCCGCGGAGGGGGGCGAGCCCCGGCAGCTCACCTTCGGGGACCACGCCGACCTGCTCCCCCGGTGGTCGCCGGACGGGACGACCCTGGCCTTCGTCTCCAACCGGCGGGACAAGCGCCAGCAGGTCCACCTCCTTCCCATGGACGGGGGCGAGGCCCGGCGTCTTACCGACCTCGACGGCGCGGTTTCGGCCATGCGCTGGTCCCCCGACGGCAAGCGCCTGCTGATCGCCTACCGGCCGCACAGCCAGGAGGAGAAGGACCGCCGGGAGGCGGAGAAGAACGACAAGGGGGCCGAGCGCCCGGCTTACAAGGTCGCCACCGAACTCCACTTCAAGGAGGACGGCGACGGTTACCAGTTCGGAACCTGGTTCCACCTCTACCTGGTGGACGCGGCGACCGGCGCCCTCACCCAGCTCACCGACGGCGAGGTGAGCGACTCCCAGCCCGCGTTCTCCCCCGACGGGAAGACCGTCGCCTTCACCTCCAACCGCCACCACGACCCGTACCGCAACCTCAACAACTCCGACATCTGTCTGGTCCCGGTCGGCGGGGGGCCGATCACCCGGCTCACCCCGGACTTCGGCCCCACCAGCTCCCCCGCGTTTTCGCCGGACGGGAAGACCCTCGCCTTCGTGGGCCGGTTCGGCCCTCCGGAGCGGGCGTTCTGGCAGGACTACTACGTCTGGACGGTGCCGGCGGCGGGGGGCAAGCCCACCGAGGTCACCCCGGACCTGGGCCGCACCGCCGCCTCCATGATCATCTCCGACACCCGCGAGGCGGGGGGCGGCGAGGAGCCCCCGATCTGGTCGCCCGACGGCAAGGCGCTGCACTTCGTGTTGAGCGACAGCGGCGCGGTCTACCTCTGCCGGGTGCCCGCGACCGGGGGCAAGGTGGAGCGCATCACCCCCGGGGAACGGGAGGTGGGAAACTTCTCGGTGAACGCGGCGGGGAGCCGGGTGGCGTTCCTGACCAGCAATCACGTGCGGCCGGCCGAGGTCGCGGTGATGGAGCTGGCCGGCGGCGAACCCCGCACCCTTACCGGCCACAACCGGGAGTTCGTGGAGCGCCACCACGTCGCTTCCCCCGAGGAAGTCTGGATCGACACCGAGCCCGGGACGAAGGTGCAGGGCTGGTTCCTGAAGCCGGCCGGATTCCAGGCGGGGAAGAAGTACCCCGCGATCCTCGAGATCCACGGCGGGCCGCACATGATGTACGGATACACCTTCTTCCACGAGATGCAGCACCTGGCGGCCAAGGGATACGCGGTCCTCTGGACCAATCCGCGCGGGAGCCAGGGGTACGGCGAGCCCTTCACCGGAGCCATCCACCGGAACTGGGGCGGCCCCGACTACGTGGACCTCATGGCCGCCACCGACTGGCTGGTGAAGACCGGGTTCGTGGACGAGAAACGGCTGGGGGTGACCGGCGGCTCCTACGGCGGCTATATGACCAACTGGATCATCGGCCACACCGGCCGGTTCCGGGCCGCCGCCACCCAGCGGAGCGTGGTGAACCTGTATTCGTTCTTCGGCGAGAGCGACTTCGGCTACGACTTCCAGTGGGAGTTCTTCGGAAAGCCGTGGGAGAACGAGGAGATCGCGCTCCAGTACCTGCGGATGTCGCCCATTCACTACGTGAAGAACGTCACCACTCCGCTCCTGATCGTGCACAGCGAGGAGGACCACCGCTGCCCGGTGTCCCAGGCCGAGGAACTGTTCACCGCCCTCCGGGTACTGAAGAAGGAGGTGGAGTTCATCCGCTTCGAGGGCGAGAGCCACGGACTGTCCCGCGGCGGCCGCCCTCAGAACCGGCGCGAGCGCCTGAAGCGGATCGGCGACTGGTTCGACGGGCATCTGAGCTGAGGCGGGACCGGGAGCGCATGCGCAAGGCCGACGACAGGACCATCATCAAGGGCACCGACCTGGTGCGGAAGGCGGGCGGAGGCCGCGCCGGGTCCTCGGCGGAGGAACGCCAGAGCTACGGGAGCGAGCTGGTGGACCGCCTCCGCGGGAGCGGCCACACCCTCACCGTGGGGCGGTTGACGCTCCGGCTCGCGGCCAGGTTCGGCTTCTGCTGGGGCGTGGACAAGGCGGTGGACATCGTGGAGGAGGCCATCGCCGCCTACCCCGGGAAGCGGATCTGGATCCTGAACGAGATCATCCACAACCCCGGCGTGAACCGCGATTTCCTGGCCCGCGGCGCCCGGTTCGTGAAGGGTACCTACGCCGAGGGGGGCGGGTTCGACGCGGTCCGCCCCGAGGACGTGGCGGTGATCCCCGCCTTCAGCGCCGAGGTCGAGGACGTGGAGCGGCTCCAGGCCATCGGTTGCACCGTGATCGACACCACCTGTCCCTGGGTGCTGAAACCGCATCTCCGCACCAAGCGGAACATCCAGGCCGGGTTCACCACGGTGATCCACGCCACCCTCGGCCACGCCGAGACCATGGCCACTTGCAGCCTCATCGCCCACGAGGGGGGAAAGTTCCTGGTGGTCCACGATCCCGGCCAGGCGCGGCTGGTCTGCGAGTTCCTGGCCGGCGGGCGCGACGCGGCCTCGCTCATGGACGCGCTGGGGCGGGGGGCGTCGGCGGGGTTCGACCCCGGACGGGACCTCGACCGGGTGGCGCTCATCAACCAGACCACCATGCTGGCGTCGGAGAGCCGCGAGATCGGCGGGATGATCGAGGAGGCCATGCGGGCCCGCCACGGCGAGGCCTCCCTGGCCGAGCACTTCCGCGACTTCGACACGATCTGTAACGCCACCCAGGAGAACCAGGACGCCATGGTGGACCTGGTGGAGGGGCACCGCCCCTCGCTCATGATCGTGGTCGGGGGCTACAACTCCTCCAACACCCGGAACCTGGCCCGGATCGCCTCGGTGCGCGGAGTGCCCACGTACCACATCGAGGACGCCTCGAGTCTGGAGCGCGGCGCCATCCGCCACCAACCGGTGGGGGAGCGCACCACCGTCACCACCGCGGACTGGCTTCCCGCCGGGGGTCCGGTGACGGTGGGCTTCACCGCCGGGGCTTCCACCCCCGACACCCGGCTCGCCGAGGTCGTCGAGCGGGTGGTGACCCTCGCGGGGGAGCGGCTTCCCGCCGGGGCCTAAAAGCCGATCTCGGCGGCGAGTTCGCGGGAACTCCAGTGAGTCCGGCCCTGGCCGGGAGGCTTCAGGGTCAGGGCGACGATCTTGGCTCGCTGGCGGTCGGAAATGGTGCGAGGGCGGCCGGAACGAGGCCGGTCGTTGAGACCGGCGATCCTCTCCTCGGAGAACCGGCGTCGCAAGCGGCTGACCTGGACCGTGGTGTAGCCGGTGAGGCGGGCGATCTCGGCCCCGGAGACCTGATCCGCCAAGAGCAGGATCACCCGAGCCCGCCGGCTCAAGCCGGCGGGAGCAGAGCTGGATCGCTAGAGCCGTTCGAACTCGGCGCGCTCGTCCGGGTCCAGGACGATGGAACGGGAACGGTTGGCCATGGCCCCTCCAGGGAGAGAGTGTACCTGGAGGTATCTTAACACGACTTACGTTACGGAACGCCAGCGCCTGCGCCCATGCCTGTTCTGCCAGCAGCTCGAATGGCCCGGGACCCCACACCGGCTGCGGCCGCCGAGCCCAAGCTCAATTCCCTCCTTGACGTCACTCGTTTCCAGGAGTAATCAGGGTTCTGGCTTCCCCCGCCAGTTGAGACTTTCCGGCCATATTCACCGCGCTCAAGCGCGAGGGGGATGCGCTACGTCCTATCGTCGGCGCCGTCTGTTGCAGTTCTTCGCCGTCTCTGTCGTCCTGCTCGGCGCTTCCGCGTGGCTCTCCGGGCTCGCCTCCGCCCAGAGCCACCCCGTCTTCCTGGAACCGAACGCTGAGCCCGACAGCGAAGAAGTCGCTCAGGCTTCAGGCCTCGACTGCACTTGGCACACCGCACCGTTTGAAGGGGAAACAGGCGGAGGCCATCCTGGCAGTACTTTCGACCCCAACTGCGCCGTCGGTCCTGATTATCTTGTGGCCGCCGGAAATTCCTTTCTTGACTGGCATCTCAAGGACGGCACCTCGAAGTGCAAGGTCGATCTGGTCACTTTCTTTGATCCAATCACGCCTTCTTATTCATTCTTACCATTTGACACGCGTGTACTCTATGATCTTCAAGCAGGCAGGTTCATTGTCGTCGCCATCTCTCATCGAGAGCCAAATCCCCCTTCCTTCCCTGGATTGTCCGAGATTTCCGTCGCCGTTTCCGCAACCGCTGATCCCGACAGTGGGTGGTATTTTCAGTCGATTGATTCCGAAATGCAGATTAATGGTATCGACACTCATCCAGATTTTCCTGAAGTATCTGTTGATGATACGGCCATTTACATCACCGCAACCATGTTCGACGGGTTCAAACATGTCCCAGGATTTCGTCTCTGGATTGTCCCCAAGACTGGTCTCTATCAGGGTGGAACCTCCGTCGTGGATGTCTATGATCCGGACGCGGAGGCCAGCACCAATATGCTCGGAGCTGTGTCTGCTCCCGCGATGATGTATGGGACACCTCCCTCAGGGGTCGGGACCTTCCTGGTACGCTACTCTGGGTATCACACTCCGACACAGGAGTACCTCAGTGTGATTCGGGTCGATGACCCTCTCGGAAGTCCGACCTTCACGAATTTCGATCTACCTGTGGGCGCGATCGACAACCTGAGCATCGGCGACCCCTACTTCCACGTCCCACAGCAGGGAACGTCGAGCACTATTGACGCTCGAAATCGGGTCGCCCTATCCGCAGTCTGGCGAGATGGCTATCTCTACGCAACGGCGGAGGTCGCCCCCCCCACCGGCCCCGACGCCGGGCAGGTGACCGCCCACTGGTGGCAGATTTCCACCGCAGACTTGGACTCGCTGGCGCTCACGATGCAGGGCGATATTGGCGGGGAGGACATCGCCGAGAGCACGTACACCTACTTTCCGTCGATCGCCGTCACCAGCGAGGGCTACGTCGGCGTCGGGTTCAGCGCCTCCGGGCCCTCCGTCTACCCCGGCGCGTTCTTTGCCATGCGCCTACCATGGGAAACGCCTGGCTCTTTCGGCCCGGCGGACACCGTGGCGCTGGGCGTGGCCGCCTACACTCCCGGGAGCGATAGCCGCTGGGGCGACTACAGCGGCATGGTCATCGACCCGTCGGACAGCACGCGGCTCTGGGCCTTCAACATGTACGCACTGTCGTCCTCGGAATATGGGACGCGGTGGAGGAGCTTCTTGTATTCACCCACGGTAGTCCAAGTTCCGCTGGAAGGAACCCTGATCCAGGCCGCCATCAACGTGAGCAGCCCCGGGACGGTGATTCAGGTCAGCCCAAATCAGTTCGGCGCTCCGTACAACGAGAACCTGAGGCTGAAGAGCGGCGTTAAGGTGATCGGCATATCCACTCCTACTCGTGGCCTGCCGGTCCTTGCCGCTCCAGACACGGCGGCGGCGGTCTCGTTTCCTGATTCCGCGGGTGGGAACACGATCTTTGCCAACTTTATCCTCCGAGGGGGTGGGGACGAAGTCGTGCACTTGCGAGGCGACGGGATCTTGCAGGACTGCCTCATTGACACGACCGGCGCGACGGCTCCGGTCGGCGTCCTCGCCGAGAGCACCGGAACCGAAGCGCGCGTCCAGAACTGCCGGATCCGTATCGGGACTGGGTCGGCCTTCAAGGCCACGTCCTTCGCCGGCGCCGCGCTGGACGACACGGTCGAGGTGCTCGGCTCCGGCCTTGGCCTGGAAGCGATTGGAGGAAGCGGGATCTACTCCCGCCTGATCGCCGAGGTCGCGGACAGTGTGGGCTTCAGCTTTGACGGCGTCGGCGGGTCCGTGTCGAACTCCCGCGTGACCGTCGGCACCGGCACGGGCCTCCTGGTCAGCGGCGGCGATAGTAGCCTCACGATCCAGGACTGCCGCATCCAGGACAGCACCGGGGTCGCGTTCCGGGCCGTCGGCTTCGCGGGGACCGCCACGGGCGACACGCTGGTGACGGTGTCCTCGGGTGACGGCCTTGACGTCGTCGGGGGGAGCGGCAGCTACACGGACATGAGCGTCAACTCCCCGCACGGCTACGGCATCGACGTCGATGGGGCTTCCGGGTCCGTTTCGGACTGCAACGTGACGGTTGCGACCGGCGTCGTCGCCCGGGTCCGGGCTTCGTCCGGGGCAACCTTCGAGTTCACCGGATGCCGCTTCACCGCGACCGACTCCGCGGCCGGGAACTACGGCGTCCAGCTCCAATCCGGCCTGGGAAAGGTGTCCAAGAGCTTCATCTCGGCCCCGGGCGGCCGCGGCGCCGTCGTCCACGCGGGCTCCATCCTCCAGCAATGCACCATCGACGGCACCGACATCGGGGTGATCGACAGCGCGGGAACGGTGGAGAACTGCATCAGCACCGACTTCTCCACCCACGGATTCGAAGGGGACTCGGTGACCTACTGCATCGCCCCCGGGCCGAACGGGTTCGCCTCCGGGACCCAGGGGGAGGGCAGCGCCAACGAGGACCCCCTCTACTGCGGCCCGGGGGAGTACACCCTTCGCGTCGATTCCTACGGGAACCCGGAGAACACCGACAACACAAGCAGCCTTGGGCTCATCGGCGCGTTTCCGGTGGCCTGTATGTACGACACCCTCTCGCGCTCCTCGACGTTCACGAACGGCACTCTGTCGGCCCCGGGGGATGTCACGGTCTTGAGCGGCGACACGCTGACGCTGGGCAGCATCTCCACCGCAGTGACAATCGACGCGCCAAAGAGCGACAACCAGTCCGGTGGGAGTAGCTCTGACCAGGTGGAGTTGCTTGTCGAGGGAGTGCTGAGTGCCGACCGGGTTGCTTTCACATCCGCTCAGGCATCGCCCGCCTACGATGACTGGTATGGGATCGACGTCAGGGACGGCGGCGTGGTAGTGATCGTGAACTCGGAGGTGATGTACGGCACCTACGGGCTGCGGTTCAGGGCCGGCGCCAACGGGCGGGTCACCAACACCACCTTCGCCCACGACGGGATCTCCGACTGCGAAGCCTGGGGGGTGAGCGGGGGAGACACGGTGCTGGTGGCGGGTAACACGTTCAACAGCGGCGGAGCCTACGGGCTCTACCTCGAGTACAACAACTCCGGTGTCCACGTCGTCGGCAACACGTTTGACAAGGTGGCAACCTACGCGCAGGGGGTGCTCACGTCCAACTCGGGAAGCTCGGCGCCGACGATCGAGGAGAACACGATTACGGACTTCGACTTGCAGGCCGGGATCGAGATCCAGGACGGCGCCCCGGACATCTACCAGAACGCCATCTCGGGCTGCAAGTACGGGATCCTGGTAAGCAAGGGCACGCCGGTGATCGGGGATGCTGGTGGCAGCACGCGGGACAACTCGATCACCGGGAACGTGACCGATGGGCTCCGCTTTTCGGGGTCCCTTGCCGGCGGGGTCGTCCGGCACAACTACCTCGCGAGCAACGGGATAGGGATCGAGGTGACCTACCGTAGCGGACGGCCCGACTTGGGGACGGATACGAGTCATGAGGGGAAGAACAGCTTCTACGACAACACGACCTACTGCGTCAAGAACAGCACCGGGATCTGGATCCTTGCCGAGGGGAACTGGTGGGGAGCGTGCCCGCCACCAGGTTGCATCTACGGCACCCTGATCGCCGGCAGCTACCTTTGTAGCGATCCCTACGGGCCGCTGAACGTCGAGGCCCCCATCGTGCGAGTGGGAGAAACTGCCGCCCGGGCGCTCAGCGTCCGAGGTGTCTGGCCGAACCCGGGGAAGGAGCTCCACGCGATCCGGTTCCATCTCGAGGGTGGCCGGGCCAAGGTGACCACGGAGATCTTCGACATCGCCGGACGGCTCGTCCGGGAGATCGGTCCCGTCGAGTTCCCGGAAGGAGACCATGATGTCCAGTGGGACGGACGAAACGCGCAGGGCCAGCGCGTGACAAGCGGCATGTACTTCGTGCGTGTCCGGACGGACAAGGGCCTTCGCCAGACCGCGAAGATCCTGGTCGTCCGCTAGAGAGAAGGAGGAACCCGTCATGTTGCGGGCGATTGCGAGCATTGTGATGGCTGCCCTCCTTCTGGGCGTGGGCGCCAAGGAGGTGTGGGCGCAGACGGCGACGTTGGAGCCGGTCCGAACTGTGGTTCTGCCAAGTGTGCAAGGCGACGACACGACCCGGGTCGCGCTGGTCTTTGACCTCTCGACGCTGGAAGCGGGTGAGGGGCGGCGGATCGACAAGGCGCTCCTTATCTGGCAAGTCCCGACACTGTCCACGGAGGCCACGGCGGGGTTCTCCGTCCGCGAGATCACGAGGAGCTGGGACGCCGCCGGAGTGGCGGCGGGAACAGCGACGGTCCAGGCGAAGGGGGAAGCTGCGGATCGCTGGGAAGTGGGCCCCAGAGATGCGGCTCGGGGCCACCGCGGCATGGTCGTCCTGAACCTCCGCCCCATGGTGGAATCCTGGGCGGCTACGGCCGCCTCCAACTACGGAGTGACTGTCGCCACACCGGATCTCACGCCGGCGCAGCTCCGGCCGTACCTGGGACAGGCGCGGCTCTTGCTCTGGTACGGATTCATGAAGTAGGAGGCCTCTGCTGTGAACCGATGGGACCCGCAGGCTGGTCCATGCCGTCCCGCCCCCCCAAAGGGCGGACAGTTTGCCCCCTGCTTCTGCCCGCGACTAAAGCCCGCCCCCCCGCAGTTCCCGAAGGAGGTAAGCAGGTGAGAACTCAACGCAGACCGCTTTGGTCCTCCCTAAGAGGCCGCCTGCCAGCCACGGCCGTTCCCCTGGCCGCGCTCATACTAGCTCCGCTCGCCATCCTGGAGGCCCTACCGACTGCTGCCACCGCGAGAACATGGTACATCGCCGCTGACGGTACAGGCGACGCCCCGACCATTCAGGCCGGGATCGACAGCGCTGCGGTCGGGGACACCGTGCTGGTGGGTCCGGGGACGTATTACGAGAACATCCTCTTCCGGGGGCGGGACATCGTCTTGAAGGGCTTGGCCGGGCCCGAGGCCACGATCATTCATGGTTCCCCATCGGTTCTTCCCACCGGGCTTCGGGCAGCCCCGATACAACTGGGCGTGAATCCCGACGGCACCCCGCACTACCTGTCACCTGAAGCTTTCAGGGGTACCGTGGTGACCATCGAGAACGGGGAGACCCGGAACACCGTGCTGGAGGGTTTTACCATCACCGGGGGATACAATGGCGTGGCGATCAAAGATACGAGCCCGATTGTTCGGGGCAACATCGTTACAGGAAATTCCGCAACCTTCCACGGAGAGGTCGGCGCCGGCATCGGGGCCGCCAGTACGATCCAGACCATCAGCAGTCCGATCATCGAGGACAACATCGTTTCCGATAACTACGTCAACGGCACAGGTTCCGGCATCGTGTGCTCCGATATCGTAGCCACGGTGAGACACAACACAGTGATCGGCAACTGGGCCGAAGCTGGCGACGGCGGCGGAATCTACTGCACCTACTGCCGGGTCGGAAGCGTGGTATCCGACAACCTCGTTCAAGGGAATGTTGCCGGGGACAAGGGCGGGGGCATCTTCGTAGCCGGGTCCGGCAACAGCGACGAGTTCGTTACGGTCGAGCGGAACCTCGTCATCGACAACGTCTCCGGCGGCAACCAATTCTTCCTCGTGGCCGGCGCCGGCATCGGACTGGAAGTTGGAAACGCTCTCATCACCCACAACACGATCGTCGGGTCCCGGGTCACCGGCACGCTCGGCTCGGTGGGTGGCGGTATCGGCATCACCTTTGCAAGCAATGTCACCATCGAGGACAACATCATCGCCTACTCGCGGTCCGGTGGCGGCATCGGATGCCTGAACGGGGCGACCCCGGTGATCCGCAATAATCTGCTCTGGCAGAACGGGGACGGCGACGCCACCGGTGACTGCACCTCCTGGCCCGGCACCGACGGCAACCTCTCCGCCGATCCCGCCTTCTGCGACACCACGTCCGGCGACTGGTCGGTGGCGGAGAACTCGCCCGCGCTGACCGACCCCAACGGACCGATGGGGGCCATTTCCGAACCCGGTTGCCAGGCTGCTTCAGTCAAGCCGACCACCTGGGGCCGCCTCAAGGCGCTCTACCGATGAGCCGATCGAACGGAGGCCGGACGGTGGGGGGCGCGGCCCGCGGGCCTGCGCCCGGCCGCCTGATTGCACCTGACCTGTTGCGCTACCACGAAGGACCCGGGTACGGGGAAGCCAAGCGGTTGCGGGTGGGCGGTCTCCCATCGCCCGGCACCGCGGCCGCGTTGGCGCTGGCGCTCCTCGGATCCGCCTTCGTCCCGCGCCTCGCCGCCGCGCGGACGTGGAACATCTCAGCTGACGGTACAGGCGACGCCCCGACCATTCAGGCCGGGATCGACAGCGCTGCGGTCGGGGACACCGTGCTGGTGGGTCCGGGGACGTATTACGAGAACATCCTCTTCCGGGGGCGGGACATCGTCTTGAAGGGCTTGGCCGGGCCCGAGGCCACGATCATTCACGGTTCCCCCTCGGTTCTTCCCACCGGGCTTCGGGCAGCCCCGATACAACTGGGCGTGAATCCTGACGGCACCCCGCACTACCTATCACCTGAAGCTTTCAGGGGTACCGTGGTGACCATCGAGAACGGGGAGACACGGAACACCGTGCTGGAGGGTTTCACCATCACGGGTGGGTATAACGGCGTGAACATCAACGACGCTAGCCCAATTGTTAGGGCCAACATTGTCACAGCGAATTCTGCGACAGCCTTTGGTGAAGTCGGCGCCGGGATCAGTGCCGCTAGCAATCCTCAAAACCCTCTAAGTCCAGTCATCGAGGACAACATCGTTTCGGACAACTACGTCAACGGCACAGGTTCCGGCATCGTGTGCTCCGATATCGTAGCCACGGTGAGACACAACACAGTGATCGGCAACTGGGCCGAAGCTGGCGACGGCGGCGGCATCTATTGCGCCTATTGCCGGGTTGGGAGCGTGGTCTCCGACAACCTCGTTCAAGGGAATGTTGCCTGGGACAAGGGGGGGCGGGATCTACGTCGGCGGGTATGGCAGAAGCGACGAGTTCGTTACGGTCGAGCGGAACCTCGTCATCGACAACTCCTCGGGCGGCAACAAGTACTTCCTGGTCGCGGGCGCCGGGATCGCACTGGAAGACCGGGAACGCCCTGATCGCCCACAACACAACGTGCGGTCCCGGGTTAGGGTCCCTCGGCTCGGTGGGAGGGGCATCGGCATCACCTGACCAAGCAATGTCACCATCGAGAAAAACATCATCGCCTATTCGCAGTCCGGCGGCGGATCGGATGCCTGAACGGGGCGACCCGCTTATCCGCAAAATCTGCTCTCGGAGAACGGGGACGGCGACGCCACCGGCGACTACACTTCATCCCCCGGGACCCACGGCTACCTCTCCGCCGATCCCGCCTTCTGCGATACCACGTCCGGCGACTGGTCGGTGGCGGGCGAACCCGCCCGCGCTCACCACACCAACCGACCATGGGGGCCATTTCCGAACCCGGTTGCCAGGCTGCTTCAGTCAAGCCGACCACCTGGGGCCGCCTCAAGGCGCTCTACCGATGAGCCGATCGAACGGAGGCCGGACGGTGGGGGGCGCGGCCCGCGGGCCTGCGCCCGGCCGCCGATCGCACGGACTCGCCGCCCGGCACCGCGGCCGCGTTGGCGCTGGGCCGTCGGACCCGCCTTCGTCCCGCGCCTCGCCGCCGCGCGGACGTGGAACGTCACCGCCTAGGTCCGGCGACGCCCACCATTCAGGCCGGGATCGACAGCGCTGCGGTCGGGGAGACCGCGCCGGTGGGTCCGGGGACGTATCACGGAACATCCTGTTTCGGGGGCGGGACATCGCTTGAAGGGCTTGGCCGCGCCCGAGGTACACATCATTCACGATCTCCGCCGCCATCCCCACCGGACTCCAAGCGGCGCCGGCAGCATGGATACGCGTTTCGACGGCGAGCCGAGTCACCTCTTCCCCGATGCGTTCCGGGGAACAGTAGCGACCATCGAGAACGGGGAGACACGGAGCGCCGCGTCGGAGGGCTTCACCATCACGGGTGGGTATAACGGCGTGAACATCAACGACGCTAGCCCG
>CAVSKL010000004.1:0-610325 GCA_963728475.1 Candidatus Eiseniibacteriota bacterium
CAACCGCCCCCGCGCCAGGGTCTACCTGGTGCCCGGGCAGCGTGGCGGCGTCCTGGCCCGGGAGTGGAATCTGATTGTGCCAGAGTGTGGACGGCCTCCGGCATCCGCGCATTAATGACCCTTCCGCGGTCCGCGCAGAGGCTCTCGCCAGATTCCCTTGCGTGGGGTAAGACTTCCCGATAGCGGACCCCAAAAAAGTGGGGACCCGGGCCATTCACACCCGAGTCCCCCGAGTCGACAAGTTTGCGGACCGCCGACGTGGGTATGAGTGTGTCATTCCGCTTGCTTGTCGTCAATGAGGCTGATGTGTCCGCGGGGAGTGGGCATGCAGGACGACAGCTATCGTGAGGTCCGGTGCGGACTTTGCCAGGGGATCTTCTATCTCTGCCGGCGTTGCGACCGGGGTCACGTCTACTGCGACGAGACCTGCCGGATGGAAGGCAACCTCCGGGCTCGACGGGCCGCCCAGGCCCGCCACCAGGCGAGCGAGCTGGGTCGCCAGGACCACCGGGATCACCAGCGCGCCTATCGTGTCCGGATCAAACTGGGTGCCGGCCGCGTGACGGATAAGGGTTCCCCACGCTCCCTTGCCTCCTCCACGGTTCCCCCCACTGCCAGCCGCTCCTTTCCGAGTTCCGGGAGGATCCGGGTCGGCGGGAGGAGGCTTTGTCATGGACCCACGGATCTGGGTGGCGGTGGCGCCGCCCTGCGACCCGACATTCCTGCCGGCGACCAACCCCGGGAACGAGCCCTCGAGACCCGTCTGGCTCCCCCGTCTCCAACGTACCTCCGGGCGGCCCGGACCGTTCTGGAAGGGCTCTCGCTCAGGTGCCCGATGCCCCTGTCCGTTGTGCTCTCTGTGGACGGCGAGGCCGGTTCATCCGGTTCGCAGCTCTCGCGCGGCTTGGGGGTTGGGCAGCAGACCGTCATCGACGACGTCGCGGGGGTCGCCCGCCCGGGCCCCGGTCTGCCTGACCTCCGGCACCGGTGCCGGATCTGCCGGCGGGAGGCGTGATGAAGACCCCGCCCGCCACCGAAGCCGAGATCCTACGCCTGTACCATGCCGAACGCTGGAAGGTGCGCACGATCGCGACCCACTTGGGCGTTCACCACGACGTGGTCCGCCGCGTGCTGGGCACCCTGCCCCCCCGGGTCCACCGGCGCGGCTCAAGGGGTCCCCACCCGTCTCCCCTCGCTCCCTTTCAGGACTTCATCGCCGCCCAGCTGGCCGACTACCCTCGCCTGTGCGCCTCCCGCCTGTTCGACATGGTGCAGGGGCGCGGCTACACGGGGAGCCTACGCACGTTGCGCAAGCACGTGGCCCGGGTCCGCCCGGTGCCCAGGCGGGAAGCGTTCCTGAAGCTCTCCATGTTGCCGGGAGAACAGGCCCAGGCGGACTGGGCCTACGTCGGCAAGGTCGCCGTGCCCGGAGGGGAACGAGCCCTCTGGCTGTTCGTGATCGTGCTCTCCTACTCCCGGGCCCTGTGGGGGGAGTTCGTCTTTGAACTCACCGCCGACTCGCTCTGCCGCTCGCTGGTGCGCGCCGCCGCCTTCTTCGGCGGCACCCCCCGCCAGTGGCTGTTCGACAACGCCAAGGCCGTCGTCCTCGAACGCCGCGGCGGTGCCGTCCGCTTCCACCCCGACCTGCTCTCGGTGGCCGGCGCCTATCACGTCCAACCCCGGCTCTGCGCGGTGGGCAAAGGCAACGAGAAGGGTCGTATCGAGCGCCAAATCCGCTTTCTGCGCGACCGCTTCCTCGCCGCCCGCCCCATCCCCGATATCCAGACCGGCAACCGGGAGCTACTCACCTTCCTCGCCGACATCGCCTACCCGCGCCCCCATCCCGAGCTCCGGGACCGGTCCGTGGCCCAGGTCCTGGACGAAGAGCGCCCGCGGCTGTTGCCCCTTCCCCCCGTGCCACCCGCCACCCACCGCCTGCTCCCGGCCCGGGTCGACAAGACCGCCAGCATCCGCTTCGACACCAACCGCTACTCCGTCCCCGCCCGCTACGCCCAGTCCCTGCTCACCCTGGTCGTCGACGACGCCACCCTCCGCCTCCTCGACCGGGGAACCGAGGTGGCCCGCCACCACCGCTCGTGGGGACGCCACCAGAACCTGGAACTGGCCCCCCATCGCGACGAGATCCTGGCCCGCAAACGCGCCGCCCACGACCTCAAGGGACGCGACCGCCTCAAAGCCCTCGTCCCCGCCATCGACGACCTCTACGCCCGCTGGCTCGACGCCGGCCGCCACCTCGGCACCATGACCGCCCGCGCGCTGAAGCTCCTCGACCTCTACGGCGACACGCTGTTCACCCAGGCCGTCCACGAGATCCTCGACCGCGGGCTCCACGACCCCGGCGCCCTCGCCCAGTTCCTCGAGCAGAAGCGCCGGGCCGCACAACGCCGCCTCCCCGTGGATCTCACCTTCGCCGACCACGTCCCCGACGCCGACGTCATCCCCCACAACCTGGAGGACTACGATGCCCCGCCCGAGTCCTGATCTCATCCCCGCCCTGGCCGATCTGGGCTTCAAGACCTCCCCCGAGGCCCTCGGAGCCCTGCTCACCCATGCCACCCAGAGCCGCCTCTCCCCGGTCGAGACCCTCGAACAGCTCCTCGCCCTCGAACGCCGCGAACGCGAAGGGCGCAATCTCCAGACCCGCACCCGCCTCGCCGCCCTCGGTAAGTTCAAACCCCTCGACCGCTTCGACTGGAACCACCCCCGAAAGATCGACCGCAAGCTCTACGAACAGCTCCTCGCCTTCGACTTCCTCCACACCGGATACAACGTCCTGTTGCGTGGGCCCTCCGGCCTCGGCAAGACCACCCTGGCCCAGAACCTGGGCTGGCTCGCCCTCCAGAAAGGAGCCACCGTACGCTTCGCCACCCTCGGCCAGGCCCTGGCCGACATGGACAAACATGACACCCCCATCGGGTTCGAACGCAAGCTCCGCCACTACATCAAGCCCACCCTGCTCATCATCGACGAGCTGGGATACCTCCCCGCCGACTCCCGCGGCGGGGACATCCTCTACAACGTCATCAGCCGGCGACACCAGGAACGCTCCACCATCATCACCACCAACCTCCCCTTCAAGCAGTGGGGGACCATCTTCCCCGGCGCCGCCTGCGTCGGCGCCCTTGTCGACCGGTTCACCGAAAACTGCCACGTCCTGGACATCGAGGGAGACTCCTGGCGGCAGAGGAAGAGCCGGCCTTCAGATCGAGATTGACCGAACACGGGGCGCGACAGCGCCCAAAATGCGCGGACAGGAAGAGGTTACAAAACACGCGGACCGGAGGGGCCGTCTACACCAGAGCATCTTCAGCGGCATGCATGTAGTAAGGAGGATGCAGCATAGCCGGATCCGGGCCGGCGACAGGGTCGTTGGTCTGGGGAGGAACATGGAACGGGGACACACCAAACTTGCTTGGGAAGGCCAGATCGTCTCGGTTCAGCCCCGGATCCGTCTGACGCGAAGCTTCGACCAGCGATCGCACAGCTACCTGGGCTACGTGCTTCGAATCCTGGGCACGCTCGGCGGCGAGGAACAGGAATTCGGTGTCGCGCCCGGTAAGAGTGCGCGCGGGAAGCACAAGTTCCGGGTCGGGGATCGCGTCTCGGGATCGGGCGAACATGTCGCCGATGCCCGGCTCGAAACCGCCGACATCTACAAGGCAAGCGGCCTGAAGATCATCGCCAAGGGCCACGACGCCCCATCGAGTTCCCCACCTTTCCTGGGTGTCGCTCCCGCCCTCGAGGTGTACCGCGAACGGGGCCTTCGTCGCCTCTCCGCAACGACCTACCGCACGAAGTGCCAGGCCTGCATGTGGGGTTGCGAGATGGCCGTCGAGATGACCATCGACCAGTGGAATCCGTCAAACGTGCGCTACCGCCGCGAGACATTCTGCTACGGGCCGAAGAGCTGCGCGTTCTACAAGGCGGGCCCGACGCGGAAGGTCCCCGGCCGAAGGGGGATGTCCTGGGAGGAGGAGGACTGGGTCGACGAGGAAGCGACGGCGCACAGGGGTCCAGACGACTGACGCGGAGGCTCGGTGAAGGTCTCTGGTACGGGATATGCTGCTAATCTATTGACCCACAATGTATTGTGTCGTTTGACGGGCCTGGCAGGCGATGTTACAATTTCTCGGCACTTATCCATGAAAGCCGAGGAAACGTGACAGTCAATTCAGTGGGTCACATCCTGGCCCTGGTCAAGAAGGCAGGGGTCATCCGTTCCCGCGACCTGGAGCGGGCGGGTGTCTCACGAACCCAGATCCGCAGGCTGCGGGAGAGGGGTGTGATCGAGCGCGTCGGGCGCGGCCTCTACCGGAACGCCGGCGCGGCCATCGACGAACGAAACGACCTCGCCGAGGCGGCCCGCCTCGTGCCGGGCGGGATCGTCTGTCTGCTCTCGGCGCTCCGGTTCCACGGCCTGACGACGCAGAACCCCTTCGAGGTGTGGCTGGCCATCGACCGCAAGGCATGGCGGCCGCGCCCTGGCCATCCGCCGCTGCGACTCATTTACCTATCCGGCGCGGCGCTGAGCGAGGGTGTCGAAGAACACGACGTCCAGGGCGTGCGGGTACGGGTCTTCAGCGCCGCCAAGACCGTCGCCGACTGCTTCAAGTTCCGAAACAAGATCGGAACCGATGTTGCCGTCGAGGCTCTCCGCGACTACCGCCGTGTCCACCCGAAGGGCCTGGAGGTCGTGTGGCGATTCGCCGAGATCGATCGGGTGAGGCGGGTCATCCGCCCGTACCTCGAGGCCACGGAATGACGCGGCGGCGGCCGGTGGTCAACACGGCCGCATCGGTGCGCGCCCGTCTCCTGGATCTCGCGCGCCGGCAGGGCGTGGAGTTCCAGCTCCTGCTCTCGGAATTCGCGATCGAGCGGCTCCTGTACCGGCTGGGCGCCTCTCCCCACGCCGACCGGCTTGTGCTGAAGGGTGCCACGCTCTTCAAGCTGTGGTCGGACGAGAGGCGGCGGGCGACCTGGGACCTCGATCTCCTGGGGAGAGGGTCGAGCAGCGTCGAGGATGTGGTGGCCCTGGTCCGCGACCTGTGCTCGGTCGAGTCGGACGACGGCATCGTCTTCGACTCGGACTCGATCCACGGTGAGGAAATCCGCGCCCCCGCCGAGTACAGCGGGGTCAGGGTGCGGCTCCAGGCCCGGCTCGCCGAGGCCCGCATCCCCGTTCAGGTGGACGTCGGATTCGGAGATGCCGTCGTTCCCGCGCCTGAACAGGCGGCCTATCCGACCCTGTTGGATCACGATCCGCCCCGGGTTCTCGTCTACCCGCGGGGGGCGGTGGTGGCGGAGAAGCTCGAGGCCATGGTGTCGTTGGGGGTGACCAACAGCCGGATGAAGGACTTCTACGACGTCCACCGGCTGGCGCTCTCGGCGGCCTTCGACGGCGCCACGGTCGTGAGAGCAATCCGGGCGACCTTCGAGCGAAGGGGAACGCCTCTTCCCGAGGCCGAGCCGCTGGTGCTTGCCCCGGGTTTCCTCACGGCTCCGGAACGGGAAACACAGTGGCGCGCGTTCCTGCGAAGAGGGCGTCTGGAAGCCCCTGATGCCGCGGATCTGACCGAGGAGCTGCGCCGGTTTCTCCTGCCGGTTCTGACGGCAGTCGCCTCGATGGATGCCTTCGAGGCATCCTGGCCTCCGGGTGGCCCCTGGTCGTCAAGGGGGACTGGGACCTGACGGCCCCTCATTCCAGTGCATTCACGATCCGAAGCTCGAACTCCCATCCCTTGTGGGAAAGCAGGATGGAGGCCAGATCGTCGATGTCGAGCGGGGTGCCGTCGACAACGAGGAGCATGCCTCGATCACCATCCGAGGTGATGCGGCCCCGAAGCGTGTCGTGCAGCATCTGGGGGGAGCGCTCCGCCCCGCTCAGGTGCCGGGTGGCGAGCGCCTTGCGCATCTTCTCGCGCAGGCGGCCGAGCGCCTGGTACGGAGTCGTTTCGCTGTAGACCGCGAACTGGTAACCGTTCCCGTCGGTGCCGGCCTCCTCCGCGCGAACGGTGAACCCGAGCGGGACCTCGTGACAGGCAATGGTGAAGGTCCTCATTCGGCCCGAGAAGTCCTCGATCTCCTCCCTCATCGGAAAGTCCTGCTCCCACGCGATGTCATCACGCTTCACGAGTCCTGCCCTCCTGTCTTGCGCGCCGGCCCGCCAGTGGCACGGGTCGCACGGGTGGTAACTTGTTTCGGAAGTCTGCGACGACTCGAAAACCGGGGTCGCCGGCACCCCCCGCGCGTGGCCGCCGAAGTACCTATGCGCCTCCACGCGGGGCTAGCCTCGTTTCAGATGCCGCGACTACGAGCCCGCAAAGATTTGCGGGTGAATGAGTTATAAACCCCTCGTCCGACTGGCCGCGCAGGTGTTCCCTCCCCGCGATCGCTTGCACGGATGTCCCCACTTTCGCCCGCCGCACCCCCTTTATCCGGTAGGGGAGTGTTACACCGTGCCAGGTTCGAAGAGGGTTACGTTTGGGCCCCCGGTGCTGCCCGCTTCCGGGGGGTGGCGCACGGTGGGGGCGGCCGCCTACCTGGGAATCTCCCGGCTCTTCATCACCGCCCCACCGCCACCCGCCCGGGGCAGCCGCAACGCGCCCCGATCCGGGCTAGGACCCCGCCGCCCACTTCCACTTCGCGACCTCGGGCATGTCCCTCCCGTGCTCGTGGGTGAACAGCTCGTGCTCGATCAACTTGTCCCTGAGTTCCTGCTTGGCGTAGGCGGCCTGGGAGCGCAGCGTGGGTACGCGGTCGATCACGTCGATGGCCAGGTCGAAGCGGTCGAGGTCGTTCATCACCACCATGTCGAAGGGGGTGGTGGTGGTGCCCTCCTCCTTGTAGCCCCTCACGTGCAGGTTGTGGTGGTTGGTCCGCCGGTAGGTGAGCCGGTGGATGAGCCAGGGATAGCCGTGGTAGGCGAAGATGATCGGGCGGTCCTCGGTGAAGATCGCGTCGAAGTCGCGGTCGGAGAGGCCGTGCGGATGCTCGGTGTCGGGCTGGAGCTTCATCAGGTCCACCACGTTCACCACGCGGATCTTGAGATCCGGGAAGAAGCCGCGCAGCAGCGTCACCGAGGCCAGGGTTTCGAGGGTGGGCACGTCGCCGGCGCAGGCCATGACCACGTCCGGGTCGCCTCCCCGGTCGTTGCTCGCCCACTCCCAGATCCCGATCCCCGCGGTGCAGTGCTTGACCGCCGAATCCATGTCGAGCCACTGGTACTCCGGTTGCTTCCCGGCCACGATCACGTTCACGTAGTGGCGGCTGCGCAGACAGTGATCGGCCACCGACAGAAGACAGTTCGCGTCCGGCGGCAGGTACACCCGGATCACGCTGGCCTTCTTGTTCACCACGTGGTCGATGAACCCCGGGTCCTGGTGGCTGAGCCCGTTGTGATCCTGCCGCCAGACGTGGGAGGTCAGAAGGTAGTTGAGCGACGGGATCCGCCGCCGCCACGGGATGTCGCGGGTCGTCTTGAGCCACTTGGCGTGCTGGTTGAACATCGAGTCCACGATGTGAATGAACGCCTCGTAGCAGGAGAAGAAGCCGTGGCGGCCGGTGAGGATGTAGCCCTCCAGCCACCCCTGGCACTGGTGTTCGCTCAGCACCTCCATCACCCGGCCCTGGGGGTCCAGGTGGTCGTCGGATTCGATCCGCGGCTCGAGCCAGGTGCGGCCGGTGGCCTCGAACACCGCGGACAGCCGGTTGGAAGCGGTCTCGTCCGGCCCGAACATGCGAAAGTTGCGCTCGCCCGCGTTCTGCCTCATCACGTCCCGCAGGAACCCCGCGAGCACTTTGGTGGCCTCGGCGCGGACCGCCCCGGGCTTGGGGACGTTCACCGCGTATTCCCGGAAGTCCGGCATCCGGAGCTCCTGCATGACCAGGCCGCCGTTGGAGTGCGGGTTGGCGCCCATGCGGCGCGCTCCCTTGGGGGCGAGCGCGGCCAGGTTCTCGACCAGCCGGCCGGTGTCGTCGAAGAGTTCCTCGGGCCGGTAGCTCCGCATCCACTCCACGAGCTGGCGCAGGTGCTCGGGGTTCTCGCGCACGTTGGGAAGCGGCACTTGGTGCGCCCGGAAGGTGCCTTCCACCTGCTGGCCGTCCACCACCTTGGGGCCGGTCCAGCCCTTGGGCGTGCGCAGGATCAACATCGGCCAGATCGGCCGGTCCGGCGCGCCCTTCCCCGAGCGCGCCCGCTTCTGGATCTCCGCGATGCGATCGGCCATCGCGTCCATTGTGGCGGCCATCGCCTGGTGCATGGCCTCGGGTTCGTCCCCCTCCACCCGGAAGACCTCGTAGCCGTAGCCCTGGAAGAGATGATCCAGCTCCTCGTCGGGAATCCGCGCGAGGATGGTGGGGTTGGCGATCTTGTAACCGTTCAGGTGGAGGATCGGGAGCACCGCGCCGTCGGTCCGAGGGTTCAGGAACTTGTTCCCGTGCCAGCCGGTGGCCGCGGGCCCGGTCTCGGCCTCCCCGTCGCCCACCACGCAGGCCACCACGAGATCCGGGTTGTCGAAGGCCGCCCCGAACGAATGGGCGAGCGAATAGCCCAGCTCCCCCCCCTCGTGGATCGAGCCCGGCGTCTCCGGCGCGCAATGGCTGGGGATGCCGCCGGGATAGGAGAACTGGGTGAAGAGCCGCTTCAGTCCGTCGGCGTCGCGGGAGACGTCCGGGTAGAGTTCGCTATAGGTCCCCTCCAGATAGGTATTGGCCACGATCCCCGGCGCTCCGTGGCCGGGTCCGGTCACGAAGATCACGTTCAGGTCGCGCTCGGTGATGAGCCGGTTCACGTGGAGGTAGATGAAGTTCAACCCGGGGGTCGTTCCCCAGTGACCGAGGAGCCGGGGCTTGATCTGCTCGGGTTTCAGGTCCTCCTGGAGAAGCGGATTGCCCCGGAGATAGATCTGGCCCACCGAGAGATAGTTCGCCGCCCGCCAGTAGGCGTTCATCCGCGCGAGCAACTCGCGCGAGAGGGTGTCCGACATGTCGCCTCCTCCCTGGTCCCCGGCGGCCGGTCGAGCGGCCGCCCGTCCGGCCGGTTCAGCCGGCCGGACTCGCGCCCGCATCGTCGTCCGCCAGGAGGCCGGCGACGATCCGGGCCATCGTCTGTTCCTCGTCGGTGGGGATCACCCGCACCGTGACCGGCGCCGCCTCGGACGAGATTACCGCTTCCGAGCGGTCGTTCGCGCCCCCGTCGAGCCGTACCCCCAGGAATTCCAGGCCGGCGCAGATCTCGTCCCGGACCGCCGCCGCCCGCTCGCCGATCCCCCCCGAGAACACCAGCGTGTCCAGGCCCTCCAGCGCCGCGGCCAGGGCGCCGATCGTCTTCCGAGCCTGGTAGCAGAAAAGCTCCACCGCCTCGGCCGCGGGGACCTCGCCCCGGCCGCGCGCGGCCAAAAGATCCCGCATGTCCCCGCTCGTTCCCGAGACCCCCAACAGCCCGCACTCATGGCTGATGAAGCGATCCAGCCGCTCCGCGTCGAAGCCCTCGGTCCGGAGCACTTGCACCAGGAAGCCGGGATCCAGGTCGCCGGGACGCGTGCTCATCACCAGCCCCGAGTTGGGGGTGAAGCCCATGGTGGTCTCCACCGGCCGGCCGTCCCGCACCGCGGCCATGCTGGCGCCGGAGCCCAGGTGGGCGAGCACCACCCGCCCCCGGGCCGCGTCGCCGCCCGCGGTTCGCTCCAGCTCTTCCAGGAGATACGTATAGGAGAGTCCGTGGAACCCGAACCGCCGGACGCCGCTCTCGAAATATCTTCGCGGGACCGGGAGCCGCTGCGCCCGGCCGGGGAGATCCCGGTGGAACACGGTGTCGAAGCACGCGATCTGGGGAACGTCCGGGAACCGCCGCCGGCAAGATTCCATGAGCCGGATCTCGCGGGGGAGGTGGTCCAGGTCGAGCGGCCCCAGCTCCCGCAGGTCGGCGAGAAGCTCCGGGGTGACCCGCCGGTGGCGGAGATGCCCGGCTCCGCCGTGGACCACCCGGTGGCCCATCGCATCCGGCGCCGGGGATAATGCGTGCCGGGCCAGCCAGTCGAGGAGCCGGTCCGCCGCGCCCCCGTGGTCGGTCGCCTTCAACGCCACGTGCTCCCGGGAATCGCCGCCCGGCCGGGCCGCGCTCAGCTCGGCCCGGTCGGTCCCGATGTGGTCCACCATGCCGGAGAGCGCCCGCCGGGGGCGGCCGGCCGCGTCCGCTCCCTCGAACACCGCGAACTTGATGCTCGAGGACCCGGCGTTGAGGGTGAGGATCGGTCCCGTGCTCACAAGTGCTTTCCATGCCGACGGGGCCGGCGGCGGAGTCCCGCTCGATTGCTTGCCTCGTGCCGCCGTGCGGCCGTCCCGCCATGGCGCGCTCAGCCTGAACGTGCGCCCCGGAAAGGGGGGCGGATGCGCGCCTATTCCGTGGCCCGATCACCAACCGTAGGTCCGGGCCTCGAGAGGTGTCAAGGCAGCCGGCCCCCTTCGCCGGGGCCGTGCGCCTTCACCCCCCCCTCCCGTCGCCTGCGGCGACGCGCCGGCCGGAAGCCCCCAGAAACGGGCTATAATCCCCGTCCCGACCCCCGGAAGCCATGCCCGCGGCGAGGACGAACGCATGCCCCAGGACACGATCCGCCACAGCCTCCGCGAACGGGTGAAGGAGCTCACCGCGCTCCATCGCACCGCGCGCCTCCTGCAGGATACCCACCGGCCCCCGGAGGAGTTGGTGGCGGAGCTCGCCGGGTTGCTGCCCGCCGCCTGGCAGTATCCCGAGGTTGCCGCGGCGCGGATCCGGATCCTGGACCGGGAGTACGCCGGGCCGGGCTTCCGCGAGACCCCCTGGATGCAGCAGGTCCCGTTCTCCGTTCCCGCCGACGGTGAGGGTCCCGCCGCCGAGGGGCTCCTGGAGATCTGCTACCTGGCTGAGCGCCCTCCCGCCGACGAGGGCCCCTTCCTCCGTGAAGAACGGGATCTCATCGACTCCCTGGCGGAAATGCTCCGCATGTATCTCCAGCATCATCTGGCCGGCCGGGCCGCGCACCGCGCGCACGACGAGCTCGAACGCGAGGTGCGCCGGCGGACCGAGGAGCTGGAGGCGATGAACGAGGCGCTGCAGGCGGAGATCGCCGAGCACCGGCGGGCCCGGGCCGAGGTGGAGCGCCACCGGGAGCAGCTCCGCCGGCTGGCGGCGGAACTCGCGCTCACCGAGGAACGTGAACGCCGCGCCATCGCCGCCGACCTCCACGACAACCTGGGCCAGGCCCTGGCCTTCGTGAAGATGCGCCTGGCCCAGTTCGCCGGGGATGCGGTCTTCTGCGGGTTCGAGCTGAGCCTGCGCGAGATTCTCGGCCTGGTGGACGAGGCCATCCGCTACACCCGGACTTTGACCGGCGAGCTGAGCCCGGCGGTCCTCTACGAGCTCGGGCTCGGCCCCGCCCTGGAATCGCTGGGGGAGCAGTTCGCCGCCAAGCACGGGGTCCGGGTCCGGGTAACCGCGGCCGCCGGTCTCCCTCCGCTTCCCCAAGCGACCCAGGTGATGCTGTTCAAGTCGGTGCGCGAGCTTCTCACCAACGCGGTCAAGCACGGCCGCCCCGGAACCGTCCGGATCGCTCTCGACCGCGACCGGGACACGCTCCGGATCCGGGTCGCCGACGACGGCTCGGGGTTCGATCCGGCCCGCGCCGAGGCCGCCGCGGCGGGCGCGGAGACCGGGACCTTCGGCCTCTTCAGCATCCGGGAGCGGGTGACCCACCTGGGAGGGAGGTTCGACGTGGCCTCCTCGCCCGGGGCGGGGGCGATCATCGTCCTTGGGATCCCCCTGGCCGCGGGCGCAGGGAGCGCGAGATGACGGTGCGGGTGCTCCTCGCCGACGACCATCTCCTCTTTCGGGACGGGCTCCGTTCCCTGCTTCAGCGCACCTCCGGGTTCGAGGTGGTGGGTGAGGCCGCGGACGGCCTGGAGGTGCTCCGGCTCGTGGAGAAGCTCCTGCCCGATCTGGTCCTGCTCGACGTCTCCATGCCGGGAATGAACGGCGTCGAAGCCGCCCGGGGCATCGCCGCCCGGGCCCCCGGAAGCCGGGTGCTGGTCGTCTCCATGCACGCCGACCGGCGGTTCGTGGCCGAGAGCCTGCGCGCCGGGGCCCGGGGCTACCTCCTCAAGGACAGCGCGTTCCCGGAGGTATTGCGGGCAATCCGGGTGGTTCTCGACGGGCACGTATACCTGAGCCCGGCCGTCACCGACGTGGTGGCCCAGGACTTTGCGGTCCATGATCCGCCCCGGGAGAGCTCCGCCTTCGGGCTCCTCACCCCCAGGGAACGTGAAGTGCTGCAGCTGATTTCGGAAGGGCTCGCCACCAAGGAGATCGCGGACCGGCTCGCTCTCAGCGCCAAGACCATCGAGACCCACCGGCGGCAGATTATGGACAAACTCTGTCTTCATTCCGTGGCCGAACTCACGAAATACGCGATCCGGGAAGGCCTCACCCCGCTCGACTGATCCTCCCGCCTCAGGAATCGCGAACCCCGATATCAGGCTTTCCCCGATTGAGGCCCCGCCCCACCGCGCTCATGTTCCCGGGGTGGCGTGCGCCCCGCCGTCCATCCGGCCGGCCGGTCGCGCGTGAGGGGAGGATCCGATGCCGAACTTCGATACCGGCAACACCGGCTTCATGCTGGTGGCCACGAGCCTGGTCATGCTGATGACCCCGGGACTGGCCTTCTTCTACGGGGGCCTGGTGGGCCGGAAGAACGTGCTCACGATCATGATCCAGAGCTTCGTCTCCATGGGCGTCACCACCATCCTGTGGTGGGCCTGCGGCTATTCGCTCTGCTTCAGCGGCGGCGCCGGCGGGGTGATCGGCGATCTCCACCTGGCCTTTCTCCACGGCGTGGGCCCGAACACCGCCTTCGGGGACGGCCACATCCCGCTCCTGGTGTTCATCGCCTACCAGATGATGTTCGCGATCATCACCCCGGCGCTCATCACCGGCGCGTTCGCGAACCGGGTGCGGTTCGGCGCCTACCTTCTCTTCCTGGTGGCCTGGCTCTTCCTGGTCTACTTCCCCTTTGTGCACATGATCTGGGGCGGCGGGCTCCTGGCCAGGTGGGGGGTGCTGGACTTCGCGGGCGGGATCGTGGTGCACAACATCGCGGGGATGGCCGCGCTGGCCTCGGTTCTGTACGTGGGCCGGCGGAGGGTGGCGGACAGCGTGCCCCACAGCATTCCCCTGGTGGCCCTGGGGACCGGGCTCCTGTGGTTCGGCTGGTACGGCTTCAACGCGGGAAGCGAACTCCGGGTGGACGCGGTGACCGGCCTCGCGTTCTTCAACACCGATCTCGCCGCGTCCTTCGCCGGGCCCACCTGGTTGCTTCTGGCCTGGGTCTTCGAGCGGAAGCCCAAGTTCCTGGGGCTCCTCACCGGGGCGGTGGCGGGGCTGGCCACCATCACCCCCTGCGCCGGCTACGTGACCCCCGCCAGCGCGGCGGCGATCGGCGTGCTCTCCGGCGTCGTCTGCTACTTCGCGGTCAACCTGAAGAACCGCCTCCACTGGGACGACGCGCTGGACGTGTGGGGCGTGCACGGGGTGGGCGGCATGCTCGGCATCATCATGCTGGGGGTCCTCGGCAGCACCGCCGTCAACGCCGCCGGCCAGAACGGCCTGCTCCACGGCAACCCGGCCTTTTTCGGCAAGCAGCTGGGGGCGGTGGCGTTCTCGTCGGTGTACGCCTTCGGGTTCACCTGGGTGATGCTGGTCCTCATCAACCGGATCACCAAGGTGCGGACCAGCGAGGCCGACGAGACCGCGGGACTCGACTTCGCGCTCCACGGCGAGGCCGCCTACGAACAGGCCCTGTAACGGCCCGCCGGGGATGGGGAAGGGGTGATGAAGGGGACTCTGGCGGCGGCGGCCACCGGGCGGACGACCAGGGCGGGCTTCCCTTCGGAACCGACGACGGCCCGGTCCGGCAGTCGGGCACGGTGGCCTCGGAGGTGACGCTGGGGCCACGGAGGCCTTCCGGCAAGTCCCGACCGGCGAGGGCCCGCGGGGAAACCCGCGGGCCCTCGCCGTGGGCGCCGGGGCCGGCGGCGGGGTATCCCGGGGGCCCGGTTCGCGGCCTGGTGGCGGGGCCCCGGTCCCGCGGACCCTCAGCGCCTCTGGTGATGCGGCTCGCGGATCGGGGGCACGTGCTCCCGGACCCTGTGTTCCTCGGGAACGTGGTACGCCAGCGGTCGGCCGGCGATCGCGCCGAGCAGGATCCCGTAGGCGAGGTGTCCGATCAGCGACCAGAACACCGCCGGAAATCCGCCGGCGTGGGCGTGGAAGAACCCGCCGCCCACCATCGGCACGAACACCGCCTCGGCCAGGAACCAGAGGATGCCGCCCCAGAAGAGCCCCTTCGCCCAGGACGCACCGGGAAGGCCGTGGTAGGCCGCATTGCCGTAGATGAACGCGAACACCAGCACGCCGAGGACGAAGTGGATGAACAGCCCGACGCCCCAGCTCACCCCCAGGAGCCCGCCGATCATCTTCGCGATGTCCATGGAGTGCCCCACCCCCCAGGGAGCGATGAAGTAGAGCACGACGGTGAAGGCGAGGGTGGCGATGAGCCCGCCGAGCAGGGTGCGTCCGAATGGGGGTCTCATGATCGACTCCTTTCATTGCAGGACAATTGTTTGCCAAGTCCGGCCGGCAATGGGGGATCGGGATCTCCCGGGGCCCGAAACCGAAGCCGGCGGCCCTCCTTTTCTTTCTAGCAGACCCGGGCGGATCGGGCAAACCGGCCGGCCGCCCCGGGGACGCCTGTTCAAGTCCGCCGTCCAGCGGTTATGGTCATTTCATGGGGGAGTGCTAAACACACGGACGGCAGCAAGACGCCCCGGGTCGCGCGCACTTCTCCATGCTCTCAACAAGGAGGAGGCATCCATGACCGCGCCGTTCAGGCCGAACACTCGTCCGCTCGTCACGCTCCTGGCCGGCCTCGCTCTGGGGGCCGCCGGGGTGGCGGCGCCCGCGAGCGCGGGCCTTCAGGGGATCAGCTACGCCCTCAGCCCCACCTACGACGTGGTGCGCTGGGACGGCAAGCTCGGCATGGAGAACACCGAACTCTACGGGGGCCGGCTGGGGATCGACTTCGGACGCATGATCGCGGTGCAGGGCTACTACCTGATCCGGCCCAATGTGACCACCCGGCTGGGCGACACCGGTCTCCGGGACATGAGCATGAACCCGCTTGCCGACCGCGAGCTGGACGTCTCCAACTACGGCGCCGACCTGATCCTGAACCTCGGGACCGCCGGCGTGGTGCCCTACCTGAAGGCGGGGGGCGGCGTCCTCCAGTTCCGCCCCGACCGCGGGGGGGACGTGCGCCAGATCGGGATCAAGGCGGGGGGTGGCGTGCGCTTCGGCATCGACCGGCTGCAGGCCGACCTCTACGCCGAGGACCTGGCGTTCCGGCTCGACCGCTACGACCTGGCCCCGCCCGCGGGCGGCCCCTATCCCGTCGATCCCCGGACCAACGACATCCGCCACAATCTCACGGTGGGCGCGGGGCTGACCTTCTTCCTCGGCGGCTACCGGGGCGACCGGCTGAACGACGCCGACCGCGCGGTGCTCGACCGCTACCGCCATGGGCTGAGCGGGCTCTCGATCCCGGTGGAGCCCTTCTTCGGCCGGCTCGGTTACAACGACAAGCTCGACCTGGAGAGCCAGGACGTGCTCGGCATCAGGACCGGCTTCGACTTCGGCCGCTACTTCGGGATCCGCGGCTACTACTGGCGCGGGGTCAACGACCAGCTCCAGAAGTTCCGCCCGGTGCAGAGCTGGGGCGGCGAGGCGCAGTTCAACCTGAACTCCGGCGAGGGGATCGTGCCTTACCTGGTGGCCGGGGTGGGCGAACTCGACTTCCGCAAGGAGTACCGGGACCGGAACGGCAACCCCCGGAACGACAAGACCGCGCTGATCGCCGGAGGCGGTCTGGGCTTCAACCTGAGCGACCGGTTCCGGGTGGACGTGGCCGGCCGCGACTACGTGTTCAGCGAGAACCGGCTCCAGGACACCGTCGGCCCCGACGAGCTTTTCTCCAACTGGATGCTGAGCGCGAGCGTGGGTTTCAGCCTGGGCGGCTCTTCGCCTTCGGGTCAGCGGCCGCTGATCGGGGGCGGCGCTTCGGAGATCCCGTCCGCCGCGGAGCCGGTTTCCGAGGCCGAGCCGGAGAAGCTCGCCGAACCCGGGGTGCCCGGGCCGGCGACGCCGGGTGAAGCGGCCGTGGCCGAGACCACCGAGACCGTCACCGTGGACGAGAACGGGCGGATCACCCGGACCGGGCCCGCGGGCGAAAGGGGTCCGGGAAGGAAGATGGTGATCGAGAAGAAGGAGATCGAGCCGGCCGGCGGATACGCCGGAGAGCGCACAATTACCGTCCCCGTTCCCACCGAGGGGGAGATCTACATCCGCTACGGGACCCCCGGTGGGGTGAGCATCGAGTCCCGGAACGCCTCGGGCGGGGAAGCCGGCGCCGCCGCCGGTTCCGCGACGGGAGCGACGGGCGGCCGGGCCGAGGCGGCTCCGGTGGACCGCGAGGCCATCCGGCAGGCGGTGCACGAGGAGCTTCAGAAGGCCGGCCTCCTGAACCCCGAGGGCGCGGGGGCGGCGGGGCTGACCGGCGGCGACCTGGACAAGCTGGCCCGCGAGCTGGACGAGCGAATCGATCGGCGGGTGGACGAGCAGGTGAAGGCGGCGATGGCCGGAACCTCCGGGGAGAAGGGCGAGACCTCGGTGGCCGGCTCCAGCGCCGCCGAGCCGTCCGGGGGCGGGGGCACGGCGGCGGAACCCGGCGCCGAGCCCTACCGCCGGCGCTTCCACGGGTTCCGCCCCTACACCGGGTGGAACGTGGACGACCCGGGGCAGATCGTGTTCGGAGGCCGGGTGAACATGGGACCGGTCACCCGCAACTCGCGGATCCTGTTCATGCCGGAGCTGGCGCTGGGGTTCGGGAGCGACGTCACCAGCTATCTCCTGGACGCCGGCCTCCACTTCGACATCGCCCACCTGGGCGGCCGCACCGACTGGACCCCGTTCCTCGAGACCTCGGTGGGCATCCTGCACTACGCGAGCCACGGGAACGGGAACACCGACCTGGTGCTGAACCTGGGTTACGGGGTGAGCGCCAACTTCGGCGCGGTGACCGCGTTCGCGGAGCACCAGGGGGTGGATCTCTTCGACCACAACCGCATCCTGGTGGGGCTCCGGGTCCTGGAGTAGCCGTGAACCGCGCTCCGTTCCGCCTCCGCGGCGGGATGTTCGCCGGCCTGGGTCTTCCCGCGGCGGGGTGCCTCCTCGCCGCGGGGCTGGCGCTGGCCGTCCCCGCCGCCCGGGCCGGGGAGGCCGGTCCGCGCTCCGGAACCGGGGACGCCGGGGCCGCCCCCGCCGACACCGGCGCGGCGTGGACCACCTTTCCCGTGCCCGACGGGGGGATTCTCTACCTGCGCTACGGCAGGCCGGGAGGAGTGGTGATCCGGCGCAGGCACGGGGTGGCGTCCCCCAAGGCGCCGGCGGCCGCCGAAGCGCCCGCCCCCGAGGATTCCCTGATCGCGGTCATCCGCCAGGTGCTTCGCGAGGAGCTGGCCCGGATTCCCAGGCCGGCCCCGCCGGCCGCGGCCGTTGTGTTGCCCGGGACCCCCACCGCCGGAACCGCCGCGTCGCCCTCCACCGGGACGCGTTCGCCGCGGGCCGCGCCTCCGCCGGGCGCCACGCCAACTCCGCCCGCAGAGGCCACGCCCCCGCCGGGCGCCACGCCAACTCCGCCCGCAGAGGCCACGCCCCCGCCGGGCGCCACGCCAGCTCCGCCCGCGGAGGCCGCGCCTCCGCCGGCCGGCAAGTCCGCGCTGGGGGAGGCGCCTGAAGCCCAGACTCCACCCACCGCGACGGCAGCCGGGGCGTCGGGGGACACCGCGACGGCGGCCGGGGCCTCGGGGGACACCGCGACGGCGGCCGGGGCCCCGCCCTCGCCCGCCCCCCTCTTCCCGCCGCCCCGACCCCGCAGGTGGTGCGCCGGGCGTTCCTGAACGAGGGGCTCCTGCGCGCGCACTTCGTGCTCTTCAACACCGGGAGCGCCGACCTCCTGCCCTACTCCCAGCGGGCGCTCCTGGTGGTGGCGAAGGTGCTCGAGGAGTTCCCCGGGGCGCGGATCCGGGTCGAGGGATACGCCGACCCCAGGGGGGGCGAGGCCTATAACCTGGCCCTGAGCAAGCGGCGCGCGGAGTCGGTGCGAGACTTCTTGGTCGGCGAGGGGGGGCTGGATCCGTCACGGCTCGAGGCCGAGGGCTACGGGGAGACCCACCTCGTCTCGACCGGAACCTCGCCCACCGAACTCGCGTTGAACCGCCGGGTGGAGTTCCGGGTTCTGAACCCGGAGGCACTGCACCGGGACGACGACCGCTAGCCGGTGGTGGGTCGGAGAACCGGTCGCGGCCGGATCCGGCCGTTCCATGCCGGACCCGCATTTCCGCGCGGCGGCTACGGCCCGGGTTGATCCTGCTGCTCGAGTTCGTCCACCACGCCCGGGAAGCTCTGCACCCAGTGGTGGAGCGGGTGCCACGAGCTCCCGCGCAGCCGGTAGACGGCGTCGAGGTCGGTGGGATGCTTGGAGAGCGAGAAGGTGCCCTCGATCGCGATCGGCATGGTGGGCCACCCCTTCGGATCGAATCCGGGGAAGTAGACCTCCACGATCGCGGTCATGTCGGTGGGGCCGCAGAAGAGGTTCCTGGGATTGATGCCCGAGAGCAAGAGGTCGGCCGGGTCCTGGGACCCGAAGTTGGGCATGATGTACCCCTCCATCCACACCCGCTGTTCGTCCAGGTTCTTCACGCTGTCGGGAAAGGTGACTTCCGCCGGCGGGTTGTAGAAGGCCCGCCGGAGCAGGTCCCACCGCAGGAGGGGAAGTGAGGTGTTGACCGTCCCCGCGGAACGCTCGAACTTCTCGCGGCGGGCGTTCCGGTTCGCCGGGGACGCCGGGACCGCGGGGAGGAGAACGGCCGCCAGGGTGGCGGCGGCAATGGTGAGACGAAGACTGCGAACCACGTTAACCCCTCATCTTCGCCGGCTCCGCACGATCCCGGTCGCCCACCGGAACCGGGCCGGCGGTGCGAATCCCGACACGCCGGAACAGGCGCCCCTGCACCCCATTCGCGCGATCATACGCCCTGCGGGAGAGCCCCGGGAAAGGATTAATGCATCGAGCCGGGACGAAAATCGATATCGTCGGCGCCTCCGTCCGAGGCCACGTCGACCTGTTCCCGGCGGGCGCGGAAGTCCGCGAACCGGGTCGGGGGCTCAGGGCGCCGGAGGAGCCGCCGCCAGAGGCGGAGGGCCTCTTCGCCGAGCAGGTTCTTCAATAGCGGCCAGATCACGGCAGTTGTCCCAACTTCTCCCGGACGGTGGAAGCGCGACGCCCCTGCTCCTTCATGATACCTCTTTCCCGGCGGGGCTCATCCTTTCAACACGATTATTTATCGGTTGTTACGGGCGGGGCTTGAGAAGAGGGCGCGCCGGGCCGGCGGAGAAAGGCGGACGCGGGCGCTCGGGCCCCCCTGGGGGAAGGCGGACGCGGGCGCTTGCGACGCCTGGGGGAAGGCGGAGGCGGGCGCTCGCGACACCTGGGGAAAGGCGGACGCGGGCGCGCCGGGCCGGCGGGCTGATAAGATGGCGGGCATCGGAGGCGGCAACCGGGCGGCTGAGAGCGTGACCATGACCCCAACCCAGGCACCACTTCGGGCGGCCCGCGTCCTCGGCCTGGCCGCGCTCCTCGCTGCCGGCGCCGCCGCCCCCAGCGCCGCCTCCCCCCTTTCCCCCCAGCTCCTGCGTACGCTCTCCCCGGAGGCTCTCCGGGCGATCCCCCCGGAACCGCCCCTCACCTCGGCCCGCCGCCTGGCGCCGGGGCTGGACGCCGCCGCCACCACCGGCGGCCGGCGCTGGACCGGCCATCCCCGGGTCCTGGTCCTCCTGGTGGACTTCGCCGACCGGCCCGCCGACCGGGCCGCCCATCCGTCTGAGTACTACCGGCAGCTTCTCTTCAGCGCCGGCGAGCTGGAGCGGGGGAGCCTCCGCGACTACTACCGAGAGGCCACCTACGGGAAGAT
Source organism: Candidatus Eiseniibacteriota bacterium (assembly GCA_963728475.1). GTDB lineage: Bacteria > Eisenbacteria > RBG-16-71-46 > JABDJR01 > JABDJR01 > CAVSKL01. Next base: position 20,134 of record CAVSKL010000004.1, read on the forward strand.
CGACGTCACCGGCGAGGTCCACGGCTGGTTCCGGCTTCCCGGGAACTACGCCGACTTCACCGGCGGCGAGTCCGGGCTCTGCGCCTCCTGCTTCCCTCACAACGCCCGGGCGGTGGCCGCCGCCGCGGTGACCGCGGCCGCCGATTCGGTGGACTTTCACCGCTTCGACGATGACGGCCCGGACGCGGCGCCGGGGAGCGCGGACGACGACGGCATCCTGGATGCGCTCGTCATCGTCTTCCCCGGCTACGGAACCGAGCGCACCGGCAACCTGAACGACTTCCGCTCCCACTACTGGACCATGACCTCGGTGCAGTCGGTTCAGGGGGTGAGGGTGCCCGATTACGCCCTCATCCCCGAACTTGAGAACGTGGGGATCGCGGTCCACGAGTTCGGCCACGTGCTGGGGGCGCCCGATCTCTACGACGGGAGCGGGCGGGGGACGGGGATCGGCTACACCTCGGTGATGGCCGCCGGCATCTGGTTCGACAACGGCCGCCGGCCCGGCGGCCCCGATCCCTACACCCGGATCCTGTGGGGCGCGCTCACCCCCGAGGCGCCCGGCGCCGACGATCCCGGCGCGCGCCTTCCCCGGGTGAACGAGACCCCGTACGCCCTTCGCCTGTGGACCCGGGGGGAGAGCGGTCCGGAGTACTTCCTGGTGGAGAACCGGGCGCCGGTGGGGATCGACCGATTTCTCCCCGGATCGGGTCTCCTCGTCTACCGGGTGAACGAGACCGCCCGCGACGAGACCGACCCCGGCCGCTACCTGGTGACCCTGCTCGAGGCGGACGGGAACCGCAACCTGTCCGGGGGGCGCCCGGTCAATAACGGCGAGGCCTCGGACTTCTTTCCCGGACCCGGGGGGGTGCGCGCGATCGGGGCGGGCACCGTCCCCTCCACCCGGGACGCGGCGGGGAATCCGACCGGGGTATCGCTCGCCGCGATCTCGGACGCCGAGTCGGTGATGACGGTGGACGTATCGGTGGGCCGGGCGGTGGGCTCGGTTCCCGATCCGGTGCTCCGGCTGGAGCCCGCGTCGGGGCTCTACCGCGGCGCCGGCGAGGCGGAGAGCCCGGCGCTGGTGCGGGTGCGGGTGGAGAACCGGGGGGCGCGGCTCCCGGCGGGGACGTTCCGGCTCCTCTCGCCCGGTCCCGGGGTGCGGCCGCGGCTGTCCGCCACCCCCCTCGGCGAGCTGGCGCCGCTTTCCGCCCGCACCCTGGACGAGCCGGTCCAGGTGGACGTGGACCCCGGCGCCCTCGGCGTGGTGGCCCCGGCGCCCCTGGAGGCGACCTGGACCACCGGCGACGGCACCGTCTACACCATGGCCGCGCCCCTCCCCGACGGCGGGGCGGTGCTGGCGCGCTCCGACTTCGAGACCGGCGACGGAGGCGGCGTTCCGGGGAGCCTCACTCTCGTTTCCGGCCCCTGGTCGCGCCGGAAGGGGGCGGCGGTCTCCGGCGCCTGGGCCTGGTCCACCGCGGGCTACGGCCCCCGCGCCGACGCGGTCCTGGTGTTCGGGCCGTACCCGCTCCCGGGGTCGGCCGAGCTTCGCTTCCGCCAGCGCATGGACACCCCCGACCACAACGGCTACGCCTCCGACGGCGGCTACCTGGAAGTCTCCCGGGACAGCACCCTCTGGACCCTCGCGGTTCCCGAGGGGGGCTATCCCGACGTCTTCGACCTCACCGACGGGAATTCGTATCCCGGCCGTCCCGCCTTCGGCGGCCCCGGCGGGGGATGGGAGTCGGTGCGGGTGCCGGTCGAAGGCGATCCCGGTCCGGTGTGGTTCCGCTTCCACTTCGTGAGCGACTTCTCCGGCAACGCCGGCCTCTACGACGGCTGGGCGGTGGACGACGTCTTCTTCCGGGGCTGGCGGCACGGGGTGGCGGTGGCGATGGACCCGGTGGTCCCGGACGGAGGCCGCGCCCGGATCGACTTTCGGGTGCTGGCCATGGTGAGTCCCGGCACCGCGGGCACCCTGGACCTGGTCCGGATACGGGCGGGAGCGCGGCTGGTGCTTTCCCGGTGGGCGTACCGCGGCGATCGCGAGGTCTCGGTGGCGATCGACGACCCCCTGGTGCCCGGCACCGAGGACCGATTCCAGCTGGAGTGGGGGGAGGGGGGCGGAGTCGCCGCCGGGCCTCTCACCGTCCTTCCCGAGGCCCCGCCGCCGAAAGGAATCCTCGCCGGCACCCCCGGCGTGATCCGCCGGAGCGACGGGGGCTGGATCGTGGTCGAGGTGCCGGGCGACCGGCCGCTCCCCGGGACCCTGGACCTCTTCGACGTGCGCGGGGCGCGGCTCGCGCGCCTCGCCGAGGGGACCTGGACTCCGGGGATCTACCGGGTCAGCTGGTCCGCGGCCGGCGGGCGCTCGGGGATTGCCGCCGGGATCTACTTCCTCCGGGCAACAGTCGGGGACCGGACCGGCGTCCGGCGGGTCGTTCTCCTGCCCTGATTCCGCGGGCCCGGAGCGCAGGCAACGAACGGCACGCGCGCGCCGTGGCCTTCGGTTCGCGCCGCGGCCTTCCGTTCGTGCCGCGGCCTTTCGGTCGCGCTGCAGCTTTTCGTTCGCGCCGCGGCCTTCCGTTCGCGCCGCGGCCTTTCGTTCGCGCCGCGGCCCTCGGTTCGCGCCGTGGCCTTCGGTTCGCGCCCCGGCCTTTCGTTCGCGCCGCCGTGCGCCTATACTGCAGAACACGCGCGAACGGCGCGCTTCGTTTTATCGACCCTCGCTCACCGACGGGGTGGGACCCTTGTTTGCTTCCGGATCTGCTCAACCGCGGACGGCGCTCTTGGTGGCGCTGGCCGCCGCCGTCCTTTTGGGTGGAGCGCGCCCCGGCGCCTCCGCCCCGGCGCGGGCCCCCGCCGGGGCCTCGGCCGCGATTCCCGCCTCCCCGCCCATGGCGCCGGCCCTGCGCGACGCCGAGATCCGCTTCCTGGATCTCCTCGTCGTCACCGATCCCGTCCGCGCCACCTTGCTCGGCATCCACGACGGCGACGGGGAGCTGGGGCCCGGGGGCGCGGATGCCCGGCGGGTGGCCCGCGAGCGCTGGGAGGCGTTCGAGCGGGAGCTGGACGCCCTCGACGATTCGCTCATGACCGCCGACGACCACTACGACGTCGCCCTCATGCGCTACGACATCGAGCTCCGCCGCTTCGAGGAGGACACGCTCGGGGTGGACGCCCGCGATCCCGGGCGGGCGCTCGGCACGGTGGCGGCCGGACTCCACACGCTTCTGGTGGATGACGGGGCGCCCCTGGCGGAACGGGTGGGGTCACTGATCTCGCGGGAGAAGGAGGTCCCGGACTACCTCAGCCGGTCCCTGGCCCAGGTCCACGATCCCCCGCGGGTCCTGGTCGAGCAGGCAGTGTCCCAGGCCGACGCGTTAACCGCGTTCCTCATCGACTCGGTCCCCGGCGCCACCCGCGCCCTGGCCGACGGCGCGCTGGTGGACTCGCTCTCGGAAGCCGGCGACCGCGCCCTGGAGGCGGTGTGGTCCTACCGCGAAGCCCTGCTCCGCGATGTTCTTCCCCACGCCGGCGCCGGCTTCGCCCTCGGCCCCGATCTCTACGCAGGGTATCTCCGCGCCGCGGAAGGGGTGACCACGCCGCTCCCGCGCCTCCGCGCCCGCGCCGACGACGAGATCCGCCGGCTCGACTCCCGATTCCGCGCCGTGGCCGCCCGCATCGACTCCACCCTCACCCCCGCCCAGGTCATGATGCGGGTGAGCGAGGACCATCCGCCCGCCTCGGAGATCGGCTCGGCGGTGCGGGCCGCGCTCGCCGAGGCCCGCGCCTTCTGCATTCGTGACGGCGCCGTGCCCATCCTTCCCGGGCCACGCATCCAGGTTCGCCCCACTCCGGCGCTCTCGGACTGGACCAACGCCAGCCTCGCCGTCCCCGGCCCTTTCGAGCGCGGGGTGGACCGGGCGGTGTTCTACATCACCCTCCCGGATCCTTCCTCCCCGCCCGAGGCCCGGGAGGAGGTGCTGCGGTTCCTCAACTACTCGCTCATCCGGAACCTGGCGGTGCACGAGGCGTATCCCGGCCACTACGCGCAGGCGCAGGTGCTGGACCGGCTGGACCGTCCGGTCCGCCGGGCGGTGATGAGCCGCGCCTTCGGCGAGGGGTGGGCCCACTACGCGGAGAGCCTCATGCTGGAGCGGGGCTACCGGGCCGACGATCCCACCTTCCGCTTGGCCACCCTGCAGTCGGCGCTTCGCCGGGCAGGGCGGTTCCGGGTGGCGCTGGGGCTTCAGACCGAAGGCTGGACGGTGGACCAGGCGGCCGGGTACCTGGAGGAGCACTGCTACCTGGAGCCGGCCATCGCCCGCAAGGAGGCCGAGCGGGGCACCTTCGACCCCTTCTACCTGGTTTACACCCTGGGCCGGCTCCAGATCGAGAGCCTGCGGACCGAGGTGAAGCGCGCCGAAGGGAAGGACTTCGACCTCGCACGCTTCCACGCCCGGCTCCTGGAACTGGGCGAGCCGCCGATCCCCATGGCCCGGGCCATGCTCCTCCGCCGGGACATGGCCGACGGACGCTGGCTCGACTGACCGCGCCGGGTAGGATCGGCCGCCGGTGCCCTGGGGGGTGGGGGAGTCGCCGTCCGAGGCCGGGCGGTGCGGTGTCCAGGCGGGCACCGGGAACGGGGCGCCCAGGTGACCATATCTCCGGGCGTCCAGGTGTCCAGGTGTCCAGGTGTCCAGGTGCCCAGGTGTGCGCATGTCCGCGTGCCCAGGTGTCCAGATGTACTCGCCGGGTTGCTCCGGGGGGGCCGGCTTTGCGGCCGCGTCCGGTCGGACGGGGGCGGGTGTGGACCTGGAGGGGGGCTCGAAATCACGTGAGCTACATCTGAGTAATTATTCATGGGTAAGGGCTAAGGCTGCACTTCACGCACCCCCGCGAGCCGGCGGGATGTGGACCCGGGTCCCTATCTGGGTTCGATCCGAGGGTCGTTGGCAGCAGCGTTCGTCGAGGCCCGCGCAGGGGGCGCTGGCGGTCGCTCGAGCTGCGCCTGGGTAGACGGATACGACTGCGGGCCACGCCACCCCCCGCGAGCCGGCGGGATGTGGACCCGGGTCCCTATCGGGGCTCGATCCGAGGGTTGTGGGCCGCAGCGTTCGTCGAGGCCCGTGCAGGGGGCGCTGGCGGTCGCTCGAGCTGCGCCTGGGGAAACGGAGATGACCGCGGTCCAGGCCACCCCCCGCGGTCCGGCGGATGTGCGGACCCGGGTCCCTGTCTCTGTTTGATCCGGCGGCACGGCCGATCGAAGGGACACGGCGCCACGCACACCGGGCAGCGCACCCATCCTTGGACCGCAGAGTCCCTCGAAGTTGGATGAGTTACATAGGGGTAAATGGTTCTGGGTAAATGGCATGCCTGAAGTTTCCGCACCCCCCGCGAGCCGGCGGGATGTGGACCCGGGTCCCTATCGGGGCTCGATCCGTGGGTCGTTGGCAGCAGCGTTCGTCGAGGCCCGTGCAGGGAGCGCTGGCGATCGCTCGATCTGCGCCTGGGTAAACGGATACGACTGCGGTCCACGCCACCCCCCGCGAGCCGGCGGGATGTGGACCCGGGTCCCTATCGGGGTTCGTTCTGACGGTGGTCGACAACACCGGCGGGATGTGGACCCGGGTCCCGATCGAGGCTAGATCCGGCGGCACGGCCGATCGAAGGGACACCGCGTCCTGCGCGCCGGCCGAGCGCGCTCAACCTGGGCCGGACCCGGGGAATCCTCGAATCGCCTCCTCCACCAACCCGGCGTGGCGCCCCCTGCCGTGCCCCCATGGTCAGACCGCGATCGCGCCCCCAGTGGGCCTCCTCCACCAACCCGGCGTGGCGCCCCCTGCCGTGCCCCCATGGTCAGACCGCGATCGCGCTCTCAGCGGGCCTCCTCCACCAACCCGGCGCCGGGCGCCCCCTGCCGTGCCCCCATGGTCAGACCGCGGCGCCGGCATCCATGCCCTCGGTGCGCGCCCCGTCCAGGACCGCCCCTTCCAGGCGCGCCCCCACCGCCCGCGCTCCCCGGAGATCGGCGTTCCGCAGGTTGGCGCCCTGCAGGAACGCCCCCTCCAGGTCCGCCCCGCGGAGGTCCGCCCCTTCCAGGTCGGTGCGGTCGAAGCGGGCGCTGCGGAGCCGCGCCCCGCGCAGGTCGGCGCGTACCGCCGAGGCGAGGGTGAAGTCGGCGGCCACCGCGGTGGCGCGGCGGAGATCGGCCTCGTCGAGGACGGCGCCGTGCCAGTCGGAGTCCGAGGCCAGCGCGCGGGTGAGACGCGCCCGGTCGGCGCGGACCTCGCGCAGGAACGCCTTCTTGAGCAGCGCCCCCGAGAAGTCGGCTCCGGTCAGCACCGCCCCCTCCAGTCGCGCCCCTTCCAGGTAGGCTCCGGCGGCCAGGGCCCCGGTCAGGTCCGCGCCACCCAGGTCGGCTCCGTCGAGAACCGCCCGCACCAGCCGGATCTGGTTCATGGCCGCCCGCACGAACCGGGCCCCGGCCAGATACGCGCGCTGGGCGCGGACCCGGCCCAGGTCGGCCTCGCTGAAGTCGCCCCGCCCCGCGTCCGCGTCCACCAGCCGCGCCGCGTAGAGGAGGGCGCGGGTGAAGGCGCAACCGCGGAGGACGGCGTCCTCCAGATGAACCTCGGACAGCATGGCGCCGGAGAGGTCGAGGCCGGAAAGATCGGCGGCCGGCCACCGGGAGCCGGCGAGGTCCTCACCCGCCCCGGCCCGTCCGGCCAGGGCGCGGCGGAATCCTTCTCGGTCGGCGAGATGAACCCAGCAGGAGGCGGTGCCGGTCAGCGCCGGGGCGTCGCACCCGGCGGTGCCGCACGACGCCTGCACCAGATGAAGGACCATGTCGCATCTCCCCTGGAAGCCGGGTTCGCCGCGGTCCCGGGCGGGGGACGATCAGATGCCCTCGACCCGGACCTCGTTGATCACGTCGCCGACCTGGATCTTGTCCACCACGTCCTGCCCGGAAACCACCCTACCAAAGATGGTGTATCGGCCGTCCAGGTGAGGTTGTGGAGAGTGGGTGATGAAGAACTGGCTTCCACCGGTGTCTTTTCCCGACAGGGCCATGCCGACGGTGCCCGTCCGGTAGTGGAGCGGGTTGTACTCGCAGCGGATGGCGTAGCCGGGACCGCCCCATCCGTCTCCGCGGGGATCGCCGGCCTGGATCACGAAGTCCGGGACCACCCGGTGGAAGGTGAGGCCGTTGTAGTAGCCCTGCTTGGCCAGGTCCACGAAGTTGGCCACCGTCCCCGGGGCATTGGCCCCATCCAGTTCCAGCACGATCGTACCGGCGCCGGTGGTGAGGGTGACCTTGGGCTTGAGCGCCCGGCTCTCCAGCTTAACCGCGAGATCCATGTCCACCCTCCACCCGTTCTCCCGGGTGACGTCCGCGGCCGGCTCCACCGTCTGGCCCTGGATCGCGGTGAGGGCGTCGGCGGCGGCCCGGGCCACCGTGATGTCGCTGTCGTGGCGGGCGGCCTCCAGGAGGGCCATCGCCTTGGCCCGGTCGGGGTCGGAGAGCGAGCCCACGGTGTCGGTTTCGGCGGGAACGTTGAGGAGCTTCCCGAGCGCGCCCAGGATCGCGGTCATGGCCTCGTCGTCGACCGGGCTCTGGAGCCGGTTGTACGCGGCGAGAAGCAGCGGTACCGCGTCCAGGTCCCACCGCTCTCCCGCCGCGCTGGCGGCGCTGGAGAGCACGGCGAGATCCCCGTTCCCCAGAACCATGCGGATGTCCGGCACCGCCTCGCGTTGGGGAAACTGCACCAGCGCGTTGACCACCGAGGTCAGCACCTGGGGCGACTCGTCGGTGAGCGCGGTCTCCATCACCACCAGCGCCTGTTCCGAGCGCACCGAGCCGAACGCGTCCGCCGCCGCCTGCCGGATCCGCCAGTCGGGATCCTTGAGGGCGGAGCGAAGGTCGAGAAGCGCCCCGTCGCCGGATCCCTCGGCCTCCGCGCGCAGCACCGCCGCCCGGATTCGCCAGTCGCTGCTCGTAGCCAGGCTTCCCAGCCGGCCGGTCCCCCCCGACGAGGCGAGCTTGCCCATGGTGTCGATGGCGGTGAGCAGCACGTTGGGGTTCTTGTCCTCGAGGAGGAGGCTCGCCTGACCCACCCCGAACCGGTAGTTGATCTCGCCGATGGTCTTGAGCGCCTCCACCCGCACCCGCCAGTCGGGATTGCGGAGGAGCGGCACCACCTTCTCCCCGAGCTGGACCGCCTTGATGGCGGCCACCGCGCGCAGGGTGTAGATGAGGGTGAGGGAATCGTCGGCCTGGAGCCCGCGGGCCAGGCCCACCGGCACCCCGCGCACCTTCCCGCGCTGCACCGCGTAGGCGGCCCGCCACCGCAGGTCCGGGTCGTCGCCCTGAAGCGCGTCGTCGAGCGCGTCGGTGGCGGGGGTCAGATCCACGCCGCCGCGGCCCAGGCTCCCCAGGGCGACCGCCGCCGCCTGGGCGTCGCCGGACTGGGAGGAGCCGAGAAGCTTGGCCAGGACCGGCACCGAGGCCTCGGCGCCGGACTTGCCGAGCGCCTCGATCAACCGCTCCCGCACCGACGCCGATTTCTCCTGGTCGAGCCGGGCGGTCAGGGCCGGAGCCGCGCCGGGGTCGAAGAGCTGGCCCACCGCGAACGCCGCCTCGATCCGCACCGACTCGTCGGAGTCCTCCATCCCCTTGGTGAGGACGGGGAGCAGGGAGGCGTCCTGGATCCGGCCCAGCGCGCGGTAGGCCCGCGCCCGGACCTCGGGGTTCTTGTCCGCGGCGAGGCCGGTGAGATAGCCGTCGGCGGTGTTGCGGGCTTGTTCGTGGGTGAGGATTTCCCGCACCTGGTCGGCGGGGAGCGCGGCCCGGGCGGCGACGGGGACGGCCCCGCTCACGGTGAGAGCGAGGGCCAGAGTCAGGTGAAGGCGCGTCAAGATGCATCCTCCTCGGAGACCGCCGGGACGGCGGGATGGAGACTTAAGCCGAAGAGTCTAAACAAGGTAGCGGTTTCTGTCCACGGCAGATCGAGGGGCCGTCCCCTTCCGTCCCCGGCTCCGGGGCGGCCTGATCGGCGTCCCCGAGGGCCTGATAGGCTTCCCCGAGGGCCTGATCGGCGTCCCCGAGGGCCTGATAGGCTCGAGCCGGCGGGCGCGGGCGCGCCCGGACGGACGGGGCCCCGGCATGGATACGGAAGGGATACCGCATGGTCAATCAGGATATTTCCAGGCTCTTCGAGGCGATCGCCGACGCCCTGGAGTTCAAGGGGGAGAACCGGTTCCGGGTGAACGCCTACCGCCGGGCGGCGGGGGTGATCGCCGGCCTCGGCGAGGACGTCACCGTGCTGGTGAGCGAGAAGCGGCTGATCAAGGTGCCGGGGATCGGGAAGGGGCTGGCTCACGACGTGGACGAGTACCTCGCCCACGGGACCATGACCGCCCACGCCGAGGCCATGGCCGGCATCCCCCGGACGCTGATGGAGCTTCGCGCGATCTCGGGGCTGGGCCCCAAGCGGCTGGCGTTGATCCACCAGGAGCTGGGAGTGGCCGATCTGGACGGGCTGGCGGCGGTGATCCGGGACGGGCGGCTGGCCGCGTTGCCCGGAATGGGGGAGAAGTCGGCGGAGAATTTGAAGCAGGGGATCGATCTCTTTCTCAAGAGCCGGGAACGGATGCCGCTGGCCGAGGCCCTGGCGCTCTCGCGCCGGGTGCTGGCCGCGCTGGGGGCCCGGGCCGAGGTGGAAAAGGCGGTGTTCGCGGGCTCGCTCCGGCGGTGCCGCGAGACCTGCGGGGACCTGGACCTCCTGGTCCCCGCCGCCCGGCGCGGAGCGGAGGTGGTGAAGGCGTTCACGACGCTGCCCGGTGTCGAGCGGGTGCTGGCCGGGGGCGAGACCAAGGGGAGCGTCCTCTTCGAGGGGGGACGGCAGGTGGACCTCCGGGTGGTGCCGCCGGCTTCGTTGGGGGCGGCGCTCTGCTACTTCACCGGGAGCAAGGAGCACAACGTGCGGCTCCGGGAGATCGCCAAGAAGCGCGGGCTCAAGGTGAACGAGTACGGAGTCTTTCGCGGCGACACGGTCCTGGCCGGGAAGACCGAGGAGGAGGTCTACGCCGCGCTGGAGCTTCCCTGGATTCCGCCCGAGATGCGCGAGGACCGGGGCGAGATCGAGGCCGCCCGCGAGGGGAGGCTCCCCGCGGTGCTCGAGCGCCGCGAGGTGCGCGGCGATCTTCACGTGCACACGCTCTGGAGCGACGGCAAGGCGAGCGTGCTCGACATGGTGCGCGCGGCCAAGGCGCGCGGGCACGCCTACGTGGCCATCACCGATCACTCGGCTTCGGCGACCTACGCCAACGGGCTCACCTACAAGCGCTGGAAGGAGCAGGCGGCGGAGATCGAGGCGGCGCGCAAGGCCGAGCCGGGGATCAAGGTGTTGCACGGGATGGAGGTGGACATCACCGCCGACGGGGGCATCGACCTACCCATCGAGGCTCAGTCGCGGCTCGACTGGATCGTGGCCAGCGTGCACTCGGGTTTCCGGAGCCGGGTGACCGAGCGGGTGCTGGCGGCGATGGAGAACCCGTGGGTGGACGCGATCGGGCACCCCACCGGCCGGCTGATCGGCCGGCGGGTGGGCTACGAGGGCTACGACCTGGACGCGGTCATGGCGGGGGCGGCCGGGACCGGAACCTGCCTGGAGCTGAACGGCTCGCCGGAGCGGCTGGACCTGTCGCCGGAGAACGCGCGGCTGGCCGCCGAACGCGGGGTGATGATCACCCTCAATACCGACGCGCATACGGTCGAGAGCCTCGACAACATGGAGATCGCGGTCCGGGCGGCGCGGCGCGCGTGGCTCACCAAGGCGCAGGTCGTGAACGCCGGCGGCGTCACCCGGATCCGCAAGAGCGTCCGGGCCGGGAAGTAGGCCGGGCGGCGGTCCCGCCTCCGCGGCTTCTTCCCCGGCGCCGGGGAGCGCGCGGCGACCCGCGGCAGAAACGTCAGGGCGCCTCGAACAACCGCTTGAGCCGGCCCCAGGTGGTCGGCTCGACCGGGGTGTCGTCGTCGGCGTAACGGAAGACCATGCTCAGCGCCCCGTCGGCCACGTAGACCGCGTCGCCGGCGTCCACCGCCACCCCCGCCGGGGACTGGAGCTCGGGAAGTTCGATGAAGGCGGCGGGGTCCGAGCCGGCCGCGCCGTCCGGAGCCAGGCCGGCGTCCAGCCGCCACACCCCGGAACGCCGCGTGAACGGAGCGGCGGTGCGGAGGAGGCTTCCCGCCACCACCACGCCGCCGCCTTTCCGTGCCGCCATCCCGGCCAGGGAGACGTCGGCGGCGGGGGTGGCGAAGACCGCCCCGCCGGTCAAATCCACCGCGAAGGAGGGGTTCACGCGAGCGACGGTGGACTGCGCGTTCCGGTCTTCCAGGACGAACAGATCGGACGCTCCCGCCGCCAGGAGATGGGGGAAGGTGAGTCCGAGCCCGGTCAAGGGCCGGCTGGACGCCAGGTCGGGGGCGTAGAAGACGGGGTCGGCCTGGAGGGCGAACCAGGTGGTCACCACTCCGGTGTTCCAGGCCGCCACCCCCGCCGGAACCAGCCCCTGATTCGTCTCCGCTCCCAGGTAGCTCCCGTCGTCCCGGAACGCGGCGATCCGGTGGTTGTCCTCGTCGGCCACGTAGAGGGTGCCGTCGGCGCCGACCGCCAGCGCCCCCGGATACGCGAGCTGGCCGTCGCCCGCTCCCGGCATGCCCACGTTCCGGAGCAGCGTCCCCGAGGCATCGTAGACGTGGACGGTGCCGCCGTCCCGGTCCGAGACGTAGACGTGGCCGGCGGCGTCGATCGCCATGCCGCCGGGGGAGGGGCTCGACCACCGGTCGAGGAGCCGGAATCCCCCCGAGGCCTCGGAGCGGGGCGCGGCGGCGGCCAGGACCAGCAACGCGAGCGCGAACCCGCGCCCGGCACGCCGGCCGCCGGGAGTCCGGTCGGGTCGGGGATGGGTATCCATGGGGGCCTCCAGGGTAGTGTCCGCACATTCTCGGGGATCGCGGAGGGGGGATGCAAGGCGGGGCGCCAGGGACTACGATCGGTCCCGACGGTTCGCCCCCCGGGCCGGTACGGTCCCCGAACGTCCGCGGCCCGTCGCAGAGTAGTCACGGAAGAGGAGAGCCCGGATTGACCGACTCCCGCCCCCTCGTCCTGGTCGGCGTGTACTTCGAACGGCCGGCGTGGAACCTGCCGGTGGACCGGCGCGCGCAGCTCGAAGCCGAATTTCCCGAGCTGCGATGGGCCCACGCTCCGCAGTGGTTCGACGAGGGGTACGGCGAGGCGCTCACCGAGGCCGAGATCTTCTTCGGCTGGCACCTGGACGAGGCGGATTTCCGGCGGGCCGGGCGGCTGCGCTGGATCCAGACCCCGTCCACCGGCGTGCGGCGCATGCTGCACCCCGCGCTGGTCGAGTCCGACGTGCTCCTCACCTGCGCGCGCGGCGTGCACGCCCCCTTCATGGCCGAGCACGTGATGGCGTGGGTCCTGGCCCACGCCCGCCGTCTGCACGGGCTCTGCTCCGCCCAGGACGAGGCCCGATGGACGCAGGACGACCTGGTGGAGCGCCACCCGCCGGAATCGCTCCTGGGAAAGACGATGTTGCTGGTGGGCTACGGCGCCACCGGGCGCGAGCTGGCCCGGCGCGCGCACGCGTTCGGGATGCGGGTGCTGGCGGTACGCCGCCGTCCCGAGCGTGGATCCGAGGACGCCGATGAGGCGGGGGGGATCGCCGACCTGGACCGTTTCCTCCCCCGGGCCGACGTGGTGGTGGATCTCCTCCCCGGGACCGACGACACCGCCGGCTTCTTCGACCGCCGCCGGCTGAACCTGCTGCCGCCGGGGGCGTTCTTCGCCAACGTGGGCCGGGGGACCACGGTGGACGAGGCGGCGCTCGAGGACCTCCTGGCCTCCGGCCGTATCGGAGGCGCGGGCCTCGACGTTTTCGGGACCGAGCCGCTTCCTCCGGAAAGCCCGTTCTGGGAGCTGGCCAACGTGCAGGTTTCGCCCCACGTGGCGGGAGTAGCCTTTCCCGCCCTGTGGGACCGGCTGATCGGGCTCTTCTCGCGGAATCTCCGGGCGTGGCGGGAAGGGCGCCCGCTCGAGAGCGTGGTCGACAAGCGGCTGGGCTACTGACCGCCGCCCGCCGCGCCCTCCCGTCGGCCCGGCGTCACCGCGCCGCCCGGAAGGCTATTCCTCGGCGATGACCAGGTCCACCCGCCGGTTCTTCTGCCGGCCCTCGGCGGTCTCGTTGGAGGCCACCGGCTGCGACATGCCGTAGCCCCGGGTGTCGAGGCGGGCGGCCTCCACCCCCTGCGACACCAGGAAGTCCCGAACCGCCTGGGCCCGCCGCTCGGAAAGCTTGAGGTTGTACTCCTCGGCCCCCACGTTGTCGGTGTGCCCCTCCACCGTGATGTGCATCTCGGGGAACTGGTCGAGGATCACCGCCACCTTGGCCAGGTTGAGTTCGGCATCGCGCCGGAGGGTGGCCCTGTCGAAGTCGAACAGGATGTCGGAGAGGGACATGATGGTGCCGCGCGCCTCGCGGCGGATGCTGGCGAACTTGCCCTCGAATTGCTTCAACGAACCGTAGAGCTGGCTCTGACGGTCCTCCATGCGCGACCGCTCGTCCTCCAGCTGGCGGCGGGCGGTATCCTTCATGCCCCGCTCCAGGTCCACCAGGGCGTAGAGGGCGGCGTCGCGGTAACCGGCGAAGGTGCGCGCGCGTTCCGCCGCGTCCAGGCACCGGCGGCGCGCCGCCTCCTCCCGCACCCGCCAGCCGAGGGTCGTAACCGCCCAACCCGCCCGCCGGAGCGCGCTCGACCGCGCGCCGGGATCCAGGCCGGGCACGGCGGCGATGCCGAGAAGCTCGGTCCACCGGTTCTCGAGGTCGGCCGAGGGGACCCCGCGCCCGGTGGCCGCCGCCGCCCACGCCGCTCCCGCGGCCCGGACGGAGTCCGGCGGGGGGGAACGGTGTCGGTGGGCGCCGGGAACACCGGAGGGAGCCCGGGCGGCGCCGGCGCCACCGGCGCGGTGCGGGTCACGCCGCGGGCGTCGTGGCCGGCGACCTTCTCCGTCTGCTCCAGGACCTGGATCGCGTCTTCCCAGGCCCGGCGGGAATCGGCGGCGGTGGTGAGGCAACTCTCCGCCTCGGCGTCACGGCCGTGCGCCACCGCCGAGGCCACCGCGGCCAGGGCCGCCGCGCGGGCCTGGTCCAGCTCCCGCAGGGCGAGATCGGCCGACTTGGCGGGAACGCGGTCCGCCGCCTCCTTGTCCGCGACCGAGACCGCCAGGTACGCATCGGAGGTGCTGTCGGCAGCCAACGCGCGCGCCTCGGACTGGAGCCGGACCACCCCCGCGTGCGCCGGGGCCAGGTCCACCGGAGGCGCGCCGCCGCAGCCGGCGGTCAGCAGGGCGAGCAGGGCGGACAGAGCCGCACCGGCCCGGGCGCGCGGGCGAATGAGGGGGCGGGGCCGGGCCGGGCGGCGCGGGCCCGGCGAAACGATAGGAAGGGACATGAGGGGTTCTCCTGGGGAAATGGGATCAGCGCGGGAAACCGAGAGTGATGGTCCGGGTCTGGCCCGCCACCGTCAAGGTCGCGCTGTCGTCGCAGGTCCCGTTCCCGAAATCCACCGTGCCCGGCAGGAACCCGCCGGCGGCGATGCCGAGCTTGCCGGAGACCGGATAGGGACAGCAGGTGGTGAAGGCGAGGGTGTCCAGGACCGCGAACTGATAGATCACGGTCCCGGTGTCGAGGGTCCCGCTCCCTTCGGTGACCCACCAGGTGGAACAGTAGACCGGATCCACCGAACCCGGCGGGCGGGGCCGGCGGGCGGCGACCAGCGAGCCGTTCAGGATCGCCCCCTGCCCGCCTCCCGACAGGTTCAGCCCCACCGCGCTCACCGTGGCCTGGTCGAGCCCGCCTCCGGACACCGTAAACACCCCGTCCACGGTCCGGCCCTCGCGGGCGAAGGAGGTGAACTCGGCGGCTAGGGACCAGCCGTCGGGGTTGCGGGGCGTCGCCACATAGAGGATCTCGCCGCTGGAGACGGTGCCGTCGAAAGCGGAGGCGCATCCTTCGCCGTAGTCGAACAGGAGCGAGGTGCCGGCGGCGGGGACCGCATCCCGCACCACCACCGGGCAGTCGATCAGACCCTGGAGCACGGTGTCGGGCGCGGCGGGCGCCGCGGTGGGGCTCCGGGAGGGGAAGACCAGCACCACGGTCTCGTAGGCCTGGAGTCCCAGGGAGCCGGTCAGCCCGACGTCGGTGGCCGCGGTGGTCAGGGCCTCCGGGTCCGGCGAGGAGGGGGCGGGGTTGTTCCGATTGTCGCAGCCGGCGGCGGCCAGGGCCGCCGCCGCCGTCCACACGAGCACGAATCGGGCGCTCCTCGACATGATGGTCTCCTCGACCTCGGAAAGAGGCTTACGGGGCCGGCTGGTCGTTCTCCGCCCGCGACCGGTCGCCCAGACGGTTCAGTCCCTCCAGGAAGGTGAGAGGGACGGGGAAGACGATGGTGGTGGTCTGCTCGGTCGAGATCTCGGTAAGGGTGGCCAGATACCGGAGCTGCACGGAGATGGGGTCCTTGGCCAGTACCCGGCCCGCCGCCGCCAGCTTCTCCGAGGCCTGGAACTCGCCCTCGGCGCTGATCACCTTGGCCCGCCGCTCCCGTTCCGCCTCCGCCTGGCGTGCGATGGCCCGGCGCATCTCCTGGGGCAGGTCCACGTCCTTGATCTCCACCGCGGTGACCTTGATCCCCCAGGGATCGGTACGCTCGTCGATGATGCTCTGGAGGAGCTGGTTGACCTTCTCCCGCTCGGAGAGGAGTTCGTCCAGCTCGTGCTCGCCCACCACGCTCCGGAGGGTGGTCTGCGCGACCTGGCTGGTGGCGTAGTAGTAGTTCTCGACCGACACCACCGCGCCTTCCGGATCCAGCACCCGGAAGTACAGCACCGCGTTCACCTTGATCGAGACGTTGTCCTTGGTGATCACGTCCTGGGGAGGGACGTCCATGGTGATGACCCGGAGCGAGATCCGCACCATGCGATCGAGGATCGGGACCAGGAGGAAGAGGCCCGGTCCCTTGATTCCGGCGAACCGCCCCAGGCGGAACACGACCGCCCGCTCGTACTCCCGGAGCACCCGGATCGCGCCCGAGATGAGCATGACCAGGAGAAGGATGACGACACCCAACGTGATACCCATTTCCGGTTTCCTTTCCGCCGGTCAGGTTCGGCCGGCAGGCTTGACGATCACCATCAGACCCTCCACCCGGACCACTTCCACCCGGGCCCCGATGGGAAGGGTCTCCCCGGTTTCCGTTCTCGCGGTCCAGTGCTCCCCGGCCACGAACACCTTGCCGTCGGGGACCAGCGCGGCCCGCACCGTTCCGACGGCGCCGACCAGGCCCTCGCGCCCGGTCACCACCTTCCGGCGCTGGGCGCGGAGCGCGAGCGACATCGCGAATATGAAGAAGGCGGCGGTCACCCCCACCGCGGGGAGGATCACCTTGAGCGACACCCGCAGGTAGGGCTCGGGAGCGTCGATGAGAAGCAGCGAGCCGGCGAGGAGGGATACCGTCCCTCCGATGGCAAGGACTCCGTGACTGGTCACCTTGATCTCCAACAGGAAGAGGATGACGCCGAGTATCATGAGGGCGAGCCCGGCGTAGCTTACGTCCATGCTCTGCAGCGCGAACAGGCCCAGGATGAGGGAGATCGCCCCCATCACCCCGGGGAAGATGGAGCCGGGGTTGGATAGCTCGAAGAAGAGCCCGTAGAACCCCAGGATGAGAAGGAGATAGGCCACGTTGGGATTGTTGAGGATGGCCAGCGCCCGGTAGCGGAAGTTCGGGGGGTAGGGGCGGATTTCCGCGCCCTCGGTGTGGATGACGAAGGTCGAGTCGCCGGCGACGGCCACGATCCGCCCCTCCATGCGGTCGAGGAGTTCGCGGGGGCCGGCCGCGATCAGGTCCACCACGTGCTCCCGGGCGGCGTCGGTGGCCGGCAGCGAGACCGCCTCGCGCACCGCGCGTTTCGCCCATTCCTCGTTTCGCCCCCGGAGCCGGGCCAGGCTGGAGATGTAGGCCGCCGCGTCGTTGGTCACCTTGTGGGCCATGGTGGAGTCCATGCCCCCGCCCATGCTGACCGGGGTGGCCGCCCCCAGGTTGGTGCCGGGGGCCATGGCCGCGACCTGGGCGCTGTATGCGATGTAGACCCCGGCGGAGGCGGCCCGGGCGCCGTTGGGAGCCACGTACACGCACACCGGCACCCGGCTCGCGAGGATCGCCTTGATGATCCGCCGCATGGAGATGTCGAGGCCGCCGGGGGTGTCGAGCTCGATCACCAGGGCCCGCGCGTTCCGGTCGTTGGCGGCGCGCACGGCGTCGGTGAGGTAGCCGGCGCTCACCGAGCCGATGACGTCGTCGAGGGTCGCCCAGAGGACGGTGCCCGCGCCGGCCGAGGAGGAATCGGGGGCGGCGGCGCGAGCCGGGGCGGTGATCGCGGCCGACACGGCCAGGACCCCGGCCCCCACCGCCAACCACCGGCTGAACGCTGTCATGGGAAAACCCCCTTACGGCGGTCGGGGAACCGCCGGGACGGGCCTATTAGAGCCCGGGAGGAGCGGGGCTGTCAAAGGGGCCGGGCGCTTCCGCGGTCGCCGCCGAGGCCTCGGACGGGGAGAGGGCGCCGAAAGGATGCCGCGGCGGCTCTTTCCGAGGGGGTAGCCATTCCCGGCCGGGCGGTTTTCCGGGGATGGATGGCGATCTCCGGCCGGGCGGTTTTCCCGGGCCGGGCGGATCTACCCGAAACGGCGGCCATCCCCAACCGGGCGGCTATCCCGGAACGGGCGGCGACCGTGGGCGTTCGCCGGCGGGGGAGGGATCAGTCGCTGACCCGCTCCACGAAGCTGTCGTCCCGGGTGTCGACCCGGACGCGGTCCCCGGGGCTCAGGTGCTGGGGCACGCGGACGGTGAGCCCGTTCTCGAGCACCGCCGGCTTGGGGCCGCCGGAGGCGGTGGCGCCCTTCATGGGCGGGTCGGTCTCGACGATCCGGAGCACCACCGTGGTGGGAAGGGTGATGGCGACCACCTTCCCCTCCCAGTACTGGGCCACGATCACCATCTCCTCCTGGAGGTAGGCGGCGGAGTCGCCCAGCACCTCGGCGGAGAGGTTGATCATCTCGTAGCTTTCCTGGTTCATGAAGGTGAAGTCGTCGCCGGAGCGGTAGAGAAACTGAAGCTCGTGGGTGTCCAGGCGCGCCGGTTCCACCGATTCCGCCGAGCGGAACCGCTGGTTGACGTTGCCGCCGGTCTCCAGGTTCTGGAGGATGGTCTGGACCACCGCGTTCCCCTTGCCCGGGGTCACGTGCTGCTTGGACACCACCCGGTGGGGCTTGCCGTCCAGGACCAGGATCATGCCGTTCCGGATCTGCGTGGCGGGAATGGCCATGCTATTCGCTCACCCTTTCAATGAAGGAGTCGTCGCGCGTGTCGATCTTGACCAGGTCTCCGGTGCCCAGGTGCTGGGGCACCTTCACCGTGAGGCCGTTCTCGAGAAGGGCGGGTTTGGGGCCGCCGGAGGCGGTGGCGCCCTTCATGGGGGGGTCGGTCTCGGCGATCCGGAACACCACGGTCATGGGGACCTCGATCGAGACCACCGTGCCCTGGAAGTACTGGGCGGTGATGACCATGCTCTCCTGGAGGTACACGGCATTGTCGCCCAGGATCTCCGCGGAGAGGTTGATCATCTCGTAGCTTTCCTGGTTCATGAAGGTGAAATCGTCGCCGGAGCGGTAGAGATATTGCAGCTCGTGGGCCTCCAGCCGGGCCGGCTCCACGGTGTCGGTGGAGCGGAACCGGTGCTCGACGGTGCTTCCCGATTCCAGGCTTTGGAGCTTGGTCTGGACCATTCCCCGCCAGTTCCCGGGGGTGATGTGCTGCTTGTAGACCACGCGGTGGAGCTTGCCTTCGTGCAGGATCACGGACCCCACCCGGATCTGGGTCGCTGGGATCGGCATCGCCGTGCCTCCTCGAAAAGGAACCCCCGCGGCGGGGCGGGGCGGAAGGTCGTTCGCCCCCCGGCGGGGGGAAACCGGGCCCCCCTCCGGCGGGCGCACGAGTGTAGCTCAAAGCCCGCCGTTCCCCAATCGTAAAGGAAACGGGGGGCTTTGCCGTCCGTTGAATGGAGGCGTCCGGCCGGGGGGGCGGCCGGACCGGGCCTTCAAGGATTGCCGGGAGAGGCCCCCGCCGCCCGGGTTCCGGACTGCCGGATCCCCCGCCGGTCCCGATGGAGACCGCCGGCCGGGCGGCTAGTCGTAGTACTCGTTACCGAGATGGGTGATGAGTTCCTCGCCCTTCAGCCACCGGAGGGTGTTCTTGAGCTTCATCGATTGGATGAACAGGTCGTGCTCCGGATAGAGATTGTCCGCATGCATGGGGCTCTTGAAGTAGAACGAGAGCCACTCCTGGGTGTCCCGCATCCCCGAGCGCCGGGCGAGGTCCATGAAGAGCGCCAGGTCCAGCACGATGGGGGCGGCGAGGATGGAGTCGCGGCAGAGGAAGTCGACCTTGATCTGCATCGGGTAGCCCAGCCACCCGAAGATGTCGATGTTGTCCCAGCCTTCCTTGTTGTCCCCGCGGGGCGGGTAATAGTTGATCCGGACCTTGTGATACATGTTGCCGTAGAGGCTCGGATAGACGGCGGGCTGGAGGATGTGCTCGAGCACCCCGAGCTTGGACTCCTCCTTGGTCTTGAACGAATCGGGGTCGTCCAGCACCTCGCCGTCCCGGTTGCCCAGGATGTTGGTGGAGTACCAGCCCGCGACCCCGAGGAGCCGCGCCTTGAACATGGGGGCAAGCACCGTCTTCATGAGCGTCTGCCCGGTCTTGAAGTCCTTCCCGGCGATGGGAAGGCTCCGCTCCCGGGCCAGCTCGTGGATGGCGGGAATGTCCACGGTCAAGTTGGGGGCGCCGTTGGCGAACGGTACGCCGCTCATGAGGCTGGCGTAGGCGTACACCTGGCTGGGGGCGATGTCCGGCGAGTCGGCCTTCATCGCGTCCTCCAGCGCCTTCACGCTCTGGTGGGCGGCGGTGGGCTTCATGAACACCTCGGTGGAGGCGCACCAGACCGTCACCATGCGGTCGAGCCCGTTCGATGCCTTGAAGTTCCGGTAGTCCTCGATGAGCGCCTGGGCCTTCTCGTACCAGTTGGCGCCCTTCTTCACGTTGGGGCCGTCCAGGCGCTTCACGTAGCGCTTGTCGAAGACGGCGGGCATGGGGCGGATCCCCTCCAGGAAATCGCGATGCTGGTTGAGCAGGTCCTTTTCCAGCACCCCCGCGTTCATCGCCGCGGAGTACATGTCGTCCTCGAAGATGTCCCAGCCGCCGAAGACCAGGTCGTCGAGGCCGGCCAGCGGGACGAAGTCCTTGATCATGGGAACGCGGTTCTCGGTGCGCTTGCCGAGCCGGACCGTGCCCATCTGGGTGAGGCTGCCGAAGGGCTGGGCGGCGCCGCGGCGGACCGCCTCGACCCCGGCCACGAAGGTGGTGGCGACCGCTCCCATGCCGGGGAGAAGGACGCCGAGCTTGCCCTGGGCGGGCTGGATCGGATTGGGTGCCTGCATCTGGAATCTCCTTCCTGCTTGCCGGGCGGTCGGCCTCCCGGCGAAAACCGGTGGCGGAGGAGGCGAACGCCGCTCCTCCGTGACCCGACGATGTTGAGGCCGGGGGCGGGATCAGGAAAGTTTATTGTTTATATGTCAAGCATTAGCTACTCTAATGGCTCATTCCAAGCGTGGAGGGGACAATGGACCTGGAACAACTCCGGACCCTGGTGGCGGCGGCCGAAGCGGGAAGCCTGTCCGCCGCCGCCCGCGCCCGCCATCTCACCCAGCCCGCGGTGAGCCTCCAGGTGAAGGCGCTGGAGGGCGATCTGGGGGCGCGCCTCTTTCACCGCCTCGGGCGGGGGGTGGAGCTGACCGAGGCCGGCCGGGCCGTCCTGGGACACGCGCGCACCGCGCTCGCCGCGGAGCGGGCGGCCCGGGCCGAGGTGGAGGAACTCCGGGGCCTCGGGCGGGGACGGGTGCGCCTGGGAGTGACCGACGCCGCCGCCGGCAATGTGTTGCCGGGCGTATTCGTGACCTACCACCGCCGGCATCCCATGATCGAGGTCGCGGTGGAGGTGAACTCCACCGGGCCGCTGGTGGCCGGGCTTCGGGAGGGGCGGCTGGACCTGGTGCTGGGGACGCTTCCGGTGGAGGAGGCCGACGTGACCGTGCGGGCGCTCTCGCGGGAGCGGCTGCGGCTGGTGGTTCCGCCGGGGGCGCGCGGGGCGCCGGTGGCGCGGCTCCTGGAGCGCGAGGCTTTCATCGCCTATCCCCGCGACTCCATCACCCGGCGTCTGGTCGACGCGGCGCTGGCCGCGGCGGGGCTGGCCGCGCGGCCGGTGATGGAGATCGGGCGGCCGTCGGTGATGGCGCGCCTGGTGGAGGCCGGGCTCGGGGTGAGCGTGCTGCCGGATTCGGTCAGCGAGGCCCCCGCGGCCCGGGGCACGCTCCATCAGGTGAGCGCACGCCGGTTCTCGGTGGAGCGCCGCCTGGGGCTGCTCCGGCTCCGCGACCGCGAACCCGAGCCCGCGGCGCGCGCCCTGGCCGCTCTCCTGGTCGAGGCGGCGGGGGAGGCCCGGTAGCTGTCGGCCGCTCGGAACGCGCCGTGTCACGGTCCGTCCCCGGACGCCGGTCTGAGCGTGGCCGGTTCGGGCCCGCGCCCGCCGTCCGGTCAGAGTCGCGGCTCGGCCGCCGCGCCGCGTCATGGTCTGTCCCCGGATGCCGGTCTGAGCGTGGCCGGTTCGGCCGGGCGCCTCGCCGCTCCGCGGTCGCTCGGACCGTCCGCCGGACGGTCCATCGCTCCCTCTTCCGGGACGGCGGGTCCCCGCTCGTTCCCCGGAACCCCAGCGTGGCGCGCCCGTTCCGCGCCCGCCGTCCCGTCAGAGTCGCGGCTCTGCCGCCGCGTCATGGTCCGTCCCCGGACGCCGGTCTGAGCGTGCCCGGTCCGGCCGGGCGCCTCGCCGCTCCGCGGTCGCTCGGACCGTCCGCCGGACGGTCCATCGCTCCCTCTTCCGGGACGGCGGGTCCCCGCTCGTTCTCCGGAACCCCACCGTTGCGCGCCCGTTCCGCGCCCGCCGTCCCGTCAGAGTCGCGGCTCGGCCGCCCGGCCCGACCGGCCGGTTCGGGCCCGCGCCGCCGGCCGGCACCCCGGTCCCGCGGCGCCCGGCGGGATCAGACACGAAGAGCCGGCCGTGCCGTCCGGGCCGCAGTCTTGCCGCTGCGCCGCGTCACGGTCCGTCCTCGGACGCCGGTCGAAGCGTGCCCGGTCCGGGCCCGCGCCCGCCGTCCCGTCAGAGTCGCGGCTCGGCCGCCCGGCCCGACCGGCCGGTTCGGGCCCGCGCCGCCGGCCAGCACCCCGGTCCCGCGGCGCCCGGCGGGATCAGACACGAAGAGCCGGCCGTGCCGGCCGGGCCGCGGGTCAGGGCGCCGGCTCGGGTTCCGCCACCGGGAGGCCGGCGCTCAGGAGCGTGGCCGCCCGCGGCCTGCCGATGTCGTGGAGTGTCTGGTGGCAGCGGGAGCACAGCGAGACCAGGTTGCCGGGATCGTTCCCGCCCCCGGTGGAACGGGGGACCAGGTGGTGCGCCTCCA
The DNA here is from genome assembly GCA_963728475.1 of Candidatus Eiseniibacteriota bacterium. GTDB lineage: Bacteria > Eisenbacteria > RBG-16-71-46 > JABDJR01 > JABDJR01 > CAVSKL01. Next base: position 42,847 of record CAVSKL010000004.1, read on the forward strand.
GGAAGCGGGGGCTCCGGCAGCCGGGGACGCGGCAGCGGAAGCCGTCGCGCTGCAGCACTTCCAATCGAAGGCGAGGCGGAACGGTGGCCGTGTTGCGCCCGCCGGGCCGGCGGACGCGAGCGTCGCAGAGGATCGCTTCCATTTTCGCGGGGTCCAGGGGACGGTCCTGGCGGCCCGCGATCACCGCTCCGCGCGAGCACCCGGGGCAATAGCGCACGGTGACCTGGTAGACCGGCCCGCGAGCCGCGACCTTCCGGGGTTCCGCTCCGCGGGATTTCCCCGTTTCGGCAGCCGCCGGAGAACCCATGCACTCCATTGCGGCGCTTGAAGATACCCGGGTATCTGGGGCCGGATCGATCGCCGTCCTCTCGTCGCCGGCCGTCGAGCCGACGGCGGTGACCGTCTGCGCGAGCGACTCCAGCCCCGCCACCACGAGTTCCTCGCGCGTCCCGCGGCGGTGCTGCTTGCGGAGCTTCTCGACCAGCGCCTCGAACCGGGCGTGCAGCTCCGGCGGAAACCGGAGCGTGACCGACGCCGGAATCGGGCCCGCCTCGTACGGCGGCGCCGTGGAGTCCACCTCCGACTTCCCGGCCGCGGCACCCGGAGTCGGGGTGGCCCCCAAAGCGGCCGCGTCATCCGGAGCAGCCGCGGCGCCCTCACTGGGGCCGCCCCCGCCGGCGGTTCCCGGAAGCGCCGCGCCACCGTCCGCGGCGGCTCCGCCACCCGCCGGCTCCAGCAGCGACCCCTGCCCGGGCGCCCGCCGGCGGGCGGCCCGCGCCCGTCCCCGGGTCTGCTGCACCGCGCGTTCCAGGCAACGCCGCGACTCCGTCCGGGCCTTCTCGACCCACCGGCGCTCGGTCGACGGGGTGGCCACCGACGCCACCGTCCGCGCCTTGGTCCAGGCCACCTCGCCGGTGGCCACCGACCGCCGGAGCTCCGGCAGCGACTCCAGCTCCCGGCAGAGCCGCAGGAACTGGGCGGTCTTGGCCTCGGAGAAGTCCAGACGGTCCGCGGCGTAGAGCTGGATCGACGAAAACCCGAACGTCCGGTAGAGCCGCCGCCCCACGACTTCGCCGAACCAGAGCACGGCCCGGCGTTCCATCTCACGGGTCACGCGGACGCAGCCTCGAAGTTCGGAATCCACGACGGCGGGGGGCAATCCGGGGCGATAATCACGCATGGCGCACTTCCTCCTATACGATCTGGACGGGGGAAGCAGCGATCCATATGCATAGTACCACGCCGGGCAAGGATGTCAACGTCAAATCGTTGTGAAATAATCCGTTCGGCCCGAAGGCCGCCCGGCGGCCGGCCGTGCGGAGATGCGGGTTATTGGCCGAAAACCGGGAAAAATATCACCCACCGCCGCCCGGCCCGCCCCGCTCACCCCCCATCACCGCGCCGCACCGCCGCCCGGCCCGCCCCGCTCACCCCCCATCACCGCGCCGCGCATCCCCCCGCCTCATTCCCCGTCGTGCTCGCACTCCCCTGGCGCCCCCACCCACTCGCTCCCGTCGGTGAAGACTTCCTTCTTCCAGATGGGCACGTCGGCCTTCAGCCGCTCGATCAGGTAGCGGCAGGCCTCGAACGCCTGGGCCCGGTGGGGGGCGCTCACCACCGCCACCACGCTTGCCTCGCTCACCTCGAGCCGGCCCAACCGGTGGTGGAGGAAGGCGGCGGCAACCGGCCACTTCTCGCGGGCCTCGGCGACGATGCGCCGCATCTGGGATTCCGCCATGGGCCCGTAGGCCTCGTAGACCAGGTGATCCACGTCGCGCCCCTGGGAGGGCGATCGCACGATCCCGGCGAACACGATCACCGCGCCGGCGCTCGCGACCGGCGCCGCCCGTTCCAGCGCCGCGACGTCGAGGGGCTCCGAGGTGAGAAGGACCTCGGGAGGCGACGCGCTCTCCGCGTCCGACCCGCCGCTCACCGGGGGGATCAGGACCAGTTCGGCATTGTCGGCGAGGGGCGCGTCGTCGGCGAGGAATTCCACCCCCTGCGCCAACCGGCAGGCGGCGATGAGGTCGTGCCAGCGGGGATGAAGTTCGGCCAGCCTCCGGCGGGCCGCGGCGGCGGTGGCGCCGGACTCGACCTCGATCGGCACCCGGTCCGTCCCCAGCGCCTCGCGAAGGGCCGCGAAGGCCACGATCTCAATCCTCATGTCCGTCCTCCCCGCGAAGGTCCAGCCGCCAGGCCCCGTCTCCACTGGACCGCCACCCGAGGCCGGTGAGCAACCGGTCCAGGAAGTGCGCCTCCGCCGACGCCTGCACTTCCAGGAAACGCAATCCGCTCCGGTAGCGGGCGGCGTCGGCCAGGAGCCGCAACGCCTCCCGCAACTCCTGGGCTCCGTCCCGCGGCACCGCGAAGGCCACCGAGGCCCCGCCTTCCTCGGCCGCATCCGCCAGCACGAACACGCCCGCGGGGGCTCCGGAGGGATCGGTGGCCACCAGGGCCAGATTCCGCCCCGCGACGAACCGGGCCGCCCGCCTCCCGGGGTGGTCGAGGGCCTCTCCCAGGGATCGCGCGCTGCGGACGAGGTCGCGGCGCGCGCGGAACGTCTTGAGGCGAGGCAGGTCGGCGCGCTCCACCGGCCGGAGCCAGAGGTTCGAGCCGAGCAGGGTCCATGCGGCGAGCCGGTGCGGTTTCATGATGATCGAAAGGGGGGGTGGAATGGGAATCGAGCTTCCAGCATAGCGCGCCGAGGCCTCGGATCCCACGCGCCGGGCGCGATGGCTCACCCCCGGCACCCGAACCCGCCACCCCCGGCACCCGAACCCCGACCCCCGAAGCCCCCCCGGAACGAACCGGGCGGCGCGACCCAGGGAGGGGGGTCAAAACTCGGCCATGAGCCCCAGGCGGTGGGTGTCGCCCAGGGCCGCCGGCTCCAGACGGAACGCGTAGTCCAGGCGCATCCGGCCGAAGCGGACGGCCGCCCCGAAGGTGGGCTTGTTCACGTCCTCGATCCCGCCGTTCAGGCGGCGGTAGCCGGCTCGCAGGGCCAGCCGGTCGGGGAAGACCCACCACTCCGCACCCGCGGCCAGGCGGTAGGGGCCGGCCTCGGCTTCGCGCCATTCGGCCTCGGCGGCCACGGTCGCGTGCGCTCCCAAGGTCCGGCTCCACCCCAGGTTGATCCCGATGGGAAGGCGCTCCGCGCTCTGGAACTTCCAGAACACGCGGCTCAGGAGATTGGGCACCGAGAGCCCCACCCGTTCGCCCTCACTGTAGCGCCAGGCCACGCCCAACCCCACGTCATACCCGTTGGCCGAGACGTCGGTGAGGTCGCTGGACACGAAGAGCCCCCGGACGGCGACCCCCGCCGCCAACCGGTCGCCGTAGCCCCAGGCCGCGGCCCCGCCCAGGCTGATCTCGGAGTAGCTGTTCTGGTCCAGGTCCAGGAAGAGAGACTGGATCCCCGCCGCGTACCCGGGTCCGGACTCGGCGTCGCGGGTCACCACCACGTGTTCCCCCTGGAAGTGGGGCACGTCGTAGGAGGACTTGAACCCGAAGGTGAGGTACGTGCGCTTGATCCCGAGCCCGTAGAGATCGGAGTACGAGGCCTCCAGGGCGCGCCCCTTCTGGAAGAAGAGCGTGGCCGGGTTCCAGTACATGGCGCCCGGCTCGCCGCCCACCGCCGAGTAGGCCCCGCCCATGGCCGACGCGCGCACGCCGGGATCAACCGGCGCGAACGCGGCGGTCCTCGAGGCCGCGCCGGCGGTTCCCGCCGCGGGCAGGGCGCCCAGGATTCCGCCCAGGATTCCGGCCAGGACGACCAGGACTCCGGCCCGGCGCCGGCTACGCCGCGGGCTCATTTCGTCCTCCGGCTGAACACGAACGGCTTGCGAACCCAGAACGAGGCGCCCTGCTCCGGCTGCACCTGGAGGGCCGCGATGTAGGGTCCGCTCGAGACCAGGCTCCCCCCGCTGTCCAGGCCGTTCCACTGGAGGTGGAAGGAGTCGCCGGACTCCCCTTCCAGGCGGGCCACCTCCACCCCGTCCAGGTCGTAAATGCGCAGGGTGACCGAGCGGGCCGGCTCCACCAGCCCCAGGAAGAACGCGTCGCCGGGGGTGAAGGGGCCGGGTATCTGGAGAAAGTCGTTCTCCACCAGGAACACGTCCAGCTCCTTCGAGGGCTTGGACGCGTTGCCGGTGGCGTCCACCACCACCGCGGTGAACTTGTTCTCGCCGCCCAGGAGATTCACCGTGTCGGTGAAGATCCCGTCCGTCGCCGCCACCGAGTCCAGCACGGTCGTGCCCCGGCTGATCACGGCCAGGATCACGTCCTCGTCGCTGGGGTCGGGCTTCACGGTGAGGGTGATGGTGGGGGAGCGGGTGACCGAAACCGGGGCGCTCAAGGCCGGTACCAGCGGAACCAGGTTGTCCAGGACCACGCTCAGCGCCTTCGCCGTGGTGGAGCCGCATCCCAGCTCGGCATTGTCCCGGGCGGTGGCGTAGATGTCCTCCTGAGGCGGGGAATTTCCCGATTGGTCGGGAGCGGACACGATCTTGTAGTCGAACTCGAAGCGGGCCTGGCCGCCGGCCGCCCCCTGGCTCTTGCGGATCACCTTGGAAGGGTCGAACTTGGTGTCCACCTGGCTGAAGTCGGCGGTCACGTCCAGGGGATGGCTCGAGTCCCATCGCCCGTCGGTCCATGCCGTCAGGAGCTGGATGGTCTCGCCGTTCCGGAACGGCCCCTGGTTGTCGACGAGCGACGCCGATGCCAGGCGCGGAGGCTGGTTGCTGAGGCAGACCCGCACCAGGGAGGCGGTCACGGTCCGGTTCCCCGCGGCGTCGACGGCGGTGACCGGGACGATCTTGTTGTTCCCGTCCTCCCGGGTGTTGTCCGAGGACACCGCGTAGCGGATGCCGTAGGCGCCGTTCCCGCTGTCGGCCACCGCCACCGAGGAGGTGGCGGGATCGAAGTTCGAATCGAGGGCCGAGAGGTCCACGCTCAGGTCGTAGCCGGGGGCGTCGTAGACCACCGAGAACGAGACCACCTGGCCGTTCCTGACCGCGTTCGGGGCGCGGAAGTTCTTGAACACCGGCGCCGTGCGGTCCAGCGCGAGCGACAGGAACACGTCACGCTGCCGGTCCTGGGCGTAGCTGATCGCCCGGACGCGGACTCCGGTGAGGATCTGGTCGGGCACGGTGGCCGGGTCGACGCTGGGGAAGGTTCCGTTCCAGGTGACGGTGTGCGGCCCCCGGGCGAACTGGCGGGGGAGCTGGAGCACGTAGCTGTCGGAGATCAGGGCACCGGATGCGTTCTTCCGCTGATAGGGAATGGTGATGGCCACCAGCACCGTGTCCTCGAGGACGATGAAGCCGAAGGTGGCGGTGTCCTGGGCCCCGTCGCCGTTGGGCGAGAACGCGGCCGGGGTAACGGTCACGCCGTCGATGAGCGCGGGCACCGCTCCGCGGTTGTCCAGGGTCACGCTCAAGGTGGTGTCGATCGCCACCCCGCAGCCGTTGGTGTCCGAGGCGCGGAGCCGGAGGGCGTAGACCCCGTCGGGCCGGGTGTTGCCGGAGCTGATGGTGTAGGAGACGCGGTAAGTGTCGGGGCCGAGGGGGATGCTCAGCACCTTGCCGCTTCCGTACCCGGAGTCGAGATTGGAGAAGTCGCCGCCCACCGTCGCCGGGTTCACCGCCGACACCCGGACCTCGGCCAGGATCTCGTCGCCGTTCTGGAACACCGGGAACTGGTTGAGAAGCTTCACGCTCACGATGGACGGGGGCGCGTTCGAGAGACAGAACGCGAGCGAGCGGACGACGCGGTTTCCCGCCGCGTCGGCGGCGACGACCCGGACCTGCAGGTTCGAGCCGTCGGCGCGGCCGTTGGCCGGGGAGACGGTGTAGGAGAAGCGCCGGCAGCCGGTGTCCCCGGGGGTCGAGGAGACCTGGGTGGAGTCGTAGCCGGTATCGAGGGCGGAGAAGTCCGCGGTCACCGAGATCGGATTCCCAGAGGTGCAGGCCTGGATGGTGATCCGGTCGCCGTTCCTCACCACCGGGGTGAGGGGGGAGACGAGGCTCAACCGGTCGATGACCGGGGCGATCCGGTCGACCACCAGCGGCAGGTTCACCGGTTCGGTCCCCTCGCCCCGGGCCCCGATCCCCAGGATGCGAACCTCGTAGCTGCCGTCGGCCACCGGCCCCGAGCGGACGGATCCGTCGAACACCCGGCTCCGGGCCCCGCCCTGGCGGGTGAAGACCTGGAGGGTGTCCACCACCTGGGCCCCTCCGGGGGTGGTGAGCAAGATGCGCACGTCGGCGCTGTCGACCCCGATCGTGTACTGGATGATGGTGAACTCCTTCACCCCGTCCCCGTTCGGAGAAATCGACGATTCGGTGAGATGGGCGTCGGAGAACACCGTGCCCGCCCGGGCGCGGACGGGCCCCAGGGCCAGAAGAAGGGTGAAGAGGAGCGCGGCGGGAAGCGGCGTGCGGAATCGCATCGGGCGAAATCTAGGGGGCGTTCGGTGGAGTGTCAACCGAAGGTAGGAGGCCGGGGCCCGCGGGGCGCGCGGAACCCAGGCCCCAGGGGCCGGCCAGCCGCACCCACTCGGGCCGGCTCAGGAATCGCCACCACAACTCCGAGGCGGCGGCGCCGCCCCGGGTGACGTTATGGATCGCCGCCACCCCGCCGGCTTCGGCAAGCCGGACCTTGGCGACGGTGGCGGCGACCTGGCCGCCGCCCGTGCCCACCCGGGCGAGCACGCCGCCGGGGACCGGCGATTCGGCCATCGCGCCAAGAAGACTTTCCCGGTCGAGATACCCGCCCCACACCGGGCGGTACGCGCCCCGCGGCTGTTCGATCACCCACGCCACCCCGCCTCCGGTGCCCAGGCCCCGGCGCACCCCGCCCGCCTCGCGGAGGGCGGCGTCGCGCTCCCGGTAGCGACCGGGCCCCATCCATACCCACAGCGATTCCGCCCCCGCCGGCGCGCAACCGGGGTGGAAGGCGGCGGGGCGGACGCGGTCCGTCCGCCAGGCCTGGGGTCCGGGCACGAGGCGCATGAGATCTCCGTCCTGAAGCAGGATCCAGAGTTCGCCGGACCCGCTCCATCCCATGAGGCGGGGCCGGCCGACGTCGAACGTGGCCACCCGGGCGCCGATTCCCGCCGCCACCACCTCGCGGACCTCGCCGCCGTAGTCGGCTCGGTGCACCCGTGCGGCCAGGGCCCAGCGCAGGCTGTCGGAATGGAGAACCCACAACCGGGGCTCCAGGTTCCGGACCAACAGGAGCTCCACCCCGTCGGGCCCGCGGGCGTGGAGGTCGTAGAGGAAGGTCCGTCCCCGGGGAGGATGCTCGGCGTCGACCAGGAACAGGAGGTTGCCGCCGGCCAGCGGGTAGTAGCGTTCGGGGAGCACCTGGGCGCCGGGGACCGGGAGGGCCGGGGCCTCGGGACGAACCGCACCGGCCCGCACGGGAGGCCAGGCCGCCGGATCGACGGAAAGGCGGCCGTCGGGGACGCGGGCCCAGGGGAGGAAGGCCACCGGCCCGCCGCCGGCCAGCACCGAGACCCCCAGGAGCACCGCGGCGTAGACGGTGTCGCCGCCGCCAAAGGCCAGCCCCCGCACCGGACCCCCGGTCCAGCGGAGTTCGCCCCGGGCGGGGGCGCACCACAAGCTGTCCGGACGCAGGAAGAGCGAGTCGCGGGCGGTGAAGACCAGCGCGCTCTCGGCGGGACAGCGCGCGAGGCCGGAGAAGAGGACCGGTCCGGCCGCGGCCGGGGCGGGGGCGGGGGCGGCGGCGGCCAGGGCCGCCAGGAGGAGAGCGGCCCTCAACGGGAGCGCACGCGGCGGCGGCGAAGGGTTTCCGGGCCGGGAAGGGGGGGGCGGGCCGGGCGCCGGGCCGGGGGAGCGGCCGGGATCCGGCCGCCGCGGCGTGGGGTCGGGATGTCGGAATCTTGGTTCAAGTGAGCCTCCGCCGCCCCCACGCGCGTTCGCCGGGCGCGGGCTTGCCGCCGGACCCGGGCTCGCCGCCGGACCCGGGCTTGCCGCCGGGCGCGCGCGCCGCGATCCGCCGGGCGGGATTCGTGTGCATTCTTGACCCCCTCCCCGGGCCCGGGTAGATTCGGCGGGCCTTTCCCGAGCGCCCAAGCATACCCGAAGCCCGGCTCGCGGGCTGCCACCGAACGCGGCCGCCATGAATCCCAAACGAAAACCCACCGTCGGCCTGGCCCTGAGCGGCGGCACCGCCAAGTCGGTCGCCCACATCGGGGTGATCGAGGCGCTGGTGGAGGAGGGGATTCCCATCGACTGCATCGCCGCCACCAGCGGCGGCGCCATCGTGGGATCGGTATTCGCGGCGGGGTTCACGGTGGACGAGCTCAAGGCCATCGCCCGCGACCTGCGCTGGAAGGACCTGGCCCGGCTCACCTTTCCACGCCTCGGCCTCCTCTCCAACACCGGGGTGGCGCGGTTCTTGACGGACCTCCTGGGCGACGTCACCTTCGCCGACCTCAAGATCCCGCTGGCCATCGTGGGCACCGACCTGCTCACCGGGAAGAAGGTGGTGTTCACCGAGGGGAAGGTGGCCACCGCGGCCATGATCTCGAGCTCGATCCCCAACGTGTTCGCTCCGGTGGAGCGGGACGACACCCTCTACGTGGACGGCGGGCTCTCCGAGTACCTGCCGGTGGAGACCGTGCGCGAGTTCAATCCGGATCTGGTGCTGGCGGTGAACCTGGGGTACCGCGAAGGGCGTTCGCCGAGGCCTCGGAACCTTCTGCACGTGGCCATGGCGGTGGTGGGGATCGCCGCCCGCCAGAACGCCATCCTCTCCGAGGCGAAGGCCGACATCGTGATCCGCCCCCCCACCGCGTCGTTCCCGTCGTTCGACCTCATGGCCTCGGCCCGGCTGATGGAGGTGGGATACGCCGAGACCCGCGCCCGCATGGACGAGATCCGGGCGGCGGTGAGCGCGGCGGAGCCCACCTGGATGGACCGGCTCAAGTTCTGGGAACATTGAGCCGGGACCGGAGGCTTGGTACGCTCCCCGGTTTCCGCACGACCGGGCGGGGACCGGCCGCGCACCTCGAAAGGATGTCCCCATGAATCGGCTCTACGGCTATCGCGCTCCCGCCCTGGCGGCGCTGGCCCTGGCGGCGGCGCTGGCCCTGGCCGCCGCCGGCTGCGGCAAGGGGAAGGCGGACTCCGGACCCCGTCACAAGGTACTGCTGATCGGCCTGGACGGCGCGGAGTGGAGCCTCATCACCCCGATGGTCCAGGCGGGCGAGCTTCCCAACCTGGCCCGGATCATGAACGGCGGGGTCCACGGGAACCTGCTCTCGCTCCAGCCCCTGGCCAAGTCCCCGGCCATCTGGACCACCATCGCCACCGGCAAGAGCCCCGCCGAGCACGGGATCAAGTCGTTCGTAGACGAGGCCCACGGTGAGCCCCTTACCCAGAACCTGCGCAAGGTGCGCGCGCTCTGGAACATCTTCTCCGGGGTGGGGCGTTCGGTGGGGGTGGTGGGCTGGCTCATGAGCTGGCCGGCGGAAGAGGTGAACGGCTTCGTGGTCTCCGACTACCTGCAGTACGAGGCCAAGCCCAGCGAGCGGATCGAGCACCGCACCTGGCCTCCGGAGCTGGCCGGCCGGCTCCAGCCGGAGGTGGTGCCGTGGGAGCGCGTGCCCTGGAGCTTCGTGGACCGATTCCTGGACCAGCCGGTGGACACCACCGCCATGAGCCCCGGCCTGGAGCAGCTCCTGCGTCCGATCAAGTGGATCGCCGCCGGCGACATGACCTTCGCCCGGGTGGGGCTTGAACTTTACCGGGAGAAGCGCCCCGATTTCTTCACGGTCTACCTGCGCGGCACCGACGCCATGGGGCACCTCTACTGGAACTACATGACCCCGGAGGCGGTGGCGGAGGGAAGCCTGGACGCGGAGGGGATGAAGTACCTGGCCGGGGCGATGAAGGCGTACTACCGGTACGCGGACTCCCTGATCGGGCCCTACCTCGACGCCGCCGATCCCAACACCACGGTGATGCTGGTCTCCGACCACGGATTCAAGGGGGGGCCGGGCCGGGGGGTGCAGCAGCACCAGGTGAACGGGGTGATCATGATGTCGGGGCGCGGGGTGGGAAAGGGCGAGATCACCGGGGCCACGGTCTACGACGTCACCCCGACCGTGCTCGTCCTCATGGGGCTTCCCCCGGCCGAGGACATGCACGGCAAGGTGCTGTGGTCGGCCTTCGACGGAAGCATTCCCCGGGACCGGTTCGGCCACACCATTGCCACCTACGAGACCGGCGACCGCAAGTCCGGCCAGCCCATGCAGAGCCCGGTGGACAAGGAGCTCAAGGAGCGCCTGAAGTCGCTGGGCTACATCGACTGAGCGGGGTGGGGGCGGGGATGACCGGGGGGGCGGCCCCGGTATGACCGGGTGAAGGCCGCGGTATGACCGAGTGAAGGCCGCGGGGACGTCCGGGGGGCGTGAAGGCAGCCGGGGGCGTTGTTCTCCACCAGGGAACCCGGAGGCCGCCAAGGAAAACGGGCAGGCAGGCGCCTGCCCGATTCCGTACCATCGGACCCGTTCGTACGGGGGACGTCCAGGTCCCCGAGGGAGCGCGCGGATGCTCCAGGCGTGCCTACGATGACGGAAAGCCAAAGCAAGCTAGCCGCGAAAGCGGCGAGCGTCAAGGGAAGGACCCCGAAATTCACGGCAAGATCCAGATCATCCTCCTCGCCGGGTCGATCGCGCTCGGTGCCGCCACGGCCGTCTCCTGCATCCCCGCCGAGGCCTCGGGGCCGGCGCTGAAGGATGCCGGGACGGGCGGGGCCGGCGTCGACACCATGGCCTCCGCCCCCGCCCCCTCGCCCCAGGAGCTGGCGCAGCTGGTCGGGAACTACAATCGCTGGGCGGCGGGGCTCCGGAGCCTGCGCGCGGGCGGGCGCGCCCACGTGGGGGCGACCGGGGTGAAGAGCCGGGCCTTCGACTTCTCGCTTCTGCTCGACCGCCCCGGCCGGGCGAGGCTCCAGGGCCGTTGGGGAAGCCTGGCCACGCTGTTCGATCTCTCCGGCGACCCCGGCCGCTGGACCCTGTACCTTCCCCGCGACCGCGTGGTCGTGCACACCGCGGACGACAGCGCCTCGGCCGGGCTGCTGCTTCCGCCGGGGGAGATCATCTCGGTCCTCCTTCCCGACGGCATCCCCCCCCGCGAGGTGGACGTCCGGGGCGCGGCCACCATCGAGGGGGACCGGGTGCGAGTGGTGGTGCCGCCCGGGCAGGGGGGCGCCGGGAGCCCCTTCCACCGGGTGCTCTGGCTCGACCGCAAGGACGGGAAACCGTGGCGGCTGGAGGTGCGCCGGCGCTCGCAGCTCGAGAAGCCGATCCTCATTGCCGACTACGAGGACTACGAGGGGAAGGGCGCGGAGGCGTTCCCGGTGAAGGTGAAGGTGACCATGCCCGCGGACGAGCAGTGGGCGCGCTTCGACTTCCGCCTCATCCGCATCAACACCGAGGTCTCGCCGGACCTCTTCCGGATCGACGTCCCCGCGGGGACGCGCGAACTCTCCCCCGATGAGCTTACCCCCGACTTCCTGCCCGAATCGGACGAGGAGGGTTGAGCATGCGCCGATGGATGAGCGAAGCGGCGTTGACGGCGGCCCTGGCCGCGGGCGTCTTGGCGACGGCGGCTTCGGCGGCTTCGGCCGCGGGCGTTTTGGCGACGGCGGCGGTCTCGAGCGCGGAGGCTCCGGCGGGGCCGGCCCCGGCGCCCGCGCGCGCGGGGGGATCGGAAGACCTCCCCTCCGAGGCGCGGCGCATGGAAAAGGCCATGCGCGGGGTGAACGGGGTGAAGGCGGAGTTCGTGCAGATCCGGAACGTCCAGCTCACCGGCGAGGAGATCCAGGCCCAGGGCACCCTGGCCTACGAGCCCCCCCAGAAGTTCCGTCTGGCCTACACCACCCCGGAGCCGCAGGAGCTGGTGATCCGGGGAGACTCGCTGTGGGTGATCCTCCCGTCGGAGAACCAGGCCCAGCGCTATCCTTTCAGCGCCGACGCCCCGGGAAGCGAGATCTTTCTCCTCTTCGGCGGCCGGGGACGGTCACTGGGCGACGCCTACCACGTCACCCAGGAGGCGTGGGGGAGCTACGACAAGGCGCTCCACCTGGTGCCGAGGAGCGCCGACCCCGGCTATCCGATCGAGGACATCCGCCTGGTGCTGGGCAAGGACGGCCTTCCCCAGAAGCTCTTCTTCCGCGAGGTGACCGGGGACACCGTGGTCTTCCAGTTCACCAAGATCACCCGGAACCCGCCCGGCATCGCCGCGCTCACCGCGCTCCACATCCCTCCGGGGATGGAGGTCATCGACGCCTCCTCCACCGGAAGTCACGGCGGGATGCAGATCGACAAGGGGCCGTAGCGGCCGAACGGCCCGCTCCGCCGGCCGGCGCCCCGGTCCGAGGCCTCGGAGGGGGGACGGCGGACGGCGGGTTCAAGTGGTGAGGCGCGCCACCAGCCAGGGGTTCTAGTGGTGAGGCGCGCCACCAGCCAGGGGTTCAAGTGGTGAGGCGCGCCACCAGCCAGGCTCCGCCGGTGCGCCAGGCCCAGGTGCAGGCGGTGGCCCCCGCCGCGCCCACCAGCCCCCAGCGCGGGACCATCCACCAGAGGAGCGCGGCGTCCACCGCGAGCGAGCTCAGGCTCAGGATGAGGAACGCCCGGAGCACGTTCCGCCGGGCGAGGATCCCGATCCGGCTCGAGGGGAGCGCGTAGAGGACCTGGAGCACGCCCGCCGCCGCCAGCACCGTCACCAGGGCGCGATGGTCGCCGGCATACCTGTCCCCGAACACGAGGGGGAGGAGCCGGTTCGAGACCGCGGCGAGGAGGAGGCCCGCTCCCACCCCCCCACCGCGACGAACGCGGTGAGCGCCCGGTGCGGCACCGGCTCCCGGCTCGCGAGCTTGGGGTTCAGCACCTGCCCCACCGCCAGAGAGACCACCCCGTAACCGGTGAGGGTGAGGAAGCTCACCGCGGAGTAGAGGCCCAGGGCGTCCAGGTCGAGGAGCTTGGGGAGGAAGAAGCTGTCGAGGCGGAGCATGAGCATGGCGGCCAGGTAGAGGCCGCTGAACACCGCGGCGTCGGGGGCCATTTCGCGGACGGGGATGGGACGGGGGCCGCGGGGCGCCCGGCGGAGCGAGAGGAAGGCCAGCGCCAGCTGGAGCAGCCCGCCCGCCGCCACCACCGCGAACACCGCCCGGGCGCGGAGGCCGCCGGTCGCCAGCATCACCACCACCGCGGCCAGGAGCACCGGCCGCCAGAGGGTGTAGATGCCCTGGGCGGCGGCGAAGCGCCGGAAGATCTGGAGCAGGGTGACCGGAAGCAGGCTCAATCCCACGAACGCGCCGGCCAGGAAGAGGAAGATCACGTCGCTCCAGCTCGCCGGGTAGAGGAGCTTGAACAGCGCGGCTCCGATGAGGCAGACGCTGGTGTTCACGACGGCCATGGGCCGGAAGAGACGGGGCCAGCGGCTCTCCACCATCCGCTCCCGCGAGACGTGGCGCAGAAGCGCGTTGGGCACCCCGAGCAGCGAGGCCGCCCCCAACAGGTTCAGCGCATAGACCCAGAGGGTGATGTAGCCGAAGCGGTCGCGGGGGAGGTGCCGCCCCAGGAGCAGCACCGCCACCAGGTAGGCGGCCAGGGTGAGGAGGGTGACCGCGGTCACCGATCCCATGCTGGTGAGGTGCGCCCGGAGCGACGCCCGCCGCGAGCGGGGTCCCGGGGGGAGCGAGGTCACCGGGGTTTTCGCGCCGCCGCCAGCATCCAGGTGTCGCTTACCCGCTGGCGGCGATAGCTCAGCCGGTCGATGAGAGACAGCACTCCCAGGAGCGGCTCGATCGGCGCGCGGCGAAGGAGTTCCCGGCTGAACCGGGTGGGGCCCACGAAGCGGGCCTCGGGGAGCAGCCCCGCCGCGCCCAGGGCTTCGCTCAGGGTCGCGTCGGCGAAAGTGTGGACGTGACCGTTCACCTCGTAACGCTCCCCGCACTCGGCGCAGGTCTCGTACTTCAGGGTTTCGCGGTAGGGGACGGTGACGACCGCCCGGCCGCCCGTCGCCAGCACGCGCGAGGCCTCGGCCAGCGCCCCGGCGAGATCGGGGATGTGCTCCACCACCTCCGCCGCCACCACCGCATCGAAGCTTCCGGCGGCGAAGGGGAGCCGGGTCATCTCCGCGACGGCCGCGCCCGCGATCAGGTCGTGGTCGAGAGCGTCGAGCCAGGGGCGGGCCAGGTCCACCGCGATCACCCGGTGGCCGCGGGCGGCGAGAATGCGGGTGAGCCACCCCTCGCCCGGCCCCACCTCCAGGATCCGAAGGTTCCGTCCGGGAAGGTGGCGGGCCACGGTCAGGTTGCGGTAGGCGATGCCGCGGACGGTGTGGGGGTGGAGCTCGCGGGTGGCCAGGTGCTCGTAGAACTCGCGCGAGGCCCCGGCGGCGTGGGTGTGGGCGTGGCTCATCGGGGGGGAGAGGCTAGCACGAGCGCGGGGCCGGGACCATCCCCGGCGCTCCATCCGGAGCGGGCCGGCCGGCCGCGGGGCGGTCGCGACGTTTGGACCGGGGGTGGGGCGGTCCATGTGGTTTCGCGGGCCGCGGAGTGGTCCAGGTGGTTTCGCGGGCCGCGGGGTGGTCCTGGTGGTTTCGCCGGCCGCGGCGTGGTCCTGGTGGTTTCGCCGGCCGCGGCGTGGCGGTCATGGTTTGACCGGGTCCGGCCCCCTTGGTAGGCTTCTTCGGGCCGTTACGGCCCGGGGACTAGTTCCGGACGGGGGGGAGCCGGGCCGGCCGCTGCGGCTCCCGCCGTCCGCGTCCCTCCCTCGCCGGGTCACGCCCCGCCGGCCCCGGCCCCGCCTGCCCGGGCGGGTCTTATCAACGGAATTGGGCGTCCTTTGCGGATCGCTCCGCCACGGCGCCCGCGTGTGAAGGAGGACGTGGTGAAGATCGTGGTTTGCGCCAAGCAGGTCCCCGCCACCGATTCGCGGATTTCGCCCGCCGCGGACGGGAAGAGCGCCGACTTGTCCTCGGTGGAATGGATCGTGAGCCCCTACGACGAGTACGCGCTGGAAGCGGCGCTCCGGCTCAAGGAGAAGCACGGGGGCGAGGTGGTGGTGGTCTCGGTGGGCGGCGCGAAGGTGGAGGAGGCCATGCGCACCACCCTCGCCCTGGGAGCGGACAAGGCGGTGGTGCTCAAGGACGCCGCCTTCGCCGGGGCCGGGCCGCTGGAGGTGTCGAAGGCCCTGGCCGCCATGGTGACCCGCGAGAACCCCGACCTGGTGCTCTGCGGCAAACAGGCGGTGGACGACGACCAGATGGCGGTGCCGGCCATGCTCGCCGAACGGCTGGACTGGCCCCAGGCCACGGTGGTGGTCGGGTTCGCGGTGTCCGACGACGGCAAGTCCGCGACCGCCGATCGCGAGATCGAGGGCGGCCACGAGAAGATGGAGTTCACCCTTCCGGCGGTGGTGGCGGCCCAGAAGGGCCTGAACGAGCCGCGGTACGCCAACCTCAAGGGGATCATGGCGGCCAAGAAGAAGCCGATCGAGACCGTGACCGCCGGCGACCTCGGCCTGGACCCGCCGGCCGGAGGGATCGAGGTTCTGGAAGTGACCCAGCCGTCCCAGGAGCGCAAGGCCCGCCTGATCGAGGGGGACCCCGAGCAGCAGGTGGCGGAGCTGGTGCGGGTTCTGCGCGAAGAAGTCAAGGCGCTCTGAGGGAGGGGACGATCATGGCACACAAGGTTTTGACGTTCGTGGAAGTGCGGGGCGGCGCGATCAAGAAAAGCTCGTTCGAGGCGCTGGCCCTGGGCAAGCGCCTGGCCGCCGAGGCGGGCGGGACCCAGGCCGCGGTGGTGGCGGCGCCCGACGCCGCCGGTCTCGCCGGTGAGATCGCCGCCCACGGGGCGGCCGCGGTGTACGCCGCCGGCGGCGACCTGTTCGCCCAGTACTCCACCGAGGCGTTCGCGGCCGCGGTGGACGCCGCGATCGAGAAGTCCGGGGCCTCGGTCCTGGTCGCGGCGGCCTCGGCCATGGGCAAGGACCTGGCGCCCCGCCTGGCCGCCCGCCGGGAGTGGCCGTACCTGGCCGACGTGGTGGAGGCTTCGATCGAGGGCGGCCGGCTGGTGGCCTCGCGCCCCCAGTACGCGGGCAAAGCGGTGTGGAAGGTGGCGGCGCCGGCCGCGGGGGTGGTGGTGACCGCGCGGCCCAACGTGTTCGCTCCCGAGGCGCCGGCCGAAGGCGGTTCCGCGGAGACGATCGCGATCGAGGTGTCGGCGACGCCGCGGGCGCGGGTGGTCGAGGTCAGTAGCGGGGAGGCGGGGACGGTGGACGTGGCCGAGGCCGACGTGATCGTTTCCGGCGGGCGCGGACTCAAGGCCCCCGAGCACTTCTCGCTGGTGGCCGACCTGGCCAGGGCGCTGGGGGGCGCGGTGGGCGCGAGCCGGGCGGTGGTGGACGCGGGCTGGATCGACCACGACCACCAGGTGGGGCAGACCGGAAAGACGGTGAGCCCCAGCCTCTACGTGGCGTGCGGGATCTCCGGAGCCATCCAGCACCTGGCCGGCATGCGCACCTCCAAGACCATCGTGGCCATCAACAAGGACCCCGACGCGCCCATCTTCAAGGTGTCGGACTACGGCATCGTGGGGGACGTGTTCGAGATCCTGCCCCGCCTCACCGAGGCGGTGAAGCAGGCCAAGGCGTAACGCGGCTCGCGGCGGGGCGGGCGCGGCCCGCCCCGCTTCGCGTCCCGGAGGTCCCCGTGAACGACACCCCCGATCCCCGTCCCGTGAGCGGGGCCCCCGATCCCCGTCCCGTGAACGACACCCCCGATGCCCGCCCCGTGCGCGCGTCCCAGGTGGAGATGCTGGAGCTCATGTACCCCAACGACGCCAACCCGCTGGGGAGCATCATGGGGGGGCGGGTCATGCACTTCATCGACGTGGCGGCGGCCCTGGCCGCCAGCCGCCACGCCCACCGGCCGTGCGTGACCGCGTCGGTGGACCACATCGACTTCAAGGAGCCGGTGAAGGTCGGGGACGTGCTGGTGCTGCGCGCATCGGTGAACTACGCAGGGCACACCTCGATGGAGGTGGGGGTAAAGGTGGAGGTGGAGGACCGCTGGAGCGGGGCCCGCCGCCACACGTCCTCGGCGTATCTCACCTTCGTGGCGCTGGGGGACGACGGTCTCCCCACTCCGGTCCCGCCGGTCCTGCCGGAGTCCGAGGTCGAGAAGCGCCGGTACCGCGAGGCCGAGAAGCGGCGCGCGGAGCGGCTGCGGGCGCTGGGGAAAGGGTAGAGCCGCGTGCGGCGCCGAAGAGAGTCGCGGCTTGGCCGCTGCGCCGCGTCATGGTCCGTCCCCGGATGCCGGTCTGAGCGTGGCCGGTCCGGCCGGGCGCCTCGCCGCTCCGCGGTCGCTCGGACCGTCCGCCGGACGGTCCGTCGCTCCCTCTTCCGGGACGGCGGGTCCCCGCTCGTTCTCCGGAACCCCACCGTTGCGCGCCCGTTCCGCGCCCGCCGTCCCGTCAGAGTCGCGGCTCGGCCGCTGCGCCGCGTCATGGTCCGTCCCCGGATGCCGGTCTGAGCGTGCCCGGTTCGGCCGGTTCGGGCCCGCGCCGCCGGCCAGCACCCCGGTCCCGCGGCGCCCGGCGGGATCAGACACGAAGAGCCGGCCGTGCCGGCCGGACCGTGGGTCAGGGCGCCGGCTTGGGTTCCGCCACCGGGAGGCCGGCGCTCAGGAGCGTGGCCGCCCGCGGCCTGCCGATGTCGTGGAGTGTCTGGTGGCAGCGGGAGCACAGCGAGACCAGGTTGCCGGGATCGTTCCCGCCACCGGCGGAACGGGGGACCAGGTGGTGCACCTCCAGGAAACGGGGGCTCCGGCAGCCGGGGACGCGGCAGCGGAAACCGTCGCGCTGCAGCACTTCCAATCGAAGGCGAGGCGGAACGGTGGCCGTGTTGCGCCCGCCGGGACGGCGGACGCGAGCGTCGCAGAGGATCGCTTCCATTTTCGCGGGGTCCAGGGGACGGTCCTGGCGGCCCGCGATCACCGCTCCGCGCGAGCACCCGGGGCAATAGCGCACGGTGACCTGGTAGACCGGCCCGCGAGCCGCGACCTTCCGGGGTTCCGCTCCGCGGGATTTCCCCGTTTCGGCAGCCGCCGGAGAACCCATGCACTCCATTGCGGCGCTTGAAGATACCCGGGTATTCCCGGCCGGCCCACCGGTGCCGGCCGCGCTCTCACCGGGCCGTCCGGCAGCCGCCGGAGAACCCATGTACTCCATTGCGGCGCTTGAAGATACCCGGGTATCTGGGGCCGGATCGATCGCCGTCCTCTCGTCGCCGGCCGTCGAGCCGACGGCGGTGACCGTCTGCGCGAGCGATTCCAGCCCCGCCACCACGAGCTCCTCGCGCGTCCCGCGGCGGTGCTGCTTGCGGAGCCTCTCGACCAGCGCCTCGAACCGGGCGTGCAGCTCCGGCGGAAACCGGAGCGTGACCGACGCCGGAATCGGGCCCGCCTCGTACGGCGGCGCCGTGGAGTCCACCTCCGACTTCCCGGCCGCGGCACCCGGAGTCGGGGTGGCCCCCAAAGCGGCCGCGTCATCCGGAGCAGCCGCGGCGCCCTCACTGGGGCCGCCCCCGCCGGCGGTTCCCGGAAGCGCCGCGCCACCGTCCGCGGCGGCTCCACCACCCGCCGGCTCCAGCAGCGACCCCTGCCCGGGCGCCCGCCGGCGGGCGGCCCGCGCCCGTCCCCGGGTCTGCTGCACCGCGCGTTCCAGGCAACGCCGCGACTCCGTCCGGGCCCTCTCGACCCACCGGCGCTCGGTCGACGGGGTGGCCACCGACGCCACCGTCCGCGCCTTGGTCCAGGCCACCTCGCCGGTGGCCACCGACCGCCGGAGCTCCGGCAGCGACTCCAGCTCCCGGCAGAGCCGCAGGAACTGGGCGGTCTTGGCCTCGGAGAAGTCCAGACGGTCCGCGGCGTAGAGCTGGATCGACGAAAACCCGAACGTCCGGTAGAGCCGCCGCCCCACGACTTCGCCGAACCAGAGCACGGCCCGGCGTTCCATCTCACGGGTCACGCGGACGCAGCCTCGAAGTTCGGAATCCACGACGGCGGGGGGCAATCCGGGGCGATAATCACGCATGGCGCACTTCCTCCTATACGATCTGGACGGGGGAAGCAGCGATCCATATGCATAGTACCACGCCGGGCAAGGATGTCAACGTCAAATCGTTGTGAAATAATCCGTTCGGCCCGAAGGCCGCCCGGCGGCCGGCCGTGCGGAGATGCGGGTTATTGGCCGAAAACCGGGAAAAATACCAGGCACCGAGCCGAACCTGGCTACGTATCCCCGCCCTGCTGGCGGCGACGGGCGCGGTCGGCGGATTCGGCGAGGAGCTTGCGCTCCTCCCGGGTGAGGGAGCCCATCCCCTCGCGGCTGATCTTGTCGAGGATGGCGTCGATCCGCTCCTTCTGCCGCGGGTCTTCCTCGGACGGACGGCGCGGGCGAAACGAGCCCACCGCTGATCCTCGTCCGCCCCACCACCGCTTGACCTTCCAGGTGAGCGTCTCATGCTTGAGGTAGAGGTAGCCGACCAGCATGCCGCCGAGATGGGCGAAGCGGGCCACCCCGCCGCCTCCATGGGGCTGGCTCGCCGCCGAGAAAAGCTCCAGGAGCCCGAACAGGATCACCATGGTGCGCGCCGAGACCGGGATCACGAACCAGAGCAGCACCTGCCGGTTGGGGAACGCCAGCGCGTAGGCCACGAGCACGCCGAAGATCGCGCCCGAGGCCCCGATCACCGGGACGAGCGGCGAACCCAGGTGCGCGTACGTGACCAGGACCTGGATGATTCCGGCGCCGGCGCCGCACACGAAGTAGTACTTGAGGAAATCCCGGGTGCCCCACCACCGCTCCAGGTCGGCCCCGAAGATCACCAACCCGAACATGTTGAAGAAGATGTGCATGAAATTGGCATGCAGGAACATGTAGGAGACCAGCTCCCACACCATCCCCCGGGTCATCACCTGGGCCGGGATCAGGGCGAGCCCGCTCGGGGCGTGGCTCCCGAAAACCATCGGTACCAGCAGGTAGACGATTATGTTGATGAGAACGAGCTGGCTGATGGCGGGAGGGAATCCCAGGAAACCGCCGCCGTCGTGCCAGGATCTGGGCCGGTAGCTCAAGCGAAGTCCTCCGGTGGGTCAGGGTCCGATTTGAGTCTAGCAGGTGGCCCCGGAGCCGGTCTCGGGCCCGGCCCACCCCCCGTGAAACCCCCGCCGGATCCATGCCCGCCCCCCGTGAAACCCCCACCCGGCCGGCGCCCGCTCCCCCCATGAAACCTCGGGCCAGACCAAGCCACTCCCCGTAGAACCCCCCACCCAACCGCACGCCCCCCCCATGACGCTCCGGCCGCGATGGCACTTGACCCGCCCCCCCGCCGCTCTCCAGAATCTTCCCTCTCCCCCCCAACTTCGGAGGTTCATCATGGCTCGACGCATCTCCATCACGATCACCGCCTGGATCCTCGGGATCGTCCTCGCCGGACCCGCTCTGGCCGCCCAGGGTTGGCACATCGTGCTCAACAACCACGACGAGGACTCCACCCGCACCGTCGATCTCCGCATGGAAGGCGCGAACCTGTGGGTGAGCCAGACGGGCCAGCCGCACTCCGCCATCCTCGGACCGGAGTCCTTGACCATCCTCGACGACACCGAGAAGACCTATATGACGGTGACCTACGCGCAGCTCGAGGCCACCCTGGGCGCCATGAGCCAGGCCATGAAGTCGGTGAGCGATTCCCAGAAGCAAGCCATGAAGGAGGCGATGAAGAACATGCCTCCGGAGCAGCGGGCCCAGGTGGAGAAGCAGCTTGCCGCTCTCGATGACCAGGGCTCGCAGGAATCGGAGGGGAAGGTCGAGATCCAGAAGGCGGGGGACGGCGGCAAGATCGCCGGCCACGACACCGAGAAGCTGACCGCGACCCAGGACGGGAAGCCCTCCGCCACGCTGTGGGTGGCCAAGGACATCCCGGTGGGGCCGATCCTCGACATCATCAAGCGGATCGGCAAGATCGCCCCCCGGAGCGCCGACGTGGACACCCGGTTCCTGACCGTGCTGAACACGGTGACCGGATTCCCCATGAAGGTCCAGGACATCTCCGGCTCCGACAAGGGAGTGGAGATGGAGGTGACCATGGCGGAGAAGGTGGAACTGGGAGACGCCGACTTCGCTCCTCCCGCCGGCTACACCCAGACCCAGTTCCCTCTGGGGGCTCCCGGAGGGAAGTGATCCCCCACCCCCGGCATGCCGGTCCGGTTTCATCCCGGACTCCGCCTGCCCGGCCCGGATACATCCCGGGTAGGTAACCCAGCTGAAGAGAAAGGCGCCCCGGCCGAGGCCGGAGCGCCTTTCTCTTGGAGCCGGCGCGCTTCCCCTCGACCCGGGAGCAGACGCGAGCCCGGGGGACGCCCCCTCCCGCCTCGACCCGGGCGCTTACGCGAGCCCGGGGTGCCCCCTCCCGTCTCGACCCGGGCGCTTACGCGAGCCCGGGGGACGCCCCCTCCCGCCTCGACCCGGGCGCTTACGCGAGCCCGGGGTGCCCCCTCCCGTCTCGACCCGGGCGCTTACGCGAGCCCGGGGTGCCCCCTCCCGTCTCGACCCGGGCGCTTACGCGAGCCCGGGGTGCCCCCTCCCGTCTCGACCCGGGCGCTTACGCGAGCCCGGGGTGCCCCCTCCCGTCTCGACCCGGGCGCTTACGCGAGCCTGGGGCCTCAACCCGGGATCCCTCCCCGCCTACTGGAGCTCGCGGAGCAGCCTTCCGTCCAGGCTGTCCGGGATCGCCACCCCCAGGTAGTGGAGCACGGTGGGGAAGATGTCCATGATGGTGCAGTCGGTGGTGTCGAGCTTGCGGTTGCAGAACAGGATCCCCTTGGTGGTCTCGGGGTCCAGGCTGCAATGGTCGCCGCTCCACTTCCGGTCGTTCACCGACAGGATCTTGGCCGGGATGCCTCCGAGCGAGGTCTGCCACGACACCCGGTAGCCGTCGTTGTTGGCGGCGAAGAGGTCGGGGATCAGGTTCGGATCGTAGTCGTGATAGACGTCCTCGCGCTTCACCACCCGCCGCACCGGGTGCTCCCCGTTCTCCGGATCGGTGTAGGCCTCCAGGTCCCGGCCGAGCTGGGTCCGGATCCGTTCGTATTCCTCCCCCGGCTCCACGATGCCGTGGGCCTCGCGTCCCTTCAGGTTGATGTAGATGTCGCCGAGGCCCAGGGCGTAGGCCTTGGTGCGCGACCAGTCCACGTTGGGCCAGAACTGCCCCTGCCCGAACAGGTCCTCGAGCTTCTTCTCGGTGTCCGGGGAATTGTTCTTGAGCGTCATGTACCCGTTCCGCACCAGCCAGGTGTTGTAGTTGATCGACTTGTGCCAGGTGTGGAATCCGTGGTCGGAACAGACGATGAGGATGTCGTCCGGCCCCATCCGCTTCATCACCTGGCCCACGGTGTTGTCCATGAACACGTAGGTGTCGCGGATGGCGTCGTGATACTTGGCCGCCAGCTCGGGATCGTAGGCGGGATGGGTGGGATCCAGGAACCGGAAGAAGACGTGAGCCACCCGGTCGGTGATCGCGTAGACCTGGACGTAGAGATCGAAGCCCCCCTGGTCCATGAGGTGGTTCATGATGTCGCGGAACTTGCCGTCGGCGAAGTACGCGTCCTCGAGAAAGGTCTTCTCGTCGATCCGCTCCTCGTTCAGCGCCCAGGTGTCCATGGCCCAGCCCAGGGTCTTGTAGAGCCCCACCTGGTCGGCGATCCGTCCGCTCCAGTCGGGAGGTTCCGAGACCGACATCACCGGCTTGTGCGGATCCAGGTTCACCGGCGACATGTAGAGCCCGAAGGGCTCGGCGGAGACGAAGTAGAAGCGGGCGATCCCGTATGCCTTGATCAGGGGGCTGAAGGTGAACTTGATGGTGAACCAGTCGCTCCAATGGCCGAGGGCGACGGTCTGGGTCTCGTCCCCGATCGTCACCGCCACCGTGGGGGGATCGGCGGTCTTGTCCACCTTGAAGTGGACCGGGGGCTCGATGTCGGGAGGCGAGTCGAAAAGCCGGTTCCGGGGCCCGAAGACGAAGCTGTCGGTCTCGCCGTCGAGGAGCGACACCTGGATGATCTTTCCGCCCATCTCGGTGTTCTCGGCGGTCTTGTCGTCGGCCGAGGCGGTGGTGTAGAAGCTGAAGGTCCCGAAGGTGCCGCGGATGTCGGGCACCCCCAGCCCGGCCAGGATGTCCCCCCCGGTGAACCGCCGGGGAGGGAAGGTGGCCGGCACCCGCACGATCCGGGAGCGGATGCCGTGGCGGCCCGCCACCTCCCAGAAGGTCTCTCCCTTGCGGGTGTTGGCCACGGTGGGCCGGTGGTAGGGAAGCACGTCCTTGGCCAGCACCAGGGCGGCCCCGCCCAGGACCACCCCCACCGCCCCCCCGATCAGGATTCCCCGCACCGGCCTCCGGCCGAAGGCCCCGAACAGGAGCCCCAGCGCCAGCGACGCGGCCAGGACCGCCAGCGCCACCAGCAGATGGTTGTACCTGCCCCACAGGAACTTCCTGCTTCCGATGTCGTACATGGCGAAGTCGGGCTGGTAGGTGTCGAGGTTACGGCGCAGGAAGTCGAAGATGCCGGTCCGCCCCGGGTTGATGCCGGTGGCGAACGACGACCAGGAGACCGGGGTCTGAGGTGGGAGGGTCGTCCCCAGGGGCGAGAAGCTTCCGGCCTCCCGCAGGTGCTGGAGGTTGGGCAAGTAGCCCTCGTCCATCCACTTCCGGGTGAGGTTGGCGTCGGCCCCGTCGAACCCGATCACGTAGACCTTGGGGCGGGAGCCGGCGGCGGGGGTCTCCCCGGCCCGGGCGGAAGCGGGGCCGAGCAGGACGGTGAGGGCCAGCGCGGCCAGACCGAGGCGGTAACGGCGGGGGATCGCGATCATCGGCAAGAAATCTCCTCGGGGGTCCCAGGGCAAAGAGGCACGAAGTATAGCACCGGACCGCAAAGGCCCCGGGCGTGCCACCGGCGGGGCTACCGTTCCGGGGGGTTCCCGCATCCGCGGGAAACGCCGCTTGACACCGTTTCCCCCCCCGGCAAGCATCACGAAACCGGCGCACCCGCCCCGCTTCCCGGCGGCGCGGCCCCCCCGGCGCACAGCAAAGGAGAATCCGGTGAAGCGACTCCAGTTCCCCGCGGCGGCCGCGGCCGCGCTCGTCCTGATCGGCCTGGCCGGCTGCAACGGATCCACCAAGCCGAGCGCCGACCAGGAAATCCGGGTCCAGACCGCCTCGTTCTTCCCCCAGGAGGTCGAGATCCATGCCGGGCAGAAGGTCCTCTGGGTGAACGTGCTCCGCAAGGCGCCGGAGAACGTGCGTACGGTGATGAGCGGGACCGGCCCCGACGATCCCGACGCGGGAGCGCTGTTCAACCACACCCTGGAGGGGTTCGGCAACGGCCAGGCCACCGGGGAGAGCTTCACCTACACCTTCACCGACGTGGGCGACTACCCGTTCTTCAGCCAGCCCCCCGGCGGCGCGGTGTTCCGGGGGACGGTCACCGTCCGATGACCGGCGCATGACCCGGCTGGCGAGGACGCGGTTGGTGGGGGTGATCGCGTTTCTGGCGCTGACCCTCGCCGTCGTCTACGCCGCCTTCGGTTACCTCTACGTCTCCTTCCGCAACCAGCTCGACCACGAGCTGGGGCAGCGCCTCCTGGCCACCGCGGTGGCCGCGGCGGCCTCGGTCAACGGCACGGCGTGGACGGCGCTGGCGGGCGGCGACTCCACCGCCCTCGCCGCCGCCCGCAGCGAGCTCGAGGACGTGCGGCGGGTGAGCGAGGTCTCGGACATCTTTCTGTTCCGCGACGACGAGAGCACCCTCCTCGACCTGGGCGGGCGCTATCCCGAGGGGGAGCCGAACCCCGCGCTCGGCTTCGACCTGGTCGCGGTGACCACCGCGCTGGCCGGCATCCCCATGGTCACCCGCCTTTACGCCGGCCAGGGCGCCTATCTCAAGTCCGGCTACGCTCCCGTCACCGGGCCCGGGGGGGAGGTCGTGGGGGGGGTGGGAGTTGAGGCCAGCGCGTCGTTCCTCGGCGTGGTGACCCAGGTGCGCCGGACGCTTCTGGTGGCCTCGGCGCTGGTGCTGGTGGCCATGGGGTTCCTGGGGGCGGGCTTCTTCCGCCTCTTCCAGGCGCAATCGGGGCTGGAATCGAGGCTCCGCCGCACCGAGACCCTGGCCGGCATGGGCCAGATGGCGGCCATGCTGGCCCACGAGATCCGCAACCCGCTCGGGATCATCCGGGGGGCGGCGGAACGGCTGACCGAGCGTTACGGTCTGGGCGAGGACGAGGTCGCCCGTTTCATCCCCGAGGAGGTGGACCGGCTGGAGCGGACCCTGGGGGCGTACCTGGACTTCGCCCGCCCCCCGGCGGGGAGCGGGACCGGGGACCTGGGCGCCGCCCTGGAGCGTACCCTCACCGTGGCCGGACCCGAGCTGGAGCGCAAGGGCATCGCGCTCGTCCGGGACGAGACGGAAAAAGGACCGTGGCCGGTCCGGGTGGAACCACATCTTCTCCAGCAGGCGTTCCTGAACCTGGCTCTCAACGCCCGCGACGCCATGCCCGGCGGCGGCACGCTCACCGTGAGCCTCCGCCGGCACGGCCGCAAGGCCCGGGCCGCGTTCGCCGATACCGGAACCGGGATGACCGAGGAGGTGCGCCGGAGGGCCGCGGAGCCCTTCTTCACCGCCAAGGAGCGCGGTTCGGGCTTGGGTCTGGCGGTGGTGAGCCGCATCATGACCGAGGCCGGGGGCCGGCTCGAGATCGAGAGCCGCCCCGGCCACGGCACCCGGGTCACCCTGGAATTCCCGGCGGCGCGGACGGAGACGGAATCCGAAGGGGAAGCGGAGACGGCATGAAGATCCTGGTGGTGGACGACGAGCGCAAGATGGGGGTCATCCTCCGGGGCGCCCTGGAGGACTCCGGCCACGCCGTGACCGCGCTCGAGAAGAGCCGCGACGCGGAGGAACTCCTGGGCCGCGAGCCCTTCGACCTCCTGGTCACCGATCTCAAGATGGCCCCTCCCGACGGGCTCACCCTGCTCAAGCGCGCCCGCGAGGCGCGCCCGGGGATGGCGGTCATCCTGATGACCGCCTACGCCACCGCCCAGACCGCGGTGGAGGCGATGAAGGCGGGGGCTTACGACTACCTGGTGAAGCCGTTCGAGCTGGACGAGCTCCGGCTCCGGGTGAAGAAGCTGGAGCGGGAGCTGGAGCTGGGAGAGGACGTGCGGGCGCTGGAACGCGAGAACGCGCTGTTGAAGCGCGAGGCGGGCGCCGCGCTCCGGCTGGACCGGATGATCGGGCGGAGCGCGGTCATGCGCGACGTGTTCGAGCTGGCGGAGAAGGTGGCCGGGACCGACGCCACCGTGCTCGTCCGCGGCGAGAGCGGGACCGGCAAGAGCCTGCTCGCCCGCGCCATCCATCGCTCCAGCCCCCGCGCGGGCGGCCCTTTCGTCATCGTCAACTGCGGCGCCCTCCCCGAGAACCTGCTCGAGTCCGAGCTCTTCGGCCACGAGAAGGGGGCGTTCACCGGGGCGGTGGCGCGCAAGCCCGGGCGCTTCCTGACCGCGGTGGGGGGGACGCTCTTCCTGGACGAGATCGGGGAGATGTCCCCCGCGCTCCAGGTGAAGCTCCTCCAGGTGCTGGAGGAGAAGCAGTTCTACGCGGTGGGGAGCGACCATCCCACCGAGGTCGACGTGCGCATCATCGCCGCCACCAACCGCGAACTCGAGGACGCCATCGAGGAGGGCGGGTTCCGCGAGGACCTCTTTTACCGGTTGAACGTGTTCCCGATCGCGGTGCCCCCGCTCCGCGCCCGCCGTGAGGACATCCCGGTCCTGCTCGACCACTTCCTCTCGCGGTTCGGACGCACCTTCGGCGATCTGGCCGCCGACGCCCGCGAATCGCTCCTCGACTACCCCTTCCCCGGCAACGTCCGCGAGATGGAGAACCTGGTGGAGCGGGCGGCCATTCTCGCCGGTTCCGCCACCATCGAGAAGCGCCACTTCCCCGCCCTCGGGACCCGTCGCCCCCCCTCCGGGGCCTCGGGCGGGGTGGCGGCGCCGGAGATCCCCGACGAGGGGCTCCACCTGGAGGATCTGGAGAAGGAGCTGATCCTGAAGGCGCTGGAGAAGGCGGGCGGGAACAAGACCCAGGCGGCGCGGTTGCTCGGACTCACCCGGCGCACGCTGTACTCGCGCCTGGAGCGCTACGGCCTCTCGCCGGGAGGCAGCGGGGAGTGAGCGGGCGGCTGTCCCGGGGGGGGCGGACGCCTGTACCGTGGGGGACAGGCGGGCCGGGCACGGCGCGAGCGGGCGGGGCGGCCATCACAACCCATTGCCCGGCAATGGGTTGTCGGTCGAGTTCGCCGTCGCCGGTGGCACGGATCGTGCATTTTCCGGATGCGGACCCTCGTCGTCCGGAGGAACGGTCATGAAACACATGGTGGGAGCGGTGCTCCTCGTCCTGGCCCTGGCGGCCCCGGCGTGGGCGGCGGGACCGCCCGGCCGGTGCGACCCCGAGGTCGCGATCGCCCAGGCGGAACAGGTGCTGGAAGTCGCGCGGGACGCGGTGGGGCGTTCGCCGGTGCGCGAGGCGAGCGAGCTCCTGCTCGCGGCCCGCGACCGGCTGGGGGACGCCGGCGGCCTCAATCGCCGGGGCCAGGGCGCCCGCGCCTGCATGATGGCCCAGGTCTCGATCAAGCTTTCCGAGCGAGCGGTGGAACTGGCGCGGCGCGGCGACCGGTCGCTGGCCGAGCTCGAGAACATCCTCGACCGCACCGACGAGTTCCTGCGGGACGCGGCCGACGACGTCGGCGCGTCGAACTCGGCCCAGGCCCGGCGGCTCCTGCGGGCGGCGGCGGAGCAGGAGAAGGAGGCGCGCGGCGCCTTCCGCAGCGGGCATCCCCGGATCGCCCTCAAGCTCACCCTGATGGCCCGCGACGCCGCCGACCGGGCGCGCCGGGTTTCGACCGGAGGGGAGGCGGTGCGGGCGGGGGACCTGGAGAAGTTCCTGGGCGAGACCGACCGGCTCCTGGAGGAGGCCCGGGGGGTGGTGGCGGGGGACAACTCCGCCGGCGGCGCCGGCGAGATCCTCGATCGCGCGGGGAAGATGCAGGGGGAGGCGCGGCGGCACCTGCAGGGCGGCCGTCCGGCGCTGGCCCTGGAGCTCAGCCGGCAGGCGCGGTTCCTGGGGCTTCGCGCGCTGGGGAACGTGGACGTGGCCCCCGACGCGAAGGACGTGGAGACCCTGGCCGCCTCCACCTCGGAGCTCCTGGACCGGCTCCGGGCCGAGGCGCAGGGGGCGGGGGACGACGGGGCGCGCTCGCTCCTGGCGAAGGCCTCGCGCCTCCTGGACGAGGCGCGCGCCGACCTGGCTTCGGGCGAAACCCGGGAGGCGCTGGGCGCGGTGCGGGCGGCGTCCGCGCTGGCCCTGGACGTCTCGGCCCGGTTGAGGCCGGGAGCGCGGGATTAGGAGGCGCCCGGGGGCCGGGGCGCGTCCGGCCTGGACGCTGGCGGCGCTGATCCTCCTCGGCGGGGGCCGGGCCGAGGCGGGCGTGCTCACCGGGCGGGCCGGGCTGCAGCTCGAGTACCTGGGCGAGTCCTACTACAGCGAGCAGGCGCTGACCGCCGAGGATCTGGGGCTTCCGCCGGGAACCCCCATCGTGAGCGCCGACACCACCCGCTTCACCGACCAGAGCTGGCTCCCGGGGCCTCGGTTGGCCCTCTCCTGGCGCCGGGACGCGCCGGCGGGCCCGCGATTGGAAATCGACTCCCGCACCGCCTTCGACGCGCAGAACTTCTCCCAGGACGCGGAGGCCCGGGCGGTCTTCGCCGACCCCGCCGAACCGCGGCGCGTGTGGCGGCTCACCGCGGGGGGGACGGTGCGCGAGGACGCGCGGAGCCTGGTCGGCCACGGCGACTGGAACGCGCGGGCGGAGGCGGCGCGCGAGACCCCGTTGTCGCCGGACGTCCTCGCCGCGCTCCGCGCCTCCTGGGAACACTCCCGAGGCCGCGGCGACACCACCAGCTACCTCTACGATTACGATCGCGCGAGGATCCGCGGGGAGATCTCGAGGGGAGGCGCCTGGCTCCCCGCGTGGAGGAGCTGGATCGAGGCGGCGGCCAAGCAGGTGCCCGGGGGCGGGGAGGGAGCCTACGCCGAGGCCAGGGCCGGCGCGGAATGGCGGCCGGGGGGATCCGCCCGCACCCGGCTGGAACTCGATCTGCACGGACGGAACTACCGGGTGGACGAGGGGATCGGGCGCGACTACGCCGAGGCCTCCCTCGACGCCGGCGCGCGCCTGGCGGGGGACGAAGCGAGGAGCGTCGGCCTGGAAGGCGGCATCAACGTCACCGACTACCGGGGCAGCGACGAGCTCTACTTCGACGGGGCGACCCTCGATCTCTTCGTGCCGGCCCGGGTGGGGCCCGGTCCCTGGACCGTCACCGCGGGACCCGCGGGAGAGTTCTTCCGCGACCTGGAAGGGGCGGGACGCGACTACGGCCAGGGGACGGTGCGCCTGGAGGCGGACCGGGTTTTCTCCGGGGCCGGGTTCGGCGACTTCCACCTGGAGACCGGATACCGCGGCTACCGCACCTCCTCGGCCCAGGCGGTGGAGATCTCCTCCCTCTCCGCCTCCATCCTGCGCACCGACTACTGGCTGGTGGACCTGCTCGCGGTCCTGAACCTGCCGGTGGGGCGCGGCCTGGCCGTGGACGTCCTGGCCAGCGCCTCCTGGGAGTTCCATCCCGAGCAATCGGAGCGGATCGGGGTGGGGTTCGTGAACCTCGGAGTGAGCCGGGACTTCTGACCGGCGCCCTCGGTTCTTGACCGGGCCCCGCCGCGCCACCAGAATCGCCGGTGCAGGCGGCGCTCGTCCCCACGGTTCCCTCGATCCCGAAACCGGACCACCGATGATCTCGAGTCTCCTCACCAGGCTCAGTCAAAACCTGGGCATCAAGCTCCTGGCGCTCTCCCTGGCCCTGGTGGTCTACGTCCACGTGGTCACCGAGCAGGACCAGGAACGGCATCTGCGGGTGCCGCTCCGGGTCACCGGACTGCCCCGGAACCTGGTCCTGGTCGACCCCCCCCCGGCCACGGTGGAGATCAACGCCCACGCCAAGAAGAAGCAACTGTGGCTCCTGCGCTTCTCCGAGAGCCGCCGCCCCCGGATGACCGTGGACCTGAGCGAGGTGCACCCGGGCAAGGTCCAGCGCATGCTCTCGCCCGCCGACGTGAGCGAGCCCTCCGGGAACGCGATCGCGGTGAACGAGATCCTGTCGCCGCGCATGGTGACGTTCGTGGTGGACACGCTGGTCACGCGCGCGGTGCCGGTGCGGGTGGCGATGACCGGTGACCTCCCCCCGCTCGTCGCCCTCGCCGCTCCGGTGCGGCCGGAGCCGGACGCGGTGCGCGCCACCGGACCGCGGGCGACGGTGGACTCGATGCCGGAGCTCACCACCGAGCCGCTTCGCCTGGAAGAGGTTCACGATACCGGACGCTTCCCGCTCCGCATCGTCGGGGACCGCCCCGGCGTGCGCCTGGATCCGGCCGCGGTCGAGGTGCCGGTGAGCGTGCTCCATCTGAGCCGGCGCACCTACGCCCGGGTCATGGTGCGGCTCCGGGGCCTCGGGCGGGGACTGAGCGGGCGGGTGGACCCGGACACCGCGTCGATCACCGTACGCGGTCCCCAGACCGCGGTGGACTCGCTCGACGGCGGCGGCTTCGACGTTTTCCTCGACGCCCAGGGGCTCGTTCCCGGCCGCTATCTCCTGTCCCCGGACGTGAATCTGCATGCGCCGGAGCTGCGCCCGCTCTCCGTCGACCCGCCGCGTTTCCGGGTGGAAATCCGGGGAAAAGGGCGCTGAGAATCGCGATTCGGCCCCGTTTCGCCCCCTCCGAGGCCTCCGCGGGGGCGAACTGGTGTTGACGCGCCAAGTTAGCCTCGACTAGAGTCCGGCGATGCCGATCCGGACGCCGATCCCCCACTCCGGCCCGGCCACCCGGCATCCGGTTTGACACCGTCGGGGTAAATGTGTACATTCCGCGCAGATACGTCTATGGAGAGGGTCTCGAATCCGAGTCCGGGGCCGCTCTCCCGCCGCGACGATCCGGAGCTCCGTCGGCCGTGGACGGGGCCAAGGGAGGTTCCTCATGACCAAGGCAGATCTCGTGGATGAAATCGCCCAGCGCACCGGGCTGACCAAGAAGGACGTGGCCGACACCGTGGACGAGTTCCTCGAAGCGGTCTCTCGGGCGCTGGTGGCGGCCAAGCATATTGAAATCCGCGGGTTCGGCACGTTCAAGGTGAAGGACCGCAAGCCCCGCACCGCGCGCAATCCGCGCACCGGCGAGGCGGTTCACGTCCCGCCGCGCAAGGTGCCGGTGTTCAAGGTCTCCAAGGAGCTCAAGGACCGGGTGGCCGCGCTCGCCGGAAACGGGGACAGTGAGGCCGCCACGGGGACGCACAGCACCTCGGCCTGACCTGAACCAGCTACCGGACACCGACTTCGGGGACGAATCGTGAGCCCTGCCCGAGGTGGGGCGATTCGTCCCTTTTTCACGCTTTTCGCCCGGCGCCGGCCTGACGGCGCCCACACAGCACCATGTCCGTCGTGGACTTGAGAAGCGATACCGTCACCCGACCCACCGCCGCCATGCGCAAGGCCATGGCCGGGGCGGAGGTGGGGGACGACGTCTTCGGAGACGATCCCACCGTTCAACGTCTCGAGGAGACCGTGGCCTCCCTTCTGGGGAAGGAGGCGGCACTCTTTGTGCCCTCCGGGACCATGGCCAACCAGATCTCCCTGGCGCTCCACGCGGGGGCGGGCACCGAGGTTCTGGTGGAGGAGGGCTCCCACGTCTTCAACTACGAGGGGGGAGCGTCCTCCGCGCTCTTCGGCATCACCCTGCGGCCGCTGCCGGGCCGAGGCGGGGTGGTGAGCCCGGACTCGATCCGGGCCCAGGTGCGCCCGGAGAACGAGCATTTCGCGCCGGCGGTGGCGGCGGCGTTCGAGAACACCCACAACCGGGCGGGGGGCGCGGTGTGGCCGCCCGAGGCGTTCCGGGAGGCCTGCGAGGCCGCCCACCGGGCCGGCCTCGGCGTGCACCTCGACGGAGCCCGGCTCTGGAACGCGGCGGCGGCGACCGGCCTCGCCCCCGGCGACCTGGCCGGCGGCGCCGACACCGTTTCCGTCTGTTTTTCCAAGGGGCTGGGGGCGCCGGTAGGGTCGGCGGTGGCCTCCACTCGGGAGCGGATCCACCGGGCTCGCTTCCTGCGCAAGCGGCTGGGAGGCGGCATGCGCCAGGTGGGGATCATCGCCGCCGGAGCCCTCCACGCGGTGACCCATCACCGGGAGCGGCTGGTGGACGACCACGCCCGCGCGGCCCGGCTGGGCGAGACGCTGGCGGGAATCGCGGGGGTGGAGGTGTTGCCGGTTCAGAGCAACATCGTGATCGCCGAACTCCGCGCCCTGGGGCGGACCCAGGGGGAGGTGGTGCCGGCCCTGGCCGCCGAGGGCGTGCTGGCGGCGGGCTTCGGCGAGACCCGGATCCGGCTGGTCACGCACCTGGACGTGGACGACGCCGGGATCGAGCGGGCCCGGGCGGCGCTCGTCCGGGTGCTGGGGAAACGGGGTTGAAGGCGGCGGTCAAGGATCAGGGCCGGCGCATGGTGGTGCCCATGGCCCGCGTGCTGGCGAACCTGGGCGTCTCTCCCAACCACATCACCCTGGCCGGCCTGGTCGCGATGGCGGCCGCCGGGGTGCTCCTGGCCTTCGGAAGCTTCCGGTGGGCGGCGCTGGCGGTGGTGGTGGGCGGGCTCTGCGACATGCTGGACGGCGCGGTGGCGCGGGGGGCGGGGCTTTCCAGCCGGTTCGGCGCCTTTCTCGATTCCACTTCCGACCGGATCGCGGAGATGGTCTTCTTCGCCGGGCTCCTGGTCTACTTCTCCCGCTTCGAGCCCTCGACCCTGTACGCGCTCCTCACCTTTCTCGCCGCCGGAGGCTCGTTCATGGTGAGCTACACCCGGGCCCGCTCCGAGGGCCTCGGGGTGGAGTGCAAGGTGGGTTTCATGGAGCGTCCGGAGCGGATGATCCTCCTCCTGGTGGCGGCGCTCTTCGGCGCGGCGGGGATGAAGGCGGCGCTCTGGATCCTGGTGCCCCTGGTGCTGTTCACCACGGTGCAGCGGGTGGTGCACGTCGAGGGAAAGACACGGCTGCCATGAGAGCGCCGGTGGAGCGGAGCCGCGCCTCGAGCGGCGCGCCCCGCGGGTTCTTCCTGACCGTGGAGGGGGTGGAGGGGAGCGGGAAGACCACCCACGTGCGGCTCCTGGAGGCGGCGCTGTCCGGTCGGGGCTACGCGGTCACCGTCACCCGCGAGCCGGGGGGGACGCCCCTTGCCGAGGCGCTCAGGACCCTGTTGCTCGGCACCGAGGGGGAGACCCCGGTCCCCGAGGCGGAGCTCTTCATGCTCCTGGCTTCCCGCGCCCAGCACCTGCAGAAGCTCATCCTCCCCCGGCTCGACCGCGGCGGGGTGGTGATCTGCGACCGGTTCGCCGACGCCAGCCTGGCCTACCAGGGCGGGGGCCGGGGCCTCGGGGTGGAGCGCGTGGCCGCGGCGAACCTGCTCGCCACCTCCGGCATCGTTCCCGACCTGACCCTTCTGTTCGACGTGCCGGTGGAGGAAGGGCTGGCCCGGGTGGGGAAGCGGAGCCGTTCCGGCGGCGACCTCACCCGCTTCGACCGGGAGGAGGAGGACTTCCACCTGGCGGTGCGGAAGGTGTACCTGGACCTGGCCGCCCGCGAGCCGGAGCGGTTCCGCGTGGTGGACGCCACCCGGCCCAAGGACGAGGTGGCCCGCGACGTGCTGGCCGCGGTGGAGGAACGGCTCCGCCGGCGGCGGGAGGACGGCGGGCTCGCCGCCGGTTGATCGCCCCGGACGGGGGCCGGGCCCCCGCCGGCTGGTGTAGACTGTTTTCCCCTTGCTCCCGGCGCGGCGCCGCCGGAGGCGCTCCCGGTCCCGAACGGAAACCCGAGATGAACACCCTGCGCATCGGAAACCTCCAGATCGACGGCCGGGTGGGGCTGGCTCCCATGGCCGGCTTCACCGAGCCGGTGTTCCGGGGCCTCTGCCGCGAGCACGGCGCGGCCTTCGTGGTCACCGAGCTGGTGTCGAGCGAGGGCCTGGTGCGCGGGTCCGAGCGCACCAACCGGTACCTGGAGTTCGAGGAGAACGAGCGCCCGCTGGGCATGCAGCTCTTCGGCTCGGATCCGGAGGCGATGGGGCGGGCGGCGGCGATCCTCACCGGGCTCGGGCCCGACTTCATCGACATCAACATGGGCTGCCCGGTCCCCAAGGTGGTGACCAAGGAGGCGGGAGCGGCGCTCCTGCGCAACAAGACCCTGCTCGCCGACCTGGCCCGGGCGGTGGTGGAGGGGGCGGCCCCCCTTCCGGTAACCGCGAAGATTCGTAGCGGTTGGGACCGGAATTCCTCCGATATCGAAACCATCGGCGGGACCCTGGAGAAGGCGGGGGTGGCCGCGATCGCCATCCACGCCCGCACCCGCTCCGAGCGGTTCGAGGGGAGCGCCAACTGGAACGACATCCGCCGGCTGAAGGAGGCGGTGGGGATCACCGTGATCGGGAACGGCGACGTCCGGACCGGAGCCGACGCCCGCCGCATGCTGGAGGAGACCGGTTGCGACGGGGTGCTGGTGGGCCGGGGGGCGGTCGGCAATCCCTGGATCTTTCGCGAGGCCCGCGCGCTCCTGGAGGAGGGGGTGGAGCTTCCCCGCCCCTCCCACGCCGAGGTGATCGGGCTGGCCATCGAGCACCTGCGCCGGAGCGTGGCCCGCAAGGGCCTCCCCAAGGGGCTCCTGGAGATGCGGAAGACCCTCGCCTGCTACGTCCGCGGTTTCCCCCACGCGGCCCGGGTGCGCCCGCTCCTGTTTCGCGAGCCCGACGTGAGCCGGGTGGTGGAACTCCTGGAGGAGTATCGCGCCTCGCTGGGCGACGCCGCCCACGAGCCGGTGGCCGCGCTGGCGGGGGAGGCCGCGTGAGGGGCGGCGGCCGGTGACCCCGGAATCGCTCCGCCGGATCCTGGAGGCGGTGGCCTCGGGCGAGCTGGCCGCCGGCGACGCCCTCGCCGCGCTCCGCCTCCTGCCCGCCGACGAGATCCCCGACGCCACTCTCGACACCCACCGCACCCTGCGCTGCGGCTTCCCCGAGGTGATCTTCGCCGAGCGGAAGACCCCGGCCCAGATCCTGGCCATCGCCGAGCGGATCGTGGCCGGGGGGAACCGCTCCTGGCCACCCGCCTCCTCCCCGAGGGGGCCCGGGCGCTCCGCGAGCGCTTTCCCGGCGGCGAGTACTCCGGGGAGGCCCGCGTCTTCCATCTTCCCGGCCCCGACCCGCTTCCCCCCGCGGGCATGGTGGCGGTGATCGCCGCCGGCACCAGCGACCTTCCGGTAGCGGAGGAGGCGGCCTGGACCGCCGCCGCTTTGGGCGCCCCGGTGGAACGGCTCCGCGACGTGGGGGTGGCGGGCCTCCATCGCATCCTCCGCCGGCAGCGCATCCTCCACGAGGCCTCGGCGCTGGTGGTGGTGGCGGGCATGGAAGGCGCGCTCCCGTCGGTGGTGGGCGGCCTCACCGACCGCCCGGTGATCGCGGTCCCCACCAGCGTGGGCTACGGCGCGCACTTCGGCGGGCTGGCGCCGCTTCTGGCCATGCTCAACTCCTGCGCGGCGGGGGTGACGGTGGTCAACATCGACAACGGTTTCTCCGCCGGCTACACCGCGGCCATGATCGCGCGGCTGGCCGCCGCGCTTCCCGGGGACGGCCGCTGATGCGGGCGGGGCTCCTGCACCTGGCCTCCGGGATCTCGGGGGACATGTTCCTGGGTGCGCTGGCCGACGCCGGCGCGCCTCTCGAGGTGATGATCGAGGCGGTGCGGGCGGTGGCGGGGCCGGAGGTCTCCCTGCGCCGGACCGAGGTGCTCCGGGCCGGGCTCCGGGGCGTCAAGATCGACGTCCTGGTGGGCGGCGCGGTGCTCCTGGAGGGAGGAGGGCCGGTGGAAGCGGGGAGCGAGGCGCGCGTGCCGGAACCCGCCCGGGTGGAGAAGCGCGGCCACGCGCACGAGCATGGCCACGAGCACGCGCACGAGCACGAGCATGGCCACGAGCACGAGCACGCGCACGAGCACGAGCTGGGGCATGAGCAGGCGCCTGAAGGTGGGCCGCCCCACCGCGCCCACGCCGACATCGCGCGCGGGATCGAAGCCGCCCCTCTCCACCCGGAGGTGAAGGCGAAGGCGCTGGCGGTGTTCGCCGCCCTGGCCGGGGCGGAGGCGCGCCTCCACGGCACCGAGCCCGGCCTGGTGCGCTTCCACGAAGTGGGTTCCATCGACGCGGTCGCCGACGTGGTGGGG
Organism: Candidatus Eiseniibacteriota bacterium; assembly: GCA_963728475.1. Taxonomy (GTDB): domain Bacteria; phylum Eisenbacteria; class RBG-16-71-46; order JABDJR01; family JABDJR01; genus CAVSKL01. Next base: position 79,357 of record CAVSKL010000004.1, read on the forward strand.
GCGGTGGCCGGCCTCCACGCGCTTGGGCTGGACCGGCTTTACCATGGGGCGGTGGCGGTGGGGGGCGGCTCGGCCCGCGCCGCCCACGGGGCGCTTCCCGTTCCCGCGCCGGCCACCCTGGAACTGCTGGCCGGGCGCGCCTGCACCTTCGAGGAGGGCGTGGGGGAACTCACCACCCCCACGGGAGCGGCGCTGGTGGCGGTGCTCGCCGAACCGGCCCCGGCCGGCCTCGGGCTGGTGCCGGAGCGCTCGGGATACGGCGCCGGGCGCCGCGACCCCGCCCACCGGCCCAACCTCGCCCGCCTGACCCTGGGCTCGATCGACGGCGCCGCGCCGCGGGCGGGGCGGGTGGCGGTGGTCGAGGCCACCCTCGACGACATGACCCCCGAGGACGCCGGACATCTCCTGGGGGAACTCCTGGCCGCGGGCGCGCTCGACGCGGGGTTCACCCCGGTCACCATGAAAAAGAGCCGGCCCGGATTCCTGCTCCGGGTGGTGGCCCCGGCCGGAGAGGGGGCGCGGTTCGCGGAACGCCTGCTCCTCCAGTCCACCACCCTGGGCGCGCGCTGGCGCGAGGAGGAGCGGCTGGAACTCGGCCGCCGGACCGACCGCGTCGCGCTTCCCGAGGGGGAGGTCCGGGTCAAGGTCGCGCTCCTTCCCGGGGGCGGGGAGCGGCCCCACGTGGAGTACGAGGATCTCGCTCCCATCGCGCGGGCGCGCGGGGTGTCGCCGGCCGAGCTTCGCCGGGACGTGGAGCGGGCGTGGCGGGCGGCGCGGTGACCCCCTCCCCCGCGCATCCGCCCGAGGCTCCCGCCCTGGAACTGGCGGGGGTGGACGCCGCCCCGCCCGGCGCGGCCCGGGCCACCCTCTCCGGGGTGAACCTGCGCCTGGAGCGCGGCGAGATCGGGGTGCTCCTGGGCGGGAACGGGGCGGGCAAGACCACCCTCCTCCGCACCGCGGCCGGGCTCTGGCCCGCCCGGGCGGGAACGGTGCGCCCCCCCGCCGCCGGCTTCGATCCCCGCCGGGCGGGGCTGGTGCTGGAGGACCCCGCGGTTCAGTTCGTGGCGGGGACGGTGGCGGGGGAGATCGAGTTCGTGCTCGAGAACCGCGGCCTTTCCGGCGAGGCGGTGGCCCGCCGCCGGGACCGGATCCTGGCCCGGTTCGACCTGGAGGCACTGGCCGGCCGCGATCCCCTGAAGCTCTCGGCGGGGGAGCAGCAGCGGGCGCTGGTGGCGGCGGCGCTGGTCCTGGAACCGCCGCTCCTTCTTCTGGACGACCCCTTCCTCTATCTCGCCGCCGACGCCGCCCGCGCGGCCTGGGAACGGGTGCGGGAGGCGGTGCGCGGGGGCGAGGTGGGGGCGGCGCTTCTGGCCACCCACGATGCCGAGCAGGCCCTGGACGCGGATCGGGCCGGCGTGCTCGGAGACGGCCGGCTCCTCTTCTGGGGTCCGCCCGAGGCCGCCGTCCGGGCCGGGCTCCCCGGCGCGGTGGACCCGCCGCTGGGAGCCTGGCTGGAAGCGGCGCTCGCCCGGGAGGGGTTCCGGCTTCCCCCGGGGGGCCTCGGGCCGGATGCGATGGCGGAACGGATCGCCGCCGCGCTCGCAACCGCATCGTGAAGCTCTCCGGGCTCCGCTACCGCTACCCCGGGCCGCACGGCTTCGAGCTGGGGCCTCTCGAGACCGCGGGCCCCGACGACCGGCCTTGGCTGATCCTGGGAGGGAACGGGGCCGGGAAGAGCACGCTCCTGAGGCTTCTGGGAGGAGCGCTCCGGCCGGCCTCGGGCCGGGTCGAGGGCGTCGCCGCGGGAGCGGATACCGGCTACCTCCCGCAGCGCGCCGAGGCGGCCCTGGCCGGGCGCAACCTGGCCGAGGACCTCTCGGGCGAGGTTCGGCCGCGCACCGCCCTCCGGAGCGAGCTGCGCCGCGCCTTGGCGGCGGTGGGACTGGCCGGGGTTCCGCTCTCCCGCCGCTCCCGGCGGCTCTCGGCCGGGGAGCGGCGGCGGGTGGCGATCGCGCTTCTCGTCCTCTCGGGGCGCCCGCACTGGGCGCTGGATGAGCCGGAGGCGGGGCTGGACGCGGCGGGGCGGGCCCGGTTGCTCGAGATCCTGGCCGAGCGCCTGCGCGCCGGGCGTGGCCGCCTCTGGCTGGCCACCCACCGGTTCGAGCTTTACGCCCACCTCCGGCCCTGGGCGCTGGTGCTCGAAGGCGGCCGCCTGGAGGCGGTGGGGAACCTGGGGGACGTCCTGGGGGTAAAAGAGACAGCGGCGCTCCTGGGGCTCCCGAACCGACCCCCCGCGGCGACCTGGGCCAAGCTGGCCAAGTGGTTACCAGGTTCCCATTTTAGCCTCTCCGCCCCCCCGCCGCCGGGCCTTAGAGCCTCGCAGGTTCATGAATTGCTTGCGGATAGGGCTGGGTTGACTTGACAGTCATCCATTGCGTTGATATACTGTTTCTGGGTTCGGTTCTTATTCCCTGTAGATCCAGGGGACGCCCTAGCTCGGGTCCGGGACTTCCCCCATCTTTGGCGTGAGCGTTCCCTTCCAAAAAACGCGTGCGAGTCGCGCGGCTTTCGTTGCCTGGTGTGGATACATTCTTCTCACCTCCGGGGCATTTTCGTTTCCGGGCGGGTGGGAGCAGGTCCCCACCGGCATCGAGTGGCTCCGGTGCCTCATCGGGGCTGTGCCGGCCGCGTATCCGGCTCGTGCCGTCGGACGTCCCGGCTCTGGCTCTTCGGGCGTCTTGGACCCACGGGAAGAAGACCGGCAAAACCCTGTGGGATGGCACAAATCCATCACTCGATGCGCTCAACCCTTTGCCTTGCAACGATGGAGGTACCACGATGAGAAAAGCCTTGAGCATCACCCTGATGCTCCTGGTGGTGATGTCCGTTGCGGCCTACGCAAGGCCGGTGGACCAGACGGGTGCCCTGCAGAAGTTCATGATGGTGGGCCCGTCCAAGGATCTCGACAAAACCACCCCGAGCAATCCGGGGGTGTTCGGAGCAGCGCTGGCCGGTACCACGTACTTCGGCGGCACTTACTGGGCCGCTGACTCCAGCCGATGGGAGGCCATTCAGGACTCCACTTGGACATTCGGCACCGGAGTCGGCTCCCACTTCGTTCACTCCGCAGCGAACGTGAATCCCTTCAAGAACAACGCCCTCCATGCCTACATGGAAGGGTGGTACGGAATCGACAACTCCTACAGCGAGCTGCCGTATTTCCGTCGCATGCAGATCTCGGACTTCGCCGGCGCTCCCGACACCTGCGTCGGGACGGCCGCGGGTCTGGGCGGCAACTACTCGTTCTGGGCCGGCGTGCTCCAGTCCGAGGCCGACCAGCTCTGCTACGCGGCGGGACAGGGATACGGGACCAACTGGAACATCTGCATCGGCCAGACGTTCTCCTATCCGGGAGGCAACGCCAATGTGACGCTCCAGTACGACTACCGCAACGACACCGAACCCGGGTTCGACTACACCTTCGTGCTGGTCGACACCACCACGTTCGGCGACGACGCGGAAGCCAAGGCCTACACCGGACCCAGCTCCGGCCACGCCAACCTCACCCTCACTCCCGGCGTGACCCTGCCTTCGGTGGCCAGCAGCATCGTCATCAAGTTCTGCGTGTCCTCGGACGGCGGTTACTCGGACGAGGACGGCGGCTATCCGACCTCGTGCGGCGCCTTCGCCGTGGACAACATCGCGATCTCCGGCGCCATCACGCATTCCGCTAACTTCGAGAGCAGCAGCAACGGTTGGGCGCTTCTGCCTCCGTCCGCCGGTGCCGGCGGTGAATGGTCCAACATCGTGGACGTGGCCTCGCTTCCCGGCGTTCTCACCCCCTGCGGGTGCGACCTCCAGGACTCGGTCCTCGTCTTCGAGGACCTCTCGGTCGGCGGCCACGGCCTGTTCCAGGACAACATCGCGATTTCGCCGTGGATCGACCTGCTCGCGGCCGGCCTCGCCGGCACCCCGGGCAAGTTCATCCAGTTCGACGGCTACTTCGAGATGCCGCTCCTGAACTACGTGTTCGCCCAGACCAACGCCCAGTGGTATCCGCAGGTTTGCCCCAACACCGGCAAGCTGATCCGGAGCGCGATCACCTCCGACGGCTTCGTCCGTTACTTCGGCGGTGTTCCCACCTGCGATCGCCTGGCCGAGGGCACCGCGGTGCGTATCGACTTCAGCTCCGTCATCGACGGCGGCGCCGAGCAGGTCCGTATCGCTCTGGGCGAGCTTTCCTACTGCCGGTTCTTCTCGAACTGCACCGGCGTGTCCAACAGCACGCCCTGGTTCGACAACATCCGGATGGGGGTCTACGGCGACCCGAACGCTCCGTACCTTTCGGAGCGCACCATCGACGTTCCCCAGGATGCTTTCCCGCAGAACGGGACCCTGCGTCTGGACGCCCCCGGCCGCGTGGATTGCAACAACGTGAAGGGGCAGTCCAGCCCCGAGCCGAACTCCGACCTCGGCGACACCCTGACCACCAACGGTGGCGCCGGTGGGGCCGAAGTCTGGGTTCAGTTCGCCGTTACCCCCGGTCCCGGGACCGACGCCGGCGCCCTGGCCGCATGGCTCGGCAACGGCTACATCTCCAGCAACGGCAGCAGCCGCGGCCAGAGCTGGTACTCGGCCCGTTGCGACACCGCCGAGCAGGGCGGCAGCACCAACTCCGGCAAGTGGATGACCGCTTACCATGAGTCCAACCCCGGTGGCCGTCCCAACCCGAGCGACACCGCGCGTGACCCCGGCGACCTGGACCCGCAGGGTGCGGCGACCCGGCTCGTGAACGATATCTTCCCGGATAACCTGTTCACGGCCGGTACCCGGATCAACCTGTTCTACAAGACGAAGTACGTCGGGAACACCGTGTGGTTCACCAGTCCGGACACCTCCGGCGGCGCTTACCTCGAGATGGAGGTTCTGCCCTCCTCGATGGCCGCGGACTCCACGTTCAACTGCGTGCTGTACGTGGACCACTTCACCGGCCGTGGAGCGCAGCCCATCATCGAGCCCGCTCTCGCCTCCATCCTCCCCGGCGGCTCGAGCAACTTCGAGAATACCGCCTGGGACCGGTGGGACGTGCAGGCTCCCTCGAGCCAGCAGCTGTCGCTGGGCCGTCCCCTGAACACCCAGAACGGCGCCACCGTGAACCAGATCCTCGGCTACAAGGCCATCGTCTGGAACACCGGCAACCTCGGCGCGTTCGACCTGGTCAAGGAAGACGCGGAAATCATCAATCCGTGGCTGTCCCTCACCGAGCCGGGTCTCGGGTTCAACAACCTGTACCTGAGCGGTGACGACATGGCCCAGTCGATCGCGGGCGAGGCCGGCTCGGAAGGCCCCGCTCCGACCCACCTGATGAACGATCTCATGGGCGTCACGTTCAACTGCGCGACCGTCCGTGACGCGACCTGCCCGTCCAGTTCCGGCATCCAGGACACCGTGTCCTGCATCGACGTCAACCCGGTGACGGGTGCGGCGGTGGCCGGCAGCCTGGGAGGCGGCCGCAGCGTGCAGCATCTGGGTCAGGGCAACGGTTGCCCGCAGCTCCGTTCGTTCGACGTGCTCGGCGTTTTCAGCGGCGGCCTCGGCTCTCCGCTGGCGGACGAGGAGTACAACGGGCCGGCCAAGGGCACCATCCAGTACGCGTCGGTTTCCAACGACGTGTCGGGCGGCCCCGACTTCCGGACCGTGTTCGACGGCCTTTCGGTGCACTACCGTCGCGACCCCTCGAACTGCCAGTTCACCACGGGCAACAGCCCGGAGCCGGCGGTGGAAGAGCGTCTGCGTGAGGTCCTCGGGTACTTCGGCTACACCGGTAGCATCAGCGCGTGCTCCGACCCGACCGCGGGTCTGGACGTGCCGGTGACGCCGCGGCAGCCTGCCTTCAAGACCGCGCTGGCGAACTTCGCCCCCAACCCGCTCATGAGCGGCGCGAAGGGCAGCGTGCAGTTCACCATGGGTCAGGCGGGCAAGGCCGCCATCGACGTCTTCGACGTCAATGGGCGCCTGGTTCGCACGATCTTCAACGGCATCGCTCAGGAAGGCGTGAACACGATTCACTGGGATGGAACCGACTCCGCGTCGCGTCCGGTCGCCAGCGGCGTGTACTTCTACCGCCTCCGCGCGAACGGTGAGGATTATGCCAAGAAGCTGGTCGTGGTCCGGAACGGCAACTAACCGTAGCTGACCGTTTCCGGCCTCGGCCGGGACCTGGCAAGGGGTTGGAGGCAAGTCCTCCAACCCCTTGCTTTTTTTGTGCTTGGAGGCTCCGGGGAAGTGGGTGAACCCACCCGAAACGGGCCCCCGGCGCTTGACACGCCGGCTCTAGCTCTGATACTTTTTTAGGGCTTACGGGAGGCAACCCAATCTAGCGGAGGCGCTTGTGCCGGTCCGAAAGGAGTTCGTACTCGATGAAGGTGTCGCGTTGGGGGGGGGCACTATTGTGGGTTTGCCTTCCGGGACTGATCTTGCTGTGGGGTTGTCGCCGCTCTAATCCCTCGACTTTTGATTCGAATCTCCCGCCTGAAACATACATTCCCTACGCGCCGGCTGAAAGCACCCTCGCCTACTACAGGGTGCACCTGTATTGGAACGGCGTGGATCCGGATGGGGAGGTCGACCACTTCGAGTACGCGGTCACCGACTCCAACAAGATTCCCGGCGAGGACACGCCCGGCTTCTCCGGATTCTTCAGGACCACCAGGACCGACAGCACGTTTCAGCTGGAGGCGAACAACCCCCAGATCCTGGGGCATCGCTTCTACGTTCGCGCGGTCGACAATGAGAACAAGGTCGATCCCACTCCCGCCTGGACCTATTTCATTGCCCACGATTTCAACTTCCCGAACGTCACGTTCACCCGGTCGCTGGGGACCTGGGTGGACAGGGACGGCACCACCCATCGGATCACCCTGAAGTCGAACAACCAGTTCTCCCCCACCGACACCATCGGAGTCGGCGGAAACATTTCGCTGGCATGGACGGGACACGACGTGGACGAGGGGGGGTCGGTGGTGGGGTACGAATACCGCGCCAGCACCAGCACCTCGTTCACCGGCGGAACGCTCGCCGACACCGCGATGGCCGAGTCCTTCGATCCCGCGGTCACCGGAGCCGCGAGCTACTTCAGCGGTCGCGAGGTGATCCAGATTCGCGCCATCGATGACGCCGGGGCCAAGACCCAGCCGGACTCCATCCGCTCGGTGGTGGTGAACTTCAGCCCGGTGACGTGGATCGCGGTTCAGGGCGCCGACGGCAAGCCCGTGCGGAGCCAGGTGTTCACCGACGCCGACAACGGCCGGACCTGGCCGAGCGGGACCACCCTGGCCGGGCTCAGGCTGCGGCACGTCCGCTTCACCTTCACCGGATTCGACGACCCCCGGGACAAGGTGATCGATCCGGCGAGGCCCTCCGGCATCAAGAGCACCTACAGCTACCGGATATTGCGGGAGGGCGGCGGCCAGGCCTACAAGCCCATTACCGGCCAGCCGTATCCGGCGCTCAACACCTTCGACATCCAATCGCTGAACCTGACGGTGGGGAACTGGACGTTCCTGGTCCGATCCGAGGATCTGCTGGCCCGGCAGGGGCAGCCCGACACCATCCTGGTCCACATCGGCTACACCCCCTATTTCACCTCCGTCACCTACACCGACGGACAGGGCCAGGAACAGCCGCTCTGGATTCCTCCCACCCAAGGAACCGGCCACGACACGGTTACGGTGACCATTCCCAGAAATCCGGACGGGTCTTATCCGAACTTCCGGATGACGGTCCTGGCCAGCGACCATCACGTGGCGCCCTCGGAGGGGACCCCTCCCAACCCACTCGACCCCAACCCCGTGGTGGAGGACGAGCCGGGCCAGGTCGAGGAATACCGGATCCGGCTGAACGGGGCCTCCTCGGGTTTCGAGCCGGTGCCGGAGGGAAATCCGGAAGTCCACGTTTTCCAGGTGAGTCCGGCCGGCGGGGCCGACGTGATTCATGCCGGGATCAACCGGGCCGAACTCTCCGCGAAGGACAACGAGGGCAAGACCAAGGGCTTGACGGTCGCTTTCAAAGTGATCCTTGGACAGTGAGGTGAACGCCGTGCGTAGTTCCAGCAAATGGCTGGGCGTCCTGCCTCTTCTGGTGGCGATGTCGGCCGCGGTCGCGGTGAGCGGTTGCAGCCACAAGACGGGACAGCTCAAGCCCAATCAGGCTCCTTTCGTGAAGATCACCGGCGGTCCGTTGATGGGTTCCAACGCCCCCTACACCGCCCGGGTGTACTGGACCGGCTGGGACAACGACGGCATCGTCGATCACTACGAGTACGCCCTCGATCCACCCAGCGTCTTCTCCCAGGAGGAGATCAGGAATCCCGAGGCGTTCCCCGGCACCATCAATATCCGGATCATTCCGGGACCGGCGGTCAAGGAGGACACCCTGGTGGTGTCCAAGACGGTGGACGGGCAGAACTACAGCTTCGAGTGGATCCAGACCACCCAGTTCAGCCGTTCCTTCGCCTTCCAGACCCCTAACGCGGATTCCGTGTTCCAGGGATCGCTCAAGAAGCCGCTCGAGCAGTTTTCCGGGGTGCACCTCGTCTATGTGCGGTGCCAGGACAACGACAAGGCCTTCTCGGCCACCGATTACCTGGGGTACACCGCCGAGACCCAGACCCCCAAGGCCACCATCAGCCGGCCGAATATCACGGGGAGCGACATCACGGTGGGGCCCACCATCACCGTGGCCTGGGACGGGGTGGACCCCGACTCGCCCGATCCGAAGAAGAAACCGACCGGGTACATCTACCGGATGCTGAACTTGAGCACGCTGCATCCGTTCGTCTCGATCCTCCACGCCACCCCCGACGTGCTGTTCCGCCAGGACGGCGTAGACAGCGTGTGGACCTATCAGAAGGCGGACACCCTCCAGAAGACGTTCTTCCTCAGCACCGGCGACAACTACGTGTTCGGGATCCGGGCGGTGGACATCGCGGGGGGCGTGGAACCGATCATGGAGTTCGGGCGGAACTCGTTCAAGTTCCAGTCGCAAGCCCAAGCCGGTTCCCCCAAGTTGACCATCACCGAGCCCTCGCTCGGCAGCTTCAACTTCTCGGGGTTCGCGACCCCGGCGCCGGCCGACGTGCCGGTCGGGGCCCAGCTCCGGTTCAAGTGGACGGCCTCCGCCGAGGGCTACGGCGGCACCATCGACGGCTACAGCTGGGGGGTGGACATTCCCGACCTCGACCGGGAAGGCCCCGGTTCGGGCTGGAGCGGTTGGGGCAGCATCACCAACAACTTCACCCCGATCGTCTACACCGGTCCGGGGGTGCACGTCCTCTACGTGCGGGCCCGCGACGTCTCCGGGACCATTACCCTGGGATCGATCATCCTGAACGTGATCGATTTCCCGCTGGACCGTGAGATCCTGTTCGTGGACGACTCCTACGACGCCACCTTCCCGCGCGACTCGGAGAACGATGCGTTCTGGAAGAGCCTGTTCGACGATTCCGGAAGGTTCTCGGCCACCGAATTCTTCAAGTTCGAGTCCCACGGTCCGGACGATCGCCTGTCCCAGTTCCCGGCGCCGCCGCCCCTCCCCGACATGGGCCGGTACCGGCTGCAGGTCTGGGACGTTCGCGCCGGGGGCACCGGCGGCGTCGCTCTTACCAAGGAGACCGCGATCGACAAGCACCTCGGGGCGTACCTGAACGCCGGGGGCAAGGTCTGGATCAGCGGCACCGAGACCGTGGCGGCCATGCTCCCGGTGGGGTCCGGGATCCCGGACTTCAACTATCCCCACACCGTGGACCCGGGAACTTTCCCCTGGGATTTTCTGAAGCTGTACACCACGAAAATCGACAACGACAAGGGCAGCAGCAAGAACAACAGCCTGCTCGCGGTGAGGCCGTTCCCGTTCCCGGCGTCGGATACGCTCCGGTACAACATGCCCCCGGTCTATCCCCGGATGGACATGGATTCGACCAAGGTGAGCCCGTTCCAGGGCGCGGTCGCCTTCTGCGATGCGATCTTCGACCCGATCTACACTTCCGGGCATCTCACCGACGGCTACCCGCCGAGGAGCGTGCTGGATTCCCTCTACGTCTCGGTTACGGTGGGCGCGGTCATCGGCCGGAGCTCGTCGTACGAGAAGCGCCTCGACGGGCTGCGCTGGCACAATCCCGATCCCGCGCGCATCCAGGGGCGGGTGCAGTGGTTCGGCTTCCCCATGTATTTCTGGAAGAAGGGCCAGGCCCAGGAGGTCTTCAACCGATCCATAGATTGGTTCCGGGAGGAGCAACCCCCCACGGTGACAAACCAATAGGGTTGGGAGGTATCGGGCTTGATGGGAGGCGCCTGTATCCAGCAATGGGCGGGCGCCTCCGTGTGTTGTCGAGATTGTGAGAGGGGCAAATAGAACCGTGTTGAGGAAAACGTCCTTCCTGAATGGCGGAATTCGCCGGTCGCTCAGAGCGGGCCTCCCGCTGGTCGCCGCCTGGATTTCGGTCGCGGCTCCACCGGCGGCGGCCCAGAGCGTCAGATTCGACAATGTCAGCACCTCCGACCGGTCGGTGGTCCTGACCTGGAACAAGGCGCCCGGCGACACCATGACCGCGGCCGGCCGGAACTCCGCGCCCAGCCTGGTCTTCGTGGTGCCCAAGGGGCTGGGCTTCGTGGCTTCCTCGTTCCAGCTTCACCAGGGGATCAGCGGCCGCGGGGCGGGAACCCAGAAGCAGGGGGCGTACGAGATACGGATCACCGACCCCGCCGACCTGGGCCCGGCCGGTACTCTTTCCGCCCCCACCTATCCCGCGAACTTCTCGGTGACCGGGGCCTTCCAGTTCGGGAAGGACTACATCGGGGTGGCGTTCTCCCGGCCGGTGAACCAGTCCCAGGCCACCACCGCCTCCAATTACCAGGTCGGTCCCTCGGTGACCGTGCAGTCGGTGTCGATCCAGGCGAACGGCCAGACCGCGATCCTCAAGACGTCGGCCCCGCTCGCCGGCGGGACCACCTACAACGTCACCGTGGGCAATGTCACCGGAGACGACGGCCGGGCGCTCACCGGTTCCACCCAGATGAGCTTCACCGCGGTCACCGGAAACGTCGTCGACATCTCCCAGCTTTTCGACGGGTCCATCGCGGACTCGACGGTGGTGACGGTGACGGGGCAGGTGTTCGAGCCGCAGTACGACAACGCCGGAACCATCACCGGTTACGTCATGGACGGGTCGGGAAGGGGCGCCCGGGTCTTCGGACCGCCGCCGTACCTGTACCTCATGGACAAGGGCAACGTGGTCTCGGTGACCGGCCTGTACACGCGCTCCTTGACCAAGCGGCAGATCCAGGGCTTCGAAGGCAGCAAGAACCACCCCCCCGTGACCCTGTTCGTCGATCTCCGGGCCTCGGGGCAGCCCCGCCTGGCCCCGGAGATCGTGCCGTTGAAGCTCAGCCAGTCCAGCCGCTGGGAGGGGCGCTACATCCAGTCCCAGGGCGAACTCTACCGGGTGGAGTCCAACGACGCGGAGAACGTCTTCCGGTACTGGGTGACCCAGCCCGAGACGCTGTTCACCGGCTACCAGGTCTGGCGTACCGAGGCGGGAGACACCACCACGTTCCAGCTCCTGAGGACCTACTCCCTCCTCGACAGCACCTGGACCTTCTCCAAGGACGGTCCCCGGATCTTCGCGGACCCCGATTCCATCATTTCCCGGGGGACCGAGCGTGACGTCGACCGGGTCGACATTCCCGGCCCCTTCAACGGCTTCGAGTACTTCTATTCCATTACCTGGTACAAGGCGTACGTGGACGCTTCCTCGAACCCGCCCCGGATCGACATCTACCCGCAGCAGACCATCCAGCAGGGGGCGATGGCGACGCCGGTCCTCCCGTCCAAGGCGCCTCGAGTGCAGACGCCGCTCCTGGGTTCGGTGCGGGTGGTGCCCAACCCCTACAGCCCGTCCGCGAAGTTCGGCCGCCAGTCGTTTCCCGGGGAGCCGAGGGTGCAGTTCGTCAACCTGCCCGACAAGGCCAAGGTGGACATCTACACCGTGGCCGGGGACAAGGTCCGGAGCCTGGTCCACGACGTGGGCACCGACGCCCTGGACTGGGACCTGACCAACAACAACGGCAAGTCGGTGGCCCCCGGCATCTACGTCTACTACGTCACCGCTTCCGGCGAAACTACCATGGGCCACTTCGTGATCGCCCAGTAGGCCCGTCCGGGCTGCCGCAGGACCGCGCCCCCCCGGGAAGCGGGGCGGTACGCGGAATCCGGTCCTCCGGCAGCCCGAGGGCCCGCTGCTCCGCCGCCGGCGGAGGACGCACGAAAGAGAAGGCGCCATGGCGGAGACCTACCTCAACCTGATCGACGGGCGCTGGGTGCCGGCGCGATCCGGCCGGACCTTCGAGACCCGCAATCCCGCGGCCCGGAATGAGATCCTCGGCGTCCACGCGGATTCCGACGAGGCCGACGTGAACGCGGCGGTGGCCTCGGCCCGGCGCGCCTACGACGAATGGCGGCTGGTGCCCCCGCCCCGCCGGGCGGAAGTGGTCGCCCGCGCCGCCTCCCTCCTCGCCGAGCGCAAGGAGGACCTCGCCCGGCTCATGACCCGGGAGATGGGAAAGATCCTGCCCGAGGCGCGGGGCGACGTCCAGGAGGCGGTGGACTGCGGCGTCTTCGCCGCCGGAGAGGGGAGGCGGCTCCACGGCGATACCACCCCCTCCGAGCTTCCCAGCAAGTTCGCCATGAGCATCCGCATGCCGGTCGGGGTGTGCGCGGCCATCACCCCCTGGAACTTCCCCATGGCGATCCCGTCATGGAAGATCTTTCCCGCCCTGGTCGCGGGGAACGCAGTGGTGCTCAAGCCCGCCCAGGAGAGCCCGGCGGTGGCCGCCGCCTTCGTTCAGGCGCTGCTCGACGCCGGCCTCCCTCCCGGAGTGCTCAACTTCATCACCGGGAGCGGCCCCCGGGCCGGCCAGCCCCTGGCCGTGCACCCCGACGTGCGGGTGGTCTCGTTCACCGGCTCCACCGCGGTGGGGCGGACCCTGGCCAGGCTCTGCGGAGACGGGCTCAAGCGGCTCTCGCTGGAGCTGGGGGGGAAGAACGCCCAGATCGTCCTGGAGGACGCCGACCTCGACCTGGCCCGGGAGGGGGCGCTGTGGGGCGCGTTCGGGACCACCGGCCAGCGCTGCACCGCCACCAGCCGGCTCATCCTCCACCGGACCATCGCCTCCGCTTTCACCGCGGGGCTCATCGCTGGGGCCCGCGCTCTCCGATTGGGGGACGGCCTCGATCCCGACACCCAGGTGGGCCCCCTGGTCTCGGACAAGCAGCGGACGCGGGTGGCGTCCTACGTGGAGATCGGAAGGGCGGAAGGGGCGGAGATCCTTTGCGGCGGACGGCCGGCGGCGGGCGGGGGGCTCGACCGGGGCTTCTTCTTCGAACCCACCGTGTTCGGTAACGTCAAACCCTCCATGCGGATCGCCCAGGAGGAGATCTTCGGCCCGGTTCTCGCCGTCCTGGTCGTCGATTCCTTCGAAGAGGCGATTCACGTACTCAACGACACGCCCTACGGCCTATCCTCTTCCATCTATACCCGGGACGTGAACCGGGCCATGCGCGCCGTTCGCGACATCGAGGCGGGGATCACCTACGTCAACGGGCCCACCATCGGGGCCGAGGTCCACCTCCCCTTCGGTGGGGTCAAGCAGACCGGGAACGGTCACCGGGAAGCGTCGCACACCGTCCTCGACGTCTTCACCGAATGGAAGTCGGTATACATCGACTACAGCGGACGGCTCCAGCGCGCGCAGATCGACAACCACTGAGCCGGCCGGGAGTGGGATGGGCTTCCGCGCGCGGCCGCGGAGACGGGCCGGCCCCGGGGGACACATGCTGATAGAACCGTTCCGGATCAAAGTCGTGGAGAAGATCGGCCTTCCCTCCCCCGAGGAGCGGGAGCGGGTGATCACCGAGGCCGGCTTCAACCTCTTCAACGTCCCTTCCGATCGGATCTTCATCGATCTGTTGACCGACTCCGGAACCTCGGCCATGAGCGACCGGCAGTGGGCGGCGTTGATGGTGGGGGACGAAGCCTATGCCGGGAGCCGGTCCTACTACCGGTTCGAGGCCGCGGTCCGCAACATCTTCGGCTTCAAGCACGTGATCCCCACCCACCAGGGGCGGGTGGCGGAGAACCTCCTGTTCTCGGTCCGGGTGAAACCGGGAATGGTGGTGCCCAACAACATCCACTTCGACACCACCCGGGCCAACGTCGAGCATAACGGCGGCCGCGCCCTGGATTGCGTGATCCGCGAGGCGCTCGATCCCGAGTTCGATCATCCCTTCAAGGGGAACATGGACCTCGAACGGCTGGACGCGGTTCTCTCCGAGTACGGGCGGGAGCGGGTGCCGATGGTGATGCTCACCGTCACCAACAACTCGGGGGGCGGCCAGCCGGTGAGCCTCGGGAACATCCGCGGGGTGCGCGAGATCACCCGCAAACACGGCATCCCCCTCATCTTCGACGCCTGCCGGTTCGCCGAGAACGCCTGGTTCATCAAGCAGCGCGAACCCGGGCAAAAGGACCGGAGCGTGCTCGAGATCGCCCGCGATATGTTCTCCTACGGCGACGGTTGCACCATGAGCGCCAAGAAGGACGGCCTGGTGAACATGGGCGGTTTCCTGTGCCTGAACGACGACGAGGTGGCCCGCGACATCACCAACCTCCTCATCCTGGTGGAGGGTTTCCCCACCTACGGGGGGCTGGCCGGCCGCGACCTGGAGGCGATCGCCCGGGGGCTGGAGGAGGTCACCGACGAGGATTACCTGGAGTACCGGGTGGGCCAGGTGGGGCGCCTCGGCGAGCGGCTCACCGAGGCCGGAGTCCCGGTCCTGCGCCCCTTCGGCGGCCACGCCATCTACCTCAACGGCCTCGCCTTCCTCCCCCACATTCCGCAGTCCCGGTTCCCGGCTCAGGCCCTGGCCGTGGCCCTCTACCGGGAAGGGGCGATCCGGGCGGTGGAGATCGGCTCGCTCATGTTCGGACGCGAGGAGGCGGGGAAACCGGTCTATCCCAAGCTGGAGATGGTGCGGCTGGCGGTGCCCCGCCGGGTCTACACCACCATGCAGATGGACTACGTGGCCGACGCGGTGATCCGCATCCACCGCCGGCGGGAGACGATCCGGGGGCTCCGGCTCACCTACGCGGCGCCGGTCCTCCGCCACTTCACCGCCCGTCTGGAGGAGGTACCGACATGAGCGTTCCCGCTCTCGCCCACCGGATCCTGTCCCGCGCCGCCGGCCGGGAGGTCCGGCCGGGAGACCGGATCGACGCCCGCCTGGACCGGGCGGTGCTCTCCGGCGCCCTCGGCCCCGCCACCCTGGTCCGGGTCCGCGACGGGGGGGGGCCCTGGTCGGCGAAGGATGTGCTCCTCACCATGGATTTCCAGGCGCCCGAGGTGGAGTCGGCGGTCCCGCGGAGCCGGGCCCTCTGCCGGGAGCTGAGCGAAGCCTTCGGCCTGGAGCACGTGTTCGACCTGAACGTGGGGATCGGGTCCCACGTGGTGGTGGAGTCCGCTCTCGTCGCCCCCGGGGGGGTGGTGGCGGGCTGCGGCCGCTGCCTGGGGGTCCTGGGGGGGGTGGGGGCGCTCGGGCTTCGCCTTGACGAGGAGGCCCTCGCCCGCGCTATCGTAACGGGTTCGGCCCCCATGACCGTGCCGCCGGCGGTCCGGGTGGAGATCCGGGGAAAACTCCCCCGGTACCTCGGAGCCTGGGACGTGGCCCGGGGGGTGGCCCGGGCGCTGGGTCCGGCCCTGGCCGGCCGGGTGGTGGAACTGGCCGGGGACGCCGTCGAATGGGGCATCGACCTTCGCCTGGGGGTCTGTGGGCTCCTGGCGGAGATGGGGGCGGCGGCGGCGCTGTCGCCTCCCGACGCCCGGACGGTCAAGTTTTACGCCGACCGGGGTTCGGAGGCGGTGGAGGCGTCCGAGCCCGCGTCGGAGGCCGCGTACGAGGCCTCGGTGACGGTGCAGGGCAAGTCCCTGGCCGCGGTGGCCGCCGCCGACTATACCGGCGGCTTCAAGTCGCTTCCCCGCAAGGGGGGGGAGCCGGTGCAGGGGGCGTTCGTGGGGTCCTGCTACGGGGGACGGTACGACGATCTCGCCCTGGTGGCCGAAGTGCTGAAGAAGGCGGGCCGGGTGCATCCCGACGTCCGCCTGGCCATCTCTCCGGCCTCGCTGGAGGCGGCCCGGGCCTGCCTGCAGGCCGGGTTCTACGAGACGTTCCTCCAGGCCGGAGCGATGGTGGTGGTGGCGGGGGGCGGACCCGGGAGCGCCGGAGGCGGCGCGATCTTCGGGGATGGGGAACGAATCGTCTCCACCGCGGAGTATCACCGACATCTCAGTCCCGGGCAGGGTCTGCCCGAGGTGCACATTCTGAGCCCCGCTGCCGCGGCCGTATCCGCCGCCACCGGGGCCCTGACGGATCCGGCGGTCTATCTCGCGTAAACAGCGCGCCGTGACGCCGGACGAACGAGGAGGTTGCGGGTTGGATCAGGAAATTTTCTATTTCGGGAACGGCAAAGCCGAAGGCAACGGCGGCATGAAGGATGTTCTGGGGGGAAAGGGAGCCGGGCTTGCCGAGATGACCAACGCGGGGATTCCCGTGCCTCCCGGGTTCACCATTTCCACCCGGGTCTGCCTGGAGTACCAGCGGAACGGCGGTAAGGTGCCGGACCGGGTGGGCACCGAGCAGGCCGGGTACCTCGAGCGGCTCGAAAAGGCCATGGGCAAGACCCTGGGCGCGGCCCAGGACCCGCTCCTGGTCAGCGTCCGCTCCGGGGCCAAGTTCTCCATGCCGGGGATGATGGACACGGTGCTGAACCTCGGGCTGAACGACCGGAGCGTGGAGGGATTGGCGGCCAGGACCGACAACCCGCGCTTCGCCTGGGACTGCTACCGGCGCTTCATTTCCATGTTCGGGGACGTGGTGCTCGACATCCCCAAGCGCCGGTTCGAGGAGGAGCTGGCCGCGCTCAAGAGTTCCAGGAACGCCAAGTACGACACCGACCTGGGGATGGACGACCTCAAACAGCTGGTCGCCACCTACAAGGGGCTGGTCCAGGAAGCCATCGGGCAGGATTTCCCCCAGGACCCGCGGGTCCAGCTCGACATGGCCCGGGACGCGGTGTTCCGCTCCTGGAACAACCCCCGCGCGGTGTACTACCGCAAGCAGAACCGGATCCCGGACGATCTGGGCACCGCGGTCAACGTGCAGGCGATGGTGTTCGGGAACATGGGCAACACCTCGGCCACCGGGGTGGGATTCACCCGCAACCCGGCCACCGGCACCCCCGAGTTCTACGGCGAGTACCTCACCAACGCCCAGGGCGAGGACGTGGTGGCGGGGATTCGCACCCCCAAGCCGATTCGCGAGCTTTCGGACGAAATGCCCGAGGTCTACCAGCAGCTCCGCGAGATCACCACCCGGCTCGAGAAGCACTACAAGGATATCCAGGACTTCGAGTTCACCATCGAAAAAGGCGCCCTTTACCTGCTCCAGACCCGGACCGGGAAGCGCACCGGCCCGGCGGCGCTGCGGATCGCGGTGGACATGGTGAAGGAAGGCCTGATCGACAAGAAGACGGCGGTGCTGCGGGTTCCGCCGGGCGACCTCGACCAGCTGCTCCATCCCCGGGTGAACCCGGAGAAGAAGCCCAAGGTGCTGGCCACCGGGCTCCCGGCCTCTCCCGGCGCGGCCACCGGGCGGGCGGTGTTCCTGGCCGACGACGCGTTCACGTGGGCGTCGCGGGGCGAGAAGGTGGTGCTGATCCGCGCCGAGACCAACCCCGACGACATCCACGGCATGGACGCGGCCAAGGGGATCCTCACCGCCACCGGGGGGATGACCTCCCATGCGGCGGTGGTCGCCCGCGGGATGGGCAAACCCTGTGTGGCCGGCGCCGGAAGCCTGGAGGTGAGCGAGCGCAACCGTAAGTTCCAGGTGGGCGAAGTCACGGTGAAGGAAGGCGACTGGATCACCATCGACGGCGCCACCGGCGAGGTCATGCTGGGCCAGGCCGAACTCATGGAGCCCACCGTGGGGGGCGAGTTCGCCGAGTTCATGGCCTGGGCCGACGAGTTTCGCCGGCTGGGGGTGCGCGCGAACGCCGATACCCCCCGGGATGCCAAGAAGGCGGTGGAGATGGGGGCGGAGGGGATCGGCCTCTGCCGCACCGAGCACATGTTCTTCGGCGAGGACCGCATTCGCTACGTGCGCGAGATGATCCTCTCCGCCGCCGAGTACCGGGCCGCCCACCGCGAGGTGGAATCGGCGCGCGCGGCGCTGGAGAAGGCGACCGGGAGCGACAAGGCCGAGGCCGAGCACCGCCTCCACACCGCCGAGCACCGGGCCGAGCCCCCCACCGGCGCCTATCTGGGCGCCCTGAAGAAGCTGGGCGAGCTTCAGAAGGACGATTTCCGGGGCGTGCTCAGGGCCATGGCCGGAAAGCCGGTCACCATCCGCACTCTGGATCCGCCGCTCCACGAGTTCCTTCCCAAGCGCGAGGAGCTCATGGTCGAGATCGCGGTGGCCGAGGCCAAGGGCGAGACCGGCCATGCGCTCGACGAGAAGCGCAAGCTCCTCCGGCGGGTGGAGACGCTCCACGAGTTCAATCCCATGCTGGGACACCGCGGGTGCCGGCTGGGGATCACCTACCCCGAGATCACCGCCATGCAGGCGCGGGCGATCATCGAGGCGGCCTGCGAACTGCAACAGGAGGGGATCGAGGTCCGTCCCGAGATCATGATCCCGCTGGTGGGCAACAAGACCGAGCTCGTCAACCAGCGGGAGGTGGTGGACCGGACGGTCAAGGAGGTGATGGCGGAGAAGGGCGTCCAGGTCGAGTACCTGGTCGGCACCATGATCGAGGTTCCGCGGGCGGCCATCACCGCCAACGAGATCGCCGAGGCCGCCGAGTTCTTCTCCTTCGGCACCAACGATCTCACCCAGATGACTCTGGGGTTCAGCCGCGACGACGTGGCCCGGTTCCTTCCCCACTACCTCGAAATGGGCATCCTCAAGGAGGATCCGTTCGTGTCGGTGGACCGGAGCGGGGTGGGCGACCTCATGCGGATGGGGGTGGAGCGGGGACGCGCCACCAACCCCAAGCTCAAGATCGGGATCTGCGGCGAGCACGGAGGCGATCCCGACTCGGTGTTCTTCTGCCACCGGCTGGGGTTCGACTACGTGTCGTGTTCGCCGTACCGGGTTCCCATCGCCCGGCTGGCCGCGGCCCACGCCGCCCTCACCGAGGCGGAGGAGATGGCCACCGGCGGCACCGCCTAGGAGTCCGTGATTGCCTGAATCGTCGCGGCGGATCGCCGTGGTCATCCCCGCGCTGAACGAGGCGCGGTCGATCGGAAGGGTCCTGGGAGAGATCCCGGGACCTTTCCGTGACCGGATGATCGTGGTCGACAACGGCAGCACCGACGGCACCCCGGAAGCGGCCCGGGCCGCCGGGGCGCTGGTGCTGAGCGAGCCCCGCCGGGGCTACGGGGCGGCGTGCCTGCGGGGCCTCGAGGCGCTGCGCGCGGACCCCCCGTTCGCGGTGTGCTTCCTGGACGGAGACTACAGCGACCACCCCCGGGAGATGACCCGGGTGGTGGAACCGCTGCTCCGCGGCGAGGCCGACCTGGTGATCGGGTCGAGGGTGACCGGCCGGCGCGAGGCGGGGTCGCTCCCCTCCCAGGCCCGGTTCGGCAACTGGCTGGCCACCCGGCTCATCCGTCTTTTCTACGGGGTCCGGTTCACCGACCTCGGGCCTTTCCGCGCGGCGACCTGGGAAGCGCTCACCCGGCTGGCCATGGCCGATCCCGATTACGGGTGGACGGTGGAGATGCAGGTGAAGGCGGCCAAGCGGGGGTTGCGCGCGGTGGAGGTCCCCGTCTCCTATCGAAAGCGGATCGGCAAGAGCAAGGTCACCGGCACCGTACGGGGCGCGGTGGGGGCGGGCCGGAAGATCCTCTGGGTACTCTTCCGAGAACGGTTCCGTCCCTGACCGGCCGCCGGCCACCGGCCACCGGCTACCGGCCGGGAGGCCGGATCCCCGGCGAGTTGCTATGATCGAAAGACCATGTTCGTCGAGGACTACCTCAAGGACCTGAGGCGCGACCACTACACCCCGCGCGCGGTCGCCCGCTACGTGGGGCGGTGCACGGTGATGTCGATCGAGGCGGCGTGGCACCGTCCGCGGGCCCTGAGCGGGGTGGCGCTGGCCGCGCTGGGTCACCTGGTCGGCCTCTTTCTCATCGCGCTGGCCCTCTCGTTTCGCGTGGACGAGGGGTTGGGGGTGGACTACTTCGTCCTTTCCTCGTGGTGGCTCCTGGGAGGGCTGGCCTGGATCACCCTCCACCTCGGTATGTTCCGCCACGACCGCGAACTCTTCAAGTCCGGCCTGGGGTTGCCGAACTTCCTGACCCTGGGGCGGCTCCTCACCATTCCCGCGTTCTACCTCTTCATCACCCGGGGCCACGACATCCTCGCCCTCGCCGCCTTCGTGGCCGGGGGCCTCAGCGACGTCCTCGACGGCATCGTGGCCCGCCGGCTCGACGCCGCCACCCGCATGGGCCGGATTTTCGACCCGATCGTGGACGTATTGTTCAATGCCGGAGTGGTGCTGGGGCTGGCCAAGGCCGGTTACCTTCCGGTGTGGATCATGCTCCTGGTGTTCGTGCGCTACGGGCTCCTCACGGTGGGGGGGGCCTGGATCTACATCACCCGGGGCCCGGTGGCGATCCGGCCCACCATCCTCGGCAAGGCCACCGGGGTCATCACCACCACCCTGGTGGTGGCGGTGGTGGTGGTGAAGTCCTTCGTGCACCCCGACCCCGCCGGCCAGATCCTGGAGCTGCTGTACCTGGTGATCGGGTTCGTGCTCCTCCTGACCACGGTCCAGGTGCTGATCATCGGCTTCTACAACCTGCGCCACGCCGGACACGTCCCGGTGGCCCACGGGGCGCTGGCGGTGATCCTGGGGAAACACGCCACCGGCGAGGAGCCCGATCCGGGTACGGGGGACGAGCGGGGGACGGGGCCGTGATCCGGCTCTCGGAACCGCTCCTGGCCGTGCTCCGCGCCTCGAGACGGCTGGCGGTGCTCACCGGAGCGGGAATGTCGGCGGAGAGCGGGGTTCCGGTCTTTCGCGGAAGCGGTGGGCTGTGGGAAGGGTACCGCCCCGAGGAGCTGGCCACGCCCGAGGCATTCGCCGGGAACCCGGAGCGGGTCTGGCGGTGGTACCGGTGGCGGCTGGACCGGGTGGCCGCGGCGGAACCCCACGACGGTTATCACGCCCTGGTCGAGCTGGAGGAGCGGGGCGGGCTCGAGAGCCTCACCGTGATCACCCAGAACGTGGACGGCCTCCACCGGCGGGCGGGGTGCCGGAACGTGGTGGAGCTTCACGGCAACCTCACCCGGGCCCGCTGCAGCGCGGGGTGCGGGCGGACGGCGGCGGCGGCCTCGGTGGATCCCGCGCGGAGCGACTGCGGGTGCGGGCACGGCCGGCTCCGGCCGGACGTGGTGTGGTTCGGGGAATCGCCGTCGGCGGGGTCACTGGCCGCGGCCTCCGCCGCGCTCGCGCGGGCGGATCTGGTTTGGGTGGTGGGCACGTCTTCGCTGGTGTATCCGGCGGCCGCCCTCCCCGCCCTCGCCGCCGAGCGGGGAGTGACGGTGGTGGAGGTGAATCCGGACGAGACCCCGTTTACCGCGTGGGCGACCGGGAGCCTGCGCGCGGAGGCCTCGGAGGCGCTGCGACAAATGGCCGGGGTGATGCTGGAGCGCGCGCGGCCCGGATCGACACGAATCCTTTGACACGCGGAGAGGCCCCTTGCTAGCGTGGAGTTTCCCACCCGGGCCCCCCTCGGCCGACCGACCCCACCCCGTCCGGAAAGGACTCGCGGCTTGACCTGGTTCGAGCGCTGGCGCGGTCTTCACTTCGATCCGCCCGGTCATCTGGGCTGGCTCTTCGCCTTGCTCGCGGTGGCGGCGGTGGCCTATGCGGCGGTGCTCTACCGCCGCACCGACGCTCCCCTGGGGGCGGGCCTGAGGGCCCTGCTGGCCGGACTCCGCGCCGCCGCCCTCCTGGTCCTTCTCGGCATCCTCTGCCGGCCGGTGGTGAGCCTGGCGGTGGCGAGCGGAGCGGCCAAGGGCGTGGTGGTGCTGCTGGACCGCTCCCAGAGCATGTCCCTCCCGGGACGGGACGCCTCCGAGACCCGCGAGACCGAGGAGACGCGCGCGGCGGCGGCGGTCGGCAAGGAGCTTTCGGGGTTTCCGGTCTCGGTGCGGCCGTTCTCGCTCACCGTGGGC
Organism: Candidatus Eiseniibacteriota bacterium; assembly: GCA_963728475.1. Taxonomy (GTDB): domain Bacteria; phylum Eisenbacteria; class RBG-16-71-46; order JABDJR01; family JABDJR01; genus CAVSKL01. Next base: position 101,713 of record CAVSKL010000004.1, read on the forward strand.
GACGCCGAGGACAAGGACCACCCCCTGCCGCCGGCCGACGGGCCCGGCACCGATCTTTCGGCCGCGCTGGAGGGCGGGCTGGCCCAGGGCGGTCCCGGGGGACGGCCGGGAGCGCTGGTGCTGGTCACCGACGGCGCCGCCACCCGGGGCCCCGATCCGGTAGCGGTGGCCCGGCGGTTGGGGGTGCCGGTGCAGACGGTGGCGCTGGGATCGCCATCCCCGGTTCCCGACCTGGCGGTGACCCGGGTACGCGCGAACCGCGAGGCGTTCACCGGGGAGCGTTCGCCGGTGGACGCGGTGCTGCGGCTCCAGGGGCTGGCCGCGGCCACGGTGCGGGTGAAGCTCCTGGACGTGACCGACGGCGAGTCGGAGCTGGCCGCCGCCGACGCCAGGCTCCAGCCCGACGGCGCCGAGGTGCACGTGCCCCTGAGCTTCACCCCCAACAAGGCGGGGCTGCGATTCCTGGAAGTGCGGGCGGCCGGCCTTCCCGGCGAGGCCACCGCCGCCGACAACCGGCGGATGGTCGCGATCACCGTGCGCGAGGAGAAGACCGGGGTCGTGCTCCTCACCGGAAGCCTCACCTGGGACCACACCTTCCTCCGCCGGTCGCTGGAGGTGGACTCCACCCTCGCGGTGAGCGCGGGGGTCTACCGCGACGGCTCCTTCCAGCGCGTTCCCGGCGCCCATCCCGTCCCCGCGCTGACCTCGGCCGGGCTTCACGACCAGCGGCTGGTGGTGCTCGACCACGTGACCCCGGGCCAGCTCGGGGTGCCGGGGATGAAGGCGGTGGCGGCGTTCGTCCGCGCGGGGGGCGGGATGTTCATGGTAACCGGCAGTGAGCCCGGGTCGCTCCGGGGTTGGCGGGGGACGCCGATCGAGGAACTCCTGCCGGTCCAGGCGCTGAACGGCGGAACCACCGACGAGGTGCAGCCGCGCCTCACCGCCGCCGGCCGCCGCCACGTGCTCTTCGATTCCGCGGTCCCGGGCGCCCCGGCCCTCGATGCGTGGTCGGATCTCCCGCCGGTGCCGGTGGCGCCGGAGGTGGGGCCGGTCAAGGGGAACGGCGAGGCCCTGCTGGTCGCCGACCAGGGAGCGGCGCCCCGGGCCATCCTGTCCTGGATCCGGGCCGGGCAGGGCCGCACGCTCCTGTTCACCGCCGGGAACCTGTGGAAGTGGGACTTCACCGCCGCCGATCACGGCGCCGCCGCCCCCGCCATGCCGGGTTGGTGGCGGCGCGCCGCGCACTGGCTGGCGCGCCCCGACATCGAAACCCGCGTCGACATCCACCCCGAGGACTACGTGGTGCCGCGCGGGAAGCCGGTGACCTTCACCGCCCGCATCACCGACGAGAGCTATCGCCCGGTGGCCGACGCCAAGGCCGAGATCACCGTCACCCCGGCGGCGGGCTCCGGAGCCGAGCCCCGTACCTTGGAGCTGGGAGGCGAGGGGGGGATCCTCAGCGGAGTGGTGGACGGGCTCCCCTCCGGCCGCTACCGCTACGAGGGGCGCGCCTCCTCCGGGAACCGGAGCCTGGGCACCGTGGACGGATCGTTCGCGGTGGACTCGCTGGGCACGGAGATGGAGCGTCTGGAAGCCGACCATGAACTCCTGGCCCGTCTCGCCGAGGCCTCGGGCGGGAAGTCATGGGGCCCGGATTCCCTGGGCGGCATGAACGAATCTTTCCGCGCCATTGAACGGAGCGAGGAGGCCCGGGTCCAGGTCGCGCTCTGGGACAGCCCCTTCGCGTTCGCGATCTTCGTACTGCTCGCCTCCACCGAGTGGCTGCTCCGCCGGAGGCGCGGCCTGGTCTAGCCACCGGAAGGCCCCGGCATCACCCCCCGTCCCCGCGCCGGCCTCGACGGCCGCGCGCCCTTCTGGCGACCCCGTCCGGGAGGTTGGACGACATGCGACACGGCCGGATGCGGCGGTGGGCGCTTCCCGCGGCGGTCTTCGCCGCGCTCTCGGTCCGGGCGCCGGGGCCGGCCCGGGCCCGGGTGACGGTGAACGAGATCGTGCCCCGGCCCGCGGGCGGGGAAGGGGAATGGGTGGAGCTCCGGAACGGCGGCCCCGAGCCGGTGGACCTCGGCGGCTGGGCTCTGGCCGACGGAACCGGAAAGGCGCGGGCATTCGCCTCCGCCGTCGTTCCTCCCGGCGGCTTCCTGGTGGCGGCCTCCCGTCCGGAGAGCCTGCGGGCGGCCTACGGCCTTCCCCCGGAGACGCCGGTGGTCCGTCCCTCGGGGTGGCCGGTCCTGAACGACCACGACGCGGGGACCGGCCTTCCCGCCGACGCGGTGGTGCTCCTCCGCCCGGACGGCGCGGCGGAAGACTCCGCGGTCTATTTCGAGGCGTGGCTCCCCGCCGAACCCGGCCGGAGCCTGGAGCGGGTGGGGGCGGAGAGCCCCGCGACCGCGGCGGGGAGCTGGGGCTGGAGCCTTGACCCGCGCGGCGCCACCCCCGGCGCGGTCAACAGCCTGGCCGTGGAGGGGGCCCCGGCCGGGACCCTGGACGGGCCCGGCTCGGTCTCCCCCGCCCGCCGCCCCGCAGTCTTCCGGTTCCGGCTGCCCGGTCCCGGGACCCTTGCCCTCTGGCTGGTGGAGCGGGACGGCGCGCGGGTGGCGGTCCTGCGCGCCCCCTCCGAGGCCTCGGCGGTGGGGCAATGGGTCTGGGGAAGCGCCGCGCCCGCCGCCCCCCGCCCCGGCCTTTACTATCTCTGCCTCCGCTGGCGGGGCGAAGGCGCCGCCTCGATCCGGGTCTGCCGCCCGGTGTGGGTGGAGCCGTGAAGGCGCGGGTGGGAGCGGCGGTGGTGCTGGGACTGCTTCTCCATGCGGCGGGGGCGCGGGCGGCCGGCGGATGGGAGGCCCGCACCCGGCTGGGGCCGGACCATCCCGCGCTCCCGGGATGGTCGATCCGGTTCCGGTCGGTCTCGCGGGAGGCGGTGGCCGGCGGCGCCGACGCCGGCGTCTCGGCCGGGCGGGAGCCGGCCCGGGGAGCGGGGTTCGGCCTCGACTGGACGAGGATCGGGACCGGGAGCGAGCCCGCCCACCGGGAGGCACTTCACGCGATCGTGAGACGCGGAAGGGTGCGGGCCGAGGCGGGCGCCTCGCGCATCGCGTGGCGCGGCCGGAGCGCGGTTCGCTGGCTGGCCGGGATCGCGGCGGCGCCGGTGCCGGCCGCGGTGGTGGAAATCCGGGCGGAGGTTCCGCGTCGCTCGGGACGCCCGCGGCTCGCGCCCGCGGTCTACGCCGCCCGGGGTCCCTGGATGGGCGCCTTTGGGCTGGGGCCGGAGGCGGGGGGGTGGCGGATGGCGGTCGGGGTGGCGGTCCGGCCGGGCCTGGTGTGGAGCGCGGAGTACGACGGCGCGGTTCCCGGGGTGGGGATGGCCTGGCGGCGGGGCGCCTGGGAACTCCGGGCGGCCGAGCGCGCCGACCCGCTCCTCGGAACCGTTTCCCGCGTGGAGCTGGCGCTGGGAGGAACGGCGCCATGAGGGGGCGAATCGTGGTGGCCGCCCTGGTCGCGCTGGCGCTGGCGGCGGCGGTGAGCGCGGCGGCGCGCGCCCAGGAAAGCGAGGACTGCGAACCGCTCACCCGGGACTCGGTGGAGGGAGTCGCGGAACGGCTGGGTCTGGATCCGGCCCAGACCGCCTGGCTCCTGGATCGGTATCGACGGGGCGGGCTCACCGGCCCCGAGGACCTGGAAGGGATGCCGGGGCTCGGCCCCGATCTGCGCGGCCAGCTCGAGGGGGCGTGGTGCTGGTCGGTCCCGGTCACCGGCTCGGTCCAGAGCGCGGGGCGGGCGCGCTCCGACGGCCTGCGCGAGGAGAGCCGGGTGGGGCTCGCTCGCGGCGGACTCGAAACCGACCTCCGCGTCCGCCGGGACGGAGCCGCGCCCGCCCAGGTCCGGGGCGGCGCCGCCTGGACCGCCCGGGGATGGCGGGTCCGGGTGGGGGTGCTTCGCGCCCGTTCGGGTCTGGGGTTGCTCCTCGCCACCCCCGGGGCGGAGGTTCGGAGCTGGTCCCGGCCCGCGTTTCCGGCCGGCGCGTGGACCGTCTCCACCGCCCTCGATCCGGATCTCCCCCGGGGGGCGGCGGTGGATCGGAGCGGGCGCGGCTGGAGCGCGGGGGCGGCCTGGCTGCGGGGCCCGGTGGCCGGGCCCGGCGGCGCGGTGCGGGAGCGGAGCTGGCAGTCGGCGCGGTTCGGAGTCCATGCCGGCGCCGGGCGGATCACCGCGCTGGCGGTGCGAAGCCCGGGCGCGCGGTCCTACGGCCTCCGGCTCGACAGCGCGGCTCCCGGTGGAGGTTGGGGGGCGCAATGGGCCTGGAGCGGCGCGGGGAGCGCGCAGGGCGCGTTCTGGAGCGCGAGTTCGGCCGGCTGGGACCTGCGGAGCGCGCTCTTCCACCGCGACGCCGGCTACGCGGTGCCGGCCATGCGGTCCCTCCGCCGTCCGGGCGGGGATCCGGCGTCCGGGTTCCGCCTCGAGGTCCGCCTCCGTCCCGCCCGAGGCCGGTTCCTGCGCCTGGGATGGGAGGCCGACCGAGAGCCCGATCCCGGCGCGGGATGGGCGCGGATCCGCGGGGAACGCCTGGTGGAGGTGGGGGAGCGCTGGCGGCGGGGCCTCGGGCTGGGACTCCTGTGGCGGGAGCGGGACCGGCGGCCCGCCGGCAACCCCGCGGGCGGCCCGGAGCCGGACCGGCTGGCCCGGGCGGAACTCACCCTGCGCCGGGACGGCTGGGACGCGCTCCTCCGGATGGAGGAGCGGAGCGGCGGGGACGGTGCCGGCCGGGTGACCTCGGTGCGGCTCGGCCGAGGCCGCCGCGCCCGCTGGGAGGCGCAGGCGGCGCTGGTCTCGGGAACGGGGGCGTCGCTCGCGGTCTACCGGAGGCGCGCCGGCGGACTCTACGGCTGGGACCGGCTGGAGCCGGGGGGGTGGGTCGCGGCCTGGGCCCGTATCCCCCGGGGGGGCTGGAGCCTGGAGGCGTCGGTGGCCGAGCGCCCGGCGGGATGGGAGGCGGGGCTCGCGGTCAGTCGTTCGCTCGGCCGACGTCTTCAGCTTGACCCGCTCCCGCAAGGTCCCTAGTCTCAACCGGTTGAAAGCGCCCCCTTACGTATCAAGGAGCCGGACATGCCAGGATTCGCCAAAGCCATGGACCGCCTGGGCACCGAGACCGCGTTCGAGGTTCTCGCCCGGGCCAGAGAGCTGGAAGCCCAGGGACGGAACGTCGTCCATCTCGAGATCGGGGAGCCCGACTTCGACACCCCCGCCAATATCGTGGACGCGGCCAAGCGCGCGCTCGACCAGGGCTACACCCACTACGGACCCTCGGCGGGATTGCCGGCCTTCCGGGAAACGATCGCCCGCTACGTCGCCGCCGATCGCGGCATCCCCGTGGATCCGGCCAACGTGGTGGTCACCCCGGGCGCGAAGCCGATCATGTTCTACATGATGATGGCGGTGCTCGATCCCGGCGACGAGGCCATGTACCCGAACCCGGGTTTTCCCATCTACGAGTCGCTCATCAACTACCTGGGCGCGAAGCCGGTGCCGCTGGCGCTCCGCCAGGAGAACGAGTTCCGGCTCGACCTCGACGAGGTGCGGGACCGGATCACCCCGCGCACCAAGCTCCTGGTGATCAACTCGCCCCACAATCCCACCGGGGGCGCGCTCCCGGCGTCGGACATCGCCGCCCTGGCCGCGATCCTCCGCGAGCACCCCGACGTGTGGGTGCTCTCGGACGAGATCTATTCCAAGCTCCCCTACGAGGATGAGCACGTCTCCATCACCCGGGAAAGCGGGATGCGCGAGCGCACGGTGCTGCTCGACGGCTTCTCCAAGACCTACGCCATGACCGGGTGGCGGCTGGGGTACGGGGTGATGCCGGTGGAGCTGGCGAAGAAGGTCGCCCAGCTCGCCACCAACTGCAACTCCTGCACCGCGAGCTTCGTGCAGATGGCGGGGATCGAGGCCCTGACCGGCTCCCAGGACGCGGCGCACCGCATGCGGGACGAGTTCCGCGTCCGCCGCGACCACCTGGTGGCGGGGTTGAACCGGATCGAGGGAATCCACTGCCTGCTACCCCGCGGCGCGTTCTACGTTTTCCCCGACGTGCGCGAGCTGGGCGGGCCGTCGCGCGAGATCGCCCGGCAGCTCCTGGACGACTTCGGCGTGGCCTGCCTGAGCGGGACCGCCTTCGGCGCGTTCGGCGAGGGACACCTCCGCTTCTCCTATGCCAACTCCATCGAGAACCTGGATCTCGCGCTGGAGCGCATTCAGTCCTTCGTCTCCTCGCTCAGGAAGGTATAACCGCACGGTATGAGTCGAAAGCTTCTCCTGGCCCTGGGGGGAAACGCCATCCTCCCGGCGAAGGGGTCGGGCACGATCGACGAGCAGCGTTCGATCACGCTGCACACCATGGCCTCCCTGGTCCGGGTGCTGGAGCCCGAGGACCGGGTGGTGATCACCCACGGCAACGGTCCGGTGGTGGGGAACATCCTCATCCGGAACGCGGCCGCCGCCGACCTCATCCCGCCCATGCCGCTGGACGTGTGCGGCGCCGACTCCCAGGGGGGGATCGGCTACATGATCGTCTCCTGCCTGGTGAACGCGCTTCGCCGGGAGGGGAAGCGGCGGCCGGTGACCGCGATCATCACCCGCACCCGGGTGGACGAGGCGGATCCGGCGTTCCAGCACCCCACCAAGCCGATCGGCCCCTTTTACGACGAGGCCCAAGCCCGGCGCCACGCCGCGGACCAGGGGTGGGTGGTCAAGGAGGACGCCGGCCGCGGGTGGCGGCGGGTGGTGGCTTCGCCCCGGCCGGTGGAGATCCTGGAAATGGAGGGGATTCGCGACCTCCTCGCCGCCGGACACCTGGTGGTGGCGGTCGGGGGGGGCGGCATCCCGGTGGCGCGCCGCGCCGACGGCACCGAGGTCGGGGTGGAGGCGGTGATCGACAAGGATCGCGCCTCTTCGGTGCTCGCCCAGAGCCTGCAGCTGGAGCAGTTCGTGATCGTGACCCAGGTCGACCGGGTCGCGGTCGACTTCGGCAAACCCGGCCAGCGCGACCTGGAACGGGTGACCGCGGCCGAGGCCCGCCGTTACATGGAGGCGGGCGAGTTCGGCGAGGGCTCGATGAAGCCCAAGATCGAGTCGGCGCTTGCGTTCCTGGAACGCGGCGGCCGGGAGGTGCTGATCACCTCGCCGGAGCAGCTCACTCCGGCCCTGGAGGGCCGGCAGGGCACCCGCATCGTTCCGTAGCCCATTCGAAGAGTTCCAGGGGCGGCGCCCCGTCCAACGCCCACGCTGCCCCCAAACGGTTCGCCCACCTCCCGCAACACCTCCGTCCATTCCTCATGGAGGTGCTGTATGCACGTTCGAAATCGATTCTGCCTGGTCCTTCTGGCCGCCCTGGTGCCCGCGGTGCACGGGGTGTCGGTGGGCGCGGCTTGCGCCGACGGCCAGGTGCTCCTGAACGAGGTTCTGGCCGATCCGGCCAGCGACTGGGACGGCGACTCGAGCTACTCCTCCCGCGACGACGAGTTCGTGGAGATCGTCAACGCCGGGACCTCGGCGGTCACGCTGGACGGTTGGCGGATCGCGGGCGCCGACACCACCTGGCGCTACGAGTTCACCGGAACCCTCGCCCCCGGCGAGGTGCGGGTGGTGTACGGAAGCCAGAGCTACCAGTGGGAGACCGACAACGGCTGGCCGAAGTACGGTCTGCGGCTCAGCAACACGGGCGGCGAGGTCACCCTGTGGCACCTGGCCGGCGCGGACACGGCCCTGGTGGATAGCTATACCTACCAGGACTTCGAAGCCGAGGACGACCGCTCGAGCGGCCGGGTGCCGGACGGCGGTCCCGACTGGAAGCTGTTCGACGCCATGAACCCGTACGACGGGGCCGATCCGCCGCTCGGGACCGGCTGCGCGCCGTCCCCGGGAGGTCCCCAGAGTTGCTCGACGCCGGTCGAGCGCACGACCTGGGGCGGAGTGAAGGTCCGCTACGGCGGGTAGGTCCGGCGGAAGCGGGATCGTGGAGTGCGGGTGCGGGGCGCCGGGAGGCGCTCCGCACCCTTTCCGGCTCCACCGAGGCCGCATCGGGTGCACGCGACTCGCCGCGAGGCGGGGAGGCTCCCCCGGGGGGGGGGGGGGGGCGCCGGCCTCTGAACCAGTAATTGATTGTATTACAACACAATACACGGGTATTTCCCCGGGCCCGTCCGCCCGCGAACTCGGGAGTGGCGGGTTCCCCCGCGGTCCGGCATAGTGGGGAGGAGGCTCGATCCCCCCAGCCCGGGAGGTGCGTCTGACGCTGGCGGCCATGGCTCGCATCTGGTTCCTGGCGCTCTGTGCGATCGGGATCGCCGGCTATGTCCGTGCCGCGATCCGCTTTCTTCCCCACCGGGCGTCGATCTCGCGGAAGATCGGGCCCGTTCCCACGCCGATCCCTCCCGTGGCGTTCGCCGTCGCGGGGGTGATCGTGGCTACGCGGCTCGGCGAGCTTCGCTCGGGGCCGGCGGCGGTCCGGGTGGCCGGCTTTGTCCTCAGCCTCTACGTCGTGGTCATGCTTCCCTGGACCCTGCGAACCCTGGGACGCCTCTTCCTTCCCGGGGCCGGAATTCTGCGCGACCACACCCTGGTCACCTCCGGTCCCTTCCGGTTCGTCCGCCACCCGGTTCTCTCGGGGGTGATCGCGTTCTGGCTCGGCGCCGCGCTCGGCACCTTCAACTGGCTTCTTCTCGCCCTCTGGCCGCTGGTCACGGCCGGTCTCACCAAGTCGTCCCGCGACGAGGACGGCCTCCTCCGCGAGGAGTTCGGAGCGGAGTACGAGGCTTACGCCGCCCGGACCGGGCGGTTCCTTCCCAAGGCCGGGGCCTGACCGCGGGCGGAAGGCGACTGGAAGCTCGCGCGCCCCGCCCTTAGACTTCCCGGATGCCAGCGTCCTCCGCGCGCGAGTTCTTGCGCCTCGGGTTGCCCCTCGCCCTCATCTTGGCCGCGATGGCGGCCCTGATGGCGTCCTTCCGGCACCAGCTCTTCCATGACGCCGCCCGGCGGACGCGGTTGCTCTCGGCCCACCGCGCCGCCATGCGATGGATGTTCGGCCTCGGCGCGCTAACCGCGGCGCTCTGGGGGATCGCTTACCTGGGCCTGGGCACGACCCGGCTGAGATGGATGTGGCTCGGCGCCCTCCTGTGGTTCGTGGTGGGCGCGATGGAGTGGCGGACGCTCCGGGAATTCGAGGCGCGCGAACGCGCCGGTGGGGGGGACGATGAGTCCGGTGGTCGAAGCTCTCCGGTTCGCGTCCGGCGCGCTCGGATTGTCCGGCGCGTGACCGCGCCCCTCCGCGTCCGGATCTACGCCTTGGTCCGCCGGGTGCCCAAAGGGCGCGTGGCCACCTACGGCCAGATCGCGCGCCTGGCCGGCATTCCACGCCACGCCCGGCAGGTGGGCTACGCGCTCCACGCGCTCGCCGGCGACTCCGGCGTCCCCTGGCACCGCGTGCTCAACTCCCGCGGGGCGATCAGCCTTCCCGCGGGCACGGGCCCGGACCGCGTGCAGCGGAAGCTCCTCGAAGCCGAAGGGGTGCGCTTCGGCCGGGATGGCCGGGTGGATCTCGCGCGCTTTCAGTGGCGGCCGCGCGAGCGCCGGTAGCAGGCCGATCGAGAGCCGGATCCGGCCGCGCCGCCGGGTGACTACCCCGCCGGCCAGAGCGCGGGTGACCACCCCGCCGGCCAGGGCGCGGGCTACGACCCCGCCGGCCGTACCGCCGGCTCCGAGGCCTCGGGCGGGGACTCCTTGGTGGAGAGATAGGGAAAGAACACCGCCGACACCAGCGCCGCCGCGGCCAGCCCGAAGATGATCCAGAACGAGGCGTCGAGGCCGGAGACCAGGGCGACGGACAGCTTCTGGAGCACTGCGGGGTCGAGGAGGCGCCCGTGGCCGGGGCCCAGCAGCCGGTTGGCGGCGTCGGCGGGGAGGGTGGGATCGGCGGAGAGCGCGCGCGCGAGGACGCCGCCGGTGACCCCGATCGCCAGCGCCCCGCCGATGCTCCGGAAGAACATGGTGCTGGCGGTGGCCACCCCGCGCCGCTTCCAGGCCACGCTGGTCTGGACCGCGATGATGAGCGCGGTGTTGGCAAGCCCCAGCCCCACGCCGAAGGCGGCGCTCACCGCCTGGATCGCGCCGAGGGGGGCGCCGGGGTGGGTGAGGAGCGCCATGGCGCAGGCCGCCCCCGCCGAGATGCCGAGCCCGGTCCAGATGAGCGGCCGGTAACCCACCGAGGGGAGGATCCGCCCGCCCAGCGCGCTCGCCAGCGGCCACCCGATCACCATGGGGGTGATGGCGCTTCCGGCGGCGGTGGGGGAGCCCCCCAGCACCCCCTGCACGAAGAGCGGCACGTAGGTCACGGTGGCAAGCATGGCTCCGCCGAGAAGCGTGCCCGCCACGCTCGAGACCGCCATCACCGGGGTGCGAAAGAGGTCCAGCGGGAGCACCGGCTCCGCCACCCGCGACTCCACCCACAGGAATGCGCCCAGGAGCGCGGCCGCGCCCGCCAGCGGCAGGAGCACGTTTCGGGACTGCGAGCCCAGGAGGAGGAGCACCACCGCCCCTCCCAGGAGCGCCGCTCCGCCCAGGTCGAGCGCGTGCTCCTTCTTCTCCACGTGCTCGTGGAGCGCGATCACCAGCAGGATCGCCGACGCCACCCCGAACGGAATGTTGATGAAGAAGACCCAGTGCCAGGAGAGGACTTTCACGATGAGCCCGCCCAGGATCGGACCCACCAACCCGGCCACGCCCCAGACCGCCCCGAACACCCCCTGCATGCGGGCCCGCTCTTCCAGGTTGAAGATGTCCCCCACGATGGTGAGCGCCACCGGCTGCATGGCTCCCGCCCCCAGCCCCTGGAGGGTCCGGAACGCGATGAGCTGGCTCATGGTCGCGGAGAATCCGCTCAGGGTGGAGCCGGCCAGGAAGAGCACGATGCCGGTCAGCATGATCGGTTTCCGCCCGTAAAGGTCGCTGAGCTTCCCGTAGAGGGGGACGGTGAGGGTCGAGGAAAGGAGGTAGCCGGTGAAGACCCAGGAGTAGTGGCTCAGTCCGCCCAGGTCCCCGATCACCGAGGGCATGGCGGTGGACACGATGGTGACTTCCACCGCGGCCATGAACATGCTGAGCAGGAGCGCGGCCACGGTGAGCGGCCGATGGGTCTGGCGCAAGGATGGCCCTGCAGCAAGGGGGAGGTTGGTGCGGAAGGGGGGATTTGAACCCCCACGGCGTTTCCACCACTGGACCCTGAACCCAGCGCGTCTACCAATTCCGCCACTTCCGCAACCGTCGAATCAGGACGGAGGAGGGTATCCCGGGCCGGGCCCGGTGTCAATCATTCCGGTGGCGGCGGCCGCCCCCGCTTGCCCGCCCAAGGTCCGGACAGGTAAGGTTTTCGGTCCGGGGGCCGCTCCGTCGGAGCCGGCCCTCCCCGTATCCGGGCCCGCGCCCCGAAAAGGACCCGAGAAGGAACCGTGACACCGAACCCCGCCTCCGAACCGGGGGGGAAAAGCCCCCGCGCCAAGGACGAGATCAGGATGGTGGCCCAGAACCGCAAGGCCCGCCATTTCTACCACGTGCTCGAGACCTTCGAGGCGGGCCTGGTCCTGGGCGGAACCGAGGTCAAGTCGCTCCGGAACGGCCGCGCCAACCTGGGCGACGCCTACGCGGTGATCGAGGACGGAGAGGCCTGGATCCTGAACCTCCACATCAGCCCCTACGAGCAGGGGAACCGCTTCAACCACGAGCCTCTCCGCCGGCGGAAACTCCTCCTCTCCCGCCGCGAGATCCACCGGCTTCTGGGCAAGACCCGCGAGAGCGGCCTCACCCTGGTCCCGCTCGCGCTCTATTTCCGGGGAGGGTGGGCCAAGATCCAGATCGCGCTGGCCAAGGGGAAGAAGGCCCACGACAAACGCGAGGACATGGCCCGCCGGGACGCCGAGCGCGAGATCGCCCGGGCCATGAGCCGGAAGGGGCGCGAATGAGGCGCCGCCCGCTCCGCGCCCTCGCCCGGCGACCCTCCACCGCCTTCCCCCCGCGCTCCTTCGCCGCCCTCGCGTGGAGCGGGCTGGTCGCGGCCCTCCTCGCCCTTCTCGCCCTCTCGCCCGCTCTCGCCGAGGCCTCGGCCGGCCCCCCCGGCGCCGTCCCCTTCGACCTGCAGCTCATCCCCGTACGCGGCGCTCCCCGCCCCGCCACCGCCTGGGACCGGGACGGCGTGCTCTACCTATCCGTCAACGAGATGGGGGTGCTACTGGACGCGGTCCAGTCCTGGCGGCCGGAGCTGGGACGGATGGCCCTTACCGTGGACCGGCACGAGCTGGCGGTGACCGACGGGTCCGACATCGCCACCGTGGACGGGACCCAGCTCGTCCACCTGGCCGGCCCCGCCTTCCTGTGGGGCGGAGTGATGATGGTGCCGCTGGAACTCCTGGTGGACGCCGACGGGCGCCACCAGTCCTGGGTGGGGGCGCCGGTGCAGTTCTCCCGCGAGGACCGGCGGCTCTCCGCGGCCGCCCACGCCGGGGTGGTGACCGAGGCGGGGATCGAGCCGGTCTCGGCGGGGTGGCGGCTGGTCCTGGCCGCGGACGTCCCCATCCGCTACGACGTGATCCGCTCCGAGCGGGCCTCGTTCGTGGTCCATGTGGACGGCATCGAGTACGACCCGCTCCTCTACCCCCTGCCCAGCGAGCACGACTGGTTCCAGGGGCTCCGTCTCCGGAATCTTCCCGACGGGCTCGAGGTGAGCTTTTCCCCGGGGGCGGGCGCGGTGGGCTACCGGGTGGACACCCCCAAGCCCAACCGGATCGAGATCTTCCTGGGGCTCGACGAACGCGACATCCGGGAAGGCGATCTCCGCCGGTTCTCCAGCGCCCGCGACATCGTGCCCACCGATCTCCGGACCGTGGTTCTCGACCCCGGCCACGGCGGGGACGACGGCGGAGCCCGGATGAACGGCGCGGACGAGGCGCAACTCGCCGACCGGCTCTGCCGCCTTCTGGCCGCGCGCCTCCAGGACGACCTGCAAGTCAGCGTGGTGTTCACCCACCGGCCCGGAGAGAACCCCGGTCCCGCCGACCGGGCCGCCGCCGCCGACGCGGCCTCCGGCGACGTCCTCCTCTCGGTCCACTTCCACGACCGCCCCGGCGGCCCCGCCGCCTTCACCGCCGCGATCGACCGCCAGGGGAACCCCATCCCCTCCGACCTCGCCACCCTGGGGTTCCGTCCCTTCGGGGGCGGCCAGGCCTCCTACCTGGTGGCGAGCCGCCTCCTGGCCCGGAACGTGGTCGATGCGGTGTCCTCGGGGCTGGGACTCACCTCGCAGGGGGTGTTCCCGGAGGACCTGCCCGAGCTGGAAGGGGCGACCATGCCGGCCATGCTGCTGGAGTTCGGACGCGCCCCGGAAGGGGGCAAGTGGGGCGGCGACCGTCTGGATGAGGCCGCGCAGGGGGTGGTGGAAGGCCTGCGACTCTATCTTCTGGCCGGGGAGGGCCCGCGATGAGACCGGTTCCGCGCAAGTTCAGGTGGATCGGGCTCGGCCTGGCGGTGGTGGCGGCGGTGGTGGTGCTGGCGGTGGTGCTCAGCAACCTGCGCGCGCCGCAGCCGCTCCGCTACCGGCTGGATCCCGGCGCCCCGGGCGTGGCGCTGCGGACGGTGACGGTCTATGTGCTCGACCCCGACTCGCTCCGGCTGGAGCCCCGCGAGCGCGAGGTGCTGGCCGAGGGGGACACCCAGCGGCTGGTGGAGGAACTGGTGGGCTACCTGTCCCAGAGTTCCGACAGCGCCCGGGCGCCGCTCCCCGGGGGAACCGCGCTCCTCCACTACTTCGATACCGGCAACGGCGAGGCGGTGCTCGACTTCAACGAGGGTCTGGAAGAGGTGGCCGGGAGCGGCATCCGCGAGGAACGCCTGAAGCTCTCCGCCCTCACCCGCACCCTGGCCGAGAACGTGAACGGCCTGGAGCGGGTGCGGCTCCTGGTCCGCGGCCGCCCGCTCACCCGCTGGGGCGCGCATCTCGAGCCGCCGGCGGTGCTGGAGCTGGCCACGTGGTGACCCCGGCGCCGCTGGGCGTGTTCGACTCCGGCCTGGGCGGGCTCACCGTGGTCCGCTCGCTGGCCCGGACCGTGCCCGCGGAGCCGATGATCTACTTCGGCGACACCGCGCGCCTCCCCTACGGCAACAAGTCCAAGGCCACGGTGACCCGATTGTCGCTGGAGGCGCTCCGGTTCCTGGAGCACTTCGGGATCAAGGCGCTGGTGGTGGCGTGCAACAGCGCTTCGGCCCTGGCGCTCGACGCGATGACCGCCGAGGCCTCGGTGCCGGTGCTGGGCGTGGTGGAAGCCGGGGCACGGCGCGCCGCCCGCACCACGCGGACCGGCAAGGTGGGGGTGATCGGCACCCGCGCCACCGTGAGCTCGGGATGCTACGACGTGGCGCTCCGGCGGCTGGCCGCGAACCTCACCGTGACCTCGGCCGCGTGCCCACTGTTCGTGCCGCTGGTGGAGGAGGGATGGATCGACCACGAGGTGGCGCGCCGGGTGGCGGAGGAGTATCTGGCCCCGCTCCGCGCGGCGGCGGTGGACACGTTGATCCTGGGTTGCACGCACTATCCGCTCCTGCGCGACGTCCTGCAGAAGGTGATGGGAGACGCGGTGGCCCTGATCGACTCCGGCGACGCGGTGGCCGAGGACGTGGTGGCGGAGCTGGACCGCCGGAAGCTTCGCGCGCCGGAGGCGGGGGCGCCGCCGCGGCACCGGTTTTTCGTGAGCGACCAGGCCGACCGGTTCCACGCCGAAGGGCGGCGGTTCCTGGGCGACGCGGTCCTGGGGCGGGTCGAAGCGGTCGACCAGTCCGACGTTCCCTGGTACGACCGCTGGGCTCCCGGAGGGGCGCGCCGGTCGGAGGAGAGCCCATGAGCCGAAGCGACGGACGACGACTGGACGAGATGCGCCCGGTGAAGCTGGAAGTGGGCGTGCTGCGGCACGCCGAGGGCTCGGTGCGGATCGCGGTGGGGGATACCCAGGTGCTGTGCGCGGCCAGCGTGGAGGAGCGGGTGCCCATGTTCCTCAAGGGAAGCGGGAAGGGATGGGTGACCGCGGAGTACGGCATGCTCCCTCGCTCCACCAACGACCGCATGAGCCGCGAGGCGTCGCAGGGGCGCCAGGGGGGGCGGACGCTGGAGATCCAGCGGCTGATCGGGCGGTCGCTCCGCGGGGTGGTGGACCTGGGGAGCCTGGGCGAGCGGACGGTGATCCTGGATTGCGACGTGCTGGAAGCGGACGGAGGGACCCGGACCGCGTCCATCACCGGAGCCTGCGTGGCCCTCCACCAGGCGCTCTCGTGGCTGGTGGAGCAGGACAAGATCCCCTATCACCCCATGCGCGACCTGGTGGCGGCGGTGAGCGTGGGGATCGTCAACGGCGAGCCCCACATGGACCTCTGTTACCTGGAGGACTCGCGGGCGGAGGTCGACTTCAACGTGGTGCGAACCGGCTCGGGCCAGTACGTGGAGGCCCAGGGGACGGCGGAGGGGAGGCCGTTCTCCCGGGAATCCCTGGACCGGCTGCTGGACCTGGCCGAGGCCGGCTGCGCCCGGCTGGTGGAGCTTCAGCGGAGCGCCCTGGGGTTGCCGGAGGACGGCCGGAAGTGACCCGGCCGGACCGGCTCCTGGCCGCCACCGGGAACCCGGGCAAGCTGGCCGAGATCCGGGAACTTCTGGCCCCGGCCCGGGTGGAGGTCGTGTCCCCGGCGGAAGCGGGCTGGAACGAGGACGTGGTTGAGGACGGCGGGACCCTGGAGGCCAACGCCTTGAAGAAGGCCCGGGCGGCGGTGGCGGCCACCGGATTGGTGGCGGTGGCCGACGACACCGGGCTCTTTGTCGAGGCCCTGGGCGGGGAGCCCGGGGTCCGGAGCGCCCGCTATGCCGGAGAGGCGCAGGATCCGGCGGCGAATTGCGCTAAACTCCTGGCCGCTCTGGCCGGGGTGTCCCCCGCCGGGCGGGGGGCGGCCTTCCGCTGCGTGGTGGCGCTGGTGGCGCCGATGGCCGGCGGGATGGAGGAGCATCTGTTCGAGGGCTCGGTGCAGGGACGGATCACCGGCCGCAAGCGGGGCGCGAGCGGCTTCGGCTACGACCCGCTCTTCGAGCCCCTGGGCGCCGGGCGCACGTTCGCCGAGATGCAATCGGCGGAGAAGCACGGGCTCAGCCATCGCGGCCGGGCGTTGGGTTCCCTGCGCGCGTACCTGGCCGGACTTCCCGGGAAGGGAGAGGCATGAAACGGATCTGGATACCGCTGGCGCTCCTGGCGCTGGCCGCGGCGGGCTGCGGCAAGGGCAAGGGCGCGGCGGGGAGCGGCGATCCCTGGGCCGGGACCCCGGAGCGGGTGCCCCAGGGAATCATGCACGCCTATGAGACCCGCGACGACAGCCTCTACGCGTCGCTTCTCGCCCCCGACTTCCACTACTACTTCGAGCCGCAGGGCGCCGACACCTCCGACATCCTGGTGTGGGGAAAGGAGGAGGAGGTGGTGGCCACCGGAAACCTCTTCCGGACCCAGGACGTGGACACGCTCCTCTACGTTCTCGACGCGGGCACGCCCCACCCCGCCACCGGCGCCGGCCACGAAGGCTGGATGGTGGTCCCGATCTCGGGCGGTGAACTCGAGGTGGTGGTGCAGAACAAGGACCCGATGAAGGTCCAGCTCAACCGCCAGGAACTCTGGGTCCGCGAGATCACCGATCCCGCCACCGGCGCGAAGCGCTGGGTGGTCGAGCAATGGCACGACTATCCGGCCCCCCAGGAGGATGCGGTCCCCGCCCAGGGGAACGGGATGAAGGGGAGTTCGGGGGGGGAATAGCGCTCGCCGCTCCGCGCCGGGTCGCTCGCGGCCGGTCCTGGGCGCCGGGGTGGGTGGCGCGCCTGGGAGGACTCGAACCTCCGACCTGCGGATTAGAAGTCCGCTGCTCTGTCCACCTGAGCTACAGGCGCCCGTCGTCGAGCCCTGAAAGGTAGCAGAACCGCCCGGCGGCGGGCGACGGGGGCGGGGGAGAGAATGGGGTGGATGACGGGAATTGAACCCGCGACAACCTGATCCACAGTCAGGCGCTCTACCAACTGAGCTACATCCACCACCGAAACGTGGGCCGCGGGGACCCGGCCGGGCGGGATCGTGGTCGGGGCGATAGGATTCGAACCTACGACCCCCTGCTCCCAAAGCAGGTGCGCTACCAAACTGCGCCACGCCCCGAGGTCGTAGGGTTGCCCGGGCAACCCTTGCATCCGGAAAACGGCCCCCGATGGTAGCACTCCCACCGCGTCACGACAACGCCCGCCCCGGCAAGGGCGGGAAGAGGGCCGCGGCGGGCGAGCCCGGGGCCGCGCCCCGGTCCGAGGCCCCACCGCTCTTGACCCGGAAAGCCCGCTCGGATAGGGTCTAGGCCAAGTTTTGGAACCCGCCACCCGGCTTCCCCGTCACGTTCGGGCCCGTCCAGTGAGCCCCGTCGGATCCAGCGCCCCGGCACGCGCCGCGGGCGCGGCAGAAAGGAATCTCATGGCAACTCGGAGCGTCAACAAGGTCATCCTGCTCGGGCATCTGGGCGCCGACCCCGAGGTGCGCTTCACGCAGAGCGGCACCGCGGTGGCCAACCTGCGGATCGCCACCAACGAGTCCTACAACGACCGGTCCACCGGCGAGCGGGTGGAGCGGACGGAGTGGCACCGGGTGGTGGCCTGGGGCAAGCTGGCCGAGATCTGCCAGCAGTACCTGCAGAAGGGGCGCCAGGTCTACATCGAGGGCACGCTCCAGACCCGGCAGTGGACGGACAAGGACCAGAACACCCGTTACACCACCGAGGTCCGCGCCAACGAGATGGTCATGCTCGGCGGGCGCGGCGGGGAGGGCGGACCCCCGAGCGGAGGCGGCGGCGAGGAATCGCAGTACGCTCCGGTGGGTGGGGACGAGCCTCCCAGCGACGACGACCTGCCCTTCTGAGCCCGGACCGGGTTCGGGGCACGCTTCAGCCGGCGGATCCCCCGGGGGTCCGCCGGCCTTTTTTTCCGGTGGGGGCGGGGAGACCTGAGGGAGCGCGAAACCGGCCGGCCTTTCGCGCCGGCTCCGGGGAGGAACGCGATGGCGACCGAGACGAAGACGCTCAGGATCAGCGGCATGCACTGCGGCATGTGCGTGAAAAAGGTGACCGATGCGCTCACCAAGGTGGACGGCGTGCGCGCGGCCGAGGTGAACCTCGAGGCGGGGACCGCCGAGGTGACGGTGACGGCGGGACGGGTCGCTCCCGAGGCGCTCGCCGCCGCGGTGGAGTCGGCCGGCTACCGGGTGGAGGAGAGCTAGCCCGATCCCGGCGGGAGGGCGATTCCCGCGCCGCGGGAGGCGATCCGGTTCTTGTCACCGGCGACGCTCCATGCTAGTCTGCGTGTCCGTTTTGAGCTGCACCGCTAGCTCAATTGGCAGAGCAACTGACTCTTAATCAGTGGGTTCGGGGTTCGATTCCCTGGCGGTGCACCAGATCCCTGAAAAGGCCCTCCGGCGGCGGCCGGGGGGCCGTTTCCATGGGTCCCGGATCCATCCGGTCGGGCCCGCGGCCGGCCGGGGGTGCCTGCGGGAATTCGGTGCCTTTGGCCGGGATAGAGTAGAATGAGGGTTGCGTGGGCGGGCGACCGGCACCGGCCGGCGACCCGCGCGCTTTTGCGCACCGTTTCGGGGGCGATTGGCTTCGACGGGGTCGCGGAAGCGAGAGACGCGTGCCGAGGTCCTGTCCACCTCGTTAATCAGGCAGGAAAACAAGCAACTGACAACGCTCAGTTCGCTCTCGCTGCCTAGTAACCTAGGCTAGCGCGGTTCGCCTCCCTTCGTTCGCCGGGGGAGGGTCGAACCGTCATATCAGGCGAGCTGGCCGGCGGCCCTGCTCCGAGGCCCCGGCGAGACTTCAGGAGCTGGTCCCTTGCTCAGCCCGCCGGTCGGCGGGGCGAGGGGCGAGAATCAAACCTCCGGCTACGCACGTAGAGGTTCTCGTGGATGTGGTTCCGGACGCGGGTTCGATTCCCGCCGCCTCCACCACTGCGCGCATCCTCCGGATGCGCAACCAATCTGAGGACGGCGGGGTCTCGATCCCGCCGTTGCACGTTCCGGGTGATAGCGAGGTCCTACATCGGCGGGATCTCGGCTCCCGCCGCCTCCACCACTGCGCGCATCCTCCGGATGCGCAACCAATCTGAGGACGGCGGGGTCTCGATCCCGCCGTTGCACGTTCCGGGTGATAGCGAGGTCCTACATCGGCGGGATCTCGGCTCCCGCCGCCTCCACCACTGCGCGCATCCTCCGGATGCGCTACCAATCTGAGGACGGCGGGGTCTCGATCCCGCCGTTGCACGTTCCGGGTGATAGCGAGGTCCTACATCGGCGGGATCTCGGCTCCCGCCGCCTCCACCACTGCGCGCATCCTCCGGATGCGCTACCAATCTGAGGACGGCGGGGTCTCGATCCCGCCGTTGCACGTTCCGGGTGATAGCGAGGTCCTACATCGGCGGGATCTCGGCTCCCGCCGCCTCCACCACTGCGCGCATCCTCCGGATGCGCAACCAATCTGAGGACGGCGGGGTCTCGATCCCGCCGTTGCACGTTCCGGGTGATAGCGAGGTCCTACATCGGCGGGATCTCGGCTCCCGCCGCCTCCACCACTGCGCGCATCCTCCGGATGCGCTACCAATCTGAGGACGGCGGGGTCTCGGCCCTTCGGGCCTCGGCTCTCGGCGGAAGCGCTTCGCGGCGCACCTCCGGTGCGCCTGATTCAAACGTCGGCGAGGTGTCGCCCTCGCTGTCGGGGACCTCTGGCCTTCGGTCAGCCCTCTTGCCCGCGAGGGCTCCGTTCCCGCCGCCTCCACCACCCTTAGGGGTCTGGAACGGGACAAGTCCCGGACCTTCGTTGCAGTGGCGGCAGGCCCGACTCCCGCCACCTCCCCGGGAGCCCCTCCGGAGGCGCCCCGGGCGAACCTCACCCGCGCGGGCTTGCGGGGACGGCACGCGGGATCGTGATCCGAGCCTCCGGAGACCGCGACCGTATCTCTCCTCTTTTGCTACGCTTGCGCTGGAGTGAGAAAGGACTCGTATGATCGGCAAGACTCTCTCGCACTACAAGATCATCGAGGAACTCGGCGCCGGCGGAATGGGCCGTGTCTATCGTGCGCACGACTCGCGCCTCGGACGCGACGTTGCCGTGAAGGTGCTGCAGACTCACCTGGCCTCCACGCCGGAGGCGCTCGCCCGTTTTGAACGCGAGGCGCGTACCGTCTCGCAGCTCAACCACCCCCATATCTGCACGCTCCACGACGTGGGGCGTGACGGGGACACCGATTTTCTCGTCATGGAGTTGGTGCGCGGCCGAAGTCTGGCCGAGCGGCTGACCGAGGGCCCGTTACCCGTGCCGGAAGTCCTTTCCCTGTCGATTCAGACGGCGGAAGCGCTGGCGCGTGCCCATGCGGCGGGGGTGGTGCACCGGGACCTGAAGCCGGGCAACCTGATGCTGACGGACTCGGGGGTGAAACTGCTCGACTTCGGTCTGGCCAAGGCGCTCGGTTCCCCGGAGGGCGACGCGTACACGATCGGGGCCGCCGGCACCGCTCCCGACGCGCCCACCCTCATCGCGGACGACGAGGCCATCGTCGACACGGACCTCACCAACGTCGGTACGGTCCTGGGCACCCTTCCCTATATGGCGCCCGAGCAGCGTTCGGGGAGCGGAGCGGACGCGCGCACGGACGTCTATGCCTTCGGCTGTGTGCTGTACGAGATGGCGACGGCGAGTCGTGCCGCGGACGGCCTGGACGCAAAGAAGCTGCCAAAGGCGCTGTTGGAGATCGTCAATCGGTGCCTGCAGCCCGATCCCGCCGAGCGCTTCGGGAGCGCGGATGAACTCCAGCGCGCACTGGAACGTGTGCGGGATTGGCCGCAGCGGGAAGGACTTCCGGAGCTGGCGCGAATCATCGAGACGATCCAGGGGCTCGACGAGGGGCCGGAGAGCTGGCAGGCGTGGGAACTGGCCCGCGAAATCGAGTGGCTCGCCCCGGGCAACGAGCAGCTGGAGCGCCTCCGGGCCGAGTTCACCCATCCGCTGCAGGTGACCTCGGAGCCGGCAGGGGCCCTCGTTTCCATTCGACGCTACGATAGGCCGGATGAGTGGATCCCGCTCGGCGCCACCCCGCTCAACGCGGAGGGTGCGCCGCGCGCATTTCTTTGTCTGCGGATCCAGCATCCCGGGGGCCGCACCGCGAACGACCTGTGGTGGAACCACGCGTATGCGGCCGAACTCTACCCGCCACGGTGCTATCTGCTGCACGCGTCCGGAATGCTGCCGCCGGGCATGGAGTACATCCCGGCCGGATCGGATGAGATGACCATGCCGGGGCTGGAGAGCCTGGGCAAGGAACCCGTCCCCGCGTTCATGCTGGACCGTGACCCGGTAACGAACCGCCAGTACAAGGAGTTCATCGACGCCGGTGGCTACGAGGACGCCAGGTTCTGGCAGGAGCCGTTCCAGGACGGTGACCGCACGCTCTCCCGTGCGGAGGCGATGGCCCGCTTCACGGACACCGTGGGCCGGCCGGGTCCCGCGGGTTGGGAACTCGGCGACACCCCACCAGGCAAGGACGACCACCCGGTCACCGGGGTGAGCTGGTTCGAGGCGGCGGCGTACGCCGCCTGGGCCGGAAAGAAGCTGCCCACCGTCTTCCACTGGAACCGGGCCGCCATGCCCTTCGCCGCGTCGCAGGTCGTGCCGGCGGCCAACCTGGCCGGGAGGGACACGGTGCCCGTCGGCACCACGAATTCGGTCAATCGCTTCGGAGTCCGCGACCTGGCCGGCAACGTGCGCGAATGGGCCCGCAACGAAGTCAACCCGGACGGTCAGCGCTTCATCCTGGGCGGCGGCTGGAACGACCCGGAGTACGCGTTCGCCGACGCGTACGCGCAATCGCCGTGGGACCGCTCACAGACGAACGGGTTCCGCTGCATGCGGGAGGCGGAGGACGCCGGCGCGGTTGTGGCGAACGCGGACTCGCCGGATCTGAGCAAGGATCCGGATCCGCTCGCACGGGCGATCGAAATCCCCTTCCGCGACTTCCTCTCCGAGACGCCCGTCAACGACCAGACCTTCGCGTTCTTCGAGCGCATGTTCCTCTACGACCGGGAACCCTTGAACGCCGTCATCGAGGCGGACGCGGAGGATCCGCCCCTCGGGCGCCGCCAAACCGTGCAGGTGGACGCGGCCTACGGGCCGGAGCGCCTCACCCTCTACATTTACCCGCCCACGCGCGGGGAACCACCCCACCCCGTCGTGGTCGTGTTCCCCGGCTCCGGCGCCCTGATGTTGGCCGAGGTCGGCCCCGGTGAACTGCGCCGGGCGGACTACCTGATCAGGGCCGGGTACGCGGTCGTGCTCCCCGTCTACAAGGGCACCTACCAGCGGAAGAGTGCCGTCAAGGCGGATACGCCGAAACCTACCGCTCTCTATCGCGACCACCTGGTGATGTGGGCGAAGGACCTCTCACGCACGATCGACTACCTCGAGACGCGGGAGGACCTCGACACCGCGCGCGTCGCGTACCTGGGCCTGAGCTGGGGTGGCCAGCTCGGGGGAATACTTCCCGCGGTGGAGAAACGCATACGCGCCGTCGTGCTCTACGTGGCGGGACTCAGCTTCCAGCGCCCTTTCCCCGAGGCCGACGCGATCAACTACGTCCCGCGCGTGACCCAGCCCACGCTGATGCTGAACGGCGAGCTCGACTTCTACTTCCCGAAAGAGACGTCGCAGCGCCCGATGTACGAGATGCTCGGAACCCCGGATGAGCACAAGCGATGGATGACGTTCGCGGGCGCGCACTCGGTGCCGCGCGTGGAGATGGTGCGGGAGGTGCTGGCCTGGCTGGAGCGATATCTGGCGAAGGACTGACCGCGGGCTGCAGCCTCCGCTTCCGCGCTTCGCTCTGACACTCCGCCCGTTCGTCGGGAGAACCCGCAGATCACACCTTCTCCAGGAGGCCGGTGCCGTCGGGACGCGCCGACTTGATCCGCACCTCCTCGAACAGGGCGTACCGGGCTTCGTCGATCATCGGAGCCTGAAGCGGCCAGATCAGGGTCATGGATGCCTTCCGGGGGCCGAATTCGTCCCGGTCGAGCAGGAAGTGGCATCCGTGCTCCAACCTGAGCGCTATCGGCAGGTACTTTCTTGCCGTCGGCGATAGCGACTTGTTCAGAATGGCGAGACCGAGTTCCGGTTCCCCCACCCTGGACGCCGCTTCCACCAGCCTGGTCGCGAACAGGAGTTCGTGCAAGGGTTGAAGCAGCGCCTGCTCGAGGTGCTCCTTTGTCTCTTTGATGCGGCCCCGGTATGCCTCCAGGTAGACAGCGGCGATGAGCAGATTCGCCGAGTCGATGCGGTCGTCGCCGCGGCCCGTGGACAGCAGTTCTTCGGCGGCACCGAAGTTCCCCAATAGACAATGAGCTATGATCTCGTTGTGATAAGCCGTCGTCAGGTAGAAGTCGGAGTTCGAGACCTCCCTGAGCCGTCTGGTCACGATCAGACATTCTTCGCTACGGTTGGTCCAGTTCAAAATATGGGAAAGCCAGAGAAAGGCATGCGGCTCCCGGGGGTCGATCTCCAGCGCACGGCGAGCCAGCCGTTCGCCTCCCGCAAGGTTCCCGTCGATGAAGTACAGCGCTCCCAGGGTGAGCAGCGCGGGGACGAAGTCGGGGTCGGCCTCGATCGCCCGGCCCAGGCTCCGCAATACCTCTTCGCGGCTACCTCCGGAGACCACGAGGACGTTCGCTTCCGCCTTATGGGCCTCGGGGAGGTTGGGATCGGTGGCAATGGCCTTGCGCGCGGCCTCGAGACCGAGGCGCGTGGATGCCTCGCGATCCTCGGTCCAGGCGTACTGCAGAAACTGGGCATGGCAATCGGCCACCCCCGCCCAGGCCAACGCGTAGTCCGGTTCCAGGGCGATGGCTTCCCGGAAGAGGCCCATCGCCTCCTGCATGGCCTCCTTGCTGTAGAGCCCGTACTTTTCCCGTCCCTTGAGATAGAGGTCGTAGGCCTTGGCGTCGGCGGGGCGGTCGCGGACGATCTCCTTGATGTCGCTCGGGGTCATGGTGACGCGGAGCGCTGCCACGATGGCGGTCGCGATCTCGTCCTGCACCGCGAACACGTCGTCGAGGGTGCGATCGAAGCGATCCGCCCACAGCTGAAATCCGTCCGAGGCGTTGATGAGCTGGGTGGTGATCCGGATGCGGTCCCCGGCGCGGCGGACGCTGCCCTCCAGAACCGCGGTCACGCCCAGGTCGGCGGCGATCCGCCCGAGATCGATCTTGGTCCCCTGATAGCGGCTGACCGCGTTCTTGCTGGCCACGCGAAGCCCTTTGATCTTGGAGAGGTCGGAGAGGATGTCCTCGGTGATGCCGGTGCAGAAGTACTCGCTGTCGGGATCCCGGGCCAGGTTCACGAAGTAGAGCACGGCCAGGGAGGGAACGTCTCCGGGGGCCTTGATCGCCCCGCTCGTGCTGTCGGAAAGAAGCACCTGCAGCTCGCGGCCGATATCCCCGATGGCCCTGGGGCGCAGGTGAACGTCCTTGGTGAGGCAGCGGCGCAGGATGTCGAGGAGCCGGGGTGGCGTTGCCGGCGGAAGCTGGTCCCAGGCGGGTTCCCCCTGCAGGATCGTCGCGATCACGTCGCTTGTCGTCTCGCCCCGGAAGACCTTCCGCGCGGTGAGGCACTCCATGAGGATGCACCCGAACGCCCAGACGTCGACGCGTCGGTCGAGGAGCTTCCCCCGGGTCTGCTCGGGGCTCATGTAGGGGGTGGTTCCAAGGACCATGCCGTGCTCGGTGATGGAAGGCGTCATGGTGGGAGACGAGGAAAGATTGGGGTCCCGGTCGCCGGGTTCCGCCGCATCCTTGGCCAGCCCGAAATCGAGGACTTTGACCGAATCGTTCCCGGTGATCATGATGTTCGCCGGCTTGAGGTCCCGGTGCACGATGTTCTTCTCGTGGGCGGCCTCGACGGCGGCGGCGATCCTGGCGCCGATCCGGACCGCGTCCGTGACCGCGAGCGGGCCGTTCGCGAGCCTCTGCTCCAGCGTCTTGCCCTCGACGAATTCCAGGATCAGGTAGGGACCGCCGTCGGCGTCCTCGATCCCGTAGATGGCGGCGATGTTGGGATGGTTGAGCGAGGCCAGCACCTTGGCCTCGCGTTCGAACCGGGCGAGACGGGCCGCGTCCCCGGCCACGCCGGGGGGGAGCGCCTTGATGGCCACGACGCGGTCCAGCCGCGAGTCGCGGGCCCGGTAGACCTCACCCATGCCCCCGGCGCCCACGGGGCCGAGGACTTCATAGTTGCCGATGTGATGGCCGGATGAGAGGGGCATATGGCGACCGATTATATCGGTGAAGGACCCGCGGCGTCAGTTGTGGTTCCCGGTGCGTCTCCGGAATGCCCCCAGAACCGGGGTCTGCTGCGGGGGATTCGGGAGGGCGCCGGGGGGCGAGCCCGAGGGTGGTGAGCGACGTTCAAGGCGATCGTGGGCCATGTAAACACCACGTCACCAACTGCTTAACGGCGTCTTTCGGAACGGCTTCGGGGCCCTCCCCTTCGGGGCTACTTCGGGATCACCTTGAAGTGCTCCAGGTACTCGACGAAGCGGCCGTCCTTGCGCACCTCGGCGACGAAACGGGGATCGCGGACCAGGTTGGGATTCGTCCAGGGGTCGGTGCAGATCGTCTCGAGGCTCACGAAGGCCACGGGCTTCTCTGGGCATGAACGCCGCCCGGTCGAAGATGCAGAAGGTCATCTCCTGATAGGGACGGGCGGTCGAGGCCCTGGCCATGTCCAGGATCGGCGCGACCCCCTTCGGATCCCCGTACTCCTGGCACAGACGGGCATGGTTGAGCTCGTCGTTCACCTGGGCGGGACACATCCAGTTCCCGTGCCTGCGGTGGTGGGCCACCCTGCTTCTACCGGCTAGGCGTCGGCGGCTTCAGGTGGACCAGACGCCTGACCCTGATCGGGTGATCCCTGGCCGTCGGTGAGGACTGGCCGCGGGCCCCTCTTCGGAAGTGACAAATCCGCGTCGGTGTCCTAGTCTCCGCGACGTCCGCGCACCCCTCTGCCGCCTGGACACGAAATCGCCCCCAGACAGGAGACACCGCCGTGAACCTCGCCCGCCGGCTTTCCCTACTGGCGCCGACGCTTCTCTTTCTTCTCCTCGTCATCCCCGCCGGCCGGGCCCTGGGCGCGGACCGCGCCCTCTGGCTCCGCTACCCGGCGATCTCTCCGGACGGCGGGACCATCGCCTTCGAGTACCGCGGCAACCTCTGGAAGGTGTCTGCCGACGGCGGGGTGGCCACCCCGCTCACCGTGGGCGATTCGTACAACTCCATGCCGGTGTGGTCGCCGGACGGCAGCAGGATCGCCTTCGCCTCCGACCGGAACGGGAACCTCGACGTATACGTGATGCCGGCCGAGGGCGGCCGGGCCACCCGTCTCACCTACCACTCCGCCGACGAGACGCCCACCAGCTTCACCCCGGACGGCAAGTTCGTGCTGTTCTCCGCGTCCATTCTCGACACTCCCACCAACCGGGTCTTTCCCACCGCGGCCCGCCCCGAGCTGTACAAGGTGGATCTCGAGGGCCACATGCCGGAGCAGGTGCTCACCACCACCGCGCTCTACGCCGTCTACGATCACGACATGAAGCGCCTGATCTACTCGGACCGGCGCGGTTACGAGATGCCGTGGCGGAAGCACGATCATTCCTCGTTCGCGCGCGACGTCTGGATCGAGGACGTGACGGCGGGCAAGTTCACGCGGCTCACGGGGTACGGCTACGACGACCGGCAGCCGGTGTGGGGGCCGGACGAGCGGTCCATCTTCTACCTCTCCGAGAAGAGCGGCTCCTTCAACGTCTGGACCATGAATCTTGCCGACCCCGAACACCCGGTGCCGGTGACGCAGCACACCGGCGGCCCCGTCCGCTTCCTCTCCGCGTCCCGCGACGGCAAGCTCTGCTACGCCTACGACGGCGAGCTCTGGGTGCGGCCGGCGGGCGCGACCGAGAGCCGGCGGCTGGCGGTCAGCACCGCCGCCGACGACGTCGGACGCGTGGTGAAGCCGGTCGACGTCTCGTCGCAGATCACCGAGTTCGACGTCTCCCCGGACGGGAGCGAGATCGCGTTCGTCGCCCGCGGGGAGATCTTCGTGACCTCGACGGAACACGGGGACACCCGGCGCATCACGAACACCCCCGAGCAGGAGCGCTCGGTGAGCTTCTCCCCGGACGGCCGGAGCCTCCTCTACGCCTCCGAGCGCGGGAACAGCTGGAAGATCTTCCGTACCGACCTCACCGACAAGGACGAGCCGAACTTCTTCAACGCCACCGGTTTCAAGGAGACCCCGGTGGTCGCGGACTCGCTCGAGGAGTTCCAGCCCAGCTGGTCGCCGGACGGGAAGGAGATCGCCTATCTCGAGGAGCGCACCACCCTCAAGATCCTCGACCTGGCGACGGGCAAGTCGCGGGTCGTGCTTCCGGGGGACCGGAACTATTCCTACGCCGACGGCGACCAGGCCTACCAGTGGTCTCCCGACGGACGGTGGATGGCGGTGCAGTTCTTGAGCACCGGGCGCTGGTCGAACGAGGTCGGCGTGGTGTCCACCTCCGGGGATCAGAAGGTCGTCAACGTCTCCCAGAGCGGATACGAGGACGAGATGCCGCAGTGGTCGCGCAAGGGGGAGATCCTCTACTGGCGCTCCGATCGCCAGGGCTTGCGCACCCAGTCGAACAACGGCCGCGAATCCGACGTCTACGCCGCCTATCTCACCCAGGCCGCCTGGGACCGGTACAAGCTGGACGAGGCCGCCTACGATCAGCTCACGACGAAGGAGAAGGACGAGAAGAAGGAGGAGGGAAAGGGCGCGGACAAGAAGGGCAAGAAGTCCGAGAAGTCCGAGAAGGCGGAGAAGGAAGGGCCGATGCTGGCCCGGCCCGTCGCGATGGACCTCGAACGGATCGAGGACCGCACCGCCCGGCTGTCGTTCAGCTCCGCCCCGCTCGCCGGGGCGGCGCTCTCGAGCGACGGCGAGGATCTCTACTTTCTCGCCCGCTACGACAAGGGTTTCGACCTCTGGAAGTACGTGCCCCGCACGAAGGAGATCAAGATGATCTCCAAGTTCGGCGCCCGCCAGGCCGATCTGAGGCTCGGGGACAAGGGCAAGAAGGCGTACGTCCTCCACGACGGCAAGCTGTCGGTGGTGGATCTCGACTCCGAAAAGGCGAAACCCGTCGCGCTCTCCGCCCGGATGAACCTGGACGAAGCCCAGGAGCGCGCCTACATGTTCGAGCACATCTGGCGGCAGACGTTCAAGAAGTTCCTCGACGTGAAGATGCACGGCGTGGACTGGCGGGCGATGAAGACCTACTACGCGCGGTTCCTTCCGTACATCGGGAACGACCGGGACTTCGCCGAGCTGTGCTCCGAGATGCAGGGCGAGCTAAACGCCTCCCACACCGGTTGCCGGTACCGCCCGACCCGCACCGACGGGGACGAGACGGCCGCGCTCGGATTTTTCCCGGACCCCAAGCACACCGGCCCGGGGGTCGGCATCCTGGAGGTGATCGACCAGGGGCCGCTCCGGAAGTCGGGAACGAAGATCAAGGCGGGGGTCGTGATCACGGCGATCGACGACTCCACGATCGGACCGGGGGAGAACTGGTACCGGCTGCTGAACCACAAGGCGGGCACGCCGGTCCGGCTGTCGCTGCTCGATCCGGGCACGAATGCGCGCTGGGACGAGACGGTGAAGCCGATCTCGTGGGGGGAGCAGGAACACCTGCTCTACCTGCGATGGACGCGGGCCAATTACGACGAGGTGGTGAAGCTCTCGGGCGGCCGGCTCGGCTACGCGCACATCCGCGGCATGAGCGACGGCCCCTACCGCGAGATCTTCCAGGAAATCTTCGGCCGCGACACCGAGAAGGACGCCATCATCCTCGACACGCGGTTCAACGGCGGGGGCAATCTGGACGAGGCCCTGACCGTGTTCCTGAGCGGCCGCGTCTTCATGACGGAGGTGCCGCGGGGACAGCGCGTGGGCCAGGAGCCGAGCATGCGGTGGAGCAAGCCGTCCATCGTGGTCATGAACGAGGGCAACTACTCCGACGCCCACTGCTTCCCGTCCGCGTACACCGAGCTGGGGATCGGGAAGACGGTCGGGATGCCGGTGCCCGGCACCTGCAGCTCGGTGTGGTGGGAGCGGCTCCAGAATCGGGACCTGATCTTCGGAATCCCCGAAGTCGCGATCTACGACATGGCGGGGGACGTCATGGAGAACCACGAGCTCGAGCCGGACTATGAGGTCATACCGGATCCCGCCCTGGAGGCGGCCGGGCGCGACCAGCAGATCGAGAAGGCGGTCGAGGTGCTGCTCGGGGAGCTGCCGAAGAAGTAATGGGCGGGGGCCGGCGCGGCAACGGGCGCGCCGGACCCCATTTTCCGGAAATTCTCAGAAATGTCGTATGCGGAGCCGGGCCGACGGTCGTCCCGCCGCCGGCCCGGAGCAAGCTGCGCGTCCGCGAACCCGGCTGCGCCCCGATTCGGGGAACCAGAAGTGCCGCCTATGGTTGCGGTGGGACGGTCCGGGCCCGGCCGCGCGGTCCCGCCCGGGCCGGGGGACGGTTCCCCGGCGGGTTTCCGAAGCCCGGATTTTTATAATAATTTTTATCCTTAATTTGCTATGTTCCGTGAACGTACGCAAGAGCCCCTCGACCGGGACTGCGGTCGAGCGCCTCGATGCCGCCTCCCGCTGGCCCCCACCTCAGGAGAAGAAGATGAACGCAAGGCGAATCGCATCTGCATCCCTGGTCCTCCTCGCGGCGAGCGCCGCCGCCTTCGCCCCCGGATCCGCCTCCGCCCAGAGCGCGAACCCCTTCACGGTGCAGGAGCCGGGCTTCACCACGACCGATCTCGGCGCCACCTCCGGACCCAAGGGCGCCGCCTGCAGCCCCGGCGGCGTCTGGGGCGATTACATCTACGTCAGCGAGAGCAGCGGCGACGCCATCGGCCGCATCGACTTCTCCGACGCCATGTCGCCCTTCGCCTCCGGCGCCCCGGACATCGCCTTCCCGGTCGGCATCACCTTCGGCCCCGGCCCCCTCTCGAACTTCGGGACCTACATGTACGTGGCCTCGTATTCGTCGGGCAGGATCACTAAGGTGGACCCGAGCGGCATACCGTCCCTGTTCGTGATGTTCCCGCAGGTGAGCGACGTGAAGTTCGACCCCACCGGCGCCTACAGCACCGATCTCTTCGCCATCAGCTACTACGGCACCATCACCACCGTGGATCCCGCCGGCACCATCACCCCCTTCGCCAGCGGGGTCGCCTCGTCCTACATGAGGTTCGGCCCGGGGGGCGCATGGGGGACCGGGCTCTACGCCACCTGCAACGCGGGTTCGCTGGGCGTGGGGATCGTGACCATCGACGCCGGCGGCAGCGCCACCAGCTTCGTGAGCGGGTTCACCGTTCCCGAGCAGTTCGACTGGGCGTCCGGCGGCGCCTTCATGGGCGACATGTTCGCCACCGACATGGCCGACGGCAAGGTCTGGCGGATCAAGTCCGACGGCACCAAGACCCTCTTCGCCACCGGCGAGCGGCCGGCCGGCGTGACCTTCTGCAACGGATGCCTCTACATCACCAGCTACGCGGGCGGGTGCTGGAAGGTTTGCAACGCACCGGTGTCGGTCAAGGGCACCTCCTGGGGGACCCTGAAGCAGATGTACGGTACGCCCAAGGCCCCGGCGAACGCCGGCGACTGATCCGACCCGGTTCCACCGGGACCGTCGATCCGGGGGCGGCCGTCACGCGTCGGCCGCCCCCACGCCTGTCGGGCCCGATTCTGCTACGCTCCCGGCGTCCCGCCGCCACGCGGTCCGCGAGGCGGCGCGCATACTCCGCCTCAACGCACAGGTGACGCCATGAGGATTCCCCATGCTCCGGTGCGGGCGCTCGGGCTCGCGGCCTGCGCCGTCCTCCTCGCCTCCTGCCACCACGGCGCAACCCGGCCCGCTCCCGCCGGCCCCTGGGAAGAGGTCGCGGTGGTCCGCGCCCCGGACCGGGGCGCCTTCATGGGCCTGGCGTTCACCGCCGGCCGGGGATTGATCGTCGGCGCGGGGTTTTCGGGCCCCACGTACACCCCCGTCTACACTCCGTTCGCGGCGCTGCTGCAGACCAGCGGGGTGTGGGCCCCGGCCGACGGCCTGCCCGCTCCCGCCGGATCCTTCCTGACCGCGGCCGGCATCGCCCCCGGCGGCCGGTTCGTGGCGGCCGGGGTCGCCGCCCTCCCCGTGCCCGGATTCATCCTCGAAGAACGCGACGGCTGGAGCCGGCACGACGTTCCCTTCGGCGGGCTCGCGTTCGCGGCCAGCGGGGACACGCTTCGGTTCGCCGGCGCGGCCGCCGGGAACGGCCAGATCCGGGCCAGCATCTATCCCGACATCCGGACCACCGAAACCCTCCCGTTTCCCACCGCCGTCAACGAGCACGGCCTGCACGACATCGCCGCCGGGAACGGGGTGTGGGCGGCCTGCGGCTTCGACGACGGCGGAGACGGCTCTCCCGAGGAGCCCAACAGCGTCCTTTTCCGGAACGCCGGCTCCGGCTGGGAGCGGCTGGACGTCCCCTGCGGAGGCTGCTCCGACCGGGAGTTCGACGCGGTGGCGGTGGACGCGAACGGCGTGATCCTGCTCGGCGGTTCCATCACGAACTTCGCCGGCGGCGCCCACGACTACACCGCGTTCCTGCTCATGAGGAGCGTGAGCGGGGCCTGGGTGGAGATCGCCCTTCCCCAGGCCACGGCCCTGGAGTCGGTGAACGACATTCTCCTCGCCCGGAACGGCGACGCCTACCTGGCCTGCGGTCAGGAGACCGCGTCCATCGTCCGCTGGCCGTCCGGGCGGGGGCTGGAGCGGGAGGCGGCGATCGACTCCGCGCGCGTGTGGCGCATGGCCGAGGCCTCGGACGGGACGGTATGGGCGGTGGGAACGGTGCAACGGGGCGAGATCCCGGACACCCGCCCGGCGCTGTGGAAGCGGAGCGGGTAGGCCGGGGTGTCCCGTTCCCGCGCCGGGTGGCCCCGGTGAGCCGCGCCCGGATCCTGCCCGCCCTCACCCTGGGCCTGGCCCTGGCGGCATCGGCGGCGGGCGCCGCCCCGCCTTCGACCCCGCCGGAGTTCCTTCGCGGCGGCGACGTCTCCATGCTCCCGCAGCTCGAGTCGCAGGGCGCGGCCTACCGGGACCGTGGGAAGCCCGGCGACGCGCTTGCGATCCTGACCCGCCACGGCGCGAACTGCTTCCGCGTGCGCCTGTTCGTGAGTACCGCCATGGAGGGGGAGGTGGTCCAGAACCTGCCCTACGTGATCGCGCTGGGGAAGCGGATCAAGGCCGCCGGGGCCTCGTTCCTGCTCGACCTGCACTACTCGGATACCTGGGCCGACCCCGGCCACCAGGCGACGCCCGCATCCTGGCACGGCCTGGATTTCGATGCGCTCGAGCGGGAAACCGAGTCCTATACCGCCGGGGTCATGCGGGCGATGAAGGACGCGGGTTGCCTTCCCGACATCGTGCAGATCGGAAACGAGGTCACCGCGGGCTTCCTCTGGCCGGCCGGGCGGCTGGGCCCGGACGACCGGGGCTGGGACCGGTTCGCCACCCTCCTCCGGGCCGCGATCCGGGGCGCGCGCGCGCCGCTGGCGCCGGGCGACTCGGTGCGGATCATGGTCCACCTCGACTGCGGGGGGAACGCGGAGGGCACGGCGTGGTTCTTCCGGAACCTGGAGGCGCGGGGAGTGCGGTTCGACCTCGTCGGCCTCAGCTATTACCCCCGGTGGCACGGAAGCCTCGGGGACCTGCGCTTGAACCTGCGAGAGACCGCCGCCGCCTTCCGTCGGCCGATCGTCCTCGTCGAGACCGCCTACCCCCGGCGCGCCGGCGGCGATACCGTGAACGTGGCATGGCCGGGCACCCCCGAAGGGCAGGCGCGGTTCCTGGAGGACGTGATCCGCACGGTGCGCGGGACCCCCGGGGGCCTGGGGCAGGGCGTGCTGTGGTGGTATCCCGAGTCGGTTCCCGTCCCCGGTATCGCGGTGTGGAAGGGCGGGGCCGCCGCTCTCTTCGACTCGTCCGGGAACGCGCTTCCCGCCCTGGACGCGTTCGCCCGCGATGCCGGGGATCCGGCCAACTGACCGGGAGGACCCGCAGGCGCGTCCGGCGGCGGTTGGCCCGGGTCGGTTCATGAGGTAGAGTCTTCGTTTCCGCGGCCTCAGACCATCCCGGAGACCCCCGCATGATCGGTCAGACCCTCGGTCACTACACCATTCTCGCCAAGCTGGGTGAAGGCGGCATGGGGGAGGTCTATCGCGCCCGCGACGACCGGCTCGGACGGGAAGTCGCGCTCAAGGTGCTGCCGCGGGAGCTGGCCCGGGACCCGGTGCGGCTGGCCCGGCTGGAGCGCGAGGCGCGGACCGCCGCCGGCCTCAGCCACCCCAACATCGTCACCCTGCACGCGATCGAGGAAGTGAACGGGGTGCGGTTCCTCACCATGGAGCTGGTGGACGGGGAGACCCTGGACCGGAAGGTCCTCCCGGGAGGCATGCCGCTGGCGGGGCTGCTCCGGATCGCGGTGCCGCTCTCCGATGCCCTGGCCGCCGCCCACGCCAAGGGGGTGATCCACCGCGATCTCAAGCCCGCCAACATCATGGTGACGCCGGAAGGGCGGGTGAAGGTGCTGGACTTCGGCCTGGCCAAGCCCTCCCGCGAGGACGAGCCGCTCGGGGCCACCCAGGCGGTGACGATGAACGCGCCGATCTCCGAGGCCGGCCAGGTGGTGGGAACGGTCCCGTACATGGCGCCGGAGCAGATCCGGGGGGAGCCGGTGGACGCCCGCGCCGATCTCTTTTCATTCGGGGTGATCCTCTACGAGCTGGCCACCGGGCAGCGGCCCTTTCGCGGCGCGTCGAGCGCGGACGTGAGTTCCTCGATCCTCCGCGACGTGCCGCCGCCGGTGCGCGCGGTCCGGGCGGAACTCCCCCGCGACCTGGAGCGGGTGGTGCGGCGCTGCCTGGAGAAGGACCTGGAGCGCCGGTTCCAGACCGCCAAGGACGTCCGGAACGAACTCGAGATGCTCGAGCGCGAGACGCTCACCGGCGGCCTGCCGGGAGTGGGGCCTCGGGTGGGGACGGAGGCGGCGGGGTCGGCGCCGGCGCCCCTCCGGCCGCAAGCGGAGCCGCCCCGGCCCAATGCCGAGCCGCCGCGCCCGAAGCCCAAGCCCGCGGAGAGCGAGCCGCCGTCGATCGCGGTGCTGCCGTTCGTGAACCGGAGCCCCGATCCCGAGGACGAGTACTTCAGCGACGGCCTCGCCGATGAACTGCTGAGCGTGCTGGTGAAGCTTCGCGGGGTGCGGGTGGCGGCGCGGACGTCGTCGGCCGCGTTCAAGGGGAAGCAGGTCTCGATCGAGGAGGCCGGCCGGGCGCTCAAGGTGGCCACGGTGGTGGAGGGGAGTGTGCGCAAGGCCGGGAACCGGGTGCGGGTGACCGTGCAGCTGGTCAAGGTCGCCGACGGCTTTCCGCTCTGGTCGGAGACCTACGACCGCACGCTGGAGGACATCTTCGCGGTGCAGGACGACATCGCGCAGTCGGTGGTGAAGGAGCTTCGCACCACGCTCCTCGGAGAGTCCCGCGACTCCAGCGCGAGCCGCGAGGCCCGGGCCCAGGTCGCCGCCGCCGCCCTCGGCCGCGGCGAGAACGCCGAGGCCCACCGGCTGTATCTCCAGGGCAGGCATTTCATCGACCGGTTCAACGAAACGGACGTGGCGAAGGGGATCGAATACCTCCGCCAGGCGGTGGCCCTCGATCCGGGCCACGCCCGGGCCTGGGCGGCGTTGTCGTACGCCTTCGGCCTCCAGGGGGGATACGGGTGGGTCTCCGTCCACGAGGGCTGGCCCAGGGCGCGCGAGGCGGCCGAGCGGGCGCTGGCGATCGAACCCGACCTGGCCGAGGGGCACGTGATGCTCTCCCGGGTCCAGCGGATTTACGAGTGGGACTGGAAGGGGGCCCGGGCGTCGTCGGCCCGCGCTCTGGAGCTGGCCCCGGAGAGTCTGGAGGTGATCCAGGAGGCGGGGGAGCTGGCCTCCTATTTGGGGCGGTCCGACGAGGCGGTGGCGTCGGCCGAGAAGGCCACGGCCCTGGATCCCTTGAACTCCACCGCCTACAGCCGTCTGGGCCGGGCCTACTTCTCGGCCCTCCGGCTCGAGGAGGCGGAGGCCGCCTATCTCAAGGCCCTGGAGCTGGCCCCGCAGCGGATCGCCTGTCACAGCATCCTGGCCAGCATCGTCTGCCGGCTGGGGCGGCTGGACGAGGCGCTGACCCACGCCGAGCAGGAGCCCGCCGAGTTCGCCCGGCTCCTCGCGCTGGGCGACGTGTACTTCGCCATGGGGCGGGAGGCGGAGTCGCAGGCGGCGCTGGAGCAGCTCAAGGCGGACCACGCCGAGGACTCCGCGATCCAGATCGCCGTCCTCCACGCGATCCGGGGCGAGGTGGACGACGCCTTCGACTGGATGAACCGGGCGGTGGACACCCATGACTCGGGGGCGAGCATGGTGAAGAACATTCCGGTGATGGCTGGTCTGCACCGCGATCCTCGGTGGGCGGCGACCCTGGCCCGGATGGGGATGGAGCCGTGATCTTTCCGGCCGGAGACCCGTGAGTCTGCGCAACACATTGTCGTGATTACAATTATGGCGTTCCTCCGAGGATCCGGATTGCTCCCTGGACCGCCATGAGAGCCCCCCCTGGGTCTCAATTTGATAAAGGGTGTCCGGAAAGCCGGCTCCAGGCCGTTTGATGGTTCGGGGGGGCTTCCCGGCGATTCCCGTGGTCCGTTCTTGCCGCCGCTCCCAGGGATCACCGCGTTCTCCGGCGAAGGCCCGCACCCCCTCGGATTCGATTCTCACACCACCTCACCCGCTTCTGGGAGGTCCCCATGCAACCGAGGCGCTTCGCCGCCCTGCTCATCTTTTCGCTTCTGGCTCCATCCCTTCTGGCCGCGAGCGCGATCGCCGCTCCCGGCGCCGATCCCGCCGCCACCCGGGCGGCGCGCACCGCCTTCAGCGGCTCCGACCTGTCCGGCAAGGACGGCCCGCTGGCCAAAGTTGGCTGGGATCTGGCGCTCCTCTCCGAGGAGTTCCGCACGTTCCAGGCCCGGGGACTGGCTCCGGTCCAGGCCTTCCAGCCCAGCAACCAACTCCTCCGGGTGGAGAACGGCCGGGTGCTGG
This sequence comes from Candidatus Eiseniibacteriota bacterium, assembly GCA_963728475.1. Taxonomy (GTDB): domain Bacteria; phylum Eisenbacteria; class RBG-16-71-46; order JABDJR01; family JABDJR01; genus CAVSKL01. Next base: position 138,120 of record CAVSKL010000004.1, read on the forward strand.
TGAAGGTCATCCCGTCGGGCAGTTCCGGCGCCGTGGCCTCCGAGCTCTCCTCTCTCGGCATGCAGGTCACCGGAACCGCCGACCACATGGTCTCGGGGTACCTGCCCATTTCCGCCATCGAGTCGGTGGCCGGCCTGGCCGACGTCGCGACCATGTCGCCCGACTCCTGGACCACCCAGGTCGGCGCGGTCACCAGCCAGGCGGACTCCGCCATGCGCAGCAGCGAGACCCGGGCCGCGCTCGGAATCAACGGGGCCGGGGTGACGGTGGGCGTCCTCTCCGACAGCTACGATTTCAAGAACGGCGCCGCCGCCGACGTCAACACCGGCGACCTTCCCGGGACCGGCAACCCCAACGGGTTCACCACCCCGGTGAACGTGCTGGCGGACGGGAGCAAGACCGACGAAGGGCGCGGCATGCTCCAGCTCATCCACGACGTGGCGCCGGGGGCGGCCCTGGCCTTCGCCACCGCCAACGGCGGCCAGGCGGCCTTCGCCGCCAACATCACCAGCCTTCGCACCACCGCCGGCGCCGGCGTGGTGGTGGACGACGTCATCTACTACGCCGAGCCCATGTTCCAGGACGGGGTGGTGGCCCAGGCCGCCGACGCCTGCAACGCCGCGGGGGTGCCCTACTTCTCCGCCGCCCTCAATCAGGACCGGGACGGCTACCAGGGCGCGTTCCGAAGCGGAGCTTCGTACGCCTCCAGCGCCTTCCCCTCGGCCTCGGGCGCTCCTTCCTTCCTGGGGGGGACCGCGCACGACTTCGACCCCGGGGCCGCGACCGACGCCCTGCAGTCCTTCAGCCTGCCCGACTCGGCCACGCTGAACATGTCCTTCCAGTGGGACCAGCCGTTTGCCTCGGTGAGCGGAGCCCCCGGGTGCGCCAACGACCTGGACGTCTACATCTTCAACGCCGCCGGCGACACCGTGGTCGGGGGCTCGGTGAACAACAACGTGGGCGGTGACGCGGTGGAGGTGGTGGGCTTCCAGAACCTGACCGGGGGCCCCGCCAACTTCAACATCATGCTGGTGCTACGGTCCGGATCCGCTCCCGCGACGATGAAGTACATCCTCTTCAACTTCCCGGGAGGGATCAACGAGTGGGCCGGCAACGCCGGGACCATCTTCGGGCACCCCAACGCCTCCGGCGCGGTGGCGGTGGCGGCGGCGCCGTACTTCCGGACCCCGGCCTACGGCGTGAACCCGCCCCAGGTCGAGGGGTTCTCCTCGAGCGGAACCACCCCGGTCCTCTTCACCACCGCCGGCGCCCCGACCTTCGACGGGCGGACCGGCAAGCCCGAGATCTGCGCGGTGGACGGGGTGAACACCACGTTCTTCGGGAAGGACGCGGACGGGGACGGGTGGCCGAACTTCTTCGGCACCTCGGCGGCGGCCCCCAACGCGGCGGCGGTGGCGGCCCTCATGTTCGAGTCGGTCCCCGGCGCCACCCCCGCGCAGATCCTTTCCGCGCTCGAGGCCTCGGCCATCGACATGGGGAGCGCCGGGTTCGACAACACCACCGGCTACGGCCTCATCCAGGCCCCGGCGGCGCTCGACGCCCTCGATCCCTGCGTCCTGACCTGCCCGGGGGACACCACGGTGGGGAACGACCCCGGGCTCTGCACCGCGGTGGTGAACTTCAGCGCGACCACCTCGGGCAACTGCGGGCCGGTCACCTGCAACCCGCCCTCGGGGACCGTCTTCCCGCTGGGGACCACCACCGTGACCTGCACCGCGTTCAGCGGGGAGATCTGCACCTTCCACGTCACCGTGAACGACGTCGAGCCGCCCCAGATCACCTGCCCGCCGCCGGACACGGTGGAATGCTCGGCGTCCGGCGGCACCCCCGCCGACGACCCGCAGCTCAACGCGTTCTTCGCCGGGGTCTCGGCGAGCGACAACTGCGGCTCCCCGTCCGTCACCAACGACGCTCCTTCCTTCTTCCCCGACGGGACCACCCCGGTGATCTTCACCGCCACCGACGGGACCAACGCCGTGAGCTGCACCACAAGCGTGACGGTGGTGGACACCACGCCGCCAAACCTCACGGCGTTGCTCAACCGCGACTGCCTGTGGCCGCCGAACGGGAAAATGGCCGAGATCGACGCCTCGATCACGGTGAGCGACGTCTGCGATCCGAACCCGGCGGTGGTGCTGGAGAGCATCACCAGCAACGAGCCGGACGACGGGATCGGCGACGGCCACACCACCGGCGACATCCAGATCCCCGGGGTCGGGAACCCCGACACCACGTTCTACCTCCGCTCCGAGCGGCAGGGGGGCGGTGACGGCCGCGTCTACACCGTCATCTACTCGGCCACCGATGCGAGCGGGAACGCCTCCTACGACACGAGCTACGTCCGCGTGCCCCACGACCGGAGCGGGAGCGCGATCTGCGCCGCGGGATTCGCCGCCGACGGCGCCGCCCTCTATCAGGATGTCCCGTCCTACACCCTGGTCATTCCCTCCTCCGAAGGGTTCGATGCCTCCACCGTCATGAGCCCGCAGGCCTACGTGGGGAACCTCCAGGGCGTGGTGCGGCCGTCGGAGTACACGCTGCTCGAGGCTACCGGCGACGGTCGTCCCGACCTGGTGCTCACCTACGACGGAGACGCGGTCCGCAGGCTCCGCGACGCCTCCCTGGATCTCCAGGCCGGCGACGGCAAGATGGCGGCGAAGTACAAGCCGTCGCTCCTGGGCCTCCACTACCGGACCGCGGGGGGGACGGACTACCTGGTGGCCAACATCCTTTCCCTGGGGGCGCCGATCCAGATCCAGCCGGAGGTACCGGGGAGCGGAACCGGAGATCCGGGCACGCCGCTTGATCCGATCGACGCCACCATGGCGCCGGGGAGCGCCCCGGGCTCCGCCCGGTTCGTGCTCCCGTCCGAGGGCCCGGTGCGGGTGGAGGTGTACAACGTGCTCGGCCAGCGCGTGCGCACCCTCATCAACGACGCGCTTCCCGCCGGAACCCACCGGATCGCGTGGGATCGGCGGAACTCGGGCGGGCTCCCGGTGCCCAACGGGATCTACTTCTACCGGATCGAGGCCCGCGGCCTCCACCAGGTGAAGAAGGTGGTGGTCGTGCGGTGATCCGAGCCGGCTTCGGATGCCGGGCGGGGGGCGGGCCGGCGGGCCCGCCCCCTTCACCGCCTTGGCACTATTCCGCGTCCGTTTGTCCGAAATTGCGGCCGGTAGGGAAGCCGCTTCACCACCCCGGCGGTTTGCTATAGCCTGGACACGATCGCGCAAGGGTGAGGGAACGACGGGAGGAAGGAGGACCGGGTGCGAATGCGACTGGGATGGATTCTCGTGACGGCGCTGCTGGCGTTGGGGGCGGCCTCGCCCCCGCCGGCGTCCGGCCAGGGGCGGTTCCTGGAGAACGGGCTTCTGCCCGCGGCGCCGGTGCCGCCGGACAATCCGCAAACCGACGCCAAGGTCCGGCTGGGCAAGCAACTCTACTTCGACACACGTCTCTCCGCGGACGCCACCGTGAGCTGCGCCAGCTGCCACGATCCGCGCACCGGATGGGCGAATCCGCACCCCACCGACACCGGGATCCGCGGCCAGGTCGGGGCCCGCAATTCCGGCACCATTCTCGACGCCGCCTACATGCGCTTCCAGTTCTGGGACGGCCGGGCGGGGTCGCTGGAGGAGCAGGCGCTCGGGCCCATCCACAACCCCATCGAGATGGGGGAGACGCTGGAGAACGTGGTGGCCAAGCTCAACGCCATTCCCGGCTACCGCGACCAGTTCCAGGCGGTGTTCGGGGCCGACGTGACCACCGACGGGATCGCCAAGGCCCTCGCCGCGTTCGAGCGCACCGTGATCTCGGGTCCGTCCCCCTACGACCGGTATCTCCTGGGGGATCGCTCCGCCATGAGCCCGGCGGCGGTGCGGGGCATGGAGCTTTTCAACGGCAAGGGCCACTGCACCCCCTGCCACTCCGGGCCCACCTTCTCGGACCAGTCGTTCCACAACCTGGGGGTGGGGATGGACAGGTCCGAACCGGATTCGGGACGGGTGAAGGAAACCGGGATTCCCGGCGACACCGGGCGGTTCAAGACGCCGGGGCTTCGCAACGCGGCCCTGACCCCGCCGTACCTGCACGACGGCTCGGCCAAGACGTTGATGGACGTGGTCGTTCTATACGACGAGGGCGGGGTGCCCAATCCGTATCTCGATCCGATGATGTTTCCGCTTCGGCTGACCGAACGGGAACGACGGGATCTGGTGGCGTTCCTGGAGGCGTTGACCGGGGTTCCCCCCGAGGTCCCGGTGCCGTCGTTCCCGGAAGGACCCGGTGACCCCGCGGATCCGAAGGGAGGTCTGCGATGAAGGCGCGCGGCCTGACGATCGTACTGATCCTGACCGCCGGGGCGGCGCTGTGGGCCCAGACCGCGTCGGGGATCCCGGTATTTGCTCGGAAGTACGGGTTCACCTGCACCATGTGTCACTCGGCGTATCCGCGGTTGAACGACTTCGGCCAGCGGTTCCGGATGAACGGCTACCGCCTGCCGGGGAAGGAAGACGCGGAGAAGACGGTGCTGGAGGTGCAGGCGCCGGTGGCGTTCCGCACCAGCGGCGGGTACCTCGGCGAGAGCTACAACGCGGCCGCGGGTGAGCGGAACGTGAGCGACTTCCGCATGAACGGGCTGGACCTGCTTTCGGGCGGCCTCCTGGGGCGGAACGCCGGCTACTTCATGGTCTACGTGCCGCAGGTGGCCGGGGCCCGGGGCGTCGACGGCCAGGAGGGGGCGCTGGAGATGGCGAGCGTGGTGCTGAGCGGCCTCGCCGGCACCTGGCTCAACGTGAGGGCCGGCCGGTTCGAGCCGGCCTACGTGCCGTTCAGCGGCAAGCGGATGCTCTCGGTCTCGCCCTACGAGATCTACGACCTGTCGTTCGCGGGAGGCCCGCCCCTGGGGGATACCCAGAGCGGGATCGAGCTCTCGGGCTACGACCGGCACCGGTTCTCCTATGCCGCGGGCGTGGTGGGGGGCTCGGAGAACGACCGGCCCGACGACACCCCGTCCAACCTTTACCTGCGGGCGTCCCAGGTGCTGGGGCCCGGCGAGGGGCAGACCGCGGGCCAGCGGGTCGGGTTGACCGGCTACCTGGGCCGTTCGCGCGCGCCGGGAGGGACCGGGGAACGGAGCCGCTTCTACCGCTGGTCGGTGGACGCCAGCCTCAACTACTCGGTGGCCAACCTGTCCGCGCTCTACCTGTGGGCGCGCGACGACGGGAGCCTCTGGGCGGCAGGCTCCGGCGGGGACGTGGACTACTCGGGCGGCTTCGCGGAGCTGAGCGTGATGCCGACCACCCGGCTGGTGGGGTTCGCCCGGCTGGACCTGGTCACCGCCCCCGATCCCGACGGGGGCGACGTCACGCGCTGGACGGGCGGCGGCCGGTACTATCTGGAGCCGAACCTGGCCGTCCACCTGGAGTATTCGCATCGGACCGAGGAGGCGCGGCAGGGCGATGATCCGGCCTTCTCCTTCATCACCACCCGGCTGGACCTGGCCTTCTAGCCGGTAGCGACGGTCCTGCGGGGCGCGGGCGGGTCTTCACCGCCGGCGCCCCGCGGCGTCCTCGCGGCCCACCCGCGGCGCAGAATCGTGATAAAGTGCGCCGCATGAAGGCCGCAAACCGCTCCCTTTCCGCTCGCTTCCTCGTCGTTTGCCTCGTGCTGGCGGCGGCGGCGCTGACCGCCGCGGGCTCTCGCGCGGAATGCCCTCCGCTCGGCACCGTGCTCTTCCCCGGGGTGCAGGGAGTCGCGCTCCAGGAAAGCCTGCGTGTCCACTACCGGCCGCCGATCGGGCTCAGCTACGCCACCGCCCGCGACATCGAGTACTCCCGGATCGACAACCACGACAGCACCCTCACCGGGATCTACTCCGGCTTCACCGCGCGCGTGGCACCGGACTCGGCCACCGCCCGGGCGGAGGCCTTCGCCAAGGACATCAATGCCGAGCACACCTGGCCCCAGAGCAAGGGGGCGGGGCAGCTTCCCGCCGAAGCCGACATGAACCAGCTCCGGCCGAGCAAGGTGGAGGTCAACGCCGCCCGCGCGAACTATCCCTTCGCCGAGATCCCCGACCAGGACACCGACACCTGGTACCGGCTGGACCAGGTGGCCTCCACCCCGGACCCCGCGCACCGGGACGAGTACAGCGAGCTGGACGTGAACGGGGGACTTCCCTACGGGGGCCGGTGGGAGCCGCGGGAGTCGGTGAAGGGGGACGTCGCCCGCGGGATGTTCTACTTCTACACCGTCTACCGGGCCGAGGCCGACGCCGCGGATCCCGCCTTCTTCGGGGTGCAGGAGAACGATCTGCGCGCCTGGACCAAGTCCGACCCGGTGGACAGCGCCGAGTACGCCCGCGCCTGCGCGATCGCGCCGTACCAGCACGGCCTCTACAACCCCTTCGTGATCGACACCACCCTGGTCGACCGTGCCTACTTTCCCGACACCCCGGTCCGGATGCTGGCCCTGGCCGCCGCCCCCGCGGCCGGCGCGGTGCGGATCGACTGGGAGACATCGAGCGAGATCGCGAACGAGGGCTTCGACGTCCTGCGGACGCGGGACGGGGTGGAGGTCCGCCTCACCGGCGCCCTTCTCCGCGGCGGCCCCCGCTACACCTACCTCGACCGCTCCGGCAACCCCGGCGCCCGCTACGACTACTGGGTGGTGTCGGTGGCCCGGGACGGCGGCCGGGAGCGCTTCGGCCCCCGCACCGTCGTCTTCCCCGACCCCCCGGCCCGCGTCTCGGTGAGCCCCAATCCGGCGCGGATCGGCCGGAGCATCCGGTTCGAGATGGAGGGGGGCGCGGCGGCCTCGGCCGGGGTGTACGACCTGGCGGGGCGGGCGGTGCGCGCCTTCGCCCCGGACGGGGCCTCGGCGTGGACCTGGGACGGACGGGACGACGACGGCACCGCGGCCGCCCCCGGGGTCTACTTCCTCCGCGTGGGGGGCGGCGGCACCGCCGCCCGCACCGCCCGCTTCGTGCTCCTGCGCTGAGTCCCCGCGCCCCGGGGCCTCCCGGCCCCACCCCCCGAGGTGGTACAGTTTCCGGCGCGGCAGGGCCGTTGGGGCCCGCCGAAACGCATTTCGTTTGCCGCGGGATGAGCGGGAGAAAGGGGCAGGAGTCGTCATGAGCACCACCACGCAGGAAACCACCGATTTTCTCAAGAAGCTGGGCATCGCCGACGTGAATCCCGGCGGGTTCGCCGGCGAGTGGATGGGTTCGGGGCCGAAGCTCGACGTGGTCACTCCCATCGACGGGACCCGGATCGCCACCGTGACCCAGGTCACCGAGGAGGAGTACGACCGGATCGTGGACCGGGCGCAGGAGGCGTTCCTGGAATGGCGGAAGGTCCCCGCCCCCAAGCGGGGCGAGATCGTCCGCCGGCTCGGGCTCAGGCTCCGCGAGATGAAGGATGAGCTGGGCGCCCTGGTCACCCTGGAGATGGGGAAGATCCTCCCCGAGGGAAAGGGCGAAGTCCAGGAGATGATCGACATCTGCGACTTCGCGGTGGGGCTCTCGCGCCAGCTCTACGGGCTGACCATGCCGTCCGAGCGCGCCGACCACCGGATGTTCGAGCAGTGGCATCCGCTGGGGGTGGTGGGCGTAATCAGCGCCTTCAACTTCCCGGTGGCGGTGTGGAGCTGGAACACCGCGCTCGCCATCGTCTGCGGCGACAGCGTGGTGTGGAAACCGGCGTCGAAGACCCCGCTCACCGCCATCGCCTGCGTGAAGATCGCCGAGCAGGTGTGCAGGGAAAACGGAGTGAATCCGGCGATCTTCTCGCTCACCATCGGCAAGGGCTCCACCGTGGGCGACCGCATGCTCCACGACAAGCGGGTACCCCTCATCTCCGCAACCGGCTCCTGCCAGATGGGCTACCGGGTGGGTTCGGTGGTGGGGGAGCGGCTGGGCCGCACCATTCTCGAACTCGGCGGGAACAACGCCATCATCGTGACTCCCAGCGCCAACCTGGACCTGGCGCTCCGGGCGATCCTGTTCGGAGCGGTGGGGACCGCGGGCCAGCGCTGCACCAGCACCCGCCGGATCATCGCCCACGAGTCGGTCCGCGAGGAGCTGGAGAGCCGGCTGGTGAAGGCGTACGAGGGCATCCCCATCGGCGATCCCCGCAAGCCCGAGACCCTGATGGGCCCGCTGGTGACCCACGACGCGGTCAACGACCTCCAGAACGCGATCCGGCGGGTGAAGGAGGAAGGCGGGAAGATCCTCTACGGCGGCGAAAAGCTCGACGGCGCCGCCTACCCGGGCGGGCACTGGGTGAAGCCCTGCATTGCCTCGGTCCGAAACGAGTTCGCCATCGTGCAGGAGGAGACCTTCGCCCCGATCCTCTACGTCCTCGGCTACGGCAAGAATGGCTCCACCGGCCGTGCGGCGGTGGAGGAGATCACCGACGCGCTCCGCATCCACAACGACGTGCCGCAGGGGCTCTCCTCGGCCATCTTCACCGACAGCGTGCGCGAGGCCGAGTACTTCCTCTCCCACCGCGGGAGCGACTGCGGGATCGCCAACGTGAACATCGGCACCTCGGGCGCCGAGATCGGCGGGGCGTTCGGGGGCGAGAAGGAGACCGGGGGCGGCCGCGAGTCCGGCTCCGACGCCTGGAAGGCTTACATGCGCCGCCAGACCAACACCGTGAACTGGAGCACCGAGCTGCCCCTGGCCCAGGGGATCCAGTTCGGAAACTGAACCGGGCGGCTGCGATACGAAAGGCGGGATCCCGTCGCCGGGGAGGGCGGCGGGGTCCTTCCATGCCGGCGGGCCGGAACGGAAAGTCATTTTCGAATTCGACCCTGCTCGAATGAATTCCGTTCGAATCCGGTGCCGGTTTCGTTCTTCTCTACGGGCCGGGCGACTTCCCCCCATCCTCATCACCCGTGGAGGCTCCCATGAAACGTCTCGCAGCGCCCTTCCTGCCTTTGGTTTTCCTTGTCCTGGCTTTCGGCTGCGGCCGGGACGCCGGCCCCACCGCCCCGGGGGCGGGTGCCTTGGTGCCCGACGCCGCCTCGGGAGCGGTGGAGCTGGCCGCGGGGTCGGTCGACGGCCTGGCTGCCGCCGTCGCCGCCGCCGGGACCAACGGCACCGTGCTGGTGAAGGCGGGGACCCACACCGAGTCGGGCACCGTCCTGATCGAGCACCCGGTCACCCTTCTCGGCGAGGACGGCGCGGTCATCCGGAGCGGCATCGCCCCGTTCCCGATCGCGGCGTCCGACGAGATCCACGCCGCCCTCCACATCCGCGGCGCCAACTCGGTGACGGTCCAGGGGATCCGCTTCGAGCCCACCGGGACCGACGGCAACACCGCGATCCTCATCCAGGACGCAAGCCATGCCCAGGTCCAGGACAACGTGTTCACCGGTTTCGAAGTCAGCGTCATGGTCCAGAACGGCGACTGGGCGAGGATCGCGGGCAATGACGTCACCGCCAGCGACCTGGGCCTGAACCAGGGGTACGACGCCTTCGGGGTGGTGGTGATGAACGGCAGCCATAACGAGGTCGCCGGCAACAAGTTCCGCAACGGCGTGTTCGGCCTCTGGGCCTGCGGCACCGCCGGGGTGGCCCGGGACAACTACTTCACCGCCAACTACGTCGGTCTCATCCTGTGCAAGGTGCCGGAGGGGGTGGACATCGACGGCACGATCTACGGGTCGCTTCTCTCCGCCAACCGCTGGCAGGTGGAGGGGAACCTGTCCGAGGGCAACTTCGGCGAGGGTTACCTGGCGATCGACGGCGCCAACCACAACCGGCTGGTCAACAACGCCGCCAATAGCAACGGCACCTACGACATCGAACTCACCGCCGACTCCTATCGGTTCGGCTTCTTCACTCCCGCCTCCCACGACAACACCGTGATCGTGGGGTCGCAAAAGGGGTTGGTGGTGAAGGACTGCGGCAACGACAACCGTCTGATCGCGGTGGAGGGCGTGGACATCAGCCAGGACCCCTGTTACTGACCCCTCCCCGGAGGGCCGGGCCCGGCGCCCGGCTCTCCCGGCCCCGGTTCGGCAGCGCGCGAGGAGGGGGCGGGATGGCCCGCCCCCTTCCCATTCTGAGGGGGCGGCACCCGGCCGCGCCGGGCGTCCGGCCGGCGCGAAAGTGGCGCCAGTTGCGAACTTCATCGAATCTGCTATCTTTCTCCCGCCCCGGGGGCGGCCCCGGGCCCCGAGTTGTGCCGACTACCGACCGACCCAAGGAGTGTGATCGATGAAGGCGACCCCGGTTCTCGTCGCGGCGGCCCTGGCCGCCGCGCTCGCGGTTTCCCCGGCCTCGCGCGTCCTCGCCCAAGACGGCGGCAAGGCCCAGCAAATGTCCCCGGAAGAGCAGGAAATGATGCAGAAGTGGATGGCCTTCGCCACCCCCGGCGCGCCGCACCAGGCGCTGGCGGATCACGACGCGGGCAAGTGGACGCTCGCGGTCAAGTCCTGGGCGGTGCCCGGCCAGCCCCCCGAGACCAGCGCCGGAACCTCGGAAGGGGAGATGATCCTGGGCGGCCGCTACCTGCTGGAGCACGTGAACGGCACCATGATGGGCCGGCCCTTCCACGGCGTGAACCTCGTCGGCTACGACAACCAGAACAAGGAGTACCGCTCCGTCTGGGTCGACGACATGGGGACGGGCCTCATGGTGAGCCACGGGACGATGGCCGACGACGGCAAGTCGGTGGTCATGACCGGCACCACTCCCGATCCCATGACCGGCAAGGACGCCTCCTTCCGGGAGGTGGAGAGCTGGCCGGACGCCAACACGCGCCTCTTCGAGATGTACGGGACCGGACCCGACGGCAAGGAGTTCAAGTCGATGGAGATCACCTACACCCGTCAGAAGTGATCTCAGGGGCGCCGAGCCGGGGCCCGGCCCCGCGGCGCTGGCCTTTTCCTCCGCACTCTCGTAGTCTGATTCCACGCCCGCCCGGCGGCCCCCACGTCGCCGGGCGGCGCTTTCCCGGCTCCTTCGGCCGGGACCGGAGGGAAGGTCACGGTTTGAGCCTGCGATCCTCGTTCCTCTCACCCGCGCCCGGCCGGCTGGGGTTGGTCGTGCTGTCGGCGGCGCTCCTGGCCGGCCCCGCCGTCTTTCGCGCCCGCGCCGAGGCCTCGGACGCGGCGGCGCCGGCGCCGGGGGCGGTGGAGGCGCCGCTCCCCACCGCCCCCGCTTCTCCGGAGGTCCTGGCCTACCGCGACGCCCTCGCCGGCACCGTCCACGACTGGGGGGCCTTCGCCGCCGCCCTGGAACCGGTGGCGCGGAGGCTCACCGCCTTCGACCTCGACTACCGGCGCTACCGCGAGCTGGTTTCCGAGCCCGACGCCCGGCTCCGGGCCGCGCGGGCCGGGAAGCTCTTCGGATGGAACGCCGCCCAGGCGCCGGCCCGGGTGAACCGGCTGGGGGACGCGCTCCGGCGCCTTCACGACTCCGGCTTCCCCGCCCGGTTGGAGCAGACCCAGGCGATTCTCGGCATGCTCCGCGAGGCCGCTCCGCTTCACCCCAACGTGGTCGCCTTCGCCCGGAGCATGGACCCGGGGGTGCCGGGGGAGAGCGCCGGCGACGGCCTTCGCCGACTGGAGGATCTCCTCGCCCGGGGGGGCGACGCCCTCGCCGAGGTATCCGGTCGGCTCCCGCCGGCGGCCGCGCTGGTCTCGTGGGCCGACGGCTACCGCGACGCCGAGGACGGCTACGCCGCCGCGGTGGGGAACCTGGAGGAGGGGCTCCTGGCCTTCCCGCGCGCGCCGCTGTGCGCGGAGCCCGGGCGGTGGACGGCCGCCCGCCGCGCGTTCCTGAACGCGGCGGTGGCTCCGCCGGACCTGGAGGACTGCGGAGCGTTCCTGGCCAGCGCGGCCTGGCCGCTCCTGGACGGGGTGGCCTTCGAGGCCCCCGAGCACGTCTACTTCTTCGATCCCGGCACGCGCAACGGCTACCTGTTCGCGCGCCACCGGGCGGCGCTCCTCTACGCCTGGCACGCGCTTCTCGCCGGCCCGCCCCCCCTCGACCCGGCCTGGATGGACGAGGCGGACCGGACCGCCACCCAGGATGCGGTGGATCGGGCGGACGCGCTCCACCAGGGGCTCCGGCTCTGGTCCGCCGAGGACTCCGACGGGCTATCGATGCTCGGGGTGCTGGGACTGACCGCCGACGCCCGCGCCCGGGCCGCGCTCGACGACGACACCTTCCGGGCGCGCTACCTGTTCTCGCCCGGATTCGCCGACAGCGCGGACGTCCTGGCCGAGGCTCACGAGAATCACGCGCTGGCCGCGGGGCGGGTGACCGACGCCCTCACCGGGGCGCCGCTCCGGGGGGCCTCGGTCCGGTTCGAGGAGGGTGGAGAGAGCGCGGAGTGCTTCACCGATTCCACCGGCGCGTACCTCCTGGTGTTCCCGGGCACGCCCGGCGCGCCCTACCGGACGGTGATCTCGGCCCCCGGCTACCAGACCCTGACCGAGACCGGCCCCCTCCGCGAACGGCTGATGACCGGCCACGATCTCCGCCTGAGCCCCGCGCCCCTCCTCCTGGCGGTAAGCGGGCACGTCTACTATCGCGGCACCCGGCCCGCCCGGCCGGTGGCGGGGGCGGTGGTGACCGGAGGCTCGCCCCGCGGGACCATGGCGCGCGCGGTGACCGGGGCCGACGGCGCGTTCACGTTCAACGTCCAGACCGCGGTGGAGAGCCCGGTCTCGGTCGCGGCGGAGCGCGGGGGGGCCCGGGCCTCGGCGCTGGTCCACATGGAGGCGGAAGGGCGGGGCGCGGTGGACCTCTACCTGGATCCCGTCCCGGGGGACTCGACCACGGGCGCGGTCGCCGGCGCCGGGTGGGACGTGGACGACGAGGGGGCCGACGAGGAGACCGCCGCCGCCACCGTCGTCGCGCCGCCGCCGGTGGACTCCTCCTCCGTGCCCCCGTCCTCCGAGGCCCCGGTTCGCGCCGCCGCACCGGGCATCGCAGGGGCAGTACCGGACTTTGCTGGCGCCGCGCCGGGCAGCGCAGGGGCAGTACCGGACATTGCTGGCGCCGCGCCGGGCATCGCAGGGGCAGTACCGGACTTTGCTGGCGCCGCGCCGGGCATTGCAGGCGCCGCACCCGGCTCCTCCTCCGCCGCGCCGGCCGCCCGGTACGTGGCCGACGGAGCGCCCTTCCGCCAGACCACCGGCGACGGCTCCTGCGGTGGGCCCGGGTTCAGCCTGGAACTGCAGGACGTGGTCTTCCCGCCGGCGGTGATGCGCGAGGGCGCGTTCGCGATCACCGGGGAGCTTCGCTACCTGCTCCACGGGGTGGCCCCCGACAGTCTCACCGTGACGGTGAAGGCGTTCTTCTTCGACGCCGATCCCCAGGTTCAGCGGTTCACGGTCAAGCGGAGCGGCTCCCGGAAGTTCGTCTTCACCTTCCCGGGTGGGGGCCTCGACTTCGGCCGGGAGCGGGGCCGGGCGGGTCTGGGAGCGGGCGCCCGCCTCCGGTGCCGGGAAGGCGGGCCGGCGGAGGAGGTGACCGCGGCCCTTCTGGGGTACCGCCGGGAGGCGGTCCCGACGGGGAACTGATCGCAAAGGCGGGCCGCCACCCCGAAGTTCCTCGGCGCGGCCAGGCACATCTGTCGCCTGATTGCGGGATTGAATGACACGAGGGTTGGCGGGATGGCGTGACTTTCGTGGTGCCGGGTCCGTACGCGGCGAGCGGCGGCGGGCATGGTGTTTCGTCAATGTGGACCCGGGTCCATACGCGGCCAGCGGCGGCGGGCACGGTGTTTCGTCAATGTGGACCCGGGTCCATACGCGGTCCGCGGCGGCGGGCATGGTGTTTCGTCGATGCGGACCCGGGTCCATACGCGGCCAGCGGCGGGGGCACGGTGTTTCGTCAATGTGGACCCGGGTCCATACGCGGCGAGCGGCGGCGGACACGGTGTTTCGTCAATGTGGACCCGGGTCCCGTTTGTTCGTGCTGTTGGGCGCCGGCCGTTCGGAGCCGTGACCGGGAGTGCGGACCCGGGTCCCACCGGTAGATGCGTGCGCGCGGGCTGCACGACCCCTGTGGCCGACGATGTGGACCCGGGTCCCTGTTCCCCCGACCACGGGCGAGCATGTTCTCTGGCGGTGCGGGCCGATTGCGTAACCGATCGTCACCGGCACGGCGCGTCCGGCGGCGGTGCGCACGGGCGGGTGTGCCGACCCGCACCTCCGCGCGCCCCGCGCACGGGGTGTGGGCGTCACTTCGCGAACATTATCTAATTGATTGCGGGGCATAGTGGTACCCGGGTTCGTGAGATCAAGCGACCCGTGCGGTGCCGTGCGTGTGTCCCCGGCGGCCGATCGTGCGGACCCGGGTCCATACGCGGCCCGCGGCGGCGGGCACGGTGTTTCGTCGATGTGGACCCGGGTCCCGTTTGTTCGTGCTGTCGGGCGCCGGCCTTCCGAAGCCGTGGCGGGGAGTGCGGACCCGGGTCCCACCGGTAGATGCGCGCGCGGGCTGCACGACCCCTGTGGCCGACGATGTGGACCCGGGTCCCTATTTCTCCGGCCACCGGCGAGCATGTTCTCTGGCGGTGCGGCCCGAATCCGTGACCGATCGTCACCGGCACGGGGGGTCCGGCGGGGGTGCGAACGGGCGGGTGTACCGACCCGCACCTTCGCGCGCCCCGCGGACGGGGTGTGGGCGTCATTTCAAGAACATTATCTAATTGATTGCGGGACATAGTGATACCCGGGTTCGCGAGATCAAGCGACTCGTGCGGTGCCGTGCGTGCGTCCCCGGCGGCCGATCGTGCGGACCCGGGTCCATACGCGGCCAGCGGCGGCGGGCACGGTGTTTCGTCAATGTGGACCCGGGTCCCGTTTGTTCGTGATGTCGGGCGCCGGCCTTCCGAAGCCGTGGCCCGGAGTGTGGACCCGGGTCCGTAGCCGGCCGGCCTCCCTGACCTTCGGGTTGGCCTCCCCGCCGCTCCCCCCGCCCCACCACTCACACCCGCGCCGCCACTCACATTCGCCCCGACCGCCCCGCCGCTCCCCCTGCTCCGCCACTCACACCCGCCCCGACCCGCCCGCGCCGCAGCTCCGCCCCCCCCACACTCCGCCGCTCCCCCCACTCCGCCGCTCCCCCCGTCCCCGGCCACGACTACTTCCCCCGCCGTTCCTCCAGGTCCTCGATCCGCCGCGGCCAGTCCTCCCGGAGGAGCCGCGAGAGCGCACGGTCGACCAGGAGCTTCCCCCCGGTCTGGCACCGCGGGCAGTAATTGCACTCGTTCTCGGCGTACACGATCCGCTGCACCGCCGTCCCGCACACCGGGCACGGCTCGCGATAGCGGCCATGCACCGCCATCTCCGGCCGGAACGCGGTGACCTTCTCCGGGAACTTCCCGGCGGCCTCGGCGCGGAGGCGCTCGGTCCACTCGTCGAGCACCGCGCGCGCGGCTTCGAACAGCCGCCGCATCCCGTTCTCGGAGAGCCGGCCGGTGAGCGCCAGGGGGGAGAGCCCCGCCCGGTGGAGGATCTCGTCCGAGTAGGCGTTGCCGATCCCGCTCACCAGCCGCGGGTCGGTGAGGGCGCGCTTCAGGGTGTGGTTCTCGGACCGGAGCGAGGCCGCGAAGGCCTCGAACCCCGCGTCCGCCACCTCGAGGCCCCCCGGGTCGAGCGCCGCCAGCCCCGCCTCGCCCCGGACCACGTGGAGCGAGGCGCGCTTGCGGGTGCCGGCTTCGGTGAGGGTGAGGGTGCCGTGCTCGAAATCGAACGCCGCCAGACCGATCCGCCCGCCTGGTTTCGCGCCCGGGGGTTTCCAGTGGAGGCGGCCGGCGATCATGAGGTGCAGCACCAGGAAGAGATCCTCTTCCAGCGCGAACACGATGCGCTTGCCCATCCGGCGAAGGCCGGCCACCCGGCGGCCGAAGGCCGCTTCCACGGGCGGTTCCACCGTCCGCAGCAGGAACGGTCCCGTCACCCGCACCCATTCCAGGGTGTGCCCGGCCACCCGGGCCTCCAGTGCCTCCAGGTAGACTGCTATATCAGGCAATTCCGGCATGTTTTGGAGTTTCCCTTCGGTTTCCCCCGTCCCCCGGGGAGGACCCCCCCGTGCGAGCCGCCCGGACTGAGGGATATTACGCAATCCGGTGGCGGCGATCCCGAAGGCGGCTCCCGGGCCGGCCCGCGACGGGGGAGTGAACGTCCCGCCCCGCTCGCCCCGGCATGGCCGGAGCGGCCAGCCGGGGGGTTCGCGGCGCCGCTTCCGGAACCTCGGGGGAACTGCAACCAGGTCCCGTTCCCGCCGGTGGCCCGCCGAAATCCGGGAGCCCATCGAAATCCGGGAGCCCGTCGAAATCCGGAGGCCCGCCGAAATCCGGGAGCCCGTCGAAATCCGGAGGCCCGCCGAAATCCGGGAGCCCGTCGAAATCCGGAGGCCCGCCGAAATCCGGGAGCCCGCCGAAGCACCGGATCCCGGGGAACGCCTCCCGGGGATGGCCCGCCGGCCGCCGCAACCCCCGAACCCCTTCGCGATTGCCCGGCCCCACCCCGACCCGTATAGTTACCCGTTCATGTCGGAGGAGAGGCCTTTTGCCGCTCCGGGTCCGGCGGCGGAGCGTCTCCGGACCGTGCGGGAGCGCATCGCCGCCGCCGCCCGCCGGGTGGGACGCGACCCGTCCGGGGTGGGCCTGGTGGCGGTATCCAAGACGTTCGGCGCGGACCGCGCGATCGAGCTGGCCCGGTTGGGACAGCTCGTCTTTGGTGAGAACCGCGTCCAGGAGGCCCGGGACAAGATTCCCGAGGTCCGGGCGGCCCTCGTGGCCACGCCGCCGACCTTTCGCCTGATCGGACACCTGCAGCGGAACAAGGTCCGGCAGGCCTTGGCCCTGTTCGACACCGTGGACGGCGCCGATTCGGTCAGGCTCCTGGACGAGCTGGAAAAAGAATCGGAACGGGCGGGGAGGCGGACGCCGACGCTCCTGGAGTTCAACTGCTCCGGCGAGGCGTCCAAGTCGGGATTCGATCCCGGCCAGGCCGCCGCGGTGGCGGAGCGGGTGGCTTCGCTTCAGGCGGTGGAGGTGCGGGGGCTCATGACCATCGGTCCTCTCGCTCCCGATCCGGAGGCGGCCCGGCCGGCGTTCCGGCGGCTGCGCGAGGTCCGGGACGCCCTTCAGGACCGGCTGGGCCGCCCGCTACCGGAGCTATCCATGGGCATGAGTGGGGACCTGGAAATCGGCATCGAGGAGGGGGCGACCCTGGTCCGGGTCGGCACCGCCCTCTTCGGGGAGAGAACATGAGCGCGAACGCGTCCTACCTGGATGACATCCAGAAGGCCGCCCGGACGATCCGGGAGAAGGCCAAGACCGCCCCCAAGGTGGGTCTCATTCTCGGCACCGGCCTCGGCGACGTGTCGGGCGCGGTGGAGCACCCGGTGCGGATCCCCTACGGCGAGATCCCCGGCTTTTGCGAGTCCACCGCCGAGAGCCACGCCGGGGTGCTGGTCCTCGGCGACATCAAGGGCACGCCGGTGGCGGCCATGCAGGGCCGCTTCCACTACTACGAAGGCTACTCCATGAAGGAGGTCACCTTCCCGGTCCGGGTCATGCGCGCGCTGGGGGTGGAGACGGTGATCGTCTCGAGCGCGGTGGGGGGGATGAACCCGCTCTACTCGCCCGGCGACATCGTGCTGGTGACCGACCACATCAACCTCATGGGCGACAACCCGCTCATCGGGCCCAACCACGACGAGTTGGGCCCGCGCTTCCCCGACATGAGCGATCCCTACGACCGGGTGCTCCGCGAGATGGTGGAAGAGATCGCGCTGGAGGAGCGCATCCCCATCCGCCAGGGGGTGTTCGTGGGGGTGGCCGGCCCCAACCTGGAGACCCGGGCCGAATACCGGTTCCTGCGCACGATCGGCGCGGACGTGGTGGGCATGAGCCTCGTCCCCGAGACCGTGGTGGCCGTCCAGGGGGGGATGAAGGTGATCGCGCTGGCCGTGGTCACCGACTCCTGCCTTCCCGACGCCCTGGAACCGGTGGACATCGCCCGGATACTGGCCACCGCCGCCTCGGCGGAGCCCTCGCTCAAGAAGCTCGTGACCCGTATCCTGGAGCGTCTCTAGATGGCCGATTCCGCGCGTCCCGCCCCCGGGACCCCGCCCTTGCCCGTCCTCGACACCGGCATCCTCCAGGCCGCGGAGGAGGAGCGCATCCTGGAGTTCTGGCGGGAGGCGTCGGTTTTCGAGCGCTCGATCTCCGAGCGCCAGGGAGCGGAGAGCTTCGTCTTCTTCGAGGGGCCGCCCACCACCAACGGCCGCCCCGGCGTCCACCACGTCCTCTCGCGCACGGTGAAGGACCTGGTCTGCCGCTACTGGACCATGCGGGGGCGCAAGGTCCGCCGCAAGGGGGGCTGGGACACCCACGGGCTCCCGGTCGAGATCGAGGTCGAGAAGGAACTCGGGATCGAGGGAAAGGACCAGATCGAGGCCTACGGGGTGGCCGAGTTCAATGCCCGCTGCCGGAAGAGCGTGTTCAAGTACAAGGACGAGTGGGACCGGATCACCGAGCGGATCGGGTTCTGGCTCGATCTCGACCACCCCTACGTCACCCTGGAGAACGACTACATCGAGACGGTGTGGTGGCTGCTGGGCCAGTGGTGGAAGCGGGGGCTCTTCTACGCCGGGTTCAAGGTGGTGCCGTACTGCCCGCGCTGCCAGACCGCGCTCAGCGACCACGAGGTCTCGCAGGGCTATCAGACGGTGGTGGACCCCACCGTCTACGTGAAGTTCCCGCTCGCCGACGAACGCCGCGCCTACGTGCTGGCCTGGACCACAACTCCGTGGACGCTTCCCGGAAACGTGGCGCTGGCGGTGGGTCCCGACATCACCTACGTGAAGGTCAAGCAGGACAAGGACAGCTACTACCTGGCCAAGGAGCGGCTGGAGATCCTACGCGGGGACTACGAGGTCCTGGAGGAGCTTCCGGGATCGAAGCTGGTCGGCCGGCGCTACAAGCCCCTGTTCAAGGGGCTGGACCTGGCCAAGAAGACGGGCAAGGACGCCTACTACGTGGCCGGGGCCGGCTTCGTCACCACCGAGGACGGAACCGGGGTGGTCCACACCGCGGTCATGTACGGCGCCGACGATTACGCGCTGGGCCGGTCGCTGGACCTGCCCATGCACCACACCGTGGACGAGACCGGCCACTTCACCGGCGAGGTGCCCCGCTTCGCGGGCCGCCGGGTGCGCGAGGTGGATCCGGAGATCGTGAAGTTCCTGAAGGACGAGGGGCTCCTCTACCGCCGGGAGAGCTACGAGCACAGCTACCCCTTCTGCTGGCGCTGCGACACCGCGCTTCTCTACTACGCGCGGGACTCGTGGTACCTCAAGACCACCGCGATCAAGGACCGGATGATCGCCGAGAACGCGAAGATCCGCTGGTTCCCGCGGCAGGTGGGGGAGAACCGATTCGGCAACTGGCTCGAGAACAACGTGGACTGGGCGATCTCCCGCGACCGGTACTGGGGAACCCCGCTCCCGCTCTGGCGCTGCCGGAGCGAGGGGTGCGACTCGGTGGTGTGCGTGGAGAGCCGGGCCGACCTCGCCCGCCGGGGCGGCACCGTTCCCGACGACCTCCACCGCCCGCACGTGGACGAGGTCACGTTCCCCTGCGAGGGCTGCGGCGGGGTCATGGAACGGGTCCCCTCGGTGGCCGACGTCTGGTTCGACTCCGGCAGCATGCCCTTCGCCCAGTGGCATTATCCGTTCGAGAACGAGGACATCTTCAACGAGTCCTTTCCCGCCGACTTCATCTGCGAGGGGATCGATCAGAGCCGGGGCTGGTTCTATTCGCTCCTGGCCATCGCCACCCTGGTCAAGGACCGGGCGCCCTACCGCGCGGTGCTGGCCAACGAACTGGTGCTGGACGCCGAGGGGCGGAAGATGTCCAAGCGGCTCGGCAACGCCGCCGACCCCTGGGAGGTGCTGCAGACCGAGGGGGCGGACGCGCTCCGCTGGTACCTGTTGATCTCGAGCCCTCCCTGGACGCCCACCCGGTTCTCCCGGGAGGGGGTGACCGAGGCCTCGCGCAAGTTCTTCGGCACCCTGAGGAACGTGGCCGCCTTCCTCGCGGTCTACGCCAACGTGGACGGCTGGACCCCGCCCGGGGACCCCCCTCCGGTCGCCGGGAGGCCGGTGCTCGACCGCTGGATCCTGTCGCGGCTGGACGGGGTCTCGGCGTCCATGCGCGCCGACCTCGAGGACTACCAGATCACCCGCGCCGGCCGGACCCTGTCCGCCTTCGTCCAGGACGAGCTATCCAACTGGTACGTGCGGCGCAACCGCCGCCGGTTCTGGAAGGGGGAGCGGGGCCCGGACAAGGAAGCGGCCTATGCGACCCTGCACGAGGTCCTGGCCGTCGTCTCCCGGCTCATGGCCCCGTTCGCGCCGTTCCTGGCCGAGACGCTCCACCGGGACCTGGTCGTCCCCTACGACCCCGCCGCCCCCGGGAGCGTCCATCTCGCCCTCTATCCGGAGCCGGTGGACGGCCGCCGTGACCCCGCCCTGGAGACCGCCATGGCCCGGGCGCTCACCCTCACCGAGCTCAGCCGGGCCGCCCGGACCGCGGCCGGGCTCAAGGTCCGCCAGCCCCTGGCCCGGCTCCTGGCGGTGGAGGGGAGTCGGGAGCCGCTCCCCGAGGAGATCCTCGAGGTCGTCCGCGACGAGATCAACGTCAAACAAGTAGAATTTGTTTCCGCGGACCGGGTGGCCTCGGCCCGGCTCAAGCCGAACTTCAAGGCGCTGGGGCCTCGGTTCGGGGGCGAGGTGAACAAGGTGGCGACGGCGGTGCGCGGGCTGGATCCCGGCGCCGTGCGCCGGGGAATGGAAGAGGGGGCCTGGACGGTAGCGCCCGCGGGCATGGAGCCGGTCCGGGTCTCCGGGGACGAGGTGTCGGTGGAGGAATCGGGGGCCGAGGGCTTCGCCAGCTTCGAGCAGGGCGGGGTCCGGGTCGCGCTGGACACCCGGCTCACCCCGGAGCTGGAGCGCGAGGGGCGGGTCCGGGAGCTGGTTCACCGGCTCCAGAACCTGCGCAAGGAGCGGGGGCTCGAGATCACCGACCGGGTGCGGGTGCGCGTGGGCGCGGACGGGGACCTGGCTCGGGCATTGGAAGAACATCGTGGTTTTATGCAGAACGAGTTGTTGGCCGAAACCCTGGAAATAGCCCCGAGATCCAGCGGGGACGAGGCCTGGGACGTGGACGGGGAGCCGGTGACCGTCCGGCTGGAAAAGGGGCAGCCGAAAGGAAGGGCATGATGAACAAGAAGGAATTGGACGAGATCGAGAAGGCGCTCCTCGCCGAGCGCGAACGCCTCATCAAGGAGATCAGCCGGCTGGACCAGGGCATGCTCCAGAACATCAAGGAGTCCAGCGGCGATCTCTCTTCCTATTCGTTCCACATGGCTGACCTGGGCTCGGACGCCTTCGAGCGCGAGATGAGCTACCTGCGGTCCACCACCGAGGGCCGGCTCCTCTACGACACCGTCGACGCCCTGCGCCGCCTGTACCGCGAGGAGTTCGGCGCGTGCGAGACCTGCGGCAAGGACATCGGCAAGGAGCGCCTGCTGGCGCTCCCGCAAGCCCGCCTTTGCATCACCTGCAAGGCGCTGGAAGAGAAGCGAGGTTCCCGCTGAGGTCCCGGATCGCGTTTCTTCTCTCCGGCTTGGTGGTGCTGGTTTCGGACATCGTGACCAAACGCCTGATCACCACCGGCCTGGAACTGCACGAGGTCCGGCAGGTGGTGGGGGACTACGCCCGCCTCACCTACATCCACAACCCCGGCGCCGCCTTCGGACTCTTCCCGGGGAGCCGGATCGTGCTCATCTTCGTGTCGGTGGCGGCGGTGACGGTGGTCCTGTGGGCGGCGCTGCGCCGGAGCACCCCCCTCCACACCGCGCTCCCCCTGGGGCTCATCCTGGGGGGCGCGCTCGGCAACCTCATCGACCGCGTGCGGCTGGGCCAGGTGGTGGACTTCATCCAGGTCGGCATTCCGCCCCATTATTTCCCGGTGTTCAACGTGGCCGATTCCGCGGTCACGGTGGGGGTGGCCTGGCTGGCCCTGGGGCTGGTCCTGTGGGGCAAGCCCCAGGAGACCGTCCCCGAACCGGGGACCGGCGGACCCCCGGAGGACGATTTTGGAGCCATGGCGCCGTCTCGCGACGACGGCTGAGGCGGGGCAACGCCTGGACCGCTTCCTCCAGTCGAGCCTGGAGGGGGTGACCCGCTCCCAGGTCAAGAAATGGATCGAAGACGGCCGGGTGACGGTGGATGGGGCGCCGGCCAAGGCGGGACACCCGCTCAAGGCGGGGGAGGCGGTGGAGGTGGCGGTGCCGCCGCCGCCGGCGATCGCGCCGGAGCCCGAGCTCATTCCGGTCGAGGTGGTCTACGAGGACGATTCGCTGGTGGTGGTGTTCAAGCCGGCGGGGATGGTCGTCCATCCCGGCGCGGGGCGCGCCACCGGCACGCTGGTGAGCGCGCTCCTGGGGCGGGGAACGGCGCTGAGCCCGGTGGGGGCGCCGCTCCGTCCCGGCATCGTGCACCGCCTGGACAAGGGGACGAGCGGGCTCCTGGTGGTGGCCAAGACCGCCGCCGCCCATCTGGAACTGGCCCGGGCCCTGGCCGCCCGGGAGGTGGACCGCCGGTACGTGGCGCTGCTCTGGGGGACACCCGACCCCGGACGCGGTAGAATCTCGGCGGGCCTGGCCAGGAGCCGGGCCGACCGCCGGCGCATGCGGGTGGTGAGCGCGGGGGGCCGCGAGGCGGCCACGCGATATGTCGTCCGCTGGTCGGGCGGAACGGTGAGCGCGGTGGCGTTGGCGCTCGAGAGCGGGCGCACGCACCAGATACGCGCTCACTTCAAGTTTCTGGGCCATCCCGTGTTCGGGGATCCCGAGTACGGGGGGCGTTCGCGGCGGCTGGGGACGATTCCCGCCGGGGACCGCGCCCGGGCCGAGGCGGCCTTGAGGATCCTGGAGCGCCAGGCGCTCCACGCGGCGACCTTGGGATTCCGCCATCCGGCGACCGGAAAGCGGCTGGATTTCGAGAGCGCCCCGCCGCGGGACATGATGGAGGCGGCCGCGGTGCTGGGGGCTCCCGGCCGCGCGCTTTCGATCGGGGTGAAGGAGGATGTATGAAGATCAAGCGGGATGACAACGGCGAGGTCACCGTGCTCCGGCTGGAGGGGAAGCTGATGGGCGGTCCCGACGCCGAGGAGTTCAAGCAGGTGATCAAGGATCTCTTGGGGGGCGGCCGGAAGAAGGTGCTGGTGGACATGGGGAAGGTGAGCTGGGTCAACTCCACCGGCCTCGGGATCCTCATCTCCGGATACACCACCCTGCAGAACCAGGAGGGCGTGCTCAAGCTGGTGAACGTGAACAAGCGCATCGACCAGATCTTCATGGTCACCAAGCTCAACACCATTTTCGATTCGTTCGACGACGAAACCCGGGCCTTGGCCAGCTTCTAGCCGCAGATGACCGACCACAAAGGCGGGAACATGATCGAGATCGAACTTCCCAGCCGCCTCGAACTCCTGGGGGTGGTGGACAAGATCGCCGACGGCATCACCGAGCTGATGGAGTTCGAGGACGTGGACAAGGACGCGGTGGCCATCTCGGTGATCGAGGCCTGCACCAACGCCATCCAGCACGGGCACCACGCCGACGCCGGCCAGACCGTGCGGCTGACCTTCGAGATGGAGGAGGACAGCCTCATCATCACCATTCACGACCACGGGGAGGGGTTCGACCCCGGGGTCGCGGACCGGCTCCCCCCGCCTGATCTGCTCGCCACCCGCGGCCGCGGCATCTACATCATGCGGTCCATGATGGACCAGGTCGACTTCGGCCCCGGTCCCGGCACCACCGTCCGCCTGGTCAAGCATCGCAGCCGATCGAACGGGGAGGACGGGGTCAAGGGGTGAGCCGGGTGCTGGCGGTGGACTGGGGGTCGAAACGGATCGGGCTGGCGGTCAGCGACCCCACCGGGCTCCTGGCGCGTCCCCTTCCCACCCTGGCCGTGACCGGCGCCGGCAGGGCCGCGCGCGAGGTTGCGGCGGTCGCCCGCCGCGAGGAGGCCGACCTGGTCCTGGTGGGCCTTCCCCTGAACATGGACGGGAGCGAGGGGGCCTCGGCGAAGAGCGCGCGGAAGCTGGGGGCGGCGCTGGCCGGCGACGGCCTGGCCGTGCGCTACCTGGACGAGCGCCTGACCAGCGAGGATGCGGTTCGGGCGCTCCGGGAACGCGGCGAACGGCGCCCGGACAAGACCCGGATCGACCAGATGGCCGCGTTGCTGCTCCTCACCGACTACCTCGAGGCCTCGGCGCGGGACGCGCGGCGCCCGGAGGGCCGGGATGCGTAGGCTCGCCGTCATCCTCCTCGCCCTGGCGGCCGGGGCGGCCGCGTTCGGGATCTCCCTCATGGCTCCGGTCCAGGGGGGCCGGCCCTACACCGTGAACTTCGTGGTCCTCCCCGGGGAGAGCCTCCACCAGATCGCGGTTTCGCTCCAGTCGCTGGGGCTGGTGCGCGAGCACCACGCGTTCGAGGCGGCGGCGGTCCTGCGGGGGGAGGCGTCGAAGCTCAAGGCGGGGCCCTACCGGGCGTCCTCGGACGAGTGGGCGTGGGAGATCCTGGAGCGGCTGGCCCACGGCGACGTCACCGATACCTCGGTCACGGTGCCCGAGGGCCTGTGGACGGCGGAGGTGGCCAAGATCGTGGGGCCGTGGGTGGCCGGCGGCGCCGATTCCTTTCTGGCCGCGGCCCGGGATTCCGTGCTCCTGCGGAAGCTGGGGGTGCCGGGAGGCGACGCCGAGGGTTACCTCTTTCCCAACAGCTACCGGGTGGTGCCGGGCTCGGCGGCCCGGGAGGTGGTGCGGATCATGGTGGAGGAGTTCTTCCGGAGGTGGCGGGAGAGCCTGGCCGGCCGGGCCCGGGAGCGGGGGATGGGGATGACCGAGGTGGTCACCCTGGCCTCGATCGTGGAAGCCGAGGCCAAGGTGCCCGACGAGCGGCCGCGAATCGCCGCCGTCTACCTCAACCGGCTGGAGCGGGGCTATCCGCTCCAGGCCGACCCCACCGTGCTCTACGCCCTGGGTGAACGCAAGCCGCGCACGCTCTACTCCGACCTGGAGGACGAATCCCCCTATAATACGTACCGCCACGCGGGGCTCCCCCCGGGCCCATCGATAACCCGGGCCTGGCGTCGCTGCGGGCGGTGCTGTGGCCGGCGGCGGACTGCCGGGACCTGTACTTCGTGGCGCGGGGGGACGGGCGGCACCTGTTCGCCCCCGATTTCGAGACCCACCGCCGGAATCGCCGGCTGGTGAAGCGATGGACCGAGGAGCAGGACGCGCGCCGGGAGGCGGCCGCTCCCGAGGAGAACCAACGATGACCGAGCGCAAGGAGCGGGGCCGGGCGGTCCGGGCCCCCCACAACACCGGGGCCGAGGGATTCCACTTCGGGCGCCGGAACTACCTGTCCCTGGCCGCCGCCCTGGTCACGATCGTGATCGGCTTCATTCTGCTCAGCGTGGGCTCGATCACCGCCGCCCCCATCCTCCTGGTGCTGGGCTATTGTGTGCTGGTGCCGTACGGGCTGGCCGCCGGGCGGCGGCGGGAAGAGACTGCGGGCGAATAGCTCAGCTGGTTAGAGCGCTTGCCTTACACGCAAGAGGTCACAGGTTCGATCCCTGTTTCGCCCACCATCCCCGGCTCCCCGACTTAAGGGGGACCCCCCCCGGACCCGGGGAAAAGGTTAATTCGGTTGCAAGTCCTTAACTGATTGCCGCGCCTTGCGTTACATGACTTCTTAAAGAATACTTGACATTTCGTTAACCCCGAAATACACTATTTACGTCCTGGAGATCCCCAAAGGGTCATGGGCACGCTGCGGGCCGGCCTGGATGGTCCCGCTCGCTGAAAGCCCCTTGGAGACCCGCAGCGCAACGACAACTCGTTTGGAGGTGCATCAATGGCTCGTTTCTTCCGCGTAAGCCTCCTCGTGGCGGTGGCCTCGGCCCTCGTCGCGACCGTGGCCTTCGCCAACATCCCTGATCCCGCTCTCAGCACGGTCCCCGGGTACATCACGGTGTCCGACGACGGCTCCTACACGGTGACCATCCAGGTCCGCGGCCCCCAGGGTGGCGTGGACGGCGCTCTCGTCGAGCTCGAGGTTTCCTCCGACGCCGACGCCCTGGTCGCCTGGGCCAATCCGGTCCCGGGTGGCGCCGACTCCCCCAGCCAGATCCTGGTCGGCGGCGGGCGGATCTTCGCCAAGAACGCCAACTCCGTGGGCGACGTGACCTTCAACATCGCCGGCGGCGGTTGCATCGACGCGGCCGCATTTAGCGGCGGCAGCTTCATTTGCCAGGTTCGGGCGGACGGCGTGCTCCTCGGCGAGCCGGGCATCAACTCCCCGGACGTGGTCAACACCAACGGCGACCTGCCCACGGACATCGACGCCAGCATCTGCCTGAGCAACACCAGCGGTGTGAGCGTGTCCGACGCCGTGTTCCATGCCCGGAACATCAAGTCCGGCGCCGCCTCGGTCTGCTCCGACTTCACCGATCCCTACGGGGACGGCGTGTCGGTCTCCGACGCGGTCGTGGCGGCCGGCTACATCAAGGCCGGGTCCAGCGAGAGCTGCAACTAAGCGCGCTGGCTTCGGAGACCGGATATCTGGTATACTGTTCTGGTGTTCCGATCCGGGGGGCCCGCGGCTCCCCGGATCGGGCTTCGTCCGCCCAAAGCTCTTGCGCCTCAGGCGGTTGGAACTGACGGGCGGCTGATCCCCTCAGGACCCCTTTCCCCCAGGGGGATGGTTTTGAGGCCTTTGTCCGAGAGTCTCTCGCAACGATGTGCATCCGCAAAAGGAGGTCTCCTCTCATGACGCGCGTGCTACTGAAGTCCGGGAAGTTCGCTTCCCTCCTCGCTCTCGGCGCCATCATGGTGGCTACGAGCGCGACCGCTGCCACGCCGCACAAGAACTGTCCGGGCACCGACCACTACGACCCCAACGTGCAGCAGGGTTCCCAGTGCTACTCCCGCATCGCCCTGTATGCGGGCGCGCACTCGACCAAGACCTCGACCACGTGCACCACCTGGACGCCGAACGCCAAGGGCATCGCCTGCCCCGACCTGCCGTCCTGGAACGTGAACTGGCCGACCGGATCGAGCAACGACACCTATCTGGTGGTGGCGATGGCGCCCAACGTCCAGAAGGGGATCGCCGGCATGTCCTGCGGCGTCCAGTACAACAACGGCCAGGCCAACACCCGGTACTGCGGCTCCCCGCAGGTCGCGCCGGCCAGTGACGCCGTCGGCGTGGACGTGTTCGGCTGGACGCTCTGCACCACCGGTCTCGAGTTCACCAACGGGTGCGACCTGAACAACTCCGCCACCGAGTGGCCGGAGTCCGGCGGCGGAAACCGCATCACCTGGAATGCGACCCCCACCGACTGCGGGTACTCGCTCGAGCCCGGCAGCACCACCGAGCTGCAGGTGACCGCCGGATCGTTCTATCTCTACGCGTACAGCCAGGACCTGTTCGAGCTGACCGCCAACGACAACCTGCTTTCGGGCCCTGGCGAGTTCCAGGTGGCCGACTGCGACGCGGCGGTTTCCGACCTGATCTTCCCCCAGATGGCGGGCAAGGTCGGTTTCGGCGCGAGCTTCTCCGGCTACAACCCCTGCTCCGCGGTCGCCACCAAAGAGACGACCTGGGGCAAGATCAAGACCCAGTACTAAGAGCCGAAGGCTCTTCGAGCCAACGGTCGTAGAGGGCGGCGGCCTTTCGGGGCCGCCGCTTTCTTTTTTGGGCGCTCCCGCTCTCTGGAAGCTCCCCGCCCGCGCGACCGGGCCCCGGTTTCCGGGCCCGGGGCGCGATCGCCGGCGGAGGGGGCCTCGGAGGGGCGGTCCGGTGCCCGAGCGCGGATGGCGGGCCTGAGGCGGTGATGCGCTCCCCGAATGGAAGGGCCGCGCGTGCCGAAGGGGGACCCGCCGACGCGAGCGGGACGCCGGACCGCGACCGCCCCCTCCCGAAGACCGCGAGCGGGACCGTCCGCTCCCGAAGAGCGTGCACCGAACCCATCGCATCATCGATATTCCGCGCAGGTCAGCCAAGTCGTTGTGTGGCTTGACGATACCCGGGTATTCCGACACAAGCGAAATCGATTGTACTCTGTCGCCCGCCCCGGGTCGTGGAGCGGGTCTCTCGTGGAGCGCGGTCCGCCGACTTCGGCGGGTCTGGAGATGGCGGTCCCGGAGCGCGCGAGAGCGGGCGCCCGCCGGGTGTCTTGAGTGCGCGGGGGGGGGGGCGCGCCGCCGCCCGAGTCCCCGCCGGGACCCCGCCACCCGCTTGAAACTCTGCTACAATTACGGGCAAAGCGCCCCCTGGGCTGGGGAAGGCCGCGCCGGAGAGCCTTCGGGAGAAAACCGGCGCCTCCGGGGTACCAGCTGTGTCCGCGGGGCCGACCGGTCGATACGGTCGCGGGGGCAACACCCAGTACAGCAACGATTTGCATCGACCGAAGGAGGCCGACTCGCACATGAGTACCTCGTGGCGAGCGCAGAACCCGCCGAACCATCGTGTCCTGGCCACCACCCTGATCGCTCTCGTCGCGACCCTGGCCGCGGCCGGGGGCGCGCTGGCTCAATCCGTCCCCAAGTCCGATGCCTCCGTGGCGCTCTACCTCCAGGAGGCCAAGGGCCGGATCAACTGCATCAACGCCAAGCTCTATTCCTGCGAGAGCGAGGACACCCCGCTCTCGGGCTCGCTCAACACCGGCTACTACTGTTTCCTGGCGGTGATGAACGCGGACGCCCGGGCGGGGGTGGCGGCCATGGAGTGCAGCATTGAGTACGACGACTCGCGCCGGTCGGGGATCGACATCGACAGCTGGCAGATTTGCGCCGACCTGGACTTTCCCTCCGACGACTGGCCCGGCCGCTCCGGCTCCCAGAACCGGATCACCTGGGCCACCGACCAGTCCTGCCAGCAGAACGAGCCCGGCGGGGTCGGGACCGGCGTCACCGCGGTGGGAGGCTACTTCTATCTCACCGCCTACAGCCCGGACAAGCTGTCCATCGGCAAGTGGTACGGCCAGCAGGCCGGCGGTGAACTCCGGATCGCCGACTGCGGCGACGGGCACAGCTCCGGAGCGGAACACGAGCTGGACCCCACCCACGTCGGCAGCGTGGGGTTCTCCGACGACGGCAGTGTGAAGGGCAACCTTCCATGCCTGCGGCGGGTGCAGGAGCAGACGACCTGGGGGAACGTGAAGAATCTCTACAACAATGGCCACTAGGCGGCTTCGCCGCGTCGCGGCGTGTATCCGCCTCCGCCCCGCCGCGGTTGGCGCCGTTCTCACCCTCCTTCTCCCGGCCGTCCTGGTCGCCTCCTGCGGGAAGGCCAAGCCGCCCAAGGTGCTGGTCATCGGGCTGGACGGGGCCACCTTCGACCTCATGACCCCGTGGATGGACGCGGGGGAGCTGCCGCACTTGGCCGCGATCCGCGACGGCGGGGTGTGGGGGAACCTGCTCTCGGTCCTTCCGCCGCTCTCGCCTCCCGCCTGGACCTCGGCCGCCACCGGCGTGAACCCCGGCGAGCACGGCATCTTCGACTTCTTCCGCCTCGACCCCGACTCCATGGTCGCCCTCACCGAGACCGCGCGGAGCCGGCGGGTGCCGGGGATCTGGACCCTGCTCTCGGACGACGGCGAGAAGGTGGGGATGCTGAACCTGCCGCTGACCGATCCGCCCGATCCGGTGAACGGGTTCATGGTGGGCGGCTTTCCGCATCCGGACAGCACCGGCTACGCCTATCCCCCCCCGGTCGAGGAGGAGATGCACCACGAGGGCTACATCCTCGACCCGATGGGGGAGGTGCTCATCCCGGGCCACGAGGACGTGCTGGAGACCTTCATCCTGGACACCCTCCGGCGCCGCAAGCAGGCGGCCCTGGAACTCCAGGCCCAGCACCCCGACCTCGACTTCTACTGGGTGACCTTCACCGGCACCGACCGCATCCAGCACTTCTTCTGGAAGTTCATGGAGAAGGACCACCCCTACTACGACGCCGCCCTCGCTCCCCGCTACGGGAACAGCATCCTGCGGGTGTACAAGATCGTGGACCAGGCGATCGGGGAACTCATGGACCAGGCCCGGGCCCAGGCCCGGTCCCAGGGGCGGGAGCTGGCGGTGGTGATCCTCTCCGACCACGGGTTCGCTCCGGTCAAGCGCGCCTTCCGGGTGCAGTCCTACCTGCGGCATCCCCCCGACGGCAAACCCCCCATCACCAACACCTACAGCCTGGAGACCAACGCCTCGCTCCTGTTCATCCCGGAGAAGGGGCGCGAGCGCGGCGCCACCCTCACCCCCGCCGAGCACGACTCCGAGGCGGTCGAGGTGCTGCATCGGATCCTGGCCGCCCGGGATCCCGAAACCGGCGCCGCCCCGGTCATCATGGGCGACCTCAAGCAGAACATCTACACCGGCCGCTACACCGACAAGGCGCCGGACCTGGTGTTCCTGGCCCGCCCGCCCTATTACCTGATCAACGAGAAGGGGGACCAGCAGCCGTTCGGGAGCCCCGAGTTCTCGTTCAGCGCCCACCACGAAATCCACGGAATCCTCATGGCCTACGGCCCCATGTTCGGCAAGGGCCATCTGGAAGGACGCCAGAGCCTTCTCGACATCGCGCCCACCCTGATGTATCTCCAGGGCAAGACGATCCCCGGCTACATGGAAGGGGACGTGATCTCGTCGTTGTTTCCGCCCGGGTACACGAAAGCCCACCCGGTCCGGCGCGACGGGAGCGAGGCCCGGCGGAGCGGCAAGGACGAGCAGGAACGCATCAAGGCGGTTCCGTACGTCCAGTAGGGCCTGACGGAGGGCCCGGGAGAACCTGACGTGAACATGCGCATCTCATCGAGGCCCCGCCGCCGGCTGGCCGCTGTTCTGACCGCGGCGGTCCTGGCCGCGGCGGCGGCGACGGCGGCGGTGGTCATTCCCGGCTGCGGCGCCCGGAAGGCGCCGGTGGTGGTGATCGGGCTGGACGGAGCCACCTGGGACCTCCTGGTGCCGTGGATGGAGCAGGGGGAGCTTCCCAACCTGAAGAAGTTCGCGGACGAGGCCGCAGTGGGCAAGCTCTGGACGGTCTATCCCATCCTCAGCCCGGTCTGCTGGACCTCGGCGGTGACCGGGGTCAACCCGGGCAAGCACGGCATCTTCGACTTCCAGAAGGAGGACCCCGACGGGGGAGCCCCCCTGGTGGAGACCGCCACCCACCGGCGCGCGCAGCCGATCTGGATGCTGCTCTCCGACAAGCACTACCGGGTGGGGGTGATGAACGTGCCCATGACCTATCCTCCCGATCCGGTCCGCGGGGACATGATCAGCGGTTTCCCCTTTCCCAACGAGAAGGTCAACTTCACCTACCCGCCCGAGCTCCAGTCCAAGCTCGACGACTACCCCCTGGACTACCTGGGCCTGAACCTGTTCACCCGCAACGCGGACCAGATGTACAGCGACTTCCTCAAGGGGCAGGAAGCGCGGCGCAAGGTGGCGGTGGACTGGATCAAGTCGGGCCGGTACGACTTCATGTGGCTGGTGTTCACCGGGCCGGACAAGGTGCAGCACTTCTTCTGGAAGTACATGGACAAGAACCACCCGGAGTACGATCCGGAGAAGGCCAAGGTGTACGGGGACGCCATCCTGAACCTGTGGAAGAAACAGGACGCGATCCTGGGCGAGATGCTCGCCGCGCTCCCCAAGAACACCACCGTGCTCATGATGTCGGATCACGGGTTCGACGCGATCTACCGCCAGGTGAACCTCATGAACTTCCTGGCCAAGACGGGCATCCCGGACTGGCTCTCCCATCACGCCACCCCCCCCATGCTCGTCACCAACGGGCTCCTCCACTACCAGACCGAGGGGAAGGTCCCCGGAACCTCGGACCGGGAAGCCTTCATCGACACCCTCACCTCGGTGTTCCGCGCCATGCGCGATCCCAAGACCGGGGAGTGCCCGTTCGAGAGCATCTTCCGGCGCGAGGACATCTACCACGGGCGCATGCTGGAGAAGGCGCCGGACGTGGTGTTCTGGGAGACCGACAAGTACTACGTGACCCGCGGGGTGCCCGATTCCCTCAACGCGCCCGCCTTCCAGAACATCTGGACCACCTCGTTCTCCGCCAACCACCGCCCCGACGGGATCGTGCTCGTCAAGGGTCCCGACGTGCACAAGAACACCCAGGGTTCGTTGCGGGAGCGGCTGGCCGCGGGCGGGGATTTCAAGCACGCCAACATCATCGACGTCACCCCTACCCTGCTCGCGCTCATGAATCAGATCGTGCCCGACCAGATGGACGGACGGGTGCTGGACGAGGTCCTGAACCCCGCCTTCCTCAAGGCCCATCCGCCCCAGGTGAAGCCGGTGGACGGGTTCCTGCTGGACCGGTTGCCGCCCGAGCACCTGACCGACCAGGAAAAGGAAGCCATGCGGGCCCTTCCCTACCTCCAGTAGGGCGGTCCGGGGGAGGAGGAGAGTCGAGGTGCGTGCACGCTGGGCGGCGGTGTGGATTCCGGTGCTGCTCTCGATCGCGCTCTACGCGCCCACCCTGCGCTACGGGCTCACCTTCGACGATCTCCACCAGGAGAGTCCGCCGGACCGGGCCGGGGCCCGGAGCCTGGTCCCGGCGTGGACCACGCCCTACTGGGGGAACGCCGCCGAGGGAGGCCTCTACCGGCCGGTCCTGAGCACCACTTTCCGGCTGGAAGAGGCCGCGCATTTCCCCCTGGCCGCCCGCCACGGCCTGAACGTCGCCCTGAACGCGGCGGTGGCCGGGCTCCTGGCCCTGCTTCTCCTCCGCCTGGGGCTGGGTTCCTTGGCCGCCGGGCTCGCGGGCTCGCTCTTCGCGCTCCATCCCGCCCACGTCGAGGCGGTGGCGGGGATCGTGGGCCGGGCGGAGCTCCTGGCCGCGCTCCTCATGCTCGCCGCCGTTCTCCTTCACGACCGTACCCCCGGCGGACGCGCCGCGCCGTTCGGGGGCTCCCGGCGGAGCGCGTTCCTGTGGGCGGCCCCCCTGGCCTTCTTGGCCGCGGGGACCAAGGAGAGCGCGTGGGCGCTTCCGGTTTTCGTGGCGGCGGTGGATCTGGCCCGGAAGCGGTCGCTGCGGCAGGGCGTGCCCGCGTGGGCGGGCTACGCGGTGGGGATCGGGACGCACCTCGTCCTGAGGCGCGCGGTCCTGGGCGGGTGGCTGAACGCGGCCGGGGCCTCGGTGCTCCCCTTCGACAATCCGCTGGTCTCGCTCCACGGCCCGGCTCGGGTGATCGGAGGTCTGAGGGTGGCGGGGCTGAACCTGGCCCATCTCCTCTTCCCGGTGACCCTGGCCCCGGACTACTCCGGGAACCAGATCGCGGTGACCGGCCCGGCCTACGATCCCCGGCTCTGGGGCGGGGTGCTCCTCCTGGCCGGCTCGGCGGCGGTGGTTCTCTGGGGCCGGCGGCGGCTCCGCACCCCCGAGGGCCGGACTGCGTTCGTGGGCGGGGCGTGG
Organism: Candidatus Eiseniibacteriota bacterium; assembly: GCA_963728475.1. Taxonomy (GTDB): domain Bacteria; phylum Eisenbacteria; class RBG-16-71-46; order JABDJR01; family JABDJR01; genus CAVSKL01. The sequence goes on from CAVSKL010000004.1 coordinate 171,696, forward strand.
CTCCTGGTCTCCTCGCTCATGGTCATGAACCTGGTGTTCACGGTGGGCACGGTCCTCGCCGACCGCCTCCTCTACTGGCCGAGCGCGGCGATGGCGGCGCTGGCCGGGGCCGGGGTGGCGCTGGTCCGCGCCCGCGCGCGGCGCCCGGCGGCGGTCTACGCCGCGGCCTCGGTGCTGGTGCTGGTGGGCGGAGCCTACGCGGTGCGCGCGGCGGCCTATCTTCCCGCCTGGCACGACGACCTGGCGCTCTTCCGCGAGGCGGTGAAGGCGTCTCCCCGGGCTCCCCGGGCCTGGTTCAACCTGGCCCGCAACGACCAGGACCTGGGAATGCGCGAGGAGGCGCTCGCCGCCTACCGGCGCGCGGTGGAACTCGACCCCGGCTACGAGGAGGCGTGGGCGCAGCTGGCCAGCGTGTACCTGCAGCAAGGGGAGTGGGAGAAGGCGAAGGCGCCGCTCGACCGCGCCCTCGCGCTCAACCCCGGCGACCTGATCGCCCGCACCAACCAGGCGGTGATCTGGCTCAACACCGGCGAGCCGGAACGGGCGGCGGAGCAGCTCCGCGAGGTCCTCCGGCGCGATCCCGCCCGCACCGAGGCCGCCTACGACCTGGGCCTGGCCGAGGACGCCGCCGGAAGGTTCGGGGCGGCGGCGGAGGCGTGGAAGGCCTACCTGGCCCGGGTTCCCGACGATCCTCAGGCGCTCAACAACCTGGCCTGGGACCTGGCCGCCGAACTCGGCCGGCCCGGGGAGGCGGAGGCCCCGGCGCGGCAGGCGGTGGCGCTGGCCCCGGGAATCGCCACCTATTGGGACACCCTCTCCGAGGCGCTCTTCCGGCAGGGGAAGGCGGACGAGGCGCTGGACGCGGCCCGGCGGGCGGCGTCGATCGATACCACCGCGTACTACCGGAACCGGCTGGACGCGGTGCGGGCGGCCTCGGACTCCACCCGCTGACCCGGAGGGACGCCGGCCGCTGAGCCGGAGGGACGCCGGCGCGCTCGCTCTCCGAGGGGAGATCGCCGCCCGCTCCCCGGCGAAGGGGGCGCGGGCTACCGCGATCCCTTTCCCGTCTTCGACGAGTCGATCGCCGCTTCCACGCCGGCCAGGCTCCGGCGGATCCGCTCGTTGTTGGGCTGGATCTCCAGCGCCTCCTTCCAGGTGGCCCGGGCCTTTTCCAGCTCTCCGGACTGGGCGTAGGCGGCGGCGAGGTTGTTGAGATAGATCACGTTCTTGCCCATCCGGGTCCGGATGGGCTCGAGCGCTTTCACCGCTTCCTGCGGATGTCCGGTGGCGAGGCGGAGCGTCCCCTCGATGTAGGCGATCTCGGGATGTCCGGTGCCGAAGCGGGCCTTGGCCGCCTGGAGTTCGTTCTCGGCGCCGGCGGCGTCGCCCCGGCGGATGTAGTCGAGGATCCGCTCCTGGGCGGCGGCCAGGGAGTCGCCGGGGGCCCCGCCCGGGGCCAGCCCCCGTTCCTGGAGTCCGGCCAGGTTCGCCTTGGCGGTGGCGTAGCCGGGATCGATGGCCAGCGCCTTCTGGAGCGCGATGATGGCCTGGTCGTAGTAGCCGATCTGCACATCCACCGTGGCCAGATTGTTGTAGTACTCGGGATTGGTGGGGTCGAGCTGGATCAGGTGGCCGTAGACCGCGGCCGCCTCCGGCCACCGCTCTTGGTGCTCGTAGGTCCGGGCCAGCGCGCTCAGCCCGGGCACGAAGTCGGGGTTCTTGCGCTGCAGCGCCACCAGTTCCTTCGACGCCTCTTCCATGACGTTGTCGCGGGCGAGCATGGAGGCGATGGCGAGTTCGGGATAGGGATTGCCGGGGTTCATGCGCATGGCGTGCTCGTATTCGTGCATGGCCGCCGAGCCCCGCCCCTCGCGGTCGTAGAGCGCGCCGAGCTGGAAGTAGTCCTGGCCGGTGATGCCGTTACCCGGGATCCCCCCGAACGCGGGCCAGAGCCCGAACACCGCCACCGCGGCCGCCGCGCCCGCCGCCCCGGCCAGCCGGGTCCGGACGGATGCCTGCAGCATGGCCTCCACGAAGAGCCCCAGTCCCACCGCCAGCACCGCCAGGGTGAGGAGCCGCGTGTCGGCCTGGGCGTAGGTGATGATCCCGGCCACGATCCCGGTGGACGCCGCCGCCCACAGGATGGCCCCGGTTCGACGCCGCCCCAGGATGAGGCCCACCAGCCCCAGGGGAAGAAGGATCCGCCCGATCCACACCGATACCGCCAGCCCGGGAGCCTCGGTGTTGTCCCTGAGGAAGGCGGGGCTCACGTCGCGGGCCAGGGGATCTCCGCTCAGAGTGGCCAGCAGCTTGACGCCGGTCCGGCGGATCTCCCCCAGGGGATGGGTGACCGCGGCCTTGAGCCCGCGTCCCCCCCAGTAGCTCCCGGCCGCGGCCGGGGTCATCCGGGCGCCGGTCTCGTTCGACGCCTGCCGCACGAAGTCGCGAAGGCCCCACCAGGCCTCGGCATCCCCGTCGCCGCGCCGGGGATCCACCCCCGAGGCCCCGCTCCGGTGGCCCCGGTAGATTTCGATCCCGCTCCAGGAGGGGGCGGCGTCGTGGGTCTGGGCGATCCGGCCGATCCCCGCGGACGTCCCCAGCGTCACCGCCAGGAACAGGAGCGGCGCCGCCGCCCGCAACGCGGCCGGAGCGGCGGTCTCGCGCGGGCGCAGGATCGCCGCCACCGTGAGCGCCGCGGCCAGGGTCCAGGCGATTTCCAGGCTGAACCGGAATGCCACCCCCACCAGGAGGCCCGCCACCGCCCACGAGACCAGGTTCCGCCGCCCGTCCAGCGCCACCACCGTGGCCAGCGCCAGCACCAGGGCGGGCACGGCGGGAGTGAACGTCCCCGCGGCCAGGGCCAACGGTCCGGCGGCGGCCGCCGCCAGCCCCGCGATCACCCCCGGCCACGGTCCCGCCCGCCGCCACGCCGCCGCCATCACCAGGATCCCGATCAGGGGGAGGAAGACGGCGGTCAGGACGCGGCGGGCCCTCCGCACCGCGCCCACGTCGTCCGAGGCCAGGGGGGCCAAGAGGCGCGGATAGACGGGGCTGGGGTAACCGGCGAGCGCGGCCGGAGCGGCCGCCCCCGAGGCCGCCTGGCGGGCGGCATCCCAGTAGCTCACCTCGTTGCCCACCGGGGTGCGCTGGACGGGGCCTCGGTCCAGGGTGAATACGACCGAGGCGGTGACCAGCGCCAGCGCGGCCACGAACACCACGAGGGGAAGGGCGTACTTCATGTCCCGGATCTCCGGTTAGAGCTTTTCCAGCTGCTCGCGGGCCTGGCGGGCGAGATCGGGATCGTTCTCCTGCCCGGCCACCCGGTTCAGGTCTTCCCGCGCCTCGGCCAGCCGCCCCCGGGCGGCCCGGGCCATGCCCAGATGGAGGAGCGCTTCCATCGACCCCGGGTCCTTGTCGTGGGCCCGGAGGAGGATCTTCTCCGCCTCTTCGTACCGCTGCCGCCGGAAGAGGACCAGGCCCAGGGTGTCGAGGTAGCTGCTGCTGGGATCCTGGGCGACCGCCCGCCGCGCCGCGTCCTCGGCGTCGTCCAGATGGTCGCCGGCCATCGCCTCGTAATAGGCGAGGTCGTTCAAGGTGGCGGCGTCGGCGCCGTCGAGCGGGATCGTCTTTCGCAGAAGGGCGGCGGCGGCGGCATAGTCGCCCTTCTGATACTCCCACTGGGCGAGATTCTGCATGGGAATGACGTAGTCGGGGATCACCTGGAGGGCCTTCCGCCAGTAGACCTCGGCGGAGTCGGGCCGGCCGGTGTTGAAGGCGATGGTGCCCAGGTTGCTCAGCGCGAGCGCGCGCTCCACGTCCGCCCCGTGCTCCAGGACGTCCCGGAAGACCGGCTCGGCGCCCGCGTAGTCACCCTGCTGGAGCATGGTCATGCCCTTCTCGTTGATCCGCTTGCCCAGCTCCGCGCGGGCCAGCCGCTCCTCGGGAGCGATCCGGAGCGCCTCGCGCAGCGCGGCCTCGGGGGTGGGGGTCTCCGCGGGCAGGGGCGCGCCCAGACGCACCCGGAGCGCGAGCAGGTGGGCCGCCCGGAAGCGGTCCACCGCCGCGGTCAGGGTGGTGTCGGCCTGGCCCGGCGGCACGTCCACAAAGGGAGAGCGGAGATAGGGCGAGAGCTGGAGCACGTTCACCTGGTCGGTGTCGCTCAGCATGTGGCGCGGCACCGAGTACTCCAGATAGAGGTTGTCGTCGGTCACCCGCCGCCGGTGATCGCCCACGTAGGCCAGGATCCCGGCCCGGTCGGTCACGTAGTGGGCGAGGAGCTGGGAGAGCGGCATCATCTCGATGGAGTCCAGATCCTTCCCCGGCGCGCCCTTCAAGTACTGCCGGGCCTGGTCCAGGTCCAGGGTCAGGGGCTCCATGCCGGCCACCACCACCAGGTCGGTGGGCTCGCCCTCCCAGAGCTGGACGTAGGGGAAGGCGTCCACGAAGGTTCCCAGAATCGTCTTCAGGTCGTCCTGGTTGAACTGATAGGTCTGGATCCACTGGCAGGCCACCCCCCCCGGCTTCAACCGCTTCTTCACCAGTTCGAAGTACTCGCGGGTGAAGAGCGCGCCCACCCCCGCGATCCAGGGGTTGGAGGGCTCGCTCACGATCACGTCGTACTTCTCGCCGGTGAGGAGCAGGTGGTTCCGGCCGTCGTTGATGATGAGCCGGTGCCGGGGATCCTCCAGGCAGCGGTGGTTGTACAGGTCGAAGTAATGGGCCGCGTCCACCATGCTGGGAATGAGCTCCACCGTCTCCACCTTGTCGAAGGGATAGGTGAGGAGCGACCCCACCGAAATCCCGCTGGCCAGGCCGATCATGAGCCCCGAGTGGACCGGGCCCCGGTGGTAGAGCACCGGGAGGTGGGAGATGATCTTCTGGGTGCCCATGTCGCCCACCGACGAGGCCTCGACCTTCCCGTTGGTGCTGAGGTAGCTCACGTAATCCGCGTGCCAGACCGAGATCGTGGCCTCGGTGGCCTCGTCGTAGAACTCGATGTGGCTCCCCTTCTCGTTGTCGAGGATGCTCGGGTACTTCGCCAGGTCCTTCACGTACACGTAGGCTCCCGAGGCCATGAGCCGCGGATCCCACCGCCGGAGCCCCAGCACCGTGACCGGAACCAGGAGCACCGCCAGCACCGCGGTGGTCCAGCGCAGCCTCGCCGGGACCGCGCGCGTCCGCAAGGCGACGAGGAGCGCCGCCGCCGCCGCCACGTTCACGAACGACGCCACCAGGATCGAGTTCTGCCGCCCCAGCCAGGGCACGAACACGAAGCCGGTGAGGAACGACCCGAGGATCGCTCCCACCGTGTTGGAGGCGTAGAGCGAGCCCAGGCTTCGCCCCATCGCGCGCCGGTCGACGTAGGCCCGGGTGACCAGGGGGAAGGTGGCTCCCATGAGGACGGTGGGGAGGAACATGACCATGGCGGCGAGGAGGACCTTGTAGAACTCCAGGCTCGCCCACGACCCGCCCCAGATGTGATAGCCGTTCACGAAGAGCTGGGGCAGGTCTCCCAGCACCGGGATCGTGCCCAGGGCCAGCACCGGGATCCCGAGCTGGACCAGGGCCAGAGAATAGGCCGGCCGGCCGTGGCGGTCGGCGATCCGGGCGAAGATGAAGCTCCCCACCGCCAGTCCCAGGAGGAAGGTGGTGAGCATGCAGGTGAAGGCGTAGTTGGTGGTGCCCAGGATCATGGACAGGGTCTTGGTCCAGGCCACCTCGTAGGCGAGCGCGGCGAATCCGCTGGCCGCGTACACCGCGAGCACGGTGCGCCGGAGCCGGCCGGGGGAGGCGGACTCCACCGTGGGCCGGGGAGGTCCGGCTTCCTTCTCCGAGACCTCGGAGACCGGCGGGCGCCAGGGGAAGCGGCGCGAGGCGAGGAGCGCCGCCCCCGCCACCAGGGCATTGAAGGCCACCGCCACATAGGTGGTTCCGGAAAGCCCCAGGGCCGGCAGGAGCAGGAAACCCCCCGCCGCGGTGCCCAGGACCGCGCCCAGGGTGTTGGCCCCGTAGAGGAGGCCGGCGCGCGTCCCCAGTCCCTTCCAGTTCCGGAGCAGCAGTTTCCCGAGGACGGGGAGCGTCCCCCCCATGAGGGTGGTCGGCACCAGAAGGAGGAGGAAGCTCAGGACGAAGCGGATCAGGCTCAGCAGGTAGAAACCCGGGTCCAGGGAACGGTAGATTCCGGCGTAGAGCCGGTCCAGGAGGGCCAGGAGCGCCGGGAGAAGGAGCGCCCACACCCCGATCCCGCCTTCCAGGATTCCGTAGATCGCCAGGGGATGGCCCCGGCGGTCGATGGAGCGGCCGAATACCGTGCTTCCCAGGGCCAGGCCGGCCATGTAGGCCGCGAGCACGGTGGCGATGGCGAAGGCGGAGCCGCCGAAGACGGTGGTCAGCTCCCGGGTCCAGACGACCTCGTAGATGAGGGCGCTGGCCCCGGAAACGAAGAAGAGGGCGAGGACGGCCAGTTCCAGGGGCCGGAGCCCGGCGCGGCCGCCGGCGGTCCCGGACGTGGGGGATTTCTGGGTCACCGGTAGATCTTTCTGGTCAGAGTCCCGTCCCTCGAAACCGATAAGGCAAAAAAGGATACCAGTCCCAAAGGGGGGGAATCAACCGTCCGCGGGCCCGGTAGCGCGATTGGGATCGGGCACCGGTCCCGGTTGAGCGCGCCCCCCCCGTACGGTAGACTCTTCGGGTGCTTTTCCCCGGGGGCGACGTACGGTCGGCCCCCTTGTCATGCCAGGAGGTTTTCCCCGATGAAGCGTTCCTTCCAAATTCCTTCCCCGCGCGCCGGAGCCAGCTTCCGGCTCCGGCCGGGCCGCGCGATTTCCGTGGTCCTGCTCCTAGCGGGGGTGGCGGCGGCGGCCGTCCCGGGCTGCGGTTCGGCCAAGGACCCCCTCCTGGCCAAGATCGGCCCGCGCGAGATCCGCGCCAGCAATTTCGTGGATGCCTGGACCGCGGTCAAGGTCACGGACCGTCCCGACCTGTCCACCCTGGACGCCAGGAAGAGCTTCCTCCAGGACCTGGTCAACAAGAACCTCATGGAGCTGGCGGCCACCGACAAGTACCCGGACCTCACGCTCCAGCAGCAGTGGCGCTTCAAGCGCTTTCGCGACACCCAGACCAACAACCTCTTCCGCCGCAAGCTGGTCCGGGACCAGATCGCCATCACCAAGGAGATGAAGGACCAGCTCTACGAGAACATGAAGCGGCAGCTCCATCTCCAGGGCATCCTGGTCGCGGACCCTGGCGAGGCCCAGTTTATCCAGAAGCAGCTCGAGGAAGGGGGCGACTTCACCAAGCTCGCCAAGACCTACTCCGCGCAGTGGGTGAGCGAGGGCGACCCCAACGCGGGGGACATGGGCTGGGTGAAGGCGGGGACCCTGACCTGGGGCCTGGACAAGGAGATCTGGGCGGCCAAGACCGGCCAGGTGGTGGGACCCTACCGGACCCCGCGCGGAATCTACTTCGTCAAGGTTCTCGGTGAGCGCCCCTACGATCCGGGAGCGAGCCGCGAGGCCCTCAACGGCACCCTCACCGACGCGCTCATGCAGCCCCTGTACATGGACCGGCAGGCGGCGGTGCTGGACTCCGTCAACCAGGCCGAGGCTCCCTACGTGCCGGCCTCGGCCAAGGCGCTCCTCATGAAGAAGTACTACTGGGAGCCGCCGGCGGACCAGAGGGACAATCCCTACGTCAAGTTCGACTCCCCGAGGGTCCGGCCCACCTTCACCGCCGAGGAGGAGACCACCAAGGTGGTGTTGTTCAAGGACGCGCCGGCCTGGACCGCCAAGGAATTCGCCGACCGGCTGGACTGGTATCCACCCGGAATCTGGCCCAGCGGACAGTCCGAGGAGGAGATGAACCAGGTCCTTCAGATCATGACCCGGGATTACCTGATCGGAAAGGCCGCCGAGGATCTCAAGCTGACCGACGATCCCGAGTTCCAGAAGCTCCTGGAGAGCCGGAAGAAGGAGATGCGGGTCACCTACTTCTACTACAACGACATCCTCCCCAAGGCGACGCCCTCCGACGACCAGGTCAAGGCGTACTACAACGAGAACAAGAACAACTACAAGGCGCCGCCCTCCTACAAGGTGGCGTACTTCTCCGCCAAGAGCCGGGAGCTGGTCGACCGGATCGCCCAGGACTGGAAGTCGGGGATGTCCTTCAACCAGATCCAGGCGAAGTACGCGGGACAGGACTCGCTGGATTCGAGCGGCGAGACCCCCTGGATCTACGAGACCCAGGACGCGGTGCTGGACGGAACGGTCAAGCCGCTCAAGGAGGGCGGGGTGAGCGATCCCCTCACCCGCCTCGACCGGACCACGGTGTACAAGCTGATCGCGCGGCGTCCGGAGCGGCTGGTGGGCTTCGACGAGGTGAAGGAGCAGGTCCAGAAGGACGCCAAGGCCTCGTTCTCCGACCAGTACCTGGACAAGTTCCTGGAGCAGGAGCGGCAGAAGTACCCGGTCACGCTCTACGAGAAGAACCTGACCAAGGTGAAGATTCCGGAGAGCCTGCCCAGCGTGGAGACGCTGCCGAGCTGATCCCGGCGGCTACCGCCCGGTCAGCGCCCGGAGCAGGAAGCGCTGCCAGGGAGGAGCCAGGAGCCACTTGAGGACGGCGTCGGCCGCCACCAGGCCGAAGCCGATCAGGAAGACCCGGACCGGGAAGCGGACCGCCGCTTTCCGGTCCTTCATCCTCCGGTAGAGACCCAGCCCCAGGCTCGCCAGCGCCGCCCCGGTGACCACGAAACCGGCCACCCGCAGCTCCGCCCACACCGGCCAGCCGAACAACGCCGGAACCGCCGGACGGGCGCTGATCAGGACCAGGCTCGCCACGTAGAAGTTCATGTAGTTGAGGAGCCAGGTGCCCAGCACCAGCCCCGCCGCCCCCACCGTGATCACCGAGAGCACGCAGAAGCCCAGGTAGTGCCGGAGGTGGATGGGCAGATAGAGCCGGGGGGAGCCCTCCTCGCCCTCGCCGGTCCGGACCCAGTGGATCATCTCCACCGCGTAGGAGGGGCCGCGCTGCACCGTGACCGCGGCGCGATCGTGGAAGAGGCAGGTGCCCACCCCCACCGACGCGCTCTGGAACACGGCCCAGAACAGCACCCAGCCCACCGCGCCCGCGAACGCCCGCCGCCGCACCCGGCTCAGGAATACCGGATAGGGGACGGCCGCGCCCAGGAAGGGGAAGAGCCACTTGAGCCCCAGGGCGAACCCGAGCGCGGTCGAGGCCGCCGCGCCCACCGCGAGAGCGGCGGCGACGGCCAGCCACCGGCGGCCGGTCACAGGATGTAGGCCACCGCGAAGCCGACCTGCGCCGCCACCATCATCAGGTACATGTGGGTCCACGAGGGGTGGTTTTCGGTGGAGGCGAGGGCGTCCGGATCGCGCAGGATGAGGTACACCACGTAGGCCCCCCACCCGGAGAGTCCGAGCCCCAGAACCCGCAGGGCGATCGAGTTCCCGGTGAGGATTCCGAGCATGGAGCCGATCGGCATGAGCAGGAAGGGGAACACGAAGAAGGGGGAGATCATCCACGCCGTCTTTCGCACCCCGTAGAGAATGGGCAGGGTGCGGCAGCCGCCGGCCCGGTCGCCGGGGATGTCGGCGAAGTCCTTGGTGGTGCTGGCGCCGAGCAGGAAGAGGCCGAAGATGAGCCCGATGAACCACGGCTCGAACGCCATCACCGAGCGTACGCAGGCCCACCCGGCGACCTTGAGCAGGGTTCCCCGGGGAACGGCGATGGTGATGTTGGCCCAGACGCCGCGCGCCTTGGTCCGGAGCGGGGGCATGGAGTAAGCGATGGTGAACGCGGTGGCGGCGGCGGCGAGGATGAAGCACTGCCGTCCCACCACCCAGGCCAGGACCAGGGCCAGCAGGAAGAAGATGAAGGTGACGGCCTGGGCCTCTCCCAGGGAGATGCGGCCGCTGGGGAGCGGGCGTTTCGGCTTGTTCACCCGGTCCACGTCCAGGTCGTAGATCTGGTTCAGGGTGTTGGACGCCGCGTTCAGCACCGCGGCCATGAGTGCCCCCAGGACCAGGTTGAACACCAGGACCCGGGTGACCGGGAGCGGCGGCTCGGCCCCCAGTCCGGCGATGCTGCCGGAGATGATCCCCATGGCGGGCGCCACCAGGGTGAAGGGGCGGGAGAACTCCCAGTAGAGCCCAAGGCGGCCCTTGAGGGGCCCGGCGGATGCGGATGTGGCCATTCGATTGCGGTTCCCCGGTTTGGAAAGCCGGACGCTAGCAGGCGGTTCGGACCGGGGTCAAGCGCCGCATGCTCCCCGGGAACTCGGGGCGGGGACGCGGGTGTACACTTCGTGCCTCGACTTTCCCCCGATGATTGACCCCCTATGGGAGCGTGCTGATGCGTCTGGCTAGCCGTAATCTCGTCCTCGTGTTATCGGCCGCCTCGCTCACCCTCTTCGCCGCGGCGGCGCCGGCCCAGACCCCCGCCCCGGCCCCAGACGGCCCCCGCGTCCAGGTGGTGAACCAGGGCCCGAACGGGTTCACCCTGGACCTCCGGATCCCCGAGCCGGTCCGGACTCCGGTGGATCTTCGCCGGGGGGGAGCTTCCTCCGGGTGACCGTCCCCGGCTTCAGCGGGCGCGGGACGGAGGACGCGGGCCGGCCCGACCTTCCCCTCCGTGGGTTTCCCTTCGGCCTTCCCGAAGGGACCGCCGCCCGGGTGAGCGCCCGGGTGCTCTCCTCGGTGGAGTTCGACGGGATCGCCCCCATGCCGGTCCCGGCCCGGGCCTACGTGCCCGGCGATCCGACCCCGGTGGAAGAGGACACCTACACCCCGGATCCCTCGGTCTACGGCTCCGCGGCGGAGAGCCCCGCGGAGATCGTCACCTTGGGCCCGGTCCAGGGCTGGCGCCACCAGCGAGTGCAGTCGGTGGTGGTGAGCCCGGTCCAGGTGGAGCCCGCCTCCGGCCACTACCGCGCCGCGACCCGGATCGAGGTCACGGTGACCTTCGACCGGACCGCGCAGAAGCCGGGGGAAAGCGTGCTTCCCCCCGGCCTGCGCATGGTGCCGGCGGGGGCCGACGCCCCCGGCTGGGACGCGCTCCAGGACCGGACCCTGGTCAACGGGGCCTCGGCGGGGGCGTTCCGGACCCGGGCCGAGCGGGCGCCGCTGCGAACCCCCTTCGACCCGTCCCAGGTCTTCATCCGGGTGCGGATCGGCACCACCGGGTTCTGCCGGCTCTCCTTCGAGACGCTCTCGGGAGCGGGGTTCCCCGCCGGCCGGCCGGTGGGGGAAGTCCGGGTGGAGGAACGGGGCTACGACAACCGGCAGTCGGACCCGTTCACCGTGACCAGCCTCCCGCGCGAGGTGGAGGACGCCAACGGGAACGGGGTGTTCGACGCTGGCGACTACGTCGACTTCTACGGCTTCAATTACCGGGACCGGTTCCACCCGCAGGTGGTGGACGCCCGGTACAGCTATTTCCATACCTACTGGGTCACCGCGTCCTCGGAGGGTGGGAAGGGTTTCGCCGTCTCCGACGGCTATCCGGAGGGGGACGGATACACCGCCGCGGCCTCCTTCCCCCAGACCGACCACTACGAGCAGAACAAGATCTACATCAACAATCCTCCCGACTCCGGCTCCAGCATCTATCCCAACAAGACCGCTCTCTACTGGCTGGACCCGAGCGACGTGGACGCGAGCCTGACCACCACCGCGCTCAACCCCGATCCCGACGGGGAGTACCGGATCGTGGCCACCTGGCAGGGGCTCTTCACCACCAACGACACCTACCAGCACCGGGTATCGCTGGCCTTGAACTCCTGCCAGATCCTCACCGACGGGGCGTTCGAGCGGATCAGCGCCTACACCTTCGACAGCGGGAGCCGGCCGATCGCGGGCTGCCTGGCGGCGGGCGCGAACACCGTGCATCTCACCGGCCACACTCCGACCAGCAACGCCACCAGCGGCGCCTACTTCGACGCGTTCGATCTCACCTACGACCGGCAGCTGATCGCGGTCGACAACGAGCTGGTGTTCAACACCGGCGATGCCGCGGGCAAGCTGGAGTTCGATGTAAGCGGGTTCCGGGCCGGCAACGTGCAGGTCCTGGACGTGACCGACCCGGTGAACCCGTTCCGGCTCACCCCGCAGGTGGAGGGATCCGGGCACAGCTGGACGGCCAAGCTGCGGGTGAACGTCACCGGCCTCCGCCGGACGTACGTGGCCCTGGTTCCGGACACCCACGACGGGCTTCCCGCCTCCGACCACGCGCTCCCGCCGGACCTGGGAACCGACGCCGTCGCCCGGGGGCTCACCCGGGACCTGGTCTCCGCCGGGGAGGGGAGCGACTACATCCTGCTCACCCACCCCAGCTTCCGGGACGCCTGGACGCCGCTCATCCAGTACCGGGAATCCCAGGGTTACCACGTCTTCCTCTGCGACGTGATCGAGATCTACGACGAATTCGCCGGCGGGGACAAGACGCCGTGGGCGATCCAGCGGTTCCTGGCCGATGCCTACCAGACCTGGGACCCGTCTCCGAGCTACCTGCTCCTGGGCGGCGACGCCAACGAGGACTACCGGCACGACATCCCGTTCTCCACCCCGGACTACGTGCCCACCCTCATGCACTTCGCCAACGTGCCCGGGACGGGGGGCAAGGAGCTGGCGGGGACCGACAGCTGGTACGCGGCGTTCCTGCGGCCCGGGGAGAGCACCAACGACGTGCTGCCGGAGTTGCACGTGGGGCGGCTTCCGGTGGACAGCGCCGCCGACGTGCAGACGGTGGTGCAGAAGATCATCGACTACGAGAACATGCAGCCCGGCGACGACTGGCGGAATCGCGGCGTGTTCATGGCCGACGACCAGTACTCGAGCGGGCTCACCATCGCCACCAACTACTGCTACAAGGAGGGGGAACTCACCTTCCATCTCACCACCGCGGAGATGGCGGACTCGATCCGGGTGAAGGGAAAACTTCCCGACTTCCAGTTCGTCCCCTTCTTCCTGGACGCGTACCTGGATACGGTGGCCGCTCTCGACCGGCACCCCGGGGACCTGACCAACTGTCCCTCGGTGGGGACGCTGGAGACCAGCCGCTATGCCCGCGACCACGTGACCCCGCTCATCGTGTCGCTCCTCAGCCAGGGGCACCTGATCTTCGAGTACACCGGCCACGCCAACCGGAGCGTGATGACCACCGAGCAGACCCTGGTCAACTATCCGACCTTCTCCCTGCCCAACCGGGACTTCGACCGGGTCAACAACTTGGGCAAGCCGTTCGTGTTCTTCGGCTACGCCTGCCACCTGGACGAGTTCGAGTACGCTCAGGAGGCTTCGCGGGGGCGGGGGATCGGCGAGGTGCTGATGATGGAGCCCAACAAGGGAGCGATCGCCAGCATCGCCTCGACCGGCTACGAGTGGCTCCATACCAACTCCGACGCCCAGACCTATACCACGCGGTCCCTGTTCTGGGATCTGCCCCGGGACCCGCTGACCCGGCGGCCCGAGCGCATCCTGGGCGACTGCATGACCCGGGCGTTCGCGCAGAACGACCTGGAGCACGGCGGCCTCCCGGACTGGCGGGAGATGCTCCGGACCTACGTCACCCTGGGCGATCCCGCGCTCCGGATCGACGTCGAGTCCGCGGACTTCGCGGTGAAGGTGAACGATCAGCCGTTCGACGCGGGGAGCCGGCTCACCGCCTCCTCGTTCCAGGACTCGGTCACGGTGGAGGCGACGATCTCCGACGACGTGGACGTGTCCTCGGTGCGGGTGATGGACGGCCAGACCCAGCTTCCCGCCGGCCGGCTGGCCGTGGTCCCGCCGGACTCCACCGATCAGGGCGCCCAGGCCTATACCCTGCGGTTCAAGACCACGCTCCGGCTGGGGAACTACGACCTGGCCATCGAGGCCACCGACTGGACCGGACGCGTCTCCACCTTCACCCTCCCGGTGCGGTTCGAGAGCGGGTTCAGCGCCGACGGCAAGAAGCTGGGCGGTGGGGGCGGAGAGTTCGTGGACTCCACCGCGGTGATCGAGGTGAAGGTGGCGAGCCCGGTGCCGCTGGCCGAGGACGCCCTCACCCTGGTCGTGGACGGATCGGCGGTGAGCCCGGTGGTGACCAAGCTCGACGCCGAGGGGCGCCAGTGGACGCTGGACTATCAGCGGACCTGGGACGCGGGCCAGCACCGGGTGGAGCTCCGGGTGAACGACCGGAACGGGGGAGACCTGACCCAGACCGTCTCCTTCCAGGTCTCCGGCGAGACCTTCAGCCTTCTCAACACGTTCTTCTATCCCAACCCCGCCGACGGCCCCGGGGGGCAGCTGGTCTACACCCTGAACAAGGCGGCCCGGGACGCCCGGATCACGGTGTACTCGGTGGCCGGCCGGCGGGTGCTCCGGACGGACATCCCCTCCCGGGCCGGCACCAATGCCTACGTCTGGGATCTCCGGGACCAGGAGGGGGACCTGGTGGCCAACGGGGTCTATCTGTTCCTCCTCGAGCTCACCGATACCGGGGGCAAGCACCTCCGGCGCCTGGAACGGGTGGCGGTGGCCCGATAGGGAGCGCGCCGGGAGCTCCGCCGGGAAAGCCGGGACCCGCCCGGTCGCAAGAGCCCCGGCCGGCCGGGGGTTTCCCGGCGGCCGTCGCCGGGATGCCGCGCCGCGCCGCGCGTTCCGCCGCCGGACCCCCGGAAATCCGCGCCGGTTCTGGAGTTTTTGGGGGTTAGAGGGTTGACGATCCCATACCGCGGTGATATTAGTCGCCCGTAGCGTGCAAACGCGCGCGCGCCGGCCCCGGTCCGGGACCACTGGAAACCATTGGGCGGAAGGTGGTTACGGGCGCCGGCCACGACCACGTTTCCCGGAGCGTGACCATGGAGGGCATGGGAATGAACAAGCAGGATCTGATCGAATCGGTCGCCAAGAAGACCCAGCTGACCAAGAAAGACGCCACCGCGGCGGTGGACGCCACCCTCGAATCCATCAAGCGCGGGACCAAGAAGGGCGGCGTTTCCATAGCCGGCTTCGGTTCCTTCAACGTCTCCAATCGCAAGGCCCGCATGGGCCGGAACCCCAAGACCGGCGAGAGCATCAAGATCAAGGCCTCCAAGACCGTGCGCTTCCGGCCCGGCAAGGCCTACAAAGAACAGCTCTAGACCGCGCCGGCGGTCGGCTGGAAACGGGGCCCGGGGAACGTCTCCCGGGCCTTCCGTTTTCCCGGGGGATACCCGCCCCCCCGGAGGGGACGGATTCGGGGAGGAGCCGGGCTCGACGGGGGCGGGGCCCGGTGGGGAGCGGGTCCCGGTGGGGTGCCGGGCACGGGGAAGAGCCGGGCACGGGGAAAAGCCGGCACGGGGAAGAGCCGGCGGCGCCGGTCTCCGGGAGGAGCCGGGGAATTCAGCCGCGGGGCGGACGATCGGTGGGGGCGGTGGAGTCGGGGGGGAGCTGGTCGGCGAAGATCACCCGGTTCTTGCCGGTCTGCTTGGCGTAGACCAGGGCCGCATTGGCCGCCCGCCAGAGGGCGGTGGCGCTCAGCCCGTCCTGGGGATAGACCGCTCCGCCGATGCTCACGGTGACCTGGGCCGAGATGGACTCGCCCTCGAGCCCGGTGATGGTGAACCGGGAAAGCTCGGCCGCCCGCCGGAGCCGCTGGCACACCGCGTCCGCGTCCTCGCGGGTCACCGGCGGGGTCAGGATGAGCGCGAACTCCTCGCCGCCCCAGCGGGCCACCGAGTCGAACGGCCGGAGCCCGTTCTTCAGCACCTGGGCGGCGTTGGCCAGGACCTGGTTCCCCCCCTCGTACCCGTAGCGCTTGTTGAAGAGGCGGAAGTCGTCGATGTCGGCGATGGCCAGGGCCATGGACTTGCTCTCGCGCCGGGCGCGGGCGATCTCGTTCTCGAGCTGGAGGTTGAAGTAGGAACGGTTGTAGACCTGGGTGGCCGCGTCCACGAACACCAGGTTCCCCAGGATCTCCGAGCGCCGGAGGAGGTCGGTGGCGAACTCCGAGAGAAGGCTGAGGAGCCCCTGGCGATCCTCGCTGAAAAAGCGGGGGCGCACGCTCCAGGCGTGGAGCACCCCGTAGACCGCCTGGTCCCCCTCGCCCACCGGGATCATGGCCAGGGAGTGGAACTCGGCCTCGAGCCGGCCGGTGCGGGGGTCGAGCTGCACCGGGAGTTCCGGCAGCACCACCAGGTACCGCCGCCCCAGGACCCATTCGCGGGAGAGGTCCTCGTCGTAGGGCTCCGGGGTGAGGTTCTCCAGCGGGAGGTCGGCGTTGGCCCGGCGCGGGACCACCCAGAACGAGACCCGCTCGCAGCCCAGGATCTGGCGGGCGGTGAGCATCACCTGGCGGAGAATGTCCCCGGGCCCCCGCAAGAGATGGGAGTCCTGGGTGAGGATCTTGTCGTAGAGGTTGAACAGGGTGCGGATCTGGTCCAGCGAGGCCCCGCCCTTCCACTCGCGCAGGGGCAGGGGGATCTTGTAGATCCCCTCGTCCTCGTCCCCGGTGGGAAGGAGGATGGCGATGGTGTTCCCGGTGGTCAGATCCCGGTAACGGCGGATCTTCTCGTCACCGCGCAGGATCTCCTCGACCAGGCGGACGTGGCCCAGGTCGATGAGCCGGTCCAGCACCTCGAATCCGAGGCTCTCCATGGCCCGGTCGTCCCCCTCCTCCAGGGCCCGGGCCACCCGGGCCTGGTCGGCGGTGGGGAGCTTATCAACGGGGAGAACCCGCTTCTGGAGGAGTTCCCGGAATGGAATGCGGTGGCGTTTCATACCCCCCCGGTCCACGGTGCGGTGCACAGCGATGTTTGCAGCGGGTCCCGGGCCGGGCACACACTGAGCCCTGGCCCCCGGGAAGTCATACCGGGCCTGTGGTGGGAGGAAAGCACCATAATTTTACCATCTGCAACGGCTTAGGTCAAAGGAATCGCCCCTCGGCGGGGCCTCGGGCCGATGCGCAACCCTCCGAGGCCCCCCCCGCCCCCCTGGCAATTGCGCGAGAATGGGTGGATACCTGGTTACCAGGGCCAACCTCTTGCAAAACCCGGGATTCCACGATCGGGCGTCGCGAATGGGTAGGCGGGAACCGGGGATCGGGTCTATACTGGATCCGAGGCCCTGGCCGGCCCGGCCCGGTCGGTCGCTAACCGTTTGATATTCAGCGAGTTATGTGGTACGGAAAAGATGCCGGAAACCTGGATACCCTGGCATGGTATGTGCCTTAGGTGGAGACAGGGTTTCCAGGGTTTCTCGAGCAGCGAGGTGAATGTGATGAGATGGAAGGACGCACTCCACGGCCCGGCGCTCCTCGCCGCGCTGGTTGCGGCTGCGCTTTGGCTCTCGGTCTCCGCCCAGCCGGCTCATGCCTCCGACTCCGGCAACGTCGGCGAATACTACGTCGGCAACAACAACGGGTCCTCGGGGGACAAGTCGGGGGCGGGATCGGGATCGGATGGGGGAGGCCTCACGGCCGATCCCGACACCTTCAAGATCGACACCTGGGGAGGAGCCGTGATCGGAGCGACCCCTCCGCCGGTCCATACCTCCCCGGTGAGCGGCTCGTTCGGAGTCTTCCTGAACTGGCTGTTCGCTCTGCTGGGCGCCCGCTACCTGGCCGGAAGGTAGTTCGCCGACCATGAAACGATTTGGGGTCCGGGACGGCGCGCCGTTCCCCGCACTCACCACGGAGGGTTGGATCCATGGCTGAGCCCGCGAAGAGAGTCGCCCCCGCCGAGGCCGAGGGCCGGGTCCACGGCCTGAGCGGTATCGACGAACTCATGAGCGTCGCCGATCTCGAGCAGGCCGCGGCCAACTACGAATCGGCGATCCGAACCTATCGCCGGATCCTGGATGCGAACCCCGGGCCGATCGAGAAGGCCCGGGCGCAGAAGGGCATCGGAAGCTGCCTGGAACGCATCGGACGCTGGAGGGAAGCCCTCGACGTGCTCGAGGACGCCGCCGGCATCGCCCGCAAGGTCGGGGACGAGGCCGAGCTGGGCCGGATCCTGATCAAGCTCGGCAAGATCCACTTCGGGCAGGGCAACATCGACACCGCGCTGCGGAGCGGCAACCACGCGCTGGAGCTGATCGACGCCAGGACCGACCCCTCCCACCACGGTTTCGCCTTGAACCTGGTCGGCTCCTGCTACAACCGCCAGGGCGACCTGGACCGGAGCGCGGTCTGCTTCGAGCAGGCCCTGTCCGCGTTCAAGGGCGCCGGGGACATCCGGAGCCTGGCCCTGGCCTACAACAACCTGGGACTGATCGCCAAGGAGCGCTGCGACTGGCAGCGCGCGCTCGAATATCTCCAGGTCGCCTCCAGCCTCCAGGCCATCGAGGGCGAGTACCCCGAGCGGCGCGGCGACCTCAAGAACCTCGGGCTCGTGCACTTCAAGATGGGGCACTGGGAGCTGGCCCGCGAGTGCTTCAGCGAATCGCTGCGCATCTCCCGCTCGGTGAACGACCCCATCGAGGTGATCCGTTCGCTGCTCGGCCTGGCCGGGGTGGACCTGGTCCACCGGCGCTGGGACGCGGCCCTGGAATCCCTGGAGCAGACCCTGGAACTGTGCTCGGAAGAGCAGTACCCGCGCGAGACCGCGCTCACCTATCGCTCGCTGGGGCAGCTCCACGAGGCCCGCGGCGAGCTGGCCCGCGCCCGCCGCTGCTTCGAGGTGGCATGGCGCAAGGCGGTGGAGACCTCTCCCGAGGGCGACCTGGCCCGCGAGCTGCTCCGTCTCCGCTCGGACCTGGCCCTGGCGGAGGGCCACCCCGAGGACGCGGCGAGCCTGGCCCGCCGCGCGGTGGACCTCTCCACCCGCTTCGACGACAAGATGGAGACCGCGCTGGCCAAGGTGTCGCTGGCCCGGGTGCTCCTGGCCCAGAACGAGACCGGCGGCTACGCCCTCCTCGGCGAGGCCGAGGCGATCCTGGACCGGCTGGGGAGCCCGCTCCCCATCGCCCAGGCCAAGCTGGAAGAGGGGCGCCTCCGGCTCCGCCATGGGCACGACCTGGCCCGGGCGGAGACGGTGCTTCTCGAGGCCCGGCACATCCTGAAGGATCTGGGCCTGGCCGAACTTGAGATCGAGTGCCTGATCGCGCTTTCCGGCGCCGCCAGCCGCTGCGGCCAGCTCGACCGGGCCGGCGAATACCTGGAGAGCGCCCGCGCGCGGGTCAACGGGCACGCCGACGTCAAGGTGACCAAGCTGCTGGCCGAGGCCCAGAAGGAGCTGGAAGCCCGCCTCGTCGAGACCTCGGTCATGAACCTGGGCGCGTTCCGGACCGCCGGCCGCCTGGAGGAAATGGTCGAGTCGCGCCAGCCCTATCCGGCCAAGCTCGATCACGTGCTCGAGATCATGGCCCAGGCGGTGGAGGCGGACGGCGCCGCCCTGGTGTTCGTCTCCGACGACTACCCCGACGGCAACTACCGGCTGGGAAGTTCCCCCGCCCAGAAGCTCAGCCGGACGCTCAAGAGTCTTCGCCCCGAGCGCCCGGAGATCGTGCTCGACGCCGGCACCTCGGTCCGCGAACCCTGGAACGAGCTCATCGCCTCGCGGGCCGCGTCCTCGTTCATGGTGATCCCGGTCTACGGAAACGGGACCACCGCCTATCTCTTCCTGGACCGGCTCGGCGATCAGCGCCGCTCCGCGTTCGGCCCCAGCCACCTGAACCTCTGCCTGGCCCTGGTGCCGCAGCTCGAGGCGCTGGTGGACCGGGCCGCGCTCGAGAACGCGGTCGACAACGAGGAGGATACCCTCCGCCGGCGCACCTTCCTCGCCGACGTGGTCACCCAGAACCCGGAGATGGTGGAAATCCTCAAGCTGGTGGAGAAGGTGAACCGCACCGACCTCACCGTGCTGCTGCAGGGCGAGACCGGCACCGGCAAGACCCTCATCGCCCGGGCCATTCATCTTTCCAGCGAGCGCGCCGACGGCGGCTTCGTGACCGTGGATTGCGCCGCGCTACCCGAGAACCTGCTCGAGAGCGAACTGTTCGGCTACGTGAAGGGCGCCTTCACCGGCGCCGCCCACGACAAGAAGGGCCTGTTCGAGGAGGCCGACGGCGGCACCATCTTCCTGGACGAGATCGGCAAGGCGGGGCTCGGGGTCCAGCGGCGGCTCCTGCACCTGCTCGACAAGGGCGAGGTGCGGCCGGTGGGCTCCACCACCTACCGCAAGCTGAACGTCCGCGTGATCTGCGCCACCAGCAAGAAGGACATCCTGGACGAGGCCGACGGCCCGTTCATCAAGGATCTCTACTATCGGCTGAACGACATCATCATCCGCGTCCCCGCGCTCCGGGAGCGCCCCGAGGACATTCCGCTCCTCGCCGAGTACTTCCTGGAGACCTTCAACTCCCAGACCGGCCGCTCCATTCCCGGCTTCAACCGCACCTCCATGCAGCGGTTGGTCCGGTACGCGTGGCCCGGCAACGTCCGCGAGCTTGAGAAGGTGGTCCGGCGGGCCGCCATCCTGGGTGAGGATGACGAGTCGATCGGCAGCGACCTCCTCCCCCGCGAGGTGATCTCCGCCACCGAGACCGGCTCGCCGGTCGTTTCCGCCGCGGGCGGGGACGGTCTGCGGAGCACGGTCGAGGACATGGAGCGGCGCTTGGTGGTGGACGCTCTCGACAAGCACGACTGGAACAAGACGCGGGCGGCCCAGGATCTGGGACTCAGCCGGAAGGGGCTCAAGAACAAGATCGCGCGGTACGGAATCACCCCCTCCACCCGCGGATGAGCCCGGACACGGCATGGAGCGGTGGTCGCTGCCCGCTCTGGTCGCCCTGGCGGTAATCGGCTCCTGGCCCGGACCCCCCTCGTTCCACACCGGCTCCTCCTCCCGTAGCCCGGCCGCGGTCTCCGGGGCCTCGGGCGGATCCGGGGCGCCGCTCGATTCCGCGGCGGCGCTCTCCGACCTCCGCGAACGCATCCGGCACGACCGCGGCGACGTGGAGTCGCGGCGGGAGCTGGCCGCTCTCCTCTCCCGGAGTTCCGACGTGGAGCTTCGCCGGGAGGCGGTGGACGCCCTGACCGGGGCGCTGCGGGTTGATTCCGGCGATGCCGGCCTGTGGGTGAGCCTGGCCCGGCTCCAGGACCGGCGCGGTTTCCGCCAGGAGGCGCGGGGCGCCTACCACCGGGCGCTGGAGCTGGCGCCCGACCGGCCCGAGCTGTGGAGCGAGCTGGCCGCCCACGAGCTCCGCCGCTTCCAGCGCTACCACCGCCAGGACCTGCTCGACACCGCGGCGGCCGACAACCGGCGGGCGCTGGCCCTGGCCCCATCGGAGGAGGACGCGGTGGCGCGGGCGGCGCGGATCGCCTGCTACGAGGACCGGGAGGCGTCCCTGGACTCGCTCTGCACCCGCTGGCGCGAGGCGAACCCCGGGAGCCCCTGGCCGTTCCTGATCCGGGGCATGCTCTACACCCGGTCGGGCGCGTGGGAGCTGGCCCGCGACGCCTACGAGTCGGGCCTGAGCCGCATGACCCCCGCCGAGCGGCGCCCCTTCCAGGATCTCTCGCTGGTGGATCCCCAGGCCGAGCGCGAGCGGGAAGCGGCGCCCGACAGCGCCCGCTACTGGCGCGATTTCTGGCGCTGGCGGGATCCCACCCCCGCCGATCCCGACAACCCGCGGCTCATGGAGCACTACCGGCGCCTGGTGGAGGCGGAGCTGTACTTCGGCCAGGAGGAGACCGGACTTCCCGGCTGGGACCATGCCCCCGGGGAGATGATCGTGCGCTACGGCATCCCCACCGACTGGAGCTATCGCCGCGCGGTCCAGCCCGCCGGCGACATCCGGGTCTCCAACAGCTTCGCCGCGCCCGCCATCGCGGTCCGCTACGGGCCGGGAGCCCACCCGGTGGAGTTCACCTTCGTGGACATGAACCTGAGCGGGCGCTTCTACTGCCCCATCGAAGGGGTGCCCACCGACGCCGACTTCCTCCTGGCCGGCGAGCCCTCGAGCTACTCCCCGCCCTTCCAGGCGAAGGAGACCGGCCAGGACCTGGAGATCTGGCGGTTCGTGGATCCTTCCGGGCGGGGGCGGATCGAGGTCGCCGCCGCCCTCCCCGCCGGGGACTGGCCCCCGGAGGTGCTGGCCCACCCCTACCGCCTGGCCACCAAGCTCGCGGTCTACGACTCGACCTGGCGCCGGGAGGACGGGGCGGTGGCGAGCTGGGCTCCGTTCCGCAAGGACGATCTGGGGCGCCTGGTGGGGCGGTTCCGGGTGGAGGGCGTGGAGGACAGCGTGATCGTGGGGCTGGAGACCCTGGACCGGCAGCAGACCGCGCGCGCGGCCGGCTACGCCGTCCTTGCTCCGGCGGCCGGAAAACCGGGGCCGGCGCTCAGCGACGTGGCCTTCCTGAGCGGGGTGGACTTCGACCACGCCGAGGGCCCGTACCGGTGGGGGTACGGCACCGGACTTCCCGATCCCGGACACCTCTACCCGAAGGGCAAGCCCCTCGGCCTGGCCTTCGAGGCCTACGGGCTCACCCCCGACTCCACCGGCCGCAATCATGCCCGGATCCGGATCTCGGTGGGGCGCAAGTCCCGCCACGGCTTCTTCCAGGTCTTCCTCCCCCACGGCGACCGCCCTCCGGAAGCGGAGCTGGTGTTCGAGGCCTCGGATGAGGGAAGCCTGCTCCGGCAGCTCCTCTCGGTCGCCCTGCCCGATCTGGAGAGCGGTCCCTACGTGTTGAAGCTGTCGGTGGAGGATCTCCCCACCGGCCGGAGCGTCTCCACCGAGGCCCCGTTCCGGGTGCTCGCTCCCGGCAAGGTCCGCTGATGCGACGGTCCGGCCGGCGGCTCCGGGGCGCGCTGGCGGCCTCGCTCCTCTTCCACCTCGCCCTCTTCCTGGTGCCGGCGGCGTGGTGGGCGACGGTGGTGGCTTCGGGAGGGGGCGGCGCCGCCGGGCGGGAAGGCGCGGTTCCGGGGGTGTTCACGGTGTCGCTGGCGCCGCCCGAGGCCGCGGAGCCCCGCGCGGCGGAGCCCCGGGGCGCGCCCCCCCTGCCCGAACCCGTCCCTCCCGTTCCCGCCGCCGCGGTCCGGCCGGCGGTCCCCTCGCCGGCGGCGGAGGCGGCGGTCTCCTCGCCGGCGGCGGAGGCGGCGGTCTCGCCCGAAGGGGCCTCGGAGCGGGGGGAGGGCGCGACGGGAGCGGGCGCCGCCGCCGCGACCGGCTCGACCGGCGACCGGACGGGAACTCCGGGCCCGGCCGAGCCGCGGCCCGGGTTCCGCCCGCCGCAGCTACTGGTCGGCGCGCTCCCCCTCGCCCCGGATGAGTCGAGCCGGCTCCGGGTCCCCGGAGAGATCCCGGTGCGGCTCCGGGTGGGGACCGACGGCCGCGTGGTCGAGGTGGTGCCCGGCGTCGAGGGCCTCCCCGCGCCGGTCCTCGACGCCGTTCACCGGTCGGCGGCGGCCATGCGGTTCCGCCCCGCGCGGATGGGGGGAAACCGGTGGAGGCCTGGTTCGAAATGCGCTTCGTCTTCCGGCGGTGACGTGCCCGGTTTCTTGACAGCCTGCCCGCGGCTGCTATAGTTCGGCGAGGAGAAACGAGTTGCGTGGCTTTACCTTGAGGCGACCAACCAGCCCCGCCGGTCCGGCCGAGAGCGGGGAGCAGGCGAAGGGGACGATTCTGCTCACCGAGATCCTGGATGAATCGTGCGTGCGCCTCGACGTGGCGTCGTCCACCAAGGACGGCGTGATCGAGAGCCTGGTCACGGCCCTGGTCGAATCCAAGGTCGTGACCGACCCGCACCGCATGATCGCGGACATCCAGCAGCGGGAGCGGGTGATGAGCACCGGTATCGGCGGCGGCATCGCGGTTCCGCACGCGCAGAGCCCCGGCGCCACCCGGCTGGCGCTGGCCCTGGGCCGGCTGGCCCGCCCCATCGATTTCGACGCCCTCGACGAACGCCCGGTGCAGCTCGTGTTCCTGGTGGTGGGGCCGGAGGAGCGCGGGGGGTTCATCCGCGTGCTCGCCCGCATCAGCCGCCTGCTCTATTCGGGGGACCTCCAGCGCAATCTCCTGCGCGCGAGCACTCCGACCGAGGCCATGGAGTGCATCCGGCACGAAGAGGCCCGGATCACCGGCTGAATCGTGTGGAGCGCGTGGCTACCGGTCGCGGCCTATGCGGCCCTCATCTTCACCTTGTCGTCCATTCCCACGCTGGCGCCGCCCTCGCACGCCCCCTACGCCGACAAGGTGTCGCACTTCATCGAGTACTCTATCCTGGGCGGGATCCTGGCCCGGGCGTGGGGGCGCAGCCTTCCCGGTAACCGGCTTCGGTCGCGGGCGGTGCTGGCGCTCACCATGGGTGTGGCCATCGCCGCCCTCGACGAGATCTACCAGGGCGCCGCCGGGCGCGACAAGAGCCTGGGGGACTGGTGCACCGACGCCGCCGCCATCACCATCGCGGTGGCGGTGGACGCCTGGACCCGGCGCGATCGCCCGCATCCGCACTGGCTGTGGCGGCGTCCGGCCGACAGCGAGGACTCGCACGCATGACTCTGAAAGCGCCGAGAGGCACGCAGGACGTACTTCCCGACCGCACTCCGGCCTGGCGGCTGGTGGAGGATTCGTTCCGCGCGGTGCTCGACCGCTACGGCTTCGGGGAAATCCGCACCCCCGTCTTCGAGCACACCGAACTCTTCCTGCGCGGGGTGGGCGAGTCCACCGACATCGTCCAGAAGGAGATGTACACCTTCTCAGACCGCAAGGGGCGGAGCATGACCCTCCGGCCGGAGGGGACGGCCTCGGTGGCCCGCGCCTACGTGGAACACAAGCTCTACGCCGGCCCCAAGCCCTGGAAGGTGTTCTACCTGGGCCCCATGTTCCGCTACGAGCGCCCCCAGGCCGGGCGTTACCGCCAGCACCAGCAGATCGGGGCGGAACTCCTGGGGGTGGAGTCGCCGGCCGCGGACTTCGAGATGATCGCGCTCTTCACCGACCTTTTGGCCGCGATCGGGCTGAGCGGGGTCTCGGCCCTGGTCAACAGCGTGGGAGACTCGGTGTGCCGGCCCGCGTACACCGAAGCCCTCCGCGCCTACCTGTGCGACCGCATGGACGCGCTCTGCCCCGACTGCGTGCGGCGGGTGGAGACGAACCCGCTCCGGGTCCTGGACTGCAAGGTGCCCGGCTGCCGCACGGTGGCCGAGGGGATCCCCAGCATCCAGGACCACCTGTGCGACGCCTGCCGCGCCCACCAGGACGCGGTGCTGGGATTGCTCAGGGAGGCGGGGATCGGGTTCACGGTGGACGACCGGCTGGTGCGCGGGCTCGACTACTACACCCGCACCGTGTTCGAGATCCAGCACGGCGGGCTGGGGGCGCAGAACGCGGTGGGGGGGGGGGGGCGCTACGACCGGCTGGTGGAGGAGGTGGGCGGACCCGGCACTCCCGGGGTGGGATTCTCCACCGGGGTGGAGCGGATCCTTCTCGCCCTGGAGGCGGAGGGGGTGGCCCTTCCCGGCCAACCCGCGCCCCAGGTGGCGATCGTGGTGGCGGGGGGCGAGGCCGAGCGCCGGGCGGCGTCGGTCCTGGCCCGGCGATTGCGGGCGCGCTTCCGCACCGACGTGGATCTGGCCGAGCGCAGCCTCGGCGCGCAGATGAAGTCGGCCAACAAGGCGGGCGCGAAGGCGGTGGTGGTGGTGGGGGAGGGGGAGCTGGCCTCGGGGGCCTGGACGGTCAAGGACATGGTTTCCGGCGAGCAGTCCCCGGTGGCGGACGCGGAGCTGGAGAAAGCGATCGGGAAGATCGCGGGAGAGAAGGCATGAGCACGGACGAACGGCCCGGGGCCATCGATGGGGACGCGGGCGCGACGGAGGAGATCCGCGTCGCCCCGGAATCCATGGGCGACTGGCGGCGGACGCACCTCTGCGGCGCGCTCCGGGGATCGGACGCGGGCGCCGGGGCGGTGTTGATGGGCTGGGTGCAGCGCACCCGGGACCACGGAGGGGTCCTGTTCGTCGACCTGCGCGACCACACCGGACTCTCGCAGGTGGTCTTCCACCCCGGCAAGGTGGACCCCGAGGTGCTCCGCAAGGCGCGGGCGGCGCGGGCGGAGTTCGTGCTCGCGGTCCGGGGAACGGTGGCCCTCCGGCCCGAGAACATGGTGAACCGGGATCTGGCCACCGGCGAAATCGAGGTGGAGGCGACCGCCCTCCGGGTGCTGAACGTCTCGCGCACCCCCCCCTTTCCGGTGGACGACGAGTCGGAGGTGGGCGAGGACCTCAGGCTCCGCTACCGGTACCTGGACCTGCGCCGGTCCTCGCTCCAGGACTCGCTCCGGCTCCGGGCCCAGGTGACCCTGGAGGTGCGGAAGTACCTCTACGGAATCGATTTTGTGGAGGTGGAGACGCCGATGATGGTGCGCCCCACCCCCGAGGGCGCCCGCGACTACGTCGTGCCGGCGCGCCTCCACCCGGGCAAGTTCTACGCCCTGCCCCAGAGCCCGCAGCTCTACAAGCAGATCCTCATGGTCAGCGGCTTCAACCGCTACTTCCAGCTCGCGCGCTGCCTGCGGGACGAGGACCTGCGCGCCGACCGCCAGCCCGAACACACCCAGATCGACATGGAGATGGCGTTCGTGGGGGAAGAGGAC
This sequence comes from Candidatus Eiseniibacteriota bacterium, assembly GCA_963728475.1. Classification (GTDB taxonomy): domain Bacteria; phylum Eisenbacteria; class RBG-16-71-46; order JABDJR01; family JABDJR01; genus CAVSKL01. The sequence continues at coordinate 198,273 of CAVSKL010000004.1, forward strand.
GTCTACCAGGTGGTGGAAGGGCTGATGAGCCACCTCTTCCGCGCCTGCCTGGGGGTGGAGCTTCCCATCCCGTTCCCGCGCCTCACCTACCGCCAGTCCATGGACGCCTACGGCACCGACAAGCCCGATCTCCGGTTCGAGCTTCCCCTCACCGACGTGACCTCGGCGGTGGCCGGCTCGCCGTTCCAGGTCTTCGCCGACACCGTCGCCCGGAAGGGGACGGTGAAGGCGCTCCGGGTGCCGGGAGGCGCGGCCAGGAGCCGGAAGGAGATCGACGGCCTGGAGGCCGCGGCCAAGACCAACGGCGCCAAAGGGCTGGCCTGGACCAAGGTGACCGGGGCCGGGTTCGAGGGGGGGATCGGGAAGTTCCTGGGCGACGCCCCGGCCCTGCGCGAGGCGCTGAAGCCCGAGCCCGGCGACCTCCTGCTCTTCGTGGCCGACGAGTGGCCGGTGGCCTGCAAGGCGCTGGGGGCGGTCCGCACCGTGCTGGGCGAGCCCCTGGTGGCCGGGCGCGAGCGGGAGTTCCGGTTCCTGTGGGTGCGGGAATTCCCGCTCTTCGAGTTCAACCGCGAGACCGGCCGCTGGGATCCCGCCCACCACATGTTCTCCATGCCGCTCGAGGAGCACCTCGACTACCTCGAAACCGATCCGGGCAAGGTCCACGCCACGCTCTACGACCTGGTGGCCAACGGGCTGGAGCTGGCCTCGGGCTCCATCCGGATCCACCGCCGCGACATCCAGGAGCGGGTGATGAAGGTGGTGGGGATGTCCATGGAGGAGGCCGAGAGCAAGTTCGGGTTCCTGCTCGAGGCGTTCCAGTACGGCGCCCCCCCCCACGGAGGGATCGCCCCCGGCCTGGACCGGCTGATCATGCTGATGAGCGGGCGGAAGTCGCTGCGCGAGGTGATCGCGTTCCCCAAGACCGCCCGCGCCACCAGTCTCATGGACGGCGCCCCCGCCGAGGTGGATCCGCACGACCTCCAGGATCTGCACATCCGGGTGGTATTGTAGGGGGTCGGTCGGACAACTTGATGTACGACAAAGTATTGCGGGATCGCCCGAGGCCCCGCCGCGTTGACACCGGGGGGGGCGGGTGTTACTTTTCCCATGGGTTCCCGCCGGGAACCCGTTGTGATTTGAGGGGGGAGTGTTGGATCAGCGACCCCTCGAGGGGACCATCCCCTCCGGCCCATGTTGGGGAGTCGTCCAACGGTAGGACATCGGCCTTTGGAGCCGAGAATCAAGGTTCGAGTCCTTGCTCCCCAGCCAGCGAAAGGGACGGACTCCACCGGAGGTAGGTATCAGGGGACAGGGGCGCGGCCCCGAACCCCGCCCCATGGAACAAAGCGCGACCTCGGTACAGATCGACCTCAGCCACATCGAACCGCTTGCGCTCTTCGGCGAGAAGGACGCCAACCTCCGGCGCCTCGAGGAGCAGTTCCAGGTGTCCACCATGCTCCGGGGGAATACCCTCTCCGTGAACGGGTCCTCGCCCCGGGTGGAGCGCGCCGCCGACGTCCTCCGGGAGCTGGTGCAGCGGGTTTACCTGGGCCAGACCGTGGATCTCCACGACGTGGAATACCTGAGCGCGCTGGTCGCCGAAGAGGGGCCGGAGGCGATCTCCGAGGCCCGCCCGTCCGAGGACCTGGTCTTCGACCGGCGCCGGGTGCAGCTCAAGTCGCGGGGCCAGGTGGAGTACGTGGAGGCGATCCGCAACCACGACGTGGTGTTCGGGATCGGCCCCGCCGGCACCGGCAAGACCTACCTGGCGGTGGCGATGGCGGTGCAGGCGCTCAAGCACCGGAAGGTGGAGCGCATCATCCTCACCCGTCCGGCGGTGGAGGCGGGGGAGAAGCTGGGATTCCTCCCCGGCACCTTCGAGGAGAAGATCGATCCCTACCTGCGCCCCCTCTACGACGCCCTCCGCGACTTCATCGCCTACGAGAAGCTCCGCCGGTTCCAGGAGCTGGGGGTGCTCGAGATCGCGCCCCTGGCCTACATGCGCGGGCGCACCCTGTCGCGGGCGTTCGTGGTGCTGGACGAGGCCCAGAACACCACGCTCAAGCAGATGAAGATGTTCCTCACCCGGCTCGGCGCGGATTCGCGGGCGGTCATCACCGGCGACGTGACCCAGGTGGACCTGGTCGACACCCGGGACAGCGGTCTGGTGCAGGTCCAGAGCATTCTCGACGGGACCGAGGGGATCGCGTTCACCTACTTCCAGCCGCGGGACGTGGTGCGCCACCCCCTGGTCAAGGCGATCCTCTCCGCGTTCGAGCGCTACGAGAACCAGGGGACCCGGGGAGACGGGAAGGAAGGGGCCTGATATGTCCCCTTCGCTGAAGATCCCGTTCCGGGGCCGCCGCCGCCGCCGGGTCCAGCTCGCCCACGAGAAGACGCCGATGAGCCTCCGTACCCGGATCCTGGTCCGGTCGCTGCTGGCGGCGCTCGTCCTGGCCGTCACCGTCCTCGCCTTCCCGCTCCAGGTGAGCGTCGCCCCCCCCACCTACCTGGAGGGGACGGTCTCCCCCGAGGAGATCATCGCCCCCTTCACCTTCGAGGTGCACAAGCCCCAGAGCGATCTGGACCGGGAGCGGGCGCGGGCGGCCGAGTCGGTGGTTCCGGTGTTCACCCGGCGCGAGCTTCCGCCCGACTACGAGGACGCGCTGGACCGGCTCGTCCAGGTCCGCCGCGAGCCCCGGCGGCTGGCCCGGGTGCTGGATTCCCTGGGGGTGAGCCTTTCCGGGACCGAGCGGCACCTGCTGGGCGCGGCCGACTCGGGGTCGGTGGCGATCCGGGAAGTGGGACGCATCCTGGACGAGGCCACCCGGCAGGGCCTGGTGGGGAGCGAGGACGCCGGGCTCCTCGGAGGCTACAACCGGATCCGGGTGAGCACGCCGCGGGGGGACGAGGTCGTCTCCACCGCCGAGGTCATGGATCCCAAGAGGCTGGCCGAGGCGGCCTCGGACGCGGGGGGAAAGCGGTTGGGGCAGCCCGGGGCGCGGGTGACCGCCCATCTGGCCGCGCAGCTCGCCGAGCCCAACCTCGCCTACGATCCCGCCGCCACCGACGCCGACCGGGTCGCGGCGCGGGCGGCGGTGTCGCCGGTGCTCACCACCATCCAGAAGGGCGAGCGCATCGTGGACGCCCACGAGCGCATTACCCACGAGAACGTGACGGTGCTGGACGCGCTTCGCCAGTCGATGATGGACCGGGTCTCGGGACGGGGGTGGACGGCGTGGCTGACCCCGCTCCTGGGGCGGGTGCTCCTGGTGCTGGTGGTGCTGGCGCTGTTCGCGTTCTTCCTCCGCGCCGCGCGGCGCGAGGTGTGGGACGACATGGGCCGGATGACCGTGATCACCCTGGTTTCGCTCCTCACCCTCGGGCTGGGGGGCACGGTGGCGCGGACCCCCGGCCTCCATCCCTTCCTGGTTCCGGTGCCGATGGCGGCGGTGATGGTGACGATGCTGGTGGGCGAGATCGCCGCCCTGGCCACGGTGGCCGCGGTGGCGGGGCTGGTGGGGGTGGTGACCGGCTGGGGGCTCCCCATGACCCTGGTGGGCTCGGTGGGCGGGGTCATCGCGGTCTACTCGGTGCGGAACATCTTCCAGCGGTGGGAGTTCCTGCGGGCCATCGTGCCGATCGCGATCGGCATGATCGCCACCCTGGTCGGCACCACCATGGTGGGGATGGGGGTGCCCGGCTCCAACCTGCTCTCGGAGATCGGGTGGGCGGCGTCCAACGCCGCGCTCTCCATCGCGTTGGCCATGTTCCTGGTGCCGCTGTTCGAGCGGATCTTCCACCTCGCCTCCAACGTGACCCTGCTGGAGCTGTCGGACCTCAACCGGCCGGTGTTCAAGCGGATGATGCTGGAGGCGAACGGCACCTACCATCACTCCATGGTGGTGGGTTCCCTGGCCGAGGCCGCGGCGGAGGCGGTGGGGGCGAACCCGCTTCTGGCCCGGGTGGGGGGCTACTATCACGACATCGGCAAGATCGCCAAGAGCGGCTATTTCGGCGAGAACCTGCGCAAGGGGATGCGCAATCCCCACGAGAAGCTCACCCCCACCATGTCCAGCCTCATCCTGGAGTCGCACGTGCGGGAGGGGCTGGAGGCGGCCCGCGAAATCGGGCTCCCCGACCGGGTGGCGGCGTTCATCCCCGAACACCAGGGGACGACGCTCATGCAGTACTTCTACAACAAGGCGACGGAGCTGGACCCCGAAGTGGACGAGCGGGACTACCGCTATCCGGGGCCGCGGCCGCAGAGCAAGGAGACGGCCATCGTCATGCTCGCCGACACCGCCGAGGCCACGGTGCGGTCCATGGACGACCACAGCCCCAACAAGATCCGGGCGGTGCTGGCCAGGATGTTCGAGGCGAGGATCTCCGACGGACAGCTCGACGAATGCGGGCTCACCATGTCCGACCTCGCCAAGGTCCGCGATGCGTTCACCCACGTCCTCACCGGGGTGTATCACGGCCGGGTGAAGTACCAGTGGCAGGAGCGGGGAGGCGAGGACGCGCTGGAGGGCGAGGAGGAGCGCGTCTTCCATCCCGAACTCGAGACCGGAATCGGAACCAGGGAGGCGACGGGTGCCCTTGCAAGTGCATCTCCGGCGGCGGGCCGGGCGGACCGAAGTTGATCCCCTCGCGGTGAAGCGCTTCGCCCGAAGCGTGCTCCGCGGGGAAGGGGTGACCGACGGCGCCCTCACCCTGGTGCTCACCGGGGACGCCGAGGTCCGGGACCTGAACGCCCGCTTCCGCGGGATGGACCGGACCACCGACGTCCTCTCGTTTCCCATGGACGACGACCCCCACCGGGGGCTGGACCACGATCCGTTCGGGGAAGACGGGGAGCGCTACCTGGGCGACGTCATCGTCTCCCTGGAACGCGCCCGGGAGCAGGCGCCGCGCTTCCACAACGATCCGGAATCGGAGCTGGCCCGGCTCATCGCCCACGGCATCCTCCACGTTCTGGGCCACGACCACCATTCCCCCGCCGAAGGGAAGCGGATGAAGGCGGCGGAGCGGCGGGCGCTGGCCTCGTTCACCCCCGGCACCCTGTGGTCCGGCGCGGGGAGGAACGAGGCCTGACCGTGGATCCCCCCTCCTGCTCTGGCTTTTCGGTTCCGTGCTCGCCTGGTGGGTGGGGGCGTCGGCGGCCGCGGTGCGCCACGACCTGGTCCGCCTGGAAGGAGACGAAGCGGTGGAGGAGGACTACGCCCTGGTCTCCCTCCTTCGCCGGCTCCGCGACGAACCCGAGAGCCTGGGGCTCCGGCTCCGGTTCTCCCGCTTCTTCGCCGCCGCCTTCGTTCCGCTGGCTCTGGCCGCGGCCTGGGGGGGGCGGTCCTGGTGGTGGCTGGCGGCGGCCTGGGCGGGAGGCTGGCTCCTGACCGCCGCCGCCGACGCCACCGGCGGCGGGCGGGTGGTGCGCCGGCTGGGGCGGCTCCGGGGCGGCGCGTTCTACGCGGCCTGGGCCCGGGTCACCGGACCTCCGGCCCGGCTCATGCGCCCGCTGTCGCGGCTCCGGGCCCGCCCCGGCCGGGAGCCGGCGGGGGAGCAGGAACTGGTGCTGGCCGAGTCCCGGGCCGCCCTCGCCGTGGACGGCGGCCGGCTCGGCCGCGAGGAGCGGCGGCTTTTGCGGAAGCTCCTGGCCAGCTCCTCGATTCTCGTCGCCGACATCATGACCCGGTGGGAGAGCACGGTCCGGGTGGAGGCGGGCGCCGGGCTCGAGGAGGCGCGGGCGGCCATGAACGAGTCCGGTCATAGCCGGCTCCCGGTGGTGGACGGCGCCCGGGTGGTAGGGCTCCTCACCGTGAAGGACCTGTTGCGCGGCGGTGGGGCCTCGATCCTGGACTGCGCGCGCCCGGTCTATTTCGTGCGCCGCGACGAGATGGTGGAGGATCTCCTGGACGAGCTTCAACGGGCCCGGGTCCACCTGGCGGTGGTGGTGGACCGGTTGGGGCGGACGGTGGGCATCGTGACCATGGAGGACGTGCTCGAAGAGATCGTGGGCGAACTGCACGACGAGCGCGAGCGGGGGACGGGGCGATGATCTACGTCCTCCCCTGGCTGGCGGCGGCGTTGCTGGTCGCGGCGGCGGTTCTCCTGGAGGAGGGCGCGGTCTGGTTCAGCCGGAACGCGCTCGACCGCATGGACGACGACGACGCTGCCGACGCCGCCCGCGAGTTCGCCCGGAGCGCCCGGCGGGCGCGCCTGACCGCGCGGTTCCTGGTGGCGGGCGCCTTCGCGCTCACCGCCGGCACCGCGGCGCGGACCGGGGCCTGGGTTCCCCTGGCCGCGGCCGCGGCGGGGGGGGTGGTATGGGCGCTGGCGGGAGCGGCGCTGACCGCGGTGCACTGGCGGAGCCCCCTGGCCATGGCCGGGCGGGCGCTCTTCCGGCCGCTGGAGCGGGTGGGCATGTTCCTGCGCTGGGTGCTTTTCTCCTGGCAGCGCCTCCCCGGCCTCGACGCCCCGGTCTCGTCCGGGGAGCGGGTGGTGGAACTCGACACCGAGCTGGGCTGGCTCCTGGGCCGGGTGGGGGAGGACGAAGAGGGGAAGATGCTGGCCACCCTCCACGAGTTCGGCGAGGCCCTGGTGGAGGACGTGATGGTGCCTCGGGAGGAGGCCGCCGGGGTCCCGGCCTCGGCGACCGTGCCCGAGATCCTGGAAACGGTGGCCCGCGAGGGCTTCTCCCGCTACCCGGTCTACCGGGATTCCCTGGACACGGTGGTGGGGGTGCTCCACGTGTTCGACCTGCTCGACGCGCCCCCCGGGGCGGACGCGGCGTCCCTGTCTCACGAACCCTTCTTCACCAACGCCACCAAGGGGGCGGCCGCCCTTCTCCGGGAATTGCAGGTCACCTACAATCAGATGGCGGTGGTGGTGGACGAGTACGGGGGGACGGCGGGGGTGGTCACGGTGGAGGATCTCCTCGAGGAGCTGGTGGGCGAGATCCTGGACGAGTCCGACGAGGAAGAGCCACGGCTCAAGCGCATCGAGCCCGGCGTATGGTGGGTGGACGGGGCGATGCGCGTCGACGAGCTGAACGAGGCGCTGGATCTGGACCTGCAGGAGGGTGAGTACGACACCGTGGCCGGGCTGGTGCTGGAGCAGCTCGAACGGATTCCCCGGCCGGGGGAACGGATCCGCGCCGACGGGGTATGGCTGGAGGTGGCGGCCTCGGAGCCGAACCGGGTGAACGGGTTGCGATTGATCCTGGCCGAGCGCGGCGAGCGCATCGGCCGTGAACGGGAGGCAGGTTGACTTCGCAGGAGCGTCCCCCCCGCAAGGAAGGCAAGCCGGAAAAGGACGGGCTCGGGTCCCGCTTTCGCAAGCACTTCCTGACCGGCATCCTGGTGGTGACCCCGGCCGCGGTGGCGGCGTGGGTCCTCTACCGGCTCCTGGCCTGGGTGGACGGCCTGCTGTGGGCCGACGTCCGGTTCGGCTGGGTGCGTCCGGGCGGAATTCCCGGGGCGGGGCTGGTCACGGTGGTGCTCCTGGTTCTGCTGGTGGGCGTCCTGGTCAACAACTACGTGGGGCGCCGCTTCTACCGGACCTGGGACTTCTGGCTTTCCCGGATTCCGCTCTTCAACAAGATCTACATCGCGGTGAAACAGATCGGCGAAGCCTTTCTCTCCGGCGACCGCACCGTGTTCCGCGCGGTGGGGCTCATCGAGTATCCGCGGAAGGGCATGTGGTCCCTGGTGTTCCTGACCGAGATCCCGGGGAACGAGATCCAGGAGCGGACCGGGCAGCGGGTGCGGTCGGTGTTCCTGCCCACCACCCCCAACCCCACCTCGGGCTACCTGCTCATGGTGCCCGACAAGGAGATCGTGCGGCTCCAGATGTCGGTCGAGGACGGGCTCAAGATGGTGATCTCGGGCGGGGCGTACGTGCCCGACGAGGGGAAGGCGGTGCCCTCGCCGTCGCTCCACATCTCCGGCCCCCGCTGGTGGAGGCGGAGCGCGTCCCGGAAGAGCTCCTAGGTCCGGATGCCGATCGAGAAGAGCGAGGCGCTCATCCTCCGGGTGATTCCCTTCCGCGACACCAGCAAGATCCTCACCGCCTACAGCGCCGAGCACGGGCTGGTCTCGTTACTGGCCAAGGGCGTGCGCGGGCCCAAGCCCCGGTTCGGGGCGGCGCTGGAGCTGTTCGCCGCCGTGGACCTGGTCTACTACCAGAAGGACAGCCGCGAGCTCCAGTTGTTGTCGGAGGCTTCGCTCCTGGAGGCGCACCTGGGGCTTTCCGGGGACCCCGCGCGGTACGCGTTCGGGGTGGCGGTGCTGGAGTTCCTGCTCAAGGTGCTGGCCGGACAGGAGCCGCCGGGGCGGCTCTACCCCTTGTCGATCCGCACGCTGGAGGTGCTGGAGACGAGCCCGGCGGGGGCGCTGGGCGGGGTGTTCCGGGCGTTCGAGCTGAAGGCGGTCTCGTTCCTGGGGCACCGGCCCGAGCTGTTCGCCTGCGTGGAGTGCGGACGGGGGGAGCCTTCGGTGGCGTTTCCGGCGTTCGCGCCGCTGGCCGGCGGGGTGGTCTGCGCCGGGTGCGCGGCGGGAGTGCCCGGGGTCCTGGATCTCTCCGACGCCGTTTTGCGCTGGCTGCGCAGATTGTTGACCGCGACGTTGGCGGAAGTGGCCGAGGCCCCGCCGGACGCGGGTTCGCTCGTGGGGGTGGGGCGCACGCTGGAGGCGTTCCTGCAGGCGCACCTCGAGCGCTACGAGCACCTGCGGGCTTTGCGGATGGCGGGGGCGCTGGGAGGGTAGGGGACTCCGGGCAAGCCGGGTGGGTTCGGCCGTGCCCGGCGCCGGCCGCCGGGGATCTTCCAGAAAAGCCGCACGTCGTGCGGCTCACCCCGGCGCGCGGCTGATGGTGAGAACTCGGGCTTCAAAGACTTCGAGGGAGGATGGGACCCGCCCGGCTCACCCCGGCGCGCGGTCGATGACGCGAACCCGGGTTTCAAAGGCTTCCAAACAAGATGTGGACCCGGGTCCACATCGCCCGGCTCACCCCGGCGCGCGGCTGATGGGCGAACGGTGCGGCCGGCCCGTCGCTCCTGGCGGGTGGAACTGCCGTGGGGGGTGACCCTGTTTTACAAGTAAGAAGCCCTAATTATTTATATAGAAATAGAATACCCGGGTATTTCTCCTTCCTGCCGGGATGTGCGATTGAACGGCATCGCCACGCGCAACGCGGGCGGCCAGCCGCGGCGAGGTCGATACGGTCGGGCGCATAAGGCTGTGCGGCGCAATGTAGTACCCAGATACGCCGCGCCGCTGCCTCCCTGCCCGGTCCGATATCACGCACTGTTCCGGTTCCGGTGTCGCGGACCCGCCACTCCAGGCGATCCGCGGCCGGCGGCGGGACGGGGCCGTGAAGTGTGCCGGCTGCGAACATGTATCGGCCGCGAGCAGCGCCCGCCGAGAACAGTGCCGGTCGCGAACCCGGGTTTCAAAGGCTTCCAAACAAGATGTGGACCCGGGTCCACCTCGCCGGGCTCATACCGAAGCGCGGTTGATGGTGAGAATTCGGGCCTCAAAGACTGCGAGGGAGGATAGGACTTGCTCGGCTCATACCGGCGCGCGGTCAACGACGCGAACCGGGGTGTCGCGAACTCCTGAACCAGAAGCGCGCCTTCGCGGCTATTCCGGAGCCGCGGGGCGCTTGGGAGCCGGGGCCTCGCAGGGGAGGCAGTCGACCACATCGAGACGGGTGGTCTTCCGGTCGGCGACGGTCACCGGGTAGTCGACGTACGACAGCCCCGGTCCGCCGGTGGTGATACCGTACGCGCGGAGCGTGTAGGTCCCTGCGGGCACAGAAAACTCCGCGATCCCGTGCGCGTCGGTGGAGTCTCGAAGCCCCAGTTCCACCACCTCCAGGAGCTTGTCCGGAAGGGGAGTCTCCTCCCAGTGCACGTAGACCTGAAGCACGGTCGCCCCCCTGGGCTCCTGGGGCGGCTCGCGTTTGCAGGAAACGCACCCGAGCGCTCCGAGTATCAGCGTGGCTGTCAGCAAACGGCGCATGGCAAAAACCCTCGATCAGGCTCGGGCAACGCTTCGCTCCGCTTTCGCTAGACCCCGCGCGCGCCGGCCCCCGCCGAGGCCTCGGCGAAGTCGCGTTCCCCGCCGGGTGATTCCGAAGGCGCGTAGACCGCCAGCGTCGAGGCCACCACGCAGGGTGGGGCCACCCCCAGAATCCAGGCGTAATCGGAGAGGCAGAAGCTAAGAATGCGGTGCCGGGCGCCGCTTCCCAGGTACTCGGCCACCACCGGGAGGATGTGGCGCTGGTCGGACTTCAGGGCATTGCTGGAGGCGCGGTGGAACGTCTCGTAGTCGCGGTTGTGGAGCGCGGCGGCCAGCGCCTCCTCCACCTGGGCGCGAAAGTGGCGGGTGAGCTGGGCGGGATCGGTGGGCCGGCCCTCCATCTCGCGGGCGGCGCTGTAGGCGTGGCCGTAATGGACGAGATCGCCGGTGGTGACCACCGCGGTCCGCGGTCCCGCCGCCGCCGCCAGCCACCGGCCGAGCCGCCGGGCCACCGCGAAGTCCGCGCCGGGTCCTCGGGTGAGCCCGATGAAGACCGGGAGCACCGCCAGCGGCGCTCGCTCCAGCTCCCGGGCACGAAGGACCACCAGCGCGAGGAAGTTGTCGAGCGAGAACTCGTTGACGAGCAGCCCGGGGTTCTCGCGAAGGACGGGCACGTCGCCGGCGTCCTCGTCGATGGAGTCGGGACGGGCCAGCTCCAGCTCCCCGAACGGCGTGACCGCGGGGCGGGAGGAAACGAAACCGCCCTGGAAGGTCGCGAAGAGCTCGGCGGCGCGAACCGGGTGGGAGTGGGGTCCGTCGATGAGCGCGACGCACTCCTGGTAGCGGCGCCGGGCGTCCTCGGGAAGCGTTCCCCCGTGGAGCACGCCGAGCGCGATCACCCGCTCGAAGCCGTTCCGGTAGAGGCCGGAGATCACCCGGGCCAGCGGCACCCCGGCGTAGAAGATGGAGGTGTGGGGGAACGAGAGCACCGCGCCGCCCCGAAGCGCGGCGTCCACCTCGGGATCGTCGTACACGTCCGCGAAACAGCGCGCGGCATGCGCGCATCCCTCGGGGCTCGAAAGCTCGTCCTTGTAGAAACTCTTCCAATCCATGATCGGCTCCACGAGTGCGGAGACTCGCTGGACGAATCGAGGCGCGACGGGAGAAACTCATGGGGGCCGTCGCCCGCATTATGCCACATGGGCGGGGTTGCCGAAACCCGGGCGCGCCGCCGCGCGCTCAGCGTCTTCCGGAGGTGGGTTGTGGACCGGTTCAACGAAACGGTGGAGGCGATCGGGAAGCACCGGATCGGGGCGATTTTGCGCACCCACGACACCGGGATCGCGCGGCGGGCCATGCGGGCCGCGGTGGTGGGAGGGTTCCGGGTGATCGAGTTCACCATGAGCATCCCGGGGGCGCTCGACCTGGTCGAGGAATTTCAAGCTGAGCGGGGGCTGGTGGTGGGCGCGGGCACCGTGCTCACCGCGGCCCAGGCCAAGGATGCGGTAGCGGCGGGGGCCCGGTTCGTGGTGTCGCCGGTGGTGGACCCCGAGGTGATCCGGGCGGCCCTGGACCTGGGGATACCGGCGATCCCCGGGTCCGCCACCCCCACCGAGATGGCCGCCGCCCGCCGGGCGGGGGCGCCGATCGTCAAGGTCTTCCCCGCGCCCGCGGATCTTCCCGCGTTCATCTCCCAGGTGCTGGGACCGCTCCCGGACCTCAAGCTTTTCCCCACCTCGGGGGTGACTTTGGAGAACTTCGCCTCGGTCCTGGCCGCGGGGGCGTTCGGGGTGGGTTTCGTGGGGTCCCTCTTCCCCGCGGCGGAGCTGGCCGCCGGCGACTACGGGGCGGTCGAGGCGCGGGCCCGGGCGATCCACGAGCGGCTCCGGTCGATCTGACCGCGGGCGATCCCCGGGCAGCGGGCGCGCAGGCAACGGGAACTCGCATCATGCCCGGCGCCCTTTCGAGCCCTGGTAGGCCCTGGGGGGGCGGGGATCCGGGAAAACCACGGCATCGGCGCCCCCGCCCGAGGCCCCGGCTCATGCCTCGCCCCGGGCAGGACCCGACGGCCCCAATCCCCCGCAGCCTCGGTTGTGACCCGGCTGCGCCCCCCGGTATACTCGGCGGCTCCCCGAACCCCCGTCTGAATCGTCCCGAAACGAGGTATGAGCCCGCCATGGCGTCGAAAGAGGTCGGTACCTTCCAGGACATGCTCCTCGCGCTCCAGGGGTTCTGGAGCGACGAAGGGTGCGTGCTCGTCCAGCCCTACCCGAGCGAGGTGGGGGCGGGGACGTTCAACCCCGCCACCTTCCTCCGGGCGCTCGGCCCCGAGCCCTGGAACGTGGCCTACGTGGAGCCCAGCCGCCGGCCCAAGGACGGGCGCTACGGCGAGAACCCCAACCGCCTCCAGAACTTCTACCAATACCAGGTGCTGTTGAAGCCGGCCCCGGAGAACGTCCTCGCGCTCTACGAGCGCTCCCTCGAGGCCATGGGAATCGACCTCGCGCGCCACGACCTGCGCTACGTGGAGGACGACTGGGAGTCGCCCACCCTGGGCGCGTGGGGACTGGGCTGGGAAGTGTGGCTGGATGGGATGGAGGTGACCCAGTTCACCTATTTCCAGCAGGTGGGGAGCATCGACCTGGACCTCGTCTCCGCCGAGATCACCTACGGGATCGAGCGGCTGGGGACCTACCTCCAGGGGGCGGACCGGATCATGGATCTCCGGGTGAACCGCGGAATCGCCTGGCGGGACCTGTTCCTGGAGAACGAAAAGGAATTCTGCGCGTTCAACTTCGAGGAGGCCGACGTGGAACTCCACTTCCGCCTCTTCGCCGACTACGAGCGCGAGGCGGAGCGGCTGCTCTCCAAGGACCTGGTCGGCCCCGGCTACGACTACGTGATCAAGTGCTCCCACGCCTTCAACATGCTGGAGGCGCGGGGGGCGATCAGTGTGACCGAGCGCACCGGCTATATCGGCCGGGTGCGGCGGCTCTCCCGGCTGGCCGCGCAGGCCTTCCTGCGGCAGCGGGAGCGGTTGGGCTACCCGCTGGTGCCAGACCCCTCCGAGCGGGAGCGGTTGGTGGCCGCGGCCCGCGCCCGGGCGGAGAAACGAGAGGGGGTGCGGGAGTGAGACTGCTCCTGGAGATCGGCACCGAAGCCATCCCCGCCGGATACCTGCCGCCGGCCCTGGCCGAGCTGGAGGAGCGCGCGCGCTCCGGACTCGCCGGCCTTCGCTTGTCGCCGCGCGAGCTGCGCGCCACCGGCACCGCCAAGCGGCTGGTGCTCCTGGCGGACGGGCTCCCCGAACGGCAGGCAGACCTCACCCGCGAGGTGTCCGGCCCCCGGGCCGACATCGCGTTCAAGGACGGAAAGCCCACCAAGGCCGCCGAGGGATTCGCCCGCAAGAACGGGATCGCGGTGGACGCGCTGGAAGAGGTGGCCACCGACAAGGGAACCTTCGTGATGGCGCGGGTCCACGAGGCGGGCCGCGACGCCCGCGAGGTGCTGGCGGAGTTCCTGCCCGCGCTGGCGGCCGGGCTCACCTGGCCCAAGACCATGCGCTGGGACGACGGCGGATTCCGCTTCCCGCGCCCGGTGCGCTGGGTGGTGTCGCTCCTCGACCACAACCCGCTTCCGCTGACGGTCGGGGGCCTGGAGTCGGGGATCGAGACCCGCGGCCACCGGCTGGTGGCCCCGGGCCCCCACCCGGTGGGCGACGCCTCGCGGCTTCACGAGGTGCTGGAGTCGGTGGGGGTGTTGCTGGAACCCGACGAGCGCCGGAAGCGGATCGTGGAGGGACTGGCGGCGGCGGCCGACCGGGCCGGGGGACGGGTGATCCAGGACCCGGGCCTGCTGGACGAGGTCGTGTTCCTGGCCGAGCTTCCCACCGTGTTGTCGGGGAGCTTCGACCAAGCGTACCTGGAACTCCCCCGCGAGGTGGTGGTGACCGCCATGCGGTCCCACCAGCGCTATTTCGCGGTGGAGGACGCGGCCGGGAAGCTCATGCCCCACTTCCTGGTGGTGTGCGACGGCGATTGGGACGACCCATCGCACGTGATCGCCGGCAACGAGCGGGTGCTCCGCGCGCGCCTCGCCGACGCCCGCTTCTACTGGGACGTGGACAACCGGAAGGGACTCCCGGCCCTGGCCGAGTCGCTCAGAAACGTGGTCTGGCTCGAGAAGGTCGGCTCGGTGCACGGGAAGGCCGGACGGGTGGAGGAGCTGGTCGACGTGCTGGGGCGGGCCTGGTACCCCAAGCAATGGAGCGAACTCCGCGACGACGCCCTCCGGGCGGCGCGGCTGGCCAAGGCGGACCTGGCGAGCGAGATGATCAAGGACGGGAAGGAGTTCACCGGCCTCCAGGGGATCATGGGCTCGCGCTATGCACAGGCCCAGAACGAGCCCGGAACGGTGGTCGCGGCGCTGGCCGAACAGTACCTGCCGCGAGGGGCCTCGGATCCCCTGCCCCGGACCCCGGTAGGTACCGCGCTGGCCGCCGCCGACCGGCTGGACACCATCGCGGGTTGCTGGGCGGCGGGGTTCGTGCCGTCGGGCTCGCAGGATCCCTATGCCCTCCGGCGCGCGGCCAACGGGCTGGTGCGGATGCTGCTCGAGAAGGAGTTGCATGCGTCCCTCCGCGGCCTGGTGCGGGCGGCGGTGGCGCTCCTCCCGGAGTCCGCGCGCCGGGCGGCCCTGGCCGAGGACATCCTGGAGTTCTTCCGGGACCGGACGGCGTTCTTCCTCCGGGAGCGCGGCATCACCTACGACGTGGTGGACGCGGTGCTGGCCGCCGACTTCGACGACCCCCTGGACGCCCTGGCCCGCGCCGGAGCGCTGGCGGCGATCCGCGGGCAGGAGGAACTGGAGCGGCTGGTCATCGGGTTCAAGCGCGCGGCCAACATCCTCAAGGGCGTGGACGAGGCGGCGCTGCCGGCCATGCCGGAAGTCTCCTGGGCCGGCGCCCACGGCACCGAGAAACTCCTCCACGACCGCTGCGTCGAGATCCGGAAATCGGCGGCGGAGGCGGGCTCGGACTACGCCGCGGTTCTCCGCGAGCTGCTCCAGCTGCGGGAGCCGGTGGACCGGTTCTTCGAGGACGTGATGGTGATGTCCGAGGACCCGGTCGAGCGCGGCCGCCGGCTGGCGATCCTGTCCGAGGCGCGGGCGCTCCTCGGACACGTGTTCGACCCGTCGCGGATCGTGATCGAGGGGGAGCCGTAGCCTCGATCGGTCAAGAACGAGGCGCGGCCGGTGGGATGCCCAGACGATGTGGGGGCCGGCGGCGGCGTCCTCGCGAAGGGCGACGGCTCCCCGGATAGCGCCGGCCGCCGCCGATTGGCGCCGGCAACCGCCCTGTCCTCCGGGCATGTCCCGAACGCCGCCGCACCCGGAATGCTAGGAGCCCCCCAGCCGCTTTTCCAACCGCGCGATCGTCCCCTTCGACTGTTGCTCGGGGGGCATGGCGCGGGCCTCGGTGAGCGCCTGTTCCAGCGCTTGCCTGGCTCCGGCGGTGTCCGCGCGGGCGGTCAGGATGTCGGCTCGGTTGACCAGGATCCGGAGCTTCCGCGGCCCATACGCCCGGGCCAGGGCGCGGTCGCAGGCCTGGAGCGCCTCGTCGAGCTTCCCCATGGCCTGATACGCCACCGCGAGCCGCGCGGGCGGGTTGTAGTCGCCGGGGAGATCGCGCTCGGACTGCTGCAGCATCGGAATCGCCCGCTCCGGCTCGCCCAGCTCCAGGTAGGCGCCGAGCCGGTGGGAGTCGAACACCGCGCGCTCCTCGGGCGTTGCGGCCTTGGCCGCCTCGCCTTCCAGGAACGCCGCCCAGTCCTCCGCGGTGGCGTGGGCGGCGGTGGAATCGCCCGCCTCCTTCTCGACGTCGATGAGCGAGCCGAAGAGCGAGGAGCGGTCGTCGGCGGCCACCGGGATCGAACGGTCGGCCACCACCTCGCGGGAATCGGCCGTGAGCGTCTTCAGGAGCCCCGCCCGCGCGGTGTCCTCCGGCGAGAGCATCAGGGCGCCGTAAAGCCCCACCCCGGCCACGTTCGCCGCGGACGGCGTCCGCCGCACGTGGGGGTAGCTCTCGGCGGCGAGCCGCGCCGCCTCCAGGTTGTCGCCGTTCATCTGGAGGGAGTAGAGGAGCGCTTCGTCGGCCATGGGGTAGCCCGCCCACTCCGGTCCGCCCGCCGCCATCGCGGCGCGGTAGGCGGCGATGGCGCCGGCCGCGTTCCCGGCGGCGTAGAGCGACTCGGCCTCGGCGACCGCACGGTCGGCGGGGGGGAGGGTAGCGCCCGCGAACGCCTGGTACCCCGCGTCCAGGAAGTCCTGGAGTTGCGCCACGGTGGCGCCGCCCAGCCGGCGGGCCACCACCTGCTCGTTCCGGGGATCGAGGATGAAATAGGTGGGAAGCCCCTGCACGTGGAGGGCGGCGACCTGGGCCGCGTTCTCCGCCCGTTCGGTGTTCAGCTCCAGCCAGACGAACCGCCCGGCCTCACCCGCGAGGGCCTTGTCCGTGAAGACGAAGGCCTTCATCGAGCGGCAGGTGTGTCACCAGGGCGCCCAGGTCTCGACGAAGAGCGGAAGCTTGCGCTCGCGGGCGGTCTGAAGCGCCCCCGCGTAGTCGTCCTGCACGAAGGGGAGGACGAGCGCGTCCGCCTTGGCCGCGGCGGTGCCGCCGCCCGAGGCTCCGGGCGGGCCGGACCGGCAGGCGGCCAGGGTCAGGGCGAGAAAGAAAACCACGGCGGCGTATTTCACGGGCGGAAGGATATCAAACCCGGTCCATCCCGCGCTGCAATCTTTGTTCCGGGGTCCGGAGGAGCCTCCGGTGGAGGGCAGGCTCACGGTTCCGGGGCCCGGAAAAGCCTCCAGTAGAGGGCCAGGCTCACCAGGTAGGGGGCGAAGTAGTAGACGGCGCGGAAGAGGATCGAGGCCAGGAGCGCGGTGTCGAAGGGCACCCCGAGAAGCGCGTAGATCCCGGCCATGGAGCCCTCCTGCACCCCCAGCCCCCCCGGCACCATGGAGAGCTGCCCCGCCGCCATCCCGATCGCGAACCCGGTGAGGAGCGTCCCCGGCCCCACCGGATGGCCGAGGGCGGCGAAGCAGAACCCCAGGGCGGCGGTGGAGGCCAGCCAGTCCACCGCCACCAGCGCCACCGGGATCGCGAACCCGCCGGGATGGGTGCGGGCGGCCTCGGTCCCCCGGGTGAGTCCTCGGTCCAACGCGGCCAGGCTCGCCGGCGGCTCGCGGCGCAGGACCGCCCGGCACGCCGCTCCCACCCAGCCCAGCGCCCGCCGCCGGAATCCGCGGTGCACGAGGAGGAAGAACGCGGCCAGCGCGGCCAGGATCAGGGCCCCCACCGCCGTCCACAGCGCCGCCCGCCCC
This sequence comes from Candidatus Eiseniibacteriota bacterium, assembly GCA_963728475.1. GTDB lineage: Bacteria > Eisenbacteria > RBG-16-71-46 > JABDJR01 > JABDJR01 > CAVSKL01. The sequence goes on from CAVSKL010000004.1 coordinate 215,675, forward strand.
GCCCCCTCCATCGGACGGAGGGTGAGCAGGGCGGCCAGCCCCACCGGCACCAGGACCAGGATCGCGAGGTTGTTGAGATAGGAATGGATGAGGGACGGCGCCAGCACGTCGGCCACCGGGATCCCCCGCCGCTTGAGCGCGGCCAGCCGGATCGAGTACCCGACGACCCCCGCGAACCCGAACAGGTGGTTCACCGCATAGGAAGCGAACGCGGTCAGAGCCAGGAACCGGCGCGACACCGGGAGGTCGAAGAGCGCGGCCACCAGGGCGAAGCCGAACCCGAGCGCGGCGTGGGAGATCGCGGTGGCCCCGAGCGCGGCCCACAACCACCGCCATTCGGCCCGGGCCAGCACGCCCCGGATTTCGCCCCAGTCCGCCGCGGCCACGACCGCCCCCGCCACCGCCACCGCCAGCAGGAACACGACGAGGAGCCGCGCCCGGCTCGCCCCGCTCATCCCTCGGTGGCCCGGGTGAGGGCGATCGCGGTCCGCACCAGCCCCGCCGGCCCCCCCTGGTAGACCAGGAACCGCTCCTCCCACACCGGCTCGAACTTGGCCTTGTAGCTCCGGAGCCCCTTGTAGGAGAAGAAGCGGTTCAGCCGCTCGTAGACCTGATGCATCGCGCGCTCCTCCAGCGAAGCCCCCGGCCGGTCCCCCACCCCGCTGAACGGGGCCAGCCCCAGATTGAACGTCCGGTACCCCCTCTCCCGGAGCGCCAGCAGGAGTTCGATGAACAGGAAGTCCATGACCCCGTTCGGCACCTCCCGCCGGTGGCGCATGAGATCGACAGTCGCGTCCCCCGCCCGGTAGGACGGAATCTCGTTCACGAACGCGATGACCCGGCCGTCCGCATCGCGGGCGGAGAAGAGCGGGGTCCCCGCCACGTAGTTCCGGTCGAAGGTGCCCAGGGTGAAGGTGCGCTCACGCCGCCCCGGGATGCTCAGCCACTCGTCCGAGACCTCGGCCACGGCACGCAGGAGTTCGGGGTCGTGCGGCGGGACGTGCCGCCGGCCGGTCACGCCCAGCTCACTCACCTTGCGGCGGACCCGGCGGATGTCCTTCTTCTCCGAGGTCACCGCCGCGAAGCGCTCCAGGTCGACCACCGCGTCCTCGCCCGCTTTGAGCACCTGGAAGCCGAGCCGCTTGTAGAGCGGCACCAGCTCGGGCAGCACCTGGTGGAACGCGGGGTACCAGCCGTTCTCGGCCGAGCGCACCGCGAAGTCTCGGATCAGGGCGGGAAAGGCCTCGGCCGGCCCCACCGGATCGCCCAGGGCCAGCGCCACCCCCCATGCCACCTTGTAGGCGATGGCCGCCGACTCGTCGTCGTTGAAAAAGTAGGACTTGTCCGGCCAGAGCTTGAAGTAGTCGAGGGCCGAGCGTCCGTGCCGCTCCAGAAGCTCGGCGGTGCGCGCGCGCTCGTGGGGAAGGGTGCGAAGGCGATGGGCGAGAGGGCGGAAGAGGCTGAACGCGGCGAAGGCGATGGCCGCCCCGCCCATGATGCTCAGGGAATCCAGGAACCAGTGGGCGCGGTGGGTGTGCGCGTGCAGGTCGCCGTTGCCGACCAGCGCGTACTCCCGGAGGGTGCGGACGAGGGCTTCGCCCACCTGGAAGTTCATACCCAAGTCGCGCCGGTCCAGCCACCAGAACCCCAGGGTGCCGTAGGCGAGGGCGACGAGGAGGCTGAGCGCCACCAGCGCCAGGCCCTGGGCGATCGAGGACGGTTCGCTCCGCACCGTGAACCGGCGGCGGAAGACGATGAGGAAGGCGGCGGCCAGCCCGGCGGGAAGCGCGCCGGTGAGATGCCGCCCCGCCCCCCCGTGGGCGACCACCGCCGCCAATGACGCCGCCAGGGCCAGCCACCAGGCCAGGTGTTTGCGCTGGAACAGGTTCACCGACAGGTAGATCAGCATGAATCCGAGCACGGCGGTGATGGACCGGGCCCAGTGGTGGAAGCCGAAGGGGAGGAACCACGCGAAGAGTTCCGTTGGCCGCGGATAGCGGGTGGCCAGGACCTGCGCCACGGTCGCGATGCCGTTGATGAGGGCGACGAAGGCGGTGATCCAGACCGCCCAGTGACGCCGGTCGGGGCGAGGGAGAGATTCGGTGCCCTCGATGGTTTCCATTCGATTCCCGGCGACCCCCTGCGCACTCACGGCGTTCACGAAGCGGGGGAGGCGGGCGGCTTCCCTCCTGGAGTGGCTTCCGGCTCCCCGCGCCGATAGTATGGAGGGAGGGTTGCGGAATCGCCAGGGCCGGCTGGAAATGCGACCGCTCCCGCCGGATGGGCCGGACTAGCGGGCGGGGACGAACCTCTGGATGCGAAGGTTGCCGTTGTCCACCACGTACACCGAGCCGTCGGTGTCCACCGCGATGCCGAGGGGGTTCACGAATTGGCCCTCGTCCCCCCCCGGCGAGCCCCACAGGGTGAGGAAGCCGCCGTTGGCGTCGAACTTCTCGATCCGCCGGTTGCCCTGGTCCACCACGTAGACGTCGCCGCCGGCATCCACCGCGATCCCGGTGGGACGGTCGAGGTCGCCGGGCTCCTTCCCCGCGCTCCCCCAGCTCAGCAGGAACGCGCCGTCGGCGGTGTACTCGAGCACCGCGTCGCGCTGGAAGTCGGTGACGTAGACGTTGCCGGTGGGGCCGACGGCGATGCCGTAGGGGGTGAGGAACTGGCCGGGGGCATCCCCGCGCGAGCCCCAGATCCGGTCCGCGGAGCTGGAAGGGCCGGCCTGGACGTCCAGCCGCACCACGTGGCGCGCGTTGTAGTCGAGCACGTAGAGGCGGTGTTCCGCGTCGGCGGCCATGAGCCAGGGCAGATCGAAGAGGCCCACCCCGGACTTGTTGGGGCCCCAGCGCCCGGCGTACTGGCCGTCGGGCGTGAACATGATGACCCGGCCGTGGATTTCCTCGGTCCCGGTGTCGGAGATGAAGAGGTTGCCGTCGGGATCCACCGCCACCCCGACCGGCACGAACAGGTTCCCCAGCTTCCCGATGATGCTGTAGGTACGGGTGGTCCGGCCGTGGACGTCATAGCGGTACACGCGGTTGGTGGAGGCGTCGCTCACGTAGACCGAACCGCGCCCGTCCACCGCCACGTCCTGGGGATCCTGGTAGATGTGGCCGTTGATCGCCCACCACGCCTCCGCGAAGACGGGAGGGGGCTCGGCCCGCGCCACCACGCGAATGTGGAAGGGAATGTCCCGGCAGGCGCCGTTCAGGCGGATGATCCCGTCGTAGTTCCCGGTGCTGGTGGACGCGGTGAGCCGGGCCGAGATCTTCCAGCTGGTCGAACTCCGCGGCGCGATGGAGAAGCTGGAGTCGGAGCGGCCGGCCTGGAAGTCGATCGTGGGCGGGGTGCGTCCGGGAGCGCTGAAGTCCACTCCCACCCAGCCCTCGAGCGGCGTATTTCCGCCGGTGGAGTTGGTGTAGACGCGGTTGGTGAGGGTGAACTCGCGGATCACGGTCTGGGTGCCGGTGCCGGAGAGGGGAGGGAGGACGGCCCCGAAATCGATCGAATCCGGTGAGACCTCGCAGACCGCGGGGACGGGAGGGGCGGGCGCCTCCTTGCAACCGGCGAAGGCCACGACCAGGATCAAGACGAGCGGCAATGGGACCGACTTCCGGCCGGCGCGGGTTTGGTCGGATGGAAAACGAAGTCGGGTGATCAAGATTCGGACGTGAACTCCGCGGGCGAGTCGAGGAGGGGATACCGGCCCGGGTCCGCCCACAGATGCTTCCGAGCCGCTGCGGATCATACCATCCGCCTCCCGCTGTCACCCGGCCCGGAACGGGGCAGGGGTTCCTGAACCGGCCTCGCTCCCGGGCCGGTGTCGGAGAACCTACATTGAGGTAAGTTTTCCGACGAACCAGGTGTAAGAAAGAAATTACAGTAATAAATTCATAAAGCATCTAGTGTTCTTCGCCAGGCCGGGATACGCTGCCTGTCGGCCGTCCCGGTCGGTGCCCCGGCCCGGGCGGCCCTGGCCGCGGCGCATCGCCGCGCAATCCCCGCATCCCTTCACCTGTCCGGGGCACGGAGGTCCCTTCTTCATGCGCAGCATCTTCAACGTTCGAACGCTTGCTCTGTCGACCGCAGCGCTCCTGGCCTTCGCCGTCGGTTGCTCCCGCGAGGCCCCGGTGAACCCCGGCAGCACCCTCAGCCCGGCCACCGACATCCTTCCGGACCAGCTCAGCGGCCCGCTGGGCTCCCGCGCCTACTGTGACGGCGGCCTGCAGGCGGTCGCCCAGGCCGCTCCCGGCGTCCCCCAGCCCAACGACCTGGTGAACAACACCACCGTGTATAACACGGACTTCGTGGTCGCGGGGGTCGGCGGGCTCCGGGACGTGGGGTCGGCCACCATGGCCCTGTCCGGCGTTTCCGGGTCCGTCGCCCTGGCCTATCTCTACTGGAACGGCCCCACCGACTCGGTGGATCCCACCGCCAACGCCAACGTCATGTTCGGCGGGTTCGCGATCAGCGGGACCAACATCGGGTTCAGCAACGACAACTGCTGGAGCTACGACAACAGCCAGGCCTACCGGGCCGACGTCACCAGCATCGTCTCCGCCGGAGGGAACGGCAACTACGCCCTGGCCGGATTCGGAGCCGGCACCGTGAACACCAACGGCGCCTCGCTGGTGGTGTTCTTCAACGACGGCAACCCGTCGAACAACCGCGACGTGGTGCTGTTCGAAGGGAACGATTCCAACCAGCCCAACGTGTACGACGCCGACGGGTGGAACGTCACCCTCTCGGGCATCAACTACGCGTCCGGTACCGCCAACATTCAGCTGCACGTGGCCGACGGCCAGAACTTCGGCTTCGGCGACGACGCCGAGATCCTGCTCAACGGCCTGACCCTGGAACCGGCCGGCCAGATCTTCGCCGGCAACTCGGTTCCGTCCGCCAACAACGGCCCTCAGAACAACGGCAGCCTGTGGGACATACGGAGCTGGGACATCACCTCGTTCCTCACCCCCGGGCCCAACAGCCTGACCCTCTACTCGGGTTCGGTCTACGACTGCCTGGGCCTGGTGGTGGCCCTGGTCGATCTTCCCGCAGGAGCGGCCCCGGGACTGGACGCGTTCTTCACCGGCGGCGGCTCGATCGCGGTGGGCGACGCTTCGGCCACCTTCGGCTTCAACGCCGGACCCCGCTATCAGGGCGGGCCGCTCGAAGGCCAGCTCGAGTACAACGATCACGGTGCGAAGAAGCGGGTCCACGGCAGCACCGTGGAGACCTTGGTGGTCAACGACGATTGCGTCGACTTCACCGGGGCTTGCAGCGTGAACAACCAGTCCGGGTACACCTACGAGGTGGTAGCCTGCGACGTGGCCGAGCCCGGGACAGGGATGGACACCTTCGCCATTACCGTCTGGGACGCCGGCGGCGCGGTGGTCTGCCAGGCTTCCGGAACCCTGGCCGGAGGGAACGTTCAGAAGCACGCTCTCACGAACGGGACGGCGGGGAACGTTCACGTTCCCGTCATCTCGGACGCGGCGGGGAACTAGCCGTTTACGCTCCGGGGGCCGCCGGCGGCTCCCGGAGCCGGTCTTGCGGAAGCGGTGACCGGGGGCGGACGCCCGACGACGTCCGCTCCCGCCCGCACTTGCATCTCTTCCGAGGCTCCGGCGGGGCCTCGGAATTGCCGCTTGTGACGCGGGAGGCGGACTGCTAGGCTCTCGCGTCGAAAGTTGACGCGGACCTTTAATCCGGACCTGAGAGCCCGGGAAGGGAGCCGAGGTGACAGAGATCCGTCACCGCGCGATCGAGGCGCCCCGGGGCGCCCACCAGAATCAACGGCCCGCACCGGCGCCGCCCCTTCCCGGATGGGGGAACGGCCCGGAAGCCGGTTTTTCCCGGACCGGCCCGGCCGAGTCGACAATCCCGGGCGCCAGGGGTGGCCGCCCCCTGATCCCCCCCTCCCGCACCCTGCGCTCCCGGGCCCTTTTCGCCGGCATCCCCATCCTGCGTTCCGCTCGCCGGCCTCCCATCCTCCCGGTCGTCCCCCCCCCGCCGCCCGGCCCCGATGGGAATCCGGCCGCCACCCCGTACTCCTGAGGAACACGCTCATGCCGACCAAGGAAACCGAACTCAAGCTCAAGGCCCGGATCGTGGACGCGACCGGCATCCGGCGCATGCTCACCCGAATCGCCCACGAGATCGTCGAACGGAACAAGGGCACCGACGGGTTGGTCCTGGTGGGGATCCGGCGCCGGGGAGTGCCGCTGGCCGAGCGCATTCGCGAGATGATCGACGAGTTCGAGGAGGCGAAGGTGCCGCTGGGAAGCCTGGACATCACCCTCTATCGCGACGATCTCCAGACCATCGCCCAGCACCCGGTGGTGAGAACCACCGACATCCCGGTGGACATCGGGGGGAAGACGGTGGTGCTGGTGGACGACGTGCTCTTCACCGGACGCACCGTGCGGGCGGCGCTGGACGCGCTCATGGACCTGGGCCGGCCGGCGGCGATCCAGCTCGCGGTGCTGATCGATCGCGGGCACCGCGAACTTCCCATCCGCGCCGATTTCGTGGGGAAGAACGTCCCCACCTCCAAGCGCGAGATCATCGCGGTGAACCTCCAGGAAGAGGACGACCTCGACGAGGTCCAGATCAGGGAGATGGATGATGATCGATCGTAAGGACCTCCTGGGACTGGAGGAGCTCGCCGCCGAGGAGATGGTGGAGATCCTGGACACCGCCGAGGCGTTCCGCCGGGTGCTGGACCGCCCGATCAAGAAGGTGCCGACGCTTCGGGGAAAGACGGTGGCCAACCTCTTTTACGAACCCTCGACCCGGACCCGCATCAGCTTCGAGCTGGCCGAAAAGCGGCTCTCCGCCGACAGCATCAGCTTCGCCACCGCCACCTCCAGCATGGCCAAGGGGGAGACGCTGAAGGATACGGTGCGGAACATCGAGGCGATGGGGGTGGAGTTCGTGGTGATGCGGCACGGGGCCTCGGGGGCGCCGCACTTCATCGCCCGGAACCTGAAGGCGTCGGTCATCAACGCCGGCGACGGCCAGCACGAGCATCCCACCCAGGGGCTCCTGGACATGTTCACCATGCGGCGGGCGCTCGGCCGGCTGGAGGGGATCAAGGTGGCGATCATCGGCGACCTGGCCCACAGCCGGGTGGCGCGTTCGAACATCTGGGGGCTCACCAAGCTGGGGGCCGAGGTGCGGGTGTGCGGGCCCTCCACCTTGACCCCCTGCGACATCGAACGGATGGGGGTGCGCTGGACCTGGCGGGTGGAGGAGGCGCTCGAGGATGCGGACGTGGTGAACATCCTGCGCATCCAGAAGGAGCGCCAGGCCGCCAACCTGCTGCCGAGCCTGCGCGAGTACGCGCTCTACTTCGGGGTGACCTCCGAGCGGATCCGCGCGGCCAAGCCGGACGTGGTGATCATGCACCCCGGGCCGATGAACCGCGGGGTGGAGATCGCGCAGGAGGTGGCCGAGGACGGCCGGAACGTGATCCTGGAGCAGGTCACCAACGGGGTCGCGGTGCGGATGGCGGTCCTGTACCTGTTGAACGGCGGCGAGCCCGCTTCCCGCGAGGCGGCCATGGAAACGGTGGAGGCATAGCACGATGGATCGCTGGCAGACCATGCGCATGACCCGCTGGGATTCGAACGAGCGGCCCCTGGTCTTCACCGGCCTGGAGGTGCTGGACCCGGTCACCGGCCGGCAGGACCGCCAGGACCTGCTGGTCCGGAACGGCGTGCTGCACTTCATCAACCGCGGCGACCATCCCGACGACGCGCTGATCTTCAGCCTGCCGGGCCGGACGGCGGTGCCGGGGCTGGTGGACATTCACGTGCACCTGCGCGAGCCCGGCTACGAGGACGCCGAGACCATCGCCAGCGGCACCGCGGCCGCGGCCCGGGGCGGGTTCACCGCGCTCGCCTCGATGGCCAACACCCAGCCGCCGGTCGACGATCCCCAGTCGGTGCGGTTCGTCCTGGAGCGGGCGCGCGAGGCGGGGATGAGCCGGGTCTATCCCATGGCCGCGGTGAGCCGGGGGCTCGAAGGCGGGAAGCTCACCGAGATGTTCGATCTGGCCGAAGCGGGGGCGGTGGCGTTTTCCGACGACGGCCACACCATCATGAACGCCAACCTCATGCGCCGGGCGCTGGAGTACGCGCGCATGCTGGACAAGGTGATCGTGACCCACGCCGAGGACGTGAACCTGAAGGGGGACGGGGTGGCTCACGAGGGTTACATGGCCACCAAGCTGGGGCTGAAGCCGGTGCCGCGGGCCACCGAGGAGGTGATCGTGGCCCGGGACATCCGGCTGGTGGAGCTGGCCGGCGGCCGCCTCCACGTGGCGCACGTCTCCTGCGAGAGCACGGTGGAGATGATCCGGGACGCCCAGGAGCGGGGCCTCAGGGTGACCGCCGAGGCCTCGCCGCACCACCTGGTGTTCACGGACGAGGCGTTGGCCGCCTACGACCCGAACTTCAAGATGGCCCCGCCGCTCCGGGAGGAGCGGGACCGGCAGGCGCTCATCCAGGGGATCAAGGACGGAGTGATCCAGGCGGTGGCCACCGATCACGCGCCGCACACCGAGATCTCGAAGGACGTGGAGTTCGACGCCGCGCCGAACGGGGTGGTGGGGGTCGAGACCGCGTTCGCCGCGCTCCACACCGCGCTGGTCCGGACCGGGATCCTGGACCTGGCCACGTTGGTGCGGGCGATGACCCTGGGGCCGGCGGCGGTGCTGGACCTGGAGCACGGGGTGATCCGCGATCAGAGCGCCGCGGACTTCACCGTGCTCGACCTGGAGGCGGTCTGGGAGGTCCGGGCCGGCGACCTGGTGGGCAAGAGCTTCAACTGCCCGTGGATCGGGCAGACGCTCACCGGGCTCCCGGTGGCGACGGTGGCGGGAGGGCGCGTGCTCTACCACCACGGCTCGGTCTCGCCGCAGGGGGCGTCGGAGTTCGTGCGTTCGTGAGGGAGTGGGGAGAGCGCCGGCCGGGTACGAGGGGACGGCGCCGGGCCCGGCGGGGGACGCGGTCCCACCCGCGGCGCCTGGGAATTCAATTCACCACGGGGCGCGGGTCGCCGGCGGGTGCGCGGCGGTTCGGCAGTTCCCCCAGCCGGTTCGCCGATTCCGGATCCCCGGCGGCCTCCCCCGTGGTGATTCTCCTCACCTGCGACTTCGGGCGCGCCTTCGGGCGCGCCGAACTCCCCGCACCCGCGGGCTCCAGCACGGAAAGGAATCGCCCCCTCTCGTGACCCCCATCCGCGGATACCTGTTGCTCGAGGACGGCCGCCGCTTCGACGGCCTCCTGGTCGCCGGCGCTCTGCCGGGACTTCCCGCCCAGAACGACTCGCCCGGGATCGGCGAGGTGGTCTTCCAGACCGGGATGACCGGCTACCAGGAAGTGATCACCGACCCGTCCTACCGCGGCCAGATCGTCACCTTCACCGCGAGCCACGTCGGCAACACCGGCATGAACGCCTACGACAACGAGGCGCCCGCCCCGGCCCTGGCCGGGATCGTGACCCGCGAGGTCACCGCGCGGCCGAGTTCGTGGCGAAGCGAGGAGACGCTCCTCGACTACCTCGACCGCTTCCGGCTGCCGTGCCTGACCGGGGTGGATACCCGGGCGCTCACCCGGCACCTGCGGGACTCGGGGGCCCTGCGCGGAGTCCTGGCGCCGGAGAGCGTCTCTCCCGAGGTCGCGCTGGCCCGGGTGAAGGCGTTCCCGGGGCTCACCGGGCGCGACCTGGTGCGGGAGGTGGCGCCGGCTTCGGCGGAAGCCGGTTTCCGGGACGCGGGCGCGCGGGCGCCGTGGCTGGCCGGGCGCGCGGCCGGCGAGTACGAGACGGCCCGGGAACTCGCCGACGAGTTCCCGTTCCGCGGCGTGGACGCTTTTGGCGGCGCCGCGCCGGCGGGCCGGCGGATCACGCTGGTCCACTGCGGCATGAAGCAGGGGATCGAGGCGGCGTTGCGCCGCCGCGGCGCCCGGGTGCGGATCGTGGGGCCGAACGCGACGCCCGGGGAGCTGCTGCACGGCGACCCCGACGGGCTGGTTCTCTCGAACGGCCCCGGGGACCCGGACGCGTTGGAAACCTTGGTCGGGTCGGTGCGCGCGGTGCTCGGCCGGGTGCCGGTCCTGGGGATCTGCCTGGGCCACCAGGTGCTGGCGCTGGCCCTGGGAGGCAGGACCTACAAGATGAAGTTCGGCCATCACGGGATCAACCACCCGGTGAAGGACCTCCGGACCGGGGAGATCCTCATCACCTCGCAGAACCACGGGTTCGCGGTGGACGCGGAGTCGCTGAAGGTCCGCGCGGGCGGGGACGTGGCCGGCGCCGCCGAGACCACCCACGTGAGCCTCAACGACGGGGTGGTGGAGGGGTTCGCGTCGCGCGAGTTGCGCGTGCGAGCGGTGCAGTTCCATCCGGAGTCCAACGCGGGGCCGCACGACGACCGCGGGCTCTTCACGCGGTTCCTGGCGGGAACGGAGGCGGTGGCATGAAGGACGACCTTCGCACGATCCTCATCGTCGGCTCCGGCCCCATCGTGATCGGCCAGGCCTGCGAGTTCGACTACTCCGGAACCCAGGCCTGCCGGGTCTTGAAAGAAGAGGGCTACCGGGTGGTGCTGGTGAACTCGAACCCGGCCACCATCATGACCGACCCCGAGGTCGCCGACCGCACCTACCTGGAGCCGATCACCCCGGAGGTGGTGGAGAAGATCCTGGAGAAGGAGCAGGTCGACGCGATCCTCCCCACCCTCGGGGGCCAGACCGCGCTCAACTTGGCGGTGCAACTGGCCGAGAGCGGCGTGCTGGAACGCCTCGGCGTGAAGCTCATCGGCGCCACCCTCGATGCGATCCGCAAGGCCGAAGACCGCGACCTCTTCGGTGAGACCATGCGGCAGGCGGGCATCCCGATGCCTCGGTCCCACTTCGCCCACAGCCTGGAGGAGGCGGCGGCCCAAGCCGAACAGATCGGCTACCCGGTCATCCTCCGCCCGTCGTTCACCCTGGGCGGTGCCGGCGGTGGCCGCGCCGTGGACCGGGCCGATCTGGAGCACATCGTGAAGGACGCGCTCCGCCTGAGCCCGGTCCACACCGTGCTGATCGAGGAGGACCTCACCGGCTGGAAGGAGTTCGAGCTGGAGGTGATGCGGGACCGCAAGGACAACGCGGTCATCGTGTGCGGGATCGAAAACCTCGATCCGATGGGTGTGCACACCGGGGACTCCATCACGGTGGCGCCGATCCAGACCCTGACCGACCGCGAGTACCAGCGGCTCCGGGACATGGCGCTGGAGGTGCTCCGGGCGGTGGGGGTGGACACCGGCGGGTCCAACGTCCAGTTCGCGCTGAATCCCGCCGACGGGCGGATCGTGGTGATCGAGATGAACCCGCGGGTCTCGCGCTCCAGCGCCTTGGCCAGCAAGGCCACCGGATTCCCCATCGCCAAGATCGCGGCGCGGCTGGCGGTGGGCTACACCCTGGACGAGATCGCCAACGACATCACCCGGGTCACCCCCGCCTGCTTCGAGCCCACCCTGGACTACGTGGTGGTGAAGGTGCCGCGGTGGGCGTTCGAGAAGTTCCCCCAGGCCAGCGACCGGCTGGGGACCCGCATGAAATCGGTGGGAGAGGTGATGGCGATCGGGCGCACCTTCCCCGAGGCGTATCTCAAGGCCCTGATGAGTCTCGAGAGCGACGAATTGTCTAGCCATTTGAGCGGGGAAGCGGTACATTCTTTGCCCTCGACCCAAGGTTTTGGCGCTGGCGCATGCGATTTCGAATCGGACGCGACCACCGTGGTGTCCTCCGGGACCGGTGCGCCGGCCCATTCTTCGAAGACGGCTGCTTCGACGGCTTTCACAAGTGAAGCAACCGCAAAGAGTTCCGGGCGAGAGGCCCCCGCCGTCCTGGATGGCGATGCGGCTCTCGCCCGTCCCACCTGGCGACGCCCCTTCCAGCTCCTGCAGGCACTGCGTAAAGGCCGCTCCATCAAGGACTTGGCCGCTCTGACCGGCGTCGACCCCTGGTTCCTGGATCGCATGGCGGAAATCGTCGAGATGGAAGCCCAAGTCCGCAAAGAGCTTCCGGTATTTCTGAAGCCGGGGGGGGAAGCCGGGGCCGCCGGGCTCCTGCGGCGGGCCAAGCGCCGCGGCCTGGGGGACGAGCGGATCGGGCAGCTCCTCGCCCTCCCGGAGGAGGAGGTGCGCTCGCTGCGCAAACGCCTGGGGGTGACCCCGGTGTTCAAGGCGGTGGACACCTGCGCGGCGGAGTTTCCCGCCGAGACCCCCTACTTCTACTCCACCTACGAGACCGAGGACGAAGGGGCCCGCCTCGGCGACGACGCGGTGGTGGTGCTGGGAAGCGGTCCCAACCGGATCGGCCAGGGGGTGGAGTTCGATTACTGCTGCGTCCGGGCGGCCAAGGCGGTCCGGGCCAAGGGCCGGCCGGTCATCTTCATCAACTCCAACCCCGAGACCGTCTCCACCGACTACGACACCTCGGACCGGCTCTACTTCGAACCCCTGACCCGCGAGCACGTGCTGAACGTGCTGGACAAGGAGCGCCCGTCCGGCGTCGTGCTCCAGTTCGGCGGCCAGACCCCGCTCAAGCTGGCGCGGGCGGTGGAGGAGGCGCGCTGGCCCATCCTCGGAACCTCGCGGCGGTCGATCGACGCCGCCGAGAACCGCGAGAGCTGGCGGGCCCTGGTTCAGCGCCTGGGCCTGACCCAGCCGCGGAGCCGCATCGTGACCGCGCGCCAGGACGTGATCCGGGAGGCGGAGCGGGTCGGCTTTCCGATCCTGGTGCGTCCGTCGTTCGTGCTGGGCGGGCGCGGGATGCGGATCATCTACTCGCGGCCGGATCTGGAAGTGCTCCTGGCCGAAGGCATCCGCGTCTCGCCCCAGGAACCGTTGCTGCTCGATGCGTTCCTGGAGGACGCGGTGGAACTCGACGTGGATGCGGTCTCCGACGGGCGTACGGTGATCGTGGGGGCGGTCCTGGAACACGTGGAGGAAGCCGGGGTTCACTCCGGCGACTCGTCGTGCCTCACCCCGCCGTACTCGATCGGCCGCGAGACCGAGGCGGAACTCGAGGAGATCACCGCCCGGCTCGCGCGCGCGCTGGGGGTAAAGGGTCTCCTCAACGTCCAGTACGCGGTCAAGGGGGATACGGTGTACGTCCTGGAAGCGAACCCGCGCGCGTCGCGCACGGTGCCGTTCGTATCCAAGGCGGCGGGCATCCCGCTCGTGGACCTCGCGGTGGGCGCGATGCTGGGGGGAAGACTCCCCGACGCGCTTCCCCGCACCCACGACGACCCCGGCTCGCAGGGCTTCCTGATCAGCGTGAAGAAGCCGGTGCTCCCCTTCGACCGCTTCCCGGGGCAGGACACCCTCCTCGGCCCCGAGATGAAGTCCACCGGCGAGGTCATGGGGACCGGCGCGAACTTCGGCGAGGCCTACGCCAAGGCGCAGGCGGCGGCCGGGGAGCCCCTCCCCGAGCGCGGCACCGTGTTCCTGAGCGTGCGGGACGGCGACAAGCGGGCACTGGTGTTCCTCTCCAAGCAGCTGGTCGAGATGGGCTTCGACCTGGTCGCGACCGAAGGCACCGCGCGGTTCCTCGCCCTCAACGGGGTGCCGGTCGCGAGCGTGCACAAGGTGGGGGAGGGGAAGCCCGACGTGGCCGACTTGATCGGGAGCGGGGCGGTGCACCTGGTCTTCAACACCCCCCAGGGCCGCCGCTCCAAGAAGGACGAGAAGCGGATCCGTCTCGCGGCCATGGAGCAGGGGGTGCCCTGCGTGACCACCCTCCCCGGCATGGTGGCGGCGGTGTGCGGAATCGAGGCCATCCGTCAGGGCGCCTTCGCGGTCAGAGCGCTGCAGGACGTCCGCCCGCTTTCCGTCCCGTCCGAGGCCGCGTCGGCGGCGGCCGGCGAGCGGGCCGGCCGGCGGTAGCGACCGGGGTCCGCGAGTACAACCGAAATCGGTTGTGGGCGGCCCACCGGACGGCGGGGAGCGTTCCTGGGCCGGGCGGCGAAGAGTGGTGCGCCGATCCGGCCCCGGGTTCCCGTGCGGACCTTCGGACGGTCGCGGTCTTCGGGAGCGGACGATCGCGATCTTTTGGAAGCCGGCGGGGAGCGGTCCGGCGTCCCGCTCGCGGTCTTCGGGAGCGGACAGTCGCGGTCCGGCGCCCCGTTCGCGGTCTTCGGGGGCGGACAGTCCCGGTCCGGCGACCCGCTCGCGTCGGCGGGTCCCCCTTCGGCACGCGCGGCCCTTCCATCCGGGGAGCGCATCACTGCCTCAGGCCCGCCATCCGCGCTCGGGCGCCGGACCGCTCTCCCCGCGCGCGCTCAAGACACGCGGCTGGCACCCGCTCTCGCACGCTCTGGGACCCCAAGCTCCGGACCCGCCGAAGTCGGCGGACCGCGCTCAACGAGAGACCCGCTCCACGACCCGGGGGCAGACGGCAGAGTACAACCGATTCTGCTTGTATCGGAATACCCGGGTATCGTAAAGCCACACAACGACTTGGTTGACCTGCGCGGAATATCGATGATGCGATGGGTTCGGTTCACGCTTCTTGGGAGCGGACGATCGCGGTCCGGCGTCCCGCTCGCGGTCTTTGCAAAACTGCGGGAGCGGTCCGGCATCCCGCTCGCGTCGTACCGGCGGCGGAGGGCCTCGGCGTAAGCGGCGCGAACGTGCTCGCGGCCGGCCACCGCCTCCCCCCGAATCCGGTAAGATGGCTCCCTGACCACCGGAGCCGGCCGCCCTCGCCGCGGCCGGAGCGCCCGCGAAGCGTGGCCGGAACACCCGCGACCCGCCGCCGGAACGGGGCGGGCCGCAAGCGCACCGCGGCCGGAACCCGCGATCCGCGAGCGGGCGCAAGGGAGAACCCCGTGCTGACGGGACGGACGCTGGCACACTACCGGGTCCTCGAGCGGACGGGGCGGGGGGGGATGGGTGAGGTGTACGTCGCCGAGGACACCCGCCTGGGGCGCAAGGTCGCGCTCAAGGTGCTGCTCCCCGAGGACGCCTCGGACCCGGAGCGGCTGGCGCGTTTCCGCGCGGAAGCGCGCTCGGTGGCCGCCCTCAACCATCCCAACATCGTCACCATCCACTCGGTGGAGGACGCGGAAGGAACCGCGTTTCTCACCATGGAACTGGTGGACGGGCGCACCCTCGACGAGCTCATCCCTCCCGGGGGGATGGATCCCCACCGCTGGTTCGAGCTGGCGCTTCCCCTGGTGGACGCGGTGGCCGCCGCCCACGACGCCGGGATCGTTCACCGCGACCTCAAGCCCCGGAACGTCATGGTCGCCGCCACCGGCCGGTTGAAGGTGCTGGATTTCGGGCTGGCCAAGATGCGGGTGCGCGCGGCGGCGTCGGCCGCCGAGACCGCGGCCCTGGCCCCGGTCACCCGGGAGGGCTTCATCACCGGCACTGTCCCCTACATGTCGCCGGAGCAGGTGCGGGGGCTTGCGGTGGATCCGCGTTCCGACGTGTTCTCGCTGGGAACGGTGCTCTACGAGATGGCGGCGGGGCGCCGGCCGTTCGAGGGGCGATCCGAGGCCGAGCTCATCTCCGCCATCCTCCGCGACCCTCCCCCCGCCATCAGCGACCTGCGCGCGGGATTCCCCGCGGCCTACGAATCGGTCCTGGGCCGGGCGCTCCAGAAGGATCCCGCGGCGCGGCCGGTGTCGGCGCGCGAGCTTCTGGAAGCGCTCCGGGACGCCGAGCGGGCCCCCGAGGACACCCCCGCCGTTCCCGCGAGGCAAGCGAACTCGGTGGCGGTGCTCGACTTCGCCAACCTGGCCCGCGACCCCGCGGTGGACTGGCTCTCCACCGGAATCGCGGAAACGGTGACCGCGGATCTGAAGAAGGTGGAAGCCCTGTCGGTGGTCGGCCGCGACCAGGTGGCCCGGGCCGCCGGCGGCGCCGGAACCGGCGAAGCCGCCCTGGCCGAGACCGGGGCCCGGCTCGGGGTGCGGTGGATGGTGGGGGGGGCGTTCCAGAAGTTCGGCGACCGCATCCGCATCACCGCGCACTTCCTGGACGTACCGGCGGGGGAGCTGGCGGGCTCGGTCAAGATCGACGGCGGCATGGACGACATCTTCGCGCTCCAGGACCGGGTGATCTCGGGGCTGATGGAGAACATCCGGGTCGAACTCACCGACACCGACATCCGGAAGATCGAGCGCCCGGAGACCCCCCGGCTCGAAGCCTACGAGTACTACGCCCGGGGCCGCCGCGCCAGCGCCCTCATGGGGGAGAAGGCGTACGAGGAAGCCGAGTCGTGGTTCCACAAGGCGCTGGCGGTGGATCCCGGCTACGCCGCCGTCTACTCCAGCCTGGGCGAGATCTACGCGATGCGGTTCATCGCGCACACCCGGCCCGAGGATCTGGAGATCAGCCTCGGCCACCTCCGCACCGCGGTGCGCCTCGATCCGGATCTCGCCGACCCCTACGTGTGGCTCGCCTACGGCTACGCCCGGCTCGCCCGCTTCGACGAGGCGATCGCGGCAGGGGAGCGGGGGGTGGAACTCGACCTCGACAACGGCCTCGCGCGCTACATGCTGGCGGTGGCGTTCTGGCTTCAGCAGGGAACGGGGTCGGGGAGGCCGGGCTGGGGCGAGGCGGTGCTCCAGCTCAAGCGCGCCAACGAGCTGCTTCCCCTCTACCAGCCCGCCTATCAGATCCTGGCCGACGTGCTGGTGAAGCTCGGCCGCCACGACGAGGCGCGCCGCCGCATCCGCAAAGCGGCGGAGATCGAAGAGAGCGGGCGGGGGGAGAAGGTCCTCTTCGTGGGGGCGGTCACCATGCTGGGCGCGCTGGAACTCCGGGAGGGACGGCTGGCCGAGGCCTCGGAGACCCTTGAACGCGCGCTCACGGTGATGCGGAACGTCGATCACGTGTACGCACCCCAGTTCCGGGCGATCACCCACGCCTACCTCGGCGAGATCGCGGTGCGAGAGAACCGGCTCGTGGACGCGCTCCGCGACGGCCGGGCGGCCGAGGAGCTGATGAACGCCCATCCCAGGGCGCTCGGCACCGGAAGGGTGCTGGTGCTCGCCAAGACCGTGGCCGCGCGGGCGCTGGCGGCGCAGGGGGACGCTCCGGCGGCGGCCCGGGAACTGGCCGAGGCGGCCGCGCTCCTGGAGTCGCGCCGGGGGGCGGAGTTCAGCGGGATCTGGGAAGCGTCGGACGCCGACCTCTGGTACGCGGTGGGCCGGGCCCACGCCGCCGCCGGAAACGCGGAAGCCGCGCTCACCGCGCTGGACCGCGCGGTGGAATGGGGATGGGAGGACGGGCCCACCCTCCGGATCGATCCGGCCTGGGACGCGCTCCGCGGGCACCCGGAGTTCGCGGCGAGGGCGCGCCGGCTGGATCACGCGCCTGCCTCGAGCTAAGCCCCGCTACCGCCACCCCACCAGGTATCCGGACACCCGCCAGTAGCCGTAGTTGCCGTCGGCGCCCTTGGGCCGGACGTCCTCCACCCGGAAGGTCACGACGTGGCCGCCGGCGGGCAGGAGCCCGGTGAGGTCGGCCTCCACCGGGAGCACCTTGTCGCCCGGACACCAGCCGCTCCGGCTGTAGTCGCAGGACCAGGTCCCGTCCGACCACCGGCGGCAGTAGGGGTTGACCGGGCGGAAGTCGCGGCAATCGGCGCGCCAGGGCCGGAAACGCAACCCCTCGGTCCCGTCCACCGCGATCACGTTGTCCTTGCTGATGAACTCGTCGGCGTCGACGCCGTCGGTGCAGTGGCCCGAGACCAGGTACTCCAGCGCCACCCGCGTCAGCCCCGCCGGCACCGTCACCGCCGCCCGGAGCGGGCCCGCGTCCATCCGCTCGCGGGTCACCGAGGGCTCGAAGGCCACCGGGAGGCACCAGTCGGGGTCTTGGGCGGCGGAGTCGGGAACGAAGGTCAGCGACACATCCATCCGCCACGCCGGATCCACCCAGGTGTCCACGAACCCCTCGATGGTGCAGCGGCCGCGGAGAAGCGGCGCCAGCTCGGTCACCTCCACCTCGTGCCCGGTGGCCCCGCCGTAGGAGGTCACGAACTTGACGATCTCCGCGTCCGGCTCGCCCTCCCGCACCAGGCGCACGTCGCCGGCGCGGTCCCACTTGTCGGCCACGGTCTGCTCGTCCTTGGGGACGGGGCGGAGCGCCACCTGGGCGTAGATCCGGTACGGCCCGGGAGGAGGCTCCAGATCCACCGTGGACGCGATCACCCGCCCGTTCTCGACCCAGGGCACCCCGCGGGGGGTGGTCCCGGTGGATTCGGCGGGGGCGAAGCGGATCGGAGCGTCCCGGAAAACCTCCACCGTGCGGGGGGCGGGCTCCGAGGCCTCGGCGGCGAAGCCGGACGCAAGGAAGATGAGGGCCGCGGCCAGCGCCGCTCCGGCCGGGTTCCGGGAAACGCGCATGCTGCCTCCGTGGCGGAGGCCCGACGCCTCCGGAAATGGACCGGTCCCCCCGAACCGGCCCCCGGAAACGGGGCCGGCGGTGCCTGCGGAAGCCGGCGCCTCCGGAGAAGAGCCGGGCCTCCGGGAGAAGGCCCGGCGGGACCTTACCCCGCACCGGGATCCGGGCCAACCCGGGGATTCGGCGGCGGTGGACAGGGAGAGGAACTCTATTTCCGGCAAGGGGTAATAGGGAGCGGAGGGGCGCGCCCGGGGACGGCGGTGAGAGCGCCTCGGGAAATCCTTGTCCTCTACCCGGTTAGCGGTGCGGCCGGTTCTTGAGCCGGAGCCGGCCCTGGGGTAGAGTTGTGGGCTCGTGAACCGCGAAGGAAGGCCACGTGCGCCGATCATCCACCCCCGCTAAAGCCCGCCACCCTGCGCGCCCGGCTCCGGGCGGCGCGGGCCGGGGGGCACCGTGGCCGGGGTCGCGGGCCCGCTCGCTGGGCGCCGTCCTCCTGGCCCTGGCGCTTGCGCTCAACGGGTGCGCCTACTTCAACACCTTCTACCACGCCCGGCAGTTCTACAGCCAGGCCAACAAGGCCAGGGAGACCGAGCAGAAAACGGCCAACCTGGGCGCCGTCGCCGGCATCACCAGCACCAGCGGGACCGGCCGCTCCGGCGACCTCTACAAGAAGTGCGTCGACAAGTGCCAGAAGCTCATCGACGACTACCCCGGCAGCAAGTGGCAGGACGACGCCTACCTGCTCATGGCCAAGGCGTACTACGGACGCGGCGACTACCTGAGCGCGGGCCGGACCCTGGACCGCATCGCCGAACTCTTTCCCGAAAGCGAACTCCTGGCCGCCGCCGCCTACTGGAAGGGGCTCACCCAGTTCGCCCAGGAGGATTACGAGGGGGCGCGCGGCACCTGGCAGGATCTGCTCGCCAAGTACCCCAAGTCCGAGGACCGGGAGGCCGCCGAGTACTACATGGCCCGCGCCCTGGCCGAGGAGAACGATCCGGTCAAGGCGGAGGACGCGTTCCGGACTTTCCTCGAGCACTATCCCAACGGCGACGAATGGGTGGCGGCGCGGCTCAAGCTGGGCGAACTCCTCCTGGAGGACAAGAAATACGACGAGGCCCAGAAGATCTTCACCTACGTGGCCGGGAAGGCGCCCCGGGAGGAGGATCGGACCGAGGCCCAGCTGAACCTGGGCGAGACGATGGAAGCTCAGGACCAGAGCCAGGACGCGCTCGTGCTCTATCGCGACCTGGAGCTTCATCTGGACCCGGACGTGCTGAAGGGACGGTTGAGCGCGAAGGAGCGCGAGACATGGGAGAAGGAGCAGGAGACGGCGCGGGAGGCCGCCCGGCAGGATTCGGTGCTGGCCTCCAAGTTCAATCCCACCGCCTACGACTCCAGCGGGAACCCGATCGTGACCTCCAATCCGAACGCCGCCGCCACCACGCAGAACCTGGGCTACGATCCCACCCAACCCTTCGACCCCAACAACCTGAACGATCCGAGGAATCCGAGCAGTCCGTACTACGATCCCAACAATCCCAATCCCATCCCGGCCGCCATCGGGGCCACCACCGCCGCCGTCGCCGGCGCGCAGGGGGTGGCGACCCTCTCCGGATCCAGGCGGACCACGCTGCCTCCCACCGATCCTCGGTACGAGGAGCTGGGCCGGGTGATGATCCGGGAGGGGCGCACGCTGGCGTCGCTGGACAAGCCTTGGGACGCGATCATGGCCTATGAGCAGGTGATCGCGGAGTACCCGCGCACCGCGCTCGCGGCGGAGGCCCAGTACCGGATCGGCTATACCTACGAGGTGAACCTGGAGGATTTCGACTCCGCGCAGAAGGCCTACGACAAGGTCGCGCAGGAGGGCCGTTCCAGCTTCATCGAGGACGCGCAGAACCGCTCCAAGAACCTGGCCACGGTCAAGAGCCTCATGGCCTCGGCGTCCTCCGACTCGGCCAGCACGGCCACCGCCGCCGCCGCCGAAGCCCGCTTCCTGCACGCCGAGCTGTATCTCTTCCAGCAGGACAAGCCGGAGAAAGCCCTGGAGGAATACATCGGGATTCAGAAGGACTTCGCCGGCACCGACCATGCGGCCAAGGCGGCCCTGGCCGAGGCCTGGGTGCGGATGAATGCGCTCGCCGACACCGCCCGCGGGCGGGCCAAGTACGCCGACGTGATGCGGACCTATCCCAACACCGAGTACGGACGGCGGGCGACCCGGATCCTCAAGGGCCCGGAAAAACCGCCCCGGCCGGAGGACTTCGCCGGGCCGTCCCTGGACGTGCTCCGCGACCCGGTCAACGTGGCCTCGGTGAGCGCCCGCGACAGCCTGCTCGCCGCGGCGGAGATCCCCGCCCGTCCCGCGGGGGCGGCGACGGCCGACTCCGCCGCCGCTCTCTCCGATTCCACCGGCGTGGGCTCGCGTCAGATGGCGATGCTCGAGGCGATGCGGGCGCGACAGCAGGCGACCTTTTCCCAGCCTCCCACTCCCGGCAACCAGCCGGCGGTGGGC
Organism: Candidatus Eiseniibacteriota bacterium; assembly: GCA_963728475.1. Classification (GTDB taxonomy): domain Bacteria; phylum Eisenbacteria; class RBG-16-71-46; order JABDJR01; family JABDJR01; genus CAVSKL01. The sequence continues at coordinate 236,614 of CAVSKL010000004.1, forward strand.
GTGGCGGTTGGGCCCGGGCCGCCCCCGGATCCGAACCAGGAGCAGCCCGCCCCCTACCCGACGCCCCCCCGGCCCGAACCGGCCCGGCCCGCCGCCGCCGAACCGGCCCCCGGCCAGTTCGCGGCCCCCGGCCAGGGCACGGAGCCTGGCCAAGGTGCGATCCCCGGCCCGGCCGCGGCTCCCGGCGCCGTTCCCCCCGGAAGCGGGGCGTCCTCGCCGCCCTTACCCGGTGATCCGGCCGAGGCCTTGCAGGTGAAGGCCCGGTTGCAGGCGGAAGCCGAGGCCGAGGCGGAGGCCCGGCGCGAGGCGGCGGCGAAGGCCGCGCCGGCCCGAAACCCGAACGGCAACCCGGGCCCGGCCACCCCGGCGGGGCCGGTGACCCCCCCGGCCCGGAACCCGAACGGCAACCCGGATCCGGCCACCGCGGCGGGGCCGCCGGGCGTGGAGGTGGCGGATGAGCTGCCTCCCACCGACCAGCCCCCTCCCATGGACGTGAGCCGGAAGCCGGCCCCGGTGGGGCCGAGCGGAAATCCGTTGAACCCGATGGCGGTTCCCGTGCCCGACGGGTGGTCCCCGGGGGTGTCGGCGGTTCCCGGCAGAGGCGGAGGCACCGCCCCGGCGCCCACGGCATCCGACGGCACCATGGCGGCCAAGGCCGGCATTACGCCGGCGGCCCTGTCCGCCAAGACGTCCGGCGCGGTCTCCCCGCTGGATCCGGGAGCCGGACCCAGGCGCGTCGCCGCCCCCGCAGACTCGACGGGAGTGAGGACCGTCCCGGCGGCGGCGGACTCCACCGCGCACGGGACGGCCGGAGCGCCCGCGGACACCACCGGGATGCCGATGGCGCGGGCGGACACCACCGGGATGCCGATGGCGCGGGCGGACACCGTCTCGGTCCGGGACGCCGGCGCCGACAGCGCCGCGGCGCCCGCCGACACCAGCGGAAGGGGCGGGCATTGACGGCAGACGAGAGCGAGCCCGCGCGGGGGGGCGCGGGGCCGCGACTCGATCGCGCGACCGTGCGCTCCCAGCGCGAGACCGCTCCCGGTTTCTTCTGGCTCACCTTGGAACTTCCCCCCGACTATCCCGACGTCCTCCCCGGCCAGTATCTGAACCTGCGGGCGGGAACCCGGCTGGAGCCGCTCTTCCGCCGCCCGTTCGGGGTCGTGGAGTTCCGGCGCGAGCGGGACGCCGCGGTGGTGGACCTCTACTACGGGGTGGTGGGGACCGGGACCAAGGCCATGTCCCGATGGCGGGAGGGGGAAGAGGTGGACTGCCTGGGCCCCCTCGGCAACAGCTACCGGGTGGATCCCGAACGACCGGCCGTCCTGGTCGCCGGCGGGCGCGGAGCGGCCCCCCTGCTTTACCTCTACCGGCTTCTCAGGGAACGCGGCCAGCATGCTGTGACGTTTGCGTTTGGCGCCAGGTCGATGCCGCTCCTCTTTGGGCTCGACCGGCTGGACCCGGATCACCTGGTGGTCGCCACCGACGACGGCACCGCCGGCTTCCACGGCACCGTGATCCAGGCCCTGACCGCCGGACGCCCCTCGCGGCTCGACGGCGGCGCGGCGCTCTATGCCTGCGGCCCCGAGGTCTTCCTCGAGGCCACCGCGCGCCTGGCGGTGGACCGGGGACTGCCGTGCCAGGTGAGCCTGGAAGGCGTCTACGGATGCGGGATGGGGCTCTGTCGTGGATGCGCGGTTCCGCTTCGGGACGAGCCCCGCTACCTCATGCAGTGCACCGAGGGCCCGGTGGTGGACGCCGCCCGGGTGGACTGGGATCGCATGCCCCATGAGTGAGCCGGCGCCTCCGGATCTGGCGGTCACCGCGGGGGGGCTCGCGCTCAAGAACCCGGTGCTGATTGCTTCCGGCACGGGAGGTTACGGGGATGAGCTCACCCGAATTCTGGATCTCTCCGCCATCGGCGGCGTGGTCACCAAGACCATCTTCGCCGAGTCCCGCCCCGGCAATCCTCCTCCCCGGATCGCCGAGACCCCGGCCGGAATGCTGAACTCGATCGGGCTCGAGGGGGTGGGGATCGAGCGCTTCCTGGCCGGGAAGCTCCCCAAGCTCGAGGGGGTGGACACCCGGGTGGTGGTCTCGATCGGGGGCTACGGTCCCGGGGACTTCGCCCGGCTCGCCGAACGCCTGGACGCGGTGCCCCGCTGCGACGCCCTGGAACTCAACATCTCCTGCCCCAACGTGAAGGAAGGCGGCCTGGACATGAGCACCCACCCGCGGCTCGCCGCAGAGGTGCTGCGCGCGGTCCGCCCGCGCACCCGGAAGCCGGTCTGGGCCAAGCTCACCCCCAACGTGACCCGGATCAGCGACGTGGGGAAGGCCTGCCTGGACGCCGGCGCCGACGGCCTCTCGGCGGTGAACACCCTCCTCGGCATGAAGATCGACGTCGCCCGCCGCCAGCCGGTGCTGAAGCGCGGCCTGGGCGGGCTGAGCGGCCCCGCCATCCGCCCGGTGGCCCTGGCCAAGTGCTGGGAACTCCTCCGGGTCCTGGACTGCGACGTGATCGGGATCGGCGGGATCGCCGGGACCGACGACGCCCTGGAGTTCCTGATCGCCGGATGCAAAGCGGTCCAGGTGGGGACGGCGGTCTACGCCGACCCCGACCTGCCCGCGCAGATCGCCCAGGGCATCCGGGGCTACCTCTCCGACCGCGCCGTGCGATCGATCAGGGAACTCATCGGCACCGTGCGGGTGGACGAGCATTGGCTGATCGGGCCCGGACCCGGCGGGGCCACCGGGGGCTAGCCCGGGGTGGGGCCCCGGCGGGGGGCACCGGTCCGGAGCCGGTAGAATAGACTTTTGAAAGAGGTTAGTTCACACCCTTCAAGCGATAGTAGAGGTAGTGGAAGGGGCGGAACCACCCCGCTTCGCGCAAGAGCGACGGGTAGGTCCATTCGACTCCACCGAACGAGGCCTTGTAGGCGTCGATGGTCCTGGAGCCGGCGCTGCTCCCGAAGTTGAGGCGAGCGCAGCCCGCGGCGCACAGGTCGCGGATGACCGCGACCTGGGACAGGACCCCGCCCTGGAGCTTTCGCGCCCCAGGGTCGTTCACGGTCAGCCAGGAGTGGGAGGAGACCCCCCGCCGAAGGACGACCTGGACCGCGACCGGCCTCTCTTCGTGGCGTGCCACCCAGAACCCCACCCGGTCCGGCTCCGCCTTCGCCAACCGGTAGAAAATGTCTGCGTGAAACGGTGTATGCCGTTTCCAGTTTTCGGCTTGAAGGCCGTACAGATGCTCCGCCGCCGGCGCCGCCGCTTCGCCCGCTTCCCGGGCCGCGGTCACCCCGAGCTTCTCCGCCCGGCGGCAGTCGTTCCGGACTTTGCCGTGGAAGGCCTCGGCCCAGATCCGGTCGAACCCCGGGGAGAGATCCAGGATGCGCGTCCGATCGATGTGGAACCACCCCGCCGGTACCCCCGCGGGCGCCGCGTCCCCGCCCGAGGCCCCGAAGAGCACCAGGTGCGCGCGCACCACGCCGGGCCGTTGCGCGGCGCCGACCCAGGCCCGGACCAGCGCCTCCCGGATCGGCGCGCGGTCGCCTTCGGTGGGGGCGTCGGCGACCGGGCCGCCGTAGGCGCCGTAGGGGAGCGAGAGGAGCTGGGTGAGGCCGAAGCGGCGGGAACGGAAGGCGGGAAGCCCTCCCACCAGGTCTCCGCGCGGGCTCCGAACGATGAAATGGCCGGGCCGGTGGCCGGGATAGGCGCCCGCCCACGCCTCCAGCCAGGCCCGAGTGTGGAAGGGAGTGGCCTGGGGGTCGCCCTCGACCAGCCGGGTCCAGGCCGCCGCGTCCACCTCCTCCTCGAATGTCACCTTCACGCCGGGCCTCCCTGACGCGGCGACCTCCCGCCGCGGGCGGGGGGATGATTGTGTCCCCGGAGCGGGGATGTCAAACTGGGGTGGAAGACCTTCTTGCGGCGCGCAGCACTCGAGAGGAGGAATCGCCATGGCCCGGAAGTCCGCCACGCGAGCTTCGAAGTCCCGGACCCGGACCGAAACGGGCGCCGGGCGCGGAAGTCCCACCCGGAGCGCCGGGAAAGCGGCGAAGACGCGGGCCCCGGCGCGCCCGGCCGGGAAGAAGAAGGCCGCCGCGAAACCGGCGGCGAAGAAACCGGCGGCGCGTGGAGCCTCGGAGGGGACGCGGAAGTCCGCCCCGAGCCGGCAGGACGCCATCCACCGCCTGATGAAGCGCGGCGGGCCGAGGCCCGCGCTGCTGCCCGAGGTCCCCGCCGGGGAGATCATCAACGCCGAGGCCGAGGATCTGAACGAGGCGCTGGCCCGCTTCGAGGAGAACGTCCGGAACGTGGATGAAGACGACGTCGAGTACGCGGCCAAGAAGGGCCCCCGCAAGCTGGAGGAACTGGCCCGGAACGTGCCCCAGCCGCTCAGGGAACTCTGGGCCGAGGTCCGCCTCATGGTCTCGTGCGTGCGCGACTACTGGACCGGGGCCTACCGCGAGATCCCGTGGAAGTCGATCGCAGCCATGGCGGGGGCCATCGTCTACTTCGTGACCCCGATCGACGCGATTCCGGACTTCATTCCGCTGGTGGGCTACGTGGACGACGCCGCCGTGCTCGCCCTCACCCTGCGCTGGGTGCACGGGGATCTGGAGACCTACCGGAAGTGGAAGGAGTCGCGTTCCGAGGCCTCGGAGCCGGCCGCGCCGTCGTCCCCGGCCGGGGGCGAGGACGCCTGAACGCGCCCAGCGACGCGACCCGACGACCCCGAACCGAGGAGGCCCCGCCGTGCCGACCGATCCCCGCGACCGGCTGATCGTGGCCCTGGACTTCCCCGACGCCGCCGGCGCCCTGGAGCTGGTGGACCGGCTGGGCGACGAGGTCCACCGGTACAAGATCGGGCTGGAGCTTTTCACCGCCGAGGGCCCACCGGTGGTGCGCGAGGTGCTCTCGCGCGGGAAAGGCGTGTTCCTGGATCTCAAGCTCCACGACATCCCCAACACGGTGGCGGGCGCGGTGCGGTCCGCCTCGCACCTGGGGGTGGACCTGCTCACCTTGCACGTGGAAGGGGGGCCGGAGATGCTGCGGGCGGCGGCGGCGGCCCGGGACGCTGCGGGACGCCGGCTCCGGCTCCTGGGGGTGACGGTGCTGACCAGCCTCACCGGGGCGGAGTTTCCCCAGGTCTATCGCGATCCGGATCCGGCCCGGCGGGTGCTGGCGTTCGCGCGGGCGGCGATGGAGGCGGGACTGGACGGGGTGGTGGCGTCGCCGGTGGAGCTTCCCGCGCTCCGCGTGGCTCTTCCCGACACCTTTCTCAAGGTGATCCCCGGGATCCGGTTCGCGGGAGCCGGGGTCCACGACCAGGCCCGGACCGCCACCCCGGCGGCGGCCCTCTCCGCGGGGGCGACCCACCTGGTGGTGGGGCGCACGATCACCGCCGCCGCCGACCGGGTGGAGGCGGCGAGGGCGGTGCTTGTGGACATGGCCCGGGCCTGACCCGGGAAAGCGGGAGGGCCGTCCCACCGGCCCATTCCTTGAACCCCAAGTTTTTGTCGAGTATACTCTTGCGGCGCTTTGCCCCCATCGTCGGCTAGGAGGAACTCAATGCATCGCATCTGTATGGTCGGAACCGGGTACGTGGGTCTGGTCACCGGCGCCTGCCTGGCCGACTTCGGCAACGAAGTCCTGTGCGTGGACGCCGACGCCGAGAAGATCGCCAGCTTGCAGGAGAACCGGATCCCCTTCTACGAGTTCGGGCTGGAGGAACTGGTGGAGCGGAACGTGCGGGAGGGGCGGATTACCTTCTCCACCGATCTCCCCGCGGCCATCCGGTCTTGCGACGTGATCTTCATCTGCGTGGGCACCCCCCGGGGCACCGACGGCGAGGCCGACTTGCAGTACGTGTTCCAGGTCGCCCGCGACATCGCCAAGAACATCAACGGCTACAAGGTGGTCGTGCAGAAGAGCACGGTGCCGGTGGGGACGGGAGCCCGCATCCGCGACCTCGTGCAGTCGCAGCGGAACGGCAATCACGATTTCGACGTGGCCTCGAACCCCGAGTTTCTGCGCGAGGGGAGCGCGGTGGAGGACTTCATGCGTCCCGACCGCGTGGTCATCGGAACCTGGAACCAGCGGGCGGAGGAGATGCTCTCCGACGTCTACAAGCCGCTCTACCTGAACGAGACCCCCATGGTGAAGACCACGGTGGAGTCGGCGGAGCTGATCAAGTACGCGGCCAACGCGTTCCTGGCCACCAAGATCTCGTTCATCAACGAGATGGCCAACCTCTGCGAGCTGGTGGGGGCGGACGTGAAGGTGCTGGAGCGGGGGATCGGCCTGGACCGGCGGATCGGCTCCAAGTTCCTGCACGCCGGGGCCGGCTACGGCGGCTCCTGTTTCCCCAAGGACACCGAGGCCCTGGACCACTTGGCCCGGAGCCTGGGCTATCCCCTGAAAGTGGTGCAGGCCACGATCGAGGTGAACGCGGAGCAGCGCAAGCGCCTCATGGCCCGCACCGAGCGCGCCCTGGGCGGGGTGAAGGGGAAGACGATCGCGGTGCTGGGGCTGTCGTTCAAGCCCCAGACCGACGACATCCGCTACTCGGTGGGGGTGGACTTCGTGCGCTACATGCGAGGGAAGGGCGCCACCGTGCGCGCCTTCGACCCCATCGCCATGGACAACTCCCGCAAGGAATTCGCCGACGCCGACTACACCGACGACCTGTGGACGGCGGTGGAGGGGGCGGACGCGGTGGTGATCGCCACCGAGTGGAACGAGTTCCGCACCATGAACCTCCAGCGCATGAAGGAACTCCTGCGCGGGAACCTGGTGGTCGACCTCAAGAACATTTACGAACCGGCCAAGCTGCGGGAGATGGGCTTCGTCCACATCGGGGTGGGGCGCGGCGTGCCCGGCGTCCCCGAGCGCGCCTGATCCCCGGCCGCGAAAGCGAGACCATGACCGGACCTCTTCTGGAAAACGCCACCGTGCTGGTGGCCGGGGGCGCGGGCTTTATCGGCTCCAACTTCGTGCACCGGCTCCTGGAGCCCGGCCGCACGGTGAAGGTGATCGTGTTCGATCTCCTCACCTATGCGGGGAACCTGGAGAACCACCGCGCGTTGGTGGACGACCCCCGGTTCCGGTTCGTGAAGGGCGACATCGCCGACCTCCGCGCGGTGGAGCCGCTCGCCGAGGCCTCGGACTACGTGGTCAACTTCGCGGCGGAAACCCACGTGGACCGCTCCATCGAGGACCAGTCCGCTCTGGTGCACGCCAACGTGGAGGGGCCGCTCACGCTGCTCAACGCCGCCCGCCGCCACCCGGTGAAGCGGTTCGTGCAGGTGGGGACGGACGAGGTCTACGGCGAGGTTCTGGGGGACCCGGTGGACGAGGAGGCGCCGCTCAAGCCGCGCAATCCCTACAGCGCCACCAAGGCCGGGGGCGACGCCATGGCGCTGGCCTACCACGCCACCTTCGGTCTTCCGGCGGTGGTCACCCGTTGCAGCAACAACTACGGCCCCTACCAGTACCCGGAGAAGATGATCCCGCTCTTCACCACCAACGCCATGGAGGGGAAGCCGCTTCCGGTCTACGGGAGCGGGCGGAACCGCCGCGACTGGATCCACGTCGCCGACCACTGCCGGGCGATCGAAGCGGTGCTGACCGCCCCCGAGGGCTCGGTGGAGGGGGAGATCTTCAACATCGCGGGGGGGAACGAGCGCGACATCCTCCAGATCGCCGACGTGATCCTCCGGGAGCTGGGCAAGCCCGGCGACCTGGTGCAACACGTCACCGACCGCCCCGGCCACGACCGGCGCTATGCGCTCCAGGCGGACAAGATCCGCGAGCGGCTGGGGTTTCGGCCCGAGACCGATTTCGAGGAGGGGCTGGCCCGCACCATCCGCTGGTACGCCGATCACCGGGAGTGGTGGGAGCGGATCAAGAGCGGGGCCTTCCGGGACTACTACGAGACGATGTACGGGAACCGGTGAGCGTGCCCTCGATGCCCGCCGCCCGCCGCCAGGACCCCGGGGGGGCCCCGCGCCGATGAAGGTCGCGTGCGTGGTGGGGGCGCGCCCCAACTTCATGAAGATCGGTCCGGTGATCGAGGCCATGGCCGCTTACCCGCGGCTGGTGCCGTTCTTGGTCCACACCGGCCAGCACTACGACGACGCCATGAGCAAGGTCTTCTTCGAGGATCTGGGGCTCCCGCGGCCGGACGTGTACCTGGGGGTGGGCTCGGACACCCAGACCCGCCAGACCGCCAAGGTGATGAACGAGTTCGAGGCCCTGGCCCTGGAGCACGCGCCCGACTACGTGCTGGTGGTGGGGGACGTGAACTCGACCCTGGCCTGCTCGCTGGTGGCGGCCAAGCTCCGCATCCGGCTGGGGCACGTGGAGTCGGGGCTCCGCTCCGGCGACCGCGACATGCCCGAGGAGATCAACCGGCTGGTCACCGACGCGGTGGCCGACGACCTCTTCACTTCCTGCGCCGACGCCGCCCCCAACCTGCTCCGGGAGGGGGTGGATCCCGCCCGCATCCACTTCGTGGGGAACGTGATGATCGACTCGCTCGTCCATCACCGGGCGCGGGCGGCGCAGAGCGGGGTGCTCACCGAGCTGGGACTCGGGTCGCGGGGCTACATCCTGGTCACCCTCCACCGGCCGAGCAACGTCGACGAGCCGGACACGTTCCGCGGCCTGCTGCGGGCTCTGGGGCGGCTCTCGGAGGAGAAGCCGGTGCTCTTCCCGGTCCATCCCCGCACCCGACACCGGATCGCGGAGTTCGGGCTGGAGGACCTGGTCGCCGCCCATCCCGGGTTGCGCCTGGTGGATCCCCTGGGGTACCTGGACTTCCTGAAGCTCGAGGACAACGCGGCGCTGGTGGTGACCGATTCCGGCGGCATCCAGGAGGAGACCACCTACCTCGGCGTTCCCTGCCTGACCGTGCGGCTCAACACCGAGCGCCCGGTCACGGTGACCGAGGGGACCAACCGGCTGGTGGGGATCGATCCGGAGCGGGTGATCGAGGCCGGGCTCGCCGCACTGGCGGACGGCGGCGGCCCCGGGATGATCCCCGAACTCTGGGACGGGAAGGCGGGGGAGCGGATCGCGGCGGTGCTGGACCGGACCGCGGGGGTCTAGTGCGAACGGCCCACCGGCACCATTCCGGACGGGGAGGAAGATCTTGAACCCACGCGGAGGACGACGCATCCCGAGGGCGCTCCGCGGCCTGGCCCTGGCCCTGCTGGTGAGCCTGATGGCGGCGGGAGCGGGGGCCCAGGTCGGCGATCCGCTGGCTTCCGGCGACCGCACCGACTCCCTGGAACTGGGGAACGCGAACCCGGCCCAGGCCCTGAGCCAGCTCGAGCGCGCCCGCCAGCTCCGCGATCGCAACGTGACCCTGCTCGGTGCCGGGGCGGTCGATCCGGACACCTACGTTCTCGGTCCCGGCGACCTTCTCCGGATGGAGGTGCGGGGGGCGCTATCCCTCAGCGCCCCCGCGATCGTCAGCGCCGACGGTTCCGTCACCTTTCCCCAGCTGGGAACGCTGGATGTCGGAGGGCGGACCCTGACCGCGGCCCGGGCCGCGGTCAGCGCCAGGGCCGGCAAGCTCATCTCCGGCGCCGAGGTCTCGCTCATCCTCGACACCGGACGGGCCTTCAAGGTGCAGGTGGTGGGCGAGGTGCCGCTCCCGGGGGCGGTGGCGGCTACCGCGCTGACCCGGGTGAGCGAGGCGATCCAGGCCGCGGGCGGCCCGGGGGATTCCGCCAGCGTGCGCCGGATCGTGGTGCGGCACACCGACGGGACCCAGACCCCGGCCGATCTCCTGGGCTTCCTTCTCGCCGGGCGCATGGCGGGCAACCCCACCCTGCGGGACGGCGACGTGGTGGTGGTGCCGCCGCGCGCCGACCTCGTCTCGGTCGAGGGCGCGGTCCTCTATCCCGGGTCCTACGACTACGTGCCCGCGGACGAGCTGGGCGCGCTCCTCACCGTGATCGGGCTACGCCCCGACGCCGACCGCGGCCGGGCGCTCATTCAGCGCACTCCCGACGACCGGGCCTACGATACCCTGGGGGTGGCGCTGGGTCCGGTTCTCGCCGGAACGGTCCAGGTCCCGCTTCGCCCCGGCGACCGGGTGCTGGTGCATGCGGTGGGGGACTGGCGGCCGATGGCCTCGGCTTCCGTGGAGGGCGCGGTGGTCTCGCCGGGACCGGTGCCGGTCGAGCGGGGATCCACCCGGGTGAAGGACGCGGTGGCCGCCGCCGGGGGCCTCGGCGAGGCCGCGGTTGCGGAGCGGGTGATCCTCACCCGATTCCTCCCGCCCGACACCACGGCGATCCGGCACCCCGCCGAGGCGGAGAACTACCTGGCGGGTCTGGCCGCGCGGGGTTCGCGGGAGACGGTGGTGGACCTCAGCCTGGGGGCGGGTCCCCTGGTCGAGCCGGGCGACCGCATCATGGTGCCGAGGCGGGTGGGCTGGGTGCAGCTCGCCGGCCGGGTCAAGCGGCCGGGATTCTACGACTACCGGCCCGGGTGGGAGGTCTCGCAGTACATCACCGCCGCCGGGGGCTACGGGCGGCAGGCCGACAAGAGCCAGGCCCGGGTGAGCCGAGGCGCCGCCGACGAGGTGCTGTTCGCGGCCGACGTCCCCGAACCCGCCCCCGGTGACCTCATCTGGGTTCCGGAGAAGGAGCACGGCAATTTCTGGCAGACCGCGCGGGACGTGCTCGGCGTCACCAGCACCCTTGCCACCATCTTCTTCGTGATCCGGGGAGCGACGAAGTGACGGTGGGCGGCGCCGGCGCCTCCCACCGCCTGGAGCCGGGAACCCTCGCCTCCTTCCTGGACTTCCTGTGGCGCCATCGGGTCCTCAACCTCGTGGTGGTGGGAGCGGCCACCGTGGCCGCGGCGATCGGGGTGCTGGTGGTCCCGGTGCAGTACACCGCCCGCGCGGTGCTTCTCCCGCCGCACAACGAGGGCACCAGCCTTCTCTCCACCGCGGCCTCGCTCCTCGGCACCAACCTTCCCAACATCGACCTGGCCGGCCTCGGGTCCGACCTCGCGGTGCAGCAGGCGATCGTACGCAGCGAGCGGATGGCCGACGCCATGAACGACCGGTTCGGCCTGGGCGAACGCTACCAGGCCCGTAAGCGCGAGGTGCGCCTGCGGGTGTGGCAGGCCCGGCTGGGCACCCGGCTCACCTCGCAGGGACTCCTGGAGGTCAGCTACCGGGATCGGGATCCCGAGTTCGCGGCCGGGGTCGTCCAGGCGGTCGTGGACGAGCTGGACCGCCTGAACCGCGAGATCCGCACCACCGCCGCCGGACGCGCCCGGACGTTTCTGGAGGGGCGGGTCCAGGCCACCCGGCTCCGTCTGGACGCGATCGAGGACTCGCTGGCCGACTATCAGGCCACCCACGAGACGGTGGCGCTGACCGGAGGGGCGGAGAGCGCAGGCCGGGCCGGCGCGGACCTCCTGGTGCGCCGGGTGGAGCTGGAGACGCGGCTCGGAGTGCTCCGGAGCACCCTCGGCCCCGAGACTCCCGCCGTCCGGAGCAAGGAGGCGGAGCTGCGGGCCCTGGACGCGCAGCTCTCGCGACTCCCCGCCCTGAACTCGGTGCTCGCCCGGATGCTCCGCGACCAGGAGGTCATCCAGCGCACCTACGGCTATCTCTCCGCCCAGCTGGAGGACGCCCGCATCAACGAGGCCCGTGAGACCTCGACCGTTCAGGTGCTCGATCCCCCCCGGGTGCCTAGCCAGAAGAGCTATCCCCGGCGAACGGTCACGGTGGCCCTGGTCTTCCTCGCCTCGGCGGTGGCGGCGCTCGCAGCCGGCGCGCTGCTCGACGCCGCCCGGCGGGTCCGCGAGGTCCGCGGTGCGTGATCCCGGTTCCCCGGACCGGCTCGCCGCCGAGCCCGGAATCCTGTACTTCCTCCGGCTCGCTTTCCGCCGGATCCTTTTCCTGGCCGCGGTCTCCCTCCTGGCCGGGGTGCTCGCGCTGGGGATCGGGTTTCTCCTGCCCAGGTGGTACCAGGCCCGTGCCGCCATTCTCCCTCCCCACGAATCGCAGCCCGCGCTGGCGATCCGGCAGAGCCTGGTCTCCGCGCTCCAGCTCCAGTCGGTGCTGCCCTACACCGCGGGGGTGACGCTCCTCGACGTGTACCTTGCCATCCTCAACAGCGACACCCTGGCCCGGTCCCTGGTCGACCGGTACGGCTTGCGCGAGCATTACCATCAACCGCTCCGCGTGCGGGCGGTGGCCGCGCTGCGCTCCCACACCACCATCATGCCCCGGGAAGGGTTGATCGAGGTGACGGTGGAGGACAAGGACCCCGGCATGGCCGCCGACCTCGCCAACGGCTACGTGGCCGGGCTCGACAGCCTTTTCCGGTCCACCCGCAGCGGGGCGGGCCGGCGCGAGCGGGAATTTCTCACCGACCGCGTCGGCCGGACCGAGGCCGCGCTGGACTCCTCCGAGGCGGCTCTGGCCGCCGCGCAGGAGAGCACCGGCGTGACCGCCCTTTCCCAGGATCTCACCGAAGCCGCGGCCGCGGCGGGGGAACTCCTGGGGCGCCGCCTCGCCCTCTCGGTGCGGCTCGAGATGCTGGACGTGATGGGAGTCGGGGACTCGCCGGTCCGGCGGGAGCTCCAGACCGAGCTCGACGCGGTCGACTCGCAGGCCTCCCGGCTTCCCCTCCTGGGTCAGGACGTCGCCCGCCGCCTCCGGGATGTACGGATCCAGGACACCCTCTTCCGGGCGCTGTCCCAGGAACTCGAGGCCGCGCGCATCGAGGAGGTGCGGAACACCCCCACCGTGGAGGTGCTGGACCGCGCGGTGCCCCCCGACCACCACTCCCGCCCGCGAAAGGGGATGATGGCACTGGCCGGGGCGTTCGCCGGGCTCTTCCTGGGGATGGTTTGGGCGGTCTACTGGGACCCCAGGAATTGAGCGGGATCGTCCCCGTTCTCCACCCCATCACCCGCATGATCGTGGGGGGGGCGCAGCTCAACACCCTCTACACCTGCCGGCTCCTCGACCGCACCCGCTACGCGCCCGCCATTCTCACCGGACCCGAACTCGGCCCCGAAGGCGACCTTCTTTCCGCCGCTCGCGAGTCCGGGGTGCCCACCTTTCTGGCGCCGCACCTGGGGCGGGAGATTCGCCCCCACCGGGACCTCGTGGCCTACCGCGAAGTGCTCCGGCATCTGCGCGAGCACCGCTACACCGTCGTGCACACCCATATTTCCAAGACCGGGATCCTGGGCCGGCTGGCGGCGCGGAAGGTGGGAGTGCCGGTGGTGATCCATACCGCCCACGGATGGCAGTGGACGCTGGCCCGTACCGGGGCCATGCGCCGGTTCATCATCGCCTCCGAGCGGTGGGCGGCACGGTTCACCGACCGCATCGTGGTGGTGGCGGAGGGGGACCGCGAGAAGGGGCTGGCCGCGGGGGTCGGAAGCCCGGACCAGTACGTGGTGATCGAGAGCGCCATCTCTCTCGACGAGTTCGATCCCGCGGCGGTGGAGAGGGGAGCGGCCCGCCGGGATGCCGGCATTCCGGACGACGCGCCGGTGGCGGGAACGGTGGGACGGTTCGCTCATCCCAAAGAGCCCGCGGTCATGCTCCGGGCGGCGCAGGCCCTCCTGGAGGCGGAGCCCCGGGCGCACTTCATCTACGTGGGCGACGGGCCCGACCGCGAACGGGTGCTGCAGGGGCTCGGCGACTTCCGGAACCATCCGCGGCTCCACCTGCTCGGACTCCGCCGCGACGTGCCGCAGCTGGTGGCGGCGATGGACGTGTTCCTCCTCTCCTCCAGCTCCGAAGGGCTCCCGCGCGCGGTGGCCGAGGCGATGGCCATGGAGAAGCCGGTGGTCTCCACTCCGGCGGGCGCGGTTCCCGACCTGGTCCGGGAAGGGGAGACGGGCTGCCTGGTTCCCTTCGGGGACCACGCGGCCCTGGCGGAGGCCGCGGTGGCGCTCCTGAGGGATCCCCCCCGGGCCCGGGCCCTGGGAACGGAAGGTGCCCGGCGCGTGCGGGAGCGCTTCGACGTGGGGAGGATGGTGCGCCGGATCGAGGCGCTCTACGAAGAGGTGCTGGAGGAGAAAGGGATCCGCTGACCGTTCCGCCGCCGTGCCGTCCGGAAGATCGCGGAGGCGGCCATGACGCACAGGAGGGGCAACGCGGGGATCTGAAACCGCGGCACCGCCTGCGGCCCGGGGACGAGCAGGTAGTAGGGGACGAAGAGAAGGAAGAGCACGAGCAGCCGCCACCGCCTCCGGACGATCCAGGCCGCCAGCTCCACCGTGGCTCCCAGATAGGTGAGCCCCGCGAGCGCCAGCGCCGGAAGGAGCAGGAGGAGGATCCAGGCCCGGCCACCGAAGTAGTGACGTACTCCCGCCAGGAGCCCCCGCTCGTGGATCACCGCCAGGGTGCCCCGGCCGGTGGCGGTCACTCCCAGGTCCTCGAACAGGGTGGGGGCATCGGGGAGGAGCACCACCGGCGACACCGTGAGCCGGAGCGTGGTCAGCGGATGCTCCGCGAGGATCCGGCGCCCGCGGCGCACCCGATACGCGTTCCGCGCCCCCGGGGTGCGGTACCGGTCGGGATGAGCGGCGAACTCCCGGCGGACCCCGGCCCGGAGATCCTCCCGCACCGTCTCCTCGGGACGTCCGGTGTCCTCGGCCAGGACCGCGGCCGCCATGTGATCGAGCACGGTGTGGCCCAGGTTGGTGTGAAGCTGGAAGCCGGCGCCGACGGAAGCGTTCCGCGCCATCCAGGGAAGGAGGGGAGCGGCGAAGAGGACGGCGGCCAAAAGGATGCCGGCCGTCCGGCGGCGAGCGGTCCTCGACGGCCGAACGAGAGCGAGGAGGACGACCGCGCCCCCCCACGGAAGTCCCACCGGCCGGATGTAGGCCCCGGCGGCGGCGACCAGCGCGGCGGCGGCCACGTCTGCGAGCCGGCCTCGGGCGAGGATGCGAAGCGCCAGCAGGAGCTCCGCGGCCGCCCCCAGCGTGAAGAGGGTATCTGAAAGCAGGAGAGGCGAATGGGCGATTGCCGTGATGTTGAATGCGAAGAGGAGTCCGGCGGTGAAGGCCGCCGGTTCGGAGGCCACCAGAAGGCCGGCCCGGTAGACCAGGAGTGCGGTAAGGGCTCCGGCCACGCAGAGCGCCGCCGCCACCGCTCCCAGGCCCGTCCCCGCCGCCAGGAAAGCGGCGACGAAAGCGGGGAACCCCGGAGGACGGAGGGTGGCGGGCCGGGCGGACCCGGGAGCTTCGAGGTAGCGCCCGGTGGCGGCCAGCGCGCGGGCCGGTTCCACGTAGGTGGGGGTGTCGGGCCGGGAGAACACGGCCTCGGGCCGGGAGAGGCCGGGCGCGGCGACCGCGAGGCGCACCGCCAACGCGAGCCCGAACACCAGCAGGGAGCGCCGGGCGGAGCCCGGAGAAGGCGTGTTCACCTCACGCTCCCCACGAGTTCGCGGTAGAGGTTCAGGTACGCCTCAACCATGACGTCCAGTGAAAAGGGATGGCGCGGCTCGTGCGGCACTCCCGGAGCCAGGAGCGCGGCCGCCGCTTCCGCGACCGCCGCGGGGTCGTCGAAGTCGACGAGCTGGGCGGCGGCGTGCCTGGACGCGACCTCGGGGAGGGAATCGACGCTCGAGACCACCGCGGGCACCCCTGCCGCCATCGCCTCGGCCAGGGCCAGACCGAACCCCTCGTAGCGTGACGGCATGAAGAAGAGATCGAACGCCGCGATGCGGGCGGCCGCGTCCGGAAGGAATCCGGGGAAGACCACGCGGATGCGCTCCGGGGCGCGCTCGGCCCTCCGTTCCAGGGCCCTGCGCTCGGGGCCGTCGCCGATCAGCACCAGCGTCCACCGGCGCCCCGAGGGCACCCGGGAGGCGAGCGCGGGGAGCGCGCGTAGAAGCCGGTCATAGCCCTTCTGCCGGTTCAGGCGGCCCACCGAGCCCAGCACCGTCTCCCCGGGCTCTGCGCCCCACTCCCGTTTCCATCCGGCGATCTCGTCCATCTCGGGCCGGCGTGGGGGGCGGAGGCCGTTGGGGATGACCCGGAAGCGGCCCGGGTCCACCCCGATCCGCCGGGCGTGGTAGTCCCGGACCGCGAGCGAGACCGCGGTGAACCGGTCCACCCGGCCCGCCGTCCCTCGTTCAAGCAGGAACTGCCAGAACCGGCCCGGCCGCCTATCGACGCAGTGCACGGTCTCGACCAGGGGCGCGCGACGTCCGGCGCGGGTCATGCGGGCGGCCAGCCCGGCATGAAAGAGGTGGGCGTGCACGAGGTCGGGAAGGAATCGGTCGAGCATCGGACCCAGACGCCGGTAGCGCCACGGCGTTTTCGCGGTGAGATCCAGGGATCGAACCGGGATCCCGGCCGCGCCGAGAGCTTCGAGCACCGGCGAGCGCGCGGGGGCCGGAAGCACCCCTACCACCTCCACCTGGTGTCCCCGCCGGGAGAGCTCGATGCTGAGGTCGGCCACCACCCGCTCCGCCCCCGCCGGCCGGAGGTCGGTCATGACCTGGGTGATTCTCATGCCGGCTCCGCCGCCGGCTCCCGGTTCCCGGTCCGGGCCAGTTCCTCCCGCACGACCGCCTCGTAGCCGTCGAGGGTATCGTGCCAGGAGGGAAACCCGGCGGCCCGGCGGAGGCCGGCCGCCGAGAGACGGGAGCGGGTCGCGAAGTCGCGGAGCCGGGCCAGGGCCTCGGTCAGGGCATTCTCGTCGCCGGCCGGAACCCAGAGCACCTCGTCCCCGGCCAGCCGCTCGATGAAGACGGGAAGCGCGCTCGCCAAGGCCGGCATCCCCCGGATCAACGCCTCATCGAGCGCGGTACCGTGCCCCTCGTGGAGGCTGGGGAGCACGAACGCGTCGTGGCCCGCCCACAGGCCCTCCATGTCCTCCTCGGGCACCGCGCCCAGGAATCGTACGCGGCCGGCGAGCCCCAGCGAGGACGCCTGGTCCCGGGCCCGGGCCGCGATGCCCGGATCGTGGGGCCGGCCGACCACGGTGAGCGTCGCGGGCACCCCGGCCGCGAGCGCGCGGAGGAGGCCCGGGAGGTTCTTGCGCTCGAAGTCGCCGCCGATCCAGAGGAGCCTCAGGGGATCCCCCCCGGCGATCTCCCGCACGGTGACCCGGCTCCCGGGATCGGCGATCCCGACCCGCACCAGGGTGATGCGGTCGCGGGGTATGCCGCGGGCGGCCACCGCGTCGGCCTCGACTCCGGTGTGGACCACGACCCGGTGGGCCAGACGCAGAACCGAGGTCTCGTTCCAGCGTGCGAGCCGGACGTAGAGCGGGAAAGCGAACCGGAACCCTTCGCGCAAGTGGTGCACCACCACCACCAGACGGACCCGGGGGCGCGGGCGGAGCCATCGGAGGAGCAGGAAGAGGCGGCCGCCGTCGGATTGGTCGGCCACCACCACCCCACGGTGGAAACCGCCATGGACCAGCAGGTGGCGCACCGCGAGCAGAACGGGCCGGTCGCGGATGCTGTCCGGGATCGGTGACTCGTCCTCGGAGTGGACGCGAAGCCCCAGCTCCTTCCATCTGTCGACCAGCGCCGCCCAGAATCTCTGCCCGCCGGTCCGGCCCTCGCGGAAGCGCTCCGAGGGAACCAGGATGGCCGGTTCCGCCGGGGAACCGGTGGGAAGCACCAGGACCAGCGCGAACAGGAAGAAGTTGATGGAGTCGGTGACGTGCCCCATGCCGAGGGTCGTGCCGCTCTCGAACAGCGCGCGGAACGAGAGCCCGGCCACGCCGGCGGCGGCGGCGCCGCGGATCCAGTTTCCACGGCGGTAGTCGCGAAGCGCTCCCGGGATCCGGCTCCACAGGAGCAGGAAGAGAGCCAGCGCCAGCACGAGGCCGGGGAGGCCGAGTTCCGCCCCCTTGGTGAGGAAGAGATTGTGCGCGCCGCCTCCGCGGGTGGTGACGAGTTCGCGCTCGACCGCGCTCGGTATGTACTCGGGCCGGTAGAACTCGAACACCCGGGTTCCCGTTCCGACCCCGGTGAAGGGGTGGGCTTCCAGGATCCGGAGTCCGGTGCTCCACAGGGACCCCCGGTAGGAGAGACCCGATCCGAGGCGAAGCCCGGCGTAGAGCCACGCCGGCATGGGGAGAACAACGAGGGCTGCCCCCACGGCCAGGATTCCGGCGCCGGCCAGCAAGCGTAGCCGGCGGTGGCAGAGGGCGAGGACGAGGAGAGCGGAGCCCACGTAGAGGTACGAGGACCGGGAAAACGAGACCACGAGGCCTCCGGCCAGCACCGCCACCGCGGCGAGGAGCGCGGCGGCCACTGCGGTCCGGCGCAGGGTCGGGCCCCGGGAGGCGTAAACCAGGGTGAAGGCGGCGAGGATGACCAGGCCATGGCCCATGATCACCCCGAGCGTGTTGGGGTTGTCGTAGATGGAACTCAACCGCTCCGGCGAGATCAACCGGTAGTAAAGGAGCTTTTCCGGCCCCAGCGCCGCCATCTGGACCAGCGCGTAGATTCCCACCGGAACCAGGGCGAGCGCGTAGGCCAGAAGGCCGATCCGGAACTGGCGGGGCCCCCACAGGTTGGCGAAGGCGAGCAGGACCGCGAAGAGGATCGAGAACCGGATCGCGGAGCCCAGCCCGGCGTCGGGGAAGCGGGAGAGCAGGGAGGTGAAGGCCACCCAGGCCACGAAGAGGGCGAACCACAGGCCGAGTCCGCCGGGCGTCACGTTCACGTCCCGGTGAAGGCGCAGCCGATGGAGCAGCCATGCCCCCAGGACAAGGGCCGGGATCACGAAGTTCGCCACCCGGAACCCAAGGCCCGGCGTTCCCGCCGCGAGCGGGACGGCGAGCAACAGGATCCAGAGTCCCCACGCCGGGCGATGCAGGGTGGCCGCGGCCACCAGCGGCGCGGCCAGCATCGCCCACCGGAGATTCCCCCCGGCGGCGAACGCCGCTCCCACCCATCCCGCCGCCGCCAGCGCGATCAGGATCGCGGCGGCCGGTCCGGGGGAGGCGCGACTCAACGGCCCGGCCTCCTGAGCAGCCGCCGGAGGGTCCGCACGTCGTCCCCGCCCAGGCCTCGGAAGAGGAAGAGGAGCGCGACGTAGGCGCCGCTGCCCGCGGCCAAAGAGAACACCAGCGGGCCCACCCCGGATCCGGGGAAGGGAGTCCCGGCGAGATACAGGCAACCCGCCCCCGAGAGCAGGGTGCCGAGCAGCGACCCCCGGATCACCTTGAGCAGGCTTCCCAGTCCCGGCAGCTCCGGAAGCCGGCGGTGAATGGCAGGCACCCCCAGCAGGAGCGGCACCCCGAAGCCGAACAGCACGCCGAGGGCGGCGCCCAGGAGCCGGAGGTGGGGAACGAGAAGCAGCACCACCGGCACGTGGAGGAGGCCTCCCGCGGCGAGGAACGTCGCCGGCACCCCGGGCCGGCCGGCGGCGTCGGCCGCCACCGAGGGGAGCATGGCCAGGGCGCTGGCCGCATAGGCGAGGAGCAGAACCCGGAAAGGCCAGGCGCCGTGGACGGCGAAGTCGCGGCCCATCCAGACTTGGAGGAGCGGAAACGCGAGCCCTCCCGCCACCGCCACCGAGCCCCCGGCCACCGCCGCGATCAGGCGGACGCCGTGGCGGTACTGGTCGCGCAGCTCGGCATAGCGCCCGGCGGCGAGGTGCGAGGCGACGGCGGGATAGAAGGGAAATCCGATCTGGTCCACCACGTCCTTCATTCGCTGGGAGAGACGCACCGGAACCGCATAGTAGGAGACCTGCGCCACCGGGAGGAGCGCGGCCAGGGCGAAGCGGTCGAACTGCTGGAGGAGGGAAACCGAGATCTGGGCCGGGAACTTGAAACGGCCGAAACGGAGGAGCTCGCGCACCGAGCGGCGGTCCCAGCCGGGGAGGAGGACGGCCCCCGGCAGGAGGCGCGCGGCCACCGCTGCGAGGTAGGCGAGGAGGATGACCGTCCCCACCACGTAGGCCGCCGCCACCGACACGAGGCCGCCGCCCATGAGCAGGCTCGCCACGGCCAGGCCGTAGTAGGTGGTGTGGAAGAGGATGCTTCTTCCCGCAAACAGGTCGAAGCGCCTGAGCGCGGCCGGTACGGAGCTGAACCCCGCCACCGGGTAATCGATGGCCACGGTGAGCGCGGAGATCCGGAAGGCGGCCACCGCTTCGCCGGTCAGCTCGGGGGGAACCCTGACCCAGGAGCGGGCGATCACCGGTGCAAGCAGGAAGAAGGCGCCTCCCACCACGACCCCGACCATCGCCTGGAGAGCGAGCCCCGAGCGGAGGAAGGCCTCCACCGCGGGGCGGTTCTCGCGCTCGTGTTCGGCGGCGAGAAAGCGAACCAACGCGTTGCCCAGGCCGAGGTCGACAAGATTCAGGGCTCCCACGAACGCGATGAGGACGCTCCATACCCCGAACGCATCCAGGCCCAGACGGTGGACCATGAACGGGGTGGCCAGGATCACCAGGATGGTCAGCCACAGGAACCCGAACAGGTTCCAGAGGATGTTCCGACCCAGGCTCATGCCGGGTACGCGTGACCGGGCGGCAGGAACGGCGGTCTGATGAAGCGGTTGGGTCCCATGGTGTGGATGGAGGGGCCGGGGCCCGGCCGGAGACGAGCCGGCCGGGCCGTTCGGGCTGGGAAACGCTACCATCGGGAGGTAGCCGGGACAACCCCAAACCCTGAAGCGCGAACGATCCGGGGCCCGGTTCCTTGACAGTCCCTCGGGCCCCGGCCTATAGTCCGAAAATCGGGGAGCACGGTTTTCCCGATCCAATCCACCTCCCAGAGAGAGCCATAAACGGAAGAACCTGGTTACCCCGCCCCGGGCAACGCCCGATAACCTCTCGTAACCCCGATCCCGAACCAGAGACCTATCCGGCCGTCCCCTGCCCGTGTTTTCATCGGGGACGGAGCTTCCGTGCGGCCGGCGCGGACCCGGAGCGGCGTTCATGAGCGTGGAGGCGCGGTGGAACTCTCTCTCACGTACGGCTCGACCCTGATCGCCGGGTTTCTTCTGGCCCTCATCTTCACCCCGCTGAGCCGGCTCCTGGCCGTGACCGCGGGATTCATCGACTATCCCCGCCAGGACCGGGTGCACCGGCGTCCCACGCCGTTTTTGGGCGGGCTGGCGGTGGCGGCCTCGGCCGGGCTGGCCTTCGTGCTGCTCGCCCCCGAGGTGCCGCTCCTGAAGGAACTCTGGCAGGAAGGGCTCCTTCCCCGGACCGCGGTCCCGTTCACGCTCTTCCTGGCCCTGGCCGCGCTCGTCCTGGGGCTCATCGACGATCGCTTCGAACTCAGCCCCAGCCAGAAGCTGGCCGGCCAGCTCGCCATCTCGCTCGCCTTCTTCGCCTCGGTGATTCCGTGGACGTGGTCGCCGACCCTGCTGCTCTGGCCCATCGGGTTCCTGTGGATGGTCGGGCTTCTCAACGCGTTCAACCTGCTCGACAACATGGACGGGATCCTGGGAGGAGTCGGCACCCTGATCGGGCTCTTCCTGGGCGCGCTCGCCCTCCGGCTCGGCCGGCCCGACCTCGCCGCGCTGGCGCTGGCCGCGGGAGGCGCCTCGCTGGGATTCCTCTGCTTCAACTTTCCCCCCGCCACCATCTTTCTCGGCGACGCGGGGGCGTTCTTCATCGGCTTCCTCATGGCCGCCACCGCCTGGCAGCTGGCCGGCGCCTCGTTCCTGAACTTCGGCGCGCCGGCGGCGGCGGTGATCCTGATCCTCTCCTACCCGATCTTCGACGTGACCTTCGTCACCGTGACCCGGGTCCTGGACGGCCGCCCGGTCCACGTGGGCGGGATCGACCACACCACCCACCGTCTCCATGCGCTGTTCCGCCGGGGGCGGCGGGCGCTGTGGACGGTCTACGTCCTGAACGCCTTGTGCGGCCTGGCCGGCCTGGTCGCGCTCAATCTTCCCGCCCCCGCGGCCTGGTCGCTGGTGGCGGTGGTGGCCGGCCTCTACGCCAGCCTCGGGGTGCTCCTGGCCCGGGTGCCGGTGCGATCGCGCCGCTTCCTGTCCGCCTTCCTGGACGGCGAAACCCGCTCCTCCCGCGAAGTGGCCTGACCGGACCGCGGGGCGGGGCCCGGCCTCGCTCGCCGGCCCGGCTTGCCAGCCTCGCGAGCCCTTGTTACCCTCAGGACATTCAGTCCAGCAATTGCGGAGGGCCGACCTCCGGCGGACGACCGAGGCGGTCCGCCCGGAGGCCGTGAATGCATTCATCGCCCGGGTCCCTTGCATCCCTTGAAAGGAGTGCATCCATGCGAAATTGGAGAACGCTGTTGCTCGTCCTCACCGCGGGCGCGGTGGTCGCGGCCACCGGCTGCGAAGACAATCCCATCCGCCCCACGGACGAGCTCGCCCCCCCCTCAAACCTGACCATGGTGAACGGCGCCACCTCGGTGACGTTGAACTGGGATGCCAGCCCCTTCGAGTCCTCGAGCCGGTTCAAGGGCTATAACGTCTACGTGGACACCGTCTCCATCGCCGGTGTCACCGACACCACCACCAGCGGTTTTCTCGAGGCGCGCCAGGCCAACTCCAGCGTGGTCACCAGCCACACCTTCACCGTGGACCGTCTTCACGGCGGGGCGTCGCTGGTGCCGGGGCGGAAGTACTTCATCCACGTGCGGACGGTCCGCGAGGACGACCGGGTGAGCGTGGCCACCAACGAGCTGGTGACCTCGCCCCGGCCGGAGGGTGACAACGGCACCGTTCTCGCCGACCTCATGTTCGACTTCTCGACCCTGACCGTCACCCCCAGCGCCTACGGATGGGACCGGGCGACCGGGACCGGGCTCGACTACACCACCAGCCAGTCGAACCAGAGCCTGGTCGACTTCTTCATGGCCGAAGAACCGAACTCCTCGGACAACGGGAGCCAGTTCGAGAGCCCCGCCCACCTGACCCAGATCAACTGGCCGGTGGAGCACCGGACCCTGTTCAAGGACCTGGGGGCGGGGGAGGCGGCCTGGAATACCGCGGTCGCGCCCGACACCGCCAGCATGACCCAGGTGGTGAAGGTGAACCTGGACCACAGCTATGCCCTCTACCTCTTCGACGGGCACTGGGCCAAGATCCGGGTCACCGAGTTCTCCAAGAACGTGAGCGTGGCCCAGACCGGGGGCGGCACGGTGCCGCTCAACCGGATCAAGTTCCGTTACGCGTTCCAGCTCATCGACGAATTCGGCCGGTTCAAGCCGGTAGCCGGCGGGCTCCGCTAGCGGCGCCCAGGTCCAGACTTTTGGTGGCGGCGGGGTGGGGGAGCGCATCGCTTCCCCGCCCCCCCGCGCGCCGGCTCCGAGGCCTCGGAGGGAGCCCCGCCGATCCCCGGCGGCGCCCGCCACCCGCCGACCCCCCCCGCCTCCCGTAACCCCCTGAAATTGACCGCCCAAGGGCGGTATGCTAAGTTCCTCCGCCACGATTCGAACGCTCCCATGCCGCCGTCGGGGGAACCATGCTGGATGCGAGGCTGATCCGAGAGGAGCCCGAACGGGTCCTGGAGGCCGCCCGGGCCAAGAACCAGGCCGGGGCCGACGTCGACCGCTGGCTGGCGCTGGACGCCGAGCGCCGCGACCTCATCACCCGGACCGAGGAACTCAAGGCGGCGCGGAACTCGGCCAGCCGCGAGATCGGCGCCCTCATGAAGTCGGGGGGCGACGCTTCCGCGCTCCAGGACCGGGTCCGGAGCATGGGCGACCAGGCCCGCGACCTCGACGCCCGGCTCCGGGAGGTGGAGGCGGAGATGGACGGGGTTGCCCAGTGGTTTCCGAACCTCCCGCACGAGAGCGTGCCCCGGGGAGACGAGTCCCACAACGTGGTGCTCCGCACCTGGGGCGAGCCGGTCACCCACCCCTTCCCCGCGCGGACCCACGACGATCTGGGGGCGGCGCTGGGGCTCTTCGACTTCGAGCGCGCCACCCGCATGAGCGGTCCCGGGTTCGCGGTGTTCACCGGGATGGGGGCGCGGCTGGAGCGCGGGCTCATCCAGTTCATGCTCGACCTGCACGTGAACGAGCACGGCTACACCGAGGTCTCGACCCCGTTCCTGGTCAAGCCCGAGGCCGCGCGCGGCACCGGCCAGCTCCCCAAGCTCGACGAGGACATGTACCACACCGAGCCCGACCGCCTGTACCTCATCCCCACCGCCGAGGTCAGCATCACCAACCTCCACGCCGGGGACGTGCTGCGGGAGGAGGACCTTCCCCTCTACCGGGTGGGCTACTCGCCCTGCTTCCGGCGGGAGGCGGGGAGCTACGGCAAGGAGACCCGCGGGCTCACCCGTGTCCACCAGTTCGACAAGGTGGAGATGGTGAAGTTCGTGCATCCGGACACCGGTTACGACGAGCTGGAGTCGCTGCTTGCCAACGCCGAGGACGTGCTCCGCCGGCTGGGGCTGGCCTACCGGGTGGTGATGCTGGCCACCGGGGACCTCTCCTTCGCCGCCGCCAAGTGCTACGACCTGGAGGTGTGGGCGCCGGGCGCCGGCCGCTGGCTCGAGGTCTCCTCGTGCAGCATCTTCGAGGACTTCCAGGCCCGTCGCTCGGGCATCCGCTTCAAGCCCGCCGACGGCGGGAAGCCCCGCTTCGTGCATACCCTCAACGCTTCGGGGCTGGCGCTCCCGCGGACGGTGATCGCGCTTCTGGAGACCTACCAGACCGAGCGCGGCACGGTGACCGTACCGGGGCCCTTGCGCGCCTACCTGGGGGGCGTCGCGGAGCTGGCATGAGCCCCCGGTGGCCGTGGCCGCTTCGCCGCGGGCGGATCTACGGTCCCACCCTGCTCCGGGTCTATCTCCTGGGCGGGGCGGTGGTGATGGCGGTGGCGCTCCTTCTCTACTTCCACAGCCTGGCCCTCAGGGTGGAACGGCAGACCGAGGCCAAGGGGGACCTGGTCGCCCACGTTCTCGCCTTCACCACCCTCAACATGGAGGGGAGCGCGGACTCCACCGTCCAGGCCCGGTTCCGGAGCGTGATCCGCTCCCTGGACTTCCCGGTGATCATCGCCTCCGACGACGGTTTTCCCCTGGTGTGGAACGCGCGGGTGGGGGTGGGCGCCATGAGCATCGACGCCATCCTCAGCGAGGACCCCGCTCACCCGTCCCCCGGCTTCGCCCGGGTGCTCCATGCCATGGCCCGCATGGACCGCAATCACGACCCGCTTCCCATGGTGCGTGAGGGGACCGGGGCCCCGGTGGTCTACCTGCACTACGGGTCCCCGAGCCTGATCAACGAACTCCGGTGGACCCCGCTCGTGACCATCGCGGTGGCGGCGCTGTTCGGACTGGTGGGGCTCCTCATGCTCCGGAGCATGAAGCGGGCGGAGCAGGGGTTCATCTGGGCGGGCATGGCCAAGGAAACCGCCCACCAGATGGGGACCCCGCTCTCGTCGCTGGTGGGCTGGCTGGAGGTGCTGCGCGAGGAGACCCGCGACGCCGGCGACCGCGCGATCCTCCCCCGGGATCTCTACGAGGAAGCGGTGGCCGAGATAGGCCGCGACGCGGAGCGGCTCAACCGGGTGGCCGCCCGGTTCAGCCAGATCGGTTCCCAGCCCCGGCTCGAACGCGCGCCGGTGGGGCCGGTGGTGCAGCAGACGGTGGACTACTTCCGCCGCCGGTTTCCGCAGCACGTGGTCCTGGACCTGGAGATGGCCGAAGGCCTTCCCGAGGTCGAGATCAACGCCGAGCTGCTGGGCTGGGTGCTGGAGAACCTGCTCAAGAACGCCATGAACGCCGCGGACAAGCGGGCGGGGCGGGTGGAGGTGCGGGTCCGCTCCCAGGGCGGCGGCCGCGGGGTCGTGGTCACCGTGCGCGACAACGGACGCGGAGTGGTGGCGGGCATGGAAACCCAGATCTTCCGCCCCGGGGTGAGCACCCGGCAGCGGGGGTGGGGGCTGGGGCTCCCGCTCTCCCGCCGGATCGTGGAGGAGTACCACGGGGGGAGGTTGGACCTCCTCTGGACCGAGCCGGGAAAGGGGGCGGAGTTCGCGATGACGCTTCCGGCGGCGGGAACCCGGCGGGTCCGCTGATCCGGCGCCGAGGCCTCGGCGCGGTGGACCGGCGCCCCCGGGCCGCGTATGATGGTGCTCTCGACCATGAAATATTGCTAACCCCCCGACCCGACGAACCGCATTTCCCGAGAACCTCCCCGCAACCGATCAGGTGGTGACGTGATGACCGACGCCAAGCGCCGCGTTCTGTGGGCCGACGATGAGATCGATCTGTTGAAGCCGCACATCCGCTTCCTGGAGGGGAAGGGCTACGAGGTGGTCCCCGTCACCAACGGCGAGGACGCCCTCGAGAAGATCCGCACCGGGGACTTCGACGTGGTGCTCCTCGACGAGATGATGCCGGGAATGGGGGGGCTGGCCACCCTCGAGGCCATCCAGGGGATCGACGCCGCCCTTCCGGTGATCCTGGTCACCAAGAGCGAGGAAGAGACGCTCATGGAGGAGGCGATCGGGCGGAAGATCAAGGACTACCTGGTCAAGCCGGTGCATCCCAGCCAGGTCCTGTTGACGATCAAGCGGCTGACCGAGGGGACGCGCATCCAGGAAGGCCGCTTCACCCGCGACTACGTGGGCGAGTTCAACCGTCTCCAGCAGCGGCGGCTGGATCCGCTGGACCAGGACGAATGGCTGGAGATCTACCGGAAGGTGAGCGAGCTGGAGCTGGAGCTGTTCTCGATCGAGGACGTGGGGCTCCGCCAGGCCCACCTGGACATGAAGCGGGAGATGAACCGCGACTTCAGCCGCTTCCTCGAGTCCCGCTACCCGCAGTGGGTGGAGCGGCCGATGGAGCGGCCGCCGCTCTCCACCGACATCTTCCCCCGGTGGGTGTTCCCGCACCTTTCCGACGGCCACACCGTCTACCTGATCGTGATCGACTGCATGCGCTTCGACCAGTGGCTGGCCATCCAGCCTCACGTGGACAGCATGTTCCGGGTCGAGCAGAACCTCTACTACTCGGTGCTTCCCAGCGCCAGCCCCTATTCCCGGAACGCGATCTTCTCCGGGCTCCTCCCCGCCGAGATGGCCAAGCGTCATCCCGGCCTGTGGCAGGAACGCCCGCGCGAGGGGAAGGGCGGGCCCAACCGGGCCGAGGAGGAATTCCTCCGCGAGCAGCTCAAGCGGCACGGGAAAGGGGGGCTGAACTTCAAGTACCAGCGGGTGATGAGCGAGCAGGAGGAGCAGGCGCTCCGCCGCCAGATCTCCACCTACGCCGGGCTCCCGCTGGTGGTGTTCGTGTTCAACTTCCTGGACCAACTCACCCACGGCCGCTCCGAGAGCCGCGTGCTGCGGGAGCTGGCCCCCGACGAGGCCGCCTTCCGTTCGCTCCTGGAGTCCTGGTTCAGCCACTCCTCCCTGGCCGACGTGCTGAAGAGCATCGCCGACCAGAACGCCACCGTGGTCATCACCAGCGATCACGGCGCGGTGCTCTCGCGCCGCTCCACCCTGATCTACGGGAACCGCGAGACCTCCACCAACCTCCGCCACAAGCACGGGGTGAATCTCCGGGGCGAGGACAAGGAGGCCATCTACATCAAGAAGCCGGAACTCTGGGGTCTTCCCGACGACTTCCTGAACAAGAACTACGCCCTGGCCCGCGAGGACTACTACTTCGTCTATCCCACCAACTTCCACGAGTACGAACGCCTCTACAGGAACTCCTTCCAGCACGGCGGGGCGGCCATGGAGGAGGTGATTCTCCCCTGCGTGACGTTGAAGCCGCGCTGACGCCCTCCCGGTTCCGCCTGGAGACGGCCGGCCCCGGGGCCACCGAGGCCGCGGGCGAAGCCTGGGGCGCGGTCCTGGAAGCGGGGGACGTGCTCCTCCTCCACGGGGACCTGGGCCTGGGCAAGACCACGCTGGTGCGCGGCCTGGCCCGCGGCCTGGGCGTGCTCCACGGGGTGAAGAGCCCCTCCTTCGCCATCCATCTCACCTACCCGGGGCGGGTCCGGCTCCACCACGTCGACCTCTACCGGCTGAGCCGCGAAGCCGACGTCGCGGAGCTGGGCCTGGACGACGTGTTCGGCCGGGATGGGGTGGTGGTGGTGGAGTGGGGGGAGCGGCTGGGGCCGGCCGCTCCGCCCGGCGCGGTCCACGTGGACTTCACCGAGACCGGCCCGGAGACGCGGACGCTGGCGGTGCGCGGACCCCGGCCGGCAGTGGCGCGGCTGGCGGGGGCGGTGGGCCGCGGGGTGGAGCCCGGTTTCGAAGGGAACCCGGCGTGATCGTGCTCGGGATCAGCACCGCGGCCTCGGTGGGGGGAGTCGCGCTGGCGGGATCCGGCACCGGGCCGCTCCGGCGGGACCTCGGCGAACGAGGCCGCCACGCCGAGGCGCTCCTCCCCGCGGCGGAAGGCCTCCTGGGCGAGGCGGGCCTGGGCTGGCGGGACGTCGGGTTGGTGGCGGTGGACGTGGGACCGGGATCCTTCACCGGGGTCCGGGTGGGAGTGGCCGCCGCCCTCGGGCTCTCCGAGGCGGGGGGCATCCCCGCCGCCGGGGTGGGGTCCCTCGACATCCTCGCCTGGGCTTGCTACCATGCAACTCGTCACGCCGTAGGAGGTTACATGATTTGTGCCGCCGACGTGCGGCGCGGTGAAGTGGTGCTTGGGCGCTACCGGGTGACCCTCTCGGGGCCGGTGCGGGAAGGGGACGAGGCTCTGATGCGGGTCGACGGCGCCGGCGACCCTCCCCCGGGAGGGACGTTCGTGGTCGCGGACGCGCCGGAGGCCCTCTGGCCCGGAGCGCCGCTCGTCCGCGTGGAGATCGGCGGCCCGGAACGGGCGGCGTCCGCCGCCGGGCTGGGGCGGACGGCCTTCGAGTCGGGGTCCGCGGCGGCGCCGGAGCCGCGTTACGCCCGGCCCGCCGACGCCCGGCCCCGGCGACCGTGAACCTGGAGGGCGTCCTGCTCCGCCCCATGACGCGGAAGGACCTGGACCGGGTGGCGCAGCTGGAGACGGGGATCTTTCCCGATCCCTGGTCGCGCAAGGCGTTCGAACACGAGGTGCTGGCCGGCTCGATCAGCTGGCCGCGGGTGGCCGAGGACGCCACCTCGGGGGTGATTCTGGCCTACATGGTGGCCTGGTTCGCGGCCGACGAGGTCCATCTCGCCAACCTGGCGGTGGCGCCGGCGGCTCGGAGACGGGGGCTGGCCCAGGCCATGCTTGACAGCCTGATCGCGGAGGGGCGCCGCCGGCGGGCGCGCATGGTGCTCCTCGAGGTGCGCCGCTCCAACGCCGCCGCCAAGCGGCTCTACCGGAAGAACGGGTTTTACACGCTCATGGTCCGCGGGGAATACTACCGGGACAACAAGGAGGACGCCTTGGTCATGATCAAGCCGCTGGACGAGAGCGGCGTCCTCCGGATCCGAAAGGACCTCTCCCGCTGATGTCGTGGCTCAAACGCGAGAACTCCCGCCCCACCGGAGCGGGGTCCGGCCGGGAGCTTCCCGACGGCCTGTGGGTGAAGTGCGAGGAGTGCGGGGAGATCCTCTACTTCAAGGAGCTGGAGCGGAACCTCCACGTCTGCCCCAAGTGCAATCACCACTTCAAGATTT
Organism: Candidatus Eiseniibacteriota bacterium; assembly: GCA_963728475.1. Lineage (GTDB taxonomy): Bacteria > Eisenbacteria > RBG-16-71-46 > JABDJR01 > JABDJR01 > CAVSKL01. Next base: position 266,145 of record CAVSKL010000004.1, read on the forward strand.
CCGCCTCGCGGTACGTGGAGATCCTCCTCGATCCCGGCTCCTTCGTGGAGACCGACCGCGGCGTGCGCTCCCTGGACCCGCTCAACTTCAAGGACTCCAAGCGCTACAGTGACCGGCTCCGCGACGCCATCCAGAAGACCGGCCTCGGCGAGGCCATCCTCACCGGCACCGGGACCCTGGAAGGGCTGCCGGTGTCGCTGGGCGTCATGGACTTCAGCTTCATCGGCGGGAGCATGGCCAGCGCGGTGGGGGAGAAGATCGCCCGGGCCGCCCGGAGGTCGCTCACCGAGCGCATGCCGCTCATTCTGGTCACCGCCTCGGGCGGGGCGCGCATGATGGAGGGGATTCTCTCCCTCATGCAGATGGCCAAGACCTGCGTCATGCTGGCCCGGCTCATGGACGCCCGCATCCCCTACGTCTGCATTCTCACCAACCCCACCACCGGGGGGGTGACGGCGAGCTTCGCCCAGCTGGGGGACGTGATCCTGGCCGAGCCGGGGGCGCTCATCGGCTTCGCGGGGCCGCGGGTGATCCGCGAGACGGTGGCCCAGGAGCTGCCGGCGGGATTTCAGCGTTCCGAGTTCCTGCTCGAGCACGGCTTCGTGGACCGCATCACCCCGCGCTCGGAGCTCAAGTCCACGCTGGCGGAGATCCTCGGGATCTTCGCCGACGGGTTGCGGTCGATTCCGGGAGCCGCCCTCAAGGAGGGCGCCGGAAGCGACTCCCCTCCCCCGGGCGGATCCCCGGGAGGCAACGGCGCCGGCCCCGCCGCGGGCTAGGCGCACGCATCGAGGAGGCAACGTGGCAGGGGTTCGTTTCGAGCACGTGACCAAGGTCTACGCCGGCGGGGTCACCGCGGTGAAGGACGCCAGCCTGGAGGTGAACGACAAGGAACTCATGGTCCTGGTCGGTCCCTCGGGTTGCGGCAAGTCCACCATGCTCCGGATGGCGGCGGGGCTGGAGGAGATCACCTCGGGCAAGCTCTCGATCGGCGACCGGGTGGTGAACGACGTGGCTCCCAAGGACCGGGACATCGCCATGGTGTTCCAGTCCTACGCCCTCTACCCCCACATGACGGTGCGGGACAACATGGGGTTCGGGCTCCGGCTGCGCAAGTTCAAGAAAGAGGAGATCGCGACCCGGGTGGACCACGCGGCGGGGCTCCTGGGGCTCACTTCCTACCTCGACCGGAAGCCCAAGGCGCTCTCCGGCGGCCAGCGGCAGCGGGTGGCCCTGGGGCGGGCCATCGTGCGCCACCCCGCGGTCTTCTTGTTCGACGAGCCCCTCTCCAACCTCGACGCCGCCCTCCGGGTGCAGATGCGGACCGAGATCTCCAAGCTCCACCACGACCTCGACGCCACCATGATCTACGTCACCCACGACCAGGTCGAGGCCATGACCATGGCCGACCGGATCGCGGTGCTCAAGGACGGGATCCTCCAGCAGGTGGCGCCGCCCCTGACCCTCTACAACGAGCCGGTGAACCGGTTCGTGGCCTCGTTCATCGGGTCGCCGGCCATGAACTTCGTGGAGGGGTCGATCGGGGACGGCGCATTCCACGCCCCCGGATTGACGGTGGCCCTGGGGGGCCGGCTGGCCCCGGCACGGGACCGGCGGGGCCCGGCGGTGCTGGGCATCCGCCCCGAGGAACTGAACCTGGCCGGCGAGGCGGAGGACGGGGCGGTTCCCCCGGATCGGTGGTGGTGACCGCCCGGGTGGTGGAGCCGATGGGAAACGAGATCTTCCTTCACGGCGATTCCGAGGCCGGGCATCTGCTGGCCCGGATCGGGCCGTCGCTCGTGCCCAGGGTGGGCCGGCGCTACCGCCTGGACGTGGAGGGGGACCGGTGCCATCTCTTCGATCCCGCCGGCGGCCGGAGCCTGCTGCTCCCCGATTCGGTGGGAGCGGAGGCCTAGGTGGCGGCGCGGCGGGTGCTGGGAGTGGACATCGGGGGCACAGGCATCAAGCTGGGCGCGGTCGAGATCGACGGCGAGGCCTCGGTGCGGGCCCAGGACGTGATCCACGGCCACGCCACCCGCGACCCCGATGGAGTCCTGGGCGAGGTCGCCGACAAGCTCCGGACCCTGACCGAGAAGGCCGGCTGGGAGAAGGCCGAGGGCGTCGGGGTGGGCTGCGCCGGGTTGATCGAACGCGAGAACGGGGTGGTCCGGTTTTCGCCCAACCTTCCCACCTGGGCCGGGCTGAAGCTGGGGAAGGGGCTCTCGGACCGCCTGAGCCTCCCCGTCCGGGTGGACAACGACGTCAACACCTTCACCCTGGCCGAGTGGCGATGGGGGGCGGGAGAGCGCGAGCCGCACGTGGTGTTCCTCACCCTGGGAACCGGGGTGGGGGGCGGGTTCATCGTGGACGGAAAGCTCCTGCGCGGAGCGGACGGCTTCGCCGGCGAACCCGGGCACGCCACCCTGGTCCTGGGCGGCATCGAGTGCCCCTGCGGGAACCGCGGCTGCGCCGAGCGGTATCTGGGCAACAAGGACATCGTGCGCGACGCCCGCCGGTACCCGGGCTTCGACCAGGACCCGCTGCTGTCGGGGGCCGATCCCCTTACCCCCGAGGTGCTGAGCGAGGCCGCCAACCGGGGAAGCCAGGTCGCGCGCGGGGTGATGGACAACGTGGGGCATGCCCTGGGAGGGCTCCTGGTGAGCCTGGTCAACATCTTCAATCCGCGGCGGGTGGTGATCGGCGGGGGGGTGGCCCAGGCCGGCGAACTCATCCTGGAGCCGGCCCGCAGGCACCTGGCCGCCCACTCCCTGGTGGCGCGCCAGGCCGGGCCCCTGGTACTTCCCGCCGCGCTGGGCACCGCCGCCGGGCTCATGGGATCGGCCGCGCTCCTCCTGGAGGAATCGAGCGCGTCCCTCCACTGAGATGGCCGTTGCCCTCCGCCGGACGCGCCTCCTGCCCGCCGCCATCCTTCTCGTTCTGACCGCCGGTTGCGCCTGGTTCCAGGAGCCGCCGTCCCTGGCCCCGGAGACCGCGCCGTCCGGAGCCGGGGAGCCGGGACGCAGCCTGAACGGCCTCCCGCCGGGCACCGGCGCTCCCGCCGACACCGGCGGCGCCGGGTTCGGGGCCTCGTTGGTGGGGCCGCTCGCCGCCCTTCCGGAAAGCTCCGCGGCCGCCGCGGCCCCGCCCGAGGCCTCGGAGGGGACCGCGGCGGGCGTCCCGTCCGCGGCGGCGCCCGCACCCCCCCGGACCGCTCCCTCCCGGCCCATGACGGCCCCCCCCGATACCGGCGGGGTGCCGGGGGAAGCGGTCTCGGGGAGCGACCAGTGGAACCTGACCGGTGACGAACTCCACGCGGCCACCACGCCCCAGGGGCAGGAGATCCGGATCACCCACCCCACCATCACCCAGGGGGACCTGGTCATCTCCTCTCCTCAGGGGACCTACTTCGTGGACCCGCGCACGGCCCGGCTCACCGACGGGGTGGCCTTCAGCGAGGGGAGCGCCCGCGGCACCAGCAACACCGCGACCTACGACCGCAACGACCAGACCCTGACCGCGGTCGGCGACGTGAACGTCTACTCCCCCGGCGATTCGCTCCACATGGCCGGGGACCGGGGGGTCTACGACCGGGAGCGCCGGGTGTTCACCCTGACCGGCCACGTGCACGGGGAGCGCAACGGGCGGCTCCTGACCTCCCGCGAGGCCGAGTGGCACCGGGACGAGAAGCTCATTTACCTCACTGGCGACGTGCGGGTGGTGGACCCGGTGGCCAAGAGCACGGTGACCGGACAGCGGCTCACCTACGATCTCACCACCGATCGCGCGCGGGTCACCCAGGCTCCGGAGCTGGCCCTGAGCGGAAGCGAGGAAGGGGTGATCCGGGCGGTGGGGGACCGGCTGTGGCTGGAGCCCTCCGGCAACGCCTACGCCGGCGGCAACGTGCGGGTCACCCGGGGCGGGGTCACCGCCACCGCCGACTCCGCCGCCTTCGACACCGCCACCCACCGGGCGTTCCTGTTCGGCTCGCCCCGGGTGGTCGAGCAGGACGGAACGCTGACCGGCGACACCCTCATCCTGGTCTTCGACGAGAACCGGGTGCTCGAGCGGGCCGACATGCACGGCGACGCCATGGTCCGCTACGCCCCGGTGGACACCACGGTGGAGGGGGAGGTGAGCGTGGTCCGCGGCGACTCCCTCAGCATGTACTTCGGCCCCGGGGGCGCGGAGCGGGTGGAGACCTTCGGCGACGCCCGCAGCACCTACACCCCCTCGCCCGCCGACGCCGCCGCCGGCGCCGGGACCAACGCCGCCCGCGGCGACACCATCACCATCTTCATCGAGGCGAACCGGGTGGACCGGGTGCGCATCAACGGCCACGCCAAGGGGGTGTACGTGTTCGAGGGGGAGGGGGAGGCGGGGGGCGACAGCGCCCGGGCCGCGCCCGACACCCTCGCCGCGGCCCCGGACACCGCGGGGGCGGCCGCCGACACCTCCCTGGCCGCGGCCACCCGCGGCCTTCTCCCCACCGCGGAGGAGCTGGGGGCGGCGCCGGGGGCGGAAAAGGTGCTCTACGAGTCGGACACCATCCTCTACTCGATGAGCACCAGGATCGTGGACCTCGCCGGCGACGCCAAGCTGGAGTACGGGGACCTCACCCTCACCGCGGGAAAGGTGAAGTTCTACACCGAGCGGAAATACCTGGAGGCGGAGGAGAAACCGGTCCTGGTCCAGGGCGGCGGGGCCGGGGGCGAGCAGCGGGTGGTGGGCGCGCACATGGACTACGGGCTCCGGTCCAAGGAGGGGACGATCGCCGGCGGCCGCACCAAGGCCCAGGACGGGTTCATCTACTCCGATGCGCTCCGCAAGATCTCCGACGACCAGTTCCTGGCCCGGGAGGGGAGCTACACCACCTGCGACAACATCGAGCACGACACGGAGCCGCACTACCACTTCACCAGCAAGAAGATGCGGATCTACCTCAAGGACAAGGTGATCGCCAAGCCGGTGGTGCTCTACATCCGCGACATCCCCATCTTCGCCCTTCCCTTCTACGTCTTCTCCATCAACCGGGGCCGCCAGTCGGGTTTCCTCACCCCCGACCTCGACTTCGGGCTCACCGGCTCCTCGGGCCGGTTCTTCCGCAACCTGGGGTACTACTGGGCGGCGAGCCCCTACTTCGACCTCACCGTCAGCAGCGAGTACGCCGAGGCCAGCAAGCGCTTCGTGGGGCGGGGCAAGGTCCAGTACGCCAAGCGCTACCTGATGTCGGGCTACGTGGACGCGGCCCGGACCATCGGTTCCACCACCAAGGGCTACGACATCACCGGCAGCCACCAGATGAGCCTGGGCGACTGGCGGATGACCGGCCGGGCGGAGTTCCGGAACAGCACCTTCCGCCGGAACGAGCCTCTGGGCACCGACTTCGGCACCCGCTTCGACCGGCTGCTGAAGTCGGACCTCTCGGTGAGCCGGAATTTCTCGGCGGGCTCGCTCTTCCTCACCGCCAGCCGCCAGGTGGACCTGGCCCCGGAGACCACCCCCGGCACCAGCACCCCGGTGGTGCAGGAACTCCTGCCCAGCTACTCGCTCTCGCTCAAGCAAATCACCCTGGGCCGGAAGGCCGACGCCAAGGGGGAGGGGGCGCGGCTCCCCGCGCTGGCCAACCTGCGGATCGGGTTCAGCTCGCGGGGAAGCTCCTCCTTCACCCGCACCCAGACCACCTACTCGACCGCCGCCGACACCCTGGCCGGAACCCCCGCCGACACCGTGACCAGCACTTCGAGCGAGCGGCAGACCTCGGCCACCCATACCTTCACCGTGAGCGACTCGCGGCGCGTCCTGAACGCGCTCAACCTTCAGCCCTCCTTGAGCCTCAACGACTACTGGGTGGACCGGGAGTTCTCGGCCGCCGACACCGTCAAGGGGTTCCACCAGGCCGCGGTGTGGTCCGCCTCGCTCGGCACCGGGACCTCGCTCTACGGCACCTTTCCCGGGATCGGCCCGGTGACCGCGCTCCGCCACACCTTCGAGCCGAGCGCCAGCTTCACCTATCACCCGGCCTTCGCCGGGCTCTCCTACATCGACACCTCGGGGGTCAAGCGCAACCGGTACCCGGGGATCTCGTCCTTCGAGTCGCGGCAGGTGAACCTGGGCCTCCGGAACGCGCTCGAGATCAAGGTGCGTTCGGGGGAAGGGACCAGGAAGCTCCGGCTCCTGGACTGGAGCCTCAACTCGGGGTACGACTTCACCGCGCACAAGCGGGGCGAGCTGGGGTGGAGCCCGGTCAACTCCACCTTCAACCTCCCGAGGATCCTGGGGGTGGACCTGAACTTCAACTCGACCCACGACCCCTACCACCAGTTCCGCTTCACCAACTTCCAGACCACCGCCATCTTCGGGTTCCGGGGCGCGCTCCCCGGGCAGGAGTCGGGGGAGACCGTGGGCCAACCCCGCCCCCCCGGCGAGGAGCCGACCGACTGGGACCGCCTGGGCGGGGACCTCGCCGGCGGGTGGGGACAGCCGGTGGGGTCGGAGAACGCCGAGGCCAAGGCGCTGGACTGGAACGCCGGGTTCAGCGTTTCCTACAGCGGCTCGCGCCAGATCGACCGGGTCCAGACCCAGACCCGGGTCAACTCCCAGGGCTCGGTTCAGATCACGAAAAATTGGTCGGTGAGCTACACCAACAGCTGGGACGTGGACGCGGGGAAGCTCACCACCGAGAGCCTCTCGCTGCACCGTGATCTCCACTGCTGGGAGGCCAGCTTCACCCGGTCCCGCGCCGGCTCGATCAACTCCTTCTTCTTCCGCATCAACGTCAAGTCGTTGCCGGACATCAAGTACGAGCAGGGGCAGAACCCGGGGACCGGGCTCGACACCCTGACCCGGTTCCTGCCCTGACCGCGCCCGGAAGCGATGCCGGGGCCGTCGTTTCCGGGGAATGGGGGTCCCGGCGCGCCGGTAACTCCTCCGGTGGTTGGGGAGGAGGGGGTCGGGTGGTATACTCGCGCCTTCGGATCGGCGGCGGTGCCGGTCCGGGACAGGTCCACGCATCCCGGTCTCGAGGAGAGAACGATGAACAATTGGCGTAAGTTGTTGTGGTTAGGCTCATTCGCGGGTCTGTCCACGATGTTCCTGTTGTGCCTGCCCGCCACCAAGAGCGAGAGCAAGGGGACACCCAAGCTCACCGTCCTGGCCACTGCGTCCATGGACGGCGAGACGTCCCCCTGTGGGTGACACAAGAGGCAATTAGGCGGGATCGCCCGGAGGGCGACCCTAATCAACAAAGAGCAGGAAGCGGGAACTCCCAACATCCTCGTCGACGCCGGCGACTTCGGGGCCGACAAGGACTTCGACCCCTGGGGCAAGACCCAGTTCATCTACGAGATGATGGGAAAGATGGGTTACGACGCCATCACCCCCGGTGAGGACGAACTCCTGGAGGGGATCGATTCCCTCAAGGTGATGCTCAAACGGGCGCCCGGCATCAAGGTCGTCTCCGCGAACATCGAGGACAAGAGCGGGAAGCGCGTCTTTCCCGAGTACGAGATCTTCGACCGGGGCGGGCTCAAGGTCGCGGTCACCGGCGTCACCGGCGGCTCCTACTACAACTTCAACATCACCCGCGGGGTCCAGAAGAAGGACGATTTCACCTTCGAGGACTCCAAGGCGGCGCTGCAGCGGGTGGTTCCGGAACTCCGCAAGAAGGCGGACGTGGTGGTGGTGCTGCTCCACGAGAGCCCCGCCGACGCGCGCCGGATCGTGGACGAGCTTCCCGGCATGGACGTGGTGGTGGTGGGCCACAATCCCGGCTATCTGTTCAACCCGGACCGGGTCGGCCAGACCCTGGTGGTCCGGGCGGGGAACCGGGGACAGTACCTGGAGGTGCTCGAACTCACCCTGGGCGACGACGACAAGATCGTCGACTACAACGGCGAGGGGAAGCCCATGGGCGACGGCGTGGCCAAGGATCCCAAGCTGGATCAGATCGTGACCAAGTACGAGACCGACTGGAACCAGCGCAAGACCACCGACCAGCGGAAGTCGGCGGCGAAGGCCGCCCTCATCCAGGGCACCGAGAAGTACGTGGGCGCCCAGATGTGCGCGCGATGCCACGCCGACGTCTACACCAAATGGGCGCAGACGCCCCACGCCCAGGCCTACCAGACCCTTCTCGCCGACAACCAGCAGCTGGTGGCCGACTGCGTGGAATGCCATACCACCGGGTACGGCGAGCCCACCGGTTACGAGTTTTCGGTGAGCACCGACAAGAAGGGGGAGAACCCCACGGTCCTGGAGGACCCCAACCTCCCCGACCTCCGCAACGTGCAGTGCGAGAGCTGTCACGGGATGGGCACCTTCCACGGCACGTCCAATCTGGTGAAGGCTCCGGGCGTGGAGGTCTGTCAGAACTGCCATACCGGGGAGTACGCGAAGAACTTCGATTACGCCCAGGCGGTGGCCAAGGTGCACTAGCGGCCGGTCGAAAGACCGGATCCGGCCGCCTTCGGCGGAATTCCCCGGCGCCCCTCCGACCTCCGGGTCGGGGGGGCGTCGCGTTGACGGGGTTTCGCGGAGAGGGCGCGGGCCCCGCGCGGGCCCCGGCGCGGGCCCCGGCGGCCGGCGCCCCCACCCGAGGCCCCGGCTGCTTGACCCCTCTCCGGGGGGCCGCGTAGAGTTGGCCGGCCGTGCCCGGGCCGGCAGTCTGCCGGGTTTCGGGATACGACGGCGCCCGGGCCGCGCGCGGCCTTTGCATCCGGCGGGACCGGCCGCTCGCCGTCCCCGCCCGGGAGGAAACATGGGCTTCTCCACCGACGCCATCCACGGCGGACAGCACCCGGACCCCACCACCGGGGCGGTCATGTTCCCCATCTACCAGACCTCGACCTACGTGCAGGAGGGGCTGGGGAAGCACAAGGGCTACGAGTACGCCCGCACCCAGAACCCCACCCGCGAGGCCTGGGAGCGGAACGTGGCGGTGCTGGAGAAGGGGAAGCACGCGATCGCCTACTCCAGCGGGCTCGCCGCCATCAACACCGTGATGCAGCTCCTGGCCGAGGGGAACCACGTGCTCCTGGGCGACAATCTCTACGGGGGGACCTACCGGCTGCTCGACCGGGTGCTGAAGCCGATGGGGATGCCCTTCGACACCGTCAACACGCGCGAGACCGCTCCGGTGGAGGCGGCGATGCGGCCGGACACCCGGCTCCTCCTCATCGAGACCCCCTCCAACCCGGTGATGGGCCTCACCGACATCGAGGCCATGGCCGCCCTCTGCCGCCGGCGCGGGGTGACCTTGGTGGTCGACAACACCTTCATGAGCCCCTACTTCCAGAACCCGCTGGAACTGGGAGCGGACCTGGTGGTCCACTCCGTCACCAAGTACCTGAACGGGCACAGCGACATGGTGGGCGGGATCGTGGTCACCCGGGACGACGCCCTCGCCGAGCGGCTGCGGTTCCTGCAGAACGCCGCCGGCGCGGTGCCCGGGCCCTTCGACTGCTGGCTGGCGCTCCGGGGGGTGAAGACGCTGGCGCTGCGGATGGAGCGGCACAATGCCAACGCCCTGCGGGTGGCCCGGTTCCTGGAGGGGCACGCCAAGGTGAAGCGGGTGATCTACCCGGGGCTGGAGTCCCACCCCCAGCACGGGCTGGCCAAGCGCCAGATGCGCGGTTTCGGGGGAATGGTTTCGGCCGACGTGGGGAGCCTGGAGGAGGCCCGGCGGGTCCTGCCCAGGTTCCGCATCTTCTCCCTGGCCGAGAGCCTGGGCGGGGTGGAGAGCCTCATCTCGCATCCCGCCTCCATGACCCATGCCGCCGTTCCCGCCGCCGAGCGTGAGAAGGTGGGCCTGACCGACGGGCTCATCCGCCTCTCGGTGGGATGCGAGGACGCCGAGGATCTGATCGAGGACGTCCGGCAAGCCCTGGATTGATCGTTCGGCAGGGGAGCGGGCGCGGCCGCGCCGCTCCAGCTCCGGCGGCCGGCCCCGGAGCGCACCCCGGCGAGGAAGGAGGCGAAATGGACCGCGTCGCCCGTCCGCTCATCGAGGGGGTGAAGGACGATCTCGGCCCCCTGGTGGAGGAGCGCCGGGACGGGCCGATCAAGGCCGTCCTCCTCAACCTCCATCCCGCCGACATCGCGGTCCTCATCGCCTCCTTCGGCCGGGAAGAGGACCAGCGCTACCTCTTCGGCCTGCTTACCAATCCCCAGACCGCCTCCGACGTGCTCACCGAACTCCCGCCCCCCGCGCGCGAGCACGTGATCTCCGAGCTTCCCCACCACGAGCTGGCCGACCTGGTGGAGGAGATGGACTCGGACGACGCCGCCGACCTGGTCCAGGAACTTTCCGACGACCTCGCGGCCAAGGTCCTGATGGGGATCGAGCCGGAGGAGCTCGAGGCGATGCGCCCGCTCCTGGTCTACGAAGAGGACACCGCCGGCGGCATCATGGCCACCGAGATCCTCACCGTCCTCGACTCCGCCAACGTGGGGGACGCGCGCGAGGCGGTGCGCCGCCAGAGCGAGGACGTCGAGCACTTCTTCTTCATCTACGTGGTGGACACGGAGGGAAAGCTCCGGGGCTCGCTCTCCCTCAAGGACCTGGTGCTCCGGCACTCCGCCACCCCGGTACGCGACGCGATGAACCGGGACCCGGTCCGGGTGCACCCGGAGATGGACCAGGAGGAGGTGGCCAACATCTTCCGGCGCTACGACCTGTTCAGCGTGCCGGTGGTGGACGCCGACAACGTGCTCCTGGGCCGGATCACCGTGGACGACGTGGTCGACGTCATGCGCGAGGAGGCGGAAGAGGACATCGCCCGCATGGCGGGGACGGTGGAGCAGGAGTTCATGGAAAGCTCGGTACGCCGGATCGCGGTGCTCCGGCTCCCGTGGCTGATCACCAGCCTGTTCGGGGGGCTCCTGGCGGGAGCGGTGCTCCGTCACTTCGCGGGGGCGCTGAGCGGCATCGTGGTCTTCCTGGTGGTGTTCGTGCCGGTCATCACCGCCATGGGCGGGAACGCCGGGAGCCAGGCCGCGGTGACCATGGTGCGCCGCCTGGCCATCCGGCGCATGCGGGGGCGGGACGTGGTGGTGGTGGTCCTGCGCGAGACCCGGGTGGGGCTGCTCCTGGGTCTCATGTGCGCGGTGATCGTGGGGGCGGTGGCCTACGCGTGGCGCGGACAATGGTTCTACGGGGTGGTGGTGGGGGTGGCCATGAACTGCGCGGTGCTGGTCGCCGCCACCATGGGATCGCTGGTTCCGCTGGCCTTCCACCGGGCCAAGGTGGATCCCGCCATCGCCACCGGACCGTTCGTCTCCATGTCGAACGACGTCGTGGGACTCTTCATTTATTTCGGTCTGGCGACGTTCCTGCTCCACCTCATGGGTGGGGTCGTCCGGTAGCGTTCTTCTTGCGCAGGCGCGTGGAGAACAGGGGCGGCACCTCGGGATCTCGATGGAATCGAGATCGTTGTGGTCCTTTCCCGCGCCCTCGCCGCCGTACCTGCAAATAGGTTTCCCTTGGCGACGTCCACGTCCGGAACTGCGCATACGATTGCAACACCCGTCATGCCATGTGATGGAACCATCGGTTTCATGGAAAAGCCTTTTCAGGCCGGTGGGGCCTCGGAACGGGAGGCGCCGGGGCCGGGAGCGATTCGGAAGGCGCCCTCGACCCGCCGTCCCCTTCCCCGAGGCCCCGGCCCCGGATCCCGGACCCGGCTGGGGTAAACTCTCCGCCCTATGTCCAAGACCGCCTCCGAGCCCCTCCAGCCGCCGGCCGTCCCCCGGCTCACCACCCGCGAGATCCTGGGGCTCTTCCTCCCCCTGGCCGCCACCAGCACCATGATGTCGGTCTCCACCCCGGTGATCAACGCGGGGCTGGCCCGGCTCGCCGACCCGGAGCGGAACCTGGCCGCGTTTTCGCTGGCTTTCGCGCTCAGCGTGTTCCTGGAGAGCCCGGTGTTCGCGCTCCAGCAGGCGGTGGTGGCCTGGTACGGGGGCCGGGGCCGGGTGCGCCCGTACGTGACCTTCGCCCTGGGCACGGGCCTCCTCATGCTGGCCTGGGAGTCGCTCATCGCCTTCACCCCCGCCGCCCCCTTCGCCTTCCGCAAGCTCTTCAGCGCCGGACCCGAGCTCACCGTGCCCGCGGTGCACGCGCTCCAGGTGGCCATCCTGTTCCCGCCCCTGGTGGCGGTGCGAAGCGCCTTCCAGGGGGTCCTGATCGGGCGGCGGAACTCCGCTCCCATCGCCTGGGGAACCTCGATCCGGCTGGCGTTCCTGGCCCTGATGATCTTCGTGGTGGCCCCCCACTTCCACGCCGCGGGTCCGGCCGCGGCCATGGCCTCCCTGGCCGGGGCGGTGCTGATGGAGATGATCTACACCGGAATCGCCATGGCCCGCACCCCGGAGAAGGGGGAGGTGAACTCGCCCGCGGTGGAGGCCGGCCGCACCCTCCGGGGCCGGGTGTCGTTCCTCCTCCCCCTGGCCTGGACCATGAGCCTGAGCGCGGTCACCAACCCGCTCATCAACGCCTTCATCGCCCGCACCGCGCATCCGGAGCGGGGGCTGGCGGTATACGCGGTGGTGGCTTCGCTCATCTGGTTCATGGCAAGCTCGGTGCTCCGGTACTCCACCGTGACCATCGCGCTCGGCACCAGCCGCCGGAACCTGCGGCTCCTGAAGAGCTTCCTCTGGAAGTTCGTGGGCGGGCTCTGCGCGGCGGTGTTCCTGATCACCCTCACCCCCGCCGCCCACCTGGTGCTGCGGCGCCTGATGGGGCTGAGCCCGGACCTGGCCGCCCACGCCCGGCTTCCGCTGGCCCTGCTTTCGCTCCAGCCCCTGATCGCCGCGTTCACCGCCTACAACCAGGGGGTGCTGACCCGGAACGCCATGACCCGGGCGGTGGGGATCGGCTCCCTGAGCCGGCTGGTGGCGATCCTGGGCCTGGGAAGCCTGGGGCTGGCCTTCGCGGTGCGGGGGGGGATCCTGGGCGGGGTGCTGCTGGCCGCCGCGTTCACCGCGGAGCTGTCCACGTTGCTCCTCCTCCGGCGGGCGATCCGGGCCCGGGCCGCCGTCCGCGGCGCTTGAGCCGCCCTCCCGCGGCCGGTATCCTCACGGGACTTTTCACCCCGGCCCTCCGGCCCGAAAGGAGCCCCCGACCGTGCGCGCGTTCTTCCTGACCGCCTTCGTGAGTGTCCTGGTGGTGGCGCTGGAGGTGATGGGACGGCGGCACCCCTCGGCGGGAGATTGGGGCGTCCATCACTACGGGTACCTACCCGCGGCCTGGCTGGCCGCGGGAGCGGTGGGAGGGGCGGCGCTCTTCGCGCTGGCCTGGCTCCGCCCGCCCCGGCCCGAGGCCCGGTCCTCCGGCCCGGGCGACCCCCGGCGCCTTGCGGTGCTTTCCGGAGTGGTGGTGGTGGCGGGGGCGGCGCTCTTCTGGCTGGGCCGGGAGCGCGCCTACTTCATGGGGGACGGCGCGCTCTGGATCCAGGGGGTGGCGCGGGGCCGGCTCCTCTGGCAGAACGAGCCCTTGGCGCTCTACGCGCAATACGGCCTGAACCGCCTGGCCGGCTCTCCGGACCCGGCCGTCACCTTCGCCGCGGTGAGCGTGGCGGCGGGGGTGATCTACCTCCTCCTGGCCCTGGTCTTCGCTCGCGAGGCGGCCCGGGGCGCCTGGGGGCGGATCCTGGTCTTCGGGGTGCTCGCCCTGGCCGGGCTCACCCGTCTCTTTTACGGCTACGTGGAGACCTACCCGCTCTTCGCGGCGTTCGTCATCCTCTACCTGGTCCTGGCCGTGCGCTACCTGCGGGGAAAGGAATCGCTCTGGCTTCCGGTGGTGGCGGCCTCGGTGGCGCCGGCGGTGCACGTGACCGCGGCCCTCCTCCTCCCGTCCCTGGTCTATCTCCTCTGGGCCGGGCCCGAAGGCCGGGAGGAGGGCCGCGGCCGGCGGCTCCTGGCGCTCCTGATCCCGGCGGCGGTGCTGGTCGCGGGGCTGCTGGTCCTCGGGCGCGATCCCCGGGCCCTGGCCGCCACCTACGAACGCTACCTGGACAAGCTCCTTCCCCTGGCCCCCGGCGGGAACGTGCGCATCCCCTACGGGCTCCTGAGCGGGGCGCACCTCCGCGACTTCCTCCAGTCCGAACTCCTGCTGGGGCCCTTCGGCGCGCTGTTCGCGCTCCTCCTGTGGGCGCTCCGCGACCACGGCCCCCTGGGGCGGCCGGGCCGGTTCCTGCTGGTGGCGGGGCTCCCCTGGTGGGTGTTCTCGTTCCTCTACAACCGTGAGATCGGCGCCGCCCGCGACTGGGACGTGTTCGCGGTGGCCTCGATCCCGTTCCTCATGCTCACCGGATGGATGCTTGCCCGCGTCTCCTGGGCGGATGAACGCCCGCGGGCGGCGGCGGCCATGGCCGGATTGCTCCTGGGGGTGGGCTTCTTCCATACCCTCCCCTGGGTGGGGGTGGACCGGGACGAGGATCGCGCTCTCACCCACTTCGCCGCCCTCTACGCTCCCGGCACCGCCGCGTCGCCGTTCGCCCGGTCCTACGCGTTCGAGGAGATCGGGACCTGGTACCTGTCCCGCAAGCAGACCGACAGCGCGGTGGCCGCGCTCACCGAGGCCGCCGACGCCGACAGCACCAACACGCGGGTGGCGGGGAACCTTGCCGCGGTCCTGATCGCGGAGAACCGGCCCGAGGCCGCGGTCCCCGTCCTGGAGCGCGCGGTGCGGATCGACCCTCGTCGCGAGTTCCTCCGGTACCAGCTCGGGAACGCGAATCGCCGGCTCCTGCATCTCTCCGACGCCTCGGAGTCCTACCGCGAGGCGATCCGGCTCAACCCCGACTTCCTCCAGGCCTACATCGCGCTGGGGGACCTGGAGCGGCGGCGGGCGGAGTTCGCCTCCGCGGAGACGGTGCTGGTGGCGGCCATGACCCGCTTCCCCCGGGACGCGGACGTGCGCTCCAACCTGGGCCGGCTCTATCAGGACGAGCGGGACACGACGGCGGCGGTGGCCTCCTACCGCCAGGCCCTGGAGCGGAACCCCGACGACGTGAACTCAGCCTACAACCTGGGGCTCCTGCTCATGGCCGGGGAGCCTCAGGCGGCGGTGCCTTACTTCGAGCTGGTGGTGAACCGGAACCCGCGCGACGCCGAGGCGTGGGTGAACCTGGGGGTGTCCCGCGAGGGGGCGGGGGCGGGGGAGGCCGCCGAGACCGCGTACCGGCAGGCGATGGGGATGGAGCCGCGCCGTCCCGAGCCGTACTTCAACCTGGCCCGGATGCGGATGGCCGCCGGCGACACCGCGGGCGCGGCCACCGTGCTCCGCAAGTACACGCAGGTGGACAGCATCAGCGGCATCGCCAAGATGGCCTTCCGGGTGCTTCAGGAAATGGGAACGGCCGGGCGGTGATCGCGCTCCGGATCGCGCTCCTGGTGCTCCTCCACGCGGCGGTGGTGGCGGGGCTGTTCGCGGTGGTGCTGGGGCTCGGGGGCAACTTCATCCTGCTCGCCCTCGCCTTGGTGGTGGCGCTCCTGGGCGGGTTTCAGCACTTGGCCCTGTGGGTGTGGCTGGCGCTTCTGGGGCTGGCGGTCCTGGGCGAGGTGGTGGAGGCGGTGCTCGGGGTGGCGGCGGCGCGCGGGTTCGGAGCGAGCCGATGGGGTATGATCGGCACTTTCGTGGGAGGACTGGGAGGGGCGGCGCTGGGGACGGCGTGGATCCCGCTGGTGGGATCGCTCATCGGCGCCTTCGCGGGGGCCTTCGTCGGGGCCTTCCTGGGTGAGCTGGCGGGAGGGCGCGGGGCCCGGGTCAGCGCCCGCGCCGGAGCCGGGGCGTTCCTGGGCAAGGTCGGGGCCACCGCGTTCAAGCTGGCGGTGGGTACGGTGATCGCCGTCCTGGCGCTCAAGGCCGCCTACCCGCTGGTATAGAGATGAGATGGCCCGGGCCGCCGGCCGGGGCCTCGGGACCATTGCGCCCCGCCCCGGGGGATCGGGGGGGCCGACGATCGGATTATCCGGTAAGGAGATCATTCGCATGCCGCTCTTCGAGGACGTCCGGCGGAAGGTGCTGGGCAACGGGCTCGAGATCCTGGTCCGGGAGGACCGCAGCGCGCCGGTAGTGGCGCTCAACTTCTTCGTGCGGGTGGGCTCTCTCAACGAGAACGACGCCATCGCGGGCTGGTCGCACGGCATCGAGCACATGTTGTTCAAGGGCACCGGCCGGCGAGGCCCCGGCGACATCGCCCGCGAGATCGCCAACGCCGGCGGCGAGACCAACGCCGGGACCGGCTACGAGAGCACCAACTACTACATCGTGCTCCCGTCCCAGAACTTCGGGACCGCGCTCGACATCCACGCCGACGTCCTCCGCAACTCCACCTTCGACGAGTTCGAGCTGGAGAAGGAACGGCAGGTGCTGATCAAGGAAAACGAGATGTACCGGGACCGGCCCAACGGCTACGGATTCACCTGGGAACATCTCCTGGCCGAGGCGTTCACCGTGCACCGCTACCAGCGCCCGATCGGCGGACCCGACGAGAACCTCCTCCGGGTGGGGCGGGACGCGATCCTCGCCTACAAGGAGGAGTATTACGTTCCCGGCAACCTCACCTACGTGGTGGTGGGGGACGTGGCCGCCGAGGACGTGTTCCGGGCCATGGAGGAGAAGCTGGGCTCGTGGGAGGCCCGGGAGCTGGTGCCCGACCGGCCGGAGCCGGAGCCGGCCCAGAACGTGCTCCGCTACCGCGAGACCGCGGGCGACGTGGAGAAGATGTACACCAAGATCGGCTTCCACATCCCCCCCGAGCTTCACCCCGACACCGACGCGCTCCTGGTGCTGGCCCACGTGCTCGGCAGCGGCCGGGCGAGCCGGCTCTACCAGCGCGTGCGCGAGGAGAAGGGGCTCATCCTGGGATCCGCGGTGCTCGAGACCACCGGGCACGAGCCGGGATACCTGGTGGTGGAGTTCACCGCCGAGGTCGAGAAGCAGGATGCGGCGCTGGAGGAGGTGATGAAGGAGATCCTCCGCTTCCAGGCCGAGCCCGCCACCCCCGAAGAGCTGGAGCGAATGATCCGCACGCTGCGGGCGGACACCCTGCACGCGCTCGAAACCATGGAAGG
Organism: Candidatus Eiseniibacteriota bacterium; assembly: GCA_963728475.1. GTDB lineage: Bacteria > Eisenbacteria > RBG-16-71-46 > JABDJR01 > JABDJR01 > CAVSKL01. The sequence continues at coordinate 283,218 of CAVSKL010000004.1, forward strand.
GCAGGCGTCGATGCTCGGCCACTACGCCCTCCTCGGCGACTACAAGCTGGCCGGGACCTACCTCGACCGGATGGCCAAGGTGACCCCGCTCCGGGTGCAGGAGGTGGCCCGCCGCTATCTGAACCTGGAACAGGCCACGGTCTACGTTCACGCGCCGGCGGGGAAGCGCGCCTCGGTGCCCACTTCCGAGGCGCTCTACGACCGACTCCGGGTGGCGGTGGCCCCGGCGGTGGACAACCATGCCCACCATCCCAACGGCTACAGCCCCACCCACGAGGTGCCGGTCGCCAGCGGCCGGCCGCGGGGCGAGGTGGAGTCGGTGACCCTGTCCACCGGGACCCGGGTGTTGCTCCAGGCCGACGGGCGGCTCCCCCTGGTGGCGCTGGCTGCTTACCTGCCGGTGGGGAGCGGCACCGAATCGGAATCCGAGGCGGGGCTCACCCGCCTCGTTCACACCTGCATGATGAAGGGGGCGGGGGGTCGCACCGCCGCTCAGATCTCCGAGGAGCTGGAGAAGCTGGGCGCGAGGCTCCGCCCGTTCAGCAGCCGTGACGTGAGCGGCTTCAGCCTGGGCGCCGTTCGCGACGACTTCGGGACGGCCATGGATCTCTTCGCCGACGTCCTGGCCCGGCCCGACTTTCCCCAGGCCGCGGTGGAGCGCGAGCGCGACCGCACCCTGATCGAGCTGGCCTCGCTCCGCGACGACACCATGCAGTTCACCCTGGCCGAGTTCTTCCGGCTGGTGTTCCCGGGCCACGCCTACGGGCGCCCGGTCCTGGGCACCGAGGAAGCGGTGACCGGGTTCGGTCCCGGCGATCTCCGGGGATGGCACCGACGGGCCTACGACCCCTCCCGGATGGTGGTGAGCGTGGTGGGCGACTTCGACCGGGACCAGGCCCTCCGCCGCCTGGAAACGACCATGGGAGCCCTCCCCGCCACCGGGAGCGCGGCGCGCGCGGTGGGGCGGGTGGACGCCCCGACCCGGCCCATCCGCCAGGACCTGCACAAGGCGGTCTCCCAGGCGGTGGTGGTGGCGGGCTTCCCCGGCCCGCGGATCGACGCCGCCGACCGCTACGCGCTGGACGTGTGGAACGGCATCCTGAGCGGCATGGGCAACCGGCTCTTCTCCCGGCTCCGCGACGAGAAGCACCTCTGCTACTTCACCGGGGCGTTCGTGGCCCCGCTGGTGGCGGGAGGGACGCTGGGGGGATACGTGGGCACCGGCCCCGAGCAGGTGGACGAGGCGCTGGACGAGCTGCTGGCCGAGATCGAACGCTCCGGCCGGGAGACGGCGACCGGGGAGGAACTCATCCGGGCCAAGAACACCCTGGCCGGCTCCTACCTCATCGACATGCAGTCCCGCATGGCCTGGGCGGGCACCTACGCCCGCGACGAGGCGCTGGGGCTGGGCTACGACGAGGCCCTCCGTTACGTGGAGGAGATCCGCAAGGTGACGGCGGGGGAGGTGCGCGAGTGCGCCGCGCGCTACCTGGATCGCGACCGCCTGGTGGTGGCGGTGCTCCGTCCCTCCGGAGCGGTGTCGGTGGAGGAAGAGGTCGGGGCCTGATCCCCGGTGGCCGAACCGAGGATCCGATCGCGCTGGGCGAGAGCGGCGCTCGCCACCGTGGTGGTCATGATCGCTTCCTCGCTGGCGGCGCTGGCCTACACGACGGTGGCGGGGGGGCGGGATGCCGGCCCGGTCCCGCTCGCGCTCCTGAACTCGCTCCACGACGCACGGTTCGTGACCGGCCTTCTCTTCGTCCAGTCCCTAGCCAGCATCCTGGTGGTGCTGGCGTCGGCCACCGGCATCGACCGGCGGGATCCGGCGGAGCTGGGGCTGGAGGGAATCGGCCGCGGTTCCCGGCGGGTGGGGGAGGGGCTCGGGCTGGGGCTCGCCATGGCCTCGGTGGTGGTGCTGTTCGCGGCGGGGGTGGGAAGGCGCCCTCCGATCCTATATGGTTTTGCAGGCAGCGGCTGGTTCTGGGCCCCGGCGGCGGCGGTGGGGGTGGGGGTGGCGGCATTCGCCGAGGAGTGGTTCTTCCGCGGGTATCTCTTCGTGAACCTGAGGGAGAAGGGAAGCGCCGCGACCGCGATCCTGGCCACCGCGGCGGTGTTCGCCCTCTTCCACGCCAGCAATCCGGGTTCGGGCCCGGTGCCGTTCGCGAACATCCTGGCGGTGGGGATCGTGATCGCCCAGCTCCGGGAGCTGACCGGAAGCCTGGCGGTCCCCTTCGGTTTTCACCTGGGATGGAACCTGGCGGTGGGGATGCTGTTCGGAGCGGAGGTGAGCGGCCTGACCCTGCCGTCGCTCCTCCGGACGTCGCTGGGGGGGCTGCCGGTGTTCCTGGGGGGCGGTGCGTTCGGCCCCGAGGGCTCGCTGGCGGTGACGGTGCTCTTCGCCGCGACCGCGCTCTACCTGGGACGGCGGCTGGCCCGCCGCCCATCCGCCTGGAAAGGAGACGATCCGGGATGATCGACCCACGGACCCGGCGCTGGTTGTGGTGCTCGGTGCTGGTCCTGGGCGCGGCGCTGGCCGGGTGCCGGACCGAGGGCGGGGCGCAGCAGTTCTTCGACGCCGGCGCGCGGGCTTACCAGAAGAAGGACTACGACGACGCCATCGCCGCCTACCGGAAGGGACTCCTGCGCGAGCCCGGATCGGCGGTGGGGTACAACCTGCTCGGGATGGCTTACCGGATGAAGTACAACACCGTCCGCTCCAACGACTGGAAGGAGAAGGAGGTGCTGGCCTTCCGGCAGTCGGTGGCCGCCGACTCCACCTTCTGGCCCGCCTACATCAACCTCGGGGTGACGCTCTACTACCTGGGGAAGAAGGACGAGGCCGCGCCCTACTTCCGGCGCGCGCTGGAGCTGAACCCCAGGAACCCGGAGCGGACCCAGATCGAGACCTTCATCCAGGACGGGAGCGGGACCGTCCCGGAAGCGGACCGGGCCGCCCCGGAGGCCCCGTGAGCCTCCTCTGCCTGAACCATGACGACGTCGGGAAGCTCCTCACCCCCGAGGCCGCCCTGGAAGCGGTGGAGGCGGCGCACCGGGACCTGGCCGCGGGAGCGGCATTCCAGCCGCTCCGGCGGGCGGAGTTCCCTCCCGGCTCTCCCGGCTTCCTGGGGCTCATGCCGGGGGCGCTGGGGGGCTCGCATCCGGCCCTGGGAGTGAAGGCGCTGGCCATCTTTCCCCGGAACCGCGACCGGGGGCTGGCCTCGCACCAGGGCGCGCTCCTTCTCTTCTCCCCCGAGACCGGGGAGCCGGAGGCGCTGATCGACGCCGACGCGGTGACCGCGATCCGCACCGCCGCCGCCAGCGCCCTGGCCACCCGGCTCCTGGCCCGTCCCGATGCCGGCGATCTGGCCATTCTCGGGGCCGGGGTCCAGGCGCGCACCCACCTGGCCGCGCTCTCCCGGGTGCGCCCCCTTCGCCGGGTCCGCGCGTGGAGTCCGCATCCGGAGCGGGTCCGGGCATTCGCGGAGTCGGCGGCGGAGGACGCCCCGGTTCCGGTGGAGCCGGCGTCCTCCCCCGAGGCCGCCGCGCGCGGGGCCGACCTGCTGGTGACGGTGACCGCGTCCCGGGAGCCGGTTCTGTTGGGGGGGTGGGTGGCCCCGGGCGCGCACGTGAACGCGGTGGGCGCGTGCATCCCGAGCATGCGCGAGATCGACTCGGATCTGGCCGCCCGGGCGTCCATCTTCACCGACGTGCGCGAGTCGGCCCTGGCCGAAGCCGGCGACCTCCTCATTCCCATCCGGGAAGGACGGCTTCCCGCCGACCCGATCCGGGCCGAGCTGGGGGCGCTTCTCACCGGCGCCCATCCCGGACGCACCTCGCCGGACGAGACCACCCTCTACGAGTCCCTGGGAGTGGCGATCCAGGACCTGGCGGTGGGCCGCTTCCTGGTCGGAGCGGCGACGGCGGCCGGCGTGGGGACGCGCGTCGCGTTCTAGGGGCCGGTCGAGAACGGCTCCGGCCGCGTCCGGATCGCCGCCTTGGATCTCCGGGGCGGTCGCCCCGGGTTCGGGCGGGCGGTGGCCGCCCTGGATCTCCGGGCCGCGGCCGCGAGCGGGCTACCCCTTCTCCGCCACCATGAGATCCGCCGGGCCGGGCAGCTCGATCCGCTCCACGCGGGAGAACCCCGAGTCGCGAAGCCAGCCCTCGTAGTCCGCCCGGGTGTGGCTCTCGCCCCGCTCCGTGGCCACCAGCATGTTCAGGGAAAACAGCGCGGCCGGGGGCGGGCCGGCGCGCCCGGGATCGAGAAGGAAGTCCTGGACGGCCACGTGCCCGCCCTGCTCCAGGGCCCCGAACGCCTTGCCGAGGAGCGTCCGGTTCTCCTCCGGGCCGAACATGTGGCAGACCGCCGAGACCAGGACGAGATCGAATCCGCTTCCGTAGTCGTCCCCGAGCATGTCCCCCGGGCGCGCCACCACCCGGCCGGCCACCCCCGCCCGGTCGAGGTAGGTCCGGGTGAGGGGCACCACCTCCGGAAGGTCGAGAACCTCGGCCCGGAGCCCGGCGTCGGCCTGGGCCAGGGCGATGGCATAGGCCCCGGAACCTCCGCCCAGGTCCAGCACCCGCTTCGGGTTCCACCGCCGGAGCACCGGGAGCACGTGGGGGATCCGCTCGGAGGCGTTCCGGTTCATGGCCGCGATGAAGGAGCGGGTTCCGGCCTCTTCGTCCGGATCGTTCCAGAGATCGGGCCGGCGCGTGCCGGTGCGCACGCACTCGGTGAGGGTCGACCACCGGCGCCACATGGAAGCGAGGTGGAGCGCGGCCAGGCGCGCCTCACCGCTTTCCCCTCCGGCGAAGACCCGGCCGGCCTCGGTGTTCCGGTAGCGATCGCCGTCCCGACGCAGCGCCCCCAGCGCCACCAGCGCGTTCAGCAGCATCCCGAGGGCCCGTTCATCGGCGCCCACCGTGCGCGCCGCCTCGGCGGCCCCGGCTCCACCCTCCACCGCCCGGAACAGGTCCAGCTCCAGGGCGGTGAGGAGCACCCGGCTCGATTGGAATGCCCGGAGGGCGGCGTAGAACTCTTCGGAAGACTTCATGGCGTCCAGCATCCTTCCGAGGCCCCCCCGCGTCAAGCGCCGCGGCCTCGGTCCACTTCTCCGCCGCCGGAGGCCCGGGGGGCGCCGTCGACCCGCCCGGCGGAGTCGCGGTCGCCGGGCCCGGGCGCCCGCGCGGAGAGGAGAAGCATGCGGTCCCACTCCGGCTCGATGGGGGTCACCGCGGCGAGAAGCGCCAGCGCGATTCCGGCGGAGCCGGCGACCAGGCCCGGGTCCTCCACCCACCCCTCCTCGCCCACCCCGGAGGCGAAGGTCCGGAAGCCGCTCGCGGAGGCGGCGGGATCCCGGTAGTCGAGTGCGCGCCGGAACCAGGCCCGCGCCGCTTCGGCGAGTTCCGGCCGGCCGGTGGCGTGATGCAGCCGGTTGAAGAGGTGGGCCACCCCCGCCGCCCCGTGACAGAGCGGCGCGTCCCGCACCCGGCCGGTCCCGGGGTCCCGGGCCGCCGCGGCCAGGGCGATCGCCGTCCCTTCCGCTTCCCACCCGGCCTCGCCGGCGGAGCGCGCGGCGAGGAGCAGGGCGGAGGCGATTCCCAGGTCTCCGTAGCACCAGGCCAGTCGGGAAGGCGCCCGGTCGCTTCCCGGGCCGGCGGAGTGGGGGAACGCGGCCGGGGATGAGGGGGGGAGGCGCTGGGCCAGGAGCCAGTCGATCGCGGCCTGGAGGAGCGGGCGGGCCCGGCCGGTCTCCACCCCGTTCGCGCAGGCCACGGCGAGAAGGCCGATGACTCCCGGGACCCCGTGAGCCAGACCGAGATCGAAGGGACCGATCGGCCACGGGGAGGCGGCGTTCCCCGCCTCCGGGGTCCGCCAGGTGATCCCGGCGCCGGCGCGCTCCCCGCGGTCCCGAAGCCGTTCCACGACCAGGCCCAGAAGCGCGGCGCCGCCGGGCCGGGGGAGGCGCTCGGCGGCGTAGACTCCAAGTCCCACCAGCCCGGACACGAGGTCGTAGTGGAGCGGCCCGCCCCCCGTATCGAGATGCGCGAGCAGGAGGGCGTCGATCTCCTCCAGCGGATCTTCGGGGCCGGGGTCGCCGAGTCTCCGGTCGAGATGCTCCATCGCCCATGCCACCCCGCAGAAGCCGGAAAAGAGGGAAGCATCCAGGTCCAGCCTCGACACCTCGCCGGCGGCGGCGGTGAGCAGATCCATGGCGCGCCGCTCGTGACCCGCGTCCGGCTCCACCGGCGCGAGGTATCCGCGGAGGATGGCCTGCCCCGCGGCGCCCGCGGCCAGCGAGACGTCCGCCGCCCGGCGCAGGGCCTCCGCCGTCCCCGGCGGGGTCCAGGCGCGGGGGGGCTCCCGGAGCGATCCGGCGATCCGGTCAAGCGCCTCGCGCGCACGAAACCGCAGGGGCTCGTCCACGACCGGATGCCAGGCGGCGGAAGATCCCGGAGACGGGAACGTCGGAAGGGGGGGCATGATTGCGACCGTACTCCTCGCCCGCACCCAACCGGAGCCGGGCGGGGCAGCTCCGCGGCCGCCCGGGGAGGCGGGCCGGTGGGGGCCGGCCTCATTGCCGACCACGGCAGTCTTGTTCCCGTCTGAAACCGGTGTCAAGGCCCGAATCGCCCGGCGTTCTTATCGTGTATTTCTTGCGAGCGGAAGCGGGCAAATCATCGAGGGCCACACCGACAGCGACGGGAGCGACGCCGCCAACCAGACGCTCTCCCAGAGCCGGGCGGAGGCGGTGATGACGTACCTGGTTTCCACCGACAAGGTGGACCCGGGGCGTCTGGAGTCCAAGGGCTGGGGCGAGATCAAGCCCATCGATACCAAGGACACCGCCGAGGGCAAGGCCAACAATCGCCGGGTGGAACTGGTCAAGCGGTAGGCGGGGTTCGTGAACGGCGGGCCGGCCCGCCCCCCGGAACCGGTGAGAAGGTCACGAGCGACGGCCGCCCCCTCTTGCGGGGGCGGCCGTGCCCGTGAACCCTCCAGGTCTCCTATCGGATCAGGAGCACCCGCTGCACCAGGTTCGTTCCCGGCGCCTGGAGCTGGATGAAGTAGATCCCCGAGGCCGGTCTCCCCGAATCTCCCGCTCCGTTCCAGGTCACGGTGTAACGCCCGGGGGCGAACGAGCGGTCGGCCAGGGTGGTCACCACCCGGCCCAGCGCGTCGAACACCCGCAGCCTGACCCGGGACTCGGAGGGCACGCTGAAGGAGATCCGGGCCACTCCGTGAGCGGGGTTCGGATTGACCGCGGGAAGGGCGAAGGAGGTGATCGCGATCTCGGGAACGGCCACCGCCTCCTCTACCGAGAACGCGGCGTCGCTCACGTCCTCGCAGGAGTTTCCGGCGCCGTCGTGGGCGACCACCTTGAGCAGGGCGTCGGAGGTGGTGGGGCCGGTCACCGTCCAGAGGTAGCTCCCGGAGTCGGGGAGGCAGGCGGCCAGGGTGTCGAAGGGTCCGCCGGCTCCGCTCCGCGAGAGAAGGAGATCCACGCAGGTCACGCCGACGTTGTCGCCGGCGGTCCAGGTGAGCAGGGTGTCGGCGCCCACCACCAGCGTCTCTCCGCCGTTGGGACTCTCCACGGTGACCGCCGGGCATTGCACGTCGTGGAAGCTGGCGGCGATGGTGTGGTCGGCGCTCACCCCGGGGAAGGTGTAGGAACTCACCGACCCCACCGAGCTTCCGTCCACCAGGACGTCGAGCACCCCGAAGCCCGGGCTCGGGGACATGGTGAACCCGGCGTCGTCCCCGCAGGCCACCGGCACCGAACCGCTGGGGGAGATGGTGCCGCCGGAATCGGCGGAGGCGTCGATGGTGAACATCACCGGGTCGAAGGCGGCCTGGATGGTGTGGTCGGCGGTCACGTCGTGGAAGGTGTACCCGGCGACCGGCCCGATCGAGAACCCGTCCACCAGGACCGCGCTCACGGTGTGGCAGCTGTCGGGGCTGACGGCGAAGGCCAGCGAGTCGCCGCAGGCCACGTTCACCGCGCCGGCGGGAGTGATGGTCCCTCCGGAGTCGGCGGAGGCGGTGACGGTGTAGCCGTTCTGAGCGAACGTCGCCGAGAGGGTGTGGTTGGCGGAGACGCCGGTGAAGGTGTAGCCGGTCAACGCCCCCAGCGAATCGCCGTCCACCACCACCTGCGCCACCGAGTAGCAGGAGTCGGGGGTGATGGTGAACGCTTGGTCGTCGCCGCAGGTCACCGTCACCGCTCCGGAGGGGCCGACCGATCCGCCCACCCCGGCGGAGGCGAACACGGTGTCGGTCACCGCGGCGAAGGACGCGCTGATGGTGTGGTTCGCGGTCACCTCGCTGAACGTGTAGGCGGTGACGGCCCCCACCGAGGCCCCGTCCACCAGGACGTCGGCCACGGTGTGGCACGAGTCGGGGGCGATGGTCACGGCCAGGGAGTCGCCGCAGGCCACCGGGATCGGGCCCGCCGGGCTGACCGACCCGCCCGAACCCGCAGAGGCGACGACGGTATCGGTCGCCGCGGCGAAGGAGGCGGTGATGGTGTGATCGGAGGAGACCGCGTTGAAGGTGTAGGAGGTCAGCGCGCCCAGCGAATCGCCGTCCACCACCACCTGGGCCACCGAATAGCAGGAATCGGGGGTGATGGTGAACGCCTGATCGGCGCCGTCGACCACCGGGACCGCCCCGCTGGGGTTGATGGACCCGCCGGTGCCGGCGGAGGCGGTGATGGTGTGGTTGACGGCGAAGGGGACCCCCGCCCACCAGGTGCTCCAGCGGCTCGAGTTGGAGCCGGTGTTGCCGTCGTCGGTGCCGGTCCGGGCCTTGCCGTACTCCTGCAGCGTCCACAGGGTGGTGTCGTCGGAAGGGTCGACCTGGGCGGTGCTGAAGTCCCCCCAGCGGTTCCGGCCGGTCGCGGTGGAGAAGGTCTTGTGGTAGTAGTCCTCGCCGGGGTGGTAGATCTCCGGATCGCGGGTGGTGCCGGCGGCGTCGCCGGCCTCGTGGATCGAGTATCCCGCCGACGGATGCTGGGCCGACGAGAACTGGGTGTATCCCACCAGGAAGTCGCCGGCGCCGTTCACCGCGATGTGGGCGAAGCCGTACCACTTTCCGCCGTTGGTGGCGGTGGCGGTGGCGTCCTCGACCCGCCCCCCGTCGACGTAGGTGCCGGCGGGGACGGTGATCTTGGTCCACTGGGCGGCGGTATGGGTCATGGTGCCGGCGGGAAGTCCGACCGTCTGCGCATAGTAGACGTACCCGTCCCGGAAGAGGGGGGCGGACCGGATGTAGGCGTCCTGCGCTTCCAGCTTGCAGGGGGTGGAGCCGCAGGCGCTCGAACCCGACTCCGGCGCGGCCTGCGGCATCTGGTTGCCGCCGGCCGCCACCCACCCCCCGCCCGTCCGGGTGTGCGATCCCCCGCTCGAGTAGGAGGGGGAGCCGGCGGTTCCGGTGATGGTGTCCACCTGGTAGGTCGCGCCCGAACTGCTCAGGTGGGTGACCACGTACAGGGTCTCTTCCGTCGCGGAGTAGGTGACGCAGGGGCCGCTGCAGAAATGGGTGTTGGCGGACTGGGTGAAAATCGTCCCGCTCCCGGTTCCGGCCCGGGCGGACGGATAGTCGACGGCCAGGTTGATGCCGCGCTGGAAGGTGCCGGCGAAGCTGTACCGGTTGATCCCCACCGAGATCCAGTTCTTGTTGAACCCGACGATGGGGAAGTCGATGGTGGCCCCGGTATTGAACGAATACAGGTTCCACGATCCGGCGGGGTCGCTGGTCTGGGACACCCCGACCAGGATCTTTCCGGCCCCGCCGGTCACCGTCTGCATTTCGGTGATCCAACGGTCGTTGTAGGGGTCGTAGAGGGTGCGGGGATCGGTGAGCGACAGCCGCTCGGCCGGCGCCACCACCGCCGCCCAGAAGGTCGCGGTGCCGACGGTGCTGATCACCGCTCCGGTGGCCTTGTCCTGGATCCGGTAGTTGTTGTTGAAGGAGCACAGGACCCGGGTCGGCCCCACCGCGCCGGCCACGTCGGGCGGGATCACGATGTAGGACGAGTCGGCCATGGGGATGTCGTCGAGTCCGATGAAGCTGACGCCGGGAAGGGGGGAGGGGGCCAGCGGAAGCACCGGCTTGGGGGCGTAGGGAGGAGTGGGCGCGGCCGGGAAGACCGGCTCGGGCGGGGGCTCGAACTCCCGGGGCATCCAGGTCCGGATGGGCAGGCTCGGATTGGCGGAGAGGGCCTGTTGCCGGGCGAGGGACTTGAAGTCGACCACCGCCGAGGCCTCGGCGGTCACCTTGAGGGCGTCCACCACCGGGCCGGGCGGCGCTGCCACCGTCGGCGGCTGATAGACCTCGTCCTCCTCCTCGGCTCCGGCGGGAGGCAATCCCAGAACCGCGGCGGCGACCGCGAGGGCCAGCAGGAACCGAACCGGGCGCTCGAAACTCAAACCCATGGCGTCCTCCAGTGGATGGGCAAGCGGAGATCCGTTGTTGCGGGCAGGGGGTGCGTCGGACCCCGGAGGTCGAACGGCCGGGGGACGGGACTCAGACGGGGCCGGCGGGGAGCGGGTGGACCGGAGACCCTCCGGGTCCCGGGAGGACCGGCGAAGCGGCTCGGCACACCCGGCAACGATCCCCGTCGATGGTGCCCGAACCTCCCCAACCCGGCCGGTAAGTGGTGATTATGTAGGGTTTTTCAGCGGGTCACAAGCAGAATTTCCGACACCGGCGGTCCGGTCAGAAGCCGGTGGCGGCGCGAAGCCGGATGTCCCGGCCGGGGTTGTCGGCGAACGCCTTGTACCGGCTGAGAAAGTCGCGATAGCGCCGGTCGGCCGCGTTCCGGACCCGGAGCGAGAGATCGAAGTTCCGTCCCATCAAGCGGCGGGAGATCCCGGCGTGGAGATCGACCAGGGAGTAGCCGCCGGAGCCGATCTCGTGTCCGGCCAGGCGGGTCTTCCCCGCCACCGTTTCCACCTCCGCCCCCGCGGTGGCGGAACGGGCCCAGCGGAGGTTGCGCCAGGTCCCGGCCACTCCGACCACGCTCCGGAGGGGGGGGATGAGGGGGAGGGGTGCGCCGGTGGCGGCCTCGTTTCCCCGGACAAAATCGAGCCGCCCGGTGACCGCCCACGGTCCCCGGATTCCCGCGCTCGCCCCCAGCTCCATTCCGGTGAGGACGGCGTCGGTCCGGCGGTACTCCCACACCGGCAGATCGCCCGCGTTTCCGCCGGTGGGGTAGAGGCCGATGTAATCGTCGATGCGGTTCCGGTAGGCCGAGACCTCGGCGTGGACGCGCCGCCCCTCCCACCGGAGCCCGCCGTCCAGATTCCAGGCGCGCTCGGCCGCGAGATCGCTCCGGCCGAGAAGGTACCGGGCGTCGGCCACCTGGGGGCCGTCGGCGTAGAGCTCGAACAGGGTGGGAGCGCGCCACGCCAACCCCGCGTTGGCCGCGACCGCCACCCGAGGCACCGGCCGGAACACCAGGCCCAGATCCCCGGACGCCCGGCTCCAGTGCCGGCGGCCGCCGGCGGGAAGGCCGAGCCGGGGATCGGGGTCGGCGGTGAGCGAGCGGGTGTCCCCGCGCACCCCGCCGAGCAGGCTCCAGCGGCCGAGGCGGGCCTCCTCGAACAGGAACGCGCCGCCGGAGGAGATCGAGGCATCCGGCACCAGCGGGATCGGGCCGCGGGAGTCGTTGTGCTGGAGCATGCCGGAGAGCCCCGCGGTGCCGCTCACCCGGCTTCCGATCCGGTGATGGGCCAGGAGATCCAGGGTGGCGGTGTCGAGGAGCAGGTTGAATGCCTCCCGCTCCGCGGCGGCCGACCGGACCACGCCGGGTGCGGCGATGGTGTCGGGGGAGGCGGCCTCGTCCGAGATCTCGATCAGAGAATGGCGCTCGAACTGAGCCTTCATCTCGAACCGGGTCGTGCCCGCAACCAGGGAGCCGTCGATCTGGACGCGGTCGTCGGACGCCTTGCGCTCGGGGCCGGCATCCGGGCCCTCGGGCGCTCCGGGAGGCGGCCCGTTCGCTTCCAGGAGCTTGAACTCGCCCCCGTAGCGGGCGTAGCGCAAGGAGACCGTCCCCCGATCGCCGCGCACTCCGACCGCGGCGTCCCCGGTGAGCGAGCTGAAGCCGGTGTTGTCGAGTTCCCCGTCGGGAGTATGGAGCGCCTCGGCGAAGCGCCCGGTCCCCGCGGCGCGCCAGCCCCAGCGGCCCCGCGCGCCTTCCAGGGAGAGCGAGCCCCCGCCCTCCCGGCTGTTGCTGCCGAAATAGGCGGCGGCGGCGCCGCGGGTGAAGGCGGCGGACCCGTCCGCCTCCGGCAGCTCCGGCGCGAGCACGTTGGCCACCCCGCCGATGGCGTCGGATCCGTAGAGCACGCTCGCGGGGCCCCGGATGACCTCGATCCGGTCGGCGAGACCGGGATCGATCGAAGGTCCGTCCTCGTCGCTCCAGGAGTAGTCCTCCATGCGGTGCCCGTCGTCCAGCACCAGTACCCGCGCGCCGGTGAGCCCCCGGATCATGGGCTTCCCGATCTCCGCTCCGGTGGACACCGTCCGCACCCCGGGCAGCCGCTCCAGCGCGTGCGACACGGAGACGCTCGTCTCCTCCGCCAGCGCGGAGCCGCTCAAGAACGCGGTGGAGAGGGGCGAGTCGAGGACCGGCCGGGGCACCCGGGCGGCGGTGACCTGAACCGGAGGCGCGGTGAAGGGGCTCTCGGTGAGGGCGAGCGCCACCGGCTCCTCCGCGGGCAGGGTGACCGTGCGGCTCGCGTAAGCGAAGCCCGGCCGGTGCACGATGAGGGTATAGGCGCCGGCGGGGAGCCGGACAAAGGCGAACGATCCGTCGGCGGCCGACCACGTCTGGCGGTGCAGCTCGACGAGCTGCACCACCGCGTCGCCGAGGGCCCCCCCCGAGGCGTCGGTGACGGTGCCTCGGAGCGTGGTCGCGGGAGCCGCGGAGCCGGCGGCGGACGCGCTCCCGACGGAGACGAGAGCGAGAAGAAGGGGGGCCAGCGCCGGGGATCGGCTCATCGGGTTCGGCTCCGTTCCAGGATGGGGGTCAGGCGCCGGATTCTAGCCCACGCGGCCGGGCCCACCAAGCCGGTTCGCGGGGCGGGCGCGGCGGACCACGCGGCCGGGCCGCGACCCTCCCGGTGACGCTGTCCCGGCCGGCCGTCAGTCCCTCCGCCCCGCGCTCCGGTCGAGCGCCCGGTACTGGACCGCCTCGGCCACCGCGCCCTGGGTGACGGTCTCCGCGCCGGCGAGGTCCGCCACCGTCCGCGCCACCCGCAGGACCCGGTGGTACGCCCGTGCCGACAGGCCGAACCGCTCCAGCGCATGCTCCAGGAGCCTGAGCGCCTCCGGCTCCACCCGGCAGCGTCCCTCGGTCTCTCTCAAGCCCAGGTGGGCGTTGAGCCGTCCCTGGCGTTTCGTCTGCACCGCCCGCGCCCGCGCCACCCGGCGCGCGACCGCCGCCGAAGTCTCTCCCGCCTCGCCGGAGGACAGGTCCTCGACCTTCACCCGCGGCACCTCGATCTGCAAGTCCATGCGGTCGAGGAGCGGTCCGGAGATCCGCCGCCGGTATTGCTCCACCTGGAACGGCGTGCACCGGCAGACGCGCAAGGGGTCGCCGTGGTGGCCGCAGGGACAGGGGTTGAGGGCGGCGATCAACGTGAACCGCGCGGGGAAGGTCACGGTGTAGCGCGCGCGCGAGATCACCGCGCGCCCTTCCTCCAAGGGCTGGCGGAGCGCCTCCAAGGCGTCCCGGCGGAACTCGGCGAACTCGTCCAGGAACAGCACCCCGTGGTGGGCCAGGCTCACCTCGCCCGGCCGCGGCACCGGGCCGCCTCCGATCAAGGCGGTGCTGGAAATGGTGTGATGCGGCGCGCGGAAGGGCGGCACGCTCAGGAGCCCGTCGCCCGGCCGGAGCTGGCCCGCCGCGGAGTGGATGCAGGTGGCTTCGATGGCCGCTTCCCCGGCCAGGACGGGGAGGATCCCCGGCACCCGCCGGGCCAGGATCGTCTTCCCCGAACCGGGGGGCCCCACGAACAACAGGTTGTGCCCCCCCGCCGCCGCGATCTCCAGGGCGCGCTTGGCCGGCGCCTGTCCGCGAACCTCGGCCAGGTCGCCGGCGGCCTCGGTCCGGGCCGCCGACACCCCGGCGGGAACGCCCGCCGGCGGCTCGCCGTTCCAGAGCGCCTGGAAGAGTTCCAACAGCGTCCGCACCGGCCACGCGGTCACGCCCCCCGCGGCGGCCTCGGCGCCGTTGGCCGCCGGCACCACCAGCGCGCGCAACCCGCGCGCCTTCGCCCACCGCGCCGCCGGGAGCACCCCCTGCACGGGGCGCAGCGTGCCGTCCAGCGCCAGCTCGCCCAGGAACGCCAGGTCGTCCACCCGCGCCCGGGGCACGATTCCCGCCGCCAGTCCGAACGCCACCGCCACCGGCAGATCGTAATGCGAGCCGGTCTTGCGCAGGTCGGTGGGGGAGAGGTTCACGGTGACCCGCCCCTCCGGTAGATCCAGCCCGGAGTGCTTGAATGCGGCCACCAGCCGGTCCTGGCTCTCGCGGACGGTGCTGTCGGGGAGCCCCACGATCACGGTCTTCGGGAGCCCGTCCCCCACGTCCACCTCCACGGTGACGGGAACCACGTCGATGCCCCAGAGAGACACGGTGCGGACCTGAGCGAGCATGGCAATACCCCCGGACGGGGGTGGCGGGAGGCGGGCGGGGAGGCGAGGCCGGAACGGGGACCGGTCGCAGTATAGCCCAGGCCCGGAGCCGGGCCAACCGGACTCTCCCGGTCCGGTGCGCGTCCGCCCGCTACGGCGCCGTCACAAAACTGTCACAATATGCGGGTAGGCTCCACGGGCTGGATGCTTGCCGGGGGGGGCCCCGGTGGCGTTCGGCCGAAACGCAGACGGGTCTGGCGGCGCCGGTGGCGCCGGAGCGGGCCCGTGGAAACGGGATCATGAACCGACTCTCCACCCCCGAAGCCGCCGCCCCCGGCGGGCGCGAGGCGCTCGCCGCCTTCCCGCTCAGGGTGGCGTGCGTGGACGCCGGGTCCAACGCCATCCGCTTCGCCGCCGCCGAGTTCACCGACCGCGTCAACTTCACCCCTCTGGACTCCGACCGGGTGCCGGTGCGCCTGGGCCACGGGGTGTTCCTGGGGGGCAAGCTCACCGGCGAGGCCATGGACCGGGCCGCCGCCGCCTTCCGCTCGTTCCGCGACCGCATGGAGAAGCTGGACGTCACCGCCTACCGCGCGGTGGCCACCAGCGCCATCCGCGAGAGCGCCAACGGGGACCGCTTCACCGCCCGGGTTAAACGAGAATGCGGGATCGAGATCGACGTGATCAACGGAGCGGAGGAGGCGCGTCTGGTCCACCTGGCCATCCGGAGCCGGATGGTGCTGGGGCGCGACCGCTGGGTGCTGGTGGACCTGGGCGGGGGGAGCGTCGAGGTGTCGCTGGCGGACGACTCGGGCATTCTGTGGAGCGAGTCGCACACCATGGGTTCGGTGCGGCTCCTGGAGGAGCTGGCCGAGGCCGACGACGAGCCCGGCCGCTTCCGCCGGATCCTCGAGGAGTACGTGGCCACCCTGCGGGTCCCCTCCGCCGCCCGCCAGCGCCGTCCCGCCGGCTTCATCGCCACCGGGGGGAACATGGAGTCCCTGGCCCGGCTGGCCGGGGCCAAGCCGGACGCGGCGGGGGTGAGCGTGGTCCCGGCGGGGGACCTGGCCCGGGTGATCGAGACCCTGTCGCGGCTCTCCTACCGGCGCCGGGTGGAGGAGCTGGGGCTCCGCGAGGACCGGGCCGACGTGATCCTCCCCGCTGCCCTGGTCTACGAGCGGCTGGCCGGGCTGGCCGGCGCCGACCGCATCCACGTCCCCCACGTCGGGGTCAAGGAGGGGGTCCTCCTCGACGTGGTGGACGCCTGCACCGGGCGCGAGCGCCACGACGAGCGCACCGAGCGGGAGGTCTACGACTCCGCGCTCAACCTGGGCCGCCGCTACATGTTCGACGAGGAGCACGCGGAGCACGTGACCGCGCTGGCCCGGAGCCTGTTCGACCAGCTCCGCCCGGCCCACCGCATGGGCCCCGACGAGCGGCGCGTGCTCACCGCGGCCGCGCTCCTCCACGACGTAGGAAGCTACATCAGCTACAAGAAGCACCACCGCCACAGCCTCTACATCATCACCAATTCCGAGGTCACCGGGCTCTCACCCCGCGAGCTGCTCCTGGCCGGCCAGGTCGCCCGCTATCATCGCAAGGGTGATCCCGACCCCCAGCACGACCACTTCCGCCGCCTCACCGAGGAGGAGCGCAAGCGGGTCGCCCGGCTGGCCTCGATCCTGCGCATGGCCGACGCCATGGACCGCGAGCACCGGCGGCGGGTGCGCTCGGTGCGGGTTTCGGTGAAGGGTTCGGAGGTGGTGATTGAGCCCGAGGTGGAGGGGGAGATCCTGCTGGAGCGGTGGTCGCTGGAGAAGCGGTGCGGGCTCTTCGCCCGCACCTTCGGCCTCGAGGTCCGCGTCCGCGCCGAGCGCGACGGGGACTGAAAGAGAGGAGCGCCCGTGCCCGGAAAGCTCATCGCGGTGGAAGGCCTGGACGGCTCCGGAAAATCCACCCAGATCCATCTCGTCCACGAGTGGCTGACCGGCCTGGGCTACCGGGTCGCGTTCAGCGAGTGGAACTCCAGCGACCTGGTCAAGGCCGCCACCAAGAAGGGGAAGAAGCGCCAGCTCCTCACCCCCACCACCTTCAGCCTCATCCACGCCACCGACTTCACCGACCGCTACGAGCGGCAGATCCTGCCCTTCCTGAAGGCGGGCTACCTGGTCCTGTGCGACCGCTACGTGTTCACCTCTTTCGCCCGGGACGCGGTGCGCGGGTGCGACCGGGGGTGGCTGCGGCGCATGTACTCCTTCGCCAGGGTCCCCGACATCACCTTCTACTTCCGGGCGCCGCTGGAGGTGGCCATGGGGCGGATCCTGGGCGGCCGGCCCCGGCTCAAGTACTTCGAGGCGGGCATGGACCTGGGACTCTCCCCCGACATCACCGAGAGCTTCCGTATCTTCCAGGGCCGGGTGATGGAGGAGTACCAGCGGATGGCCGATGAGTTCGGCTTCACCGTGATCGACGCCACCCTCCCCATTCCCGACCAGCAGCGCCGGGTCCGCGAGATCGTATCGGGCCGCGTGGATCTGCCCCGGTACCGCACGAGGACCGCGTCATGAGCGAGCGCCGCTGCTACGACCAGCCCCTGCCCGGGGTGCAGCTGGAGCAGCTGACCGGGAGCCTGATCGTGATCGAGGGCCCGGATTCCTCGGGCCGGTCCAGCCAGATCGCGCTCCTCTCGGGATGGCTGGAGCGGAACGGGTTCGCGGTGGCGGGGATGGGGCTCAAGCGCTCCACCCTGGTCGCCCCCGCCCTGGAACAGGCCCAGCAGGGAAACGTGCTCAGCCCCCGGACCATGGCCCTGTTCTACGCCTCGGACTTCTACGACCAGCTCGAGAACCGCATCGTGCCCGCGCTGCGCGCCGGGTACGTGGTGCTGGCCGACCGGTACGTCTTCACCCTCATGGCCCGGGACCTGGTCCGCGGGGGGAACCTGGAGTGGCTGCGCTCGCTCTACGGCATGGCCCTGGTCCCCGACGCGGTCTACACCCTGAACGTCTCCACCACCAACCTGGCCCAGCGGGTGCTGTCCGGCCAGGGGCACCTGGACTACTGGGAGTCGGGGATGGACGTGGGGCTCGCCCGGGACTGGTACGAGAGCTTCGTGCGCTATCAGCGCCGCATGCGGGCGGCGTTCAAGCAACTCGGAGCCATCTTCGGCTTCGAGGAGATCAACGGGAACCGGTCCATACCGGCCATCAACCGCGACCTGCGAAGCCGGGTGCAGGCGGTGCTCGGCCGGCGCCATCCCGCATGGAGGCCCGAACATGAAGAGCGTGAAGACCAAGCCCACGGAAACGGAAGCCGCCCCGAAACCGCCGGGGACGGGGCCCCCGAGCGCGAGCGCTGACGGCGCCGGGAAGCCGGGAAAGCGGAACGGGAGGAGGAAGGGGAAGCGGAAGCCCCCGGGGGCGCAGCGGGCCGCGCTGGCCGGCGAGGTGGCGGCCGAGATCGGCGTCCTGCGCGGGGTTCTGCATGAGACGGTGGACCAGTACACCGCCCGGGTGGACGGGCGCCTCGCCGCCCTTCTCGCCCGCCTGGAGGGGTCCGAGGCCGGCGGGGACCGCCCCTGGGTGCCCGCGGCGGGAGTGAGCAGGGCCCTGCTCGACGAGCTTCGCGGCCTCAAGCTGAAACCGGAGAAGGGGCGGGCCAAGGATCTCGCCCGCATCCAGAAGCTGGTGGAATCGCTGGCGATGTTTCCGGAGGGGGAAGCCTGAGCTTCCCGTGCCGCCGGTGAACCGCCTTCTCCGCCCGCTCGACCCCCGCGACCCGCCCGGCGGGGCCGCGGTGGAGCTTCTGCGCCGCGAGGCGGCGGAGCTGCGCAGGCTCCTGGACGGCGGGTCCCTGGACCTCGATCCCGAGTACCTCCACGGGGTGCGGGTGGGGATCCGCCGCGTCCGCGCCGCGCTCCATGCCTTCGAGCCCTGGCTCGAGGCGCCCCGGGCGGAGGCCGTGCGCCGCGAGCTGGGGGAGCGGATGCGCGGGCTGGGGCGGCTGCGCGATCTGGACGTGTTGCTGGCGCGCCTTCCCCGCGACCTCGATCGTCTGGACGCCCCCGGCGAGGCCTCGGGCCGGGTGCTGGAGGCGTTCGAGCTCCGCCGGCGCGCCGTCCGCGTGGACGCGGCCCACACCCTCGGCTCCATGGAATTCCGGCGCGCGGTGGATGCGATCTCCTCGGTGGCCGCGGCCGGGGGGGCGGCGCCCGCCACCCTCGCCGCGACCTGGCCGCGGCTCATGGCTGGGCACGCGCGGAAGCTGGCCCGGCTCCAGGACGCGGAGGTGGCCGCCCTCTCCGACGAGGATCTCCACCGGCTCCGGATCGCCATCAAGCGGCTGCGCTACCTGAGCGAGTTCCTGGCCGGGACCGCCCCGCGGGGGCTCACGCGAGCGGTGAAGCGGCTGGCGCTCTACCAGGACCTCCTGGGCCGGGCCCAGGACGCGCGGGTAGCGGCGGCTCAGTTCCGGGCGCTGGCCCGGGCCCTGGCCGCGGAGCGGCGCCCCGACCCCGAGATGATCCTGGTGCTGGGAGGGCTGGTGGAGCGCCAGCGCCGGCGCGGGGTGCGGGCCCGCCGCCGGTTCGAGCGCGAGTGGGAGCGCTGGCCCAAGATCCTGAAACGGCTCGAGCGGAGCGCGGCCCCGGGTGCGGCCGGCCCTCCCCCGGAGGCGGCGGCGTCCGCCGTGGCCCCGCCCCCGGATGCCGGCGGCGCCCCGCCCGCGGGCGGCGGCGCGGCGCCGGAAGCGCGCAAACCGAAAGCGCGGGCGCCGGCGCCGGAGTCCCGGTGAGGCTCATCCTCTTCCGCCACGGGATCGCGGTGGACCGGGACGATCCCGCCTGCCCGCCCGACGACGAGCGCCCGCTCACCCCCAAGGGGGTCCGCCGCACCCGGAGTGCGGCCCGCGGCCTCCGCGCGGCGGGAGCGCGGCCGGAAGCGATCTACTCCAGCCCCCTCCTCCGCGCCCGCCAGACCGCGGCCCTGGCCGCGGAGGCGCTGGACATCCCGCCGGACGCGGTGCGGATCACCGGGCATCTCCGCCCCGAAGGCGATCCGGCGGCGGTGCTGGCCCTTCTTGCCCGCGCGGGCCACGCCGAAGCGCTTCTGGCCGGCCACGCCCCCAACTTGGACCGGGTGCTGGGGGCGGCGCTGCGGATCCGGGGGGAGCCGCCGGCCGCGCTCAAGAAGGCGGGAGCGGCGTACGTGGACTGGGAGCCGGGGGCGGCCGGCCTTCTCCGGTGGCTCCTCGAGCCGGGCGCTCTCCGCCGGCTCGGCGGCTGATCCGTCCGGCCTCAGCCCGGCTCCGGAGCCACCCGGTCGGCCAGCGGCTCCCCGAACACCGCGCCGTCCTCCCGCCGGTACGCGGTGAGCGTACCTCCCCACACGCAGCCGGTATCGAGCCCCACCGCGTCCGCGGCCACGTGCAGCCCCAGCGCGGCCCAGTGGGCGAAGAAGACCCGGGTGCCCGCGCTCTTCCGCCCCGGCGCCGCGTACCAGGGAACGCAGCCGGCTGGAGCCTTGGCCGGGGGGCCCGAGAAGTCGAGGCAGGCCTCTCCGCCCTCCCGCACGGTGCGGATGCGGGTGAGGAGCGCGGCCGCGACCGCGGGCCGGCGCGCGCCGGGAAGCGCGTCGCTCCACCGGGGCAGGGGCAGGTAGAGCGCGGCCAGGTCTCCGCCTCCCCGCACCCACGCCGAGGCCTCGGCGGCCAGCCGCTCCGCGCCGGGGACGGTCCACGCCGGATGGAGCCCGGCGTGGACCAGCAACGCGCCCGCTTCCGCATGCAGGAGCGGCCGCGAGCGGAGCCAGGCCAGGAGCGCGTCGCGGTCGTGGGCGGCCAGCACCGCCTCCAGGGTGTCGCGCTTCTTGCGCGGGGCGGCGCCCGCGGCCCGGGCCAGGAGGTGGAGGTCGTGGTTCCCCAACACCGCGGTGAGGGCGTCCCCCTGGGCCGCCGCCCAGCGGAGCACCTCCAGCGAGGCGGGCCCCCGGTTCACCAGGTCGCCGGCCAGCCACAACCGGTCGCGCCCGGGGCGGTAGGCAATGCGGTCCAGGAGGCGGGTCAGGGTGCGATGGCAGCCCTGGATATCGCCGATCACGTAAGTCGCCATGAGGCCGAACGCTATCCTCGCGGTTCCGGGCGCGCCGGGCTAGGGGCCGCCCCCCCGGGCGCCGATCATGGAGCGCGGGCCGGCGCGGGCCCGGGTCGGGTTGGACCGGTCCACGCTAGACGGACCCGCAGAGATTTGACATCGTAACAGGCTGCGGCCCAGGACAAAGATCCGGCGCCGGCGCCCCCGAGCCGATTGCCGGGCCGGAGGCGTCCCCGCCGCACCAAACTTGGAGATCAGGACCGACCATGACGCCTCGCTTCCAGCTCCTGCACGTCAAGCCCGCGCTCCCCGAGCGCCTCGACAAGCTGCGCGATCTCGCCTTCAACATCCGCTGGGTCTGGCATCCCGAGACCGCCGAGCTCTTCCAGCGGCTCGACCGCGGGCTCTGGGAGTCCACCGGCCACAACCCGGTCCGCATGCTCGGCACCATCTCCCAGGACCGGCTGGAGTGGGCCGCCACCGACCCCGTGTTCCTGGCTCACATGGACCGGGCCTATGACGGGCTTCAGGAGCTTCTCGCCCGGTCGGCGTGGTTCCAGCGCTACCACCGCGACTTCGAGGGGATCAAGATCGCCTACTTCAGCGCCGAGTTCGGGCTGACCGAGTGCCTCCCCTTCTACTCCGGCGGCCTGGGGGTGCTGGCCGGCGACCACCTGAAGTCGGCGAGCGAGCTGGGGCTCCCGCTGGTGGGGGTGGGCCTGGCCTACAAGGTGGGGTACCTCGCGCAGTACCTGAACGCCGACGGGTGGCAGCAAGAGGCCTACCACGAGAACGACTTCTACAACATGCCGCTCGCCCTGGAGACCAACGCCGAGGGGAAGCCGCTTCGCCTGGAGCTTCCCTTCCCCGGCCGCAAGGTGACGCTCCAGATCTGGCGGGCCCAGGTGGGACGGGTCCCGCTCTACCTCCTCGACTCCAATCTCTCCGAGAACTCTCCCGAGGACCAGCGCATCACCTACCAGCTCTACGGCGGGGACAAGGAGACGCGCATCCAGCACGAGATCGTGCTCGGGATCGGCGGGGTGCGGGCGCTGAGGCTGCTCGGCATCAAGCCCGACGTGTGCCACATCAACGAAGGGCACGCGGCGTTCCTGGCGGTGGAGCGGGTGCGGCAAATCATGGCCGAGTACGGGGTGGGGTTCGAGGAGGCGCGGCAGATCCTCTCCGCGTCCTCGATCTTCACCACCCACACCCCGGTCCCCGCCGGCTTCGACATCTTCGACGTCCACCTCATGAAGAAGTACTTCGAGGTGTTCGCGGGCGAGCTCGGCGTACCTTTCGAGACCCTCATGGACCTGGGGCGGGAGAAACCCGGCGACGGCGGGCAGCCGTTCAACATGGCGCTGTTCGCGGTCCGGAACTCCACCTACCGGAACGCGGTGAGCGCCCTCCACGGCAAGGTGTCGCGGAAGATGTGGGAGTCGGAGTGGAAGGACTACCCCGAGTCCGAGGTCCCGGTGGACAGCATCACCAACGGCGTCCACACCCGGAGCTGGATCTCGGTGGAGATGCAGAACCTCCTCAACCGCTATCTGGGCCCCGGCTGGTCCGACAATCCCGCCGATACCGAGGCGTGGAAGCGGCTGGACCAGATTCCCGACGAGGAGCTGTGGCGGACCCACATGGCGTCCAAGGAACGGCTGGTGAGCTTCGCGCGGGAGCGGGTGGCCCTGCAGCTCCGCAACCGCGGCGGATCCTCGGTCGAGATCGCGGAGGCGCGGCGTATCCTCAGCCCCAACCGGCTCACCATCGGCTTCGCCCGCCGGTTCGCCGCCTACAAGCGGGCGGCCCTTATCCTGCGGGACCGCGACCGGCTGAAGCGCATCATCAATTCCGCCGAGCGGCCGGTGCAGTTCATCTTCGCGGGCAAGGCCCATCCCGCCGACAGCGCGGGGAAGGAGCTGATCAAGCAGCTCGCCCACTTCGCCCGCGACGCCGAGATGCGGGACTCGGTGTCCTTCATCGAGAACTACGACATGAACGTGGCCCGCTACCTGGTGCAGGGAGTGGACGTGTGGCTCAACACCCCGCGCCGGCCCCTGGAAGCCAGCGGCACCAGCGGCATGAAGGCCGCCGCCAACGGGGCCCTCAACTTCTCCATCCTGGACGGATGGTGGGACGAGGGCTTCGACAACGAGGTGGGCTGGGCGATCGGCCAGGGCGAGGTCTACGACGACCCCGAGTACCAGGACGAAGTGGAGGCCAACGCCCTCTACAATCTCCTGGAGCGGGAGGTGGTCCCGCTCTACTACCGGCGCGATTCCTCCGGGCTCTCCCAGGCCTGGATCGCCAAGATGAAGACCGCCATGGGACGCCTGGCCCCGGTGTTCAACACCAACCGCATGGTCAGCGAATACGCCGAGCGCTACTACATCCCCGCCGCCCGCCGGGCCGGCGAGTTCCTGAAGGGCGACCTGGCCCGGGTCAAGGACCTGGTGGCGTGGGAGGAGTTCGTCGGCAAGCACTGGGGCGAGGTCCAGGTGGAGCGGGTGGAGCAGCTCGACGAGAACCACCTGCGTGTCGGCACCGAGGTCCCGGTGCGGGTCAAGGTCCGGCTGGGGGCGCTCAAGCCCGACCAGGTGAGCGTGGAGCTCTACCACGGCCAGGCCAACGTGGAGCGCCAGGTTCCCACCGGCGCGGTCACCCCTCTCGAGGTGGAGCGCCAGGAGGACGGCTCCTGGTGGTACCGGGGGATGCTCCCCTGCCGGGCCAGCGGGCTCTACGGCTATGCGGTGCGGGTGCGGCCGGCGCATCCCGACGCCCTCGTCCCCAACGAGAGCACCCTCATCAGCTGGTACTGACGGCGCCGCGGCTCCGGAATAGCCCTCCCCCGGACCGGGTATTCATGGGGAACGGTGGGGCGTAAGGTCCCATCCGGCAGCGGTTTGCCGATTCGGGGGCGCCGGGTCCTCGGTTGACACCCGCCGGGACCGCGCCTAAAATGGCGCGCTGCGCGAACTTTCGCCTTTCCGCCGTCGCCCGATTCGAACTCCAGGGGAGGAGTAGGAAGCCACTCATGCATGCGGTAAACCAAGCAGCCCGTCGCGAGGCCGGATCGGGCAACGGGCTGCGGGGTCCCGGAGGGACCCTGCTCTCGAGACTCTCCGGGGCCGGGTGGATCGCCGTCCTGGCGGTCGCGCTCTGTCCCGCGTTCGCGGCCGCCCAGACCGGACAGGGGCTCCTGGGCGGCGGTGTGGAGAAGCAACCCGCCGATTCCGCGGCGCTGAAGGCCAAGATCGGCCGGCTGGAGAACCAGGTCGCGGCCGACACCACGAACTACCGGCTCCAGTACCAGCTCGGCAACGCCTACTACGACGCCGAGTCCCTGGACCTGGCCCGGCAGCATTTCGAAGCCGCCGTCCGCCACAATCCCAAGTACGTGGAGGCGCTGGTCAACCTGGGCAACGTCCTGGTCGACCAGAACCAGGCCGACAAGGCGGTGCCCTATTTCGAAAAGGCGCTGTCGATCAACCCCGAGGACTGCAAGGCCCGCAGCAACCTGGGCAATGCCTATTACGCCCAGAGCCGGTTCCCGGACGCCATGTTCGAGTACAAGCGGGCGGTTTCCATCGATCCGAAGTGCTACTCCGCGCTCTACAACATTGGAGTGGCCTTCGCCGACGCCGGACTTTTCCGGGAAGCGGTCAACTACTGGAAGCAAGTGATTCAGATCGCCCCCGGCACGGATGCGGCGCGGAACGCGGAGGAGAACACCAAGATCCTCGCGCGGTTCACCTCGGCCCCGCCGGTCCCCCCCGCCGTCAAGAAGGGTGCGAAGAACTGACCCCCCTCGGCGGGAGGCCGCCCGGACCGGCGATCCAGGTCGACCCGCATTGCCGCAGACAGCTGCGAAAGGAGCCGAAGATGAACCGACCCCTGCGTTTCTTTGCCGTCCTGGGACTGGCGGCGGTGCTCATCGCACCCGCGCTGGCCTACGCCCAGGACTCGACCGGCGACGCCACCGCCGGCATGAGCAAGGCCCAGAAGTATTACCTCCACGGCGTGGAGCTGATGAACAACCTCAAGTATCTCGACGCGGTGGAGCAGTTCCAGCTCGCCATCGACGAGAACCCCAAGTACGTGGACGCGTTCCGGCGGCTGGCGCTGGCCTACACCGAGATGGCCAAGTCCGACGCCGACTACTACCAGGACGCCCTCGACACCTATCAGCAGCTCCAGAAGCTGCTCCCGGACACCGACGTGGGCGTACGCAAGAACATCGCCTACGTCCAGGCGGCGATGGGGGACCTGGACGACGCGATCTCGACCTACCAGCAGATCCTCACCGTCACCCCGCAGGACTGCTCGGCCTGGGACGCCATCGGCGGGGCCCAGCGGCAGATGGCGCTGAAGATCAAGGAAGCCAAGGGCGACTCCGCTCCCGAGTACAAGGCGCGGCTGGACCAGTCGGTGCAGGCGTTCCAGAAGGAAGCCGAGGTCTGCCCCGATTCCCTGGGGGCGTATAACGCCCTCGGCGAGCTCTACTTCAACGCCGGGGAGAACCAGAAGGCGGCCGCGGTCTATGCCAAGCTGTTCGAGAAGAACCCCAACGACGTGAACGTCGCCAGCCGCCTCGCCTATCTCTACGTTCAGGACGAGAACTGGGCCAAGGCGGCCGAGGCCTACAAGCAGCTCCTCGCCCTGGATTCCACCCGGGTCAACGACCGGGCGATCTACGCCAAGGCGCTCCAGAAGCTGGGCCGGACCCAGGAGGCGGTCGACCAGTACATGCGGCTCATCTCCGACGACCCCTCCAAGGCCACCCTCTACTGCAACATCGCGTTCATCTACATCGATTCCAACCAGGAAGAGAAGGCGATCGAGACCGCGATGAAGGGAATCGGGGAGAACGCCCCGGTTCAGCCGTGCCTCTACGCGGCCTGGGGGAAGGGGCTGGAGCTGCGGGCCACCGCCCAGCTCGCCAAGTACGACTACGACCGCGCCGTTTCCACCTACGGCGAGGCGAAGATCAAGTTCCAGTCCCCCGTGGTGATGGGCGACGCGAACTTCGGCAAGTACGCCAAGAACGAGCTGTTGCGGCTGGACCAGCTGATCGAGCGGGCCAAGCAGATGAAGGCCAAGGACGCGCAGGCCAACCACTAGCCCGGACCGGCCGGTGCACGGAGGACCCATGATTCGTCGAATCCTGAACGCGGTGGCCATCTGGGCGGGGGTGGCGGTGCTGGCGGCGGCGGTTCCCGTGGCGGCGCGGGCCCAGGACGCGGACACGTCCGCGCCCGCCGGCGCCGCCGCGGGGGATTCGACCGCGGCCGCCCCGCCGGCCGGGAACCCGCGGGTGTCCATCACCGTGGCCATCGAGGGGGAGGACGGGAAGGACACCCCGCTCGGCACCTTCGTGATCGAACTCTATCCCGAGGACGCCCCCCGGCACGTGGAGAACTTCCTGAAGCTGGTCAAGAGCGGGTACTACGAGGGCACCACCTTCCATCGCATCGTCCCCGGTTTCATCGTGCAGGGCGGCGACCCCATCTCCAAGAGCGACTGGCGGAGTCCCAAGGTCGGTACCGGCGGTCCCGACTACACCCTGCCCGCCGAGATCAAGCGCAGCCATCTGCGGGGCTCGGTGGCCGCCGCCCGGAAGCCGGATCTGGTGAACCCGAACCGGGAGTCGAGCGGGAGCCAGTTCTATATCTGCCTGGCCGACCTTCCCGGCCTGGACCGGGACGGCTACACCGTGTTCGGCCAGGTGGTGGACGGGATGGACGTGGTGGACAAGATCGCCCGGGTGAAGAACGCGGGCACTTCCGCTCAGAACCGCGCCCTGGTCAAGGTCGCCATGACCAAGGTCAAGGAAGTCTCCCCCTAACCGCCGGCCGGGGTGTCTCTCCTTTCGGGGCCGCCTCCGCCGGGGGGCGGCCCCTTTCCCTTATACTCCGAACCCATGCCGATCTATCTGGACTACAACGCCGGCGCTCCGCTCCGGGGGGAGGCGCGCGCCGCCGTCGAGCGGTGGCTCGACGGCCCCGCCGCCAATCCCTCCAGCGTGCACGTCTTCGGCCAGCGGGCGAGGGCGGCGGTGGATCGCGCCCGGCGCGCGGTGCGCGAGCTGGCCGGCGGGCCCTCGGGTGACGTGATCTTCACCGGGTCCGGCACCGAGGCGGCGGCGGGCGCGATCCTGGGCGCGGGCCGGGGGGCGCGGGGACGGCACGCGGTGGCCTCGGGGGTGGAGCACAGCGCCGTCCGGGAGGCGCTGGCGGTGCTGGCCGCGAACGGCTGGGAGGTGACCCTGGTGCCTCCGAATGCGAACGGGAGGGTGGAGCCCGCCGCCTTCGGCGCCGCGCTCGGTCCGGAGACCGCCCTGGTGTCGCTGGTCCACGGGGAAAGCGAGACGGGGGTGGTGCAGCCGGTGGCCGAGGTCGGGGCGCTCTGCCGCGAGCACGGCGCGCTCTTCCACGTGGACGCGGTCCAGAGCGCGGGCAAGATCCCGGTGGCGGCGGAGGCGTGGGGGGCGGACCTGGTCTCGGTGGCCGCGCACAAGCTGGGGGGGCCGGCCGGGGTGGGGGCGCTGTGGCGCCGGGCCGGGGTGCGGCTGGCGCCGCTCATCCCCGGCACCCAGGAAGGGGGGCTCCGGGGCGGTACCCACAACACCGCCGGGATCGCCGGCTTCGGGGCGGCGGCGCTGGCCGCGCTCCGGGACGGCCCCCGGGAGGCGGCGCGCGGCGCCGCGCTCCGCGCGCGGCTGGAGGAGCGGGTGCTCCGGGAGATCCCCCGCGCCCGGCTCACCGGCGCCAGGGCCGAGCGGCTTCCCAACACCGCCCACTTCACCTTCGGAGAGGACCTCGACCTGGACCTGGTGCCGGCCCTCGACCTGGCCGGGTTCGCGGTCTCCGCGGGCTCCGCCTGCACCTCGGGTTCCGAGGAACCGAGCGCGGTGCTCCTGGCCATGGGCTTCCCCCCCCGGGCCGCGCGCTCGGCGGTGCGGGTGAGCCTCGGAGCCGCCACCACCGAGGCCGAGGTGGACGCCTTCGCCCTCGCCCTGGCCGGGCTCGTCAACGCCCCGGCGGAGAGCCGCCGGTGACCCGCGAGCGGATCCTGGTCGCCATGTCGGGCGGGGTGGACTCCGCCGCCGCCGCCGCGCTCCTGGTGGCGGCCGGCCACGAGGTGACCGGGGCCACCCTCAAGCTCTGGTGCTACGGGGGCGCCGCCGCCTCGCCGCGTTCCTGTTGTTCCCTGCGGGACATCGAGGACGCCCGCGCCGCCGCCCACGCCCTCGGGATCCGGCACTACGTGCTGGACGAGGAAGCGGGCTTCGACCGCGAGGTGGTGCGCCCCTTCGTCGACGCCTATCTTGCCGGGGAGACCCCCAACCCCTGCGTGCGCTGCAACACCCATCTCAAGTTCGGGAGCCTCCTCGGCCGGGCCCGCCGGCTCGGGTTCGACGCGGTGGCCACCGGCCACTACGCGCGGCTCGAGGCCGGAGCGGACGGCCCGGTGCTCCTGCGCGCGCGCGACGCCGCCAAGGACCAGTCCTACGTGCTGTGGGGGCTCCGGCGGGAGGATCTCGCCCGCACCCGCTTCCCCCTGGGCGCGCATACCAAGTCCGAGGCCCGCGCCGCCGCCCGCGCCGCCGGGCTGACGGTGGCGGAAAAAGTCGAGAGCCAGGACATCTGCTTCGTCCAGGGAGGCCGCTACGCGGACTTCGTGGCCGCGCGCGCGGACGGCGCCCCCCAGACCGGGGCCGGGGAGCTGGTGGACACCGGAGGGAACGTGCTGGGCCGGCACCGGGGAGCGGTCCACTACACCGTGGGCCAGCGGCGCGGCCTGGGGGTGGCGGCGGGCGAGCCCCTCTACGTGGTCTCGGTGGACGCGGCGCGGAACCGGGTCACGGTGGGGAAGGAGAGCGATCTCTACGTGCGCGAGGCGCGAGTCCGCGAGGCGAACTGGGTCTCCTGTGAGCCGCCGCCGGCGCCGGTCGAGGCCGGGGTGCGGGTCCGCTACCGCTCCCGCCCCGCGCCGGCCACGGTGACCCCGGAGGAAGGGGGCGCTGTGCGGGTGCGGTTCCGCGAGCCCCAGCGGGCGGTGGCTCCGGGACAGTCCGCGGTCTTCTACCGGGGCGAGGTGGTCCTGGGGGGAGGCGTGATCACCGGGGACGGGCGATGAGCGTGCTTCTCGAGACCCCGCGGCTGCGGCTCCGGGACTGGCGGATCCCGGACCTGGACCCGGCCTTCGCCATCTTCAGCGATCCCGAGGTGATGCGGTACGTGGGGAACGGCCTCCCCGTCACCGACCGCGCCGCCTTCGCGCAACGGTTGGCCGGGCGGGCCGGCGTCCCGCAATCCCTCGCCGGCGGTTCGTGGGTGGTGGAGGAGCTGGCCTCGGGCGCCTTCATCGGGAGCGCGGGGCTCTCGCCGATCGAGGCCACCGGCGAGACCGAGATCTTCTACAACCTGGGCCAGCCGTGGTGGGGACGGGGCTACGCCACCGAGCTCGCCCGGCCGCTTCTCGCTCTGGGCTTCGAGCGGGGAGGGCTCGACCGGATCCTCGGGCTCACCTATCCGCAGAACCTCCCCTCCGAGCGGGTGCTGCTCAAGACCGGCCTGGAGCCGATGGGGCGCGGCCGCTACTTCGGCCTGGAGATGTCCACCTTCGCCGCCGAACGCCCGGGGCGGGACCGCGGCCGGGAGGAGCGGTTCACCCTGGAGCTTCCCTCGCCCCCCGCCCGGGTCTTCGCGGCCTGGACCGGCTGGGGGGCGTCCCCGGGGTGGCTCCCCCGGGGAGGCGAGCTGGAGCCCTGGGTGGCGGGGCGGTACCGGAGTCCGGCCGGGCATGCCGGGCGATGCCTCTGCCTGATCCCCGGCGCCCGGCTGGCCTTCACCTGGGAACGGACCGGACCGGCCGCGGGTTCCACCTTCGAGATCGAGCTGGTTCCGGAAGGGGAGAGGGCGACGCGTCTCTCTCTCGTCCACCGGGACCTCGGGACCGAGGCGGCGGCGGCCGAGGCCCGCGCGGCGTGGCCTCCCGCTCTAAAGGCGCTGGCGGCGGGATCGGGAAGGGCGCGCGGGGAGCGCGCCCGCTAGGAGCCCGGATGCTGTATCATGCAGCTGGACAATGAATTACGGTATGCGTTCCCCGAATCAGGACAAGTTTGTCGAATTTGGATACCGCTTATCGGGGGTCGCGGCGGAATCGGACCGGGCGTAACCTGTTGGCGGTTCCCGGCGTCCGTGCCATGAACGCCGGGAGCGACGCGGTGACGAGGGCCGCCCCTTGAAGGCTGCTCTAAAAGTGAGTAATCTTGTCATGTATTCTCTTCGTCAAGGGTTTAGCGCATTGTTGCGGAGGACGGGGCCGCCGGAGCGGGCGCGCCGTTCCGCCGCGGACCCGCCGCACCGGTCCCGGGGCGCCCGAATCGCCGGGGACCGTCACCATGTCCAGGTTCGAGGGGTGAGCAGAGCATGACCGAACGCGCCAACGCCGTCCGCAAGCCCGCCGGTGCCGCGGGGACCAACCGCGAGATCAACGAGCGGATCCGGCAGGATTACAAGTACGGGTGGAGCTCGGCCATCGAGGCCGACACCATGCCCCCGGGCCTGAACGAGGACGTGGTCCGTCTGATCTCGGCCAAGAAGGACGAGCCGGAGTGGATGCTCGCGTGGCGGCTCGAGGCCTACCGCCGGTGGCGCGAGATGCGGGAGCCCACCTGGCAGAACGTGCGCTACGGCCCCATCGACTACGAGAAGATCGTCTACTACTCGGCGCCGCGCAAGCGGCCGGCGCTGACCAGCATCGACGAGGTGGATCCGGAGGTGCGGCGCACCTTCGAGAAGCTGGGAATCCCGCTGGAGGAGCAGAAGCGCCTGTCGGGGGTGGCGGTGGACGCGGTGCTCGACAGCGCCTCGGTCGCCACCACCTACAAGGAGAAGCTGGCCGAGGTCGGCATCATCTTCTGCTCCATGTCCGAGGCGATCCGGAACCACCCCGACCTGGTGCGGAAGTACCTGGGCTCGGTGGTCCCGATCGGGGACAACTTCTTCGCCACCCTGAACGCGGCGGTGTTCAGCGACGGCTCGTTCGTGTACGTGCCCAAGGGGGTGCGCTCCCCGCTGGAGCTCTCCACCTACTTCCGCATCAACGCCGCCAACACCGGCCAGTTCGAGCGGACGCTCATCGTGGCCGAGGACCGCTCCTACGTGAGCTACCTGGAGGGCTGCACCGCCCCCATGCGCGACGAGAACCAGCTCCACGCCGCGGTGGTGGAACTGGTGGCGCTGGACGACGCCCGCATCAAGTACTCCACGGTCCAGAACTGGTACCCGGGAGACGAAAACGGCAAGGGCGGGATCTACAACTTCGTGACCAAGCGCGGGCTCTGCCGGGGGCGGAACTCGCATATCTCCTGGACCCAGGTCGAGACCGGCTCCGCCATCACCTGGAAGTACCCCGGGTGCGTGCTGATCGGAGACAACTCGGTGGGCGAGTTCTACTCGGTGGCGCTCACCAACAACTGCCAGCAGGCCGACACCGGATCCAAGATGATCCATGTGGGGCGGAACACCAGAAGCACCATCATCTCCAAGGGAATCTCGGCCGGCCGCGGCCAGAACACCTACCGGGGCCAGGTCAAGGTCTACAAGGGGGCCGACGGCGCCCGCAACTACTCGCAGTGCGACTCGCTCCTGATCGGCGACCGCTGCGGAGCCCATACCTTTCCGTACCTGCAGGTAAACGAGCCCACCGCTCACATCGAGCACGAGGCCTCCACTTCCAAGGTGGGGGAAGACCAGTTGTTCTATTGCCGGCAGCGCGGGCTCAGCACCGAGGACGCGGTGAACATGATCGTGAACGGATTCTGCAAGGAGGTTTTCAAGGAACTCCCCATGGAATTCGCGGTGGAGGCCCAGAAGCTCCTGGAAGTGAGCCTGGAGGGGACGGTCGGCTGACCGTCGGGAGGAGAGGCAAGGCATGACGCAGGAACCGATGCTCGCGGTCCGGGGCCTTCGCGCCCGGATCGAGGACAAGGAGATCCTGAAGGGGATCGACCTCACCGTGAACCCGGGGGAGATCCACGCCGTGATGGGCCCCAACGGGTCCGGCAAGAGCACCTTCGCCAAGGTGCTGGCCGGGTATCCCGGGCTGGAGGTGACCGCGGGCGAGGTGCGCTATCGCGGCCGGGACCTGCTCACCATGGAGCCGGAGGACCGGGCGGGGGAGGGCATCTTCCTCGCCTTCCAGTACCCGGTGGAGATCCCGGGGGTGTCCAACCGCTACTTCCTGCGCTCGGCGCTGAACTCGGTGCGCAGGTACCGGGGCGAGCCCGAGATCGGAGCGGTGGAGTTCCTGGGGCTGCTCAAGGAGAAGGCGAAGCTGGTGGAGCTGGACGAGACGCTCCTCACCCGGTTCGTGAACGACGGGTTCTCGGGGGGGAGAAGAAGCGGAACGAGATCCTCCAGCTCGGCCTCCTCGACCCGACCCTGGCCATCCTGGACGAGACCGACTCCGGCCTCGACATCGACGCCTTGAAGATCGTGGCCCGGGGGATCAACCTCCACCGCCGCGAGGATCGCTCCATGATCGTGGTCACCCACTACCAGCGGCTCCTCGACTACGTGGTGCCGGACGTGGTCCACGTGCTGGCGGGGGGGGTCATCGTCAAGTCCGGCGGCCGGGAGCTGGCGCTGGAGCTCGAGGACAAGGGCTACGGTTGGCTCGAGGGCGAGCCGGCTCCGCCCGCGGGCGGAGCGCGGAGTTGACCACATGACCGCCGAAGCCGCCGCCTCTCCCAAGACCGGCGCGTTCGATGACGCCTGGCGCGCTCTTCGGCCGCTCCTCGCCGCCGGCCCCGAATGGTTGGCCGCGCTCCGGCGCGAGGCCTTCGCGCGCTTCTCCGCGCGCGGCTTGCCCGCGCCGGACGACGAGAGTTGGCGGTTCACCGGCCTTAAGCCGCTCACCCGGCTGGCGCCGGTGTTCGATCCGGCCCCGGGGGCGGCGGCCCCCGTGCCCGCGTCGCCGGGGGAGTGGAGCCTGCTCCGGGACGACGCCCTGCGCCTGGCGTTCGTGAACGGCGGCTGTTCCCGGGCTCTTTCCGCCCCCGGCCCGGCGGCGGGCGGGCCGGAGCTGCTCTCGCTGGGAGAGGCCCTCACCGGTTCCGAGTCGATGGTGAAGGCCCATCTGGGACGGATCGCCGGGGAACCCGAGCGAAGCGTGTTCACCGCGCTCAACACCGCCTTGTTCACCGACGCCGCGGTGGTGCGGGTCCCCCGGGGGTGCGACGCCGCGCTTCCGATCCACCTCCTCTTCCTGGCCCTGCCCGGGGAGGCCGCACGCTCGATCCATCCCCGGGTGCTCCTGGTGGTGGAGGATGGGGCCCGGGCCACGGTGATCGAGGAGTACGTGGGCCCGGAGGGCTCGGCCGCGTTCGTGAATCCGGTCACCGAGATCGTCCTGGGGGAGAACGCCTCCCTGGAACACGTCAAGCTCCAGCGGGAGAGCGGCCGGACCGTTCACCTGGGGACGCTCGCCGTCCGCCAGCACCGCCACGCCCGGTTCACCGGCCATTCGGTGTCGCTGGGAGCGAGGCTCGCCCGCACCGACATCGAGACCGCCCTCGCCGGCGAAGGCGCCGAGTGCGCGCTTTACGGCCTCTACCTGGCCTCGGGGCGGCAGCACGCGGACCATCACGTTTTCGTGGACCACGCGAGCCCCCATACCGTGAGCCGCCAGCTCTACAAGGGCGTGCTGGATGGCAAGGCCACCGCGGTGTTCAACGGCCGGGTCCTGATCCGGGCGGGCGCGCAGAAGATCGACGCCGCCCAGACCAACAACAACCTGCTGCTCTCGAACGAGGCGCTGGTCAACACCAATCCCGAGCTCGAGATCTTCGCCGACGACGTCAAGGCCAGGCACGGCGCGACCATCGGCCAGATCGAGGATGAGGCGCTCTTCTACCTGCGGTCGCGGGGCATCGACCGCGAAACCGCCCGGCACATCCTCATCCGGGGATTCACCGCCGAGATGGTGGAGCGGATTCCGGCGGCCTCGCTGCGGGCGGCGCTCCTCGAAGACCTGAACACGAGGTTCTAGGATGTCGGATCTCTCCGATCTCTACCAGGAAGTGATCCTGGACCACAACAAGCACCCCCGGAACCAGGGGAAGCCCGCCGGCGCCAATCATCACGCCGAGGGCTACAACCCCCTCTGCGGGGACAAGATGACCGTCTATCTGAAGCTCGACGGCGACCGGGTGGCCGAGGTCGGGTTCACCGGCTCCGGCTGCGCCATCTCCCAGGCCGCCGCTTCGGTCATGACCGAGGTGGTGAAGGGCAAGTCCCGGGCCGAGGTGGAGCGGTTGCTCGAGCGCTACCAGAAGCTGGTGACCGGAAAGCTGGCCGAAGGCGAGGACGTGAGCGAACTCGGCGAGCTGGCGGCGATGGCGGGGGTGGCGCAGTTCCCCTCGCGGGTGAAGTGCGCGACCCTGAGCTGGCACACCGTGGCCGCGGCGCTCCACAACGCCGAGGACCCGGTCTCCACCGACGTCTCCGGCGGGAGCGGACCGGCATGAGAACCGCCGAGGACGTTGCGGTCACCCGGGACGTGGAGGCGGTGGTGATCCCCGCCGGCAACCGGATTCTCATCCCCGAGGGGGTGACCGTCACCATCACCCAGTCCCTGGGCGGTTCCTATACCGTGATCACCCCACAGGGCTACATGGCCCGGGTGGACGGCCGGGACGCCGACGCGCTGGGGAAGGAGCCCACCCCCGCGCCGGCCGCGCCGGACGCCGCGGCCGCCCCCGCCTCCGCCTCCGCCGGCGAGGGTTCATCCCCGCCCCCGGCCGCCGACGGGGCGGAGCTGGAACGGCGGATCTGGGATGAACTGCGCACCATCTTCGACCCCGAGATCCCGGTCAACGTGGTGGACCTGGGCCTCATCTACGGCTGCGACCTGGAGCCGGGCGAAAGGGGCGGCGTCCGGGTCAACATCCGCATGACCATGACCGCCCCCGGCTGTGGGATGGGCGACATCCTGAAGGGCGACGCCGAGGAGAAGATCCGCACCCTTCCCGGGGTGAGCGACGCCCAGGTGGAGATCGTCTGGGATCCCCCCTGGGACATGAGCCGCATGTCCGAGGCCGCCCGGCTGGAGTTGGGTTTCGGGTAGACCCGGTCCGCCTGAAACGAGGGCGATGGAGTTGGGACGTGCCCGGAGGGTAGAGGGGTCGCCGGCGGCAATCCGCAGCTCCCGGTGCCGTCGGGGACGAGCATGGCGACTTTGCGAGGACGGCGCGGGCGGCCCCTCTATCCTCCGAACGAATCGACCGGCCGTGACCGTTCCCGGCGGATCGTGGCCGTTCCGGGCCGTTACTTCGCCGTCTTCAGCATCCCCCGGAGATAATCCGCGTTCATGCGGTAGATGTTGGTCATCTTGATCTCCTTGGGGCAGGCCGCCTCGCACTCGCCGTGGTTGGTGCAGTTGCCGAAGCCCTGCTCGTCCATGGCGCGGACCATCTCCACCGCCCGCCGCAGCCGCTCCGGCTGGCCCTGGGGGAGCGCGGCCAGGTGGCCGATCTTGGCCCCCACGAAGAGCATGGCGCTGGCGTTGGGACAGGCGGCCACGCAGGCCCCGCAACCGATGCAGGCGGCGCTCTCGAACGCCTGGTCCGCCCGGTCCTTGGGGACGGGGATCGAGTTGGCCTCGGGGGCGCTCCCGGTATCGGCGGTGATGAAGCCCCCGGCCTGGATGATCCGGTCGAAGGCGCTCCGGTTCACCACCAGGTCCTTCACCACCGGAAACGCCTTGCTCCGCCACGGCTCCACCACCAGGGTGTCGCCGTCCCGGAAGTGGCGCATGTGGTGCTGGCAGGTGGTGGTGCCGGGGAGCGGCCCGTGAGCCTCGCCGTTGACCATCACCCCGCAGGTGCCGCAGATCCCCTCGCGGCAGTCGCTGTCAAAGGCGATCGGCTCCTCCCCCTGGGTGATGAGATCCTGGTTGATCATGTCCAGCATCTCCAGGAACGAGGTCTCCTCGGTCACGTTGGGGACCTGGAATTCCTGGAAGTGACCTTTCGCGTTCGGCCCCGCCTGACGCCAGACCCGCAGTTTGAACTTCACTTGTAGCTCCTTTGCGTGGGCTTCACGTGTTCGAAGGTCAGCGGCTCCTTGTGCAGGGCCGGGTCCTTTCCGGGACCCTGGTATTCCCACACCGCCCCGTAGGAGAAGTTCTCGTCGTCGCGCTTGGCCTCGCCGTCGGGAGTCTGGTGCTCCTCGCGGAAGTGCCCGCCGCAGGACTCGTCGCGGTTGAGCGCGTCGCGCGCCACCAGCTCCCCGAACTCCAGGAAGTCGGCGACCCGGCCCGCGCGCTCCAGCGCCATGTTGAGGTCGTCCTCGCGGCCCGGGACCATCACGCCGTTCCAGAACTCCTCCCGAAGCTCGGGGACCCGCTCGAGGGTCTTCCGGAGCCCCTCCGCGTTCCGGCTCATCCCCACGTGGTGCCACATCAGCTCACCCAGCTCCCGGTGGATGGAGTCCGAGGTGCGCTTCCCCCGGATGCCGAGGAGCTTCTTTACCCGCTCGGCGACCTCGGTTTCGATCCGGCCGAACTCCGGGGCGGAGGGATCGACCGGATCCAGCCTCCCCTGCGCCAGGTAGTTGGCCAGGGTGTAGGGGGCCACGAAGTAGCCGTCGGCCAGCCCCTGCATGAGCGCGCTCGCGCCCAGCCGGTTGGCCCCGTGGTCGGAGAAGTTGGCCTCGCCGATCGCGAACAGCCCGGGAATGGTGGTCATGAGGTTGTAGTCCACCCACAGCCCGCCCATGGTGTAGTGGGGCGCGGGGTAGATGCGCATGGGCACCTGGTACGGGTTTTCCCCGGTGATGCGCTCGTACATGTCGAAGAGGTTGCCGTAGCGTTCCTCGATCGTCTCCTTGCCCAGCCGCTGGATGGGGTCGCGGAAGTCGAGGTAGACCCCGGTTCCCACCCCGTACCCCGCATCCACCCGCTCCTTGGCCGCCCGCGAGGCCACGTCCCGCGGAACCAGGTTCCCGAACGCCGGATAGCGGCGTTCCAGGTAGTAATCGCGGTCGGACTCGGGGATTTCGTTGGGAGCGCGGGTGTCGCCCTGCTGCTTGGGCACCCAGACCCGGCCGTCGTTGCGGAGCGACTCGCTCATCAGCGTCAGCTTGGACTGGTGCCCCCCCGTGGCGGGGGGAATGCAGGTGGGATGGATCTGGGTGAAGCAGGGGTTGGCGAAGCCGGCCCCCCGCTTGTAGGCCCGCCAGGTGGCGGTCACGTTGCACCCGACGGCGTTGGTCGAGAGATAGAAGATGTTGCTGTAACCGCCGGTGGCCAGCACCACCGCATGTCCGGAGTAGGAGCTGACCTTGCCGGTGATGAGGTCGCGCACCACGATCCCCCGCGCCCGCCCGTCCACCACCACCAGGTCCAGCATCTCGGTCCGGGGGTGCATCTCCACCGTGCCCGCCGCGATCTGCCGGGCCAGGGCCTGGTAGGCGCCCAGGAGCAGCTGCTGGCCGGTCTGGCCGCGGGCATAGAACGTCCGCGACACCTGCGCACCGCCGAAGGAGCGGTTGGCCAGCAATCCGCCGTATTCGCGGGCAAAGGGCACTCCCTGGGCCACCGCCTGGTCGATGATCTCCACCGAGATCTGGGACAGCCGGTAGACATTGGCCTCGCGGGAGCGGTAATCGCCTCCCTTCACCGTGTCGTAGAAGAGCCGCCAGATGGAGTCGCCGTCGTTCCGGTAGTTCTTGGCGGCGTTGATCCCACCCTGGGCGGCGATGGAGTGCGCCCGCCGCGGCGAGTCCTGGTAGCAGAAGCTCTTCACGTTGTACCCCGCCTCGCCGAGAGTGGCGGCGGCGGCGGCGCCGGCCAGGCCCGTCCCCACCACGATCACCGTGTACTTGCGGCGATTACTGGGATTCACCAGCTTCATGTGGAAGCGGTGCTCGTCCCACTTCTCCTGGATCGGCCCGAAAGGAATGTTGGCGTCCAACTTCATGTCTGCCTCCCCTCTACTTCACCCATCCCGCCACCACCGCCAGCGGCACCAGGATGAACCCGGCGACGATGAGGAGGGCGAGGATGGGTCCGCCCTTGCGGACCAATTCGACGTAACGTGGATGGGTGACTCCGAGGGTTTCGAAGCCGCTTTTGATGCCGTGGTTGAGATGGAAGAAGATCACCACCATGACGAAGATATAGATGGCGGCGAGGAGCGGATGGCCGAAGCTCCCGGTCACGTTTTCGAAGGGATGGAGGTGCTGGTAGAGCGAGGGGAACAGGGTGCCGGTCGTGAAATGAAGGATGTGTCCGATCACGAACGCGCCTACCACGATCCCGCCCCACAACATCGTCCGCGACGAGAAGGTGGCGGTGGCGTTCTTCTTCACCGCGTAGCGGTTCTTGCGGGCGTTCCGGTTCTGGAGCGACAGCTGGACCACGGTGATGACGTGGAGGATCACCGAGCCCAGGAGCGCCAGCCTTATGATCCACAGGATCGTCGGCTCGAACCGCAGGAGCTCGGCGTACTGATCGAGCCGGGGGATTTGACCGGGGGCGCCGGGCCCCTCGAAGATCAGGAGATTCCCCAGCATGTGTCCGATCAGGAAGAGGACCATGATCGCGCCGGTGACGGCGACGATGATTTTCTTCCCGATCGAGGACCGGTAGAACGCGCTCAACCAACCCATGCGTCCGCTCCTCGTGCAACCGTTTCGGGACCGTCGCGGCGACCGCGTGGGTAGGGACCGGTCCCAAGTGGAAACGCCAAAGATAGTGGACAACCTTAGTCGGAATCAGGGGCTCCGTGGAGGGTAAAAACCCATATCCAGATATATGAAGGGCATCAACAACGCTTTTGGTCATAATAGGTTACGGTCCCGGCCGGGGCCGCGGGGGCGGGGGCCCCGTTCTCCCGTCCGCCTCCGGTTGCCGCCCCCGCTCCGGCGGACTAACCTCATGAACGGCATGAACTTCTCGGGCGGGACGCGGCCCCGGGACCCCACCCACGCCGCGTGGCCGTCCTCACCGGAAAGGCGAACCTTCCATGATATTGCGCCGAATCGGCTTGGCAGCGTTTCTCTCCGCCGCCGCCCTCGCCGCCCCGGCCCCCGCCCCGGCCCGGAGTCCGCACCAGCGCCCGGTCCCCCCCGGGCTTGGGGAGGACGAGCTCAACACCATCCAGGTCTTCCGCCGGGTCTCCAATTCGGTGGTGTTCGTGAGCAACCGCCAGCTCCGCCGCGACGTGTTCAGCCTGAACGTGTTCGAGATCCCGGCGGGGAGCGGTTCGGGGTTCGTGTGGGACAAGGACGGGCACGTCGTCACCAACTACCACGTGGTCAAGGGAGGGGACGCTTTCTCCGTCACCCTGGCCTCGGGGAACACCTATCAGGCCGCGCTGGTCGGCGCCGAGCCCGCGAAGGACCTGGCCGTGCTCCTGATCGAGGCGCCCCCGGACAGCCTGTATCCGGTGGACCCGGGGGACTCTGGAGAACTCGTGGTGGGGCAGAAGGTGCTGGCGCTGGGAAACCCCTTCGGTCTGGACCAGACCCTGACCACCGGGGTGATCAGCGCGCTGGGCCGGGAGATCCGGTCGGTGGCGGGGACCCTCATCGACGGCATGATCCAGACCGACGCCGCCATCAACCCGGGAAATTCCGGGGGAGGGCTCATCGATTCCTCGGGGCGGCTGATCGGAATCAACACCGCCATTGTGAGCCCTTCCGGGTCCAATGCCGGAGTGGGCTTCGCGGTGCCGGTGGACATGGTGAAGCGGATCGTGCCCCAGCTCATCCAGTTCGGCCACGTGCGCCACGCCGGGCTCCGGATCACCGTCCTCGGCGACGCCTGGGCGCAGCGGTGGGGGGTGAAGGGGGTGATCGTGAGGACCGTCACCGCGGGGAGCGAGGCGGCCGGGGCCGGGCTCCGGCCGCTCCAGGTGAACCGGCTGGGCGAGGTGGTGTCGTTCGACGTGATCAACGGGGTGGACGACCAGCCGGTGGCCGGCTTCGACGACCTCTACGCCATCCTCGACAAGCACCGGATCGGCGACACCGTGACCATCCACTACCTGCGCGGCTCGAAGGAACGCTCGGCGGCGCTCAAGCTGGAAGAGGTGGACTGACCGCGGCCGGCCGCGGGGCGGCGACCTCGGTTCGGGCACGCGGCACGGGTTTGGAGACGCGCGGGTCCGGGCACGCGGCGCGGGTCCGGGGACGCGGCCACCATTCGGAAAGGGGGAGTTCGTGTACGACACCCGTGAGATCGCGGCCCGGTTCGCCCGGGCCCTGGACCGGGACGCCTTCGAGGAGGCCCGGGCGCTCCTGGACCCCGATTGCCTGTACCGGATCGGGGGGAAGGTGCTCACCGGTCCGGATGCGATCCTCGCGTCCTACCGCGAGGCCGCCGAGTGGGGGCACCGCGCCCTGGACGCGGTGGAGTACGAGAGCGTG
Organism: Candidatus Eiseniibacteriota bacterium; assembly: GCA_963728475.1. GTDB lineage: Bacteria > Eisenbacteria > RBG-16-71-46 > JABDJR01 > JABDJR01 > CAVSKL01. The sequence goes on from CAVSKL010000004.1 coordinate 323,395, forward strand.
ATCGTCGAGTCCGGACCCGGCCATGCCGTGATCGAATTCATCGACCATCTCCAGGCGGGCGGGGAGCGATATACCCACCGCTCGGAGCAGCGGGTCACCGTGAACGCGTCCGGACGGATCGCCCACATCGAGCACCGGGATCTTGCCGGGGAGCGCGCGGCCCTCGATGCCTTCTTCGCGCGGGCGGGGGTGAAGCGGGGGGAGTAGGAGGCCTCGGGTACGGGCGCGGGGCGCTACAGGTATCCGCCGAGGATGCTGTAGAACAGGACCGCCAGCACGATCCCGGCCACCGTCACGTACAGCCGGTCGCGCTGCACGCTGAACGCGACCAGCGCGAACACCACCCGCACCACCGGAGTGGCCAGGAGCAGGATCACCCCCACCTGGATGATCCCGCGCGCCCGCACCGACTTGGTGCTGTGGACGATCCCGGTCACGGTGCGGTAGGCCTCGGGTTCGCCGCGAAAGACGCTGTAGTCGGGCCGGTCCCCGCCGTGCCGCAACAGGTAGATCGCCCCTCCCGCCAGGACGAACGCGGCGGAGATGAGGACGGCGGTCCGGAGCAGGTTCCCCAGCATGAGGTCGATCTGGAGGTCGGTGAGGCGCCCCTCGTCGGGTCCGCCTCCCGCGGGCGGGGGAGCGCTCCCCAGAGGGCGGTCGTCGGCGGGATGGTGGAAGCGGTGCGGGAGCTTCATCGGAATCCCCCCCGGATCGCGTTCACCAGCATCTCGAGACCGAGGCCGGTGATCACCACCCCGAACAGGATGCGCAACGCCCGGGTCCTGGCCGCGACCAGGAGCCGGGTTCCCAGCAGCGATCCCGCCAGCACCCCCAGGGTCACCGGCATGGCCAGGCCGGGGTCGAGATAGCCTCGGCGGAGGTAGACCCCCGCGCTGGCGGCGGCGGTGACCCCGATCATGAAATTGCTGGTGGTGGTCGAGACCTTGAACGGCACCCGCATGATCCGGTCCAGCGCGATCACCTTGAGCGCCCCGGAGCCGATGCCCAGGAGCCCCGAGAGCGATCCAGCCAGGAACATGATCCCGAACCCGGCGGGCACCCCGCGCACGTGATACGAACGGAGGCCGGTGGGCCCGGGGTAGGTCCCGTCCATGCGCAGGCGGGTGGCCAGCGGGTCGGGGGTCTCGTGGAGGGGGGCCGGCTTCTGGGGCACCACCGAGAGGTAGGCGGAGTAGAGGAGCATGAGGCCGAAGATGGCCGCGATGGCGTCCGCGGGGAGGTAGGTGGCCAGGGACGCCGAGATCACCGCGCCGATGGTCGTCGCGATCTCCAGGAACATGCCGATCCGCACGTTGGTGTAGCCCTCGCGGACGTAGGCGGCGGCGGCCGCGGACGAAGTGGCGATGACCGAGACCAGGGACGCCCCGATCGCGTAGCGGATGTCCACGCCGAAAAGGAGCACCAGCGAGGGGACGATGACCACGCCGCCTCCCAGGCCGGTGAGGGCGCCCAGGAAGCCGGCGGCGAAGGAGGTGAGCCAGAGCAGGAGCGAGAACTCGGTGATGTTCACCGAGAAGGGCCCGTGGTCCGGCTCCGGGCCGCCGGGGGTTGGAGCGGGGCATCCGGGGGTCGATGCCGGGCCGCCGGGGCCGGCGGTGGCGGCGCTGGATTTCGCAGTGGGGCGGGGGGATGGAGGGCGGCGCGACCGGGGCGTCGCCGCCGGATGGGGAGCCGCCGGATGGGGAGCCGCTGGATGGGGAGCCGCCGGATGGGGTGCCGCCGGATGGGGTGCCGCTGGATGTGCGTGATGCTCGTCTCCTTGCTCGGCAGAGCGGTCTCCGCTACGAATCGGCCTGGGCGCGGGCCTCCCGGCCGCGGGCCCGGCGGGGTCCCGACCCAAATCGGCGTCAGATTGTAGTCGCATCGGGGACTCGAGGCAACGCGGAGGGCCGGAGGCTCGGGGCGCCGCTCGACGGCGACCCCCCCGGACGCGCGGAAGCGGGTTCCCGGCCGGCGCCGCGGGCGAGAGCGCCCAGCTTCCGGACCCGCGCGGAAGCACGGAAACCCCGGCTGCGATATTCTTTATCCGACAATTGAGGGTGCCGGAGGTCCGGCGCCCGGCCACAATGGAACGCGCTCCGGATGGCGGGGCGTCCGGATCCGGCGCCCGCGATTCCGGTTCGGCCGCGCGGTCACCCATTCCTCGGGGAGGCGAACGATGAGCACGGTGGAGACCCGCAGTTCACGATCCGGCGAGACCCGGGACCCGGCCGGTCCCGCGCTCCCCGCCGGTGCGGGCCCGCTCCCTGCGGGGCTTCTGGAGCGCGCCGTGGGCCGCCCCCGCGATACCTGGACGGAGGACGATCTCGCCGGCTTCGCGATGGGACGCGGAGTGCGGGTGGTGAGCCTCATGCATGTCGGAGGCGACGGCTGGCTCAAGACCCTCGACTTCGTTCCCCGCGACCGCGGACATTTCTCCGATATCCTCCTGGGCGGCGAGCGCGCCGACGGCTCCAGCCTCTTCACCGGGATGAAGAGCGGGGCCTCGGACATGGTGCTGAGACCCCGGCTCGACACCGCCTTCCTCGACCCGTTCTCCTCCACCCCCACGCTGGTGCTCCTGGCCGACCATTACGACCGCGACGGAAAGCCGCTGGCCGAGTCGCCGCCGGCAATCCTGCGCCGCGCCTACGAGCGGGCGCAGGCCGAGTCGGGGGTGGACCTCTGGGCGCTGGGCGAGGTCGAGTATTTCCTGGGCAAGCGTCCCGACGTGGCGGACGTGGCTCCGGCTTCCGACCGCGGCTATCACGCGGCCTCGCCGTTCGTGTTCGGCGAGGAGCTACGGCGCGAGGCGCTGGTGGCGCTGGCCGAGATGGGGGTGGCGATCAAGTACGGGCACAGCGAGGTGGGCGCGTTGGATGCCGAGGACGGCGCGGGCTGGGTGTGGGAGCAGCACGAGATCGAGTTGGCGCTGGCGCCCTTGCCGCGCGCGGCCGACGCGGTGGCGCTCACCCGGTGGGTGCTCCAGAACCTGGCCCACCGGCGCGGTTGGCGGCTCACTTTCGATCCCATGCTCCGCGAGGGGCACGCCGGAAACGGCCTCCACTTCCACATGGGGCCTCGGGTGGACGGCGCGTTCGCGGGAGTGGACGACGAGGGGGCGCCGGCCGGGCCCGGACGCTGGCTGATCGGCGGCCTCACCCGGGTGGCGGGCGCCTTGATGGCGTTCGGAAACCGCGACGCGGGGTCGTTCACCCGGCTCAGGCAGGGGAAGGAAGCCCCGAGCATGGTGACCTGGGGGCGCTACGACCGGCGGGCGCTGATCCGGTTGCCGGTGAGCGCGCGGTTCGAGGACGGCCGCCACGTGAGCCCGCCCACCATCGAGTTCCGGCTGGGGGACGGGTCGGCGCATCCGCACCTGCTGCTGGCGGGAATCGCCCAGGCGATGACGTTCGGGCGCTCGATCCCGGACCTGGACGCCTGGCTCGAGAGCACCGCCTCGCGGCGGAACGCCGGGGCGGGAACCGGCGCCGCCCTGGGAACCATGTCCCTGACCGGTGAGAGCGGGGCCGCGCGCGTCCCCGGCTCCCGCGCGCAGGTCGCCGAGGCCCTGGAGGCCCATCGCGCCGCGTTCGAGGCGGGGGAGGTGTTCCCGGACGGGCTCCTGGACCGCACGCTCACGGACCTGCGGTCGCGGTAGGCCGGATCCCGCGCTGCCTGCTCCTCCAGAATCGCCCCGGTGATGAGACAACCACCGCATCGATTCCGGGGGGGAGGTCACCCCCGCGGGAACCATCGGCGTAGTAAGATCTTGATGTGTCGGGCCCGGGTCTCGGAACCTGGGCCGCGTGACCGGATCGTCTCCTCAACCCTGCCAGGATGGGAGCAGTAACGGTTGGCACCTGCCGACTCGGCGCCCGAGCGGTTCCTGCGACTCCCGGACGCGCGGAATTCGTGCGGTCGCGGAACACCCAAGGGCAACCGGACGGCGAGTCTCCGCCTCGGCCTTGTGGCCGCGGCGTTGGTGGGCTGTCTCTTCCCCGCCGTCGTGGCCGCCCAGATCCAGCACGACACGGCCGGGTTCACGATCACCCAGTGGACCACGGATGAAGGCCTTCCCACCAACGTCCTCCACGACCTGGCGATCTCGCCCGATGGATACCTCTGGGTGGCCACCTATAGCGGATTGACGAGGTTCGACGGAGTCCGCTTCTGGACCTTCGACCTTTCCAACGCGCCCCAGCTCGGAGGCCTCCGGCTGAGGAGTCTCGTTGCCGACGAGACGGGCAATCTGTGGGTGAGCGCGAGGGACGGCAACGCGGTTACCTACCGCGACGGCGCGTTCCGGGTGATGCTGCGGGGATCCGACCACGGATCCATCCAGACCCTGGTCGGGGGACCGGCCCGGGGCGTGTGGGCGGTCACCGATACCGGGCTCGTCCTCTTCCGGAACGGACGGCGCTCCTTCATCCGGCTCGGCGACATCCGAAGTGCTTATGCCGGCCGGGGCGGCGCGCTCTGGGTGGCCCGCGGCACCGACCTGGAGTGCTACCGGGACAGCGTTCTCGTCCGATCCATCCCCAACCCCGTCCCTTCCGACGACTACGGCATGTTCACGCCGAGTACCGACGGGGGCGTGGTCTACCACTCGCGCCGGTTCATCACCTTCGTGGACGCGGTGGGGCAGACGCGACTCCCCGCCCGCGACGCCGTGGCTCCAGACCTTTGGGACCTGGCCCGTTCCGCCGACGGCTCCTGGGCCCCGTCCTGCTTCCTCGTGGACGAGGGTGGCGTCAGCTGGATCGGGACCGAGGCCGGCCTCTTCCGCGTCCGGGGGGTTCCATTCTCGCCCGCCCGGCCCGACAGCTCGGGAGCGGAGTGCGTGCTGGGCTATTCCATGGCCGGCCGGCCGAACGGGATCTTCGAGGATCCGGGCCGGGCGGTCTGGGTGGCCACCGAGGCCGGCGGACTCTTCCGCATCGCTCCCAGCGTCACCGCCCCCATGCCGGACCTTCCGGGTTGGAACGTCCCCATGTCCCTGGTGACGACCACCCCGCACTCCCGGTGGCTGATCGGCACCGAGCGGGCGGGACCGGGGGCCGTCCATCTCCTTCGGAACCTGTGCGGGACCGTACTGGCCCGGGTGCCGGTTCCGCGACGGATGTCCACCGCGACGGAAGCGGCGGATGGAGGGGCCTGGATCGCCGGCACGGACACCGTCCGCCATTACGCGCTCGGGGTCGTCGATTCGGTCCTCGTGCCGCCACCGGCCTGGCGCCCCCTCGCCAAGGTGCTGGAGACGAGCGACGGCGCTCTGGTCTGGCGCGCCCGGGACGGGCTGTGCCGGTTCCACGACGGCTCGTACTCGGTCATCGCCCCCGCCGACGCGGTTCCGTTCCGGGCGACCCGCGACGGCTCACTCTGGTACCGGAGGCAGGACGAGCTCGACCGCTACCGGGACGGACGGACCACCCGGTTCGACCGGGCCGGCGGCCTGCCGGCCGGCGGGATCCGTGACGTCTGGGTGGACCCGCAGGGAACGGCCTGGCTTTCGACCTATGGCTCGGGACTGGTTTGCCTGGCCGGAGATCGCGTGCTGGTGGCGGACCGCTCGAGCGGTCTTCCCGACAACCGGCTGGGCGGCATCCTCGACGACGACATGGGCCGGCTCTGGATCAACAGCAACCGGGGCATCTTCGTGGTCCATCAAGGCGCCCTGGCCCGGTTCGCGGCCGGTCAAGCCGGTTACCTGCCCTGCCGGCTGGTGACCCACGTCGAATCCGGGAACGCATGGGCCGCGCGGGGAGGCGACGGCCGGCTCTACTTCAAGGCGCTCGACCGGGTCCTCTCCGCGGATCCCGCCCGGCTGCCCCCCCCGTCGGCGCCGCCCGCGGCCCGGATCCAGACCCTCCGTTACCGGGGCGCCGATCACGCGGCCGATGGACGCATGACCCTCCCGCGGGGAGTCCGCGACTTCTCGGTGGAATACACCGCGCCCGCGCTCTACGACGGCGACGAGGTCCGCTTCCGCTACCGCTGGGACGGCGGGGACTGGATCGACGTCGGTGAACGCCGTGACGTGGCCCTGGCCCAGGCCCGGTCCGGGTCCCACGCGTTCGAAGTGGTGGCGGCGAACGCGGCCGGGGTGTGGGCCGACGCCGGGGATGCCCTCAGTCTTACCCTCCCCCGGTACCTCTTCGAGACCGGGTGGTTTCGGGTGCTTGTCGCCCTGGCGGTGGCGGGCACGGTGCTCGGGGCCTACCGGTGGCGGACGCAGATCCAACGCCGGCACCTGATCGCGGTTCGGGCGGAGGTGGAGCAGCGCCGGCGGGCCGAGGCGTCGCTGAGGGACATGGGGCGAAGGCTCCTCGACGCCCAGGAGGTCGAGCGGCGGCGGATCGCCGGGGAGCTTCACGACGACATCCACCAACGGGTGGCGCTGCTGGCCGTCAAGCTGGATATGTCGGGGACGTTCCCGGATCTCGCCGACGAAGCCCAGCGGTTGAGCGGCGACGTCCGCCGGTTGAGCCACTCCCTGCATTCGGGGAGGCTGGAACAGCTGGGGCTCCGGGCGGCGATGGAGGCGTTGTGCGAGGACGTCTCCGCCTCGAGCGGGGTGGAGATTCCCTTGGTGATCGGGGGCCTGCCCGAGGACCCGTCGCCGGTGGCGTCCCTGTGCATCTACCGGATCTGCCAGGAAGCCGCCCGGAACGCGGTCAAGCACAGCGGCTCCGCGCGGGTGGCGGTCACCCTCCGGACCGAGGGGCCGGACCTGGTGCTGGAGGTGCGGGACGACGGGGACGGCTTCGACCCCGAGGCTCCCCCGAGCCGAGGCCTGGGCCTGGCCAGCATGGCGGAACGGGCGGGGGCCGCCGGAGGCGCGCTCGAAATCGAGTCCACGCCGGGAGCGGGAACCACGGTCCGGGGGCGCGTTCCCTGGAAGGGCCGGTGAGCCCCACGGACCGCCGTCCCGGCCCGGCCGGTCTCCCGGTGCGCTAGAATCCCGCCATGCCCCGGATCCGTGTCTTTCTCGCCGACGATCACCGGCTCCTGCTGGAGGCCTTCACCAAGCTCCTCGAGCCCCGGTTCGAGGTGGTGGGGACCGCGGTGGACGGCCGGGAAGTCCTCGAGCAGGCGCCCCCTCTGAAGCCGGACGTGGCGGTCCTCGACGTCAAGATGCCGAAGCTGAACGGCATCGACGCGGCGGCCCGGCTCCGGAAGGAGCTCCCGCGCCTCCGGATCATCTTCCTCACCTCCTCGACCGATCCCGCAATGGGGGCGCGCGCGATGGCGGAGGGAGCCAACGGATATCTGCTCAAGAGCGGGGCGGCCCGGGAGCTGATCGAAGCGATCGAGGCCGCCTTCCGCGGCGGCGCCTACATCACGCCGGAGCTGGCCGGCCCGATCCTGGAGGCGACCCGGCGCGGCGCCGGGGACGGCCCGATCCTCACCCCCCGGCAGCGCGAGGTGCTCCAGCTCCTGGCCCAGGGCCTGACCATGAAGGAGATCGCCGCCGAGCTCGGCATCAGCCCCGCCACCGTGGCCGACCACAAGTACGCCATGATGCAGGCCCTGGGGGTCGGGACCTCCGCCGAGCTGATCCGGTTGGCGGTGGAGCGGGGGCTCACTCCGTAGTTTTTTGGGGTCCGCTCCCCCGTTTTTTCCCGCGTGAATCCCGCCTTCGCGGGTAACCCCCCGTCTTCGCCGCCCGGCATGATCCCCCAGGGGCCTCTCCCCGGCCCTCGACCCCGGGGGAGAGGAGCGCTGAACCCGGCCCGTTTCACAGGAGATGTCCCATGACGTTCCACCCATCCCACCTCATGGCGCCTTCGGCCCGGACCCTGCTGGTTCCGGCGACCCTTGTCGCCGGGTTGATCTGGCTCCGTCCGGCCGTCGCCCAGACCTTCACCGACGTGACGCCGGGTGTCCTGGCCCTCGGTGGTGAGATCTCCACCGGCTCGGCCTGGGCGGATTACGACGGCGACGGCGATCTCGACCTGTACGTGTGCAGTGCATCGGGGGCGGACCACCTGTTTCGCAACGACGGAGGCGGCGTCTTCGTCGATGTCGCTTCCGGGGTCATGCTGGATTCGATCGTGACCGCAGCCGCGCTCTGGGGCGACTACGACGGCGACGGGGACCTCGATCTCTTCCTCGCCCGACACGGGGCGAACGCGCTCCTGCGGAACGACGGCGGCGACACCTTCGTGGACGTCACCGCCGCGCCCCTGGGCGACACCGGGCCCACCTATGGCGGGGCGTGGGGCGACTTCGACAACGACGGGGACCTCGACCTCTACGTCGTGAACGACACCGGCAACGAGGACTCCCCGAACCGGCTCTACCGCAACGACGGCGGCGGGACCTTCGTGGACGCCACCTCCGGCCCTCTGGGCGGCCCAAGTACCGATCGGGGTGTTGCCTGTGGTGACTACGACGGCGACGGCGATCTCGACCTCCTCCTCACGAGCCACGGCACGCTTCTCCGGAACGACGGCGGCAACACCTTCGTGGACGTCAGCTCCGGTCCCGTGGGGACCAGCCTTCCCAATGGCGCCGCGTTCGGGGATTACGACAACGACGGCGACCTCGACCTCTACCTTTCCAATGGCCCTCCGAACGAAGGTCTTCTGCTTCGCAACGACGGCGGCGACACCTTTGCCGACGCCACCTCCGGGATCCTGGATGGAGGAAACTTGGCCCACTACGGCGTGTCCTGGGTGGACTTCGACAACGACGGCGACCTCGACCTCTGCATCACGACAGGCGGGCCGGGGAGCATACTGGCCCGCAACGACGGCGGCGGGACCTTCGTGGACGTCACGCCCGGCTCATTGGCGGGGGCGGAAGACACGAACGGGGAGGCGTGGGGGGACTACGACAACGACGGTGACCTCGATCTCTACCTGACAACCAGCGGCGCGAACCTGCTCCTTCGAAACGATACGCCGGGGGGCAACCACTGGCTCCAGGTGAAGCTCCGGGGGACCGTCTCGAACACTCCGGGCATCGGTGCCCGGGTCCGGGTCGTCACGGGAGCGGTCTCCCAATTCCGCGAGATCTCCGCGTGCACGGGCTACCTGAGCCAGGATGCCAGGGTGGCCTCACTCGGGCTGGGGTCCGCCGCCACCGTCGACTCCCTGGTGGTGCTCTGGCCGAGCGGGATCGTGCAGGTCGTGGACCCGCCCCCCGCCGTCGACGATTCCCTGACCATCGTGGAATCCGCGGCCCCGGTCATCCGGACGGTGAGCGACATCGGGGGCGACCAGGGGGGCTGGGTGCGGGTCGGCTTCCGTAGCCCCGGGAACGACCGGGCCGGGATCGCGGCGCCCATCGACACCTACTACCTGTGGCGGCGGGTGGACAGCCCGCCCGTGAGCGCGGCGGTGGCCCGGGACGGGGTGGCTCTCGCGGATGCGGCCCCCGCGCCGGCGGGGTTCGATCTGCGCCGGTACCGGGACCACCTATACGCCATCCCTGCTCCCGTCCTCTCCACCCAGGAGGCGCTGCCACCGGGCACCTGGGAGGTCGTCGCCTCTGCCCCGGGGATCGGGCAGGAGAGCTACCTGATCGCCACCCCCACCCTCGCCGACTCGACCGCCGCCGGCGGGATCTTCTGGTCCGTGTACGTGGTCTCGGCCCACTCCTCGGCGCTCGGGGCGTGGTTCGCGAGCGCTCCCGACAGCGGCTACTCGGTGGACAACATCGCGCCGGGGGTCCCCACCGGCTTCGCCGCGTCCTACGGCACCGGCACCGTGGACCTCTGGTGGAATCCCGCCCCCGAGAGCGACTTCCAGTACTTCCGGGTCTATCGCTCCTCCGATCCCGGGTTCACCCCCGGGCCGGCCACCCTGGCGCAGGAGACCGCATCCACCTCCTGGGAGGACTCGCCCACCGATCCCGGTTCGGTCTACTACAAGCTCACCGCCCTGGACCACGCGGGCAACGAGAGCGCGCCCGCCGCGTCGGGGGCGGTGACCGGGGTGGGGGAGGGCCCGGTGGCGGCCGCGATGTTTGCCCTCGAGGCCGCCGCCCCCAACCCCTTCAGCGCCGCGACCCGGATCGGGTTCGACCTCCCCCGGGAGGCGACGGTGCGTCTTCAGGTCTTCGATGTGGGCGGCAGGCTCGTCCGCACCCTGGTCCAGGGCTCCACCCCGGCGGGACGGCACGAGGTCACGTGGAACGGCGCCGACGACGCCGGCCGCCGGGCCTCGCCGGGGGTGTACCTCTATCGCCTCCGGGCAGGCACGTTCGAGGCCACCCGGCGGACGGTCCTTCTTCACTAGAGGAGGGTGAGCGTCGCGGGGCGGGGCGATCCCGTTTTCCGTTCCCGCGACCCGCCCAGGGCTCCCGCATGAACCCGGATCTTCCCGTTTCCCGCACCCGCGTCGCCATCGCCGACGACCACGCTTCTTTCCGGGCGATCGTCGTGGATCTGCTCGGTGACGCATACGAGGTGGTGGCGTCGGTGGGTTCCGGCGACGAACTTCTGGACGCGGTCGAGCGGGTCCGGCCGGAGCTGGCGATCCTGGACATCGAGATGCCCGGTCCCCGAGGCATCGAGGTGGTCCGCCGGCTACGAAGCCGCTCGCCGGGGATCACCCTGCTGGCCATAACGCAGTCGGAGGACACGAGGGTGACCGACCGGGTGATCGCGGCCGGGGCGGACGGAGTTCTGATCAAGGAGCAAATGGCTCGCAGCCTCGCCGCCGCTCTCCACGTCATCGCGTCGGGGGCCGTGTATCGGCCAGCGAACCCTCCCTCGCCTTCGGGGATCACTCAAACCCGCCAGGGCGGAGATGACTTTCAGCGCTGAACCGAGCCGCCCCGGGTTCTCCGATGGCTTCGTTCGGTGAGTTCGGTCGGTTTGTGGGGTTGGCCCCGATCAGAGCCTCACGTAGCTCCACCCCTTCGGCCGGTCGTTCTCGTAGGGCATGTAGCCGTGAAAGGCGCGCGGGTCGTCGTCGAAGACCAAGGGCAGGAAATGCCGGTCGCCTTCCCACAGGGGAAGCTCCAGCAACCGGTCCACCGGATGCCAGACCAGGCTTCCCTCGGGGTTCGACGCCAAGGGCGTCCCCGAGAACCGGTCGATCCGGAACACGAATCCCAGCCAGTCCTCCCCGTTGGGCCCGAAGCCGGTCCAGTTGATGGTCCCGCGGAGCGCCATCTCCTCGCACTCAATCCCCGCCTCCTCGCGGATCTCGCGGCGCATGCAGGTCACCACGTCCTCGTCGGGGTCCATCTTCCCGCCCAGGCCGTTGTACTTGCCGAGATGCTGGTCGTCGGCGCGGGCGTTCCGGTGGATCAAGAGGGTCTGCGTGCGATCGGGGGAGAGCACGTAGCCGAGGGTTCCAACGATGGGCGTATAGGGCATGGGGCGCTCCTTGGTCAGGCGTCAGGGCGCCCCATTATGCCCCGCCCGCAGTGCCCGCGCCACCCGGGGCCCCGGCCCGAGACCCCCCGCCCCTACGAAACCCCCTTCCGCGACGCGGCCTCGACCACCCCCACCGCGGTCAGATTCACCACGTCCTCCACCGACGAGCCGTACTGCAACAGGTGCACGGGAAGACGCGTTCCCATCAAAGCGGGGCCGATCGGCACCGCGTCCCCCAGGTACTGGAGCATCTGGAGCGCCAGGTTCCCGGCCTGGAGATCCGGGAAGACGAGCACGTTGGCGTCGCGAGTGAGTCGCGAAAACGGGAACACCGTGCGCCGCAACTCCGACGACACCGCGGTCCCGAGCTGCATCTCGCCGTCCACCGCCAGCTCGGGCTCGCGCTCCCGTGCCAGCACCGCGGCGCGGCGGACCTTGAGGGTCATGGGATGGTCCACGCTCCCGAAGTTCGAGAACGAGAGCATGGCCACCCGCGGCTCCAGCCCCACCGACCGCGCCATGCGGGCGGCCAGCAAAGCGATCTCGGCCAGCTCCTCGGCGGAGGGGTCCACGTTCACCGCGCAGTCGGCCAGCACGTAGGCGTCGTGGCCTCGGAGCACCAGGTAGTGGCCGGAGATCCGCGCCACCCCGGGGGCGGGGCCGACCACGTCCAGCACCGCGCGCATCGACTCCGCGTAGTGGGCGCCCAGCCCCGCCACCATGACATCGGCGTCGCCGGCATGGAGCATCATCGTCCCGAACACGTCGCGGCGGCGGACCCGCTCGCGGGCCGCCTCGAGGATCACCCCGCGGCGGGCGCGCATGCGGAAGAAGGCCTCGGCGTAGGTTTCGGTCCGCGGGCTCCGCGCCGGGTCGACCACCGCCACCCCGCCGAGATCCAGCCCCAGCCGGTGAGCCGACTCCCGGATCTCGGCCTCGCCGCCCAGGAGCACCGGCCGCGCGATCCCCTCGTCGAGGAGGATTCCCGAGGCGCGAAGAATGGTCTCGTGGGCGCCCTCGGTAAACACCACCCGCGGCCGCTCGCGCCGCGCCTTGAGCATGAGCCCCCGCAGCATTTCGCGCCCCGTCCCCAGCCGCACCGAGAGCTGTTCCTCGTAGGCCGCCGGCTCCACCGTGCGCCGGGCCACTCCGTCCGCCACCGCCGCCTCGGCCACCGCCGCCGACTCCCGGACCAGGATCCGCGGGTCGATCGGCTTGGGCAACAGGTACTCCGGCCCGAAGGCCAGCGGCTGGTTCCCGTAGGCCCGGACCACCTCCTCCACCGCGTCCTCGCGGGCGAGTCCGGCCAGGGCCCGGGCCGCCGCCGCCAGCATCCCCTCGGTGATCCGGGTCGCGTGCACGTCGAGCGCCCCCCGGAAGATGTAGGGGAAGCTCAACACGTCGAGCACCGCGTTCGGGTCCTGGCCGAGCGCGGTGGCCGCGATCACGTCGCGGCGCGCCGCGCGGGCGGTCTCGTAGGGGATCTCCGGCTCGGGGGTGGCCAGGGCGAAGACGATGGGGTAGGGGGCCATGGCGCGGATCATCTCCACGTCCAGCACGCCTGCCGCCGAGGCCCCGACGAACACGTCCGCGCCCCGGAGCGCTCCGGCCAGGTCCGAGGGAGCGTCCTCGCGGGCGAAGGCCCGCTGGTGGGGGAAGAGATCCTCGCGGGCCGGGTGGACCAGCCCGTGCACGTCGTAGAGGGCGAGGTTCTCCGCCCCCACTCCCAGCCGCCGGAAGAGCCGGGCGCAGCCCAGGCCCACCGTGCCCGCGCCGCAGAGCACCACGCGCACGTCCTCGATGCGCTTCTCCACCAGGTCGAGCGCGTTCAGGAGCGCCGCCGCCGCCGGCACCGCGGTGCTGTAGAGGTTCTCGTGGAAGACCGGGATGCGGAGGAGTTCGGTCAGCCGGTCGAACAGGACCAGCCCTTCGGGGGCGCGGATGTCCTTGAGATTCACCCCGCCGAAGGTGGGTTCCAGGGCCCGGACCAGTTCCACGAAGGCGTCGGTGCCCGCGACCCGCACCTCCAGGTCGAACACGTCGATGTCGGCCAGCCGCTTGAACAGGACCGCCATTCCCTCCCCGATCGGCTTGGCCGCCTCGGGGCCGACGTCGCCCAGCCCCGGGACCGCGGTGCCGTCGGTCACCACCGCCACCAGGTTTCCCTTGGCGGTGTAACGGAAGACGGCGGCGGGGTCGGCGGCCACCGCCCGGGAGGGAAAGGTGGCTCCGGGGAGATAGGCGAGCCGGAGCTCGCGCGGGGTGAGGCAGGGTTTGGCCGAGCGCACCTCGATCTTGCCCGGCCGGCCCTCGGAGTGGTAGCGAAGCGCGTCCTCGTTCCGGATCATGACCCCACCTCTCTTCCGGCAACCCGTCGAAGAACCGGATCCAGCCGCGGGCGGCGGGCGGCCGGGAAGGTCAGGCCCGTGCGCCCTGATCCCGGTGCACCGTCTCCGGCACGTATCGGAACACCACCCAGGCTCCCACCAGGCACAACGCCCCGCCCACCAGGAAGGGAAGCTCGAAGAACCAGACCGCCAGCACCCCGGCGAGGAGAGGTCCCAGGGCCAGGCCCAGCCCGAACCCCATGGTGAGGACGCTCATCTGCCGGCCCTCGCCCCCGGCCCGGGCCAGGTCCCCGGCCACCGCGAAGGCCGGAGCCGCCACCGCCGCCGAGGCCAGCCCCTGCGCCACCCGGGCGCCGGAGAGCTGCAGGGTCGAGGTCACGATCCCCAGCGCCGCGGTGGAGGGGGCGAGCAGGGCCAGCCCGCCGATGATGAGCGGCTTCCGCCCGATCCGGTCGGAGAGCGCTCCCAGCGGGACCTGGAACGCCAGCCGCGAGATCATGAGCGCGCTGAACGCGAGCCCGAACCCGAACGCGGTCTGGTGGAGCCGGGTGTTGAACTGCTTCTCCAGCGTGGTCATCAGCGTGAAGGCCATGGCCATGATGAAGGTGGCGACCCCCGCCCCCAGGATCCCCGCGGAGTAAAGGCTCCGGTCGAAGAGCCGGAACACCGGCCGGGGCGCCCCCTTGGCGGGGGTGGCCGCCGGCGGATCGTGCACCCAGAGCTGCACCAGCACGATGGCCACCACCAGGAACGCCCCGCCGCAAAGGAAGGTCGCGGTCATCCCGTAGCTGTCCTGGATCCATCCCCCGAGAATCGGCCCCAGCCCGAAGCCGATCATGCGGGTGGTGGTGTAGACCCCCATCGCGCTCCCCCGCGTCTCCCGCTTGGTGACCGAGGCCATGAGCGCCATGGACCCGGGAATGGTGAGGGCGACCCCGACCCCCTGGAGCGCGCGCAGCACCAGGAGATCCAGGAAGCGGGTGGCGAGGATAAAGGCCAGAGTTCCCGCGGCCATGATCACGAGCCCGGCGAGGATGAATGGCTTGCGCCGCCCCACCCGGTCGATGAGCGCTCCCGAGACCGGCTGTACCCCCGAGTTGACCAGCCCGTAGAGCGAGATCAGGAATCCCACCCGCATGGTCTCGGGCACGTGGAAGGCGGGGGCGGGGAGCGCGGCCACGTACAAGGGGAGCGCGATGAACAGGATGCTGTTCCCGATGGCGTCGCCCAGCCGCGCCACCGAGAGCGCAAGCACGGTGCGGTTCACACCAAGTCGTTCGGCGAGGCTGGGGCTCAAATCTTCTCCCGGGAGAGGAACCCGGGAGACCGGAGCGGAGAGGCCGGGTTCGGAGCGACGGTCTTGACGACGGTTCGCGAAGCGCGCGCGCGATCTTCAACTCTAGCATCGCGCCAAGCTCCTGTCCCCGGCCGGGCCGGGAACCGTCCCCGGGTCGCCCGCCGCCACCGGCCGCACCTGAAGGATCCAGAGCCTGGAACCCTCGAGGGCGAACTCCAGGTCCAGGGGATAGCCGTAGTCCGCCTCCAGCGACGCCGCCCGGTTCACCAGCTCCCAGAGTTCCACGTACTCGAGGGCGGGGCGGAGCCGCTGGTGGTAGAGGGTCTCTTCCCGCACCGTTCCCCGGCCGGCGCCCGCGTCGAAAACCACCCGCTCGCGCTTGTCCGCGGTCACGTAGCGGAAGCGGAGCGCGCCGGCGCCGATCGACGCCTTGTCCACCGTCGCCCGGTCGGCGGCGACCAGGCCCGAGACCACACCCTCCCCGAGCCCCAGCCCCGCATTCAGCACCAGCTCCCCCGGCTCCCCCCCGGCCACGTTCACGGTCTGGAGCACCCCGGAGACCCGCGCGTCCACGATCCGCTGGACCACGATCCCGCCGCCGGGAGGGATCGTGTCCGGCTCGCGTCGCCGGCGATGGATGGCGCGGGCGGTCCAGAGTCCGCTCCACGCGCGCTTCACGTGCTCGATGAGCGACTCTCCGCCCCGGACGTAGAGGAAGGTGTCGAACTCGCCGGCCCGGGCCGCGCTCTCGGTGTCCTCCTCCCGGGCCGAGGAACGCACCGCCACGAACGGCCCCGGCGCCGCCCCCAGCGCCGCGTAGGCATCGGCGGTCTCGCGCGCGAGCGCGGGGGGGAGCTCCACCGTCTCCAGGAGCACCCGGATCCTCCGCGCCTGCTCCTCGGGGTCGAGCCGGGAGTTCTCGAGCACATTCCGGATCGCGGCGGCGAGCGAGACGGCGCCCTGGCCCGCGGGCGGGGGGGGCGAGGCGAGAACCGCGGTGAACGCGCGCTGGGTGAGCACGAACCAGGGTGGGGTGAGCCCGCCTCCGGCCAGCCGCTCCATCTCCCCCAGGTTGGCCGCCTTCCACCCGATCGCGGGATGGAGCGCGAAACCGCATTCCGCGGCCCGGAGCACCATGCGGTTGCGGCAATGGGTGCGTAGCGCCACGTCCCGCCGCGCGGTGCGCTCCCGGACCGCCGCGGTCTCCGGGCCGGGGGGCTCGCCGAGCGCCGCCCCCGTCCGTTCCACCCGGCGCAACCGGTGCCGGGCCCGGGGATCGTCCTCGCCGCGTTCCACCAGCTCCGCCCAGGCCTCGGCACGGAGCACGGCCAGCCGGTCCCGCGCCGCGGCGCCCGGATCGCGCCGGGAGGCCGCCGCCGGGCCGGGCAAGTTGGCGGCGCCCGGATCGCGCCGCTCCGTCCTCCCCGGGTCCGGCCCCCCCAGGGCCGCCCGCGCGGAGTCCAGGAGGCGCTCCACCCGGGCCGCGCCGGCGTGAAGCGCGACGACCTCGTAGGCGGTGCGGGCGGTGGGGATCCGCGCCCTCGCCCGCTCCCGGAGGGCGTCCCCGCGCCGCTCCAGCTCGCCCACCACCTCCGCCGCGGTCGCGCGCGCGGATTCCTGGACGGCGGGGTTCGCCAGGAGCGTCCGGAATAACGCGTCCCGGCCCGAGGCCCCCGCCGACGGCTCGTCCAGAAGCTCCCGGACCGCGTGCCGGGCCAGGGCGGGATTGCCGAGCCGGCCCAGCAGCCGCTCCAGCTGGTGCCGGGCCCGCAGGCGCTCTCCGCGGCGGGACAGCATGCGGGCGGGATCGCCGGGCTCGCCTCCGGAGCCCGATTCCACCAGGCGCCGGAGCTCCTCGTGGAGCGCCAGGGCCTCGGGGTCCTGTCCCAGCACCCGGAGTTCCCCCTCGCCCGCATCGACCGTGACCAGGTCCCCCTCGCGGAGAAGGTGCTCGTGCTCGCGAAGGTGCCGGCGGACGGAGACCCGGGATCCCGCGACCACGGTCTCGCTTCCGGTCCAGGAAAGAACGGCAAGGGCCAGCGCCGGCGGCGCGTCCGCGCCGCGCCGCCAGCAGCCGGGGACCAGAACCGCCGGCTTGCCGAACTGGGCGGCGAGAAGGCCGGCGTGGCTGAGGGTGCCGCCGCCGGTGGAGACCACCGCCGTCGCCCGGAAGAGATAGGGAGCGTCCTCGGGGCGGAGCGCGTCGGCGACGAGGACGGCGCCGGCGAGCTCGGCGGGGGCGCGCCCGGCGGTGCCGAACCGCACGGGACCGGTGGCCCGGCCGGGGGCGGCGGGAACCGCCTCGAGCACCACCTCCCCGGGGGCGCGGCGGGGATGGGGGTGTGGGTTCTCCCGGCGGAAGGCGGCCCGGAGGGCCTCGGGGTCGCCCGCGGGGAACGCGGGGGGGGTCTCCTCGGCCGCGACGTACCCGCTCTCGCGCAGGAGGCGCAGCACCGCGCGCGCGTCTCCCGCCCCCTCCACCCGGGCCAGCGCGGGCTTGCCGCCGGGTTCGCGAAGGACGAACACCGGGAGCGCCCGGTCGCGGAGCGGGAGCCGCGCCCGCTCCACCGGGTGCCCGTTGACCCCGCCGGTGGCGCGGAAGCGCAGGAGGCGCTCCACCGGCGCCAGGCCCCCGGCCACGGCGATGGCGTCCGCGATCGCCTCCCTGGGTCCGGCCAGGAGTTCCGCGAACCGCACCGCCTCGTGGATGGCGGGCCCGCTCCGGGGCGCGGCATGGAGCGGCTCCAGCACCTCGGCTTCCAGCGCAAGCTGGCCGAGGGGCTCCCCGCCCCCCTGCCCCCGCTCCCCGGGATCGAGTCCCGCCGCCACCAGGACCGGATCCAGTCGCGCCAGCCGCTCGCGCGAGGGCCCCGGTCCGAAACGGTCGCGGTAGGCGCCCTCCCCGTCCCAGCGGAGTTCCCGGCGTCCGGCGGCGGTCTCCACCGTTCCCAGGGAGATCCCGCGCCGGTCGGCGGTCAGGGTCTCCTCGATCGGCAGCGCCCCCCACCGCGCGAACCGGTCCGCCCAGGCTCCGGTTACCGCTTCCCGCGCCGCGGGGGAGAGATCGAGGTCGCCCACCGTCCAGTCCAGGTCCATGAGATGGGGAACGAGGCGGAGCGCGGCCCCGGCGTGGGCGCAGAGGTCCCCGAGGTCGGCGGTGCGCTCCTTGTCGTAGCGGGCGTGAACGCGGGTGCTCTCGACGGCGACGTCGAAGCCGAGCCGGCGGAAGAAGGCGCGCACCGCGTCCAAGGCGGGATTGGGGTGGTCGGCGAGTTCCGACTTGCTCACTCCGTAGTACTCCAGGTCCACCATCCCCCCCCGGTGGGGGGGCGAGAAGTCCACCCGCAGGAGCGCAGGATGGGCGCCGAAGGAGAAGTAGTAGTGAACCTCGTTCCCGTAGCAGAAGACCCGGAGGTCGGGGAACTCGCGCCGGCCGGCCAGGAGCTGCCGCGCGTGGGCGCGGGCCGCGATCCGGACCGGATGGGGGATCGCGCCGATTTCAACCGATTCCGGTTCGAAATCCGCGTATCGTATTGGACGGAGCGGCTCCGCCCGCCGCCCCTCGGCCAGCATGAGCAGGGTCACGGTGCGGCTGGTGCTCCGCCCGGGGTCCACCAGCCGGAACCCCAGCCGGAGCCCCCGCTGGTGGAGATAGCGCTTGAGCCCGTGGAGCGAGCCCGCCTCCGCCACCGTGCGCGGCTCCTCGAACCGCTGCACCAGCCGGGTGAGTTCGGGGGAGAGGGGCGCTCCCGCCCCCTCGCGCTCGAGCAGTTCGACGACCCGCCCGCGCAACCCCGCGTAGTGGGCGGGAAGCACCGAGGCCTCGTCGGTGAACTCCGCGAAGAGCGCGGTGAACTCCGCGGCCGCCCGGTCCATCCCGCCCAGGATCCGGCGGACCCCGTCCGCATCGAGGGGCGCCAGATCCAGGAACGAGGCCAAAAGCTCGGCGTGGACCAGGTTCAGGGCCCGGAACCGGGCCACCCGGTCCCGGCCTTCGCCGGCCGGCGCGGGAGCGGGGTCGCCGCCGTGGGCGGTGACCAGGATCACCGGTTCCCCGGTCTCGGTTCGCCCCAGGGCGTCCAGGATGGGGGCGTCGGCGGGCGGCACGAAAAACGGGAAGGAGCCGTCGACCCGGACCGGGACCAGGGTTTCCGCGGTCAGCCCGAGGCTTACCGCCCCCCACCCGAGCGCGGCCACCGCCTCCCGGAGGCGCGCTTCCCCGATCGCCGCCTCCGCCCGGAGGAGGGGGGCCAGGCACGGGGGATCCTGGCCGGGGCGCGCGGCCAGGCCGGCCAGATCCGCATAGCCGGCCCGGGTGTAGGCCAGGTAGGGGGCCAGCGCCTCCGCCGCGCGTTTGCCGAGGAGCGGGGGGGCCGCCTCGGGAGGGGCGGGGCCGCCCCCGCGGTCCAGGACCCGGGCCAGAAGCAGGCGCAACGCAGGGTCGCGCGCGGCGGCGAACCGCGCCCGGATCCGGCGGTCCGGATCTCCCCGGCCGGCGAGCACGGCGGCGAGGAGATCCAGCACCGGCGGCTCCGCGAACACCGGCCGGACGGGATCGGCCGTGCGCGCCAGCTCCTCCGCTTCGCCGGCGGTCAGGACGAGCCGGCCGGTTCGCGCCGCCTCCGCGGCCAGCTCCAGGCCGCGCCGGGCGAGGGCGGGATCGCGGGCCGCGGCCAGCGCCCGGAGCCAGGGCCAGGGTTCGGGGGCGGCATCCGCGGCCGCGGCCAGGAGTTCGAAGAGGGGTAGGGCCACCGGCCCCGCCCGCCGGGCCAGCAACGGCCCCAGCTCCGGAAGGAGCGCGGCGGGAATCGGACCCGGTTCGCCCAGGGCACGGCACACCCCGGCCGCCCGTTCGGGGCTCCCCAGCGCGGAGTCGAACTCCGCGATCAAGGCCCGGACGAGGCTCCCGGTTCGATCGGGCTCCTCCGCGCTCTCGGGCATCGCCGGCTCACCCTTCCTCGCGCCGCCCTTCCCGGCGCCGGCCGGAAGCGGGCGCGATCCGTCACCTCAGCGGGACACCTCCACCCAGTACCAGCCGCGCAGATCGCCCACCCCGAACCCGGTCGCCTCGTCTCCGGGATAGAGAGAGGCGAGCGCCTCCCGCACGTCGGGGGCGAGAAGATCGCCCCGGCCGTGGCATGCGGTGCAGGCGGCCTGGGTGCGGATGGGATAGAGCGCGCCCAGCCGGCCGTCGGAAGCGGCGACGTAGACGGTCTCCTCCTCGCGGGACTCCACCATCGGCTTGGCCCAGCCGGGGGGGGCGTCGGCGGGGTTGCGGAGCCGGAACGAGGTGCGCCCGATCCTCACCCCCTGCTCCTCCGAGACCTCGGCGGTGATGCGCGGGGCCTCCCGGCGGCACACCCGGATCGCGGCCGCCTCCCCCGAATCCTGCATCGCGGATTCCAGGTGGGCGGAAAGCTTGGAGAAGAGCACACGGCGCGCCTCCAGCGCCTTCTCCCTCTGGCCGACCTGCACCGGGTCGAGGGCGGTTTCCGCCACCGCCGACCAGGCCACGCCGTCCGTGTCCTTGCGGCCGCAGCCGGCGGCAAGCGCGCCGAGCACGGCCAGGGCCGCCGTGACCGCGATCATCCTCCTCATCGTCGATCCTCCCATTTCCTTCGCGGTTCGGGGATTTCTCCACGGCCATTGTAGCCCCCGGCGCGGGGGGCGGGCCACTGTGAACCGGGGTGGGATCAGGGAATCGAGGCCCGGGGAGTGGACACCGGACGCAGCGCACGGTCCAGGCGGTCGAGCGGGCGCTCCGGGAGGAGATAGGCCGCGGCCAGCGCGAGGAGGAGCGCGGCGAAAGCCGCCAGGAGCCGGAGCCGCCGGACCGAGGCCCCGGTCATTCGCCGGCGCGGGGCCTGGGAGAGCCCGGCGTAGGCCTTGCGGGCGCTTTCGGGGAGAGGCGCGGGATCAGGCACGAGCGTTCTTCCGGGGTGGGGAACCTGGGGCGCCCCCTTGTGAATCAACCGGGGGGGGGCGCCGGCGGTCAAGGCGATCAAGTTATCCGGTTTCGAAATCCCGGTCAAACCGGGAAGCCGCCGCCGGGCGCGGGCGGCCGGGCTACGGTAGTATCTTGACCGAAACGATGATTTCAGTCTACAAAAGCGCACGTAGCCCGACGTAGCAACCCACCCTGGAGGCCACCCCATGCGCCCGTCCCCCCGTCGTCTCGGATCCCTGCTCGCCCTTCCCCTCACCTTCCTGCTCGCGGCCGCCGGTCCCGCCGCCGCCCAGGAGGTCTCGGCGGGAAGCAGCCTCAACCTCAGCGACATGCTCACCCGGATCCTCCGGGACGGGATCCTCCTGGCACCTCCCACCGGCGACTTCCCCAGCCACGAGGCCCACTTCGTGGGCGCGGGCTCGGCCCAGTTCGGCGCGGTCGAGGAGGTGAACCGCGAGACCGGCTGGCAGATCGCCTTGACCCCCCTCGGGTCCTCGGCCGGCGGCTTCGCCTACCAGTACGACCCCTCCCTCGGGGTCTTCACCCGCCCCACCAGCACCTTCGGCTCGGTTTACGCGGAACGGCCGCTCACCATCGGCAAGGGGAAGATCAACCTCGGGATCAACTACACCCGGTTCGACTACGACTACCTGGACGGGCTGAACCTGCGGAACGGCGACGTCAAGCTCGTCTTCACCCACATCGACACCAATCACGACGGCTCCAACCTGACCCCGTTCTTCGAGGGGGATCTGGTGACCGCGGTGGTCTACATGAACATCAAGAGCCAGACCACCGACCTGGTCGCGACCTACGGGGTGAGCGACCGCCTGGACGTGGGGGTCGCCATCCCCGAGGTCACGGTGGACATGGACGTGGCGGTGGATGCCAAGGTGGACCGGCTGGCCTCGGGCGCCACCGCCCCCGACATCCACCGCTTCCAGAACGGCACCGACCAGGAATCGTTCGCGCAGAGCGGCCACGCCTCCGGGCTGGGAGACGTGACGGTGCGAGGCAAGTACCGGGCGGTGACCGGGGGGCTGGCCCTCCTTTCCATGAGCGGCGAGGTGCGCCTCCCCACCGGGGACCAGTACAACCTCCTGGGCGCGGGCGCGCTCCAGGCCACCGGGACCCTGCTCGGTTCGCTCAACTGGCCGAAGTTCTCCCCCCACGCCACCCTGGGCTACACCCTCTCCGCCAAGGGGCTGACCGACCTGGTCACCTACACCGCCGGCTTCGACTGGGCCGCCGATCCCAAGCTCACCCTCTTCGGCGACGCCCTCGGGCGGTACTACACCGACCTCCAGACGGTCTCGGTGGTGCCGGAGACCTACACCTACAACGCCGCTCCCGACTCCACCGTCCCGGTGGTGGCCACCGCCACCTTCCCGCGGCTCACCACCGGCGCCTCCGGGGGGAAGAACACGATCTATGTCTCGGGGGGATTCAAGCTGAACGTGGTGGACCGGGTGGTGTTCAGCGCCGCCGGGCTGGTTCCGCTCCAGAAGCACGGGCTCCAGGATCCGTTCTCGGTCCTGTTCGGAGTGGACTACAGCTACTGACCGGCTCCGCGCGCCGGGGACCGAGGCTCAGCCGGGTCCGATGCGGTCGATGAGCCATCCGTCGGCGGTTCGCGCCAGGTGGAGGGTCACGTCGCGGCTGCTCTTGTAGGAGCCGCCCACGTTCATAACCGTGACCACGTCGGCGTGGAAGCGGGCCACCGCGGTGTCGCCGGAGACCTCGACCTTCACGTTCGTGACCACCATGGTCTGCGACCGGGTGGCGCCGAACGAGCGCCGCACCTGGCTCTCCTCGGTGGGAGAGAGCTTGACCCAAAGCGCCCGGTAGCGGTCCACGTCCAGCGATTCCATCGCCTCGCGGTACGCGTCGACCATGGCGCGGACGCGGTCCTGGGGGGTGGGCGCGGCCGGCGGCGACGGGGGCGGGGCCGCCTTGGCCTTCTCCACCTGGCGGCGCCATCCCATCGCCTCCGAGTCGCCGGGCGCGCGGTCCAGGAGCCGGTCGATCTCGCGGGAGGCGTCCTCGGTCTCGCCCTGGACGAGGTGATCGCGGATCGATCGCCTGAGAAGCGCGATCTCGTCGGAGAGGGCGTCGGTCTGGCGTCCGTCGTGGATGAGGCTCCGCCACGACGCCACCACCGGGTCGTCGGGGAACCTGGCCGCGAACCGGTCGGCGGCCGCCTCCGCCTCGTCCCACCGCCGGGCGGTGAGGGCGGCGGTGACCTGGAGCGTGAGGTCCCGGTAGGTCCTGGTATCGCCCCCGTCCCCCCGCGGCGGGGCCGGGACGACCGGAGCCGGCTTCCGCTCCGGGGCCGGGGCCGCCTCCGGAACCAGGTCGGCCTGGAGGGGATCGTTCTCCCCGAACTTGAGGGGGAAGCTGTCGCTGTAGTCGCGGTAACCGGCTTTCCGCACCACCACGTGGACCAGACCCACCGGGAGGCTGTCCACGTCGGCGGGGGTAAGGCCGCGAGGGACGTCGTCGATGAGGACCTCCGCGCTCTCGGGGGTGGAGGTGACGCGCCACGTGGCGGCGACCGCGGACTCCTCCCGGCGGGGGGGCTGGAGCCACACCGTGGTCCGCCCGATCACCAGGTTGTCCCGCGCCACCTCGCGCGACTGGGGAAGCGCGTACTCTCGCACCAGACCCGAGTCGGCGGCGTCCACCTTGAGGGTGGGGAGCGCGTCGCCCTTGCCCGGAAGGCTCAGTCCCACCGATCCGTCGGCGCCGGTCACCTTCCCCTTCCCCGGCGAACCGGCCACCGCCACCGTCACTCCGGCCACCGGCGCCCGGCTCTCCGAGTCCTTGACCGTGACCAGAAGCTCCGTCTTCCTGGCGCAGCCGCCCGCGGCCACCGCCCCGGCCAGGAGGAGGGAAGCGACCGCACCCCGGCGCCATCGCCGGAGCGGGGACGGGGTTCGGAGGTTCATCGGGCGTCGGTCTCCAGTTGATCGAGGGCCCCGCGGCTGAGCGGAAGGAGCGGCGGCACCCGGCGCTCCCAGTCCTCCCCGAAGCGGGCGCAGAAACGGCAGCCGCCGGAGGGGAAGACCACCGCCCCCTCCGGCCATTCGGGGAGGGGGAACGCGGTCCGGTCCACCTTGGTGAGGCTGCCCGAGGCTCCGGCCCGCCGGTAGTCGGTGAGCTCCACGAAGGTGCGCCTGGAGAGCGGCACCGTGAACCGGTCGTGCAACGCGGGGGTGGAAGCCACCGGCTGGAAGCTCTGGGTGCGGTCGGTGAACACCACCGAGACCACGTGGCCCGCGTCCAGCTCGGTGACCCGGCCGGTGAGCTGACTGGGGGCGGAGTCGGCCAGACCGCGATACGAATCCACCTGGGAGCTTACCTCCTGGAAGAGCCGGGTCTGCCGGTGCCACGGGGTGCGGACCGCGCTCACGCACGCCGCCACCGGGGCCAGGATGTCCGGACCGACAAGGATCCGCCCGGGCACCCCCAGGGCGTCGAGCCGGATCCGGCTCGACTCGTAGGCGGCGGCCAGCGCCCGGAGCGGCGCCGCTCCCGCCGCCGCCTCCTCCCCCAGCCGCCGGAGGCGCCGGCGGAGGTGCGGGTAGGCCGGCCCCCACCAGGCGCCGTCCATGGCGGTGGCGAGCGCGGCCCGGGTCTCGCCCAGGGTCACCGTTTCCGCGGGCGCGGCGAAGACCCCGGCCAGCCGGCCGGTGCTCCGCCAGGCGATCCCGCCCGTCGCGAGCGCCGCCGCCGCCAGGACCAGGAGAGCGGCGGGAACGCCCCATCCCCCCGCGCGCTCCCGGACCGGAGCGGAGTCCTCCGGAAGCACCGAGAGCGGGACCAGGGGGAGGGCGTCCACGGTGGCCGCTCCCCACAACACAGTCCCGACCCAGCGGTTGATCAGGGCCCAGGGGCCGATCCGCGGGGCTCTCCCCATCAGTTGGTGGTGTTCATGGCGAGGCTGCCGAGCGCGGAGAGCCGCTCACCGGCCACCTCGTTCTCCGGGTCCAGCTTCTTCACCTGCTGCCACTTCTCGACCGCGGCGCTGTACTCGCCGGCGTTCTCTAGATCGGTGGCCTGGGCGCCGGCGAACTTGGCCTCGAGGTAGTTGCTCCGATTCCGGATGTCCTGCGACCGGGCGTCGAAACTCGCCTTGAGCGCCTTGCTGACCCCCTCTCCCCCCTTGCCGGTGATCACCTGGTCGATCCCCTGGGCGATCCCCATCACCAGATCCTTTTCCAGATCCAGGAACTTCTCGGGATCTCCGGCGAACTCGCCGGTCACCTGCTTGGTCACGATGATCTGGCCGGTGGCGGTATCCACCACCCGGGCGTCGATCCGCACCTTCTTGGGGGAGAGGATCATGTACTGGCCGAAGATGAAGGTCTGCGCGCCCAGAAGGTGCCCGTACTTCACCGACTGATCGGGGTCGGTGAACCCGCTCTGCCCGAGCTTGATCTCGCCCAGGATCTGGTCGGTGCGCTGCCGGTCCACCAGCTTGAGCGTGCTGGCCTGGGCCAGGTCCGCGATCACGGTCTGGACCAGCGCGTTCTTGAACAGCGAAAAGTCGTAGTCCTTGAACTTCCCGGTGTAGACCGAGTTGTCCTCGAAGTCGCCCACCGCCACCGTCCGGATGTCCACCGGGGCGGTGGTCCCGCCCGCGAACAGGCTGTCGCGGACCAGGTTGTAGACCTCGAGGACCGGGGGCGCGTAGTTGTAGTCCGGCGTGAACCGCGCGGTGGGGTCGGCCTTGAGCATGGCCGCCATCGATTCCCGGGCTCCCGGCAGCTGCTTGAGGGCCACGAAGGAACAGGCCGCGCACTTGTAGACCTCGACCCGGGGGGCGGTCTCGGTGAGGCCGGCCAGCACCTGGGGGGCCGCGGAGACCGCCTCGTCGTACTTGCCGTTCTGATAGGCCTGGCAGACGGCGTCGGGATCCGCCGCCAACCCGGCGGAGGTGAGGACCGCCACCGAGAGCGCGGCGGCCGCCGCCACGATCACGGCCGGACAGAGGGAACGGAGCGGACGGGGAAGAACGGGATGCATGGAACACCTCCCGGGTCGGGTTGCGCGCGAGGAACGGAGAGGGAGCTCGGGTTCAGCCCCCCAGCCGGAGCGACGGATCGTTGGAGGCCCGCACCTCGCGCTTCTGGTAGTCGAGCACCAGCTTGTTGTCGTTATCGTTCGCCGGAATCCGGTAGGTGAGCACGACGTTCACCCCGGCCCGGTCGTTGACGAGATGGAACCGGTGCGTGCCCGCGGTCAGGCGGACGACCTTGGGCCCGTACTGGTTGTCGATGGCCTTTCCGTCCACGCTGATGGCGGCGAAATAGGGGGCCGAGCTCACCTGGTAGGCGCGCGCCGGTCCGGCCGGAGGTTCGGGTGGGGGAGAGCCCCCATCGCTCCGCGCCGCATGTCCGCCCGGAGACCCCCCGCCCGGGGACCCGCCGCCGCCCGAGGGAGCCGCCGCCCGCGCCACCAGGTCCCCGCTCACCATCCCGGTCCCCCCGGCCTCCACGTGCACCGGGCCCTGCCAGGTCTCGAAGCCGGACTTGGTGAGGCTAACCCGGTAGTCGCCGGGCTCGAGCCCGGACAGGCTGGCGGGGGTCGCCTTGCCGGTGGCCTTGCCGTTCAGCAGGATGCGCGCCCCGGCGGGAGTGCTGTCGACCTGGAGCGAGGCGGTGGTCACGGTCTCCGGCACCAGCTTGGGCGCGTAGTCGAACACCATGCCGGGGGCGAGCGCGATCTCCGCGCTCTGGGAGTGATAGCCGGCGAGCCGCGCCTCCACGGTGACGATGGGATTCCGGGGGTTCAGGCCCACCCGCACGGTGTCGGGGGAGGTTCCCAGGGCCTGCCCGTCCACCACGATCTCCGCGCCGGCGGGATCGGTGACCACCGCCAGCCGCGCGGTGGTGTCGGGGGCGGCCCCGCCGCCGCCGTGGTTGGCGCGGAGGAGCGCGTAACCCCGCTTCATCATGTACTTGTCGATGATGTAGGGGTTGGTAAAGCTCAGGTCCGAGGCCTCGGGGGAGCTGCTCCCGAGGCGGAGGGAAGCCTGGCCGTTCTCCAGCGTGATCGTGATCTGGGCCTGGCCGTCGGCGCCGGTGGTGGCCAGGAGCTTCTCGCTCCCCACCTGGCGGATGTCCACCCCGGGCAGGGCCTTGTTGGTGTCGTCGCGCACGTCCACCGTGAGCTTGTTGCTCTTGCCGCAGGCGGCGAGCGCCGGGAGGAGGAGGAGGGCGAGCACGAGGACCGGGAAACGGGGGCGGGGGCGCCGGAGGTTGAGCATGATGGAGGGCATTGTGCGAAAGAGGAGGGGGGGTGTCAACGCGAAGCGCCTCCAGCCGGTTCGGCGATCTCGGTCCGGGCCGATGGGCTGAGTTCGGGAAGGAGGGGGGCGCGGGCCACCGCCTCCGGGTCGAACCGGAAGGCGTAGGCCAGCCCCTTCTCCGGAAACAGGATCCCCCCGGCCGGCCAGGCGGTGAGGGCCAGGGACGTCTTTTCCTCCACCTCGAAGGCGGCCCCGGGGGCGGGGCGGGAGAGCGCGACCAGGTTCAGGACCGCGTCCTCTTCGAGGGGAATCTCGAAGGTCTTTCCCACCTCCAGCGGGGGGCTCACCGCCAGCACCGCCCCCGATCCGGTGGTCACGGTGACCAGGAGTCCGTGGTCGGGGGGGGCCTGGGCCAGGGTGGCCCGGACCCGGGTCAGGGGCGAGGTCGAGGTGTCCCGGTAGGGAAGCACCGCCGCCGCCATCTCCTGGTAGGCCCGGGTTCCGCGGTGCCAGGGGGAGCGAAGCCCGTCCAGGCGCCGGATGAGCGGCGCCACCAGGGCCTGGCCCCGGTAGAGCCGGGCCGGGAAGCCCAGCCCGTCCACCGCGGACCGGGAGGATGCGTAGGCCTCGGCCAGCCCGGCCAGGTCGGCCGAGCCCTGCCGCACCTCCACCGCCGCCCGGTCCAGGCGGCCGGCGAAGCCGGGATAGAGCGCTGACCACCACTTGCCGGCCAGGCTTCCTTCCAGCCGCGACGCGGTCACGGCCAGCGGGGTGCCGGGGGGGGTGCGGATGAACCCCTCCACCACCGAGCGGGTGGAGAGGAACGCGGTCGCGCCCACCGCCAGCGCGGCCAGGGCGAGCACGGCGAGCACGGCGGCCAGGATTCCGGCGACGCCCCGGGGGGCGGCGCCGGCGGCCTCCGGGGCCTCGGCCCCGGGAAGCGGGACGGGGAGGGATTCGGGGCGCGCCGAACTCCAGAGGAGAACCCCGACCAATCGACCCAGAAATCCGAAGAAGGAGACCGACTCCGGGACCGGGCGGCGGGCGGAGAGCGAGCCGGAGTGGACGCCGCTCACCGGTCACCCCCCTGCTCGGGAATGAGCACCCGGTCCAGCCGCGCCAGGGGGCGGGTGGGCAATACCAGGGCCGCGGTCAGCGAGGCGGCCAGGAAAAGGAGCGCCGCCGCCACCGGCAGCCACCGCGCCCAGACCGGGCGGGCGGTGCCCGCGGGGGGGCGGCGTGGGGTGTAGAGAGGGGATGGAAGCCTGGGCACGTGTACCCTCCGGGATTCGGCCCGACGCGAACGGCCCCACGCAAAAATCACTGCAACACGCTGTTGCACGGCTCCGGCCTTGACCCCAAGGCGAAGTTGGCATTAGATAGTACCGGCCTTCCGGGAAGGGGTCAAATCGCGCCGCTCGGCATCCGTTCAGCGGCCACCCCATAGAGAGGGGCGATCGATGAACGGTGAAGAGGCATCTTACTCCGCGGACCGCGAAGGCGGGGCGGCGGCCTCGCGCATGACGCAGATCCTGCGGGAGGCGCTCGGACAGACCGGAGTTCCGATCGACATGGGGGAGCGGGGGTCCGCCCTCGACCGTTTGGCCGAGACGAATCTCCTGCTCCTCGGTTTTTTTCTGGACATGGAACGCGGGATGGAAGAGTTCCTCCGGGCCTACGGTCTGCCCGGCCGCGCGTCGCGCTTCGCGGGGCTCCCGGCGGAGGAGGTGGCGCGGCGGCTGGTGGGGGGCGGCGACCCGGCCGAGTCCCTCCAGGCGGTGCGGGAGCGCATCCAGGAACTCAAGGTTCACCACGCCGGGCTCCTGGAGGGCTATCATGAGGCCGCCCAGAGCGGCACCCGCCGCCTGCTCGACGAACTCGACCCGGAGTCGATGCGCAAGGAGTACGCCGGATCCTCGATCCGGGTGGGGCCGCTCAAGCTTTCCAGCCGGCTCCGGCCGGTGATGATGCAGGTGGTCTGGGAGGAGTTCCTGCGGCGGTTCGCCCAGCTCCGCGCCCTGGCCCCCGCCGATTACGAACGCTTCTTCCGCGACGGATTCCGCCGCGGCTATCAGAGCTTCCGGGACGCGAGGCTGGGGCGGTCCGCCCCGGCCCCGGAGAACGAGGAGCCTTAACCGGGGGCCCGGCCGCGTCGCAACGGCCCCCAAGGGGGATGGAATGGGTCAGGCTTTGGTCGCGAGGCGGACGGTCCGCCTTGTTCTGGGAACCGCGGCGGTCGCGCTGGCGTTCGCCGCTTCGGGTTGCGCGATCTTCGGCGGGGGAGGCGACAAGGCGCCGCCCGCGCCCGAGCCGGTGGTGCTCACCCTGGCCGGGGTGGACAATCTCAACTCCTGCGGCGAGGGGGTGGGCAACGCCCTCGGCGTCCGCATCTACCAGCTCACCGGCGACGGCCGGATCTCCATCTCCACCCTGGCTTCGCTCTGGAGCAACGACACCGCGGAGCTGGGCGACGAGCTGGTGGACAAGACCGAGCTCATCCTGGAGCCGGGCGACAAGACCCCGGTCACCCTGAACATCAAGCCCACCGCCAACGTGGTGGCGGTGGTCGGCAACTACTGCAAGTCGGACGGGGACTGCTGGCGCTGGTTCACGCCGGCGTCGGAGATGAAGGGGAAGTCCCAGCTCACCTTCGGCGAGTACTGCATCGAGGAGGCCAAGACCCAATGATCCCCCGTCCCGGAACGCGATGAGCAAGCGCAACCGGGTCCTCTGGAACGAGGGCCTCCTCATCACCCCCCAGCACTTCCAGCAGCTCGACCGCTACCACGAGGAGGCGGCGACCGAGCTTTTTCGGGCCGCGCGCGGGTTCGGGCACGGGCTGACCGGCCTGGAGCTGGACGCCGAGGCGATCCAGAACGGCCAGGTGGTCCTCCAGCGGGCCTCGGGGGTGCTGCCCCTGGGCGGCGCCTTCTCCATCCCCGACCGGGACGACGGCCCCCCCGGCCGCAACGTCGAGGCCGCGTTCCCCCTCAGCGAGTCGCGCCTCCCCATCTATCTGGGGCTCCGCATCCACCGGCCCGGCGAGCGGCAGGTCGCCGACGGCGCCGGCCGGGCCGCCGACGTCCGCTACCTTCCCGAGAGCCTGAGCGTGGCCGACGAGTCCACCGGACAGAACGAGCGCGAGGTGGGGATCGCGCGGCGGAACTTCAAGCTGCTCCTCCCCAACGAGAACCTCGGCGACTTCGACCACCTTCCGGTCGGCGAGGTGGTGCGCAAGCCCGAAGGGGGTTTCGCGTTCCGGGCCGGGTACGTGCCGCCCTGCCTCTCCATCGAGGCCTCGGATTACGTGAAGCGCGGCCTCAAGCGGCTCCTGGAGGTCCTGATCGCCAAGTCGCGGGAGCTGAGCGACCGCCGGCGCCACAGCGGCAAGGGGATCGCCGAGTTCGGCCGCGACGACGTGGCCGGGTTCTGGCTCCTGGGCGCGGTCAACGGCTACATCCCGGCGCTGAGCCATCTCCTCCGCGCGGGCCACGCCCACCCGGAGGCGGCGTACCTGACCCTGGCCCAGCTCGCCGGCCAGCTCACCACCATGAGCGACCAGGACGTGCGCGACATCGCGCCCTACGACCACGACCGGGCCGAGGTCGCCTTCACCGATCTCTTCACCCGGATCCCCAAGTTGATGGAGACGGTGCTCCCGCGCCACTACACCCGCATCCCCCTCTCGCCGAGGCCGGACGGGTCGTTCGCGGGGGCCATCGAGGACGACCGGCTCCTCCCCCAGAAGGTCGGGTTCTACCTGGGGGCGTACGCCTCCATGCCGGCGGGGCAGCTCCAGTCGAGCCTTCCCGACAAGATCAAGATCGCCACTCCGGACCGGATCGAGTTCCTCATCGCCAACGCCCTCAAGGGCGTGAACGTGCGCCACGTGGCCTCGGTGCCGGCCTCGCTTCCCGTCCAGTCCGGCTACGTGTACTTCGCCGTCGACAAGACCGGCGATGTGTGGGACCTGGTGGCCGGGGCCCACGCGATCGCGATCTACGCGCCGCCGGAATTCCCCAACGCCTCCTTCGAGCTGATCGCTCTGAACGAATAACATGAGTCCATTCGCCCTGAAAAAACGCAAGGAACCCGCGGCTGAGACCGCCGCCCTCCGCCCCGTTTCCCGCGGGGAGAGCGCCGGTCCCCGCCCCCTGACCACCTACTGCTCCGACATCTTCTCCCTGGTGCTGAGCCTCAAACAGGCGCGGGACCTGGGCGACGTCGGGGAGTTCCGCAAGCGCATCCACCGGATGCTCGAGGTGATGGAGGAGGAGGCGCGCAAGTCGGGCTACGGCTCCGTCGCGGTCGAGGACGCCCGGTTCGCGGTGGTGGCCTGCCTGGACGAGGCGGTGCTGAACTCGCCGTGGTCGGGCAAGGACGCCTGGCGCTCCAATCCCCTCCAGGCCGAGATCTTCAAGATCAACGTGGCGGGGGAGGAGTTCTTCACCCGGCTGGACAAGCTCCGGGCGAACCTCGACGAGAACCGTCCGGTGGTGGAGGTCTACTACGACTGCCTCGCCCTGGGTTTCGAGGGACGGTTCAAGCTGTTCGGCCGGGAGAAGCTCGACGCGCTGATCAACGACCTCTCCCGGGAACTTGCCCGGGGCCAGGGCTGGAACGTGGACAGCCTCTCCCCGCGGTGGAAGCGTCCCGACGATTTCACCGAAGCGGTGGGGGAGGGCGTTCCGATGTGGGTGACCGCCCTCTTCTTCATCCCCGGCGCCATCCTCCTCATCGCGCTCTTCGCGGCGGTGGCGCACAGCTCGGCGGGAAGTACCGCCGAGACCATCCGGCATCTCATGGCCGGCCTCGGCCGGTAAGCGGGTCCCAACATGCCGATCATGCGGATCTTCAACATGCTCCTGCGCCCCGCGTCCATCGTGAGCGGCGGGGCCGCGGGGCTCGTCTTCCTCCTGGTGTACCTGGGACCCCAGTTCGGCCTGCGCGGCCCGTACCTCATGATGGCCCTCCTCGTCGTCCTGATCCTGTGGATGGCGGTGATGTTCATCCTCCGGCTCCGGGCCCAGAAGGCGGGGGCGGCGCTGGAGAAGTCGATCGAGCAGCAGGCGGCGGCGCAGCTCGCCTCCACCCGCCCCGGGCGCGAGGAGGAGATCGAGCACCTCAAGAAGCAGCTGCTCGAGGCCATCACCGCGCTCAAGACCTCGCGGGTGGGCAAGACCCGGGGAGGGGCGGGCGCCCTCTACGTGCTCCCCTGGTACATGATCATCGGGCCCCCCGCCTCGGGCAAGACCACCCTCCTCGCCAACTCCGGGCTCAACTTCCCGTACCTGGATCCCAGCCGGAACCGGCCGTCGGTGAAGGGCGTGGGCGGCACCCGGAACTGCGACTGGTGGTTCGCCGACGAGGCGGTGATCCTCGACACCGCCGGCCGCTACGTGCTGCCGGTGGAGGCCGACGACACCCAGGAGTGGCTGGCCTTCCTGGACCTCTTGCGCCGGAACCGGGGGAAGAAGCCGATCAACGGCCTCATCGTGGGCGTCTCCATCCAGGACCTGGTGATGGGGGGCGAGGAGGAGGTCGAGAACCACGCCCAGAAGATCCGCTCCCGGGTGGACGAGCTCATCCAGCGGCTGGGGATCAGCTTCCCCATCTACCTGGTCTTCACCAAGTGCGACCTCATCCGCGGGTTCGTGGAGTTCTTCGGCGACCTGTCCAAGACCGAGCGGGCGGCGGTGTGGGGCGCCACCGTGGCGCGGGAGCGGGTGGCCCAGGAGCCGGCCACCGCCATCTTCAACGCGGAGATGGAGCGGCTGACCGCGGCCCTGGGGGAGGCGCGCATCCCCCGGCTGGCCCAGGCCAACCACCCCGAGGCCCGGCCCGACATCCTGTTCTTCCCGCTCCAGTTCCACGCGCTCAAGGACCGGCTCACCACCTTCGTGGAGATCCTGTTCCGGGACAACCCGTACCACGAGAAGCCGATCTTCCGCGGCTTCTACTTCACCAGCGGCACCCAGGAAGGGCGGCCGATCGACCAGGTGATCAACGCCATGCTCCGGGGGTTCGGGGTCGACGCCTCCGACCAGGGAATGACCGTCGCCCCCAGCCAGACCAAGAGCTACTTCATCGAGAACGTGTTCTCGAAGGTGATGTTCCCCGACCGGCACATCGCCGGGCCGTCGGCGGAGGGGGAGCGGCGGCGGCGCTCGCGCCGGGCCAAGGTGTTCGCGGCCGGGTGCGCGGGTCTGGCGCTCCTCACCGTGGGGCTCTTCTTCCTGAGCGCGACCAACCGGAAGCTCTTGAGCGACGTGAAGTCGCTGAGCGACAAGGCGGCGGCCTCCGCCCAGGCGGGGCAGCTCAGCCTCACCCTCGACAACGTCAAGACCCTGGACGACCTCCGCGGCAAGCTTCAGACCATGGACGACCGCTCCCGGCCCCTGACCAAGGCCGCGCTGCTCGAGACCTACCAGGGGGAGCGGGCGGCGGACGAGGCGCGCCGGCTCTACCTGCTCGCGCTCCACGACGCGGTCATGGCCCCGGTGACCCCCAACCTGGCCCGGAACCTCCGCCAGTACGCCGACACCACCGTGGTGACCTTCCCGCGCTACTACGGGTGGTACCGGACGTGGCGGATCCTGCAGGACCCGGCGGCGCTCCTGCGCACCGAGGACGCGGACACGGTGGCGGCGGTCCTCACCCGGACCTGGGTGTCCATGAACGGCATGCTCGAGGGCCAGGACCGCGACGACTTCGGGCGGCTCCTGCGCCGGCAGGTGGAATACGCCTCGCAGTACCCCCAGGTGCTGGCCGATCTCTTCCCGCCCGCCACCTACCGGGACGAGGTGCTCCAGCAGCAGGCCCGGGCCGCGCTCCGCCGGTACTGGACCGCGGACGGGGTCTACCCGGGGCTGGTGGAGGCGGGGAAGACGGTGCCCCCGGTCAAGGTGGCGGGGATCCTCGGCGGGGACCTGGGACTCTACGGGACCACCTCGGTCCCCGGCGCCTACACCGACGCCGCCTGGCAGGAACCGGTCAAGAACTACCTGGGTTGGCTGGAGACGGTGCGCGGCGACTGGGTCATGCGCGAGGCGTTCAGCTCGGAGCCGGTGAGCCTGCGGCCGGCGGTGCTGGCCCGCTATTCGCAGAACTACGTCTCGTCCTGGGACGGGTTCCTGGCCGGCACCAGCGCCAAGCCGGGGATGTCCAACGAGGATACCCGCACCTTCCTGGAGCGCTCTTCCAACGAGGGCGCCCCGATTATCCGGGTGCTCAAGGAGGTCGACCGCAACACGCGCTTCGACAAGGACTCGGACCCGGCGCTGATGCGCATCGCGAACAGCTTCGGCGCTCTTCACGAATTCTTCCAGACCCCGGGAAGCGGGGGCGCCATGCACTTCCTCCACCTTCCCGGCGGCGGCGGCTCGAACCAGAAGGCGCCCTACCTGGACTACATCGACAAGGTGGGGGCGCTGGCCGGCGCCTACGCGGACGTGGTCCAGAGCAGCAATCCGAGCAACGCGGGGCCGGTGCTGGCGCTCACGAGCTGGGTGGACACCTCGATCTCCCCCTCGGACTCGCTCACCTCCGAACTCGCCCGGGTGCTCAAGCTCCCGGCCAGCATCGTCACCGGCACCGTGGTCCGCGGGCAGGGGAGCGGCATCCAGGGGAACTGGGACGGGGTCTTCCGCGAGTTCCAGCAGGCGCTGTCCGGGCGCTATCCGTTCTCCTCCAACGGACCCGACTGCTCGATCGCCGACTTCGAGCGGTTCTTCGGGCCCAGCGGCACCTTCCAGGGCTTCTACCAGCAGAATCTGTCGGGGCTGCTCTCCGAGGACGGCCACGAGCTTCCCAACACCGGGGTCCGGTTCTCCCCCGCGTTCCTCTCCTGCGTGCAGGGCGCCTACCGGATCCGCCAGGGTTGCTTCTCGGGGGCGGGGGCGGGCTTCAACTTCTCGCTCCAGCCCGACCGGGTGGACCGGCCGGGCGGGATCGTGATGCGCGGAGTGCGGGTGGACGTCGGCGGGAAGTCGCTCATCTACCAGATGGGGCAGCGGGTGTGGACCCCCATGTCGTGGCCGGGCCAGAACCCGGAAGCCGGGGCCTCGCTCATCCTCGACGCCGGCTCCACCGCCAGCGTGAACCCGATGTCCTTCAGCGGGGCCTGGGGCCTGTTCCACCTGCTCGACGCGGCCCAGGTGCAGCTCGAGGGCTCCAACCAGGCGACGATCACCTGGCCGGTGCCGGCCCAGCCCGCCGCGATCACGGTGGTGTTCAACGTCCGCGGATTGTCCGCGGTCAACCCGCTCCAGCCGAACTTCTTCCGGTTCTCGATCCCGTCGCGGGTCGTGGACTCCGGCCGCTAGGAGGCGCCCTCCGCTCATGTCCAGCTCTCCCCTCGGCCCGCCGCCGCTTCCCGGCTGCTTCGGCAAGCTGCCGGTGGCCGCGGATTTCGTGACCGCGGGCGCGAACGGGGGCCCGGTGCACCGGTTCCAGGAGTGGCTCCAGGAAGGGGTGGGCCTGGGCCACTCGCGGCTGGGCGAGGGCTGGGAAGAGCGCTTCGACCGCCTTCCCCGGACACGCTTCCTGTTCCGCCCCGAGGCCTCGGGCGGAGCCCTGGCGGGATCCTTCGGACCGAGCCGCGATCGGAGCGGCCGCCGTTTTCCCTTCGCCGCCTTCGCCTACTTCCCGTACGGGCCCCCGGCGGCGGCCGCGCTCCCCTCCGGCTTCGCGCGGTTCTTCGGCGAGGCGGAGCGGGTGGCGGAGCGGGGGGATGTACTGACGCCGGGAGGGCCGGGGGGCCTGGCCGAGGCGGTGGACGCCCTCCGGGCCGCCCTGGCTCCGGCGGAGCCGGCCGGCCCGGAGGCGTCCCCGGGAGCGGCCGCGGCCGCCGCCGCCTTCCCCGCGGACGGGACCGGCGCCCTGGCGCGGGCCGGCGGGAACCTGCTGGCGGTGGCGGTCCGGCCCGGCGGCGTTCACGCCGCCCCCGGCTTCGGCCTCCGATTCCCCCTTCCCGCCCCCGGACCCGAACACGCCGGGGTGGTCTCGTTCTGGTTCTCGATGGTGGACCGCCTCCTTCCCGGGGCGAGCGCGTCGGCGGCCTTCTGGACCCAGGACGGCTACGCCGGGAACGGGCGGCTCGATCTGTACCATCCCCGGCCGGGCGG
Source organism: Candidatus Eiseniibacteriota bacterium (assembly GCA_963728475.1). Lineage (GTDB taxonomy): Bacteria > Eisenbacteria > RBG-16-71-46 > JABDJR01 > JABDJR01 > CAVSKL01. The sequence continues at coordinate 359,700 of CAVSKL010000004.1, forward strand.
GCTCGCCTTCGTGCATCTGCTCGATCCCGGCCTCGAGAGCGACGGGCTCTATCCCCTCGACGAGGGGGAGCCTCCGGGCGCCCGCGCCGACGTGCAGGCGTGGATGGAGCGCGCGCGGTCGGTCCTGGCCGATCCGGCGGCCCCGCTCGACGCGCTGGTGGCCGCCCTCCCCGGGGGCGGGTTCCGGGGCGGGGCCTGATGGGGCCCTCCGCGCCCGTCCCCGCGTTCCGAATCCGGAGCCCCGGGTCCGGCATCGGAGCGCCGGAAAGTGTTCCGCAGGAGTGCCTCATACCGGGCTTGAATCGCCCGGATCTCTCCTCTAAACTCGCGTCGCATCTTCTGAAACACATTGGTGCAAGGCCTTTTCACGCCCACGTCCTGCCCCGCTTCCGAGGACCGCGGCCGGTTGCCGCGCTGGGTCCGCTCCTCTCGGACGTTCTCGCCGGGGTCGGGGTGGGGAAAGAGTATCCGTGAGCGCTGCCGAACTCCTGGAGCTTGGGACCAAGCCGATCCGGCCCGACGCCCCCGCCGGGGAATCCGCGCGCGACGATCCGGAGTTCGAGCAACTCCAGAACGAGATCCGCAAGCTGGAGCTCCCCTCCCAGCCCGACGTGGACTGGCGGGGGGTGTGCCGGAACGCGACCAAGCTTCTCGGCACCCGCTCCAAGGACATGCTGATCGCCGCCTATCTCTGCGTGGGCCTTTACGAGAGCGAAGGATTCGGCGGGCTCGCCAACGGGCTCACCGTATTCCGCGACATGGTCGCCGGCTTCTGGGAGGATCTCTATCCCGAGAAGAAGAGAATGCGCGGCCGGGCGGGGGCGGTGGAGTGGCTGGGGGAGCGCGGCGGCCAACGCGTCGCCCGGGGCGGCAAGGGGAACGGCGAGGACGCGCAGCGCTGCGTGGACCTGGTGAACGAGATCGGCGCGGCGCTCGATCCGCTCCTGGATCAGGCCAGCGGGCTGTTGAGCGAGCTGCGGCGGACGCTGGAGGAAGAGGCCGACAAGCGCAAGCGCCCGGCTCCCGCTCCGGCGGCGGCCGCCGCGCCCGCCTCCGGTGGGGCCTCGGGCGGATCCGCGGTGAGCGCGGTGGGAACGCCGGAGGAACTCGACAAGGCGCTCCTGGAAGTCCGGCGGCTGGCGATGGTGGCGGGGAGCTATCTCCGCGAGTCGGACCCGACCAACCCCGCCGCCTACCGGCTGCCCCGCTTCGGGCTGTGGCTCCGGGTCAAGGACCTGCCCCCCAACCAGGGCGGCCAGACCCAGATCCCCCCGGTGGGAGACTTCAAGGCCGAGGTTCAGGGCGCGGCGCAACGATCGGAGTGGAAGGGCGTGATCCAGCGCTGCGAGGACAAGATGCCGACCGCGGTGTTCTGGCTGGACCTCCACCGTTTCACCGACGCCGCGCTGGAGGCGCTGGGGCCGGAATACGCCAAGGCCTCGGAGGGGCTCCGCCAGGAGGTGGGGCTGTTCCTCCGGCGGCTTCCCGGCGCGGCCGAGCTGCGGTTCGCCGACGGGAGCCCGGTCGCCGACGGCGACACCCGGGCCTGGATCCAGGCCAAGGTTCTGACCGCGTTCGGGGACGGCGAGGGCGGGGCCCCGGCACCGCCGGCGTCCGGCCCCTCGACCGGGGACGACGCGGCGTTCCAGGAAGCCAAGAACGAGGCCTGGTCCCTGGCCCGGAAGAAGCAGATCCCCCAGGCCCTCCGGCTCCTGGAGGAGGGCGCGGCCCGGGGCCGGCACTTCCGGGACCGGGCGCCCTGGAAGCTGGAGATGGCCCGGATCCTCATCGACCGGGGCCAGTTCACGACCGCCGAGGCCCAGCTCGAGATGTTGGACCTGGAACTGCAGGGGACCAGCTTCGCGGACTGGAACCCCGAGCTGGGAACGGAAGTGCTCAAGAACCTGTACCTCTGCCGGCAGAAGGGGAGCGCGGGACGGTCCGCGACCCCCGACGACGCCGCCCGCACCCGGGAGATCCTGAACCGGCTGGTGCGGCTCGACCTGGTGGCGGCAATGGAGCTCAACGGCCGCCCGTGAGCGGTCCGCGCGGTTTTGGAGAGGCGCCTCCCGCGCCGACGGGCGGGGAGCAGGCACGCAAACGCCGAACGATGGCGAGGAGAGGATCATGGCAAAGGAAGGATCGGTAGCTCCCAAGGAGCGAGTGAACATCGTCTACAAGCCGGCTACCGGCGGGGCCCAGGCGGAGATCGAACTCCCGCTCAAGCTCATGGTCCTGGGCGACTTCGTCAACCGTACCGACGAGACCCCGCTCGAGGAGCGGAAACCGGTCACCGTGGACAAGGACAACTTCAACGACGTGATGTCCCAGCACAACCTCAAGGTGGACATCAACGTCGCCAACAAGTTGAGCGGCAAGGGCGGCGAAGAGATGGCGGCGAGCCTGGAGTTCCGTACCCTCAAGGACTTCGATCCCGCCGCTCTCGCCCGGCAGGTGCCGGAGCTGGCCAAGCTCCTGGATCTGCGCGAGGCCCTGACCGCGCTCAAGGGCCCGCTGGCCAACGTGCCCGCGTTCCGCAAGAAGATCGAGAGCCTGGTCAACGACCCGACCCAGCGCGAGCGGATCATGAAGGAGCTGGGAGTGGGTGAGGGGGGCGGCGCGGCCGCCTCGGGCGGAGGAGGGGCGCCCGCCGGCGGCGGGGAGCCCGGTCCCGAAAACGCGTCCTAGTCCCGCGGATTCCGGTTCCGAGGACGGAAGCATAGCGTCCGTCGCCGGTTGATCCGCGGAAGCGGTCGGCGACTCGAAGGAGAACACCATGGCAGAGATGGAAAACGAACAGCAGGCCGCCCAGGCCCAGACCCAGGAAGCCGGCGGGTCCATCCTGGACGAGATCGTCCAGACCACCAAGTACAAGCCCACCGACGAGAGCTACGCGGTGGCCAAGCGCGGGCTGGAGGCGTTCATCCGGGAGCTGGTGCGTCCGGGCGCCGAGACTGCGAAGGTGCACCAGTCGGTGGTGAACCAGATCATCTCCGAGCTCGACAAGAAGATGAGCGCCCAGCTCGATGAGATCCTCCATCATCCGGAAGTGCAGAAGATGGAGTCGACCTGGCGCGGGCTCAAGCTCCTCATCGACCGCACCGATTTCCGGGAGAACACCAAGGTTCAGCTGATCAACGTCTCCAAGGACGACCTGCTGAACGACTTCGAGGATTCGCCGGAGGTGGTGAAGTCCGGCCTCTACAAGCAGGTCTACACCGCGGAGTACGGCCAGTTCGGCGGCGAGCCGATCGGGGCCATGATCGCCAACTACGAGTTCTCGGCCCATCCCCAGGACATCAAGCTCCTGCAGTACGTGGCCGGCGTGGCGGCCATGGCGCATGCGCCCTTCATCTCCGCCGCCAGCCCGAAGTTCTTCGGGGTGGACGCCATCACCGACCTGCCCAACCTGAAGGACCTGCACTCGATCTTCGAGTCGCCGAGCTACGCCAAGTGGAACTCGTTCCGGGAGTCCGAGGACGCCCGCAACGTAGGCCTGGTGATGCCGCGTTTCCTGCTGCGGCTCCCCTACGGCGAAGAGACGGTGCCGGTCAAGGAGTTCAACTATGAGGAGCAGGTGACCAGCGACCACGAGAAGTACCTGTGGGGGAACGCGGTGTTCGCATTCGCGAGCCGGCTCACCGACAGCTTCGCCAAGTACCGGTGGTGCCCCAACATCATCGGGCCGCAGAGCGGCGGCGCGGTGGAGGACCTCCCCGTCCACACCTTCAAGTCGATGGGCGCCACCGAGCAGAAGATCCCCACCGAGGTGCTGATCTCCGAGCGGCGGGAGTTCGAGCTGGCCGAGGAGGGCTTCATCGCCCTCACCATGCGAAAGGGAAGCGACAACGCCTGCTTCTTCTCCGCCAACTCGTGCCAGAAGCCCAAGACGTTTGGGAACAGCAAGGAAGGCAAGGAAGCGGAAGCGAACTACAAGCTCTCCACCCAGCTTCCGTACATGTTCATCGTCAACCGCCTGGCCCACTATATCAAGGTGATCCAGCGGGAGAACATCGGGAGCTGGAAGGAGAAGAGCGACCTCAACCGGGAACTCAACCAGTGGATCCGCCAGTACGTCTCGGAGATGGACAATCCGAGCGCGACCACCCGGGGACGGCGGCCGCTGCGCGAGGCCCAGGTGGTGGTGGAGGACGTGGAAGGCGATCCCGGCTGGTACAAGGTCGGGATCCGGGTCCGCCCGCACTTCAAGTACATGGGCGCTTTCTTCACCCTCTCCCTGGTGGGGAAGCTGGACAAGCAGTAGAAGCCGGCCGCCCACCGGCATCCGGTTCGGGGGAGACCCCCAGGCGTTTTTGGTGACGCGCCCGGCTCCCCGATCTTCCATCGTCACCTAGGAGGCAGAGGACAATGGCCGAAACCGTCAGCTTGTTTCTCAAGGCGAACGGAGCGGATGTCGCGGGTGAGCCGACCCAGACGTCGCTGGGGCGGGAGAACTCGATCGAGTGCGTCTACTTCGAGTCCGGCGTCCGCACCGCCCGTGAGGCGGGGAGCGGGATGGCCACGGGCCGCCGGACCTACGAGCCGATCGTGGTTCGCAAGCGCATAGACAAGTCGACCCCGCTGATCTACAAGGCGATGTGCAACAACGAGGTGATCGAGGGCACATTCAAGTTCTTCCGGCCGAATCCGACCGGGGACGGAACCACCGAGCAGTTCTACACCATCGAGATCGCCGAAGGCCGGGTGGCCAGCTTCAAGGCGGTGAGCCCGAACTGCATCGACCCCGCGTCCGCGACCGATCCTCCCCTGGAGGAGATCGCCTTCGTGTTCCACACCATCACCTGGACCTATGAGAACGGCGGCATCACCCACACCGACAACTGGCGGGAGCAGTCCTAGGCTGCCTCCGGAGCTAGATGTCCGAGGGGGCGCCCCGGGAGGGCGCCCCCGTCACTCCGGTTAACCACGAAGGGAGCCGCGTGCCACGCGATCGGAGCCTGTTCGAGCGTCTACGGGATCCGGGCACCGAGGCGCCGCGCACCATTCACGAGAACACCACCCGGCTGGCCGACTCGGTCCTGGAGAATCTCCGGCATCTCCTGAACGCCCGTCACGGCGTCTCTCCCGCCCAGCTCGAGTACGGCATTCCCGACCTCTGCGACATCGCCACCAATTTCCCCGAGGGGATCTCGGGCATGCGGCGGGGGATCAAGACCGCCATCGAGCGCTACGAGCCCCGCCTGCGGCACGTCTCGGTCAAGCACGTGGAGGACGAGTCGGACCCGCTGGCTCTCCGCTTCGAGATCACCGCGGAGCTGGTCACTGAGGAGGAGCGGGCCTCGGTGTGGTTCGAGACCCGGGTGGACTCCTCGGGTGAAGTGGACGTGAAAGGGTAGCCGGCGACGATGTTCAACAAGTACTACCAGGACGAACTCCAGTTCCTGCGACAGCTCGGCGAGGAGTTCGCCCGGGCCTATCCGGCCCATGCCCACTTTCTGGGGCAGATGGGAAGCGATCCCGACGTGGAGCGGCTCATGGAGGGCTTTGCCTTCCTCTCCGGACGCATCCGGCAGAAGCTCGACGACGAGATTCCCGAGGTCACCCACGCCCTCCTGAGCATGCTCTGGCCGCATTACCTGCGGCCGGTCCCCTCGGCCTCGATCCTTGAGTTCCAACCGGTCCTGGCCGCGCTCCGCCAGTCGCAGCGGGTAGCCAAGGGGGTCGAGGTGCAGTCGGTGCCGGTGGAGGGCACGCCCTGCCGGTTCCGCACCGCCTACGAGGTGCTCCTGAACCCGGTATCCCTGGACCAGGTGAAGCTGGAGAGCCAGGCGGCGGGCCCGTCCCGGCTGGTCCTGGACTTCAAGGTCTGGAACCAGGTCAAGCTCGACGCCCTGGATCTGAGCCGCATCCGCCTCCATCTCCACGGGGATCCCGCCGTCACCTTCGCCCTCTACCTGCACCTCTGCCGGCACGTCCGCGAGGCGGTGGCGCTGAACCCGGAAGCCGGCGCGGGCGCGGCCGCGGTCCCGGTCACGGTGGAGCCGGTGGGGTTCGACGCGGACCAGTCGCTCTTCCCGTTCCCCGCCCGTTCCTTCGACGGGTACCGGCTGCTCCAGGAGTACTTCACCCTGGCCGAGAAGTTCCTGTTCGTGGACCTGAAGGGGCTGGGCGAACTCAGCCGGGTCCCGGTGGGGGATCGCTTCCGGGTGGAGATCCGGTTCGACCGGGCGCTTCCCGCGACCCTGCGTCCCGGGAAGGAGGAGATCCGGCAATACTGCACCCCCATCGTGAACGTCTTTCCCCACGCCGCCGACCCCTTCCGGGTCGACCAGACCCAGGCCGAGTACCGGCTCCGCCCGGAGGGTTCCGATCCGCTGCACTACGAGATCTACTCCATCGACCGGGTGGCGGGCGTGGTCCCAGGAACCGCGCAGGAACGGGAGATCATCCCCTTCTACTCCTTCCGGCAGGGGACGATCGAGGGGGGCACCACCTTCTACTACGACCGGATCACCACCTCGGTGGTGGACGATCGCTCCGAGCACTACCTCTCCTTCGTGGACGTGCGGGGGGCGTCGGCGCTGCCCCCGGTGGAGACGATCTCGGTGGATCTCACCGCCACCAACCGCCGGCTGGCCGAGGGCCTCCGGCTGGGGGACGTGAGCGTTCCCACCGACAGCTCGCCGGAATTCGTCCGCTTCCGCAACATCACCGTCCCCACCCCCTCGGTGGCTCCCCCGCTGGGCGGAGACCAGAACTGGCGGCTGATCTCGCACCTGTCGCTCAACTACGTTTCCCTCACCAACGTGGACGCCCTCCGGGGGATTCTCGAGCTCTACAATCTCCAGGGGCTGCGGGATCCCCGCGCCGCCCGCGCCAACGCGCTCCGCATCCGGGGGATCGAGCGCGGCCAGGGGCGCCCCGCGGAGCGAATCGTGCGCGGTTCCCCCATCCGGGGCTGGGACGTGCTCCTGGAAGTGCTGGAGGACCACTACGCGGGCGACGGCGATCTCTTCCTGTTCACCAGCGTGCTCAACGAGTTCCTGAATCTGCACGCGTCCATCAATTCCTTCACCCGCCTTCGCGTGCACGGGTTGCAGCGCGGCGAGGAGTACCTGTGGCCGACGAAGATCGGGCAGAAGCCCCTGACCTGATCGGTCTCATCCTGAAGGAGAGCTGGCGGTTTTCCTTCTTCCAGCTGGTCCGGCTCCTGGTCGACGAGCGGGGGGAAGCCGTCGCGCCCGGGGGGGAAGGGCCGCCCTCGCGGGAGACCGTCCGCTTCCGGCCGTCGCTGGGGCTGGGGTTCGCGGTCTCCGACGTGGCCTCGGTGGAACGCTACGAGATTCCGGGGGAGGAGATCCCCGAGCGGTACCGCGTGACCATCAACTTCTTCGGGCTCTACGGCCCCGCCTCGCCGCTCCCCAATCATTTCACCGAGGACCTGTTGTGGAACGGCCGGGATCAGGACCCGGTGCGCGAGTTCCTGGACCTCTTTCACCACCGGATGATCTCGTTCGTGTGGCGGGCCTGGGCCAAATACCGCCACTACGTGCAGTACCGGGAGGAGGGGCGGGACGCGTTCACCCGGAGGATGCTGTGCCTGGTGGGGATGGGAACGCCCGGCGCGGCGGAGGCGGCGGGGGTGCCCGCGCCGCTCCTGCTCCGGGGGGCGGGTCTGGTCGGGGGGCAGCCGCGGTCGGCGGCCGGCCTCCGCTCCTTCCTCCAGGACCAGTTCGAGGCGGTGGCGGTGGAGGTGCGGGACTTCCTGGAACGCCACGTGGCCATTCCGGTGGAGCAGCTTTTCCGCCTGGGCTCGGCCGCCGCTCGCCTCGGCGAGGAGGCGTGCCTGGGGGAGCGGCTGAGCGACCGGGGAGGCGCCTTCCGGGTGGTCCTGGGCCCGGTATCCGCGGCCGACGCGCGCCGCTTCCTTCCCGGACGGGAGGCGTTCGAGCGCCTGGTCCGGTTCACCCGTTTCTTCGTGACCGATCCCCTCGACTTCGACGTGATGCTCCGCGTCCAGGGCGCCGAGGTTCCGGCGTTCCGGCTCTCGGCCGACGGCGGCATGCCGCTGGGCCAGCTCACGTGGCTCACCCCCACCGGTGAGGAGGAGGGTCGGGTGGTGCTCTCGACCCGGTCCGCGGACCCGCTCTACGCGCCCCGGGCCTAGCGACAGTCCGGTCGCCCGCCCCGCCCCCGGCGGGGACGCCGGGGACCCATTCAGGAGAAGAGGATCATGGACGTCGAAATCAAAGGTCTGATCAACAAGCTGAACGGCTACACCCGGCGGGCCATGGAGGGCGCGGCGGGTAACTGCGTCTCGCGGGGGAACTACGAGGTGACGGTGGAGCACATGCTGCTCCAGCTCCTGGACGACCCGCAGGGGGACGTCCAGCAGATCCTCCGACACTTCGAGATCAGCCCCTCCGGGCTCCTGCGCTCGGTGCAGCACGTGCTGGACCGGCTCCGCTCGGGGAACAGCGGGCGGCCGGTGTTCTCGCCGCTCCTCCTGACCTGGATCCAGGATGCATGGCTGGTGGCCTCGGTGGACTTCGGGGACAGCCGGGTCCGCTCCGGGATGCTCCTCCTGGCCCTGGTGCTCAGGCCCGACCGCTACACCGACGATGACCTGACCTCGCTTCTCAACCCGGTGCGGCGGGACGAGCTGAAGCGCGACCTCTACAAGATCACCGGCGCCTCGCGGGAGAACGAGGCCCCCGCCGAGGGGGAAGGCGCTCCCCCCGGGAGCGCCCCCGGACGCCCGGCCGACGAGACCGCCATCGGCCGGTTCATGATCGACTTCACCGAGCGCGCCCGGAAGGGCGAGATCGACCCGGTGTTCGGCCGCGACCGGGAGATCCGGCAGATGATCGACATCCTGGCCCGGCGGCGGAAGAACAACCCGATCGTGGTGGGCGAGCCCGGGGTGGGGAAGACGGCGGTGGTGGAGGGACTGGCGCTCCGGATCGTGGAAGGGGACGTTCCCGACATCCTCAAGAACGTGCGGCTCCTCACCCTGGACCTGGGGCTCCTGCAGGCCGGCGCCGGGGTGAAGGGCGAGTTCGAGAACCGGTTGAAGTCGGTGATCAACGAGGTCAAGTCCTCGCCCACCCCGGTGGTGACCTTCATCGACGAGGCGCACACCCTGATCGGGGCCGGCGGCTCCGCCGGGGGCGGCGACGCCGCCAACCTGCTCAAGCCGGCGCTGGCCCGCGGCGAGCTCCGCACCATCGCCGCCACCACCTGGTCCGAGTACAAGAAGTACTTCGAAAAGGACCCGGCGCTGGCCCGCCGCTTCCAACTGGTGAAGCTGGACGAGCCCACCGAAGAGGACGCGATCCTCATCATGCGCGGCCTCCGGGACAAGTACGAGGAGGCCCACGGGGTCCGGATCGTGGAGGACGGGATCGTGGCCGCGGCGCGGCTCTCCAGCCGCTACATCTCCGGCCGCCAGCTTCCCGACAAGGCGGTGGATCTTCTGGACACCGCCGCCGCCCGGGTCAAGATCGCGCAGGCGACCAAGCCCGAGGCCCTGGACAGCATCGAGCGGCGGATCCAGTCCCTGGAGCGGGAGCGGAACGCCCTGGCCCGGGACGAGCGGGACGGCCGCGAGGTGCGCAAGGACCGGGAGGAGGAGCTGGCGGCCGAGCTGGCTTCGCTCAGCGCGAGCCGCGACGAGGTGCTTCATCGCTGGGAGATCGAGCGCGAGGCGGTGAAGCGGGTGCTGGAGCTGCGCGGCGCCGGCCCCGCCGGTAACGGCAGGAACCCCGTGGCCGCCGAGGAGAAGGCCAAGGAGAAGGTGGCGGCCGAGACCCCCGCGGTCTCCCGGAAGGAGCTGGACGACGCCCTGGCCCGGCTCAAGGAGATCCAGGGGAGCAACCCGCTCATCCCGCTGGAGGTGGACGCCGCCCTGATCGCGGGGGTGATCAGCGACTGGACCGGCATCCCCGCCGGCAAGATGCTGCGGGACCAGGCGGCCTCGGTCCTCACCTTCAAGAAGCGCATGCAGGAGCGGATCAAGGGCCAGGACCACGCCCTCGACGCGGTGGACCGGGGGCTCCGCGCCTCCCACGCCGGGCTCAAGAACCCCAGCACCCCCATCGGGGTATTCCTGTTCGTGGGGCCGAGCGGGGTGGGCAAGACCGAGACCGCGCTCTCGGTGGCCGACCTCATGTTCGGCGGGGAGCGCTTCCTGACCACCATCAACATGTCCGAGTTCCAGGAGAAGCACACGGTGAGCCGGCTCATCGGTTCCCCGCCCGGCTACGTGGGTTACGGCGAAGGAGGGGTGCTCACCGAGGCGGTGCGCCAGCGCCCCTATTCGGTGGTGCTCCTGGACGAGGTGGAAAAGGCCGACCCCGAGGTGCTCAACCTCTTCTACCAGGTTTTCGACAAGGGCATGCTCGCCGACGGCGAAGGGCGGGTGATCGACTTCAAGAACACGGTGGTGTTCCTCACCAGCAACCTGGCCTCGGACGTGATCATGCAGCTCTGCCAGGGGCCGGTGCCCCCGACCCCGGAAGAGGTGGCCGGAGCCATCCGCCCGGTCCTGTCCAAGCACTTCAAACCGGCGCTCTTGGCCCGGATGGAGATCGTCCCCTTCGTCCCCCTGGCCGGAGACTTCCTCAAGGAGATCATCCGGCTCAAGATGGGGAAGGTGGCGGGACGCCTCCTGGACAGCCATCGCATGAAGCTGGAGGTGGATCCCCGGGTGGAGGAGATCATCGCCGGCCGTTGCACCGAGGTCGAGACCGGCGCCCGCAACATCGACCACATCATTCAGCAGACGCTGCTCCCCATGCTCTCCACCTCGCTTCTGGAGAAGATGGCCGAGGGCCCGCTCCCGGACCGGGTGCGGGTGATGGCCAATCAGGATGAGAGTTTCGGGCTCGAATTCGGGGAGCCGGCCGGAAAGGAGAGCTGATCATGGCCATCATCCGGGACCTCCGCCTGGCGGAGTTCAATCTCGTGGTCCAGGACCTCGCCCCCGGGACCTTCGACGTCACCGAGTTCAACGGGTCCGAGGGGCTCTCGCAGCTCTTCCGGTTCGACATCAGCCTCGCCTCCGGGGACCCGCACGTCCAGTTCGAGGACATGCTGGGGAAGAACGCGGTGCTCACCATGCGCACCGACACCGGGGAGCGCTACGTGCAGGGGATGATCTCCCGCTTCGAGCAGCTCGGACGGGGGGAGAACACCACCCACTACCGGGCGCGGCTGGTGCCGAGGGCGTGGGTGCTGGGGCTGCGCCGGCAGAGCCGGATCTTCCAGAACAAGAACGCCAAGCAGATCATCGAGGCGGTGTTCCAGGACGCGGGATTCCCCGCCGACTATTACCGGTTCAGCCTTTCCGCCGATCCCAAGGAACGGGTCTACTGCGTCCAGTACCGCGAGAGCGACATCAACTTCATCTCGCGGCTCATGGAGGACGAGGGGATCCACTACTACTTCGAGCACACCGAGGACGGGCACGTGTTCGTAATGGCCGACGCGCCCACCGCCCACACCGACATCCCCGGCGACGCCACCCTCCACTTCCGGCAGACCGACTTCGGATCGGTGGACGACACCGAGGTCGGCCGCTTCCGGTACCTGCAGGAAATGCGGTCGGGGACCTCGACCCTCCGCGACTACGACTTCAAGAAACCCACCCTGGACCTGACCGGGACCGATGCCGCCGACCTCGAAAGCGAATACGAGGTCTACGACTATCCCGGCGACTACCGGGAGGTGGCGGCGGGCAAGACCCGGGCCCAGTGGCGCCTGCAGGAGTTCCGGTCGGAACGGGAACGGGGAAACGGCGAGAGCAACTGCCGCCGGTTCGCCCCCGGGTTCAAGTTCCAGCTCGAGGATCATCCCTCCGCGTCCCTGAACGGACAGTACCTCATCACCCAGGTCCAGCACTGGGGAAGCCAGCCCCAGCACGGCGAAAGCGGCGGACAGGATGAGACTTCCAAGCCGTTGTACGCAAATAACTTCTACTGCATCCCGGCGCAGACCCCCTACCGGCCGCCGCGCATCACGCCCCGGCCGCGGGTGGACGGGCCCCAGACCGCGATCGTGACCGGTCCCAGCGGCGAGGAGATCTACCCGGACGAGTTCGTGTGCGTGAAGGTGAAGTTCCACTGGGACCGCTCCGACCTCCGCGACGAACGGTCGTCGTGCTGGGTCCAGGTGAGCCAGGCCTGGGCGGGGCCGGGCTGGGGGGCGCTCTACTTGCCGCGGATCGGACACGAGGTGGTGGTGGATTTCATGGAAGGGGATCCCGACCGGCCGCTGATCACCGGCTGCGTCTACAACGGGGACAACCCGCCGCCCTATCCGCTCCCCGACGAGAAGACCAAGAGCACGATCAAGTCGGCCAGCACTCCCGGCGGGAACGGATTCAACGAGTTCCGCTTCGACGACGCTTCCGGGAGCGAGGAGATCTTCCTCCACGGCGAGAAGGACTGGAACACGGTCATCAAGAACAACCGCACCACCAGCATCGGCAATGACGAGACCCACAACGTGGGACACGATCAGAGCGTCACCGTGACCAACAAGCAGACGGTGCGGGTGTCCGAGGGCCCGGCGGAGCTATTCGTGGACGCGAACAACCGGGTGGTGATCGTGGACAAGCAGTACTACCGGCTTTCCAAGACCTCCTACGAGGAGGACACCGAGAAGGCGGAAACGAAGGTGGGGGAGCAGACCTCGCTGTTCGACACCGGCAAGATTCAGCTCAAGGCCTCGAGCAACACCATCACCATGGACTCCGGGAAGATCGAGCTCAAGGTGGGGGGGAGCACGATCACCATGACCTCGGGCGAGATCCAGATCAAGTCCCCCAAGATCACCATCCAGGGCGACGCCGAGGCCAAGCTCGGCGCGCCGAAGGTCACGGTGAAGGGAGACGCCACCGCCGACATCGGGGGCGCGGTCCTCACCTGCAAGGGGGACACCACCGCCACCTACGGAGGGGCGCTTACCACCGTGTCCTCGGACGGTCCGCTCACCGTGTCCGGGGCGGTGGTCAAGATCAACTGAGACGGAAGTGCGACAGACTTCCCGCGATCCGGAGGTGTGGGTCTACCGCGAGGGCGCCGGCCCCGTCTTCCTGGGGATCGCGATCCTGACTGGAGGGGTGGGGCTCGCGGTGCCGGGGGCCGTCCTCCTGTCCCACGGCCGGGCCCTGGCCGGGCCCCCCGCGGTATTCCTGGCGGTGGGGGCGGCGATGGCGGCGCTCGGCCTGTGGCTGGCCACCTACCGGAACTCGATCACCGTGGACGGCCGCCGGCGCACGGTGGCGCGGGCGGGGGGGCCGCTGTTCTTGCGCCGGCGCCGCACCTGGGCCTCGGGAGAATTCTCCGAGGTGGGGACCGCGGAGCGCTTCTACCAGTCCACCACCACTCCCGCCCACCGCCGTTACCGGGTGCTGGAACTCCGGGTGCCGGAGGGCGCCCCTCTCGCCTTCGAGGACGACGAGGTGAGCGGGGACGACGACCGGGCCCGGGAGCGGGCGCGGGAGCTGGCCGCGCTCCTGGGGGTGCGGGCGGCCCGGGACTAGCGGTCCGGCGCCGGACCGCGGCCCGCTAGAACGGCACCTTCCCCAGGTCGATGGGCTCGTGCGGGATCTCGTGCCCGTCCACCCGGATCTCGATCCCTTCCAGCTCGTCCACCACCGGTTCCTCGCGGGTGGGAAGGGTGAGCGGAAGGAGCTTCTGGGCGCGCGCCTGGGCGCTCCACACCAGGGTGACCAGGTCCTCGTCCTTCCGCACCCAGACCGTGTGCAGGTGGAGGCGCGCCTCCAGGAGTTCCCCCTCCAGGCGCATGGTTACCGCGGGGACGCGGCCGGGAAGGCGGAACCGGACCTCGCCGCGGGCGTCCATTCCCACCAGCGACACCGGTTCGTCTCCGCGCAGGAGGGGCAGCGCCAGCCCCGGCGAGGCGCCGTTCATGAACTCGGGGCGGATCCGCCGGTCGGGATCGGGATCCTGGGCCCGGCTCACGTGGTCCGGAGCGACCAGGCCCTCCTTCACCTCGGCGGTCTCGCGCTCGTGGGGGGGAAGGGGGGGAGGAGGCCCGCCATCGTCCCTCGCGGATACCAGCCGCGCCCGAACCACCCGGTCCCCGCCGGCATCGGCTGCCGCCACCACGCCCGGGGGTCGCGGACCAGGATCCGCTCCGGGGTCAGGAGATCGTTCGGGTCCTCGAAGTTGGGAAGCGGGCGCTGGTTCAGCAGCCACACGTGGGGGTTCACCACGTAGGCGCGTCCCACCGGATTGCGCGGGTAGACTCCGGGATGGCTGAGCAGGCTCAGGTACTCGATCCACTCGGCCGCGGTCTTGGGGTCCTCGTTCCGGGGGACCGAGGGGTCCACCCCGCCGTAGGCGCGCGCATAGCTCAGGGGGAAGGTGGTGAAGGGTTCGGGATCGGTGAAGGCGATGGTGTTGTCGGGCCGGACCTCGATCATCCGTTCCCCGAACACCTGGATTCCCTTCCCGTAGGGCCCCACCCGCACCCCGGCCAGCAGGCTCCGCAGGGGCCGCTCGTCCAGGGTCACGATGTCGCCGGTGACCACGAAGTCGGTGCGGAGCTTGAACGGCACCATCTCGGTCTCGGCCACCGGGAAGCTCCCCGGCTCGTCCCCCTTGGCCACGACCTCGTCCTCGTCCACGAAGTCCATGGGATCGGGAGCGGGATCGAGGGTTCCCCGGGGTCCCAGGACGTAGGTGTGCTTGACCAGCGCGGTGATCGCCTGCTTTCCCTCGGGATCGCGGGCAAGGAAGACCGCGGTCTTGTCCGGTCGATCGGTCTCCATCAGGCGCCTCCCAGGACAGGAATGCCGGTGGTGGCCTGCTGGGACGGGGATCCGGAGGAGGGGGGCGCTCCGGAAGCGCTTCCGCCGCCGGAACCGCCGGAACCGCCGCCGGCCGGGGCCGGCGCGTTGGCGGCGTCCGGGGTCTGGGCGGACTGGGTGAGCCCGCCGGCCGAGTAGTTGTTCACCTGGTAACTCGGCCCCCCCACGTTCCAGTAGAACACCTTGAACTGACCGTTGGTGAGGTCCAGCTCGGCGATGTTGTAGGGAAGGGCGATCTTTCCCTCCATCACGATTCCCAGCGGGATCTTGGCCAGGTCCTCGGCGGCGCTGGAGAGGAGGTTGTTCCCGAGCGCGGTCCAGAAGCCGCTCCCCCCCAGGAACGCCGCCTTCTCTCCGATCCACTGCCAGGCCTTGCCCAGCTTCCCGGCCGAGCTCCCCAGCTTCTTGAAGATGAGGGCGATCACGATGGCGATGGCCACGCGGACGATCCCCATCAGGATGTCCATCGGGCTCATCCCCACGATCACGGTGTTGGGGATGAGGAGGAAGCCGCCGATGGGGAGCGGCACCGGCGCGAAGCACTGAAGGAGGTTGATGATGGGAGGGAGATGCCCGGCGGTGGGTTTTCCCTCCGACAGGACCGACCCCGAGGCGAACACGACCTTGCACGAGGAGGTGGCGGTGTTGACCGGGCTGAGCGGCCCCGGGGGAAGCCCGACGTGGATGACCCCGATCCCGCAGTCGTGTCCGAGCTGGGCGGGGGTGAAGTTGTCGGTGAGGGTCTTGGGGGAGGTCACGCTCGCCCCCGGCCCCCAGAAGAGGATGTGCGGCACCTCCACGAAGGGATAGGTGGGGACGGGAGGCGCGGTGTAGGGGGCGGGAATCTCGGGGTGGGTGGCGTAGATGAAGGCCAAGCGCACGTTGACGGTATGGATGGCCAGGGTGGGCAGGCTCATGACGGGACCCCCGTGCCCAGCACTTCGAGCCGCGCGGTCCGGAGTTCCTCCGGAACCACCACGTACTTGAAGGGGGTGCGATGAATGAGATACACGCGCCTCGGATCGACGTAGACCGCCACCGTGTCCACCTTCCCCGCCGGTTCGTACACCTTCTCTCCCAGCTTCACCTCCACCCTCACCGCCAGTTCCGGAAGCCGGAAGGCGAAAGGCGCCTCCGGGGTCATCCCCTCCACCAGGATCGAGGTGCCGGGGGGAAGGGCCGGGAAGACCAGGTCGGGATGCGCGTTGTGGAACACCTCGGGCTTCACCCGCTGCTCGTTCCTTTCCGCGTCGTACTCGATCCCCCGCTCCACCGTGAACATGGTCCCCAGCTCCACCGGGGCGAAGCCCACCGGCCGCGGGCGGTCTTCCCAGGTCCGGACCGGAGCCGAGGGGTCCTCGACGTTGGGGAGGGGGACGCCCTTGGCTTCGACCCCCTGCAGGATGAATCCCTTCCCGGCCGGGTTGTAGGGATAGGGCGACTCGTAGTTCAGCGCCTTGGCCTTTCCCCCGTAGGCGTGGGCATAATCGAGGGGGATCTCGGTGAAGGGCCGGGGCTCGGTGATCCACCACCGGTACTCGGGGGGCGGCGGCGTCTCGCCCTTCTTGAGCTTCTTCTTTTTCTTCTTCTTGTCCTCGACCTCTTCCATGTCCCAGAAGCGGTCCCCGTGGATCGCGAGCTCGCGCATCGCGTCACCCACCCGGAGCCGCACCCGCATCCCGGTGGCGGGCGCGCCTCCCGGCGCCACCGCCCGGCCGAACACGAAAAGGTCGCAGCCGGGCTTCTGGGCGGCGGTGTCGGGAGGCTCGACGCCGAAGCCGGTCTCCTCCGCCTCGCGGCGGATCGGTAGCTGCTCTGCGGCCGGCCGGAGCGAGCCGTCCGGCGCCACCTCGTAGGTGACCTTGACCACTACCACGCCCAGCATCGGCTCGGCGTCGCCGGGGACGATCACGCTCCGGATGAGCTCGGCGGGAAACGGAGAGTCGTTGATGAAGTCCATGCCCGGTTGCCGCCGCCGCTCAGCAGTTCAGCTTCACGCGCTCGGCGTTGAGCTTGAGGTCGTCGTTGGCCTTGAGGGTCATGTCGCCGCGGCGGGCGCGGAGATCCACCGCGTGGCCCGCCACCCGGGCCGAGGCCCCCGCCTCCAGGGAGATCTCGCCGTCGGCGCGGTGCACTTCCTCGCCTCCGGTATGGAAGGTGAGGGAGCGGGCCGCGTCCACCCGGAAGCGGTCGCATTCCACCGAGACCTCCCCGCGGCTCTTGAGCCGCA
This sequence comes from Candidatus Eiseniibacteriota bacterium, assembly GCA_963728475.1. Lineage (GTDB taxonomy): Bacteria > Eisenbacteria > RBG-16-71-46 > JABDJR01 > JABDJR01 > CAVSKL01. The sequence goes on from CAVSKL010000004.1 coordinate 376,730, forward strand.
CCGCCGCCGCCTCGAACGACAGCACCGGACCCGCCTCGGTGAAGCGGATGGACAGCTCCACCCGTCCGTCGGGGGCGGAGACGGTGAGGATCTCCTGCTCGCCCTCCTCCACCAGGGAGAGCCGTCGTCCGGAGGCGAGGCGCCAGGCGGGGGCCGCCTCCGCCGGAAGCGGGCCCGCCGGCGGCTCGGCCAGGGGGGCGTGATGCGGATGCTTGGGGATACTCATGGGTTCTCCTTCACGCGTTGCGGAGCGGCAGCACGAACGCGAACTCGATGTCCTTGCCCTCGAGCGGGACCGCGGGACGGATGTGCACCTCGGCCGTCCTCGGGCCCCCGCCGGCCACCGTCACCTGCACCGCCGAGGCGGCGTCGTCCCCGGCCAGGGAGCCCAGGAATCCGGTGAGGGCCTCGGTGATGAAGGTCCGGGTCTCGGAATCCCCGCCGGCGGGGACCGCCCCCAGGAGGTTGGAGCAGAACTGGGCCAGCCGGGACGCGGTGATCTGGTAGGCCAGCGTTCCCTCCACCGTGAGCCGCCCCGGGGCCAGCCGCGACACCGTCACCACCATCGGGAGCACGGCGACGTCGCTCCGGAGCTGGCCCACCAGCGGGGTGAAGGCGGCGCGGGAGAGCTCCTGGGCCTTCATGTCCGGGAGCGGAACCTCGGTGGAGAGGGGAGCGGTCTGGTTGGCCGCCACCGGATACGCGCGGGTTCCCAGCCCCGCGAACCGGCCCCCCTGAGGGCCGGCCAGGTCGAATCCGTGGCCGTGCAAGCGGGCGCTCCGGGCCACCGCGGCCCCCACCAACCACACCCCCCGTCCCCAGAGAAAGCTCTCCGGCCGGCTCTCGGACACGCTCTCGCGGTACCCCCCCTCCTCGGCGTAGGGGGAGCGCTGGAGGTAGCGGTTCAGCGTCAGGCACACCCAGCGCGCCCCTTCCCCGGCCTGAAAATCGCGGAATCCGGCGTGGGCGGGGTCGGTGAGCTTCTCCTTGAAATCGGAAAGGGCCAACACGTGGGCCATGTGGCGGAAATCGAAGAAGGCGGGGGTGCCCGCCGCCACCACCGGGGCCTGCACCTCCATGGCGAGGTCGCTCAGTGACTTCAGCAAGGCCAGGTCCCCCGGCCGGTGGGTGAAGTCGAAGTCCAGGAGCACCAGGGTCGGCGGTTCGTCGGTGCGGATGCCCGGATCCACCACCAGCTCCCGGATCCGCTCCAGGAGCTTCTCCCGCGGCGTGGAAAGCACCTCCACCGCCACCGTATCCCCGGTCTCGGCCAGGAGCAGCTCCAGCCCCCGCCAGGCCGACTCGCGGCGCTGGAACAGGGGATGATGGAGGACGGCGTCGAGGTCGTCGTTGCCGGCCGCGTCGGGATCGGATCCACCCGAGGCCTCGGCCAGGCGCGCGGCCACCGCGGAGGGGGCGAAGTCGGCCGTCGACCCGAACGCGAGCTTGACCGGACCGCCGGGGCCCGGAGCGTTCACCGCCCCCGGGATCTCCACCGCGCCGCTCACCGCGGCCAGGTCCCGGCCGAGCGTCTCGCGGGCGACCGGCGCCGTGCGGCCGGGATCGATGCCGAGGTCGGTGACGGCGACGATGCGCCAGGGGAGGGGCTTCATGGACTGCTCCTTCTCGCGTCCGCGGCTCAAGGCCCGGCGGGGATGGTGATGATCGTCCCCGGCGCGGGCCGGCGGCCGTGATCGGTGGTTTGGTCGTAGCGGTCGCTCTCCGCCTGCATCCGGTGCCGGCCCGAATTGAAACGGGTCTGCGCGGTGTTGGCGGGGGTGCCGGCGAGGGCGTCGTACAAGGTCCGGGCGCCGGTGCGGAAGCGCGAAGCGTGGCCGGCCTCGTGGTCGCGCAGGGCCTGGAGGAACCGGTCCCACTCCGCCTGCTCGGCCGCGCTGGCGGCGTCGCGACCCGTCCAGCGGGGAAGCTCGATCCGGAGTTCCAGCCGGACGGAGAGCCCGGTCATGTTGCTCCGGCGATCCACTCCCGCGTATTCGAAGCTGACGGCGAAGGCGCAGTGTCCGGCCTCCTGGCCGCGGGCCTCCATCGCCGCCACCGCGTCCCCGAGAGTGGCCCCGTCCACGTCGTAGGTGGTGACCACCTCGGGCAGGATCTCCAGTCCCATGGCCCCGCTCCCCCTAGCCCTTCACCGGGATATCGAGAACCAGCGGCGGGAGCCCGCGCACCGGCCCCGCGGCGGGGGTGATCTCCAGATGGAGGAAGTCGCCGGCGGCCCGGCCGGAAGCGGAGAGCACCGCCCCCTCCCGGGTCATGGTGAGCACCTCGAGCCCGGTCGCGAGGTGGGCGGCCACGCTTTCCGGGCCGCCGGAGGTGTCCATCCAGTGGAGCAGGTGCTCCAGGAGTCCGGTGACCTGGGCGGCGAAGAGGGTAAAGGGAAAGGACGCGCGCCGCGCCTCCTCCCGGCGCCCCTCGGGGCTTTCGCGGTGAGGCGGCCGGAACGCGCCCGGCGCCGAGGCGAGAAACGCCCGGTCCCGGTTCCGGGCGCAGGCCAGCGCGGTGATCCCGGCCTGAGACAGCTCCAGCACCCGGTTCTCGGGGAGGAGCATCTCGAGCGGAATCTGGACGACGTCGGTGTTTCGGAGCGCCAGCGGCCGCACCGGGAGGTCGTCGAACTCGTCCGAGGCCTCGGGGCCGACGATCCCGGCGCCCCAGCCGTTCCGCGCGAAGCTCGCTCCGACCAGCGCTCCCACGAACCAGGCGGGGGAGCCCCACAGGTAGCGCGGATCGGCCTCTTCGGGATTCTCCTCGAACGCGAAGCCTTTCACCCGGTCGTGGTCGCGGCCGTAGGGGGCGCGAAGAAGGAACCGGTTGGCGGCCAGGGAGAGCCATCGCGCCGCGGGCTCGGAACGGAGCGCCTCCCAGGCGGCGTTGTCCCCCGCGGCCAGGGTGTCGGCCACGTTGTCCAGGGACTGGACGCGGGTGATGGAGTCGATCCCCAGGAGCGCGGCGGCGTCGAACCCGGTCACTACCGGCACTCGTTCGGTCTCGGCCCAGCGGGCGATCTCCGCCGCCCCGGCCAGCGACCCGGGGTCGGCGCCCAGGGTGGTCCCGAGGATCACCACCGGAGTGCGCCCCTCCTCCCGGCTCTCCCGGGCGAGGGGAGCGACGAGGCCGGTGAGGGCGGCCAGCGTTCCCTCCGCCGGCGCGGAGAGCGCATGGAGACGCACCCCGGCGCGGAAGTCGAGCGCCCCGGCCAGGAACCGGAGCCCGCGCCAGGCCGCTTCCGCCCGGACGAAGCCGGGGTGGTGCAGCACCACACGGATGGATTCGGAGACGGCGTCGTCGATGGGGGCGGCCAGCGTCCGGTAGCCCTCGGTGTTGAGCGCGGTGCCGCTCCCCACGATCTCGCGCACCAGCCGGTCCAGGGCGCCCAGGGAGCGCTCCACCGCCGGCGCCTCCGGGTTCGAGCCCGAGACGTCGACCAGGTCGAAGAGCGCGTCGCCGGTGGGGGCGGGGGACGGTTCGGGTCGGGGGGCGGGTTCGGCCGTCCCGGCTCCGGCCGTCCCGGCTCCCGCCGTCCCGGGGCCGGTCAGCGCCCGCCGCACCGCCGCGATCAGATCCGGGGGGGCCTGGGTCCCGTCGAGCGCCTCCAGCACCCGGTCGCGGGTGGTTTCGCCGCGATGGAGCTGCTCCAGCTGGGCCTTGAGTTCCAGCACCGAGCGGGCGGCGGGGAGCGCGGCGGCCAGCGCCTCGGGGCGGAACGCGCGCAGGTCCCCCAGGCTCAGCCGGACCGGCGCGGTCCCCTCGGCACGAACCCCGGGGGCGTCCAGGAGTACGGTGGGGGCCGCGGCCGCCATCACTTCGGGCAAGGTCGCCTTGTCCACCCGGGTCGGCCGCCGGGCCAGGGGCGATGCGCTTCCCTCGGCGGGGGCGAAGTCCGCCACCACCACCAGGTCCAGCGGGGCCTCGGGCCGCTTGTCGCCGGGCCGGCTCATGGTTTCCCCCTTCCCTGGGGTTTGTATCCCCCGGTCAGCGCGTAGGCGGTGACCGAGACGTCCGGGCAGTTGGCGCCGGTGGCGATGGTGCAGGGGATGTTCCCGTAGTCGTTGTAGGTGGGCGCGCACCGGACGATCACGGTGATGCTCTGCCCGGCGGTCAGCGAGAAGTTGCCGCCGCCGGAGACCACCTGGTAGGGCTCGCAGGACTCGGAGACCTGGCCCACCAGGGTGCCGGCGCCGTCGTTGCGGATCACCACCGAGGTATCCTTGGTGCTGTAGACGTAGCCGAAGTCGATGTAGGTGGGCGAGACGGAGGCGATCGCCCCGTAACCCAGCGCCGGCACCAGCGGCGCGTCGGGCCCCAGGCCGATGTAGACGCCGTGGGTGCCCGCCGTGGTGGGCTTGTAGCGCACGCGCACCGAGCGGATCTGTCCCGGGGCCAGGCTGTAGGCGCCGCCGCCCGAGGTGATGGAGAAGTAGGCGGAATAGGTCCCGCTCCCCACCGCCACCGTTCCGTTCAGGGTCTGGTCGCCGGTGTTCTCCACCGTGAACACGCGCTCGTTATAGCCGTTCACCGTCACCGAGACCGTTCCCATGTCGAGCGAGGTGGGGTTCACGGTGGCGATGGGGCCGACCACGCCGGTGCCGAAGAGGGTCACCGGCGGGCACCCGGTGCCCAGGTCCAGGCTGCACTGGTAGCCCTGGTTGTTCTGCGGGAAGAAGTCGATGGACACCGTGTCCGACTCCCCCGCGCCCAGCGCGAAGGGGCCGCCGCTACCGGAGACGATGCCGAACCCGGCGCAGTCGAGAAGCTGCGCGTCGCCGGTCAGGGTCTGGCCTCCGGTGTTGGTGATCACGACCGTGCGGATGCTGTCGGTATAGATCGGGGTCTGTCCGAAGTCGAGGCTGGTGGCGCTGACCGAGCACACCGGCGCCGCCTCGCCCACCCCGCGGACCACCACCGGCGGGCAGCCGGTGCCGGTCGCGACCGAGCAGATCGAGGTTCCGATCGCGGTGGGGGTGAACCGCACCGTGACCGACTTGCTCTGGCCCGAGGTCAGGCTGTAGAACCCGCTTCCGGCGGTCAGGGAGTAGGCGGGGCACGACTCGCTCACCGACCCGGTCAGGAATCCACCCCCCACGTTGGTGATGGTGAAGGTGCGCTCCTGGTACTGGCGCAGGAGCACGGTGCCGAAGTCCAGGGTATCGGGCTCGATCGAGCAGGTCGGCGGAAGCTGCCCGGTCCCATCCACCGGAACGTCCCGGCACTGGGTCCCGGTGGCGACGGTACAGGAGGAGCTGCCCCCGGCGGCGGGCTGGAAGCGCACCGTGACCGTTCTCCCCTGGCCCGCGCCGAGGCTGAAGGCCCCGCCTCCGGAGACGATCTGGAAGTCGGGGCAGGCCGAGGTCACCGAACCGGAGAGGGTGCCGCCCCCCTGGTTGGTGATGGTGAAGGTCTTGTCGACGGAACTTCCCACCGCGACCGTCCCGAAGCTGAGCGACGCCGGGCTGACCCCGCAGACCGCGGCGGCGGTGCCGGTGCCGGTAGCCGCAACCCCGGCGCAGTCGCTGCCGGTCGCCACCGAGCAGGTGAAGGTTCCGCTGGCGGGTGGGGTGAAGCGAACGGTCACCGTCCGGCTCTGGCCGGCGCCCAGGGTGTAGCTCCCGCCTCCGGAGGGGAGGCTGTAGCCGGTGCACGAGGCCGATACCGTGCCGCTCAGGGTCCCCCCGCCGGTGTTCTGGATGGAGAAGGTCCGGTCGGCGAACGATCCCTCCTCCACCGAGCCGAAGTCGAGCACGGTGGGGCTCACCGAACAGACCGGGTTCAGCCCCCCGTTCCCGTAGATGCTGGCGCTGCATCCGCCCGCGTTGAGCGTGCAGCCGAAGGAGCCCGGCTGGGTGGGCCGGAAGCGGACGGTGACGTCCCGGGCGTTGCCGGGCTCCAGGCTGTACGCCCCCGCGCCGGAGGTGAGGGCGAACCCGGTGCAGTCCAGGACGGCCACCGTCCCGGTGAGGGTGCGGTCGCCGGTGTTGGAGAGGACGAAGACGATGGTCGCGGAGTCGCCCACCGCCACCGTGCCGAAGTCGTAGCTCGCCGGGGCCAGCGCGCAGATCGCGCCGGTGAATCCGGTGCCCGAGAGGTTCACCGGATCGCAGGCGGTGCCCAGATCCACCTCGCAGGTGCGGGTGGCGGAGGCGGTGGGGGAGAAGGTCACCGAGACCGTGCGCGCCTCGTTCGCGCCCAGCGAGAACGGTCCCGCCCCCTGGCTGACGGTGAAATCGCCGGTGCCCGGGCAGTTCAGGGCCACGGTTCCGGTGAGGGTGCCGCCGCCGGCGTTGGTCACGGAGAAGGACCGCACCGCGGAGCTGTCGACCTTGATCGGACCGAACCCGATGTCGGAGCCGCTCACCTGGCAGACCGGGGCCTCGCTCGCGGTCGTCCCCGAGGCCTCGGACGACCAGGCGGAGGTGTCGGCTCCCGCCACCGCGCGAAGCCGGTAGATGAAGGTGGCCCCGCCGGCGAGGCCGGAATCGTCGAATAGCCGCGCCGACCCGGCGGCCGTTCCCGCGGACGCGAAGGCGCCCGTTCCCTGCCGGCGCTGGATCTGGAACACCCCCGGATCGGGGGCGCCGTAGGTCCAGCGGGTCCGGAGCGCTCCCGGCCCGTTCTCGCTGACGGTGAGGATGACCGGGGCGGGGAGGGGGGTGTGGACCGGGGCCACGTTGCTGAAGTCGGAATTCCCCTGGGCGCCGAGCGCCCGCACCCGGTAGAGATAGTCGGAGCCCGGGACCAGGTTCACGGTGTCGGAGAAGGCCACCGTGCCGGTGAAGGTCCCGCTCAGGGTCCGGTGGACGGCGAACTGGCCGGGGCCGGGGCCCTCGCGCTGGATCTCGTAGCCGGTCTCGTTGGAGGCCTGGTCGATCCATTGGAGAGAGACCGTCCGGGGCGCGGCCGCCTGGGCGGCGAGCCCGGTGGGCGGGGCCACGAAGGCCACCGGCTCCAGGGTCACGGTGGGCTCGCTGGAGCCTCCCGCCTCCACGTGGGGGACCTCCACGCTCCCGCCGAACTGCACCGCGCCGCCGAGGAGCGCCTCGACCTCCACCCGGTAGAGCGCAGCGGGGGGGACGCGGAGCACCAGACGGAAGGTGGTGTCCTCGGGGTTTACCGCGACCGAGGTGGAGTCGCGGAGGATGGTGCTGTCGTCCGCCTGCACCTCCAGGGCGCGGGCGCGCATGCGGTCCAGGGCCGCGGCCTGGGGCGAGAGCCCGGCCTTGGTGAAGGCGTCGGGGGCGAACTCCACCCGCACCCTGAGCGGGACCGGGGCCGGCGAGGTGGGGCCGCCGGTGCCGCAACCCAGGTTGAGGAGGGCGAGCCCGGCCGGCGCGAGCGCCGCGCACACCAGGACCGGGACCAGACGAACCGTGGTTCTTTTCAACGAGGCCTCCTCCTCAGCGATACGTGGGCCCGCTCGCGGGAACGGACGGATCCGTCAGCGGCGGCCCGGAAGCGGGGATCCGGAAACCGTGCCGGAACTCCAGTCGGCAAAGATCAGGGCGCCTCCCGCATCACAGCCGTCGACCCCCAGCGCGCACTCCACGAAACCGGGCCGGTCCTCGCCGAAGACCTCGGTCCGGAGGGTGAAGCTCCGGCTCTCGCCGGGGAGAAGACGGAACGACGGGTTCCCGCCCGGCAGGCTGAAATAGGGACAGTCCACGTGAAGGGTGGCGCTCAGGGTCTGATCGCCGTCGTTGTGGACGGTGACGGTGGTGTCGATCCAGCAGTGCTGGACGAACGCGCCGGTCGAGTCGACGTCGAACGAGCAGTTCACGGTGAGGGGCCCGTCGGGGTTCTGGCTGAAATCCACGAAGGGGGGGGTGATCCGGCAGGCCGGCCGGTCGGCGGGGCCCGGCGTATGCACCATGGACTCGTTGGAAAAGTCCGAGACCCCGGTCCCGCCGGTTCCGCGCACGCGGTAGGTGTAGTCGGCGTCGGCCGCGATCCCCACGGTGTCCACGTAGCTCCCGATGAAGGAGGTGCCGCGTTTCACCGTGCGCAGGCTCCGGAAGGAGGTGGCGCCGGGGTCCTCCCGCTGGATCTCGTAGGAGGTCGCCCCGCTCCCCTGGTCGGCCCAGAGCAGGAGCACCGAGTTGTAACCGATGACGTCGGCGACCAAGAACGCGGGCGGCAGGAACAGCGACGCCGGTTCCAGCACCACGGTGGCGGTGGTCACGGTGTCGGCCCGCACGTCCTCCACGTAGGCGTCTCCCGCGTAGAGCAGGGTCTGACCCTGGAAGGCGCTCACCTGGACGTCGTAGAGAGGGGCCGCGGGGACCGAGAGCCGGAGCTCGAAGCTCACGTCGGCGGCCCCGATCGAGGTGGAGGCCGAGGCCCGCGCGACCTTGCTGTCACCCTGCACTTCGTAGGCCACCGCGCGAATGCGGTCGACGGCGGCGACGGGAGACGGTACCCGCGCCCCGGAATCCGAGGCGGCGGGGGCGAAGACCACGTTTACCCGGAGCGGGATCGCCCCCGGCGCGGTGGGCGCGTCCGACCCGCAGCCGGGGCCGAGCAGTAGCAACCCGAGCCCCGCGGCCAGGAGCGGGAGCGTGACCCGGGGCCGGAGCCGGCGGTTCACGAGCCCGCCCTCCAGCTCAGGTCCAGCCCCACCGACCATCCGGTGAGATCCACGTCGGCCTCGTCGACGCCCTTGAGCTTTCCGAACAGGCGCTCCGCGCTCACGCTCAGCCGGCCCTTGGGCCCCACCGGGAACGCCATGGTCGGACCCACGCCGAAGGCGTCGCCGTCCCGGAGGGAGATGTCGCTCCCGCCGAAGTGGTTCCACTCCGCGGCCAGGCCCAGGCGCGACCGGTCGCCCCAGGGAATGCCGATCCCGGCCCGGCCGAGCACGCCGGTCCCCGCCGGGGACTTGATCGACTCCACCGTGGTTCCCGACGGGGCGTAGACCGTGTTGTCGGCCTTGATCACGGCGAGGATGGAGCCTTCGAACCGGGTCCCGGCGCCGGTGTTGCCGGCGGCCTGAAGCTCGAGCTGGTTTCCCTCCTGGAACACCTTCTGCGAGTGGAGTTCGTCGGAGGCGTAGATGCGGTAGACCGCGTCCAGGTGGAGCACCGGCCGGCCGCCCTCCCGGGGCTCGCCCTTCAGGTCCACCCCTCCCGACACCGAGGCCTCACTCCCCGGCTTGTAGTCGCCGCCGTTCTCCACCAGCGTGTACTTGCCGTGGGAGAGGAAACCGGCCCCCACTCCGGCGGTGACGCCGGGAGCCAGCGGGAAGGCCATCGACGCCCCGCCGGTGAAGTCGAACCCGGTGCCGTAGTCCTTGACCCGGAAGCCGAGCACCGGAATCGCCAGGGCCTGGGCCACCCCCAGCTCCTCGGGGGTGAGCTTGGTCTTCCCGGTGGGAAGGCCCGCCCCGGCCTGGAGCAACAGCCGGTCCTGGAGGAGCCGCACGAAGAGCTGGGCGGTGACGTCGGTGGCCCCGTTGAGCGAGTTCCCGGACGCCTGCTCGGGATTGGTCCGGGAGAACGCGCCGGAGCTGAACAGCACCAGATCGGCGGTCGAGCCCATCGGCACCGTGGCCACCAGCGGCACGTGCCACTGGCTCACCGTCCCCAGCTTGGCGCCGTCCTGCTTCAGGCTCCAGGTGCGGAAGCTGGCGGGGATGCGGAGGCTCGCCGCGGTCGGCCCGCCCGCGGACGCGACGGCGGGCAGGGCGAGCGCGGCGGCCAGCGCCACGGAGACGATTCGGGTCGCGCGCATCACTGATTCCTCCCCGGCAGGTTCCCGCCGATCACGATCTCTCCGGTCCCGCCGCCGGCGGTGCCCGACCCCTTCTCGGTCTGGCTCACCGCGGGATCCTCCGAGGCCCACCGGTCCATCTGCGGTCCCGGTCCCAGCCCCAGCCAGGTGCCGGTGCGGATCAACCGGTCGGTGGGGGTCTCCCCGGTCTGGAGCGCCCCCTGGAGCATGCCGTCGTTCACCGCGCGGATCTCGCCGGGCCCCACCGAGGTGATCTCGGCCATGTCCTCGGCCTCCTGGAACCCGGGGTCCAGGCGCGCGGCCTCGCGGAAGGCGGCCAGGGCCTCGGAATCACGGCCCAGTTCCCTGAGTTCCAGCCCGCGCGCGTAGGCCATGAACGCGGGGAAGCTCTGGGTGGGCACCCGCTCGATCTCCTCCTTCTCCTGCGGGGTGGCGGCCACTCCCAGCGCGGTCAGGACCTCGTTCAGCAGGTCCTTCTCCAGGTAGAGGACGCGCGGGAGCGGTCCGGAAACCGGCTTGCCGGCCGCGCTGAGGGTTCCCTCGGAGACACCGATGATGTTCCCGTTGAGCTGGAGGTCCTCCCCGCCCACCGGGGTGAACGAGCCCTGCACGAAGCGGCGCGCGCCCAGGAGCACGCCCAGCCGCGGCGCGGTGGCGGGATCCACCGGGCTCTTGGTCTCCACCGGAAGCTGGGTGAGAGGCGGCGCCTCGCCGATGGCCTGGCGGAGCGCGGCGTAGGTCCGGGGCCCCGCCACCCCGTCCGCGGTCAGGCCGTGGTCGCTCTGGAACCGCTGGACCGCCGCGGCCAGCTCGCCGTTCTTCTTCTCGTCGATCGCCCCGCCGTAGTAGGGCTTTCCGGACGCGGGCTGGATGAGGGCGGCCAGCCGCTGCTTGAGGCCGGTCACGCTTTCCATGGGTTCCAAGAGGAGGGTCGGCGCCGGCGGCGCGGTGGGGGCGGGCTGGGCCATCCCCAGCTCGTCGAGGAGCGCCTTCAGCCGGTCGCGCTCCAGCACCCGGAACGCGCTCACCTTGCTGAGGTCGGTGACCAGCACCGCGGAGAGCCCGCGCGAGAGGGGAGCGAGGGTGTCGCTGGCGGCCACGTTGATGAAGTCGGGGACCGCGAGGCTGTTCTCGGGGATCGAGGCCACGGTGAGGCTCTGCTCGTTCTTGATCGCCGCCTGGACCTCGGTCCGGGCTTTCTCGCGCCCGAGCCGGTCGAGTCGCGCCCGCACCACCGCCCCGTGCTTGTCGGTCTTGGCCAGGTACGCGGTGTCGGCCTCGATGGCCAGGTCCAGCTGGCCCGCCTGTTCGGAGGCGGCGCCCAGGAAGTAGAGGGTGGTGGGATCGTCGGGAGCCAGCCGCCGGGCCTCCTGGAGCTTTTCCACCGCGGCCGGGGGCTGTCCGCTCTTGAGCAGCGCGATCCCCAGGTTCCTCACCACCTCGGCGTTGCCGGGGTTCTCCACCGCCTGGCGTTCCAGCTCGGTCACCGCGCCGTTGTAGTCGCCCGACTGGAGGAGGGCGTCGCCGGGGTTCGAAAGGGTGGACGCACACCCGGTCGCGAGCAGTGCGCCGAGCAGAACCACCGGCAGCCGGTTGAGGTACCTGTCCAGCCGGTGCAGGACGGACGGGGCGTCCGTTCTCATTGTTGTCCTCCGTTCATCTCCACGTAGGCATTGAGGGCCAGGGCGCGGCTTCCGAGCGCGTCGTCTCCGGGATCGAGCCGGCCGGCCTCGGCCCAGGCGGTCTGGGCGGCGGCGTAATCGCCGCGCTCCTCCGCCAGGATCGCCTTGCCGGTGCTGAGGAGGAGATCCACGTACGACGTGCCCTTGGGCAGCTCTTTCTTCTTCCGGTCCAGGTAGGGTTTGATCGCCTTGTCCAGTTCGCCGGCCCCCGGCTGGCCGGAAAGGAGCTTCTCGATCCGGGGGACCAGGAGGTCCAGGAGCACCTTCCGCTCGAGCTGGAAGAGGTCGTCCGAGGATCCCAGCTTGGCCTCGACCCCGTCCGCGAGCAGGACCTCGCCGGTGGAGGTGTCCACCCAGCGGAGGTCGAGCCGGATCTTCTTGGGATCCACCTGCATGACGCTCCCGAACAGGAACGACTGGGCGCCGGTGAGCTTGCCCAGCGGGACCCGGTAGCGGGGGTCGGTCACGTCGGCGTCGTGGTTCATCTGGATCTCGCTCCGCAGCACCTGCAGCCGCGACCGGTCCACCAGCTTCAGGGGCGTGGTGGCGCTGAGGTCGGTGATCATGATCTGGGTCAGCCCCTTGGCGAAGGCGTTCAGATCGTACTTGCCGGAGACGATCGAGTTGTTCTCGATGTCGCCCACCGCCAGGGTCCGGATGTCGGGAGGGACCGGTTCGTCGCCGGCCAGCACCATGCTGTCGCGGATGCCGTAGAAGAAGTCGACCAGCGGCGGAGGAAGGAGTTCGGGCCGGTCGAGGTCGGCGCGGGGGTCCTCGGCCAGCATCTCGTGGACCGCGGCCGAGGCCTGGGCGCGCCGGCCCGAGGCCAGGTAGATGGCGGCCAGGGTGGTCAGCACCTCTTTCCGCTCGGGGGAGGCCTGGGGGGCCTCGGCGAGGACGATCTGGCCGCAACGGATGGCGTCGGCGGTGCGCAGTCCGAAGAAGAAACTGAGCGGATCCGCGCGGAACGCGGCCAGGCCCGAGGTATCCGCGGGCGCGCTCTGGGCGGCAGCGGGCCGGACGGCGGGGATCGCGGCCAGGACGAGGAGACCGGCTGCGACCCGGGTCGAAGCGCGGAGCCGGAACGAAGCGAGCGGAGGGAGGACCGTCCAGAGGGGCATACAAGGGTCTCCGGGCCGGAGTTCTGCGATTTCGTGAAAGGAAGACGGCGTCCGCCGCCCATGGCTTGGAAGGGCCATACAGTACCACCTGATTCGAGAGCGCTCAAGGTCTTGGCCCAATCCACGGGGGATTGAAGGTTTCGTGCCCTTGCCTCCCCCCGGCGGGGCTCAGGGTGTATGCTCCCCGCTCGTCGAGCGGTCGGACCTCTTCCCGGAACGGACGGCTTTTCCCCATGGATTCGATCCCCAATCGGCGGCCGCCGGCCCCGCCGTCGCCGCTCCGCCGCGACCTGCGGGTCATGGTGGCGGACGGGGTCCTGTTCAGCGTCATGGTGGGGATCGGCGAGACCTATTTCCCCGCCTTCGTGCTTGCGCTGGGGATGCGCGAGATCTGGTCGGCGCTGGTGGCCACCGTGCCCATGCTCGCCGGCGCGCTTCTCCAGCTCGCCGCGCCCTGGGGGGTGGGCCTGCTCCGCTCCCGCCGCCGCTGGGTGGCGGGGGCGGCCATGATCCAGGCCGCCGCGTTCCTCCCGATGGTGGCGGGCGCGGCCGCCGGACGGCTGTCCCTGACCGTGCTCTACGCCGCCGCCACCCTCTACTGGGCGGCGGGGCTCTCCACCGGGCCCGCCTGGAACACCTGGGTGAGCCAGATCGTCCCGCGCCGGCTCCGGGCCCGCTTCTTCGCCCGCCGGGGATGGGGAGCCCAGCTGGGGACCCTGGCCGGGCTCCTGGGGGGCGGCGCCCTTCTCCAGCTCGCCGCCGGTCGTCAGCGGGCGCTCTGGGGGTTCGCCGTTCTTTTCCTGATCGCCTGCGTATGCCGGGTGTTCTCCTCCCGGCTCCTGTGGAGCCAGAGCGAGCCGCGCCCCCCGCGGGAGGGGGAGCGGGCGGTGATCGGGCGGACCCTGGTGCGCCGGTTCACCCGGGACCGGAGCGGACGGGTGCTGCTCTACCTCGTCACCCTCACCGCCTCGGTGGCCATCGCCGCCCCCTTCTTCAACCCCTACATGCTCAAGCACCTCCACTTCACCTACACCCAGTACATGACGCTGATCGGGGCGGCGTTCCTGGCCCGGGTGGCGGCGTTGCCCGGACTGGGGGCGATCGCGGGGAAGGTGGGGGCGATGCGGATCCTGCGGGCCTGCGGGGCCGGAATCACCGTGATTCCCGCCCTCTGGCTCTTCTCCCACGACTTCTACTACCTGCTTGCGCTGCAGGCGATCACCGGGGTGGTCTGGGGGGGGTACGAGTACTCCTCGTTCCTGCTGCTGCCTCGAGACCATCCGGGAGGAGGAGCGCACCAGCCTGCTCACCGCGTTCAATCTGGCCAACGCCGCCGCCACCGTGGGGGGGTCGCTCCTGGGCGGGGCGCTGTTCGAGCTGGCCGGCGCCGGCACCGGCGGCTATTACACCCTTTTCGTGCTCTCCACCGCGGCCCGGATGGGGGCGTTGTTCCTGGTCATCAAGGTCACCCGCATCCGGGTGCCCGCGCTCCGCATGGTCATGCGCACGATCGCGGTCCGGCCGTCGGCGGGGAGCATCGCCCGGCCCCTCTGGGCCTCGGTGCGGCGGCGCCGTCCTCCCCGGGTCCCACGGCCCCGCTCGCGGGTTATCCCGGGGCCTCCCCCCGCGGTATAATCCCGGGAGCGTGAGCCCCCGCGCGGACCCTCGACCAGGAGGTCCCGGTGACGCCGACCCGCTACCTGCTCATCGGACTGCTGCTGGCTGCCGTCATTTCCCTCTTCCCCCGTCCCGTGGACGCCGGCTGCCAACAGGCGGCCAAGTTCGTGGCCACCATCAAGCTCGCCAACACCTGGGGCCCGGTGCCGGTCTGCACCAGCATGTCCCCGGGCGATATCCACTGCACCGAAGGTACCGGCAGCGATGCGGTCGTGAAGGGAGAGCTGAACACGCCGTATGCGGTGTACCTCATCGCCACCGACCTCTACCTCGATCGCGGTCTGAACCAGATCGGCCTGGCGGTGAGCTACAACGACACCGCCGGGGTGGGGGTGGACGTGTTCGGCTACCTGAACTGCGACACCCCGCTGGGCATGGCCACCGAGAACGATTGGCCGCACTCGGGGGGCGGGTTGGTGCTGAGCTACGGGGCCTGCGCCACGCTGACCCCGGAATCGATCGATCCGTACCAGGGCCAGCTCATCCTGGGGGCGATGTACGTCTACGCCTACAGCCCCGACGTCTTCGCCATCACCCGCCGCTCGGACCCGACCTATCCCGAGTCCTTCGTGCGCGATTGCGAGGGGGACAGCACGGTGGTCCGGGGGCTGGGAGCGGTGGAGTTCGGGCTTCCGGATTACCGGGGGGTGGATCCCTGCACCTACGACTTCTACGCGGCGGAGCAGGGCTGCTGCCTGAACGGGGGGTGTGTGGGGTTGCCGGCCCTTTGCTGCCTGTCCCAGGGGGGCGTCCCGCTCGGGTTCACCTGCCTGGGGTGCGACGTGCCGGTGAAGCACTCCACCTGGGGCCTCCTCAAGCAGAAGTACGGATCGGAGGGCGCCGCGCCCTGATCCCCGGCTCCCGGCCTCCACCCGAGGCCCGGGAAAGGGGCGCGGGGGGCGGAGACGGCGGAGCGAAGCGGCACAAACCGGTTGAACGGACCCAAACGGGGGAGTAGCATCGCGGTCCCCTGCGATCCGAGGAGAGTTCCGTGACCCGTTTCCGACCCGTTTCACCGTTCCTGTTCGCCCTCCTGCTCGCCTTCATGCTCCCCGGTCCCGCCCTCGGTTGGGGGGGCGCCGTCCACAAGCTGATCAACCGGGCGGCCACCGGCGATCTTCCTCCCGCCTTCAACGCCTTCGCCCAGTGGGCGGACAGCCTGGAAACCCTGGCCACCGCCGCCGACGACCGCAAGTCCTCGGTGCCGGGGGAGGCGATCAAGCACTACATCGACATCGACGACTACCCCGAGTTCGCGACGGGGACGCTTTCCCATAGCTATGCCGCCCTGGTGGCGGAGTACGGCAAGTCGCGGGTCGACGGGAACGGAACCCTTCCCTGGGCCATCCAGGCCACCTACAACGACCTGGTCCAGGCTTTCATCGCCCACAACTGGAGCGCGGCGGTGATCAAGGCCGCGGACCTGGGCCACTACGTGGGCGACCTGCACCAGCCGCTCCACGTCACCACCAACTTCGACGGCCAGGAAACCAACCAGGACGGCATCCACTCCCGTTTCGAGAGCCACATGACCGGGGATCATCTCGCGGAGCTGGTGCCCCAGGCCGGCACCGCGGCCGCCCCGGGCGATCCCCTGGAGCGGGCCTTCCACTGGATCGACGTCCAGCACGGCGGGGTGGGGCTCATCCTCCAGGCCGATCTGGACGCCAAGACGGCGTCGGGGGGGAGCACCCGCAGCACCACCTACTACGATGTCCTCTGGCAGGAGCTGGGGCCCGACACCCAGGACTGGATCCGGGACGCCTCGCTCCGGCTCGCCGGGCTCTGGTACCAGGCCTGGCTCGAGGCCGGCTCACCCGCCCTGCCCGGACAGGTCGCGGTGCCCCAGGAACCGGCCTTCCCGGTGCTGGCGCTGAGCCAGGCCTCTCCCAATCCGTTCCACAGCTCCACCTCGGTGCAGTTCCGGCTGAACGAGCCGGCGCCGGCGCGGCTCCTGGTGTACGACGGCGAGGGGCGGGTGGTCCGGGACCTTTACGACGGGATTGCCGAGGGGAACGTCCGGGTGAACTGGGACGGCCGGGACGGGACCGGGCGGACGGTCCCCTCCGGAGTCTATTTCTTCCGGCTCCGGACTCCGGCCGGCACGGCCGCCGGCAAGGCCCTCTACCTCCGCTAGAGGCAGCGACCCGACCCAACCGGCTGGAAAACAAGGGGTTAGGTGATTCTACCTAGGGCCTGGCCCCGGTCGGGTAATTTATTAAAGAGCTTTGACTTATCCATGAATGTCATGTAATATTTGCGCAGTTGGGGGGACCGTCGCAACGTGCCCGGCGGATTCGCGAATGCCCCGTCCTATGCAGGCACCCATCCCGCGTCGACGTTTCGGCAGCATGATTGAGCAACGCACGCGGCGCCGGCCCGGACCGGCCCCCCGGGCCGCAGCCGACGCAGGGAACAACGAGGTTTTCGCAGCATGAGTGTGAAGCAGCAAGGGGCATGGGCGGCCCTGTTGGCCGCAGGATTCGGGCTCGCCACCGTCTCGCCGGCGGGAGCGGCCATCCTCGATCTCACCACCGCGGGGGCCTCGGGTTCCGTCGGGGCCGGCTACTACGAGCAGATCTCCCCCGGGTCTACCGGGACCGGCGTGATCGACTCCTTCGTCCGGATCCAGCACAACGGGAACGAGGACGGCTTCAACACCGACGCCCGCCCCCTCGGACCGGACCTCTCCGACGTCAACAACTCCACCCAGTACACCCACTCGGTTCCGGTGGGCGCCCTGGAGGTGACCGACCGGAGCGGCACCGCCTCGGTCCAGTTCCTGCTGGACATCAACCAGACCGGCGCGAACCCCCTCATCTCCCTGGACGAGCTCAAGGTCTACGTGGCGGCCAGCCCCTCGATCAACGACTTCAACACCCTGGCCACCACCGGGACCCTCCTCTACGACCTGGGCGCCGGGAACAAGATCTTCCTCGACTTCTCCCTGAACTCCGGGAGCGGCTCCGGCGACATGTTCTTCTACCTGCCGGCCTCGCTCTTCTACGGGCACGCGAACCAGTACCTCTATCTCTACTCCAAGTTCGGGTACACCGGCGGCGACTACAAGTCCAACGACGGATTCGAGGAGTGGGCGAGGGTCGGCATGGGGCTTCCCACTCCGGTGCGCGCGACCACCTGGGGTTCGATCAAGAAGTTGTTCTAGCGGCCGTGCCGGCCGCTTGATCCCGCTTCCTTCCGGCCTGCCCGGCACGGACACGACGAGGCCCTCTCCGTATCGCGGAGAGGGCCTTCTCGTAGCGCTCCCGGCGGACCGCCCGGCCCGGGGGGCGCGGCCGCCGCCCCCGCCCGGCTCCGGATCCTCGACGGATTCCTAGGCGCTCGTCCTCGGGTGGGCGGCGGCGAGGGCGGGGCGGGTGCCGGCCTCCTCCCCGGCGGCCTCCGCATCCGTATCCGAGGCCTCGTCCGCGCCCCCCCGGCGCCCGGTGAAGCGGGCCAGGAGCATGTAGACCACCGGAACCAGCACCAGGGTGAGGAAGGTGGAGAACACCATTCCCCCCACCACCGCGATCCCCAGGGGACGGCGGGACTCCGCCCCCTCGCCCAGGCCGATGGCGATCGGCAGCACCCCGAAGATGGTGGCGAAGGAGGTCATGAGGATCGGGCGGAGGCGGATCTTGGACGCTTCCACCACCCCCTCCAGGGCCGAGAGGCCCTTGGCCCGGAGCTGGTTGGCGTACTCCACGATCAGGATGGAGTTCTTGGTCACCAGGCCCACCAGCATGATGAGCCCGATCTGCGAGTAGACGTTCAGGCTCTGCTTGAAGATGAAGAGTGAGATCAGCGCCCCCACCACCGCCAGCGGAACCGCCAGGAGGATGGTGAGCGGGTGGACGAAGCTCTCGAACTGGGCCGCCAGTACCAGGAAGATGAACACCACCGCGAACACGAACAGGTAGTAGAGCTTGGAGCTGGAGGAGGCGAACTCCTGGGACTGCCCGGCCAGCTCGTGCTTCACCCCCGGGGGGAGGTCGTTGGCGGCGATCCGGTCCAGATCCCGGAGCGCGGTCCCCAGGTCCACTCCGGGAGCCAGGTTGGCGGTGACGGTGGCCGAGCGCACCCGGTTGTAGTGGTTGAGTTCCTTGGGGGAGACCGATTCGCTCACGTTCACCACGTTGGCGAGCTGGACCAGCCCTCCCTTGCCGCGGAGATAGAGGTCCTGGATGGCGTCGGGGGTGGAGCGGAGCGACGGCTTCACCTGGGCGATCACGTCGTACTGCTTGGTCCCGCGCTTGAACTGGCTCACCACCCGGCCGCCGAGGAAGGTTTCCAGGGTGGAGCCGATCTCGTCCACCGAGACTCCCAGCCCCGCCGCCCGCTCGCGGTCGATGGCGATGTCGAGCTGGGGCTTGTCGAGGTGCAGGTCGCTGTCCAGGTTCACCAGGTATCCCAGGGCCCGCCCCTTCTGCATCATCACCCCCACCGCCTGGGCCAGGGTCTGGTAGTCGTCCGCCTCCAGCACGTATTCCACCGGGGTGGAGTTGGCGCCGCCCCCCAGGCTGGGCGGGTTGATGAGGAAGGCGAGGACCCCGGGAATCCCCATCATCTGGGGAAAGAGCGAGGCCACGATCTCCTGCTGGGACCGCTTCCGCTCCTTCTTGGGCTTGAGATTCAGGAACACGAACCCGTTGGTCACCCGTCCGGGGCCGCCGAACCCCAGCCCCACCGCGCTGAACAGGGCCTGCCGCTCCGGAAGCGGCAGGAGCTTGGACTCCACCATCCGCATGTAGCGGTCGGTGTAGTCCAGGGTGGAGCCCTCGGGGGCGAGCACGATGCCGAACGCCAGCCCCCGGTCCTCGGTGGGAACCAGCTCCCGGGGGAGCAACTTGAACAGCGAACCCGCCGCCAGCACCAGCACGAAGGCGGCGGTGATGCTCCAGACCCGGTGGCGGAGCACTCCCCGCAGGCTCCGCTCGTAGGTGCGGTCCACGAAGCCGAAGAAGGCGTCGAAGGTGCGGGCGGTCCACCGGTCGCTGGAGCCGTGGATGGGCTTCAGGATCTTGGAGCAAAGCATGGGGGAGAGGGTCAGCGCCACGAACCCGCTGATGGCCACCGCCACCGCCACCGTGAGCCCAAACTCGTTGAAGAGCCGCCCCACGGTGCCGGTGAGAAACGCCACCGGCACGAAGACCGCCACCAGGGTGATGGTGGTGGCGAGAATGGCGAACCCGATCTCCTTGGCCCCGTCGAGGGCCGCCTGCCGGCGCAACTTGCCCATCTCCAGGTGGCGGACGATGTTCTCGAGCATGACGATGGCGTCGTCCACCACCAGCCCGATCGCCAGCACCAGCCCCAGCAAGGTCAGGATGTTGATGGTGAAGCCCATGAAGTACGCCACCGCGAAGGTGCCGATGATGGAGACCGGGATAGCCACCGCCGGCACCAGGGTGGCCCGGAAGCTCTTGAGGAAGAAGTACACCACCAGCACCACCAGGATCATGGCGATGAGGATGGTCTGGGCCACCTCGTGGATGGAGTTCTGGATGAAGGTCGAGGAATCGTAGGCCACGTCCAGCCGCATCCCCGTCGGGATGAGCTTCTCCAGGTCGGGGAGGGAGCCTCGGACCGCCTTGCACACGTCCAGGGTGCTTGCCTTGGACTGCTTCACGATCCCCAGCCCCACCGCGGGTTTGCCGTTGAACCGGGCGGTGGAGCGCTCGTCCTGGGCCCCCACCTCCACCTGGGCCACGTCCCCCAGCCGCACCGGGTTGTCCTTGTCCTGGGAGACGATGATGTTGGCGAACTCCTGCGCGCTGGCCAGCTCGCCGCGGGTGCGGACCGAGAACTCCCGCTCGGTCCCCTCCACCCGGCCGCCGGGGATCTCCACGTTCTCGGTGCGGACGGCGTTCTCGATGTCGGCGGTGGTGAGCCCGCGGGCGGCCATCCGCTGGGGGTCGAGCCACACCCGCATGGCGTACTCACGGGCGCCGCCGATGAACACCGAGCCCACGCCGGGCAGCCGCTGGATGCGCTCCTTGAGCACGCGGTCGGCGACGTCGGTGAGTTCCAGTCCCGAGAACCGGTCGCTGGAGAGGGCCAGCCAGAACACCGGCTGGGCGTTGGCGTCCACCTTGCTGATGATCGGGTCGTCGGCTTCGCGGGGGAGCTGTCCCCGGATGCGCGAGACCTTGTCGCGGACGTCGTTGGCGGCCTGGTCCACGTCCTGGTTCAGCTCGAACTCGATGGTGATGACCGAGCCCTGCTCCTGGCTGGAGGAGGTGAGGGTCTTCACGTTGGCGAGGGTGGCGAGCTGCTCCTCCAGGATGTTGGTGATCTCGGTCTCCACCACGCTGGGGCTGGCCCCGCGGTAGAAGGTGGTCACCGAGACGATGGGAGGATCGATGTCGGGATACTCACGCACCGGGAGCCGGGTGAAGCCGATCGCCCCCAGGAGGAGGATGGCCAGGCTCAGGACGGTGGCGAAGACGGGACGCTGGATGGAGATCTCGCTGAGCTTCATGGCGCCTCCGAGGAATCCGTGGAAGCGGCGTGGGCGACGGCCCCGCCGCCGGCCGCGGTGGAACCCGAGACGGCGGAGTCGGCTCCGGCCGCCCGGCTCATGATGGGAATGACCTTGGCCCCGTCGAAGAGCTTCTGGTGGCCCGCGCGAACCACCCGGTCCCCGGGCTCGAGCCCCTTCAGCACCTCGACCACGTCGGCGAGCCGGGTGCCGAGTTCCAGCACCGTCCGCGCCACCGTGCTGTCGGGCTGGACCACGAAGACCAGGTTCTGGTCGCCCTGCGCGAACACCGCCTCGTTGGGAATGGTGAGGGCGTCTTCACGCTCCGACAGGATCGCGCGCACGTTGGCCGACATCCCGGGGCGGAAGAGTTCCTCGGGGTTGCGGGCCTTGGCCACAATCCGGGCGGTGCGGGAGTCGGGGTTCACCACCGGGTCCACCACGTCGATGGTGCCGGTGAGCTGGCGCCCCGGGTACGCGGGGGTGGAGACGGTGACTGCGTCCCCGCGCCGGAGCTGGGCCAGGTAGCGCTCGGGCGCGGCGAAATCGATCCGCAGATCCCGGATCTGGGCGAGATCGGTGATCGGCTCGCCCACGCTCAGGTAGGCGCCCCGGCTCACTCGCCGGGCGCCCACGATCCCGTCGAAGGGGGCGGTGATGCGCGCCTTGCTCAGCCGGGCCTCGGCCAGGGCCAGGTTGGCCCCGGCGACCTTGAGCGAGGCCTCGGCGTCGTCCAGATCCTGCGGCGCCCCCGCCCCCTGGTCCACCACCGCCTTCACCCGGTCGAAGGTGGCCTCGGCCTGGTCGCGAAGCGCGCGGGTGCGGTCGCGGTCGGCCCGAAGCTGGTCGTCGTCGATCTGGGCGATCACGTCGCCCTTGTGGATGGGGTCGCCCTCACGGAAGGGAAGAGAGGTCACGATGCCGCTGATCTCCGACACCACGGTCACGGCGTCCGAGGCCTGGATAGTGCCCACCGCCTCGAAAACGTCGGCCACCGGCCGCCGCTCCGCGACCGCGACCTCCACCGGGAGCGGGGGCATCTGGAACCCGCCTCCGCCCGCCTGCTTCTTGGCGCAGCCGGTGAGGGCGGCGCCGGCGAGGAGGGCGGCGGCGGGGATGAGGACGCGCAGTGCGGTTCGTGTCATGGGTGCCTCGTTCTTCATGGCGTGGCCGTGGCGGCGTAGCCGCCGGCGGTGAGTTGTTCCAGTTCGGCCGCGGCCTTGGCGGTCGAGACCAGGGCGCGGGAATAGCGTTGCTGGGCGGTGGCGAGGTCCGCCCCCAGGCGGACCAGCTCGAAGGCGGTGGTGCGGCCGTTCCGGTACCGGATGATGCCGATCCGAACCTGCTCCTGGGAGGCCTCCACGCCGGTGCGGGCGGCCGCGAGGCGGGCGGAGCCGTTCACCAGCTCACGATGGACCGCGCGCACCCGCGCCTCCAGCGCCCGCTCGTTGCCGGAGAGCTGCTGACGGGCCACCTCCACCTGAGCCTCGAGGCGGTCGCGTTCCCCCCGCCCCTCGCGCAGGCCCAGCGGCAGCGTGAGTTCCACCCCCACGCTCCAGGTGGGGTAGTCGCGGCGGCGCACCTGGCCGAAGGCGTCTCCGAAACCGCCGCGAAGGTCGTTCCGCAGGGTGTCGGCGCCGAACACCACGTCGCGCCCGGTGCCGGAGAGGCCGTTTCCGCCCAGGGTGCCCAGGAGATCCAGGGTGGGGAGCGCGTTCCACTTGGCCCCCCGGGCCAGGGCCCGGTACTGATCCACGGTGGCCCGCTCCGCCCGGAGTTCCTGGTTGGCCTCGACCGCGTCACGCACCAGGTCTTCGACCGGGCCCACCGGGAAGTCGTGGGGCGGTCCGGTCACCGGGCGGAACCGGGGGGCGCCCCCCTCCGGGCGAATGCCCAGGATCACCGCGAGCCCGTCGGAGACCGAGTCGAGGCGCTCCCGGCTGTCCAGGACCGCCAGCTCCTGCTGGGCGAGGAAGGCCTGGGCGCTGGCGGTCTGCTCGGGACCTACCATCCCGGCCCGGGCCCGGGTCCGGGCCTCCTCCAGGAACGCCCGGGCCTGGTCGCGAACCAGGAGCTGCACCGCGTAGTCGCGCTCGGCGGCGTAGAGATCCCAGTAGGCGGAAGCGGTGCGGTTGCGGGCGCCCAGCACCGCGTCGCGATAGCGGGCCTCGGCCGCGTCCTCGGCCCGGCGGGCGGCGGAGAGCTGGTCGTGTCCGGCCGGCCCGAACCCGTTCAGGAGCGGCTGGCGGAGCGACAGGGTTCCGGTGGCGTCATACTCGGGGTTCAGGCTGGCGAAGGCCGAGTTGGTCTCCGTCCGGGTGGCGTCCAGCGAGGCCTCGAGCTGGGTGCCGAAGGGGAGGGTGACGCGGGCGCCTCCCCGGGCCAGGGTCCGGTCGGTCTCGAGCACGCTCGCGCCGGTGAAGGGCGACGCCGCCGGCTGGTCGTCGCCGGAGCGGGTGGCGTCGGCGAAGAGTTCGGGATCGAACTGCCCCCGCTCCCGGCGCACCGCCCCCCGGGCGGCGTCGAGCGCGGCCGCCGCCTGCAGCACGTCGGTGGAGTGATCCCCGGCCAGGGCCCACGCCTCGTCCAGGGTAAGGGGAGCGCCGGGGATGGTGTCCAGGGTCGCGGCAAGGACGCTATCGGGGTCCGCGTGCAGGAACGCCTCCACCGCCGCGTCGCGGTCCGAGGGAGCCGGCGCGGCGACGAGGGGAGCCGTTCCCAGCGCGACCGCGAGCAGGCCCGCCAGGGAGACGAGCCCGGCGCGAGGTTCACGAACGGAGACGGAGAACATGCAAGGAGCCTCCAGGGTCCGAAACGACCGGGAGATGAGACGACGTGTGGGATTCGAGCCGTTCGCGCGATCCATGCCGGTACCGGATCGGGCCTGCCGCGGCTCGCTGGTTGCTGATCTGAGGGTAATTAGGATGACGGGGGGCTGGTGGCGAGGAACTATAACATGACCGGATCGGTTGGGAAAAGAGTTCGGCGGGGGAGGGGACGAATTCTGTAACCCCCTGCCGGGGAATGGAATGCTCCGGTGCGGAAACCGGCGGGAGGCCGGTCAGCGCCCGGCGGGACCCTGGAAGTAGCGGGGGGGCGCGGCGAACCATCGCTCCCCCCCAGGGTCAGCCGCCCGTCTCGGAGCCCGATCGGATAGCGGACGTCCGCGTAGTTGAGGAAGAGCACGTCCAGCACCGGGCCGCCGCCGGTCGCCCGCACCGTCCAGCTCCCGCGGGAGCAGGGGAGGCCGCGCCAGTCCGGCTCCCCC
This sequence comes from Candidatus Eiseniibacteriota bacterium, assembly GCA_963728475.1. Classification (GTDB taxonomy): domain Bacteria; phylum Eisenbacteria; class RBG-16-71-46; order JABDJR01; family JABDJR01; genus CAVSKL01. The sequence goes on from CAVSKL010000004.1 coordinate 400,697, forward strand.
GGGTTGGGGAGCGCGGACTCATCGACGAAGGCGCAGCGGCCGTCGGGAGCGAGGTCCCAGAACCGGCGCTCCCGTTCGTCTCCCCCGTCATCCCGGAGGAAGACCAGCCGGTGCCCCCCCAGCCGCCAGCGAAGCTCGCGCACGGCGGCCTCGGGGGAGAGGCCGGTGAGGTTCTCGATTCCCAGCGGCGCTGCGTCTCTCAACTCGCGGACCGCGGCGGCGGTGTCGGCGACGGCGGCGAGACGGAACGCCGTGCCTTCGATGTCGAGTCGGAGTTCCCTGCCCGAGGCCGCCGCGCGGGCGGGGGCGGAGGCGCCGTGAAAGCGATAGCTCCCGGAGAGGGCGGCGGGGACGCCGGTGAGCTCGATCGTGCCGGGGTAGCCCTCCAGGGCGAGGTCGCCCCGGTAGGACCCGTTCGCCCCGCGGAGGGTGACGGTGAGCACACTGTCGCTGTAGACGCCGGCCACCGGGTCGGCCAAGGACGTTCCCGGCCGCCCGGTCCACGCGGCCGCGACCGCCAGCGCCGCCGCCACCAGGAGCCGGTGCCGGGTCACGCCGGCTGGGTGCGGATCAACCGGTCGCCCTCGAAGACGTAGGTGAGGTGCCGGTCCGGATAGGTCCAGTACTCGGTCACCTCGCCCAGGGAATCCTCCAGATGGCGGAAGACCGGAAAACCGTCGCTCTCGTAGACCGCCCGGCGGTCCCCCCGGAGCGAGTCGATCCAGCGCGCGATCCGGAGCGCCCGGCACCCGCAGTCGTTGCCGCGAATCCAGGTGTAGACCCCGGGCAGGACCTCCACGTACTGGCCGGGGGCGGCGCCGCCGGGAACGACCACCGGGAACCGGGCGCCGGCCGGCGGGGCGGCCGGAGGCTGGGCGGAGGCAACGTTGGGAAGGAGGAGCAGGACGGCCACCGCGGCCGCCGCGAGCTTGGATGTCATGGCGAACCCCCCGGCCGAGGCGCCAGGGCGACGGCGACGGTGCCACCGCGCGCGCTTCGACCTCCCATGAGTTTACCAGGATCGGAGGCCCGGCCGCCTTCCGGCGGGGGGAAAGGCGGACGGGGGCGCGGACCGGGCGGGGGATCGCCCCGGGCGGCGGCGGCTACAGGCTCTCCAGGAGCTTGCCGAAGCGCGGGTCCTCCCGCAGGCCGGCCAGGTCCGGGTCGGCGAGGACCGCGCTCCGGCTCGCCGCCCCCTGGGCCAGGGCTTCCCGGAGCAGGTCCAGAGCCCGGTCGGCGTCGCCCTTCCTCGCGTATTCGCAGGCCAGGTTGTAGAGGACCCGGGGCCGCTGGAAGTCGAGCGCCTCCGCTTTGCGGTTGGCTTCGATCGCTCCGTCGTAATCTCCGGCGAGGTGCCGGGCCAGGCCCAGCGCGTACCAGAGCGAGCCGTCCCGGGGGCGAAGTTCGGCGGCCCCGGCGAACCGCTTCGCGGCCTCGGCGAAGTCCCCTTCGGCCTCGGCCATGGCGCCCTGCTCCCGGAGCCGTCCGGCGTCGTCGAGGAGCGGATTCCGATAGGAGTAGCCCTGGGCCAGGTAGGCCTCCGGCGTCCAGTGGTACTCCATGTACTGCGCGGTCCGGTCGGCCACCCGCCGGCCGAACAGGCGCGCCACCACGTGGAGGGAGCCGTCGATGCCGGCGGAGACCCCGGCGGTGGTGACGATGCGGCCGGTGTCGATGAAGCGGCGCCCGTCCTCCACCGTGGCCCGGGGGGCGGCGGCGCGGAGCGCGGCCGTCGCTCCGTACCAGGTGGTGGCCTGGAGGCTGTCGAGGAGACCCGCTTGGGCCAGCATGAAGGCGCCGGTGCAGACGGAGAGAGTCACCTCGGTGCGGGGCGCGGTCGCCTTCAACCAGTCGATGAAGCGCGCGTCGGCCAGGACCTTCTGGGACTTCCCTCCCGGCAGCACCAGCACGTCGGGAGGCGGACAGTCGTCGAGAGTGTACTGCGGCACCACCTTCACGAAACCCTGGGTGGTGACCGGGTCCGCGGAGACCGCCACCGTGTAGACGTTGGTGCCCTGGACGGTGCCGTCGGCGGCGAAGGTCCCGGCGGCGGCGAAGACCTCGCCGGGGCCGGAGAAGTCGAGGAGCTCGGCGCCCTCGTAGACAAAGATGGCCACGTTACGGGTATAGGGGCGGGGAGCGGCGGCCGCGGGGGCGGCGAGGGCGGCGCCGGCGACGATCACGAGGGCCGCGACGGAGCGGCCGGTCGGTAGTGGCATGAGGGTTCTCCAGGTTCGGGTGGACCGGGGCCGAGGGGATCGCCCGACTGAGGGGAGAACCCGCTCATGATAGGGCCGCGCGGGGTTTGCGGCCAGGGGAAACCGGCGGCTCAGCCCTCGCCGCGGTCCTCGCCGGTGAGGCCGGGCTTGCGCGCCCGTCCGAGGGGTGCCGTGGCCCAGAGCAAGCCTCTTGGCGCGCGCCGGCCGGGGTTAACCGGTTGCCGTCACCCGCGGGCGGGCGCGGCCGGAGGCGCCGTCTACCCAAAGCGGGATCCCCATCCGGGGAGACGCGCTCCGCTCAACGAACGTGCTGGGTGAGGTCCAGCCTGAATTCCACGAAGGGATAGCCGGAGAAGAGGTCGTTCCGGAGCCCCCGGTAGGAGTGCCCGCTCGTGAACTTGTAACCCGTATCCAGGTGCGCCGCGACCTGGGCCTCCTGGTTCCGCAAGAGCGCCACCCCGATTCCGGCGTACGGGGTCCAGGTGTTGACGAAGTCGTCGCGCACCCGGGTGACGTCCCCGTACCCGTCCTCGATCTCCACCGGGTTCCGGTAATCCCAGCGCAGGATTCCCGCCCGGAGCCCGCCGAGCACGAAGAGGCCGGTGGGGGCCCGCTCGGAAGCGAGGTCGTAGCGCACCGCGCCGCCCAGGCTGAACTCGGCCTGGTGCTCGAACCCGCCGGTGGTCCAGGGTTCGGGGTTCTGCACCCCGGACGCCGCGGCCTCGATCTGGAAGGCCACGCGTCCGGCGCTCCCCGGTTCGAACAGCCCCGCCACCAGCCCCACCGAGGGCCGGGTGTAGGGACCGTCCTCGCGGGCGCCGGCGACCCCCGCGGTCACTCCTCCAAACCAGTGGACGGGGTGCGCGGCGGGCTGGTTCCGTTCGCGAAACCCGGATTCGCCGTAGCCGGGGTCCTCGACGATCACCACCGCATCCGGGCCGTACCCGGGCGGCTCCGACACCCGCCGGCCCTGGCGGAGGGGCTCGCGGTCGCGGTCGCGGTGGGAGTCGCGGTCCCGGTCCCGGCGTCGTTCGGAGTCGCGGCTCCGGTGGTGGTCGCGGTCGCGATGCCCTCTCGAGGTTTGCCGGGCCCGCTCCGAGGCATCGCTGAGCGAGGAGCCGCCCGTCCGGGTGGCGGCGCACCCCTCGAGGAGGAGCGTCAGCCCGGCGACGATGAGAAGAATCGACATGCCGGCCAGCGCCACGTGCGCGCCGCGGCGTGGATCTCGAACGGGTGTTTCCATGACCGAATCCCCTTTGGTCCGCCCGCCCGGGAAACCGCACCCGGGGCGGGATCGCAATGCGGACGCCCTCCGCAAGAGCAAGGGGGGTGCCATCTCCCGGTCCGGTCGGCGCGCGCGGCCAACTGCGGCCGGAACCGGGAGTTCGGGAGCGGGCCGGCGAGCCGGCGGCCCCGGAGGCGCGGGCCCGGCCGGGGCGCGGGTGACACGGGTGTCACCCTGGCGCCACAGGCGGACGGGGTTCAGCGCGGAGAGACGGCGGCGAGCACGGCGTCCAGGGTGGCTTCGGAGTCGGCGGTGAAGTTGAAGCCGCGAGGGCCGGAAACGGTCTTGGGATCGGTTCCGCGCCAGCGCTCGCCGAAGGCGTGGACCAGTCCGCCCGCTTCGACGCTCAGCAGGAACCCCACCGCCCGGCGGCGGTCGGGGCCATAGGGAGCGACGCCGGCCCGCGCCCGGCCCACCGCGGGGGCGGTGGCGTCGACCGCGGAGCAGCGGGAAAGTTCCACCTCGAAACCGGCCCGGGCCAGGCGCTCGAGAACCGCCTCCTCCACCCACGGGGTGACCAGGATCCGGGGGGGGAGTTCGGCGATCCGGACCGTTTCCTCGGCCCCCCGCCCGCGGCACCGGCGGCAACCGCCCCCCTCCACCGCCCAGTAGGTCTCGTTCCAGGCGGGAAAGTGGACCACCGCCGCCCGGTAGCGCCCGTCCTCGATCCAGGCTCCCATGACCGCGAAGTCGCGGGAGCCGCGGGAGTAGTTCAGCGTGCCGTCGATCGGATCCACCACCACCACCGGCCGCCCGTTCCCCTCCGGGGGAAAGAGCCCCGCGCTCTCGGTGTCCTCCTCCGCATCCATCGCGATGGTAGGGAAGGCGTTGAGGAGCGCGAGCAGCACCACGTCCTGGCTGGCGAAGTCGGCGTCGGTGAGGGCGGCGCTCTCCTCGGTGGTCTGGCCGTCCTTGACCCTCAGCGACACGTTCTCCTGGAGCCGCAGCGCCACCGCCCCCGCCTGCCCGGCGGCGAGACGGAATACCCGGACGAAACGGTCGAGATCGCGATCGGACATGGCTGGAGCCGTCTTTCGGTTGTGGGAATGAAGTCGGGAGGGCCCGAGGCCGCGGCACCCTTCATCTTAACCGAATCGTCGCGGGTGGGGAGGGGAGGGGGCGGGCGGCCCGGGGGGGGCGGGCGGCCCGGGGGGGGCGGGCCGCCCGATTCCTCCGCGGGGCGTCGCGGATCAGACGTGCTGATGCTCGAGGTATTCCGCGGGCTCCGTGGTCTCGCCCTGGTGCCGGTGGCGGCCGTTGCCGGTCAGCGGCCGGTTCAGAATCCCCCGCGCGGCCAGCCCCAGCCCGAGGATCCCGAGGGGGACGCGGTAGCGGCCGTGCCGGCGCATGCCGACCGCGGCGATGGCGCCGCCGCCCGCCATGGTGGCGGCCCGGACCGCGGGTGTCCAGTTCCTGTGACGGAGTTCGAACCCGGGGCCGAAGCGGCGGCCGCCGTCCCCTTCCAGGCCGGGAACCCGGTCCCACCGCTCGTGCGGCTCGAGCCGGTCCTCGACCTTGTTCACCCCGCGCACGTGGCGCACCGTGCGCAGGAGGGGCTTGATCTCGTCCATGAACACCGGTCCGGACAGGATGACCCGCCCGTCCTCGACCCGGGCGTCGAGCGCGCCGGGATGGCTGATCGCGCGTCCCAGGGCCGCCCGAACCCGCTCGCGCAGGATCCCGTCGTCGACGTCCTCGTGCTTGAAGGCGGTGCGCACCGCGCGCTTCACGCCGCGAGTCCGATTCCGGACGTCGCGCGAGGCCTTGCCCGCGAAGTCGCCCGCGGCGTGTCCGGCATGGACCGCCTTGTCGCGCGCCTTCGAGCGCCGGCTGCGACCCTGGTTCGGGTCGAGAAAATACATGAGCCCGGCACCGATGCCGAGCGTGGCCAGTAATCGTTTCATGATGAACCTCCTCGCGGGAGGGCGGCAACCTCGCCGGTTCCTCCCGCCGTTGAATGGATCGCGTCCCGGACGCGGGGACGCACTTGTCAATGCCCCCCCAGGGACGCCTCGACGCTGAAATCGTCCAGCCCCGGGCGCAAGAGACGCGAGATCAAACACTGCCCCTTGGCGTCGGCGGCGGCGTCGCGAAAATCCTCTTCGGCGGCCTCGGGCACGTCCCCTTCCACCTTGAGGTGGAGCGCGCTCACCCGGTACCCGCCGTTCTCGGCGACCACGGTCACGGTGGCCTCGGCATCCAGATAGCGGGGGTCCAGGCCCCGGTGGCGGAGGACCGAAGCGAGGGTGGCGGTGAAACACGCGGCCTCGGCCGCCGCCACCAGCTCCTCGGGGTCTCCGCTCCCGCGTTCCTCCGAGGACGGGCCGAACCCGACCGAAACCGTCGGTTCACCGCGGCCGGGACGGGCCCAGGTAGCGTGCGCGCGGCGATGAATGTTTCTCAAATCCGGCATGGTGCCTTCCTCGACGCACAAAGCTCTTGAAGCGTGCCCTTCATTCAAATTAACGCCGCGGCCGACGCGTTTTCAAGGCGCAGGACGTTGAGAGGGCGAGGATACGGAGCTACACTGAGAACAAAGGCAGGAGGTGCTCATGCCCCTTTCACGTCGCCGCCGCCCGGCCTTTCCCGGCGCCGGACGCCCGCCGGCCGCGTCCCCGGACCGGCTCGGACTCGCCGTGGCGCTCCTCGCCGCGGCGGCGCTCGCCGTTCCCGCCCGGGCTCAGACCCAGGGCAAGGCGAAGATCGCGCTTCACGCCGGACCCCACACCGCCAAGTCTCACCTGGTATGCGTGACCGCCCAGGACGGAGGGCGGGAACCCACCGACCTGCCCGCCTGGGCCCTGGCCGGGGACGGCGACCTCCTCACCGCCTACGACCTGTACCTCGTCGCGGTGAACGCCGACTCCGCCCGGGGCGTGGCGGGAATCGGCTGCGGCATCTCCTACGATGGGCGCGCCGGGAAGGGGGTGGACGCGTTCGGCTGGACCCTCTGCGCGGACTACAACTTCACCAACGAGGGGGAAAACGGCCAGTGGCCGGAGTCGGGGGCGGCCGACCTCATCCTGTGGAACCTGCCCCAGGGCTGCCAGACCCACGGGGTGCCGGGGTTCCCGGAGCTGGGAGCGGAGGCGGTGGGCGGCGCATTCTACGTCTACGCCTACGGTCCCGACGTCTTCCGGATCGAGCCCACCGCACCCCGCGCGTATCCGACCCTGTCGATCGTGGACTGCGGCAACCGGGTCACCGAGCTCCAGTACTCCGCGGTGGGTAACGCGGTATTCGGGGAGGCGGCCGGCGCCAAGGGGTGCAACCCGATGGTCGAGCCCTGCGCACCCCTTCCCAGCTGCGACCTTTCCACCCCGGTGCTGGACTTCGGCGCGGTCCCGATCGGCACCACCGCCCAGCTCCCGATCCTGGTCGGGAACTCGGGGCCGGGAACGCTCCGGGGCTGGGTGGCCTATTCGTGCTTTCTGGACTTCGCGGTGACGAAGGGCTACGGCGCCTACGAGGTCCGGCCGGGGGAACGGCACGAGGTGGTGGTCCGCTTCACCCCGTTCACCACCGATACCCGGAGCTGCCTGATCTCAGTGTCGAGCGTGTGCCGGCCGGTCCTGGTCGAGGGGCACGGGGTGCGCGCCGACGACGCCCGCTTCACCGACCCCTGGACCCTGGAGAGCCGTCCTTCCGAGCGCACCCAGCGCATCCGTTTCCGCCGGGCCGTGCCCGCCGGCGCTACCCTCGCGGTGTTCGACGTGACCGGCCGCCGGGTGCGCGACCTCACCGGCCGCCTCATCGGGCTCCCCGGGGCGGTGGACTGGGACGCGGACGGCCTCCCCGGCGGGGTTTATTTCTACCGGCTGTCCGGGGCCGGTGACGCCGTCACCTTGAAGTTCATCCTCCTGCGCTGATAGGGAACGACCCTGTCGGGGCCGCGATCGCAGCGGCTTCTTGGCAAGCCCACCCTGTCGGCGTCTCTCAGGAGACTGCCCGGCTTTACGATAGCGAGCCGGTCGTTCCATCTTGTCCGGCCCCCGGGGTTCCCCGCACCCCTCCGAGGCCTCGGAGGAGCGTTTTCGGACGATTCGGTGCCTCCGGCGCCCTGTCCGCCGGATGCGGAAAACGGGGGTGATTCCCCGGGGGCCCGCCGTTACAATCTGCGCCTGTCCGCCCCCGAGGTCCCGTACATCCGTAACCTGGTTGGAGACAACGTAGTGAGTACAGTCGCCGCCGCCTCCCCGCCGCCCGAGTTGAATCTCCGGGGGCCCAAGTGGTTCGGGCACCCGTTCGGGCTCTACGTCCTCTTCTTCACCGAGATGTGGGAGCGCTTCTCCTACTACGGCATGCGCTCGCTCCTCGTGCTCTACATGGTGGACTTCCTGTTCATCAAACCCGACGTAGGGCAGAAGGTGCTCGGGTTCACCGCGCTCCGGGGCGGGCTCGAGCACATGTTCGGACCGTTGGCCATCCAGCCCCTTTCGTCCCAGGTGTACGGGCTCTATACCGCGTTCGTTTATCTGACCCCGTTCTTCGGGGGGCTTCTCGCCGACAAGATCCTCGGCCAGCGCAAGGCGGTGATCCTGGGGGCGATCCTCATGGCCATCGGGCATTTCCTGATGGCGGTGCAGAGCCTGTTCTTCCCCGCTCTCATCTTCCTCATCCTGGGTAACGGCGCGTTCAAGCCCAACATCTCCACCCAGGTCGGCGGACTCTACCGCCAGGGCGACTCCCGCCGGGATCGCGCCTTCACCATCTTCTACATGGGCATCAACCTGGGCGCGTTCGGGTCGCCGCTCATCTGCGGCACCCTGGGGCAGACGGTCGGCTGGCACTGGGGATTTGCCGCCGCCGGGGTGGGCATGGTGCTGGGTCTGGTGATCTACCTCTGGGGACGGCGATTCCTGGGAGAGGAACCGTCCAAGACCGAGACCACCCCGCAGAAGTCCGCGGCGTTCATCGCGCTCTACCTCGTGGGGATCGTGTCCGGCATCCTGGTTCTGTTGATCGCGCTGCCGTCCCTGCTTTCGATGGTGGCGGGACTGGTGCGGTTGGGCCTCCTGGTGGTGGTGCTGGGGGGGCTGCTCTTGCTGCTCGTGCAATGGATGGTGAAGCTTCCCCGTGACGAGGCGCTCCGGGTGGGGGCGCTGATCGTGCTCTGCGCGCTCAACATCGTCTTCTGGGCGGTGTACGAGCAGCAGGGGAACACCATGCAGCTCTGGGCCGACCAGAACACCCGGTGGACGTTCCTGGGCATCCACATCCCGTCCACCTGGTACCAGGCGTTCAACCCGTTCATGATCTTCCTCTTCGCCCCGCTCCTGAACCAGCTCTGGGCCTGGCAGAACAAGCGCGGTCGCGAGCCCTCGAGCGTGGTCAAGATGGCGATCGGGTGCTTCCTGCTGGGCGGCTCCTTCATCTTCATGATCGTCGCGTCCCAGGGGATGGATCCCCAGACCAAGCGGAACGTGATGTGGCTGGTGGGGACGACGTTCATCCTCACCATCGGGGAACTCTATCTGTCGCCCATCGGCCTCTCGCTGGTCACCAAGGTGGCCCCGGCCCGGATCGTGTCGATGATGATGGGGGTGTGGTTCCTCTCCAGCTTCTTCGGAAACTACCTCTCCGGGTACCTGGGCACCTACTGGACCCGGATGCCGCGCACCCACTTCTTCCTGATGCTGACCGTCCTGGGGGCGGCCGCGGGGGCGGCGATCTGGGTGCTGGCCCGGCCGCTCAACCGGGTGGTGTCGCAGCACGACAAGCTGGCGGCCGCATAGGGGTCCGTCGCCGGACCGGCGCGGCCGGGACCGGGCTTTCGACGCCTGCCGGGCGGGACGGAGATCATTCGGGGCGGGGCCGGCGTGCCGGCTTCGCCCCGGGTCTCGTCGCCCGGGCGGCGCCGGCTCGGGCCGCCCTGGCTCGGGCCGCCTCCGTAGGCTAGTCTCATCCGACCCGGAGGGATGGCCGAGCGGTTGAAGGCGCCGGTCTTGAAAACCGGTGAGCCGAAAGGCTCCGTGGGTTCAAATCCCACTCCCTCCGCCACGAGGTGGCTGCGGGGGCCGTTCGCCTCGGCGTTCTGGGGGAGCGGCGCGCGACGGGGACGTCGTGCGAGCCGCGGAGCGGCGAGAACGACACTCCCACTCCCTCCGCCACAAGGTGGCTGCGGGGGCCGTTCGCCCCGGCGTTCTGGGGGAGCGGCGCGCGACGGGGACGTCGTGCGAGCCGCGGAGCGGCGAGAACGCTGCCCCGAGATCGTCCCCCGCCTTCGGATCCGGATGGCCTGGGGTGTCGCCATGTGGACCCGGGTCCACATTCCCCACGGTTCGCCCGGCCGAGGTTCGCCGGCTCGGTCGCGGTGCCTTTACCCGGGGAGTCGACCGCCGCCCGGCGGTGATGCTTGGAAACGGGAGTCGCCCCGGGATCTGGCGCGGCCCTGATGAGGGGGGCGATCGCGCGTGGCGACAAATCGGAAATATCCTTCATCCCGCCGATCGGTGGGGACGGGCTGCCGGTCCAAATTCGATTATCCAGAATCGGTTCTGGAGTCCTTGCCCTCCGGGCGAAAGAATTTCATCAGGCAAGGTAGACGTCCCCGAATCCGAACCAGTCGCTAGGCAGGCGGCCGCGCCACTCCAGTGAACCGAAGCGGGGGAGGGGTGTACCTACCGTGAGGCGTTGGACGTCACGCGGACGGGAGGTGGACACGGTGGTTAGAGAAAAGAAGTTCTGCGAGTTCAGCGGCTGCGTGTTCGACGCGAACTATACTGCATGCATTCAATCCGACGATTGCCAGACCGTCTTCCAGGGGCTTCAGGCCATCATGGACCGGGCGCAGTCGGCGGCCCACGTGCACTCGGCTCAGGAACTCTGGGGGGCCTGGGTCCCCATGGAGCATTTCGAAGAGACCGAGGAACTGAGCGCGGCGCTGGCCGGCATCCCCAAATCCACCCGGCACTGGATCCGGATCATGGTCGAGGACGAGAAGCGCGAGCAGATCGTCTTCGACCGGACCTACCATCCTTCCGGGGAGATGACCGAGCCGATCCCGGCCTGAGACGGACGCGGTCCCCTCAAGGCTCCATTGCGCGGGCTCCTCGCGCTGTGGTATTCTGCGCCACCCTGTTGCCAGGCAACAGGTTCAAGCCTTGCGGAGAGGTGACCGAGTCGGCTGAAGGTGGCACCCTGCTAAGGTGTTGTACGGGAAACCGTACCGAGGGTTCGAATCCCTCCCTCTCCGCCATAACGTAGCTCCGTGGGTCGTTGGTCGGGAGACGCGGCCCGAGCCGAGGCGCCCGGGGACGGCGTGCGACGAGCGAAGCGAGGAGAACGCCAATCCCTCCCTCTCCGCCAAAACGTAGCTCCGTGGGTCGTTGGTCGGGAGACGCGGCCCGAGCCGAGGCGCCCGGGGACGGCGTGCGACGAGCGAAGCGAGGAGAACGCCAATCCCTCCCTCTCCGCCAAAACGTAGCGGTTACGGTCGTCGGGCGGAAGTCGTAGTCCGAACCCGGGCCATCGGGGACGGCGTGCGACGAGCGAAGCGAGGAGAACGCCAATCCCTCCCTCTCCGCCATAACGTAGCTCCGTGGGTCGTTGGTCGGGAGACGCGGCCCGAGCCGAGGCGCCCGGGGACGGCGTGCGACGAGCGAAGCGAGGAGAACGCCAATCCCTCCCTCTCCGCCAAAACGTAGCGGTTACGGTCGTCGGGCGGAAGTCGTAGTCCGAACCCGGGCCATCGGGGATGTCGTGCGAGCCGCGAAGCGGCGAGAACGACACATCCCTCCCTCTCCGCCATAAGGTAGCCACGTGGGTCGTCGGCCCCAAGCCGCGGCGGGGGTGGACGGCCGGCCGGGCCCCGGCGGCCCCCGCTTCGGCGTCGAGGCATGCAACCCCCGGAGCCCGCACCACATCGAGCACCCCGAGGCCTACCTGGCGGCCGGGGGCCTGGTGGGGAATCGGCGGGTAGGGGAATTCCCCAGGCGTCTGGACCTCCGCTCCCGCGACGCCCTTGCCTTCCCGGTTGGGCGAGAAAAATCCGGTCACATCCCCGGCCGTCCCCGAGTACGAAGGAGCGACCGCTGAAAGTGCCGGCCGCGGGCTGCCGCGCCGCCGGAGCCGGTCAAGGGTTCCGCTCCCGGGTCCTCGGGAGCGGCCGGGGTCCGCGCGCCCGGACGGCGCCGGAGCCGCTCCATCATCGTCGTTCAACCCGTCGATCCATCAAGGAGATCAACCCCCATGCGAATCGGAAGAGTCATTCCCTCGTTGCTCGTCGTGGCCGCGTCGTTCGCCCTGGCCGCGGTTCCCGCGGCCTTCGCCGGCGGGCCCCCGAGCGGGACGATCTATGCCCACGACGTCGCCTATCGCACGGTGGGCACCCCCACCAACCTGCCCGACCACGGCAAGTTCGACACGATCTACGTCCTGGGCGGCGACCTCGCCAACGTGTCCAACGCGGCCCCCGGCGACATGGAGTTCAACGGCGGCCGCTGGGAAGTGCGCCCCATCACCTGGGTCAGCATCGCCCCCCAGCAGTTCACCAACGCCGAGCAGGTCGAGGCCGCCGCCCAGGCCGGCGAAATCACCATCGGCGACGTGGTGAAGCGGTTCGAGTGCCCGCTCATTCGCGCCAAGGACTAGCCTAAGGGACCAGGCCGGGGGGCCGGCCTGAACGGGCCTCCGCCCGGGACGGTCCCCCCCGTGGCCGGGGAAACCTCCAGACCCGGCGCCGGCCGGCGGCCGAAGCACCTCGCGTGCATCGGCCGCCGTTTCTTTGCCCCCGTCCCCTCGCGCGGGGCGGCAAACGAAGAGCCCCGGGGTCCAGAGGGCCACCGGGGCTCGACGTGGGGGAAACTAGTCGCGACGACGCCCCGTCGCCGGGGCCGGCAGGATGCAAGGGGACGGGAACCGGTCACGGTCGCGGTTCGGTGGGAGCGGTCTCGCCGGAACCCGCCCCCCTTGCTCTCCCTGGTTGAAAACCCGTCAGGTGAACGGTCGCGGTGGGCGGCGTACGACGCCCGAGCCCACCGAAGAAGATGCGGAGGGAGCGTTCAGCCATCGTGAAGGGTCATTATCGCATAAGCAGTAATTGCATCGATAATTTAGCCTATTGGATCGCAATGAACGCTCCCTTCCGGAAACGGTTTCGGTCCCGTCGGGGGGCGGGTGCCCCGCTGGGGGCCGCATAAAGGGTTTCGACGATTCTGCCGGTCTAATCCAAAGGGATCGACGGGGGGCAGCACCGCCGACATCGAGAGATTGCTCCTCGAGGGGGCCAAAAGCAATCAGGCGAATCATGATTCCGGGCTAGGGAATTACCTCATTCCGGATCCAGCCCCAGGTGGCGTTCCAGGAACCGGGCCACCCTCCGGTAGGCGATGACGCGGTTGTCGAGCTTGCGCACTCCGTGCCCCTCGTCCGGAAAGCGGAGGTATTCTACCGCGCCGCCCTGCGCGCGCACCGCCCCCACGAATTGGTCCGATTCGCTGACGGGATCCCGCGGGTCGTTGGCCCCGTGGATCACCATGAGCGGATCGCGCACCTTCCGCACGTGGGTGATCGGCGAGAGTTCCACCAGGAACGCCCGGTCCCCGGGATCATCCACGTCTCCGTACTCCAGCCGGTCCCCTGCCTTGAGCTGGGGCGATGCCCCTTCGAGCGCGGTCAGCCAGTTCGACACCCCCACGATCGCCACCCCCGCCCGGAACCGCCCCGGGAACGCGGTGAGCGCGGCCAGGGTCATGAACCCGCCGTAGGATCCGCCCATGACCGCGGCGCGGCCGGCGTCCACCCGTCCGTCGGCGGCCAGGAAATCCAGCGCATCCTCCATGTCGCGCACGGCGTTCGGCCGGAGCCGGAGGTTGTCGAGCCGGGCGAAGCGCTTCCCGTAGCCGGTGGAGCCTCGGAAGTTCAGATCGAAGACCGCGATGCCGCGCTTCAGAAGATACTGATGCACCGGGTTGAAGTTGGGCCGGGCCTGGGCGGTGGGGCCGCCGTGCACCGCGAGCAGGACCGGGGGCTTCTCCCCGCCGCGATGCGCGTCCGCCGAGGCCTCGGGCGGGGACGCCGGCGTGCCGGGGGTGAGGGGAACGTCCTGCGCCTCATCCTCGTCACCGTGGGGAAGGTAGAGAAGTCCGTGAAGCTCCACTCCGTCCCGGGCGGGGAAATCCAGGTGGACCGGCGAGCGCATGGTTTCCATGTCGAGGCCGGCCACCGAGGAGTGGGTGGCGCGGCCGAAGGATTCGTCCGCCGCGTCCCAGATCCAGACGTCGCCGGGCACCCGGGGGCCGTTCACCGCCACCGCCAGGGTGGGCACATGGTGGGCCCAGCCGATCGCATGGACTCCCCGGGGAAGGCGGGGGGCGGGGAGTTCGCGCCCGCTCCGGAGATCGCGCGCGCGGAGCCGGGACCAGCCGCCGGCGTTCTCGAGCCAGGCCAGAAAACGGCCGTCCCGGCTGAGGGCGGCGTCGTCCACGTCGCAGTCGGGCGTCTCCAGGAAGGTGAGCTTCCCGGTGGCCACCTCGCACCGCGCGAGCGCGGCGTGATCCCGGTCCTGGTCGGTGGCCAGGAAGAGGTGGGCGCCGTCGGGGCTGAACGAGAAGCCGGTGTAGTGCGAGGGATCTACGGGCCGGAAGAGCGGGCGGAGTTCCCCGGTGGCCAGGTCCAGGAGATGCACGTCCTCGGAGTCCTCGCCCCGCGTCTCGGTGAGGAGGAGCGCCCTGCCGTCCGGACGCCACGCCGCCACGTAGAGCCCCATCCGGCCCTCGAGCACCGTGCGGTCCCTTCCGGTGGCCACTTCCAGCAGATGGATGTCGAAGGCGGCGTCCTCGCCGGAGGTGGCGGCGTAGGCGATGCGCGCGCCGTCGGGGGAGAACCCTCCGAACACGCGGAAGCCGCCGGACGGGGCGAGAAGCTCGCGCTCCCGGGTGCCGTCGGGGGTGATGACAAAGTAGCCCTCCCGCTCGTTTCCCCCCCGGTCGGATCCGTAGAGGATGAGGTCGCCGGCCGGCGACCAGGCATGGAAGGTGACCGACTCCCCGAAGGTGAGCTGCACCGGCCACACCCCCTGGGTGTCGGTGATCCAGAGCTGGGGACGTCCGCTCATGTCGGAACGGAAGGCGAGATGGCTTCCGATCGGGTTCAGGGACGGCGCCCACGCCCGCTGGACCATGAGGAAGCGGAGGATGTCGGGCCGGGGGTCGCCGGCCAGGCCCAGGCTCATGGGCTCGGGCCGGGGGACGTCGTCCGGGCCGGGAGTGGGAGGGAGTGGGTGGGGGTCCCGGGGCTCGATCGGCATGGGGATGTCTCCTGCTGGCGGGGGTCCGGCCCGCGGCGGCGGCCGCGGAAGGAACGAGCGTACCTCAGCCTTCCTGCCCCGCCCAGCGGCCCCCTCACCCCGCTGCCGCGCCTTTCCGCTCGCTCCGGAACCCCCTCCGGCCCCGCGTCTCCGCCCAGCGGACCCCGGCGCGGGACCGGGCGGCGCCCGGCTCGAGCGCGCCCCGGCCCGCCCGCGGTCCCGGAACCCCTTTGAAACAATTCATTTCACCCGGCAAACCCTATAAAGACGACGATTTTTGTCTCAGATCCACCCTTACTCTTTGTAGATCATTAGGTTCGCTAAAAGGAATTGGAGGGTTTCGGCCGGACCGTGACACCATCGCGGGGAAATCGGTGGCAAGGGTACGGAATCGCCGGTTGGGATTCCGCCCTTGGAATCCGGACCGACGACGGCTCGACGACCGCGGACCCCCCCCCGCCGATTCCGGCGGGACGGGGAGGGCGGCGTCAGGGCTCCGACAAGAGACCATCCTCGCGCCAGGAGGTCGACATGAAAGAGCAGCAGTCGGGTCTGAAATCCGCCGCCCAGGGCTCGCGCGACACCATCGCCCACGAGCACGTGGCCCTCCGGGACACGCTGGGCCGAATGGAGCAGACCAGCGATCTTCGCCTCCTGCTTCCCATGTTGCAGGAGATACGCACCCGTCTGGGGGTGCATTTCACCCGCGAAGAAGCGCCCAGCGGTTTCCACGACATCATCGGGGAGACCGCTCCGCACCTACTCGCCTACCTGCAGCGTCTTTTGGACGAACATCGCGATCTCCTGGCCGAGCTGGATCGATTGAGCGCCAGGGCGAAGGCCTGTGCGGACGGGCCCCTGGCCGCGGTCCTGGCCGACGTGGCCGCCTTCTCCCAGCGCCTGCAGATCCACGAGGCGAGGGAAACCTCGCTCCTCGGCGATGCGATGTACACGGATCTGGGGGAGAGCAGCTAGCGACAACGAACCCTGGAGCGGGCGGCCCACGGGCCGCCGGGAGCCGCCGGAGCCCGGCGCTTCCCGGAACGCAAGAACCCGCCCGGAACGACGCTGAGCGGCCTCGGCCCCCGAACCGGACCCAACCGCGACGCCACATACAGTCCGAACAAGACCCTTCACCGCTCGAAAGTCCCGGACCGTTCGAGGCAAGAGGACAAGGGAGAGCTCATGACCAGGGATGAAACAACCGTTTTCAAAGCGGCCGCACAGGATGCACCGGATCGTAACGGCGCCCGAAAGCGTGTCCGAGAACACATCGTCGAGATCGTGAGCGATTCCGGCGAGGGAGCCCAGAAGGCGGGGCAGACCTTCGGAACCGTGAGCGCCAAGATGGGGAACGGCGTGTGGACGGTGGAGATCATCCCCGCCGAGATCAAGCCTCCCGCGCGCTCGCGGGCCGGGGCCAGCGGCATCCGGGTGCGCCTGGGCTCGACCTACATGACCAACATGGGGGACGAGGCGGATCTGGTGGTCGCGTTCAACGAGCAGGTGCCCTACGGCCGGATCGAGTCGGGCGCGTTCAAGCCCGGCACCATCATCCTCCTGGAGAGCAAGTGGTCCCGGGACCCGGTGGAGGAGATTCGCAAGCAGTACGCGGACGCGCTGGCCGACTTCCGGGCGAAGGGCTACGTGGTGAAGGAAATGGCCCTGGAAGAGGAGGTCCTGAAGACCGATCCCGCCGCCAGGGTGGGCAAGAACATGTTCGTGCTGGGCATGCTCTGCGAGATCTACGGGCGCGACCTGGAGAAGGCGATGGCCGAGGTCCAGATCGTGTTCGGCCGCAAGGGCGAGAAGGTGGTGCAGGCCAACCAGCGCCTGGTCGAGGCCGGCTTCGAGTACGCCCGGGGCAATCTCGACCTCCACTACGAGGTTCCGGCCATGAAGAACGACCAACCCCTGGTGGTGATGAACGGGAACCAGGCGGCCGGTCTCGGGATCATGGCGGCGGGGATGGAGGTGGCGGCGATGTACCCCATCACCCCCGCGACCTCGGTGTCGCATTACCTGGGCGGCGCGCTGGCGCGGACCGGCGGCGTCCTCCATCAGGCCGAGGACGAGATCGCCGCCATCGGGTTCGCTCTCGGCGCGAGCTACGCGGGCAAGACCGCCTGCACCATCACCTCGGGCCCCGGCCTGGCGCTCAAGACCGAGTTCGTGGGTCTGGCGGTGATGGCCGAGCTTCCCCTGGTGCTGCTGGTGGTGCAGCGCGGCGGCCCTTCCACCGGCCTTCCCACCAAGGTGGAGCAGGGCGACCTTCTGGCCGCCCTCTACGGCGCGCCCGGCGACTCCCCCAAGGTCATCATGGCCCCCGCCACCATCGAGGAGTGCTTCCACTTCATGGTCACGGCCCGGAAGATCGCCGAGGAGTTCCGGACCCCGGTCCTGGTACTCACCGACGCCAACCTGGCCACCGGGGTCCAGCCCTTCCCCCGCCCCCGGGTGAGCGCGGAGTGGCTGGCCCCTCCCATCGACCAGTCCCCGTGGCAGGAGGGGGTGGCGGCCTACGACTGGGACGAGGAGACCGGGCTCTCACCGCGGCCTATCCCCGGGCAGCCGGGAGGGGAGTACGTCCTCACCGGTCTCGCCCACACCCGCGCGAGCAAGGTGGCCTACGACACCGTCTCCAACCAGCTCGGGTGCGACATGCGGAGCCGGAAGCTCGCCACCCTCGGCCGGGCGCTCAAGCCGCCGAAGGTCCACGGCGCCGACGAGGGCGATCTCCTGGTGGTGAGCTGGGGCTCCACCGAGGGAGCCATCGTGGAAGCGGTGGACCGGATGCGCGAGGACGGGCACAAGGTCGCCAACGTCCATCTGCGGTTCCTGTCCCCCCTGGAGCCGGGTCTGGCCGGGATCTTCTCCCGGTTCAAGAAGGTCATGACCCTGGAGATCAACTACAGCGACGACCCCGAGGCGCCCGGCGTGACCTCGGAGAACCGCCGCACGGGCCAGCTCGCCCTGATCCTGCGCGAGCGGACCCTCATCGACATCGACTGCTGGTCCATCGTCCCCGGGCATCCGATTCCGCCCGGCCGGATCGTGGAAGAGGTCACCAAGCGGCTTTCCGCCGTCAGAGGAGAGGCCACATGTTCGGCTTGAAGACCGATTGGTCCCTGGACGTTCCCGACCGCTACTTCACCCTCGAGAACTACGAGGGCGGGGTGGCGCGCTGGTGCCCGTCGTGCGGCGACCACGCCGTGCTGAGCGCGGTGCAGCGCATCTGCCGCGACGAGCAGCTCCCCCCGGAGAAGGTGGTGGCGGTGTCGGGAATCGGCTGCGCCAGCCGGTTTCCCCACTACATGCACGCCTACGGCTTCCACAGCCTTCACGGCCGTGCGCTGCCGGTCGCGGAGGGGATCAAGTCGCGGCGCCCGGACCTCACGGTGTGGGTGGCGACCGGCGACGGCGACTGCGCCTCGATCGGCGCCGGCCACTGGATCCATGCGGTGCGCTACAACATGAACATGGTGGTGATGCTGTTCGACAACAACATCTACGGGCTGACCAAGAAGCAGACCTCGCCCACCAGCCCCCTGGGGCTCTCCACCAACACCCACCCGCGGGGGGCGGTGCTTCCCCCCATGAACCTGGTCCAGAACACCCTGGGGTTCACCAACGCCTCCTACGTGGCCCGGACGGTGGACTGGAACCCGCTGCACCTCCACCAGACCTTGCTCTCGGCCTACAAGCACAAGGGCCTGAGCTTCGTCCACATCCTGCAGCGGTGCCCGACCTACACCGACCACGTGTTCGACGCGATCCGCGACGATCCCAACGCGATCGTCCTCATGACCCACGCGAACGGCATTCCCGCCGACCCCGCGGTGGCCAAGATGTACAAGAACCAGCGCGAGCACGATCCGTCGAACCTGGCGGAGGCGCGGGAGCTGGCCGACATCACCGGCAAGCTCCCCATCGGGCTCTTCTACCGGAACCCGGACGCCCCCTGCTACGACGACTACACCGCGACGGGCATGGAGATGACCGTGGAGCAGAAGCTCGAGAGCCTCGACCGCTCGCTCGACGGCTTCGCGATCTGACCGGCGATACCGGCACCACGGGCCGCCCGCGGGGCGGCCCGGGAGGAACGTGATGGAGACGAAGATGGCGACGCCCCAGGAAACCCGGCGGGAAGCCGCGGCCGGACCCGTGCTTCCCCCCGCGGAGGAGACCGGCTCCACCGCCGAAACGGTGCGTGAGCTTCGCCGGTTCCATCTCGCCGGACCGTTCCCGGGAGAGACGGCGGACGGGTTCATCCCCGCCCTGCTCCATCCCTTCCGGGACGCGCGCCGGCTGCGGTCCGACTACCCGTACTACCTGCCGCCGGCGGCGGGCGACCCCGCCGAGGGCCGGGGGATGACCCTGGCCCAGCTGCTCGATGCGTCCGCCCCCGGCGCCGCCGAGGCGCGGATCCTCCGGGACAATTTGCTCCGGCTGGAGCGGGCGGTGCGGGAGACGGTTCGCGGGGCGTCCGCTCCGGTGGATGCCGGCGCCGCGATCACCGAGGCGGGGGAGCGGATGGCGCTCGAGCTGGCGCTTCCTGCGGGGGATGCGGAGCAGCTCCGCGAAGGGCTCCGCGCCCTGGCCGCCAACCTCCCCGAGGGCTCGCTCCTGGTCCCGTACGGGGCCTCGGCGCCGATGCACCTGCTCCGCCGGGCGCTCGACGCGCGCCTCCTTCCCGCCCGCGAGTCCTTCGCGATGGAAGCGCGCCACCTGGCCGGCGAGCTTCGGAACTTGCTGGAGGTGGACCGCCGCAAACGCCCCGAGGAGCGGAACGCGGACGCGGTGGGGGGAGCGGTGGGAGCGGTCGGGTCGCGCTTCCTGGATCCCGGCGCGTTCTCCGGCGCGCTGGGCGAGCACCGGGGGAGCCTGGCCATGTCGCCGCGTCGCCTGGAGCGCATCCACGGCGCCATCGCCGCGCTGGACGCGGTGGGGGAGGGGACGGCGGAGCCGCCGGTGCTCCTCACCGACGGCGCGGTGGAGGGCGCCTCGCTTTCGGGCTGGGACGTGCGGGAGTCCGAGGACCCGGTGGCCGACGCGATCACGATCTTCGACGAGCGCGCGACGGAGCTGGCCCGCGCCCTGCGCGCGCTGCGGGTGGCCCGGCTGGAGGTTCGCGACGGCTATGAGCCCGCCCGCCACGACCCGTGGCTGGCCGAGTTCGACTGGCAGGCCTTCGACCGGGACGAGCTGCTTCTTCTCCCTCCGGTGGTGGCGGCGGTCTCGGCCGAGGCGCTGGCCCGGCGGGGGATGCTCTCGCTCTCGCGGCTGCTCCTGTCCGGACGCCCGGTGCCGGTGGTGGTGCCGGTGAATCCCACCGGGAACCCCGGCGCGGCCGGCTCCGAGGACCCCGCCGCGGGCTACCGGTTCGAGCCCGCCTATCTGGGGATGAGCCATCGCGAGGCGCTGGTCCAGGCCACCAGCCTCGCCCGTCCCGCCCACATGATGCAGGGGATGATCGCCGCCGCCGGCGCCGCCCACGCCTCGCTCCACGTGATCTCGGGAACGCCGGGCGGAGGCGCCGGGGTCGAGCCCTGGCTGGCCGCGAGCGCGGCGGTGGAAGGCCGGGCCCAGCCCCTCTTCCACTACGATCCCGAGGCCGGCGCGACCTGGGCGCGCCGGCTGGACTTCTCGCAGAACCCCGCCCCCGACGCCGACTGGCCCGCCTACACCCTGGAGGCCACCGGCCCCGACGGCGATCCGGCGCCGGTCCGGATGGCCTTCACCTTCGCCGAGGCCGCGCTGCTGGATCCGGCGCTGGCCGGCCACTTCCGCGCGGTGCCCGCGGGGATCCAGGGCGACCCCCTGGTCCCGCTCGACGCCTGGCTGGGGCTCGACCCCGAGGAGGCCTCGGGGAAGGTGCCCACGGCGTGGGGGGTGGACGCCGAAGGGCGCATCACCCGGCTCGCGGTGACCCGCCGGCTGGCCCTGGCCGCGCGGGACCGGCTGAACTACTGGCGCACCCTCCAGGAGCTGGCGGGGGTGCGGAGCGAATACGTGGAGACCGCGGTCGAGCGCGCCCGGTCCGAGGCGGGGGCGGAGGCGGAGGAACGGATCGCCGCGCTGGAAGCCAGGCACGCGGCGGAACTCGCGGAGGTCCGCGAGCACGCGGCGGAGGAGATCGTGGACCGGCTTACCGCCGCCCTCCTCGACGCCGACGGCGGGGCGCTCTCGGCCCTGGCCGGCGGCGCCACGGCCGCCGTCTCCGGAGCGCCGGCGCCGGCCGCGCCCGCCCCGGCGGCTTTCGCGGCTGCGGCCGCGCCGGAGCCGGTGGAGGAGGAGCCGGAAGCGCTCGATCCCTACATCGACACCGAGCTCTGCACCACCTGCAACGAGTGCACGAACATGAACCCGCTCATGTTCGCCTACAACGCGGACAAGAAGGCGTTCTTGAAGGACCCCAAGGCCGGCACCTTCGCCCAGCTGGTGAAGGCGGCCGAGGCCTGCCCCGCCCACATCATCCATCCCGGCGCGCCGCTCGACCCGAGCGAGCCCGGTCTGGACGATCTGAAGGCGCGGGCGGCCAAGTACAACTAGGAGCGCGACGTTGAGCACGCTGGTCCAGGCCGGACTCATCATGGGCGGGTTGGGGTTGACCTTCGGGCTGATTCTGGCCGTCGCCTACCGGTTCCTCCGGGTGGAGGAGGACCCGCGCATCGAGACGGTGGAGGGGATGCTCCCCGGCTCCAACTGCGGAGCGTGCGGGGAGCCCGGCTGCCGCGGCCTGGCCGAGAAGGTGGTGGCCGGGTCGGCGGCGCCCAGCGCGTGCACGGTGTCGAGCCCGGAGGGGATCGAGTCGATCGCCGAGTACCTGGGAGTCGACCCCGGCGAGCAGCAGAAGCGGACGGCCCGGCTCCACTGTGCCGGCGGGATCGGGCGCGCGGTCCAGACCGCCTCCTACCGGGGCGCCGAGAGCTGCCGCGCCGCCCACATCACCGGAGGCGGGGGGCTCAAGTGCTCCTGGGGCTGCCTGGGGCTGGCCGATTGCGAGCGGTCCTGCACCTTCGACGCCATCCGCATGAACGCGATGAAGCTGCCGGTGGTCGACGTCGAGAAGTGCACCGCCTGCGGCGACTGCGTGGACGCCTGCCCGCGCGACCTTTTCGAGATCCTCCCTCTCGATCACCGTCTGATCGTGCAGTGCAAGGCGCCGCTCGCTGCCGACGAGGCGCGGGCGCTCTGCACGGTGGTGTGCGACGCCTGCGGACGGTGCGAGCAGGACGCCGCCCCCGGGCTCATTCACATGGCCGGGAACCTTCCCGTGGTCGATTACGCCGCGGGCGGTCCCGCGCATCCCCGGGCCACCTGGCGCTGCCCCACCGGGGCCATCCAGTGGGTGACGGGAGAACAGTTCACCGAGGCGGAGCCGGCGGCTCCCACCCGGAGGCGACATGGTTGATCTGACCGGTTCCGCGCGCCGTCTTTACCTTCGCATCCTGGGCGCCGGCGATTCCAACGCGCTGGTCGATCCCGGGATCTCCGGCGCCGCCGACGGCGCGGCCGCGGTGGCCGCGGTCGAGGCCGCGGTGAGCGAGGCCGCCGCCCTGGGCGCGGCATACCCGGCCGCCGACGCCGCCGTCCGCTTCCGGGACGCCGCCCTCCACGGGGACGCGAACCTGTTCGGAGCGCCGCTCTCCGCCCTGGAAACCGCGGGGCCTCGGGCGGGTCTCGCCGCCGCCACCGGCCTGGCGTTGACCGGCGTCCGCGCCGCGTCGTTCCTCTCGGGGCCGGAGCTTCTGGGTTCGCTCGACCTCCTCCGCCAGGCCGCCGAACGGCGCCTGCCCCTGGTGGTGCACCTGGTGGCGCGGGCGGGAGCGGGGGAGAGCGCCGGTTCCGGCCACGAGGCCTGGCATGCCGCCGCCGGTTCCGGGGCGCTCCAGCTTTTCGCCGCCAACGTCCAGGAGGCGGTCGACTTCACCTTGATCGCCCGCCGGGCGGCCGAGGCCGCGCTCATGCCCGCCCTGGTCGGCATGGATGGGCCCGAGACCGCGGGTTCGGTGCAGGAGGTGGTGTTTCCCACCGCCGCCGGCGCCCTCGCCTACCTGGGGGATCCGGACGCGGCCACCCATAGCCCGACCCCGGCCCAGGAACTCCTGTTCGGGCGGCATCGCCGCCGCGTGCCCCGCTGGCACGATCCCGAGCGTCCGCTCCTGGGCGGGGCCCTCACCGGGTCCGCCACCGGCGGCTTGGC
The DNA here is from genome assembly GCA_963728475.1 of Candidatus Eiseniibacteriota bacterium. Taxonomy (GTDB): domain Bacteria; phylum Eisenbacteria; class RBG-16-71-46; order JABDJR01; family JABDJR01; genus CAVSKL01. The sequence continues at coordinate 423,655 of CAVSKL010000004.1, forward strand.
GGCGGCCGGGCGCGGGCTCTACTTCGACGGCCACGCCGCCGCGCTCCTCGACGAGGCGTTCGAGGAATTCGCGACCCGCGCCGGCCGGCGCCATCACCCGGTCACCGCGTACCGGACCGAGGACGCCCGGCTGGTGCTGGTGGCCATGGGGTCCATGATCGAGATCGCGGAATCCACCGCCGACCGCCTCCGCGAGAGCGGAAAGCTCAGGGTCGGGGTGGTGGGGATCCGGGTGCTGCGCCCCTTCCCCGAGGCGGCGCTGGTCCGGGCCCTGGCCGGGGGCAAGCTGGCCGCGGTCCTGGAGCGGGTCGAGACCGCGGCCTTCGCCGAGCCGCCGCTCCTGCGCGAGGTGCGGGGGGCGCTCGACCGCGCGCGCGAGAACGACCGGCATGGGGAGGGCACCCACCCCGGGCTGCCCCCGCTCCAGGAAAAGGACCTGCCGCGGCTCACCACCGTCTTCTACGGCCTAGCCGGCCACCCGGTGCGCTCGGCGGACGTGGAAGCCCTGGCCGCCGCGCTGCTCCAGACCCCGCGCTCGCCCCTCTACCTGGGGACGGACTTCACCCCCCGGGAGACCGTCTATCCGAAGCGGCAGGTGCTGGTGGACGCGCTCCGGCGGGGCTACCCCGAGGCGGAACGGCTGGGAGTGCGCGCGGCCGGCCCCGGTTCCGACCCGCGCCCCCTGGGCGCGTTCACGATCGCGGTGCACCGCACCGCCGGCCCCGAGGGTGAGGCCCTGGCCCCCCGGGCGGCGGCGGTGCTGGTGCGCGCAACCGGCGGTTCTTCCCGCACCCGCCCCGGTTTCGGCTGGGGTCCGTGGGGGCGGGTGGTCACCGACCGGGTAACCGCGGCTCCGGGAGCGCTCCGCGACCCCGGCGACGAGACCCCGGTCGAGATCGCGGTGTGGCTGCGCGAGACCCACCCCACCCTGGCCGCGCTGAGCGGCCTGGCCGACGGGGGCGCGCTCCTGTTCGAGCGGCGGCCGGGGACGCCGTCCCTGTGGAAGTCGCTGGATCCGGCGTTCCGGGCGGCGGTGGCCGCGCAGCGGATCAAGCTCTACACGGTCCAGGCCGCGCCCCGGGCCACCCCGGCCGAGCGCGAAGCGCGGCTCCTGGGCGCGCTCATGGGAACCGCGAAGGCGGAGAGCCGGATCGACGCCAATCCTCGCAAGCTCCTCGCGGCCTGGCGCGACGAGGCGGGGGAGGCGGAGGCCGCCTTCGACGCCGGCCGCCAGGAAGTGAGCCTGTTCGACCCCGCCGGCCTTCCTGCCGAGGCCGCCCCGCCCGCGCCGCCGGTGGAGCGCGAGGCCCCGGCGGCGGTGCGGGCCTTGGGGCGGAGCGAGGGTACCCTGGACAGCCCGGCCCGGTTCTGGGACCAGGTGAGGGTGCTGGAGCAAGACGGAGCCGCCGACCGCCTCACCCCCGATCCGTACCTGGCCGTCGGCACGCTCCCTTCGCTCACCGCGTCCTTCAACGACTGGAGCGAGGCGCGGACGCACTTCCCCGCCTTCGATCCCGCCTTGTGCACCGGCTGCGGCGCGTGCTGGACCGCCTGCCCCGACGGCGCGGTGGCGCCCTTCGCCCTCTCCGCCGCCGCGCTCCTCGACGAAGGGATGCGCCGGGCCCGCGAGCGCGGCCGGAGCGCCGACGCGCTGCGGGCGGTGGCCTCCAAGCTCGCGGGCCGGATCAACGACGCCCTGGTCCAGGCGGATCCCCCCGGCGCCCCCGCCGGCGCGATCCTCGACCAGGCATTCGCCAAGCTGATGGAAAAGTCCCCGCTTTCCGAGGAGCGGAGAACCGCGGTCACCGAAGCCTTCCGGTCGGTCCGGGAAACCGTCGCCACCCTTCCGATGGTCCGGACCGCCCCCTTCTTCGGCGCGGCGGAAAAGGAGAGCAAGGGCTCCGGCGAACTCCTCACCCTGGCCGTGAACCCCGACCTCTGCAAGGGCTGTGGGGTGTGCGTGGCGGTGTGCGAACCCGCCGCCCTCTCGCTGGAATTCCAGACCGCGGAGCGGCTGGCCGGAGCGCGCGCGGCGTGGGCCCCGGCGGCGGACCTGCCCGCTCCCGCCGAGGCCACGGTGGAGCGGGTGCGCCGCCACCCCGCCGCGAGCCCCCTGGCCGGAGACATGCTGGCCGCCGGCGCCCGGGCCGTGCTCTCGGGAGGGGACGCGTCGGAGCCCGGATCGGGCGAACGCGCGGCGGTCCGCCAGATCCTGGCGGCGGCCGTGCATCACCTGAAGCCGCACTTCAGCGAACTCCTGCAACGCGTTGATGAAACAAGAGAAGCGCTGGCATCCGCCGTCCGTGAAGGCCTGGCCGGCGCCCTTCCCACCGACGACCTGGACGCGCTCGCCCGGGGGCTCGACCGCCTGGAGCGCCCCGATGCCGGCCTCGCCGAGCTGGCGGCCCGGGTGGACTCCGCGCTCACCGCGGGCCGGGTCGACGTCGCCCGCATGCGGCGGCTGGTGGGCTCGGCCCGGGAACTGGCCGACGTGCACTTCCGCCTCGCCCACGGCGCCGGCGGCCTCGGCCGCGCCCGCTTCGGCGTGGTGGTGGCGCCGGGCACCGCCGCCCGCTGGGCCGGCGCCTTCCCCGACAATCCGTTCGCGGTCCCGGTGACCCTCGACGCCACCGGGGACACCGCCGCCGTGGCGCGGGGCCTGGCCGAGGGCCAGCTCCGCCAGGCCATGGACACGTTTCGTGCGCTTCGCCGGGCTCGTTTGGAGCTGGAGCGACCGGTGGAGGCGGCTCGCGCCGCCGACGCCCTCGCCCGGCTTTCCTGGCGCGACCTGAGTCCGGCGGAGCGCCGTTGTTTGCCCCCCCTCTTCCTCGTCGCCGACGAGGACGCGGTGGCGGGCTCCGGGCTGGGCGAGGTGCTCGCGCTCCTCGACTCCGGCCTTCCGGTGAAGCTGGTGCTGTTGGCGGATGCGCACCTCGGTCTATGGGCCGGGCGGGGAGCGGGTCCCGCCGAGGCCTCGGCGAGGATGCACGGCGAGCCCGGGCTCCTGGGGCTCGCGTACCCCGACGTGGTCACCGTGCAGACCTCGATTGCCCACCCCGCGCACCTGGAGCAGGGCGTGGCCCTGGCCCTGGCCCACGAGGGCCCCGCGCTCGTCCGCGTGCACGCCCCCAGCCCCATGCGCCACGGATTCGCCGCCGACGCCGCCGTGGCCCGGGCGGCCCGGGCGGTGCTCTCGCGGGCCTTCCCCCTCTTCAGGTACGCCCCCGCCGACCCGGTGGGGGCGGGCGGACGGCTGGACCTGGCGGGCAACCCCGCCCCCGGCGCGGACTGGGCCCGGAACGCCGCCGGAGCCGCCCTCACCCCCGCGGAGTGGGCGGCCGAGGAGTTGCGCTTCGCCGCCTGCTTCCGGCCGCTGGACGAGGGCGACGGAAGCCCGGTTGACCTGATCGATTACATGAACCTGACCTCCGAATCCCGTGCCGGGAAAACACCTACGGTAGGTGCCGGTGAGGGGCGCCTGGCGGTGGGGCCGGACCTGGTGCGGGCGGTGGAGGCGCGGCTCGCAGCCTGGCATCTGCTCCAGGAGCTGGCCGGGGCCACGCTGCCCCGGACCGCGATCCGGGACCTCAAGCAGGTGCTGGAGGCGGAGGTCGCCGCCGAACGCCGGGCGGAGCTCGACCGCGTCGCCGCCGGCCACGCCGCCCAGACCCAGGCGCTTCGGAGCACGGTGGAAGGGGAACTCGCCGCGCGGGTGCGCGGGCGGCTCCTCACCCTGGTCCGGTCTCGGGCCGCCGCCCCGCCGCCCGCCGGGGCCAACCGCGCCACCGCGGTCGCGGAGGACGCATGAGCCTGGCGAGCCTCCTCCCCCGCACCTTCCGCCACGGGATCCACCCCGCCGAGCACAAGGAGGGGACCGAGCGCCTCCCCATCGCGCGGATGCCCTTCGTGGAGCGCTACGTGCTCCCCCTGAGCCAGCACACCGGCGCGCCCTGCAAACCGGTGGTGAAGCCGGGGGAGCGGGTGGCGCGCGGGCAGGTGGTGGCCGGGCCGGGAGGCTTCGTCTCCACCACCCTCCACAGCCCGGTGACCGGGCGGGTGAGCGCGATCGCGCCCCGGCCCCATCCCTCGGGAAAGCTGGTCGAGGCCATCGAGATCGAGGCCGATTCCTTCGCCACCCAGCGGCTGAACGGCCGTCCGGCGGTGGACTGGCGCGGCATCACCCAGGACGAGTTCGTATCCCACGTCCAGCGCGCGGGCCTGGTGGGGATGGGGGGCGCCGCGTTCCCCACCCACGTCAAGTACAAGCTTCCCGAGGGCAAGACCGTCCGCCGGCTGGTGGTGAACGGCTGCGAGTGCGAGCCCTTCCTCACCGCCGACCACCGGGTGATGGTGGAGCGGCCGGAGGCGGTGGTCCGCGGGATCGAGATCCTGGCCGGGCGGCTGGGGGTGGAGGAGACGGTGATCGGGGTCGAGCTCAACAAGCCCGACGCCATCGAGGCCCTTCGGAACGCCATCCCCGAGGGAAGCCGGGTGCGGGTGATGGGGCTCAAGGTCAAGTATCCCCAGGGCGCGGAGAAGATGCTGATCAAGGCGATCTACGGGGTCGAGGTCCCCTCGGGCAAGCTCCCGCTCGACGTCCAGGCCCTGGTCAACAACGTGGGCACCATGGCCGCGCTGGCCGATTACTTCGACCACGGCCAGCCGCTTCTCGAACGCGTGGTGACGGTGGCCGGTCCCGGGGTGGGGCGGCCCGCCAACCTGCTGGTGCCGGTGGGAACGCCGGTCCGCGCCGTCCTCGACTTCTGCGGCGGCCTCCAACCCGAGGCCACCGAGGTGGTGATGGGCGGACCGATGATGGGGATGACCCTCTCCAGCCTGGACGTGCCGGTGCTCAAGGGCACTTCGGGACTCCTGGCCTTCACCGAGAGCGAGACCCGGATCCCCAACGAGTACACCTGCGTCAAGTGCGGGCGCTGCGTGGATGCTTGCCCCAACTTCCTCAACCCGTCGCGGCTGGGACGCCTGGCCCGGGCCGGCCGCTACGAGGAGATGGAGGAGTTCTTCCTGATGGACTGCATGGAGTGCGGCTCGTGCAGCTTCGCCTGCCCCTCCGGCATCCCCATCGTCCAGCTCATCCGGGTGGCGAAGTCGGCGCTCCGGGAACGGAAGGCGGCGGCGAAGTGAGCACCGCGGAACGGCTTCACGTCCAGACCTCCCCGTTCCTCCGCCAGGGGGTGACCACCCCCGGCCTCATGCGCGATGTGATCCTGGCCCTGGTGCCGGTGACCGCGGTGGCGGTGTGGACGTTCGGTTTCTCCGCGCTTCTGGTCCTGGTGGCGGCGGCGGCGGGCGCCATGGCCACCGAGTGGGCGTTCGTGAAGCACGGCCGCCGCGGGGCGACCCTGGCCGACGGCAGCGCGGCTCTGACCGGGATCCTCCTCGGGCTGGTGCTCCCGCCCGGATTTCCGCTCTGGATGGCCTTCCTGGGTGGGGTGGTCTCGATCGCCCTGGGAAAGGCCATCTGGGGAGGCCTCGGGCACAACCTGTTCAATCCCGCCCTGGTGGGGCGGGCGTTCCTCCAGGCCGCCTTCCCCGGCGCCATCACCACCTGGTCGGCGCCCTCGGGGCCGCTGGCGGTGCACGCCTCGAACTTCGCGGCCCCCTTCATGCAGGGCCAACCCGACGCGGTGACCACCGCCACCCCGCTCAACCTGATGAAGTTCGGGCACCACGCCACCGGGCTGGGGGCGCTCCTCAGCGGGCGCGTGCCCGGCTCCCTGGGCGAGACGGGGGCGGCGGTCCTGATCCTGGTCGGCATCTGGCTGGCCGCCCGGCGCACTTTCGACTGGCGGATTCCGGTCTCCATCACGGTCACGGTGGCGGTGTTTTCCGGGGTGCTCTACTTGCTCAACCCGGAACAATATCCCTCGCCTCTTTTCATGCTGCTGAGCGGGGGATTGCTGTTCGGCGCGGTCTTCATGGCCACCGACCCGGTCACGAGCCCGGTGGCGCCGCGGGGGGCGATGATCTTCGGCCTGGGGATCGGGGTGCTGGTGGTGTTGATCCGGGTCTGGGGCGGACTCCCCGAGGGGGTCATGTACGCGATCCTGCTCATGAACGCGGCCACGCCGCTCATCGAGCGGGCGACTCAGCCTCGGGCGTTCGGGCACGGGAGGCGGACGTGAGCGATGAGCGCGCGACGCCCCCCGGCGACAACCCCTCGCTCCCGCGGCTGGTCGTGACCCTGGCCTTCGCCGGGCTCATCTCGGGCCTGGCCATCGTCGGGAGCTATCTCATCACCCTTCCCCGGATCGAGGCCAACCAGGCGGCGGCGCTCCGGCGGGCGGTGTTCCAGGTGCTTCCCGGCTCGCGGAAGCTCGAGCGGTTCGTGTGGCAGGGGGGCCGGCTGGTGGAACAGGAAGAGGAGAAGGCGGGGGAGGAGGCGGTCTACGCCGGCTACGACTCCGCCGGGGCCTTCGTGGGCTACGCGGTCCCGGCCGAGGGCTCGGGCTTCCAGGACACGATCAAGCTCATCTTCGGGTTCAAGCCCAAGGCCGGGGAGATCGTGGGCATGCAGATCCTGGAGAGCCGGGAGACCCCCGGGCTCGGGGACAAGATCGGCAAGGACCCCGACTTCGCCAGGAACTTCGACGACCTGGCGGTGGAGCCGGCGGTGAAGCTGGTCAAGGGAGGCCGCCACGCCGGGAACGAGGTGGACGCCATCACCGGCGCCACCATCTCCTCCACCGCGGTGGTCAAGATCGTGAACGGGGCGGGGGGGACCTGGTTCGGCCGGTTGGCGGGGCCGCCGGCCGCCGCCGGTGCCGACAGCGCCGCGGCCCGGGCCGAGACCCCGGACCACCGCCCGGCGGAGACCGCCGCCCACACCGGAGGGGAACGCTGATGGCCGCGACGAGGGAGCCGGGAGAGATCTATGCCGAGTTCGTGAAAGGGCTCTGGCGCGAGAACCCGGTGTTCGTGCAAGTGCTGGGCATGTGCCCCTCGCTGGCGGTGAGCAACAGCGCCGTCAACGCCCTGGCCATGGGCGGCGCCACCTTCTTCGTGCTGGTGATGTCGAGCTTCCTCATCTCGCTTCTCCGGAACTTCATCCCGCGGCAGGTGCGGATCTCGACCTACATCATCATCATCGCCACCTTCGTGACGGTGGCCGACTTTTCGCTCCAGGCCATTTCCCCGGAGGTGCACAAGGCCCTGGGCGCATTCATCGCCCTCATCGTGGTGAACTGCATCATCCTGGGCCGGGCCGAGGCCTTCGCCAGCCGGAACCCGGTGCTCCCCTCGGTGGCCGACGCCATGGGGATGGGGGGCGGCTTCGCCGTCGCCCTGTTCTTCCTGGGCAGCACCCGCGAGGTCCTGGGCAACGGCTCCTTCTTCGGGATGCCGCTCTTCGGGCCCCACTTCGAGCCCTGGGTGATCATGATCCTGCCCCCCGGCGGCTTCCTCATGCTGGGGACGCTCCTCCTGGTGTTCGCGGCGGTCAAGGAAGGCCGGGCCAAGCTCGCCGAGCGGGCGGTGAAGGAGGCGGCCTGATGTTCGGGAACCTGTTCTGGATCTTCATCAGCGCGCTGGTGATCAACAACTTCACCTTGTCCTACTTCCTGGGGCTCTGTCCCTTCTTCGGGGTGTCGGGGCGGCTCACCACCGCCTTCCGCCTGGGCCTGGCCAACATCTTCGTGATGGTGATCACCTCGCTCTGCGCCTGGTTCCTCAACACCTTCATCCTGGTCCACGCGCCCTACCTCCGGCTCATCAGCTTCATCGTGGTGATCGCGAGCACGGTGCAGTTCGTGGAGATGGTGATCAAGAAGCTCTCGCCCGCACTGTTCCGGGCACTGGGGATCTTCCTCCCCCTCATCACCACCAACTGCGCCATCCTCGCGCTGGCGCTCTTCCAGACCAGCCGCCAGTACGGACTCCTCCAGGGGATTGCGTTCGCGCTGGGCGGCGGCGGCGGGCTCACCCTGGCCCTGGTGCTGATGGCGGGGCTCCGCGAGGAGGCCGAACTCTCGGACATTCCCGCCCTTATCCGGGGAACGGCGGTCAACCTGCTCATCGCGGGCATCCTGTCGCTCGCCTTCATGGGCTTCGCCGGCCTGTTCAGCGGGGTGTCTTAGGATGTTCGCCGACGCGGCCGGCTTCGTGCTCCGATTCGGTCCCGGGGTGGTCGGGATGGCGGTCCTGGGCGCGGGCTGGGTGGTGGTTCAGCGCGTGTTCATGAAGCTCGACCCGGATCAGCCCGGGGTGGAGGACCGCTGCGGGAGCTGCGGCGGCAACGCCGGCAAGTGCGAGGCCCCGCGCCGCCGCCGCCGCTGAATCCCGCTTCCCCCCTGACGCCCGCCGCTCCGATCGGCTATTTTCTCCCGTGATGAACGCCCGTCTGCGCGCTTTTCTCCTGATCGCGGCGGTCCTGGGCCTGGCCGCGGCCGGCCTGTGGGCCCGCCGCGCCTCCCGCCTCGCCGCCCCCGTTCCCGGGGGGGCCGCCCTCGACACCACCTCCGCCGGCTACCGCACCTTCCGGGAGCCGGTGATGGGCACCTGGATCCAGGTCCAGGTGCCGGCCGGTCCGCGGGCGGCGGAGGAGGCGGGCGCGGTGTTCGCGGTCTTCCACGAGGTCGACGCGCGGATGAGCGAGTGGAAGGACACTTCGCCCCTCTCCGCGGTCAACCGCGAAGCGGGGAAGGGGGCGGTGCCGGTTCCCGCGGACCTCCGCACGGTGCTCCGGCGGGGAAAGGAGATCGGCGACCTCACCGGCGGCGCCTTCGACGTCACCTGGGCCGCCCTCTGGGGGCTCTGGAACTTCAAGGCGGAGAACCCGGTTGTCCCCGACTCGGCGGAAGTGGCCCGGCGGGCGGCGCTGGTGGACTACCGCAAGGTGGAGATCGATTCGGTCGCGGGCACGGTGCGGCTCCCGGCGGTGGGGATGAAGATCGGCCTGGGCGGAATCGCCAAGGGCTACGCCCTGGATCGCGCCGCCGACACCCTGCGCGCGCACGGGGTGGCGAGCTACCTGGTGCTGGGCGGGGGACAGGTCCTGGCCGGCGGGACCAAGGACGGACGGCCGTGGCGGGTGGGAATCCGCGATCCCCGGGGCGCCCCCGACGACTTCTTCGCCTTCCTCCCGGTGGAGAACGCTTCGGTCTCGACGAGCGGCGATTACGAGAGCTACTTCGTCAGGGACGGGATCCGCTACCACCACATCCTGGACCCGCGCACCGGCTGGCCCGCCCGAGGCCTCCGGAGCGCCACCGTGATGAGCACGGACGCCACCCTCGCCGACGCCCTCTCCACCGCGATGATGGTGATGGGAAAGGACCGCTCGTTGGCGCTGGCCCGCCGCCTGCCCGGGGTGGAGGCGGTGCTGGTGGACGACCACGGCCGGGTCAGCGTGACCCGCGGCCTGGAGGGAAAACTGTTCCCGGTCCATCCCCCGGCGGCGGGACCGGAGTGAGCGCGCGGCCCGGGCGGGGACGAGGCTCACTTCTCGGCATTCCGGGGGCGATGCTAGAATCATCGTCATCGCATCCAGTTACCAATGTCGTCGCCCGAACCAGGTGCCCTTTTTGAAGCGATTGGCCCTTATCCTCGCCCTTCTCGTCTCCGGCCTCGCCGGACTGCGGAGCCCGCTCGCCGCCGCCCCGGAGGGGGAGGAGGCCCGGGCCATCCATGCCCTCTTGGCCTCGGAGAGCGCCGCCGCGCGTTTCGCCTCTCCCCGCGAGGCCGCCCTCAACTGGAAGGCCACTGCCCGCTTTTACGCCGGCCGCGACGACGCTCCCGCCTGGAGCGACGGCCGGGGGGGGTGGACCCTGGGGCAGGAACTGGCGCAGAGCCTGGAGGAGGCGGGGTCCCTCGGGCTCGACCCCGGCGACTACCCGGTGAAGGAGGTGCGTGCTCTCCTCGAGTCCGCGCCCCGGTCCGGCGCCGCCGGCGCCGCCCGCCTCGACGTCTACCTGAGCTACCTCTATCTGACCTACGCGCGCCATCTCTCCCGGGGGCGGCTCGATCCGGTGGAGATGGACGACGACTGGCACCTGCGCCCCACCGGCCCCGACCTGGTGGAGGTGCTGAGCGGGGCGGTCAAGAAGGGGAAGATCGCCGACAGCCTCCACACGCTCAACCCTTCCCAGGAGGCGTTCGAGCGGCTCCTGCAGGCGCTCCGCCGCTACCGGGAGCTGGAGGGGGCCGGGGGCCGCCCCCGGCCGGAGGGGAAGTTCCGGGTGGAGCTGGGCGACTCCTCGGACGCGGCGGCGGAGGTCCGGCGGTTCCTGGACGCCGCCGGCGACCTGCGACACGCGGCGGCCTCGAGCCGGGACGACGTGTTCGGGTCCGACCTGGACACCGCCGTCCGCCGCTACCAGAGCCGCCACGGCCTTCTCGAGGACGGGATCGTGGGAGCGCGCACCCTGGCCGAGATGAAGACTCCGGTACGCGACCGGGTGGCGACCCTGCTCGTGAATGCGGAACGGTGGCGCTGGCTTCCCGAGTCGCTGGGGGGGCGCTACGTGATGGTGAACGTCCCCGCCTACGAGCTCCGGTGCGTGGAGGACAACGTCACCCGGCTCACCATGCGGGTGGTCACCGGGAGCGAGTTCAAGCCCACCCCCGCCTTCAGCGGCACCATCACCTACATGGACGTGAACCCCCGCTGGTACGTGCCCGAGAGCATCGCCGGCGAGGAGATCCTGCCCAAGCTCAAGGAAAGCGGCCCCTCGTACCTCACCGAGCGCGACATCACGGTGCTGGGGCCGGGAAACAAGAAGGTGGACCCGGCAACCGTGGACTGGAGCCGGGTGGAGCCGGATTCCCTCCCCTACCACTTCCGCCAGGAGCCCGGACCCAAGAACCCGCTCGGAACGATCAAGTTCATGTTTCCAAATGAGTTCAGCGTGTATCTTCATGATACTTCTGAACCGCATCTCTTCGACCGCTCCCGGCGCGGATACAGCCACGGCTGCGTGCGGATCGAGAAGCCCCTGGAGTTTGCGGGGTTCCTGCTGGAGGGGGATTCCACCTGGACCGTCCCCAAGGTGCGGGCGGCGATCCGGTCCAAGGCGCACCGGATCATCACCCTGCCTCAGAAGGTGCCGGTGTACCTCCTCTACTGGACCGCCTTCGTGGAGCCCGACGGCACCGTCAACTTCCGGCGCGACGTCTACGGCCACGACGCCACCATCGCGGCGGCGCTTCGCGCCTACCGCCCGCCCTATCTCCGGCCGGCGGACTTCATGGCCCGGCTGGGCCCGGGCTGACCGGCGGCTCGCCCGAAGCGGCGAGAAGCGCGTTGAACAGCAGGCGGAAGGTGCCCACGGTCTGGCCCCGGTACTGGGGCCGGAACCCGAACAGCACCACCCGGCCCGCTCCCATCCGGCAGGAGACCAGCGCCGCCTTGCCCTCCAGCCGGTCCTCGCCCGTCATCCACCCGTCCGCCACCAGGCGGCCGGCCTCGACGTACCGGGCCACCACCGTCCGGTCGCCGCCGGGGGAAGGCACCCGCGTGGCCAGCACCGGCCCGCCGGTGACGAAGACCGAGGCCTCGGAGGGGGAGCCGTAGCCCAGGGGGTCGGCGGGGTCCACCGACACCCGGAGGAGGGTGCCGGGAATCGAGAGGGCGGTGCGGGGAACGCCGCCGGCGGCGTCCCGGACCGGGAGGCCGAAGTCGGCCAGAGGAAGCTCGCAGGCCCGTCCCAGGCACACCAACGTCCCCCCCGAGGCGGCGAACCGGCGCAACGCCGCCACCCCCGCGTTTCCCATCCCGTCCATGTAGGGCGCGGGGAGCGGGGGCTCGTCCTGGTAGCGCGGGCTCCGCCGTCCCTCCACCATGGCCGCGCGGCTCTGGTCGGGGAGGACGATCACGTCGTAGCGGCGATCGAGCCCGCCGCCGGTGAGATCGGAGTCGTGGAGCGTCCGGTAGGGGAAGCCGGCGGTATCGAGAAGGTACCGGGTCCAACCCTCATCCATGGAGGCGATCCACGACTGGTAGATCCCGATCCGAGGGAGATGAAGGGACACGCTGGGGACCGAGTCGGGGGGGGCGGCCGCGACCGCCTCCGCCCCCCATTTCTGCACCGCCGGTTTCAGCGCGGCGGCCTGGGCGCGGGCCAGGAACGTGCCGGCCGGCCACCGGCGCCCGCCCGCGGTGAAGGGGGCGGCGGCCCGCCGCATCGGAACGCCCTGCTGGAGGAGCGCCACCGCCACGCTGTAGGAGGCGTTCTCGGCGGAGGAAAGGGCCCAGGCGTCCCCCTCGCCGGCCGGCGGCGGGCGGACCCAGGCCACCCCGTCGAGCGGGACCGGGTCCAGGTTCTCCGGGGGCCGGGTGAGCGGGAAGGCGTCCACCCCGAATAGATCGGGGAGCCTCCAGGCGGTGACGTCGTAGGGGGCGTAGACCGCGTCGGTGCCGGGACCCTGGCGTTCCAGCGGATACTCGGTGCGGCCCATCATCTCGATCAGGAACGGGCGGTAGGGTTGGTCCGCGGGGAAGAGGACCGAGCCCTCGGGAACCGTCCGCCCGCCGTCGGATCCCGCGCGGGCGATCCGGTAGCCCTGAAGTCCGTTGTCGCGGAGGAGGTCCACCAGGCGGTTCGCGGCGCCCGGGTCGTGCTGGCCGGGCGGGAACACGTAGCCGTAGGGGGCCGTTGACCGCCCGCGCGCGACCGCATCCCGGGCCATGGCCGCGCGGTTGGCCAGGAAGTCCCGCCGGTGGAGCGCGGCGGTCTCGAGCGCGGCGTCCGACGCGAGGAGCTCGTAGTCGACCACGTCCCGCAGCCGCCACCAGCCGCCGGGCCAGGGGTGGGGAAAGTTGGTGCGCGGGCGGTACTCGGGGAGCCCCTTCCGCCCCCCGGTGAGCTCGCCCGGATCCACGAACACCGGGCTCGCCACCCTCGCCGAGGCGGTCTCGGTCAGGATCCCCACCGTGTTCTTCCACCACGGGGTGGAGCGGGTGCCGCCGGGCCAGTAGGCGTCGAAGGCGTAGCCGTAGATCACCCCCGACTTGCCGTGCGACTCGAGCGCCAGGGCCATGCCGGCGCCGACCAGGTTCGCCCCCCACTCGACGAGGGGAGGCACGTTGGGCGAGAAGGGCTCGGCGTAGGGGGGAACGAAGATCCGCGGACCCGCCATCTCCATCTGGTGCTCGTCGAGGAGGATCTGCGGGCGCCACTCGGAGTAGACGGCGGTGTTGAGCGCGCGGGTCTCCTCCAGGTCCAGCATGTACCAGTCGCGGTTGTCGTCGTGGCCGGCGTAACGGTTGTAGAGGCGGGGGAGGTCGCTTCCCTCGTAGGGGGTGCCGGCGTTCTTCCGGTACCAGTCGGTCACCAGGACCTGGCCGTCGGGATTGGAGCACGCGGTCATGACCACGATCACGTCGTCCAGATAGCGCGAGGCGGAGGAGGCGTCCCCGGTGGCCAGGCGGTAGGCCCATTCGGGTCCCATCTGGCTGGCTCCGATCTCGTCGGAATGGATGCCGAGGCTCACGAACAGGATCGTCTTCCCCTCCTTCACCAGGGAGTCCACCCCGGCGTCGCTCAGCCCCCGAGGGTCGTCGAGCCCGGCCGCGATCCGCCGGTAGCGTCCGGCCGCGGCGAGGTTCTCCGGCGAGGAGAGGATCACGAGCACGATCTCCCGCCCCTCGGGAGTCTTGCCCACGGACTCGACCTGGACGCGCGAAGAGCGGTCGGCGAGGAGCCGGTAATAGGGGAGGACCTCGTCGTAGGAGACCAGCCGCCGGTCGGCGCCCATGGGGTGGCCGAAGTAGGCCTCGGGGCTGGGGACGGGCGCCGCGGCGGCCGCGGGGAGGGCGGCCCCCAGAACGGAGAGCGCAAGGAGGGCCGCGCCCTGAACGGGGAGCGCGAGGAGGGTGGCGCCGGCCCGGGCACGCCGCCGTGAGGAGCTTCGCGGCCGGGCCGGGTGGCGCAACCGTGGAGAAACGGGGATCATGTCGGTAGCTCCTTGGCGATGGGACCGGGGGAGGCATCCCAAGGGCTGCGCGGCGGTCTCGCCCCGACTCGCCGCGATTTCCGGCATCATAGGAAACGGGCCGGGCCGGAGCAAGCGATTCCCCGGCCGCGGAAGATCCGGCGCGGCCTGCGCGGCGCCCCCGGCCCGCTCGGCGCCCGTGGCCGGCGCAGCCTCCGGGCCGCCGCCGTCGAAGGGAGGACTCGGTGATCCAGGGGCTTCTGAGCGACGTCCACGGCGTGCTCTACACCCACCCGAGCGCCATCGCGGGGAGCGTGGATGCGGTCCGCCGGCTCCGCCGGGCGGGCTTTCCCCATCTCTTCCTGACCAACAGCACCCTCTTCTCTCGCTCCGCCATTCTCGCCACCCTGAAGGACCTGGGTTTCGAGATCGACGACGACCGGTTCCTCACTGCCGCCCAGGTGGCGGGCGACCTCCTCCGGGAACGCGGGTACCGGCGGATCGGCTGGCTCTGCGTGCCGGAACTGGCCGGGGATCTCCCCGAGGCCGAGCCGGTCTTCCCCTGGACGGCGGCGCCGGGGCCGGTAGACGCGGTCCTGGTCGGGGACCTGGGGAGGCGCTTCAGCTACGACGTTCTCACCCGGGCCTTCCGGTGGCTGCACCGGGGAGCGGCGCTGGTGGCGCTGGCCGGGAATCGCTACTACCAGGGCCCGGACGGGCTGGTGCTGGACTCCGGCCCCTTCGTGAAGCTCTTGGAGGAGGCGGCCGAGGTCCGGGCGGTGATGGTGGGCAAGCCCAGCCCCGCCTTCTTCCGTGCCGGGCTGCGACGGCTGGGGGTGGAGCCCGGGGAGGCGGTCATGGTCGGCGACGATCTCGACGGCGACGTCCTCCCCGCCATGGGAATCGGGATGGAGGGGTGGCTGGCGCGAACCGGGAAGTTTCGCGCCGGCCGCTACGAGGCCTCGGAGCTGAAGGCGACGCGGGTGGTGGACGATCTGGCGCACGCCGTCCGCATCCTGCTCGGCGAAGCGGGAGGCCGGGGGGGCGCGAGGCCCCCGGGGGACGGGACCCGCCGGGAAAACGAGGATTGAAAAGGCCGGGGGGCGCCCCTATACTTACCCGGCGCTGCCGGCATGGGAGCTGGTTTGGCGATCTAACTCTTTGCCGGCATTAGAGCTACGGTTGGGCCCATAGCTCAATTGGATAGAGCGTTTGGCTACGGACCAAAAGGCTGGGGGTTCGAGTCCCTCTGGGCCCACCATGTACGTCGTCCGGTCCCTTCGATCCCGCCGGGCGCACCTCCGGCTCCGGTCCCCGGCGGCTCGGAAGCCGGGGCGGCCGCCCCGCGCCGGAGGTTTCATGGCCCTGATCGTCCCCCATCACGGCGTCACCCCCACCATTCCCGACAGCGTCTTCCTGGCCCCGACCGCGACCGTGATCGGGGACGTGGTGCTGGGGGCCGACGCGAGCCTATGGTTCAACGTCGTGCTCCGGGGGGACGTGAACTACATCCGGATCGGCGACCGTACCAATATCCAGGACAACTCGACCATTCACGTGAGCATCGACACCTGGCCCACCGTGATCGGGAACGACGTGGTGGGGGGGCACAACATTCTCCTCCACGGCTGCACCGTCCGCGACCGGGTGCTGGTGGGGATGGGTTCCACGGTGATGGACGGGGCGGTGGTGGGGGAGGAGAGCATCATCGGGGCGGGGGCGCTGGTGACCCCCGGGACGCAGGTCCCGCCCCGGAGCCTGGTCCTGGGCCGTCCGGGACGGATAGTCCGCCGGGTCACCGACGACGAGGTCGAGAGTCTGATCCTGTTCGGGGTCCGCAACTACCTGGAGTACAAGTTGACCTACCCCGAGGCCCCGCCCCGTTCTTGATCCCCCGGGGAACGGCGCGTATCTTGTGGGGCCGGTTCGATCGGAAAAGCTGAGATGTACTTCGGAACCGGAGGAGGCGGTGTGATGAAACGGCTCTTGTGGACGGCGGCGGCGATAACGGTGGCGGCCCTGGTCGGGTGTCAGGCCTCGACCGGCGGCGGCAAGGGGGTCAAGGTCAAGAGCGAGCTGGCGCCGGCGGCGGCCAGCTACAACATCCAGAAGGTGGCGATCCTATCCTTGGCCAACACGACCGGGGATCCCCAGGCCGACCAGATCGTGAACTACCTCACCCGCGCCCTCTACGACGGGAAGAAGTACCAGTTCACCACCATCGAGGAACTGGCCGCCGACGCCCGCCGCAACGGCCTCGGCGACGACTACGACCGCATGGTGAACAACTGGCGGCGCGCGCGCACCGTGGAAGCGGTCACCGCGGAAAAGGTGATCAAGAAGCTGGGATACGACGCGGTGCTGGGCATGGAAGTGAACAAGTGGGAAGAGGTGAAGCTGGATCCCAGCCAGGAAGGGACTTCCAACACCTCGGTGGGGGTGGAGCTGGACCTCTACGCCAACGACGGCACCCTGCTCTGGACCGGCAGCAACCTCAAGGTGGAGAAGTCGGTCTCCTACAACCCCGAATACAACGTGCGCGCCACCCAGGAGGGGCAAGCCCGCACCACCAGCGCCGGCGCCGTGCCCGATCCGCCCAAGGTGGAGAAGGTGGCCGTCGGCGCCGCCCAGGAGATCGCCGACGCCATGCCGGTGATTCACGCCGGGACCGCCTCGGCCGCGCCCGCCGGCCAGTAAGGAGAGCGGTGCCGTCCTTCGATCCTCACGCCGAGCTTCCCCTTCCCACCCCGGAGGAGAACCACCGGTGGATGCAGGCCGCCTACGACGAGGCGGTTCTGGCCGCGGAAGAGAACGAGGTGCCGGTGGGGGCGGTGGTGGTGATGGGGGGACGGATCCTCGGGCGGGGGCACAACCGGAACGAGGCTCTCCAGGACCCCACCGCCCACGCGGAGATGCTGGCCATCACCGCCGCCGCCAACACCCTCGGCTCGTGGAGGCTGGAGGGCGCCTCCATCTACGTGACCCTGGAACCGTGCCTGATGTGCGCGGGGGGCATCTTCCTGGCCCGGCTGGGGAGAGTGGTTTTCGCCACCCGGGACCCCAAGCGGGGGGCTCTGGGTTCGGTCCTCGACGCCTCGGTCCATGAGCCGTTGAACCATCACACCGAGGTGGATTCGGGCCCGATGGCCACCGAGTGTTCGCTGCTTCTCCGGGCGTTCTTCGAGAAGCTTCGCAAGGATGCCAAGGCGGAGTAGGCATGGACAAGGGGGCGCGGCGGGACGCGGGATCGGCTATAATCCCTCGCCCGGCCGGGACGTCCCGGCCCTGATCGCGACCTAGCCCGAGGCGCCGCGGCGCCCCGGGACCAACGGAAAGACCAACCCCGTCGCCCGCGGGCGATCACCGATTTCGCGGAGAGGTGTCCGAGTTGGCTTAAGGAGCACGCTTGGAAAGCGTGTGTACGGGAAACTGTACCGAGGGTTCGAATCCCTCCCTCTCCGCCATACCGCAGCGACTTGGGTGGTCGGCCCGAGGACGTGGTCCGGTCCGGGGCCATCGGGGACGGCGTGCGAGCCGCGAAGCGGCGAGAACGCCACTCCCTCCCTCTCCGCCATACCGCAGCGACTTGGGTGGTCGGCCCGAGGAGGTGGTCCGGGCCGGGGCCATCGGGGACGGCGTGCGAGCCGCGAAGCGGCGAGAACGCCACGGCGCGCCCCGGCCGTTCCTCAGCGCGTGCGCTCCGCGTCCTCGGATGCCCGTCCTGTGCGCCGGGGAACTTCGCGCACGACGCAGCTGCTTCACTTCATCGGAAGATGGGAGCCGGCGCCTCGCGAACGCGCGATTCGCGCGCGCGGAAGCTTTGAAGAATACGAGGAGATGGTTGCCATTCAGTACGACTTGTTGTTCACTCG
The DNA here is from genome assembly GCA_963728475.1 of Candidatus Eiseniibacteriota bacterium. GTDB lineage: Bacteria > Eisenbacteria > RBG-16-71-46 > JABDJR01 > JABDJR01 > CAVSKL01. Next base: position 441,417 of record CAVSKL010000004.1, read on the forward strand.
GAGTTCGTATCGCTCTCGTCCGATCCGGCACCTAGGCTCTCGCACCAAGGCCGCTTACGTAGGTTCCCCACTTGTCGATTTGCGGGCCTTTTCCTGCCGCTCTTCGGGTAGTTGAGCCTGTCATCCCGTAGGTGCCTGACGTACACTCTGCCGAACTTGACGCCAGGGGTGGCAACGCTTGCTTTGCGGTGATGGCGATTCCCTCCCGGGAACGCCGCTGAGGAGACTGGCTTGATGACCGGCCAGACGCCCATGGGCCGACGAGCCCTTGTCGGGTTTATCGGTTTCCTAGGGCTAAGTTCGATTTCGTTGATTCTGCTCTCCAGTCCATCGGCCGCGGCGACCATCGAGGGGTACGCGTGGCCGACTTCCGTCGTCCCCGGGGACCGGGTGGATCTCTGTGTATCCACCGACGCCCCAGCCTTCGATGTCCACGTGTACCGTGAGGGCGTCGAGCGGTCGCCGGTTCTCGGCCTGAACGGGATCCCGGGAGGGATCCAGACGACGCCGCCCGCTTCTTCCCAGCAGGGTTGCGGTTGGGTGCCTCTCAGTCACGTGTACATTCCCTGGAACTGGAAGAGCGGGGTCTACACGGTCAGGTTCAGTGCCCCGGGAGCCCCGGACCGCTGGACGTTCTTCGTGGTGCGCGAGGCGGTTCCCGGCGCCCGCGACCGCATCCTGGTCAAGCTTCCCCTTTTTACCTGGCAGGCCTACAACAGCTGGGGAGGGAAGAGCCTCTACGGGTACAACTCGACGGGAGGCACCGCGGCGACCACCATCTCGTTCCGGCGGCCGTACGACGAGAACGAGGGGCTTTCCCGGCTTCCCGACGCGGTGCTGCCCTTCATCCGGTGGGCGGAGGCCGAGGGATTCTCGATCGCCTACTGCACCGACCTGGACCTCCATCTGAAGCCGTCCCTGGAGTCCTCCTACCCGCTCCTGGTGGATGTGGGGCATGACGGTTACTGGTCCAAGGAGATGCGGGACGCCGTCGAGAACCGGATCGACGCGGGCCGGAACGTGGCCTTCCTGAGCGGAAACACCTGCTGGTGGCAGGTGCGCCTCTCCGATGCCTCGGACCAGATCACCTGCTTCCGGAACCGCAATCAGGACCCTCTCTTCGGCATCGACAACTCGCGGGTAACGGTGAACTGGTACGCCTGGCCGGTGGGAAGGAGCGAGAATGCCTTGACCGGGGTGAGCTACCGGAACGGGGGTATCGTGAACGAGTACGGCATCTATCCGGAGAGCCGGGGATATGGAGGGTACACCGCCTACCGTACGGGCAGCTGGATCTACGCCGGAACCGGGATGGCCGACGGGCAGGTCTTCGGCCGGTCTCCCGCCGTCGTCGGGGACGAGACCGACGGCGCGCTTTTCACCATGGAGAACGGAGTGCCTGTGGCCACGGGCGCCGATGGATCGCCGACCTCATTCGAGATTCTCGCCGTGTCGCCGGCGAGCTATGGGCACGCCACCATGGGGTTGTACTACCGGGGAGGGGCGACCGTGTTCACCGCGGCCACCATCCGCTGGGCCCAGGGCCTGGCTTCGGACCACACCGTCTCCCAGATCACCGAGAACGTCCTGAACCGCCTTTCCGGATCCACCTTGTCCAATGGGGGAGTGCCGGCGGTGTTGTCCCCCGAGTTGGCTGTCCGCATCCGCTCCAACCCGTGCCTGAACCGCGCCACCTTCGACTGGACGGCTACGAGCGAAGGCCCGCTCTCGCTCAGCGTCTTCGACGTGACGGGGCGCCGGGTGGCCGAGGTCGAACTCGGAGGCGTTCACGAGGGAGCGGCGACCTGGGACGGCAGGGACCGGCAGGGGCGCCCCGCCGCCGCCGGCTTCTACTTCGCGAGGATCACCGACGGCCGTCGTTCACAGGACGCGAAGTTCATCTTCGTGCGCTGATCCTCGGCGGGCGCGGTTCCGGCGGTCAGCGTCCGATTCCCACCATCACCTTGTAGGGAGTGGGGGGACCCTGCTTGCGGATGGTCACGGTGACGAAGTAGCCGTTCCCGTGCGCGGACGCGAAGATGGTGGTGCCGCTGTCGGCCCACGGCGTTTCCGAAGCGGTGGAGGGATTGAGCTCCCATCCGTCCTGGGTCAGCGCCCGGCTATAGAAGTCCCGGACATCCCTCGGTAAGAGCCCGCCGGCCGAGAACTGGGCCTCGTAGGTCTTGCCCTGGATGCTGCCGGTGAGGTGGGTCACCGAAGTCCCTTCGGGCAGGGGAAACACCTTGGCGAAGTCCTCGGGAAGCTTTGGGGAGGCCGCTCCCTGATTCTTGTCGCCCCCCTTCCCGCCACAGCCCAGGATCGCCGCGGCCAGAACCAGGAACGCGAACAAGCCCGCGAATCTGCGCATCCTTGCCCTCCTTGAGCGAGTGAAATCCGCGGCAGTGTATCAGAGGGCGGCCGAACGTTGGGGGGGGGCACGGATCAGTTGCCTCCGAACCCGCCGAGGTGATAACCTCCTCCGCCCGCCCGACATACAAGATTGCGGAGAGGTGCGAGAGCGGTCGAATCGGGCGGTCTCGAAAACCGTTGAGCCTCCGGGCTCCGAGGGTTCGAATCCCTCCCTCTCCGCCAGAGGTTAGCTGTTCGGCCGATTGGCCTCAGGTCCGCCGGGAAATGGGGTCATTGGGGATGCCGTGCGAGCCGCGAAGCGGCGAGAACGGCAATCCCTCCCTCTCCGCCAGAACGGAGCGACCGAGGCAGTTGGCCTGAGGTCGCCGCCGGGGGCGGGGGCATCGGGGATGGCGTGCAGCGAGCGCAGCGAGTCGCGCGCCAATCCCTCCCTCTCCGCCAGAACGGAGCGACCGAGGCAGTTGGCCTGAGGTCGCCGCCGGGGGCGGGGGCATCGGGGATGGCGTGCAGCGAGCGCAGCGAGTCGCGCGCCAATCCCTCCCTCTCCGCCAGAACGGAGCGACCGAGGCAGTTGGCCTGAGGTCGTAGCCGGGGGCGGGGGCATCGTTGGATCGTGGAGTGTGGACCCGGGTCCACATCCGGCGAGCGCGGTCCGCGTTTGCCGCCCGCGGCTCAGGGACCCGGACCCACCGGTCGGGGAGCCGGGACCCGCGGCTCGGGAAAGTGGGACTCGCGGCTCGGGAAATCGGGACCCGGGTCCCGGTTCGCCCCGGCCGGCCGGATCGTCGCTCCCCGCCGTCGGCCGTTCGCCCCTCCATCCACGCTCGGGGGATCGTGGAATGTGGACCCGGGTCCACATCCGGCGAGCGCGGTCCGCGTTTGCCGCCCGCGGCTCAGGGGACCCGGACCCACCGGTCGGGGAGCCGGGACCCGCGGCTCGGGATAGGGGGACTCGCGGCTCGGGAAATCGGGACCCGGGTCCCGGTTCGCCCCAGCCGGCCGGACCGCCACCGTCCGCCCTTGCCCGCTCGCGCCGGCCTGTGGCAAAATACCTCGCCCTGCCGCGGTAGTCCGCCTCCGGCCACCCCGCGCGCGGTTCCGGTTTGGGGATGTAGCTCAGATGGGAGAGCGCCTCGTTCGCAACGAGGAGGTCGGCGGTTCGATCCCGCTCATCTCCACCATCCTGGCCCGGCCGCTCCTTCCGGGAGCGGCCGGGGCCCCCGGGCTCCACGCCCCGGGGGAGAATCCCGGGCCCCTCCCCCGGGCTTTCGCGTTTCCCGGCCCCGAAGCCGGCCGCCCCCGTCCCATCCCTGGCCCCCCCGCCCCCCCGTCCCATCCCTGGCCCCCCCGCCCCCCCGTCCCATCCCTGGCCCCCCCGCCCCCCCGTCCCATCCCTGGCCCCCCCGCCCCCCCGTCCCATCCCTGGCCCCCCCGCCCCCCCGTCCCATCCCTGGCCCCCCCGCCCCCCCGTCCCATCCCTGGCCCCCCCGCCCCCCCGTCCCATCCCTGGCCCCCCCGCCCCCCCGGCATGATTCCTGTTCTCTTCCATCCCCAGCCCTCCCCTCGAAGCGTGCCTCCCTTCCGCCCCATCCCCACCCGAACCGTGCCTCCCGCCTCGCGCGCCCGCTCCCCCCACCCAGCCCTTCCCGCCCACCCGCGGAATCCCTCCCTTGCCGCGGAAACTCCCGCGAGCGCGGTTGCCGTCGGCGCGGCGGCATGGGATAATGGCCGACTCGGCATCCACCCAACCGTTTGTCGGACAATCGCTTGGATGAGGCGTCCGGCCCCCCCCCGGGGGGAAGGCCGGCGGCCCGGTAGGGTAGGATGCCCACAGCAGGATTTCTGGGTCGTGCTAGGCGGGGAGTCAGCGGTGCCCTGTACTCGCAATCCGCTATAGCGAGGCTGAACTCCCGCCCTAGGCCCCCGATTAACGTGCGGGTCGCGGGAACCGGCGGCGTTGATGACCAGGTCCGGCGCAACCAAGGCTTGTGAACCCCGTCAGGACCGGAAGGTAGCAGCGGTAAACAATTCCCTCGGTGTGCCGCCGGTATGCCTGGCCGGAGCCAGCCGCCCGTGGCCGGTGTTCGTCGTGAGGTCGACGGCGGGTGCACGACCCTTTTCTTCCCGGCGCGCCCTCTGGGCGCGTGGTCCGGAGGGCGTCATGTCCTATCTCGTTCTGGCCCGCAAGTACCGTCCGCAGGTCTTCGCCGACGTGGTGGGCCAGGAGCACGTCACCCGCACCCTGGCCAACGCCATCGCCGCCGGCCGGGTCGCTCACGCCTACCTATTCTGCGGCCCGCGCGGGGTGGGCAAGACCACCGCCGCCCGCATCCTGGCCAAGGCGCTGAACTGCGAGAAAGGCCCGGCGCCGGTTCCGTGCAACGAATGCCACCCGTGTCTCGAGATCACCGGCGGCCGGAGCATGGACGTGCTCGAGATCGACGGGGCCTCGAACCGCGGCATCAACGAGGTGCGGGAGCTGCGCGAGAACGTGCGCTACACCCCCGCCGGCGGCCGGTCGAAGGTCTACATCATCGACGAAGTGCACATGCTCACCAACGAGGCCTTCAACGCGCTCCTGAAGACCCTCGAGGAGCCCCCCGCCCACGTGGTGTTCGTGCTCGCCACCACCGAGCCGTTCAAGCTGCCGGCCACCATCCTCTCCCGCTGCCAGCGCTTCGACTTCGCCCGCATCCCCGCCCGCGAGATCGCCGGCCACCTGCGCCGGCTCATGGACGAGGAAGATATCAAGGCTTCCGACGACGCGCTCTCGCTGGTGGCCCGCCGCGCCGCCGGAGGGGTTCGCGATGCGCTTTCGCTCATGGATCAGATCATCTCCGCCGCCGACGGGGACATCGATCGCGAGACGGTCGAGAACGTGCTGGGCCTGGTGGGGGCGGACTTCTATTACACCCTGCTGGACCATCTCGCCGCCGGCGACGCGGCCGGTGCGCTCACCCTGCTCGACACCATCTACACCCGGGGCGCCGATCTCGGCGAGCTCGCCGCGGGGCTGGCCGGACACCTCCGTGATCTCCTCCTGATCCGGATCGACCCCAAAAGCCTGGCCCCGATCGTGGAAGCGCCCGAATCCGAGGTCCCGCGGCTGGAGGAACAGGCCGCCCGTTTCTCCCGGGGGACCCTGGTGGAGCTGGTCGACGGCGCCGCCGAGATCGCGGTGGCGCTCCGGCGGAGCGAGCATCCCCGGCTCACCATGGAGCTGGCTTTGGCCGAGATGGCCGAGGCGGCTCAGCGAGTGCCGCTGGGCGAACTCAGCCGGCGGCTCCTGGAACTGGAATCGCGGCTGGGCGGGGAAAGCCCGCCTCCGGACTCCCCGGCCAGGCCGCCGGCGAATCCCCGGCGCGCGCGGTCCAACCCCTCCGGGACGCCGGGTGCCCCCGCGCCGGCCAAACCCGCCGGGGCCCCGGGCGCTTCTGCCCCGGCCATGTCTTCTCCGGGGTCCCGGGCCGCGCCGGCCCCGCGCCCGGCGTCGCCGTCCCCCCCAAGCCCGCCCCCCGGGCTCCCTCCCGGTCGAATCGGCCGGCGGGGGAGGAGCCGGCCGGCGATGAACCCCCGGCTCCGGAGTCGCGGGCCGAGGCCTCGGGCGGGGCCGCGGAGCTGTGGGAGGCCTGCCTGGGCGCCCTGAAGGAACGAAACAAACGACTGTGGGCCACCTGCCACCACGCGGTCGCGACCGGGTTCGCGGCGGACGGGGGGCTGGTGCTCCGGGCGCGGACCGCGGCCTCGATTCTCGCCCACGCCCTGGACGAGGAGGACGCGCGGAACCTCCTGGGCGAGATCCTCGCCGCCGCCGGCGCGGCCAGCTCTACGGTGTGGATGGAGGGCCGGGCCCCTCGTGCGGCGGCGAAAGCGGCCGCGGAAGCGGACGCGAAAGCGGCTACCGCCCCGGACGAGCCGCCCGGCGGGGAAGGCGACGCCCGCGAGCCGGCTCCGGAGCGGTCCGCTCCCGCCTCCCCGGCCCCGGACCAGGACGCCCGCAGCATGGGGCAGCTGTTCAAGGACGAGCCGATGTTGCAGAAGGCCATCGACCTCTTCGACGGGGAAGTCCTGCCTTAGGACCCCGCCGCCAACCAAGGAGACCGCGAGCGCATGAAGGGAATGGGAGACCTCAACAAGCTGATGAAGCAGGCCCAGGAGATGCAGGCCCGGATGGCCCAGGTCCAGGAGGATCTGGGGCGGCGCGAGGTCGAGGCCACCGCCGGGGGCGGCATGGTCACGGTGCGCATGAACGGGAAGCAGGAACTCCTCGCGGTCCAGATCAAGCCGGAAGCGGTGGATCCCGACGACGTGGAGATGCTGGAGGACCTGGTCACCGCCGCCTTCCGTGAGGCCCACAAGAAGGCCGAGGACCTGATGCAGAGTGAGATGGCCAAGGTGACCGGCGGCATGGGCCCCGGCATGCCCGGCCTCTTCTAGGCTCCGCCCCCGTCCATGCAGTTCTCCAGCCGATCCGTCGAGAACCTAGTGGAGGAGCTGACCAAGCTCCCCGGAGTGGGGCGGAAGAGCGCCCAACGCCTGGCTTTCTTCCTGCTCAAATCCTCCCGCGAGGAAGCGCTCGGCCTGGCCGAGGCCATCCGCGCGGTCAAGGAGCAGGTGCGTACCTGCTCGGTGTGCGGCAACTTCACCGAGGACGATCCCTGCCTCATCTGCCGGGACGAGAAGCGTGCCCGCGACGTGGTGTGCGTGGTAGAGCAGCCCATGGACGTGCTCGCGGTCGAGGCTTCGGGCGGGTTCCGCGGGCAGTATCACGTGTTGCGGGGCGCCCTCAACCCGCTCGAGAACATGGGGCCCGACGACATCCGCGCCCGCGAGCTGGTGGACCGCCTCCGCTACGGTGAAGTGCGCGAGGTGATCCTGGCCACCAACCCCAACCCGCCCGGTGAGGCCACCGCGCACTTCCTCGCCGACCTCCTGAGGCCGTTGCCGGTCAAGGTCACCCGCATCGCCCGGGGGATCCCGGTGGGGGGGGACCTGGAGTATTCGGACCAGGCCACGCTGGCCCGCGCGCTCCAGGGCCGGAAGCGCATGGACGAGGAGGAGGCGGAGTAGCGGGCGACGCCGTGGACCGGGGGGCGGTTCCGCCCCGTCCGTGCTAGAGTCTCGGCCGATGTTGCTCCACGCCTCTCTCCCATATCGCGCGGCACGTGCACGTCGCGCGGCGGCGGTTGGGCCCGGGTCCGGCGCTCCCGCTCCGAGGCCTCGGTGAAACGGACGCCCGCCGCGGGGACACCCTTGGGGGTGCGTCTCGCCGCCACCTTCTTTCTGATCGGGGAGGCCGCCCCCTTTGCTCCCGCCACCTTCGGCTCGGCGGCCACCCTGCCGTTCATCTTCCTCTACGCGGGCCGCCCGCTCTGGATCCAGATCGCGGTGCTGGCGGTGGTGACCTGGATCGCAGTGGTGGTGAGCGGGATGGCGGAGCGCCACTACGGCCACGACGCCAAGGCGATCGTGGTGGACGAGGTGGCGGGCATGCTGGTGACCTTCGCCGGGGTACCGTGGCTGGGGCACTGGCAGGGGAACCTGCTGCTCTGCTTCTACGGATTTCTGCTTTTCCGGATCCTGGACGTGGTCAAGCCCTTCCCCGCGGGCAGGGCCCAGGATCTTCCCGGCGGGATCGGGGTGGTGGCCGACGACGTCATGGCCGGCCTCTACGCCAACCTGGCCCTCCGGGTGCTGCTCCGGGTGTTCGGGGGAATGGGAACGGGGCTCTAGCCCCCCGCGGACGAGGAGGGAGCGATGACGCGAGCGGCGGGGATCACCGGGATGCTGCTGGGGGCGATCGCCCTGGTTTGGGGGCTCACCACGGGGGCGGGGTCGGCGGCCATGGTGGAAGGGGTCGCGGTCGGTGGGGTCGTGCTGGTTCTATCCGCCCTCACGCTCCTCCGGACGGTGTGGGCCGAGATCGTGCTGGCCGCGGCCGGTCTCGCCGTCCTCTCCCGGTTCCTACCCCATTATTTCCAGACCTATCGCATGTGGCCGGACCTGCCGCTCCTGCTGCTCGGGTCCTTCACCTTCGGACTGGCTCTCCTCGGCCTTCTCATGGACCGGGTGCGTCCGGAAAACGGGGGGCGGGAGCGCCGGTCTCACTTGTGAATTTCCTCACAAAGTTGCTGACAGGCCGGGCCCGGATCGGTATGATGCGCGCTTGGTCAGGCTGAACGACCGTTGTCATCCCCGGTTCGGTCCGTTTCAACTCATTGATCGGTAAGGACTTGGGGGACAGGAACGACAAAGGGGCGGATTTGGATTATCCAATCTTTGTCATCCTGCCGAATTCCGGACTCCTATACCCTGCCCGGGTCGGAGCCTCGGAAGGGGACGGTGGTTGGGTCGTAGTCTGCTAGACGACGGTTTTTGTCACCAATCCGGCGCCGGACGCTGAGTCCGGAGCGGCCGGATCGAGCGGCTGGCCTCCGGTCCATCCCGACGGCCCGGGACCCATGCCGCCCGCCGGGATTCCCGGGCGATGCGCCCTCCCCGGGGAGGGGCCGCCCCGCGCCGGACAAGGACCCGTGGACGAGGGGGGGACGCGCCGGTTTCCGCGCGCCCGCTCCCGCCGAGGGTCGGGAGGTTTGGAAACCCGCGATGTTGTTTCCGAAATGGATGAACCGGGCTCCCTTCATCGCCGGGGGCGCCGGAACCCTGCTCTTCGTCGGTGTGATCGTCGCCTTCATCTACTTCATGTCGCCCTATAACACCCAGGTCGGGTACTCCCCCGAGCAACCGGTCCCCTATAGCCACAAGCTGCACGCGGGCGACCTGGGAATCGACTGCCGCTACTGCCATGCCGCGGTCGAGCGTTCGGCGGTGGCCATGGTTCCGCCCACTCAGACCTGTATGAACTGCCACAAGCTCATCAAACCCGACAGCCCCAAGCTGCTCCCGGTCCGCGAGAGTTGGGCCACCGGCAATCCGGTGACGTGGACCCGGGTCCATCACGCTCCCGACTTCGTCTACTTCAACCACAGCATCCACGTGAACTCGGGGGTGGGCTGCGAGAGCTGCCACGGCCGGATCGACCAGATGGAGCGCGTGTTCCAGGCCAAGCCGCTGAACATGGCCTGGTGCCTGGACTGCCACCGCCATCCCGAGAAGTTTCTGCGGCCCAAGGACCAGGTGACGACCATGGGCTACCGGCCCGCGGGGGGCGACCAGATCGCCGAGGGGTTGAAGCTGGTCCAGGCCTACGACATTCATCCCACCACCAACTGCTCGGGGTGCCACCGATGAGCGATACCCTGCCGACCCGCACGCCCGCCTCCGCCGGCAAGGAGTACTGGCGGAGCATGGACGAGCTGGAGGACACGCCCGAGTTCCGCCGCCACCTGGAACGCGAGTTCCCTTCCGCGGTGGAGCGAATCACCGACGCGGTCTCCCGCCGCCATTTCATCGGGCTCATGGGCGCGGCCATCGCCCTCTCCGGAGTGGTGGGTTGCCGGCGGCCCCTGGCGCGGATCCTCCCCTACACCAAGCTTCCCGAGGATCTCCTCCCCGGCGTGCCCCAGCAGTACGCCACCGTGATGCCCTTCCGCGGGGTGGGCGAGGGGCTCCTGGTCACCAGCAACGAGGGCCGCCCCACCAAGATCGAGGGCAACCCCAGCCACCCGTCGAGCCTCGGCGCCACTCACGTGTGGGCGCAGGCCGCCACCCTGGAACTCTACGATCCGGAGCGGGCCAAGACCCCGCGCCGGAAGGGGAACGACGCCACCTGGGACCAGTTCACCGGCTGGGCGCTTCCCCGGATGAAGGAGCTGCGCGCCGACGGCGGGAAGGGCTTGCGCATCCTCGCCGAGGCCTCGGCGTCCCCCGCGCTGGCCGCGATGCGGGACGAATTCCTGGCCGCCTATCCCCAGGCCGAATGGCAGGTCTACGAGCCGTTGAACCGCGACAACGCGCTGGAGGGGAGCCGGATCGCGTTCGGGAAACCGCTCCGTACCCAGCTATTGCTCGACCAGGCCGACGTGATCGTCTCCCTGGACTCCGACTTCCTCTACACCGAACCCAACTCGGTGCGGGTGGCCCGCGACTACGCTTCGCGCCGGCGCACGGCGTCGGAGAAGGACCGGCTCAGCCGTCACTACCAGATCGAGAGCGCGTTCTCGGTGACCGGCACCATGGCCGACCACCGGCTCCGCGCCACTCACGCGCGGGTGGGGGTGCTGGGCCGGGCCCTGGCCGCGGAGCTGGCCGGGCTCGGGGCGGATCTCCGGGGATACTCCGCCGGAACCCCCTCGGGCCTCTCCGCGCCCGAGGCCCGGTTCGTGAAGGCGGTGGCCAAGGATCTGGCCGCCCGGCCCGGCCGGGCGGTGGTGCTGGTGGGGGGAGGGCAGCCCGCCGAACTCCACGCGCTGGGTCACGTGTTGAACCGCGCGCTGGGGGCGGTGGGCCCGGTGGTCCGCTACACCGTCGAGCCCGAGCCCGAGGGACAGACCGCCGGCCTGGGCCGGCTCGCCGCCGACATGAAGGCGGGACGGGTGGACACCCTGTTCGTCCTGGGCGGGAACCCCGCCTACAACGCCCCCGCGGATCTGGACTTCGCCGGAGCCCTGGGCAAGGTCCCCCACGTGGTGCGTCTCGGGCTCTATCACGACGAGACCGGGGACGGCGCGGAGTGGGAGCTGCCCAAGGCGCACTTCCTGGAGAGCTGGGGCGACAACCTCGCCTGGGACGGGACGCTGGCGGTCCAGCAGCCGCTCATCGCCCCCCTCTACGAGGGGAAGAGCGAGATCGAGTTGCTGGCCCTGGTCCTCGACCGCGCCAACCAGGACGGCCACGACATCCTGCAGGAGCTCTACGCCGCGAGATGGGGCGCCCTGGGGGTGAGCGACAAGTGGCGGAAGACCCTCAGCGACGGCCTGGTGGAGGGCAGCGCCTACCCCGAGATTCCGGCGACCCCGGACGGCGGCGCCGCCGCGCGGGCCGGGGCCGCCCGGAAGGCCGATCCCGAGGGGTTGGAGATCGTGTTCCGCGCCGATCACTGCGTGTGGGATGGGCGCTGGGCCAACAGCGGCTGGCTCCAGGAGCTTCCCGACAACCTTACCAAGATGGTGTGGGACAACGCGGCCCTGGTGAGCCCGGCCACCGCCCGGGAGCTCGGGGTCAAGACCGGCGACGTGATCCGGATCGGGGCCTCGGACCGGTCGCTGGAGATCGCGGTATGGATCGCCCCCGGCCACGCCGACCGGACCCTGACTCTCCCGCTCGGCTACGGGCGCACCAAGGCCGGGCGGATCGGCGGAATGAAGGGCGACGCCGACAAGCCGAGCCCGGGATTCGACACGTATGCCCTCCGCACCGCCGGCGCCATGGACGCGGTGGGGGGGGTGACGGTCGAGAACACCGGCGGGCGCTACGAGCTGGTCTCCACCCAGACCCATTTCAGCATGGAGGACCGCCGCCTGGTGCGGGAGGCGAGCCTGGCCGAGTACCGGAAGGAACCGGACTTCGCGAGGGACGAGGAGGAGTCGGCCGAGGAGCCCCTCCACCGCGATCCCAACACCCTCTTCATCGACCGCACCTACGACTTCACCAAGGGCCACCAGTGGGGGATGTCCATCGACCTCTCCACCTGCATCGGCTGCAACGCCTGCACCGTGGCCTGCCAGTCCGAGAACAACGTGGCCATCGTGGGCAAGGACGAGGTCCGCCGCGGCCGCGAAATGCACTGGATCCGCCTCGATCGCTACTACGTGGGCGCGGAGGAGGATCCCCGGGCGGTGCAGCAGCCGCTCCCCTGCATGCAGTGCGAGAACGCCCCCTGCGAGAGCGTGTGCCCGGTCCAGGCCACCTCCCACAGCGACGAGGGGCTCAACGACATGGTCTACAACCGCTGCATCGGGACCCGGTACTGCAACAACAACTGCCCCTACAAGGTCCGGAGGTTCAACTACTTCGACTGGAACAAGGGGATGACCGAAGTCGAGAAGATGGAAAAGAACCCGGACGTGACCGTGCGCATGCGCGGGGTCATGGAGAAGTGCACCTATTGCGTGCAGCGGATCAACCGGGCCAAGATCCACGCCAAGATCGAGGGCCGCCCGGTGGCCGACGGCGAGATCGTGACCGCCTGCCAGCAGGTGTGCCCCACCCGGTCCATCGTCTTCGGCGACGTGAACGACCCCGGGACGCGGGTCACCGCGCTCAAGAGCCAGAACAAGGACTACGTCATCTTCGGCGACCTGGATACGAGGCCCCGCACCTCGTACCTGGCCCGGATCCGGAACCCCAACCCCGAGCTGGAGCAGGCCTGATGTCGAGCGAGACGATCAAGACGCGCGACGGCGCGCCCGCCATCCCCGACGATCCCCGCCGGCGGCTGGCCCTGGTCCGGGGGAAGCACACCTTCGGCGACGTGACCGCCATGGTCACCGCGCCCATCGAGCAGAAGACCCCCCTCGGCTGGTACGTGGCGTTCGGCGCCGCCTTCTCCCTCCTCGGGCTCTTCCTTTCCATGGTCGTCTACCTGATCTGGACCGGGCTGGGGGTGTGGGGCCTGAACAGCCCGGTGGGCTGGGGCTTCGCCATCGTCAACTTCGTGTGGTGGGTGGGTATCGGCCACGCCGGCACCCTCATCAGCGCCATTCTCTATCTCTTCCGGCAGAAGTGGCGCACCGCCATCAACCGGTTCGCCGAGGCGATGACCATCTTCGCGGTCATCTGCGCCCTGATGTTCCCCACCATCCACGTGGGACGCATCTGGGTCATCTGGTGGGTCCTGCCCATCCCCAACTGGGAGATGATCTGGCCCCAGTTCCGGAGCCCGCTGCTCTGGGACGTGTTCGCGGTGAGCACGTACTTCACGGTGTCGCTGCTCTTCTGGTACACCGGGCTCATCCCCGACATCGCCTCGGTGCGCGACCGCGCGAAGACCCGAATCCGCCAGATCGTCTACGGCGTGCTGGCGCTGGGCTGGCGCGGCTCCAACCGCCACTGGGTCAACTACGAGAAGGCGTACCTGATCCTGGCCGGCCTCTCCACCCCGCTGGTGCTCTCGGTGCACTCGGTGGTGAGCTTCGACTTCGCGGTGGCCATCGTGCCCGGCTGGCACACCACCATCTTCCCGCCCTACTTCGTGGCCGGCGCCATCTACTCCGGGTTCGCCATGGTGATGACCCTGGCCATCATCGCCCGGCGGATCTACGGGCTTACCGACTTCATCACCATCGAGCACCTGGACAACATGAACAAGATCATGCTGCTCACGGGCTCCATGGTGGGCTACGCCTACGCCACCGAGTTCTTCACCTCGTGGTACAGCGGGAACCCGATCGAGCACTTCACCTTCATCAACCGCGCCTTCGGCCCCTACTGGTGGGCCTACTGGATCATGGTGAGCTGCAACGTGGTGGTGCCGCAGATCTTCTGGTTCCGCCGGCTCCGGCGCAGCATACCGGTCATGTTCGTGGCCACCATCCTCATCAACATCGGGATGTGGTTCGAGCGGTTCGTGATCGTAATGTCGCTCCACCGCGACTACCTCCCCTCGGCCTGGGGCTACTACAAGCCCACCTGGGTGGACATCTGCACCCTGGCGGGGAGCTTCGGCCTGTTCTTCACCTTCTTCCTCTTGTTCCTCCGGTTCCTGCCCATGATCGCCATGTTCGAGCTGAAGGGGGTCATGCCGCAGGCGGACCCGCACCGGAAGCTGGAACCGGAGCCGGTGGAGGAGCTGACCCCGTGAGCGAGTCCAAGCACCGCCCGGTCCCTTCCACCCCCGGCCTCTACGGGGTGATGGGGGAGTTCGAGACCACCCAGGACCTCCTCCACGCCGCCGAGCGGGTGCGGGCCAACGGGTACACCCGGGTGGACGCCTACTCGCCGTTCCCGGTGCACGGGCTCGACCGGGTCCTGGGGACCCCCGGGTCCAAGGTGCCCTGGATCGTGCTCGGCGGGGCGATCCTGGGCTGCAGCGGAGGCCTGTGGCTCCAGTGGTGGACGGCGGCGGTGAACTACCCGATCAAGATCGCGGGCAAGCCCTACTTCTCGCTGCCCGCGTTCATCCCCGTCACCTTCGAGGCCACCATCCTCCTTTCCGCGTTCGCGGCGGTCTTCGGGATGCTGGGGCTGAACAAGCTGCCGCAGTACTACCACCCCGTGTTCAGGCATTCGACCTTCAACCGCGTCACCGACGACCGGTTCTTCCTGGCCATCGAGTCCGACGATCCCCAGTTCGACGCGGACAAGGCGCGCCAGGTCCTGATCGCCGCCGGCGGCAAGAACGTGGAGGTGGTGGAGGGATGAGGGCGTTCCCAGGATTGACCTTCGCCGCCGTCCTGATGCTCGTGACCGGCCTGGTCCTGGTGGAAGGGTGCGCCCGGGGCCAGCCCACCCAGAAGACCCCGGTCATGATCATCCCTGACCTGGAGTTCCAGCGGAAATTCAAGGCCCAGGAGGAGACGCCCTTCTTCGCCGACGGGCGGACCATGCGCACCCCGCCCGAGGGCACGGTCGCCCGCGGCGATGCCGAGCTGGACCACGCCTACTACGACGGCAAGGTGGGGGAGCAGGACGTTACCCGGATCCCGGTGGCGGTCACCGAGAAGCTGCTCCGCCGCGGAGAGAACCGGTTCAACATCTACTGCTCCCCCTGCCACGACCGGACCGGGCGCGGGAAGGGGATGGTGATCGGCTACGGCTTCGTGCCGCCCCCCGACTTCCACTCCGACCGGGTCCGCGAGTTCGCGGACGGGTACATCTTCAACGTGATCACTCACGGAGTCCGGAACATGCCGGCGTACGCTCCCCAGATCCCGGTGGCCGACCGGTGGGCCATCGTGGCCTACCTGCGGGCGCTCCAGCTCAGCCAGAACGCACCCCTGTCGGACGTCCCTCCCGACGTCCGCAACCAGCTGAAGTAGGACAGTGGCTCATCGACTCAACCGATCGGATTCGTTTCAGGTGTCCCCGGGGGGCTGGCGGGCGGGACGCACCCTGCTCGCGGCGGCGGCGGTGGCGGGGCTGGCCCTGGCCGCGGTCGGCTTCGCCGTGAACCGGGAGCAGTTCTTCTTCTCCTACCTCACCGCCTTCGTGTTCTGGGTGATGGTGGCGCTGGGAGCGATCTTTTTCGTGCTGGTGAACCATCTCGCCCGCGCGGGATGGAGCGTGGTGGTGCGCCGCCTGGCCGAGACCGCCGGCGCCGCCATGCCGGTCTTCCTCCTCCTGTTCCTGCCGCTGGTGGCCGGCCTCGGAGTGCTCTACAAGTGGGCGGATCCCTCGGTGGTGGCCCGGGACCCGTTGCTTCAGCACAAGGCCCCGTTCCTCAACGTGCCCTTCTTCCTGATCCGGGCGGCGCTCTACATCGGGATCTGGTCGCTCATCGCCCGCTACTTCCTCCGCCGCTCGGTGGCGCAGGACGAGAGCGGCGACCCCATGACCACGGTGGTGCTACAACGGCGCGCCGCCCCCGCCGTCGCGGTCTACGCGATCACCGTGACCCTCATGTCCTTCGACTGGCTGATGTCGCTCACCCCCCGCTGGTATTCGACCATCTTCGGGGTGTACGTCTGGAGCGGGGGAGTCCTGGGCGCGCTGGCGCTCCTGGTTCTTGCCTCGGTCGCGCTGCGCCGGGGCGGGTACCTGACCCATACCATCCGCATCGACCACTTCCAGGACCTGGGCCGGCTGCTCTTCGCATTTACCGTGTTCTGGGCCTACATCGCGTACTCCCAGTACATGCTCATCTGGTACGGGAACCTTCCCGAGGAGACGAGCTACTTCCGGCCCCGCATCGAGGGGAGCTGGGGACACATCGGGGTGCTGCTCATCCTCGGCCACTTCTTCGTCCCCTTCGCGATCTTCATGTCCCGCTGGGTGAAACGGCGCCCGGTCCTGGTGGCGGCGGGGGCGCTGTGGGTGCTGCTCATGGAGTACCTGGACGTCTTCTGGATGTCCGCGCCCACGCTGCATCCGCACGGGTTCACCTTCTCCTGGATCGACGCCGCTTGCGTGGTGGGGATCGGCGGGGTGTACCTCTCGGTGTTCGCGGCGATGCTGGCGCGGCAAGCCCTTGTTCCCGCTGGAGATCCACGGTTGCCCGAGTCGCTGGCGGTGGAGCACGCGTACTGAGATGATCCGGGGCCGGCGGCTCCGGGCGTGACGCCGGCCGGGGTTCCGGCGTCCCTGCAGGAGGAAGAGAGTCATGGCGGAACAGGTCTCGAGGACTCCCCGCACCGGTTGGATCTTCGTCTCCGGCATGGTGGCGTTCGTTCTGCTCGCATCTTCATTGGCGTGGTTGCATTCGTTCTTCGAGGTGACCCGCAATCGCGAGGTCTACGAGAAGGTGCTTTCGGTCCAGAACACCAATCTCCGGGACCTGCGGGCGGGGGAGGACACCGTCCTCAACTCCTACGGGTGGGTGGACCAGCAGAAGGGCATCGTCCACATTCCCATCGACCGGGCCATCGAGATCATGGCCAAGGAGGGCCGGGAGGGGCCGGGCCCGGACAAGAACTCAACGCAAGGAGGTTGATCGTGCCGCGCTGGAATGCCGCCCTGGGGGCGGCCTCGGTGGTCGTCGCACTGCTCGCGATTCCGAGGGGGGCCAGCGCTCAAATATCCGCGGACAAGACCCCCGCCCAGCTGGAGGGGGTCGACCTGGTCGACCGCTCGGGGAACATGGTCCCCGGCGGCCTGGAATTCGCCGACGAGACCGGGGGGCCGGTGCGGCTGGGGGACTTCTTCACCGGAGACAAGCCGGTGCTTCTCCAGCTCGTGTACTACAACTGCCCCATGCTTTGCACCCAGGTCCTGAACGGGTACGTGGCTTCGGCCACCAAGCTCGACTGGACTCCGGGCCGGGACTACACGGTGGTGACGGTCAGCTTCGATCCCAAGGACAAACCCGAGGTGGCGAGGCTCAAGAAGCAGAACTACGTGAACTCGCTGGACAAGCCGGGGGCGGCGGCGGGATGGCACTTCCTCACCGGCCGGCAGGCGCAGATCGACACCCTCACCGCCGCGGTGGGGTTCAAGTACAAGTACGATCCGAAAAAGCAGCAGTACTACCACGCGGCGGGGATGTTCGTGCTGACTCCCGAGGGAAAGATCAGCCGGACCCTCTACGGGATCGAGTATCCGACCAAGGACCTCCGGCTGTCCCTGGTCGAGGCCTCGGAAGGGAAGCTGGGGACGCCGCTCGACAAGCTGATCCTATTCTGTTGCCAGTACGACCCGGGAACGCACAAGTACAGCGTGGTGGCGTTCCAGGTGATGAAGCTGGGCGGGGTGCTGACCCTGATCGGGCTGGGCGGCCTGCTCGGCCTACTCTGGATCCGGGAGCGGCACCGCTCCCATCACGCAGCGGCCTGACCGCCCGGTCCGAGGACCGGCGGCACGGTCACGGGAGACACGCGGCCCCGCCCGGCGGGGACCCGACGGGAACCATCGCATGAACGGAACCTTTCAACTGCCCCCGGAAGCGTCCACCGTCGCGCACCAGGTGGATTCGCTGTACTACTTCATCTTCTGGGGAGCGGTGTTCTTCTTCGTGATCATCACCGGGTTCTCCACCATCTTCATCCTCCGTTACCGGCGCCGGGAGGGGGAGGGGAAGATGAAACCCCGGGCGTCGCACAATACGTCCCTGGAGGTGACCTGGACCGTCATTCCTCTCGCCCTGGTCATGCTCGTGTTCATGTGGGGCTTCAAGGGCTACATGAACCTCGCGGTGGTTCCGGGAGGGGCGCTCCAGTACCACGTCACCGCCAAGCAGTGGCTGTGGCAGGTCCAGGATCCCAACGGGCAGATGTCGGTGAACGAGATGACGGTACCGGTGAACGCCCCGGTCAAGGTCGTCCTCCGGTCCGAGGATGTCATCCACAGCTTCTTCGTTCCCGACTTCCGGGTGAAGCAGGACGTCCTGCCCAACCGCTACACCACCCTTTGGTTCCAGGCCACCGCCACCGGTGACCACCAGCTCTACTGCACCGAGTACTGCGGGCAGGGGCATTCGGGGATGTTGGGGATGATCCACGTGCTGTCGCCGGAGGATTACCGGAAGTACCTGGAGTCGGGGGCGGGGCCGCCCTCGGGGATGGCTCCGGCCCAGTACGGGGAGCAGATCTACAGGAGCAAGGCCTGCATCACCTGTCATTCCCTGGACGGGAGCGTCAAGACCGGGCCCTCGTTCAAGGGCATCTGGGGGACCCAGGTCAAGCTGTCCGACGGCTCCACCGTGACCGTGGACGAGAACTACGTCCGGCAGTCGGTGCTGGAGCCGGCCTCCCAGGTGGTGTCCGGGTTCCAGCCGGTCATGCCCACCTTCCAGGGGCTTTTGACCGATCCGCAGATCGACGCCATCATCGAGTTCATCAAGTCACAGAAGTAGTCCGGCTTCCGTCAAGCGAGGCGACCCCCATGGCGACCCAGACCCTCGAAGCGCACGTTTCCCCGGCGGGGAAGAGCTACCTGGACGTGACCCACGGCCTCAAGTCGTGGCTCTTCACCCTGGACCACAAACGCATCGGGATCATGTATCTGTGCGCGATCAGCACGTCGTTCCTTCTGGGCGGGATCATGGCGTTGTTGATCCGGCTGGAGCTGTTCCTGCCGGGGCGGACCATCATGTCCGCCCAGACCTACAACGAGGTGTTCACGCTCCACGGGATCATCATGATCTTCCTGTTCATCATCCCGTCGATCCCGGCGGCGCTGGGGAACTTCTTCCTGCCGATCATGATCGGGGCCAAGGACGTGGCCTTTCCCCGGCTCAACCTGGCCAGCTTCTACCTGTGGTGCACGGGGGCGGTGTTCACCCTCACCGCCATCCTCACCGGAGGGATCGATACCGGCTGGACCTTCTACACCCCCTACAGCGTGCAGACCCATACCTCGGTGATCTGGATGGGGCTGGGGATCTTCATCCTGGGGTTCTCCTCCATCTTCACCGGGCTCAACTTCATCGTCACCATCCACAAGCTCCGGATGCCGGGGATGGGGTGGTTCGACATGCCGCTCTTCCTGTGGTCGATCTACGGCACCGCCCTCATCCAGGTGCTGGCCACCCCGGTGCTGGGCATCACCCTTCTCCTCCTGGTGGCGGAGCGGGTGCTCCACGTGGGGATATTCGATCCCGCCCTGGGGGGCGACCCGGTTCTCTTCCAGCACTTCTTCTGGTTCTACTCCCATCCCGCGGTCTACATCATGATCCTGCCGGGAATGGGAATCATGAGCGAGATCGTCACCACCTTCAGCCGCCGGCACATTTTCGGGTACCGGTTCGTGGCGCTTTCCTCGCTCGCCATCGCGGTGCTGGGGTTCCTGGTGTGGGGGCACCACATGTTCGTGAGCGGCCAGTCCGAGGTCGCCACCATGATGTTCTCGTTCCTCACCTTCTTCGTGGCCATTCCCTCCGCGATCAAGATGTTCAACTGGACCGCGACCATGTACAAGGGGTCGATCGCCCTGGACACCCCCATGCTCTACGCGCTGGCCTTCCTCTTCCTGTTCTCGATCGGGGGGCTGACCGGCATCTTCCTGGGCGCTCTCTCGGTGGATGTTCACCTGACTGACACCTACTTCGTGGTCGCTCACTTCCACTACGTGATGATGGGAGGGACGGTGATGGCGTTCCTGGCCGGCCTCCACTACTGGTGGCCGAAGATGACCGGCCGCATGTACCCGGAGACGGTGGGCCGGATGACCGCCATCATCATCTTCATCGGGTTCAACGTCACCTTCCTCACCCAGTTCGTGCTCGGCTCGCGCGGGATGCCGCGCCGCTACTACGATTACCTGGAGCAGTTCCAGCCGCTTCACCAGCTCTCCACCTTCGGATCCTGGATCCTCGGCTTCGGCTTCCTGACCATGGTCATCTACCTGATGTACTCGTTGAAGGCGGGGGAGAAGGCGCCGGCCAACCCCTGGGGATCGCTGGGGATCGAGTGGCGGACGCCCTCCCCGCCCCCGCTGGAGAACTTCGAGGAGGAACCGAGCCTGGCCTACGGCCCCTACGACTACCAGAAGGTCTACGGCGAAGAGACCGACGAGGCGGTGGCCTCGGTTTGACCGGCCCCGGAGTCCCACCCGAGAGGAACGCCCGATCATGAGCACTGTCCCGGAGCGCGTGCCCCACCAGGTCGGGCACCACTATGCCGACGCCGAGCAGGAGTTCACCGCGGCCAAGCTGGGCTTCTGGCTTTTCCTGGCCACGGAGATCCTCCTGTTCGGCGGACTGTTCGTGGCCTACGTGGTGATGCGGAACCTGTATCCCCACATGTTCCAGATCTCGCACGAGAACCTGAACCGGGTGATGGGCGGCACCAATACCGTGGTCCTCATCTGCTCCAGCCTCACCATGGCGCTGGCGGTGCGGGCGGCCCAGACCAATCAGCGGAGGCGGTTGCTCGGCCTGCTCACCGTGACCATCCTCCTGGCCGGGGTCTTCCTGGTGATCAAGTTCTTCGAGTACCGGGTGAAGTTCGAGCACGGGTTGCTTCCCGGGTTCTGGTACAACCCGCACGAGGCCGGCCAGCCGGTGAACGGCAACATCTTCTTCGCTCTCTACTTCCTCATGACCGGCCTTCACGGGGTCCACGTGATCGCGGGGATGGTCGTCATCAGCTGGATCCTGGTACGTTCGGCAAGAGGGGACTTCTCGAGCGAGTACTACACCCCGGTGGAGCTGGTCGGGTTGTACTGGCACCTTGTGGACGTGATCTGGATCTACCTCTTCCCGCTCTTCTACCTGATCAAGTAGGTGACCATGAGCCACGCGCATGCCGCCGTCGCCGGCGAACACAAGCCCCACGTGCTTCCCCTCCGCATCTATTTCTCGGTGTGGGGAGCGCTCCTGGTCCTGACCTACCTCACCGTGGCCGCCTCCTACCAGGACTTCGGCACCTGGAATCTGGTGGTGGCGGTGGGGATCGCCACCATCAAGGCGAGCCTGGTCGCGCTGTTCTTCATGCACCTGAAGTACGACGAGCGCTTCAACGCCCTCATCTTCGTGTCGGCGCTGGCGTTCTTGGGGATCTTCTTCATCCTCACCCTGGCCGATACCTCCGAGCGCGGTTCGGTGGACCCGATCAAGGCCTACGAGATCGCCCCGGTCCCGGGCCGGCCCGACCTGGAGAAGCGGCTGGGCCCCGGGGAGCACGGCATGGTGATCGACACCACCGCGGCGGCCTCGGACAGCGGCAAGGCGGCGGCGGATTCGGCGGGGGCGGCCGGCGGCATGAACCCCGGCGGCGGGAAGCCCGGCGGCGGGAACCCCGGCGTGACGAAGCCCACCGGCGTGACGAAGCCGGGCGGGGCGGGGAACCGGGGGGCGGCGGCCGACTCCGGAGGGGCGTCCCCGGGCCACTGAACCCGGCGGCCGGTACGGGGACCGCGACGCGGACCCCACGCGAGGCGACCATGAACGCGGAAATCCTCACCGTGGGCGCGGAGATCCTGGCCGGGGATATCCTCGACACCAACGCCCGCGATCTCGCCCGGGCCCTCAAGGGCCTGGGCGTCGTCGTCTCCCGGCATGCGAGCGTGCCCGACCACGTGGAGCGGATCGCGGAGGCGGTCCGCGAGGCGGCGTCCCGGGCCGAGGTGGTGGTGGTGACCGGCGGGCTCGGGCCCACCCCCGACGACGTGACCCGCGAGGGGGTGGCGCGGGCCTTCGGGCTGGGGCAGTCGGTCCGGGAGGAACTGGTGGAGCCGCTCCGTGCCCGGTACCGGAGCCACGGCTTCCGCGAGATGCCCGAGGTCAATCTGGTCCAGCTCAACCTTCCCGAGGGCTCGGAACCGATCCCCAACCCGGTGGGCACCGCCCCCGGGTTCCTCCTGGAGCGCGAGGGGACGGCGCTGTTCGCGGTGCCCGGGGTGCCCCGGGAGATGCAGATGATGCTGGAGGAGACGATCATCCCCTGGCTCCGGGCCCATCGCCCCCTTCGCGCACTCCTCACCCGTACGCTCAAGACCCAGGGGATTGGGGAGTCGGAACTGGTCACCCGCTACGGGGCGATCTTCGACTCGCTCGAGGGGGTGGACCTGGCCTTCTATCCCCAGCAGCCCGGGGTAAACCTCAAGCTCACCGTGCTCGCCGACGACCCGGAGCGCGCGCGGGCGCGGTTGAAGGCGGCGGAGGGAGTGCTTCGCGAGCGCCTGGAGGACTACGTCTACGGGACCGACGCCGACACCCTGCCCGGGGTGGTGCTGGAACTCCTGCGGGCCCGGGGCTGGCGGGCCGGCACCGCCGAGTCGTGCACCGGGGGCGCGGTGGCCGCGTACCTGATCTCGGTCCCCGGCGCCAGCGACGTCATGGACCGGGGGGTGGTGGCCTACTCCAACCGGGCCAAGACCGAACTCCTGGGGGTGCCGGAAGCGCTGATCGCCGGGCACGGCGCGGTGAGCGAGCCGGTGGCCCGGGCGATGGCCGAGGGGCTCCGCGAGCGGAGCGGGGTGGAGGTGGCGGTCGCCACCACCGGGATCGCGGGGCCGGCGGGCGGGACCGCGGAGAAGCCGGTGGGCCTGGTTCACGGCGCGGTGGCCACCCCGGGCGGGACGAAGACCTTTCGTTCGGTGTACCCTGGGACCCGTGACATGGTCATCCACCGTTCGGTGGTGAACGTCGTGAACCGCCTCCGCCTGGTCCTGATCGGCGCCCGCTGATCCGGGACCTCTCCCGCCCGGCGGCGCCCGTGCTCGATCACCCGCCCGGGCGCACGGACGAAGGCGGCGGTTCGCAGGACCGGAGGAACCGACCCATGAACGACAGCCCCGTCACTCCCGACGAATACCGCCGGCGCCTGGCCGCGGTCTGCCTTTCCGGCGGCGGACCCGGCCTGCCGCGCAAGCCCCGCGACCGCCACATCCTCTTTCGCGCGGTGGCGGCGGCGCTCGACGCCGCCCGCCTCCACACCGAGCGCGAGATCGACGAGGCGCTCCAGGCCTGGCTAGAGGGACCCGGAGAGCTTCTCGAATTGGACCGGGTGAGCCTCCGGCGGGAGATGGTGGACGCGGGGTACCTGGAGCGCGATCCCGCCGGCCGCGAATACCGGGTGGTGCGGACGGGTTCGGGGGTGGTGACCTTCGAGCCGGGGGTGGAGGGGGTGGACCCCGCCGCCGCCCTCGAGGAGGCCCGCGCCGACGCCGAGCGGCGGCGCCTCGCCGCGACGGGACGGCCCGGAAGAGCCCGGTGAGCGACCTCTATCCCTGGGGCGAGGACCTCCCGGTCCTGGAGACCCGGCGGCTCATTCTGCGCGGGCTGCGCGAAACCGACCTGCCCGCGCTCTTCGCCGTGTTCTCGGAACCGGAGGTGATGCGCTACTGGAGCAGCACGCCCCACCGCGACCTCGCCGAGACCGCCGGAGTCCTTACCCGGGCCCGGGAGGGATTCGCGGCCCGGAGCGCGTTCCAGTGGGGAGTGGCGCTCGGTGAGGACGGAACCGCGATCGGAACCTGCACGCTCTTCCGGGTCGAGCCCAAGCACCTCCGGGGCGAGGTGGGCTACGTTCTCGGCCGTCCCTACTGGGGGAAGGGGATGGCCGGCGAGGCGCTGGCCGCGGTGATCGGGTTTGCGTTCGACGCCCTCGGGCTCCATCGCCTGGACGCGGACGTGGATCCCCGGAACGCGCGCTCCCTGAAGCTCCTGGAGCGGATGGGGTTCGCGCGCGAAGGCTACCTCCGGGAGAGCTATCGGATCGGGACCGAGGTCACCGACAGCGTGATCCTGGGCCTTCTTCGCCCCGAATGGCGGGGTCCTCGGTGAACCGCCCCGGCGGCGCCGCCTCGCTCCGGCGCGAAGGGCGGCCGGCCGGGGACCCGGCGGGCCCCGGGCCCGAGCGCTGGCGGACCTTCTTGGCGGTGTTCCCTCCGGATCCCGCGCTGGATGCGATCGAGGCCCTGCGCTCGCGCCTCGAGCCCGGGCTCGACGGCCTCCGCTGGACCGGACGCGCCAACCTCCACTTCACCCTCCGCTTCTTCGGCGACCTCGTCCCGGCCGAAGCCGCCCGCGCCGGCGAGGTGCTGGCCGCGGTGGCGGCGGGCGTCGTGCCCTTCGATCTGGAGCTGGCCGGGCTGGGGGTGTTTCCCGGCTGGACGCGGCCGCGCGTCCTGTGGGTGGGCTGCGGCGCCGGCGGGGCGGTCCTCGAGGCCCTGGCCCGCACCCTGGACCGGGGTTTTTGCGACGCGGGCCTGGGCGGCGCCGACAAGCCCTTCCGGGCCCACCTCACATTGGCCCGGTGGCGCGACCCCCGGGGCGCGGACGGGAAGGCGGCGCGGGCGGCGGTGGAGGGCGCGGACGCTCCCGCCCGCTTCAGCGTCACCGAGGCGTCGGTCGTCCGGAGCGTCCTGGGCCCCGGAGGCTCCACCTACCTGCCGCTCCGGACCGAGGCCCTGCGGGGGGCGCCGCCGCGATGAGATGGCCCGTGCTCCCGGCGGCCGGGCTCCTGCTGGCGGCGGTGGGCCTCCTCGCGGTGTGGGCGCGCCGGGCGCCGGCTCCCGGAAATTTGGGCCTTCACGACGGCCGTCTGAGTCCCTGCCCCGGCTCACCCAACTGCGTTTCGAGCGAGGAGGGGGCGGACGCCGGCCACGCCATGCCGCCCTGGACCTTCGCCGGCGACCCCGGGGAGGCCATGGCCGTGCTGGCCGGGCTGGTGGGCGCGGCCGCGCGCGCCCGGGTGGTGGACACCGCCGCGGGCTATCTCCACGCGGAGTTCCGCACGCCGGTCATCGGCTTCATCGACGACGTGGAGTTCCGGTTCGACCCCGCCTCGGGGTCGGTCCGGTTCCGCTCCGCGTCCCGCCTGGGGTATTCGGACCTGGGGGTGAACCGGAGGCGCATGGACGCGCTGGGCCGGCGCTTCCTCCGGAGCCGCTCCGCGGGAGAGGACTGACCGGGCGCGGCCGCCGGATCCCGGAGCCGGGCTGCGGACCGGCCGCCGCATTCGAGGAGGGAGGCGCAATCGATGGCGGACCTGGCCCCGGTCTACCGCGACAAGTCGCGCTCGACCGGCACCAAGACGGCTCTCGCCCTGATCCACTTCGGGATCGTGCTGGGCACGCTCTGGCTCCTCTTCGGGGGCGGACTGGCCCGGATCGAGGATCTGTTCGGGGCGCCGCCCGCGCCCGGCGTGCCGCTCCGGCGGGCGCTCCTGGCGGGGGCGGCGGCGCTCTACTTCCTGCGCACCCTGGCCACGGTGTTCGTGTTCGTCAAGCGGCGCATGCCGTGGCCGGAGGTGGCCACCATCGCCCCCTGGATCGCGCTCCTGGACGCGCTCTTCGCCTGGTTCGGAGGGCGGAACCCGGCGCCGGTGGGCGCGCTCGGCGGGGCGGGGGCGGCGCTGGTGCTGGCCGGGTCGGCGCTCAACACCGGTTCCGAATGGCAGCGGCTGGTATGGAAAAGGCGGCCGGAGAACCGGGGGCACCTCCTCACCGGAGGCTTCTTCCGGATCTCCCGCCACGTGAACTACCTCGGCGATCTGGTGTTGTTCACGGGTTGGGTGCTGATCGCCGGGCGGCCGTGGCTGCTGTCGGTTCCGGCGGTGATGCTGGCCGGATTCGCCTTCGCCAACATCCCCGCCCAGGACCGGTACCTGGCCGAACGCTACGGCGACGAGTACCGCGCCTACGCCGAGCGCACGGCGCGGCTCGTTCCCTTCGTGTACTGACGGCCTTCGTGCCGCCTACACCAGGTCCTTCAGGGTGAGCGCGACCTCCCGCGAGGCGCCGTCCCGCGCCACCGTGAGCTGGATCACCGTACCCGGGGCCTCGGTCCGGAAGCGGGAACGCAGCTCGAGCAGCGTCTTGTCCCCGACCGGCCGCCCGTCCACCGCGGTGATGCGGTCGCCCGCGGCCAGGCCCGAGGCCTCGGCGGGGCCGCCGGCGGTCACGTCCATCACCCGGAGCCCGTCGCCGTCCCGGTTCAGCCACATCCCGGAGCGGTCGTAGACTTCGCGGGCGGGCGCGGCGGGATTCGGCTCGAAGTAGATCGTGAGCCCGCCGTAGTCGAAGGTGAGGTTGAACCGCGCCAGCACCCCCGCGCCCACGTTCCCGGCGGCGTAGGCGTCGGTGAAGGCGCCCTTGGTCTGGGCGGTAAGATCGAGCACCGGGCCCGGCACCGGCACCGCGCCCAGCTTAAGCTCCCCGCCCCGGGCCAAGCTCCCGCGGGCGGGTCCGCCCACCCCCCAGCCGGTCACCGCGGTGTACCGGGGAGCGTACTTGGCCGCCAGGCCGTGTTTGTCCACGAAGGGGGCGAGCAGCGTCACCGAGGCCCGGCTTCCGGTGTCCAGGTCGAACTTCCCCGGCACCCCGTCGATGGAGCCTTCCACCTGGGGGATGGTGCCGTTGAACACGAACGGGACCGCGGTCCCCGGTCCGTCGTAGTGGAACGCCTCCGGCACGGTGAGGGTGAGGGTGCTCTTCTCGTAGTCCACCCGGACCACGAACCGCTTGAACACCTCGTAGCCCACCAGCCCCAGCATGGGGACCCCCTCCACGTCGGAGTAGGACTCGAGCGGGAACACCGCGAAGATCTGGTCGTGCAGGGTGACGCCGCCCAGGGAGAGCGAATCCACCTTCACCATCCCCACGTCCACCGAGCCCTCACCGGCGCCCTTCCCCTGGAACGCGCCCTGGGGCTCGAGCCCCAGCTCCCCGGCCAGGGTGGGGGTGATCACGTTGGAGCCCCCGGTGTCGCAGAGGATGCGGTAGGGCCCCTTGCCGTTCAGGCGCACGTCGATGTAGATGTGCCGGTTCAGGAACTTGAAGGGGACGGTGGCCGAGGTCGCGCCGCCGGCCAGGGTGAAGTCGGGAGGAGGCGGCGCCGGCGCGGAGAAGACGGCGGGGTCGAACCCGGCGTTCACCGCCACCGAGTCCACGGTCACGAACTGGTCGTAACGGGAGTCGCCGTTGGTGGAGCGGATGGAGTGGGGGATGAGGATTCCGCCCACCTTCCGGTAGTCGGAAAAGAACACGGCGCGGGTCTCGGTGGCCCCCCTCTCCACCGTGCGATCGAAGGTCCAGGTGCCGGTGTCCACCCAGAGATCGAAGGGCCGGCCGCCGGCGGGGGTGAAACCGATCACCCGGAAGGTCCGCCCGTCGTGGGTGGAGTCGCCGCGGTCCACCACCGAGGCCGCCCCCCGGTCGGGGTACCACCACGCGTGGGCGTTCCGGAACGCCTCGTCCATCGCCCCCTCGCGGGCGTCGTCGCCGTTCTCGATCTGGACCTGGCCGGAGGCGTCCCGGGCCCACAGGGTGTCGCCGTCGAAGCCCTCGGCCCCGTGAATCGGGCCCAGCTCGAAGCGCGACACGTAGCGTCCGCTCACCACGTCGATCCAGGTCTCCGCGGTTCCGGAAAGGCCGCCGACCTTGACCGAGGACTCGACCCGGGTGTTCCGCACCCCGTCCCAGGCGCCGCCGCCCAGGGCTTCCTTGGCCCGGGCGAGAACCTGCTCGACGGGGATCGCGGCGTGGGCGGGGGGGGCGGCGAGGGCGGCAAGGGCGGCGAGGGCGGCGAGGGCGGCAAGGGCGGCGAGGGCGGCGATCAGCGGGAAACGGCGGGTCACGGGCGGCTCCTCCTGTCGGGTCCGGTGGGGGTCGGGGTTCCGGGAAACAATACGGCTTCGCGCCTTGCGGAGTGGGGAAAATCGGCGGTCACAGGACCTCGGTCGAGCCCACCGTCGCCGGGACCGTGCCCCGGTAGCGGTAGAGCCCGCGCACGAGCCGGACCATCCACGGCCGCTGGAGCCGCACCGGGACCTGGTCCGCCGCCCGGCGCACCCCCAGGCTCCACGCCGGGTAGGGGAGGACGGTGCGGGAGAGCCGGGACAGGCCCACCCCGTTCCGCATGGCCACCGCCAGCAGCGAGATCGACTCCGAGGCCTCGGGGCCGACCACGCAGGCCCCCAGGATCTTTCCCCCCGCCAGCCCGAACCAGCGAACCGGCGACGCGTAGACCCGCACGAAGCCGGCGTCGCTCCCTTCCGCCACCGCCCGGTCGATCTTCCCCGCCGGCACGTGGATGGTCTCGAATCGCGCGCCCGCCCGGCGAAGCTCCTCCGCGGTCCGTCCCACGTGTCCCACCCCGGGATCGGTGAAGGTGGTCCAGGGCACGGCCCGGGTCTCGTACCGCACCAGCGGCAGACCGAACACCGCGTTCACCGCGGCGGCGCGGGCCATGTCGTCGGCGACGTGGGTGAAGTTCAGAAACGCGGCGGCGTCCCCGGCGGCGTGGATCCCGCGGGCCGAGGTCCGGCCGTGGGCGTCCACCGCGATCCCCTCGGGCCCATACCGCACCCCGGCCCGCTCCAGGTCCAGCCCGTCCAGGTTCGGCCTCCGTCCCGACGCCACCAGGAGGGCGTCGGCGGCCAGCGTCTCCCGGGGCCCGCCCGCCCCCGACACGACCTCCAGGCGCAGTCCTTCGGTGCTGCGTTCGACCCGGTGAATCGTGCTGTCGAGTAACAGGGTTACGCCGTCTTCTTCGAGTCGTTTCTGCAAGATCGCGGAGGCCTCGGGCTCGTCGCGGGGGAGCACCCGGGCGCCCCGCGCCACCACCGTGACCCGCGACCCCAGGGATGCGAACGCCTGGGCCAGCTCCATCCCCTGGGGGCCGGCGCCCAGGACCACCAGGCGGCCGGGGAGCACGGTGAGCTCGAACACGCTTTCGTTGGTGAGGTAGCCGGAGCCCGCCAGGCCGGGGATGTCGGGAACGCGGGGAGCGCTCCCGGTGGCGATTACCGCCCGGCGAAAACGTAGCGTCCGCTCGCCGCCGGGGCCGGTCGCGACCAGCGTGCGGGGGCCGGTGAACCGGGCGGCGCCGTGGATCACCGCGACCCCGCGCCGGGCCAGAATGGGCTCCGCGTCGGACTCGGCGTACACCCGTTGGCGGACGCCGCGCACCGCTTCCAGGACCTTCGGGAAGTCCACCGAGACCTCGGCCCGGATGCCGCGGGCGGCCAGGCGGCGCGCCGACGCCGCGCCCCTTGCCGCGTGGAGGAGCGCCTTGGAGGGGATGCAGCCGGTCCAGGTGCAGTCGCCCCCCAGCCGCGCGCGCTCCACCAGGACGGTGCGGGCGCCGAAGGAAGCGGCCACCCCGGACGCGGTGAGCCCGGCCGCTCCGCCTCCGATCACCGCCACGTCCACGTCTTCCGGGTGCATGCGCTCTCCTTTCGCCGGCCGGTCCGGGGGATGGTACCGGCGGGAGGCCGGGATGCCCAGGAGGGACGCCCGCCCGGGTCCGCCCGAATCCCGGTTGACACCGCCGGGGTGGTCCCGTAGCTTAGGAACTCCCGTCAGCGATTTGCGTTCACCCGACTTCTCCCACCCACAATCGCACGCCCCGTCCGGTGCGCGGCCCGTCCATAGGCACGCCCGTCGAGGAGTACGATCATGACCCAAGCGGCCCCGCGCGGCACGAAGGTGGACCAAGGCATGAGCAAGGAAAAGCAGAAGGCGCTGGAACTGGCGATCTCCCAGATCGAGAAGGCGTACGGCAAGGGAGCGATCATGAAGCTGGGGACCGACCGGGTCCTGCGGGTTCCCTCCATTCCCACCGGATCCCTCGGCCTGGACGCCGCGCTGGGGATCGGCGGGGTGCCCCGAGGCCGGGTGGTGGAGATCTACGGACCCGAGGCGAGCGGCAAGACCACGCTCGCGCTGACCATCATCTCCCGCGCCCAGCGGCTGGGGGGAACGGCGGTCTTCATCGACGCCGAGCACGCCTTTCCCGCCGAGTTCGCCCAGACCATCGGGGTGAACCTGGACGATCTCCACGTGTCGCAGCCGGACACCGGGGAGGAGGCGCTCGAGATCGCCGACCAGCTGGTGCGTTCCGGGGCGGTGGACGTGGTGGTGGTGGACTCGGTGGCGGCCCTGGTGCCCAAGGCCGAGATCGAGGGCGAGATGGGCGACAGCCACGTGGGGCTCCAGGCCCGGCTCATGAGCCAGGCGCTGCGCAAGCTCACCGGCTCGGTCTCCAAGTCCAACACCTGCGTCATCTTCATCAACCAGCTCCGGATGAAGATCGGGGTCATGTTCGGCAACCCCGAGACCACCACCGGCGGCAACGCGCTCAAGTTCTATTCCTCGGTCCGGCTCGACATCCGCCGGATCGCCAGCATCAAGGACAAGGACCAGGTGGTGGGGAACCGGGTCAAGGTGAAGGTGGCCAAGAACAAGGTTGCCGCCCCGTTCAAGGTGGTGGAGTTCGACATCTACTACGACGAGGGGATCTCCCGCACCGGCGAGATCCTGGACCTGGGCGTGGACCACGGGTTCGTGGAGAAGTCCGGAACCTGGTTCTCCTACAAGGAGGAGCGGCTGGGGCAGGGACGCGAGAACGCCCGGCAGTTCTTCAAGGAGCACCGCGAGATCATGGACGAGGTCGAGGCCAAGGTCCGCGAGAAGCTGGGGCTTCCCGCGGTGCCGGGTGCGCCTCCGCCCGAGGCGGAGCCGGTGGAGGCCGCCGGGGACGAGGATCCGACCAAGCAGAACGGCAAGCGGACGGCCAAGTCCCGGGTGTGACCGGCCCCTCCGTCGTCGCGACCGACCGTGCGAAGCGAACCCCCCCGGGTTCGCTTTCGCGTCGTACCCCGCCGGCACGGGGTCTCACCCCGCCGGGCGAGTTCCGACCGTGACCGGCGACGAACGCGATCCCGAGGCGCGCGCGCGGGAGATCGTGCTCGCGGCCCTGGAGCGCCGCATGCAGAGCCGGCGCGAGCTGGAGCTGAAGCTCCGCCGGAAGGGGATCGCCGACGCCGTCGCCGCCGCGGTGCTGGACCGGCTGACCGAGGTGGGGCTCGTCGACGACGCGGCCTTCGCCCGGGCCCTGGTCGCCTCGCGCCAGCGGACCCGCCCCCGGGGCCGGCGCGGGCTCGAGTCCGACCTCGTCGCCAAGGGGGTGGCCCGCGAGGTGATCGACCGCGTGCTGGACGAGCGCGAGGAGGAGGAGGACGTCGTGGCCGCGGCCCGGCGCGCGGTGGCGGCCAAGCTCCGCGCCCTGGCCGGCAAGCCCCGGCCCGAGGCGCGGCGGAAGGCCGAGCAGTTCCTGCTGCGCCGCGGATTCGACTACGAGACGGTGAGGCGGGCGCTGGATCTGGATCTCCCCGCGGACGACCCGGGAGCCGATTGACCCCCCGCGCCCTATTTCTTCTCGAACACGAACCGATAGTGGTCGAACAGCTCGCGCTCAAAGGCGATCGCGTTGGCGCTGATCCCGGAGGTGAACGCGTGGCGGAAATCCGGGTTGAAGAGATAGCGCGGCAAGAGCGAGAGCCTGAGCAGGGCCTTTCGCGGAGTGAGTTTTCCGAAGCGCCGCCGCCATTCCGCGATCGTGGGGATGTAATCGAGCCGGCCGCTCTCCTTATAGACCAGCTTGAAGTGGGCGGCGGCGTTCCGCTCGACCTGTTCGTGCCCGTAGGGAAGCCACGAGCCGGGGAAGGTCTTCTGGAGGAGGGCCAGGACGTGCGCGTCGGAGAGGCGTGGCGCCCGGATGTCGATCTCCTCGTAGGGAATCATGTTGCGACCGAAGACCATGGTCTGGAGAAAGAACCGGCCGCCCGGCGGAATGAGCTGGGCGGCGTGGTTGAAGACCTTGGCGTAGATCTCGTCCTGCCGGCCGGCCCGCCATTCTCCGATCGAACAGAAGTGCTCGAATGCGCCGAGGCTCACGATGCCGTCGAAGGTGCCGAAGGTCTGGGGCGTCACCTCGCGCGCGTCCTGGAGGCGCACGTCGAAGCCGTGGCGTTCGCAGGCTTCGAGCTGCCCTCGGGAGAGGGTGACGCCCACCCCGGTGACGCCCTTCTCGCGGAAGAAGTTGAGCGTCGCGCCCCAGCCGCAGCCAAGGTCGATGATCCGGTCCCCGGGCTTCACGTTCAAGTATTGCCAGATGAGCTCGTGCTTCTTCCGCTGCGCCTGCTCGAGGGTGAGCGAGGTGTCGCCGTCATACTTGGCGCCGCTGAAATCCCCCAGCTCGCCGATACTGAGCCGGAAGATCTTGTCGATGAGGGTGTAGGTGAAGTCGAGATCTTTCTGCGACGCCATTCCGGTTCCGTCCTCCGGTGATGTTCGCAGACTATCGGGGCGGCCGCCCTCCGTCCAGGGTGCAGGAGCCGCGGCGGGGGGGGAGTTCGGGATCCACCGGTAACGCCGCGATCGCGGCCAGCGGACCGGCGCCGCCGTGCCTTGACATGGTTCCCGCGAGCCACGACACTAGCCGGGTTTTCGGCTCCCGTTCTCGCAGGATTCTCCTCATCTCCGATCGGTCGGTATCCATGCGTCTCGCATTCGCCGTCACCCTCATGGTCCTCGCCGGGGCCGGTCCCGCCGCCGCCGGCGGCGGCCTCGATGCCGGCGGCGGGGTGCGCACGGACGGCCTGATCCTGGTCCGCGATGCCCTCGGGATGCCGCTGGCCGGGGTGAGCGGCGCCGACAGCGTGACCGTGACGAGCGGTCTCCTCTTCGGGGTCTCGTTCCCTACCCCGGTCCTCCTCGCCGCGCTGGAGCTGAGCGTTACCGCCGACGGGGTCACCCTCACCTGGCGGGCGGGGAGCGACTCCGGCGTGCTCCTCTACCTCCTCGAACGCGCTCCCGAGGCCTCGGACGGGTCGGTGGGGGGTTACACGGAGATCGCGGCGCCCTTCGAGGGACCGGGTCCGCATACCTGGCTCGACCGCGACGCCGTCCCCGGGAACCGGTACCGGTACCGGCTCCGGGCCCGGCTCCGGGACGGAAGCGAGGAGGTGCTGGGGCCGTGGCCGGCGTCGGTGCCGGCGAGCGCGGTCCCCGCGCAGGCGAGGATCCTGGCCGCGAGCCCCAACCCCTTCCGCGACGCCTTCGTGATCTCGTTCGCGTTGCCGCGCGATCTGCCGGTGCGGTGGCGGCTCCTCGACGTTCGGGGCGCGCTGGTGAGCGAGGGGGATCTGGGGATCGAGTCCGCGGGCATCCATGCCACCGCGGTGCGCCCCCCCGAGGCCGCCGCGCGCGGGGTCTATTTCCTCCAGGTGGAGGCGGGGGGCCTCCGCACGGTGCAGAAGGTGGTGAAGCTCCCATGACCGGATTCTCCCGCCCGCTTCGCACCGGGCTCGCGATGCTCGCCGCCGCCCTTCTGGGGGGAGCCGCCCCGTTGCCGGCGGGAGCCGGCGCGCTCCCCGCCGCCGCCGCCTCGCCCGAGGCCGGGGCCGAAGCCCCCGTCCCGCCCGCGTCCGCCGCCGCCCAGTCCGCGCCGCCCGTCCTCACCTACCAGGGCCGGTTCCTGGACCCGGACACCCGGAAGCCGATGCCGGGGCCGGTGGATCTGGCCTTCGCCCTCTTCCCCGCCGCCGACGGCGGCACCGCCCTCTGGACCGAGGAGCACCCCCAGGTCCCGCTGGTGGACGGGGTGGCCACGGTGCTCCTGGGAAGCATCACCGCCTTCTCCGCCGACGCCTTCAGCGCCGCCCAGAGGTACCTGGAGATCACGGTGAACGGTTCGGTCCTCAGCCCCCGGCTCGCGGTGACCTCGGTCCCGTACGCGCTGGAGTCCGAGCGGCTGAACGGCCGGAGCGCGGACGCGTTCGAGCCGGCGGGAGCGGTGGGCGCGCTCCGCGATTCGCTCTCGGGCTCCGACGGCAGCCCTCCCGGCCAGGGACGGAACCTGGTCCACTGGGACAACCTGGCCGGCGTGCCCGCCGGGTTCGCGGACGCGGTGGACGACACCGGCCACGGGGTCGCCGACCATGGCCGGCTCACCGGGCTCCTGGACGACGACCATCCCCAGTACATGCTGCGGAGCGAGCTGAAGGCCTCGGACGGATCCCCTCCCAACCAGGGGTCCAACATCGTGAGCTGGAACAACCTCGCCGACGTGCCGCCCGGCTTCGCCGACGGTACCGACGACGGGGGCGGAGGTCCGGGCTCGGTGACCGGGGCCGACGTGGTGGACTCGAGCCTCACCGGAATCGATCTCGCCGACAGCACCGTCACCGGGCGGAACGTGGGCCCGCGCACCCTCACCGGGGGGCACCTGGCCCGGCGCTCGGTGACCGGGGACGAGCTGGCGCTGGAGACGGTGACCTCGGCGAACATCCTCGACGACAGCGTGCTGGGCGCCGACGTGCTGGACGGCACCCTGTCCCCGGCGGACCTGGCGACCGGGGCGGTGACCGCGGCCAAGCTCGCCGACGGCGCGGTGACCACCGGCAAGGTCGCCGACGGCGCGGTCACCCCGCAGAAGCTGTCCTTTCCCCCCGGCGACATCACCGCGGTCGACGTGGCCGGGGGGCTCTCCGGCGGCGGGCAGAGCGGCGACGTGACGCTGTCGGTGGGAGCGGGGACCGGCATCCAGGTCTCGGGCTCGGCGGTGAGCCTGGAGCCGTCCTACGCATCGGGGAGCGCCTACGACGGCCGGTTCGTGTCGCAGAGCCTTCCCACCTGGCAGCCGCAGGCCGCCTCGATTTCGGTCTCCGGCGCCACCTTCCGGCCGGTGAGCCCCACCGGCCGCTTCACCGCCCGCGACGATCTGGGCTACGTCTACGTGGACTCGGTGGGGAACGCGGGGGCCGAGCACCGGTTCACCGCCCCCATCCCGCTGCCCGACGGGGCCCAGATCACCGGCTTCACCGTGAGCTACTGGGACGACAGCGCCGGGTTCCTGGTCGTCTCGCTCATGCGGGCCCGGCAGTCCACGGGGTCGGTGGGGGCGGTGGCCTCGATCGCCACCGCCGGCGAGTCCCCGGCCTGGGCGCAGTCCAGCGACCCCACCATCGCCGAGACCGCGGTCGACGACGCCGAATACACCTTCTGGCTCTCCGCCGACTTCCCCTCCGAGCCGCAGGGCGATGCGCTGCGGCTCCTGGCGGTGCGGGTGAGCTACACCGTGGCGCGGCCGCACTGATGCGGCCGCGCGCGGTCGGAAACGGACGGTCGCGATGAGAACATCTTGTCGCCGGCCCGGGGGCGCGGCGTGGCCGGCCCCGGCGGCGCTCTTGCTCTGCGTCTCCTTGGCCGCCTCCCCGGCGGCGGCCCGGCCCCGGGCGCTCGCAACTCCCGCGGGCGCGGCCACCACCGGGGGGATCGCATCGGCGGCCCAGAGCACGCCCCAGCTCGTCACCTACCAGGGGCGGTTCCTGGATCCGGAGGGCAAGCCCCTGGCCGGCCCGGTGGACCTCACCTTCCGGCTTTACACCGCCGCCGCCGGCGGGACGCAGCTCTGGTTCGAGACCCACCCCCAGGTGCCGCTGGTGGACGGGGTGGCCACGGTGATGCTGGGGTCGCTGGTCACCTTCCCCTTCGAGGCCTTCACCGAACCCGCCCGCTACCTGGGAATCACGGTGGGAAACGGCGCCGAGATGACCCCCCGGATGGCGGTGACCTCGGTGCCCTTCGCGTTCCAGGCGGAGCGCCTGCAGGGGCTGGGGGCGGCCGACTTCGAGCCCAGGGGGGCGGTGTCGTCGCTCGGCGACTCGCTGGCCGCCGGCGACGGCAGCCCGCCCAACCAGGGGGCGAACCGGGTGGCCTGGAACAACCTCACCGGCGTCCCCGACGGTTTCGCCGACGGTGAGGACCAGGGGGCGACCGACCACGGCCAGCTCACCGGGCTCCTGGACAACGACCATCCCCAGTACATGCTGCGGAGCGACCTCAAGAACTCGGACGGCGACCCTCCCGACGAGGGTTCGAACCTGGTGAGCTGGAACAACCTCACCGACGTGCCCTTCGGGTTCGCGGACGGGACGGACAACCGCGGCATCGACCCGGGCACGGTCACCGGCACGGACGTCGCCGATTCCTCGCTCACCGGAATCGATCTCGCCGACAGCACCGTGACCGGCCGGAACGTGGCCCCGCGCACGCTGGCCGGCACGCACCTGGCCCTCCACTCGGTGGGAGGGGACGAGCTCGCCTTCGACAGCGTTTCCGGCGCCGAGATCCTCGACGGGAGCGTGTCCGGCGCCGACGTCGAGGACGGGTCCCTCACCGGGTCCGACCTGGCGCCCGGTGCGGTGGGGAGCGCCGCCCTCGCCGGCGGCGCGGTGACCGGAGCGGCGCTGGCCGCGGGAGCGGTGGACTCGACGTCCATCGCCGACGGCGGGGTTTCGGGGGCGGACCTGGCTCCGGGCGCGGTGGGGAGCGCCGCCCTCGCCGGCGGCGCGGTGACCGGAGCGGCGCTGGCCCCGGGGGCGGTGGACTCGGCGTCGATCGCGGCCGGCGGGGTATCGGGGGTGGACTTGGCTCCCGGCGCGGTGGACCGAGGCCGCCTCGCCGACGCCGCCGTGGACAGCAGCGCCCTCGGGGAGGGGGCGGTCACCGGACTCCGGATCCGCGACGAGTCGATCACCGGCGCGGACATCAAGAACGGCAGCGTGCGCGCGGTGGATCTCATGGAGGGGGCGGGCGGGGAGTACCTGGGCGAGCCCGACGTCCACCCGGTCGCCGCGGCGGCGGCCACCGTGCTCTACAAGGACATCACCTGTCCGGCCGACGGCTGGGTGCTGGCGGTGGCCACCGCCCAGGGCTGCGTGCAGACCGCCGCCGGAGGCGGGGAGCACCCGCTGACCTTCTCGGTCTCCGCGGCCGACGGCGCGCCGGACCCGGTGGCCAGGGTCGAGTACCGGGTGGTGGGAGCGGCCGGGGCCACCCAGTGCGCGCCGGTGGTCTCGCAGAAGCTCTTCACGGTGCAGAAGGGGCTCCGGACCTTCTACGTGGTGGCGCAGGGGGATGGGGCCGCCACCATGGAGGTCTCGCAGGTGAACCTCAGCCTGATCTTCCTGGGCACCCATTATTAGCCGGGCGCGGGGACTTCCCCGCCGGTCCCGGCCCGGTCGTCCCGGGGAGGCCTCAGGAGGGGCGCGCCTGGCCCGGAGCGTCCCGGGCGCGCTATACTCACCCGTTTCATTCGAACCCCCCCGGAGTGAGGCGTGGAACCGCTCCGGAAACGCCGGTGAGAGAGGACGTCATGGCCAAGGCGCTGACCACCCAGGAAATCCGAGATCAGTTCACCCGCTTCTTCGTGGAGCGGGGGCACCGGCAGGCGCCCTCCTCGCCTCTGGTGCCGCTGGACGACCCCACCCTGCTCTTCACCTCGGCGGGGATGGTCCAGTTCAAGCCGATGTTCGCGGCCAGGGGCGCCCTGGAATTCACCCGCGCCACCACCATCCAGAAGTGCTTCCGGGTCACCGACCTGGAGCGGGTGGGGCATACCCCGCGGCATCTGACCTTTTTCGAGATGCTGGGGAACTTCTCCTTCGGCGACTACTTCAAGCGCGAGGCCATCCTCTGGGCCTGGGAGTTCGTGACCGGGGTCCTGGCCATGGACACCTCCAAGCTCTGGGCCACCGTCTACCTGGACGACGACGAGGCGGCGGCGATCTGGGAGAAGGAGGTGGGGCTTCCCGCCGGCCGGATCGTGCGGTTGGGGAAGGCGGACAATTTCTGGGGCCCCGCCGGATCCAGCGGCGCCTGCGGCCCCTCGAGCGAGATCTACTGGGACCTGGGGCCGGACTTCGGCTGCGGCCGCCCCGACTGCAAGGCGGGCTGCGAATGCGACCGCTACCAGGAGTTCTGGAACCTGGTCTTCCCGCAGTTCTACCAGGACGAGGCGGGGAACCTCACCCCGCTCCCGCGGAAGGGCATCGACACCGGCATGGGCCTGGAGCGGCTGGCGCAGATCCTCCAGGGGAAGCGGTCGGTGTTCGAGACCGACGAGCTGGAGCGGCTCCGCGAGGCGGCGGTGGCCCTGGCCGGGGTGAAGGACGAGGGCGACGCCGCCCGGATCGCCTACAACGTGATCTCCGAGCACGCCCGCGCGGTGACCATGCTCTTCAACGAGGGGGTCTACCCCTCCAACGAGGGGCGGGGCTACGTGGCCCGGCGGATCCTGCGGCGGGCGGCGCGACGGGGCCTCGTGCTGGGGCTCCGCGAGCCGTTCCTGCACAAGCTCACCGGCACCGTGATCGACATCATGGGGGGCGCCTATCCGGAGCTGGAGCAGAGCCGGGACCGCATCGCCAAGGTGTGCGAGGCGGAGGAGACGCGCTTCCTGGAGACCCTCGAGACCGGCATGCGCCGGTTCCAGGAGGTGGTGGAGCGCACCCGGGAACGCGGCGACACCGTGATCTCGGGGCGGGACGCGTTCACCCTCTACGACACCTACGGCTTCCCGCAGGACATGACGGTGGAGATGGCGGAGGAGGTGAAGCTCACCGTGGACGAAGCCGGCTTCGCCCGGGCCATGGAGGAGCAGGTGGAGCGCTCCCGGGCCAGCGCGCGGTTCGACGTGGCTCCGGGGGAGGAGGCGCCCTGGACCTGGCTGCTGCCTCAGGACGAGCCGCACTCCGCGTACGTGGGCTACGACTTCCTGGAGACCGAGGCGCGGATCGCGGCCTGGCGTCCGGCGGGCGAGGACCGGATCGAGTTTCTCCTCGACACCACCCCCTTCTACGCGGAAGGCGGGGGCCAGGTGGGGGACCGGGGACGGCTGGCCGGCGACGGGTTCGCGCTCGAGGTCACCGGGGTGGTGCGCCGGGACGGGCTCCACGTGCATCGCGGGCGGGTGCTCCGGGGCGAGCCGGAGGCCGGCCCCTACCGAGCGGAGGTGGATCGCGAGGCCCGCCGGAACACCGAGCGGAACCATACCGCCACCCACCTGCTCCATGCCGCGCTCAAGCGCGTGGTGGGAACCCACGTGACCCAGGCGGGCTCGCTGGTGGCACCGGACCGGCTGCGCTTCGACTTCAACCACTTCTCGCCGCTCACTCCCGGGGAGATCCGGGCGATCGAGGACGACGTGAACCGCGCGGTGCTCGCCGATTATCCGGTGCACAAGGAGATCACCGGCATGGACGAAGCGCGCGCGGCCGGGGCCACCGCCATGTTCGGGGAGAAGTACGGGGAGCGGGTGCGGCAGGTCTTCGTGCGGAACGAGGACGAGCACGACGTGAGCCGCGAACTCTGCGGCGGTTGCCACGTGCGCCGGACCGGCGAGATCGGGTCCTTCAAGATTCTCTCGGAGGAGTCCGTGGCCGCGGGCATCCGCCGGGTGGAGGCGGCCACCGGCTGGAACACGGTAGGCCGCTTCCGCGAGGAGGACGACCTCCTGCGGCGGATCGAGGGTACCGTGCGGGCGGCCTCGGCGCGGGAGCTGGAGAGCCGGGTCCAGGGGGTGGTGGACGAGAACGAGAGGCTCAAGCGTGAGCTGGCCCGGCTCCGGAACGAACTCCTCGACCGGTCTTCCGGCGACATCCTGGACCGGGTGGAGGCGGTGGACGGGGTGGCGTTTCTGGGGGTGGAGTTGCCGGTGAACGATCCCCGGGCGCTCCGCGAGGCCGCGGACAAGCTTCGCGACCGCATGAAGAGCGGGGTGGGGCTTCTCGCCGCCCGCGGCGAGGACAAGGTGCAGCTCCTGGCCTTCGTCACCGACGATCTCGTCGCCGGCCGCGGCCTTCGCGCCGACCACCTGGTGCGCGAGGCGGCCAAGGTGGTGGGGGGCGGAGGCGGCGGGCGCCCCCAGCTCGCCACCGCCGGCGGCAAGGACCTGGAGCGCATCCCCGACGCCCTCGCCCGCGGGCGGGAAGTGCTGGCGGAGATGCTGGCGGGGAAGGTCGCGGGTTGAACCCCCGCGCGCCCGGCCGCGCCGGTCAGGGGCCGGTGGTGTCCGGCTTCGCTGCCCCCGCGCCGGTGCTGTCCGCCGCGCCCGCCTTCCGCAGCGGCCGCTTCACGTAGCGGAGGATCTTGAGCGACCGGCCGTTCTCCACCGGCTGGAACCGCGCCACCGTGGGGAGGATCGACTCCAGGAGCGCCGGCGTCCGGGCGAGGTCCTCGGACGAGACCACGAAGGCCAGCGGATGCGGCGCCACCGCCACCGCCACGCTGTCGAGGAGCGCCAACGGATCGTGCCCCCGCTGGAACCGGTCGAGAAGCGTCCGCCGCGCCCCGACCTCGGAGCGGACCGCGGGATCGCCTTCCGGCACCGACGCCGTCACCGCCATGGGCGGGCCCAGGAACGCCGCGCGCGGGAGATACATCTGCTCCTCGCTCACCGGGCGTGGGGTGAGGGGATAGAGGAGCACGGTGTCGAGCGGGAGCGCCGCGTCGGCCCGGACCAGCATCTCCTTCTCCTCGCCGGTCCAGCGGGTGGCGCCCGAGGTGTCCCGCCGGGCCGCCGGGATCATCGCGACCGGGGTCGCCAGGAGCGCCGCCGCCGTGATCCCGGCGATCGCCGCTCCGGCGGGGCGCCGGGCCAGGCGCTCCAGGCCGAGGGCGATCGGGACGCCGAGCACCGCGAGCGCGGCCCAGGCCAGCCCCGAGGCTCCCGCCCCCAGGCCGGGGAGCGCGAACGCCGCCACCGCCGCGGTTCCGGCCGCGGCCAGCCAGCCCCGGCGGCCGCGCAGCACTCCCCCCGCCACCGCCGCGCCGGCGAGGAGCGGCGCCAGCGACCAGAGGAGCGCGGCCGGCGGCGACGGCGCCCGGGTGAGCAGGAGGAAGTCGGGGAGCCGGGAGAGGTCGCCGCCTCCGGCCAGGAGCAGGGTGGGGAGCGCCCCCACCGCCGCCACCAGGAGGGCCAGCGCGGTCTCGGCGAACCCGCTCCGGCCGGCGGCGCCCAGGCGCCACGCCCCCCAGAGCAACGTCCCCGTCCCTCCCACCAGCGGCTGGAAGAGGACCGCGCCCGCGAGGAGCACGCCCAGGACGGGGGCCCGGAGCCGGAAGCGCGGCCCGGCGGCGACCGAACCCGCCGCGACCAGGAGCGCCGCCGTCCAGGGGAGCGGTCCCGCCCCCCAGGCCATGGGAAGGAGTCCGGAGAGGACCGGGTCGCCGTGTCCGAAGGCGATCATGGCCCGGAGGAGCCGCGGATCGTGAAGCGGGGGGAGCGGCCCCGCCGGTCCATGGCCCGGAGCCACCAGGCCGAGCAGGGTGATCCCCCCGGCCGCCACCGCGGGGAACGCGGCCTGGGCCCACCCCCCGCCGCCGGCGCGCGCGGTCCACCG
Source organism: Candidatus Eiseniibacteriota bacterium (assembly GCA_963728475.1). Lineage (GTDB taxonomy): Bacteria > Eisenbacteria > RBG-16-71-46 > JABDJR01 > JABDJR01 > CAVSKL01. The sequence goes on from CAVSKL010000004.1 coordinate 482,693, forward strand.
CAGGCCGGCCAGGAGGAGCGCTCCCACCGCCGCCAGCTGCAGAAGGACCAGGAAGAGCGGGCCGGGAACTCCGGTGGCCGCCCACACCGGGGCCAGTGCGGCGGCGAACGCCCAGGGGCGCCCGAAGGGGGTGCCGGCCAGGAACGGGTTCGCCGGAGGCAGGGCGCCGCCCCGGAGTTCCCCGAGAAGGGGAAGCAGGAGGCCGGCGCCGGCCCGGGTCCAGAGGGTGGGGTTGAGGAGCAGCGGCAGCGCGGCCAGGGCCAGGACCGCGGCCAGCGCGACCAGGCCCGGGCGGGAGAGCGGGGCCTCGGGCGGGGACGCGGGCGCCCCGGGTTCGGGCGCGCCCTCCGCGAACGCCCAGAAACCGGCCCAGAGCGACACCGCGAGCCGGGCGGCGGCCACCGCGCTTCCGGTCAGTTCGGCGGCGGGCCAGCTCAGCGCCGCGACCAGGAGTGGGGAGAGCGCCAGCGCCGAGCCCCACGAGCACCGGTGGCCGAAGCGGACGAGGAGGCTCCGGCCCGGAAGGAGCAGCGCGGCGGGGAGGACGGTGACGAGCTTCACCACCCACGGCATCCCGGGCACCCAGATCGCGGCCAGGAGCAGGAACACCAGACCCCAGCGCACCGCGCCGGTCACGCTTCGCATCCGCATCCCACCTCCGGCGGGTCCGCTGTCCGGGCCCCGCGCCGGAGAGCGGAGGTCCGGTCGGCCGGCGCCGGCGTCTAGCACGGACGGCGCCGGGCCCGGGGGAGTGTAGCAGCCCGCCCGAGGTCCGGTCCCGCCAAGTCTGCGTCCGCGCCGTCCGGCGCAACCGGCCGCGTTGACCCGAGTTGGCGGCTCTGGTACCGTCTCGGGCTCGACCACTCCGGCACACGCTCACGAACCCCGACACCCTCCCCCGGAGGTGCGCGATCAAGGCCCTCATCCTGAGCGGCGGCAAGGGCACCCGCCTCCGCCCCATCACCTTCACCAGCGCCAAGCAGCTGGTTCCGGTCGCCAACAAGCCGATCCTCTACTACGGCATCGAGGCCATTCGCGACGCCGGCATCACCGACGTCGGCATCGTGGTCGGCGACACCCACGAGGAGATCCGGGCCTCGGTGGGAGACGGTTCCCGCTGGGGGGTCCGGGTGACCTACATCCGGCAGGAGGCGCCCCTGGGCCTGGCCCACGCGGTCAAGGTGAGCCGCGACTACCTGGGCGGCGACCGCTTCGTGATGTTCCTCGGCGACAACCTGATCAAGGACGGCATCACCCCGCTGGTGCGTGAGTTCGAGGCCGAGCGCCCCGACTGCCAGATCCTCCTCGCCCACGTCAAGAACCCGCAGGAGTTCGGGGTGGCGGAGCTGAGCGGGAACCGGGTAGTCCGCCTGGAGGAGAAGCCGGCCCGGCCGCGATCCGACCTCGCCCTGGTCGGGGTCTACATGTTCGACCCCTCCGTGTTCGAGGCGGTGGACGCCATCCGCCCTTCGGCGAGGGGGGAGCTGGAGATCACCGACGCCATCCAGTACCTGATCGACACCCGGCGCGACGTCCGCAGCCACGTCATCACCGGCTGGTGGAAGGACACCGGCAAGCTCGAGGACATGCTCGAGGCCAACCGCATCGTGCTGGCGGGGATCGGCACCCGCATCGACGGCACCGTGGACGCGGACAGCCGGATCGAGGGGGACGTGGTGATCGGCAAGGGGAGCCGGGTGGTGGGGAGCACGCTCCGCGGGCCCCTCATCGTGGGGGAGGACTGCCTGATCGAGGACGCGTTCGTGGGCCCCTTCACCTCCATCCACGACCGCGCGGTCATCCGGGGGAGCGAGGTGGAGCACTCCATCCTGCTCGAGGACGCCCGGGTGATCGGCCTGGAGAAGCGGATGGAGTCGAGCCTTCTCGGCCGCCACGTGGAGATCCTGCGCTCGGACAAGCGCCCGGCCACCTATCGTTTCCTGGTGGGGGACATGGGGCGGATCGAGGTCGGCTAGTGCGGATCTTCGTCACCGGCTGGGACGGGCTCCTGGGGTCCGCCCTCATGCCGCTCCTCGCCGCCGGCCACGAAACCGCCGGCATGGGGATCGCCGACGGCGACGCCGCCGACGCGCGGTTCCTGCGCTCCCGCCTCGACGCGTTCCGCCCCCACGCGGTGATCCACCTGGCGGCGATGACCGCGGTGGACCGGTGCGAGTCCCAACCGGACGAGGCGTTCCGGGTGAACGCGGAGGGCTCGCGGGTGACCGCGGCGGAGGCGGAGCGGGTGGACGCGGCGGTGCTGATGGTCTCCACCGACTACGTCTTCGACGGGGCCAAGGGCGCCCCCTACACCGAGGACGATCCCCCGGCGCCCTTGAGCGTCTACGGCCGGAGCAAGCTCGCGGGCGAGGAAGCGGTGCGCGCCGCCTCCACCCGGTGGGCGGTGGTCCGGAGCGCTTGGCTCTTCGGCCCCGGCGGGCCGAACTTCGTGGACACCATCCTCGGGCTCCTGGCCGGGCGCGACCGGCTGCCGGTGGTGGACGACCAGACCGGGTCCCCCACCTACGCCCCCGACCTCGCCGCGGGCCTGGTCCGGCTCGTCGAGGCCCGGGCCCGGGGTCTGTATCATCTGGCCAACGCGGGACGCGCGACCTGGTGCGGCCTGGCCCGGGAGGCGGCGCGGCTCCGGGGGCTGGATCCGGCGCGCGTCGTGTCCGCCACCACCGCCGAGGTGGGCCGGCCCGCGCCGCGTCCTCCGTTCTCGGTGCTGGATTGCGGCCGGGCGCGCGAGCGGCACCGGGTGGCGCTTCGCCCCTGGACCGAGGCCCTGGCCGAACATCTCGCGGCGCCGGCCCGCGACGAGGAGGGATCGTGAACCGATCGCAAGCGCTGTCCCTGGTGGAAGGAGAGTTCCGGGAGTCCTCCCGGGTCCTGGCCGAGGCCGCCCGCACCCTGAGCGAGACCGTGGTGGCGGCGGCGGAGATGATCGAGGCCCGCCTCCGGGCCGGCGGCACCTTTTTCACCTGCGGGAACGGGGGGAGCGCCGCCGACGCCCAGCACATCGCCGCCGAGCTCTCGGGCCGGTTCTACCTGGACCGGCCGGGGCTGGCCGCGGTCGCGCTCTCGGTCAACACCAGCGCGCTCACCGCCATCGGCAACGACTTCGACTACGCCGAGGTGTTCGCCCGCCAGCTCGACGGGCTGGCCCGCCCCGGCGACGTGCTCCTGGCCATCACCACCAGCGGCGGGAGCCGGAACGTGGTGCGCGCGGTGGCCAAGGCCCGCGAGCTGAAGATGCAGGTGATCGGGTTCACCGGCGCCAGGGGGGCCGCCTTCGCCGGGAGCTGCGACCTGGGACTGGCCGCGGCCAGCGAGGACGTGGCCCGGATCCAGGAGACCCACATCTGCGCGGGCCACCTCATCTGCCAGCTGGTGGAGGCGGCGATCTTCGGAGGCGGCGGCGCTTGAACGCCCGCGACGCGGCGCAGCTCGCCCGCCCCTGGCAGTGGAGCAAGAACGGCATCATCTTCGCCGGGCTGGTGTTCAGCGTGCATCTCATGGAGCCCGCCTACTTCCTCCGCTCCGCGGCCGCGTTCGCGGTGTTCTGCCTGGCCTCCTCCTCCATTTACGTGCTGAACGACGTGTTCGACGTGAACCGCGACCGCCTCCACCCCCGCAAGCGGAACCGCCCGCTGGCCTCGGGCCGGGTCCCGGTCTCCGCGGCCACCGTGATGTTCGCGCTCCTCGCCTTGGCCGCGGTGGCGGCGGGCTACCGGCTGGGGCCGCAGTTCATGGTCTCGCTCGCCCTCTTCTACTTCGCCAACATCGCCTACTCCATGGCGCTCAAGAACGTGGTCATCCTCGACGTGATGCTGATCGCGATCTCGTTCGTGATCCGGGCCATTGCCGGGGTCACCGCGCTCCGTCCGCTGGAGCCGGGCCTCGACATCTCGCCGTGGCTCCTGGTCTGCACGCTCTTCCTCGCCCTCTTCCTGGGTCTGGGCAAGCGCCGCCACGAGCTCTCGCTCCTGGAGGAGACCGCCGCCGGCCATCGCGCCACCCTCGGGCAGTACTCGGGGCCCTACCTCGACCAGCTCATCACCGTGGTCACCGCCGCCACCCTCATCGCCTACGCCATCTACACCATCGCCCCGGCCACCCAGTCCAAGTTCCACTCGCCGGCCCTGGTCTTCACCATCCCCTTCGTGGCCTACGGCATCTTCCGGTATCTGTTCCTCATCCAGCTCCATGAGGAAGGGGGGAGCCCCAGCCGCACCCTCTACAAGGATCTCCCCACGCTGCTCACCACCCTGGGTTGGCTGGTCACGGTGGTGGTCGTGATCTATGCGTCGCGCCTCTGAACCGGACCCCGCGGCCTGGGACCTGACCGCCGAGGCCCCGGCCAAGCTCAACCTCGCCCTGGAGATCGTCCGGCGGCGGCCCGACGGCTATCACGACCTCCGCACCGTGTTCCAGGCGGTGGACCTGGCCGACACCCTCCTGGTGCGGGAGCGGACCGGGCCGGGGATCGCGCTCTCCGTGGAGGGCCTCCCCGGGATCCCCGCCGGCCCCGGGAACCTGGTCGTCCGGGCGGGGGAAGCGCTCCGGGCCCGGCATGGACGGGACCGGGGGGCGGAGATCCGCCTGGTGAAGCGCATCCCCGCCGGCGCCGGCCTCGGCGGGGGGTCGAGCGACGCCGCGGCGGCGCTCCTGGCCCTGGAGGATCTGTGGGGGCTTCCTCCTGACCCGGCCGAGCGATTCCGGCTCGCGGCGGAGCTGGGGTCGGACGTTCCCTTCTTCCTGCTCGGAGGGACCGCCCTGGGGGAAGGCCGGGGCGAGATCCTGACCCGGCTCCCCGCCCCCCCGGCGTGCGGCTGGGTGGTGGTAATCCCGGATTTTGGGGTGTCGACGACGGCCGCCTACACTCAGGTGTCAGAGACCTTGACGGAAACGGACCGGCACCTTAAGGTTTTGTTAAGCGCCTTGGAAAGAGGCGACCTGCGGCTCCTGGCGAGCCGCATTTCGAATGACCTGGAAGCCGGGGTTCTCCGGATCGAGCCTCGGCTGGCTCGGATACGATCGGAGCTCGAAAGGCTGCCGGTCCTGGCGGTAGGACTCACCGGAAGCGGGGCGGCGCTCTTCGCCCTGACCGAGTCCCAGGGGACCGCCCGGGACCTCGCGGACCATGCGCCCCCCCCGGGGGGGTGCCGCTTGATTTGCGTCGAGCCGGTGGGATATGGAGCCAGGGTCGTTTCACGGTGACAGGGGGAGCATCGGTACCTGCCGGACGGGCGTGCCCGCTCCGGTCCGTGAAACTCCGGGCGCCGGCCCCTGGCCGGACCCCTGGCGGGGGGTTCGATGCAAATTACCGAGATCCGGCTTGTCCAGAAGCGGGACGGCAGGCTCCTGGCCCTGGTCAACGTGGTCTTCGACGGGTGCTTTCTGATCCGGGGGCTCAAGCTCATCGAGGGCCAGGACGGCCGGCGGTTCGTGGCCATGCCCAACCGCCGCCGCCAGGATGGGGCCTACCTGGACGTCGCCCACCCCCTCACCGCCGACTTCCGGAAATACCTTGAAGACACCGTGATCGGCGAATATACTCGCCAGCTCTCTGCCGAGCCGGAGCGCTCGGACCACGGCTCGGCGCGCCGCGAGAGCGGCGATTTCGAGTAGGGTCCGGCCCCGTGCGGAGGCGGCGCAGGCGCGCCCGGGGCGCCCGCGTCCGGATCGATCCAAGGTCATAGCTTACCCTGACCCGCGGCCGAACCACGCCGCGTAGGATCCGGACGGCGCCGGCCGCACGGCCCCGCCGCGGCGGAAACCGATGGGCGCCGGCGGCGCCCTTCCTGGAAGAGTCACCGACCGACCGCTCCGGCGGGACGTTCACGGCCGGGAGCGCGCGCGCGGGACCCCCCCGGTTCCGTGCGTCCGCCCCGAGGCCCGGTCCGGCCCGGTGAGCGCGGGAGTCTGCCATGGACAGCATGCTCAAGATCTTCTCCGGCAACTCGAACCGGCCCCTGGCCCAGGAGATCTGCCGCTATCTCAAGCGGCCCCTGAGCGAGGCGGAGGTGCGGGATTTCGCGGACGGCGAGACCTGGGTCAAGATCAACGAGAACATCCGCGGGCACGACGTCTTCGTCATCCAGTCCACCAATTCGCCAGCCCGGAACAACATGGAACTCCTGATCATGCTCGACGCCATCCGGCGGGCCTCACCCCGCCGGGTGACCGCGGTGATCCCGTACTTCGGCTACGCCCGCCAGGACCGCAAGGACCAGCCCCGGGTGCCCATCACCGCCAAGCTCATGGCCAACCTCATCACCACCGCGGGGGCGGACCGGGTCCTGACCATGGATCTCCACTCCCCGCAGATCCAGGGTTTCTTCGACGTTCCCTTCGACCACCTCTTCGCCTCGCCGGTGTTCGTGGAGAACGTGAAGTCCAATTTCCCTTCGGACGTGGTGGTGGTCGCCCCGGACATCGGCAGCGTGAAGATGGCCCGCGCCTACGCCACCCGGTTGGAGGCGCCGCTGGCCCTCATCGACAAGCGCCGGCCCCGTCACGACGAGATCGAGGTCATGAACGTGATCGGAGACGTGAAGGGGAAGAACGTGGTCATCTTCGACGACATCATCTCCACCGGGGGCACCCTGGTGAAGGCGGCCAAGGCGCTCAAGGAGCGCGGGGCGCTCGAGATCATGGCCTGCGTGACCCACGCCGTCTTCGCGGACAGCGTGTTCGGAAAGCTCAACGACTCCGAAATCGGGCGCCTGGTGGTCACCAACACCGTGCACCACGACCCCGGAGTCCTGGGGAGCCGCACCGACCGGGTGGACGTCCTGTCCGTGGCCCGGATCCTCGGCGAGGCCATCCACCGCATCCATCAAGAGGAATCCCTGAGCTCGCTCTTCATCTGAGCGGGAGCAATCGTCGCCCGCTCGCGCTCCCGGGGGCGGGCGGCAAGCCAGGAGGTAACGAGACATGGCCACCACGGTTCAGTTGAACGGCAGCGTCCGCAGCGGGAAGGGGAAAGGCGTGGCGCGGAAGCTGCGCGCCGCCAAGCGCATCCCCGCCGTGGTCTACGGCAAGGGCACGGACCCGGTGATGATCGACATCGACGCGCGCGAGTTCCTGCGCGCGGTGAGCGGCCACTCGGTCTCGAACCTGGTCGTGGACCTGGCGGTGGGCGCCAGCGACCTGGTCAAGACCCTCATCCGCGAAGTGCAGACCGATCCCCTCACCGGCGAGGTCTACCACGTGGACCTCAACCGGATCTCCCTCACCGAGCGCATCGAGGTCGAAGTGCCGGTGGTGCTCGCCGGGATACCGGTGGGGGTCAAGGAGTACGGCGGGATCCTCCAGCACGCGGTCCGGTCCCTGGCCATCAAGTGCTTGGCCGTCGACATCCCGGACAAGGTGACGGTGGACGTGTCGGGGTTGATGATCGGCGACTCCATCCACGTGCGGGATCTCGAGGTCCCCGACGTGGAGTTCCTGGAGGAGCCGGACACCAGCGTGGCCTCGGTGGTGCCGCCCACGGTGGTGAAGGAAGAGGTCGCCGCGGAGGAGGGTGCGGCCGCCGAAGGCGCCGCCGAACCCGAGCTGGTGGGGAAGAAGAAGGAAGAGTCCGAGGGTGGGGACTAGGCTTGGCCGATCCCTTCTCGGTGGTGGTGGGTCTGGGGAATCCGGGCCCCCGCTACGAGCGGACCCGCCACAACGTGGGTTTCCGGCTCCTGGACCGCCTTGCCCGGGAAACCCTGGCGGGACGCGAGCGGCGGGAAGGGGACTGCGCGGTGGCCTGGGCCCGGATGGGGAGGGAGCGGGTGGCGCTGGTGCGGCCCCTCCTGCTCATGAACCGGAGCGGTGACGCCCTGGCCTCGTGGCCGGAGTGGGCGCTGGTGGAACCGGACCGGCGCCTGATCGCGTTCGACGACGTGGCGCTTCCCTTCGGGGCCCTCCGGCTCCGCCGGGAGGGGAGCGCGGGCGGGCACCGAGGGCTGGCCTCGGTGCTGGACCGGCTGGGGACGACGGCGGTGCCCCGGCTCCGGATGGGGATCGCGGGCGGCGAGGCCGGGCGTGATCTCAGGGACTACGTACTGGAGGCCTTCTCGGAAGAGGAGGAGGCGGCGATCGGGCCCTGGTTGGACAGGGCGGTGGAGTGCGTCCGGATCTTCCTCGCCGAAGGCGCGGACGCCGCGATGAACCGTTTCAACCGCTGACCCGTCCGCTGGGCCGGACGGAACGGCCCGGTCCGACCGGGCCGGGGAGGAGACAAGTTCCATGCCCGTGCAGATTCTGGTGGCGCTGGGTTCGGGGCTCCTGGCCCTGGTCTTCGCCGCCTACCTCGCCCTGGGGCGGGTGATGAAGGCCGATCCCGGCAACGAGACCATGATCGCCATCTCGCATTCCATCCACGAGGGCGCCATGGCTTTCCTGAAGAAGGAATACCGCGCCATCGGCATCTTCGTGGTGTTCCTGGCCGTGGTGATCGCGCTGGGAATCCGGGGCCATACCCCCGGTCTGGGCTGGAAGACGGCGGTCGCGTTCATGTTCGGGGCGCTGTGCTCGGTGAGCGCGGGCTTCATCGGCATGCAGATCGCCACCCGGGCCAACAGCCGCACCGCCCAGGCCGCCACCCGGGGGTTCAACGCCGCCCTCGGCGTGGCCTTCCCCGGCGGCGCGGTTATGGGGATGTGCGTCGCCGGAATCGGGCTCGCCGGACTCTCCCTGGCCTTCTACCTGTTCGGTTTGAGCGACCAGATTGGGGGAGCGGCCGAGATCATCGCCGGCTTCAGCATGGGGGCCTCCTCCATCGCGCTCTTCGCGCGCGTGGGCGGGGGGATCTACACCAAGGCCGCCGACGTGGGCGCGGACCTGGTGGGCAAGGTCGAGGCGGGCATCCCCGAGGACGACCCGCGGAACCCCGCCACCATCGCCGACAACGTGGGCGACAACGTGGGCGACGTGGCCGGCATGGGCGCCGACCTCTTCGAGTCCTACGTGGGCACCATCGTCAGCGCCATCGTGATCTCGGTGGCGATTCCCGAGCTGGACTCGGTCAAGGCCATCAGCTACTCCTTCCTCATCGCGGCGATCGGCATCTTCGCCTCCATCCTGGGCGTGTTCTTCGTCCGGGTGAAGGAAGGGGGGAATCCCCAGCTCGCGCTGCGCAACGGCACCGTGGCCTCGGCGGTCCTGTTCACCCTGGGCAGCCTGGCCATGACCTTCGGGCTCTACCGGGATCTCACCTGGACTTCCACCCTGGGCGGGGTCGTCCATACCCACGGGCCCTGGGGCCTCTTCCTCTCCACCTTCTCGGGGCTGGCCGCGGGGATGATCGTGGGCTTCGTGGCCGAGTTCTACACCTCGGGGAAGACGGTGGTGAGCATCGCCGAGGCCTCCCGGACCGGAGTGGCCACCAACATCATCACCGGCTTCGCCATCGGCATGAAGAGCACGGTGCTCCCGCTGGTGGTGATCGCCGGCTCCGTCCTCCTCTCCTTCAGCCTGGCCGGATTCTTCGGGATCGCGCTCGCCGCCATCGGGATGCTGGGCATCACCGGGATGACGGTGGCGGTGGACGCCTACGGCCCCATCGCCGACAACGCGGGCGGGATCGCGGAGATGGCGCACCTCCCCAAGGAAGTGCGCAAGGTGACCGACAGCCTCGACGCCGCCGGGAACACCACCGCCGCCATCGCCAAGGGGTTCGCGATCGGCTCGGCGGCGCTGACCGCCCTGGCGCTGTTCACCGCGTTCGTCCAGGCGACCGGGATCCAGCCCGCGGAGTTCAACATCACCAACGTCCACGTGCTGGCCGGCCTCATGGTCGGCGGCATCGTGCCCTTCCTGTTCGCCGCCGACACCATGCGCGCGGTGGGACGGGCGGCGTTCAGCGTGGTGAACGAGGTGCGCCGGCAGTTCCGGGAGATCCCCGGCCTCATGGAGGGGACGGCGAAGGCCGAGTACGCCCGGTGCGTGTCCATCACCACCGACGCCGCGTTGAAGGAGATGGTCGGCCCCGGCGTGCTGGCGGTGGCGATCCCGCTGGTGGTGGGAATCGTGTTCGGGGTGGAGACCCTGGGCGGGCTGCTGGCGGGCGCGCTCATCTCGGGCGTTCCCCTGGCGCTCATGCTGGCCAACGCCGGCGGGGCCTGGGACAACGCCAAGAAGTACATCGAGAGCGGGGAGCTCAAGGACGAATCCGGCGCCCCGCTGGCCAAGGGAAGCGACCCCCACAAGGCGGCGGTGGTGGGCGACACCGTAGGCGATCCGTTCAAGGACACCTCGGGGCCGGCCCTCAACATCCTGCTCAAACTCATGGCGATCGTGTCGCTGGTCTTCGCGCCGGCCATCATGGCGCTGCACCGGCTGCTCTAGCCAAGTTCAGGAGAACGGAATGACCCAGGAATACGAGACGATCTTTGTACTGGACCCGGGGGTGGACGACGCCCAGGTGGACGCCGAGGTCGAGAAGATCCGCGAGTTCATCACCAGCCGGGAGGGCGAGGTGACGGAGATCCAGAAGTGGGGGCGGCGCAAGCTCGCCTACGAGATCCGGAAGAAGAAGGAGGGGGTCTACACCCTCATCCGCTTCCGCAGCGAGACCTCGCTCCCCGCCGAGCTGGACCGCCGCTACCGCCTGAACGAAAGCATGCTCCGGCACCTCACCGTGCTCTTCGAGGGGCCCACCACCGAGGAGCAGGCCGCCGAGGCCGAGGGCCGGTCCGGCGAGCGGCGGGGCGACCCCTCCGACGACGAGGAATAAGCCCGGCTCCGCCGGAATAGACAAGGAGGAATGTCATGGCCAGATTCAAGGGTCCCCGCGTCCCGAAGCGGAAGTACTGCAAGCTCTGCTTCGAGAAGGTGACCTTCGTGGACTACAAGGACGAACGCAAGCTCCAGCGGTTCCTGACCGACCACGGCAAGATCGTCCCTCGCCGGGTGTCGGGCTCCTGCTCCCCCCATCAGGCCCAGATCACCCGGGCCATCAAGCGGGCGCGGGTGCTGGCGCTCCTGCCCTACACCAACGACCAGATTCGCTGACGAGAGGGAGGTCCGCCGAAATGGAAGTGATCCTGCTGGAGAACGTCAAGGGGATGGGGGAACGCGGGGACAAGGTGCGCGTGGCCGACGGCTACGCGCGCAACTTCCTGATTCCCAAGAAGATGGCGATCGCGGCCACCGGCACCGGGGCCAAGATGTTCGCGGAACTCGAGCGGCAGCGCGCCCACCGCGAGACCAAGGTCAAGCGGCAGGCCGAGGACATGGCCAAGAAGTTCGAGAACGTCTCGGTCCACATCGCGGTAGAGGTAGGCGAGGAGGATCGCCTGTTCGGTTCGGTGACCTCGGCCGACATCGCCGAGGCCCTGCACGCCCAGAACATCGAGGTGGACAAGCGCAAGATTCTCCTCGATGAGCCCCTCAGGCAGCTCGGGGTCTACAACGTGCCGATCAAGCTCTTCCAGGACGTGGAGGGCAAGGTCAAGGTCTGGGTCGTCAAGAAGTAGCCGTCGACCCGTAGCCGAGAGAGGCATCCATGAAGCGCTCCTGGATCCTGTTCGCCGCCGCCGCTGCCACCCTCGCCCTGGGGTGCGCCAAGGGTAAGTCCGGCCCCGACGCCGGTGCCTCGGCGCCGGGGTCCGGGACTCCGGGGGATTCCCTGAGCCTCCCTCTCGCCCAGATCGGGGACGTGACCGTCACCGCCCGGGACGTCCGGTACCACATGGCCCAGACCACGGGCAAGAAGGACCTGGACCCCTACATGCACAACCCGGACATCCTCCAGGTGGCGCTCGCCGCCCTGGTGGACCAGTTCGTGTGGGCCCAGGAGGCGGAGAAGCAGGGTTACAAGCTCACTCCCGAGGACCGGAAGAAGATGGCCATGCTCGAGTCGGAACTGCTGGCCACCCATTACGTCGCCGATGTGGTCCAGGCCAAGGCCAAGCCGACCAAGGACGAGGTCCGGACCTGGTACCAGGAGCACCAGGAGCGCTTTCTGAGCCCGGCCCGGGTGGCGGTGCGGCACATCCTGGTGGACACCGAGGCGGAGGCGAACCGCCTGGAGAAGCTGGCCCAGGACGGCCAGGACTTCAGCCAGCTCGCCCGCCGGTACTCCAAGGACGATGTGACCCGCGACCTGGGCGGCGCCCTCGGCTACGTCCAGAAGGACTCCGACATCCTGGGGGTCGGCAGGAACAACGTGTTCTCGGACAAGGTGCTGAGCATGAACCCCGGCGACGTGGCGGTGGTGCGGGGGGCCAAGGGCTGGCACGTGGTCAAGGTGGAGAAGAAGGAGGGGGGGAGGTCAAGCCGCTCAACGAGGTCTACGGCGACATCGAGGCCCAGCTCACCAACGAGCGCTTCCCCAAGGTGTACAACGACGCCCTGGCCACCGCGCGGGACGACACCCGCACCCAGTTCTACACCGAGAACTTCGGAACCTTCACCGGCATCCACAACAACTGCGAGCGGCTTATGTCCCTGGCCAAGCAGCACCCCGATCCCAAGGGATCGATCGAGCTCTTCCGCCGGGTGGCCTTCGACTTCAAGGATTGCAAGGACGCCCCCGAGGCGCAGTTCATGATCGCGTATGTTAATCTGGTCAAGTTGAACGACCAGCGTTCCGCCCGGAAGGCCCTGGTCCGGCTCTCCAAGGAGTTCGGCAGGAGCAAGTGGCGGGATGCGGGCGCGTGGCTGGAAAAACACCTGGACGAGGAGCCGGCCCAGCTGGGTTCCGCCACGGACATCGTGGCCAAGGCGCAGGTGGGGGCCGACCGGTAGGGTCCGGAAGAGAGGGTTCATGCCCCTGGTACGCGTGCGTGTTCGCGGCCTGATGATGGACGAGCGGTCCAAGTCGCCGATCGTGATCCTCCAGGAGGAGGGCAACGATCGCATCCTCCCCATCTGGATCGGCGAGGCCGAGGCGCGTTCGATCGGGATGGTGCTCGCTCACGAGAAGCTCGAGCGCCCCATGACCCACGACCTCATCCTCACCGTGATCAAGAGCCTGCGAGCCACCGTGACCGGGGTCACCATCACCGCCCTCAAGGAAAACACTTTCTTCGCCGAGATCCACCTCGAGGCCGGAGGCCAGCAGGTCCTGGTCGATGCCCGCCCCTCGGATTCGATCGCGGTGGCGCTGCGCGCCGACGCCCCTCTCTTCGTGGAGGAAGAGGTGATGGCGGGGGGCCAGGTGGCGGGGGCGGCGGTGGGCGAGCCCCCCGAGAAGACGGAGAAGGAGAAGGTCGAGGAGCTGAAGAAGCTCCTCGAGGACATGGACCCGGGCGATTTCGGCCGTTTCGGGCTCTGATCCGCCGCGCACCGGCGACCTGCCGACCTGCCGCCCTCAGCCTACCAGATGGAAGGTGAAAGGCAGCTTCACCCAGAAGAGACTCGGCGTCCCGTTCACCAAGTAGGGCTTGAACCGGTACTTGTAGGCCGCCTCCACCGCCGCCCGTTCCAGCAGCGGGACCTTGTGGGGATCCACCACGTAGACCTGGTTCACCCTGCCGTCCCGGTCCACCAGCATCAGGATCTCCACCGTGCCCTCGATTCCCAGATGGATGGCCGAGGGGGGATAGACCGGCCGCTCCACGTGGGTGACCTCGAGTTCGCTCTGGGCGGGCACCGGCAGTCCGGTGGTGCGGACCGCATCCCCCGCGTCGTCGCTGGTCAGGAACTCGACCTTGTCCTCCTTGGCCACCTCGGGCTTGGGGACCGGCTCCGGCCGCTTCTCCGGTTCCACCTCGCGGTCGTAGACCAGCTCCAGGGCCACGAAGTCCGACCGCGGCACCTCCACCCGGGCCGCGGTGAGCCGGCGCTCGCTCTCCTCCTCGGGAACGATGTCGAGTTCGGGGAGGATGCGCATGGGACCCCGGATCCCCACGGTCCGCCGCTGGAGGGCGGTCACCCGTTCGGCGGGAACCAGGAAGAGGACGGTGGTGAGGGCCAGGGCGGCCACGGGCAGGGTGACGGCCATGCGCCGCAGGTAGGCGCGGTCCAGCTCGGCCAGACGAGATGTCACTCGGTCTCCTACGAGGGGTTCTCGGCGCAAGCATAACCCACTCCACAAGTCCCCGCCGGAGCCGGGCCGGAATCCGGCCCCGGAGCCGCCGGCCCGCCCCGCCGTGTCATAATGGAATCCCGGCCGGACGGGGGCGGGGGGAGCCCCCCCCGCGCCGCCGGCTTGGGCCGGAATCCACCCCGACATCTGGAAAACGCTTTGACCGGCCCTACCAGATCTGGTATTTATGAGCGCCATGGAAAATGAACTCCGGGAACGACTTCGTCGCCTTCCCGGGGTCGACGCCGTCCTGGCGATCCTGGCCCTCGATCCTCCCCCCGCGGCCCCCCGGCTGCTCACGCGGCTCGTGCGCCGGGTGGTGGAGGAGGCCCGGACGGCCATCCGGGCGGGGCGGGCCGGATCCGGGACTCCCACGGCGGAGACCCTGGCCGCGCGCGTCCGGGAACGGCTGGACGAGCTGGCGACGCCGCGCCCGGAACGGGTGGTCAACGCGACCGGGGTGCTGATCCACACCAACCTGGGCCGGGCTCCGCTGGCGGCGTCGGTGGTGGATCATCTGAGCCGCGTGGCGGCAGGGTACTCGGACCTGGAGATGGACGTGGAAGCGGGACAGCGGGGATCGCGCCAGGCGCATGTGATCGAGCTCCTCACCCTGCTCACCGGGGCCGAGGACGCGCTGGTCGTGAACAACAATGCGGCGGCGGTGATGCTCGCCCTGGCCGCGCTCGCCCGGGACCGCGAGGTGGTGATCTCCCGCGGCGAGCTGATCGAGATCGGGGGCTCGTTCCGGATCCCGGAGATCCTGGAGCAGAGCGGGGCGCGGCTTCGCGAGGTCGGCACCACCAACCGGACCCACCCGCGGGACTTCGAGGCGGCAGCGGGGCCGGAGACCGGGCTCCTGCTCAAGGTCCATACCTCCAACTACCGGGTGGAGGGATTCACCGCCGAGGTCCCGCTGAGCGAGTTGGTGGAGATCGGACGCCGAAACCGGGTGCCGGTTCTGGTAGATTTGGGCAGCGGGGCGCTGGCCGACGTGGCCGCCGCGGGCATTCGCCCCGAGCCGCTGGTGGCGGACGTGGTCGCGGAAGGGCCGGACCTGGTCACCTTCAGCGGAGACAAGCTGCTCGGCGGTCCGCAGGCCGGGATCGTGGTGGGCACGAAGGAGGCGGTGGCGCGCCTCCGGAACCACCCGCTGGCCCGGGCGGTCCGCATCGACAAGTTGCTGCTGGCGGCGTTGCAGGCCACGCTCGCCGCCTATCTGGACGAGGAGCGCGCGCGTCGCGAGATCCCCGTCCTGCGCATGATCTTCGAGGCCCCGGACGCGGTCCGGGCCCGGGCCGAGTCGCTGGCCCGCGCCATCCGCGAGACCGTGCCGGAGCCCGCTCCACGGGTGATGGTGGAGGACGCGAAAGGAGCGGTCGGGGGCGGCACCCTGCCCCTGGAGGGACTCACCACCAGCGTGGTGAGCCTCGATCCCGCTCCCCACGCCACCGCGGCCCGCTTCGAGCGGGCGCTACGGCACGTTCGGCCGGCCCTGTTGGGCCGGATCCGGGAGGAAAAGGTTCTCCTGGACCTGCGGACGGTGGCCGTGGAGGAGGAGGGCCTGATCCCGGGTCTCGTGCGCGAGGCCTGGGCCACGGTCGTGTCCAGAGGAGCCTAGGAACGTGTTCGTTGAAAAGCTGAGCCTGTTCGGCTTCAAGTCCTTCAATCGGAAGATCTCCCTCGACTTCGGCCCCGGCATCTCCGGGGTGATCGGTCCCAACGGTTGCGGCAAGAGCAACATCGTGGACGCCATGCGCTGGGTGCTGGGGGAGCAATCCACCAAGCAGCTTCGCGGCGCCAAGATGGAGGACGTGATCTTCAACGGCAGCCGCGACGAGAAGCCCCTGTCGCTGGCGGAGGTGGAACTCACCCTCAACAACGATCGCGGCCGCCTCCCGGTGGAGTACACCACGGTGACCGTGGGCCGCCGGTTGTACCGCTCCGGCCAGTCCGAGTACACCATCAACAAGCAGCCGGTCCGCCTCAAGGACGTGCGCGACCTGTTCCTGGACACGGGGATGGGAAGCCACGCCTACTCGGTGATCGAGCGGCAAATGGTCGACAACATCCTCTCGGACACCACCGGCCACCGCCGCTTCCTGTTCGAGGAGGCGGCCGGGATCATGAAGTACAAGACCCGGAAGAAGGAGGCGCTGGCCAAGCTCGAGGCCACCGATCGCGACCTCCTGCGGGTCAACGACATCATCAGCGAGGTGGAGCGCCAGGTGGCGTCGCTCAAGCGCCAGGTCGGCAAGGCCCGCCGCTACCGCGAACTCCGGGACGAGATCCGCGACATCGACCTCGCCTGGTCCCAAGGCCAGCGGCGGGAGTGGCTCCAGCGGGCCGGCGAGCTGGAGGGCCTCCTCCGCGATTCCCTCCGCGCCGCCGAATCCGGCGAGACCGAGGTCGCGCGCCTGGAAGCGCATCTCCAGGAACTCCACCTGGTGGTGCTGGAGGAGGAGCGGAAACTCTCGGAGGCCCGCGAGCTCTTGGCCCAGGTGGACGACGAGATCGGCCGCGCCAACAGCCGGGTCCTGGTGCTCCGCGAACGGCTGGATTCCACCCGGACCCGGATCCGCGAGGCCCAGGACCTCAAGGTCCGCCTGGTGGATCGCCTGGAGCGGAACGTGCTCGGCGCCCGCGAGGTGGAGGAGCGCCTCGGCGGTCTCACCGCCCGCGAAGGCGAGGAACGCGGTGGTCTGGACCGGGCCGAGGCCGGACTCCGCGAGGCCGAAACCCGGGTGCGGACGCTGCGGGAAGACGTGGCGGCGCGGACCCGCGAGGCGGCGCGCCTCCGCGACGAGCGCATTCGCGCCGAGGGCGAGGTCGAAACCGCGGGGCGGCGGATCGAGGACCTGGAGAGCCGGTTGGCCGGGAACGCGGATCGCCGGGCCGAGGCCGCCCGCCGGGTGGACGAGACGGCGGCGGCGTGGGATGTCTCCCGAGGGAACGCGGCGCGGGCCCGGGAGCGGGTGGAGGGCCTGGAGGGATCCGAGCGCGAGCTGGGGAATCGATTCGCGGATCTGGAGGGCCGCACCGAGACCCTGCGCGCGGAGACCGCCCAGGCCCGCCAGGCCGAGGCCGCCGCGCGCTCGCGGCTCAGCACCCTGGAAAGCCTCCGCGCCCGCTACGAAGGGTACGACCAGGGCGTGCGCGCGCTCATGCTCGACGCCGAGCGCGACCCGGGGGTGCTGGGGACCCTCGGCGACCTGCTCCAGATCCCCGGGGAATGGGTGGGCGCCCTCGAGCCGGCCCTGAGCGCCGCCTGGCAGTACGTGGTGGTGCGGGATACCGCCACCGCCCGCCGGGTGCTGGACCGCCTTCGCGGGGAGTCGCTGGGCTACGCCACCCTCATCGCGCTGGACCGCGTACCCGAGGCCCCGGCGCCGGACGGTTCGCTGCTCCGGGCGTCGGAGGCGGTGGAGACCGCCGGCGAGTATCGCGCCCTCGTCCGCTATCTCCTCGGCGACCTCGCGCTGGTCGCGGATCTGGACCAGGCCCTGGACGCCACCGCGACCGGACGTGCGGCGCGCGCCGCCACCCGGGACGGCCGGTTCGTGAGCGGGCCGGCGCTGGCCGGGGGCGTGGGCGGACCTGCCGGCGCCGAGCTTCTGGAACGGCAGGAAGGGCTGGAGCGTTGCCGGATCGAGATCGAGAGCCTGCTCGAGAGCCTGGGCGGCCTCACCCGCCGCGAAGAGGCGCTACGGGCGGAGCGCGAGGGCCTCGAGGCCGACCGCACGGCGCTGGTGGAAGACCTGGAAAACGCGCGACGCGCCCGCGCCGCCCTGGAGAAGGAAGAAGCCGCCTTGGAGCGTGAGGCCCGGCATGCCGCCGGGAGCCTCCGCGAGACCGACGAGGAGCGCGAGCGCCTCGAGACCGCCCGGAACCGGCTGGCGGAGGAGCGGGAGCGCCTCGGTGAACGTTCCGCGGCGGTGGCGACCGCGTCCGAGGCCGCCGGCTTGGAGTCCGTCCGCATCGAGACCGTGCTCGCCGAGGCCGAGGCGCTTCGGGAAGAGGTGCTTACCGGGGTCCACGAGATGCGGATGAGCTGGGCGCGGCTGGAGTCGGATCTCAAGGAAGCGCGCGCCGCCCGCGACCGGCTGGCCCAGGAGGCGCGGGACCTGGAGGCGGAGCACGAGCGCACCCGCAAGGACGAGGAAGACGCGGTCGAGCGGGTGGGCGAGATCGAGGAGGAGCTCCAGACCCGGGGCGGTGAGATCCAGGAGCTTCATCGCCGGCGGGACGAACGGGTAGCGGTGGTGGAGACCCGCGAACGGGAAAAGAGCGACGCCGCCGCCCGGGAGCAGCAGGATGCCGACACCCTTCGCGAGGTCCGGCGCCGGGCCGGGCAGGCACGGCAGGCCGCCCACGGGCAGGAACTGAGCCTCAGCGGAATCCGAAGCGACCTCAAGCACCTGGAGGACCGGGTCCGCGAGGAATACGAGGTGGAGCCCGAGGCTCTGGACCGGATCGCCTCGCGGGAGCTCTCCGAGGACGTGCTGGCCGATCTTCACGAGAAGAAGGAACGGTTGAAGCGGATCGGGCCGGTGAACCTGCTGGCGGTGGAGGAGTACGAGGAGAAGCGGGAGCGGTTCGAGTTCATGTCCACCCAGCGCGACGACCTCTACCGGGCCAAGGACTCGCTGGTCAAGACCATCGACCAGATCAACAAGACGGCCTCGCTCCGGTTCCTGGAAACCTTCAAGGAGGTCCAGGCCAATTTCCAGAAGACGTTCCAGGTGCTCTTCCAGGGAGGGGAGTGCGCCATCAACCTGGTGGGGGACGATCCCCTGGAAGCGGACATCGACGTGGCCGCCCGGCCGCGGGGGAAGCGCCCCCAGGGCATCCAACAGCTCTCGAGCGGCGAGCGGGCGTTGACCGCGATCGCGCTCCTGTTCGCGATCTACCTGGTCAAACCCTCGCCCTTCTGCATCCTGGACGAGGTGGACGCGCCGCTCGACGATGCCAACATCGACCGCTTCGTGGCCATGGTCCAGGAGTTCTCCAAGCGCACCCAGTTCATCGTCATCACCCACAACAAGAAGACCATGGAGGCCGCCGACTGCCTGTACGGCGTGACCATGCAGCGGCCCGGGGTGTCGAGCGTGGTGTCGGTGAAGCTCGACGGTTTGAGCGACGACGAGCGGTCGGAACGGGTGGGGGAGGCGGCCCGGAGCGTCGGCGAGGGCCGGCCCCGGCGTCACGGCCGCGGAAACGGGCACGGCAACGGGCACGG
This sequence comes from Candidatus Eiseniibacteriota bacterium, assembly GCA_963728475.1. GTDB lineage: Bacteria > Eisenbacteria > RBG-16-71-46 > JABDJR01 > JABDJR01 > CAVSKL01. The sequence goes on from CAVSKL010000004.1 coordinate 501,958, forward strand.
CAACGGGCACGAGAACGGGCACGACGGCGAGCCCGAGGACGACGGCCCCCACGCCCCGGAGTCGATGATCGCCCAATAGCGGCTTCGACGGTCGCGGTCCGGGGTGCCGCTCGCGGTCTTTGGGAGCGGACGGTCGCGGTCCGGGGTCCCGCTCGCGTCGGCGGGTCCCCCTTCGGCAGGCCGGCCGCGCAAACCGTGCAGGCCATCACCGCCTCAGGCCCGCCATCCGCGCTCGGGCGCCGGCCCGCTCCCGTCCACGCTGATCAAGCCATGCGGAGGGCGCCCGCTCTCGCTGGCTCCAGGACTCCAGTTCAAGACCCGTGGAAGTCCGCGGACCGCGCTCAACGAGAGACCCGCTCCACGACCCGTGGCGGGCGGCAGAGTACAACCGATTTTGCTTGTATCGGAATACCCGGGTATCGTCAAGCCACACAACGACTTGGCTGACATGCGCGGATTATCAACGATACGACTGCTTCGGATGGGTCGCGGTCCGGCGTCCCGCTCGCGGTCTTTGGGAGCGGACGGTCGCGGTCCGGCGTCCCGCTCGCGTTCTTCGGGAGCGGACGGTCGCGGTCCGGCGTCCCGCTCGCGTTCTTCGGGAGCGGACGGTCGCGGTCCGGCGTTCCGCTCGCGTTCTTCGGGAGCGGACGGTCGCGGTCCGGCGTTCCGCTCGCGTCGGCGGGTCCCCCTTCGGCAGGCCGGCCGCGCAAACCGTGCAGGCCATCACCGCCTCAGGCCCGCCATCCGCGCTCGGGCGCCGGCCCGCTCCCGTCCACGCTGATCAAGCCATGCGGAGGGCGCCGGCCCGCTCCCGTCCACGCTGATCAAGCCATGCGGAGGGCGCCCGCTCTCGCTGGCTCCAGGACTCCAGTTCAAGACCCGTGGAAGTCCGCGGACCGCGCTCAACGAGAGACCCGCTCCACGACCCGTGGCGGGCGGCAGAGTACAACCGATTTTGCTTGTATCGGAATACCCGGGTATCGTCAAGCCACACAACGACTTGGCTGACATGCGCGGAATATCAACGATACGACTGCTTCGGATGGGTCGCGGTCCGGCGTCCCGCTCGCGTTCTTCGGGAGCGGACGGTCGCGGTCCGGCGTCCCGCTCGCGTCGGCGGGTCCCCCTTCGGCAGGCCGGCCGCGCAAACCGTGCAGGTCATCACCGCCTCAGGCCCGCCATCCGCGCTCGGGCGCCGGCCCGCTCCCGTCCAAGCCGTTCAAGACACGCGGAGGGCGCCGCAAACCGTGCAGGCCATCACCGCCTCAGGCCCGCCATCCGCGCTCGGGCGCCGGCCCGCTCCCGTCCACGCTGATCAAGCCATGCGGAGGGCGCCCGCTCTCGCTCGCTCCAGGACTCCAGTTCAAGACCCGCGGAAGCCGGCGGACCGCGCTCAACGAGAGACCCGCTTCGCGACCCGTGGCAGGGGGCAGAGTACAACCGATTTTGCATGTATCGGAATACCCGGGTATCGTCAAGCCACACAACGACTTGGCTGACATGCGCGGATTATCAACGATACGACTGCTTCGGATGGGTCGCGGTCCGGCGTCCCGCTCGCGGACTTTGGGAGCGGACGGTCGCGGTCCGGCGTCCCGCTCGCGTTCTTCGGGAGCGGACGGTCGCGGTCCGGCGTCCCGCTCGCGTCGGCGGGTCCCCCTTCGGCAGGCCGGCCGCGCAAACCGTGCAGGCCATCACCGCCTCAGGCCCGCCATCCGCGCTCGGGCGCCGGCCCGCTCCCGTCCACGCTAATCAAGCCATGCGGAGGGCGCCGGCCTGCTCCCGTCCACGCCGTTCAAGACACGCGGAGGGCGCCGCAAACCGTGCAGGCCATCACCGCCTCAGGCCCGCCATCCGCGCTCGGGCGCCGGCCCGCTCCCGTCCACGCTAATCAAGCCATGCGGAGGGCGCCGGCCTGCTCCCGTCCACGCCGTTCAAGACACGCGGAGGGCGCCGCAAACGGTGCAGGCCATCACCGCCTCAGGCCCGCCATCCGCGCTCGGGCGCCGCCCCGCTCCCGTCCACGCCGTTCAAGACACGCGGAGGGCGCCCGCTCTCGCTGGCTCCAGGACTCCAGTTCAAGACCCGTGGAAGTCCGCGGACCGCGCTCAACGAGAGACCCGCTCCACGACCCGTGGCGGGCGGCAGAGTACAACCGATTTTGCTTGTATCGGAATACCCGGGTATCGTCAAGCCACACAACGACTTGGCTGACATGCGCGGAATATCAACGGCGCGGGCAACATCCGCGCGCGGCCGGCATCCGGCAGGTGCACCCGGGTGCGCATTTCCGGGGACCCCGACCGAAGATCCCCCCCGGCCAGACCGCGACTCCCTCCGGAGTGCCCCCCTGCGCGGTCGCCACGACCGGCCCGCCCGCGGTATCCTCGTTTCCCCGCCCCGACGCGCGCCCGCGTGCCCGAAAGGCGGCCGCTCTTCCACCCCTCGCCGGATTGGATCCATGCGCAAACTCTTCGGAAAGCTCAAGGAGTCCCTGGGCGGGGCCAAGCTCAAGGAAAGTCTCACCCGCACCCGGCAGAACCTGGCCGACGGGGTGCACAAGGTGTTCACCGGGCGCACGCGCCTGGATGCCGAGGCCCTGGCGGACCTGGAGGAGGCGCTCATCGCCGGCGACGTGGGGGTGGGCGCGGCGGAAAAGCTGGTGGACCGGCTGAAGGAACGCGCCCAGGCCGAGGGGCTCGGCGAGCCGGGGGCGCTGGAGGAGGCCCTGGCCGAGGAGGTCGCGTCCATCCTCAAGGCCGGGGAGTCGGGTCCGCTCGTCCCCGCTCCCGGAGCCAGGCCCTGGGTGGTCCTCCTGGTGGGGGTGAACGGGACCGGCAAGACCACCACCCTGGGCAAGCTCGCCAACCACTACCGGAACCAGGGGAAGACCGTGCTGGTGGCCGCCGCCGACACCTTCCGGGCGGCGGCGGTCGAGCAGCTCCGGATCTGGGCGGACCGCGCCGGGGTGGAGCTGGTCGCCAATCAGTCGGGGGCGGATCCGGCGTCGGTGGCCTACGACGCGGTGGCCGCGGCCCAGGCCCGCGGGATGGATGTGGTGCTGGTGGACACCGCGGGACGTCTCCAGACCAAGGTCAACCTGATGGAGGAGCTCCGCAAGATTGGCCGGGTGGTGGCCAAGCGGATCCCCGAGGCCCCCCACGAGGTGCTGTTGGTGCTCGACGCCACCACCGGGCAGAACGCGGTGCAGCAGGCCCGGCAGTTCGCGGAGGTCATCGACGTGACCGGCCTGGTGCTGACCAAGGTGGACGGCACCGCCAAGGGCGGAGTGGTGGTGGCGATCGCCGACCAGCTGGGAATTCCGGTGCGGTTCCTGGGGCTGGGAGAGGGGATGGACGACCTCGCCGCGTTCGACGCCGAGGCGTTCGCGGCCGCGCTCTTCGACCGGAGCTAACCGCCCACCCCCGCCGGTCAGGAAGCTACGCCGCCTCGGCCTCGGGCTGCTGCTCCGACTCCGAGTTGCCCAGGAGGGGCGATCCGAAGATGTCCATCTCGCGCTGCACCATGACCAGGAGCGCGTCGATCACGTCCGGATCGAGCTGCTGTCCCGCCACCCGCCGCAGCTCCCGGAACACCGCTTCCAGCCTGCGCCCGGTGCGGTAGGGGCGATCCTCGACCATGGAGAGATAGGTGTCGCCGGCGGCGATGATGCGCGCGCCGAGCGGGATGTCGGCGCCGGCGATCCCGTCGGGGTAGCCCCGGCCGTCCCACATCTCGTGGTGATGGAGCACCACCTCGGCCACCGCCTCCAGCCCCGGGAGGCCGGAGAGGATGCGCGCCCCCAGTACCGGATGCGACTTCATGATCTCGTACTCCTCGCGGGTGAGGCCGGCGGGCTTGAGCAGGATGGCGTCGGGGATGCCGATCTTCCCCACGTCGTGAAGGAGCCCGGCGAGATGGATCTCGTAGAGCTCGCTCCGCGAGAGCCCCATCTCCTTCCCCAGCCGCACCGCGAACTGGGCCACGTGGGCGGAGTGGTTCCGGGTGTAGGGATCACGCGCCTCCAGGGCCGAGACCAGGGAGGTGATGGTGGAGAGGATGGAATCGCGCTCGTTCCGGAGCTGATGCTCCAGCGTGAGTTCCAGGCTCCGGGCCAGGTTCTCGAGATACGATTCGAAGTCGATGGCCTCGGGGGAGCCGGGGGCGCTCTCGCCTCGGAAGAGGTTCTCGGTGCGGTGGCTGAGCCGGGCCACCCAGGTCCCGATTTCGCGCCGGGTCACCGCGTAGCTGGCCTGCGCCCCCAGGATCCCGGTGAGCGCGGTCAGGAGGGCCACCGGCACGAAGTAGTGGGGCGAGGGCTGCCAGAGGAGATAGATGAGCGGCGTGGTCAACGCGCTGGCCGCGATTCCCGCCCCCGCGCGGGCGTAGCCGGGCCAGCGGGGAGCCGGGGGCTGGCTCTGGATCTGGGGTTCGCCGTCGTCGCCGACCAGGTACTCGTGCCGGAGAATGGCGCGATAGGTGGGGTGGTACCGGCCCCCCGGCGCGGCGGCGCCGCGGGCGGCACCCCCCGGCGCGGCGGCGCTGCGGGCGGCGCCCCCGTTCGCGGCCGGAGCGGCTGCGGTGGGCGCGGACTTCGGGTTATGCTCTGCGGGCATGAAAGGCGCTTCTCCCCCTCGATTCGAATCCCGGACGTCTCCTCGGTTGTCGGCCGCCTCCGAACCCCGGCATCGCGGACCCCGAACCGTGTTCCGGCCGGCCGGGGCAAATTCCCCAAACCCCGCCCTCCCGCGAAGGTGAACTCCATGCTCTACCGGAACGGCGTGATCTGGACCGGGGATTGCGCGCGCCCCTGGGCGCGGGCCCTGTGGGTCGAGGGAGGCGTGGTGCGGGCGGTGGGCCCGGAGGCGGAGGTGGCGGCCGCCGCCGGAGCCGGAACGGCCGTCACCGACCTCCGGGGGGCCTTCCTCTGCCCGGGCCTGGTCGACGCCCACTGCCACGTGCTGGGCTTCGGCCTGGCGCTGGAGCGGGTGGACCTCACCGGCGCCGCCTCGCTGGACGACGCTCTCCGCCGCCTGGCCGCGGCCCCTTCCGTCCGGGCGCCGGCGAGCCGCGCCGGCTGGATCCTGGGGCGCGGTTGGGACCAGAACCTCTGGCCGGGGAGCGGATTCCCGGGAAGACTCGACCTCGATCGCATCCTCCCCGAGGCCCCGGTCTCGCTCTCCCGGGTGGACGGCCACGCCCTCTGGGTGAACTCCCGGGCCCTGGCCGAGGCCGGCATCACCCGCGCCACCCCCGACCCTCCCGGCGGGCGGATCGTTCGCGACGCCGCCGGAGAGCCGACCGGAATCCTCATCGACGCGGCCATGGATCGGGTGGCCCGCGCCATCCCCCCCACCGGGTCCGAGGCCAAGGCGCGGGCGATCGCGCGCTCCCAGGAAGCGCTGGCCGCCGCCGGGCTCACCGCGGTCCACGACATGGGGATGAGCGCCGGCGACCTCGCCGTCTATCGCGAGTCCGCCGCGGCGGGGGCGATCCGCGTCCGCGTCTACGCCGCGCTCGGCGCGGACGAGCCGAGGCTGCCGGAGCTGCTCGCCGCCGGCCCGGACCGGGAATGGGGCCGCGGCCGGTTCCGGCTGGGCATGGTCAAATTCTACGTGGACGGCGCGCTGGGGTCGCGGGGGGCGGCGCTCCTCGAACCCTACGCCGATGATCCCGGGAACTCGGGGCTCCTCCTCACCGAACCCGCGGCGCTCAGGGAGGGGTTGGTCCGCGTAGCCCGGGCCGGGTTCCAGTGCGCAGTCCACGCCATCGGCGACCGGGCCAACCGGGTGGCGCTGGACGCCTGGGAAGCGATCCTGGCCGGGGGAGCGTGGGGGGCGGAACCGCCTCCGGACCTCTCGAGCGTCCGTCCCGGCCCGCAACCGCCCGGTGTCCGGCCGGGAATGCGGCTGGAGCACGCCCAGATCCTCGCCCCCGCGGACCTGGCGCGGGTGGGGCGGCTGGGCGTTCTGGCCAGCGTGCAGCCGACCCATTGCACCACCGACATGGCCTGGGCGTCCGCGCGGTTGGGGGAGGCGCGCCTCGCCGGCGCGTATGCCTGGCGCACTTTGGCGGATGAGGGGGCGGTTCTGGCCATCGGGAGCGACTTCCCGGTGGAGCCCCACGATCCGCGCTTCGGGCTCCATGCGGCGGTGACCCGGTGCCGGCCCGGCGGCACCCCGCCGGGAGGGTGGCGCTCCGGCCAACGCCTGGGGCGCGAGGAGGCGCTGGCCGCGGCCACCGCCGCCCCCGCCTACGCCTCCGGCGACCTGGCCCGGGCCGGAACCCTGGCCCCGGGCAAGGTCGCGGACCTCTCCGTCTTCGATACCAATCTGGTGACCTGCGATCCCGCGGGAATCCTGTCCGCGCGCACGCTGCTCACCGTGGTGGGGGGGGAGACGGTCTATCGCGACCCCGCCGGCTTCGGTGAGGAAGGGGAACGAGCATGAGCCAAGAGGCGCTGATCTTCGAGGACGCGGGGTGGCGCGACCTCTATCCCATCACTCTCTCCCGGCCCGCCTTCGACTGCCGGGTGGGGGCGACCACCCTGGGGCGCCGGCTGGCGCTGCAGCTCACCCGCCGCGAGGTGAAGCGAGTGGACTTCCTCTGCCGTCCGCTCCTCCGTCCCCTGGTCGAGCGCGACCACCCCGGCCACGGGGTGAACCAGGAGGGGGAGGGGGACCTGCTGTTCCTGAACGGCCGGCTCCTCTGCCTGGAGGACTCCCTCACCGACCTGGTGACCCTGGTGGAGAAGGCGGTGGCGGTACAGGAGGGAGGGGTGCTGATGGCCGCGCGCCTCACCGGCCGCGCGGCCGCCCTCTACTGCGCCGCCCTCACCGAGGCCCTGGCCGCGGGCGAGCCGGCGCCGTTCCCCTCGGACCACACCGTGGCCGGCCCCCCGCCCGGGGTGCGGCTGGTCCGGCGGCCGTGGGACCTGGTGGGCTGGAACGCGGCGGTCCTGGCCGACGACTTCGCGCTGGCCGGGGCCTCGGGGCATGGGGCACCGCCCGACCTGGCTCCGGGGGCGCAGCTTCTTCATCGTGAACGCGTGCTTTGCCGGGAAGGGGTTCGGGTGGAGGCGGGAGCGATCCTGGACGCGTCCGAGGGCCCGGTCATCCTGGGCGAGGGGGCGCGGGTGCTCCAGAACGCGGTGGTGCTGGGCCCGGCCTACATCGGGGCGCGGTCCACGGTGAAGGTGGGGGCGAAGCTCGAGGGGCCGGTGTCGCTGGGCCCGGAGTGCAAGGTGGGGGGCGAGGTGGAGGCGGCGATCTTCCAGGGCTACGCCAACAAGCAGCACGACGGCTACGTGGGACACGCCTACCTGGGGGCGTGGACCAACCTCGGCGCCGCCACCAACAACTCCGATCTCAAGAACAACTACTCGACGGTCCGGGTATGGACCCCCGGAGGCGAGGTGGATACCGGCGAGATCTTCGTGGGGCTCTTCCTGGGCGACCACGCCAAGACCGCCATCGGGACCCTGTTCAACACCGGCACCGTGGTGGGGTTCTCCTGCAACGTGTTCGGGTCCGGGTTCCCGCCCAAGCACCTGCCGTCCTTCACCTGGGGGACCGGCGACACCTTCGAGGTGGAGAAGGCGATCGTGGTGGCGCGAACGGTGATGGCCCGGCGCCAGGTGCGGATGGAGCCCGCGGACGAGGTGCTCTTCCGGACGCTGTTCGCGGACCGGGCGGGGGAAGGCGGGTAGAAGCGGCCGTTCCCGGCCCGCCCACGGCCGGCGTCCGGCCGCCTCCGGGATCAGGCCGCCTTGCGGACGGGAGCGGCGGGGGCGGGCGCGTCGGCCTCCCGGTGGTTTCCCAGGATGACCGAGGGCGTGGTCGCCTTGGTCGCCGCCTCCTCGGGTGCCACGATCCCCTCCATGACCAGGCCCTTCAGGCACTGGTCCATGCTCTGCATCCCGTGCTGGGTCCCGGTCTGAATCACCGACATGATCTGCGAGGTCTTGTCCTCCCGGATCAGGTTCCGGACCGCCGGCACCGCCACCAGGATCTCCTGCGCGCACACCCGCCCGTTCCCTTCCTTCTTCCGGAGCAGGGTCTGGGAGATGATGCCCACCACCGACTCCGAGAACATGCTCCGGATCTGCGCCTGCTGGCCGGAGGGGAAGACGTCGATGATGCGGTCCACCGTCTTGGACGCGCTGTTGGTGTGGAGGGTTCCGAACACGATGTGACCGGTCTCGGCGGCGGTGATCGCGAGCTGGGTGGTCTCCAGGTCGCGGAGTTCGCCGACCAGAATGATGTCGGGGTCCTCGCGCAGGGCGCTCCGGAGCGCGTTGGCGAAGGAGTGGGTGTTGCGTCCCACCTCGCGCTGGTTCACCAGGCAGTTCCTGGACTGGTGGACGAATTCGATCGGGTCCTCGATGGTGATGATGTGGCCGCGCCGGCGCTCGTTCACGAAGTTCACCATGGCGGCGAGAGTGGTGGACTTGCCGCTCCCGGTGGGCCCGGTGACCAGGATCAGCCCCCGCTCCCGCATCGACATCTCGCCCAGCACCTTGGGGAGCTTGAGTTCCTCGAAGGTGGGAATCTTGGTGGGGATGGTCCGGAGCACCGCCCCCGGGCCCCGGCTCTGCATGAACGCGTTCACCCGGAAGCGCCCCATGTCCGCGAGCTCGATGGCGAAGTCGAGCTCGAGATCCCTCTCAAAGACCGCCTTCTGGTCCTCGGTCATGATCGCGTTGAGCATCCCGTTGAGCTGCTCCGCCTCCAGCGCGGGGACGTCGAGCCGCGTCATCTCGCCGTGCAGCCGGACGATGGGCGGCATGGCCGCGCTCAGGTGCAGGTCCGACGCTCCCTGCTTGAGGGTGAAGGCGAGAAGCTTGTTGATGTCGAGGCTCATGCCGCGTCCTCCAGGTACCGGTTTCGTTCCAGCTCGTCCACGATGCGCGCATCCACCGGCTCCAGCCGCGCGGCCCGGGCCGCAAGTTCGACGAACCCCTGCCGGCGGGCGGCGCTTCGAAGCCGCGCGGCGCGCCCGCCGTCCTGGAGCGCCCGCCGGAGGTCCCGGTCGGCGAACAGGATCTCGGCCAGCGCCCGCCCGGCGCCGTTCTCGCCCGCTCCCGGGATCACCCGCTGGGCCGCCGCCGCCAGGAGCGAGGAGGCCAGGAGCACCGGGGAGACCCCCGCTTCCAGCATCCGCGAAAGACAGGACAGGGCGGAGCGGCCGGGCAGCACCGCGACCACCAACCGGTCCCGGTCCGAGGCCTCGGTCAGGGCCGCCGCCGCCCCCAGATCGGGGCAGAGCGCGGCGATCACGTCCACTCCCGGCATCTCCGCGAACCGCTCGCACACCCCTCGGCCGGTCCCTCCCGGATAGACCGAGAATCGCTTGGGGGGCAGGACCTCCTCCGGGGCCAGCACCCACGCGCGCCGGTGGGCGACGTCGATCTGGCCGAGGATGCGCGAGAGCAGGTGGCGGCGCTCGGCCGGGGAGGGGGCGACCCCCAGCACCAGCCCGCTCGGGCGATCCAGGAGCGCGCTCAGGCGCTCCCACTCCGGTTCGAAGGCGGCGGTGACGCTGCCGGACGACAATCCGCCCGGCTCCAGCATCACCGACAGCGACAGCCCCCGCCGGCTTCGGACCGCGACCACGCGGACAGGCAGGGGAGCCTCTTCGTCGCCTTCCCAGCGCTGGACGCCGGGGAGGATCTCCTCGCCCGGCCCGAGCCAGCCCTTGAGGCTCCCCACCAGCTCCTCGAGCGCCTGGGCCTCGAACCGGCCGCCCTCGGTGAGGCCGTAGTCGGTGCGGAACCGGACGCGAAGCTTCTTGTCGTCGGGATCGATGTGGATGGCGGATGCCCCCTCGGTCAGCGCCCGGTCGAGGAGCCGGGTGAACTCCGGCGAGGCCAGGCTCGCGCCCACGCGCTCAGCCAGGGGGAGAGCCCCGTCCTCGCCCTCCTCCGCCGGTCCCTCCGCGCCGTTCGGACCCAGGAGATCGTCCAGCGCGGCCTTGATCAGGCTGGGGGTGCCGACCGCCACGTTCAAGGGGCGGCCGGAGATGCGGCGGAGCCGGGCCAGGGTGATCTGGTCGGTGGGATCGGCCAGCACTACCGAGAGCGCCTCGTCGCTCAGCAGGAGCGGAAGCACCAGGTTCCGGCGCAGGAAATCGCGGGGAAACTGCCCGAGGAGCCCCGTGTCCGCCATCTCCGCGTTCACGCTCACGTAGGGGAGTCCGAGCTGGCTCGAGAGCGCCCAGCTCACGTCGTCCTCACCCACGTATCCGAGCTGGAGCAGGCACTCCCCGAAGAGCTTGCCCGTCTCCTTCTGGAGGGCGAGGGCGGCCTGCACCTGCTCGTCGTTGACGAGCTTCAGGCGCATGAGGATGTCGCCGAGATTCTCGCGTGATCTGGTCGAGGCGGCCTCGAGTGCGGGCATGGCGGTGTCTCCCCTCGGGTCCGGTCGCAATCCGGTGACGATGGACGCAGTCGTTCCCGGTATCGGTCCCGGAGTCGCTGCCTTGAGAGCGGGAGGTGCGCCGGGCGCGGCCCCGGTCCCCGGAGCGCGGTTCTTGGGGATTCTGGCCCACCGCGCGGGGTGGCCCCGGAGCGGACTGGAGCGGGATTCGAGCCGCGCCGCCGCGGCTACCGGAGGTGGATGAGCCGACGCCGCGGTTACGGGAGGAGAATCACCCGGCGGCTGGCCCGGTACTCCGTCGAGGCGATCCGGACGAAGTAGATCCCCGCGGCCAGCTTGCGCCCCTCGCCGTCGCGCCCGTCCCAGGTGAGCAGGGTGGTCCCCGCGGGACAGGGGCCCGACAACAGGGAGCGCACCACCCGGCCGCTCACGTCGAGCACGGTGGCGGTGACCGGGCCCGCGCTCCGCAGTTCGAAGTTCACCCGCACCGGTCCCCGCGCGGGGTTGGGATACGCCGCGCTCACCGGCATGTCCGGGCGGGGCTCCGGAGGCAACCCCACCTGGTCGTGGGCCTGGGCGAGCCGGGTGATGTAGGGCGAAACGTTCGCCTTCACCGCGCTCGAGTCCAGGTAGGCGGGATCCACGCAGAAAAGGAACGCGTGCTCGCCGGTGCTGTCGCCCACTCCCGCGAACAGCGGCTGATGGCTGGGGCCGTCGAAGGTGTAGTAGATGCGGACCGACCGGTCGCCGTCGAACTTGGGCACGTCGGCGTCGTAGGCCGAGGCCCCGCCGGCGGGGATGCCCATGGGGCCGTTGTAGGGGTTGGCCGGCAGCATGACGTGGTTGGCGTCCAGCCGCACCGGCGCCTCCCAGTCGACGACGTGGAAGATGGAGGCCACCTCCGGCGGGAGATAGGTGGACATGAGCTTGCCGGTGAGCATCAGCACCCCGCCCGAGGCCACGTAGGCGCCCAGGAGATCCTCGTAATCCTCGAGACGGTCGTAGACCTCCGAATCCGCTCCTTTCGAGGTCCAGACCGTCACCCCGTGAGCGAACAGGGTGTCGGGATCCAGGGGCCCGGTCCCCACCGGGACGTAGCCCGGCGGGTAGTTGGACCAGAGCGTGCGCAGGTCCCAGAAGTCGAAGGGGAGGTCGCCGGTGAGGGCGTGGGCGGCGTACATCTCCCACGGGTCGCCGGCGAAGTTGGAGAATGCGCCGTCCGAAACCACCGACCAGTCGTAGTCGTTGACCAGGAGCAGCCCGCGCCCCGGCTTGACCGGGTGCGGGAACACCTCCACCGGTCCGGCCAGGTCCGACTGGAGGAAGTCGGTGTCGTACCTGCTCACCCAGTAGCGCACCTCGGTATAGGCGGGGGCGGTGCTGTCCACGAAGGCGGCGGTGGCCAGAAGCCCCGGGCTTACCCGGTCGGACTGGGTGGGGACCTGGTCGTCGGTGCGCCGGTAGACCGAGTAGCCCAGGAAGTCGGGGTCGGTGCTCTTGGGCCAGGTCAGCTCCACCATGTTCCGGCCCAGGTTGCGGGCGGTGAAGGTGGGGCGGGGAAGTGCCCCCAGGGTCACCACCACCGGAGGGGTGGGCCGGCTCTCCCGCCCGTCGATCAGCGCCTGGACCTGGATGTAGCAGGGGCGGTACCGCGGGACCAGGGGGATCACCGCGGAGGTGGCGGTGGGTTTGTCCACCTCGAAGCTCATGGTCAACTCTCCGGGGGCGAGGCCGTTCGAGATCCGGAAGCCGGTGACGCCGGGAGGGCAGGGATCCCAGGTCACGGTGACGTCGTTGGGCCCGGGGCCGGCCACCGCCTCGATTTCGCTCGGGGCCTCGGGGTGGGTGGCCAGCCACGCACCGCTGATGATGCGGGCGTCCCCCGCCACCGGGCGGGAATTGCGCCAGCCCGCTCCGGTCATGGCGTTCCCGATCACGTCGGCATAGCCGTCCCCATCCACGTCCCCCACCGAGGACCAGTAGGCGGTGTCGTCGTCGGGATCGGCGCCCTCGATCAGGGTGTGGGGGGTGGCCGGATCGGCGCAGTCCAGGGCCGGCGGCAGGTCGGGGGCGCCGTAGAAGACCATGATCGAGCCGGCATGGCGGCCGGTGGGCCCCTCATCGTGGGGCATGCCGACCAGCAGATCGTCGTATCCGTCCCCGTTCACGTCGCCCGAAGTGAAGGAGTCGCACGAGAGCGATTCCCGGGTCCCGTAGGCGGTGAGATGGGGGAAGGTGGTGGTCTTCATGTCCAGGACGGTGTCACGGAGGGCCGGCCCGCCGCTGAACACGTAACCCTCCCCGCCGTTCCGCCGGAAATTGAAGGAGGGGCCGTCGGTGCTGAGCGACCCCACCAGGAGGTCGGGCAGCCCGTCCCCGTTCACGTCGCCGGTGTGAAGCTCCTCCCCGCAGCGGGCGAGGGTCTCCCGGCCGTAGATGACGGTGGAGTGGACGCCGGGCGGCATGGGCTGGGAGACGTCGAGGGTGTCGGGAAGGCCGGCCTGGCCCCAGATGATCCACACCTCGCCCGACTCGGGCCGGAACTCGTAGGGGGGGCCGTCGGCGGCCCCGCCCCCGTCGTAGGCGTTCCGGGAGAGGCCGATGGCCGCCGCCGCCCCCAGCACCTCGGCATGGCCGTCGCCGTCCAGGTCGGCGCACTCCACGGTGGCTCCGAAGTGATCCTCGGCGTCGCCCCCCCAGATCACCGTGCTCCGGATGCCGGGGTCGGCGAGGTCCAGGGCCTGTCCCCGCGGAATGGGCCCGTAGACCACGATGACCTCGCCCACCCGGGGCTTGGTCCCGTCGACCCGGGTGGCGCGGTCCGCCCCCAGCACCAGGTCCATGTGGCCGTCGCCGTCCACGTCCCCGGCCGCCGACCAGACCCCCAGGCGTTCGTCGCCCCGCCGGGCGATGATCGAGGTCATGTCGGGGGGGAGGCCGTCGGCGAGGTCGACGACGCGGCCTCCGGCGAGGGTGGAGTCCCCGAACAGGATGTAGGCCATGCCCGCGTGGTAGCGGGCGGAATCCCCGGCTCCGAACGCCCCCACCACCAGGTCCTGGATTCCGTCGCCGTCCAGGTCCCCCCGGCTCAGGCAGTTGCCCAGGTACCAGCCGGCCTCGGGGCCGATGATCTCCATCACCCGGGGATCGGGACGGAGGAAGTCGATCATTCCGTGGAAGGGGGTGCCGTCCCAGAAGTAGATGTGGATCTCGCCGGCACGGTTCCGGAACGGGCCGTTCTGGGGCCCGTCGCCGTTGAACGCGCTCATCACCACTTCCTGCCGGCCGTCGTGGTTCAGGTCCACCGCCTGGACCGGGACCCCGTTCTGAGCGTCGTAGGAATCCGGATTGAACAGGCTGATCTGGCCGGGGCCGTTGTCCCGCATGTCCCAGTAGGCAAGCGGAGTGGCGGCCGCCCGCACCGCGGGGGCGAGGAGGGCCGCGAGAAGTAAGACGGGGAGCACGGCGAGGGGGGGGCGTCCAGGGTGCATTGATGCTCGGCTTAAGTTGTGTTCTAACGGATCCCGCCGGTCGGGTTACAGGTGGAGGAGAATAGCAATCATTGCGCCATGATTCAAGCGAGCCTTACGCCGCGTTGACACTCCCCAGATGTCGCGGTTAGCATCGCGCCGCCCCACCAGATCCTGCGGTGGGGCGGGAGGCTCCATGCGTTGCCCGAAGTGCGGCCATCTCGAGGACCGCGTGATCGATTCCCGGTCCACCAAGGAGGGCCGGGCCATCCGCCGTCGCCGGGAGTGTATCGGCTGTGGAAATCGTTTCACTACATACGAATACGTCGAAAACGCCAGCGTGGTGGTGGTGAAGCGCGACGGCAAGCGGGAGCCGTTCAGCCGGGAGAAGATCATCGTGGGGATCTCCCGGGCCTGCGAAAAGCGCCCGATCTCGCTCACCCAGATCGAGGAGCTGGTGGACCGGGTGGAGGGCGAGATCCAGCGCCAGGCTCCGGGCGAAGTCTCGAGCCGGCTGATCGGGGAACGGGTGATGGAGGAGCTTCACGGCATGGACGAGGTGGCCTACGTCCGCTTCGCCTCGGTCTACCGCCATTTCAAGGACGTGAACGAGTTCCTGGACGAGATCCAGGGCCTGGTCCAGGGCGAGGTCAAGCCTCCGCCCCCTCGCGAGTAGAACCCCCTTGGTTTCCGAGCGCGTCGACGCCCGAGACCCCCGCGACGAGAAGATCATGCCGTTCCTCCACCATCTGGAGGAACTCCGGCAGACCCTGATCCGGGTGATCGTCGCGGTGGCCGTCGGCGGGGTGCTGGCCTGGAACGTCTCCGGACGGGTCCTCTCCTGGCTCATCGCCAACACCACCGGCACCGCCATCTTCTTCAAGCCCCAGGGCGCGTTCATGGCCCGGTTCAAGGTGTCGCTGGTCCTGGGGGTCCTCCTCTCGCTCCCCTACGTGTTCTACAAGATCTGGTCCTTCGTGGGGCCGGGCCTCCTGGAGCGGGAGCGCAAGGTGGTGCTTCCCGGCGCGCTCTCCTCGGTGCTCCTCTTCTATACCGGGATCTGCTTCAGCTACCTGGTCATGACCCCGGTGATGGTGAAGGTGCTGATCGGCTTCGGCACCGCGAACCTCGTCGCCAACACCGACATCTCGTTCCTCCTCGACCTGGTCTTCGCCATGGGCCTGGCCTGCGGGCTCATCTTCCAGCTCCCGCTCTTCGCCGCCTTCCTCACCTCGATCGGACTGCTGAACCCGCGGCTCATCCGCCGGTACTGGCGGCACTCGATCGTGGCCATCTTCATCGCCGCCGCCGTCCTCACTCCCGCCGACCCGATGTCGCAGATCCTCCTGGCCATCCCGCTCCTCATCCTGTTCGCGGTGAGCTGGATCCTCAGCAGCATGATCTACCGCTCCAAGCGGGCGGGGCGGGCGGCGGCGGCCGACGCCGCCGCGGACGACCAGGCGCCCTCCGGGCCCGGCGGCCCGCCCCGAGGCCCCGCCGGGAACGAGCCTCCCGCGGGACCGGTGCCCCGGGAACCGGCCCCGCCGGCGGCGGGGGGGCCAGGGGCGGGCTCCGCCCCGGACGGCCACCCGTCCGCGGAAGTCCGGCCGGCGCCGGAGGACGGCCCGGCCCCCCCCCGCGACGCCTGACGCCCCCGGGCGCGTGCCCGGACAAGGAGACCGTGATGTTGCTCGCCATCGACGTTGGAAACTCCGAGACCCTGGTCGGCCTCTTCGACGGCGCCGACCTCCGCCACCGGTGGCGGCTCGCCAGCTCGCCCCGGATGACCGGTGACGAGCTGGGGGTGATGCTCCATTACCTGCTGAGCAGCGTGGGGCGGAAGGAGAAGGACGTGAAGGGGCTCGCGGTGTCCTCGGTGGTTCCCGCGCTGACCTCCGAGTACCGCGGACTGGGCCGGCGGATCTTCGAGCGCGAGACCTACGTCATCGATCATCGTTCGGTGCCCTACCTGCCGGTCCTCTACCACGACCCCGCCTCGGTGGGGGCGGACCGGCTGGTGAACGCGGTGGCGGCGATCGAGCTCTACGGAAAGCCGGCGATCGTGGTCGACCTGGGCACCGCCACCACCTTCGACGTCATTACCCCCCGGGGCGAATACGCGGGAGGCGCCATCGCCCCCGGCATCGCCACCGGCGCCAACGCGCTCTTCCGGCGGGGGGCGCGGCTGGCCCGGGTGGAGATCACCCGCCCCGGCCACGTGGTGGGACGCTCCACCGAGGAGAGCATGCAAGCGGGGATCTTCTTCGGAGCGGTGGGGAGCGTGGACGCGCTGGTGCGGGCGATCGTGGCCGAGCAGGGTCTGGACGCGGGGCTCCCGGTGGTCGCCACCGGAGGGCTGGCCGCGGCCATCGCCGAGGCCTCGGAGACGGTGACCGCGGTGGACGAAGCCCTCACCGTGACCGGGATCCGGATGGTGTGGGAACGCGCGGGGCGGCCCTGACCCCAGAGAGAAGAACCTATGGAGTGTCGGGCCGCCGGGGGGCGGGCTCCGGGAAGAGACGCCGGGTGACCGCGACCTCGCGAAAGGGGGCGAAGCCCGCGTCCTGGTAGAGCCGCCGGGCGTGGGCGTTGAGGTCGTCGACCACCAGCGCCGCCTGGGGCAGCCCCCGTTCGTCGAAGAACCAGGCCAGGGCCCGGCGGAGGAGCGACCGTCCGATCCCCCGGCGGCGGGCGTGTCCGGCCACCCCCAGGTACAGCACGAATCCCTCGCGGGGGGACTCGACGACCTCGGCGCAAAGATAGCCCACCGGCGCGCCTTCCTCCCGGGCCACCAGGATGCGGCGGTCGGGGCCGCGGCAGCCCAGGAGGGTGCGGGCGTCGCGGGTGGCGTCGGGAAACGCTTCGTGGTGGAGCACGCGGAAGGCCTCCTCCTCCCCGGGAAGGAGATCCGGCCCCGGGTTTCCTCCGAACCGGGTCCCTTCCGGACGCGGCGCCACCAGCACGTGCGCGTGCTTGTGCTCGTGGAAGCCGTGGGCCAGGTAGAGCGCGTGAGCGGCGGCGTTGGCGGCGTCGGCATTGGTGTCCATGCGCCGGAAGCCGGCGGGAAGGCGCGTCAGGAACTCCCGGAACAGAGCCTCGCCGGTCTCCGGGGAGGCGGCCCAGGGGCCCACGCACCAGCCCCGGGCGGTGGCCGGATCCCAGGCCAGCGCGATCGCCCCGGTGATCCGTCCGTCCCATTCGGCCACCAGGAGCCGCTCCTCGGGAGGGCCCCCCAGGTCGTGGAGCTCGGAGCGCACCTCCTCCGGGGTCTCGCCCCACGCGGTGAACCGGCTCTCGGGGAGGGCGTTCCGCGGCGCCACGAACGCGGCGACGGCCTCAAAGTCGCCGGGGCGGCCGGGGCGGATGCGGAGTCCGCTCATGCCGGCGCCCCGTCCCGGTGGAGCACGGCTACGCACTCCACGTGGGCGGTGTGGGGGAACATGTCCACCGGGAGCACGCTCGGCGCCGCGTAACCGGCTGCGGTGAACAGCGCCAGGTCCCGGGCGAGGGTGGCGGGGTTGCAGGAGACGTAGACGATTCGCGGCGGGGCCAGCGCGATGAGCGCGGCGGTCACGTCGGCGTGGAGGCCGTCCCGGGGGGGATCGAGCACCACCGCATCGGGAGGAAGGGCGTGGGCCAGCGCAGGGTCGGCGAGCAGGGTGCGGATGTCCCCGGCCAGGAACTCCACGTTCTCGACGCCGTTCAACCGGGCATTGCGGCGCGCGGCGGTCACCGAGTCCTCGACCAGTTCCATCCCCACCACCCGGGCCGCCCGCCGGGCCAGCGGCAGGCTGAGCGCGCCCACCCCGCAGTAGAGATCCCACACCGTCTCGTCCCCGGTGAAGGCGCCCCGGTCCAGGACCCGGTCGAAGAGCCCCTCGGCGGCGCGGGTGTTGGTCTGGAAAAAGGTGTTGGGGCCGATCTCGAAGGTCAGCCCCAGGAGGCTCTCGTGGATGACCGGGTTCCCGCGAAGCACCCGCACCTCGTCGCAGAACGCCACCGAAGCCTTCCGCTCGGTGACTCCATGGAGGAGGCTGGTGACCCCCAGCGCGGAGTCGTCGAGCGCCGCCGCCGTCCGGTCCACCGCGCGCTCCTCCTCCGAGCCCGGCGGGGTCCGGTGGGTGATGAGGTGCACCATCCGCTCTCCGGTGTTGGCGCCTTCCCGCACCACCAGGAACCGCCAGAATCCCTCGTGGGTGCGGGTGGTATAGGGGGGCAGCCCGGAGGCGCGGGTGGCCTCCCGGACCCGGCGCAGCACCTCGGAGGCCCACTCCGGCATGATCCGGCAGCGGGCGACGTTCACCACCCGGTCGAAACGGCGGCGAACGTGGAGCCCCAGGCCGAAGCGGTCGCCGGGGCTCCCGGCGGCCATCTCGCGCGCCTCCAGCCACCGGGTGGGGGAGAACGAGAACTCCATCTTGTTCCGGTATCCGTAGAGGTCCGGTGAGCCCACCGCGGGCTCGACCGGCACCCCGGGCAGGTTTCCCAGCCGGCTCAGGCAGTCGGCCACCTGCTCGCGCTTGGCCTCGAGCTGGATCGCGTAATCCAGGTGCTGGAGCGCACACCCCCCGCAGACCCCGAAGTGCTCGCACCGCGGTTCGACCTGATGGGGCGAGGGCTCGAGCACCTCGACCAGCCGCGCCTCGGCGTAGGCCTTCTTGCGCTTCACCACCATCGCCTGGACCCGCTGTCCGGGAATCCCGCCTTCCACGAACACCGTGTAGCCGTCCACGCGGGCCACGCCCCGGCCGCCGAAGGCCAGGCGGTCCACGCGGAGATCCACGATCTCGCCCTTCTTGACCGGATAGGGGCTCAGGTTCACGCAGGGTCCCGGGGTGAGAGGTCCGGATGACGTCGATCGAGTGCGCGAAGGAGTGTACCGCGCCCGCTTCGCGTTCCCAAGACCCCCCTAACCGCCGGGCGGCGCGGGCACCGGGGCCGCCCGGAGGGTGATCCCGCGCTTGCGCTCCGCGTCGTGGAAGAACGAGAAGTAGAGCGCGGATGCGCCGAGGTAGAGCGCCGGGGTGACGAACATGGGAAGGGTGAAGCCGTGGCGGTCGATGAGCCAGCCGCCGGCCTGGGTGGAGAGCATCCAGGACACGTTCCAGCTCAGCTCCAGCACCGAGTTCACCACCGGTTGCTCCCCTTCGGGGATCATCTCCATGGCGAAGTTCCGGGAGATCGGCTGGTTCATGTTCATGAGCGCGCCCCGCATCCAGAAAGCCAGGATGGCCAGATCCAGGCGCCGGGTGACGGCGAGGGTGATGAAGAAGGGAATGGAGAGGACCTCGGTGGTCACGGCGGCGCGGACCATGCCCAGTTTCCGGGCCATGACCGGCCCGGAGATGAATCCCAGGGCGGTCACCGCCTGGGCCACCGAGAAGATCCAGCCGATGTGATCGGGATCGAGTCCGAACCGGTCCCGGAAGTACAGGTTCAGGAACGGGATGATGAGCCCGGCGCCCGACCCGACCAGGAAAGCGGGGACCGCCAGCCGGGCCACCAGCCCTGGGTGGCGGACCCGCCAGGAGCGGAGCCCCGCGCGGTCGCCGGCGGCGGGGGCGGGGGAGTGGATCCACAGGTAGGGGATCACCGAGAGGGTCACGAAGCCGGTCGCCGCCAGCAGGGCGATCCGGAGCCCCGCGGTCTCGGACCCCAGGCGATGGCCGGCGAAGCTGGCCAGCCAGCCCCCTCCCGCCACCCCGATCACGCTGGCCAGGATCTCCACGGTGAAGTTGACCCCGAACAGGTAGACGCGCTCCCGGGGGGAGGAGTTCCGCATGAAGAAGGGAGCGGCGAGGATGTTGTGAACGATGAAGGCGGCGCCGGCCGCTCCCGCCGCCACCAGGAGGAGCGGATAGGCCCGCGCGGTCACCAGCGCCGCGTAGGCGCCGGCGGCCAGCAGGGTGGCCGCGACCAGGAGCCACTTGAGCCGGACCCGGGTGGCCAGCATCCCCGCCGGCACCGCCACCAGCACCGTGCCCAGGGATTGCACCGAGAGGACGCGGCCGATCAGGGTGTCGGAGAGGCCCAGGCCGCGCAGATAGAGGTTGAGCAGCACCCAGAAGGTGCCCAGTCCGAACCCGAAAAAAAACGTCCCGGCCAGATACAGCCGGGCGTTTCGGGTGAAGAGCCGGACGTGGTCGCGATAGTCCCGGACGACGGCGGGAAGGGTCACCCCCGGCGGTTAGACCGCATCCACCACCTTGGGGCTGCCGGTGGCCCGGCCGATCACCAGGCGGTCGGTCATGTCGGTGAAGAGGCCGCTCTCCACCACGCCGGGGATGCGCTTGATCTCGCGTTCCATCCGCTTCGGATCGAAGGGGTTCACGAACAGGCAGTCGAGGATGAAGTTCTCGTTGTCGGTCATGTAGGGGTCGTCCCCCTCCATGCGCGGCTCCACCTGGGCCCCGAGGTTGGTGAGGGCGGAGCGCACCACCGCCTCCGCGAAGGGGAGCACCTCCACCGGCACCGGCACCCCGTCGCCCAGGCGCTCGATCACCTTGCTCTCGTCCACCACGATGATCACCTCGCCCGAGCTGAACGCCACCACCTTCTCGCGGAGGAGCGCACCGCCCGCGCCCTTGATCAGGTTCAAGTTGCCGTCCACCTGGTCGGCGCCGTCGATGGTCAGGTCCACCCAATCCACGTCCTCGAGTCCGCGGATGGAGAGGCCGACCTCCTCGGCGAGGTGGCGGGTCTGAACCGAGGTGGGAATGCACTGAATGTCCTTGACCTCGCCGTTTTTCACCCGCTCACCCAGCGCGCGCACCGCCCACGCCGCGGTGGAGCCGGTTCCGAGACCCACCACCATCCCGTCCTTGACGTACTCGGCCGCCTTGCGGCCCGCCTGCTCCTTCGGGTCCATGCATGCTCCAGACAAAAGGTTAAGAATCGGGAAGACGCGGTCGCGCCTCCCGTTCCTCATGGAAACGCCGGGGAGCCCCCGGCGTGCGGACCGGGCAATAGTACACGCCCCCCCCGGCCGGCGCAACGTGGGACCGGAAGCCCCCTTGGGGCCGGTTCCGGGCCCCTTTCGGCCGGGTTTCCCGGGGGGAGGTGGGCCGGGCCGCCGGCTTCCCGGTCCTCCGGCTTGATGCGGGAGTGCGAGGGCCTGTAGACTCGCTCGGCTTCCCGAACGGCGAGGATTTCATCGCCGGGCCCCGGAGCGGCATCCCCGCCCCGGCCCGGACCCGACAAGGAGTGGTGTCATGAAGATTCAACCCCTGGGCGACCGCATCGTGGTCCGCCCCTCGGAAAAAGAGGAAAAGACGGCCGGCGGGATCCTCATCCCCGAAACCGCCAAGGAAAAGCCGCTGCAGGGCAAGGTGGTGGCGGTGGGCGCCGGCCGGCGCAACAAGAAGGGCGAGCGCGTCCCGGTCGAGGTGAAGGCCGGCGAGACCGTGCTCTACGAACGCTACGCCGGCTCCAAGGTGGAGATCGAGGGCGAGGAATACCTGGTCCTCCGCGAGGACGAAGTCCTGGGGCGGCTCTAGGCCGCCGGGGAGAACGAAACCATCATGGCCAAGAAAATCGTGTTCGACGTCCAGGCCCGCGACGCCCTCCGGCGGGGACTCGACCAGCTCGCCGATACGGTCAAGGTCACCCTGGGCCCGCGCGGCCGGAACGTGGTGCTGGACAAGAAATGGGGATCCCCGGCGGTGACCAACGACGGGGTCACCATCGCCAAGGAGATCGAGCTCCCCGACGCCTTCGAGAACATGGGGGCGCAGCTGGGCAAGGAGGTCAGCACCAAGACCCAGGACGTGGCCGGCGACGGAACCACCACCGCGGTCGTGCTCACCCAGGCCATGGTGCGGGAGGGGCTCAAGGTGGTGGCCGCCGGAGCCAACCCGATGGCGGTGAAGCGCGGCATGGACAAGGCGGGGGCGGCGCTCACCGCCGAGGTCGCGCGCCGGTCCAAGAAGATCCGCCAGCCCGGCGAGGTGGCCAGCGTGGCCACTCTCGCCGCCAACAACGACGAGAAGCTCGGCGGGCTGATCGCCGAAGCGCTGGAGAAGGTGGGTTCCGACGGCGTGGTCACGGTGGAGGAGGGAAAGAGCCTCTTCACCACGCTGGAGGTGGTGGAGGGCATGCGGTTCGACCGCGGCTACATCTCGCCGTACTTCATCACCGACCCCGAGCGGATGGAGGTGACCCTCACCGATCCGGTCATTCTCATCCACGACAAGAAGATCTCGACCCTGCAGGACTTGATCCCGCTGCTGGAGCAGGTGGTGCGGGCCGGCAAGAGCCTGCTGGTGGTCGCCGAGGACGTGGACGGGGAGGCCCTGGCCGGTCTGGTGGTGAACCGGCTGCGGGGAAGCCTCGACGTGGTGGCGGTCAAGGCGCCCGGTTTCGGCGACCGCCGCAAGGCCATGCTCGAGGACCTGGCGGTGGTCACCGGCGCCCGGGTGATTTCCGAGGACGCGGGGATGAAGCTGGACAAGGTCACGCTTGCCGACCTGGGCAAGGCGGCGCGGGTGGTGGTGGACAAGGAGAACACCACCGTGGTGGACGGCGCGGGCAAGAAGGCCGACATCAAGGCCCGGATCGAGCTCATCCGCCGGCTCATCGCCGACACCACCAGCGACTACGACCGCGAGAAGCTCGAGGAGCGGCTGGCCAAGCTCACCGGCGGGGTAGGGGTGATCCGGGTGGGAGCGGCCACCGAGGCGGAGATGAAGGAGACCAAGGCCCGGGCCGAGGACGCCATCGCCGCCACCCGCGCCGCCACCGAGGAAGGGATCGTTCCCGGGGGCGGCGTCACCCTGCTCCGGGCGTCCTCGGTGCTGGAGGGACTCGAGGCCCCGGGCGACGAGGCCCTGGGGGTGGACATCGTGCGCAAGGCGATGAGCGCCCCGCTCTACTGGATCGCCCGGAACGCGGGGCTCGAGGGCTCAGTGCTGGTGGAGCAGGTGCGCGAGGCCAAGGGCGCCTCCACCGGCCTCAACGCCCGCACCCTGGAGATCGAGGACCTGGTGAAGGTGGGGGTCATCGACCCGGCCAAGGTGGTCCGGACCGCGCTCCAGAACGCGGTCTCCATCGCCGGGCTGATCCTCACCACCGAGACCCTGGTGGCGGACCTTCCGGAGCCCGACGAAGGGGAGGGCGGCCCCGGCGCCGACTGACCGCGATGGGTCCCGGACCGGACCATGGCCGGAGGCCCCGGTGGGCTTCCGGCCGTTCCTATTCGGGCCCGGGGGTGCCCGGCCCCGTGCCCCCCGCGTGTTCCTGGGCCCGGATGAGGTTGTGGGTGGCCACGATCAGTCCCATGAGGATCCACGGGAAGAACATGTAACTGCTGTTGCGGAGGTAGTCGATCTTGAGCTGGTCCACCAGCCACACCGTCAGCATCACGTGCAGGGCGAGCATCAGGCTCCGGGGGTAGGAGGAGGCGCCGAAGCTGGAGGCCCGCTCCCGGAACGAGATGTGGAGCAGGCGGAAAGCCACGAACAGGAAGCCCGCGAGTCCGATGTAGCCCACGGTGTGGGCGTAGAAGAGGTACTGGTTATGGGGCCACTCGAAGGTGTACAGGCCCTTTCCGGTGATCCCGCGGGTCAGCCCCAGATCGTAGTACGGCCCATGGCCGACGAACGGATGTTCCAGGGTGCGCGCGAAGATCTCCGGCCATTGCGCCCGGGTGTCGGGAATCACGCCTACGAACTTGGTTCCCAGCAACCGGTCGAAGACCGAACCCGAGAGGGTGAAGTTCGATACCAGGAACTGCATGATCACGACCGCCGAGACGCCCACCAGCGCCCCCGCCAACACGTCGCGGAACTTCAGGTGCCGGCGGGTCAGGATCAGGGTATAGGCCGCCCCTCCCAGGAAGGCCAGGGTCCCGCCCCGGGTGATGGTGCAGAGGAGGGTGAACACGCAGAGGGCCGACAGGAGCATGGTGAAGAACCGGGTGTTGGTGAACCGGGCGCGCCGGTGGACGAACCAGATCAGGAAGAAGCTCACCGCCATGAACTCCGCCATCAGCTCGTAGTCCTGGAACGGCCCCCCCACCCGGAGCCCTTCCGCCCGGGGTTGGTTGGCCCGGCCGGCGAGGATCCAGTGCGAGATGAGCGCGTGCCCGGGGTGGAAGAGCTCGTACATGGCCACCAGCATCGACAGGGTCATGGCGACCACCAGCACGGTGACGAAGGTGCGAAGCTGCTTCTCGGTGCGAATGAAGCTCCCGACCATGTAGAAGAGCATGAACGCGGGCACGATGCTGGTCATGTTGCGGAGCGCGCCCTGGAGGATCACCGGGTTGTCGATGTTGTAGAAGGAGAGGATGTAGCATCCAAGGAGGAATCCGATCCCGGCGTCGACCGGCGTTCTCCGGAGCTGGGGCACCAGGCGCAGGGTGAGCCGGGCCAGGTACGCGATGGCCAGGAACACGACGAAGATCATGGTGGAGGAGCCGACGAAGATGGAGAACGGGAACGGGAAGAAGAGGGTGATGAAACAGAGCCCCCAGAAGGGGCGGGCCCGGTAGGCGAGGACGAGGAGAATCGCCCCCCCCAGCGCTTTCAGGACCCGGGAGCTGGGGTGCAGGACCTCCACGCTGATGAGCACGGCCAGCAAGGCCCCGACCGCGAGCTGCCACCAGGGAAGCCGGACCAGCCAGGCGATGGGCGCGGGGAGGCGGTCCGTCCAGGGCTGACGGTAACTCAGGGGGGGGCTGGTCTCGGGGCGCTCGGGATCGTACATGACCTGTAGGTTGCTATCGGCAGCCGGGCCGGGCCGGTTCACCGGAGCGGTCCATTATACCGGAAACCGCGGCCCATCCCTCCCCCCTTCGTTGGTGGAATGCGGCCCTCCCCAAACATGCTAGTTTTCCCGCTGGTTCGACCCGGCCGGCGGCAGGCATCCGGGGCCGGGACGTCCCCGCAGGGAGCCGGACCGCAAGCCGGCCCCGCCCGACTCCTCGATGGAACAGGAGCATGATGCGCATTCGGATCGGTCACGTTGTCGCCGTATTCCTGTTGCTCTCCGTGTGCTTCGGCATGATGAAGCTGGATGGGGACGAATTCAGCTTCGTGCGCGAACCCTACGAGATGCTGGGCGGGGACTACACCGCCGGCTACCTCAAGCAGGGCGAGACCGCCAAGGCCCTCCGGACCGCGGTCCGCGCCTACGTCTTCTACTGGAAGTACCGGTCGTTGACCTGGCCCATCATCCCCGAGAAGGATCGCGGGTACTTCCAGGCGGAGGAGAAACGCTTCGGCTACCGGGATCCCGCCGAGGCCTCGGCGGACAGCGCCATGACTTACCGGGAGCGCTTGATCGTCCCCGAACCCCGGCGGTTCTATTCCCACGGCGCCGGCAAGCCCCTCCTCAACGCGGTGCTGGAGATCCCCGGGCTGGGGCTGGTTCAGCTCGCCACCCACGGCGGCCACGACCTTCTCTGGTACCAGAACCACCGGAACTACCATCCGGTGTTTCTCCTGGTGCGGCTGGCCTCGCTCCTGGCCGGGCTCGCGTCCCTTCTCCTGGTCTACCGCTTCGCGCGCCCGCGCCTGGGAGAGAGCAAGGCGGCCCTGGCCGCGGCCGCGTTCGCGCTTCTGCCCGCCTCGGTGATCTACTTCCCCAACATCCATCACGACGCGGTCCTGTGCCCGTTTGCGCTCCTGGCCGGGGTGGCGTTCGTGAAGCGGCGGTACGCGTGGAGCGGGGCCGCCCTGGGGCTGGCGCTGGCGGCCAAGAACGCGGCGGTGTTCCTGGCCGTTCCCATGGTCGTCCTGGCCGCCGCCGATCTCGTCCGGTGGCTTCGGGCCCGCACTTCCCCCGAAGCCCGGGGCCGCTTCCTGGACCGGTTCCGCGGGCTCTTCATCGCGGGGGCGCTTTCCCTCGTCGTCCTCACCCCGTTCGCGAGCCCCAAGGCGTACGTGGAGGAGCTCCTGACCCCGGTCACCGGCCGGGGGTACGACCCGCACATCACCCGGACGGTGGGGGTCTTCGGCCAGATTCGGGGCCTGGAGGGGGATACCGGGTACTCGGAGGAGCGGAAGGTCGCCTACGCGCTCCGGGCGATGCTCCCGTACTTCAACCTGGGGCTCCTGGTGATCCTCGGGATCGCGCTCACCTGGGGAAAGCTCGAGGACGACCTCGACCGGTTCTCGTTCTGGTTCCTGATCGCCCTCTTCCCCTACGCGCTCATCTTCTCGCAGCAGTTCACCTACCGAAGTCTCATGTTCCTGCCGTTCTTCGGCTTCCTGGCCGGGCGCGTGCTCACCCGAAGGCAGATGCTGGTCCTGCTCGGGATCCTGGTGCTGGTGGACGGCTACTTCGCGTGGGACCCGATCACCTGCGGGGCGCCGCGGGTTTTGAGCACCCACCGCTCGCTGATCCAGGCGATCGGCTCCGGGTTCAGCGCTCCCGACGGGGGGGAAGTGGCTCGATGACGGTGGTCCAGCGCGCGGGGAGGTCCACCTCGCCCTCCCAGACCAGGGCGTAGGCCGGCGCCAGCCGGTCGTAGCCGCCGGAGACGCAGGGGGAGCCCGGCCGCTCCGGGTCCCCCCGCTCCAGCCGGGCCCGGCCGGAGGGGACGCGGAGCCGCACCCGGGCGGCGGCGTCGCCGGAGCGCACCCGGGCCCCGCCGTCCTCGTCCGAGGCCTCGGCGCCGGCGGGAAAGGGCCACAGGAGCCGCGCCTGCACCCGTCCCCCCCCTTCCAGCGCGTCCTCCACCGTTACTGCGCCGTCCCCGGCGACCTCCACCCGGCGCCGGTGGACGATGCCAAGGTCCCGGTAGCCGTCGTGGCTCGCCGCGGCGGAGTGGGGGCCGGACGCCTCGAGAACGGTCCGGTAGGAGCGCCCCCACATGAAGGGTCCCAGCCGCTCGGCCTGGTCGCGGCCGTTCACGGTCACGGTGGGGTGGGAGGCGGTCCGCACCAGGGCCTCGCGCCACCGGTCGCCTCCCCGGTAGGTGAAGGTCCCGGGGTCGGCCACGATTCGCTCTCCGCCCACCGCGACCTGGACCGAGAGCGCATCGGCATGGGCATGAGCGGCGATCGACAGGTATCCCAGGCCCCCGGCGTTCAGGTGCACCTCGGTGCCGCCCCGGCGGAGCCAGACCTGGCCGGTCTCGGGGAAGGCCGCGGAGGCCGCCGGCGGGGGGGCGGGGCGGGCGGGATCGGGAAGGCCGTGCTCTCCCAGGAGCCACGCCGCCCGCTCGTCCCCTTCGGGTCCGGCGGCCCCGTCGTCGCCCAGCAATATCCGGGCGTGCGCCAGCGCCGGCCGGTAGAGGTCGCGCGCCCCCTCGGCCAGGGGGAGCACCTCGCTCTCGTCGGAGTCGCCGTAGAGGAACGGCCGGCCGGCGCGGTCGAACCCCGCGGCCAGGAAGTCCGCGGCGGCGGCCAGCCGGGCGCGCTCGGGTTCCGGCCACCGCGCGCCGCGCGCGTCCGCGGCCTGGGCCCCCAGCGCGGCCAGGGCCAGCGCAAACGCATGATAGTGGAAGGCCTGCTCCCGGTTTCCGCCGTCGGGGGCGAACTGGAGGAGCACCTCGCGCCGGAGCGCGGCGTCCCAGATCGCCGCGGAGCCCTCCGGGGCGAGTCCGGGAAACGCGGCGTCCACCAGGGCGAGCGTGGCCAGCTCGCCCAGGAGATGGTTGTTGGCGGACGAGTGCCGGGAGAGGTTCTCCGCCACGGTGAAGCGCTGGTAATGCGCGGAGCGGAACACCGCGTCGAGAAGCGGTTCCGGGGGCCGCTCCCGCGCCGCCCAGAACCGGAGCGCCGCCCCCCAGTGCACGAGCCGGAGGCCGGTCTCGATCGGGGCCAGAAGGTTCGGCCCGGCCAGCGGGGGGTTCTCCTCCATCCAGTCGAGCCAGAGGGTCTCCAGCCGGTCGCGGAACGCGCTCCGCCCGGAGAGGAGATACGCCTTGGCCAGGGTCGCGAACGCGGGGTGGAGGTTGGGTTCCCAGAGGTGCTTGAGGTCGAACCGCCCCTCGGGAGAGGCGGTGGGCAGCGTGCTCCAGTAGGCGGCGGGGAAGGCCACGTCCGAGACCGCCTCCCGGCGCCAGGCCGGCCGCTTGCCCAGGTCGTGAGCGGCGCCCAGCCAGCGGAAAGTGCCTTGCAGCAGCTCCGAGGCCTCGGCCAAAGTGCGTTCCCGCCACCGGGCGGGCCACCGGGCCGCGACCGCCGCCATCCCCCCCGCGGAGAGGATCCAGGGCGCGTCGGCGAAGCCGGCGACGAAGGGCGCGGAGCCGGGCGGGGGTCCGGCCACCGCGTCCGCGCCGCCTCGCGCGAACGCCCGCCGGTGCCTGGCCTCGCGCACCAGCCGCTGCCAGCGCAGGCGGCGTTCATCCCAGGACATGGCCCGGAGCCGTCGAAGGTGCCAGAGCCTCATCGGGCCAGCGGCACCTCCAGCTCGGCCGGTCGCGAAAGCGGGGGCTGGGAGGGATCGATGAACAGGCGATACCAGAGCTCGAGGTTGAGGAGCGTCCAGATCTCGCGGCGATGATCGCGGCGCCCGGCCAGGTGGTCCTCCACCACCCGCCGCACGGTGGCCGGATTCAACACCCCCCGCCGGCCCACGCTCCCGTCCAGGAGGGTGTCGGCCACGAACCCGCGGAGATCCTCGCGGAACCAGCGGTCGATGGGCACCGGGAATCCGGTCTTGGCCCGGGAGAGCACCCGGGGCGGGAGCGCGGGGCCGAAGGTGTCGCGGAGGATCCGCTTCCCCCGTCCCTCGCCCCACTTCCACTCCGGCGGGAGGGAGAACGCGAACTCCACCAGGCGGTGGTCGAGGAACGGCACCCGCGCCTCCAGGGAGGCGGCCATGCTCATGCGGTCCATCTTCATCAGGAGATCGTCGGCGAGCCAGGTCTTGACGTCGGCGTAGAGCATCCGGGTGAGCGGATCGCGTCCGTCGGCGCGGTCCACCCAGGCCGCCACCGGCCCGCGGGCGGTGGGATCGTCCAGCCGGCGGAGGAGGTCGGGGTGGAGCACCTCGCGGCGTTCGGGTCCGGCGAAGCCCGCGAACCACGACGCCCACCGCTCCGAGGGCTCGTCGATGGAAAGGCTCCGCTCCGCGACCCGTGCCTTCCGGAGCGGCCACGGCGCCGCCCGGAGCCCCTTCCGCACCAGCCCCTCGCGCAGGAACCGCGGAACCCGGGCATAGGTGCGGGCGAGATGGTCGCGGCCGTACTTGGGATAGCCGGCGAAGAGCTCGTCCGCGCCCTCCCCGGTCAGCACCACCGTCACCGTCTCGCGGGCGAGCCGGGAGATGAGATAGACCGGGATGGCCGCCGGCTCCACCAGCGGTTCGTCCATGTGCCAGATGAGAGGGAGGATGGCGCCGGGCAGGTCGCGCTCGGCCATCACCAGTTCGTGATGCTCGGTGTGGAACGCCCCGGCCACCTCCCGGGCGAAGGGAAGCTCGTGGTCGTTTCCCGCCGCGCCCGCGAAGCCCACCGAGAAGGTCTTGACCGGGCCCCCGTGCATTCCGGCCATGAGCGAGACGATGATGCTCGAATCGAGCCCCCCGGAGAGGAGCGCGCCCAGGGGCACGTCGGCCATGAGCCGGGCCCGCACCGCGGCCTCGGTGTGGGCCCGCAGCGCCTCTTGGGCGTCCTCGTAGGTGCCCTCGAACCGGCGCGAGAGATCCACGTCCCACCACATCTCGAGCCGGGCCCCCCCGGAGTCCACCATCAGGCGATGACCGGGGGGGAGCTTGCGGATCCCCCGGAAGAGGGTATGGGGGGAGGGAAGGTAGCGGTAGGTGACGAAGAGCGCGGCGGCCTCTTCCGAGGCCTCGCGGGGGACGCGCGGGTGGGCGAGCAGGCTCTTGATCTCCGAACCGAACACCACGGTGCCGTCGTCGAGCGCGGCGTAGTGGAGCGGCTTGATCCCCAGCCGGTCGCGGGCCAGGAGCAACCGCCCGCGCGGGCGGTCGTGGAGGGCGAAGGCGAACATCCCCTGGAGGCGCTCCAGGCAGTCCGGGCCCCACTCCTCGTAGGCGTGGACCACCGCCTCGGCGTCGGAGCGGGTCCGGTAGGTGTGGCCCCGCGCCTCCAGCTCCGGCCGGAGCTCGGCGTGATTGTAGATCTCGCCGTTCAGGACCAGGACCACGGTGCCGTCCTCGTTGGCGATGGGCTGGTGCCCTCCGGCGAGGTCCACGATGCTGAGCCGCCGGAACCCCAGGGCGAGACCGGGCTCCAGATGGTGGCCGTAGTCGTCGGGGCCGCGGTGGGCGAGCGGCGCGGCCATGCCGCGGATCACCGCCTCGTCGGGGATCTCCCCGCCCGAGGGCTTGAAGAACCCGGTGATGCCGCACATGTCAGCCGCGCTTCTCCAGCACCGCGAACGCGCCGTTGGCGGTGATCATGGGCGGGGACTGCAAGGTGAGCGGCTCCGGCGAGTCGTAGAGCGCCATGTAGCGGGCGGCGAACACCGGGCCCAGCCAGGCGTAGGCCGCCTTGAGCGGCTTGGCCCATCCGGGGAGCACCCAGAACCGGTTGAAGAAGGGGGTGCCCGCCTCGCCGAAGTAGGCGCGCTTCACCACCCGGAGCCCGGAGGGGCCAAGGAGCCGTTCCTGGAGGGTGTCCGGGGTGTAGTGGCGCTGGAAGAAGACCGGCTTCCCGTGATAGGTCTCCGAATAAACCGTCTGCTCCATGAAGAAATCGCGGGCGGTCATGCCGAAGGGGACGGTGAGGATGAGCCGTCCCCCCGGCGCCAAGACCCGGGCCAGCTCCCGGATGCCCTCGATGTCCCCGGGATCCGGCACGTGCTCGATGACCGAGATCACCGTGACCCGGTCGAAGTGGCCGTCGGGGTAGGGGAGGCTTCGCAAATCGGCCTGGCGCGCCACCAGCTTTCCCTTGAGCCGGCTACCCAACCGCTTGGCGAGGGCGGCCTGGGCCTCGACGGTGGGGTCCAGGTCCACCGCGTGCACCTCGACCCGGTGGCGGGAGGCGACGAAGAGGGGGAACACGCTGGTGCGCGCCCCCGCGTCCAGATGCCGCATCCCGGGGCGGAGTTCCAGATGGTTGTAGACCAGCGGGAATTCCAGGCAGCGCACGTAATCCAGGCCGCGCACCGCCCGCCCCGCGCCGAGCGACGCGTTGAGCCGGGCGAAGTCCCAGGGCCCGGCCCGGTCGGAGCCGGGGCGGGGGCCGGCGGGAACGGAAGTCGGGGAGGGGGAGGCCATGGCCGTCATCCGGCTTTCCGCGGACGTCGGGGAACGCCGCTCATGAAGCCTGGCGCTGGTCGGCGGGCTCGGTGAGCTCGGCCTTGAGGTCCGCCACCTGCACCGAGAGCATGCTCAGGAAGAACGAGGAGAAGAGGATCTGCCCTCCCACCGCCAGGAGCGTGCTCCCCACGATGGCCTGGCGCAGCGCGTGAAGCTCGCCGAACCCGCTCCGGATCCAGGTCACCGCGACCGCCAGGTCCAGCCCGAACCCGGCCAGGAATACCACCAGGCCGAGGATGAGCCCCTTCTCGAGGTTGAAGTGCCGGGCGAGGGTACGGATGAGGGGATCGCCGCGGTCGAAGTGCCGCTCGTAGCTGTAGACCTTGGCGAAGAGGCCGGTGGTGATGACCTGGGTCCCGAGGATCGAGAGGAGGCTTCCCAGGATCATGCTGTGAACGTCGATCTCCCGGCCGCCGACGTGGAGCGGGCCGGGGTAGAGAACGGCGAGGAGGATCACCCCCAGCGCCAGGAGCGCCGAGCCCGGGACCAGGAAGAGGCCGGCCGGGCTGTACATGAGCATGAATCGGAGGTGGCGCCACCCGTCCCGCCAGGTGCGGAGATGCGGCCGCCGGGTGCGCGCGTCCTTGTGGAGGGTGATCGGGATCTCGGCCACGTTGAGCTTGGCCTTGCCCGCCTTGATCACCATCTCCGAGGCGAACTCCATGCCCGAGGTCCTCAGGTGCATCCGGTCGTAGGCCTCCCGGGTGAACGACCGCATCCCGCAGTGGGCGTCCGAGATCCCGGTGCGGAAGAGGAGATTGAGGATCCCGGTGAGAACCGGGTTTCCCAGGTACCGGTGGAGGAAGGGCATGGCCCCGGGCTCGATCCGGCCCTTGAGGCGGGTCCCCATCACCATGTCCGCCCCCGCCCGGAGCGGCTCCAGGAACCGGCCGATGTCGGTCCAGTCATAGGAGTCGTCGGAGTCGCCCATGACCAGGTACCGGCCCCGGGCGGCGGCGAAGCCGGCCTGGTAGGCGTTGCCGTACCCTTTGAGCGGCTGGTGGACCACCCGGGCGCCGAAGGACTCGGCGATCTCCACCGAGCGGTCGGTGGAACCGTTGTCCGCCACCACGATCTCGGCGTCCAGGTCGAGCTTCTGGATCGTGCTCCTGGCCTTTTCCAGGCAGATGCCGAGAGTTTCCTCCTCGTTGAGGCAGGGCATGACCAGGGAGACTTCTGGCAAGCGGGGGGCTCCTTGGGAGGAGTGGATGTCGTGGCGCCGCCGCGGGTTCCGGCCCGGGCCCCGGGACCCGCTTCAAGCCGTTGACCGCGACTGAATTCCGGCCCGTGAGTTTAGCAGATCCGGAATCCCGGTTCCACGGCCCCGGGCCGGGGCCGGCACGCTCAGGGCAGGACGACCAGCCGCTCCGACGCCCCCCCATTCCGGAGGAAATACACCCCGGGGGGGACCCGCTGCCCCGACCCGTCGGTGAGGTTCCAGCGAAGGCCGGAGGGGGCCGGGGAGAGCCGGCGGACCAGGCGGCCGCTGAGGTCGTAGATCCGGACCGGGTGCGGGACGTCGGTCGCGATGTCCACGTAGGCGCGGGCCGGGTTGGGACCCAACCGGAGCGCGGTCCCCTCGCCGGTCCGGCCCGGATTTTGCTGCCCTCCGGGGGCGGGCCCGGCCAGCTGCGCCACCGCGGCGGCCGCGGCCCGGGCCACCTCGATCCCCATCCGCGGATCGGTGTTGGCGTAGACGTCGGTGGAGCGGTGATAGGCCGGGTAGGCTTCGTAGTCACGGTCGATGAGGAGCACCGCGGGAACCCCGAAGTCCTCGAAGGCCTGGTGGTCACTGAACAGGGAAGCGTTGCTGAACTCGCGGCTCAGGCCGGTGTAGGCGTCCACCGCTTCCCCCACCAGCTGCATGAGCGGCGCCGAGGCCTCGTTGCCGTCGATGAGGACCCCGTACCGGTCCTTCCAGAACGAGATCATGTCGAAGATCACCGCTCCCCGCACTTCGGCCCCGGCCGCCTGGAGCGCCTTCACGTAGGCGCTGCTCCCGCGCAGGAACTGTTCCTCCCCGGTGAAGAGCACCAGCTCGACGGTGGAGTCGAACCGGCGGCCGGCCAGCGCCGCCGCCGCGGTGAGCACTCCCGCGCTCCCGCCGGCGTTGTCCTCGGCCCCCGGCGCCAGGGTCCACGACTTCTCCGAGATCGAATCCAGGTGCGCTCCCAGCACCACCACGCGGTTCGGGGTCTTCACGCCTTGGATCCGGGCCACCAGGTCCACCCGGGTGCCCCCGCCGATCGAGTACGCGGTGGAGTCCACGGTGTAGCCCATGGCGGCGAGCCGCTCCCGCGCATACTCCACCGCCCGGCGACCCTCCGGGCAGAGGGTATAGCGCGTCCGGAACAGGGTCCGGGCGCCGCCGACCTCCACCGAGTCCTCGCCGCTCAGGGCGCGGAGCGTCCGGTCGTAGCCGGAGAACGTCATCGCGTGAACGATGTCCCCGACCTCGGGGGAGAAGTTCGCGGGAGGGACGGCATCGAGGCTCGAGAACACGGCTCCGGCGGGAAGCGGGGCGTGCGGGCAGTCGGGATCGGCGGCGGGAGCGCCGGACGGCAGCACCCCGGAAGCCAACAGGAGCGCAGCGCCCACCAGGGGCGCGATCCGGCCGCGACCGGGCCGGACCATCGTGGGGGAATACGATGGCTTCATGACGTGACGGCCTTCCAGGACGAGGGGCTCGACGGTGATTCCGAGGGGACTTCAAGGATATCATCGGCACGGGAGCGCCCGGAACCGGGTGAAGCCTCCCGCGTTCAAATTGTTTCGCGCGCGCCGCCGAGAACTCCGCAAAGTTTACGAGAAGGTTGGAACGGCCGGCGGGGTTCGAGTCAGGGCGAAAACGAAATCGGATGGCATTCGAAGCGGTGCAGACCGTCCTGAACCCGTGACCCGGGAACCGCGCGGGTCAGGGTTCGAGCAAGCGCACCGCCTCCTCGACCGGTTCGCGCGTGAGGTACTCGGCGGGGTCGCCGCCGGCGAGCGCGCCGGCCGGGATCGCCAGCACCGGGCCCGCGTAGCCGGTGCGAAGGCTGCCGGCCCGGTCGGCCAGCCCGAGCGCGCGCGCGCCGCCCGCGGTCGCCATCTCGAGCACCGCGGCCGCGGGGATCTCCGGGGCCGCCTTCCGGAGCGCCCGCATCTCCGCCCACACCGAGAGGTCGTGATTGGTCGCCCGGGAATCGGTGCCCAGGCACAGCGGCACCCCGGCGCGGTGAAGGGCGAGCGCGGGAGCGGGGGGAAGGCCCAGGTAGGCGTTGCTGCGCGGGCAGAGGCAGACCGAAGCCCCGCTCCCGGCCACTCGCGCGATCGCCCGGGCATCCAGGTGCACCGCGTGCACCAAGAGCGCCCGCCGGTCGAGCGCCGGTTCCAGCATCTCCACCGCTCCCGTTCCCGGGAGCGGGAACGATCCGTCCCATACCCCGAGCCCCTCCAGGTACGCGAGGAGCGGGCCGGCGCCGCGCTCCAGGAACGCGTCCTCGCCCGGCGGCTCGGCGAGATGGGTGGACCAGACCCAGTGGTGTTCCCGGCTCGCCCGCGCGGTCT
The DNA here is from genome assembly GCA_963728475.1 of Candidatus Eiseniibacteriota bacterium. Taxonomy (GTDB): domain Bacteria; phylum Eisenbacteria; class RBG-16-71-46; order JABDJR01; family JABDJR01; genus CAVSKL01. The sequence goes on from CAVSKL010000004.1 coordinate 536,537, forward strand.
CGCCCCAGAATTCCGGCCACACCGAGTACGGCGCGTGGGGGGAGAGACCGGCTCGCGCCCCTCCGGCGGGCGGCGGGACCGCTTGATCGAACGCCGTGGCGGCGCGGAGCGCGGCGGCGAACCGCTCCCGCGCCCGCTCCGCGGTCACGCCCAGGAACTCGAAGAACACCCGCGCGGCCAGGCCGGTCTCCTCGCGCAGGATCGCGGCCCCCTCGGGCCGGGTGGTGATCTCGCCCACCGCCGCCGTTCCCAGTCGACGGCACTCGGCGATCCCCTCGCGCACCGCGTCCCGGACCGAGGCTTCGGACAGCGACGCGGAGGCGCGGGCAACCTGCGCGAGCCCGTCGAAGAAACCGGCCCCTGGAGACACCGTCCCCGCGAGCCCGGTGAGGGAGAGATGGGTGTGCGCGTTGACCAGGCCGGGAAGGAGGATCGTCGCGCCGAGGTCGCGGACCCCGGCCGCGGGCCGGCCGGCGAGAACGGAGGACGCGGGGCCGGCGGCGAACACGACGCCGCCGTCGGTCGCCACCGCCCCGTCCCGGACGGGAGGGCTCGAGATGGGGAGCACCCAGCGCGCTCGATAGATCGTCACCGCACCTCCGCCGGCGCCGGCGCCGGAAACGCCGCTTCACCTTGCCAGACCCCGGGGTCCGCGGCAACGCCGGATCAAGGCCACGATTTCGCTGGTCTCCGCTCATGGGCACTTGTAAGATATTCGCCCTTAACGTCTTGTGTCTCCAGCTGGAGGAGCGTGACCAGCATGTCCGAACCGAGATCCGCCGGGCTCGCGGAAGAAACCCGGGAAGCGGAGCGGCTCTACCGGGCGCTATTCGACGGACCGGTGCCTCCGGCGGTGGCGGAGCGGTTCGCGCTGGCCTCGAAGCGGCTGGAGGCGCGTTTCGATGCCGCCGAGGTCGCCCGCTACCGGCGGGCCCTGGACCGGGTAGCCGACCTGGAAGCGCTGGAGATCGCCTGCCGGTACCGCCGCACCCTGCCGCTTCTGAGCCGCAAGTTCCGGATCATGGTGGCCATGGCCGAGACCGTGCCCGAGACCCAGGCGAGCTTCGTGAACGAACGGTCGAGCTTGGCGCGGGGACTCTGGGTGATCGCGGCGGGCGGGTTCCGCTCGGTCTACAAGCTGGGGAAGGGGCTCCTGCTTCAAGGGAGGCTCGGCCATGACTGACCGGGGCTTCCCGCCGCTCCCTGCCCCCGAAGGAGCGCCGCCCCGTGCATGACGTGATCCTGGTGGGCTCCGGCGCGTCCGGGGTGGCCGCCGCGCTGGAGCTGAGCGGGCGGGGAATCCGTCCCCTCATCCTGGACGTCGGCCACCGCAAGCACGAGCGCATCCCGAGGGTGGAGGAAAACCTATACGACCACCGCCGGCGCCACGACACCTTCCCCCTCCTGGTCGGCGAAGGCCTGGAAGGCCTTTCCAACGTCCTCACCGACCGCGTGCTTCCGGTCAAGCTCACCACGCCCAACATGGAGTACATGACCCGGGACACGCAACGGCTGGCTCCGGTGGAGGAGACGGACTTCAGCCTCGTCCAGAGCCTCTCCGCCGGCGGGTTGGGAAACGCCTGGGGGGCGGGCCTCTACCGGTTCGTGGACCAGGACCTGGAAGGGTTTCCCATCACCGCCGCGGATCTGGAGCCCTTTTTCGACGCGTTGACCGGCGAGATCGGGATCGGGGGCGAGGAGGACGATCTCGCTCCCTTTTTCGGGAGCACGGAGGGCCTTCTCCCGCCGCTCCGGCTCTCCCACAACATCGACCGGCTCTACCGGGGCTACCGCCGCCGCCGCGCGGCGTTTCACCGGGACCGGCTTTACCTGGGCCGGGCCCGGGTGGCCGCGCTCGCCCGGTCCCTCGACGGGCGGCCCGCGGTGGATTACCGAAGCCTGGAATTCTGGCAGGACACTCCCGCCATCTACTCCCCGCGCTTCACCCTGGACCGGCTGGCGGCCTCGGACCGGGTGGACTACCGGAGCGGGTTCCTGGTGGAGGCCTGGCGCGAGACCGCGGAAGGGATCGAGGTCCGGGGGCGCGACCTGGAGGCGGACGGCGCCGGGCGCACCTTCTCCGCCCGGAAACTGCTCCTGGCCGCGGGCGCCGTCAACACCTCCCGGATCGTGCTCCGCTCGTTCGAGGACTACGAGACCGAGCTGGAGCTTCTCGAGAACCCGGCCCTTCAGATTCCGTTCGTGCTGCCCGGGAGCTTGGGACGGGCGCTGGACCGGACCGCGTTCGGGCTGGTTCAGCTCAACATGATCTGGAAGTCGGCGTACTGGAGGTGCACGGTCCAGGGGAGCATCATGGAGATCACCTCCCCGGCGCGGGCGGAGTTCTTCGAGAGCCTTCCGCTCTCGGCGCGGGCCAACCTGGGACTCCTGCGGGTGCTGCTGCCGTCCATGCTGGTGATGCAGCTCTTCTTCCCGGGGCAGGCCGAGCCGGCCTCGCGGGTCTCCCTCCGGCCGGACGGGCGGTTGCGCATCCACGGCCATCCCAACACCATCGATCTCGCGGGGTTGAAGCCGCTCCTCGCCCACTTCCGCCGGGCGGGGGCCTGGAGCGCGCTCCCCCTGGTGGTGCGCGTCCCGGTGGGGCACTCCATCCACTACGCGGGGACGCTCCCCATGAGACCCGTCCCCGGACGCTACCAGTGCGACCCGGGCGGGCGTCTGTCCGGAACCCGGGGGGTGTTCGTGGTGGACTCCGCCTCCTTCTCCCGGCTCCCGGCCAAGAACATGTCCTTCGGCATGATGGCCAACGCCATGCGCATCGCCTCCGGGGTGGCCCGGGAGCTGAAGGGCGACGGATGAGGACGGTGCTGGTGACCGGAGCGGGCGGGTTCATCGCCCGGGCCGCCGCCCGCCGGCTCGCTGCCGGGGGGTGCCGGGTGATCGGGGTCTCTCATTCGGGGGCGGCCGGACCGGAGTACGCGCGTACGGTGCGGGCGGGCCTCGGAGATTCCCTGAATGGTCTCCTGGAGGGGGAGCGGCTGGACGCGGTGATCCACGCCGCGGTACACGCCGGCGAGGACGAGTACCGGGTGAACGTGGAGGGGACCCGCCGGTGGCTCGCCGAGACCTCGGAACGCGGCGCGCCGCTCCAGGTCTTCCTGAGCACGCTCTCGGCCAGGCCCGATGCGCTCTCCGCCTACGGCCGCTCCAAGTACGCGCTGGAAGACCCGTTCGTGGCGGCCGGGGGCGCCGTCCTCCGCCTGGGGGTGGTGGTGGGGAACGGCGGCATGTTCGGAAAGATGGTGGAGTCGCTCCGGCGGGCCCCGGTGGTTCCGCTTCTTGACGGAGGACGAGGCCGGATTCATGTCCTAGGCATCGACTTCCTCGCGCTCCTGTTGGCCCGGATCGTGACGGAGGACGGCGGAGGATTCCGGGGCCGGGTTCTCCATGTGCAGCAGCCCGAGCCCCATAGCTTGTCCGAGGTGCTGGAGGCGATCCGCCGCCACTACGGGTTTTCCTGCCGGTTCGTGTCCGTGCCCCTGGGGCCGGTCGAGTTGGCGGTGGGAATCTTGGAGCGAATCCCCGGCGTCCGCCTCCCGGTGTCGGGGACCAACCTCAGGGGACTCCGTCAGAGCCGGAACGAGACCTTCCCATCCGACTTCCCGGAGCTGGGATTCCCGGTCGAGAGCCTGGACCAGCTCGTGGCCCGGGCCGCGGCCCGGGCGCGGGATGGAGGCTGAGATCGGGGGCCCCGGCCCGGGTCACCCCGGACCGATCAGGACCTGCTCACCGGAGCATCGGGGGTATTCTGCATGTCGTACGCGACCGCCGAGAGCAGAAGCTGGAAGCCCAGGATGACCGGAATCGCAGCCAGCATCACCGTCCCCGTGGTGGCGGGCATGTGACTCTGGCTGGAGTGGATCCACCGGAGCCCTCCGAACACCAGGCCCCACAGGACCAGGAGTGTGCCCGACACCAGGTACACCGATCCGATGGAGAAATCCATCACGAAGTATTGCAGCCAGACTCGACGGGCAAGTCCCTTCAACAGCAGGGACGGGAATTCCCGCAAGGTTCGGGTGATGGAGAGCGAAGAAACATTGTCCAGGTACCGGGCGGGCATGCTTACGTCTACCACCACGGCCCGCAGGATGTTCAACTCTATCAACAGGCTGCTCTCGAAAAAGTAACGGGAATGGATCCGTTCCCGGCTCAGTTCGGTGAAAACCCGACTGGAAATCGCCGTATAGCCGTTGGTGGGATCGAAGATGTTCCAGTATCCGCTGGCCAGCTTGGTCAGGAACGACAGGCCCAGATTGCCCCATCGGCGGATCAGGGGCATATGCAAGAGAGCCTCGTATTGTACGAATCGGTTGCCCTTGGCGTAGTCCGCCCGCCCTCGCAGAATGGGCCGGATCAGCGGGGAGAGAAATTCCGGGGCCATCTGTCCGTCCCCGTCCATCTTGACCATGATCGTGGCGCCCAACTCGACGGATTTGGCGTAGCCGGAGAGCATCGCCCCGCCCACGCCCCGGTTGACGGTGTGCCGGATCAGGCTCAGGCGCGGATCTGCCGCCGCCAGGGCTTCTTCGGCGCTTCGGTCCGGACTGGCATCGTCCACGGCGACGATCCCGGCCACCCAGTCCGGAATCGAGGCGATCACGTCACGGACGTGCGGCTCCACCCGGTACATGGGGATGACCACGAACACCACGGGTTCGGGTTCGCCCCGCGCGACCTGGTGGGGTGGAAGGGCAAAGACGTCGACGGGATCCTGGTTGGTGGTCACTCGCTTCTTCCGTTGAGCGGGCGGGGGGGTCGCGGGTCCGGATGGGCTCTCAACCCGGGCGAAAAGCCGTCCTTGCAAGGAATTAGATCCACATGGATTCTAGTGAAGGGCTCGAAGGGATGTCAATCACGGGACCGGAACCCCGGTGCGCGGTTCCCGGAGCGGTTGCGGCTCATTGAAGTGCGTCAGTATGATCTCCCCCTGCATTGAGGAGAGGATCCATGAACGAGGATATTCAACGCGACGAGCTGGAGCTGGACGTGGTGTTCGTGGGGGCGGGACCGTCCGGGCTGGCCGGCGCGGTGCATCTCGCCGACCTCATCGCCGATCACAACCGCCGGGTGGAGGCGGGGCAGGAAGCGCGCAAGCTCGAGCCCGCGATCGCGGTGATCGAGAAGGCGGCCGAGCCCGGCGCCCACATGCTCTCCGGAGCGGTCATGGATCCCCGGGGCCTGGACGCGCTCATTCCGAACTGGCGGGAGGAAGGCTGCCCGGTGGAGTCGGAGGTCACCGACGACGCCATGCTCTACCTCACCGCCGGCCGCGCGATCAAGTCGCCCCTCACTCCGCCCCCCCTCCAGAATCACGGCAACTACGTGGTCTCGCTCTACCATCTGGTGCGCTGGTTGGCCGGGGAGGCGGAGAAGCGCGGGGTGGACGTGTTCCCGGGCTTTCCGGCGGCGGCCCTCCTCACCGAGGGGGCGCAGATCACCGGGGTGCGCACCGGGGACAAGGGCATCGACAAGCACGGGAACCGCAAGTCGAACTTCGAGCCGGGCGTGGACATCAAGGCCAAGGTCACCGTGCTCGCCGAGGGCACCCGCGGAAATCTCACCAAGCAGCTGGTGCGCGACCGGAACCTGGAGGGAACCAACCCCCAGACCTACGGGACCGGCATCAAGGAGGTGTGGAAGGTGCCGGCGGGGCGGATCAAGCCGGGCGCGGTCTACCACACCCTGGGGTGGCCGCTTCCCGCCGGCGTCTACGGCGGCGGCTGGATCTACGGCATGGCCGGCGACAAGGTCTCGGTCGGATACGTGGTGGGGCTCGACTACGGCAACCCCTATACCGATCCCCATCACGAGTTCCAGAAGTACAAGACCCACCCCTTCGTGAAGGCGATCCTGGACGGGGGGGAGATGCTCACCTACGGGGCGAAAACGGTCCCCCTGGGCGGCTGGTACTCCATGCCCAGGCGGGTGCTCCCGGGGGCGCTGATCGTGGGGGACTCCGCCGCCTTCCTGAACGCGGAACGCCTGAAGGGCGTGCACCTCGCCATCGAGAGCGGGATGATGGCGGCGAAGGCGATCTACGAGGCCCTGAAGGCGGAGGACTACTCCGAGGCCTCGCTCTCCCACTACGACGCGCTCTTCTCCACCAGCCCCGCGCGGGCCGAGCTGCTGAGCGTGCGGAACTTCCACCAGGGGTTCCGGAACGGCCGCTGGGCGGGAGTCCTGAACGCGGGGGTGCTCCTGGTCACCGGAGGGAAGGGTTTCGGCGAGGCGACCGGGGTGATTCCCGACTACAAGCACATGAGGCGCAGGGCGGGGGAGCGGCCGCCCGCGCCGGTCAAGTTCGACGGCAAGCTCACCTTCGATAAGCTCACCGACGTGTACAAGTCGGGGACGGTGCACGAAGAGGACCAGCCGTCGCACCTGGTGGTCAACGACACCGACATCTGCGCGGGACGCTGCGTGGAGGAGTACGGGAACCCCTGCCAGTACTTCTGCCCCGCCGCGGTGTACGAGATGGTGAAGGGGGACGCCCCGTCGGGGAAGCAGCTGCAGATCAACGCCTCGAACTGCGTGCATTGCAAGACCTGCGACATCATGGACCCCTACGCCATCATCACCTGGGTTCCCCCCGAGGGCGGCGGGGGACCCAAGTACGTGGATCTCTGATCCTCCCCTGGATCGTCCCGGATGGAATCAGGCCGCCGTTGCGCGGCCGGAACTGGAGTTGAGCCATGTCCGATCCGAAGGAGGCCGCGATCCGGCCCGGGAAACTCTTCATCGGCGGGGAGTGGGGGGACGCGGCCTCGGGAAAGACCTTCGAGACCGTGAATCCGGCCACCGAGGAGGTGCTGGCCACGGTGGCCGAAGCGGGGCCCGAGGACGTGGACCGGGCGGTGGCCGAGGCGCGGGCCGCCTTCGACCGGACCTGGCGGAACACCCCCGGGGCCGAGCGCGGCCGGATCCTGGCGCGGGTGGCCGAGCTCATCCTGAACAACCGGGACGAGCTGGCGCTCCTCGAGACCCGCGACCAGGGGAAGGTGATCTTCGAGTCGTCGAAGGTGGACGTCCCCATGGCCGCCGACACCTTCCACTACTACGCGGGCTGGGCGACCAAGCTCCACGGCCGCACGATCCCGGTCCGCCCCGACTTCCTCAACTACACGGTGGCCGAACCCTACGGGGTGGTAGGCCAGATCATCCCCTGGAATTTTCCGCTCCTGATGGCGGCGTGGAAGCTGGGACCGGCCCTGGCCGCGGGGAACACCGTGGTGTTGAAGCCGGCGGAACAGACGCCCCTGTCCGCGCTCCGGCTGGGGGAACTCCTGACCGAGGCCGGCCTCCCGCCGGGGGTGGTGAACATCGTGCCGGGGGCGGGTCCGGTGGCGGGGGCGGCCTTGGCCGCGCACCCGGGGGTGAACCGGCTCGCCTTCACTGGCTCCACCGGGGTGGGGCGGGCGATCATGCGGGCGTCGGCGGACCTTCCGCGCCCGGTGTCGCTGGAGCTGGGGGGTAAGTCGCCGAACGTGGTGTTTGCCGACGCCGACCTCGAGGCCGCGGCCAAGGGGGCGGTGCTGGGGATCTTCTACAACAAGGGCGAGGCCTGCACCGCGGGAAGCCGGCTCTTCGTGGAGCGTACGGTGGCCGGCGAGTTTGCCCGGACGGTGGCGGCGAGGGCGGCCCGGTCGCGCCCCGGGGACCCGCTCGACCCCAAGACCAAGATCGGGCCGCTGGTCTCCGCCGCCCAGCGGGACCGGGTGGAGCGTTACGTGAAGATCGGCCGGGAAGAGGGGGCGCGGGTCCTGATGGGCGGCGGTCGCGCCGTGGTGGGGGACGGCCGGGGCTACTTCTACGAACCCACCATCTTCACCGACGTGACCAACACCATGACCATCGCCCGGGAGGAGATCTTCGGGCCGGTGCTCTCGGTGATCCCCTTCGACGGCGAGGAGGACCTGGTGGCCATGGCCAACGACAACCCTTACGGCCTGGCCGCGGGGGTCTGGACCCGGGACGTGGGCAAGGCCCACCGGGTGGCGGCGGCGTTGGAGGCGGGCACGGTCTGGATCAATTCCTACGGCCTCTACAACGCCGCGGTGCCGTTCGGCGGCACCAAGCAGTCCGGCTTCGGCCGGGAGTTGGGCGAAGAGGGGGTGCGCGCCTACACCCGGACCAAGTCGGTATGGGTGGGACTGGCGTAGGCGGCGACGTGCCCGTTTCCGGAGACCTCGACCGCCGGGTCCGGCTGGCCGCCTTTGCGTTCCTCGAGGAACAAACGATTCGCCACGGCGAAGTCCTGCCCCGGGACATCCTGGCGCGGGGGTTCGACTGGCAAGGGACCCGGGTCCCGTTCCTGGGGCCGCAGGGCATCTTCAAGCCGGCGGTCCTGCCGTACATCCCGCTCAGCATCACCACCGCCCCCGAGGTCCCGGGCAAACCCCGCCCTTACGACGATGAACATCGCCCCGACGGGTTGCTCCGCTACCGGTATCGCGGGACCGATCCGAGCCATCGGGACAACGCCGGCCTGCGCGAGGCCTATCGGAGCCGGACCCCGCTCATCTATTTCTTCGGCCTGGTCCCGGGCCGGTATCTCCCGGTATGGCCGGTCTTCATCGAACACGACGACCCGGCGGAACTCTGCTTCCACGTGACCGTGGATGACCGGCGGCTCTATTCGTTCGCGGAGGCGGAGGCCTCGGACCGGGTCGCCGAATCCAGACGCGCCTATGTGACGGTGCTGACCCAGCAGCGGGTGCACCAGACCGGCTTCCGGGAACGGGTGCTGCGGGCATACCGCGAGCAGTGCGGAATCTGCCGCCTGCGCCACGCCGAGCTCCTGGAGGCCGCGCACATCCTTCCGGACAAGCATCCGCGCGGCGAGCCGGTGGTCACCAACGGGATCGCGCTCTGCCGCCTGCACCACGCCGCCTTCGACCGGAACTTCATCGGCGTGCGGCCGGACTCGGTGATCGAGGTCCGGCGCGACATCCTCGAGGAGGAGGACGGACCCATGCTCCTCCACGGGTTGAAGGGCTTCCACGGAGCGCTGCTCCATACCCCGGCGGCACCGCGCAGCCGGCCCAATCCCGAGTTCCTGCGGGAGCGGTACGCGCTCTTCAGACAGGCGCTCTGACCGGCGCCGGGGACCCCGGGAAACACCCGGGTATCTCATCGTATTGCAGATAGATACCCGGGCAGTCGCGTTTCGTCAGCCCGCCGCCGGGCGGCCGGGCGGGCGGACCGGCCCCCCGGAGCGCGACGGACCTTCAGCGGTCCAGCTTCACCATGCGGGCGACGGCGGTGGACCCTCCGGTGGTGACACGGGCGAAGTAGACCCCCGCCGGCGCCGGGGTTCCGGCGTCGTCCCGCCCGTCCCAGACCAGGGTGTGCCGCCCCGGGGTCTGGGCGGCCGCGGTCAGCACCCGCACCCGCCGCCCCGAGGCGTCGAACACCGCGAGCAGGATCGGCGTGTCGTCGGCCACCGAGTAGTGGATCTCGGTGCGAACGCGGAAGGGGTTGGGGGCGGGCGCCACCCGCGCTCCCGGCCCCTCGCCCAACCCGCCGTCCGCGACGCCGGTCACCACCAGCCCGTGCGGCCCCGCCCCTGAGGGGGTGTAGCCGTGGCACACGTCGCAGTTCCTCAGGGTGCCGGCATGACCCTGGAGCGCGGCGGCCTGGAGATTGTCCCGCGCCTCCCGCGAGGGGAGGATGGCGTGGGGGCTGTTGTGACAGGTGGGGCAATAGAGGTTCCCGTGGCCTCTGGAGTTCCGGTAGAGGGTATTGGCCTCCTCGGCGTGGGCGGTGCCGTGGCAATCGCCGCAGCGAGGTTCCTGGAGCCACGGCTGGCGGCCGTTCTTGATGGTCTCGGCCACGTCGCGCACGCTCCCGTGGCAGTTCTGGCAGACCAGGCCGAAGTCGGTGGCCATGGTGCCGCGCAGGCACTGGGTGGTGGGACCCGGGTGACATTGGTAGCAGTTGTTGGTCTCCTCGGAGTGCTGGTCGTGCATGGCCTCGGAAAGGCTGGGGAGGTTCGGCATGCCGGGGGTTCCGAGAGCGTTGCTGGCGTGGCAGCTCGCGCACAGGACCGGCGTGGAAGTCGCGAGATGGGTGCCGTTCTCGTTGTCGTGAAGCCGGAGGATGGCGTGCTCCACCGTCTCGCCGGTACCGGGGTGGTGGCAGTTGGAGCACATCATCTCGTTCGAGATCGGCAGCACGATCCGGGTCTCGGCGATCTTCGCCGCCCCGTCGTAAGCCTCCAGGATCCCGAGCTGGAACGGGGCCGGGTTCACCAGGTCGTTGTCGGTGAAGGGGGTGAGGGGGATCCCGAAGGCGTCGAAGTGGTCGGACTTGGGATCGAGATTGCCGGAGAGACCCTTCCCGGCCAGGCCGACGTTGTCCGGAAGCGATGCCCCGAAGATCTGCGGGGCGTAGGTCCAGAAGTCGGTCTTTCCCACCGAGTACGTGTTGTTCTCAATCCGGTAGGTGACGGTATAGGGGTTCACCACGATCCCCGGCAAGGTGGACGCCGACCCGCGGAGGATGATCACGGCCCAGACGTTGTTGTACGGGGGAAGCACGGTCAAGTCCTGGAACCGGGCGTTCGCGCAGTGCATCCCGAGGTCGTTCCAGCCGATCACGATGTACGGTCCGAGGGCGGCCGGGGCGGCATCGTAGGGCGGGGGCGAGGCGAGGGCGGTGGGCACGGCGGTCAGGGCGAGGATCAGGACCAGCACGGCGAAAGCAGACCGACGGCGGATGGGAAGCATGTTCTTTTCCTCCACGGACCCGGTTTCGAGAACCGCCGAACCGGTTCCGGGGCCGGGGGCACGGGCCCTCCGCCGGAACCGGAAAGAGCGTGGCATCGTGTGTTCCCGAGGAATGGACGCCGGAGGAGAAAGGGATAGGCGGAGAATCCGGTCCCCGCCCCATGGGGTGCGCGGACCGGTAGCGGGAGGAACGGGGGCACCGTCTCACCGAATCTTCCCGGCCCGCGGACGATTCGTCAATGAGCGCGATCAAGAGGGCGATCCGTGTCAGGACCGGTCGACCGGTCCCCGGAGAGCGGCGCCGGCGCAAGCCGAACGGCCGGCCTGGGGGCTAGTTCCCGCTCGAGTCCCGTTTCACCGCCCCGGCCTGGCGGACCAGGGTCTCGAGGACCGGGTACGGCTGCGCCCCCACCACGAACCGGCCCCCGGCCTCGAAGGTGGGAACCGCGTTCACCCCCCGGCCGGTGGCCCGGGCCCAGTCCGCGTCGACCGCCCGGCTGAAGGTCCGCCGGTCGAGCACCCGGGCCGCTTCCTCGCGATCGAGTCCTACCGAGGAGGCCAGGTCGAGCAGCACCGCCCGGTTCCCGATGTTCCGCCCCTCGGCGAAGTAGGCGCGGAAGGCGGCGTCGTTGAACGCGGGGCCCTTCCCCTCGGACTCGGCCCACTTCCCCAGCTCCTGGGCCAAGCGGCTGTTGAAGGTGGAGTCGCGGTCGGCCATGGGGAGCCCCTCCTCCGCGGCCAGCGCCTTGAGCCGGGCCTGGGAGGCGGCGATCCGCCGCGCGGCCCCCGCCCCTCCCCCGAACAGCTCGGCGAGGCTTATCCCGTCTCCGGGCGTATCGGGGTGGAGCGGGAAGTGCACGTAATCCACGCGTACGTCGTATTCCTTCTGGAGTTTCTCAACACGGACCGTGCTGAGGTAGCACCAGGGTCAGACGTAGTCGCTGTAGACGACGAGAACGACGGGAGAGGCTCCCGCCTTGCCGGCGTGAGGTGACGACATGACGGCCCCGGTGGTGACGAGAAGGGCGGCGACGGCCGTGCCCAGGGCACGGCGCAGGGCGAACGAAGGCATGAGGTTCCTTTCACGCAGGCCGAACACGACCCGATCGGTCGAGTATGGCAGGACGCGGCCCCGGAGTCCATCCGCGGGTGCCCCGCCCCGCTCCGGCTCAATCGGACCCGGCCGTCCCCGCCCCGACCGGCTTGGTCCCGGACGGCCGCGCCGCCGCCCGCCTGGGCGCCGCCCGCGCGAATCCGCCGTACTTCTTGAGTTCCTTCAGCCGGCACGCGGTAGAGATCCCGGGGGTGCGGCTGGGTGTTCATGGGCCCTCCTCGGGCCCGGCGGGCGGCGCCGGAAAGATGATCAATACGATACATTCTATTTCGTTGTGAAGAACCGATTTGCTATGAATGTTGAGTAGCACACCCCGGGGTAGGCGGCAAGGGGCGGGGAACGGCGACTACCCGGTTTCGATCCGCTCCCCACCGGAGTAGACGTTGAACCGGTCGCCGCGGAGGAATCCGATCAGGGTGAGGCCGTGCTCGCGGGCCAGGTCCACCGCCAGCGTGGTGGGCGCCCCCACTGCGGCCAGGAACGGGATCCCGGCCAGGAGCGCCTTCTGCACCAGCTCGAAGCTGGCGCGACCGCTCACCAGGACGATCGTGCCGCTGAGGGGCAGGCGTGCTTCCAGGAACATCGCCCCCACCACCTTGTCCATGGCGTTGTGCCGCCCGACGTCCTCGCGGGAGAGAAGCAGCTCTCCGCCGGGTTCGAAGAGCGCGCTGGCGTGGAGGCCCCCGGTGCGGGCGAATCCCTCCTGGGCGCGGCGCGCCCGCCCGGGGAGCGCGCAGAGACGTTGCCGGTCCACCCGGAAGCCGCCCACCGGACGGGCCGGGCAGGCGGTGCGGACCAGATCCAGCGAGGCCCGTCCGCAGATCCCGCAGCTCGAGGAGGTGTAGACGTTCCGGCTGAAGCGCCCGGGATCGAAGGACGCTCCCGGCCGGAGCCGCACGTTGATCACGTTGGCGCCCGGCGAATCCGGCCCCGCCGCGCAAGGCGCGATCGACTCCACCTGGGCGGGGTCGGTAAGCACGCCTTCCGAGACCAGGAACCCCGCGGCCAGCTCGCGGTCGTGGCCGGGGGTGCGCATGGTCACCGCCACCGAGTGGCGCCGTTCGCCTCCGGCCTCTTCGACCACCACCCGCACCTCCATCGGCTCCTCGGCGGCGACCGCTTCGGAGCGGGAGCGGGCGGCGGCTCCCTCCACCGCGATCGCCTCGCGAAGTCCGGAAACGGCGTCCCCGCCCGGGGTGCCCGGCGCCGGCGCCGGCGGCTCCACCGGCTCCGCGATCTCGGGAGGGTACGCGGGGCGGTCGGGGGAACGGTCAGCCACGAGGGACCACCTCCACCGCGGCCTCGCGGTAGGCGGGAATGCCGCACACGGGGTCGGTGACCCCGCGCGGAACCAGGGTGTTGGCTTCCGGCCAGTGGAGGAGGGCGGTTCCGGGATGGAGCGGGCCGGGCCCTACCCGGAGGTCGAGGCTCCCGGTGGGGGAGCGGACGGTGACCGGGTCGCCCTCGGCCAGGCCCAGCCGGGCCATGTCCTCCGGAGCGAGGAGCACCTGGTCGCGGCCGATCCCGGCGAGCATGTCGCCCCCGTCGAAGACCATGCTGTTGAACTGCTTTCCCCGGCGGGTGAGGAGTCGGAAGTGTCCGGGCGGGGTCTCGCGCCGCGGCGGCTCGAGCGGGGTGAACCGCGCGCGGCCGTCGGGGAAGCCGAAGCGCCCATCGGCGCAGAGGCGCTCGCCGCCCCACTGGAACTGGTCCCCCTTGGCGCGCAGGTGCTGGATGCCGTCGTAGAGCGGGACCACCCGGGCGATCTCCTCGCGGATGGCCGCGGTCGAGTCGAAGCGGATGCGTCCGGCCTCGCCGGGTTTGACCCGCTCGGCCAGCTCGACCAGGACCCGCCACTCGTCCCTCGCCCCGGCCACCCGGGGTCCGGGGATCTCGGGGTTGTAGATGATGCGCCGCTCGGTGGAGGTTTCGGTGTTGCCGCCGGCCATCTCGTAGCGGGTGGTGGCGGGAAGCACCAGCACGGTGTCGGCGGGATCCACCATCATCTGCGGGTTGAGGACGATGTCGTGGTGAACGCGGAGGGGGATCCGCTCCAGGGCCTCCCGCACGTAGGCGGGGTCGGGGAGGACCCCGAAGAGGTTGCTCCCCACGCACCAGAGCGCGTCCACCTCGCCCCGCCAGGCGGCGTCCACCGTCTCCGCCGCGAAGTGTCCCTTCCAGTCCGGCACCGGGAAGCCCCACTTCGCGGCCAGCGCGGCCGCGCCCCCGGGCCCGGCGGGGGCGCCGCCGGGGAAGGTGTCGGGGACGCAGCCCATCTCCGCGCCCCCCTGGACCCCGGAGTGGCCGCGGATGGGCATGAGGCCCGACCCCGGCTTTCCCACCAGGCCCCGGGCGAGCGCGAGGTTCGCGATCGCCTTCACGTTCCGGACTCCGTGGGTGTGCATGGTGATCCCCATGGACCAGACGAAGACCGCGCTCCGGGCGGCGCCGACCATTCGCGCGAACTCGAGCATACTCTCCCGGCTCGCTCCGGAGGCGCGCTCCAGCTCCTCGAAGCTCTGCCCGGCCAGCGCCCGCTCCAGCTCGTCCCAGCCCGCGGTGTGGGCTTCCACGAACGCGCGGTCCACCCGCCCCTCGGCGATCAGGTGCTTCAGGGTTCCGTTCAGGAACGCGATGTCGCCGCCCACCCGGAGGGTGAAAAAAGCGTCGGCGATCCGGGTCCCCAGGAGAGCGGAGTCCACCGAGGAGGGCACCCAGTAGCGTTCCATCCCCGGCTCGCGGAAGGGGTTCACCACCGCCACCTTCGTCCCCGCCTTCTTGGCCAGGTGGAGGTACTTCATCACCACCGGCTGGTTGTTGGCGGCGTCGCTTCCCAGGAACACCACCAGGTCGCTCCCGATCAGGTCGCGGTAGCTACAGGTGGTGGCCGCGAAACCCACCGACTCCTTGAGGCCGGTGGTGGAGGGGGAGTGGCAGATGCGGGCGGAGTTGTCCACGTGGTTGGTGCCGAGATACCGCGCCACCTTCTGAGCCGCGTAGTAGGTCTCGTTGGCGGTCCCGCGCGAGACCAGGTAGAAGGCCAGCCGCCGGGGGTCGATTCCGCGGATGCGGGAAACGGCAAGCTCCATGGCCTCGGGCCAGGGGAGCGGGCGGAACCCGGAATCGCCGCGCCGGCGAACGAGCGGAACCGGGATGCGGCCGAGCTTGCGCAGCTCCCGCTCGCTCATCGCGGCCAACGCCGAGGCGTCCGCGGCCACCGCCGGATCCAGGGCGGGCATGGTGTTCAGCCGGAGGAGGTTCAGGCGCACCCAGCAGAGGTGGACCTCGGGCATGGTCCAGTCGCGCATGCCGCTGGTGCCCAGCGCGCAACCGTCGCAGACCCCGTCCCGGAGGATGCGCCAGGCGTAGCCGGGCCGGTCCCGGTTGGCCCACAGGGCTCGGGCGATTTCGCGGTAGGGGCCGGTCCGGCGGGCCAGCGTCCGCTTCACTCGAAGCGGGTGAAGGTCACGTCCAGGTAGCGGCTCTGCTCGAGCGCCTTCTTCCACTGGACGAGAATGGGGCTCTGGTAGATCCCTTCCACCACGCATCCCCGCCCGGGCTGGAACTGGTCGCTCACCAGCAGGCTCACCTGGCGCTTCATGCGCATGAGCCGGGCGGCGGGGAGCGCGAGGAACTTGTCCACCGCCCGCTCCAGGGCGGAGTCGGTCACCCCCAACGCGTCCATGATCGCGTTCAGGACCTGGACGAAGTCGTACTTGGCGTAGTTGAGGGTCTTGACCGGAACCGTCCTCGGATCGAGAAGCATGTTCCGCCCCCGCTCGGCCACGAACCGGAACGGGTTGCGCAGCACCTCGGCCAGATCGTGCCGCATGAGGAGCGTCTCGTACTCGTTGACGGTGAGCGCGGCGTGGCGCTCGTTGGGGGCCAGCGAGATGTCGACCCGCCCCTTGGTGATGTCCAGGGTTTCGATGAGATGGCAGATCTGGGCGTAGAGCCCGAACCGCGGATCCTTGAGGTTGACCGAGTCGATCGGGTGGAGCGAGGTCGGCACCTCGATCCGGACCCGGTCCACCACCTCTTCGCGGTCGTATCCGATCACGGTGGTGCGGCGGGTGCGCTGGGTGTGCTCGTGGACCCCGTCGAGGTCGATGAAGTAGACCGGCGAGCTGGGGCGGTTGACGTAGGTCACGCAGCTCCGGAGGCCGGAGCCGATGAAGGTGAGGTGGCTGTCGCCGTTCCGGGGCTCGATCAGGCGCTGGGCGTCGGTGAGCTCGCTCCGAAGGTGGAGCTGGTCGTGCCGGTAGTCGGCGTCCGGAGGAAAGATCCGCTGGAACCCGCCTACGAAGTTCTGGACGGTGTCGCGATCGTTGTTGAGGCGCGCGCAGAAGCTCTGCTCCAGGTACCCCGCGGTGGTGTGGTGGGAGCAGTAGACCGATTTGCGATAGCGGTTGAAGAAGTCCTCGACCTCGCCGGCCACGCGGCGGCCGACGTCGATGACGTCCAAGCGCGACCGCGGCCGAAGCTCGAGGGTAATCTCAGCAGGTGGCGACATGGGATATGGGGTCTCCGGGTAGAGAATTCTACCGGGATCGGCCCCCGCAGTCAACGTACGGGTAGGTAGCCGGTTACCGGAGGGCTTCCGGCGCCCGGCCGCCGGCGGGCCGGTGGAGAACCGGGCGAAGCTCTGGCACAATGGCCCCGCCCCCGGCGGTTCCGCCGGGGGGCGCCGGACGACCCGAGCCCGGGAGGACCCATGCGAGCGGTGGTGATCGAGGCCCATGGCGGGCTGGAGGCGTTGACGATCCGGGAGCGGCCGGATCCGGTCCCGGGACCGGGCGAGGTCCGGGTGCGGGTGCGCGCGGCCGCGCTCAATCATCTGGATCTCTGGGTCCGCCGCGGGGTGCCCGGCGTCCGCTACCCGCTCCCGATCGTCCCCGGTTGCGACGGGGCCGGGGTGGTGGATGCGCTGGGTCCCGGGGTGACCGGGATCGAGCCCGGTTCCGCCTGCGTGGTGGCGCCCGGGGTCTCGTGCGGACGCTGCGAGCCCTGCTCGCGCGGCGAGGATCAGCTCTGCCGCGACTACGGCATTCTGGGCGAGCACCGGGACGGAACCTGCGCCGACTTCGTGGTCGTGCCGGCCCGGAACGTCCTCCCCAAACCGGAGAACCTCTCGTTCGAGGAGGCGGCGGCGATGCCGCTGGTGTTCCTCACCGCCTGGCACATGCTCACGGCCCGGGCCGGGCTCCGGCCGGGGGAGACCGTGCTCATCCACGCCGCCGGGAGCGGGGTCTCCACCGCCGGCATCCAGATCGCCGATCTCCTCGGCGCGCGCATCCTGGTCACCGCCGGGAGCGACGAAAAGCTCCGCCGGGCCCGGGAGATGGGAGCCGAGGCCGGCATCAACTACCGCACCGCCGATTTCGTGGACGAGGTGCGAACCCTCACCGGGAAAAGCGGTTGCGACGTGATCTTCGACCACATTGGCAAGGATACCTGGCAGGGCAACATCAAGAGCTTGGCCAAGGGGGGGCGCCTGGTGATCTGCGGCAACACCAGCGGCCCGGCCGCCGAGACCCCGCTCCCGTACGTGTTCTTCAAGGGGCTCTCCCTTCTCGGCTCCACCATGGGCTCACGGGCGGAACTTTACGAGGTGCTGCGCCTGGCCGGACGGGGCGACCTCGCCCCGGTGGTGGACCGGACGCTCCCCATGAACGAGGTGGCCGAGGGGCATCGCGCGCTCGAGGCGCGCGAGGTCTTCGGCAAGATCGTGCTCACCCCCTGGTAGGGAGGGAATCCCCATGAACCCGATCCTCAAGCGTGAGCGGCGGGGCGAGATCGAGATCCTCACGTTGAACCGGCCGGAGAAGCGGAACGCGCTCAACCTGGAGCTGGTGCGCGCGCTCCACGCCGCGCTGGCCGAGCTAGAGACCGACCGCGACTTGCGGGCGGCGGTGCTGACCGGCGAAGGGGACCATTTCGCGGCGGGCGCCGACATCGCCCAGCTCCTCGACCGCCGCGGCCCCGAGGCCCTGGACGCAATCAACGGGGCGCTGTTCACCCGCCTGGAGGAGCTTCCGGTCCCGGTGATCGCGGCGGTCCGCGGATATGCCCTGGGGGGCGGCTGCGAGCTGGCGCTGGCCGCCGACATCCGGGTGGCGGGCGAGAGCGCCCGGCTGGGCCAGCCCGAGGTGGGGCTGGGGATCATCCCCGGCGCCGGCGCGACCTACCGGCTCCCCCGGCTGGTGGGGATGGGGCGGGCCAAGGAGCTCATCTTCACCGGGCGCCGGGTGGAGGCGGCCGAGGCCCTGGCCATGGGCCTGGTGAACCGGGTGGTTCCCGACGGCCGGATGCTCGAGGAGGCGTTGGACGTGGCCTCGGAGGTGGCGCGCCAGAGCCCGGAGGCGGTTCGCATCGCCAAGCTCGCCCTCAACGCCCAGCGCCATGGGCAGCGCGAGGGAGACGCCCTGGAGAGGCTGGCCCAGGCCGTCCTCTACCAGAGCCCCGAGAAGGCGCGACGGATGACCGCATTCCTCTCCTCCAAGGGCAAGCGTTCGTGATGCGGACGGCTTTTGTGGGGATTCGGGCTAAACCCCGGGCCCCGGAGCCCCGATCATTCCGGGGAGAGGTTCGCGGCGGTCCGGACCGCCTGGGTCTGGAACATCAAGAAACACATTCGGTTCGGGCACGTGCCTCGAGTCGATTGGGAGGAGCCCTCAGGCTCATGACGATTCGCCATCACGTGGGCCGGCTCGACGCCCTTCCCGACCGGGAGGGGATCCGGGTCCGGCTCGGCGGCCACACCGTGGCCATCTTCCAGCGCGACGGACGCGTCCACGCGGTGAGCGATTCCTGTCCCCACATGGGGGCGTCCCTCTCCGAGGGCTACCTCTCGGGGTGCACCGTGGTCTGTCCCTGGCACGGCTGGGCGTTCGACCTCGACGACGGCAGCTCGCCCTTCGACCCCGACGTCTCGGTTTCGGTGTATCGTGTGGAGGTAGAGGGGGGCGAGGTCTACGTCGAGATCGAGGAAGCGGCCGAGGCCCACACCGGAACCTGCGGCGAGGAGGGAGGGCGGGGCGCGGCCTGAGTCCGGGAGGCGTCGTGTCCCAAAGTCCACCTCGGGTTCTTCCCCTCTTTCCCCTCCCCGACGTCGTCTTCTTCCCCGGCACCAAGCTCCCGCTGCACGTGTTCGAGCCCCGCTACCGGCAGCTGGTGGAGGACGTGATCCGCGAGCGCTGGTGGATCGCGGTGCCGCTCCTTCGCCCCGGGCACCTGGGCGAGATCGAGGGCGCGCCCCCGTTTCATGACCTGGCCGGCGCCGGGCGCCTCACCCGCTACACCCGGCTCCCCGACGGCCGATTCCAGGTCCTGGTGGAGGGCCGGGCGCGGGTGCGG
This sequence comes from Candidatus Eiseniibacteriota bacterium, assembly GCA_963728475.1. GTDB lineage: Bacteria > Eisenbacteria > RBG-16-71-46 > JABDJR01 > JABDJR01 > CAVSKL01. The sequence goes on from CAVSKL010000004.1 coordinate 555,758, forward strand.
CTCAGCGAGGTGGCCTCCGAGCGCCTCTACCGGAAGGCGCGGGCGGTGACGCTGCCCGAGGCGGCCGGGGAACTGGAGGGGAGGACGGTGGAGGGAGCGCTCCGGCAGGGGGTGCGACTGGCCGCGGAACTCGGGCTCCTCGAAACCACCCAGGCCGGTCTCGGCGTTCCCCGGGACGGGGACGGCCGGCTGGCCCTGGTGAACCGGATCGCCTCGGTGGTGCTGGCCGAGTCCACCGAACGGCAGGGAATTCTGGAGACCGACGATCCACGGCAGCGGCTGGAGCTGGTGCTGCGGCAGCTCCGGATCTCGGCGCGCCTGCTCGAGGCCCTGGCCCGTTCCCCGCGCCCCCGCAAGCCGGAGGAGAACTGACCCGCCGCCCGGCAGCGGCTGTTCAACCGGCGGCGCGGCCGGGACCGGCACTTCCCACGGTCTAGGACACGAAGCGGAAGTGCACGCCGTCGCGGAGCCCGTGCCGGCCGAGCGCGTCAGCCAGGGTGCGCCGCGAGGGATCGCTGCCGTAGGCCAGGAGCCACCGGAGCCCGGGCGCGTTCCGGCCGGGAGTGAGCCGGGGGGCGGCCAATTCTCCGGGCCGGGGCGGATCGGGGAGGCCGTCGGCCCCCCGCACCTCCCGGGGACTCACCTCCACCGGTTGCACGCGGAAGCCCCGGCTCCGGAGCCCTTCGTCCCAGTCCTCCAGCGAGCGCCCCCAACCCCAGATCAGCACCGGCTCGTTCCGGGGGAACGATCGCGAGCAGGCTTCCATGGCCACCCGCCGGAAACCGTCGCGGCTCAGCCTGGGGTCGGTCCGGGTCACCCGGTCGGGGCGTTCGCGCCACTGGTAGAGGACCCGGTTCACCTTCCCGAAACGCCACCCCGCGGCCGCGCCCCGGAGCCAGAGATCCAGGTCCTCGGGCCCGTCCACCTCGCGCCACCCGCCGATCCGCTCCAGCGACTCCCGGCGGAAGAGGGCGGTGGCGTGGGTGAGGGGGCTCTCCACCAGGAGGTTCCGCTCCAGCGCGCGGTGGATGAGAAACCGGTTCTGCCACTTCACGTACTCCCGCATGTTGTCGCTCACCGACTTTTCCGGGAACATGCGGACCCTGGTTCCCACCACGTCCAGGCCCGGGTGGCGCTCCATGTGGCGGAGCTGGCGGACCAGGCGGTCGCGGGCGCACAGATCGTCGGCGTCCATGCGGGCGATGTAGCGCCCCTCGGCCTTGGCCATGGCGGCGTTGAGGGTGGCGGCCAGGCCCGAGTAGGGACGGGCGAGGATGCGCACCCGGGGGTCGGCGCCGCCCGCCTCCTGGGCGATCCGCAGGGTATCGTCCTCGGAGCCGTCGTCGGCCACCAGCACCTCCATGTCGAGGCCGAGGTCGTGCTGTTCCAGGACGCACCCCAGGGCATGGAGCAGGGTGCCGGCGGCGTTGCGGGCGGGAAGGAGGACGGAGACCTCGAGCATGGGGAAGTCCGGGTTTTCCTCTCGGGGCGAGGTTCATTATCCTCGGTGGGTCGCACCCCGACCGGGGAGGGTCACGGGCCGGGAGGACCGTGGGGGGCGGCACCCCGGTGATCGGGCCGGGCGAGGGGGAGGCGTCCGGGCGCGGGTCCGGCGGCGCCTCGACGCCGCACGGTCGGCTTTAGTGTTGCAGATCGGCCACCTTCAGTCCAGGAGAACCGCGTGAACCACCGTCTCGCCGGCCGCACCGTGCTCGGCGTATTCGCCCACCCCGACGACGAAACCTTCGGCCCCGGCGGCACCTTGGCCCGGCTCGCCGCCGAGGGGGCCGACGTCCACCTCCTCACCGCCACCCGCGGGGAGTCGGGCACCATCGGGCCCTCCGGGGGCCTGGGCCGCCTCCGCCTGGCCGCGATCCGGGAACGGGAGCTGGTGGACGCCTGCGCGGTGCTGGGGATCCGCCCGCCGGTCTTCCTTTACCTCCCCGACTACGGCCTGGGCCGCCTGGAGGAGGAGACGCTGCTCCGCCCCATCGTCCGGGTGGTGCGCGAGGTCCGTCCCGACACCCTCCTGGTCTTCCATTCGAACGGCATCAGCGGCCACCTGGACCACCGCACGGTCACCGAACGCACGCTCACCGCCTTCGCGCGCGCCGCCGATCCCGATTTCGCCCCCGAACTCGGCACCCCCCACCCGGCGGCCCGGATGTGGGGCTACTGCATTCCCGAATCGCGAACCCGGAAGATCACCTGGCGCCGCGTTCACGGGGTGCCCGACGCGGAGGTCGACGCGGAGATCGATACCCGGGAGTTCCTGAAGGCGAAGCGCGAGGCGGTCAACGCCCACGCCACCCAGCGCGCGTTCATCGACGACATGGAGGCGCGGCTGGGGGGGCTCGAAGGGATCTGGTCGAGCGAGGGGTTCGTGCTGATGGCGGCGCGGGCGCCGCTCCCCGCCGGCGCCCCCCACCCGGTGGACGATCTCTTCCTGGGGATGCCCGGCGGAGCCGGCTAGATCTCCAGCCCGCCGCGATCCCGGCCGGATTCGGGCACGCGCACGGTGCCGTCCTCGAAGTCGATCAGGTCGTCGAACCGCCGGCGGAACTCCCCGGGGTCGTAGGGCTCGGGCCCGAGGCCCCGCACCCGCGCGTCCTCCAGCAGCGCCAGCACCCGCGCGTTCACCGGGGCGTCGATCCCGGCCTCGCGCCCCAGACGCACGATCTCGCCGTGATAGAAGTCGTTCTCCAGTCGCGGCCGCCGGTGGTGCAGGTTCTGCCAGGTGGAGTTGTACACCCCGCCCGAGGTGTCGGGCGGGCTCCCGCCGGCCCGGAAGCGGGCCAACAGCTCCTCCACCGGCTGCCCCAGGCCCGAGGCGGGTTCGGCGCGGATCTCCGCCGCCGCGAACACCCGCTGCGCCTCCTCCAGCACCGCCACCTGCACCCGGGCGAGCGCGGGCTCGATTCCGGTCCGGCGCACCAGCACCGGCGGCCCGCTGACCAGGTTCACCAGGAGCTTGAGCGCCTTGTCCGCGCGGATGTCGGGGCTGAGGGCGGCGGTGAAGCCGGCGCCGGCGAGGTCGGCGGCCATCTCGCGGGCCGCGTCGTCCACCCCGCCGGGATACCGGCCGAGGATGAGCTGGCCGGGACGGCGCAGCCGCACCTCGCCCGGCACCAGCAGGGTGGCGGTGAACCGCACCACGCCGCCGTAGAGCCGGGGGCAGAAGGGGAGCGCGGTCTCCTCGGCGCGGATGCCGTTCTGCCAGGTCACCACCGGGCGCGCTCCCGCCGAAGCGGCGGCGCGGGCGGCGGCGGCCACGTCGGGGGCCTGGACGGTGAGGAACACCGGCGCGCCGGAAGGGAGGCGGGCGGGGAGCGCGGTCTCCGCGCGCACCGGCGCCAGGAAGGTCTCTTCCCGGGCCACCGCGCGGATCCCTCCCTGGGCCCGGATCGCCTCCACGTGGGCGGGGCGCGCGATCACCGTGGCCGCGCGCCCGGCGCGGGCCAGGTAAGCGGCCATCGCCGAGCCCACCGCGCCCGCCCCGAAGATCACGTAGGACTTCATGCAGGCGATTGTAGGATTCGATCCGGCAACGTGCTACCGTGTTGTCGGGCTTGATCAAGGCATGAAGCGAATCCTCCGCCTGGGCTTCTTTCTCCCGGGTCTTTTCATCATCGCGACCACGGCCCCCGGCGGGGCCTCGGCCGTGCCCGCGCCCGCTCTCGACCCGCCGCTCCGCGCCCTTCTCGCCCTTCCCGCGTCGAGCGCCCCCGGGGTGCTGCGTTCGGCGGCGGACGGGGCCTCCCGCCCTCCCATTCCCCTCTCGCTCATGAGCGCGGTGGAGTCCGGCGATCCGCCCCGGCTGGAGGTCTTCCTCCAGACCGAGCCGGGGCGCGCTCCCGGCGGCGACGGGGTGGCGGCGGTGTCGATGGGGGGCGGCCTTTACGCCGCGCGCGTCACCCTCGACGGCCTCCGGAGGCTGGTCGACGCGGGAGCGCTACGCGAGGCGCGGCTCTCACGGCCGCTCTTCCCGACCCTGGACCGGAGCACCGCGTTCCTGGGCCTGGGGCAGGTGCGCCGCATGGATCCCCAGACCGGGGAGTTCTCCGGCGCCACCGGTGACGGGGTGGTGGTGGGGATCGTGGACACCGGCGTGGACTGGAATCATCCCGACTTCCGCACCCCCGGCGGCGGTTCCCGCATCGCCTGGCTCTGGGACCAGGAGGAACCGTTCGGGACCCCCCCCAAGCCCTACGGGTTCGGGCAGGAGTACACCGGAGCCGAACTCGACTCCCGGGCGGTGGATTCCTACGACCGGGCCGGGCACGGGACCCACGTGGCCGGAATCGCCGCGGGCAACGGACGCGGCTCCCTGGTTCCCGGCGAAGGGGTGCGGTTCGCCGGGCTCGCCCCCAAGGCGACCCTGGTGGTGGTGCGCACGAACTTCACCGAGTTCGGGGTCGCGGTGGGTGCGCGCTACGTGTTCGACAAGGCCGCGGCGATGGGCATGCCCGCGGTGCTGAACCTCAGCCTGGGGAACCACTCCGGACCGCACCTGGGCGACACTCCGTTCGAGCGCTCGCTGATGAACCTGGTGGGTCCGGGCCATCTGATCGTGGCCGCCGCCGGTAACGACGGGGCCCGCGACATCCACGCCGAGGTTCCGGTGCCCGCCTCCGGCGCGGCGGCGCTCCGGTTGCGCTTTCCCCTTCACGGGCGCGATCCCCAGACCGTCGCCTATACCAGCATCGCGGGATGGTACGCGCCCGGCGACCGGTACCGGTTCACCGTGATCGATCCCGACGGTGTCGACTCCACCCGTTTCGAGTGGGGCGACGTGGAGAAGCGGGTGAGCTTCCGCCGCGCCGACCTCCTCGCCTCGGTGACCTCGGACGAGGGGCGCGGGACCTTCACCCTGGAGATCGCCGACTCCCCCGGCGCGGTCCGCGCCGCCACCGGCGACTGGACCGTGCGGATCGAAGCGGCGGCGCCCGAATCCGATGCGCAGGTCGACTTCTGGCTGGTCAACTGGCGGAACGACACCGGCGAGTACCCGGTGTTCCTGGACGATGTGGATCACGAGGAGACGGTGGTGGTGCCGGCCACCGCCCCTCGCATTCTGGCGGTGGGGGCGATTTCCACCCGCTCCTGCTGGACCGACTCCGCCGGCGGCGAGCGCTGCTACCCGACCCCTCCCACCGAGGGGGACGTGGCCTTCTTCTCCAGCATCGGGCCCACCGCCGACGGGCGGGTCAAGCCCGAGATCCTGGCCCCCGGCTACGGGGTGGTCTCGGCCCGCTCCTCCACCATCTCCCCGGACTCGAGGACGCCCGCGGAGCTGGCCGCGCTCAGCACCCCCGACGGCCTGTACTGGCTGGACCAGGGGACCAGCATGGCTTCGCCGCACGTGGCCGGCACGGTGGCGCTGTTGCTCCAGCGCTTTCCGGACCTCACCTTCGACCAGATGGTGGGCCGGATCACCGCGCGCGCCTCCACCGGCGAGGATGGGCGCACCGGCAAATCCGACCGCATCCTGCGCACCGGGGACGCGGTGGCGCCCGCGGTCACCCTCAGCATCGCCGACGCCCAGGTCGAGGCCGACGGCGTCCACGTGACCTGGTACGCGGGCCGGAGCCGGGGCGAGGTCCGCTACCGGGTCTACAAGGGGTACGCCCCCGAGGGCCCGTACTTCGCCTTCGCCGGCGCCCGGGTGGGGGGCGACAACCCCTACACCCTTCTGGACCCCGATCCCGATCCCGGACGGGTGCAGCTCTACCGGATCGCCAGCGTGGACGCGGCGGGACTGGAGGAGGACCTGGATACCCTCCGGGTCCCGGTGGGTGGAAGGGCGCGGTTCGCCTTCCGCGCCCCCGACCCCAATCCCGCCCGGGACGCGGTCACCCTGCGCTTCTACGTTCCCCCCACTCCGGCGGGAGGCGCCTACGCGCTGCGCACGGTGGACGTGAGCGGCCGGCTGGTGAGCCATGAGGAGGGGAGCTTTCCCCCCGGCGGCGCCGACCTCACCCGGCGATGGGATCTGCGGGGCCTGGGGGGGAACCGCGTGGCCGCCGGGATCTACTTCGTGCGGCTCTCGGTCCGGCCCGCCGCCCCGCCCGGCGCCGCCCCGCCCGGCGCGTGGAGCGCGGTCCGGCGGGTGGTGGTCCTGCCCTGACGGCCCCGCCCTAACTGTCCCGCGGCGGGGCCTCGGGTTCCGGGCCGGGCCAGAGGTCCTTGCGCCAGCCCCCTACCGCCGCCGCCCGCGCCGCCCGCCGCCGGAGGCCCCACGCCCGCCATCCCGAACCCGCCGCGGTGAGCGGACGGCGGCGAAAGCGCGCCTGGTGATAGACGGCGAGGTTGTGGAGGAAACCGGGATGGCCGGGCTCGAGCGCGGCCGCGCGGGCGGTGCAGGCGAGCGCCCGGTCGAGGTCCCCCTCGTAGAACCAGGCCGCTCCCAGGTCGCACCAGTAGCGCGCGCGGTCGGGCTCGGCGGCCACCGCCCGCTCCAGCCGGCGCCGCGCCTCCTCCGCCCGGCCCGCGCGGAGGGCCGCGACCCCCAGCAGGTAATCGAAGCCGGGGATGGGGGTGAGGGGATCGCGCCCGGCCGCCCGCCCGTAGTGTTCGATCGCCGCCGCCGGTTGTTCCTCCACCGCCAGATCGCCCAGCCCCCGGTGCCCCCAGGGGGAGTCGGGATGCCGGCGCGAGAGCACCTTGATCAGCCCTTCCGCCTCCACCCGGCGCCCGGACCGGCGGAGAAGATCGGCAAGCGCGTACTCCAGGACCGGGACCGGGCCGCAATCGCGGATCGCCTCGCGGAGCCGGCGCTCGGCGGCGTCGCGTCCGAGGAGGCGCTCGTCGGATCGGGCCAGGAGCTGGTGGGGAAGGGGGTCGCCGGGCCGCGCTTCCGCCGCGTCCTCGAGCAGTTTCCTCGAGGCCCCGGGAGCCAGGAGCCGGAGCGCGCCCAGCCCCGCCACCAGGAGCGTGGCCGCGGGGAGGAGCGCCAGCGGCTCCTCGAAGACGGCGGCGTAGGCGCGGCGCGCCTCCTCCGTCCGCCCCAGCTGCTCCAGGGCCTGCCCGCGGGCGGCGGTGAGCCGGGGATCGCCGGGGCCGGCGCCGATGCTCCCGTCCAGGATGCGGAGGGCGTCCTCGGGCCGTCCGCTCCGGCGATGGATCGCGGCCAGCGCGGTCACCGCGGGCACGTGGCCGGGCTCGCTCTCGAGCGCGCGGGCGAGGAGTTCCGCGCGGGCATCGTCGTCCAGGTCCGGAGCGGAGACCGCCCGGGTGTAGAGAACCTCCGGGTTCGCGGGGAACGCGGTCTCGAACCGTCCGCGCGCCTCGTCCCCGGCCTCCTCCCCCTGGAGCGCGAAGAAGGCGAAGGCGGTTTCGCGCAGGAGCCGGGGGAGGCGCGCGGGATCCGGCGCCGCCACCTCGTGCCGCCAGAGCCGGGCCATGCCCTGGAAACGGAGATGGCGGGTGAGATCCTCCAGCTCCAGGAGTGCCTCCTCGCGGCGGCCGGCTCCGGCCAGGGCCAGGGCGAGCTGGAGCCGGGTGGGGGCGTGGGTGGGCGCCACCTCCCGCGCGGCCCCGGCCAGCCGCACCGCCTCCTCCCAGCGCCCGTCCCGCGCCTCGATGGCGCCCAGTGCGGCCAGGGCGGGCGCATCCCGGGGATCGTCGTCGAGGAGGTTCCGCGCCACCGCCCGGGCGAAGTCCGCGTTCCCGACCTCCAGGTAGCGCTCGAGGTCGCGATAGCGCGGCCAGCGGTGGAGAAAGCGGATGAGATCGGCGCGGGCGGCCATCTCGGGGTTCCGCGCCACCGCGGCCTCGAGGCCGCGCCCCAGGATCTCCAGGGAGAGGCGCGCGCGCCCGTCTCCCCCCAGAATGGACAGTTCGGGCTCGGCGGGGAGATGGAGCCGGAGGGGCAGGGAAAAGAAATCGGCGGTGCCCGGGTCGAGTTCGAAGGAAATCCAGAGGGGAGGTGAGGGGTCGGGCATCAGGCCGTCCCTCCCGCGCCGGTCCGGACGGTTCGATGTCGTGACGGGTAAGTTCCGTGGTCCACAGCGCGCACCGGTCGTAGTAGGTTCCCGACGTCTCCCCGCGGCGACCGGCCGCGGGGTGGAGCGGAGGCGGGAGGTGCCGCGCACGCGGACCCCGGCACTCCCGTTCCCCAAGGGTACCTTGAGACACGCAAGCTGCGGTTGTCCATGATGTTAACCTTGCGGCCGGAACCGGGGCCGGCCCGGCGCGGCGAACCGGCGCCCACGCGGGCCGCCGCGGACCGGACCGGCCGCCGCCGGCGAGGAGGGAAAGGGGTTTGGACTTGACAGCTAAGTTGTTGCCTCGTAAGGTTTTTGAGGCCCATCACCCGGGAGGGGAGACTTGACCGCGGACCACGTCCGGCTCAACGATATCGTGCTGTTCGCCCACCTCGGGGTCACCGACGCCGAGCGCGAGGTCGGGCAGCGGATCCACATCGATCTGGACCTCTGGGTGGACTTGACCGAGGCCGCCCGGTCGGATGCGCTGGCCGACACCGTCAACTACGAGGCGGTGTACCGGCTGGTCCAGTCCCGGGTGGAAGTCTCCCGCTGCCGGCTCCTGGAGTCGTTGGCCGAGACCTTGATCGCCGGTATCCTGGAGCGCTTTCCGGTGGAGCGGGTGGGGGTGCGCATTCGCAAACCCAACGTTCCCTTCGCGGGGAGCCTGGCCTCGGCGGAAGTGGAGCTGGTGCGAGCACGATGACCAGAGCATTCATCGGCCTGGGATCGAACCTGGGCGATCGGGAAACCCATCTCGAACGGGCGCTGGAGGAGATCGACCGCATCCCCGCGACCGAGCTCACCCAGGTCTCCTCGTTCTACGACTCCGATCCGCTCGGGGATCCCGGCCAGCCCGCGTACCTGAACGCGGTGGCGGTGGTGGAGACCGGGCTCGCCGCCGACCGGTTGCTGTGGAACCTGCAACTCATCGAGCGGCGCCTGGGGCGTCCGGCGGTGCGGCGGCAGGCCCCGCGCACCATCGACCTCGATCTCCTCTTCTTCGGTCAGGAGGTCATCCGCGCCGCCGGGCTCGAGGTGCCGCATCCGCGCTACGCGGAACGCCCCTTCGTGCTCGTGCCCATGACCGAGATCGCTCCGACCTGGACCGATCCCCGGACGGGTCTCCGCATGGATCAACTCTTGAGGGAGCGGAAGGGACCGGCCACCGTGCGGTGGGCCGGCCGCTACCGGCGCTGAGGCATATGGCGAACAAGCAGTTCGTGGTCATCGAGGGGGTCATCGGGGCGGGGAAGACCACGCTGGCCCGCTATCTGAGCGAGACCTGGGACGCCACCCTGGTGTTGGAGGAGGTGGAGGAGAATCCGTACCTGGAGGAGTTCTACCGGGACCGGCGGCGCTACGCCTTCCAGACCCAGATCACCTTCCTCCTCAGCCGCTACCAGCAGCAGCAGAACCTCCTCCAGCGGGACATCTTCTCGCCGAGGGTGGTGAGCGATTACCTGTTCCAGAAGGACCGGATCTTCGCCAACATCAACCTGAGCGACAAGGAACTCTACCTCTACGAGCGGCTCTTCCCCATCCTGGAGCGCGACGTCCCCACCCCGGACCTGGTGGTGTACCTGCAGGCCTCGACCGAGGTCCTGCTGGATCGGATCGGCCGGCGCGGACGCACCTTCGAACAGGACATGGACGGGAACTACATCGAGGCCCTTAACGAGGCCTACAACTACTTCTTTTTCCACTACGACGCGACCCCGCTCCTGGTGGTGGACACCAACGGCATGGACTTCGTCAAGGACGCGGGCCAGCGCGACGACCTGATGAGCCGGATCGAGGAGCACTCCGGCGGCATCGTCTACTACAAGCCCCTCCCGGGGGACCGCGCGTGAGCGGGCGCCGGATGTCCGCCCCCGAGTTCCGTGCGCTCAAGGGGAAGCGGAAGGCGGTGTGCCTCACCTGCTACGACGTCCTCAACGCCTCGGTGATGGACGACGCAGGCGTGGATCTGCTGCTGGTCGGCGACTCCATGGGAAACGTGGTGCTCGGTTACGACACCACCCTCAAGGTGACCCTCGACGACGTGGCCGCCCACGCGGCGGCGGTGGTGCGCGCCCGGCCGCGGGCGATGGTGGTGGCGGACATGCCCTACCTCACCTTCCACGTCGATCCCCGCGAGACCCTGCGCAACGCCGCCCGGCTGGTGGTGGAGGCGGGGGTGGACGGGGTGAAGCTCGAAGGGGGGCGCGAGCGCGTGCCGCACGTCCGCGCCCTGGTCGAGGCCGAGATCCCGGTGATGGGACACCTGGGGCTCACCCCTCAATCGGTGCTCAGGTTCGGCGGCTACCGCGTGCAGGGGCGGGGCGCGGAGGCGGCGGAGCGGCTGGCGGAGGACGCGCGGGCGCTGGAGGAGGCGGGGGTGTTCAGCATCGTGCTGGAGGGGATGCCGGGGCCGGTGGCGGAGCGGCTGACCGCCGCGGTCTCGGTTCCCACCATCGGGATCGGAGCGGGCGCGGCCACCGACGGGCAGATCCTGGTCTGGCAGGATCTCCTGGGGCTGACCCCGAGCGCCCCCCGGTTCGTGCGGCGGTACGCGGACCTGCGCGCGGTGGTCGGCGACGCGGTGCGCCGCTACGCCGAGGACGTGCGGGAGGGGCGCTTCCCCTCCGAGTCCGAAACCTATCCCGAGTGAAGGACCCGGGCACGGTGCGGACGGCCACCCAACCCGACGCGGTCCGCGGGCAGGCGCGCGCCTGGCGCGCGGCGGGCGAGCGCATCGCCTTCGTTCCCACCATGGGCGCGCTCCATCGCGGACACCTGAGCTTGGTCCGCCGGGGGCGCCGGCTGGCGCCGCGGGTGGTGGCCAGCATCTTCGTGAACCCCACCCAGTTCGGCCCCGGCGAGGATTTCGAACGCTATCCCCGCGACCTCGATCGCGACCTGAAGCTTTTGGGGGCGGAGGGGGTGGACCTGGTGTTCACCCCGCGGGCGGACCGCATGTACCGCCCCGGCCGGCGGACGGCGATCCAGGTCGCCGGGCTGGAAGCGGTGCTGGAGGGGGCGGCCCGCCCCGGGCACTTCGCGGGGGTGGCGCTGGTGGTGCTGAAGCTTCTTCACGTGGTGGAGCCGGACGTGATGGTGCTGGGGCAGAAGGACGCGCAGCAGGCGGTGATCCTGGAACGGATGATCGCGGACCTGGACGTCCCGGTGCGGGTGGTGCGGGCGCCGATCGTACGGGAACGGGACGGGCTCGCGCTCTCCAGCCGCAACGTCTATCTTTCGGCGGAGGAGCGGGACGCGGCGCGGGTGCTCTCCCGGGCGCTGGGGGCGGCGCGCGAGGCGATCGCGGGAGGCGAGCGCTCCGGGGCCAGGATCCGCGCCGCGATGCGGCGGGCCTTCGCCGGCGAGCCCCGGGCCCGGCTGGACTACGCCGAGGTGGTGGACGCCCGCACCCTGGAACCGGTGAAGCGGCTCCAGGGACGGGTGCTGTTGCCGGTGGCGGCCTGGCTGGGCCGGACCCGGCTCATCGACAACCTGGAATTCACGGTGAACGAGGAGCGCACATGACCCCCCCGCGCAAGACCGCCGCGGTGATCCTGGCCGCGGGCAAGGGCACCCGCATGAAGTCGGACCTGGCCAAGGTCCTGTTTCCCCTGGTGGGCGGACGCCCCCTCATCCACTACGTGGTGGACGCGGTGGAGGCGGCGGGGTTCCATCGGACGGTGGTGGTGGTGGGCCACCAGCACGAGCGGGTGCGCGAGACCCTGGCCGGGCGGAAGGTGGAGTTCGCGCTCCAGTCCGAGCAGCTGGGAACCGGGCACGCGGTGAGCTGCGCGGCGCCGCTCCTGGAGGGGTTCGAGGGCGACCTCGCGGTGCTGGCCGGCGACGCGCCCCTCATCCGGGGGGCCACCCTCCGGGGCCTCGCGACCCGGCACGCGGAGGCGGGGGCCACCGTGACCGTGCTCACCGCCCGCGTCCCCGATCCCGCCGGTTACGGCCGCATCCTGCGCGGGCCCGACCTCCGCGTGGCCCGGATCGTGGAGGACAAGGACTGCACCCCCGCCGAGCGCGCCATCGACGAGATCAACTCCAGCATCTACGCCTTCCGGTACCCGTTCCTGGCCCGGGCGCTCCCCGCCATCGGCAACCACAACCGGCAGGGGGAGTACTACCTCACCGACACGGTGGGGATGGCGTTCAGGGAAGGGCTCCCGGTGGAGGGGATGGTGGTGCCGGACCACCGGGAGGTCGCGGGCATCAACACCGTGGACCAGCTCGAGGAAGCCCGGCGGATCATGGAGGAACGCGGCGGTGAGTGAACGACTCTGGGCGGGATGGCGCATGGCCTACATCAGCGAGTCGGACCGGACGGCGCGGGGGTCCTCCGGGCCCGGCCCGTGCCTCTTCTGCGGGCTGGCCGGCCGGTCTCCCTCGGCGGAGAATCTGGTGCTCGAGACCTACGGGCACGCGTTCCTCATGCTGAACGCCTTTCCCTACACCACCGGGCACGCCATGGTGGCGATGAACGCGCACCAGGACTCCCTCCTGGCCGGGAGCGCGGAAGAGCGGGCCGAGGTGATGGCGGCCCTGGAGCGCGTTCGCCGGGCGCTCACCGCCGAGTACCATCCCGAGGGATTCAACGTGGGGGTGAACCTGGGCCGCTCGGCGGGGGCGGGGGTGCCCGGGCACCTCCACTGGCACCTGGTGCCCCGCTGGCAGGGGGATACGAACTTCATGCCGGCGGTGATGGACACGCGGGTCATCCCCGAGGCCCTGTCGGCCACCTACGGCAGGCTGGTCCGCGCCCTGTCGCGGGAAGCGGCGGAGGGGTTGGAGGTCAAGGAGCGCGGCGGTGAGCCGTAGGCGCCGCCGGGCCAACCTGGCCACCCTCGTCCTGGTGCTCCTGGCGGGAGCCGCCCTGGGGGCGGTGGCGCTGAGCGTGGTGCTCCGCAGCCGGGAGCCGGGACCGGCCCGGGCCGGCGATCCCGATCTCCGGGTCGAGGTCCTGAACGGCTGCGGCATGGAGGGGGTGGCGGACCGGGTGGCGTCCATTCTCCGGAGCGGAGGCTACCGGGTGGAGAGCGTGGGCAACGCCGACCACTTCCACTACCGGCAGGACATCGTGGTGGCCCGGACCGTGGACCGGAAACGCGCCGAGGCGCTGGCCCGGTGGCTGGACGGCCCCACGGTGGTGGTGGAACAGCAGATCCCCGGTTACGGCTACGACGTGTCGGTGATCGTGGGGCGCCCGCACTCGCTGGTGCCGGAAGAATAGCCCCGGCGGGGCCCGGTCAGGACCGGTAGTCGCGGATCTTGGCGCTCTTGCGCAGATCTTCGAGCCACGCGTTGAAGATCCGGCTCTGCTCCACCGCCAGGAGCGACTGGCGAAGCTGCTCCTTCTGCTTGTCGAACCCGGACCAGTCCACGTCGGGCCGGTCGTCCACCTTCATCACCACCCATCCCCGGGTGGCCTTGAGCGGATCGCTCACCTCGCCCACCGGTAGCCCGAACGCCGCGCCCACCACGTCGGGGTCGCGTCCCAGCCCGGGGACGCCCGAGCGCCGGGTGAAGTCGGGGGTGGTGACGGCGGAGAGGGAATCCTCGGCGGCCGCGTCCTCCAGGCTCTTTCCCGCCTTGGCCGCCGCCGCGATCGCCTGGGCGCGGGCCTTGACCGCGTCCATGCTCTGCTGGTGGAGAAGGTCGTTCCGCACCCGGTCCTTGATTTCCTCGAGCGGCGGCACCCCCGCCGGGGTGTGCTCGCCGACCTCGACCAGGAACCAGGAGTTGTTGGTGGCCATGACCCGGCTCAGGGTCCCCTTGGGGCTCTCGAACGCGAACTGGGTGACCTGGGGAATCGCGGCCAGCCCAGGCACGATCCCGGAGAGGGTCACGTCCTTGGCGACCATCACCTTGAGCCCGTGGGCCGCGGCGGCGGCGCCCAGTCCACCGTTGGCGGCCTCGTCGCGCACCGCGTCCAGCCGGTCGCGAACCTCGTTCACGGTGCTGTCGGAGGGCGCGATCCGCATGGCGAGGTCGCGAATCTGGACCGAGGTCTCGCCCTTGTCCTTGTCCTCCTTGGCGTCCACCACCTGGACCAGGTGGAAGTAGCCGCCGTCCTTGTAGGGACCGCCGATCTCCCCCTTGCCCAGGCCCTGCACCGCCCGCTGCATGGGCTGGGACATCTCCTCGGGGGTGAGATAGCCCGGGCTCAATCCGCCCTTGTCCGCGTTGGGCCCGTCGGAGAAGGACTCCACCAGGGTCTCGAAATCGCTGTGCTCGACGTCTTCGCGCCCGGCGGCCTTGGCCTCGGCGGCCAAGCGGGCCTCGGAGGCCAGCCCCCGGAGATCGGAGAGGAGGGCGGCGGAGTCGGCGGCGGTGGCCTGGCGGGGGAGGGTGACGTAGTCGAGGGTCACCCGCTCCGGCAGCCGGTAGTCGCTCTGGTGCTGGTCGTAGTAGCTCTTGAGCTCGGCGTCGGTGGGCCGGGCTCCGGCGGGAATGCGGCCGGCGTCCACCAGCACGTAGGTGACCTTCGCCTTCTGGTTCTGCTCCAGGTAGGTGCGGCGGAGCTCGTCGTCGGTGACCTTGGCCGCGGAGACGATCAGGTTCTGGATCTTCTCCAGCGGCAGGTAGGAGCGGACCTCATCCTCGAGCCCGATGATCTGCTGGACCGGAACGTCGGGATTGGTGAGGATGGCCCGGTAGGTGGCCATGTCGAACTTGCCCTGCTTCTGGAACGCGGGAATCTGCTGGATGAAGGAGGGCGGATCGTAGAGGAGCGCGGCCCGGACCTCGCTGTCCTTGGGCAGGAGGTGGCGCTTCGCCGCCTCCTGCATGAGCAGCCGCCGCTGGACGATGTTGTTCCAGGCCTGCTCTTCGATCTGGAGTTCCTGGCTGGGGAGGACTTCCTGCCCCCCGCGCCGGGCTCCTTCGCGCAGGCTGGCCAGCTCCTGCTGGTATTCCTGGTTGGTGATGGTGGCGCCGTTCACCGTTCCCGCCTCGTTCGGCAGACGCTTGCCTCCGAACTGGAGGTCGGCGCCCCACACCAGGAAGATGAGGAGCACGAAGGAGGCGACGGTGATCCACAGGATCAACTTTGTCTTACGGCGCAGAAGCTCGAGCATTGGACGGTCATCCCCCGGTCGGACGCGCTTGCGCAATCCGGGAACGAGACGTTATGGACGGGGCCTCGGGCGACCGCGCCGACGGCGGGCCGCCGGCGAGCCCCTCCCTGAATGGGACCGACAACGATATCAGAACGCCCCCCGCCCCAACAAGGGCATCAGGGGGGCTTGCGGGGGGGCCGGAACCCGGGGAAGATAGCGCTACTCCAAGAAAGGACGGACGTTAGCCCTTGACGCTCGAAGAGCTGGGACTGTCGCTGGGATTCGGCGTGCTCCTGATCCTCTCCGGAACCTTCTCGGGGAGCGAGACCGCCTTCTTTTCCCTGGACCGCCTGCAACTGCGCCGGTTCGAGCGTTCCGCCTCCCGCCGGGAGCGGGCGGTGGCCGCGGTCGCCGCCCACCCCGAGCGGCTCCTGGCCGGTATCCTCTTCGGCAACACCCTGGTGAACGTGGCCGGGTCCAGCGTGATGCTGGCCCTGGCCCGCCGGCTCCACGGCCGTTTCTTCGACTGGGACCCGGTGGGGGTTTCGGTGGCGGCGGCGACCGCCTTCATCCTCATCCTGGGCGAGATCCTCCCCAAGGGCGTCGCCGTCCACTGGCCGGCCCGGGTCGCCCCCTCGGCGGTGGTGGCGCTCGACCCCCTGCTCCGGGTGGTGGCCCCCGCCGCCCGGATCCTGGAGCGGGCGGCTTTCGGCTTCCTCGGCGCCCTGGGGGTGCGCGAGGAGCCGGCGGGGACCGGGATCGGCCGGCGGGAACTCCAGGTCCTGTTCGAGGACATCCAGGCCGGGAAGGAGGTCACCGAGGACGAGGGGGTGATCGCCGCCAACATCTTCGACTTCTTCGAGACGCGGGCCTACGAGATCATGACCCCCCGGGTGGACCTGGCCGGGATCGCGGTCGATCTGCCCGCCTCCGAGCTCCGGACCCGGGTGGCGGCGGCCCGCCACAGCCGGCTTCCGGTCTATCGCGACTCCTTCGACCAGATCATCGGCTTCATCAACGCCAAGGACTGCCTGCTCGACCCCGATGTCCCCCTCGACGGGCTCCTCCGCCCGGTGCACTACGTCCCCGAGCGGGCCCGCCTGCACCGCATCCTGGCCGAGATCCAGTCCCGCCGCCTGAACCTGGTGGTGGTGGTCAACGAGTACGGGGGGACCGAGGGGATCATCACCAAGGAGGACCTGGCCGAAGCGGTGGTGGGAGAGATCTTCGACGAGCAGGAGCGCGACCAGGCTCCGCCCCTGGAGGCGGCCGGCCCGGGGGAATGGCGGGTGGACGGGCTGCTGCCCACCGACGACCTTGCCGAGGCGGTGGGGCGCGAGCTTCCCGAGGGCCCGGCGGAGACGGTGGCGGGACGGGTGGCGCACCTCCTCGGCCGGCCCCCGCGTCCCGGCGACGCCGTCGAGGACGCGGTGCTGAGCTACCGGGTGCTCACCGTGCGCCGCCACCGGGCGCACCGGCTCCAGGTGCGGCTTCGGCCGGAGCCGGAGGAGCGGGCGTGAGCGCGCGCGGCCCGGGGAGGCGGGCATGCTGATCCCGGTCCTCCTGATCCTCACCGTCGCCGGTTCCGCGCTCTTCGCCGGGCTCGAGACCGGGGTGGTCTCGCTCAACCGCATCCGGCTCCGGGTGCGGGCGCGGCGCGGCGACCCCACCGCGGCGCGGCTCCTCCGGCTCCTCCAGCGGCCGGAGCGGGTGCTCTCCACCTTCCTGGTCGGCAACACCCTCTGCAACGTGGGCGGCGGCGCCCTGGCCAGCGCGTGGTTGGTCCGGGGGTTGGGGCTGGGAGAGGCGCTGGGCTCGGTGGCCGCCACGGTGGGGATGACCGCGGTGTTCCTGGTCTTTTCCGAACTCGGTCCCAAGGCCTATTTCCGGGTCCGGGCCGAGGAGGCGGTGCCGCGGCTCCTGTGGTTCATCCGCGGCACCACCTGGCTCTTCGCCCCCCTGGAGTGGGTCACCTCGGCCCTGCTCCGCCTGGTGATCGGGCGCGGCGGCCGGAGCCCGTTCGTGACCCGGGAGGAGCTCCGCCAGATCGTGCGCGAATCGCGGGCGGTCCTGGGCAGCGGCGAGCAGCGGATGCTGGAGAGCATCTTCGACTTCGGCTTCACGGTGGCGCGGGAGGTCATGCTCCCCCTTCCCGACGTCGTCTCGCTCCCCGAGACCGCGGACGTGCGGGAACTCTTCGAACTGGTCCGGCGGCGCCACTACACCCGGATCCCCCTCTACCGGGACCGCGTGGACACCATCGTGGGGCTCGTCAACGTGTTCGACGTCCTCTACGATTCGAAGGCGGAGGGCGCGGTCGGGCGATACCTCCGGCCGATTCATATCGTGCCCGAGACCTCGCGCATCCATCGGGTGATGGCGGACCTGCAGCGGCGGCGGGAGAGCATGGCCCTGGTCGTGAACGAGTTCGGGGCGGTGATCGGCATCGTCACCCTGGAGGACATCATCGAAGAGATCATGGGCGAGCTCGCCGACGAGCACGAGGAACTCCGGCTCCCGGTCCAGAAGACCGCCGACGGCTGGGTGGTGGACGCCACCCTCGACGTGGACGACCTGAACGCCGAACTCGGGCTCTCGCTCACCAAGGACCGCTTCGACACCGTGGGCGGGCTCCTGCTCCGGCGCCTCGGGCGGATTCCCGGGGTGGGGGAGCGGTTGCGGGTGGGGGTGGTCGAGTTCGAGGTGCTCGCCGTTCATCCCTACGGTCTGAAGCGGGTGAAGATCCGGTTGCCCGAAGGAGGAAGCGGAACACGGTGAACACCCAGGCGATCCGGTGGTGCGCGGCGGCCGCCATCCTCATGACGGCGGCGGGGAACGCGGGGGCGGAGGCCCCGGTCCCGCCGCGAACCCCGGTGCCGGCGGTGGGAGCCGCCCCCTGGGCCGCGTTCCGCCCCTGGATCCCCGCTCCCGCCACCCCGGTTCCGATTCCGTGGGCGGCGGGCGGCGACTCCTGGGCCGGGTGGCGGGCGCCGGTTCCCGCGGAGGAGGCCGAGCCCCCCCGCGAGGGTCCCACCGTGGCCGAGGCCTCCAGCGTGGAGGCGGGGGCGCCGCCCCTGTCCGGGGAGAGCGACGCCTTCCGCGCGGCGTGGCCCCTGGCGCTGGAGGCGGCGCGCGCGGGCGAGGCGGACAGCGTGCTCTCCGTCCTGTCGGGGGCGCGGGCCCAGACCGTGGAGGGGCGCCGGCGGGCGCGGCGGCTGGCCTTCGCGGCGGCGGTGGCCTCGGGGAATCGCGCCGCCGCCGATTCGCTCTTCTATCGAATCACCTGGGACGACCAGGGACGGACCGAGGCGCGGCTGGCCGCCTGGCGGTCGCTGGCCTCGGGGCGGGGCGCCGAGGCGGCGGGAGCGCTCGCCGGGCTTCCCGCCCCCACCGCCGGGGAGCGCGCGGCGGCGGCGATGGCGCGCTGGATGGCCGACCCCGGCTCCCCCGATCCCGGCCTCACGGGGGCGGAGGCGTCGGGGATTCCGGGGGTGGCGCTGGCCCTGGCCCGGGCGCGGAGCGATCTGGTCTCGAACCGTAGGGGGGACGCGCTCCGCACCTTGCGGGCGATCGATGCGGCCTCGGTGCCGCCCGGCTGGAGCGGGACCTACGCGGCGCTCCTGGGCCGGGCGGGCCCGGACACCGCCGCCGCCGGGGGCGCGGACGAGGCGGCCTATCGCGAGGCCGCGGCCGCGTTCGCGGCGGGGGACACCGCGCGCGCGCGCCCCCTCCTCGACGCCTGGCTCGCCGCCTACCCGGTTTCCCCCGAGCGGGCCCGGGCGCTCTTTCTGCGCGGCAGCCTCCGGCTGGCGGCGGGGAGGTTGCGGGACGCGGCGGACGATTTCCGGGCCGCGCGGCTCCAGGGCGATGCCCAGACCTCGGCCCGGGCCGGCCTGGGGCTGGCCTTCGCCCAGGCGCGCAGCCGGCGGTTCGGCGAGGCCCGGTCGCTCTACGAGGAGGTGCTGAACGGACCGCTCGGCCGGGTGGCGGAGCCCGAACTCCTGTTCGACCGCATCCGGATCGCGCGCCTCGCCGGCAACGACTCCACCGCCCGGAACACCCGGCTCCGTCTGGAGGAGGGCTTCCCCGGTACGCCGTGGCCGGCGCGGGGGGCGGCGGACACCGTGGCCTCGGAGTGGGGGACGCCGTGGCCCACGCTGCCGCCGGAGCCGCTCCACGCATCGGTGGTCCCCGCACCCCGCGACGGACCCTGGGGCGCGCTCCTGTGGGGGGACGAGGTCCTTGCGCGGACCGCCCGGGCCCTGGCCGGAACTTCGGAAGAGGCGACGGCCACGCCGGTCCCGGCGCCGGCGTCGCCGGTTCCCGCCGGTCCCGTCCCGCCCGGGCCCCGGGCGACGGTGGGGGTGGCCGGCGGCGGTCCCGCCGCGGTGATCCTGGAGGGGGCGGCCGGCGGCGGCACCCGGGAGCTCGAGTACCCGGGCGCATGCCGGCCACTCGGTATCGGCGGGACGGAACGGACTTCCCGACGCCCGGCGGCTGGACTGGGAGGGCGGGTTGGGGGGCGAGGCCGGAACCCTCCGGTGGAACTTCCTCGCCTCCGGGGTCACCCGCAAGGACGAACGCGCGGGCGAAGTGGGCCTGGTGGACGAACCGGTGAGCGCGTCGTGGAGCGCGTTGCGCTTCAACGCCGAGATCCGGCCCGAGGGCCCCTGGCGCGGTTCGGCCTGGATCGCCCCCGCGCGGGGACGGGTGGCCGTGCCCACCCCCGGCGACTGGAGAACGGCGCAGGCGTGGCTGGGGGGCGAGGGGAGCTACGCGGGCGCCGGCGCGCTCTTCACCGGCCGCCTGGACGTGGCCTCGATCGAGCAGAGCCAGCCCCAGCTCGGCACCTTCCGCTACTGGTACCGGAACCTGCGCGTGGTGCGGCACGACCCCGCCGGCTGGTACGCCGGGGCGCGGGCGGCCGTCTACAACCACCGCGCCCTCCTCCTCCCGGTGGCGGGGGTCGAGGGACCGGTGGGGGGAGGCTGGAGCGGATGGGCGGCCACCGAGCCCGGCCTGGCGCTTCCCTCCTTCCGGCGCACCTTCGTCCAGGACGGCGACTGGAACGTGCCCGATCTCACCCTGCCCGCGGTCCGGCGCGACCTGGATCTTCGCGGGGGGCTCCGTCGCGGCACCACCGAGGACTCGGTGGGGGTCCGGGCGGGGATCTTTCGGGAGAGCGGCACCCGCACCTGGCGCCGGGAGGACGGGCTCTTCGTGGAGAGCGCGGAACGTCACGCGGTGGGCGCGTCGGTCACCGTCGAGGGGCGCGCGACCCAGGGCCGGCTCACCGCAGGCGGCACCCTCACCCTTCAGCGGGTAGCCGCCTCCGGCGACCGGGTGCCGTACCTCCCGGACGTGAGGGGACGACTGGAACTGGACTACGCCTACCGGGGTTGGCGCTGGGAGCTGACCGCGCTCGGAGTGGGGGGGCGACGCGACGAGACCGGCGCCGCCTTCGGGTCGTTCATCCGGTGGGACGTGGGGGTGGACTACCGGCTCCGCGGATCCGGGTTGCCGCTGGAAGCGCGGTGGGTGGACCTTTCGCTCACCGTGCGCAACCTCACCGGCGTCGAGGACCGCCGCTGGCCGGGGGTGCCGGGCACCGGCCTCGGCGTGTACGGCGGGGTGCAGGCGGCTTACGGGAACTGAGCCGGAACCGGAACCGGCGCCCCGGACGCGCCGTCGAACCCCGGTGACCGGACGAAACAAGGAGGGCGCATGCTGGATCTCATGAGCAAGGGCGGACCGCTGATGCTGGTGATCCTGCTCTGCTCGATCGCCTCGTTGACCATCATCCTGGAGAAGCTGTTCCTGCTTCGCGCGACCAAGAAGCGCATGGACGCGTTCGGGGTCCGGATCCAGGGGATTCTCAAGTACGGACACCTGGACGAGGTGGAGAAGCGGGCGCGCGAGCAGCCGAACCCGGTGGCCCGGATCTTCCTGGCCGGGCTGGAGAAGGCGGGGCAGGGTGAGGCGCGGATCCGCGAGTCGATCCAGATCGCCGGGGAGAAGGAGGCCCGCCGCCTCCGCCGCCACGTTCCCGGTCTCGCCACCATCGTGGCGGGGGCGCCGCTCCTCGGCTTCCTGGGAACGGTGCTCGGCATGATCGAGGCCTTCCGGCAGATCCAGGAGCTGGGCGGCAACGTGAACGCCTCGGTCCTGGCCGGCGGCATCTGGCAGGCCATGCTGACCACCGCCGCCGGGCTCACCGTGGCCATTCCCACCCTGTTCGCGCACAACTGGATCGCGAGCCAGATCAAGGCGCTGGTGGAGGAGATGGAAGACGCCTCGCAGACCCTCCTGGAGTCCCTGAATCCGCGCGGTCCCGGCGCCGGCGGGGGAGGTGCGTGATGTTCCGTTTCGAGGAACAGGACGCCACCATCGGCACCATGGAGGCGGCGCCGATGGCCGACATCATTTTTCTGCTTCTCATCTTCTTCTTGCTCTCGTCTTCGTTTATATTGCCGACAGGGATCCCGGTGAATCCGCCGAAGTCCGAGACCGCGGTCACCGCCAAGGAGCAACCGATCGTGGTGACCTTGACCCGCGCCGGCGACACCTACCTCGACGAGGAGAAGGTGGCGCCGGCGGAGCTGGCCACCGCCCTCGGAGCCAAGCTGGCCAACGCGCCGGTGAAGGCGGTGGTGGTGCGGGGGGACGAATCGATTAGCCTCGGCCGGTTGGTGGAGGTCATGGACATGGCCCGGGACGCCGGCGCCGAGAAGCTGGCCATCGCCACCGAGCAGAAGAAATCCGGACGCCGGCGCTGACCCTCAGCATCCGGCAGGCGGCGGCTCTCCGCGCGGGAGGCCGTCAGGATCGCGAAGGAGGAACCATCGTCACGATGGCAGGAGCGACCACCGCCCGGTCATGGGCGGATATGGCGTTCGAGCAGCTTCCCATTCCCGCCGCGGTGCTCGACCCCAAGCGGCGGGTGCTCGCGGCCAATGCCGCGGCCCTCGACCTCCTCCGGACGGATCTGGACGAGATCAAGGGCAAGGACCTCACCGAGGTCGTCCGCAGCGACGACCCCACGTGGTGCAGCATCGACCCGGTGGACCGGCTGGGGGCGCCGAGCATCGGGCGGAAACTCAAGGCCAAGGTCCGCAACCGGCGCCGGATCCTCAAAGTGGGGGTCTACCCCCTGCGGGACGGCGAGAGCGGAGACGAGGTGGGGATGCTGGTCACCATCCGGGACGCCCGCACCGCCGACCGGGATCCGCACGAGGAGAAGGATCATCTCGCCTCGCTGGGCGAACTCTCCGCCTGCGTGGCCCACGAGATCCGCAATCCCCTCACCGGCGTCCGCACCACCGTGCAGTTCGTGGATTCCAAGCTGACCGCCGGGGACCCCAGGCACGAGGATCTCCAGGAGGTGATCAAGGAGCTGGACCGGATTGAGCAGATCATCGGGGACCTTCTGCTGTTCGCCCGGCCCGCCGAGGGGCACAAGGTGCAGACCGACCTCAACGCGCTGGTCGACCGCATCCTGGATTCCATGGAGAACCAGTTCTCGGCGGCGGAGGTGACCGTCCGCCGCAACCTCTCCCCGGGGCTCCCCCCGTTCGTGTTCAGCCCCGACAACATGCAACAGGTGCTCCTGAATCTCATCCGGAACGCGCTGGAGGCGATGCCGGAGGGGGGCAAGCTCAAGGTGACCACGGGGCTCCGCCACTACCGCTCCGAGCGGCCCCCGGCGGTGGAGATCTTCGTGGGCGACACCGGACACGGGATTCCCGAGGATCTCCTCGACGACATCTTCAAACCCTTCTTCACCACCCGGCACAACGGCACCGGGCTGGGGTTGCCCATCTCGGCCAGCATCGTGCGTGGTCACGGCGGCCGCATCACCGCCCGCAATCGCGGCAAGGGAGGCGCCACCTTCCGGATATCCATGCCGCTCGTGCTGGAGGAAGAGCCGGACTCGTGACCCCGACCGTCCTCATCATCGACGACGAGCCCTCGGTGGGCCGCTCCCTGAGCCGGGTGCTGAACGATCGCGGCTACCAGGTGACCGTCACCCACACCGCGGCCGAGGGACTGGTCCAGGCCCAGGCCCACCGGCCGGCGGTGGTGCTCCTGGACCACAACCTTCCCGACGCCGACGGCATCGACGTCCTCGGCTCCCTCCTCGACCTGGATCCCCGGGTCCGGGTGGTGGTGATCACCGCCTTCGGCGACACCTCGCTGGCGGTCCGGTTCATCAAGGGGGGCGCCTTCGACTTCCTCACCAAACCCTACGAGATGGAGCACCTGGTCCATACCGTGGAGGCGGCGTGGCGGGACGCCGAGGCCCAGCTCCGGCTCTCCCTCTACCGCCTGCGCGAGAACCGCTCGGGGGCCGCCCAGCGGATCGTGGGGGAGAGCCCGGCCATCCTGGAGGCGCTGTCGGTGGCGGAGAAGGTGGCCCGGTCCGACGCCACCAGCGTGCTGCTGAGCGGGGAGAGCGGGACCGGAAAGGAGCTGGTGGCGCGGGCCATCCACGAGCTGAGCGACCGGGCCGAGGCCCCCTTCACCGATCTCAACTGCTCGTCCTTCTCCGAGAACTTGATCGAGAACGAGCTGTTCGGCCACGAGAAAGGCGCCTACACCGACGCTCGCGAGACCAAGCTGGGACTGGTGGAACTCACCGACGGCGGCACCCTTTTCCTGGACGAGGTGGCGGACATGCCGCTGGTGACCCAGGCCAAGCTCCTGCGCTTCCTCGACACCCGCAAGTTCAAGCGGGTGGGAGGCACCCGGGATCTGGACGTGGACATCCGGGTGGTGGCGGCCAGCAACAAGAACGTGGCCGACCAGATCGAGGCCGGGCGCTTCCGCGAGGACCTCTACTACCGGCTCAAGGTGGTCTCGATCCACCTTCCCGCCCTCCGGGAACGGGGGGACGACGTGCTGCTCCTGGCCCGGCACTTCATCGAGCACTTCAGCCAGAAGTTCAATCGCCGGTTCGACCGGCTGAGCGCCGAGGCGGCGGAGGTGCTCCGCAACTATTCCTGGCCGGGCAACGTCCGCGAACTGCGCAACGTGATCGAGAGGGCGGTGCTCCTGGAGGACGGCCCGGCCCTGGAACTCGCCCACCTTCCCCGCGAGGTGGCCAGCGAGGAGCGAAGCCCGCGCTTCCCCGAAGGGGCGGTGCCGAGCCTGCAGGAGGTGGAGGACCGGCACGTGCTCCGGGTGCTGGAGTTCGCGGAGTTCAACAAATCGCAGGCCGCCCGGCTCCTGGGCATCTCGCGACAGAGCCTCCTCGACCGGCTCAAGCGTCTCGAACATCGCATTCCGGCCGGGCTCTCCGGCGGCGAAACGGCCTCCACTTCCTCTCCCGAGGCTTCGATCCGGCAAAAAAGACAGGAATTCGGTTCTTCGTATTGATTTTCCCTCCGGATCCCTCCGAACCGCGCACTCCAAGCCATCCGCGTACTGCCTGAATTCTTGGCAGTGTCCAGATTCTGGACAGATTCGTGTAACTGATTACCAGATCACCTGCTACAAGGAAAGGGCGGGGCTTCTGATGCTGTAACCATCCAGTTTCTGGACACTTGCGGAGTTCTCCACCGTCCCCGAAGCGCCGGTCTGAGTGCGGTCAAACCTCGTAACTCATGGCGGTCCTGAGGGTTGGGTCGCCAGGGAACGGCGTTGGCATGAAAGCTGCTCTTAGGAGCGGTCCAGAGGATTGGGGGTTAGTCGTGGCTAAGACGGTCTTGATCGTCGAGGACGAACGACTCTTGGCCCGGACCTTATCGACCGCGCTGAAGGAAGCAGGATACGACGCCGTCGTGACTCATTCCGCGGAACAGGCGGAGAAGCAGTGGCTCGGGGAAGGAACGTTCGATCTCGTGATCCTGGACAACCGCTTACCGAAGGCGACCGGGCTGGAGCTGCTTCAGGCCGCGCGTGCCGCGGGCCGGAGTTCCAAGGTGATCCTGACGACCGCCTTCGGGAGCCGGGACGTGCGGTCGGAAGCGCGGCGACTTCAGGTGGACCGCTACGTGCGCAAGCCCTTCGATCTCGACAGCATGATCCTGAGTGTAAACGAGCTCATCGGCAGCCCCGGGAACGGGGTGTCGGCAAATACCCACAAGGAGGGGGGTGAGTAACCATGGCAAAGAAGAAGACCGCGAAGAAGAAGGCGACCAAGAAGAAGGCCGCCAAGCGCAAGACCGCCAAGAAGAAGGCGGGCAAGAAGAAGGTCGCGAAGAAGAAGGCCGGCAAGAAGAAGGCCGCCAAGCGCAAGACCGCCAAGAAGAAGGCCGGTAAGAAGAAGGCCAAGAGGAAGGCCGGCAAGAAGAAGGCGGCCAAGAAGAAGGCGGGAAAGAAAAGGGCCAAGAAGCGCTCCGCCAAGAAGAAGGCCTCCAAGAAGGCCCCGTCGAACCGCATGATCAAGATGTAGGTTCGTCCGATCCTGGCCTTCCCTTCCGGGGGAAGGTGTGGTCGAGAGGGGTCGGTGACGGGACGTTGTTCCGCCGCCGGCCCCTTACCATTTCCCCTCCCTCGGCTCCTCCGGGGCGATCGGCTACAATGGCCGGATGCCCGAACCCCGCCCTCCCGGCGCCTTCACCGAAGGCCGCATCGAGATCCGGAACGCCCGCCAGAACAACCTGAAGGGGGTGGACGTCTCCATTCCCCGCCGCCGGATGACCGTGGTCACCGGGTTGAGCGGATCGGGCAAGTCGTCGCTGGCCATGGACACTCTCTACGCCGAGGGGCAGCGCCGCTACCTGGAGGGGGTCTCCGCCCACGCCCGCCGGTTCCTGGAGCGGTTGCCGCGCCCCGAGGTGGACGTGGTGGAGGGGATCTCCCCGGCGGTGTCGCTGGAACAACGGGCCTCCGCCCGGAGCGCGCGGTCCACCGTCGGCACCGGCACCGAGATTTACGACTACCTCCGGCTCCTGTTCGCCCGGGTCGGACGGATTTATTGCGACCGCTGCGGGGGAGAGGTGCCCCGCTGGACGGTGGATTCGGTGGCGGCGGCGTGGACTGGAAGCGGCGGCCGCCGGCTCCTGGTGAGCTTCCCCCACCCGGTGCCGGCCGACGCCGGGGCCTCGCGGCGGGGGTTGGCGGGCCGGGGCTACCTGCGGGCGGTCTCCGGCGGAAACGTGGTGGACCTGGCCCGGATCCCGGACGGGATCGCGGAGTGGGACGTGCTCCAGGACCGGGTGCGGGAGGGGCGCCGGGGGCGGCTGGTGGAGGCGTTGGAGGCGGCGTTCCGCGAGGGCGGGGGGCGCGCGGCGGTCTGGCCCGAGGACGCCCCGCCGGTGCGTTATCGCGAAGGCCGGGTGTGCGCGACCTGCGACATGGCTTATCCGGAGCCCGATCCGCTTCACTTCTCGTTCAACAGCCCGGCGGGAGCGTGCTCCCGGTGCCAGGGTTTCGGCTACACCCTGGACCTGGACCCGGAACGGATCGTGCCCGATCCGGGACTCACCCTGGACGGTGGCGCCATCCTGCCCTGGGCCGGCCGCTGGCGCGGCTGGTTCCGGAAGAAGCGCGAGGCCTCTGCCCGGGCCCGCGCGATTCCCGGGGACGTGCCGTGGCGCGACCTTCCTCAGGCCGATCGGGACCTGCTTCTGCACGGCGACAAGAGCTTTCCCGGAGTCCTCCGCTTCCTGGATCGTCTTTCCTCCAAGGCCTACAAGGCCGGAGCCCGCTTCCTGGTCAAGCGGTACCAGAGCCCGCGTCTCTGCGAGGAGTGCGGGGGGGCGCGGCTCCGTCTCGAGGGGCGCCGGGTCCGGCTGGGCGGAGCGTCGCTCCCGGAGTGGTGCGCGGAACCGGTGGCGCGGCTGCGGCCGCGGCTGGCCGGGCTCGACCTCACCGAGCGCGAGCGCGACACCGCCCGCTCGGTGGCCGAGGACGCGGCCCACCGGCTGGAAGTGCTGGAGCGGGTCGGGCTCGGATATCTGAGCCTCGACCGGCTGTCCCGGACCCTCTCGGGGGGCGAGGCCCAGCGTATCGAACTGGCCCAGGCCCTGGGAGCGCGCCTGGTAGACGCCCTCTACGTGCTCGACGAACCCACGGTGGGCCTCCATCCCCGGGACACCGGCCGGCTCCTGGACGTCCTGCGCGACCTCACCCGGCACGGGAACACGGTGGTGGTGGTGGAGCACGACCTGGAGGTGATGCGGGCGTCGGACTGGATGGTCGACATGGGGCCGGGCGCGGGGCGGGACGGCGGCTCCGTCCTCTACTGCGGCCCCGCCTCCGGACGCGCCGGCGGCGCCCCGTCGGCCACGGTGGATCTGTTGACCGGCGGCCTCCGGCGTCCCCGGGCGCCGCGCACCGCGTCCCGGGGCCGGCTCCGGCTCTCGGGGGCGGGGCTTCACAACCTGAAGAACGTCAGCGTGGACTTCCCATGGGGGGTCCTGGCCGGGGTGTGCGGGGTGAGCGGCTCGGGCAAGAGCAGCCTGGTCGCCGACACCCTGGTGCCGCTGCTCCAGGCGGCGGGCTCGGGCGAAGGGATTGGGCGCGGCCGGCGGAAGCTGGAGGCGGTCCGGGAGGGGCTGGGGCGGCTGGTGGTCGACGCCCCCTTCACCGGGTTCCAGGTGGTGGACCAGACCCCGCTTCCGCGCTCGGCGCGCTCCATTCCCGCAAGCTACATCGGAGCCTGGAACGGCATCCGCGCGGTGTTCGCCGCCCTGCCGGAGTCCCGGCGCCGGGGATTCACTCCCGGCACTTTCTCGTTCAACGTGGCCGGCGGCCGTTGTGAGGTCTGCCGGGGCGAGGGCGAGGTCACGGTGGACATGGACTTCATGCCGGACGTCCGGCTTCCCTGCGAGGCCTGCGGCGGGACGCGGTTCGGTTCCGAGGCGCGGCGCCCCAGCTATCGAGGGGCCACCATCGTGGACGTGCTGAACCTCACCGTGGACCAGGCGCTGGCGGCGTTCGCGGCGGTTCCGGCGGTGGCGCGCCGGCTATGGTGGATGAAGCGGGTCGGCCTCGGCTACCTTGCCCTCGGGCAACCGGCGGCCTCGCTCTCGGGGGGCGAGGCCCAGAGGCTCAAGCTCACCCGCCGCCTCGCCGCCGGCGACACCGATACCCTGGTGGTGCTGGACGAGCCCACCGTGGGCCTCCACGGAGCGGAGGTGGACCGGCTCATCGACCTTCTCCGCGACATGGTGAAGGTGGGGAACACGGTGCTGGTGATCGAGCATCACACCGAGGTCCTGGCCGCCTGCGACTGGCTGGTGGAGCTGGGGCCGGACGGGGGCGACGGAGGGGGGCGGGTGGTGGCGTCGGGAACCCCCGAGGACCTGGCCGCGAACCGCGAGTCCGCCATGGGGCCCTATCTCGCGCCGATCCTCGACGCGCAATCGACGGAGGCGGCGTCATGAGCTTCGAGCTGTTTTCCCGGCCGGGGCCGGAGGGGGAAGGGAGCGGCCCGGGGCGTTCCGCCCCCCTGGCCGAGCGGCTGCGGCCCAAGAGCCTGGAGGAGGTGGCGGGGCAGGAGCATCTCACCGCTCCCGACCGGTTGCTGGGACGGATCGCCGCCGGCGCGTCGTTCCCTTCGCTCATCTTCTGGGGACCTCCGGGGACCGGCAAGACCACCCTCGCCCGTATCCTGGCCCAGGGCCGCGGCGCCCACTTCGTCGGGCTTTCCGCGGTCTCGGCCGGGGTGAAGGAGATCCGGGCCGCGGTGGAGGAGGCGCGCCGCGCCCGCAAGGCGGGCCGGGGCACCGTCCTCTTCCTGGACGAGATCCACCGCTTCAACAAGGCCCAGCAGGACGCACTCCTTCCCCACGTGGAGTCGGGGCTCCTGATCCTGCTCGGCGCCACCACCGAGAACCCCTCGTTCGAGGTGAACTCCGCGCTTCTCAGTCGCTGCCGGGTGGTGACCCTCCGGGCGCTGGACGAGGCGGCGCTGGGCGCGCTCCTGGAGCGGGCGCTGGCCGACGCCGAGCGGGGGCTGGGGGGGCGCGGGCTCCGCCTGGGCGAGGGGACCTCCGCCGCCCTGGTCCGAGGCGCCGACGGCGACGCGCGCAGGCTCCTGAACACGATCGAGGTGGCGGCCGACCTGGCCTCGGTCGGGGACGGGGACGCCCCGGAGATCACGCTGGACCACGTCCGGGAAGCCCTGCAATCGGCGGCGCTCCGCTACGACCGGGCGGGGGAGGAGCACTACAACCTGATCTCGGCGCTCCACAAGAGCGTGCGGGCGAGCGACCCCCAGGGCGCGGTGTACTGGACCGAGCGCATGCTGGCGGCGGGGGAGGATCCGCTCTACGTGGCCCGGCGCCTGGTGCGGATGGCGGTGGAGGACGTGGGGCTCGCCGATCCCCGGGCGCTCTCCCACACCGTGGCCGCGCAGCAGGCGGTGCACTTCCTGGGGCTTCCGGAGGGCGCCGCCGCCCTGGCCCAGGCCGCGGTGTACCTGGCGCTGGCCCCCAAGAGCAACCGGATCTACCTGGCCGAGCTGGCCGCGCGGGAGACGATCGGGCGCACCGGTTCGCTCCCGGTCCCGATGGCGTTCCGGAACGCGCCCACCTCGCTCATGAAGAACCTGGGCTACGGCCAGGGCTACCGGTACGACCACGATACCGAGGAGGGGGTGTCGGGCCAGGAGGGGCTCCCCGAGGAACTCGCCGGGACCGAGTTCTACCGCCCCACCGACCGGGGAATGGAGAAGGACCTGGCCGAGCGGATGCGGCGGCTGGAGGAGCTGCGCCGGCGGCGCCGGGCGGAGAAGGTCCCGCCACCCGGGGACGCCGGCTCCTGAACCCCCGGCCGCGGCGCCTCCGGCCGGCCGGCCGTCGGACCGCCGTCCCCCCGCCCCGGGGTCGCCGCCTTCCCGGGGGGCCGGCTCCCCCCGAAACCGGTCCCCAAAAAAAGAGACCGGCCCGCGCGGCGGGCCGGTCTCGCAGGTCGGTCGCAGAGCGAAGACTACTGGGCGGTGCAGGCGGATCCGGACTTGATGGCGGCGGCGAGCACCACCGCGTCGTCGAGAGCCACCACGCCGTCCGAGGTCACGTCGGAGCAGAAGTCCGCGCCGCCGCCCTTGATCGCGGTGGCGTGACGGGCGCCGTCGGAGAGGCCGACCACGCAGCTGCCCTGGGGGTCCCAGCCCTGGGTGGGCAGGAGGCCGCCGGCGTCCACGGCGTCGGGGCTCACCGCGCCCACTTCACTCAGCTTGATCCCGTTGGCGAACACTTCCACCGCGGGCGGGGAGGAGACCAGCGAGGGGTCCACGCAGCCGCCGGCCGCGATAAAGAAGTGAGCCTGCCCGTTGATGTCGGTGGTCGCGGTGACCATGGGGTGAGTCTGGCCCAGGCACCAGCAGATCAGGGTGTCCGATTCGCTGGAGAAGACGATCTGGACGGTGGCGCTGTCGATCGGGCCCGAGGACCCGTTGACGGTCACCGTGTATTCCAGGGTCCCACCCGGGGAGTAGAGCACGTTGGGAACAACGCTCAGGTTCGGGTCGGGAATGCCCGCATATGCGGCGCTGGCCGCCACGGCCCCCACGGCGAGCGCGGCGATAAGAAGACGGAATCTGCGACCCATCGATGCACCTCCTGCTTTCAGTCGAAGTCGAGTTGAGAAAAAGACAGCTCCACCCTTGCCGTTGCTCGAGTCGGATCACCGAAAATAGTAACCCCCGGGGCGGAGGGGAATCAACAGTTTCTTAACATTCGTCACAAGTGCTTGACTTATAACCGGTTGTCGAACAGGCCGGCCGGAGTGGACCGGTCCCACCCGCCGGGGCAACGGGATCCGCCCGCCCGCCGGCGCGGGTCACTGCTTGAGATCCTCGGTCGGGCGCGCCGGCTTGGGCTTGTCCTTGAGCTTCTGGCGGTCGGCGGCCTTGTTGAGCCGGGAAGCGAGGACCTGGGGAAACGCCACCACGTCCGGCGCGTAGCAGATGTTGCACTTGATATAGTAGAGGGTGGCGATCGAGCCGTCCGGCTCGATTTTGTTCTTCATATCGGTCACGCGGTAGCTCCCGCCGTCCTGGGGACAGCGCATGCGCAGGATGACCGAGGTTTGCCGGAAACCGTCCGCCTTCGCCGCCATGATGAGATCGTCGTGCGAGCGGCGGTAGACGGTGGTTCCGTGAAGGATGAGCCGGAGCGCCAGCTTGTCCGCAGAGCCGGGGGAGAGCCCGGGATCGCCCCGGGCGCTGTCCGCCCCCGCCACCGCGTCCCCGGCCGCGCCCAGCACCATGAACGCCACCGGCTTGTCCCCCAGCTCCGGCATCGGTCCCAGCCGTTTCTGGAAGAGGATCGCCTCCTGCTCCGGCGGGAGCGTGCTGTCGGCGGCCACCGCGGCGGCCGCGATCCGGTTCACGGCGTCCACCACCGCGCCGTCGTATCGATCCTGGGTCTCGATTCCGTCGAGCTGGGTCAGGGGGAGCGTCTTCCCCAGCTCCCGGAGCGCGGCGTCGCGCCGGGCCAGGAGCCCCCGGATCACCTCCACCGCGCCTTCCGGACTCTGGGCCTTGGGCATCCCCCCGGCGGCCATGGCCTCGATCGCCGCCTCCTGGCTCCGGAGAAAGGTGGAGTCGGGTTCGGCGAACCGGGCCCAGACCGGGGTGGCGGGCACGCCGGCGAGGATCCATGCGAGGACACCGGCGATGGCGACGCGGCTGGTCTGCATGTCGTGGTTTCTCCTGCCCGGGGGATCGTCCCGATCCGCCCCGGAATTGCGGGCCAGAATCGTAGCATCCGCGCCGGCTTCCGGTCAAAAGCGCCGGAGACGCTTTGACGCGCGCAATCCATCCTGGTAGAATAATCTACTCGAATCGGCCGCCGGGATTCCCCGCCGCTCCGACCTCGCTTCCCGGCCCGTGCCGGCGGACGGGGGGGACCGGGTCCCCGGCATCCGCCTCCGGTCCCGGGTTCGGCCTCCGTTCACGCATCCAGGTCGCCTGCACGCTCAGCACAACTGCTAGGAGCCGCCCATATGCGCCCTTCCCCCAGGGTGATGGTGATCGGCCTTGTGGCCTCTATGGCACTCGCCGCGACGCCCCGGACGCCGCGGGCAGGGTTCGAGACATCACGACTTTCCCGCCGGTACGATCCCTCCCGGATCACCTTGACCTCCACCGCTGAAGGCTTTCATGCGAGGTGGCCCGGCCTCACCCCCCTCGCCGACCCCGGGCGGCCCGCCCTCCCGGTGGACCGGGTGACGGTGCGTCCCCCGGAGGGCATGCGGCTGGCCGCGGTTCACGCGGTGCTGGGGGACGTGCGGACCCTGTCCGCTCCCGGCGTTCCCGCGCGGTACGAGCCGGAAGGGAGCCCGGTCCCCGACGTTCCCACCGGCGCCGTGTTTCCCGCCGAGGCGGCGGAACTCGCCGGCGGGGGCTATCTCCGCGGCCGCCGGCTGGACACGGTGGAGATCCATCCCCTCCGCTGGCGGAACGGAGTCCTGGAAGCGGCGGCAGAGGTGGAACTGGAACTCACCTACGAGGCCGACACCGATCCCGGCCGGCTTCGCCCCCGCCCGGGAACCTGGGAATCCCGCGACCCCTTCGAGGCCGCCGCCCGCGAGGCGGCCGTCAACGGCGGCGCTCCGGACTTCCCCCGCCTCCGGCCGCTGGTGAACGGCGCCGAGCCGTTCTCGCCCCGGTTCCTCCCCTCGGACGACGGTTCGCCCGTCCGCTACCTCATCATCACCACCGACGAACTCGCCCCCGATTTCCAGGTTCTGGCCGACTGGAAGACCGCGTTGGGATCGCCGGCGGTGGTGCGGACTCTGTCGTGGATCTACGCCAACTATCCGCGCGGGGTGGACCACGCCGAGGACCTGCGCAACTTCATCCGTGAGGCGGTGCAGCACTGGGGGGTGGAGTACGTGCTGCTGGGCGGCGACACCGAGGTCCTGCCGTTCCGCTACGGCAAGTCGTATTTCCACGGCGGTG
Organism: Candidatus Eiseniibacteriota bacterium; assembly: GCA_963728475.1. Lineage (GTDB taxonomy): Bacteria > Eisenbacteria > RBG-16-71-46 > JABDJR01 > JABDJR01 > CAVSKL01. Next base: position 588,661 of record CAVSKL010000004.1, read on the forward strand.
AGTTCATCCCCACCGACCTCTACTTCATGTGCCTGGACGGGACCTGGAACTCCAACGGCAACGATCTCTTCGGCGAGGGCTACCTCAATTCCTCCATTCCCGGCGACGGGGCCGACCTCTATCCGGACGTCTGGCTGGGACGGGCGCCGGTTCGCAATCCCTCCGAGGCCTCGGTCTTCGTGCGCAAGGTCAAGGATTACGAGACCCAGGCCCCGCTCGGCCCGAACTTCGGCGAGACCAACCTGGTCCTGGGCGAGGTCTTCTTTCCCCAGAACTGGAGCGCGGGGGACACCGTGATCTTCGACGGAGCCTGGGTGGCCGAGACCGGCATCAGCCACATGGCCGGAGTCTCCGAGTACAAGATGTACGAGAACTACACCGCGTATCCGGGAGCGAGTCCCGAGTACAAGACCCAGGTGATCTCGCGAATCAACTCGGGCTACAACCTCATCCTCCACGTGGGCCACGGCTACCGGAACACCATGTCCCTGGGGATCGACAGCGGCACCCTCGACAACTCCGACGCCGACCAGTTCGTGAACGGCGTCCGCGCGGGCATGATCTACGCCATCAACTGCACGTCGTCGTCGTTCGACTTCGACTGCATCGCGGAGCATCTCCTTCGCAACCCCGACGGGGGGGTGGTGGCCTCCGAGGGCTCCAGCCGGCTCGACTTTCCCGCCACCGGTTGGGACTACCAGGACGAGTTCTTTCACCAGGTCTACGAGGCCGGGGTCACGCGGATGGGCCAGGCGGTGGCGCTGCAGAAGCTCCCGTTCATCCCGAACTCGGGCAAGGACAGCGAGCATCGCTGGACCCAGTTCAGCCTGAACTACATGGGCGACCCGGACCTGGATCTCTACACCGGTCCGGTGGACACGCTCCACTACGTGCTCAACCCGCCGCTCGAGCTGGGGGTCTCCTCCTACACCGTGACCGTGACCGATTCGCAGGGGCCGGTGGCGGGGGCCACCGTCTGCCTGAACAAGGCGGGCGACTCCTACGGGACCGCGCTGACCGACGTCTCCGGGATCGCGGCGGTGGACTTCCGGCCCGATCTCCCGGGGACGGCCAGCCTGGGCCTTCGCGCCCACGATCACCGGTCGCGGGTGGACTCGCTGGGGGTGGCGGCGCCGGCCGGCCCGCACCTCTTCGCGGACAGCCTGGCGGTGGACGACGCCGCCGGCGGCGACGGCGACGGGGAACTGGCCGCGGGCGAGACGGCCTACCTCTATCCCCGGATCTCCAACCAGGGCTCGACCGCGGTCACCGGGGTCACCGTCACCGTGACCGGCGCTCCGGCGGGAGTCACCGTGCTCGATTCCACCGCCTCCTGCGGGCCGGTGGCGCCCGGGGCCTCGGTCCCCTGCGCCGACCCGATCCGGATCGCCCTCGACAGCTCTCTCCCCGACGAGAGCGCGCTCGGGTTTACCCTTCACCTCACCGCCGGCGCCTACGCGGTGGACGATCCGCTGGTGCTCTACTCGGGGGCGCCGGGACTCAAGATCGCGGCGACCGCGGTGCGGGACACGGTGGGGAACGGGAACGGCAACGGGACCATCGAGGCCAACGAGGACCAGCACCTCCGGGTCTACGTGCGGAATCTGGGCCTGGGGGCGTCCATCGGGCTGACCGGAGCGCTCACCAGCTCCGACCCCGCGGTCCAGGTGACCGACGGCGCCTCGGGCTACGGCGACGTGGAGCCGGACTCCACCTCCGGCGGCGACGGCTTCGGGTTCCGGTTCACGGACTCCAGCCTCGCCCACACTTTCCAGTTCACCCTCTCCGACCAGCGGGGAACGGTGCTGAGCCGGGTGCTCGACCTGGTGGCGCCGGGGGCGCCCACCGGGCTCACCGCCCAGGGGGGAGCCACCGACGTCCAGCTTCGGTGGACCCCGGTAACCGGGGCCGATCTGAGCGGCTACAACGTCTACCGGGGGGCGGCCCCGGCCGGGCCGTTCGTCCGGGTGAACGCCGTCCCCACCGGAAAGGTCTCCTACTACCGGGACGAAGACCTGGCCCAGCTCACCCGCTACTACTACAAGGTCGCGGCGGTCGATTCCTCGGGGAATGAGAGCGGGCTCTCGGGGGTGGCCCAGGCCTCCACCAGCCTTCCCCCCGAGCCGGGTTTCCCCATGGCTCTGGCTCAGAGCACTTCCTCCTCCCCATGCCTGGCCTACATCGACGGGGACAAGAAGGCGGAGGTGGTCACCGGATCCAACGAGATCTACGTGGCCAAGGCGAACGGCGAGGAGCTCCTGGACGGGGATGAGGACAGCCGCACTTACGGGGTGTTTTCCAGAACCGGGGTCGGCCCCTACTGGGCGCCGCCCTCGGTGGCGGACATCGACCGGGACGGCGTCCCCGAGATCGTCGCCGCCGGCTTCTCCAGCGGACTCCTCTACGTGTGGAGCGCGCACGGCGGGGTGAAGCCGGGCTGGCCGCAGGCGCTCAACCTCGACAACAGCTCCTCGCCGGCGGTGTGGGGGGCGGCGGCGCTGGCCGACGTGGACGGCGACGGCAAGCTGGAGATCTTCGTCAACGCCGGCCGCTACACCATGGCCTTCCACTCCGATGGGACGGAGCTGGTGGACGGGGACCGCGACCCCTCGACGAAGGGGGTGTTCCTGGTCATGAACGCCTCCGCCAACTACAGCACGCCGGCGGTCTCGGACCTGGACGGGGACGGCGAACCCGAGATCGTGGTCGCCTCCCGTGACGGAAAGATCTACGTGGCCCACGCGGACGGCAACGAGCTGCCGGGATTCCCCTACAACACCAACGGCGACATGACCGGATCCCCGGCCATCGGCGACCTGGACCGGGACGGTCTCAAGGAGATCGTGGTCGGAACCGGGGCGCTCCAGGTGCAGGCCCTGAACATGAACGGCGTGCAGCCTCCCGGGTGGCCGCAGGCGGCCAACATGAACCAGGACTACGACGCCTCCCCCGCGCTCGCCGACATGGACGGGGACGGGTTCCTGGACGTGATTCTGTGCGCCGGGAACGGCACCGTCTACATGTGGCACGGACAGAACGGGCAGCTCTTCCCCGGCTGGGGTTTCGTCATCCACGACGCCTCCGGGGCCAAGGTGCCGCTCACCAGCTCTCCCGCGATCGGAAACCTGGATGGGGATCCCGGCCTGGAGGTCTGCTTCGGAGGGAGCGACGGCAACGTGTACGGCTACAACGTCGACGCCACCCCGGTGGACGGGTTCCCCATCGGGACCGCCAACGGGATCGACGGCGGCCCGCTCCTCTGGGACATCGACGACGACGGCACCACCGAGGTGGTGGTGCATAGCCTCGACCAGAACCTCTACGCCTGGCGGTCTCCGGGGGCCTTCGATCCCGCCAATCAGCCCTGGCCCATGTTCCATCACGACTCCCGCCGGAGCGGCGCGATCGAGGTGCCGGCCTGGGAGGTCACCGGCGCCCCTCCGGGCGGGGTGGGCGCCACCCAGCTGGTGCTGACCCCGGTCTTCCCCAACCCGGCTTCCTCGCGGTCCACGGTGGCCTTCCGCATTCCCGAGAACGCGACGGCGGGGGAGGACGTGGATCTCACCCTGTTCGATGCCTCGGGGCGGCGGGTGCGCACCCTGGCCCGGGGCCGCTATCTACCCGGCGCCCACGAGGCGACCTGGGACGGGACCGGCGCCGACGGCCGCCGGGCGGCGGCGGGGGTCTACTTCTTCCGGCTGAAGGCGGGCAAGGAGCGGCTCACCCGGAAGCTGGTCCTCATCCCCTGATCCGCGCGGCGCTTCGACGCCGGGGGAGCCGGGACCGCGTCCGGTCGCGCGACGGGACTGGTCCGCGCGCGCCCGGACTGTTACGCTCCCATTTTGGCGGCGCCCCCCCCGGGGCGCCGGGAATCTCGCCACCCCCGGAGGACGCGCGCCCCGTTCGAAGTTGCTAGCCCGCCCTTGAGGAAGATCCCGGCCGTACCGGCGCCACTGCCGGGCTGTGCCGGGCCCGCCGGTCCACCTCCCCCGGGACCGGAGTCCATCACTCGAGAGGGAACCGCGGCCGGCGCGATCCGCCGGCCGGACGGCTCCGTGGACCGGATTCACGCCATGTCCAATCGACGCCGGCTATCGATCCTGATCGCCCTTGCCGCTTTCCTCACGGGCGCGAGCGCGGCCTCGGCGGCCCCCTTGTCCCGGACCGTCGACCTCCGGGTCGATCCGGCCGGGATCACCTGGACGGGAGGCGCCGGCGGGCTCCACCTCGCCCTCGCCGCGGGGGCGCCGGCGGCGGTGGCGGGCGCCCCCGACCTTCCCGTGCTTCCGGTCACCGTGGTGCCGCCGGCGGGATATCGCCTGGTCGCGGCGTCGGTGCGCTCGTCCGACACGGTTCCGCTCCGGCTCCCCCGCGAGCTGGCGCGCTACGGCTCCCCGGGAGAGACCGCGGTCATGAGCACCGATCCCGCGGACTGGCCGCTGGTCCGGGTCTCGGCGGGAGGCTACCTCCGCGGCATGCGCCTGGACGGCATCGTGGTCTCGCCGGTCCGTCCCGGGGGAGGGGGGGATGGCTCCTCGTCGACCACCTGGCGCTGGACCTCTCCTTCGAGCCCGACCCCGGGGTGGGGGTGGTGCGCCCGCTCCGGGGAGCCCCGGCTCCGCCGCCGCGGGGGCTTTTCGGCCGGGTGATCGATCTGAGCGAGGGGGGGGTGAGGAGCGCGGCGGCCGCGTCCACCCCGTCCGAGGCCTCGGGCGGGGCCTTCGACCCCCGGTTCCGGCCGTCGGTGGACGGAAGCCCCGTTCCCTACGTCATCGTCACCGGCCAGGCGCTGGCCGCCGAGTTCCAGCGTCTCGCCGACTGGAAGACCCGTTCCGGCACCCCGGCGGTGGTGCGCACGGTGGAGTGGGTCCGGCAGAATTATCCCGACGGGGTGGATCTCCAGGAGCAGATCCGCGACTTCCTCCGGGACGCGGTCACCTACTGGGGCACGGAGTGGGTGCTCCTGGGCGGCGACACCCCGGTGGTGCCGGTCCGCTACGGGTACTCCAGCTACTACGGGAGCGAGCAGATCCCCACCGACCTCTACTACCAGTGCCTGGACGGCAACTGGAACGCGAACGGAAACACCCTGTTCGGAGAGGGCATCTCCTCCACCAATCCGGGTAACGACGATCAGGCCGATCTGTTGCCCGACCTGTGGGTGGGCCGGCTCCCGGTGAGCACGGTGGAGCAGGCGCGCTCGGCGGTGGACAAGACCATCACCTACGAGACGGCGCCGCCGGTGGACGCGAACTATCCCGCCTCGGCGCTGCTCCTGGCCGAGGTGCTCTTCCCGCCGGTTTGGCAGCCGGGGGTCCGGGTCGACTACGACGGCGCGATCCTGGCCGAGGAGACCGCCGGCTTCCTTCCCTCCGCGTTCCGGACGGTGCGCCTCTACGAGAATTCCACCGCCTACGCGGGGGCGGCGCCGGAGAGCATCTCCGCGGTGATCCGGGAGATCGACCGCGGCTACGGGGTGATCCACCACGTGGGCCACGGCTACATCGACAACATGCGGGTGGGGGTGGACGACCAGTCGCTCCAGATCTCGGACGTGGACCAGTTCACCAACGGGAACCGCACCTCGGTGCTCTACGCCATCAATTGCACCTCGGCGGCGGTGGACTTCGACTGCATCGCCGAGCACGTCTTGAACAATTCCAAGGGGGGGAGCGTGGCGGTGGTGGGGTCGACGCGTCTCGACTTCCCCGGCACCAGCCACTTCTACGACGCGGAGTTCTATCGCCTCCTCTTCCGGCCCACCACCGCCGACGGCCCCGGCATGGACCGGCTGGGGAAAGCGGCGGCCCTGGCCAAGGTCCCGTTCGTGCCGGTTTCCGCCTGGGACCAGACCCACCGCTGGACCCAGTTCGACCTCATCTACCTGGGGGATCCCGAACTCAAGATCTGGCGGGCCGCTCCCACCGCGCTCACCGTGACCCGGCCGGGATCGTTGTCGGTGGGTCCGGCCCCGGTCACCGTCCAGGTCCGGGCCAACGGGACGCCGGTGGACAGCGCCCGGGTCACCTGGTACCGCGAGGGCGACTGCTTCGCCAGCGGCCTCACCGGCGCGTCGGGGTCGGCGACCCTGACCGTGGACCCGGGCACGACCGGCTCCCTCGCCCTCACCGTGACCGGCGGGGAGCACCTGCCGTACCTGGCCGAGGTCCCGGTGGCCGCGGCCGCCGCCGCCGCTCCCAAGATCGACGAGGTGGCGGTGAGCGATCCCGCTCCGGGGGGGAACGGGAACGGGCTCCTGGAGGCGGGGGAGAGCGCGGTGATCACCTTCACCGTGGGCAATCACGGCGGGACCGCGATCTCCGGCGCCGTTCTCTCCGCCGGCGGCGCGGGGACGACCCTCACCCTGACCCCGGTGGTGGCGGGGCCGGTCGCCGTCCCCGCCGGGGGCCGGGCGGCCTTCACCTTCCAGGCGGCCGCCGATCCCGGTGCCCCCGCCGCCGCGGAGGTGGCGGTGCCGCTCCAGCTCACCGCGGGGGGGACGACGTGGCCGCTCAGCGCCCCGGTCCCGGTGGGGGCGCCGCGGCTCGCGATCTACGGCCTGACCCTCGCCGAGGCGAGCGGAAACGGGAACGGCATTCCGGAGCCGGGGGAGGAGATCACCGTCACTCCCAGCGTGATCAACCGAGGCGCCGGCGCCTCGTTGCCGCTCACCGGGACCCTGGAGCTGGTCTCCGCGGCCGGCGCCTCCCTCACCCGCGCCGCCGCCGGCTACGGCGCCGTGCCCGCGGACTCGGTGGGGCCCGGGAGCGGATTTCAGCCCTTCACCCTCCGGTTGGGATCCGGGACCACCCGGCCCACCGTGCGTTTCCGGTTGAACGACGGCTTCCGGGACCGGCTCGACGCCGTGCTCGACCTCGTTCCGCCCCCCGCTCCCACCGCGGTGCAGACGGTGGGGGCGGCCGCCCGCGTCACCCTGACCTGGACGGACGCGGCGGCCTCGGACGTGGCCCGCTACGTGGTCTACCGGAGCAGCGCCGCCGCCGGCCCCTTCACCCGGGTGAGCGGCTATCTCACCTCGCGCTACGACTTCTACGTGGACTCGCCGCTCCAGGGCTTCGATCCGCTCTACTACCGGGTGGCCGCCCAGGACTCGAGCGGGAACCTGTCGCCTCCGGGCGCGCCGGTGCGGGGAACCCCGGCGATCCCGATATTGGCGGGCTTTCCGCTCCAGTCCGGGCAGGGGTCGCAGTCCTCGGTGGTGGCCGCCGACCTCGACGGCGATGGGGTGACCGATCTCATCACCGCCCGCGAGCAGATCTACGCGTTCCACGCCGACGGCACCGAGCTCCGCGACGGCGACAGCGACGCCCGGACTCTCGGCCCCTGGACCTCGGTCGCCACCAACTCGGGATTCTGGGCCACGCCCGCGGTGGGGGACCTGTTCGGCGACGGCCGGCTGGAGGTAGTGGCGATCAGCTTCCAGGAGGGGCAGATCTACGTCTGGGACCGGAACGGGCGGTTGCTTCCCGGCTGGCCGCGATCCACCGACCGCCCCAGCGTGCTCGCGCTGGGCTCGCCGATCCTGGCCGACCTGGACGGGGACGGCACCCTCGAGATCGTGGTGAACGCGGGGACCTCGGTCTACGCCTATGACCGCTTCGGGCAGGAAGTGGTGGACGGCGACCACGACCCCGCCACCAAGGGGGTCTTCTTCCACACCGGCTATCCCTATTCCTACGGGACCCCCGCGGTGGGGGACCTGGACGGGGACGGGATCCCGGAGGTGGTGGTGCCGGTCCGCGGCCAGGCCGGCAACCCACCTCACTACGGCAAGGTCTACGTGCTGGAGCCCGACGGAGGCATGCGGCCGGGCTGGCCGGTGACGTTCTTCCAGCAGGTGACCTCCTCCCCGGCGCTGGCCGACCTGAGCGGGGACGGCAAGCTGGAGGTCGTCGTGGCCACCGGGTCCGATTCGCTCGAGGTGCGCGAGCCCGACGGTTCCTCGCTTCCGGGCTGGCCCCGGCCGGTGCAGTTCCTCAACCAGGACCTGGATTCCTCCCCCGCGGTGGCGGACGTGGACAACGACGGATCCCTGGACATCGCGGTGGGAACCTCGATCGGGCGGATCTATCTCTGGCATGCCGACGGAACCCTGTTCCCCGGCTTCCCCTACACCTTCACCAACTCGCTGGGCAAGACCGCGATTTTCGCCGGATCCCCGGTGCTGGCAAACCTGGACGACGACGACGACCTGGAGATCGCGATCGGCAACAAGGACGGCTGGATCGCCGGGCTGAACCGCGACGCCACCCCGGTTCTCGGGTTCCCGGTCAAGATCGACGGACCCATGGACGGCTCGGTGCTGGTGGCGGACGTGGACGGGGACGGGGTGAACGAGATGGCGGTGAGCGGCTTCGACAAGGCCATCTACCTCTACCGCACCCTGGGCCGTCCCACCTCCAACCCGGGCTGGCCCACCTTCCACCACGACCCGATGCGGACCGGGAACCTCACCGTGCCGGTCACGGTGGGCGGCGGCCTGGACTTCGCGGCGGCGGTGCTCCAGACCCCGCTCGCGCCCCAGGAGGCGGCGGTCTACGTGGTGGCGAGCAAGAAGCTGCGCTCCCCCCCACCGTGACCCTCAACGGTTCCGCGCTTCCGGTGGCCACGGTGGACAGCACCCGGTCCTTCTACCGGGCGCCGTTCGCGGCGACCCCGGGGACCTTCACCGTCCGGATCGCCGGCACCTCGGCGGCGGGCGCGGCCGGCTCCTTCCAGAGCGATGTCGACGTCCTGGGCGCTCCCGCGGGGCCGGGATGGCAGCCGGCGGGGGCCTCGGGCCTGCGGCTCTGGGTTCCGGAGACCGCGAGCTGGCCCTCGCCCCTGGTGGTGGAGAGAGTGACCGGAAACGCCTCCGGCGGGCCGATCCCGGCGGGAAGCGGGGTGCGGATCCTGGCCGGCCCTCCGGGGACGGCGGTCCCGGCGGGAACGCGGATCTCCTTCGCCCTCCCCGACGGCTGGGACGGCGCGGCGGTCTATGCGCGGAGCGGCTCGGGATGGAGCCGGCTCCCCGCCTACTCCGTCTCCGGAAATCGGATCGAGGCGCCGGTGGGCCGCCTGGGCTGGTTCCGTTTCGTTCCCGGCGCGGCCGCGGGCCCGGAGCCGCCGGCCGGAATGACGGTGTCGGGGGCGGCGCCCAATCCCTTCGGCGCGGCCACCGCGGTGAGTTTCGCCCTGAGCCGCGAGGCGCGGGTCACGGTGGAGGTGTTCGACGTGCGGGGAGCGCGGGTGCGCGTCCTCGCCGACCGGAGCTTTCCCGCCGGCGAGCACCGGGTGAGCTGGGACGCGCGCGACGCCGCCGGCCGTCTCACCGCGCCCGGGGTGTACTTCCTCCGGGTGAAGGGGGGAGACGCTCCGGTGGTGCGGAAGCTGGTGCGGATCGGAGAGGAGGCCCCGCGATGAGGAACCCGGCCCGGCGCTTCCGAGCGATCCCCGCCAGCCTCGTCCCGGCCGCGCTCGTCCTGGGCGCGCTCCTCGCCGGCTGCGGCGGCGGGGGAGGCCCCACCCGGCCGCCGGAGGGCACCCCGGCCTCGCTCACCGACGAAGGGTGGGCCGCCTTCGAACGCGGCGCCTTCGATACCGCCGCCGCGCGGTTCGACGATGCCCTGGCTTTGGACTCCACCTACGTGAGCGCGGTGGTGGGGGAAGGGTGGGCGGGCCTCCGGAGCGGCGACCTGGCCGGATCTCTCGACTGGTTCGACCGAGCACTGGCGTCGGGGCCCAACCGGTTGGATGCGCTGGGCGGGCGCACGGTGGACCTGGCCGGTCTCGCGCGTCCATCCGAGGCCAAGGCCGCCGGCCTCCAGCTCTTGGGGTTGAGCCCCAGCTACCGGTTCGTCCACGATGAAAGCTACGCCGCCTCGGACGTGCGCTGGATCGTGGCCCGGGCGGCGCTCGACACCGCGGATTACGCGGAAGCCAAGGCCCAGCTCGACGTGCTCTCGCCCGGGAACGGGCTCGATCCGGCGGCGGTGGACTTCGTGGACCGCGCCCTGGCGCTCCTGGAGGCCCTGCGCGCGACGGTTTGAAAATGACCCGATTCACCCTTCCTCTCTCCGGCAAGCCCCCCGCTCCACGCCGGGTGCGGGTGGCGCTGGTGGGCCTCGGGCCCATCGGGATCGCGGTGGGGCGCGCGCTGGCCGCCCGCGACGACCGCACCGTGGCGGCGGCGGTCGACCCCGCGCCGGACCTCGCCGGCCGGCCGCTCACTGAACTCTTGGGGAACGGCGTCGGGGGCCGGCTGCGGGTGCTGCCCAACCTGGACGGCCTTCCGGCCGCCGCCGAGGTCGCGGTGCACGCCACCGGGAGCACTCTCCATGAGGTCTTGCCCGGCATCGAGGCGCTCCTCTCCCGCGGCCTCCACGTGGTGAGCACCTGCGAGTCGCTCTTCTTCCCCTCCCCCGCCGACCGGCGCGAGGCCGCCCGTCTGGACGCCTGGGCCCGCAAGTGCGGCCGGGTGGTGACCGCGGGGGGGGTGAATCCCGGCTTCGCCATGGACGCGTGGCCGCTCATGCTGGCCACCGCCATGTCGCGGGTGGACGCGGTGGAGGCGAGCCGGGTTCTGGACGTGTCCCGGCGCCGGCTTCAGCTCCAGCGCAAGGTGTGCGTGGGCGAGGACCCGGGCACGGTGCGCGACCTCATCCGGAACGGGGTCGCGGGCCACGTCGGCCTCCTCAACTCCGCGCTCTTCCTTGCCGGCCGTTTCGGCTGGCCGGTGGACCGGGCGGTGCGCTCGCAGGAGGTGGTGGTGGCCCCGCGCGACCTGGATGGGCCGGTCCCGGTCGCCCGGGGAAGGACGGCGGGGCTGACGGAGACGCTCCGGCTCTACGAGGGAAGGAAGCCGCGGGTCACCCTCCGGCTGGTCATGGCGGTGGGGGCGTCGCCGGCCGAGGATCGGGTGCGGCTCCGCGGCGAGCCCCCGCTCGAGGCGGTGGTGGTGGGCGGCGTGCCCGGCGATTCCGGCACGGTGGGGGAGATCGTGAACCTGGTGTCGCGGCTGGACGGGGCCCCGCCGGGGCTCCGGAGCGTGGGCGAGCTACCGCTTCCGTTCTTTCCTCGACCGCGTTGAACCCCCGGGGGAGGGGGCCTTAGGCGGCCGCCATGACCCCTCCGGGAGCCCGTGGTACACTCCCTCGCTTTACCGGACCGCCGGAACCCCCCGCGCGCGTCCCTGGAGGCCCGCCCAACCATCATGACCGAGAAGCCGGTCCGCGTCCGGGTCGCTCCCTCTCCCACCGGGGATCCGCACGTGGGCACCGCCTACCAGGCCCTCTTCAACCTCGCCTTCGCCAGGGGCCGGGGGGGCGCGTTCGTGCTCCGGATCGAGGACACCGACCGCGCCCGTTCCACCCCGGAGTCCGAGCGGGCCATTCTGGAGTCGCTCCGCTGGCTGGGGCTGGCCTGGGACGAGGGGCCCGACGTGGGCGGCCCCCACGCGCCCTACCGCCAGAGCGAGCGCACCGGGATCTATCGCGAGCACGTGGAGCGGCTCCTGGCCGGGGGACACGCCTACCGCTGCTTCTGCACCCGGGAGCGGCTGGAGGATCTCCGTCGCCGGCAGGGGGCCGAGACGGGCTACGACCGCCGGTGCCGGTCGCTGGACCCGGCGGAGGCGGCGCGCCGGGTGGAGGCGGGCGAGGAAAGCGTGGTGCGGATGAAGGTCCCCACCGAGGGCTCCTGCGTGATGCGCGACCTCCTGCGCGGAGAGATCCGCAAGGATTGGGCCTCGGTGGACGACCAGGTGATCCTGAAGTCCGACGGATTCCCCACCTACCACCTGGCCAACGTGGTCGACGACCACCTCATGGAGATCAGCCACGTCATCCGGGGGGAGGAGTGGATCAACTCGGTCCCCAAGCACCTCCAGCTCTACGCGTATTTCGGATGGGAGCCGCCGGTCTTCTGCCACCTGCCGCTCCTGCGCAACAACGACGCCACCCGCACCAAGCTCTCGAAGCGGAAGAACCCGACCTCGATCAACTACTACCGCCGGGCGGGGGTGCTTCCGGAAGCGCTCTTGAACTTCCTCGGGCTCATGGGCTGGGTGATGCCGAACGGCGAGGAGAAGTTTTCGCTCCGGGACATGGCGGCGAATCTGGCGCTGGAGAAGATCTCGCTGGGGGGGCCGGTGTTCGACCCGGCCAAGCTCCGGTGGTTGAACGGGCGCTACCTGAGGGAGAACTACACGCCGGAGGCGCTTCGCGAGGCGCTGGAGCGCTGGGCGTTGAATCCGGAGTACGTGGGACGGATCGTGCCCCTGGTCCAGCCCCGGCTGGAGACCCTGGGCGACTGGGGCCGGCTCACCGCGCCGTTCTTCTCGGACGAAGTGCCGCTCGACCCGGCGGAACTGACCTTCAAGGGGAAGACTGCGGAGGAAACGCGCGCCCTGCTCCAGATGGCGGCCTGGCGGCTGGACGGGCTCCGCGGGTTCACCGCGGCCGGGGTGGAGGAACTCTTCCGCGAACTCTCCGAGGCCTTCGGGATCAAGCTTCGCGACCTGCTGGCTCCGTTCTACGTGGCCATGAGCGGGTCGCGGGTATGGACCCCGCTCTTCGACTCGATGGAGGTCCTGGGACCGGACCTCTCGCGGATGCGGCTCCGGCGCGCGATCGAGGCCCTGGGCGGGATCTCGGGCAAGGAGATGAAGCGGCTGGAAAAGGACTACGCCGCCCGTTTCGGCGGGTCGGACTGATCGCGAGGAAGGGAATCCATGGACGAGCATGAACGCGAGAGCGGAGGGGAGGGGAAGGGGGCTCCGGACTTCATCCGGGCCATCGTGGCCCGGGAGGTGGCGGAGGGCAAGCACGGGGGGCGCGTCCACACCCGGTTCCCACCCGAGCCCAACGGCTATCTCCACATCGGCCACGCCAAGGCGATCTGCCTGGACTTCGGGGTGGCGGCGGACTTCCACGGGCTCTGCAACCTTCGCTTCGACGACACCAACCCCATGAAGGAGGAGGACGAGTACGTCCGCGCCATCATGGAGGACATCCGCTGGCTGGGGTTCGAGTGGGGGGAACGGCTCTACTTCGCCTCGGACTACTACCAGCGGCTCTACGACATCGCCGAGAAGCTCATCCAAGACGGCAACGCCTACGTGGACGACCTGAGCGCGGACGAGATCCGCGAGTACCGCGGCACCCTCACCGAACCGGGCCGGGAGAGCCCCTTCCGGAACCGGGCGGCGGAGGAGAGCCTGGATCTCTTCCGGCGGATGAGGTCGGGGGAGTTCGAGAACGGCTCGCGCACCCTCCGGGCGCGGATCGACATGGCCTCGCCCAACCTGAACCTGCGCGACCCGGTGCTGTACCGCATCCTGAAGACAGAGCACCACCGGACCGGCGACGCCTGGCCGATCTATCCCATGTACGACTACGCGCACCCCCTTTCCGACGCGTTCGAGGGGATCACCCATTCCCTCTGCACGCTGGAGTACGAGCATCACCGCCCGCTCTACGACTGGGTGGTGCGGGAGAGCGGGGTGGAGCACACCCCGCGGCAGATCGAGTTCGCGCCCCTGGCCTTCACCTACACCGTGCTCTCCAAGCGCCGGCTGCTGCAGCTCGTGCGGGAGAAGCACGTGAGCGGCTGGGACGATCCCCGCATGCCCACGCTGCGCGGCATGCGCCGGCGGGGGTTCACCGCGGGGGCGGTCCGCAAGCTGGTGGAGACGGTGGGGGTGTCCAAGCGGGAGAGCCGGGTGGACCTGGCCCTTCTGGAGCACGCGGTGCGCGAGGACCTGAATCGCACCTCGCCCCGGGCGATGGCGGTTCTGAAGCCGGTGAAGCTGGTCCTCACCAACTACCCCGAGGGGCAGGTGGAGTGGCTGGAGGCGGTCAACAACCCCGAGGATCCCGGCGCCGGCACCCGCGAGATCCCGTTCTCGCGCGAACTCTACATCGAGGACGACGACTTCCGGGAAGCGCCTCCCCCCAAGTACTACCGGCTCTCGCCGGGGCGCGAGGTGCGGCTCCGCTACGGCTACCTGGTCACCTGCACCGGGGTGGTGAAAGACGAGGAGGGGAACGTGGTCGAGGTGCAGGCCACCTACGATCCCGAGACCCGGAGCGGGAACGCGCCGGACGGGCGCAAGGTGAAGGCCACCATCCACTGGGTGTCGGCCGCCCACGCGGTCGAGGCCGAGGTGCGGCTCTACGACCGGCTCTTCACCGTGCCCGAGCCGGTCTCGGACAAGGGGAAGGACTTCAAGGAGTTCCTGAACCCCGCGTCCCTGGAGATCCTGACCGGGTGCCGGCTGGAGCCGTCCCTGGCCGCGCTTTCCCCGGGGGACCGGGTGCAGTTCGAGCGTCTGGGGTACTTCTGCCTGGATGCCCACGACTCGCGGCCGGACCTGCCGGTCTTCAACCGCACCGTCACCCTCCGCGACCCCTGGGCCAAGATCGAGAAGGCGATGGCCGGATAGACGGGGCGGATTCGGGGGGGGATTCCGGGACCGGTTTCGGGGCGCGTTTCGAGACCGGTTCCGGGGCCGGTTCCGGGGCGGGTTTCGGGGCGGTGGGCGCCGGCGCGGCCCAGAAATCGGGTTGATACCCGGGAGGCGCTTTGCTACCGTATTCCGGCGCTCAAGCCCCCCCGGGGGCGGCGGCAGCCGATTGGGGGATCGTCCAACGGTAGGACATGCGGCTCTGGACCGTAGAATCGGGGTTCGAATCCCTGTCCCCCAGCCAAGACCTCGGGTTGGGGGGGGCCACAACCGGCGTCCCCCCAGGTCCTTGGCCCCGCGCCCGGCGCGGGCCGTACAGATTGAGTGGCCCGTTCGTCTAGTGGTTAGGACAGATGGTTCTCAGCCATCAGACAGGGGTTCGACTCCCCTACGGGCTACCAAGATCGAGGCCGGAGGGCGCATCGACGCCGTCCGGCCGTTCTTTTTTTGGTCCCCGGGAATCCGCCGGAGTATTGCATCATGAAGGAGTGGGCCGGACCCGCCCACCGAGGAAATTGGAAATCATGAGCGATCAAGACAAGACGCCTCCGGTCGCGGACCGGCTCCTCGCCGCCCTCGGCATGAACGCCGGGTACGTGCTGGATGTGTACGACCTCTACCGGCAGAGTCCGGAAACGGTGAACGCGGAGTGGCGCGGGTACTTCCGGGGCCTGGAGGCAGGCGACATTCCGCCCCACCGGCTCCCCCGGTCCAACCCCCACGACGGGCGGAACGGATCGCCGGCCGCGTCCGCTCCGGCCGACGGAGAACGCGGACCGGAGGGCACCGGAGAGCGCGATTCGGAAGGGCGCGGACCGGAGGGCCCCGGGGTGGTCGCGCCGCCTTCCGAGGCCTCGGAGCGGATCCCGCTCCGCGGCGGGCCCGCGGTGATCGTGCGCAACATGGAGCAGAGCCGCGAGATCCCCACCGCCACCAGCTACCGGAACATCCCGGTCAAGGTGCTGGAGGAGAACCGGCGATTCCTGAACCACCACCTGGACCTCGCCTCCGGGGGGAAGATCAGCTTCACCCACGTCATCGCGTGGGCGGTGATCCGGGCGCTCGCCCGGTTCCCGACCCTCAACGACGCCTTCGTCTGGGAGAACGGCGAGCCCTGCCGGGTGCGGCGGCCGGGAATCCACCTGGGGATCGCGGTGGACCTGGAGAAGAAGGACGGCACGCGCACCCTCCTGGTGCCGAACCTCAAGAACGTCCAGGACCTGGATTTCCGCCGGTTCCTGCTCGCCTACAACCGCGTGATCGAGGACGCCCGGGGCGGGAAGCTCACCCCCGAGGATTTCCAGGGGACCACGGTCAGCCTCACCAACCCCGGCACGGTGGGGACCGCGTCCTCGGTGCCGCGGCTCATGCCCGGCCAGGGCTGCATCGTCGCCGTCGGCGCCATCGGCTACTCCGCCGCCACCGGCTCCATGTCGCGCGAACTCCTGTCGCGGCTCGGGATCTCCAAGAGCATGACCATGTCGTGCACCTACGACCATCGGATCATCCAGGGGGCGGAGTCGGGAGAATTCCTGGGCGAGGTGGAGCGGCTGCTGCGCGGCGAGGATGAGTTCTACGACCGTCTCTACGAGGACATGGGGGTGCCGTACCACCCGGTGCGGTGGACCCCCGACGTGAACCCGGCCGGGTTCGGCGACACCCGCAACTACGAGGAGATTACCCGGCAGGCGCGGGTCCTCCAGCTCATCAACGCCTACCGGGTGCGCGGGCACCTGATCGCGCAGCTCGATCCCCTGGGGCAAAAACCGCAATACCATCCGGAACTCGATCCCGAGACCTACGGGCTGACTCTGTGGGACCTGGACCGGACCTTCATCACCGGGGCCTCGACCGACGGCACCAGCGCCTGGGAGCGCCCGCAGACCACCCTCCGCGACATTCTCGAAACCATGCGGGCGGCGTACTGCGGGAAGATCGGGGTGGAGTACATGAACATCCAGGATCCGGAGCAGAAGGTCTGGATCCAGGAGCAGGTGGAGCCCGCGCGGGCGCGCGCGGATCTGGACCCGGAGCTGCGGAAGCGCATCCTGGCCATGCTGGTGAGCGCGGAGGCGTTCGAGCGGTTCCTGCACGCCAAGTTCATCGGCCACAAGCGATTTTCCCTGGAAGGGGGGGAGACCCTCATCCCCATCCTCGACATCCTGCTCGAGGAAGCGGCGCGGGACGGGGTGGAGGAGGCGGTGGTGGGCATGGCCCACCGGGGACGGCTGAACGTGCTCACCCAGATCGTGAAGGTCGATTACGCCAACATTTTCTCGGAATTCCAGGGAAATAGAGATCCCCATCTCACTCAGGGTTCCGGGGACGTGAAGTACCACCTGGGCGCCACCGGCGTGCATCGCACGCGCGAGGGGCGGGACGTGCGGATCTCGCTGGCCCCCAATCCCAGCCACCTGGAGGCGGTGAACCCGGTGGTGGAGGGGATCGCCCGGGCCAAGCAGGAGCGGATGGGGGCGGAGGAGGGGCGCAAGCGCGTGCTCCCGGTCCTCATCCACGGCGACGCCGCCTTTGCCGGGCAGGGGATGGTGGCCGAGACCCTGAACCTGTCCCAGCTCAAGGGCTATCGCACCGGGGGCACGGTGCACATCATCGTCAACAACCAGATCGGGTTCACCACCCCGGTGGAATCGGCGCGCAGCTCCCCCTACCCCACCGACGTGGCGAAGATGGGGCAGGCGCCCATCTTTCACGTCAACGGTGACGACCCCGAGGCCGCGGTGCGGGTGGTGCGGTGGGCCTTCGAATTCCGGCAGGTCTTCCAAAAGGACGTGGTGATCGACATGGTGTGCTACCGCCGCCACGGTCACAACGAAGGGGACGAACCGAGCTACACCCAGCCCCAGCTCTACGCCAGGATCGACAAGCATCCATCGGTGGCCACCCTCTATGGGGAGAAGCTCCGGCTGGAGGAGGCGGCGACCGGGGAAGAGCTCCATGCCTTCCACGATGGAGCCGACCGCTGTCTGGTTCTCTCCTTCGAGGACGCCAAAAGGGGGGGACAGCGATGAAACCGGCGCCGATCGAGGTGCCCCAGCCCCGGCCGGGGGCGGCGCCGGTGCCCAGGCCCACCCTAGCCGCGGAGGAGACACTGGCCCACGTCACCCGGATCGTGACCTCGTCTCCCGACGACGTGGACATCCATCCCAAGCTGGCCAAGGCGATGGACGCCCGCCGGAAGATCATGGAGACGGGGGAGGGGATCGACTGGGCGTTCGCCGAAACCCTGGCCTTCGGCGCCCTGGTCATGGAAGGGACGCCGGTCCGGCTCTCGGGCCAGGACAGCGTGCGCGGCACGTTCAGCCAGCGCCACCTGCTGCTCCACGACGACGACACCGAGTCCAGTTTCATGGGGCTCCAGCATCTGGCGCCCGACCAGGCGCCGTTCACCGCCGTCGACAGCCCCCTCTCGGAAGAAGCGGTGCTGGGGTTCGAGTACGGATACAGCCTGGGCGATCCGACCGCGCTGGTCCTGTGGGAGGCGCAGTTCGGGGACTTCGTGAACGAGGCGCAGGTGGTGGTGGACCAGTTCATCGCGGGATCCAAGGCCAAATGGGGGCAGCCGAGTGGGGTGGTGATGCTCCTTCCCCACGGGTACGAGGGGCAAGGTCCCGATCACTCCAGCGCGCGGCTCGAGCGGTTCCTGCAGCTCGCGGCGGAGGACAACATGCAGGTGGCCTATCCAACCACGCCCGCCCAGTATTTCCACCTGCTGCGGAGGCAGATGTGCGAGGGGATCCGGAGGCCGCTGGTGGTGATGACCCCCAAGAGCCTGCTTCGCCACCCCAGGGCCCGGTCCACGGTAGCGGAGCTGGCCTCGGGCCGGTTCCGGCCGGTCCTGGACGATCCTGCCGAGCCCGATCCCGCGAAGGTGAAGCGTCTGGTCCTCTGCTCAGGGAAGGTCTTCTACGATCTCCAGGAGGCGCGGGAGAAGGGAGAGCGGGTGGACGCGGCGATCTACCGGATCGAGGAGCTCTACCCCTTCCCCGAGGCGGAGATCCGGCAGGCGCTCTCGGTGTTCGCGGGCGCGGAGGTGGTGTGGGCTCAGGAGGAGCCGCGGAACATGGGGGCCTGGCACTACGTGGACGACCGGCTGCGGCGCCTGAAGGGGCAGGAGCGGAACGCCCGCTACGCCGGCCGTCCCGAGAGCGCGAGCACCGCTACCGGCTACCACGACGTCCACAACCGTGAGCAGAAGCGGCTGGTGGTGGAGGCGCTGGGGAGCTGATGGGCGTCCGCATGCTGATGGTGGCGGCGGCCGCAGGTCTTCTGGCCGCCGCGCCCATGACGCGGGCCCGAGCCGCGAGCGGGGTCGCCGCGGGGCCGGTACCCTCGGTTCTGGCGGGGGCGGCTTTGCCGGCGGCGGCTACGCCGGGGGTGGCTACGCCAGTGGCGGCTACGCCGGTGGCGGTGCCTCGGGCGCCCCTTCCCGGCGTTCCCGGGGAGGTGATCGCGCCGCTTCCGCCTTCTCTTCCTGTCGCTCCCGGCGTCCGCGACCCGGTGTTCGCGATCCTGCTCGGGGTGGTGGAGGCGAACCTCTACGGCGACATTCCCGCGGCGAGGCTCCGCTCCGAGTGCGCCCGCCTGAGGCGGCCGACCAAGCTGCCGCTCGACCTCATGATCGGCGTGAAGCGGATCAAACTGGAGGGGCAGCCGACCTCGCGGATCGTCCTCACGCTGAAGCAGCCGGCGAACCTGCCCGCTCCCTACGACATCCTGGGCTACCATCCGGGCCGGTTCCGGATGTCGCAGGTGGTGGTGCTGGACGAGTGGGACCTGGGACCGGCGCGACTCGAGGTTCCCTCCGACGAACGCGGGGAGCGGCCGCAGCTCGCGCTCTACCAGGACGTCCGGCTTTTCGGGATCCGCGCGGGCTATCTTCTGCTGGACGTGGACGGGTGGCTGGACGCGATTCTCGGCTCCAAGCTTGACGACACCGCGGTGGCCGGCTTCATCTTCTTCCGCCGGAACGGCGAGCCGATGGGCATCGCCACCGGATACAACCCCAAGGGAGAGGGACAATCGGGCGGGTTCCGCTTCCGCAACGACGAGATCCTCTTCCCCAGCCCCGGCTACATTCGCGCCGCCGGCTGGTACTACCGCGGTATGCTGGAGCGGCTCTTGCCCGCGGTTGCACGGTTCCGCGGCCGGGCGGCGTGGACGCGGTAGACCGCGGCGGACCGGCCCGCCGGTTCTCGCGGGCGTCGAACCGATTTGGAATGTGCGGAAGCACTCCCTCGGTGCAGCTTGGTCTGCGGGTTCAGGGGCTCCCGGATCTGAAGTTGCCCCGATTTTGTGGGCACCTTGGCACTATAATCGTGCCGGGAGGAGTCCATGTCCAGACCGACGTACCCTGCGAAGTACCGGGAACGGCTTGTTGGCCTGGTTCGTTCGGTAGAGGCATACTACTGAACCCAAGAGACTCCAGCCGCGGTGGCCGGAGTCAAATAGCCTGGGCTCCGGAAAAGCTGGGGCGGTTCACGTGTGCTTCTCGGACGATTCCAGGGGCAGGGAGTCGACTCCCTGCTTGTTCATCTTGAGCACCTGGACGAAGTGCCTGGACTGGTGCAAAGCGACATAGTCCAGGTGACCCTGAAACGGTTTTCCGGTCACCAGGAGGGCAAGCTGAACCCCCTGAGTTCGGATGATAGCCTTCTCGTCCCCGCGTTTAGCCATCGGTACAGGTCGTGCCCCGTGTCTTGTAGAAAATGGTTGATGTAGCCTCCGGGCTCGGATTGGCAGCGTAGTCGATCTACGCCGCTTCGTTCAACATCGATGTGATCTCAGGCATGTCCTGCCACCCGACGATCTTGCGAAGTTTGATGTGGCCGAACGCGACCAGGGCCCAGAGCACGACCAGGGCCGGGCTCTCGGTGCTGAACGATGCCTGGGTCTTCGTCCGCCGGCGGAACTCCCCGTTCAGCCGCTCGATCTGGTTCGTCGTCCGCAGGCTCTTCCACTGCGACTTCGGGTACCGATAGAAGGTCAGGAGCTCGTTCCCGGCCTCCTGCAGGCTCTTCACGACCTCCGGGCACAGCTTGGACCACTTGGCGCAGAACCCGTCGTAGGCCTTCTGGGCGGCGGTGAGATCCTCCGCGTAGACAATGCCCCGGTAGTCCCGCTTGAGCTCCTCGTGGCAGTGCCTAGGAGCCTTCGCGAGCAGGTTCTCCAGCTTGTGCTTCGCACACCGCTGGATGTCCGCCTTCGGCCACGTCTCCCGGATCGACCGCAGCAGACCCTTGTTGCCGTCCACGACCACCAGTTGCGTTGCCTTGAGCCCGCGCTCGGCCAGATCCTCCACCACCCCCTTCCAGGATGCCGTCGACTCACTCGGCGCAACCCAAAGCGAGAGCAGGAGCTTCTCGCCGCTCTCCCGTACCCCAACCACCGCCTGCACTGGCACCCGGATCACCCGGCGCGCCAGCCGCACCGGAAGGTGGATACCATCGAGATACAGCACCAGGGACCCCTCCTGCGAGAGATCCCGCTCCATCCACGCCTCAAAGCGAGCCTTGAGCCGGCCCACCACCCGGGAAATCGCGCTCTTGGAGAGCTGAGAGCTGCCCAGCAAGGGCTCCAGGGCCTTGCGGACACGGCGGGTGTTGGCTCCGGCCAGGTAGCACGCCACAATCGCCTCGTTCACCCGCCCGCTGCGGCGCTCGTACTTCGGGACGATCTCGCTGGCGTGCTCCCGGGTCTTGCCGGACCCCACCTCGATCCGCGCCCGAGGAACGGTCAGCGTCGTCGGACCCGTCTCCACCACCAGCCGACGCTCGTAGCTGCCGTTGCGGTAGCCACGTCGTTCTCCCGTGCGTTCGTGCTTCAGGGCGCCGAGCACTTCGTCCAGCTCGGCCTGGAGCAGCTCCTCAATGGCCTCGCGGACCTTTCCGGTCAAGCATTCACGGAGTCGATCCAAGGCGGATGCCTGCGCAGGCAGGGCTGTGATAGATTCCTTCATGTTGGCGTAGTCCTTTGGGATAGCCCACTCGGGGCGGTTTTGGTTTTCACCCAGAGACTACGCCAACTCCTTTTTCCACAACAGTCGGGCCGCTACCGTGCGCTACGCTTCGGAGGAACATCCGGACTCGGGGGACGTCTGGGTTGCATGTCTCGCGCCGGCTGGCTGGGACAGCGCGACCGTCAGTGAATCGTGGTGGAAGGACCATGCCGCAGCGCTTGACAT